>CBDCRL010000004.1:0-1298175 GCA_965220995.1 Acidimicrobiia bacterium | reverse complement strand
CGGTGGGAGTGGACGAGACCCTGTTCTGGAAGAAGGGCCGGTGGCGTACCAAGCAGTGGTGGCGCGGCTGGTTGGTTCCGGAACCAACCAGCGGGGTGGCGTGAGGCGATCAAGTGGGCGGTGTTGGACTTGTCCGGCCCTTATCAGGTGGCCTACGACCAGGTGTTGCCCCACGCCTTTCAGGTGGCTGACCCGTTTCATGTCATCAGGTTGGCTAACCGCACCGTCGATCAGGTCCGATCCCGGGTGCAGAACGAGACACTGGGACACCGGGGACGCAAACGCGACCCGCTGTATCGCATACGACGGCTTTTGATAATGGCCCATGAAAGGATCGACAGCCACGGCGAATCCCGCCTCCGGGGCTTGTTACGGGCTGGTGACCCCTACGGAGAGGTACGGGATGCCTGGTCGGCTAAGGAAAGCGTCCGGGACATCTACCAGATCGGAGACCCACAACTGGCTTGGGAGTTCACCCAGCAGCTGGCCTCGGATCTGCAGGACCGGTCACTCCCTCCAGAGGTGAACCGCCTGGGACGGACCATCAGCAGGTGGGCCACCCAGATCACCAACTGGCATCACTCGAAAGTGACGAACGGACCCACCGAGGGACTGAACAACCTGATCAAACGGATCAAACGAGCAGCATTCGGTTTTCGGAACTTCGACAACTACCGAATCCGAGCACTCCTCTACGCCGGAAAACCCAACTGGAAACTCCTCGCAACCATCACTCCCCACTAATTTCCGAAGTACCCGTTAACCACCAGACCACGCAAAGACGCCAGGCGGGGAGCTATCAGATCAGCAATAATTTCCGGGCGTTCTGAGGCGGGGGCAAGGGCGGCCTCACCCCAGAGAGCTCGACCGACGGTGAACCCGGAACACCCTGAACTCATGGCGACTTCCAGTTGCGAGCGGTAACTTTCGAATCCCCCGCCGCCTGACAGCAGGGTCCAGGGCATCTGGCAGCGGGCGGAGATCTCCGCGCAGGCTGCTTTCCAACGGTGCGGATCGGTGTCATGGTCGGGATCAACCGGAAAGGGCAGCTTCAAAACATCCGGACCCATCGGAGCGAAACGTTCCACCGTCTCCAGGACAATCCGGGGACGATCCGAAGGGTCGGCGAGGCCATAGAACATCGGTTCCAACATCAGTGGGATACCTACCCGGCGGCACTCGGCCAGGATTTCGGTCACGGCTCGCTCTTGAAGTTCGGCATGTGGGCGATCGGGCTGGTAGAACACCAACAGTTTGGCTGCGGCCGCTCCGCTGTCCGCCGCGGCCTGCACCGACCAGCCATCCAACAGGCCGACCGGCGCTACCTCGGGATCTGCCATATAGCCCTGAGCTTCCAGGGCCATGGTGAAACCCACCCCGGGTGAGAGCGCCCCTTCTGACACCAGAGGCAGGGAATACTCGGGCTCGAGCATGACCCCGGTGGCCAGATGGGACAACCCGGCCACCAGGTCCCGCTTCAAATCCACCAGAGCTTGGTGGGTGACCGAACCAGGATCGTCGGGAGCCAATACGCTGCGGAGAGAGTCGCGATGATCGATCGCCAACACCCCGAAGCGCCCGTTGCGGGTGAGATCGGCCAGGCTCATTCAGGAACCCGGATCCATGCCTGCCACCGGCAACTCCCATGCTCCGGCGGACCAGTCGGCCTCTATCCAGGTGTGTTCGGAGGCAAAACAGGGGGGAGTGCGCCGATCGTCTCCGATCAACTCGCCGGCCAGATAATTGAGGAAGTACATGTTTGCGCCCGGGCACGCCACCGAAGTGTGATAGCCCTTGGGCACCAGCACCGCATCACCGTCGCCAGCCACCACGATCTCGTCGAACCCCTCCTCGGTCCGCCAGTTGCGATGCATTACGTAACCTTCGGGGCGGTCCAACCGAAAGTAATACACCTCCTCCAGGTAGGGGGAGCCATCCCGCCCGTCGTGGCAGTGCGGCGGCCAGCCCGACCAAGTCCCCCGTGGCACGAACACCTCGTAGAGGATCAGCCGTTCGGCGGGCAAGGGGTAGGCCAAAGTGTGAACCACCTGACGGTACGACTGCCCACCGCCCCGTAGCTCCACTTTCATCTCCTGTGGGTCGATCACCCGAACCGGATACCGTCCCGCCGCGGGAGCAGAACCCACCGCAACCACCAAAGAGCGGTCGGTCGTGATTTCAAAAGGAGTATCCGGCGGCAGGTAGACCACCCGATCCAGTTCCTCGAACACCGACCTGCGCCTGATAGACACATCGAATCCATCCCCCGTCACCCGCCCGGTGCCGGAGAGGGGGGTGATGGCCACTTCCCGATCAGCCTCCAATCCCGACCACGGTTCGGACGGCCGCAACTCCACCACCGAGAACGCCACGTACTCCCAACCGGCCGATTCCGGGGTGATTTCCAGAACCCGTCCCGGCCCGGGCCTAGCCCTTATGGGTCCCGACAGGTGACCGGCTGTTATCTCTGCCCTCCTGCCGGTGTCACGCCGGCGGCGAATGGATATCGGCGGCGTTGAAGGTGTAGTTGAAGCGCCGACACCATATGGCCACTGTCTGAAAGTCGTCCAGGCTCACATCGGCGGACACCTCGTAGTTCTGGTTGCCCTGGTTGCCCTTCAGATCCCCCAGCGAAAGGTACTCCACTGCCGAATAGGCGCCCCGGTCGTCCACCAGGGGCGAAGCAGAGAGAATCACCAGCAGGTCGGGTCCGTTGGACACGTCCAGGTTCTCGAACCGGATCACGTGCGAGCCGTCGGGTTGCCGGTAGACCAACACGGTGCCCGTCCCGGGATGTCCCAGGCTGATCCATTCCGAGGAGGACAGGAGCACCGGACCTTGCGGAACCGGCGCCGTTGTGGTGGGAGGCAAGGTGGTGGTCGTGGGAGCCGCAGCGGTGGTCGTGGTGGTTTCTGAAGCGGTGGGTTGGGTGCTAGTCGATGATTCCTCGTCGGACCCTCCCGCAGTCTGGGTCGAAGTGGTGGCGGCAACCGGATCGGGCGCGGTGGTGGTGTCCGGCGCTGGGCTCTCGGGCGCCGCGGTGGTTGGAGGGGACGTGGTTACCGGTGTGGTTGCCACAGCCACCGGCGCCGGAAAGTCCTCGTTGACCTCCTCGTCGATCCACAATTTGTGTGGTTCGAAGTAGGCGACCACAAAGATCCCCAACCCGACAACGATCACCGCAATGGCAATCTTGGTTTGGACCCGCAGGCCCAACAGAAAACGAAAAAAGCGTCTCACAATCAACTCCTACCGGCTCGATCTGGGCGGTTCATCGGCAAATATCGGGGTCGTGCTGGATCATTCTGGTGCGGATGGTGAACACCGAATCTCCCGAGAGAACGGCTCCTCGCCCGAACAGGCGGCCCTCTTCCCAGTTGGAGAGTCCCAGTTCGGGGCGTCCCAGGGCGAACTGGCCGTCCACCCAGCGGGTGAATCCGTTGCCTACGAAGGGAGAGTCCACGGTGTCGTAGAACCGTTGTTGGGCGGCGGGGTCGTCATCAATCAGGCTGGCCACCAGCTTGGGGCTGTGGGCATTGAACATTTCCACCCCCTGCTCCACGCTGTCCACCACGGTCAAGGTGACCTCGGGGCTTTCCTCCCACTCCCATTCGGTCCCCAGTTCATCCCTGGCCAATAGCTCTGTGATGGGTTCCACCGTTTTGCCCTCTGCCCTGGTCACAGAGTCCGCACGAAACCACTCGGCAGGGACCAGCCCTTGAGATTCCGGAGTCACCCACAGCTTGGGATTGACGCCCCGGTGCTCGGCTGCTCGGGTTAGAGACTCCAAGAACACCGGCGCCAGTTCCTCTGATCGGGAACCAACGATGGCACACACATTGAGGGTGTTGCAGACCTTGCGGTCCAACGAATTACGCACGGCCGCCGCGAAGCGGGCCGGATCGGCGTGGGGGCCGGCCACCATCCAAGATCCACCCGTTCCATGCAAGCTCACCGCGATGCCGCTTTGGCGAGCAACCGCCCCTAGCTGTCCGACGGCCCGACCCGATCCTCGGGCCACCGCCAGAGACAGCTTGGCCTGGGAAAAGAGCGCCCATCCGGCGGCATGGGAAGGGCTGTCCACCAAGCCGATGGCGCCTTCCGGCAATCCCGCCTCGGCCAGGGCGGGGTCGAGGGCGTGTCTCACTATTGCCCGGGCGGTTCCCAAGGCCGCCGATCCGATGCGGAACACCACCGTGTTGCCCGATCGCAACACCCCGGTGGCGTCGGCGAACACGTTGGGGCGCCCCTCGAACACAAACCCCACCACTCCCAAACCGGAGCGCACCAGCTGCGCTTCCCACCCGGTGTGAGGGACCTTTTCGATGACTTCTCCCCGTCCTGAGGAGGCGTCTCTCCAGGTGAGCAATCCGGCCACCATGTCGGCCCGCATCTTGGGCGACAGCACCAGGCGAGTGGTGGTCCGACCCTGGGCCCGGGCCTGCTCCACGTCCGCTCGGTTGGCTTCGGAAATGGGACCAAATGCGGAGTCATCGGACAGGCGTCGAGCAAACGCCTCATAGAAACCTGTGATCTGATGATCGGTCACTGCCCCAAGGGCCGAAAATGCGTGATGGGCCCGATCCACTGCGCGGGCGGCGACATCCCAGTCGGCTGAGGGGATGCGCAGCAGATCCCCGGTGGCCTGCACCACCACCAGCCGGTCTCCGGGAGCGAAGCCGGAAGCCAACTCCTCGCTCACCACCGTCACCCGGTCGCCCCCGAAAGGGATCTGCATGCCGGCCGTCAAGCCGGTCAACCGATTTGTCATTGGTCCTAAGAGGTTACCGAAATGAGATTTGCCGATCTGGGGTCACGACAGCTTCAGGACGGTTGTATTACCTCAGGCTGAAATCTTGTCCCAGAGCCAAAGCAGCACTTGGAGCACCCCATAACTACCGAACGCCAACCAGACCTGCCGCTTCATTCGTCTCAAGAAGTCCTGGAACTCCGCGCTGAAATCTGCAAATTCCATGGACACATCACTCCCCGGTTGGTAATGCGGCGGTGCATCCAGCTGGTGGTGGCGGGCCCCGTCGGAGTCCCCTTCCGACGCCGGAGTATTGGGAGACATCGCCTACTCTCGCGCCTCATCCACGGCTAGAAATAGCGCAGCAGAATCCCGACCGCCCCCAGGATGGCCGCCACCACCCAAATGACACGGTTCGTGCCGAGTCGCACATCTCTGATCGCGATATGCACGTCCCGGATCGCGATCTGAAGATCTGACCGCACACTCTCGATTATGGAGGTCAATTCGGCAGTTGCCCGGTCCATCCTGGAGTTCAGATCGGAAGCGACACGGTCGATCTTGGCGTTGAGTTCGGCAGTTGCCCCGTCGACTTTGCCTTCCAGTTCGGACTTGACCAGAAGTAGCTGTCCGGTGGTGGCGGGCGCCGCCAGGTCCCCTTCCGGCAATTGGGTGCTTGTGGACATTGTGTTCCCCCTTCAACTGTTATATATGCCCATAGGACATCTTATCCCGTCACTTTATCCCCTCTTGCTTCCGAAGTCAAGCTTAATCGAGCCCTTTTTGTCGCGGGTATACTTTCGGAGCGGGTATGGAACTGGTCGACTATTTGCCGGTGGCGGTGATGCTGGTGCTGGCCACCGGCTTCGTGGGGGTTTCACTGGTGGTCTCCCGGCTTATGTCGCCCCATCGGCCCACTCCCGAAAAGCTGGCGCCCTATGAGTGCGGGATCATCGCCGAGGGTGAGCCCAGCACCCGCTTTCCCATCCAGTTCTACCTGGTGGCCATGCTGTTCGTGGTGTTCGACGTGGAAATCATCTTTCTGTTCGCCTGGGCTTCCCGTTTCAACGGCCTGGGATGGTTTGGAATCGGAGCGATGGCCATTTTCACCTTCTTTGTGATCGAAACCCTGATCTATGTCTGGAAGAGGGGCGCCTTGGATTGGAACGTCCCCGGACGCAGACGCTACCTTCCCACCGAAGGGACCACCTGACCGTGGCCCGCAGGTCCACCCCGGGCAACATCGTAACCACCACCATCGACTGGGCGGCCCGCTGGGCACAGACCCAGTCCATGTGGCCCGCCACCTTCGGTTTGGCCTGCTGTGCGATCGAGATGATGGCCACCGGCACCGCCCACCACGACCTGGCCCGCTTCGGGATGGAGGTGTTCCGCGCCTCTCCCCGTCAGGCCGACCTGATGATCGTGGCCGGGCGGGTCAGCCAGAAGATGGCCCCGGTGCTCCGGCAGGTGTTCGACCAGATGCCCGAACCCAAGTGGGTGATCTCCATGGGCGCCTGCGCCTCGACCGGCGGGATGTTCAACAACTACGCCCTGGTGCAGGGGGTCGATCAGGTGGTGCCGGTGGACATGTATGTGCCCGGATGTCCCCCCGGCCCCCAAAGCCTGATGCACGGGATACTCACCCTGCAGCGCCAGATCATGTCCGGACGCAAAGCCACCGTCTGATGGCGCATTTGCTCGACCCGCTGATGGAGCGGTTCCCCGAGGCCCGCTGGGAGATCTCGGAAAGGGAATGGCTGGTGGATGTGGAGCGGTCCCACCTTGCCAGCCTGGCTGAGGCCTGTCGTGACATCGGATTCGAGGTGTGCGCGGATGTCACTGCGGTTGACTGGTATCGGAAGCGCCGCATCCGGTTTCAGTTGGTGGTGAACCTCTTGTCTCATCAGCATCGGGCACGCCTTCGGATCACCACCGGGATTCCCGGAGACGATCCGGTGGTTCCGTCGCTGTGTTCGGTTTATCCGGGCGCCGGCTTTCCCGAACGGGAAGTGTTTGATCTGTTCGGGATCACTTTCGAGGGTCATCCCGACCTCACCCGGATTCTGATGCCCGACGACTGGGAGGGCCATCCTCTGCGCAAGGACTTTTCGGTGGGTTCGGTTCCCGTCCGGTTCAAGGACTCCCACCAGGTGATCTGATGGCCAGACGAACACTGATGGAAACGTGGGTGTCGGGCACGGAGGAACCCGACGCCACCCCCACCGGCGAGGGTGTGCAGGAGATGACCGCCCAGGAGACCGGATACCGCCTTCGTGAACAGTTGGGTGCGGTGGTGACCGATGACTATCTGTATGAGGAAGAGGTGTCCGACGACGAGCGGATGATCGTCAACATGGGACCCCAACACCCGTCCACCCACGGGGTGTTGCGCCTGCAACTGGAATTGGAAGGGGAGGTGATCAAACGGTGCCGGCCGGTGATCGGTTACCTGCACACCGGAATGGAGAAAACCGCCGAAACCCTCACCTTCATGCAGGGTCCCACCAACGTCACCCGCATGGACTACCTTGCGCCTCTCCACAACGAATTGGCCTACTCACTAGCCACCGAGCAACTGCTGGAGGTGGAGGTCCCGCCGCGGGCGGCAGCCATCCGGGTGTTGATGACCGAACTGAACCGGATCTCTTCTCACCTGGTGGCCCTGGCCACCAACGGCATGGACATCGGGGCGATCTCCATGATGATGTACGGGTTTCGGGAGCGGGAACAGATCCTGGCCTTCTTCGAAAAGACCACCGGCCTGCGCATGAACCACAACTTCATCCGTCCGGGAGGGGTGGCGGCCGATCTTCCGCCCGGATGGCGGGGGGATGTTGCGCAGATTCTGCGAACCATTCCCAAACGGTTGGTCGAATACGACGACCTGTTGCGGGACAACCCCATCTGGCTGTCCCGCACCCAGGGGGTGGGAGTGATCAGCGCCGAGGAATGTCGAGCCTATGGCATCACCGGCCCGATCCTGCGCGCCACGGGGGTGGACTGGGATCTTCGCAAAGTGTTTCCATACAGCGGGATCGACCAGTACGACTTCGACGTGGCGGTGGGTTCCGCCGGGGATGTGTACGACCGATACCGGGTGAGGGTGGAGGAAATCATCCAGTCGCTTCGCATCGTGGAGCAGGCCGCGGAAATGATGCCGTCCGGTGACTATCGGGTGGATGATCGCAAGGTCACCCCGCCGCCCCGGGCGCGGATCGACGAGTCCATGGAAGCCCTGATCCACCACTTCAAGATATTCACCGAGGGCTTTCGGGCGCCGGCGGGAGAAACCTATGCGGCGGTGGAATCTCCCCGGGGTGAGCTTGGGTGCTACCTGGTTTCCGACGGGGGCGGAAAACCTTGGCGATGCCACATCCGGGCGCCGTCCTTTTACAACCTGCAGGCTCTGCCGGTGATGCTGGCCGACTCGATGGTGGCCGACACCATCGCCACCATCGCATCGCTTGATCCCGTGATGGGAGACGTGGACCGATAAGGCCCATGGAGCGGCGCAGGATCCGGTTGGAGGGGGAGGCTGTCTCGGTGTTCGTGGAGGGTTCGGAACTGGTGGCCGAGGACGGGCGCACGGTGCCTGTGTCGGAGGCGGTCCACCTTCCGCCGGTGACTCCGCAAAAGATCATCTGCATCCACCTCAACTACCGAAGCCGGGTTGCGGAATACATGTTGCCCACCCCGGCCACTCCCACCTATTTCCACAAGCCGGTCAACTCACTCAACGCCCACCAAGGGCGGGTGGTTCGCCCCAAGGGATGCCGGTTTCTCAACTACGAGGGTGAGATTGCCCTGGTGATCGGGAGAAAGTGCCGGAATGTGAGCCGAGAACAGGCAACCGAGTACATCGGGGGCTACACTATCGCCAACGACTTCGGAATTCACGACTTTCGGGACACCGACGCCGGCTCCATGCTGCGAGTCAAGGGGTCCGACACCCTATGCCCGGTGGGTCCGGGGGTGGTCGCAGACTGGGACCCGGCTAGCAAGGGCATCCGCACCTATGTGAACGGGTACCTGCGACAGGAGGGGAACACCGCCGAGATGATCTGGAACTTTTCCTACCTGGTGGCCGACCTGGCCCGCACCATCACCCTGGAGCCCGGGGATCTGATCCTCACCGGCACCCCCGCCAACTCCCGACCCGTCGAGCCGGGTGATGTGGTGACGGTGGAAGTGGATGGTTTGGGAACTCTGACCAACACCGTTGTCGAGGGGGGCGAAGTGGACCCCACGGTGGGAGCACAACCCACCCGGTCGGAAGAAGTGGTCTCCACGGCTCTGGGAGGCGACTGGGAACACCGAGGAATACGCCGCCCCCGTCGCTGAGCGCTGCAACAGGGTTGGTGTTTTGCGATGTTTGCAAAAAAAGGGCTGTTTTCGCAAAGCTATACAAACGCGCAAAGTGATACGCGTATAATGGCGTTACATGGAAGAATCCAAGCTGAGAAGCTTCCTCACTGGTGGCGAGACCCTAACGGTGGAGTTCAAAAGGGAGGCTAACGATGGCGATCTCGTTGAAGCAGTTGTCTGCTTGGCCAACGGCAGCGGGGGGCACCTGCTTGTCGGGGTTGATAACAACCGGCAGGTCATAGGCTCGGAGCCGAGGCACGGCACCCGCACAGATCCTTCCCGTGTTGAGGCGCTGATACTCAGCCGCACCAGGCCGGCTGTTCACGTTTCGGTGTCCATCACTTTGGTCGACCAGGGTGAAGTGCTCATAATCGATGTTCCCAGTGCTGCCACGGTGGTTGCAACCAGCGACGGGAAATATCTCCGGCGGGCCATTGATATGAATGGTTCTCCGCACTGTCTGCCGATGGAACCCCACGAGGTGCTGGCTCGGGCCAGCAGCGTGGGCGCCCAAGACTTTTCTCAAATTCCAGTGCCGGATGTGCACTTGGACGATCTCTCCCCCATCGAAGTGGAGCGTTTCCGACAAATCGCAGGCAGCGGCGGCGACACGGCTCTGGCAACCCTTTCGGATATAGACCTGTTGAGGGCTTTGCGCCTCCTGACTCTCAACGACGAGTTAACAATCGGGGCTGTTCTGTTGTTTGGAACGAAGGAATCCATCAGGCGCAAGCTTCCCGCCTATGAAGTCGGGTTTCAGGAGCTTGAGGGCCTCGAAGTTCGCAACTCCGAGACCAACAACGTCCCGCTCCTACGGGCGATGAATGAGCTGTTCGAGCGAGTAATGGCACGCAATCCTGAAGAAGAGATCCAGGTTGGACTTCTTAGGGTTCCCCTCCCACGGTTCGCCGAGGTGACGGTCCGCGAGTTGATAGCCAACGCGCTGGTACATCGCGACTACGCGGCCGCTGGCGCCACCCTGATTGAGATCACCGAAGAGCATCTCAGGATCTCCAACCCTGGTGGGTTCCCGGATGGCATCACCACTTCCAACCTACTGACCACCCCGCCCCGGTCGCGCAATCCCGCGCTGGCCGATGCCTTCAAGCGTGCCGGTCTGGTCGAACGGACCGGACGGGGAATCAACCGGGCGTTGCAGAGCCAACTTGCCTTGGGGAGATCGGCCCCCGACTACAGCAGAAGCAACACCTCTACCGTTGTGGTACAGGTCCGACCGGGTCCCGCCGACAAGGAGGTCGCCGGGTTCGTAGCCGAGGCCCGCCAGCGGGGTGAGGAGTTTTCCCTTCGAGATCTTCTCACTTTGCACGAGATTCGCACCGAACGGCGCATCACCACCGCACGAGCCGCCGAGCTGTTCCAAGTGGAGCCACAAGAAGCGCGCCATGTTCTCAATCGCCTGGCCGACCGTGGTCTCCTCGAAACCCGGGGCCGCACAAGGGGCCGCACCTACCACCTTCCCGCTGCCCTCTATCGGCGTTTCGGGGAACCGGTCCAATATCAACGCGTCAGAGGTTTCGACCGCATCCAACAGGAACAGATGGTGGCCTCTTTTGTGGACCGCCAGGGTTCAATCAATCGCAGGGAAGCCGCAGAACTATGCCGTGTCACTCCCGCACAGGCAAGCCGGCTCCTGCGACGCATGCGAGACGACGGAAGACTCAAACTAATCGGACAACGACGGACCGCCCACTACGTAAGACCGGCTCAGAGCGAGACCACGAAGTAAGCAAACAGGTGTCACCAACATCTGAACCAGGCGGGTAGTCAAGACGGGGTGGTCCTTGACCATCCAGACCGCTAGCCATCACACACCGGCGAAGTCACCCACTAACGGTTCGGATCAGCTACTTCCCCTATGTGAACTTATGTTTACTTTTCTGAGCCGGTTCCGGCGTCAGACCGCAGTCCTGACAGCCCTGGCACTAGTAGCCAGCGTCCTGGTCGCCGTCCCAGTGTCAGCTGCTGACGACCCGGAGGCTGATCGTCCGGCCACGTTCTCGGCGTGTGTTGGTGCCGCGGCGGAGGACGCCGGTTTCACTGATGTTCCCGATGGTCACGCCAACGCGGGTGACATCGACTGCATCGCCTACTACGGGATCACCAAGGGCACCTCAGCTACTACCTATTCACCGTTGATGTCGGTTACCCGTGAGCACATGGCCCTGTTCCTAACACGCCTGGCCGGTTTGGTGGGGATCGAGGTTGCTTCTGATCCTTCCCATTCGTTTACCGATGTTGGGGATCTGAGCGATGAGTCACAGACAGCGATTGCTCAATTGGCTGACCTTGGAATCACCCAGGGTACATCTGACACCACCTATTCACCGGCTGACACCGTGCAACGCGATCACATGGCCTTGTTCATCTCCCGGTTGATGAATCTGATGGACCCGATGGAAGTCGATCAGAACCCCTATGGGTACACTCCCGATGATGTGGCAGAATTGGAGAACGACGTTGTTGGTTCGCCGTTTACCGATTTAGGTTCGGCTACCAAGTCTGCCTACGATGCTATCACTCAATTGTGGGAGTTGGGAGTCGCTTCGGGTGTATCTGAAACGTCCTTTAACCCTTCTGCTTCGATCACCCGCGCGGCGATGGCTGGCTTCATGGCCGGTGTGTTGGATCATTCCAACGCACGTCCGTCAGGTTTGAGCGCTCAGGCTGTAGACGGGACTAGTTTCGGTGCACTAGATGACACTGTTGTGGTGTCCTACCGCAATGACAACTTCGCGCCTGTGGAAGACATGACTATCAAATTCTTCCACACCGGCTCGAAAGGAACCGCTGACACCCAGAGTGCGACTATTGATGACGAAAGCGGAGTCTGTACACCCACGGACTGCAATGGGGATGATGATGTCACTGACACCAACGGAAATATGCCTATCGAGGTTTCGGTGGAAGCTGGAAACGAGATCATGCAATACGCTTGGGTGGGCGACGACGATTTCGATGCTGATGATGTGACACACGTTTCAGTCACTGTTTCTGCAAAGACAGACGCGGCGGGTTTTGCTGTCGAGTCTGATATCAACGAAAACGCTGATCCAGGCACGGTGGATGTTGATGTGACCGATAGTGTGACTTTCACCGTTCAACTCAACGACGGAGCTGCTGATAATGCTTCTGATGTGCTGAAACCCGGTCAGTCAATCATGGTCACCTTCACTAGGGCTGTCGACAGTGACGAAAGCGGCAGCTATGAACACAGTGAGATTGTGAATCGGAGTACGGCCACTGTGAAAACCGATGACTCCGGGCAGGCCACCTTCACCGTTGAGGCTCCGAACACCGACGCAGACGAAAACGACGACAACGTACAGGACACTGTCGTGTTTGACGGACCCGGAGATACTGATGTAACCATGACGGTCATCTGGAGAGATGATGATCATGGTACGGCTAACAAGTCATCCATCACTGTTCCCGAATATGCTGTCATCTACATGGACAACGCCAACTTAGTAGTGGACGGCAACGCCACCGTGACCCTGTACGACATGTACGGCAACCCTGCGGGCACCGGTCTTCGTGTTATAGTCACAATCGATGGTGAAGCGCAAGGTGCTGAGCGGGTGAACAGCCGTGGTCAGGCAAGATTTAACCGCTCGAAGATAGACTCTAACAACAATCCGGCGATCGTTATTGATATCACCGATGTCAGACCCAAAGACGGGGATACGAATCAACTCGGAGCGGATCCCGGTGTGACTGACGCTACGGACGGGTCAATTCCAGTGGTGTCCACTGCAGCGGATGACACTCCCGCGGCCGGGGTTGCGGTTAGCAAACTGTTGAAGGACGAGAACAAGTTCATCGGAGCTGTGTCCGGTGGATCGGCCGTGTTGTACAGTTACGACTCGGACGACACCTATATTGATGGATCAGGTGGCATTATCGACATGGCTAAGTTCGTGAGTGAACTGGAGAAACGGGATCTCGGTGCTGATACAACTGCGGATGTTGATGTAGTTGTTTATGACGACGACAGATCCAGCATATTCCGCCTAGCCAGCTCGTAACCCAAACACCCAAACCCAAAAGTAGTGGAGGCTCCCCGGTTGGGGAGCCTCCACCAATTTGGTAGGTGAATAAGGAGTTCTAGTTTGCGGCGGTTACTACGCGGAAGATGCTTCTGCCGTCGTCGTCGTAGGCCACGACTTCGATATTGGCAGCCGTTGCAATAGTTTCTAGGTTGGTGCCGATCTCCTTTTCGAACTCGGCCAGATCGAGCACTTTACCGTTAACGTCGGTACCGGAGTCGGTGATGAAAACATCATCCGAGTCGTAGGTGTACAACAAACCGTCGATCAGGAAACGATCTTCGTCACCGTAAACCGCATCAATGTCATCGGCGTCGTTGGAACTGTCATCCGGAGCATGTTCCACCGCCAGCACCGAGGCTCCGCCGGTAACGCTTGGAATAGTCAGGGCCCCGCCGGCGGAATCCTGCAATTCGGTGTAGGTCACCGCAACCGAGCCGCCCAGGGTGGCTTGCACAACCGTGGCACGCCAACTGGCCACACCTCTGCTACTGATAGTCCGACGTGCAGGGTCGGCGCCGGCAATGGTGATCAAGACCGAGTTGCCCTTGCCGATGGTGTTGCCGTACTGGTCGTAGAACGTCACCGAAGCACGGATGGAAACCTCGTTCTTGCTATTCCGAAGGGCATAAGCAGGAGCACTTCCCACACCCTTACCCGTAGTCGCCCGAGAAATCGTGCCGCCACCATCGGCGGTGACCTCGGCAGCCGCAATCAAAGTGGGTTCAGAGTCTGTCCACACGATCGTGGCTGCCACGGTCTCATCATTAGGACCAACTGCTACTGTCTCGTCTGTAGGGTCAGTCTCATCATTCGCGGGAGCATCACCAGTTCCGTCAACATTGGATGAGAAGGTGATGATGTCGACCCTGTCAACATCGACAGCGCCCTTGGTGGACTTGGGACCACTGGTGGTGTAGGTCACCTTGCCATCATCGTCGGTCTTCACCGAAGCGGGTGCCGGATATAGGATGTCAGTGCCTTGCTGTACGCGGATGTTGACTTCCACACCGGACTTGGCCACCGGAGCACCGGTACCGTCAACCAGTTGAGCGGTGAGGGTCACATCATCACCGGAGTCGATGTCCATCGTGTTCCCACGTCTGGAGTTCTCGTTGATGTCAGTAGTGACCTTCAGATCGGTGGCATCAGTGGTGGAAGACAAGGTAACCGAAGCCTCGTCTGACATGCCTTCAACAAAGTCGTTGTCGTCAGCGTCGGGATCGCCCATCCACGCATAGTAGGTGTTCATCTCCCCGTCGGCGACGCTACCTTCGATGTAGATGTTGCCCATAGCATCGGTCAAAGACTCATCGTCGGTCCACGCACACTCAGCAGCCATTTCGCACTTGCCGTCTTCGGTGAACGCCCCCACATCATCAGATGAGAAGGTCTTGAGAGACACATCAACCATGGGAGCGAAACTGGCGTCACGATAAGACACCGCAACTGTGGGACTGAAAGTGCCGAAATCCCAGCTTGTGGACGCTTGGATGCTCACACCCGCCGGACGGGCGTTGGAATGGTCCAACACCCCAGCCATGAAACCGGCCATCGAAGCCCGAGTGATCGAAGCCGCCGGACCATACGCTGTGTCAGAAAGCCCAGAAGCGACACCCAACTCCCACAACGCCGTTATAGCGTCATAAGTGGTCTTGGTGGTCGAACCCAAATCAGTAAACGGCGACAACGCCTCACCAGGCTCATCCAGAGCATTATCGTCGTCGCTGTCTATCACATTCGTTTCGCCAACATCAGACGGGGTATACCCAAACGGGGTGTCGCTGTCCTCGGCCATCGGATCCATCTGATCCATCAAACGGCTGATGAACAAAGCCATGTGACCACGCTGCACAGGATCAGAGGGCGAATAGGTGGTATCAGACGTTCCCTGGGTGATCCCAAGATCGGCCAACTGGTTGATCGCGGTCTGTGACTCGTCCGACAAGTCACCGATATCGGTGAACCCCGCATCATCAGGATCGGAAACCACTTCGATTCCTACCAACCCGGCCAGGCGGGTCAAGAACAGGGCCATGTGCTCGCGCGTAACGCTCATCAATGGCGAATAGGTAGAAGGCGAGGTGCCCAGGGTGATCCCATAGTATGCGATACAGTTGATATCACCCGCGTTTTCATGATTCGCCGGTACATCGGTGAAATCCGACGAACCCGCACCAACACACGCTGAGAACGTCGCCGTGTAATCCGCTTTCGGATCGTCATCAGCAGCCGACACCGGCACGGCGACCAGGACACTGGCCACCAGTGCCAGGGCTGTCAGGACTGCTGTCTGACGCCGGAACCGGCTCAGAAAAGTAAACATGAGTTCACATAGAGCCAATCGGCCAAAAGGTATCTGTCGGAGCAGGGATGGGTGGGATCGCAGAACCGGAGGGTGGGAGGCGACTAGTCGCTGTAGCCTCTGTAACCGTGACAAGACCTTGGAGGATTGCCAAAACCGAGTTGCCGTGGCGGCCGGAGAAGCGTGTCGCGGATCCGGACCGGGCGTCTCGAAAACGGTTGTGCGCCTCCGACCTGCCGGCCATGATGGACGAGGATGATTGGTTTGACGCCTATCGGTTTGCGCTGATCCAGTTTGTGGCGGATTGGAATCGCGCTACCGATCCAACAGCGTTGATCGCTGATCCACCTGCTCACCGGGGAACTGATTGGCGGCTTCTGCCTACCATCGCATCGGTGGTTCATGCACTGGCAGTTCGTAAGGGCCTGCCGGTACCCGAGTGGGTGTGGGAACACAGGGCACCGCGGGATTGGGTGGTGTTCGCTGACCCACCCGGTTCCTACTTATGGAACCGGGACCGAAAACGATCTCCGGCGACATGCGTGAACCATCGAATATTTTTTCATCACAGGCTTTTGGACAAGGGCACACCGGACTGGTGGCTCCCTTGGGATTAGACCGCGACCGGCTCAGGTATTTCATACGCAAGGTTGACGAGGAACTTGCGACCCTCACGTCCCGCTACCACGATCTGATGATCGGGGGTGGCGCTGCGATAGCACTGTTGTGGGACGAGCGGCGGATCACCAACGACATAGATGTGGTGTCCGAGGGAATGACCCCACAGTTGCAGGAAGCCATCAGACGAGTGGAGGTCGACAGCCAAGAGCTGGAACCCGGTTGGTTCAACGATGCCGCCAAGGTTGCCGCGCCTCAGTTGGAGATGAAGGATCCCAGTCTGGTGTTCGACGGTACGAGGCTGCGTCTGTATGCGGCCCCAGCCAAATACGTGCTGGCTATGAAACTATTCGCCGCCCGGGCTGTTGACAGACAAGACATACTCATACTGATCGAAAACTCGGGCATCCAGTCCAAGGAGGAACTCTACGACCTGCTGGAAGAGGGCTACGGCCGCTTTCTCCTCCGCCCAGACATTTCCTACCGCATCGAAGAGCTATGGGAAATGCACAGCCGCGGCCAGGAGATGGAAGATCAAAGCGACTTAGCTTAAATCCACTCTGAGGCTGGTTGTTCCTCCGGTCCGGGTCGGACCCCGCCTGAGTATGGAGATAGGGTTCGGCTAAAGCTAATCCAATACAATCCGCCAAACCTGGGGATCTCTACTTCTGCAAAAGCCGATCGCTTCGGCGGGATAAGCCAGCCCCAAATATATGAACTTATGTGGTTTCTGTGGTCCGGCAAGGGTCACCTGCTGGAGCACGCGAGAGGGCCAGGCCACCTGACAACCTCCCCCGGGTCAGTACCAGTTCGTTGCCAGCGGATGGAACAACAACTGTGCCATCCGCACCAACGGCGGGGTGGTTTGCTGGGGACATGACCAATGGTTCGACTTCACTCCTCCGGACGGTGTCTTCACCGCAGTCAGCCTGCGGCCTGAGACTCAACCACACTGTCGAGTACTGGGGCGGTCAAAGAGCGCAATAGGGCCTGCACAAACCGGCGTTTGACCGAGGACTCCTCCGGCGCGGGAACGTTGGCAGGAGTCATGATCTCCGTCTAAAACCGGACTGAGGGATTGGTATAGTGCCATGAATGCGAAAGGTCAAGGACATGGTGTTTTTCTCTCCTAGACGTAATGTGGCTGTAGTTGCCGTCTTCCTGCTGGTGGCTGGTTTTGTATTCGCTGCTCCGATCTCTGCTGTGGATGGTTCTCCCTCGCCGAGTTACCTGTCTGCATTCGACGCCTGCGAAGGCATACCTGCCTCCGGCTTCGATGACTTGCCCGGCAATCAATCTCAGGCGGACAACATCAACTGCATCGCCTATTTCGGGATTACCAAGGGGACTTCGACCACAACCTACTCACCCGCTGATCCGGTGATCCGCGAACACATGGCGTTGTTCCTGATCCGCCTGGCCACCCGGGTCGGGATCGACATTCCCCCTGCCGGCGACTCCCCATTCTCAGACATCGGCCACCTAGACGCCGGATCCCGCCTCGCTATCAACCAGTTGGTCGGGCTGGGGATTACCAAGGGGACCTCGGCCACGACCTTTTCGCCCGGTGATACGGTCGCCCGTTGGCAGATGGCGTTGTTCATCGCCCGGTTGATGGACAGGATGGAACCTCCGGCCCACGGGGGCCACCGACTCGGCTACACCCCGGCCGATGTGGTTGACACCTCCCTCAGAATGGTGGACGCACCATTCACCGACCTAGAGGGGGTCTCGCAGGACACATTCGACACCATCAACCGGCTGTACGAATTGGGGGTTGTGGAGGATGTCACCGAAGGGACTTACAGACCCTCGGATGACATTACCCGCGGGACCATGGCCGATTTCATGGCTGCCGTGCTCGACCATTCCGGCCTGCGCCCGGCGGGTCTGAGCGTCAAGGCCGCCAGGATCTCCGAATACGGACCCACCGACGTGGTGTTGATGGTCTCCCTACGGGACACCGATTTCGGTCCGGTGGCGAGCCAGTTGGTGGATGTGTTCAGCAGCCAGGGGGTGAGCGGACCACTGGACGAGGAAGCCGCCTGCATTCCGGCATTGGTGACCGGCGACTGCACCTGGAACGCCGATGACAAGGCCACCGACCCCGAGGGAAACATCTGGGCCACCTCCCGGCTTGAAGAAGGGGCTACCGGGGTGTATTACGCCTGGATCGGCGCCAGCCTCGGTGCGCAGTTCGACACCGACGCGGTACAGGTAGCCACCGTCGCCGTCACCTCCCAACCTGACGTCGCGGGGATCAGCGTCACCTCCGACATTCGGGAACATGCCGACGGCAACAAGGTCCACATTGGCCGGACCAGGCGGGTGACTCTCACTCTGCAGTTGGTCGACCGGGACGACAGGCCCCTGTCCCGCTCAGGGTTCGACTTCGAGGTGGGTTTAGAGCAGGTTGTTGATGGCACCCAGCGATTGAGGCACGACGAAGTCCTATTGACTACGGACGAGGGGGGCCAAGCGACCTTCAGGGTGGACGGAGTCGAAGACCGCAGGAGTGTTCCCAATCAGACCAGAGTCGATGAGGTGACCTTCACTTATGTCGGTGACGAACTCGCCGATCTCGATCTGTCTGACGTGGTGGTGACCATAGAGTGGGGCGAGGAGGCTTCCCAGACCCACAGGGCTGTGGCAAGGGCGCCCGATTATGTGATCGTCAAAGAAGATGGTGACGTGTCCATCAGGGCCTCGATCACCCTGTATGACCAGTATGGGTTTGGTCATCGGGCAGGCGCCGGTCAGCAGGTGGAGATGACCATCGGGACACAGGACCTCTCCGCCTCAGTAAATGGGTCGGGCACCGGCACCCGGAGCGCCCGGTTGCAACACGAGGAAGTCGGTTTCCCTGTGCCGGTGACCTTCACTGCAGACCCCACCGGTGACGGCGTCGATCTCCCGGCCGGAGTTGATGATCCTGAAGATGTGTTCGTCCAACTGGTGACGGTTGCTACATCCAAGGACGCCGGTGACGACTTGGGAATCCACACCTTCTTCCCGAGACAGAACCGCTTCACGACAGAAGTGGGCCGTGGCAACCTCGACGCGAATCTGCTTTTCTACTACAAGCCTGGGGACACGTTCAAGGCTGGTGACAGGGTGATCACGATCGACGAGTTCGAGGCGTTGCTCACCCCATTCGAAGACGACGACAACCCGGCCACGATCGACATCGTTACTTACGACCGGGAAGGATCGAGCGAATTCAGGGTCACCAGGTCCGCTGCCCTGTAAGGTGCCTTGGTCCTTGGCCGGAACTGAACACTGAATCGCTGGGTCTTGGGAGGTTGGGGAACCTGAGGTCTGACTGGTGTGTGGCGCCTATGAGAGTTAGTTGGAAGGAGGGGGAAACTCCGCGGGGGCCATGATCCGTGCGTCCACGGTGCGGGGAACGGCGTCGGCTATGTCGGGAAACGGCCAGTTGAAGCCCCGACGGAACGAAGGTTCCTCTTCGATGCGCACCGCTCGCGCCAGGCATCTGTAGGGCACGTAGGGGTAGGTCTCCACCGCTTCGTACCCCATCATCTCGCACATGTCCTGCACGCAGAGAGTGGTGGGCTGCCACCACATCCCAGCGAAGAACCTTCCGAAATTAGCATAGTAGTGCAGGTCGTCGTGGACAGCGTTGGTCTCGATGATGAGAGTTCCGCCCGGTCTCAACAGGGTGCGCAGAGCGTAGAGTCCCAGCATGTCGCTGAGGTGATAGAGCACCCCGCTCAGGAGTATCAGATCGAGACTCCCCGCCAGCAACAGCCCTGGCAGGTCAAAACAACGACTCGTGCACCAGGTCCACCCGGTCACCCATCCCGAACGTGTTCACCACCAATCGGCATTGTTCCAGATGGGCGGCCACCTCGTCCACCGCCACCACCTGCTCGGCGCCTCTGTGGGCCAGCAACGCGGTGATACCACCGGTGAAACAGCCGACATCCGCCACGACCATGCCATCCAGGGTGGAGGGCCACCAGCCCAAAGCGTCGAGAGTACCAACAACCTTCAGATAGTCGGTACCAAGAAAGCCCTCCGCCCGGTATGGACCGAAGTCGATGGTGTGTCCCCACCCGTACTGTGATTGAGCCGCCACAGATTCGACCTCACGATGCAGTCGCCTTCCTCTCAGGAGGGACCCGCCGATCCGGAACGGCCAGTCGGCTTCTGTAGTCATCGAGCCCATGGCAATTCGTTGATGAACCTCGGGGATGGTCGGTCGGAGTCTGGTGGTTAAGAGAAGGAGGCCCCCCGGGGGGAGCCTCCTTCAAATAGTCGAACGTTTACTGTTTATGAACCGGCAGCGGTGACTCGGAAGATGCTGACACCGTCGTCGTCGTAGAACACGACCTCGACAGTACCTGCAGTGTCGCCAGCGCCTGCCTTGATCAGTCCCTCGAACTGGTCAAGAGTGATGCGCTTGCCTACGTCAGCGTGGCCGCTAATGCCGTTGATGAAGGTGTCGCCGTCATCGTAGCTGTACAGTGCACCGATCGAACCGGCGGTGGCGATGAGGAAACGGTCCTCCTTGTCGTAGACCGCCTCGATTTCAGTAGCAGCGCGGGTGCTGTCGTCATCGGCGTGTCTCACTGCGATCACCGAAGTGTTCGCAACATCCGGAGCATCAGCAACATCAGCGGTAGTGCCGTCATCGTTGATCGTGACGATGTTGTAGCTCACCGCTACGGGAGTGCCCAAAGACCCGGCAAGGGTGCGGGTCCACCTGGCCATGCCTCTGCTGCTCACGGTCCTCGTGTCGGAATTGTCGGGCGCTTCGCCGATGGTGATCTCCACATTTTGGCCCTTGCCGGCGGGGTTGCCGTACTGGTCGTAGAACGACACCGTGGCTCGGATGGTCACCCTGTCCTGGCCGCTCAAGAAAGCGTAAGGATCAGTGCTTCCCTTACCGGTACCCACAGCCGTCCGACTCTCTTCGGGCAAATCACCTGCTGCGGGGATGACGCTTGTGGCGCTAACCAGCGTCGGATCAGTGTCCGTCCACAAGATCGTCGCTGTCACCTGCTCAGATGGATCACTTATATCAGTAGCAGCGTCGTCGAGTTCGCCATTGCCGTTCACATCGGCCCGGAACTGAACCGTGTCGGTCCTATTCCGATCTTGGTCGCCCTTGGTGGACTTCGGACCGCCGGTGGTGTAGGTCACCTGCCCGTCATCATTGGTCTTGATCGAAGCAGGCGCCGGATGCAGGGTCTGCCCGCCTTGGACCACGACCAGACTGACCTCCACACCGGACTTGGCCACCGGATCATCATTACCGTCGACCAACTGCGCGGTCAGGGTGACACTGCCATCACCGTCAATGTCCTCGGTGTTCCCACCGGTGGAGTTCTCGTTGATGTCAGTAGTGACCTTCAGGTTCACAGCATCAGTGGTGGAAGACAACGTGACCGTCGCATGGGGGGACGTGTCGACGTCGAAGTCGTTCTCATCAGCGTCGGCATCACCCATCCACGCGTAGTAGGTGTTCATCTTCCCGTTTTCAGCGATACCGTCCTGGAAAATGTTGCCCGAAACGTCGGTCAGCGACTCGTCATCGGTCCACGCGCAGTCAGAAGCCGTTGTGCACCCACCGTCCTCGTTGAACGAACCAACCGTATCGCTGTCGAAGACCTTGACGGACACATCGACCATCGGAGCGAACATGTCATCCCGATAGGACACAGCAATGGTGGTAGAGATGGCGCCGAAGCCCGATGTGCTGGCAGCCTGGATGGTCACACCGGCCGGACGGGCGTTGGAGTGATCCAACACGCCAGCCATGAAATCGGCCATGGCAGCACGGGTGATATTGGCATCCGGAATATAGGACGTGTCGGAGATACCCGAAGCAACACCCAACTCCCACAACGCGGTGATCGCGTCATAAGCTTCCTTGGTCGAACTCTGCAAGTCGGTGAAAGGCGACTGCACAGTCTTATCGGGCTCCTCATCGGCATCGTCACCGTCAGGGACATCAACCACTTCCTCGGGGGTATACCCGTACTCGGTTTCACCGTCGGCCATTGGGTCCATCTGATCCATCAACCTGGCGATGAACAACGCCATGTGACCACGCTTCACCGAATCCTCAGGCGAATAGGTGGTAGTCGAAGTGCCCTGGGTGATACCAAGATCGGCCAACTGATTGATCGCCGTCTGCGACTCGGCAGACAACTCACCAATGTCGGTGAAACCCGCATCATCAGGATCAGAAGCCATGTCAATGTCGACCAGACCAGCCAAACGGGTCAAGAACAGGGCCATGTGCTCACGAGTGACCGACATAAACGGCGAGTACGTGGTCGCCGATGTGCCCTGGGTGATCCCGTAATAGGCGATGCAGTTGATGTCACCCGCGTTCTCATGACCCGACGGAACATCAGTAAAACCAGCGTCACCCGCTGCTCCACCAACACACGCCGAGAACGTGGCCTCATAGTCCGCTTTCGGCGGGTCGTCAGCAGCCGCCACTGGTACGGCGACCAGGACACTGGCCACCAGTGCCAGGGCTGTCAGGACTGCTGTCTGACGCCGGAACCGGCTCAGAAAAGTAAACATAAGTTCACATAGGGGAAGTAGCTGATCCGAACCGTTAGTGGGTGACTTCGCCGGTGTGTGATGGCTAGCGGTCTGGATGGTCAAGGACCACCCCGTCTTGACTACCCGCCTGGTTCAGATGTTGGTGACACCTGTTTGCTTACTTCGTGGTCTCGCTCTGAGCCGGTCTTACGTAGTGGGCGGTCCGTCGTTGTCCGATTAGTTTGAGTCTTCCGTCGTCTCGCATGCGTCGCAGGAGCCGGCTTGCCTGTGCGGGAGTGACACGGCATAGTTCTGCGGCTTCCCTGCGATTGATTGAACCCTGGCGGTCCACAAAAGAGGCCACCATCTGTTCCTGTTGGATGCGGTCGAAACCTCTGACGCGTTGATATTGGACCGGTTCCCCGAAACGCCGATAGAGGGCAGCGGGAAGGTGGTAGGTGCGGCCCCTTGTGCGGCCCCGGGTTTCGAGGAGACCACGGTCGGCCAGGCGATTGAGAACATGGCGCGCTTCTTGTGGCTCCACTTGGAACAGCTCGGCGGCTCGTGCGGTGGTGATGCGCCGTTCGGTGCGAATCTCGTGCAAAGTGAGAAGATCTCGAAGGGAAAACTCCTCACCCCGCTGGCGGGCCTCGGCTACGAACCCGGCGACCTCCTTGTCGGCGGGACCCGGTCGGACCTGTACCACAACGGTAGAGGTGTTGCTTCTGCTGTAGTCGGGGGCCGATCTCCCCAAGGCAAGTTGGCTCTGCAACGCCCGGTTGATTCCCCGTCCGGTCCGTTCGACCAGACCGGCACGCTTGAAGGCATCGGCCAGCGCGGGATTGCGCGACCGGGGCGGGGTGGTCAGTAGGTTGGAAGTGGTGATGCCATCCGGGAACCCACCAGGGTTGGAGATCCTGAGATGCTCTTCGGTGATCTCAATCAGGGTGGCGCCAGCGGCCGCGTAGTCGCGATGTACCAGCGCGTTGGCTATCAACTCGCGGACCGTCACCTCGGCGAACCGTGGGAGGGGAACCCTAAGAAGTCCAACCTGGATCTCTTCTTCAGGATTGCGTGCCATTACTCGCTCGAACAGCTCATTCATCGCCCGTAGGAGCGGGACGTTGTTGGTCTCGGAGTTGCGAACTTCGAGGCCCTCAAGCTCCTGAAACCCGACTTCATAGGCGGGAAGCTTGCGCCTGATGGATTCCTTCGTTCCAAACAACAGAACAGCCCCGATTGTTAACTCGTCGTTGAGAGTCAGGAGGCGCAAAGCCCTCAACAGGTCTATATCCGAAAGGGTTGCCAGAGCCGTGTCGCCGCCGCTGCCTGCGATTTGTCGGAAACGCTCCACTTCGATGGGGGAGAGATCGTCCAAGTGCACATCCGGCACTGGAATTTGAGAAAAGTCTTGGGCGCCCACGCTGCTGGCCCGAGCCAGCACCTCGTGGGGTTCCATCGGCAGACAGTGCGGAGAACCATTCATATCAATGGCCCGCCGGAGATATTTCCCGTCGCTGGTTGCAACCACCGTGGCAGCACTGGGAACATCGATTATGAGCACTTCACCCTGGTCGACCAAAGTGATGGACACCGAAACGTGAACAGCCGGCCTGGTGCGGCTGAGTATCAGCGCCTCAACACGGGAAGGATCTGTGCGGGTGCCGTGCCTCGGCTCCGAGCCTATGACCTGCCGGTTGTTATCAACCCCGACAAGCAGGTGCCCCCCGCTGCCGTTGGCCAAGCAGACAACTGCTTCAACGAGATCGCCATCGTTAGCCTCCCTTTTGAACTCCACCGTTAGGGTCTCGCCACCAGTGAGGAAGCTTCTCAGCTTGGATTCTTCCATGTAACGCCATTATACGCGTATCACTTTGCGCGTTTGTATAGCTTTGCGAAAACAGCCCTTTTTTTGCAAACATCGCAAAACACCAACCCTGTTGCAGCGCTCAGCGACGGGGGCGGCGTATTCCTCGGTGTTCCCAGTCGCCTCCCAGAGCCGTGGAGACCACTTCTTCCGACCGGGTGGGTTGTGCTCCCACCGTGGGGTCCACTTCGCCCCCCTCGACAACGGTGTTGGTCAGAGTTCCCAAACCATCCACTTCCACCGTCACCACATCACCCGGCTCGACGGGTCGGGAGTTGGCGGGGGTGCCGGTGAGGATCAGATCCCCGGGCTCCAGGGTGATGGTGCGGGCCAGGTCGGCCACCAGGTAGGAAAAGTTCCAGATCATCTCGGCGGTGTTCCCCTCCTGTCGCAGGTACCCGTTCACATAGGTGCGGATGCCCTTGCTAGCCGGGTCCCAGTCTGCGACCACCCCCGGACCCACCGGGCATAGGGTGTCGGACCCCTTGACTCGCAGCATGGAGCCGGCGTCGGTGTCCCGAAAGTCGTGAATTCCGAAGTCGTTGGCGATAGTGTAGCCCCCGATGTACTCGGTTGCCTGTTCTCGGCTCACATTCCGGCACTTTCTCCCGATCACCAGGGCAATCTCACCCTCGTAGTTGAGAAACCGGCATCCCTTGGGGCGAACCACCCGCCCTTGGTGGGCGTTGAGTGAGTTGACCGGCTTGTGGAAATAGGTGGGAGTGGCCGGGGTGGGCAACATGTATTCCGCAACCCGGCTTCGGTAGTTGAGGTGGATGCAGATGATCTTTTGCGGAGTCACCGGCGGAAGGTGGACCGCCTCCGACACAGGCACCGTGCGCCCGTCCTCGGCCACCAGTTCCGAACCCTCCACGAACACCGAGACAGCCTCCCCCTCCAACCGGATCCTGCGCCGCTCCATGGGCCTTATCGGTCCACGTCTCCCATCACGGGATCAAGCGATGCGATGGTGGCGATGGTGTCGGCCACCATCGAGTCGGCCAGCATCACCGGCAGAGCCTGCAGGTTGTAAAAGGACGGCGCCCGGATGTGGCATCGCCAAGGTTTTCCGCCCCCGTCGGAAACCAGGTAGCACCCAAGCTCACCCCGGGGAGATTCCACCGCCGCATAGGTTTCTCCCGCCGGCGCCCGAAAGCCCTCGGTGAATATCTTGAAGTGGTGGATCAGGGCTTCCATGGACTCGTCGATCCGCGCCCGGGGCGGCGGGGTGACCTTGCGATCATCCACCCGATAGTCACCGGACGGCATCATTTCCGCGGCCTGCTCCACGATGCGAAGCGACTGGATGATTTCCTCCACCCTCACCCGGTATCGGTCGTACACATCCCCGGCGGAACCCACCGCCACGTCGAAGTCGTACTGGTCGATCCCGCTGTATGGAAACACTTTGCGAAGATCCCAGTCCACCCCCGTGGCGCGCAGGATCGGGCCGGTGATGCCATAGGCTCGACATTCCTCGGCGCTGATCACTCCCACCCCCTGGGTGCGGGACAGCCAGATGGGGTTGTCCCGCAACAGGTCGTCGTATTCGACCAACCGTTTGGGAATGGTTCGCAGAATCTGCGCAACATCCCCCCGCCATCCGGGCGGAAGATCGGCCGCCACCCCTCCCGGACGGATGAAGTTGTGGTTCATGCGCAGGCCGGTGGTCTTTTCGAAGAAGGCCAGGATCTGTTCCCGCTCCCGAAACCCGTACATCATCATGGAGATCGCCCCGATGTCCATGCCGTTGGTGGCCAGGGCCACCAGGTGAGAAGAGATCCGGTTCAGTTCGGTCATCAACACCCGGATGGCTGCCGCCCGCGGCGGGACCTCCACCTCCAGCAGTTGCTCGGTGGCTAGTGAGTAGGCCAATTCGTTGTGGAGAGGCGCAAGGTAGTCCATGCGGGTGACGTTGGTGGGACCCTGCATGAAGGTGAGGGTTTCGGCGGTTTTCTCCATTCCGGTGTGCAGGTAACCGATCACCGGCCGGCACCGTTTGATCACCTCCCCTTCCAATTCCAGTTGCAGGCGCAACACCCCGTGGGTGGACGGGTGTTGGGGTCCCATGTTGACGATCATCCGCTCGTCGTCGGACACCTCTTCCTCATACAGATAGTCATCGGTCACCACCGCACCCAACTGTTCACGAAGGCGGTATCCGGTCTCCTGGGCGGTCATCTCCTGCACACCCTCGCCGGTGGGGGTGGCGTCGGGTTCCTCCGTGCCCGACACCCACGTTTCCATCAGTGTTCGTCTGGCCATCAGATCACCTGGTGGGAGTCCTTGAACCGGACGGGAACCGAACCCACCGAAAAGTCCTTGCGCAGAGGATGGCCCTCCCAGTCGTCGGGCATCAGAATCCGGGTGAGGTCGGGATGACCCTCGAAAGTGATCCCGAACAGATCAAACACTTCCCGTTCGGGAAAGCCGGCGCCCGGATAAACCGAACACAGCGACGGAACCACCGGATCGTCTCCGGGAATCCCGGTGGTGATCCGAAGGCGTGCCCGATGCTGATGAGACAAGAGGTTCACCACCAACTGAAACCGGATGCGGCGCTTCCGATACCAGTCAACCGCAGTGACATCCGCGCACACCTCGAATCCGATGTCACGACAGGCCTCAGCCAGGCTGGCAAGGTGGGACCGCTCCACATCCACCAGCCATTCCCTTTCCGAGATCTCCCAGCGGGCCTCGGGGAACCGCTCCATCAGCGGGTCGAGCAAATGCGCCATCAGACGGTGGCTTTGCGTCCGGACATGATCTGGCGCTGCAGGGTGAGTATCCCGTGCATCAGGCTTTGGGGGCCGGGGGGACATCCGGGCACATACATGTCCACCGGCACCACCTGATCGACCCCCTGCACCAGGGCGTAGTTGTTGAACATCCCGCCGGTCGAGGCGCAGGCGCCCATGGAGATCACCCACTTGGGTTCGGGCATCTGGTCGAACACCTGCCGGAGCACCGGGGCCATCTTCTGGCTGACCCGCCCGGCCACGATCATCAGGTCGGCCTGACGGGGAGAGGCGCGGAACACCTCCATCCCGAAGCGGGCCAGGTCGTGGTGGGCGGTGCCGGTGGCCATCATCTCGATCGCACAGCAGGCCAAACCGAAGGTGGCGGGCCACATGGACTGGGTCTGTGCCCAGCGGGCCGCCCAGTCGATGGTGGTGGTTACGATGTTGCCCGGGGTGGACCTGCGGGCCACGGTCAGGTGGTCCCTTCGGTGGGAAGGTAGCGTCTGCGTCCGGGGACGTTCCAATCCAAGGCGCCCCTCTTCCAGACATAGATCAGGGTTTCGATCACAAAGAAGGTGAAAATGGCCATCGCTCCGATTCCAAACCATCCCAGGCCGTTGAAACGGGAAGCCCAGGCGAACAGAAAGATGATTTCCACGTCGAACACCACGAACAGCATGGCCACCAGGTAGAACTGGATGGGAAAGCGGGTGCTGGGCTCACCCTCGGCGATGATCCCGCACTCATAGGGCGCCAGCTTTTCGGGAGTGGGCCGATGGGGCGACATAAGCCGGGAGACCACCAGTGAAACCCCCACGAAGCCGGTGGCCAGCACCAGCATCACCGCCACCGGCAAATAGTCGACCAGTTCCATACCCGCTCCGAAAGTATACCCGCGACAAAAAGGGCTCGATTAAGCTTGACTTCGGAAGCAAGAGGGGATAAAGTGACGGGATAAGATGTCCTATGGGCATATATAACAGTTGAAGGGGGAACACAATGTCCACAAGCACCCAATTGCCGGAAGGGGACCTGGCGGCGCCCGCCACCACCGGACAGCTACTTCTGGTCAAGTCCGAACTGGAAGGCAAAGTCGACGGGGCAACTGCCGAACTCAACGCCAAGATCGACCGTGTCGCTTCCGATCTGAACTCCAGGATGGACCGGGCAACTGCCGAATTGACCTCCATAATCGAGAGTGTGCGGTCAGATCTTCAGATCGCGATCCGGGACGTGCATATCGCGATCAGAGATGTGCGACTCGGCACGAACCGTGTCATTTGGGTGGTGGCGGCCATCCTGGGGGCGGTCGGGATTCTGCTGCGCTATTTCTAGCCGTGGATGAGGCGCGAGAGTAGGCGATGTCTCCCAATACTCCGGCGTCGGAAGGGGACTCCGACGGGGCCCGCCACCACCAGCTGGATGCACCGCCGCATTACCAACCGGGGAGTGATGTGTCCATGGAATTTGCAGATTTCAGCGCGGAGTTCCAGGACTTCTTGAGACGAATGAAGCGGCAGGTCTGGTTGGCGTTCGGTAGTTATGGGGTGCTCCAAGTGCTGCTTTGGCTCTGGGACAAGATTTCAGCCTGAGGTAATACAACCGTCCTGAAGCTGTCGTGACCCCAGATCGGCAAATCTCATTTCGGTAACCTCTTAGGACCAATGACAAATCGGTTGACCGGCTTGACGGCCGGCATGCAGATCCCTTTCGGGGGCGACCGGGTGACGGTGGTGAGCGAGGAGTTGGCTTCCGGCTTCGCTCCCGGAGACCGGCTGGTGGTGGTGCAGGCCACCGGGGATCTGCTGCGCATCCCCTCAGCCGACTGGGATGTCGCCGCCCGCGCAGTGGATCGGGCCCATCACGCATTTTCGGCCCTTGGGGCAGTGACCGATCATCAGATCACAGGTTTCTATGAGGCGTTTGCTCGACGCCTGTCCGATGACTCCGCATTTGGTCCCATTTCCGAAGCCAACCGAGCGGACGTGGAGCAGGCCCGGGCCCAGGGTCGGACCACCACTCGCCTGGTGCTGTCGCCCAAGATGCGGGCCGACATGGTGGCCGGATTGCTCACCTGGAGAGACGCCTCCTCAGGACGGGGAGAAGTCATCGAAAAGGTCCCTCACACCGGGTGGGAAGCGCAGCTGGTGCGCTCCGGTTTGGGAGTGGTGGGGTTTGTGTTCGAGGGGCGCCCCAACGTGTTCGCCGACGCCACCGGGGTGTTGCGATCGGGCAACACGGTGGTGTTCCGCATCGGATCGGCGGCCTTGGGAACCGCCCGGGCAATAGTGAGACACGCCCTCGACCCCGCCCTGGCCGAGGCGGGATTGCCGGAAGGCGCCATCGGCTTGGTGGACAGCCCTTCCCATGCCGCCGGATGGGCGCTCTTTTCCCAGGCCAAGCTGTCTCTGGCGGTGGCCCGAGGATCGGGTCGGGCCGTCGGACAGCTAGGGGCGGTTGCTCGCCAAAGCGGCATCGCGGTGAGCTTGCATGGAACGGGTGGATCTTGGATGGTGGCCGGCCCCCACGCCGATCCGGCCCGCTTCGCGGCGGCCGTGCGTAATTCGTTGGACCGCAAGGTCTGCAACACCCTCAATGTGTGTGCCATCGTTGGTTCCCGATCAGAGGAACTGGCGCCGGTGTTCTTGGAGTCTCTAACCCGAGCAGCCGAGCACCGGGGCGTCAATCCCAAGCTGTGGGTGACTCCGGAATCTCAAGGGCTGGTCCCTGCCGAGTGGTTTCGTGCGGACTCTGTGACCAGGGCAGAGGGCAAAACGGTGGAACCCATCACAGAGCTATTGGCCAGGGATGAACTGGGGACCGAATGGGAGTGGGAGGAAAGCCCCGAGGTCACCTTGACCGTGGTGGACAGCGTGGAGCAGGGGGTGGAAATGTTCAATGCCCACAGCCCCAAGCTGGTGGCCAGCCTGATTGATGACGACCCCGCCGCCCAACAACGGTTCTACGACACCGTGGACTCTCCCTTCGTAGGCAACGGATTCACCCGCTGGGTGGACGGCCAGTTCGCCCTGGGACGCCCCGAACTGGGACTCTCCAACTGGGAAGAGGGCCGCCTGTTCGGGCGAGGAGCCGTTCTCTCGGGAGATTCGGTGTTCACCATCCGCACCAGAATGATCCAGCACGACCCCGATATTTGCCGATGAACCGCCCAGATCGAGCCGGTAGGAGTTGATTGTGAGACGCTTTTTTCGTTTTCTGTTGGGCCTGCGGGTCCAAACCAAGATTGCCATTGCGGTGATCGTTGTCGGGTTGGGGATCTTTGTGGTCGCCTACTTCGAACCACACAAATTGTGGATCGACGAGGAGGTCAACGAGGACTTTCCGGCGCCGGTGGCTGTGGCAACCACACCGGTAACCACGTCCCCTCCAACCACCGCGGCGCCCGAGAGCCCAGCGCCGGACACCACCACCGCGCCCGATCCGGTTGCCGCCACCACTTCGACCCAGACTGCGGGAGGGTCCGACGAGGAATCATCGACTAGCACCCAACCCACCGCTTCAGAAACCACCACGACCACCGCTGCGGCTCCCACGACCACCACCTTGCCTCCCACCACAACGGCGCCGGTTCCGCAAGGTCCGGTGCTCCTGTCCTCCTCGGAATGGATCAGCCTGGGACATCCCGGGACGGGCACCGTGTTGGTCTACCGGCAACCCGACGGCTCGCACGTGATCCGGTTCGAGAACCTGGACGTGTCCAACGGACCCGACCTGCTGGTGATTCTCTCTGCTTCGCCCCTGGTGGACGACCGGGGCGCCTATTCGGCAGTGGAGTACCTTTCGCTGGGGGATCTGAAGGGCAACCAGGGCAACCAGAACTACGAGGTGTCCGCCGATGTGAGCCTGGACGACTTTCAGACAGTGGCCATATGGTGTCGGCGCTTCAACTACACCTTCAACGCCGCCGATATCCATTCGCCGCCGGCGTGACACCGGCAGGAGGGCAGAGATAACAGCCGGTCACCTGTCGGGACCCATAAGGGCTAGGCCCGGGCCGGGACGGGTTCTGGAAATCACCCCGGAATCGGCCGGTTGGGAGTACGTGGCGTTCTCGGTGGTGGAGTTGCGGCCGTCCGAACCGTGGTCGGGATTGGAGGCTGATCGGGAAGTGGCCATCACCCCCCTCTCCGGCACCGGGCGGGTGACGGGGGATGGATTCGATGTGTCTATCAGGCGCAGGTCGGTGTTCGAGGAACTGGATCGGGTGGTCTACCTGCCGCCGGATACTCCTTTTGAAATCACGACCGACCGCTCTTTGGTGGTTGCGGTGGGTTCTGCTCCCGCGGCGGGACGGTATCCGGTTCGGGTGATCGACCCACAGGAGATGAAAGTGGAGCTACGGGGCGGTGGGCAGTCGTACCGTCAGGTGGTTCACACTTTGGCCTACCCCTTGCCCGCCGAACGGCTGATCCTCTACGAGGTGTTCGTGCCACGGGGGACTTGGTCGGGCTGGCCGCCGCACTGCCACGACGGGCGGGATGGCTCCCCCTACCTGGAGGAGGTGTATTACTTTCGGTTGGACCGCCCCGAAGGTTACGTAATGCATCGCAACTGGCGGACCGAGGAGGGGTTCGACGAGATCGTGGTGGCTGGCGACGGTGATGCGGTGCTGGTGCCCAAGGGCTATCACACTTCGGTGGCGTGCCCGGGCGCAAACATGTACTTCCTCAATTATCTGGCCGGCGAGTTGATCGGAGACGATCGGCGCACTCCCCCCTGTTTTGCCTCCGAACACACCTGGATAGAGGCCGACTGGTCCGCCGGAGCATGGGAGTTGCCGGTGGCAGGCATGGATCCGGGTTCCTGAATGAGCCTGGCCGATCTCACCCGCAACGGGCGCTTCGGGGTGTTGGCGATCGATCATCGCGACTCTCTCCGCAGCGTATTGGCTCCCGACGATCCTGGTTCGGTCACCCACCAAGCTCTGGTGGATTTGAAGCGGGACCTGGTGGCCGGGTTGTCCCATCTGGCCACCGGGGTCATGCTCGAGCCCGAGTATTCCCTGCCTCTGGTGTCAGAAGGGGCGCTCTCACCCGGGGTGGGTTTCACCATGGCCCTGGAAGCTCAGGGCTATATGGCAGATCCCGAGGTAGCGCCGGTCGGCCTGTTGGATGGCTGGTCGGTGCAGGCCGCGGCGGACAGCGGAGCGGCCGCAGCCAAACTGTTGGTGTTCTACCAGCCCGATCGCCCACATGCCGAACTTCAAGAGCGAGCCGTGACCGAAATCCTGGCCGAGTGCCGCCGGGTAGGTATCCCACTGATGTTGGAACCGATGTTCTATGGCCTCGCCGACCCTTCGGATCGTCCCCGGATTGTCCTGGAGACGGTGGAACGTTTCGCTCCGATGGGTCCGGATGTTTTGAAGCTGCCCTTTCCGGTTGATCCCGACCATGACACCGATCCGCACCGTTGGAAAGCAGCCTGCGCGGAGATCTCCGCCCGCTGCCAGATGCCCTGGACCCTGCTGTCAGGCGGCGGGGGATTCGAAAGTTACCGCTCGCAACTGGAAGTCGCCATGAGTTCAGGGTGTTCCGGGTTCACCGTCGGTCGAGCTCTCTGGGGTGAGGCCGCCCTTGCCCCCGCCTCAGAACGCCCGGAAATTATTGCTGATCTGATAGCTCCCCGCCTGGCGTCTTTGCGTGGTCTGGTGGTTAACGGGTACTTCGGAAATTAGTGGGGAGTGATGGTTGCGAGGAGTTTCCAGTTGGGTTTTCCGGCGTAGAGGAGTGCTCGGATTCGGTAGTTGTCGAAGTTCCGAAAACCGAATGCTGCTCGTTTGATCCGTTTGATCAGGTTGTTCAGTCCCTCGGTGGGTCCGTTCGTCACTTTCGAGTGATGCCAGTTGGTGATCTGGGTGGCCCACCTGCTGATGGTCCGTCCCAGGCGGTTCACCTCTGGAGGGAGTGACCGGTCCTGCAGATCCGAGGCCAGCTGCTGGGTGAACTCCCAAGCCAGTTGTGGGTCTCCGATCTGGTAGATGTCCCGGACGCTTTCCTTAGCCGACCAGGCATCCCGTACCTCTCCGTAGGGGTCACCAGCCCGTAACAAGCCCCGGAGGCGGGATTCGCCGTGGCTGTCGATCCTTTCATGGGCCATTATCAAAAGCCGTCGTATGCGATACAGCGGGTCGCGTTTGCGTCCCCGGTGTCCCAGTGTCTCGTTCTGCACCCGGCATCGGACCTGATCGACGGTGCGGTTAGCCAACCTGATGACATGAAACGGGTCAGCCACCTGAAAGGCGTGGGGCAACACCTGGTCGTAGGCCACCTGATAAGGGCCGGACAAGTCCAACACCGCCCACTTGATCGCCTCACGCCACCCCGCTGGTTGGTTCCGGAACCAACCAGCCGCGCTTTTTACGGTTCTACCAGGCACTATGTCCAACAACTGACACCCACCGACATCCACCACCGACGTGCACCACTGCTTGGTACGCCACCGGCCCTTCTTCCAGAACAGGGTCTCGTCCACTCCCACCGCCTCCACCCGCCCGAACCGGGCGGTGTCGGCTTCCAACAGCGACTTTCCCCATCGGACGGTCTCCTGGTTCACCGTATGCCAATCACACCCCAACTCGGCGGCCACCTCCGACACAGTACGCCCCAAACGGCCCACCTGATAAGTGACCCACCGCCCCGCCCGAGACGTCAACAAAGCCCGCTCCGGCGCCACCGACTCGTCCTGTTCCACAAACGACCCCACGCCGCATTCCCCATCAGGACACATCCAACGACGTTTCCGCCACCGCAACCGCACCGGCCGCCCAAACGCCGGCAAATCCACCAACCCCACCGTCCGATAGCCCTTCGACCACACCCCACCACCGCACTCATCGCATACTGGACGAAAAGCGCCCGATCTGATCGTCACCCTCAACCGGTCACCCGAAAGCTCCTCCACCCCTACCAAGTCCACGTCACCCAACCCGACCAACACCTCACACATACGCCTACCATCAGTCTCCACAGGGTCCTCCTTTCAGATGCGACTGCTTTCAGCACCCGATTATGGAGGACCCTCCCCCACAATCAATGGATTCCCCACTCCCCACTAATTTCCGAAGATCCCGAATTCATCGCTTAGCTGACGCCCTCGAAGAGGAACACCTTTGGGTGGACAGGTCAGCCGGACCGTAACACGGCTTCCACCTATCGACCAGGTCGCAACCGGGTGGATGCCATCCCTTTGCACCAGGTCCGATGCCCTGAGGACGAAAGAGCTGCTTGTAACGCTTCCCACCCGGTAGAGTCTTGGTATCTGTAGGGGGCGTGCGCGGCGTTCGTTTAGCCGCCAGGCTCCCGATTGGTAAATGCAAGCTTGCTATATAAGGAGGTAAGTGAACTTATGTTTACTTTTCTGAGCCGGTTCCGGCGTCAGACAGCAGTCCTGACAGCCCTGGCACTGGTGGCCAGTGTCCTGGTCACCGTACCAGTGTCGGCTGCTGACGACGATCCGAAAGCGGACTATGAGGCAACGTTCTCGGCGTGTGTTGGTGGAGCAGCGGAGGATGCTGGTTTCACGGATGTTCCGTCGGGTCATGAGAACGCCGGTGATATCAACTGCATTGGCTACTACGGGATCACCCGGGGAACTTCTGCTTCTACCTATTCGCCACTGATGAGCGTTACGCGTGAGCACATGGCCTTGTTCCTGACCCGTTTGGCCGGGTTGGTTGGTATAGAAGTGGTTTCCGATCCTGATGATGCGGGCTTCACCGACATCGGTGACCTGTCGGACGAATCGCAGACCGCCATCAACCAGTTGGCTGACCTTGGTGTCACGCAGGGAACTTCTGCTACTACCTATTCTCCGGCCGATCCGGTGCAGCGTGGTCACATGGCCTTGTTCATCAGTCGCCTGATGGACCAGATGGACCCGTTCGCAAATCCTGACGCCGGGGATGACGATGATCCGTTTGCGTATCTTCCCAAGGAGGTTGAGGACACCGACGATGAGCCTGTGGGTTCGCCGTTCACCGATTTGGGTTCCGTAACGAAATCGACTTATGACGCGATCACCAACCTATGGGAGTTGGGTGTCGCTTCGGGTATGGGGCCCACGTCCTATAATCCGTCGGCTTCTATCACTCGGGCTGCGATGGCCGGTTTCATGGCTGGGGTGTTGGATCACTCCAATGCCCGCCCGGAGGGTGTGACCATGCAGGTGAATAAGATCACAGACTTCGGCGATGTCACGGCCACCAGGGCGATTTCCGTCCGGGATGACAGCTTCGCTCCCGTGGGGGATGTATCCGTCAAGGTCTTCAACGCAACCGATTCTGGTGGGTTCGATGACGACACCGGCAAGTGTCTCGCAAATACTGGCGATCCTTGCGACTGGGGCGACAACGAAGAGATCACCAACGACAACGGTAACAACTTCGATACGATCGATGTTGCCACCACTGGTGCTGATGGCACTGGCACTGGCAATACCGAGGCCAGTGAGACCTGGTATGCCTGGATGGGTGACGAGGACAACGACGAGTTCGTGAAGGGTTCTTCGGGTGAGGCGTCTGTGACTCTTACCGCCAAGGCCAATGCTTTGGGAATCAGGGTTACCGCGGACATTGCCGCGAATGCCACCACCAATCAGGTGGATGTCAACAAGGACAAAACGGTTGTCATTATCGCACAACTTATCGACATCACCACCGTCGGTGCCACCCCTGCTGCGATTGCTGATGCTGGTGCGGTTGCGAAAGAAGGCGTCGAGCTCACTATCGGCTGGACACAGACTCAGGGCGGAACCGAAACTCCGGTGTTCCCGCCACCTGATGCGATGAAGACCGATGCCGATGGTAAGGTCACCTTCACCATTGAGGGACCGCCAGCACCCGGCGAAGGCGATCCGGAAGTCAACAGGGACGACCAGGTGACATTCACTGGCGATGTGGATGGCGATACCGACCTCACCGCTGATCCGGTGGTACCTGAGGTTGAGACCAACAACATAGTGGTCCAGTGGAGGAGCGCAAACGCGGGGGTGAACAAGGGCACGGCAAAGACGGATGCGAGCTATGTCATCATCGACGATGACGAGGTACGGATCATGGTTACTGTGTCCTACTATGACCAGTACGGCAACCCGGCCGGTTCTGGCAACAGGCTCACCATCACGATCAACAACACCGACGACACCGACACCGAGACTGGGCAGGCCAGCAGTGGTAATAACATGGCCCGGGTGAGAAGCAACGGAATCGCCAGGTTCTCTGCCAACCTGAAGGCCGACGCCGGCGACACGTTCGAGATCACGGTCTCTGAGCTCAGTACCGCCAACACTGATGGTACTTTCACAGCCCTCAACCCCGCTGTTGACGCGGATGATCTCAACGTCGCCAACGGGGATGCTGTGTTGGCTGTGAGGCTTGCTCACAAGAACGACGATGGTGTATCCGCCAACCGCGCCGCGACTGGTAACCAGGTCATTGTTGACGCTGATAACGATCGGTTCATCATCGACAGCGGAGCCGCCGACAGCGCCACCGACAGAGCGGGTGTGTTGTACAGCTACGACTCGGGTGACAGGCTCATCGTCAACGATGTTGAAGTTGAAATGGACAAGTTCGAGGAAGCGATCGCAATGAACGGAAACACCGTTACCGTTGTGCTCTACAACCCGGACCCGGACGGCCTCAGCATCTTCACCGTCAAACCAACCTAAACACCCCTATAGACCAACCTAATTAAGAGTGGAGGCTCCCCAACCAGGGAGCCTCCACTTCGTTAGTTAAGTGGTTTAGAGTTTAGGTAGCGGAAGAGATACGGAAGATGCTGGAGCCGTCGTCGTTGTAGACAACAACGTCAACATCCGCAGTGGTATCAGCGAGATCGCGCTTCTCCAGCTCGCTTTCGAACTTGGCCATATCTATAATCGCACCTGATCCATCGATATAGGTGTCGTCCGAGTCGTAACTGTACAACAATGCCGAACCACCGGACACGCTACCGATGAACTCGTTTTCGTCCTTCAGCAGCTTGGTGACGATGACATCCGCAGCGGGTTCGTCATCCGACGCAGCAGCAACAACCGGAATAGACGGGTTAGTGGTCACATCAGTGATGCCAGAACCAATCAAGTTGGTATTTGGAGTGTCCTTGTTATGCACAGAGGTGACATCCGTAGTCAGACTGGCATTGTTGTTCGAAGCGATCTCATCTTGTGAGAACTTCGCCTGACCTCTGCTGTTCACCCTCTCGGCGTCTTGCGCTGTGCCATCAATGTCAACAATGACCCTGAGGCCCGTGCCTGCGGTGTTGCCGTACATGTCGTACAGCGTCACAGTAACTTCACCGTCCACCACAGCGGTGCCGTCGTCCAGATATATGAGGGCATATTCGGGAACGTCGACTGTCAACTTGTTAGCCGTGCCATGATCGTCATCTCTCCAGATGACCATTCGATCGACATTGTCTCCGGGACCATCAAAGGTGATGGTGTCCTGAACGTTGTGATCGTTCTCGTCAGGATCGGTGCTCGGAGCCTCTACTGTGAAGGTGGCCTGCCCGGAGTCATCGGTCTTGACGGTGGCCGTGCTCCGGCTGACAACTTCATCCGCCGAGTAGTTGCCGTCAGGATCACCCCCGGCACCGTCACCACTGTCGATGTGCCTGGTGTGTGTGACCGAGATCGACACGCCCGACTTCATCACATCGGCACGATCAGCAGCAGTGTCGGTGGCGTCCTTGAGTTGGACCGTGAAGGTCACACTGTCCGTCACGTCAACATCCACCGTATTCGCATCAGCGTTCTTGTTGATGTCCGATTCAATCGCGATGTTGGCTGCGTCTGTCATAGCGGTGAGGGTGACCGATACGTGTGTCACTTCATCAGAGTCGAAATCGTCATCGCCTACCCACGCGTACTGCACGATCTCGTTGCCCGCGTCTACAGACTGTTCGATGGTGATGTTTCCATCGGTGTCAGTGACATCATCATCACCTCTGCAGTCTGCAGGAGTGCAAGTACCTGCCTCATCATCAATAGTCGCTCCACCGTCATTATCAGTGGACGACAACATGCCGGTGTAGAAGTAGTTGATGGTCATGTCTTCCACCGGAGCAAACCTCTCACCACGATAAGAAACCACAACCACGGCATCAAGAGGACCAAACTCGGATGATTTCACCGCCTGAGCACTTAGGCCCTCGGGTCGAGCGTTGGAATGATCCAACACCGCGGCCATGAACTCCGCCATTGCAGCACGGGTGATCAAGGCTGACGGACCATAAGCAGTATCAGAGATGCCCGAAACCACACCCAACTCGTACAAGTCGGTGATCGCGTCATAAGCGGCCTTGGTGGTCGAACCCAAGTCGGTGTACGGCGAACCAACCTCTATCGCGTCCACACCCTCCACAGGGGGAGTGGCAGTAAGGTCCGCTGTGACCCCTTTCACGACCTTCACATCTTCGGGACGGTTCCCATAGGATGCGCCGTCGACTTCAATTACTTCCATCTTGTCCATCAAACTAGAAATGAACAACGCCATGTGATCACGACGAACCGAGTCAGCCGGTGAGTAGGTGGTGTCCGAAGTGCCCCTGGTGATCTCCAGTTGCTCTAACTGACTAATCGCAGCCTGGGACTCTTCCGACAAATCGCCAATGTCCGAGAAGCTCGAATCACCAGCAGGAGGCACATCAATCCCCACCAACCCGGCCAAACGAATCAGGAACAGGGCCATGTGCTCACGTGTCACCGACATGAACGGGGAATAGGTACTGCCATCGCCGGTGCCTTTGGTGATGGCGTAGTAGGCGATACAGTCAATGTCACCAGCATTCATGTGACTCGAGGGAACATCCTCGAAACCAGAAGAAGGCACACCCATGCACGCATCAAACGTCGCCTTGTAATCTGCCATCGGCGGGTCGTCAGCAGCCGACACTGGTACGGCGACCAGGACGCTGGCCACCAGTGCCAGGGTGGTCAGGACTGCTGTCTGACGCCGGAAGCGGCTCAGAAAAGTAAACATAAGTTCACATAGGGGGAGTCGCCGATCCGAACGGTTGCCCGGGCCCTCGCTCAGCCTCCAGACTCTGTTTTCGGGTAGTTGGCCGATCGGCTTTTGGTTAGTCCGGTGGGTTGCGGGGGGAGGTGGGTGGTGTGGTGGTCGCTTGGTGGGTTCCTTCCCTGCTGGCAATCCAACCGAGTGCTTCTTCAACGGCGTTGCCGATAGCTGTGAGCACCCTGCGGCGATTGTGCTCGAAGTTGGGATCGGGTGGAATGTATTGGGAGGGGCATCGCAGAGCGCTCAGCACCTCGCCGACCTCCTCGTAGGTCAACAGCCGCCCGAATCGGTACGCGTAGCAACGCAACCCTTCTTTCAGTGGCATCACCCGTTCCATCAGGGTGGCTATGTCATAGAAATCGCGGAACTGTTTGCGGTCAACAACCGCTCGAAGTTTCAAGGCAAACAGATCCGGAAGCGACGCCACCCCTATTCCCGAAACGATCGGCCCGGTTTCGATAGGGCTCTCGGTGTGTCTGCTTTTCCAAATTTCCACTTTGATGCCATCAGCCAAGGCCTGGACGTAGTTGGTTGCGGTGGTTTCGACATGAACTCCCAGTTCCCCAGAAAGCCGACCGGCCAACCTATTGCTGTCGAAGTCCTCCACCACCTGCACATCGATATCAAACGACGGGCGATGCTCCAGATGAATCGCCAGAGCCGTACCGCCTATCAGAACCCCTCCAAGATCGTCTGTCACCCCCGCAACCCTCGGCAAAAGCGGCTCGAAGACCTTCCATAACTCCTCCCACGTCCCGGTCACACTCCGCCCGTCCCGTTCAACACCCACTCAACCCGGTCTTTGACCTCCGTGTCCGCAAATCCCGGATCGGACACCAACTTTCCCAGCACCGTTCGGGGAAGATGCTTCAACGCCCATGTCTCGGCAGGTAGGTTCCGTCGTTGATCGTCGGGGGTGATCATCCGAGAAGCCACGTACCAGGCATGATCGGGCAATCGAATAAGCATGGGATCGAGTCCCGACCAGAACATCCACCAAAACTGGGGCGGCAAACGATCCGCGGTCACCCCGTGTCCCACAAACCGAGGAAACGGCTTACCGATCAACCCCGGGTGGGGTTTCTCCAACCACATCACAGCATTTCTGCTGCTGTAATACCACGGAACCGACACCACCCGCCGCTGCACATAACCCTCGTCCTCCAACCACGCCAACGCCTGATCGACATGACCCGGACCCACACCGGTCAACTCGGCTGCCAGCCCCTTTTCGACTCCTCCCCCATAGGCCCTCACCACCGACAAAACCAGCCCCGCGCAAGCCGCCCATCCCCGTAGCCACCCATCCAAAACAGAAGGAAACACAAAACCCCGCGGAGCGGACACCTCCCCCAAAGCCCCACAGTCACAACCCACCACAGAACTCGAAAGCCGGACCACCTTCCCCCCTTCAATCATCCGTTCGTGATCGTCCATGACGGCCGGCAGATCGGAACCAAGCAACTGCTGTCCAAGTGCCCAGTCCGGAACTGCAACACGACTCTCCGGCCCCCACGGCAACTCGCTGTTGGCAGTCGTCCCAGGTCTTGTCACGGTTACAGAGGCTACATTGAACAGTCGCCTCCCACCCACCGGTTCTGCGACCCCTCCCCTCCCCTGATCCCCCAAGACACCGGTCGGCCGGGTCGCATTAGTGAGCGGCTTTGCTGGGAACCACCACCCCAGAGTGGGGAATCCCGATGCTCGACCCCCTGGGAAATCTTGCTGATCGTCATCAGCACCCGCTGACCGCGCTCTGCCTCGTTCAAATGCCAAACGGTGAAGAACCGAGATTGATTTGCTAACTTCAGGAGAATGAGTGTTGAAGGTCGTGTGGGGGCTCTTCTAGCTGCCAAGAAAGATCGCATTGTAGAGGTGGTGCGTTCACGTGGCGGGATAGAGGTCTATGTGTTCGGTTCTGCAGTTCGGGGTGAGGTAGGGAAGGAAAGCGATCTGGACCTGCTGGTCTTGTTCGAAGAGGACGGTTCTCTTTTTGAGCAGGTACACCTCAAGGGAGATTTGGAGAAGATGCTGGGATGCAACGTTGATGTCTTGAGCCTGAACGGCTTGCGTCAGGCCTTGGACGGAAAGGGCCAGTACCGCAGGGAGATGATATTGAGAGAAGCGGTTCCCCTGTGACTCCCGGTTTTCGCGACCGCGGGTACCTCGAGGACCTCTTAACAGCTGCTGAGGAAGTCAGCATTGTGGTAACTGAAGCTGGTGCAGCCTACGATCGGGGCGACCTCATCGCTCGGCGGGCTCTTGAGAAGTGCTTACTGAACCTTGGGGAGGCGGCTGGCCGCCTCAGTCCCTCATTCAAGGACGGGTACCCGCAAATACCATGGGATGCCATCGTTGGGTTGAGGAATGTCCTCGCTCATGAATATGGAGGTATAGATTACCGTGCTCTATGGCGGGTGGCTACCCGACATGTTCCCGAGTTAGTCGAATCTCTGACAAGCTGAGGGTTGTCAAGAAACCAAAGGGATAGCCATTTCAAAGGCGTCTTCCCTCGGGTCGCCCTTCTAATCGTGCCGACGCCCATGTCGATAAAGGACAGGCCAGAGGTCTGAGACCTGCTGAAAGAACACCGTCCAATATGTGAACTTATGTTTACTTTTCTGAGCCGGTTCCGGCGTCAGACCGCAGTCCTGACAGCCCTGGCACTAGTAGCCAGCGTCCTGGTCGCCGTCCCAGTGTCAGCTGCTGACGACCCGGAGGCTGATCGTCCGGCCACGTTCTCGGCGTGTGTTGGTGCCGCGGCGGAGGACGCCGGTTTCACTGATGTTCCCGATGGTCACGCCAACGCGGGTGACATCGACTGCATCGCCTACTACGGGATCACCAAGGGCACCTCAGCTACTACCTATTCACCGTTGATGTCGGTTACCCGTGAGCACATGGCCCTGTTCCTAACACGCCTGGCCGGTTTGGTGGGGATCGAGGTTGCTTCTGATCCTTCCCATTCGTTTACCGATGTTGGGGATCTGAGCGATGAGTCACAGACAGCGATTGCTCAATTGGCTGACCTTGGAATCACCCAGGGTACATCTGACACCACCTATTCACCGGCTGACACCGTGCAACGCGATCACATGGCCTTGTTCATCTCCCGGTTGATGAATCTGATGGACCCGATGGAAGTCGATCAGAACCCCTATGGGTACACTCCCGATGATGTGGCAGAATTGGAGAACGACGTTGTTGGTTCGCCGTTTACCGATTTAGGTTCGGCTACCAAGTCTGCCTACGATGCTATCACTCAATTGTGGGAGTTGGGAGTCGCTTCGGGTGTATCTGAAACGTCCTTTAACCCTTCTGCTTCGATCACCCGCGCGGCGATGGCTGGCTTCATGGCCGGTGTGTTGGATCATTCCAACGCACGTCCGTCAGGTTTGAGCGCTCAGGCTGTAGACGGGACTAGTTTCGGTGCACTAGATGACACTGTTGTGGTGTCCTACCGCAATGACAACTTCGCGCCTGTGGAAGACATGACTATCAAATTCTTCCACACCGGCTCGAAAGGAACCGCTGACACCCAGAGTGCGACTATTGATGACGAAAGCGGAGTCTGTACACCCACGGACTGCAATGGGGATGATGATGTCACTGACACCAACGGAAATATGCCTATCGAGGTTTCGGTGGAAGCTGGAAACGAGATCATGCAATACGCTTGGGTGGGCGACGACGATTTCGATGCTGATGATGTGACACACGTTTCAGTCACTGTTTCTGCAAAGACAGACGCGGCGGGTTTTGCTGTCGAGTCTGATATCAACGAAAACGCTGATCCAGGCACGGTGGATGTTGATGTGACCGATAGTGTGACTTTCACCGTTCAACTCAACGACGGAGCTGCTGATAATGCTTCTGATGTGCTGAAACCCGGTCAGTCAATCATGGTCACCTTCACTAGGGCTGTCGACAGTGACGAAAGCGGCAGCTATGAACACAGTGAGATTGTGAATCGGAGTACGGCCACTGTGAAAACCGATGACTCCGGGCAGGCCACCTTCACCGTTGAGGCTCCGAACACCGACGCAGACGAAAACGACGACAACGTACAGGACACTGTCGTGTTTGACGGACCCGGAGATACTGATGTAACCATGACGGTCATCTGGAGAGATGATGATCATGGTACGGCTAACAAGTCATCCATCACTGTTCCCGAATATGCTGTCATCTACATGGACAACGCCAACTTAGTAGTGGACGGCAACGCCACCGTGACCCTGTACGACATGTACGGCAACCCTGCGGGCACCGGTCTTCGTGTTATAGTCACAATCGATGGTGAAGCGCAAGGTGCTGAGCGGGTGAACAGCCGTGGTCAGGCAAGATTTAACCGCTCGAAGATAGACTCTAACAACAATCCGGCGATCGTTATTGATATCACCGATGTCAGACCCAAAGACGGGGATACGAATCAACTCGGAGCGGATCCCGGTGTGACTGACGCTACGGACGGGTCAATTCCAGTGGTGTCCACTGCAGCGGATGACACTCCCGCGGCCGGGGTTGCGGTTAGCAAACTGTTGAAGGACGAGAACAAGTTCATCGGAGCTGTGTCCGGTGGATCGGCCGTGTTGTACAGTTACGACTCGGACGACACCTATATTGATGGATCAGGTGGCATTATCGACATGGCTAAGTTCGTGAGTGAACTGGAGAAACGGGATCTCGGTGCTGATACAACTGCGGATGTTGATGTAGTTGTTTATGACGACGACAGATCCAGCATATTCCGCCTAGCCAGCTCGTAACCCAAACACCCAAACCCAAAAGTAGTGGAGGCTCCCCGGTTGGGGAGCCTCCACCAATTTGGTAGGTGAATAAGGAGTTCTAGTTTGCGGCGGTTACTACGCGGAAGATGCTTCTGCCGTCGTCGTCGTAGGCCACGACTTCGATATTGGCAGCCGTTGCAATAGTTTCTAGGTTGGTGCCGATCTCCTTTTCGAACTCGGCCAGATCGAGCACTTTACCGTTAACGTCGGTACCGGAGTCGGTGATGAAAACATCATCCGAGTCGTAGGTGTACAACAAACCGTCGATCAGGAAACGATCTTCGTCACCGTAAACCGCATCAATGTCATCGGCGTCGTTGGAACTGTCATCCGGAGCATGTTCCACCGCCAGCACCGAGGCTCCGCCGGTAACGCTTGGAATAGTCAGGGCCCCGCCGGCGGAATCCTGCAATTCGGTGTAGGTCACCGCAACCGAGCCGCCCAGGGTGGCTTGCACAACCGTGGCACGCCAACTGGCCACACCTCTGCTACTGATAGTCCGACGTGCAGGGTCGGCGCCGGCAATGGTGATCAAGACCGAGTTGCCCTTGCCGATGGTGTTGCCGTACTGGTCGTAGAACGTCACCGAAGCACGGATGGAAACCTCGTTCTTGCTATTCCGAAGGGCATAAGCAGGAGCACTTCCCACACCCTTACCCGTAGTCGCCCGAGAAATCGTGCCGCCACCATCGGCGGTGACCTCGGCAGCCGCAATCAAAGTGGGTTCAGAGTCTGTCCACACGATCGTGGCTGCTGGTCTCATCATTAGGACCAACTGCTACTGTCTCGTCTGTAGGGTCAGTCTCATCATTCGCGGGAGCATCACCAGTTCCGTCAACATTGGATGAGAAGGTGATGATGTCGACCCTGTCAACATCGACAGCGCCCTTGGTGGACTTGGGACCACTGGTGGTGTAGGTCACCTTGCCATCATCGTCGGTCTTCACCGAAGCGGGTGCCGGATATAGGATGTCAGTGCCTTGCTGTACGCGGATGTTGACTTCCACACCGGACTTGGCCACCGGAGCACCGGTACCGTCAACCAGTTGAGCGGTGAGGGTCACATCATCACCGGAGTCGATGTCCATCGTGTTCCCACGTCTGGAGTTCTCGTTGATGTCAGTAGTGACCTTCAGATCGGTGGCATCAGTGGTGGAAGACAAGGTAACCGAAGCCTCGTCTGACATGCCTTCAACAAAGTCGTTGTCGTCAGCGTCGGGATCGCCCATCCACGCATAGTAGGTGTTCATCTCCCCGTCGGCGACGCTACCTTCGATGTAGATGTTGCCCATAGCATCGGTCAAAGACTCATCGTCGGTCCACGCACACTCAGCAGCCATTTCGCACTTGCCGTCTTCGGTGAACGCCCCCACATCATCAGATGAGAAGGTCTTGAGAGACACATCAACCATGGGAGCGAAACTGGCGTCACGATAAGACACCGCAACTGTGGGACTGAAAGTGCCGAAATCCCAGCTTGTGGACGCTTGGATGCTCACACCCGCCGGACGGGCGTTGGAATGGTCCAACACCCCAGCCATGAAACCGGCCATCGAAGCCCGAGTGATCGAAGCCGCCGGACCATACGCTGTGTCAGAAAGCCCAGAAGCGACACCCAACTCCCACAACGCCGTTATAGCGTCATAAGTGGTCTTGGTGGTCGAACCCAAATCAGTAAACGGCGACAACGCCTCACCAGGCTCATCCAGAGCATTATCGTCGTCGCTGTCTATCACATTCGTTTCGCCAACATCAGACGGGGTATACCCAAACGGGGTGTCGCTGTCCTCGGCCATCGGATCCATCTGATCCATCAAACGGCTGATGAACAAAGCCATGTGACCACGCTGCACAGGATCAGAGGGCGAATAGGTGGTATCAGACGTTCCCTGGGTGATCCCAAGATCGGCCAACTGGTTGATCGCGGTCTGTGACTCGTCCGACAAGTCACCGATATCGGTGAACCCCGCATCATCAGGATCGGAAACCACTTCGATTCCTACCAACCCGGCCAGGCGGGTCAAGAACAGGGCCATGTGCTCGCGCGTAACGCTCATCAATGGCGAATAGGTAGAAGGCGAGGTGCCCAGGGTGATCCCATAGTATGCGATACAGTTGATATCACCCGCGTTTTCATGATTCGCCGGTACATCGGTGAAATCCGACGAACCCGCACCAACACACGCTGAGAACGTCGCCGTGTAATCCGCTTTCGGATCGTCATCAGCAGCCGACACCGGCACGGCGACCAGGACACTGGCCACCAGTGCCAGGGCTGTCAGGACTGCTGTCTGACGCCGGAACCGGCTCAGAAAAGTAAACATGAGTTCACATAGAGCCAATCGGCCAAAAGGTATCTGTCGGAGCAGGGATGGGTGGGATCGCAGAACCGGAGGGTGGGAGGCGACTAGTCGCTGTAGCCTCTGTAACCGTGACAAGACCTTGGAGGATTGCCAAAACCGAGTTGCCGTGGCGGCCGGAGAAGCGTGTCGCGGATCCGGACCGGGCGTCTCGAAAACGGTTGTGCGCCTCCGACCTGCCGGCCATGATGGACGAGGATGATTGGTTTGACGCCTATCGGTTTGCGCTGATCCAGTTTGTGGCGGATTGGAATCGCGCTACCGATCCAACAGCGTTGATCGCTGATCCACCTGCTCACCGGGGAACTGATTGGCGGCTTCTGCCTACCATCGCATCGGTGGTTCATGCACTGGCAGTTCGTAAGGGCCTGCCGGTACCCGAGTGGGTGTGGGAACACAGGGCACCGCGGGATTGGGTGGTGTTCGCTGACCCACCCGGTTCCTACTTATGGAACCGGGACCGAAAACGATCTCCGGCGACATGCGTGAACCATCGAATATTTTTTCATCACAGGCTTTTGGACAAGGGCACACCGGACTGGTGGCTCCCTTGGGATTAGACCGCGACCGGCTCAGGTATTTCATACGCAAGGTTGACGAGGAACTTGCGACCCTCACGTCCCGCTACCACGATCTGATGATCGGGGGTGGCGCTGCGATAGCACTGTTGTGGGACGAGCGGCGGATCACCAACGACATAGATGTGGTGTCCGAGGGAATGACCCCACAGTTGCAGGAAGCCATCAGACGAGTGGAGGTCGACAGCCAAGAGCTGGAACCCGGTTGGTTCAACGATGCCGCCAAGGTTGCCGCGCCTCAGTTGGAGATGAAGGATCCCAGTCTGGTGTTCGACGGTACGAGGCTGCGTCTGTATGCGGCCCCAGCCAAATACGTGCTGGCTATGAAACTATTCGCCGCCCGGGCTGTTGACAGACAAGACATACTCATACTGATCGAAAACTCGGGCATCCAGTCCAAGGAGGAACTCTACGACCTGCTGGAAGAGGGCTACGGCCGCTTTCTCCTCCGCCCAGACATTTCCTACCGCATCGAAGAGCTATGGGAAATGCACAGCCGCGGCCAGGAGATGGAAGATCAAAGCGACTTAGCTTAAATCCACTCTGAGGCTGGTTGTTCCTCCGGTCCGGGTCGGACCCCGCCTGAGTATGGAGATAGGGTTCGGCTAAAGCTAATCCAATACAATCCGCCAAACCTGGGGATCTCTACTTCTGCAAAAGCCGATCGCTTCGGCGGGATAAGCCAGCCCCAAATATATGAACTTATGTGGTTTCTGTGGTCCGGCAAGGGTCACCTGCTGGAGCACGCGAGAGGGCCAGGCCACCTGACAACCTCCCCCGGGTCAGTACCAGTTCGTTGCCAGCGGATGGAACAACAACTGTGCCATCCGCACCAACGGCGGGGTGGTTTGCTGGGGACATGACCAATGGTTCGACTTCACTCCTCCGGACGGTGTCTTCACCGCAGTCAGCCTGCGGCCTGAGACTCAACCACACTGTCGAGTACTGGGGCGGTCAAAGAGCGCAATAGGGCCTGCACAAACCGGCGTTTGACCGAGGACTCCTCCGGCGCGGGAACGTTGGCAGGAGTCATGATCTCCGTCTAAAACCGGACTGAGGGATTGGTATAGTGCCATGAATGCGAAAGGTCAAGGACATGGTGTTTTTCTCTCCTAGACGTAATGTGGCTGTAGTTGCCGTCTTCCTGCTGGTGGCTGGTTTTGTATTCGCTGCTCCGATCTCTGCTGTGGATGGTTCTCCCTCGCCGAGTTACCTGTCTGCATTCGACGCCTGCGAAGGCATACCTGCCTCCGGCTTCGATGACTTGCCCGGCAATCAATCTCAGGCGGACAACATCAACTGCATCGCCTATTTCGGGATTACCAAGGGGACTTCGACCACAACCTACTCACCCGCTGATCCGGTGATCCGCGAACACATGGCGTTGTTCCTGATCCGCCTGGCCACCCGGGTCGGGATCGACATTCCCCCTGCCGGCGACTCCCCATTCTCAGACATCGGCCACCTAGACGCCGGATCCCGCCTCGCTATCAACCAGTTGGTCGGGCTGGGGATTACCAAGGGGACCTCGGCCACGACCTTTTCGCCCGGTGATACGGTCGCCCGTTGGCAGATGGCGTTGTTCATCGCCCGGTTGATGGACAGGATGGAACCTCCGGCCCACGGGGGCCACCGACTCGGCTACACCCCGGCCGATGTGGTTGACACCTCCCTCAGAATGGTGGACGCACCATTCACCGACCTAGAGGGGGTCTCGCAGGACACATTCGACACCATCAACCGGCTGTACGAATTGGGGGTTGTGGAGGATGTCACCGAAGGGACTTACAGACCCTCGGATGACATTACCCGCGGGACCATGGCCGATTTCATGGCTGCCGTGCTCGACCATTCCGGCCTGCGCCCGGCGGGTCTGAGCGTCAAGGCCGCCAGGATCTCCGAATACGGACCCACCGACGTGGTGTTGATGGTCTCCCTACGGGACACCGATTTCGGTCCGGTGGCGAGCCAGTTGGTGGATGTGTTCAGCAGCCAGGGGGTGAGCGGACCACTGGACGAGGAAGCCGCCTGCATTCCGGCATTGGTGACCGGCGACTGCACCTGGAACGCCGATGACAAGGCCACCGACCCCGAGGGAAACATCTGGGCCACCTCCCGGCTTGAAGAAGGGGCTACCGGGGTGTATTACGCCTGGATCGGCGCCAGCCTCGGTGCGCAGTTCGACACCGACGCGGTACAGGTAGCCACCGTCGCCGTCACCTCCCAACCTGACGTCGCGGGGATCAGCGTCACCTCCGACATTCGGGAACATGCCGACGGCAACAAGGTCCACATTGGCCGGACCAGGCGGGTGACTCTCACTCTGCAGTTGGTCGACCGGGACGACAGGCCCCTGTCCCGCTCAGGGTTCGACTTCGAGGTGGGTTTAGAGCAGGTTGTTGATGGCACCCAGCGATTGAGGCACGACGAAGTCCTATTGACTACGGACGAGGGGGGCCAAGCGACCTTCAGGGTGGACGGAGTCGAAGACCGCAGGAGTGTTCCCAATCAGACCAGAGTCGATGAGGTGACCTTCACTTATGTCGGTGACGAACTCGCCGATCTCGATCTGTCTGACGTGGTGGTGACCATAGAGTGGGGCGAGGAGGCTTCCCAGACCCACAGGGCTGTGGCAAGGGCGCCCGATTATGTGATCGTCAAAGAAGATGGTGACGTGTCCATCAGGGCCTCGATCACCCTGTATGACCAGTATGGGTTTGGTCATCGGGCAGGCGCCGGTCAGCAGGTGGAGATGACCATCGGGACACAGGACCTCTCCGCCTCAGTAAATGGGTCGGGCACCGGCACCCGGAGCGCCCGGTTGCAACACGAGGAAGTCGGTTTCCCTGTGCCGGTGACCTTCACTGCAGACCCCACCGGTGACGGCGTCGATCTCCCGGCCGGAGTTGATGATCCTGAAGATGTGTTCGTCCAACTGGTGACGGTTGCTACATCCAAGGACGCCGGTGACGACTTGGGAATCCACACCTTCTTCCCGAGACAGAACCGCTTCACGACAGAAGTGGGCCGTGGCAACCTCGACGCGAATCTGCTTTTCTACTACAAGCCTGGGGACACGTTCAAGGCTGGTGACAGGGTGATCACGATCGACGAGTTCGAGGCGTTGCTCACCCCATTCGAAGACGACGACAACCCGGCCACGATCGACATCGTTACTTACGACCGGGAAGGATCGAGCGAATTCAGGGTCACCAGGTCCGCTGCCCTGTAAGGTGCCTTGGTCCTTGGCCGGAACTGAACACTGAATCGCTGGGTCTTGGGAGGTTGGGGAACCTGAGGTCTGACTGGTGTGTGGCGCCTATGAGAGTTAGTTGGAAGGAGGGGGAAACTCCGCGGGGGCCATGATCCGTGCGTCCACGGTGCGGGGAACGGCGTCGGCTATGTCGGGAAACGGCCAGTTGAAGCCCCGACGGAACGAAGGTTCCTCTTCGATGCGCACCGCTCGCGCCAGGCATCTGTAGGGCACGTAGGGGTAGGTCTCCACCGCTTCGTACCCCATCATCTCGCACATGTCCTGCACGCAGAGAGTGGTGGGCTGCCACCACATCCCAGCGAAGAACCTTCCGAAATTAGCATAGTAGTGCAGGTCGTCGTGGACAGCGTTGGTCTCGATGATGAGAGTTCCGCCCGGTCTCAACAGGGTGCGCAGAGCGTAGAGTCCCAGCATGTCGCTGAGGTGATAGAGCACCCCGCTCAGGAGTATCAGATCGAGACTCCCCGCCAGCAACAGCCCTGGCAGGTCAAAACAACGACTCGTGCACCAGGTCCACCCGGTCACCCATCCCGAACGTGTTCACCACCAATCGGCATTGTTCCAGATGGGCGGCCACCTCGTCCACCGCCACCACCTGCTCGGCGCCTCTGTGGGCCAGCAACGCGGTGATACCACCGGTGAAACAGCCGACATCCGCCACGACCATGCCATCCAGGGTGGAGGGCCACCAGCCCAAAGCGTCGAGAGTACCAACAACCTTCAGATAGTCGGTACCAAGAAAGCCCTCCGCCCGGTATGGACCGAAGTCGATGGTGTGTCCCCACCCGTACTGTGATTGAGCCGCCACAGATTCGACCTCACGATGCAGTCGCCTTCCTCTCAGGAGGGACCCGCCGATCCGGAACGGCCAGTCGGCTTCTGTAGTCATCGAGCCCATGGCAATTCGTTGATGAACCTCGGGGATGGTCGGTCGGAGTCTGGTGGTTAAGAGAAGGAGGCCCCCCGGGGGGAGCCTCCTTCAAATAGTCGAACGTTTACTGTTTATGAACCGGCAGCGGTGACTCGGAAGATGCTGACACCGTCGTCGTCGTAGAACACGACCTCGACAGTACCTGCAGTGTCGCCAGCGCCTGCCTTGATCAGTCCCTCGAACTGGTCAAGAGTGATGCGCTTGCCTACGTCAGCGTGGCCGCTAATGCCGTTGATGAAGGTGTCGCCGTCATCGTAGCTGTACAGTGCACCGATCGAACCGGCGGTGGCGATGAGGAAACGGTCCTCCTTGTCGTAGACCGCCTCGATTTCAGTAGCAGCGCGGGTGCTGTCGTCATCGGCGTGTCTCACTGCGATCACCGAAGTGTTCGCAACATCCGGAGCATCAGCAACATCAGCGGTAGTGCCGTCATCGTTGATCGTGACGATGTTGTAGCTCACCGCTACGGGAGTGCCCAAAGACCCGGCAAGGGTGCGGGTCCACCTGGCCATGCCTCTGCTGCTCACGGTCCTCGTGTCGGAATTGTCGGGCGCTTCGCCGATGGTGATCTCCACATTTTGGCCCTTGCCGGCGGGGTTGCCGTACTGGTCGTAGAACGACACCGTGGCTCGGATGGTCACCCTGTCCTGGCCGCTCAAGAAAGCGTAAGGATCAGTGCTTCCCTTACCGGTACCCACAGCCGTCCGACTCTCTTCGGGCAAATCACCTGCTGCGGGGATGACGCTTGTGGCGCTAACCAGCGTCGGATCAGTGTCCGTCCACAAGATCGTCGCTGTCACCTGCTCAGATGGATCACTTATATCAGTAGCAGCGTCGTCGAGTTCGCCATTGCCGTTCACATCGGCCCGGAACTGAACCGTGTCGGTCCTATTCCGATCTTGGTCGCCCTTGGTGGACTTCGGACCGCCGGTGGTGTAGGTCACCTGCCCGTCATCATTGGTCTTGATCGAAGCAGGCGCCGGATGCAGGGTCTGCCCGCCTTGGACCACGACCAGACTGACCTCCACACCGGACTTGGCCACCGGATCATCATTACCGTCGACCAACTGCGCGGTCAGGGTGACACTGCCATCACCGTCAATGTCCTCGGTGTTCCCACCGGTGGAGTTCTCGTTGATGTCAGTAGTGACCTTCAGGTTCACAGCATCAGTGGTGGAAGACAACGTGACCGTCGCATGGGGGGACGTGTCGACGTCGAAGTCGTTCTCATCAGCGTCGGCATCACCCATCCACGCGTAGTAGGTGTTCATCTTCCCGTTTTCAGCGATACCGTCCTGGAAAATGTTGCCCGAAACGTCAGTCAGCGACTCGTCATCGGTCCACGCGCAGTCAGAAGCCTCTCCACAGCCACCGTCCTCGTTGAACGAACCAACCGTGTCGCTGTCGAAGACCTTGACGGACACATCGACCATCGGAGCGAACATGTCATCCCGATAGGACACAGCAATGGTGGTAGAGATGGCGCCGAAGCCCGATGTGCTGGCAGCCTGGATGGTCACACCGGCCGGACGGGCGTTGGAGTGATCCAACACGCCAGCCATGAAATCGGCCATGGCAGCACGGGTGATATTGGCATCCGGAATATAGGACGTGTCGGAGATACCCGAAGCAACACCCAACTCCCACAACGCGGTGATCGCGTCATAAGCTTCCTTGGTCGAACTCTGCAAGTCGGTGAAAGGCGACTGCACAGTCTTATCGGGCTCCTCATCGGCATCGTCACCGTCAGGGACATCAACCACTTCCTCGGGGGTATACCCGTACTCGGTTTCACCGTCGGCCATTGGGTCCATCTGATCCATCAACCTGGCGATGAACAACGCCATGTGACCACGCTTCACCGAATCCTCAGGCGAATAGGTGGTAGTCGAAGTGCCCTGGGTGATACCAAGATCGGCCAACTGATTGATCGCCGTCTGCGACTCGGCAGACAACTCACCAATGTCGGTGAAACCCGCATCATCAGGATCAGAAGCCATGTCAATGTCGACCAGACCAGCCAAACGGGTCAAGAACAGGGCCATGTGCTCACGAGTGACCGACATAAACGGCGAGTACGTGGTCGCCGATGTGCCCTGGGTGATCCCGTAATAGGCGATGCAGTTGATGTCACCCGCGTTCTCATGACCCGACGGAACATCAGTAAAACCAGCGTCACCCGCTGCTCCACCAACACACGCCGAGAACGTGGCCTCATAGTCCGCTTTCGGCGGGTCGTCAGCAGCCGCCACTGGTACGGCGACCAGGACACTGGCCACCAGTGCCAGGGCTGTCAGGACTGCTGTCTGACGCCGGAACCGGCTCAGAAAAGTAAACATAAGTTCACATATGGTGGGTCCACTGCCGCTCCTCCCAGCCGTTGATCCAGGCGATAAGGCCACAGGGTTTTCTGTCCTTCGGTCCCGAGGCTCCACCTTTGCAGCTTGGGATGCTTAATGTGCTTATCGGACCAAATTCGAACTATCCGCGGTCCGTGTGAAGGGACCGGCGCCTAAACAAGGAAATGTCTGACGGAGTGAGACTCAGGGGCCGGGGTGATCGGTCATCGGGGCGCCGTCCGGGGCGGCCTCCATGCGTCGGGCAATGGCGTTGCGCCAGGTGTCGGCGGCAATCGACAGTTTGACGGCCACCCGCATTCCCCGCTCCTCCAGGGAGATTTCACTTCCCCCGAAGGATCCGATCCGGGTCACCGGCAGACCGTGATCGGACGCCAACTCTTGGAGGCGTGATGCATCGGCGGGCCGGATGGCGGCCAAGAGGCGGTTGGACTCTTCTGTGAAGAGGCTCCGCCAGTCTCCGAAGGCGATGTTGACTCCCACCCCCGAGGCGATTGCGATCTCGGAAGCCGCCAGAGCCAGGCCACCGTCGGAAATATCGTGCAGGACCGGCGTGATGCCCTCTTCCACCAGTTGGAGCGCCGTCTCCACCGCCGCCCGGCAGAGGGTGAAATCGGCCGCGGAGGGTCGCCCTCCCAGGTGACCGAAGGCGACCCTGGAAAAAGAACTTCCCGCCAGATTGACCGTATTGCTCAATCCCAACAGCCACAACTCCATGCCCTCGGCGGCCCGGTCCAACCTCGGCAGGTGGTGGGGCGCCGGGTCGGCCACTCCCACCACTCCGATCACCGGGGTGGGGTAGATGGGGTACCCGTCGATTTCGTTGTGGAAAGAGACGTTGCCCGACACCACCGGCAGTCCCAGCAGTTCGCAGGCCTCAGCCAGGCCTTCCACCGTCTCTCGGAACTGCCACATCACATCGGGACTGTCTGGGCTGCCGAAATTGAGATTGTCCACCACCGCCCGCGGTCTTGCTCCCGAGATGGCCACGTTCAGGGTGGCTTCACACACCAGCCTTCCCACACCGCGGCGGGGATCGAGGTAACAAAGCGGTCCGTTGCCGTCGGTGGAGACCGCCACGGAGGTTTCGGCGCCGGGAATCTTGAGCAGCGCGTGGTTCTGGCCGGGACCCACCACCACACCGTCGGCGGTCTCGGTGGGATATTGACGGTAGACCCAACGTTTGGAGGCCAGGCGGGGGTCGTCCAGGATCTCCAGCAGCAAGGTGCCCAGGGCGGGTCGGCGAAGAAACCGGATGCTGTTGGACCAGAGGTTCTCGATCCAACCCGGCTCGCCGGTTTGGAGATGGTCGACCACCGCTCCCTGGGTCAGGGAACGGATCGGGGTCTCCACCACCACCTCGTCCCCGTGGATGGCCTGCAACTCTTCGGTGGCGGTCACCTCCCCTATCACCGAAGCGGGCACTTTCCGTTGCTCCGCCGCTTCCAGCACCCCGGGCAAAGAGTCGGGTTCGACGAAAGCCAGCATCCTCTCCTGCGTCTCCGAGGTCAGCAGCCCCGCCGGGTCGATTTCCTCCGGCCGGGTGTGGATCGCCGCCAGGTCCAGGCTGATTCCCACTCCCGACCGGAAGGCCGGTTCGGTGACCGCACTGGCCAAACCTGCTCCTCCCAGATCCTGCATCCCTCTCACCAGCCCCTGCCGGGCCAGATCACGGCAAACGCCCAGCAGGCGTCCGGCCAGTTCCGGGTCGCCGTCGGGGATCTCAAGCGGCGAGGACTCCAGGTGGTGGGCGCCGGTGGAGGCCAGGATGGAAACCCCTCCGATCCCATCGGGCCCGGTGGGAGCGCCCAACAGCACCAGTTTGGTTCCCGGGCTACCCGCCTCCCCTCTTACCAGTTCTTCTTGGCGGAGGACCCCCACGCACATCACGTTGACCAATGGATTGTCGATGTAGCTTTCGGCGAACGCCACCTCTCCGCCCACGATCGGAACTCCCACCGTCCGGGCGTAGCCCGCCATCCCCTCCACCACCTGTCGCAGCCTTTGCCGGCTTCTTGGCCGGTCGAGAGGCCCGAATCGGATCTGGTTCAGTAGCGCCACCGGCCGGGCTCCCATGGCTGCCACGTCTCTTAGCACTCCCGCCACTCCGGTGGAGGCTCCCCGGTGGGGATCGACCAAGGTTGGGTGGTTGTGGCTTTCGATCCGCAGGGCCAAAAGCCTTCCATCCCCCAGGTCGATTATTCCGGCATTCTCTCCCGGCCCGACCACCACCCATGGAGCGTCGGAAGGAAGTCGTTGCAAATACGGGGCCGACGACTTGTAAGAACACCCTTCCGACCACATACCCCCGAACACGGCAAGTTCGGCCTCCCGCGGCTGGCGACCCAGGTTTTCTCGGATTGCCTCAAATTCCTGGTCGGTCAGACCCAACCGTTGGTGGGGAGGCAGAGGGGCAAGGTAGTCGGCCTGCATTAGCCGGGGTCACCCCGCTGAGGGTGGTCTGTTTGCCAGGGGTTCTCTCGGTCTGTTCGGGGCCGGTGGGAACTCCCTCGTTGATCGCACGAGGTATAACGATAGTTGTTCTCACCGTTAAACTCATCGGAGATGGGGAAGGTGGCGGTAATCAAGCATTCCTGCGGGTCGGTGGGCAGGCTGGCTGAACGGCTCGATCATTTTGGAGTGGAGTGGGAGGAGATCAACACCGCCGAGGGGGCGGCCCTCCCAACGGTGGACGAACTGGGGGCCTTGGTGATAATGGGTGGGGTCATGGGGGCCTATGAGACCGAAGAACACCCCTACCTGTTGGAAGAAATGACCCTGGCGCGCCAAGCGGAGGCCGGGCAAATACCGGTGTTGGGCATCTGTCTGGGTTCCCAGCTCTTGGCGGCGGCCCTGGGGGGCCGGGCCTATTTGGCCGACGGGCCGGAGGTGGGGCCGGTATCTGTGGAGTTGACACGAGCCGGCCAACGGCATCCGGTGGTCTCCAAGGTTGCCGGCCGGAGAGTGTTTTCCATGCACCAGGACACCTTCGACATCCCGCCGGGTAGCGAATTGCTGGCCCGTTCCGACCGGTTTCCCCAGGCGTTTGCCCGCGGATCGGCCTTGGGAATCCAATTCCATCCCGAAACCCACAATGCCGAGGCCAACGAATGGGCAAATGAGGGCGCCCGACAGATGTTGGAACGGGCGGGAAAGACTCCCGAGGAGTTTGCTGCGGAAATGGAAGAGGCAGAAAGGGACTTCATCGAAGGCGCCCACCGGTTGTTCGACGCCTGGATCGACGGATTGGATGTCTGAACCATCCTCCCGGCACTCGCAGGCATTCACCGCCGGATCGAAGACGGCGATCTCCGATCCCTATGCCGTCCATCTGGGCGCCTGGCTGATCGACCCCGATCCGGAGCGGTTGCAGGTGGCCCTGGACATCGAGTTCCGCCACACCAATTTCCTGGGACTGGTGCATGGCGGCGTTATGTACTCGGTGGCGGACATTGCCCTGTCTCTGATCTCCAACACCGAGGTCGAAGCTGTTGCTCTGGATACTCATCTGGTGCTGACCGCTTCAGCGAAGGTGGGTGATCGTCTCACCGCCACGGCCCGCCCGGCCACTCGGTCCCGCTCGGTGGCAACCTATCAGATCACTGTGGAGCGAAGCGACGGGCGGACCGTTGGCCTGTTCACCGGGACGGTGTTTCACCGAAGAGGGGTTTAGGTGTCCACCAAGGGTGCCTGCCCGGCCATCGACGCTTTTATGAACCTGCTGGTAGCCTCCCCTGGTTGGGGGATTACCCGTTTTCTCAGTAGGGGATAGCAAGACCTTTGACCAGCCGAGCGGCCCTCAGAATCAGACGCCGAAAGAACCAGCGGCGGCTCTGGATCGGGTTGGGTGTTGTTTTCGGCTTGGCGTTGCTGGTGGTGGGGTTCCGGTTGTACACGGGGTTCCAATCCGTGGCCAATCTGCCTTTTTCTCCCTCCGACGCCAGCGTTGCCCTGGAAGATCGGACCCCCGACGAGGTGGAGCAGAGCCGCGAGGAGATCGCCGGCCAGGGCGAACAGATGGGTGAAGACCCCACTCTGGCGGAGCAGACGCCGGTGACCGGGGCGTCCGCGGTTCCGGCCCCCGACGAGCCTCAAACAGGTGTGGAAGAACCCGTCGCCGAAGCAGAGCAAGTAGTCGCTCCCGAGCCCGTGGATTTCGCCCGTAGCGTCAACCGATTGCCCGACGAGATGTTCGACACGGTGCTCATGATGGGCGCCGACGCCAGCGGCTATCTGGCCGACAGCATCATTCTGACGCTCTTTCCCCAGGGTGGTTCCCCCCCGGCCATGGTCTCCATCCCCCGGGATCTCTACCTGTTCAATTTCTGCTCGGAGGACTTTCGCCGAGTGAACGCCAATCTGGGGGGATGCACCGGATATGCCAGCGGCCCGGAGCTATTGGCTCTGGCCATAGAGGACTTCACCGGTGTGGAGGTGGACCATTTTGCGCGGATCGACTTTGAGGGCTTCGTGCAACTGGTGAACGGTCTGGGCGGCGTTGAGATTTGCTTCGACTACCCCACCCGCGACGAGAACGCCCACCTTGACATCTCCGAGCCCGGCTGCTACCGGGATGGAGAAACGGCCCTGGCCTACGCTCGATCTCGCAACGCCCAGCAACTGGTGGACGGTGAGTGGCAGCAAGCCTGGTCTTCCGATTTCTCCCGCCAACGTCACCAAAGGGAACTGCTGCTGCAGCTGGCCGATGGGTTGAGAAATGCTTCCCGGGTGGATCTGCTCCTCACCCTCCAGGATTTTTCTCATACGCTTCGATTGGACCGCGGGTGGTCGGTTACCGAGGCGTTGGACATGGCGCTCGACTACCGTGACCTCGACCCGTCCGCGGTGACCCAACTGAGAATCCCGGTGGAGGACTATGTATCTCCGGCCGGCGCCCAGGTGCTGGTGCCCACTCAATCCTTCCAGGACATCCTGTCCCAATGGTGGGAACCGGCGGCGGGTTGACCGCCCGAGGCGCCGCTGGACCCTTCCCGCGGCGATGTTCCGCTGGTAGCCTGCCCCGGCTATGAATGTCGAGGCGGCATCGGGTCTGGGCGGGCTGGTGAAGGGCTTGGATCATGTTGCCTGGGCGGTGCGTGACCTCCGAGCCGTCCTTCCCCTGGTGGACATGCTGGGAGGGCGTTTTTACCAGGGGGCTGACAACCACCGGAACATGTTTCGATGGGTGCAGTTTCACCTGGGGGCGAAGAAGCTGGAACTGCTCACTCCCCTGGGGGAGCAGTCCTTTCTGTACAGGTTCTTCGAGCAACGAGGCGAAGGACTGCACCACCTCACTTTCGAGGTGGACGACCTTACCGAGGCGGTGCGCAGAGCCGGGGAGCGAGGATTTCAGGTAACCGGATTGCATCACAGCGCAGATTGGAGCGAGGCGTTTCTTCATCCTCGGAGCACCAATGGGGTGCTGATCCAACTGGCGCAGTGGGAGGAGGATGTCTGGGTCGGATACACCTTGGAAGAGGTGCTGGCCGGTCTGTCGATTGACGCCTCTTGACGCCGCCGGGGATGCAGGTTCTGGCGGCGGTCCCACTGAGGCATTCGATCTCACCCAAATCCAGGCTGGCCTCGGTTCTCTCCCCCGACACCAGGCGCCGTCTGAGTCTGAAGATGGCCTCCAGGGTGCTTGCCGCCATCTCCGACAGTGGGGCCCGGCCTCTGATACTGGCCGCCGATTCCCAGGTGATGGACTGGGCGGAGCGGGAGGGCTGGGAGGCGGCCCTGGATCGGGAGCCTTCCCTGAATGCGGCTGCCCGACGGGCGGTAGAGCGGGCCCGGGCACAGGACATGGCCTGGATGGTGGTCCACGCCGACCTTCCTCTGGTGACCGCCGCCGACATGATGGCGGCCGTGGACATCATAGGCTCGGGAAGATGGTTGTTGGCCCCTTCCTCGGATGGCGGCACCTCTTTGATAGGGGGCCTTGATCACCATGGCGTCCAATTCGCCTACGGGAAGGGGAGCTTTCATCGGCATCTGCTCCATCTTGGTGATCGTCTTCCCCAAATCGTTTCCCGTCTGGGACTTGCCTTGGACCTCGACCGTCCGTCCGATCTTCGGGCGGCCTTGTCCCATCCCCGCGGCCGATGGCTTCAGGACGTCTTGACCGCCGCCGAGATGAAAGCGGCCCGGGCTTGTGGGTGGGGTAACCTCCCGGAACAGCCGGTTCGGTTCACTGCCTGAGGATGCCTGGACGGAGGAGGTCGGATTTGTCGATACCACCATCTTTGGAAACACCGATATACCAGATGAATGAAGCCGCTCGACTGCTGGGGATTCCGGATAAGACTCTGCGACGGTGGATCGACGGGGATCGCCGCTTCGATCGAATCATGGAGCCGTTGATCAGGCCCGAGCGCACGGGAGATACAGACGTTACGTGGGGCGAGTTTGTGGAGGCGGGGTTCCTGGCGCAATGCAGGCACAAGCGGTTGCCTATCGAGCGGTTGCGTCCGCTGATGTCCAGTCTGCGAGACAAGCTCCGAACCCGGTATCCCCTTGCTCAGGCCAGGCCTCTCTATTCAGATGGGCGACAGATGCTGTGGCGAGAACAGCAGTGCCTGGGACTCGACCGAGAATTGTTTCTAGTGGTCGAGGATTCGTCTCCGAATGCGTATCAACTGGTACTGACCCCGGTCGCCGAAGAGTTCTTTGCCCGGGTGGAGTTCGAACCGCCGGACCTCGAAGCCGGGATAGCCGCCAAGTGGTATCCGTGGGTTGAGTCACGGAGGATTGCTCTGGATCCTCGGGTGTCCTTTGGTTTGCCTCAGATCAACGGGATTCGGACGGAGGTGTTGTCTGAACTGCACACCGCTGGGGAATCGTTGGCCACCTTGGCCTCGGTATATGGCGAATACGGTGTCACGCGAGGGGACATCGCAGAAGCAGTCCGGTTTGAAGACATCCTCTGGTCTCGCTCCGCTGCGTGAGTCGGAGGATATTCTTTGACGCCAATCTCATTGGCGTCGCCCGTGCTCTTGAATCAGTTGATGAACGTATTGTCTACCGGGGACACCCCGACTATCCCCTGAGTCAGGATGTACCGGACGAGCAATGGTTAAGGTATGTTGGTGCTCGGGACTGGTGCGCGATCCTCCGCGACAAACGAATTCGTTACCGTTCGCCTCAACAAGCGGTGCTAAAGAGGTTCAAGGTACGAGCCGTGGTGATAGCAACCAGTAGAAGTCTCAGTGTTGCGGAGAATGTTGATCTGCTGCGAAAGCACTGGTATGAGATCGAGAGGGGGCTGACAGGTCCTCCGTCATTCCGCCACCTGACCATGTCCGGAATCCAAACCATGCTGGAATATGGGGTGTCCGAGGACCGGTCTGGTGGTGGAGGCCGCGGTGGATGAACAACTACCCACTCCGCGACGCGCCCTGACGATCGGCGCCCATCCCGACGACGCCGAGTTCGGGGCGGGCGGGGTGCTGGCCAGGTGGTCGGCCCGAGGGTGCGTTGCCTCCATGTTGGTGATTACCGACGGGTCCAAGGGCAGTTGGGATCCCTTAACCGACCCGGCGACGCTGATAGAGACCCGGCAGGCCGAGCAGCGACGGGCGGCTTCGGTGTTGGGCGTCACCGGGGAGGTGGTGATGCTGGGGCAGGTGGATGGGGAATTGGAGTACACCATGGAACTTCGTGAAACACTTTGCCTGTGGATAAGGAGACTGCGGCCCAATGTGGTCCTGACCCATGACCCTTGGAGGCGCTACCTTCTGCATCCCGATCATCGGGTGACCGGGATGGCGGCCACCGACGGGGTGGTGGCGGCCCGGGACCATCTCTTTTACCCCGAACAACTCACCGGGGATATAGGCAAACATCGACCGGACGCAATTCTGTATTGGGCCTCCGACCAACCGGACCACCGGGAGGACATCACCGGTTACGTGGAACAGAAGGTCTCGGCTCTGCTCTGTCATTCAAGCCAGACGGAGACCACCATGGACGACGCCGGAATATCCGCCGAGCACCGCCGCCGGTTCACCGACAAGATCGCTGTGAGAGCCGCCGAGGCGGGGGTTCCGGCCGGGATGGAAGCGGCGGAGGAATTCAAGATCGTGACGCCTTGACCGAGTCGGTGGGAGCCGTCCGGGAGGCCTTCCTGGCCGCCTACCGCGCAGCCCTGCGAGCGGTGGACCCATATTCGGTCACCAAGCGGTTTCTGTCGGGGAAGGACCCTTGGAAACCGGGGGGCCGGGAGATCGAAAACGAGGGTGGAGTGCGGATCCTGGCCGTAGGCAAAGGCGCCTATGGGATGGCGGAGGGCGCCATCGTCACTTTGGGAGACCGGTTCAGGGGAGGCTTGATCATCGCCGATCATGTCCGGCCCTCCCCGCATCCTCTTCTGCGGGTGATGGTGGGTGATCACCCCTATCCGGGTCGAGCCAGCCTGGAGGCCGGTCGGGAGGCGTTGGGGATGGTCCGGCAGGTGCCACCGGTTGAATTGCTGCTGGTGTTGGTGTCGGGTGGCGGGTCGGCGTTGATGGAGGTTCCCACCCCGGGGATAACCTTTTCGGACCTGCAGGAAACCGGAAAAGCATTGGTCACCGGAGGGGTGCCCATCACCGAGATGAACATCGTGCGACGGCATCTTTCCGCCACCAAGAATGGTGGATTGGCCCGGGCGGCGACCGGACGTGGGGTGGCTTCCCTGTTGATTTCCGATGTGGTGGACGGCCCCCCTTCCGCGATAGCTTCCGGCCCCACCCTGGCCGACCACACAACCCGGGCCGACGCCCTGGCGGTGCTGGCCGACCATAGTCTCGATGACATGGTTCCGGCGCGGGTGATGGAGTATCTGAAGGACCCTCGGCCCCTGGCCGTCCAGGGCGGTGAACATCCCTACCAGGTGATCGCCGATGGGTCGATGGCGGCCCGCGCCGCCCACGGCTGTTTGGAGTTGGGCGGCCACCGGGCAAGAGTCGTCCTACGTCCCCTGACGGGTGACGCCGAAGAGGAAGCCCGCTCGGCGGTGGAAATGGCGAACCCGGGGAGGGTGGATGTCTACTGGGGAGAAACGACCGTCCGAATCGACCCGGCCACCGCGGGTCGGGGCGGTAGAAACCAGCACGCCGCCCTGGTGGCGGCCGGACTCTTGTCGAAGCGCCCGGGGGGTGTCTTCGGCGCCTTCGCCACCGACGGGGTTGACGGTCAAAGCGATGGGGCAGGAGGGCTGGTGGATCACTCAACCGTGGCCCGGGGCCGGGCAGGCGGCTGGGACTATCGGGATCACCTGGCTCGGTTCGACTCTTCCCCCTACCTGGCCGCGTGCGGAGATCAGGTGGTCACCGGTCCCACCGGCGCCAACGTAGGCGACCTGTGGCTGGTGACCGGATAGCTCCCGAGTCGGCGATGGACGCCGGTCGTAAGATTGGCCGGGAATGAAGCATCACCGATCCGCCGAACTCTTCTCGCGGGCACAGGATGCCCTGGCCGGTGGAGTCTCCAGCCAGTTCCGCGCCTTTGAGTACCCTCATCCGCTGTTCTACCGGTCGGGCGAGGGCAGCCGCATCACGGATGTGGACGGGAACACCTACCTGGATTTCACCCTCAGCCAAGGTCCCCTGATCCTCGGTCATTCCCCGCCCGAGGTAGTGGCGTCGGTGGCCGAGGCCACCGCTTCGGGACAGATTTTTGCCGGACAGCACGTGGCCGAACTGGAGTTGGCGGAGACCCTGAAGCGGCTGATTCCCTGTGCCGACCTGGTGAGGTTCAGCCTGAGCGGATCAGAGGCGGTGCACGCCGCGCTGCGGGCCGCCCGATTTCACACCGGAAGAACTCGGTTTGTCAAGTTCGAGGGTCACTATCACGGCTGGCTGGACAACGTGGCGGCGAGCGTATCGGCGTCTTCGGTTGACCAGTTGGGACCGCGTCGGCAACCTCGGCCTGTGCCGTGGACCCAGGGTCGGCCGTCCTCCTCGGACGAGGAGGTAATCATCGCCCCATGGAACGACCTGGAGGCCGTGGAAAGAATATTGGCGGCTTATCCCGATGGGATCGCGGCGGTGATTACCGAACCGGTGATGTGCAACAGCGGGTGCATATTGCCCGGCGACGGGTTCTTGGAAGGATTACGGTCGCTGTGTTCCTTTTATGGAGCGGTGTTGATTTTCGACGAGGTGATCACGGGGTTTCGTCTGGGAATGTCCGGCGCCCAGGGTTACTTTGAGGTAACGCCCGATCTGGCCGTTTTCGGGAAAGCCATGGCCAACGGGTTTCCGATCAGCGCCCTGGTGGGAAAGACCGAGGTCATGGCCGGGGTGGCTACCGGCGCCGCCCTTCATGCCGGCACCATGAACTCCGGGAATCCCACCGTGGCTGCGGCCCTGGCCACCCTGGGAATCCTGGAGAGAGAAGCGGTGCACCCCCGTCTGTTCTCCCTGGGACGAAAGCTTGCCGACGGCTTGCGTCGGGTGTCGGCGGAGGCCGGGCGCCCCATGCGGGTGGAGGGCCCGGGTCCCATGTTCCACGCCGGATTCACCGCCGCCTCACAGGTGAGGGACTATCGGGACGCTCTCTCCTATGATGGCGCCGAGTACGGGCGCTTCGTGGCGGGCATGCATCGCCGCGGAATAAGACTGATCGGAAGAGGGCTGTGGTATATGTCGGCGGCCCACACCCAACACGAGGTGGAGTTCGCCTTGGCGGCGGCCTCCGACACCCTGGCGGAACTCTGAAGGGGCCGCCTGCGGTGCAGAGATAAGAAAGTAGACATGGAAGACCACCAAGAATCCGCCCACCACCATTCCTCCGATTCGCACTCCGGCCACCAGGGGGGTCATGCCCATGGCCATGACCATGAAGGGTGGTTTCATCAACTCAGGTATCTCAAGCATGCTCCGCGGCTGTGGACGGCCCCCGTCAACCGGGCCCTGGTGGAGATGATCGGGATTGCCCCCGGGGAACAGGCATTGGATGTCGGCGCAGGAATGGGGCCGGCGGTGTTGGCCGCATGTGAGAAGATCGGGGAGGGTCGGGTCTTCGGAGTGGATCCTTCTCCTCTGATGAGAAGCATTATGAGATTTCGCCGGATCCGCGGCCGGGTGGGGAGCAGGATGGTGGTTTCGGAAGGCAAAGCCGAGGATCTGCCCTTGGAGGAGGGATCGATCGACGCGGCGTGGTCAATCAACTGTGTTCATCATTGGGGAGATGATCAAAAAGCCTGCCGAGAGATGGGCCGGGTGATCAAGCCGGAGGGTCGGTTGGTGTTGCTCGACGAGCAATTCGATGATCCCAGCCATCCCCGCCATGACTCCTACGACCAAAGCCGCAAGGGCCAGCCCGGCTTCTTTCACGAGATCGACACGGATCGATTGGCTCACCTGCTGGAGGAAGCCGGTTTCGAGATCGTCCGTTCGGGGGACGAGCGGGTGGCCGATGTGCCGGTCAAGCTGGTCTGGGCGGTCCGGCGCCCGGATGGCGGAAGCTCGGCCCGATAGTCCACGCCCCATAGAGACGGACATGGGAACCACCGGGCGGCGGATGCTGACACCCCATCCTGGCATGTCTTATCGATCGCTCACTCAAGGGTTCCAATGGCGGATCCCGCCGCGATTCAACCTGGGGGCGGCCTGTGCAGATGAGCAGGACCCGTCTTCCACCGCCCTGGTGGTGGGGCGCCGGTCGGGAAGGCCCACCCGGTACACCTTCGGCGAGTTGAGCGATCGTTCCGATCGATTGGCCGGAGGTCTGACCGGTTTGGGGATCGGTCCCGGGGACCGGGTGGGGATAATCGCACCGCAGTCGTGGGAGGTGGGTCTCGCCCATCTGGCCCTGTGGAAGATGGGCGCCGTCTCCCTTCCCCTCGCCACCCTGTTCGGACCGGACGCTCTCTCCTACCGCCTCTCTGATTCGGGCGCCAAAGCAGTGATCGTGCACCCCGGCAGCCGGGACAAATTGCAAGAGGCCGCGCCGCAACTTCCGGTGATCGAGATCGGTCCCGAGTTCGACGCCCTCTGCTCAGGTCCCCGCCTGCCACAGGCACGCGACACCGCTTCCGAGGACCCCGCCTATCTGATTTACACTTCCGGCACCACCGGACCGCCCAAGGGGGCGCTGCACGCTCACCGATCCCTCTTCGGGCATCTCACGGGCTTTGAGTGCTATTACGAGTTTCCTCCCAAGCCCCGAGATGTCATGTGGACTCCGGCCGACTGGGCGTGGCTGGGAGGTTTGATGGATGCTCTGATTCCCGCCTGGTACTACGGGATACCGGTGTTGACCTCCGAAGAGGAGAGGTTCGATCCGGTGGCAGCCTTCCACCTGATGGCGGAACATCGGGTGACGCTCGCCTTTCTGCCGCCCACCGCTCTCAAGATGATGCGGGCCGGCGGCGTGGCGGGCGCCGATCTGGCGCTGCGGGCGATCTTCACCGGGGGCGAGCCTTTGGGCGCCGAGATGCTGGAATGGGCGGAGCAAACCCTGGGGTGTCACGTCAACGAGGGCTACGGGCAGACCGAGGTCAACCTGGTGGTGGGAAACTGCGCCTCCGTGTGGCCGGTCCGTCCCGGGTCGATGGGTCGCGCCATCCCCGGACACGGGGTGGAGATCCAGGATGAAGAAGGCAACCGTCTGATCGGGCAAGAGGGTGAGATCTGTGTTCGCTCGCCCGATCCGGTGATGATGCTCGGCTATTGGAACCGGCCCGGCGCCACCGCCGAAAAATACCGGAAGGGGTGGCTTCGCACCGGCGATCTGGGGGTTGAGGACTCCGACGGGTATCTGTGGTTCCGAAGTCGACAGGACGACGTGATCACCTCGCGCGGATACCGGATCGGCCCCGGAGAGATCGAGGAAAGCCTTATGGCCCACCCGGCGGTGGCCATGTGTGCGGTGGTGGGAGTACCCGACGAGATCCGAGGCCATGTCCCGGCGGCATTCGTGGTGTTGCGTTCCGGTTACGACCCCTCCGAGCAACTGGCCGCCGACCTGCAGAACCACGTCCGAACCCGCCTAGCCGCCCACGAAACCCCCCAGCAGGTCACCTTCCTGGACGAACTTCCCCGCACCACCACCGGCAAGATCATGCGCCGGGCCTTGCGGTCACCGTGAAGCGGGTTTACTCAGGTCGTCTCTTCAGAATACGACCGATCTCCTTCAGTTGGGACACCGCCTGCTTCAGAACCTCGTCGTAATCGGCGCCGATTGACAAGTCCACCGGGAAGTGATTTCCGTCGGGGCTCTTGTAATGGTTACGTAGCCAGGTGCGATCTTCTTGGGCGGCGGGCCACACCCACAATGGCGACATTCCATGCTCTGCCCACATTCTCAGATAGATGCCGAACCACACGTACAGGCCATTGAGGTACAGGTACTTTCCATAGCCTCCTCCGCTTGGAGCGGACTTCTTGGGATTCGACCCCCACTGGTCGGCCACGGCCTGATCTACTGTTTCATCGACCAGGCGCATCAGCCCAAGCATCCGACGCGGGATTGCCGAGTCCAATTCTCCGTCCTGTAACGGCAAGAAGGCGTCCGCATCCATGTTGTCGGCCAATCCCCGCAGTTGCGAGATCTCGAATCTCGTGCCCGAGTCGCCCGCGGAGGCGTCCAGCAGTTCAAGGAGGTGGGACCAACTGGTCATCAGCATGCGATGGTCACGACCCTCAAGAGCCACGCTCCGCAGAGCACCGGACTCGCTAATGGACCGCAGTTCGTAGTCGCCCTCGGTTGCCCTTTCCTTCACCTCTGACCAAAGCCATCCGAGCCGCACCCCGGGGACGATGAAGAGCAAAGCGGCCGGCCCATCCGAAGGCAAATTGGCCAGGTAGGCGTTGGGTTGCCGATCGGTCAGGCCCGCCCAGAATTTGACCTCTACCAGCAGTCGCCCGTCATCCGTGTCATAGCCAACCAGGTCGGGGCGGGAACCGTCCTCATACGTGACCTGGGTTGAGAAACGGTCGAGTGCTTTCAAGGTGAGTCCGGCCTTCTCAAGCAGGTCAACCAGAGCGCCGCGACAATCTTCCGACTTGTTGAGAATGAAGGCCAGCGCCTCGGTGGCGGCGTCCTCTACCTGGCTGGTCAGTTTCGGCACCAGGTGCGCCAACAGAGTGTCTTGGCTGCTCACTGAAAGTCTCTCTCTGTGGTGAAGAACCCTCCGAATGACTATAGGCGGCGCCGGTCCTCCAACGAGACGGGTCCGGCCCTTAGCACTCGCGGTTTCCGACCGGGCAGCGACTCGATCACGGTGGAAGCCACTCCCCCGGAGCAGACTCCCGGGAGGTAGATTTTCACGCCCGCTCCGAAAACCTCCCTGGCTTGGAGGTCGGATCCGGCCGGGGCTTGGTCGGATATGTTGGCGGAGGTGACGGCCAGTGGCCCACAGCGCTGGAGCAAGTCCAGGGCGAGGGGTTGATCGGGCATTCGGAGGCCGATGGTTTCGGCGCCGGGTTGGGACACGTCGTCCTGGGCTGCCAGGACCAGAGTGACCGCCCCCGGCCAGTGCTGTTCAGCCAGCCGCCGGGCCAGGGGGGTGAAAACCGCCAAACCCTCGGCGTCGGCCACCGACCCCACCAACACCGGGATCGGTTTGTCATCGGGACGACCCTTCAGACGGAACAACTCCCGTTGCGCCCATCGGTGGGCGGCGAGTCCGTAGACGGTGTCGGTGGGCACTCCGACTGCTTTTCCCTGATCCAGGACCCGGCAGGCCCGGGCTATGAGAGAGGAGGTCATGCCGGCGACGGGCGGGCCGCCACAAAGCGGGGACGGCCGGCCAGATCGCGGTGCACCTCGGCCTGCATCCTGTGGGACAAGAAGGCGTCCCGCACTGTGTTGCCCTGGGTGTCGCCGATTTCGACCACCGCCATTCCCGAGGGATTCAACCAGGTTCGCACCTCGGACGCCAGCCTTTCCAGGACTTCGGTTCCCCGGTGACCGGCAACCAGGGCTCGGCGGGGTTCTGCCCGCACTTCGGCCGGGAGCAGGCGCCACTCGCCCGACGCAACATATGGCGGGTTGGAAACCAAAAGATCAATACCGCCCCGGAGACCCTTCGGCAGGGCCTCGAAGAGATCGCCGGTCAACAGTTGGATGCGCCCCGCGGCCCGGGGGTTCTCAGCCAGGTTGTGGGCGGCCAATTCCAGTGCCCGAGGGCAGACATCGGTGGCCAGCACCTGCGCCATGGGATAGGAATGGCTCAGGGCCAGCGCCAGAGCGCCGGTTCCGGTTCCCAGGTCGACTATCACCTCGGGCGGAGTGGAGCCGCTGAGCCCGACCGCCAGTTCCCACAGTTGCTCGGTTTCGGGGCGGGGTATCAGCGCCCTTTGGTCCACCGCCACCCTCACCGGACCGAACTCGGCATAACCCTCCAGATACTGGAGGGGAGTTCCGGCTTGGCGGCGGCGAATCAGAGCCTCGGTCCGAGCCACGATGTCAGGACCAAGCGCCTCGCCGGGGTGGATCGGTTGGTTGGTGACCGTGGCGATCATCCGACTCAATTCGTGGTAGGGAAGGCCGCTCCGACGGCACAACTGCAATGGAGTGGGGGCGAGGCCGGCCATGGCAGAGGTCGGTATTTCAGTCGGCGGACCGGGGGCTCGCCAGGGAGGAAACCAGCTTTTGGGAACGATCCCGGGTGGCGAGAGCCTCGGTCAACTGGTCGAGCTCTCCCTGCAACACCCGGTCCAAAGTCTTGAGAGTCAAACCTATGCGATGATCGGTGACCCGGTTTTCCCGAAAGTTGTAAGTGCGGATCTTCTCTGAGCGGTCCCCCCCTCCCACCTGGGATCTCCGGTCTCCGGCTATTCCTGCCCGGCGCTTTTCCATCTCCATTTGATACAGGCGGGCGCGTAACACCCGGAAGGCCTTCTCCTTGTTTTGGAATTGGCTCTTTTGATCTTGGCAGCTGACCACCAAGCCGGTGGGGAGGTGAGTTATCCGAACCGCCGAGTCGGTGGTGTTGACCGATTGACCACCGGGACCCGAGGAACGAAACACGTCCACCCGCACCTCGTCGGGGCCGACCTCCACCTCCACCTCGTCGGCCTCCGGCAGCACCGCCACCGTGGCAGTGGAGGTGTGGACCCTGCCCTGAGACTCCGTTCTGGGAACCCTCTGCACCCGATGGACTCCGCCCTCGTACCGCAGTTTTCCATAGGATCCGCGACCCTTCACCGCCACCGATACCTTGCTGAATCCGCCCACTCCCGAAGGTGAGGCCTCCATCTCTTCGGTCCGAAGGCCGTGCCGGTCGGCGAACCTCTGATACATCCGGAACAGGTCCCCCGCCCAGATGGCCGCCTCGTCGCCCCCGGCCGCCGCCCGGATCTCCATGATCACATCCCGATGATCGTCGGGATCGGGAGGAACCATCAGCGCCTCCAACCTGGTTTCCAGCTGATCGGCCTCTCGGCGCTTCTCCTCGGCCCACTCCAGCAACTCGGAACGAAGCTCCGGGTCGGTTTCGGCCAGTTCCTCGGCTTCGGTGATGTCCTGTTGGGCGGAAAGCCAGGACCGGGCGGTTTTGACGATCGGCCAGAGCTCGGCCCGGCGTCGCCCGGCGTCGGCCAGTCGTCGGGGATCGGACAGCGTCCCGGGCGAGGACATCTCCTGGTCGAGGTCGGCCAGTTGCTTTTCGAGTTGCGGGATTCGGCCCCGCCATGACGAATCGGTCATTGCGCCATTGCCCGCTCCGCCTGGGCAGGAATGGAGTGAGTGGCCAGCAACCGGGTTCGTTCGGAAGTGTCCAGGGCGGACAGCAGGGCGGTTACGGCCACCTCGATCATGTAGGGGTCCGGTTGGTTGGTGGTGAGCTTCTGAAGCCAGATGCCGGGGGTGGCCAGCCACCTGCCCATGGTCTGTGATTGACGTTTGCCGGCAAACTTGAGCAGCTCATAGGCGATGGCGGCGATGACAGGAATGAACACCACCCGGCTCACGATCAGCATCACCCACCCGGGGTTGCCCACCACGGCGAAGGCCAGAATGGAAATAAGCACCACTATCAGGAGAAAGTTGGTGCCGCAGCGAGGATGCTCAGGCGGGTAGTCGGAGATGGATTCCACCGACAGGGGAGCCTTGGCCTCGTAGGCGTGGATGGTCATGTGCTCGGCGCCGTGATAGGCGAAAACTCGTTTGATCTCCGCCATCCTCCCCACCCCCCATATATAGGCGATAAACAGCGCCAGGCGGAGGGTCGCCTCCAAGAACCCGAACAGCAGTCCGGAGTCCCCGGCGGTCCAGCCGGCCACGGTGGCGGGCACCACCATGAAGAATGCCACGAAGAAGCTCATGGCCACCGCCATCCACAGCCACAGTTTCCAACCGAGTTTGTCCTGGGGTCCTTCCACCTCATCGGAGGCGGATCCCGGCTCCTGCGCCGCGATCTCGGCCGACCAGATCAGGGAGCGAAACCCCAGGTTGAGAGATTCCACCAGCACCAGAATGCCACGGATAAACGGCGTTTTGGCGGCCCGGGTGCGGGTGGACAGGTGGGGCAACGGCTTCCTTTGGGCCACGATCCGGCCGTCGGGGCGGCGGGCAGCCACCGCCCAGGCTTCAGGCGCCCTTATCATCACCCCCTCCATCAGCGCCTGCCCTCCCACCGTAGGCGTGTCGGATTCGATGGGCGCCCCGGGAGTGGGTTGATCGCTCACTTGGCGGCCACCCGGCCCGAAACAGATGAGCCGACGCGGTTGGCCCGAGCGGGGAGACCGCTCTCCATAGGCTTTTGGTCAGGAGAAGACAGCGCCTGGCCTGCTACTTGACTATGCGGATGAGTCGACCGGGTTGTTCTTGCGAAATCGCTCTGAGCGAACATCGGCCGCCTCACCGTAACGTCTCTGGAAGTGCTCCACCCTGCCCCCGGTGTCGACCAGACGTTGTTCTCCGGTGTAGAAAGGGTGGCACTCGTTGCACAGTTCAACCGTCATGGCAGGAGGCCGAGTGGTCCTGGTGACGAACGAGGCCCCGCAGGAACAGGTAACCGTGGTGAGGCCGTACTGGGGATGTATCTGTGATTTCATGCTGATCTGACTCTATCTCCCGGTGTTCCTGGCCACCTCGGACAAAAAGACCTTGTTGGAAGGGGAACTTTGCAGTTTATCAAGGAGCAGTTCGATGGCCGCGCCTGACTCAAGCGATAGTAACACTCGTCGCAACTTCCAGACCTGCGGGAGTTCGTCCACCGAGAACAGCAGTTCCTCCCGCCGGGTGCCGGACAGTTCGATGTCCACCGCCGGATAGATCCGCTTGTCGGCCAACTTGCGGTCGAGCCGCAATTCCATGTTGCCGGTGCCTTTGAACTCCTCGAAGATCACTTCGTCCATCTTGGAGCGGGTCTCCACCAGGGCGGTGCCCAAGATGGTGAGGCTTCCGCCCTCTTCTATGTTGCGGGCCGCTCCGAAGAACCTCTTGGGCGGGTAGAGGGCCGTGGCGTCGATTCCTCCCGAAAGCATCCGACCGGAGGCCGGAGCAGCCAGGTTGTGGGCGCGGGCCAAACGGGTGATGGAGTCGAGCAGAATCACCACGTCCAGTCCCATTTCCACCATGCGCTTGGCGCGTTCCAGCGCCAGATCGGCGATTTGGGTGTGCTGCTCGGCGGGACGGTCGAAGGTGGAGAACACCACATCGCCTCTCACCGATCTCTGCATGTCGGTGACCTCTTCGGGCCGTTCGTCCACCAGCACCACCATCAGATGACACTCGGGATTGTTGACCGAGATGGACTGGGCGATCTCTTTGAGCACCGTGGTCTTTCCCGCCTTGGGAGGGGAGACGATCAGTCCCCGCTGCCCCTTGCCGATGGGGGAGATGAGATCGATGAGCCGGGCCAGGGTGCGCTGGGGCATCCCTTCCAACTCCAACCGGAGTCGCTGATCGGGGAAAAGCGGCGTGAGCTTGTCGAATTGGGGCCGCCGCATCGCTTCGTTGGGGTCCATCTTGTTGACCTGCTTGACCCTCACCATGCCCGGGTACTTTTCCTGGGAACGGGGAGGCCGGATAGGTCCGCCCACCAGATCGCCCTTGCGCAGTTTCATGCGCCGGATCAGACCGGCCGCCACGTAAACGTCCTTTTCGCCGGGGCCGTACGCGGAGACCCGAAGGAAGCCATAGCCCTCGGGGAGAATGTCCAACAACCCTTCCCGAACTTCCATTTCGCTTTCGGGGATGTTCTGGTGGGCCGGTTGTTTGCGTCCCCGCCCGCGTCGGCGTCGCCCGCCGGAGCGGGACGAGTTGCTGGGGGTGTCCGTGGCCCGGAATTCGAAGTTTGGCTTCGATTGACCACCGGGTTTGCCCTCGGCATCTTCACGGGCCGGCTTTTTCCGGGAAGGCGAAGGCGGTACGGGAGCAGGGGGCGCCTGCTGGCGTCCGGTGCGCCCTTTGGCGGTGGCGGTGGCGGGCTGTTTCACGGTTTTGGCGCCGGTTATGGCGCTGATCAACTGATCCTTGCCCATACTTGCGGATTCAATGCCGATCGCCCGGGCGATCTGTTGCAGATCTTCCACTGACTTGGTTTGAAGCTGGCCGTTTCCAGTTTGACTGGTCATAGAGGATTCCTCTTCCTCTCGGAGTTCTTCCCGAATTGGTCTCGTCCCATCTTTTCCTAGGTGAAAGGCTGTCGCGTTTGCAACGGGCCTTGAAGAGATTTCCCTGAGTGTTCGCCGCCGAGACTTTAGGAGCGGGCGAACCAGACAAACGACATACTAGGTGAACGGGTTCCTATTTGTCAAAACCGGATGCCCGCGGGGTGTCCCCCCGGTCGGGTGGTTCACATGTTCCCTCGGCGAGCGGCCCGCAGCAGCGCCACCAGCCGATCCAGCCGGGCCGGAATCACGGTGGTGCGTTCCGGGCGGGAGGGCAGGTCGGCCAGTCGCGGCGGGAGATCGGGGGAGAACCCCACCGCCCGGGTCACCGCTTCGGGGAATTTGGCGGGGTGGGCGGTGGCGATCGCCACGGCCGGTTCGTCGTCGCGGCCCAGACGCCGGGTCATCTCCCAACCCAGGGCGCTGTGGGGGTCAAGCAGCAACCCATGCTGTCGGTGGGTCTTGGCGATCACCTCCACAATTTCCCGGTCTCCCAACCATCCGGCCTCGAAGTCCTCCTGAAGGCGGGCATAGAGGTCTTGGTCGAGTACCAATTCGCCGCGGCGGCGGTATTCCGTCATCATCTGCGCCATCCAATCGCCCCGGCGGTCCCCCAGTTCGAACAAATACCTCTCCAGGTTGGAGGGGATTTGGATGTCCATGGCGGGCGCGAAGGTGGGTCGCACCGAGCGAATGGGCAAGACGCCTTCGGACACCAGGCCGTGGAGTCCCCGGTTGTGATTGTTGGCCACCACCAGTCGTTTCACCGGACCACCCATCCGACGAGCCGCCCAACCCGCCAGGACATTGCCGAAATTGCCGGTGGGCACAAAAAAGCTCGCCGCCCGACCCAACCGGTGGCCGGCCCAGAAGTAGTAGGCGATCTGGGCCACTATCCGCGCCCAGTTGATGGAATTGACCGCCGCCAACCCCAGACTGCTGCGCAGGTCCGGATCGGCGAAGGCGGCTTTCACCAGGTCCTGGCAGTCATCGAAAGTACCCTCCACCGCCACCGCCGCAACGTTGGGGGAGTCCACGGTGGTCATCTGGCGGCGTTGTATGTCGGAAACCCGGCCGTGGGGATAGAGGATCACGATGTCGATGGCGGAGCGATCCCGGCAGGCCTCGATGGCCGCCGAACCCGTGTCGCCCGATGTGGCGCCCAGGACCATGATCCGCCTGCCCTGCAGGGCCAGCAGGCGATCGAACATCCTTCCCAGAAGTTGCAGGGCATAGTCCTTGAAAGACAGGGTGGGGCCGAGGGTCAGATCCAGAACCAGGCGGTTGTGGGTGACCGGCCTCAGAGGCGCGGGGCCCTCGGGACCGAAATCGGCGTAGGCTTCCGCAGCCAGGCGGGGAAGGTGATCGGCGAGGAGGCTACCTTCCGCAAACGGGGCGGCCACCGCCTCCACCACCTGGTGATAGGCGGGATCGGCGGGTAGATCGGGGACCGTGGGCCAACGGGTGGGCACGTACAACCCTCCGTCGGGCGCCGGTCCCTGCAGCAGGATGTCGTCGAACGAAGCCGGTTCGGCCCCTCCTCGGGTGGAGACGTATCTCACGGCTGATGGGAAGGCAGGGCGCCGTGGAGCATCAGGACGTGGCCCCGATCACCCGAATGGTGGCGGCCACCTGTCTCACCACAGCAAGCTTTTCAAGGTCCCGGGCGGCGGCCCGATGGCGGTCCTCCCGGGCGTGGTGGGTGATCAGAAGCAGGGTGGCGTTGTCCCCCCGTCCCTCCTGCCACACTGACATGATCGAGACCCCGTGGTTACCGAAAACCGCGGCAATCTGGGCCAGGACCCCCGGGGCGTCTTTGGTCTCCAGGCGCAGATACCACTGGGTCTCAACTTCGGCAAAGTCACGGACGGCGCCGTTTTCGAACCGGACCCGAGGGGCGACCTTGGTGCCCGCCAAGAATTCTCGTGAGGCCAGGATGACATCGCCCAGCACGGCGGTGGCGGTGGGCCTTCCTCCCGCTCCCGGCCCCAGGAAGAGCAACTCCCCGATTGAAGGACCTTCCAGGAAGACTCCGTTGTTGGCGCCGCGGATCAGGGCCAGGGGATGACCGTCGGGCACCAGGGCGGGATGGACTCGCACGGCCGGTCCCACAGAGGAGACGTCCGCCACCGCCAAGAGTTTGATGCAGTATCCCAGTTGACGGGCGAAGCCCAGGTCGACGGTGGACAGTTCGGTGATTCCCTCTCGGTGCACCTGGTTGATGTCGACCCACTGGCCAAAGGCGAGACCGGCCAGGATGGCGGCCTTGGCCGCCGCGTCGCTGCCGCTCACGTCGGCGGTGGGGTCGGCCTCGGCATATCCGAGTTGCTGGGCTTCTTCCAGGGCCTGAGGATAGGTGCTTCCATCCGAGTCCATGGCGCTCAGGATGTAGTTGGTGGTGCCGTTGACGATCCCGGTGACCCGTTCGATTTTTTCACCCGCCAAAGATTCCGACAGGGGGCGGATCAAAGGTATACCCCCACCCACCGCGGCTTCGAACAAGAGAGACACTCCCTTCCGGGCGGCTTGGGAAAAAAGCTGGGGACCGTGCAGGGACAGCAGTTCCTTGTTGGCGGTGATCACCGGTTTGCCCAGGTCCAGGGCCTTCAACACCAGTGGTCGGGCGGGATCCACTCCACCCATCAGTTCCACCACCAGGTCCACTTCCGGCAGGGAGATCAGAGCGTGGGGTTGATCGACGATGAACCGGGAGGGAAACAGTCGAGGTTTGTCCGGCCGGCGCACCGCCACCCCCCGCAGTCTCAGATCGATCCCGGATTTGGCCAAAATGGCGTCGTGGTCTTCCAGCAACCGCTTGGCCAACTCTCCGCCAACTGTGCCTCCTCCCAGGATGCCTACGCCGATTTCCATAGTCGGAATGCTAGAGAGGCGAGAGGTAACCTTTGCCCAACCTTGACGCCCTGCCCAAGGAGGACATGGCCGGACCTCTTCCCCTTCACCTCTTGCCCGACACTTCCGAAGTGGTGGAGGGCCGCTTGCGGGTGGGCGGATGTGACGCCGGGGAACTGGCCGAGCGGTACGGTACGCCGTTGTTCGTTTACGACGAACTCCACCTGCGTCGTAGGTGTCGGGAGGCCCGGTCGGCCGTGGCGGGGCCGGTGTTCTATGCGGCCAAGGCGTTTATGTGCGTGGCCATGGCCCGCCTAGTGGAGTCCGAGGGCCTGGGAATGGACGTGGCCACCGGTGGAGAACTGGCGTTGGCCCTGCGGGCCGGATTCCCGCCCGGGCGGTTGGTCTTTCACGGCAACAACAAGTCATCGGAAGAATTGGTGATGGCGGTGGAGGGGGGAGTGGGGAGGGTGGTGGTGGACTCTTTCGACGAAATGGACCGGATAGACCGTCTCGGGACCCGCCGGGGTTGGCCGCCGGTGGATGTCCTGATCCGGATCACTCCCGGCGTGGATGCTCACACCCATGAGTTCGTGGCCACGGGACATGACGACACCAAGTTCGGTTTTTCCGTTTCCACCGGCGCGGCGGCCCGGGCGGTGCGCCGGGCCACCGAGTCTCCTTCCATGCGAGCCCGCGGCGTCCACGCCCACATCGGCAGCCAGGTGTTTCGGTTGGAGTCATTCCGGGAAGCGGCCCGGATTGTGGCCGGACTGGCGATTCCCTTCGGGTTGGAGGAGTTGTCGCTGGGGGGTGGGCTGGGGGTGCCCTACGTGGAGGGCGAAAGCGCTCCCACCATTACCGAGTGGGGGAGGACGCTGGTGGAGGCTTGCCGGTCCGAGGGGGTGAGGGGTCCGATCATGGTTGAGCCCGGCCGGTCCATCGCGGCCTCGGCGGCTATGACTCTCTATCGGGTGGGGACCATCAAAGAGGTAGAGGGAGTGCGCACCTACCTGGCCGTGGACGGGGGGATGAGCGACAATCCCCGGCCCGTGCTGTACGGGAGCGGCTATGAGGTCTTTCTGCCCAGGGCGGTGTCAGAGCCCCGGGAAAAGCAGGTGACCGTGGTGGGCAAACACTGTGAGAGCGGAGATCGCCTGGTGGCTTCGGGGTGGGTCCCACAGGATGTCAAGGTGGGTGATGTGATCGCCACGCCGGTCACCGGCGCCTACGGGCATTCCATGGGCTCCAACTACCAGAAGGTCCCCCGCCCGCCGGTGGTGTTCGTGGCCGACGGCCGGTCCCGCCTGGTGGTGCGTCGAGAGGAGTACGAGGACCTGTTTCGTCTGGAGGTGGACTGATCTCCGGGCGCCTAACCCACCGCCTGGCGGGCATCGGACGCCTCTTGGTTTGCTGCCGCCGCTTTGGTGGCTTCCACGCTGGCTTTGAGAGCGGCCAGCAGGTCGATCACCTCGCCCGGTTCGGAGGTATCTCCCACTGATACGACCTCCTTGCCCTCCACCTTCCGCCGGGCGGCGGCTTCGATGTTCTCTCTGGTCTGATCCTGGTAGTCCTCTCCCGTAAACGGTCCGCTCATGGTGTCGATCAGGATCCTGGCCATATCCACCTCTTCGGGCCTCACCTCGACTTCCTCCTCCTCGTGCTCCACCGCAGGGGCAGATCGGATTTCGTCGGGCCAGAACATGGTTTCCAACAGCAGACTGTCCTGATGGCATCTGAGGGTGGAAAGGTGTTGCTTCCCCCTCATGGCGAAGCGAGCAATCCCGACCTTTTTGGCCGAGCGAAGGGCCTCCCACAGGATTTGGTAGGCCCGCAGCCCGGTCTTTTCGGGAGTCAGGTAGTAGGACGATTTGTAGTAGACGGGATCGATTTCCTCGGACTCCACGAACCTGACGACATCTATCAGGGGTAGTCCCTTCTTGCCTATCCCGGCGGCGGCCAGTTCGGAGTTGGTGAACACCACGTACGAGCCCCGCTCCACCTCATATCCCTTCACGATCTCGCTCCAGGGCACCTCTTGACCATCGGCCTCCGCCACCCTCTTGTAGCGGATGGGGCTTTGGTCGCTTTGGCGCAACTGCTTGAACCGGGGACGGCGATCCTCGGTGGCTGAGTAAAGCACCACCGGGATGTTCACCAGCCCAAAGGAGATGGCGCCTTTCCAGATGGGACGCATTAGAACCCTGATGCTAAACACCGTTTGGGGTATTTGGCGCATCGGACGCCCGAAGATCCCGGCCATCTGAACCGGGAAGCACCAAACCGGGCGCGCTATGGGGAGTTAAGCTCCTCCGCCACCAGGCGGGAGACCAGTCCACCGTCCACCTGCCGGCGATGGGACTTCATGATGTGACCCATCACCCTACCCCGGGCGCCGGGCTGCCCGGCCACGCCCAGATCAGCGATGGCTTCTCGAACCAGTCGGCGGCTCTTTTCCTCGCCCAGGCGGGAGGGGAGCCACCGGGAGAGATAGTCCACCTCATAGGAGAGTTTGGCGGCCATTTCTGCCCCCCGTTCGCCCATCTGGGCGTACTGATCGGCCGACTTGCGCATTTTCTTGACATAGCTTCCGATCACTTCCCGGTAGAAGTCGTCATCCTCTCCCGATCCGGAGAACCCCGGGGCCGTTCTCTTCCTCTGAATCTCGGCCTCAACCGAGCGAATGACGTCCCGGCGAGGGCCATCCCCCGACTTCATGGCGTCCACCAACTGGGCCCGCATCTCCTGCTGCACACTCATGGGGGGTGATGCTATCGGTGGTTGGTTGAAATCGAGGGAGGCTTTTTCACTCCAAATGCATCAGACCCAGCCCAAAGGCCGAAAGGAGGTTCTCTTTGGTCAGTACTTCTTCCGGAGGTCCGCTGATCACTCGTTTTTCTCCCAGCAGCAGCACGTGATCGGCGGCCCCGGCCTCTCCCAGGTCGTGGGTGGAGACCAGCACTCCGCAACCGTGTGCCTTCTCTTGGTGGATGATGCGGTCCACTGCCTCCGCCGAGAGGACATCAAGGCCGGTGAGCGGCTCGTCCAGCAGCATCACCAGGTGATCCTGGGCGATTCCCTGCGCCATGAACACCCGCTGGCGCTGGCCTCCCGACAGTTCGGTGAGGTGCCTCCTGGCCAGGTGCGTGATGCCCATTCTCTCCATGGCCTCCTTGACCCGGACCCGGTCATCGATTCTGAATGGTCGGATCATTCCTCGGCTCGCATAGCGTCCCATGGCCACCACCTGGGCCACGGTGAGCGGCAATGACTGATTGACTTCCTTGGACTGGAGGACATAGGACACTTGTTTTCTGGCCTGTTGAGGGGAAACGTCCATCACTCGCATCTGTCCCCCGGCGGGTTGCACCAAACCGACGATGGCGTGAAGGAGGGTGGACTTTCCGGCGCCGTTGGGCCCGATCAGGGCGGTGATCGCTCCCATGGGAGCGGTGAACGAAGAGGGCTCCAAGACCGGGTGGGAACCATATCGCAACTCCAGGTCCCTGGCTTCGATGGCGTTTCGGATCTTCCGCTCGGGAAGTTCCATCACCGGCATTCGATGCACAGACCTTCTATTTCCAGGCTGTGGGCGGTCATCACATAGCCGACCTCCGACGCCGCCTGTTCACACGCCTTCCCAAGCCATCGCTCGGTCTTGCTTTCCAGGGAGATGTCGGAGATGGCCATGCACTTGACGCACACCATGTGGTGGTGATGTCCCGACAGCCACTCCGCCAACTCGAATCGACTGACTCGTTCGGCAGTGTGGTGCATGGTCAGCACCTGGGCGTCGAGCAGGCTCCGCAATTCTCGGTAGATGGACGAAACCGGCACCCGCGGTTGGGTCGCGTCATATAGCTGTTCCACGGTGAGCGGTCCATCGAATTGGTTGAAGGTGGACACCAAAGCCCTGCGGTTCGGGCTGTACTTCATGCCCTGTGAGCGGAGGCTGTCCTCCACCTTGGTATGTAATCCCGATACCACCGTGCTCTGAATCATAATGATTATCCTTTGCGCGAATCGTCGGCAATAACGCCGTCACAGCTTTGGATCCGCAGGACTAGGGAAATGGACTGGTTCCTCGAGCCCTTTGAATTGGCTTTCCAGCAGCGCGCGCTGGTCGGAGGAATACTGGCCGGACTGCTCACATCGGTGGTGGGCGCCTGGGTGGTTATTCGGGGAATGTCTTTTATGGGCGATGCGGTAGCCCACGGGGTGATTCCGGGGGTGGCCATCGCCATTCTGCTGGGGGTGGAACCGGTGTGGGGAGCGCTGGTGGCCGGGGTGGTGATGATCTGGGGAATCAATGTGGTCCACGAGCACACCAAGCTCAGCGCCGATGTGGGAATCGGTCTCTTGTTCGTGGGGATGCTCGCCTTGGGGGTGGTGGTCATCTCCCTGACTCCGACTTTTTCGGGCTCGATCACCAGCATCCTGTTCGGCGATCTCCTGGGAGTCACCTCCGATGTCATTGTGTTGGAGGCGATCGGCCTGTTGGTGGCCGTGGCGGTGTCCGTTGCTATGTATCGATCCTTTCTTACCCTGTCCTTCAATCCGGCCAAGGCTGAAATGATCGGTTTCCGACCTAGGGTGGCGCATTTCACGCTGCTGGCGCTCATCACCGGAGCGGTGGTGCTGCTCTTCCAAGGGGTCGGCGCCATCCTGGTGTTCGGGATGCTGGTGGGACCTCCCGCCGCTGCAATAATTTTGGTGCGACGAGTAGTGCTGGTCATGGTGGTGTCGGCGGCCATCGCCACCTTCTCGGTGGTGCTGGGATTACTGATCAGCTATCACTATTCCACCGCCGCCTCGGCCACCATCATCCTCATTTCGGTGATGACGTTCTTCCTTGCTCTAACAGGTTCCCGCATCCGCCATCGTCTGGTAAGCATGAGACCCGCCTCGGCCTGACGGCGCGGCCCCGGTTTGCCGTAGAAACTGTATCGTAACTGCCGTAGAAACTGTATCGTAACTGCCGTAGAAACTGTATCGCTATCAGTGTTGGTTCTGTACACTTGGAGGCTGTGGTCACCTATCGCGCTCGGATTGTCGACCTTGAACTCGATGAACTCTCCGCGGCGCCCGCCGTCTCGATAGAAGGGCCCCGGGCAGTCGGCAAGACGGAGACAGCTCTTCGCCGGGCCGCCACGGTTCATCGTCTTGACGATCCCAACCAGTTGGCGGTGCTGAGGGCCGCGCCGCAGAGGTTTGTATCCGGCGAGCCTCCGGTGCTCTTGGACGAGTGGCAGCGCTTGCCCGCCTCATGGGATCTGGTGCGACGCGCCGTGGACGCTGATCCCACCGGGTCACGGTTCCTGCTCACCGGTTCGGCTGCACCAGCGGAGGCGCCTACCCACACCGGCGCCGGGCGGATCATCACGGTCAGAATGCGTCCGATGTCGCTCGTCGAGCGCGGGATCGGCTCGGCGACAGTGAGCCTTGGCGAACTCCTGTGTGGCAGTCGGCCCGATCTGGGAGGCGTGACCGAAGTCGGTGTTGAACAGTACGCCGAGGAGATCACCAGATCGGGGTTTCCGGGTCTGCGTGTCCTTCCGAGACGAGTGCGGCTGGGATTGCTCGATGGATACATTGAGCGAATTGTCGAGCACGACATCGATGGGTTCGGGCACACATTCCGGGATCGCGCAGGGCTGCGCAGCTGGATGGCTGCCTATGCGGCGGCCAGTTCGACAACCGCTTCTTTCGAGAAGATCCGCGACGCCGCCTCAGCCGGCGAAGCTCGCAAGCCATCCCGCACCACTGTGACCCCTTATCGGGCGGCCCTTGATGGGTTGTGGATGATTGAGGAGGTGCCGGCCTGGTCGCCGAGCCCCAATCGTCTGCGGGGACTGGCGTCGGCGCCGGTTCATCAGATGGCTGATCCTGCCCTGGCGGCTCGGCTGCTGGGCGTGACATCGGAAAGATTGTTGGAAGGTATCGGCGCCTGGAATGGCGACAGACCCCTGCTCGGAGCGTTGTTTCAGTCTCTGGTAACGCTATCGGTGCGAGTATATGCCCAGGCCGTCGGCGCTCGCGTGTTTCATCTCCGCACCCACGGTGGTGAGCACGAGATTGATCTGATTGTGGAACGGGCCGACGGCGGAATAGTGGCGGTTGAGGTCAAACTGGCCTTGACCATCGGAAAGGGAGATCTGCGGCATCTCCGGTGGCTTGCGGCGCGGGTGGGACCGCGACTGGTCGACGCCGCCGTGGTGACCACGGGAGGAGAGGCCTACCGGCGACGCGACGGCATCGGGGTCATCCCCGCCGCGCTGCTCGGCCCCTGAATCGGGCTACTCGGGGAGGGGTCGGCGGGCGGCCCGCAGCACCTCGTCGATGGGGTCCTGCTGCATATCCCCCAGGTTCTGAACGTAGTCGTAGCCGAAGCGTCCCTTGATGCACAGGTTGCCGCTGGTGACCTCGTGGTCCTGGGGGGAGGTGACCTTCACGATCCGGTTGTCCTGGGTGTGCAGTTCCAGGTTGCAGCCCACGCCGCAATAGGAACAAACGGTTCTGGTAACCGCCTGCTTGTCCGGTTCCCACATCTCGGCGCGGCGAAGTTCCCACTCGGAGCGAAACATCAGGGCGCCGGTGGGGCACACCGCGATGCAGTTTCCACAGAAGACACAGGCGCCGTCACCCAGCGGCAGGTCCATCTCGGTGGAGATGCGAGCGTCGAAGCCCCGTCCCGCCACCGCGATGGCGTAGGTTCCCTGGGCGTCGATGCCGCACGCCTCAACGCACTTGTAGCACAGGATGCATCGGGAGTACTCGCGAACATAAAGAGAGTTGTCCACTTTGACGGGCTGGTGGACGCTGTCGGCGGAAGCGCCGTCGGGAAGAGGATGGTGACCCGGTTTCCGACCGTCACGCTCTCCCGCCGCAGCCGGCGCCGACAAGGGGCCGTAGCGGGCCGGGTCGGCCCCGTAACGGTCCATCCAATCGTCGATTTCGTCATCGGCCACCGACAGATCCACCGACGAACCCAGGAATTCCAACACCATTTTTCGACTGTGGCGCACTCGTTCCGAGTCGGTCGTCACCACCATCCCCTCCTCCGCCTCCCGGGAACAGGCCGGCGCCAGGGTGCGGTTCCGTTCCACCTCAACCACACAAATACGGCACACGTTGACCGGGGTAAGGGTTGGCAGATAACAGAGGGTGGGTATCTCGGTCCCCATCCGGCGACAGGCTTCCAAAAGGGTGGCGCCCCGAGGCGCCTCCACGGGGGCGCCGTCTATGGTCAGTTGAACCGTTTCGGTTGACCTGGCGGAGGATTCGGGTTGGGTCACCGAAGAAGCCCCAGGTCAAGGGCCGAACGCAAGGCGATGGCGGCGGTATGTCCCAGGCCGCAGATCGAGGCGTCCCGCATGGCCAGATCTATTTCCTCTATCAGATTCACATCTGTTTCCCGTGGTTGTCGGCGGATACGCGCCAAGGCTTCTTCCAAACGAACGGTACCAACCCGGCACGGCACGCACTGCCCGCAGGTCTCGTCCCGGAAGAAGGCGGCGATGCGGGTGAGGATATCCCCGAAATCGGTGTGCTGGTCGAACAGCATTATCACTCCCGAACCCAGGGAGACCCCCGCCTCCGCGGCGCTCTCGAAAGTCAGGGGCATTTGCAGCCGGTCGGCCGACACGAATGAACCGGCCGCGCCCCCCAGCAGGATGGCCGACAGCCGCCGACCCTCCGGCAGTCCCCCCGCCATTTCGATCAGTTCTTCCAAGGTTGCGCCGAACTCCACTTCGTAGACCCCGGGTGTGCGCACCGACCCCGACAGGCAAAACAGTTTCGGACCGGTGGACTGGGGGGTGCCCGAGGCGGCGAAGGCTTCCCCGCCTTCTGTGACAATGTCCATCAGGTTGCAGAGGGTCTCGACGTTCTGGATAACGGTTGGTTTTCCGAACAGTCCCGACACCGTGGGGAAGGGGGGCTTGTTGCGGGGTTCCCCCCGGTATCCCTCGATGGAGTTCATCAGAGCCGTTTCCTCACCGCAGATGTAGGCGCCCTGGCCCCGACGGATCTCGAGGTCGAACTCCACGCCCGTCTCGGAGTCCGGCCCCAACAGGCCTTGGCGGCGGCCCTGCTCGGCGGCGGCCCGCAGTCGTTTGGTGGCCAGGGGATACTCTCCCCGGATGTAGAGAAACCCGCGACGGGCGCCGATGGCATGGCCGGCGATAGTCATCGCTTCGATCACCGAGAACGGGTCGTCTTCCATCAGGACCCGGTCCTTGAAGGTCCCCGGTTCGGATTCGTCGGCGTTGCAGATCAGGTAGCGGACCGGTTCGGGCGAGTTGGCCACCGTCTCCCACTTGATCCAGGCGGGAAACGCGGCTCCTCCCCGGCCCCGCAGGCCCGATGCCTTGACCTCCGCCACTATTTGGGCCGGTCCGATCTCCACCGCCTTACGCAGGGCCTCGTACCCTCCGGCCTGCAGGTAGGAGTCCAAGGAGTCGGGATTCACGCTACCCACCCGACGGAGCAGGCGGAGATGGGGTTGGCCGACCTGGGGAATGGGCGGCGCCGGGGAGCGGCGTTCCCACCCGTCGGGGTCCGGTGGTCGACCGTTGAGTCGGGTGACGTCCGCTCCGGTGACGACCAGGTCGTCTCTTCCGGCTCGTTGAATGTAGGCGGCCGAGGTTCGGTCGCACTGTCCCAGACAGGGCGACGGCGCGAAGCGAAGGTCCGGGGAATCGAAATCCCCCGCTTCGAACCGGTCAATCAGTTCCAGAGCCCCGGCGCGACGGCACACGATGTCATCGCAGATGTGCCATACCTCCGGGGGGGAGGGGTCCACGGAAATCAGGGCGTAAAAGGTGGCGACTCCCCAGGCCTCAGCGGGGGGGACGGAAAGCACCCGGCAGATGTGCATGAGGGCTCCTTCGGAAACCCATCCGATCTCCGACTGCACCGTTTCCAGGGCGGGCAGCAGAAGATGGCGTCGGTCCAGGGCCCTCTGTCGTCCGGTCCCGAACATGCGGAGATTGGAGGCGGTGCGGACGCGGTCGTGGCCTTCGGCGCCCCGGATGCCGGTGGCCTTTTCCACCGCCTTCCGCTCGGCGGAAGTGGCCTGGGCGTCCGTGAACCGAAGGTCCATCAGTCGGTGACGGTGGGCATCTTTTCAGCCAACCGGCGCCGGGGCCTTCTCCACCCGGACGGCGGTGGCCTTGAACTCGGCGGTGCCGCTCTTGGGATCCCAGGCCTCGATGGTCAGCTGGTTGATGTCCGCCTGTTCGGGAAAGTGCACCGACATGAAAACCAGGCCGGGACGGAGCGCCGGGTCCACCCGGGCGGGGGCGGTGATGGATCCCCTCCGGGAGGTGACCCGCACCTGCTCTCCCTCCCCGATCTCCCAGGCCGAGGAGTCCTCGGGGGAAATATCCAGGGTGCCTCCCCTGCGGAGGGGGGAGGCGGTGCTTCCGCTTTGCACTCCGGTGTTGTATGAGTCGAGATGGCGACCGGTGGTGAGCCGGACGGGGTATTCCTCGGTGAGGCGGTCAACCGGAGGGACCCACGGAACGGCGTGGAAAGGCGCCAGGGGGCCAACCGGCGGATCTTCCCACAGACGGGAATGGAGGAACAGTTCGCCGGGGTGCTCTTCGTCGTAGCACGGCCATTGCAAACCGCCGTTTTCTTCCAGGCGAGAATATGACATCCCCCGGTGCATGGGGGATAGGGCGCGCATTTCGTCCCATACCTCCTCGGCCGAGGGGGTTCCCCAGTCGTGCCCCATGGTGGTGGCCAGCGAGCAGATGATGGAGGAGTCGGTGCGGGCCTCCCCGGGGGGTCGGAGGGCGGGCCGCACTCGCTGCACCCTTCGTTCGCTGGACGTGACGGTCCCCTCGGCCTCACACCAGTCGGCGGCGGCCGGCAGCACCACATCGGCCATCGCGGCGGTGCGGGTCAGAAAAATGTCCTGCACCACCATGAATTCCAGTCCCTCCATCAGGTGACGAGCCCTCTTTACGTCGGCTTCGGAGTCGGCCGGGTTTTCCCCGATCACATACACGCCTCGCAGGTGTCCCTCTTCCATGGCTTCGAACATCTGGGTCAGGTGGCGTCCTTTGCGGGGCGGGATCGAAGCCCCCCACGCGGCCTCAAACGGCGCCCGCAGTTCCGCCGACTCCACGTCCTGGAAACCGGGCAGCTTATTGGGGATAGCCCCCATGTCACCGCCCCCCTGGACATTGTTCTGACCCCGAAGCGGCACGAGGCCCGATCCGTAACGACCCACATGGCCACACAGCAGGGCCAGGTTGATGAGCGCCAGAACGTTGTCGGTGGCGTTGTGGTGTTCGGTTATACCCAGGGTCCAACACAACTGGGCCCGCTCGGCCCGGGCATAGGCGTGAGCCAGGGTGCGGATAGCCCGGGCGGGCACCCCGGTGACCTGCTCACCGCGTTCGAGGGTCCATTCCTCCACGCTCTTGGCGTATTCGTCGAACCCCACGGTGGAGTGTTCGATGAAGGGCCGGTTTTCCAGGCCCGCGGTGAGGATCTCCCGGGCGATGGCATTGGAAAGAGCGATGTCCGACCCCACGTCGATTCCCAGCCACAGATCGGCCCATTGGGCCGACTCGCTGTGCCGGGGGTCGACGCAGAACAGTTGCGCGCCGCGCCGCACCGCCCGGATCACCCGGTGGAAGAAAATGGGGTGAGCGGCCCGGGCATTTGATCCCCACAGGATCACCACTTGGGCGTCATCCATTTCCTGATAGGAACTGGTTCCCCCTCCGGCTCCGAAGACCGCCGCCAGACCGGCGACGCTGGGAGCGTGTCAGGTCCGGTTACAGGAATCTATGTTGTTGGTGCCCATCACCACCCGGGCGAACTTCTGCGCCAAATAGTTGGTCTCGTTGGTGGCTTTTGAGCAGGAAAACATCCCTATGGCTTCTCCCCCGTGGGCATCTCGGATCGTTCCCAAGCCTTGGGCGGCCCGATCCAGGGCTTCGGCCCACGTGGCTCTCACCAAGGCGCCGTTCCGGCGCACCAAGGGATGGGTCAGCCGGGTTTTCTTTCCCATCTTGACTCTCCTTGAACACTTGCGGGCTCAAACCCCCGCGGCCCGTATCTTAATATGAGCTGTTTCTGCCGCATCCGGTTGATGGACACGGGCAGCGATCTAATGCCTGAGCGAGTAGGTTTGGGGGGGTCGCGAAAAACAGGATGGCTGATGGCTTGACTTTGTCTCCGGGGTGTCACATAGTGATAGGTGTCAAGCACCTCCCGGTCTGTTCCGACGTCGTACAGACCGGCCGCAGGGACCATATTGTCGGGATAGCGAAATCCCCGTTCTGTGTGGTGGATTCGCGTCCCGACCCCAGGAAAGGTGGTGGCGGGGGAGGGTCCCGCGGGACGGAAATTTCGGGGGACGTTTTCGCGAAATAGTGTCTGATTTCACAAGTTCTCTCTTTGCCTCTCGACCCCTACCCGCTATCCCTCTTAATTCCCCGTTCCGGCATAAGAGGAAAACTCAACCGGAGCAGGGCAAGGCTTCCGTGATCAGCCGGCCAGCAGCACCGCGGTCTCGGCGATGATTTCCGCCGCCACGGCCGTGTCCTCGATCTCCACCCACTCCTCGTCGGAATGGGCCTGGTCGATGGAACCGGGCCCGAACACCACGCATGGAATGCCCGCCGGTGCGTACCAGGAGGCATCCGTGCCGTAGGGAACGCCGATCGGCCGGCCGGGGCTGCCCAGGATCGATCGACGGGCGGTTTGCATCACCTTGACCAGCGGATGGTCGACGGGGGTGTCCAAGGGCCCCATGTCCAGAGGGGTATGACCACGCCGCGCCTCGATACCCTGGCCGGCCAGGGAAGCCAAGAGCTCGTCGATGTCGGCCAGGATCTCCGCGGAGTCCTCTCCCGGGTTGACCCGGCGGTCCATGCTGATCACACATTGAGCGGGCACGATGTTCAGGGCCGTCCCTCCCCGGATCAATGACGTGCAAATGGTGGGGTTGCCCACCAGGGGATGGCTGATTTCGCGCAGGGTGGGAATGTAGCGCTCTTCCAGTGCGTCCAGCACCCGGGACATGTGGTGGATGGCGTTGACTCCCAGATGGGGTTTGGACGAGTGGGAGGGAGATCCCACCGTCTCGATCTCAAAGCGCAGCACTCCCTTGTGGGCCGTGGCCAACTCCAACCCGGTGGGTTCCCCGACTATGGCCATGTCGATGCCCAACCCGGCCTCGGTGAGCACGGTGGCGCCCCCGCCCGACACCTCCTCGTCGATGACCCCGGCGAACAGGAGCGGGGTACGCTGTCGGGGATCAAGATCCCGGACCATGTGCAGCGCTTCCACCATGGCCACCAGCGAACCCTTGGTGTCGCAGGCGCCGCGCCCGTGCACGCGGGTCCCTTCCACCACCGCCTTGGGCCAGGCCTTCCCCGAAGGCGTGACGGTGTCCATGTGGGCCTCCCACATCAGCAGTGGTCGATCTGCCGCACCTTCCAGGCCGGCCAGGATGTTGTCCCTCCCACCCGCCGCCACGGCCTGACGGCGAGGGGCCATTCCCTCCGCTTCGAGATACTCGAACAGGGCAGACGCCATCTCGGCTTCGCCCGGACCTCCGTCCAGGGCCGGGTTCACCGAGTGGATGCTGACGAACTTTTCGAGGAGAAACCGGACCCGGGAGCGGTCGGCGGCGCCGAGAAATCTGGACATGAGCGCGATTTTAACAGTCGGCAGGACCGCATCCAACCCCTGCTGAGGAACCCAGGATCTCTAGCCAAAATGAGAAGCCTGCGGCCAGGCTATTCTTGTCATACCATGAATGTGCCTACCTTGGAGGAATTAAAGGGTGCTTGGGCAGAATTGGTCGAAATCCATCGCCAGTACCTCAAGCGCCATGCTGTCTATCTACCAAGTGCGGATCCCAACAATTCACGATATTCCTACAAGTGGCTTTGGCTGTCCGTCCTATACATTGGGAGAGATCGGTTTGTACATAAAGACGAGGTTTCTGAGGTGGTAAGAGCGTTTCACCCGGAGGCTGCTACTGACCAACAAGTCCGTCATTTGAAGCGGGATGGTTGGAATATCATTCCAGACGACAAAGGTGCTCATAGGCTTGATCCCTTTAGGCCCTCTCCAGAGTGGGAGCGAGAAGCCTTGCGCAGACAAAGCCGTTTGGCAGCAAACAGCTTCGAAGACTTAAAGGAAGAGTACAATCACCAATGTGCTACCTGCGGAGCTCGGGAAGGCTATCCCCATCCCCTGTACGGAGGAAACGTCGCTGATCTAGTCAAGCTTCAACAGGGAAGGCAAGACCCGGAGAAGTCCTATAGTCTTTCTAATGTTATCCCACAATGCCAATTCTGTAACCGGGCTTACAAGGACGATTTTGTGTTTGATGAAAAAGGGCGTGTTCAAGCTATTGCGAGTATAAGACCTGTGCAAAGAGCATCCGCAGCAACGCAAGGCAAAGTCAAGGCATGGCTATTAGAGAACAGGTGACCAGGGTTTGGGTAGACATCAATATACTGCTCTAGTCTCGGCGTGCGTAGAATTCGGCGTCGGAAAGTTTCCAGCCGCCTTTGTTGTTCTCTTGCTTACATCTTACGACACGACCCGATGAATTCAGTTTAACCAACAGTCCTGTTACGATGGCGTCGTTCATTACGTTTGCAGTTCCTCGATCACGATAGATTCCTGCTTGTTCACTGATTCGGGCGGGTCCCAGACACTCTTCTTCATGGCGAGCCTCTAACAAGACGTCTAGTACTGCCTCCTCCAAATAGAACTCTCCCATTCGTGCCATCTGTTTTGGTCTTAACACTTTGTTTGAATCTCCTGTATTCGTTTTCTCGCTATAGCCACATAATTCTCGTTTATTTCGATACCCAAACAAGCCCGGCCAGCCCTCAAGGCTGCCACAGCGGTCGTTCCAGAGCCAAGAAAGGGGTCCAGAACGATCTGGCCCGGTAAAGTAAAGAGACGAATCAAGTGATCGATTAGTCGCACCGGTTTCACGGTGAGATGACCGTTGAAGCGGGCTCGCTGAGGTTTCTCTACCGTCATGACGGTAGAAGGAACCTTTCCGTCAAGGCTGATTCTCGGGTCGATGAGACCTGTGCGGTGAGCCATCCAGTTATCAACAAGAGTACCTTCTTTGGGTTTCTGAGCTAAGATCATAGCTTCAAATTGAGGCCTCAACTGTGCCGTCTTCCGCCCGTCTAGGGTACTCTTAATGTTTTGCTTAACAGCGGCAGACAGATTCTTGCGATCGACAAAGTGATCTACACTGAAGGCCTTAAACTGAGCGCGCCGCGTGAACCGCCAAGCATAAAGATCTCGAATTTCGAACCCAGCATCCTCTAAACCAACTGCCATTCGATGTGACAACCGCGGTTGGCTGAAGACAACGGCGAAGCCACCAGGTTTCAACACTTGAAGCAACAAACTGCCAACCCGCTCCATAAAGTCTTGCAGTCTTCTGCCCTGCCGAGGATCAAACTTCATGCCTACTGGGAGTCCGCCAACTGCTCCGGTCGCCCTTTTCGATGTCGACCTGCCCTTGCTCCACTTGTTGTCAAGACCGTCAAGAAAGTAGGGAGGATCAGTGACCACGAGGTGAATGCTGCAGGGCTCAATGTCTTCCAAATGGGTCAGGCAATCGCCCTGAAGGATGGTTAGGGGTGGATCAACGGTACCAATGATTCTTTGGTTCTCTAGCTCCAACATGCTTTGTCCTGTTAATGCCATGGGATTCTATACCCCTCATTCCTAGAAAAGGTGGAACGCCAACTGCGGGTTGGTCTCCCGCGGAGTAGCCGACGCGCTGTTTATCTATGGTGGTATTGGGGGTGTGACAATATCTGGTATCCTTGATGAACTCGCGGCACCGCCAGCATAGGGGTTTGGAGATGGCTAGTTTTCAACAGAATGAGACTGTTGGTGGTGGAGGATGAGGTTGATCTGGCCAATGCCGTGGCGCGGGGCCTGCGCCGCAGCCGCTACGCGGTGGACGTGGCTCACACCCTGGAGGAGGCCCTGGGCAAACTGGTGTCGGCCGGATACGATCTGGTGATTCTGGACTGGAACATGCCGGACGGCACGGGGGTTGATTTCTGCCGGCGGATGGTGAACGGAGCGTTCTCCACCTTCGAGGACCGTCCTCGGGTCTTGATGCTCACCGCCAAGGACACGGTGGAGGACCGGGTCCGCGGTCTCGACGCCGGCGCCGATGACTACCTGGTGAAGCCCTTCGCCTTCGCCGAACTGCAAGCCCGCGTGCGAGCCATCCTGCGCCGTGATGAGGACACAAGTCCCCTTCTGGAGGTGGGAGACCTCCGGTTGGACACCACGCGCTTTGAGGTTTATCGGGGCGAGCGGCCCATCCGGTTGACCGCCAAGGAATTCTCCCTCCTGGAATACCTGATGACCAGGGCGGGCCAGGTGCTTTCCCAGGAGACCCTCCTGGAACACGTGTGGGACGAGGCCGCCGATCCTTTCACCAACACGGTGAGAATGACTCTCTCCAACCTGCGTCGCAAGCTCGGCCAACCGGCGGTGATCCTGACCGTGCCGGGTCGGGGCTATGTGCTGGGAGGCGACCTGCCCGACCGCCCGGACCTATGAGGCTGCCAACGGTGTTCTCCTCCATCCGGTTCCGACTGTCGGCGCTTTCCTCACTGGTGGTGTTCGTGCTGGGGTCGGCGGCGGTCATAGCCATCTTCTTTGTCATACGCCATGGCCTTCGTCATGAACGGGTGATGGGTCTGGTGCTGACGCCGGGGGAGTCCGTCATCCGGGGAGGGGTGCGCTACATCATTCCCCAACTGGAGATGCGTCAGTTCCAGACTGTCGAGACGGTGGTGAGGGAGCGCATCCTCGAAGACATCACCGGTCAGATCCTGTGGGGGTTGGTCTGGCTGTTTCTGGTCAGCCTGCTGATGGGCTGGTTTCTGGCCGGGCGGAGCCTGCGGCCCATCAATCGGATCGTCGAGGTGGCCGAAAACATCCAGGCGCGGGATCTGACTCAACGGATAAACCTTTCGGGTCCCGACGACGAACTCACCCGGCTGGCCAGGACCTTCGACGCCATGCTGGATCGGCTGAGCGGATCTTTCCGACTGCAGCAGCAGTTCCTGGCCTCCACCTCCCATGACCTTCGCAACCCCTTGGCGGTGATCCGCTCCAACCTGGATGTGAGCCTGGCCGACCCCGCCGCCACGGTGGAGGACTGGAGGGAAACCGGCCAGGTGGTTTCCCGGGCGGCGCAGAAGATGTCGGAAATGATCGATCGGCTACTGGATGCTGCTCGCCTGGAGGTGGGGTGCTCCAAGTTCTCCGAGGTGGACCTTTCCGATCTGGTGACCTCCACCGCCCAGGCGGTGTCCGCCCTGGCCGAGGAAAGGGAGGTTTCGGTGACGGTGGATGCGCGGTCCGCCCCGGTGTCGGGGGATGCCCTGGCTTTGGTCCGGGTGCTTGAGAACCTGGTGGACAACGCCATCTCCGCCTCGCCGTCGGGGACCTCCATCAACCTGGGTAGCGGGGAAACCGACGGCTGGGGATGGATGACGGTGGCCGACCGCGGCCCGGGCATCGATCCCGGTCTGATCTCGGGGGCCTCGGACTCCGGGGGCGGTTTGGGTCTGGCCATCGCCCGGCATCTCACCGAATTCCACGGGGGGAGGCTGACCGGTTTTGCCCGCGACGGCGGCGGGACCGCAATGGTGGTTTGGATACCCGCACGCAACGGTCCCGATGCCGATGACCCGCCCGACCACCTCCCGCCCGGCTGAGAAATGTGGCGGGTTTATAGCAGTTTTACCAGGTCTTTTCTAACATGGACGCAGGTTTCCACTACGCCTTCGTTCACCATAGACTCAGAGATCCCCACTTTCAATGACTGACAATCCTCCCCCCGAAGACCACGGGCGCGGTCCGGCGCCACCGCCCATGGGTGATAACCCCGCGGATGATGATCGGCGAGACCCGCACCCGGAATCGGCTCAGGCCGCGGAGGAGACATCAGGGGTGAGACCCGGCCCGGATGACGAGTCCGTCGTAGCCGAGGAGAGCAATTGGAGTTCAGGCGACCCCGGTTTGCCGCCCGATCCGGCGGATGAGGAGGCGCAGGTGGCGGAGGGTGGTGACCACGGGGACGAAGAAGCCGAGCCGCCCGCTCCCCCTTTCGAAGAGGTGTCCCTGTTCGTGCCCCCCGCCCGGCGGAACGCCGATTCCTCTGAGAGCGCAAGATCCTCGCGGGAGATGGGATGGAAGATGATGGCGGTGGCGGGAGTGCTGCTGCTGGCGGGAGGATTCGCGGCGGGGATCTTCTTTCCCGAATGGAGTACCCCGGCGCCCGAGAGCACCACCACCACCGCCGCAACCATCCCGGCCGCCGAATCATCAACCCCTTCCCCCACCGCCCCCCCGGTGACCACTCCATCCACCACCGCCGCCACCGCCACCCCAACCACCACGGCGCCGACACCCGCGCCGGTCGAGGAAGCTCCGCCGGTTGAGCCTCCGCCCCTTGTGGCCACCGACGAACCGGTGTCGGATGTAGCCAACCGTCTGGTCCCTTCGGTGGTTCACCTGGAGATCCAAAGCGACGATCTTTTCGAGCAGGGGGCCGGGAGCGGCGTGATTTTCGACAGCCGCGGCTACATCTTCACCGCCGCTCATGTGGTGTCCACGGTGGTGGAAGGTGATGCCGACCTGACCGTTCGCCTTTCCACCGGTGACCGGTTGCCCGGTGAGGTGTTGGGAACCGACCCGGATTCCGATGTGGCGGTGATCAAGGTGGACCGCACCGGCCTGACGCCGGCCGAACTGGCCCTGGACGACTGGCCGCGGGTGGGCCAGTTGGTGGTGGCGGTGGGAAGCCCCTGGGGTTTGGAATCATCGGTGACCTCCGGGGTGATCAGTGCGGTGGATCGGATGGTGGAGGGGAGGCTCTTGATCCAAAGCGACGCGGTGCTCTATCCCGGAAACTCCGGGGGCGCCCTGGCGGATCGGTATGGACGGCTGATCGGGATCAATGTTTCGATTTTCACCGATTCCACCACCTTGGATTCGATCGAGTTCCAAGGGGTGGGCTTCGCGGTCCCCATCGACATTGCTTACCGGGTGGCACAGGCCCTGATGGAGGGAAGACCCGTGCAAACCGCCTTCTTGGGAATCAGCGGCCAGGACACCCAGGGGGACGCCGGGGTGGAAGTCATGGAGGTGTTCCCCGGTTCGGGCGCCGAACAGGCCGGGCTTCGGGCCGGTGACGTGGTGGTGGGAGTGGGAGGCCGCCCGGTGACCGGGATCGCCGACCTGGCGGCTCGCATCAGGCACCTGTCCCCGGGGGACCTGATTGTTCTTGATGTCCTGCGCGGAGAGGACCGTCTATCTCTGGCCGCCCGACTTCTTCCCAGAAGCGAGGTGATGTCCAACCAGGAGGAACCGGCCGAGGGGTCGACGGAGGAGGAGTAGCGCCCCCACCGCAGGGGCGCAAGGTTTGGGGCAGGATGGGGGTTGGGCGCGCCGAGGGCCCCGCCGGCTGTTATAGTGAGCCATGCTCGCCGGGAGACAACGGCGAGATGTTCCGGTGTCAGCGAAGTCCGGTTGGATTCCGGCGCTGTCCCGCAACTGTGAAACCCCTTGCGAGGGGATGAGCCAGGACGCCTGATGGCCGGGATGACGGATGAACCTCGGATGAAGGTGTAGTTCGTCGGCGAGGTTCTCGTCTGACACTCTTCCCCTTCATCCTCCTGGTCAAGGAGGATGTTTATGTATGTGAACGCCCAGCGGATGGGCGCCGGGTGGCGGTTGATACTGGCCTCTTCGGCCCTGGTCTGCGGGTCCAAGGCGTCCGGCGACGATAGATTTTCTGGAAGGAGAGTTTGATGACTTCACAAGAAACCCCACCCACCGAAGGGCCGAAAATCGGCAGCCAACGCGCTCCTTCGCTGGTGCTGGTGCATACCGGTTACGGCAAAGGCAAGAGCACTGCCGCGTTCGGCACCATGCTGCGGGCAATTTCCCGGGGCTGGCAGGTAGCCGTGGTGCAGTTTCTCAAATCGGCTGACTGGAAGGTTGGGGAAGAGAAGGTCTGCCGCGGCCTGGGAGTGGACTGGTGGACGTTGGGTGATGGGTTTACCTGGGATTCGGAAAACATGTCCGAAACCGAGGCGGTGGCGCGGCAGGCCTGGTCTTTCACTCGGCGTCTGATTTCTGAGGGTACGCACCGGATGGTGGTTCTCGATGAAGTGACCTATCCCCTCAACTGGGGGTGGATTGAGGAAGCGGAGATGCTGGAGATGCTCAGATCGCGCCCCCCTCACGTCACGGTCATACTGACGGGCCGGGACGCCCCCGCTTCGCTGATTGACGCGGCCGATACCGTTACCGAGATGGTCAATGTCAAACACGCCTTCGATCAGGGGATCACCGCCCGTCGCGGGATCGATTTCTAGCAGTGATCGAACTCTGGTTGGTTCGGCATGGCGAAACCGACTGGAATCGCAATCATCGACTGCAGGGGTGGGTGGACACCCCGCTCAACAGCACCGGGCGTCGGCAGGCTCGGGAGTTGGCCCCGACGCTGGCGGGCCGCACTTTCACGGGGGTGTGGAGTTCCGATCTGATCCGGGCGGTGGAAACCGCCCGGTTGGCCTTTGGGGAACCCACGCAGGAAGCAGCGCTTCGGGAACTCGATTTTGGGGACATCCAGGGTCTTGACTGGCACGGTCTGTCTCCGCAGATACGCAACAGTTTGGTGGCCTTCGATGATTTTGTCGCTCCCGGCGGAGAGTCGCACGCGCAGATGGAGGGCAGGGTCCTGGATTTTGTGGCCGGATTGACCGAGGGAAGCCACTTGGTATTCACCCATGGCGGGGTGATCCGCATGCTGCGCCGCCGGTGTGGCATTGATGAGTTCCCGGGGTCATGTGAAATCACCAGACTGGATTGGACCGATCGTCGGGGACTGAGGGTCGACTGAGGTTCGGTACCTCCCCGACAACTCGGTCAAGACCGGTTGGAAGCGGGTTAATCTTGCTCTGGTGAAACCGCCTGAGACCAAGGGTCGCTGGACCTTTTCCGATCTGGCCCTGGTGGCCCTGGCCGGTTTGGCGGGTTCGATAGTGGTGGTGGGAGTGGGGCTGGGAGGGGAGGTGACCGCGCTCTTGGTGGGGCAGTTTGCCTTCACCGCCCTCGCCATGCTGCTGTTGAGTTGGCTGCGCCGACGGGATTTTCGGCGGCTCGATTTTGTGGTGGAGCCCAGGGACGGCCTGATGCTGTTGCTGGGGGCGGGGCTGCAACTATTGCTCGCATTGCTGTTCCTCCCGGTGGCGAACCTGGTGGGGCTCGATTCCGAGCCACAGTCGCTCGCCGCCGAAATCGCCTCCACCCGCGGCGCCGTTCAACGGGTGGCGATATTGCTGCTGGTGGGTCTGATCGGACCCATCCTGGAGGAACTCATGTTCCGGGGAATCCTGGTGGACGCCCTGATTGCCCGCTTCCGCGCCAAAGGGGTGGTGTTCGGTTCCGCCTCGGTGTTCGCCGCTTTTCACCTGATCGGGATCTCCACGGTGCAGCCCCTGGAATCGGGGGTGGTGCTGGTCCCCCAACTTTTCATTTTCGGGGTGGTGCTGGCCTATCTGCGCATTATGCGGGAACGATTGGGACCGGCCATCTTTGCCCATGCCGGTTTCAACCTGCTGAGCCTCTCGATTCTGCTCTTTTATCCCGAGTTGATCTGAGAGCGGGATCAAAAACGGGGCAGTCGGCCTTGTGCTGCCGCCTGGTAGGGATCCTCGACTCGCAGCGATGGGCGTTGCGACCTGATTTCATCCCACACCGCCTTGAGTTCAGGGGTCCCCCGATAGCGACGTCCCCGTTTTTCTCCGATCGCCTGTAACAGTCCTGCTCGGTGCATCGCCAGCAGATCGCGGGTTCCCGTCATGTCGCTGATCTCATCGCCCGTGGAAGAGCGGGTGATCTTCACATACAGAGAACGCCACAGTGTCCGCCGCCGGGCCGCGTCGGACAGAGCGCCGACAACTCGATCCGGCAATCTATGGTGCGCGGCGAGATCCTCGCAACGCCCCCACAAGGCTTCGTACTGCTCGATGCGGCGTTGCAGAGTGCGGGCCTGCCGGTAGTGGGCGGTGAGGGAGAATTCGATCCATGATCGGGTGTCCCGCTCCGGGGCCCATTTTCCCTCGTGGACCGAACTGAGGGCCTGGTAGTAACTCGGGGTGTTACGTCCCAGATACTCTTCGATGCTCGAGAAGACCGGGTCGAGAATGCCTTCGGAGGCCAGCACCAGGGTCTGAAGACACCGCGCCATTCGCCCGTTCCCGTCGCTCCAGGGGTGGATCATCACCAGATTCAGGTGAGCCATGGCCGCGTTGATCATCACCGGCCCGGAACTGTGGCGAATGGCGTCGAGGGTCTGATCCACCAACTCTTCGACCCCCTCCCGGTCCGGCGCCGTGTAGACCACATGTCCGTCCTGATCCTCCACCCACACCGCCTCGGGACGCCACTGTCCGGGATTCTTGTCAAGTCGGTTCTTCATGATCATGAAGTGCAACCCCAGCAACGTGGAGCCATCGATTCGATGGTTGGCCTTGGCCAGTTGCATCGCGTAGGTCATGGCGTCCCGGTAGCCGGAGATCGCCTGGCGGGTCTCTTCCCGGGTGTCCAGTGGTTCCTCCTCTTCGATTACCGCCGCCACATCCTCGTCGCTGGCGTGGTAGCCCTCGATGGAATTGGATCCCTGCACCGCCCGGGCGAAGGCCGCGCGGCGCAGCGTTCCGTACCATCGGCGGGGGTAGTGCAGACGAAACCGAAGCGTCTCTCGCAACTCTGCAATGGCTTCGAGTACTTGTTGATCGGCTTCGGTTAGATCCGGGGCTTGGTAGATGATGGTCATGTCGATTAATAATAAATTTATGAGCTATATTTGTCTATTAATTATAGATACAATTAGTTGGTCGGTAACGAACGAGGCAACTGCGAGGGTTCCGGCCCATGCATGGAGATCCCTTCATAGTCAGGCCGGTGACTCTTGCTAGCTTTGGCCGGATGAGCACCGGTCAAGTTTCCTCGGAACCAGCCCTTCCGAATTCAGCCAGACCGATGGCTCGTCGGGGGACCTGGCTGGCCATCGGCGCGGTGGTGTTGTTCGGCTATTTCGCGGTGGTGGCCATCGATCTTCTCCAATACCACACCGCCATGGAGTTGGCCTACCGCCATCTCCTGCTGGCCGCCGCGGCGTTGTGGGTGGTGGCGGTACGACGGAAAGTCACAAGCCCCGGAGGTCACCTGTGGACATTGATCGGCATGGGCGGGTGCATCGCCGCCATGTCCATGCTGTTCTTCATAACCTTGGACAGGCTGGGGGCGGGGCCGACCATGACCATGCAGTTCGTGGCGGTGCTGGTGGTGATGGTGTGGACCAAGGTGGTGCGGGGTGTCGCCGTGCCTCCGGTTGCCTGGGTTGCCGGGCTGTTGACCATGTTGGGGATCTCTCTGGTGGTGGAGGCGTGGGTGTGGGAGCGAGTCGACCCTGTGGGGATTGCCAGTGGAACGGTGGCGGCGTTATTCCTGGCCGGATATTTGCTCATGGCGGACCATTTGGGAGAACGATTGCCGGCGTTGACCATCTCCGCCTATGCCATGGGCGCCGCCGCCTTGATGGTCCTGCCGATGTCAGGGATCGGCCCCCTGGACCTTCCGGCCTCGCGGTGGTGGTCACTGATCGCGCTAGGAGTGGTGGGAACCGCGGCGCCGGTGGTGATGGAGGTGGCCGCGGTTCGCTACGCCGGCCCGGGACCGGTGGGGATGATCATTCTCACCCAGCCGGTGGTGGGGGGAGTTGGCGCCTGGTTGCTGCTCGGACAGACGTTGAGCCAGTTGCAAATCCTGGGGATCGGGGTTTCTTTGGCCGGGGTGCTGTTGGTCCAGCAAAAGGTCACCCGGGCGCTGGGATAGCCGGCCCCGCTCGGCCGGGCATTCAAGTGCCCAGGCGCCAACCGGTGAGGTATTCCCGCTGGGATTCGGTGAGCTGCTCTAGTTTCCCTCCCAGGGCTTCCACCTTGAGGCGGGCCACCTCTTGATCGATCTCGGCCGGCAGCACGTAGACCTCCGGCGCCAACGACGGCCGGTTCTCCACCAGCCAGTTCAACGCCAGGGCCTGGTTGGCGAACGACAGGTCCATCACATCGGCCGGATGCCCCTCGGCGGCGCCCAGGTTGGCCAGCCGGCCTTCTGAGACCAGGAACAAACGGCGGCCATCGTCCATTTTGAATTCCTCCAGGTTGGGGCGGACGGTCCTCCGGCCCACTGCCCGGGCCGCCAGGGCTTCCAAGTCGATCTCCACGTCGAAGTGACCGGCGTTGGCCAAGATGGCGCCGTCTTTCATAGCCGCCAGGTGTTCTGCCGCCAGCACGTGGCGATTTCCGGTCACGGTTACGAAGACGTCACCCACCGAAGCCGCCTCCGGGGCGGTTAGCACCCGGTGGCCGTCCATCAACGCCCTAAGGGCCCGGACCGGGTCCACTTCCACCACGATCACCCGGGCGCCCAGGCCCTCGGCCCGGATCGCCACCCCCTGTCCGCACGGCCCGTACCCCACCACCACCACCGTGGTCCCGGCCACCAGCAGGTTGGTGGCCCGGATGATCCCGTCCATGGTCGACTGGCCGGTGCCGTAGTAGTTGTCGAACAGATGCTTGGTGTCCGAATCGTTCACCGCCACCACGGGGATGCGCAAAGCCCCCTCCTCGGCCATGGCGCGCAGCCGGTTCACCCCGGTGGTGGTCTCCTCGGTGGCCCCCAGTGGCGAGAGGTCGGGAACCTCTCGATGCAGCGTCGAGATCAGGTCTCCCCCGTCATCCACCAACAGATCGGGTCGGCGGTCGAGCACCTCCCGAATGTGACGGTGATAGCGGCCTGAGTCCTCCCCGCGCACGGCCATCACTTCGATCTCCTGCTCGGCCAGGGCGGCGGCCACGTCGTCCTGGGTGGAAAGGGGATTGGACGCGCACAGGGAAAGCCTCGCTCCGGCGTCGCGCAGCGCCAGCATCAGGTTGGCGGTTTCGGAGGTGACATGAAGACACGCCCCCACGGTGAGTCCGGCCAAGGGCCGGTCCTCGGCGAGGGTCCTGCGCACCGAGGACAGCACCGGCATCCGGCCGGCGGCCCACTCCACTCGCTTCCGGCCGGCCGGGGCCAAAGAGGGATCGGCCAGGTCAGTGGGCATCAAACGGGGAGGATTCGGGGGATTCCATTCCCACCTTGAGGCGGTCGATCAACTCCACCGCCATGGGATCCACCCCTCCGCGGCGAGCCAACTCCCAGGAAACCAGATCGCCCATCGCCACCAGGCTAATCAGGCGGGCCAGGGGGGTCTGCCCCTGTGACAGCACCTCGCCGACCCACGACACCCGCTCCGCGGTGAGGGTCTGCAACAACTCAAAACGCCGGGCAACGCCCGGATGGTCGTGGCGGTCGCGCAGGGCCACGATCCCCACCCGGCGACCGGCCCATCCCGGGGGATACTCCCATCCCACTATCTCGTTGTGAGTGACTTCCGGCAGGGCACCCGTAAAAGCCGCCCGCTTGGCGTTCTCGTTGATCTGGGTCTTCCATCGATAGGCCGCCACCTCCGACAACGGCGCAGATCCGTAGATTCCCACCATCCGGTCTCCCAGCCCGTCCGCCAGGTCGGCAGCCAGAGCCTCACCCCGGCCCTTGGGCCCGGAGATGAGATCAGCGAGATCCGCCGCCTCTTCCAGGGAGGGTCGGGCATCGGAGATCAATCCCAGGTGGGCGGCAACTCTCAGCAGGGCCGCCAGCCCGAATCCCAGGGCGGAGCGGGGCTGGTAGCCCCCGGGCACCATTACCACGCGGTCCCCGGCCAGGGTGGCTTTCTCCGCCAACTGCCCGCCGGAGGTGATCACCGCCACCGGCAATTCCAACTCTTGCGCCGCTTCCCAGGAAGAGAGAGCCTCGGCGGTGTTCCCCGAATAGGAGACCACCACCACCGCCGGTCGGTGAGAAGCGGCCCATTCGGGAAGCCCGTAGTGCTTGTGAACCGTGCATCTTCGCCCCTCGGACTCCGCCACGGCGCGCAGGAAATCGCCGGTGATACCCGAACCCCCCATGCCGCACACCAGCAATTCCGGCACCCCCGTCGTCTGTGTATCGAACAGCAGGTCAACGCCCCAACGCAGTTGACTGCCCAACGCAGCTATCTGAAGGCGCATCTCGGCGCTGGGAGAACGGTGGTCAGTCATCTTCCACTGTCATTATTGGCGCCCCTTCGGGGTTGATCAAATAGGAAACATTGCCGTCGGGGCAATGAAGCACCCGTTCCGATTCCAACTCTGTGAGCGGACCCTTGCATCGCGGGCAGGCCAGGATGGCGAGCAGGCGGGGGTCGACAGCCGGCATGTCAGGGACTCACCAGGGTTTTCACCTGCCGGACCAGGCGGCGCACCGCCGAGCGGTCGGGGCCTTCGGCGTTGAGCCGGAGCAGCGGTTCGGTGTTGGAGGGCCGCACATTGAACCACCGGTCGGGCCAGGAGACGGTCAGTCCGTCCAGCCGATCCTGTCGGGCCGATGGGAAAGCCTCCGCCACCACGGCCAGAGAACCCGGGCGATCGGTCACCTTCAAATTGATCTCACCGGAAGCGTGGTAGGGAGTTACCTCGGCATGTATTTCCGAGAGGGGTCGACCCTCAGTGGAGAGGATCCGAAACAGCGCCAGGGTGGCCAGCATGCCGGAGTCGGCGCCGAAGTGATCGGCGAAGTAGTAGTGGCCGGAGTGCTCTCCACCGAAAACCGCCCCGGTCTCGGCCATCATCTTCTTCATGAAGGAGTGACCCACCCGGCAGCGGACCGGGACCCCGCCCGCCGCCCGGATGGCCTCGGGCACCGACCGCGAGCAGATCAAATTGTGAACTACGGTCCCACCCGGCCTGTCGGCCAGAACCAGGCGACTGATGAGGGTGGTGATGGCGCTGCCCGACATGGGCCGCCCCCGGTCGTCCACAAAGAAGGCCCGGTCGGCGTCCCCGTCGAAGGCCACCCCCAGATCGGCGCCGACCCGGAGCACCTCCTCGGCCAGGTCGGCCAGGTTGGCCGGGTTGATCGGATCGGGCGGGTGGTTGGGAAACGACCCGTCCGGGCGCAGATACAGGCCGGTGAGGGTCACCGGAAGACGGGAGAAGACCGGTTGGACCACCGTTTCGGCCATCCCGTTACCGCCGTCCACCACCACCGACAGTTCGGTGATTTCCCAGGGTCCGATGATCGAGAGCACATGTTCGGTGTAGTCGTTGGTGTAGTCGCAGGCCGCGATCGAGCCCGGCCGCGGGGCCTCCGCTGTCCGGGACTGGGCCATCTGCTCGATTTCCTGCAAGCCGGAATCGGCCCCCACCGGGGCGGCGCCGGGCATGCACAGCTTGATCCCGTTCCACTGGGGAGGATTGTGAGAGGCGGTCACCATGGCGCCGGCCACCGACCGGGCGCCGGACACATAGTAGACCACCTCGGTGGCCACCTCGCCCAGGTCCCAGACCGGGGAACCCGCCGATGCGACGCCCCCGATGAATGCGGCAGCCAACTCCGGCGAACTGGCCCGGCAGTCACGCCCCACGGCCACCGTCCGACCACCGGCGAAACGTGAAAACGCCCCGCCGATGCGGCGGGCATGATCGGGGGTGAACTCCCCGGTTTCCACGTTCCCTCGGATGTCGTAGGCCCCGAAGATTCCTATGGCGACCCTCCATGCCTGCCCCTGACCGGCGACGGGCCGGCCCACGCCGTGACCCGCGGTCGGAGGCGGGGGGCCACCAGCGCGGCCAGGCCCGCCAGGGTGAGCGCCCATCCCAGCCACTCCACCCAGGTGTTGCTGAATTCGAGCACCACCTGAGAATCGGTGGGGACCACCACCATCAGAGAGGGTGTGGCCAGGTACGGACCCTCGGCGCCCGTGGCCTTCCAATTGGGAAAGTAGGAGACCTTGATCAGGTGGGGGACGCCCACCGCCTGGGTCCTAAAGGAGATGCGGTGATCCTCCACCACCACATCGGTCACCGCCCGGCCCTGGTCGGGGAGGATCACCGGGCGAAGCAGGGACGGATGGGAAACTTCCGCCCATCCGTATTCGGGCGGCGCCTCTTCCACCACCCACAGGTCGGTCTGTCCGATCAGATCGAACCAGGACAGGGCGAAGTTGAAGAAATCCGGCTCGCCGTCGGGAGTTCTGACGAACACCGAGGGCTGATAGCGGGCCACCTCCACCAGGTCGGTGGGCGGGGCTTCGAAGACATGGAAGGGTCCGGCTACCCCCACTTCCCGCAATTCGGGGTACAGGGCGGCTTCCTCGGTGGCTTCTTCGGTGAAGGATATGTAGTAGCGGACCCCGAACATGTCCAGGTGCTGAAGCCCCCGGTCCATGGTGAGATTGTGATAGCGCAGGCCCGGCACCGGATTGGATCCCTGCTTGCTCATCTCGGAGATGGTGACGAAGATGAACGGCATGCTCATCGACGATTCAAAGAAGAGGCCCTCCATGGAGGGATGGGACCACTCCGACCAGTAGGGGATCAGCATCGGCGCCATGGGTGTCCCGTAACGGTCGATGTCCCGGTTGTTCTCCCACAGCACCCGCCCGGGTTCCAGGCTCCCCACCAGGGCGTTCATGTCGCGGTATTCGCTCCACCCGGCCTTTCCCTCATAGCCGGAGTAGTTCCACCTCGACCAACCCGCCAGATATGACACTCCCGCCAGGGCCCCGGCGCCGATCCCCAGAGCCAACCCCGCCGCCAATAATCGCTTGAGAGGAATGGACTGGGGTCGGACGTAGAGGGCGATCACCACCGCGGCGGCCACCAGCATGGATCCCACCATGATCGGCCAACGGCCCCGGGAGTCGGTGGCGGGAATCAGGATGGCGACCACCAGGGCCGCCGCCACCGCGGTGGTCACCGCCGCAGACCGCGGGGAGACCGATCGGGGCAGACGCCGGGCGACCATCAGCACCAAGAAACCCACCGCCAGCATGGCAAAGAACAGCACCCCGAAGTACCAGTAGGGCAGGAGCCGCCCGTTGTACAGCTTCCAGCGTTCGTCCAGGAACAGGTCCGGAAACTGGCGGGTGAGCCGAACCGGGAGCGGAAAGTAGACGAGCGGCGCCACGGTGGCGATCAGGATCGGGGTGAGTTTCCATATCTCTCCCAGCCGCCGGGCGCGCCGCAGCGCCACAATCACACCCACCGCCGCCAACGGCAACAGCAACCACAATTCCACGGGAAAGAATTCCCGCCATTGGTTGAGGGGGCTCCAAGCCAGGTCGGAACTGTACGGCAGGCGGACCAGGAAGGGGACCGACCAAAAGCCGGTGAGGGCAAAGGCCCAAACCGAGATCACCAGCAAGGGCCGGCGTACCCGCCGCAATGCCAAGAGCGCCGCGGTTCCCAGCACCAGTAGCAGGGTGGTGAGCAGATGGCACAGAACGGTTACCGCGAACACCGCCGCCGCCCGAGGAACCAGGCGGGATTCCCCCTCGATCACCCGGATCAAAAGACCCAGATAGATGAATCCCAGGCTGAAGGACCAACTGTAGGTGAACTCCCCCGCCAGGGTGGAGGCCACGTTTCCTCCATAGATGGTGAAGCTTTCCATCAGGGCATACACCGTGCCACCTGCGGCGGTGACCAGGGCGATCACCCGATGGAACCCCAGCGCCCGGGTGAGGAAATACACTGCCGGGGGAAGCAGCAGCAGTCCTCCGACCGTGACCAGCTTGAACGCCACCCCGTAGGGCAAAAGGAAATCCAACCCCACTATCACCAGGGAAGGGAGGGGAAAATAGAAGTAGAACAGGGGAAAACCCGCGAACCAGGCGTTGGACCATCCCAGCAGTCGTCCGGCCGGCAGCAGAATGTCCCGCATGGCGGCCGGCCCCAGGACATGGGCGCCCATGTCGCCGCCGGAGGGAGTGTTGTCCACCAGCAGCAGATGTGGGTTCAGGACAGCCAGAACCATGCCGGAAAGCAACACCAGCACCCAACCGGGGTACCAAAGAGCGCGCAATCGCCTCATCCGGAATCCGGACTACCAGGCGACCGGCCGCCGGTGATTAAGCGGCGCCCGATTCCTTGGAGGAGGGGAACATTTCGGTGACGTTGCGACGGTCGAATAGCGTCCATTTTAAGGGAGGCGAGAGATGATCAGCATGATGGCGACAGATCGCCGAGAGCACCTCTTCGGGCGCCGCGATGCTGATATCCCACAGCCACACCCGACGGTTCTGATAGTCAATGGCCATCCACGCGGAAGCCGTTTTTCCACACCGATAGCAGTTGGGGATCATGAAAGACCAACTTTAAGGCCTTACCGCAGGTAAACCAAGGATTTCCATTTCCGCAGAAGCCGGGTGGGAGGCATCCCCTCCCAGAGGAGTCCCACTCCGTCGGGGTCCACTGCCGCCACGGCGGGCACCCGATCGATCCGGTGGTCGGTGAAGGTCTGCGGAGATTCGGTCCACTTGATCTCCTGAAAGCCGTCGGGTCCCAGCACTTCGATCAGGCGGGACCGCACCGGATCGCAGCCCGGGCAACGTTGGGAGGTGAAGAGCACCACTCCCGGTTCCAGTCCCGGCATGGCCCGCCGCCGGGGACGACGACCATGGATGGCCCGTGCCACCACGGCCACGGTGGAAGAGATCAGAAGAACCGCCAGGGGAACCGCCCATTGCAGAGTCTCTGTGTCAAGCATGGCCGTTCAGGGGAGGCTGACGCTCTCGGATTCGGGCGCCAAGTTCCCGCAGGCCGCGGCTTTGGCGCACCGGGTAGGGTTCCGGCTCGATCAGGCTCCGGTACTTGGTCAACAGGCGGGCCAGATCGGCTGAGAGCCTCCTTCGGGCGGTGTCGATGGTGTCCCGGGCGCCCACCCCGTCCTCCCACACCACCTCCAGCAGGGATCTGCAGGTGGTGTTGTCCCGGGGCGGCGGTTCTTCATCCGCCAGGGCTACCAGGTCGGCCTGGGCGTCCTGGTCCGGGCCGTATCGGCGCCACAGGCGCTTTCGACCCGGCAGGGCGCTCTTGGCCGGATCGTCGGTGAATTTGAACGCCGGACTCCAGGCGCCGTCGTGCCGGAGGGCGGCCAGTTTGTAGACGCCGTCGAGGCTCGGGGATCCCTGGGAGGTGACCAGTCGGGTGCCCACCCCGAACACCAGTCGCCCGATCAGCAGGTCGGGGTCGTCGGCGTTTTGAGCGAGCGACGTGGTGATCCGGGCGATTGACAGTTCATCCAGGCGGTCGGAGAGGACAATCTTGGTGTCGGGAAACCCGGCCCGGTCCAGCATTCGGGCCGCGTGGCGGGCCAGGACCACGGGATCACCCGAATCGAGGCGAATCCCCACCGGCCGATGCCCCCGACGACGGAGGTCCTCGAACACCGTGATCGCATTGGGAAGACCGGACTCCAGGGTGTCGATGGTGTCCACCAACAGCACGCAGTCGTCGGGATAGACCTGGGCAAATGCCCGGAAAGCGTCGAGTTCATCGCCGCCCGCCGCCATGAACGCCTGCACCAGTGAATGGGCATGCGTGCCCCGCGGCGAAGACCCGGCCCGAAGGGACGCCCCCACGTTGGAGGAATGATCGGCCCCTCCGATCAGCGCCGCCTCGGTGGCCAGGTTGGCCCCGGTTCCCGCCGCCCGCCGCATCCCGAACTCCAACACCGTTCCTGATTGGGCCGCCTGCTTGATCCGGGCGGCCTTGGTGGCCACCAGGGTGGCGTAGTTGCGGTGATTGAGCAGCACGGTTTCCAGGATCTGCCCGATCCCCAAGGGTCCCTCCACGACTGTGATGGGAGTATGAGGATGCACCACCCGCCCGTCGGGGGTCGCCCTGATACTCAGACAGCCAAAGTCTCTCTGCTCCGAAAGCCAGTCCAAAAAACCCCGCCGGAACAGCGGGCTGCCCGACCCGGCGCGCATCTCGCTCAGGGCAGAAAGCTCGGCCGAAGAGAACCGAAGGGTCCGCAGCCGATCCACCAGAGCGCCGACTCCGGCCGAAACGCAATACCCGGCCCGGTGTTCCCCATAGTCCGGATAGGTACGAAAGTAATGCTCAAACCCGGTCCGCAGGTCGGCCATCCCATGGCTGAAGTACACCTGAGCCATGGTGAGCTGATAGAGATCCGTGAACAGCACGCCGCGGTGAAGAGAAGAAGCCATCTATTGTCAGAGACTACGCACTGGCGAGGGTCGACTACACACTTCGGCCGCCGAGGTAATCGTTCCGGTGGGCCAGTGTCACACCCGTGCCGGTAGTCTGTTAGGCACCTGACCACCCTGCCTGCCTCCCGGAAAACCCCATGCAAACCCCCGATCTGAACTGGATCACCAACTACATCTGGGGAATCGCCGATGATGTTCTTCGTGATGTCTATGTTCGGGGAAAGTACCGGGACGTGATCCTGCCGGTGACCGTGCTCCGTCGCCTCGACACGGTGCTGGAAGACACCAAACAGGTGGTGCTCAGCGTTAAGGAAACGCTCGACGAGGCGGGAATTATCGAGCAGGACGCCGCTTTGCGCCATGCTGCCGGACAGGCCTTTTACAACACCTCCAAGTTCACCCTGCGTGACTTGAGAGCCCGGGCCGGCCAACAGCAACTGCGGGCCGATTTCGAGGCTTATTTGGACGGTTTCTCGCCCAACGTGCAGGACATCTTGGACAACTTCGAGTTCCGCAACCAGATCCCGCGGTTGTCACGGGCCGATGCACTGGGCACCTTGATCGAAAAGATCACCTCACCGAAAGTCAACCTGAGCCCCGATCCGGTGATGAATACCGACGGTTCCATCAGGTATCCCGGCTTGGACAACCACGGCATGGGGTCGATCTTCGAGGAACTGGTGCGGCGTTTCAACGAGGAAAACAACGAAGAAGCGGGGGAGCACTGGACTCCGCGGGATGCAGTGAGGCTGATGGCCAAGTTGGTGTTCCTTCCCGTTGCCGACCAGATCACCCCGGGGACCTATTTGGTGTACGACGGGGCCTGCGGCACCGGAGGGATGCTGACTGTTGGCCGAGAAACCCTGGAAAAGCAGGCCGCCGACCACGGCAAAGACGTTTCGGTTCACATGTTCGGCCAGGAGATCAACGCCGAGACCTACGCCATCTGCAAGGCCGATCTAATTCTGAAAGGCGAGGGAGAAACGGCCGACAACATCGTGGGTGGCCCCGAGCACTCGACGCTCTCCAACGACGCCTTTCCCACCCGGTCGTTTGATTTCATGCTTTCCAATCCTCCCTATGGCAAAAGCTGGAAGACCGACCTGGGGCGGATGGGTGGCAAGAAGGGGATGCAGGACCCCCGGTTTGTGGTGGAACACAAAGGCGACCCCGAGTTTTCGCTGGTGACCCGCTCCAGCGACGGACAGATGATGTTCCTGGCCAACATGGTGTCCAAGATGAAACGGGACACACCGATGGGAAGCCGCATCGCCGAGGTCCATAACGGGAGTTCCCTCTTCACCGGAGCCGCCGGACAGGGGGAGAGCAACATCCGGCGGTGGATCATCGAAAACGACTGGCTGGAGGCAATCGTGGCGCTCCCGCTCAACATGTTCTACAACACCGGGATCGCCACCTACATCTGGGTGCTCACCAATCGAAAGCCCGAGCACCGTTGGGGCAAGGTGCAGTTGATAGACGCCACCGAGTGGTTCCAACCGCTGCGCAAGAACCTGGGCAAGAAGAACTGCGAACTGTCGGAGGAGAACATCGCCCAGATCTGCCGCACGTTCCTGGGTTTCGAGGAGACCGAACACAGCAAGATCTTCAACAACGCCGACTTCGGGCACTGGAAGGTGACGGTGGACCGGCCGCTCCGGATCGAGGGGATCGACTCCGACCGCAAATACACGGCCAAAGAGATCAAAAGCCTGAAAGACAACGGGCAGCGCAGCCCGGATGCCCCCGCGGTAATCAAGAGAATTTGCAAAAGGGGAACCCGGCCCGACCCCCTGCGAGGGCGTTTCGAGCATACGATCGGGGGGGGGGCCAGGGTGGTGGAATACGAGTCCGACCCGGCTCTGCGTGACACAGAGCAGATCCCGCTAACCGAGGATGGTGGGATAGGGGCCTTCATCCGGCGAGAGGTGTTGCCCTACGCCCCCGATGCCTGGTATCAAGCCAAAACGGTGAAGATCGGCTACGAGATCAGCTTCACCCGTCACTTCTACAAGCCCGAACCCATGCGAACCACGGACGAGATCCGGGCGGACATTCTGGCTCTGCAACGGGAGACGTCAGGTTTGCTGGAAGAGATATTGGGAGGAGTCGCTCTGTGACAAGGTTGGCGAGTTTTGACTTAAGGCCTTACGCTGCATATCGGGATGAAGCTGGTTGCGATTGGTTAGGGAAGCTGCCTGCCCATTGGGACGTTCTTCCAGGCCGCGCGTGTCTAAAACAGAGAAAAGAACTAAACACGGCAATGGCGGAACATGTAGTGCTTTCGTTGAGTTACGGGAATCTCGTCGTAAAACCACCTGACCACCTTCAAGGCCTGTTGCCAGCCTCTTTTGACACCTATCAGATCGTGAACCCATTGGATATAGTGGTTCGGCCGACGGACTTGCAGAATGACTGGAAAAGTTTGCGGTTTGGGCTGAGCCAGCATCGTGGCATCATTACTTCAGCATATTTGTGTTTCCGCACAACCAAAGGCATTACACCAGAATATGGGCATTTGCTGTTGCACTCCTATGACTTGCTGAAGGTGTTTTATGGTTTGGGAAGGGGCCTTCGTCAGAATCTAGATTGGAGAGACTTCAAATACCTACAATGCTTGGTGCCGTCGAAACCCGAGCAACAAGGTATTGCTCGGTTCTTAGATTATGAATCTGATCGTATCGAACAGCTAATCGAGGCTAGGAGCAGGGGGGGGCCTTGCTGGAAGAGTATAAGAAGGCGGCCATTTCGGAGGCTGTTACCGGTCAAATTGATATCCGCACCGGCCGACCCTACCCTGCCTACAAGCCCTCCGGCATAGAGTGGCTGGGTGACATCCCAGCGCATTGGGATGTGCGGCGGTTGAAGACGGTCTTGGATAACGTAGTCGCTAGACCATCTCACACAGAAGGTATTGACCTCTTCTTAGCTATGGAGAATGTAGAGAGCAGGACAGGCCGCCTGATCGGACTCGAAAAAGGGGTTGGGTTCGATAGTCAATCCAAGCACTTTCGAGTTGGAGACATTTTATTTGGAAAACTTCGTCCGTATCTGGCCAAAGTTGCACGACCCAATAAGGAAGGAGTCTGTGTTGGGGAGTTTCTGGTTCTGCGTTGCAGACCTCGGGAAGAGAGAAACTGTACGTTGGCTTACCTAGAGCAGATGCTTCGGTCGGCACCGTTTGTGGCCAAAGCCAATAGTTCTACATTCGGAGCGAGAATGCCAAGAACTGATTGGGGTTTCATAGGTGGAGTGCGAATACCTTTCCCACCTCTCCCTGAGCAGACTGCCATTGCTGAACATCTCGGCGAGTTGATTTCCCAAATTGACGCCGCCATTGCCAACACTCGCCGTCAGATTGATCTGCTGCAGGAGTATCGCACACGGATAATCGCCGATGTGGTAACCGGCCAGGTGGATGTTCGGGATGCGGCGGCGCAGATTGAGGACGGCCTGGAAGAACTCGCATGACCACCGACACTTCCGAAAAGGGCCTGGAGCGGCTGATTTGCACCATTCTGACCGGCCATCCCTGCGATCCCCCCAAGCCGGGCTCCCAGCCGTATATGGGTCAGGGCGGTGTGGGGTGGACGGCGGGAAATCCCGGTGACTACGACCGGGCTTTCTGTGTGGATCTGGCCCAACTCACCGATTTTCTGCAATGCACTCAGGAGAAGGTGGCCCGGACCCTTGATCTGGCCAACGACAGCCCTACCCGCCGCCAGTTCCTGGCCCGCATCCGGAACGAGATCACCAAGCGGGGCACCATTGATGTCTTGCGCCATGGGATCAAGCACGGCCCCCACCATCTTGACCTTTTCTACGGAACCCCATCCCCGGACAACGAAAAGGCCATGGACCGCTTCGAGCAGAATCGGTTCACCGTCACCCGTCAGCTTCGCTACAGCTTGGATCAAACGCAGCGTTCCCTGGACCTGGCCTTGTTCATCAATGGTCTGCCGGTCTTGACCTTCGAACTGAAGAACAAGCTCACCAAGCAGACGGTGGACGACGCCATCCACCAGTACCGAACCGATCGCAACCCCCGCGAGAAACTGTTCGCCCTGGGGCGATGCGTGGCTCACTTCGCGGTGGACGAATCTCAGGTATCTTTCTGCACCCACCTGCGTGGCAAAGACTCCGTGTTTCTGCCCTTCAACCGGGGCAGAGGCGACGGCGCGGGCAATCCCCCCAATCCCCAGGGGTTGGCGGTGGAATATCTGTGGAGAGAGGTGCTGTCCCGCCGGAGCCTCACCAACATCTTGGAGAACTACGCCCAGATCGTGGGGAGCAAAGGCCGCCGAAGAACGCAGATCTGGCCCCGCTATCACCAACTGGACGTAGTAAGAAAGCTCCTGGAAGACGCTTCGGCCCACGGGGCCGGACGCCGCTACCTGATCCAACATTCGGCGGGGAGCGGCAAAAGCAACTCCATTGCCTGGCTGGCCCATCAGTTGATCGGACTCACCAGAGACCACTCTCCGGTGTTTGATTCGATCATCGTGGTGACCGATCGGCGGATTCTTGACAGCCAAATCAACCAGACCATCCGCCAGTACGCCCAGGTGAAGGCCACGGTGGGACACGCCGACCGCTCGGGCGACCTGCGGCGGTTCATCGAACAGGGCAAGAAGATCATCATCTCCACCATCCAGAAGTTCCCGTTCATCCTGGATGAGATCGGAGACTCCCAGCGTTCCCGCACCTTCGCCATCATCATCGACGAGGCCCATTCCAGCCAGGGCGGCCGCACGGGCGCCGCCATGTCCCAGGTCCTTTCGGAGGCCGGGCAGGCCGATGAAGAAGAGACCTACGAGGATCAGATCAACCGCCTGATCGAATCTCGCAAGATGTTGCCCAACGCCAGCTACTTCGCCTTCACCGCCACCCCCAAGAACAAGACGCTGGAACTGTTCGGTGACCCCCGCCCCCAGGCCGACGGCGCGGTGAAACACCGTCCGTTTCATCACTACAGCATGAAGCAGGCCATCGATGAGGGATTCATCCTGGATGTGCTGTCCCACTACACCCCGGTGGAGAGCTACTACAAGCTGGCCAAGACGGTGGAGGACGACCCCGAGTTCGACACCCGCAAGGCCCAGAAGAAACTGCGCCGCTACGTGGAAGGCCACGATTACGCCATCGCCCTGAAGGCCGAGATCATGGTGGACCACTTCCACACCCAGGTGCTGGCGCAGCAGAAAGTGGGTGGACAGGCGCGGGCGATGGTGGTGACCAACGGCATCCAACGAGCGATCCAGTATTACCACCACATCCGCGAGTACCTGGAGAAGCGCCGCAGCCCCTATCAGGCGTTGGTGGCCTTTTCAGGGGAGCATGAATGGGGAGGCGTCACAGTTACCGAAGCCTCCCTGAACCAGTTGCCCTCGGCCAAGATCGCCGAACGCTTCCGAGATGACCCCTACCGGTTCCTGGTGTGCGCCGACAAGTTCCAAACCGGCTACGACGAGCCCCTTCTGCACACGATGTACGTGGACAAGACCCTTTCGGGCGTCAAGGCGGTGCAGACCCTGTCCCGGCTCAATCGCTCCCATTCCCGCAAGCATGATGTGTTTGTGCTGGACTTCCTCAACGACACCGAGACCATCCGCAACGCATTCGAGCCCTATTACAGGGCCACTGTCCTGTCCGATGAGACCGATCCCAACAAGCTCCATGACCTGGTGACTGACCTGGCTCAAGACCAGGTGTACTCAACCGATCAGGTGGAACAGTTGGTGAAGCTGTACCTGGACGGGGCCGACGTGGATCAACTTCATCCGATTCTCGACGCCTGCGTGTCGGCCTATCTGGATGAGTTGGACGAGGACGGGCAGGTGAAGTTCAAGAGCGGCGCCAAGAGTTTCCTGCGCACCTACGGTTTCCTGGCGGCGGTCCTGCCCTACGGCCATGCCGAGTGGGAGAAGCTGTCGATTTTTCTGACGCTGCTGGTGCCCAAACTCCCCGCCCCCCAGGAGGAGGACCTGTCGCAGGGGATCCTGGACGCCATCGACATGGAGAGCTACCGGGTGGAAAAGAAGGCCATGCAAAAGATCATGCTGTCCGACGAGGTGGGGGAGATCGACGCGGTTCCCACCGGCGCGGGCGGGCACCGACCCGAAACCCATCTCGACCGGCTATCTCACATCATCCAGGACTTCAACGACCTGTTCGGGAACATCGAGTGGAAAGACTCCGACCACGTCCACAAACTGATCACCGAAACCATCCCCGCCCGCGTGGCTGACGACCGCGCCTTTCGCAACGCCCGACAGAACTCCGATGCCGAGAACGCCCGCATCGAAAGCGACAAGGCGCTGGGCAAGGTAATGACCGAAATGATCTCCGACGACATGGAATTCTTCCGCCATTTCACCGACAACGACGATTTCCGAAGATTCGTGTCCAATACGGTGTTCGATCTGGTCTACCAACACGCTCCCGAGGGCTAACGATGACAGGCGCAGAATTGTGGAGCCTTCTGCGCCTGATTACGAGAACACCCGATTTGGGTCCTGTGAGATTTGGTAACCCGGGGGAACTCCAAACGGTTGTAAGCATTAGGGTTTGCCATAGTGCAGACACCGGTAGGAGGGAGGTCCCATGCCTTTGAGTGTGAGTAAGCGAGAAAACTCGACGGATGAGGCTCAACGGATTCGTCGCTCCGGGCGGAAGACACGATGAGGGCCACCGAGGCACTTTCCGTCATGGGCGGGTTGGTCTTCGATGGTGTTACTTCGGAGCTGTCGTTCCATCCAATCCACACCAAGGAGGGTGTGATTGTGAGTTTGGAGGGTTCTCCGCCCCGTGGGGCGAAAGTGATTGAGGCCGGGGGTGGTCTGGTCGCTCCCGGATTCTTGGATCTTCACTTCCATGCCTATGCGGTGAGTATGGACTCCCGAGAATTGGAAGGCCTTCCGCTCAGTTATGTGGCCGCCAAGGCCGCCCGGCGGTTGGATGCCGCCTTAAGCCGCGGTTTCACCACCGTCCGGGATGTGTCCGGGGGAGACATAGGGCTGCAGATGGCGGTGGACGAGGGGCTCATTCGGGGTCCCCGGTACCTGTTCAGTGGCCAGGCCCTGAGTCAGACCGGCGGTCATGGGGACATGCGTCCCGGCCATCTCAGCGTCGGATCCCTGTGCAATCACCTGTGCGAGGTGGTGGACGGCGTCGATCCTCTGCGGGCGGCGGTCCGGGAACGATTCCGCACCGGCGCCCATGTGATCAAAGTGTTCACGTCGGGAGGTGTGTTTTCGCCCACCGATCCTCTCCGCAACCCGCAGTATTCCCCGGATGAGGTGGCGGCGGTGTGCTACGAGGCGAACGTGCGGGGCTCCTATGTGGCTGCCCACGCCTATTCCCCCGAGGCCATTATCCACTCCGTTGCCAATGGCGTCCGGACGATCGAGCATGGAAACCTCCTGGATGAGGAATCGGCGGCTCTCATGGCAGAACGAGGCGCTTACTTGGTGCCCACGCTGGGATGCTACGAGGCGATGGACCGGCGAGGCGACCAACTGGGTTTGCCGGCGGTTTCCCAGGTCAAGAACCGGGAAGTCCTGGAACGTGGACTCGATTCCATCCCCATCGCACGCCAGGCGGGGGTCAGGATCGGCCTGGGAACCGACCTCATGGGGGACCTCGAGGACGACCAACTATTTGAATTCCGCACCCGATGCCAGGTGGACGATGTCAGGAATGTCCTTCGGTCGGCCACCTCGGTGAACGCTGAAATAATCGGCCGGCCCGACCTGGGAGTGATCCGACCGGGCGCCACGGCCGACTTGGTGATATTGGACGGGAATCCGTTCGAGGAAGCCGAAGCGCTATGGAACGCCCGGCGCACCGTTATCAAGTCAGGAGAAGTGGTTTTCCTATAACGCCCGTAGCCAATACTGTATTGGCGCGGCATTTAAGCGCCGTTATGGATCAGTCGGATGGACTTCATGGTCGGGGCCCACCAGAGAATGTCCAGTGTGTTGTCCTGATGGTGGATGGCCCATAGTCTCTTCCTGTTGCCCAGGCGGATGCGGGTGATGCGGTCCCAACCGATGCCCTTTGACAACTGTCGTAGTCGTTTCTTGGCCCTCTTCGCGAAGTTGTCCTGAACCCGGCTTGCATCATAGATGACCATGCCTCCAATCTGTTTGGCCGGTGCAGACTGGACGGTGAGCCAGGGTGTGCTGTCACAGTGCGCGAGAGTCACTATGATGTTCAGCCTGTCATTATCGGGGATGGATTCCCATCCTCCACTCTTCGGATAGTTCCTGTCAAGTGTGCCGAAGCGCCAAGAGCACTGCTGCTCTTCTGGAGGCTGGGGAACAGTCGCTGCTGTTCTTTTGGTTTCTCCTGGTGGGAGTGCGGCCGCTTTCTTGCCTGCTTCTGGTGGCTGGCGGGGTTTACGGTTTTTCGACATCCAAATCGCCCAGGAGACCGGCAAAAAAGTCCTGCATATCTCGTAGGCTGATTTCCTTGGTGCCGGGCATGCCAGCAGCTATCCCACGACGAGCGTTTATCCACGGTGGCTCGCTATGGGTTGATCGGGTCAACTGTAGAGCCGACCAGTCACCATATCCATCCAAGACTGCTTCGACTGTTTCTGTTTCATGCTGCTCCAACCTGCCTGGTCTGCCGGATCTTGGCCATGGATGGGACAGCGTGAACCGCTTGCGGTGCTGTCTGTAGATGGTTGGAACAACCGGGCCGTTCGCCCAAGCTTCGATTCGGTCCTCGAATAGGGGTACCCCATCCCATGCCAAGTGCCACCCTTGGCAGTAGTAGAGCAGCTTTTGCAGCTTCATCGTGGTGGTGGTCTTCAGATGTTGCATCAAGAGGGCTGCCACATCCTCAGCGCGTGCCATGATTCAATCTCCTATCAGCCTGACTTGCCACGGACGCAGGTGACAGAGGTGACTCTCACCCTCCTGCCACAGTAGTGCCATGACTCCAACCAACGAACCTTGCGGATGTCAGCATAATGCCAAATTATCTGGTTTTTGCTAGAACGCTGTCTTCATGTAGAGGTTGCTTTTCACTACATAAGGGAAGTTGTCTCAGGACTCAGCTGTAGGTGAGATAGCAACTCGGTTCTTTCGCTCTCGGGGATCTTGGCGAGGCGCCTTGCTGAGATCTCGACAGGGAAATGGAGGATATCCTCGATCTTCTCCTCGAAGGGACACTGATAGAAGAGTTCGTCCGCCAGGTCGGCCACCTGTTGGAGGGACTCGGGGGAGGGAGGTTGGCCACGGACCTCTTCGGATGTCACAGTTGGGTCTTCCGAGAGAGCGATGATCTCCTCATAATCAAGTTCTGTCATTGCTTCTGGAGTGTATAGCAGGGTTCACTCAAACAGGGCTGCTCTTACCCGGTCGCCTCCTGGATGGCCTGCCAGACGCGGGAGGGGGTGAGGGGCATGTCCAGGTGGGTCACTCCCAGGGGTCTGATGGCGTCCAGCACCGCGTTGTGGATGGCGGCGGTGGCGCCGATGGTTCCAGCTTCTCCGACGCCCTTGACGCCCAGGGCGTTCTGGGTGGTGGGAGTGACCGTGTGGTCGATTTCTATGGAGGGAAGATTCGGCGCCGCCGGGACCAAATAGGTGGTCAGGTTGGCCGTGAGCGGGTTGGCTTCTTCGTCGTAGAGCACCTGTTCCAAAAGGGCCTGCCCGGCGCCCTGGGCCACGCCGCCGTGAATCTGTCCGTCCACCAGCCGACGGTTGAGGATCTTTCCGCAGTCATCCACCGCGATGTGGCGGAGGTAACGGGTGTCCCCGGTTTCGATGTCCACCTCCACCACCGCGATGTGTGTGCCGAAGGGAAAAGTGGCTTCCGGCTGGTCGAAAGAGAGTTGGCTGGCCAGTTCCTCGGGGTTGATCCGGGCCAGGTCACCCCAGGTCATGGCTGTATCGGGCGAACCGGCCACCGACAGGCGGCCGCCCTGGGTCACCACCACGTCTTCGGGGGCGGCCTCATGCAGGGTGGCGAACAGTTTCTTGCCCTTTTCCACCACCTCTTGGCCGGCCTGCAGGATGGCCGTGCCGCCCAATTGCAGGGAACGCGACCCCATGGTGCCTCCGCCGCTGGCCACCCGGCCCGTGTCGCCCTGGATGTAAGTGATCCGGTCCATGGGCACCTGCATGGTGTCCGCCACTATCTGGGCAAGCGCGGTTTCGTGCCCCTGGCCATGCGAGGAGATGCCGGTGGCGATCTCAATGGTGTCGTCGGGATGGACGGTGACCGATCCCCATTCGTTGCGAGCCGCGGGAGCGGTGATCTCCACGTAGCTGCACATGCCCACTCCCAGCCGCCACCGGTCGTCGCGGGCCACCCGTTCCGATTGCCGGCGCCGGACCGACTCGTAGTCCACCATTTCCAGGGCCCGGTCCAAGGCCTTCTCGTAGTCGCCGGTGTCGTATAGTTGGCGGGTGGGGGTTCGATAGGGGAACTGGTGCGGTTGCAGGAAGTTGCGTCGCCGGACCTCGGCGGGGTCCATTCCCAGTTCCGAAGCCAGCAGGTCCATGCACCGCTCCAGGTAAGAGGTGGCCTCGGGCCGCCCGGCGCCCCGATAGGCGTTGATGGGACAGGTGTTGGAGACTACCGACTGGTAGGTGAACCGCACCTTGGGAATGTGGTAGGCGCCGTTGGCCACCATGATGCTGAATTCGGGAAGAAACGCGCCGAAATACACGTAGGCGCCGGATTCGGCGACCACGTGGATCCGCAAACCGGTGAGAGTGCCGTCCCGCAGAGCCCCCAGTTCCACCTCTTGGTGGTGCCCGCGGCCGTGGGGGAGGGTGAGAAGGTTCTCCTCGCGGGTTTCCTGCCAGCGGACCGGACGCCCCAGGCGGTGGGCGGCGGCCGCACACAGCACCTGTTCAGGCATGGGAGCGATCTTCACCCCGAAACCTCCGCCCATGTCGGGTACCCGGAATCGCACCAGGTCGCGGTCTATTCCCAGGCTCCGGGCGATGGCGTTGCGATGGACAAAGGCGTTTTGCGACCCCGCCCACACATCCAGCCGATCCCCATCGGGAACCGCCAGACAATTGCTGTTCTCCAAGGGGACTCCGGCTACCCGCTGGTTGTAGAAGGTGGCCCGGATCACCACCTCGGCGTCGGCCAGTGGGTCGGGGCCGGAATCGCTTTTGGTGGTGTCCAAGGCGATATTGGTGCCCACCTGGGGAAACAGCAGGGGAGCGTCGGCCGCCAAGGCGTCGAGCGGGGAAGTGACGGAGGGTAGCGGGTCGATGTCCACCCATATCTTGCGAGCCGCGTCGGCGGCCTGGCGGTCGGTTTCGGCTATCACCACCGCCACCGCTTCGCCCACGAAGCGAACCCGGTCGTAGGCGGGGACCGGCTGGGTGAACCGCTGGTCGGCGCCCGGGGATCCCACCGACAGGTCGCGAAGGTCCAGATCGGCATGGGTGAAAACCGCCACCACCCCCGGAGAGTTCACCGCGTCTTCGGTGTCGATGTCGGTGATAATTCCGTGGGGTACGTCGGAGCGGACCACCTTCATCCACAGGGCGTCGGGTCGATCCAGATTGCCGACGAACCGACCCTGTCCCTGGATAAGTCGGGGATCCTCCACTCGCTTGACTGCGGCGCCGATTATTGAACTCTGCATGCCGAAAATGGTAGACGCGTCCAGAGGCGGTTAAGTCAGACATCCAAGAAGATCGGGTTGAAGGCCGCGCTCGGGCGGGTTCTTCTTGTATCTTGAATTGCCAAGTAGCTTGAAGCAAGGATCAGGATCCCTCGATTCTCAAGCCAACCGGGCCCCTCGCTCCGAGGTGCCCAGAAAAAGGGGGATTTATGGAAAGGTGTTTGCCATGAGACCAAATCAGAGACCACCCATGCCGGTGGTCATTAGCCGTAGAAGGTTCCTGCAGTTGATGGGAATGAGCGGCGCGGCCGTATTCCTGGGTGCCTGCGGGGCCGATGAGGTAGCCGAAACCACCGCGGCGCCGGCCACCACCGCCGGTACCGCGGCGCCCACCACCACCGCGGCGCCGGCGCCCGAGCCCGTTTCGATCGACTTCTGGCTGCCCGGCGGTTCCGATCCGTTCTGCCAGGGCTTTGAGATGGTCGCCGACAGCTTCGCCGCCTCAGGATCCGGCATCACGGTGCAGGAAGTGCTGTGCGGCGTGGCCGACGACGAGGACTTCAACGAGCGGCTCTTGGCCAATCTGGCGGCCGGTACGCCGCCCGACGCGGTGATCATCTGGGATCCGCCGGTGGTCATGGCCTCTTTGGGCGCCCTGGAGCCACTGGATGGGCTCATGGCGGCTTCCAAGAACTCGAAACTGGAGAACTGGCCGGAAGGAACCCTGGCCTCCTGTCGCTGGGACGGTCAGATATTCGGCCTGCCCGCCACCGGCAGCTCCTACGCCATCTTCTACAACGAGGAACTGCTGGAGAGCAGGGGCATTCCCAGTGGCCGGGATGATTTCCCCAAGACCTGGGACGAACTGAAGGCGCTGTCGGGAGAATTCGTCCAGTGGGACGGCGACACCCTGATTTCAGCCGGCATGATCCCTCCGTACGACGCGGTGGAGAGCGCCATCTGGTCGGCCACCAACGGTGGCGTCCTCTACGACCCCGAGAGTCGGCAGGTGCGCCTCAATTCCGACGAGAACATCGAGATGCTCGACTTCGGGTTGCAGTGGCTGAACGAGCAGTACAAGGGCGACTGGGTGGCGATGGACGCCTCCGGCAACTACCTGGGCGCCGGATACGTGGACGAACTGGGACGCCCGCCGGGCTTCCAGGGTGGAAATCAATTGGCAGTGGTCAACGGGTTCTGGCTGGCCGCCGATGTGTACGGCTCTGAATTCCAGGGCTGGGAGCGGTGGAACGTAGCCGGATTCCCGGTGGGTCCGAGCGGAACCTCCACCGCCTCGGGCTTTTGGCCCAACTGGTGCGCCATCCCCAAGGGTTCCGCCAACCCCGAGGCAGCCTTTGCGTGGCTCGACTACCTGGTGGTGGATGGGATGAGAACCTGGTTCGGTCAGGTCCCCGACATCCCCACCAACCGCCTGGCGCCGGACGACCTGTTCCCCCAGTCGGTTGCCGACCAGCGAGGCGACGAATTCGCCACCGACATCACCCGCTTCTTCAAGGGTCAGTTGGACGTGGCGGCGCCCATGTGGACCTGCCCGGTTCAGAACTTCATGCACGATCAGCTCTATCAGGCGATCAGTTCCGTGTATCTGAAGGAAGCCACTCCGAAGGAAGCATTGACCCTGGCTCAGGAGGCCACCCAGGCCGAACTGGATTCTCTGCTGAGCTGAGGATCGGAACCACTCCGTTCTGATGGGTAGGTCGCGGCGGCTTCGGCCCCGACGACTGGGCCGCCGGGAGATGCTGGCAGGATTTCTGTTCGTGTCTCCCTGGCTCTTGGCCCTGGTGGTGTTCCACGTCTATCCGATAGTCGCCGCCACCTACCTGTCACTGTCCGAATACAGCATTTTCACGCCGGCCGAGTTTGTAGGCGTGGACAACTATGTGAAGCTGTGGAACGATCCCACGGTGTGGAGAGCCGCTCGCAACAGCCTCTTCTATGCCCTGCTGTCGGTACCCATCGGCCTGGCCGCGTCGTTGGTGCTGGCCCTTCTCCTCAACCGCCCGGTCCGGGGAATCGGCGTTCATCGGACCTTTTTCTACATGCCGGCTGTGGTCCCACCGGTGGCGGGGACCATCGTGTTCCTGTTGCTGCTGGAACCCCGGGCCGGGCCTCTGAACACCGCCATAGAGGCGGTGGGCCTCGACGGGCCGGCCTGGTTTCAGGATCCGGCCTTCGCCAAGTGGGGCCTGATCATCCTGAGTCTGTGGGGGGTGGGCGCCGCCACGCTCATCTTCCTGGCCGGACTCCAGGAGATTCCCGAATCTCTGCTGGAAGCCGCCTCGATGGACGGGGCGGGCGCCTGGAGGAGGTTCTCCCACATAACCCTTCCGCTGCTCACCCCGGTCATCCTGTTCAACCTGGTGATCGGCGTGATCTACTCGTTTCAGGTGTTCGATGCGGCCATGATCGTGGGAGGCACCTCGGGCGTGCCCGGCGGGTCGACGCTTATGTACATGGTGCACATCTACCGCACCGCCTTCGGCTACTTTGACATGGGCTACGCCTCGGCTCAGGCCATGGTCCTGTTTCTGGTGATCGTGGCGGTGACCGGCGCCATTTTCGGGAGCACCCGCCGTTGGGTGTACGAGGGAGTGTGATGAAAAGCGTCAGGACCATCTCATGAGGATCCTCCGGCCCGGAGCGGTTGCCCAAAGCGAGCGAGAGCCCCGGCAGGGTTTCTACGCGGGGCGAATGGGTCTATTCCGCCAGACCGCCTGGCACATCATCCTGGGCGGGCTGTCGCTGTGTTTCGCCCTGCCGCTTCTGTGGATGCTCAGCTCGGCCCTCAAGGAGAACGAGGAGATCTTTCGGATTCCCGTTCAGTGGCTGCCGGAAACCTTCAACTGGGGGAATTTCCTGGAAGTGCTGTCCTACCCCGGGTACCCCTTCTTCCGGTTTTTCGGGAACAGTCTGTTCTATGCCGGGATGGTGACGGTGGGGACGGTGATCTCCTGTTCTTTGGTGGGATACGGGTTCGCTCGGCTGCGGTTCCCCGGGCGGGGGTTTCTGTTCAGCCTCACCCTGGCCACCATGATGGTTCCCTATATCGTGACTTTCATCCCCACCTTCCTCCTGTTCAAGAACCTGGGAGTGCTGGGGACCTACATCCCGCTCATTGCGCCGGCGTTCTTCGCCGAGGCGTTCTTCATTTTCATGATGCGCCAGTTCTTCCGGGGACTGCCGCGGGAACTGGATGACGCCGCCCGGGTGGACGGTGCAGGGGAGTTCCGCATCTTCTGGCAGATCATGTTGCCCCTGGTGAAGCCCGCGCTGGTGGTGATGGCGGTGTTCACCTTCGTCTGGACCTGGCACGACTTCTTCCGCCCGCTCATCTACCTCAACGACCCCGAGCAGTTTCCCCTGTCGCTGGGTCTGTACGCTTTCCGGGGGCGGCGGCTCACCGAATGGCATCTCATGATGGGGGCCGCCACCCTGATGACCGCCCCGTTGGTTATCTTGTTCGCGGTGGCCCAGAAGTATTTTGTGCGGGGCATGCGGATGTTCGGGATCAAGGGATGAGCAACCGTCCACTACTTGGAAACTGAGAGGAGAACCGATGGCTGACGAACTGCGGGTGGGAGTGATCGGCCTGGGGAGCGTGTTCGAGCCTTACGCGGAGTTGATGCGCCGGCTGCGAGCAGAGGGGCGGATCCGGGTGGTGAACACCTGTGACATCAACCCCGACCGCTCCGATGCGGGAGAGCGCCTTCTCTCCGAACCAGTTCCGTTCACCACCGACTACTCCGACGTGATTTCCGACCCCCGGGTGGACGCGGTGGTGATCCTCACCTCCATGCCGGCCCACGGCCGCATCGCCCGAGAGGCGCTCCGGGCCGGAAAGCACGTGCTGGTCGAAAAGCCCATGTCGGTGACCCGGGCCGGCGCCGAAGCCATCCTGGAGGAGTCCGAGCGGTCCGACTCGGTGTTGATCTGCGCCCCGGCGGTGGTGCTGAGCCCGACTTTCCAGGCGATCTGGAAACGGGTGGTACACCACGGTGAGATCGGTCCGGTGCACCTGGCCAGGGGGAGGTACGGCTGGTCGGGACCCGAGTGGGGCCAGTGGTTCTACCGGCCCGGCGGAGGGCCGGTGTTCGACCTGGCCGTGTACAACATCACCGCTCTGACCGCCTGGCTGGGACCGGCCCGCCGGGTGACAGCCCTGGCGGGGACCGCCTACCCCAAACGGGTGGTGGACGGCGAGGAGATCGAGGTGGAGGTGTACGACAACTACCAGATTCTCATGGACTTCGGCGGCGCCGCCTTCGGAGTGGTCACCACCGGCTTCACCATGGAGCGATACCGCTCGCCCTGCCTGGAACTGTACGGCGGTGATGGAACCATCCAGATGAGGGGAGACGACTGGGCGCCGGAAGGATACGAAATGTGGACCAACCAACTGGGCGCCTGGGCGATCCACGACGAGATCGATCCCCGATGGGACTGGACGGGGGGGCTGGAGCACCTGGTGGACGTGGTGGACGGCGCCACCCAACTGATCCAGCCCCCGCACGCCTTCCACGTGCTGGACATCATGCTGGCCGCCGACCGGGCGGCAGCCACCGGCGCCACACAGGACCTTTCAAGCACCTTCGACCCGCTGCCCTTCGATCCCGACTCGATTTACCTCTCCGGTACCGCTCCCGTTCACGACCGCCGGATCATCCGCACCGAGGAACACCTGCGGGACGCCGAAGGATGACCCGGCGCTCCTCACCGCGGCCCGACTATGACCGGGCCACCGCCATCCGTTACGACGATGCCGTGCTCCACCTGTGGGGGGACACCGACTCCGGATACGTGGGCGACCGGATCTATGTGTCGTCGGGACTTATCCACCTGATCGAGTTCTCGCTGCGACCCGGGGCGCGTTTCACCCATTCGGAAAACAACCGCACCATCTTCGCGGCCGACGAGGTCCTCTACGTGGCGGAGGGGGAGATGCTGCTGGTCAACCCCCGGACGGGGGAGGCGGTAGTGGCCCGGGAGGGCGAATCGGTGTTCTTTCGCCGGGACACCTGGCACCATGCCGTCAACCGGAGCCCCGACCGGCCGCTGAGGGTGATGGAACTGTTCGCACCGCCGCCTTCCACCGGGGCGTCCTCCACCTACGCCAAGACCCAGCCCTATCTGTCCGAATGGCGGTATGCCGATGACCGCTGGCTGGGGAAGTGGCCGATGAGCCGGGCCGAGCGGGAAGAGACGCGTTGCTTTGCTTTGATCGGCGATCAGGATCTGCTGTGGAGGGTGGACGCTCCTTCCGACGATCTGCTGGTGGGCCTGATAGCGAGCACCGAACACCTCACCGCCGGAAGGGCCTCCCTTTTGCCGGGGCAGAACAGTCTGGTGCGAAGTCACGGCGGTGACCTGGTATTTGTGGTGCTGGACGGCGCGATCGCCGTCTTCCTGCCCGACCAGGCCGACCCTCCCAGTTGGTTTGAACTGGGGGTGGGGGACGGTTTCTATGTTCCCCAAGGGGTTGCCTATCAACTGTTCGGCCACCGGGGCGGGGGCGAGATCCTGTTCGGAACGGCGCCCGGCTACCTCGGGAAAGGCTGAGTTATCGCAACCCGGGAGGTGGCTCTGGCGGTTGACGTGGGGGGGACGAAAATCGCGGCGGCCCTGGTGGACCGAGAAGGCGGGGTCCATTCACTGCGCACCGTTCCCACCGGGGCGGCGGGCGCCGAATCGCTGCGCACCGCTTCCGAAGTTGCCTCTGCGGTTGCAGCCGAGGCGGAGGCCCAGGGGTTCGGGGTGGTGGGAACCGGGATCGGGATCCCCGAACTGGTGGAGGACGGAAGCATCACCTCCCACGCGGTGGTGGCCTGGACCGACGCCGGCGTGGCGGAAACCTTCTCTAACTACCCGCCGATCCGGGCGGACGCCGACATTTTCGCCGCGGCTTTGGCCGAGGCGCGCCTGGGCGGCGGCGCCGACCAGCCGGTTTCGGTCTATGTCAACCTCGGGACGGGCATCAGCCACTGTCTTATAATCGAAGGTCGTCCCTTCGTCGGCCGGCACGGACGGGCACTCATGTCCGGCTCGGCCACATTGGCGGTCCTCGACACCCAAGAAAACCGGGTGGTGAAGTGTTGCGTGGAGGACGTGGCGTCCGGTCGGGGGATTATCGAGCGCTACCGGAGCCTCACCGGAGAGACTATCCCGGGAGCGGAAGTGTTCGACCGCGCCTCGGCGGGAGACTCCGACGCACGGCTGGTGGTGGACCAGAGCGTGGAGTTGCTGGGACACATGGTGGCCAACCTGGTGGATGTCCTCGATCCGGGGCTGGTGATCGTGGGAGGGGGCTTCGTCAACGTCCCGGGCCTCTTGGACAGAATAGGAGAGGTCGCCCGCCGGTCGGTCTGGTCCGACCTGGCGAGGCAGATCCCCATAGTTCCGTCCACCTTCGGCCGTTTGGTGGGAGTGATCGGCGCCGGTTTGACCTTGTTTGACCACCTCGATGGCGGCGCCCGATAGCCAACTCCGGCCCGGACGCCGAGGTGGCCAAATTCGGCGTCATTGCTCTCTGGAACCGGTATAGTGACGGCAATGGGGACATTCACTTGGCCGGTGCGGATTTCTTCCATGAACGGAGATTCATCCCAGGAAATCGAAGTCACCGTTGATACCGGCGCCGCCTACACCACCCTGCCCGCTCGCCTTCTTCGCCACCTGAGAATCGAACCGATGGCCCAACGCCGCTTTGTGGTGGCTGATGGGCGGATAATCGATATGGACATTGGCCGGGCCTGGGTAACCATCGACGGGTCTTCAGAGGTGACTATCGTCGCTTTCGGCGAGGACGACTCTCCACCTTTGTTGGGGGCCTACACGATGGAAGGGCTGGGGTTAGCGGTGGATCCCACCTCGGGGCGCCTGGTTCCCGCCAATCTGATCATGTACTGAAAGGTCACCGGCCGGTGATGGCTCGCCAGCATGCCAGTGCGGCGGTGGTGACCTGGGTATCTGAAAGTGGCTCTCCGGCCCCTGCCATCCGGACGACCGGTGCCAGGCCGAGATCGTAGAGCACCATGGGTGGCAAGTCGATCAGCGCCTCCTTCAGGTCAACGAACAGGTCGTCGAAAGACGTGTCATGGTCCGCCATGGCCGCGGCGTGGGCGGGCTTGCTGAACGGTGATCGGTCGACTTGCAGGAGGAACCGGGCGATGTTCGGATCAGTCGAGAGGTGTTGGTAGGTGATTGACCCGCCGTTAGCATAAACGAACGTTCATTCATTATAAACCCGGCCGTTCGATGAGCCCCTACTCTCGGGACGGTTGACTAACCGAAACCCTCAGCCGGACGGAGCCGCGCGCTGGGGCTTGGATGAATAGCGGACAGGGGCCGGTCGGCCAAAGAGAACCTGTGAAACCAGACACTATTTCGCGAAAACAATCCCGAAATTTCTGTCCCGAGGGACCCACCCCCGCCACCACCTTTCCTGGGGTCAGGACGCGAATCCACCACACAGAACGCGGATTTCGTATTCCCGACAATATGGTCCCTGCGGCCGGTCTGGACGACGTCGGAACAGACCGGGAGGTGCTTGACTCGTATCACTATGTGTCACCACGGAGAGAGAGTCAAGCCAACAGCCATCCTATTTTTCGCGACCCCCCCCAATAACCCATCGCGCGGGCCCTAACCGAAACGATCTCCCTGAAGAGTCGGAACCTTCAGCCGGACGGAACCGCGCCCCGGGGCCTAATAGGCCACCAGTCGCCGGGCGGCTTCGGTGATCTTGGCTGCGCTGGGCCGGTAGGCGTCTTCAAGGGGCGGGCTGAAGGGGATCGGGGTGTCCAGCCCACCGAGGCGGACGACGGGTGCGTCCAGCCAGTCGAAGCACTCCTCGGCCACGCGGGCCGCCACCTCGGCGCCCACTCCCACCATGCGATTGGCCGAGTGCACCACCATTACCCGGGAGGTGCGGGTGACGCTTTCGGCCACCGTGTCGAAGTCGAGCGGTTTGAGGGTGCGGAGATCCACCACTTCGGCGGCGATGCCCTCGGCGCTGAGAGTCTCGGCGGCCGCCAGCGCCTGGGGAACCTGGGCGCCGTAGGCTACGACCGTGAGGTGGGCGCCCTGTCGCACCACCTTGGCCTCCCCGATCGGCGTCAGATGTTCGCCGTCGGGCACCGGTCCCCGCAGCGAGCGGTACAGCGGTTTGGCCTCGAAATAGATCACCGGGTTGGGGTCCCGCACCGCCGAGCACAACAGGCCCTTGGCGTCGGCCGGGTTGGCGGGCGCCACCACTTTCAGCCCGGGCGTGTGCACGAACCAGGCTTCGGGGTTCTGGCTGTGAAAGGGGCCGGAGCGAATCCCGCCGTCGGACGGCGCCCTGATCACCCACGAAATCTCTCCTCCGAATCGGTAATGGATGGTGGCGGCCGATTGGACGATCGAATCGAATCCGGTGGAGATAAAATCGGCGAACTGCACCTCGATGATGGGGCGCAGGCCCATCAGGGCCATGCCGTTGGCCATGCCGATAAAGGACTGCTCGGCGAGGGGAGTGTTGAGCACCCGCTGGTCGCCGAAGCGCCCGGCCAGGCCCTTGGTTACTTTGAAGGCGCCCCCGAATTCGCCTCCCACGTCTTCGCCCAGCACCAACACCTCGGGGTCTCTTTCCATCTCGTGTGATATGGCCTCGGAGATGGCCTGCAGGTAGGTGAGTTCTCTCATGCGTACACCCGATCCGAGACGGTCCCCGGATCGGGAAAGGGCGCGGCTTCGGCCTCGGCCACCGCTTGTTCGATCTCGGCCTGCGCCCAGGCTTCTATTTCCTTCAGTTGGGCCTCTTCGGCTCGGTTTTCCTCCCGCAGGCGTCGGCGATAGAGAACCAACGGATCCCGGGCTTCCCACTCTTGAAGGAGCTCTTGAGGAACGTACTCGGCCCCGTCATGGATGGCATGGCCCAGCATCCGCATGGTCCGAGCCTCGATCACGGTTGCACCCCCGCCCGCTCGGGCCTGTTCCACAGCCTCTTTGATGGTGTGGTACATGGCCTCGGCGTCGTTGCCGTCTTCACTTCGGGCGGAGAGACCGTAGGATGCGGCCCGCTCGGCGATGGCGAAGGTGGCCATCTGCTGGCGGAGGGGGGTGGAATAGGCGTACTGGTTGTTCTCCACGATCAGCACCAGGGGCGCTCCGTACAGGGCGGCCATGTTCAGTGACTCGTGATAGGGGCCGGTGGTGGTGCCCCCGTCCCCGCACACGGTCAGTGCCACCCGGGGCTCCTCCCGATACTTGAAGGCCATCGCCACTCCCAGGCTCAAAGGAAGCTGTTGGGGAATGTGGGAAACGTACCCCAGGATCCCCAAACTCAGGTCGCCCATGCCATGCAGGTTGGCGTCCCTGCCTCGGCTGGGGCCCGTCTCGCGTCCCAGCAGGTTCCCGAAAATCCGGGCGGGAGTCATCCCCCTCACCAGATAAGCGCCCACGTCGCGGTGCATGGGAGCGATCACATCATCGGGTCCCAGCGCCATGCCCATCGCCACGCTGATCGCCTCATGCCCCCGGCCGCTGAACGTTCCCCCCAGACCTCTCCCTTGTTTCCACATGCTCACCATGGTGTCGTCCAGTGTTCGGGTGAGGCACATCCACCGATAGAGGTCCAGACGAAGCGGGTCGGTGAGAGAAGGCGCGGGGGGCTCGGGCTTGGAGAAAAGGGCCCTGTGAAGTTCGGCGCCCAGGGAATCCTTGGCGGTGGTCATTGCTGCAGCGTCCGTCCTATTCGGCGGGCGGTGATCCAGAAGGCCAGCAGACCCACCGCCACCAGCACTCCCGCATGTCCCAAAAGCGTCCAATCGAAGTGTCCCAACGTGAAGGCTCGTAGCAGTTCCGTTCCGTGATAGAGGGGAGAGATTTGCATGATGGGTTGGAGGAAGGAGGGGTACACACTGAGAGGATAGAAGGTGCCGGAGAATAGAAACAGCGGCAGAATCACCAGTTGGATCATGTCGAAGTCGTGCCAACTGCGCATGAAGGTCACCGCGGCAAAACCAGCAGCGGAAAAGGTAAAGCCGACCAGTAGGGCGCCGGGGATGGCCATTAGAGCCCAGGGAGAGGAGGTGAACCCCGCAATGAACATCAGCGCCAAGAATCCCGATGCATAGATTCCCGCCCTCACCTGGGACCAAACGGTTTCGCCCAAGACGATGTCCGGCACCCGCATGGGGGTGGCCAGCATGGCGTTGTAGGTGTAGTTGTAACGCAGTTTGAAGAAGATCGAAAAGGTGGACTCGATGATGGCCCCGTTCATGGCGGAGGCGGCCAGAAGGCCGGGCGCCACGAAGGTGGCGTAGCTGAAGGTGAGACCGCCGCTCACGGTTACCTCACCTACGAATTCTCCCAGTCCCACCCCCACCGCCAGCAGAAAGAAGACCGGCTCGCAGAAACCCGCCACCACTATCAGCCAGATGTGTTTGTAGACCAGCAGGTTCCGCTGGAGAAGACGGGCGGTCCCCTGGGTGGGACGGAACCTGGGCGGAAACATTCTGGCGAGGTAGAGACTCATAGGTTCAGTCTCTTCCTCAGCTGTCGGGCCGCCACCCACCATCCCGCCGCGGTCCACCCTATCAGGTAGGCGACCTCCACCCAGGGAGAGATGGTGGTGGCGGTCCCGATGGCGATCCATCGACACAGTTCCACACCGTGCCAAACCGGGCTTGCGACCGCCAGTGCCTGGAGGTATTCGGGTAGCTGGCTGATCGGGAAGAAGGCTCCCGAAAACAAGAACAGGGGGATGATTATGAAGCGGAACACCGCGATCAGGGGCGCGTCCTCCTTGAACCAGGCCGCCAGGGCGACCATCGGGGAAGCGAAGGCCGTTCCGGTCAGCACCGCGGCCGGCACCGCCGCCAGGGCGTTGCCCAGGGAGACGGCGCCGAACAGCCGGATGATCACCGCGAATGCCGCTGAGACGAATATCAGGCGGATGGTGATCCAGATCATCAGCCCGGTGAGCAGATCGGTGGTGGTGATGGGAGTGGAAATCAGCGCCCAATAGTTCTTGCGCCACTTGATCCCCACCCGCACCGGCCACACCGATTCGGCGATGGCGGTCTGCATGGCCGAGGCGGCCATCAGGCCGGGGGCCAAAAACGCCAGGTATCCGGCGCCCCCCAGCGCTTCATCGAGATCCTGATCGATCAGACTTCCCAGGCCCACTCCCATGGCCAGGAGAAACAGGATGGGGCGCAGCCAGGTGGTGAGCACCGTGCTCCGCCAGTTGCGCCGATAGAAACGAAATTCGGCTTCCACCACCCGGAGGGCCCGCGGAGTGGTCATTCGATCAGTTGGCGTCCGGTGAGGTGCAGGAAGACATCCTCCAAGGTGGAGCGGCGGATGAGGGTGGAAATGGGGCGAACTCCTCGCCCGGTCAGTTCCGCCGCGGTCCCCTCGGCGTTGTCGGTGTAGATCATGACTTTGTCGGGGAGGCTTTCGGTCCTCTTGCCCACTTCCCCGATGATGGGCATGGCCAGGTGACGGTCCTCGGGTTCAAATCGCATTTCCAGTACGTCCCTGGTCGAAAAGCGTTCGATCAGGCCCAGCGGGGCGCCTTCGGCAACAATTCGTCCCTTGTCCATCACCACCAGCCGATCGCAGAGTTGTTCGGCCTCGTCCATATAGTGGGTGGTGATTATCAGGGTGACCCCTTCCCGCTTGAGCTGGTATAGCCGGTCCCACACCACGTGGCGAGCCTGCGGGTCAAGGCCGGTGGTGGGCTCGTCCAGGATCAGCAACTCGGGTTGGTTGATCAAGCCGCGGGCGATTATCAGGCGTCGTTTCATGCCCCCCGACAGAGGCTCCACCTGGTCGTCGCGTCGCTCGGTCAACTGGACGAAGTCCAGCAATTCGGCGGCTCTCAGATCAATATCCGCCCGGCTCATGTTGAAATAGCGTCCATAGGTGAGCAGGTTCTCATAGACCGACAGTTCCCGGTCGAGGTTGTCCTCCTGGGGGACCACCCCCAATCGCCCCCGGATCTCCACCCCGTCGGCCATAGGGTCCATACCGAGCACCCGCAGATGACCGGAGGTGGGAGGAGAAACTGCTCCGATCATCCTCATGGTGGAACTCTTGCCGGCGCCGTTGGGTCCCAGGAACCCGAACGCCTCCCCGGCTTGGATCTGGAAATCAATATTGTCGACGGCGGTGAAGTCTCCGAACTTCTTGGTCAGCCCGCGCCCGACCACCAGTGATTCGACCATTGGAAATAGGTTACCCACCCGGCTGTTCGGTTAGGACTCGATCACCACCGGGTCGCCCACCCGGATCATCCCGCCTTGGACCACTTTGGCGGAGATTCCCGCCCGCCCGGCCAGGGCTTCTTTGGCGCCCGGGCCGACGGTCTGGTACATGCGCTCGCAGGGAGGGCAGTCCCGCCACACCGACAGCACGGCGTCGCCCACCCCGATGAGCGTTCCCGTGGTACGCGGGAGGCGGTCGGCGTCCACCGTGATGTTGCGGCGGGTGGCCCCGGGGGGGATGGGATATCCCAACTCCCGGGCCGCGGCTTCCAACTCTCCGGAGGCCACCATCGTTACGTTCCGGGCGGTCCCCAGGTAGCGATCACCTTCCAGCCCCTGGTCTTTCACCGCCCGCACTCCGGGTACCTCGGTCAGGCCCGATCGATGGGCGTCGGACAGATGGATGTTGGTTACCGAGGGCACCGGTCTAGCTGCAGCCGAGCGATGCGCCGCAGTTGAGGCAGCGATAGCAACTTCCGTTGCGGACCGTGATATGCCCGCACTCGTCGCACATCGGAGCGTCTCCCATCATCTGGCTGAGGGCAATCTGGGCCGGAGAAGTAGCCACCGCCGTGCCGCCCTGGGGGAACATCTCAGGGATCATCTGTGCCGATGATTCCACGAACTCGGCCGCGGCTTGGACAGCCTCCACGTTGCTCTCTTCCCGGGCGTCTTGGAGAGGCAACTGTTTGCCGCGGTCCCTGACCGCCGGATGGGGGTCTTCGGGGAACTCGGTGGAATCGGGGGTTTTGACCTGCCCCAAATCTTCCCGTCCCAGGTACTCGATGGCCAAGGCCCGGAAGATGTAGTCCACCATCGAAGAGGCCATCTTGATGTTCGGATGGTTCTGCACCATGCCCCGGGGCTCGAAGGTCTGATATATGAATGTGTCCACGAACTCTTCCAACGGCACCCCATACTGCAATCCCTTGGATACGGCGATGGCAAAACAGGAGAGAACACCCCGCAGGGTGGCGCCCTCCTTGGCCAGGTCGATGAACAGTTCTCCCAGGGTCCCGTCGTTGTATTCGCCGGTGCGGATATACAGCTTGTGTCCTCCCACCCGAGCTTCCTGGGTCCAACCCCGGCGGCGGGAGGGAAGCAGGAACCGGGGAGGGTTCATGCCTTGAGCGTACGCCTCGGTGGGGGAGATTCCCTCGGGGAGGGGTCCATAGGCCAGGCGCCGCTCGATGGCGAGCGCTTCCTCCAGGGCAGGATCGTCCTCGCCGGAGGAGTCGTCGGAGGCGGACGAAAGAGGCTGGGAGGCCTTGGAGCCGTCGCGATACAGAGCAATGGACTTCAGCCCCAGTTTCCAGGAAAAGTGATATGCCTCCTCGATGTCGACGGGACTCACGTCGTTGGGCATGTTGATGGTCTTGGAGATGGCCCCGGAGATGAATGGCTGCGCAGCCGCCATCATTCGGATGTGCCCGTTGTGGTGGATAAAGCGCTTGCCGTTACGACCGTTGCGGTTGGCGGTGTCGAACGCCGGCAGGTGTTCTTCCGCCAAATGAGGAGCGCCCTCGATGGTTTGGCTGCCGCAGATGACATCGCCGGCCGCATTGATCTGCTCGGAGGTGAAACCCAAGAAGGACAGCAGATCGAAATCGTATCGCTGATACTGATCGGGCTCCGCTCCCAGGCGGCGCAGGGTCTGCTCGCCGACCGCCAGGGCATTGAAGGCGTGGCGCAATTCGAAGACCTCGGGCAGGGAAGCTTCAATACTGTCCAACTCGGAGTCGGCGAAGCCCTTGGCCCGCAAACTCCGGCGGTTGATGTGGGGAGCGCCGTCCAGAGACGAGGTTCCCAGCACAAAATCGATGATGTCGTGCTTTTCCCGGGACGTGTAGCCCAGCGCGTCGAGCGCCGGACCCACCGACTGGTTGACGATCTTGAAATACCCGCCCCCGGCCAGTTTCTTGAATTTGACCAGGGCAAAGTCGGGTTCCACTCCGGTGGTGTCACAATCCATCAAAAGGCCGATGGTGTTATGCGAAACGAACCCGTTGGCGATGTAAGTTACGTTGTCGGGAACCGATAGATCGTAGGTCAACTGCTCCTCGCCCAACTCGGCGCTTTGCACTCTGTCGTAGAAATAACCGAGCAAATGGGCCAGTTCGGGATCACCGGTGCGTTCCCAAAGTTGGAGAGCCGACCGACGGGACACCATTCCGTGCTTGGCCAGAGAGGCCAACATGGTACGGCGAAGTCGACCGTTGTCGGGGGCCAACCGGTCAATCAGGGAACGTGAAGCCGGTATGTGGTCGTAACGCGCAGCCTGGGCCGCGGTGGTGGAGACCAAGGCGGCCTGCTTGCGGCCGCTGAGGAAACCGATCTCGTCGGCAAACCGCCCCGAGTAGCCCAGGTTCAGGATGCGCAGCACCGCCAAGGGAAACTTGCTCCACCCGGTCTGATCCATCTTGCGGGTGGTGGGATACCCGATTGCCAGCAGGAGCGATTGAACGTCATGACTGAACTCGATGGAGGTGGTGGACCAGTGCGGGTAACCGGCAGTGACCGTTCCATCGGCTTCGAACAGGCCTCTGATGAAGGCCCGGTAGGTTTCCGGGTGGTTGGAAGCCAGGACTGCATCGGGAATGCGAGGATGCCACCCTTTGCCGACGTGACCCTCCACCGGCGCCAACTTGGCAAACCCGCAGGCTTCCCACCACGCCGCCAGGGGAACGGAGTGGAAGGCCACCTCGGTGTATCCCCGCTGTTCGGTTAGATGAGCCTCCAGGTTGAAGAGTCCCTTGCCAAGCATGCGGAGCCTCTCCACAACCTCGAAATCCCCGGCGGTGACACACAGGCGCAACCCTTTGGCGTGGAGGGATCCGTTTCCCATGAAATAGCCGACAAACTCCGCCAGATCGGGGCTCATCGTCCGGGGTGCTCTGGTGGTGAAGTCGCCCGTCCAGTGCATCTCGCCCAGCGGGGGGAGGTTGACCGAACGGGGTTCTCCCACCAGTGAGTTCATTTGCAGAGGTACCAGATGCCCCGCCTCTATTTCTGCGAACCGTTTCCACAGCCATTCGCCGGTTTGGGGATCGACCACCTTTATGCGGTGGGTGGGCGTGCCCTGGATGCGGTAGCCGCGGCCGGTTTCCACCGTCACCACCGGCTCCGCTCCGTTCACATAGAATTGCGTCGCGGTCCGCGGACCTTGATCGGTGCCGACCGAGATCTCCAGGTCCTGCCAACGGGTACCGGCGGGATCGCCCAGGGAACCAAGCCGGACCAGTCCTCTTTCGGTGGGAATCAGTGATCCGCCCACCAGACAACCCGTGGGAGCGATAACACTTAGCTGCGCGTTGCGATATCCGTGGCGGGTCCCCATGTCGAGGGCGTTGTCCCAGGCTTCGCGGGCGGCCTGGGCCAGATCGGGAGGGCAGTGCCGGCGACTGATTCCGTCCACGGCCTGGGAGACTCCCTCGTATTCGGACTGTGGAGAGTCGTAGGCGGCGCGGCGATGATTGCGAATCACTCGCATCATTGCCGAGCGATTCTCCCCAAATCCTGGAAACGGGCCGATGGCCGACGCCATCTCCGCCGAGGTTGCATAACCGTGCCCGGTAAGAATGGAGGTGAGGGCTCCGGCGATTGCCCGCCCCTTCGGGGAGTCGTAAGGGATACCCTGCCGCATGAGAAGCGACCCGAGATTGGCGTAGCCCAAGCCCAGCGTGCGATAGTCGTAGGAACCCTGGGCGATGGCTCGGGAGGGGAAATGGGCCATGGTCACCGAGATCTCCAACACCAAGGTCCACAGCCGGATGGCGTGCAGATAGCCGTCGATGTCGAAGGCGCCGGTCCGGTCGTTGTAGAAGGCCACCAGGTTCAAAGAAGCCAGGTTGCAGGCGGTGTTGTCCAAGAACATGTATTCCGAGCAGGGGTTGGAACCTCGGATGGGACCGCCCTCGGGGCAGGTGTGCCACTCGTTGATGGTGGTGTCGAATTGGATTCCCGGATCGGCGCAGGCCCAGGCCGCCTCGGCGATGGTTTTCCAGAGGTGCTCGGCGGGGACGGTCTTCATCACCTCGCCGGTGGTCCGGGTGGTAAGCGACCAGTCCCTTTGGTTCTCCACGGCCTCGATGAAGGCGTCGGTTACCCGTACCGAGTTGTTGGAGTTCTGTCCCGAGATGGTGGCGTAGGCGTCTCCGTTGAAATCGGCGGGGAACCCGCCCTTTTCGATCAGGATGCGAGCCTTGTCCTCTTCCACCTTCTTCCAGTTGATGAACTCCTCCACATCGGGATGGTCGATGTCCAGAATCACCATCTTGGCGGCCCGTCTGGTGGTCCCGCCCGACTTGATGGCGCCGGCCGCCCGGTCGCCGATCTTGAGAAATGACATCACTCCCGAGGAACTGCCGCCGCCCGACAACTTCTCGCCCTCCGCGCGGATCGCCGAAAAGTTGGATCCGGCGCCCGAACCGAACTTGAAGATGCGGGCTTCCCTGAGCCACAGATCCATGATCCCTCCGGGATTGACCAGGTCGTCCTCAACCTTCAGGATGAAGCAGGCGTGGGGCGCGGGGCGGGAATAGGAATCGGGGGAGGGGGTCATCTCCCCGGTGTCGGGATCGACGTACCAAAAGCCCTGCGCGGGTCCGGTCAGACCGTAGGCGCGATGCAGGCCGGTGTTGAACCACTGGGGCGAGTTGGGAGCGGCCATCTGCTGGCAGAGCATGTATTTGAGCTCATCCTCGAAAGCCTGGGCGTCCTCGCTCGAATTGAAATACCCGTGGTTCTCTCCCCACCACCTCCAGGTGCCGGCCAGTCGGTCGAATACCTGCTTGGCGGAACGTTCCGAACCCAACCGGGGCTGGGAATCCTCATCGAGCAGCGTCCCGTTTTGGTCGTACACCGGCACCCCGGCCTTGCGGAAGTACTTGGAGACCATTATGTCGGCCGCCACCTGCGACCAGCCTGCCGGGATCTCCGCATCTTTCATTTCGAACACCACCGACCCGTCGGGATTGGTTATCCGGGTGTCGCGCCTTTCCCAGCTGACCGTCTCGTAGGGGTCTTCCCCACCGCGGGTGAAGCGCCGGTCTATTCTGAGTCCCTTGCTCACTTGCCTGCCTCCTCACCTTCGGGTGCCATTGCCATCAATTAATAGAGTCTGGCCGCAGAGAACGGCCCGTGTCGTCGTCCTCCGGGGAATTACATTAATGTAACAATGGTCTTTCGGAAGGCCAAGCCTTTCGGTGATCCGGACCCGCAGGGGTGAACAATATCCAGGTCAGAGGCCCTTTTCAAGCCCGGTTTCGTCCCACCCCGAGCAATGGTGGCCCCGGTGATCGCCACCCTCGACATGCTGTTCCACCTGGGTATTCCGCCCGGATTCCACCGGTTGTGGGGCGCGGTGGGCGCCGGCGGACGATCTTTCACAAGTTTGCACTGTTTTTTCGCGTTCCGAAGGCGAGAGGGACGCCAGGCCGCCCCGATCTTCCCCCGGGGAGGCCGGGTGAGCCGGGAATGGTCGTCTCAAGGCGTACATAGAATGGGGTGACATGTTCTTCCCAACCGGCGCCGCCCGGACCCGAGAACCTCGTCGCCGACGCTTCATGTGGGTGTTCGTGGGAATCGGATTGGTTTACGGTGTCTTCACCGCCCTGTCCCGGGTATGGACCGACTACCTGTGGTTCGATTCGGTTAATCAAACGGGAGTTTGGTGGATTCGATGGGTGTGGCTGGCCATCCTGGGCTTGCTGGGCGCCCTGTTCGTTTTCGGGGTGGTCTGGAGCAACATGCGGTTGGCCCGCTACCTCTCGGTGAGGTTCGCCTCCTTCAGCCCGGCGCCCGAGGATCAGACCGTGGCTCAGATCCGTCAGGCGGTCGGCGCCAGGACCCCCTTGGTGGAATTGCTGGCCGCCGCCGGTGCGGCGGTCCTGCTGGGACTGGGGGTTTCAGCCTGGCGTGATCAGGCCCTGCTCTTTTTGAACTCGCAACCGTTCGGAGCAACCGATCCCCAGTTCGGTCTGGATCTGTCCTTCTTCATGTTCCGGCTGCCGCTTTGGTCGACCATGGTGAGTTGGCTGACCGGATTGGCGATCGTCAGTCTGATCGCGGTGGGGATCAGCTACTTTGCGCTGGGCGGGATCAGATTCCCGCTGCGCCGCCTTCCTCGTTTCGACACCGCCGCCAAAGCTCATCTCTCGGCCTTGGCTGCGGTGATCGCTCTGCTCAGGGCGTTGTCCTATCGCTTGGACACCTATGAACTGCTGTACGGCGACAACAACGTGTTCGGTGCCGGATACGCCGACATCAACGCCCGGTTGCCGGCTCTGAACCTGCTGATCGCCGTCTCGGTGTTTTCCGCCATCCTGTTCATCATCAACATTTGGCGACGGGGGTGGGTGCTGGTGGCGGTGTCGGTGGCGGCCTGGGTGTTCGTCTCATTGGCCGCCGGCGTGGCCTATCCGGCCATCGTCCAGCGCTTTCAGGTCCAGCCCAACGAGTTGGTTCGTGAGGGGCCGTACATCGAACGCAACATCGAGGCCACCCGCGCCGCCTACGGATTGGACCAGGTGGAGGTCCGGCCGTTCGGCGCCGTCTCGGATCTGGACGCCGCCGCCATTTCCCGCAATGCGCCCACCGTGGACAACATCCGGCTGTGGGATCCCGATGTCCTCAACCGAACCTACCAGCAGCTTCAGGAGATTCGCACCTACTACCGGGTGGATCACGTCGACACCGACCGGTACCCCATCGACGGCACCGACCGGCAGGTGATGCTGGCGTTGCGGGAGTTGGATGAACCCAACATTCCGGCCTTGGACTGGCAGAACCAGCGTTTGGTTTACACGCATGGCTTCGGGGCGGTGTTGAGCCCGGCCAACGTGGTGGCGGTGGACGGCCAGCCCGATTTCCTGCTGCGGGACATTCCTCCGGAGACTTCCGAACCGACCTTGGAACTGACCGAGCCGAGGATCTACTTCGGCGAGACCTACGAGCCGAATCGCCCGGTGATAGTGCGTTCGGGCGCCCAGCCGCAGGAGATTGACTATCCATCCACCCAGGAGGGGGGAACCGGCGACAACCGCTACAACTACGAGGGGGATGCGGGAGTCGAGATTGCCGGGATACTGCACCGGCTGGCATTTGCCCTGCGTTACGGTGATCTGAACATCCTGATTTCCAGCCAGCTCAACCCCGACAGCCGGGTGCTGATGCAGCGCAATGTGCAGAGCAGGGTGGAGGCGGTTGCGCCCTTCCTGGTGGCCGACGCCGATCCTTACCCGGTGATCACCGATGGCCGGATCGTGTGGGTGGTTGACATGTATGCCATCAGTGGGGATTATCCCTATTCGCAACCCATCGGAGTGGGCCTGCGGGGCTTTGACACCGCTCGACTGTCCAGCACCTCCAAGCTCCCCTTCGCCGGTTTCAATTACATCAGAAACTCGGTGAAGGCCACGGTTGACGCGTTCGACGGGACCATTCACCTGTACGTGGTGGACGAATCGGATCCGGTGGTGGCGACTTGGCGCAGGGTTTATCCGGATCTCTTTACGGATGCTTCCCAGATTCCACCCGGTCTGCGGGAGCACTTCCGGTATCCCCAGGATCTCTTCAAGATCCAAAGCGAGTTGTATCTCGACTATCACATGGTGGATGTCACTCAGTTCTTCCAACGCAACGACGCGTGGTCGATACCGTCCGATCCCTCCACCATCCGGCGTCTTGATTTGTTGCGCGGAGATCAGATCGGGGGGACCGACGGGGCGTTCCTGGACTATCTCGAAGAGATGCTGCCCTATTACCTGCTGATGACTCTCCCCGGGGAGGACGACGCCTCCTACGTGCTCCTTCAGCCCTATAACCCCTTGGAGAAACCCAACATGTCGGCGTTCCTGATCGCCGACTCCACCCCCGGTCGATACGGGAGGCTGATCGACTACCGCATGCCGTCGGGATCGCTGGTGGAGGGCACCGGACAGGTGGGGAACCGCATCGACCAGGACGACGAGATTTCCCAGCAGTTCACCCTTTGGCGAGGCCAGGGATCCTCGGTGGTCCTGGGCGACATGCTGGTGGTTCCCATCGACGAGTCGGTGGTATACGTACAGCCGGTTTATCTTGAGGCCGAGCAGGGAGGGCTTCCCGAGTTCCGCCGGGTGGTGGTGGTGCACGGAGACGACATCGAATGGGATGACACCCTGGATGGGGCGCTGGCCAAGATTTTCGGCGCCGATGACGGCTCTGTGGCGGCGCCTGACAGCCAGGACGAGCCGGAGACCCCCCGGTCTGAACAGCCCACCACCGACGCCTCCGGTGTGGAGCGGTTGCTGTCCGAGGCGTCGGACTCCTTCGACCGGGCCAACCAGGCCCTGCGTTCGGGGGATCTGGCCGAATATCAGCGTCTGATCGAAGAGGCCGCCCGGTTGGTGGAGGAAGCTCTGCGTTCCACTCGTTAGGTGGGTTTGTGGGGGGAGGCGGTTGGCTCTCCCGGCTCTCCACCGAGCGACGGAGGGCGCCCCGGATTCTGGTTGCGGGTTGGTGAGCCGCAGGCTAAGATGAGCGTTTACACCGCGGGGTGGAGCAGTCAGGTAGCTCGTCGGGCTCATAACCCGAAGGTCGTGGGTTCAAATCCCACCCCCGCTACCAAGCCAGTGGCTATGGAATTTTCCATGGTGTTTGGGCGGACGGGGCCCTTACCGGTCTGTAGATTTCTGACATCGGAACCGCACGCAATTCAAACATCCTCAAAGGAGAAACCATGAGCAAAGGTGAAATCAACGGGGTGGATACGGCCCATCTTCTGTTTGCCCGGGGAGTGGTGGGGGACACTCCCGCCGCGGGCGACTACACGTGGAGAGCCTCCAACGAGTGGGTGCACGGCACCCACAGCCGGACGAGCATCGGCGGCTACTTCGGGCTGGGCGAAGAACGCGCCCACAAGTCGACCTACGAGTTGGAGGCCGACCATCCGTTGGAGTTCAACGCCGAGGACAACGCAGCCACCCCGGTGGAGATCGTGCTGGCCGGCCTGGCCAGTTGTCTGACCGCCGGCGTGGCGGCAGTGGCCGAAAACCGGGAGATCAAGCTTCGTTCGGTAAAGGCCACAGTGGAGGCCGACATGAACATCGGGGGCATCCTCGGAGCTGATCCCGACGTCAGGAACGGCTTCAATGACGTGCGCGTCAACTACCAAATCCAGGCCGACGAAGCCAGTGAGGCGGACCTGCAGGCCCTGGTCGCCCAGTCCCAGAAGATCTCGGCCGTGTTCGACATAATGACCAACCCCACCAACGTAACGGTCGAAGTCAACTAACCGGCCAACCAGGGTGCGCACTGCCACCGTTGTAATCGGGGCCGGGCACGCCGGCCTGGCGGTCAGTTACCTTCTCTCCCGGCGATCGATCGATCATGTGGTCCTCGAGCGTGGGGAGGTAGCCAACACCTGGCGCACGGAGCGCTGGGATTCGCTTCGTCTGCTCACGCCCAATTGGCAGACGCGGGTACCGGGCTTTCGGTACGACGGCGACAATCCCGACGGCTTTATGACCATGCCCCGGATAGTCGAGTTCATCGACCGGTACGCGCGGTTGGTCGATCCGCCGCTTCGGACCCACACCACCGTCACCTCCGTCCGGAGAGATGGCGATCAGTACCGGGTGGTGACCGATGGCGGGGTGTGGAGTTGCCGTTCGGTGATGCTGGCCAGCGGCGGGTTCAACCTGCCCAAGATACCTGCGATCGCCGCCCACCTACCCGACTCGGTCGACTCGCTTACCCCCTTCGATTACCGCCGCCCCTCCGACCTTCGCCAGGGCGGGGTGCTGGTGGTGGGAGTGTCGGCCACCGGTGTGCAACTGGCGGAAGAGATCCACCGTTCCGGGCGACCGGTGACGGTGGCGGTGGGCGAGCATGTCCGCATGCCGCGGGTGTACCGGGGAAAGGACATCCGATACTGGTTCGAGGTCACCGGTCTGGCCGATGAGCATTACCGCGAGGTGGATGACATCCTGCGAGCCCGCACCGTTCCTTCCCCCCAATTGGTCGGTACGCCGGAGCGCCTGATGCTCGACCTCAACGCCCTCACCGGCCAGGGAGTTCGTATGGTGGGTCGGTTGCAGGGGATCAGAGACGGAAAGGCCCAGTTGTCAGGTTCGCTGCACAACAAGTGCAACCGCTCCGACCTCAAGATGAACCGGCTCTTGCTGGGCATCGACGAGTGGATCGCCGACCATGGTCTGGACTCGGAGTTCGATCCTCCCCACCGCTACGAACCGACCCGCGTGGAAAAGTCGCCGCCGCTTCATCTGGATTTGCGAAGCGGGGAGATCAAAACTGTGGTGTGGGCCACCGGTTACCGGCCCGACTACTCGTGGCTGCATGTTCCGGTGTTGGACCACAAAGGCAGACTTCGCCATGACGGTGGAATCGTCACCGACTCCCCGGGGCTCTATCGGATCGGGTTGAACTTTCTCCGGCGCCGCAAATCAAGTTTTATCCACGGCGTCGAGGACGATGCCCGCGACCTGGTGGATCACCTGTCCGGGTACCTGGCGGGCCGGGTTCCGGCCATGAGCTGCTGAGTTCGGGACGACCTGATAACCGGGCAGGACCCCAACGTCGCCCAAGCCGGGCCGCCCCGCCGCCGTTGGCATGATCTTGACGCCCTGAGGGGCTTCGCCATGCTGCTGGGGATCGGGCTGCATGCTTCCCTGGCGTTTTTTCCCGCTCCCTGGTGGGTTCAGGATCGCACCTCCTCATATGAGGGACTGTTTGACGAGTTCCTGTGGGCGGTGCATGGGTTCCGAATGCCGGTGTTCTTCCTCCTGAGCGGGTTTTTCACGGCGATGCTCTGGCGTCGCCGGGGCTTGCGGAATCTGCTCGGCCACCGTCTGCGGAGAGTGGCGCTGCCGTTGGCTATCGGGTTGGTGACCCTGATTCCGGCGGTTGATTGGGTGGGGGACAGGGCGGCGGCGTCCTCGGCGGACGACCTGGTGGCAAAGGGTGACCTTTTCGCCCTGGTGTTCATGGGGTCGGTTGCAGGGGTGGAGGATTTGTTGGACCGGGGAGCGGATGTTGATAAGAGAACCGAACCGGGAGGTTGGACGCCGCTTCATGCCGCCGCTTTCACCGGGGACGCCGAAATGGTGGAACTGCTCAGCAGTCGAGGAGCGGAACCGGCGCCGGTGGCCTTTGCCTCCGAGGGCGAGACTCCCCTGGCCGTGGCCTTTCACTACGGGCAGGAGGAGGCGGCCGACCTGCTGGTGGTTTACGAGGGGGGCGATCCCCTTCCTGCGGGCCGGGAGTGGTCGGATTTTCCGGGTTGGGGAGAGGGCGCCGAGGACCTGGGAGAAGGCGGGATCACCCAGGTTGCGCAGTTTCATCATCTGTGGTTTTTGTGGTTTCTATTGTGGCTGGTGGCCGGGTTCGCGGTGGTGGCGGCCTGGCTTGATGGTCGGGGTCCGGGCCCGGGGGTATGGCCGGGGAGGGTCATGTGGCTGATGATCCCCCTGACCATCATTCCCCAACTGGGCATGGGTGACGGGGGGTCCTACCCGGTGTTCGGGGCGGACACTTCGACCGGGTTGCTGCCCTGGCCCCATGTGTTGGCTTATTACGCCACTTTCTTCGCGTTCGGCGCCATGATGTACGGTCGCCGCAACCGCAGGGGCGACCTCCTGGTGGAAATCATCGGGAGGCCTTGGTGGTTGTACCTTGCGTCCTCCTTCCTGGTGGTCCTCCCCGCCGGGTTGCACTACACCTTTGTGGATTTGCGGTGGCCGGTGGCGTCGGTGTTGCAGGTGCTCTACGCCTGGGGTATGTGCTTCGGCCTGATGGGGCTGTTCCGGGCTCTCATTCCCCGGGAGCGGCGGGGGGTTCGTTACCTGTCCGACTCCTCGTACTGGGTGTATCTGATTCACCTTCCCCTGGTGCTGGTTGCCCAGATGTTGGTACGCGACCTGGATCTGGGGGCCGCTCCCAAGTTCCTGCTGGTCTGCGTGGCTGTGAGCGGGGTGTCACTGGTGAGCTATCAGGTGTTGGTGCGCTACACCCCGGTGGGAACCATGCTCAACGGTCCACGGGTCCGACCCGGCAGAGACCGCCTCTGATCAGCCGTGGGCGCCTACCACGCCGGTTCGATGTCAAGCTCCCGCAAGAGGTCCTTGATCCGCTGTTCGAGATCGTCGCGGATGGGGCGGACTTCCTCCAGGGTCTTCCCGGACGGGTCATCCACTTCCCAGTCGAGATAGCGCTTGCCCGGATAGACGGGGCAGGCATCCCCACAGCCCATGGTCACCACCACATCGGCGGACCGAACTATTTCATCCGCCCAGGGTTGGGGAATCTCGCCCTTGATGTTGATGCCCCTCTCCAACATGGCCTGCGCCGCCGCCTGGTTGATATCCTCGGCGGGCTCCGAACCACCGGTGAACACATCCACTTTCCCTCCCGACAGAAGACGCATGAATCCCGCCGCCATCTGTGACCGCCCGGCGTTGTGAACACACAGGAACAGGACGCTCGGGTTCAACAGGGCCGGGTTGGTTTCCAGGCGCACCAGTGCCCGCAGGCGCTCGCCGGCGAAGCGTTCCGCCAGCAGCACGATCCAAGTGGTGGTAGTGGCCTTTTCCATCAAACGATCAAGAGAGTCGGTCATAAAACGCTCGATGGTTTCGGTGTTGAGCTTCCCCTTGAAACGGTCTTGGAGCCTCACCGCCGCCTGGCGGAGCAGGAACTGTTCTTCGGTGGTCAGGGCAACGGGCATGTTGATCACTCCTTGTGGGGTTGGGTTTGATTAGCGGGTCGGATCCGAGTCGCTGTCAGGGCGCCGGTTTCGCACGGTGGCCCGGATCAACCGATCCACCCGATGGGTTATCTCTGCGAAAGATTCCCGGAAAGCGGCCAGGTTGTTGCGGGGCACGGGATCGGGGACCGACCAGTGAAGCCGGGGTGCATCGAATCGATCATCGGACTCCCGGGCCCGGTCGCACACCGACACCACCAGGTCCGGCCTCTGATCGATCTGTCGGTAGCTTCGGGGTCGGCGCCCCTTCAGGTCGATTCCCAGTTCGGCGGCGGCTTCCACTGCCTTGGGATGGACCTGGGCCGCCGGCCGGGCCCCCGCACTCAGATGAGGATGACCGGTTCGCCGGTTCCAAAGAGCGGCCGCGTATTGGGAACGGGCCGAATTGTGAAGACAGATGAACAACACCCGCCGGGCGATCAGCGAGGGGAAAGCCACCAGGTCGAGCAGTCGAGAAGGTCGTAGAGAGACGTAACGCCTTCTCCCATCGCCCTCCGACATCCGGCGCGCCACCAGGCCCGCGCCTTCCAACACCTTCAGATGGTGAGAAAGCAGGTTGCCTTCCACGCCGGTGATCTCTCGGAGCTCGTCCACTCCCAGGTCGCCCAGCGACAGGGCGTCCACGGCCTGCAGTCGAACCGGATCACCCAGCGCGGCGTGTACCAGCGCTCGTTCTTGCACGGATTTCATTTAGCTTCAAAGAATACTGAGTCAAGGAATATTGAAACAAATCGGGAGATGGGCTGCCCCTTCCGCCTTTGGCATAGGCGCCGGCGCCGACATATGATGTCAATTTGCAATAATGACGGGTGTTTTATGCTGGAATTGAGTCGGCTCTCCAAGCGGTACGGGGAGATACAGGCGCTGGACGAGTGCAGCTTCCGAGTGGAACGGGGCCGGATGCTGGGGTTTCTGGGTCCCAACGGAGCAGGCAAGACCACCGCCATGCGGTCGGTGTTCAACCTGGTGAGCCTGGACGGGGGATCGGTGAGTTGGAGGGGCCGACCCATCGGGCAGGCCGAGCGTTTGCAATTCGGGTACATGCCCGAGCAGCGGGGTCTGTACCCGAAAATGAAGATCGGGCCGCAACTCGCCTATCTGGGCCGCATTCACGGAATGACCGCCTCGGAGGCGGATGCGGCGGCGGGACGGTGGCTGGATGAGCTGGGCTTGTCGGACAGAAGAAAGGATCCGCTGGAGAAACTGTCCCACGGCAACCAGCAGCGGGTCCAGTTGGCCGCGGCTCTCATTCATGATCCGCAACTGTTGGTGTTGGACGAGCCGTTCAGTGGTTTGGATCCTTTCGGAGTCGAGACCATGGCTGGGATTCTCAGAGCCCGCGCCGCCGCCGGGGCAGCCGTGGTGTTTTCCAGCCATCAACTGGACATGGTTGAGGGTCTGTGCCAGGACGTAGCCATCATCGACCGTGGCCGGGTTGCCCTGGCGGGAGAGGTTCGCCAACTCAAAATGGACTCTCCGCACTGGGTGATAGAACTGGAGACGAGGAGCAGGGCGCCGGAGCGTCTTGATCGGCTCGAATCGGTGGTGTCGGTGGAGTTTGATGGTTATCGCTACCGGGTGGTGGCCAGAAAAGGCGTGGAACTGAGGGAGTTGGTGTCGGGACTCGACCTGGGCGGGGACGTGCGCCACTTCACGTTTTCCGCGCCCTCTCTGTCTGACCTCTTCCGAGCGGCGGTGACCCGATGAGGTCCTGGCCGGCGATCCGGCTGGTGATGATCCGGGAGATCCGGGAGCGGTCCCGGTCGGGAGCATTCATCACATCGGTGGTGATGACTCTGCTGTTTGTGGCGGCGGCCCTGTTTCTTCCCCTGATATTCGCCGATGATGATGTCCACTACCAGTTGGGCGTGATGGGGGAGGGCAACCAGGCGATTGTCGATGCCGCCGTGGCGCTGGCCAACAACCGGGACGGCGAGGCGAGGACCACGGTGGACGTGATTCCGTACCCTTCCCGGGAGGAGGCGGAGGAGGCGGCCGACCGGGAAAGGGTGGACGGGGTGCTGGTGGATGGCCGCGAGTTGGTGGTGCGAGGGGCGGGAGGGGACGCCGCAAGCGACTTGGAAGCCCTTCTTCAGCGCGGCGCCCGCTCGGTGCAAATCGAAGGATTGGTGGAATCGGGGCAGGGTGAGGTGGTGAATATTCTCACGTCGGCCCCTTTGACGGTGCGTGCCCTGTCGGGCCCGGATCCCGAGGAGAACTCCGAACGGTCGGTGGTCGCTTTCGGGGGGTTGTTTCTGCTGTACATAGCGGTGCTGCTGTACGGGTCGATGATCCTGACCGGGGTCACCGAGGAGAAGACCAATCGAGTGGTGGAGGTGCTGCTGGCCGCCCTTCATCCGTGGCAGCTTCTGGCCGGCAAGATCCTCGGCATCGGGTTTCTGGGGTTGGCCCAGTTTGTGGGGACGGTTCTGATCGCGCTTTTGGGAGTGGAGTTGACCAACGTCTTCGACCTGCCGCAGTTTCCATTGGACAGCATGCTGGTGCTGGTACTGTGGTTCATTCTGGGATATGCCTTGTTTGCCGTGGTTTTCGGCGCGGCGGGCGCCCTGGTTTCCCGCGCCGAGGACGCACAGGGGGTGGCCGTGCCCATCTCCCTGGTGGCGGTGGTCGGTTTCTTCATTGCCATCCAGGCCCTGAACAACCCATCTGGCGCCTTGTCGGTGATTGCCGGCTTTGTTCCGCCGGTGGCGCCGTTTGTGGTGCCGGTCCGTTTCGCCTTCCAGGCGATCCCCCTATGGCAGTTCGCCGCCTCGGTTGGGCTGACGGTGTTGGCCATCCTGGTGATGGTGCGCGTGGCGGGACGAGTGTATCTGGGCGGGCTGCTTCGGTTCGGGAGCAAGGTGGGCATCAGGGAGGCGTTTCGTTCTGCCGAGCTGTGAGATCCTCGGTCCACAACAGCATCTTGTTGGTGGACCATGGACGCCGGACGGCGGGAAGGACATGACGCACAGGTCCTGATTCCCGACCGGTAACCGCAGTGGCCGGTGTTCCCAATCATCAGGCGCGGCCGGGGCGTCAACTGCCGTAACTTCCACAGATGCGGCGGAGGGGCCAGTGGTGGGTGGTACACTGGGTGTCGCCCGGCCAATACTGGCCGGTTTTCGCAGCCAAGTTCGGCGCTGATCCTGTGTAAGCCCCCCGATTTCTGCGTTGTCGCCTCGCCGACCCTTTCAGGCCTCAACGTTTCCCAAGTGCTTTGCACAGGAGAGGAGAACCCTATGCCACCCGCTTTTGCCCGGTTGGGCGTGCCTCAGGCAATTTGCCATGCGCTCGACCGAGCCGGTATCCACACCCCCTTCCCTATCCAGGTTGTCACCATTCCTGACGCCCTGGAGGGCGCCGACATTTGCGGACGCGCTCCCACCGGGTCGGGCAAAACGCTGGCCTTCGGCATTCCGCTGGTGGCCAATACGTCGCAGGCCAAGTCCGGACGGCCCCGTGCTCTGGTCTTGTCGCCTACCCGCGAACTCGCTGCCCAGATCGCGTCTGACCTTCGTACCTTGTCTCGGCGGGTCCGGATCGGGGTTATCTACGGCGGGGTGGGTTACGGCGCCCAGAAAAAACAATTGCAACGCGGCATCGATATTCTCGTAGCTTGCCCCGGTCGGCTTGAAGACCTGATAGACCAGAATGTGGTCAGCCTGCACGAGGTGGATCAGGTGGTAATCGACGAGGCCGACCGTATGGCCGATATGGGTTTTCTTCCCGTTGTTCGGCGTCTTTTGGATCAGACCGCTTATCGCCGTCAAACGCTGCTGTTCTCCGCAACTCTCGACCGGGACGTGGCCAAGCTCACCCGCGATTATCAACACAATCCGATCACTCACCGGGTGGGTGATGCCAAGCCCGACATCAAAGCAGCCGACCATCGATTCTGGAAGGTTGCCAAGACGGAGAGGATCGCCGCCTGCGTTGATCTGATCACTTCCGAAGGGTCGGCGATCGTGTTCTGCCGGACTCGGCACGGATCGGACCGCCTGGCGCGTCAGCTCGCCCAGCGTGGAGTCAAGGCGGCGGCCATCCACGGCGGGCACGCCCAGAGCCGACGAACCCGCACACTGCGCGGATTCATGAACGGCCAGGTCGAGGCGCTGGTGGCCACTGATGTCGCGGCTCGGGGAATCCATGTGGAAGGTGTGTCCACGGTAATCCACTTCGACCCGCCCGAAAACCAAAAAACTTATCTGCACCGTTCGGGTCGTACCGCCCGCGCCGGGAAGACCGGGCTGGTGGTGTCGCTGATTCAGCCTGACCAGGTGGCCGGCGCCCAACGGATTCAACGTCAACTGGACCTTCGGGGGTCCATCACCCGTCCGGGCGGCTTGGATAAGCCCGCGGAGGCCCGACCCCGCAGCCGAACAGACGACCGGGTTGGGCGGAATTCCCAGGGCCAACTGGACAGCGGCGGTGGCCGGAGGGGTTCTGGGCCGGCGAACCGCAATGGTCAGCGGGCGCTACGAAGTCGCCCTCGGCAACGCAACCGAAACAGGCGGAGGACCAGGGCCTATTCACGATAGGTCCTCCCCTCGGCCGGAGGTGAAACACCCGCGGCCCTGCCGGGCGGAATCTATTCTCTCAGGCCGGTGTCACCCGGTCTGATGGCGAAGTCGCGACGGTCCCGGTAGAGCAGCGCCCGGTTCAACACGTAGTCGTCTCGGTCGAGGTCGATGTCGGGACAGTCGGTCATCGTCCAGTACTTGTATTCACCCAGGAACAGGTATTTGCGCTTCTGGTGAAAAAACGCGCACTCGACTCCTTCGCCCGCGGTGATCCGAGCGCAAAACGCCGCCAGCAGGGCCTGTTGGCCGTCCTTTTTGATCACCACATACTCATGTGGCCAGGAGCGCCGGTAGGTCACCGCCTCTCGCCAGGGTGCGAGAGCAATCAAATCCATTATGTCCGTTCCGATGTCGGCCTTGTCTCTTATCTTCATGACGCCTCCTCCAAAAGCGCGCCGTCCGGTCAGGTCGCCGGTGGTCATTTGAACCGTCCATAGTCAACCTATACCGGGCCTGTGACAATCATTGGCCGGCCTTGGTTGGGAGGCAGTCGAAGACAAACGGCGCAGATCCAGTGGCTGGGTAACCGGAAAGTGTCACACTCCCATTGTTATCGTCCGGTTGGTTACCGTCCGGGATTGGCCCATTTGACCGACTACCAGCCCGCCTCCTCGCTGGGATGGCTTGATTTCGACGCCGCCGCGGCCGAGCGGGTAGCCACCTTGCTGCGGGCCCTGCAGGAACCCGCCACCCTGGATGTTCTGGGTCTGGGAACCATTCGAGACGCTCTGGCCAACCTGCTGCATCCCGGTATCACCACCCTGCACACCAGGTTGCGGTACTTTATGTTCCTGCCTTGGGTTTGCCGGCGTCTGGAGGCGGAAAGAGTTCCGGCCGTCGATTTCTCCCGACGCCTTCGCGATTACGAAGCCCGTTTGATCGATTGTTTGCGTCACCTGGGACAAGGCCAGGGCGTGATCGGCTACGTAGCAGGCCGCCAGCTCAAGACGATGCCCAGCGGCATCTATTGGGGAAGCCTGAGGGTCTTCGGATTGAGCCGTTTGCACCTGAGCCTTTCCGAATACGGACGCGTGGCGGGTTCGTGGGGCCGGCACAGGGTCCACGATGACGACGGGCATGTGACCAGCGGGTTGGTGTCGATGTGGCGGTCGCTTCCGGAACCCCCGGAGGGCTTCTTGGACAAGAACATCACCTTCGAGTTAACCCGAGAAGAGGCGCAGGTTATCACCGAAAGCGTGCAGCGCCACCAACCCCAGAGTCTGCTGGCGGCGTTCTTCGGTCAGCCCGGCCTGGCCGCCGACCATCGGTTTCCGTGGGATGTGCCCCACACCGCCCTACCGGGAAAGGTGGCCGAGATGCTGCACCATGCCCGCTGCTTTGCCGAGATCACCGCCGGGCCGCAATACATGTACAACGTCCTGGTGGCCCGCCGGGCCAAACAGGAACTCGGCTGGGACACCACCCAGGTTGAGGAGGGCCAACTCGGCCGGGTCCGGGATTGGATCAATCTGGTCCACGAGCGCCAGGAGGAATTGACCTCCTGGGCCGATGAGCTTCCGGCCTTTTGGAATCTGCTGAATAACCGCATTCCCCCGAGCACCCGGCATTTCATTACAAGCATCTCCCGGGCCGCGGTGGATGATCCCGAAAGGCTCGAAACCGACCCGGCCGTTCACCACGAGATCCGGCTTCGGGAAATGCAACTCAAGGGAAGGCGGGCGCGGCTGGGCAACCTCGGCGCCTTGGAAAACTGGAACCAGGCCCCGGTAGGCGGCCAACTCAGCTACCGATGGTCGGTGGTCAGGAGGTATCTGGCCGATCTCACCGCCGGGTTGGGAGCAGACTGATGCTTGCCCCCTCCAACCGGCTGACCCTGATCGACGCCATGCGCCCCCCGGCGGGATTTCAACTGGAGTCGGCTATGGCCGTGACCTTCACTCTCAATCTGCATACCCTTTTGGCGGTCCCGGCGGCGTTCACAATTAGCGGCTTGGATGAGTCGGAAAATGACGGTGGCCCCGCACGGCCGGTGGAACTTATCCACGCCCTTCGAGTCAATGCCGGCAAGTTGACCGTGTTCAGCGAGGCCGGGTATATCAGCCTGCCGCCCGCCAGCCGGGCACTGGGTTTCCTGGAAGGGGCGGTGGTGCCGGTCAAGGCTCCCCGAGGCGGGATCGTTCATCCCAAGGTGTGGGTACTGCGTTACCAGGAGGTCGCCTCCGCGGAGGACGGCCAAGCCCAAAGCACCCGACTTCGGGTGTTGATTTCCAGCCGCAATCTCACCTTCGATCCCAGCTGGGACACCATGCTCAGGCTCGACCAGACACTCGACCCCGGGGGTGCAAAGCTTGATGCGGTAGGCGATTTGTTCACCGGGTTGCTCAATACCACTATCACCGAAGCCGCTGCGGTCCATCAGACCAGGGTCGCTTCTCTCGTTGAAGCCCTGGGAACGGCGCACTTTCGGTTGCCCGACGGCGTTGACGATCTTCGCGTTCATCTCTTCGGGTTTGATGGGAACAAACCCTCGCCCTTCCCCGAGAGTCCCGACCGCGGCATGATCATTGCGCCTTTTCTGACCGATGGCTTCTTCGATGGCGTCTATACCGGACCGGTGGACACTTTGGTGAGCCGACGGAAGTCGCTTGACGAGCTCAGCACGCGGATTCTCAATGGCATCCCCGACATTCGCATCTTCGATGACGGCGACAGTTTTGAGGCGCTGGACGAGCTGGACACCGGCGATTCGACCAGCGGCGGGCGGTCACGCGCTCTGTCGGCAGACGATCCCGGCCGGCCGCTTCGAGGTCTTCATGCCAAGGTGTTTGCCTTCGAGAAGGGAAGCCGGGCCAACCTGTTCGTCGGCTCGGCCAACGCCACCGGGGCGGCGTTCTCCCACAATGTCGAGATCCTGGCCGAACTCCGTGGGCCAAAGACCCAATTGGGGATCGACCATCTGATGAAGGGAGATGAAGACCAACCTGGCCTGGAAACCCTGTTGTACGTTTATCACAAAGGCGACGTGCCGGATACTCCCGATGATGAGAGCAAGGCTCTTGATCGAATGAGGCGGGAGATCGCCCGACTGGAGATAACGGGGACCGTGGAACAGGGCGACACAGAAGGGCAGGAATGGGCCGTCACTTACCGTTCCGAGGGGCCTTTGCCGGGGGGCGAAGGCATTGAGATCAGCTGCTGGCCGGTGACCTCCCCCGGACATCGGCGGCGAATCGAGGCGCAAGAGCCGCTGGAAGCCCGCTTTGCCACCAGCCTGGAGAGAATCAGCGGCTTCCTGGCCTTCGAGTTGACAGATGGAAGCGATGAACATACCGGCTTCGTAATACCGGTAACGCTTGAGGGACTACCTGAGCATCGGAACCGGCACCTGCTGAAGGCCCTGATCGGCGACGCGCGGCGGTTCCTGCGTTACCTGCTGGCGCTGCTCTATGACGAATCCCCCGAACACGGTCTGCCGGGAGTGGTCGGCATGCTTGAAAGGTCGGCCGGGAGCGCCGACGGCGGCGCCATCAGGTTGGCGGTGCTCGAACAGCTGCTGAGGACCATGCGTAGGGATCCGGCCAAGCTCGCCGGGCTGCATCCTCTCATCAGCGACCTTCGCGACGATGACGCCCTGCCGAAAGGGTTCGCAGAGCTGTGGGACGCCATCTACGAGGTGGCGATCGGGGACGACCCGTCCCAAGGCGGTAACGCGCAATGACCGAACCCCGGGTGGATGTGACCGGGACCTTGGCCGGGTTGAAGGATTTCCAGCGTCGCACAGCCCGGTGGGCGTTTGAGAGAATGTTCGCCCAGGAAGATCCCGCGGTGCGCTTCCTGGTGGCCGACGAGGTAGGCCTGGGGAAGACCCATGTCGCCAAGGGCGTGGTGGCGCAGGTGATCGATCATCTGGGACGCACCGGCGACCGGCGTCACGACATCGTGTACGTGTGCTCCAATGCGGCCATCGCCCGGCAAAACCTGAGGAAGCTGACTCCCGCAGGGATCGAGCCCACCGTCGTGCAGGCCGACCGGCTCACGTTGCTTCCGCTGGTGGAATTGCAGGATCAGCAGGAAGGCCGGCCCGGAATCAATCTGTTGGCGATTACTCCCGGCACTTCCCTGAGGTTCGGCCGCAACACCGGGACATTCCGAGAACGCTCCCTGGCCTATGCCTTTCTTCGGGCCCACTGGGGCTGGAAGACCTTCACACCGCGCCGCGCACGGTGGATCTTCTGGGAAGGGATAACCGCAGGGAACCCGGACACTCGGCTCAGGGATCGAGAAGTGCGCTACCGCCCGCGGGTTGCCGAGGCTTTGCCGGAGTTCGCCAGGAGACTCCAAGACCTCGACGCCGAACGGCGCAGTCTTGGAGAGGCGACCATCCGAGAACTGTTCGACGAGTTGATGAAGGGTCTGCGGTACAAGCGGGCGATCCGGGGCCGCATGTGGAGTCTGCGGGTGGAGTTGATCGGGCAGGTGCGCCGGGTCATGGCCATCGTGGGCATCGACGCGCTTCGGCCCGACCTAGTGGTGATGGATGAGTTCCAGCGATTCAAGGATCTGCTGCACGGCGACCCGGCCAATCTGGCCGCGGAACTTGCCAAACGCCTGTTTGATTACACCGACCCCGAAACCGGTCGTCCGACTCGAACGCTGCTGTTGTCCGCCACCCCCTACCGCATGTACACCACCGCCGACGACACGGCCGACGACCATTACCGAGACTTTCTGGCCACCTGCCGGTTCCTGTTCGGGAACGACCAACGGGTGAGGGAACTGCAGATGAATATCACGGAACTCCGTCGCACCCTGGCTGCGCTGGCCGTCTTCGACCACCCCGAAGAGCTGTTGGCCGCCGCCGGAGACACCTGCCGGACAATCAGCCGGCAACTGCGCGGGGTGATGGCCCGCACGGAGCGGCTGGCCGCCACCCCCGACCGGGATGGGATGCTCACCGAGCCTCTGGTGGAGGTGTCGGTGGGGTCGGACGATCTGCGATCCTATGTGCGTCTCAGCGACCTGGCTGCCGATGTCGGGCACTACGAACCCACCGAGTACTGGAAATCGGCGCCCTACCTGGTCAATTTCATGGAGCAGTACAAGCTCAAGAGAGCCATATCGGGGGCAGTGGCTGCGGGTCAACTCGGCGACGGCACCCAACTTGAACCCGGGCCGGGGCTGCTGAGCTGGGAGGATATCGAGCGCTACCAGGCGATCGACCCTCAAAATGGGCGGCTCCGGTGGATGATCGGCGACCTGGGCGCCTCCCGGGCGTTCGATCTTCTGTGGGTGCCGCCCTCGATCCGCTACTACAACACCGGATCGGTCTACGAATCGCAGGAGGCTGGTCGATTCACCAAGCGTCTGATGTTCTCAGGCTGGCGGGTAGCGCCGAAGGTGGTTTCTTCACTGGTCAGTTTCGAGGCCGAGCGGCGGGCTTACCGGCATCGTGATCATTTATACACGGCCGACTACCGGCGGCGGGGTGGCCAGCGGCTCACCTTCCGCACCAGCGAGCGGACCACCGAGGAGGTCCGAGCCGGGGAGGCCGAGGGCGCCCGGCGGGCCGCCTCAATGACTACCTGGCTGATGGTGTGGCCGAGCATCAGTCTGGCCGAGTTGGGTGATCCCCTGGGGATGGAACTCTCTCAAACCTCTTATGCCGAGTTAATCGAAGTGATCTCCGAGCGGGTCAAGGCCGAGGTGGGGCCCCTGGTCCATGGGGCGCCGTCGGAAGGGACCGTCGACCGACGTTGGTACTGGGCCGCCCCACTGCTGTTGGATCACCGGCGGTACCGGTCGGTTGTTGATCGGTTACTGGCCAAGCAGTCGTGGTGGCTGGGGGAGGGAGACAAACCCGACGGCAACTTCGCGGCGCATCTGGCCGAGGCCCGGGCCATGGTGAGGCACGGACCCGAGGCGCTGGGCCGACCCCCGGAGGATCTGATCGGGGTGCTGGCAGAACTGGCTCTGGGCGGTCCTTCCCAATGTGCGCTGCGGACGGTGGGACGGGTGGTGGGTCTTCCCGACCATCACTGGGCGGTGTTCGGAACGGCGGCGCGCATCGCCGAGGGCTTTCGGAGCTTCTTCAACGCCCCGGAGGTAAGGGCCATCGTGGGCGGGAAACCCGCTCAATCCCGCTCCGAGCGGGAGGGCGGGAGGCAGGCCGGCTACTGGCGCGAGGTGGTACGCCACTGCATAGGCGGCAACCTGCAGGCCGTGCTCGATGAGCACGCTCACGTTCTGCGCGACTGGCTCGGCTATGTGAGTCTGGACGACGCAGAACAACGAACCGACTGCGCCTGGGATATTGCGCATAAGATCAACGGGGCTCTGCGCCTTCGCACCTCCGCCCTGAGCGTGGACATTCCCGTTTCCCGGGAGGACGGCAGGGTCACCGAGTTGTCCTCGCGGCGCATGCGCACCCGGTTCGCGGTGATGTTCGGCGATCAGGCCCTTGACGAGGGCGGTCAGGCCCGGGTGGGGGCCGTGTCGGTGGCTTTCAACTCTCCCTTCTGGCCGTTTGTGATGGCTTCAACCTCGGTTGGGCAGGAGGGGCTGGACTTCCATCTGTGGTGCCATGCGGTGGTGCATTGGAACCTCCCGTCCAATCCCGTGGATCTCGAACAGCGCGAAGGTCGCGTCCATCGCTACAAGTGCCATGCGGTTCGCCGTAACATCGCCGAGCAGTTCGGCGCCGATCTCCTGGATGGAGAGAAGGTGGAGGGTGACCTGTGGCAGTCTCTCTTTGACCGCGCCGCGGCCGAAAAAGAACCCGGGGATGGGGAAATGACGCCCTACTGGGTGTTCAACCAGGGCCGGGCGAAGATCGACCGTTTGGTCCCCATCCTGCCGTTCAGTCGCGAGTCGGCCAAACTTCCCCGGCTGCGTAAGTCTCTGGCCATCTATCGCCTGGCGTTCGGCCAGCCGCGCCAGGACGAACTGGTGGAGTTCCTGAGCGATCGCGTCGACCCCAAACTCCTGGACCGCTGGCTGTCCCGGCTTCGGATTGATCTATCTCCGCCGCGTTCTCCTCCCCGCCGGTCGGTCGGGGTGGGTTCTCACACCTCGGAGCCGCAATAGCGACACTTGACGGCTTCGGACCTGATCAGTTCGGCGCAATAAGGGCACTTGGAGTACTCGCCGCTTAGGATGGCCTGTTCCTCCAGGGTGGCATGGTTGGAAGGCATGACCAATGCCCAGATCAGCCCGAGCGGACCCAGCAGCAGCCCCATGGCGAACCACGCACATCCGCTTCGTCCCTTGTTTCCCGCCACCATGGCGCTGATCACGCCACAAACAATCCAAATCAGCGCGATCTCCACGGAAGGGGCCTCCGGTTGCGTGTTGCACCATGATAAGAGGAGGCCGTGGCCGAGTATGTTTCAATGGACTGACCCGTCCCGAAGTTTCAAGGAGATGATGCATGGGAGAAATAATCGGCCATCACCACACGGGGATTCAGGTAACCGACCTGGACGCCTCCCTGGAGTTTTACTGTGATCTTTTGGGCTTGGAGTTGCTCATTCGTTGGAACCGGGACGCCCCCTACATTGAGACATTCTCCGGGTACCCCGGCGTCGATATGCACGGGGCGATCGTGAGAATGCCCAACTCGGACGCCATTTTGGAGATCTTGGAATATCGCAATGTGGAGCGGCAGGCCATCGACCCGGCCACCGCCAACCCCGGCACGGCTCATATCGCTTTTCGGGTGGATGACTGTGACGCACTCTATGACCGGCTGACTTCGCAGGGAGTCAAGTCGGTTTCTCAGCCGGTGACCCCGTCGATCGGGCCCAACAAAGGGGGTCGGACAGTGCTGATGCTCGATCCCGACGGATTCCGGGTGGAACTCCTGCAGCCTCCGCAATGAGTGGTGATCGGACCCTTCTCACCGGAGAGGAGATTGCTCAGCTACTGGCCGACCATCCGGACTGGCGGCAGGACGGAGATCTGCTCCGGCGCGCCTACCGGTTTTCGGATTTCCGGGAGGCCTTTGCCTTTATGACCAGGGTGGCCTTGATTGCCGAGCGGTTGTTTCATCATCCGGAGTGGTCGAACGTCTACAACCAGGTTGAACTGGCGATCACCAGCCATGACGTGGGCGGGTTGACATCCCGGGATCGTAGCTTCGTGCAGAAGGTAGACGCCATCGGCTAATCCCCAAGGCCCGGATCACTGACCGCCGCCTTGGCCAAGTGGTACGCTCTTCAAATGGGGTTGACCGGACCAACGAGCCTATGAAATACGACTTCCAGGCCCTCCGTGGAGACGTGCTCGGTGGCATCACCTCGGCGGTGGTGTTGTTGCCGATGGCCTTGGCCTACGGGGTGGTCTCCGGGTTGGGGGTGATCCCCGGCCTGTACGGAGCGGTGGCGGTGGGGCTGTTCGCGTCGCTGTTCTGGGGAACCAAGGCCTTGATCTCGGGACCCACCGGTCCCATGGCGGTGGCTATGGCGGTGGTGGTGGGCAGTTATGCCGAGAACCTGACCGAGGCGTTCACGATCGTCATCATGGCGGGGATCATCCAGATCATCCTGGGTTCTATCAAGATGGGGCGCTACGTCGCCTACACCCCCTACTCGGTGATTTCGGGATTCACCTCCGGGGTGGGGGTGATCATCGTGTTGCTGCAGGTGTTGCCCTTTGTGGGCGCCTCCTCGACCGGCGGAGGGACGGTGGGGGCGATCCGCGCCATGCCCGAAGCGGTGGGGGGAATCAACTGGCATGCCCTGATCATTGCCCTGGTCACCCTGGGGGTCACAGTGGTGTGGCCGCAGAGATTCCGTAGGGCATTGCCACCCACCCTGGCGGCATTGGTGGCGGGGACGTTGCTGGGGGTGCTGTGGCTGAGAGACGCTCCCCTGATCGGTGAGGTTCCCACCGGCTTTCCCGATCTGATTGATCTCCACACCATTCCCCAGCATCTGGTGAGTTCCTTCCAACCGGCTCTGGTGCTTGCTCTGCTGGCTTCCATCAACACTTTGCTGATGTCTCTGATAGCCGATTCCATGACCCGCGGCACCCACCGGCCGAACCGGGAACTGGTTGGCCAAGGGGTGGGCAACATCGTGTCGGGCATGTTCGGGGGTATGCCGGGGGCCGGCAACATCCCGGCCACGGTCGTCAATGCTCGGATCGGTGGGAGAACCCCGTTGTCGGGAGTGCTGTGCGCGCTGGTGTTGTTCACTCTGGTCTTGGGTGTTGGTCAATATGTCGGGGAGATTCCCCATGCGGTGTTGGCCGGGATTCTCATGAAAGTGGGCTGGGACATCATCGACTGGAAATTCATCGGCAGAATCACTCGCATTCAACGTGAACACTTGGTGGTAATGCTCATCACCCTGGGACTCACCGTGTTTGCCGATCTGCTCACGGCAATCATGCTGGGCTTGATTGTGGCAGCCCTGGTGAGCGCCCGCCAGTTCGAGTACCTGGAACTGGACAGCGTGATTTCTGTGCCGCTCTTGGACATCAGTTTTCTGGCCGATGAGCAGGAGGACGAAGACGGCGATGAACAGGACGCCGACCTCGACAGCCTGTTGAGTCTCCTGGGTGACGACGATGAGGGTGACGATGACGGGGAGGAGGGATTTGATCCGTTCTCTGCCCGATGCGGGTTGCTGTCCTTCCGAGGGAGCTTCACGGTGGCCTCTTCCAACCGGATGTTCAGCACCATCAGCGTGGATATTCGGGACCATGAGGTGGCGATTCTCGATTTCACCGAGACCAACCACATGGACGACAGCGCCGCTTTTGTGGTGGAGCGCCTGATCGATGTGGCCATTGAAGAGAACACCGAGTGCATCGTGATGGGATTGGATGGCCCGGTGGGCAAGGGTCTGCTGAAACTCGACATCCTGCGCCGTATCCCCGAGGAACGCTATGTGGAGGACATGGACCAGGCCCGAACCGTCGCCCGAGGCATTCTGGGAATCTGACTTTTTATCTAGGCATCATCGCATCAACATGATGCTATTATGTCAACTATGCGTACCACAGTAACCCTCGACCCTGACACCGAGGCCATTGTCAGACAACGTATGAAGGAACGCGGGCAAACCTTCAAACAGGCGATCAACGGAGCAATCCGCTCCGGCGCCCGTCACCGAACCCGGACACAGAATCTCAACTTCAGGACCCACGACATGGGAGAACCCCGGCTTGATCTCACCAAGGCCTTGCAGGTGGCCGCCGAGTTGGAAGACCAACACTTGTTTTTTTCTATGGGACATCAGGAAGAAGGGATCCCGCTGAGTGAAGATAGTTGACGCCAATGTACTGATTGCTTCGATTAATAGAAAGGATCCAAGACACGAGGAGGCCCACCACTGGGTGGGCAGATTCTTGTCCGGCGACGAGACGATCGGATTGGCGTGGACAGTAATGCTCGCCTTTTTGCGGATCACCACCCATCCTCGGGTGTTTCCCCGACCGCTGACCAGCGATCAGGCTCTGACGCACATGGCGGCCTGGGTTGAAGCGCCTCCTGTGGTGGTTCTCAGTCCCGGCGCTCGGCATCTTCGTCGCATGAGAGGAATTCTCAGTGTGGCCGGTATGGGCGGCAACCAGGTTATGGATGCCCATCTGGCCGCCCTTGCCCTGGATTTCCATGCTGTGATCGTGTCCTATGACCAGGACTTTGGAAGGTTTCCCGGCATTCTCTGGGAAACCCCTGAAATCCAAAACTGACCCGAAACAGTCGCGTTTCCACATCCTGCGCCGGGATACCCGAAGGCCGTCACGCAGCGCATGGAAAAACCGCGGGACCTGGCCATCCGACCAGGCATGTCAGAACGCTTGGTTTCTCGCGATAACGAGCCTTATGTTGTGAAATTTTGCCGAAATCTCCCCCTGGAAGGGTGCCCACCCCCGCCACCGCCACCTTTGGTCTTTTTCTGGTCCGCCCAGGGTGGGGTCATCGGTTGGAAGGGGTTGTTGATGACCCCACTTGCTGGGCACGGTTCGGGTTGAGCTCACAGGACCCGCTCCGGGGGTGTTTTTATGTTGATTCTCAAGGTTGTACTCGGTCTTGAGCATATTTCAAGTGATGGCAGGCCGTTTTTTTGACACCCTCGCCAAGATCTGAGTTGGGGTCAGGGCGGTTGCAGGCTGAGCTTTCCGTTTCGGTGGCGCCGGCGGAGTTGCCAATTTTGGTCGTGGATCAGATGATGGCATTGGCTGCATACCAGGCACATGTTTTCCAGGGTGGTGGGGCCGCCTTCCGCCCAGGGGATGATGTGGTGGGCTTGACACCAGGAGGGATCAGCTCCGCATCCCACGCATCCCCGGTCGCGGGCCACCAGAGCGATCCTCTGCCCGGACGACGCCACCCGTCTTGATCGTCCCAGCCACAGTGGCTGCCCTGTGCGGTTGAAGAACGCCGGCACCACCCGGGCGTCGCAGGCCAGTTGGGCCAACGCCTCGGTGGGGAGGGGAGTGTCGTCACTCAGCCGCAGGTTGCGTACCTGCCGGGTGACGGTGTCGTAGTCGGCGATCAGCAACAGGGTGCTGTTCCGCCCTCCGCCGCCGTTGGTGGAAGCCTTGTCGGAGGTGGGTTCGGCCAGCAGCAGTTCGGCCAGGGCGTCGGCCATCCGCTGTCCGGTGGTGGGACGGCTATTGGGGTCTTCTGCTCTCCACAGCGCCTCCACCCCTTGGGAGATCACCTGTTTGATGCGAGCGCCGGTGACCGGATCGAAACGCGCCCACAGGTTGATCATCCCATCGGAAGAATCCCTGCCGACCGACGCGGTCCGGTTACGCCGCTGTTTGTCCAGGATGCTCATCCCGTCATCTCCGGCGGCCCGGATCACCTGGCGTCGGGCTGTTTTGGCGAAGGAGTCCGCCGGTTGATTCTTGGCGCTGTCCACCAGATCGCCCTCGTTGATACCGGGGGCCTGCTCGGCGGATCGGGCGATGATCTCGGCATGCTTATAGGAAATGTCTCCGTTATCCAACGCCCGGGCGGTTTGGGGAAGGTCCCGAAGTTTGCGGGCGGTCTTCACCTCGCTCTTGGCGCGGCGGGTGGGTTGACCGCACTCTTGGCGCAAAGTCTTCTCGGTGACCCCCCGACCTCGACGGCGGGACAGTTCATCAACGGCCCGAAGACGCAGAGCGGTGATCCGGGTCTCGGCCCGACCCGCCGCCACGATCAGTTCCTCCAAACGGTCGGACGACCATTCCCGGAGGGGACCGGTGGGCAACGTAACCCGCACTCCATGATCTGTTGGCGCTGTAACTGGTTGTGCCATATGAGATAACGTAATATGGCGGTGTGACACTTCTTGGCACAACAGCCCAAGGTGTGAAAACAATCACTGTTCAAGGCCAGGAGAGATAGCGCTTCTGGCTCTACCGACACCGAAAGCGTCACACCCTCGTGGATAATCTGATTTGGCAGTAAACACGTCCCCTGCCGGCCGAATGGCAACGGCGAGCGCAACGAGTTGGCGACCCGTTTTTTGGATTCGGCTGCCAGCCAGAAAGGAAGAACTCTTATGAGTGAGAGTAGCCCGACCCCGGAGGCCCCACCCGCGGGCCTGCCTGTTCAAAGAATCTCGCCCTCCCGATCAGGCCCTTTTCGATTTATCGCGGTTCTCTTGACGGGAATACTGATTGCTCTGGTCGGCATCCTTTACGTGATGATCGAGAACCAGAGGGTGATGGTTGAAAACCAAGGGGTGATGATCGAGAACCAGAATAAGTCCCTCGAGCATCAAAGAGCAAAAGAGTTGGCGTGCGAAATCGACGGAGGAGAGATTTCCTGGAATACCCGGGGAAACCAGGTCTGCGATCTCAGTCCATTCGCCAGGAATGAGGGTGGCAGATTTGACCTGGATGTTGACTGGATCATTCGTTAGGACCCAGGCGGAAAGACTGAGCTCACGGACAGGCCAAAGGGTCGACCCAAAGCTCGGCGTCGGCGATTTCGGTGACTATGGTGGCCGGCCAGGAGGGGTCGTAGGTCGAAGCGGTGGCGATTCGTTGCACGGTGAGGCGTTTCTCGGCGCCCAGGCACACCATGACGGCCGAGCGACTCCGATCAGCGATAGTGCCGATTCCCACGGTGACGCCGTGGATGGGCACTTCGGCAAGGGATCGGAACTGCGGGAAAGTGCTCAGGTTGTCGGTGCGGGTCTGTTCCGAAAGTTCCACGATCCGGGTGGTGGAATCACGAGAACTCCCCGGCGGGTTGAAGGCTATGTGACCGTCGGAGGCACCGCTGGCCAACAGAAACAGATCAATCCCACCCGCTCGGGCGATCAGACGATCGTGGGCGGACGGATCACCGGGGTCGGGCATCCAGATGCGGTCGGGGCCGGGGGCGCCGGGCAGATCACCCAGTGGCGCGGCGATCTCCTGGTGGGCGAAACGTCGGCAGGAGTAATGAGCGTCGAACGGCACATGCTCGAACCGATTTCCCCGAGGAATCACGTAGTCGTCCATCATCACTATCACCAGTGGCGAGAGATCGACCCGCTGTTGGGCGGCCACGGTTTTCAATCCCCGATAGGTGGGCAGATGGCTTCTTCCGCCAGGACATCCCAATAAGAATGGCCGTCGGTTTCGGCGAGCGGCGGTTATTCCCTCGATGATGCGTTCGGCCAGAACGATCCCCAAGGATTGCCGGCTGGGAAACACCCGGGGCGCCAGGGGCATCAGGTTGCGCCGGCGCCCGGCTCTTGCGAAGCGGCCCGCCGCACCCACCGGAGGTTGGCGGCTTCCGTAGTGATGGCGGCCTGAAGGGTCGAGGAGGAGGCAACGGGGGCGCGGTCCTGCTCCACCACCACCCATCCCTGGTACAGGTCGTTCCGCAAGGCTTCCAAGAACTGTTGCAAGGGAAGATCGCCACTGCCCAGCGGAACCGAGACATCCGGCCACCAGGTTTCGAAGTCCCGGCGGCCCTCGGCTTTGGCTTGTTCCATTACCTGGGTTCGCACGTCTTTGAGATGAATGTGGTTGATCCGATCCCGCCACTTTTCCCAGCACCGGAGGATGTCTCCTCCTCCCAGGGCAATGTGACCGGTGTCGAAAGCCAGGTCGATATCGGTGGCTTGCAGCAGGCGCTCGACCTCTGACGGGCTTTCCACATAGGTGCTTATGTGGGGATGAAAAGAAGGTGTCAGGCCCAGGCGGCGGATGTGATCCGCCATCCGGTTCACCGTGTGGGTAAGGCGCCGGAAGGCCTCGGGCGCCAGGGCATGGGTGGGGTCGTCTCCTCGGCCGGGATGATGCAGGAGAGCGGGGCTCCCCTCGTCGGCCACCATGGCGATGGCAGGCCCGGCCTTGGCCATCGCAAGTTCCTCCAGGGTCTGGTCCATGCGGGCTTCGTCCTCTTTTTGGAGCCGTGGGTCGGCAAAGTGAATGGGAATGTAGATGCCCACCGGCGTCAAGCCGTGTTGTTCATAGAGTTGCACGGCCGCGCCCCGAGGCCCGGCGTAACCGGCGGGGGGCAACTCGGCGCCGTCGTATCCCAAACCGGCCATGGCCCCCACCAGGCGATCAGGCGGGAGCACGGCGGCATGATCGGACTGATAGACCCCGAAGCTGACCGGCCCGGCGCCGATCTTCATCAACGCCCGCTGGCTTCGCCGGCCACCGTCAGGCCGTCCCGGCGGGCCAGCGAAGCCACCATATCCTGCAAGAAAGCGGTGTCCGAGGCGGCCCCGGCCGCGTCGCAGAGGCGCCCGCCGGTGACGATGGCTTCGTGAAAATGGCGAAGTTCCCGGAGAAACGGTGATTCATGCCGTCCCCAATGGTTGATGACCTGATCCCCCCGGGTCACGGTTACCGACGCAGAGCGATCTCCCAAATAGGGGTTGGGGAATCGCATAGTTACCGAGCCGGAAGCGCCGTGGGCCTCAAAGGATTCCCGGTAACCCGGATACCCGGCCAACCACAGCCAGGTCATCTCCACCCGGCTCTGATCGGGATAGACACCCCGGGCCAAGAGGCTGGGAGGAGTGTTGATGGGCCGGGCCGGTGTGGGAGGCCACATATCGGCGAAGGTGAGCCGGGGTAGTTCTCCCATCACGCCCCGGAGGAAAGACACGGTGTGAATGAACGAAGCCGCCAGCACCTCGCGGTACAGGTGTCCCCACTCCGGTGGAAGGTCCCCCAACGCTTCCACCGTGCGGCGCCGCTCGAATCGGGCTGCGTCGGCCAGGACCCTTTGGTCGGCGTCGTCGAAGGCGAGAGTGTCGGCATGGGCAACCATCACCTCATAGGCGGGATGGCGGACAGTGTGCCGCACCAGCCGGAGATCGCCGATCATCTCCAGTCCGTTCCGAAGTTGGGGAAGCGTCCTCTCGTGAAGCTTCATGTACCCCACCTGGAGCGCCAGGCTCCGGGTGGCGGCGAGAGATTGAAGCTGTTGGGCGCCCTCGACCGTGAGGCACAGGGGTTTTTCGGCAAACACGTGCTTTCCCGCCGAGAGCGCCCCTTCGGTGACCTGCTCGTGAGCTCCCGAGGTCAAGACCAAAACCGCCTCGACATCGGAACGAGAGCAGACCTCCCGCCAGTCGGTGGAAGTGAAGACCGCACCCGGCAGCCGGTCGGCGATGGCCCGGTTCAGCCCCGGGGAAATGTCGGCCACGGCAGTGACTCTGAACAGCGACTCCAACCGGGCGAGGTTGGGCAGGTGGTGAATCTGGGCGATGGTTCCCAGCCCTATCACTCCCAGGGAGATGCGCCGACTCACTTTACGGGGCCACCACTTCAGGCAAGTTCAGGGCGGTCCGCGAAGTTGTCCAGGGCTTCGGGATTGGCCAACGCCTCGGTGTTTTTGACCGGCTCTCCGTTGACCACCGCGGTAACGGCCAGTTCAGTGATCTTTCCCGACCGGGTGCGGGGGATGTCGGCGGTTTGCAGCACCAGGGCGGGGACGTGCCGGGGCGAGCAGTTGGAGCGCAGCCGGGATTTGATGTCCGCCACCAGGTGGTCGGTCAGTTCCCGACCCTCTTCCAGGCGAACGAACAGCACCATCCGGGTGTCCCGTTCCCACTTTTGCGCCACGCAGATCGCTTCCACAACTCCGGGTACTTCTTCGGCCTGTTGGTAGATCTCGGCGGTGCCGATCCGAACCCCCGCCACGTTGAGGGTGGCGTCGGAACGTCCGTGAATGACCATCCCTCCCCTGGGCGTCCAATTGGCGTAGTCGCCATGAGTCCACACCCCGGGGAACCGCTCGAAATAGGCGGACCGAAACTTGGACCCGTCCGGATCGTTCCAGAACCGAATCGGAACGGTGGGAAAGGGTTCCCGGCAGACCAGTTCGCCGGTTGGCCCATCGATGGCCCGGCCCTCCGGGTCGAACACTTCCACCGCCATTCCCAGGGTGGGGCCTTGGATCTCTCCCGACCAAACCGGACGGGTGGGGTCGCCACCCACAAAACAACCGCACAAATCGGTGCCGCCGGAAATCGAAGCCAGATGCAAGTCGGCTTTCACGTCCTGGTAAACCCACTCGAATCCCTCGGGTGAAAGGGGTGAGCCGGTGGAGCAGATGGTGCGCAAGGTCGAGAGGCGATGAATCTCCGCGGGGCGGATCCCGGTCTGGCGGGCCGCATCGATGAACTTGGCGGAAACCCCTAGGAGGGTGATCTCGTCCTGGTCGATCAGGTCGAACAGCCGCGTGGGGGATGGGTGGAAGGGATCTCCGTCGTAAAGCACGATGCCGGCGCCCGAGGCCAGGACCATCACCAGCCAGTTCCACATCATCCATCCACAGGTCGTGAAATAGAACACTCGGTCGCCGGGGCGGATGTCCAATTGAAGTTGCTGCTCACCCATCAACTTGAGCATCACCCCCGCCCCGCGGTGAACCATGCACTTGGGCGGTCCGGTGGTGCCCGAAGAAAAGAGAATGAACAGCGGATGATCGAACGGGAATGGTTCGGTGGGTAGTTCGGCGCCTTCACCCCGGGCCAGAAAGCTCTCCCAGGAAACCGCCCCGGGTACGGATGATAAATCGAGGTCGGGATCCAGGTTGGGGACCACCACCACCTGTCTCACCGTGGGTAGGGCGGCTCGGATCTCGGCCAGGGCGGCCCGCCGGTCGAAGGGCTTTCCCCCGTAGGGATACCCGTCCGCGGCCAATAGCAGCACCGGATCGATCTGCCCGAAGCGGTCCACCACTCCGGCCACTCCGAAATCGGAAGAGGTGGAACTGAACACTGCCCCGATGGAGGCGGCCGCCAACATCAACACCACGGTCTCGGGTCGATTGGGCATCCAGGCCGCCACCCGGTCTCCGGCCTTCACGCCCTGGCGCCGCAGCGCCCCGGCGGCAGCCGCCACCTGGGATCGCAACCGGTTCCAGGTCAGATCCTGGTGGTAGCCGTCTTCGCGCCGATACAGAATGGCGACCGAATCGCCCTCGACGCCCCGCCCATCCAGCAGATTGTGAGCCACATTGAGAGAGGCGTCGGGAAAGAATCGGGCAGTGGTCATCGAATCGCCGGGCGAAAAGATCCGGCCCCCCTTGCTCCCCAGCACCCCAACCTGATCCCAGCAGGTGTCCCAGAAGCCGGCCAGGTTTTCCACACTCCAGCGGTGCAACTCCACCGAGTCGGCCAGGTCAACCCCGAATCGCCGGTTGACCAGGCGCCGAAAGCCCGTCATCGCGGAGTCCTCGATTCTCTGTGGAGAGGGGCCCCAAAGGGGCTGGTTGGTCATGGGTACTGAAGATTATCGCCCACCCGACAACTGCTTGGCGCGGCGGCCGTCGGCTCAGCCCGACAATCGGGCCTCGACTCCCAACCGACCGTGCCGAGAGTAGGCGCCCAGGGTCCACCCGCCATTCTCGTTTCCGGGGTCGGGTCCCCCCCGCAAATGCAAAGTGTCAGCACAAAAGAACGGGGAGCGGGCGCGGAACGAGAACTTTCCGGGCTGGGCCACCCCATTGCGACGGGCAAACTCGGCCAGGAGCAGCGCTGTCAGGGGACCTTGCACCACCAAGCCCGGATATCCCTCCACCTCGGTGGCGTAAGGATGGTCGTAGTGAATCCGGTGGGCGTTGTTGGTGAGGGCCGAGAAGCGAAACAGGAGAACCGGGTCGGTGGGTACATCCCAGGCCCAGCACCCGGCGGGAGGTCCGGGTCTTTCCGAGGGCTCTGGGGGCGTCGATGGCGGAGCATCGGTGTAGATCAGGTTTTGAGTCTCAGTGAGTGCCGGACCACTTTCTCCCGAGATTCGGTATTCCACCGAAACCAACACCAAGGGTCCGCTTCGGCCCTCCTTGCGAACCAGGCTCTTGACGGTGGCCTGCTGTCGGGCTCCTTCTCCCAGAAGCAGGGGGCGGTGGAAAACGGTGGTCCCCCCGGCGAACATTCTTCTTTTCAGGGGTACGGGGGGAAGGAAGCCTCCCCGCTCAGGATGGCCGTCGGCGCCGGTCTCCGAACGTCGCGCGGCGGGCAAAAAGTAGAGCCAGTGCCACATGGCCGGGAGTGGTTCACCCTCCCGCGCAGCAGGTTCGGGCAGATCGAATAGGGCCGAGAGGGCCGCCACCGGCCAGGGGTCGAGGCGCTGGTGGCCGGTGGTGGTGTTTCCCACCCAATCCGAGAGATTCACGGGAGTCATGTCTTGGCCGAGGGTCGACGGGCTTGCAGTTGCAGTCGCACAAAGGGTACGACATGGCGGTCGGGTCCGGCCTTGGTCAGGTCCGCCACTTGCCTCCCCACCGTCTCGACCAACTCTGCGAAGATCTCGGGAGGCAGGATATTCCGGTAACCGGTCAGGGTTTGCGTGCGGAGCCAACCAAGGAGTTGGGTGTGGGAAAACGATCGAGGCTGGGTTTCGGTCCGCAATTCCTGGGCGCCTCCAAACGGAGATTCGGCCACAATCTGTCGGTATTGGTCGAGCGAAGCCCAAGGGTGATGCGGCAGGCGACCCCTTACGTACTCCTCGAACGGAGGCCGCCTGGCCACCGAAAAGATGATCTTCCTGATATCGGCAATGTTCTCCCGGGCGGCGAAGCTGGCAATGAATCTCCCCCCCGGGGCCAGGGCCCAAAAGATCCGTTCCAACACCAGCGGGTGCCCGGAGACCGGGATCCAATGCAGGCAAGCGATGGAAATCACCGCCCGAAAGCGCTCTCGCCACTGTAGATCCTGAACTTTGCCAACCTCAAAGCGGACGCGGGGATGGCCATGCCGACGGGCCTGCTCAATCTGACTTGCAGAGGCGTCCAGGCCGATCACTTCGGACTCCCGATAGTGTTCGGCCAGGGCCACCGTCAGATCCCCCACCCCGCATCCCACATCCAACAGAGCGTCGCCGGATCCCAAGCCGAGATTCCACAGCGCCGGCGGGTCGTGGGTGCGGTGATGGGCGGTGTGTTCCCGGTATTCGGCGCCTCTCCAAGCGTCAGAGGCCTGTGCGGACTCTTTCATCCGGCTTCGGGAGAGTTGGTCACCGGTAGTGACGATCATGACCCGGAAGATCAGGGTCGGCTGAGAGTTTCCATGGTTGTGTAGCCGATCATATACCAGGTGGGTGGTTGGTCTGTGGGGCAGGAAACCTCGAGGTAATAGACGCCGCCGGTGGAGGGCCGGTGATGAAACTCCGCGCGGCGCCCACCCCTTCCCGTGGCGCCGGCCACCGGGGCGCCATCGCGCCACACCTCCTTACCTTCTTGGTCGTAGAGGGCGATCCGAAGACTCCCTGCCTGCCCTCCGGGGCCACGGGTAAACCGGTGATAGGAGCCGTCGCTGTCCAGGTCAAGCTGGTACCAGTCAAGGTAGGCGATCAAACTCGGGCCGCGGGTGTGGAAGCGGTACCAGCGATCCGTCTCCAGTTCCACCCGGTACCAATCACGATCATCGGCGGTCTCCAGCCAACTCAGGTTGGAAACTCCCAACCTCAACCGGGTGTTGGCGGTGTCGGGTGTGTGACCGGCGTATCCCGGGGGTGGTCCCTTCAAACTGACTTCGATGGGCTTGCCCACGTCCCAAGGCTCTTCGAAACCGGTCCACGTGTAGTTTCCCCCTATTTTCCACACGTCCGCAAAGGCGGATGACAGCGGAAAGGACCGGGTTCCTATATGCAGAACCAGCCTGTTCCGGTCGTCAGAAGCGAACGGCGGGTCCACGGTGAGGTGAAGTTTGCCGTCGGGGTTGGCGGCGCCATATCTGAGGCTCTGTACGCGGTGAACCGTCCGGTGGATCTCCACAGTGTCGTCGGTTAGCGAACCGTGGGGCAAAAGACGGTCATGATGGGGCCGCTTTATACAGAATCCGTCGTCATCCGCCCGGCAGTAACCGTGGGGACCGGTGGCGGTGGTATCCCCCGGAACCAGCACCGCCGACCACAGGGTTGTGGTTGGCTGTTCAGTGGCCTGGAAAATGGGGTTGCGTCCGGCCGGCGCCAAGGCCGCCGCCGGGGTCGAGGTGCACGCCACAGCCAATGCCAGGACAACGAGGATCAATCTTCGGCCCGACATCACCAACCTTCCATTGTTTTGTTTGGAGCCTGTGTGGATAGGTTATTGGGGAGGGTCGCGAAAAACTGGATGGCCGTTGGCTTGACTTTGTCTCCCGGGTGACACATAGTGATACGAGTCAAGCACCTCCCGGTCTGTTCCGACGTCGCCCAGACCGGCCGCAGGGACCATATTGTCGGGATAGCGAATTCCCCGTTCTATGTGACGGATTCGCGTCCCGACCCCAGGAAAGGTGGTGGCGGGGGCGGGCCCTCGGGTCAGAAATATCAGGGGCTGTTTTCGCGGGATAGTGTCTGTTTTCACAGGTTCTGTTTGCCGTTGGGCCCCTCTACCTGCCATCCCTCCAGGGTCTGGGGTCTGGCGCCGGTGCTTTCATTCGATCGACAGGGATTCTTGCGGTTTCTACCAGGTGAAGGGGCGGTCGACCCCGGCCAGTTTCACTCCCGTGAGCGCCGAGGAGTCAAGCGACAGCGCTCGCAGGTCTTCGGGCTCCAGGTTGTGGACGCTCGATTTGCCGCAGGCCTTGGCCAGCATGGTGATCTCCATGGTCATGGCGGTGAGATAACGGGCCACCCGGTCGGCGGCGGCGTCCACATGGAGTCGGGTTTCCAGGAAGGGGTCCTGGGTGGTGATCCCCACCGGGCAGCGTCCGGTGTGACAGTGGTGGCACTTTCCCGGGGAGGTGCCGATCTTCTCGTAGTCCTCCAGATACCGGGGGGAGTTGCAGCCCAGGGCTATGAGGGAGGCGGTTCCGATCATCACCGCATCGGCGCCCAGAGCCAGGGCCTTGGCCGCATCGGTGCCGTTGCGGATCCCCCCGGAGGCCACCAACTTGACTTCGGCTGACATGCCGCTTTCGTCCAGGGCCTCGCGGGCGGCGGGGATGGCTGCCATGGTCGGTATCCCCGTGTGGTCCAGCAGCAGTTCCGGGGAGGCTCCGGTGCCTCCTTCGGCGCCGTCGAGCACGATCACATCGGCCACTTTGGCGGCCATCGCCACATCGAATCGAGGGCGGGTGGCCCCCAGCTTCACGAAAATGGGGATCCGGTAGTCGGTGGCCTCCCGCAGTTCCTCGATCTTGATAAGCAGATCGTCGGCGCCCAGGAAGTCGGGGTGACGGACCGTGGAGCGTTGGTCCACCCCCACGGGCAGGGACCTCATCCGGGCCACCCGGTCGGAGATCTTCATGCCCAACAGCAACCCCCCGGTGCCGGGCTTGGCGCCCTGACCGATCACGATCTCGATGCCGTCGGCCTGCCGCAGGTGTTCCAGATCTAGCCCGTAGCGAGAGGGAGTCATCTGATAGACCATGGTCTTGGAGGCTTCTCGCTCCTCGGGCAGCATTCCGCCTTCGCCGCTGCAGGTCATGGTTCCCACCTGGGAGGCGCCCCTTCCCAGGGCGGCCTTGGCCGACGCCGACAGCGCCCCAAAGGACATGGAGGCGATGTAGATGGGGATGTCCAGTTCAATCGGCTGGGAAACCAGCCCGGGGCGGTCGCCCAGCACGGTTTTGGTCTCGCAACTCTCCCGGTATCCCTCCAGTGGCAGCCGGGTGGCGGTGGCGGGGACGAACACCAGATCGTTCCAGTTGGCCATTTTCTGGTTGGCGGTGGTGAAGCCCCGGATCTGGTAGCGTCCCAGCCTGGACATGGCGTGGATGTCGGCAATGTCCTTGGGTGTCCATCGGATGCTTTCGCCGTGGTCGTAGGAGGAGGTAACGCCCGCCGGACGACCCTCTGTGGCGCCGTCCCGCAACGCCACCAGGTCCTCATGCGAGAGTCCGTTGGAAGATTGCGGGGTGTTCAGATCATCAGCCATGCGGAGGAGTCCCTGCTTTCGAAATACCACAGCCGCTGTCCCGACACGACTTTTTTCCATTCCCGGGCGGAGTCTCCCAAACCAAGGGAATCCAAGAGTGTTTCCACCTCGGACACCTCGTCGGCCGAAGGCTCCACCGCGTGGCTGTCCACCCCCAGCGATTTGATATCGCCCGCCACCCACACCGCGCCCTCCCACAGGGAATCGCCGGTGGCGTCTCCGGCATTTCCCAGGGTGATGATCCGACCGGTGTGGGCCATGAACCCGCTCAGATATCCGATGTCGCCCTCCACCACGATGTCCCCGCCCTTTTGGGCCACCCCGCAGCGAGGACCGGCGGCACCCTTGATATGGATCAGCCCTCCCCGCATCGAGGCCCCCACGCTCATCCCCGCATATCCGTCGATGGTGATCCTGCCCCGGGCCATGGCCTCTCCCACTCCCCATCCGCAATCTCCCTCCACGTGGATCACCCCCCCGCTGTTCAACCCGCCGCAGTAATAGCCCACATTGCCCTGGATGCGAACTGGCGTGTCCTCGGTGAGAGCCACCGCCAGGTTGTGACGGGAAAGGGGGTCGGTGACCACGATCTCCGAAGCCTCCGAAGCCAGAGATCGGATGTCTCGGTTGATGTCCCGGAGCGGGCGGTCTCCCGCCTCCACGGTGACAGTGGTCATGCGGCCTCGGCTCGGGCCGCCCGGCATGCCCAGGTGGTGTATTCGGCGGGTCCGTCGTGGTTGATCACCGGATGGGGGCGGCGATACACCTTGCGGACCGCCTGCTCCTCGGTGGCGGTGGCCATGTTGCCGTTTTCGGAGATCTCGGCCAACGGCTTGATCGCCCATTTGTCCTTGGCCATGCCCATTTGGTCCGGAGTGGTGGCAAGGTAGGTGAACACCCCGTCCATCTCGGTGAGAGACAGCGCCAAAGCCTGTTCCAGAGTCAATCCGCGCTTCATCTGATCGGAGATCCACACCGCGATCATTTCCGAATCGTTATCGGTGAAGAAGCGATAGCCGTTACGAATGAGCCGCCCCCGGGTGAGCCAGTAGTTGGTCAACTGGCCGTTGTGAACGATGGCGATGTCGGGGAAGGGCCGGGCCCAGAACGGGTGGGAGGCGGTGGGATAGACCCTCGATTCGGTGGCCATGCGGGCGTTGGCGATGCCGTGGGTGCCCATGAATCGGCCCAGATCATGCTTCTCCATCACCTCCTCGGCGTTGCCCACGTCCTTGATGATTTCCAGGGTCCGTCCCACCGATTGTATTTCAAAACCGTCGATGCCGTCGGCTTCCTCCAGCCACTCGGCCAGGGAAGAGGCGGGCTCGGCCATGGTCATCCTCACCGAGACATGGGTCTGCTTGAGGTCGTCCCAGGTGGGGTCGGACAGAAAATCAGATCCGTGATGCTTGAGAATCGAATGGAAGGTCTCCAGATCGCCGTCAAGTTGCCGCCGTTTCATGCTCACCACCCGCACCACAAAACCCTCCGGGAGGGTCGGGCCGTAGAGGGCGAAACCGGTGGAGTCGCTTCCCCGATGGGCCATGGCCTGCATCATGGCCACCAGATCGGTCCCCACCGGCCCGGGTTCACGGAGGATTCTTCCTGCTATTCCGCACATGTTTCCGGCTCCTTGCTTGAGCGGTTTGCTCCGCCCCGAGGGTACGAAGCGCTATGTGGGATTTTACCCGCCATGAATCTCGGTCAGGCGAAGTAACAGCTGCAACTGCGCATCTGACTCATCCTGGCGGAGGGGAACCGTGTAGGGAGGGACGGGAGGGATGAAGATGGCGGTGATGGTTCCCGGTAGCGGGACGATCTCCACTCTCTGTCCATCGGGACCCACCAGGAGCCGCACATGCTTCAGTTCTCCCTGCGGGATCAGTTCCTGAACCCGGTGGTCACTGCCGGCCCGCCGGGCGGCGGCTTGCGCGTAGGGCTTCTGCGAACGGGTTACAAAACGCTTGTGTTTGAAGTGGTAAGTAATGCGTTCCGGTTTGGGACCCGGGTCACCCTTCACGGTCACCCACAGAGTGTCCAGCAATGCTCCGAAGATGCGGACCCGGCCGGTGAATCCCACCGCCAGCTGCAAACCGTCCTCGAGTTGGGCCAGCACCTGGCGGTGACCATCGGTTACGTGATAGTCAATTCCCAGTTTTTCCAGTGACTCCCGGGGTTGTTCGAGGATCCGTCGCCTCCGAGTCTCGTAGAGTCCCGACATGCGGTTCCGCATGTTGAAGGCGGAAGCTTTGCGTGGCCGCTTGCTGCTCAAATCAGATGCCCCTTGGTGGGAGACTCGATGGTGTTTGCCAGGTTCAATGCTGAGAACCTTTCCGGGTCGCAAAAAGTGAAGGCCCACGCAGTGGTGCGTGAGCCTTCACCCAGAACAGATGGAATGTGGGTCAGCCGGTTTTCATGCCGGAGGCGCCCTTCAGGGCGTACGAGATTATCGCCGCCACGAAAGACCCCACCAGAATCCACAAAGCGATGGGAATAAAGGTGCTATGCGCCCCGGCGAAGGCCTGGTAGATGCCGTAGATAGTTGCCACGGCTCCGATGATGGGCACTATCAGGGGGAGTCGGAAGGCACGTTCGGTGTCCGGATCGGTTCTCCGACTGATTATCACCAGCAGGTGGTAGACCACATACAGGGCCAACCAAACATAGGCGCCGGCGAAGATCAACTCCACCACCGTTCCGGCGGTGGCGCCGACCGTCACGTAAATGACGGCGGTGACGATGATCGCCACCCACGGGGTGCGGTAGCGGGGATGCAAGTATGAGAACACCCGGGAAAGTGGCCCGAAGAAGTGACCGTTGCGGGAGATTCCATAGAGAATCCGGGGCATACCGGCATACACGATGGTCATTGAGGCGAAGGTGGCCAGCACGCTGGCGACCGCCATGAGCAGGCGTCCTCCGTCTCCCCAGAACTCGCGTCCCACAAACAGCTGGGTGCAGTTCCCGGCGCATCCCGAGGCTTCCAATCCGGCCTGCCAGGTGGTGGTCGGGTCGGTGCCGAGCACGCCGAATCCCATGAACAGCGAGGTGGCCAGAATGGCGATCAGGCCCCACACGATTCCCTTGGGGATCATGCGGCCCGGGTCCTTGGTTTCCTCGGCCAGGGGACCGACGAATTCGATGCCGATGAACGACCAGATGGCGATGACCAGCCCCAAGGCGATCACCCCTTCGTCGCCGAACCAGCTCCACATGCTGATCCCGGCGTCCCAGTTTCCGGCGCTCCAGCCTCCTGTGCTACCGGCGCCGAAGTATCCGAACAAACCGAAGATCCAACGGATTGCCAGCATCACTATCACCACCAGGAACTCCACCCGGGCCAGAATCTGGATGCCCAGGAGGTTGGGGATGACGGCCAAGACGGTCATGGCGATAATCCAGGGAAGGAGACTCTCCTCCAGAATGCTCAGGTCGTCGGAGGCGAACAGGGCACGCAGCCCGAACGCCCCGGCGTTGGTTTCCAATGCCCCGACGAATCCGAACATCGCATAAAAGGAGAACCCCAAGAAGATGCCGGTGATGGCTGCTTTGGCCCCCTTGCCCCCGAAGGCGGCTGTTCCGTAGTCATAGAGGGCTCCGGCCCGGGGATAGGCTACCGCTAATTCAGCGGCGGAAAGACCCAGGAGCAGGTTGATAACAAAAGCCATGATGAGCGCCATGGCAAAGGCCGTGCCGATGCCGATCCACCCTTCGAAGTCAGATACCAGGGTGGAACTGGCAACCACCAGACCAACCCCTGCCATAAAGACATCCCGGGTGGAAAGCGCCTTGATAAGGCCCTGATCTGTACTAGAGGTCAATGTGGTCCTCCTTGTTTTACCGCGTGGCGAACCGTCCCGGTCCGCTCCACTTGTCCTGAATGACTATACCCAGCGGGGTCGGTCCGGCCGGGGAAGGAGGGGTCAACCGTCCAGGACATCCACCAAAACAGCGTCCACCTCGATTTCGACCATCATCCCCTCCACGGTCAAACCGGCTTCGACTCCGGTCAGCACCGGTTCGATGCCCCGAAAACGCTCTCCGTGGGCCCGGATAAACCCTCCGCCCCCTACGGCCAGGTCCGACAGAAACGCCCGGGTTCGCACCACATCCGATAGCGAGGCGCCCACCTCTGCGAGGGCGCTGTCGATGCGGTCCAGAATGTAGTGAGTCTGCGCGTAGGCGTCCCCGGGGGCATGAAGTTTGCCGCTCGGCTCCACCGCGGTGGTGCCTGCCACGAACACGAACGGCCCCACCCGGCGCGCCCGCACATAGGAGCCGATCTCTTCAAAGCGCCCTCCCCCCCGGGCGGTGCGGATCACGGTCATGGTGATTCTCTCACAGGTTCAGCCAGGGTATTTGCGGGCGAGGGCCTGACAACGGGGGTCGTCCCGCTCAGCCTCCCGAAACTTCCCCCGCCATCTGCGGGAAAAGGTCTCCGCGGCATCCTGTGTGATTTCTCGGAGCGACTCTTCTATCAGGGCCGAGAGGGATACCCCTTTGGAGCGGGCGTACCTCTTGGCCACCGGGATCAAATCAGCCTCCACCGTTATCGAAAGTCGCTGTTTCATGAAGCAGAGAAGGATCAAGGAATCCAGGCCTCGGCTCTCCGGAGGAATACATCCGGATCGACCCGCCATTCGGCGACTCCGATCCGTCGGTGATCGGTGAGGTGGTTGATCTTGTCGTCGAGGCAGGCGATCAGTTCCGGTTGGTCCGCCGGCAAGGCCCATCCTCCCAGTTCCGCTTCCGTGTCATAGGCGGTGACGGCAAAGCCCCCCTCGTTTTCCTGGGCGTGAACGGCTTCCAGATTCCCGATCTCCTCGTTGGCGTAGGCGTCGATCAACCCGTTGCGGACCGCCTCCTGCATGGCTGCTTCGCTGGTGCCGTCCTCCAGGTAGACCACCACCGGCATGTCCGGGGAAGGAGGTTCAAGGAGTTGACGGCTCTCGAGATTGGGGGTGGATCCGGCCGGGGTTATCACGAACCGGTCCGATCCGTCGGCCACCAGGGTTCCCGATTCGGTCACCACCCGGGTTCCGGCGGCCAGCCTTCCGTCGGAATCCCTCAGACCGGTGAGCAGCAGAAGACGCCCCTCGCCGGTGGTGGCCGGCGCCACCCCCACCCGGACATCGGAAGTCAGGTGGCGGTGGGTGGGGTAAAGGTCGGCGTCCTCGGATCGCACCAGCAGGGATTGCCGGAACAGGATGTGGCCGGAGGTGAACTCCACCACCTTATCGCCTGCCGAGTTGAAGGTGCGGGCGGGGCGGATCGTGATCCCTCCTCCCACGATGTCCAGATCCGGCCCGGCGGCCCGCAGCCAGATATCGGGCCACTCGGCTATCGGCTTCCGCTCGAACCGGAGACCCGCTCCCTCCATCGCCTCCAAGGCGGTGAGCAGGTCGGCCTCGTAACCGAGGTGTTCACTGAAACCGGGGGAATCGGGGTTGGGGTCGGCGTTGTAGCTGACCGGCTCGTACAAGGTGTAGAAGCCGAAACGGAGGGTGCGGTCCTCGGTGCAGGCCCCCGAGGCCCCTTGCGGAGCATCGTCGGCGACGGTGGGAGAGGAGTCTTCCACCCCACAGGCCGCCGACCAGATCAATGCCAGCACGCCCACCAGTGTGGCGAACAACCGGACGTGAGATCGCGCGAACAACCTGCGCAGAAGTGTAATGATCCCACCCACGGCGGTTGACCGGGGGTGTCCCGCGCCCGAGGCAATCCAAGCCTCACCCCGGAAGGTGTTTCCGACCGGCCCGAATCTGAGGCCGGCGGTAAGTGGAGTAGGTAAAGTGAGCCGGGAGGAATCCAGCCGAGAAGCCTTAGTCATGACCGAGAACCGACCTGAGACCGCTTCGGGGATCCCGCTTCGGCTCCTCTACGGACCCGATGATGTCCCCGGGGGAATCAGAGAAGCGCTGGGCAACCCTCCCGGGCGGGCGCCGTATCTGCGCGGCGCCTATCCCCGCATGTACCGGGATCGAGCCTGGCGAATATTCCAGTTGTCCGGGTACGGCAATCCCGAGGACATGAACGAGCGGCTCAAATTTCTGCTGTTCGAGGCGGGGGAGACCGGAATCATCATCAAGCACGATCGGATGACCGACGATCACCTTTACGACGTTGATCATCCCGAAATAGTGGAGCGTCGGGAAGACGTGGGACTGACGGGCACGGTCACGGTGGGACTGCGGGATTACGAGACCATCCTTTCGGACCTTCCCCTCGATTCGATCTATGCCAAGCCGGGTGGGGGTGTTCCCCAGTCGGCGGTGTACACCTTGCCCTCCTACTGGTCGGTGGCCGCCCGGCGGGGCATACCGCTTGAGAAGTTGGCCGGCACCGGGCAGAGCGACTTTTTTCTCACCTACCTGGGATGCCCCACCAAGGAGCAGATCCCGCCCGAAGCGGCTATCCGCTTCAACCTGGATCTGATCGAGTGGTGCTCGGAACGCATGCCCCACTGGGTCCCCGTCTCCATCGCCGGTTACAACGCGGCCGACAGTGGGCTTTCGGCGCACCAGGAACTGGGGGCGGTGATGGCCAACGCCGTCCAATACCTGGACATGATCGCCGCCCGTGGAAAGGTGGACGTGGAGCGTCTGGCGCATCGCATCGGAGGGGTCAACTTCCGGGTATCGATGGAGGTGTTCGAAGATGCGGCCAAGTTGCGGGCGGCTCGCAAAATGTGGTCGGACCTGCTGTCTGAGCGCTATGGGATCACCAACGAAAAGGCCCGGCAGATGAGGATCCACGTGGTGACCGCCGGAAGCGCCATGACCTACCAGGAGCCGTTCAACAACATCGTGCGAGGAACCCTGATGGCGCTGTTCTCGGTGCTGGGAGGAACCCAGTCCCTGGGCGTTTCGGGATACGACGAGGCCATGTCCATCCCTTCCGACCACGCCCACTTGATGTCGATCCGCATCCAACAGATACTGCAGAACGAGATCAACCTGCGGGAGGTGGCCGATCCCTTGGGCGGGAGTTTCTTCATAGAGTCTCTCACGGGTGAATTGGAACAGCGGGGCTGGGAGTTTTTCGAGCAGATCCAAGCCCGCGGGGGATTCTTGGCGGTGTTGGACGACGGGTTTCTCCTGGAGTGCGCGGAGGAGAACAACCAGCGAATCGCGGCGGGCATCGAGACCGGGGAACGGGCGGTGGTGGGCGTCAACACCCACACCATCGATGACCCGATCATGGAGGTGGAGGCGTTCGAGGGCCGGTCGGGCGCCCAGACCTGGGAGATGGCCATGGAGCGCCTCACCGAGTTGCGCCGCACCCGCCACCGACGGGGGGCGGTGGATGCCCTGCACAATCTGGAGGAGGTGTGCCGCAACGAATCGATCAACGCCATACCTGCCTTTATGGAGGCAGTGAGCGCCGATGCCTCGATCGGGGAAATCGGAGATGTCCTACGCGAGGCTTTCGGGGACTGGCAGGCGCCGATCAATGTCTGATCACCGGCCCCCGCCCGCCCGGGTTCTGGTGGCCAAGAGCAGCCTGGACGGCCATTGGCGGGGCGTGGCGGTGGTGTCGCGGGCCCTCCGGGAGGCGGGATATGAGGTGATACTGGGGGGAATGCTCCGTCCCAGCGAAATTGCGGCGGTGGCGGCGGCCGAGGATGTGCAATTGGTGGGCATCAACGTCGGAGGCCGGGTGGAGGTGGTGGAAAGAGCGCTGGACGAGATGGATGCCGCCGGAGTGGGAGACATTCCGGTGTTTGTGGGAGGAACCGTGCCGCCTCAGGCCATCCCGCGTCTCACCGAGCGGGGAGTGGAGGTCTTTCCTCCCGGAAGTTCCCTGGGTTCGATAGTGGAGACCGCCGATCGCCTGACGGGGCGGGATACCCTCTCCCAGGAGTCCATCCCAGGTTAAGCCTGGTACTTTTAGCCGTATCAGTCCCCGCAAAGACAGGAGAACCTCCAAATGGTGATGACCCCCAGCGAGGCCATGGTTGAGACTCTTCGCACCGAGAACGTAACCGACGTAACCGGCATCGTCGGATCGGCCTTCATGGACGCCCTCGACCTGTTCCCCGCGGCCGGCATCCGGTTCGTTCCGGTCCGGCATGAACAGAACGCCGCGCACATGGCCGACACCTATGCCCGGACCACCGGTCGCCCGTCGGTGTGCACCGCTCAGAACGGGCCGGGGATCACCAACATGGTCACCGGGATCGCCGCCGCCTATCACGCCCATTCCCCGTTGGTGATCATCACCCCCTCGGCCACGTCCGGGTCGGTGGGACTCGACGGGTTTCAGGAAGTCGAACAGCTTTCCATTTTTCGCAGCATCACCAAGTTCCAACTGCAGGTTCCCCGGCCCGACCGGATGGCCGAGTCCATGCGAACCGCCTTTCGGATGGCCATGGCCCACCTGGGTCCGGTCCAGGTGGACGTTCCCCGTGACTTTTTCTACGGTGAGTCCCATGAGCAGATTCTCTCCCCCGGCCAGTACCGCTCCGAGGAGCGGGGCGCCGGGGATCCCGCCCTTTTGGACCGGGCGGCCAAGATCCTGTCGGAGGCCCGCAATCCGGTGATCGTGGCCGGATACGGGGTGGTGCTGTCTGACGCCCACCGGCAAACGGCCCGGCTGGCCGAGCAGTTGAACGCCCCGGTGGCAGCCTCCTATCTGCACAACGACGCCTTCCCCTACACCCATCCTCTGTCGGTGGGTCCCCTGGGCTACATGGGGTCCCGGGCGGCCATGGAGTTGCTGTCGGAGGCCGACGTGGTGCTGATGTTGGGATGTCGGATCAATGTGTTCGGGACGGTTCCCCAGTACGGATTGGACTTTTATCCCCACCATGCCAAGGTGGTGCAGATCGACATCGATCCCGAGCAGTTGGGCCGCTCCAAGCCCATCGAATTGGGAATAATCGCCGACGCCCGTCAAGCGGCGACCGCCATCTCGGATCGCTTGGCGGCTTCCGGGGATAACCCGGTCGATCAATCCCGGCTGGAGCACATCGGCGCCGCCAAGGCCGCCTGGGAAAAAGAGCTTTCCGCCCGCTCCGCCTCCGACTCCACTCCCATCAGCCCCCGCCGGGCATTGAGCGAGTTGGCGGCGCAACTCACCGACGACACTTTCGTCACCACCGACATCGGCAACATCTGCTCGGTCTCCAATGGTTACCTCCGTTTCACCAAACCTCGCCGGTTTATGGCCGCCATGGGCTTTGGCAACTGCGGGTTCGCCTACCCCGGCGCCCTGGGCGCCAAGCTGGCCTCTCCCGGCTCGCCGGTGGTGGCGATCGTCGGCGACGGAGCGTGGGGGATGAGCCTGGCCGAGGTGATGACCGCGGTGGAGGAGGACCTGCCGGTGACCGCGGTGGTGTTCAACAACCAGCAATGGGGAGCGGAGAAGCGCAATCAGATCGATTTTTACGACGACAGGTTTGTCGGCACCAACATCGGGCATCAACTCGGTGGTTTCAACTTCGCCGAGATAGCCACCGCCATGGGCGGGCGAGGCATCCGGGTCACCGACCCCGCCGATCTCAAGGATGTCTTCGCCGAGTCGCTGGACCCCGAGTTGGCCACGGTGGTGGAGGTGATGGTCGATCCCGAGGAACTGGCCGAGCCGTTCCGCCGCGACGCCTTGCAGCAGCCGGTCCGGCATCTGGAACGCTATCGGCATCTGGCTGCTCAGACCTAGAACGAAAGAGGAAGTCTCAATGACCACCACCATTACCACCAACCGCCTGGCGCACACCGCCCTGCACTTCACCCCCGGGCCGCTGTGGCGCAGCGGAGGAGCGCCGGTATGGACCAGGGGAGAGGGCATCCGCATCTGGGATCAGGAGGGAAACTCCTACATCGACGGTTTGGCCGGGTTGTTCTCGGTGCAGATCGGCCACGGGCGGGCGGACATCGCGGCGGCCGCCGGGGAGCAGATGAAAACCCTGGCCTACACGCCGTCGTGGGCGGCGACCACCCCGATCACCATCGAAGCGTCCAATCTGATCGCCTCCCTGGCGCCCGGCGACCTTGACGTCGTGTTCCTGGTTTCGTCGGGTTCGGAAGCGGTGGAGTCGGCCATCAAGTTTTCCCGCCAATACCACTCGGCCCGGAACGAACCTCGCCGGGTGAAGGTGATCAGCCGCAACCTGTCCTATCACGGGACCACCATGGGGGCCCTGTCGGCCACCGGACTCCCCGGAATACGGGAGGCCTACGGGCCGCTCCTGTACGGATTCCGAAAGGTCCCCAACACCTTGGGATTCGACGACGGCGTCGAAGCGGCGGCCCGGGTGGAGCAGGCCATTTTGGAGGAGGGTCCGGAAACGGTGGCGATGGTGCTGGCCGAGCCGGTGCAGAACGGGGGCGGTTCGATAGTTCCCCCGGCCGGTTACTGGCAGGAGTTGCGCCGGATTTGCGACCGCTACGGCGTGCTGTTGTGCGCCGACGAGGTCATCAACGGCTTCGGGCGGCTGGGAGAATGGTTCGGGTCCGGAATCATGGGAGTGGTCCCCGACCTGCTCACTTTCGCCAAGGGGGCCACCTCCTCCTATGCGCCGATCGGCGGCCTGCTGATCCGCCGGCCGGTGTTCGACGAGTTGATCGACTCCCATATCGGCACCTTCAACCACGGCGCCACCTGGGGAGGCCATCCGGTGGTAGCCGCCACCGCGGTGGCCAACCTCACCGCTCTGCGGGATGAGGATTTGGTGGGCAACGTCAGCCGCAACGGCGGGTACTTTCGGGAACGGTTGGACGACATGGCCGCCGGTCACCGGATGGTGAGCGAGGTGCGGGGCATGGGTTACTTCTACGCGGTGGAACTGACCGCCGACCGGGAGACCGGAAGGAGGTTGACTCCCGAACAGGCCGGAGTGCTATTGAAAGAGACCCTGCCGCCCATCATGATGGAGGAGGGCCTCTACACCAGGGCGGACGATCGGGGGGAGCCGAAAATCCTGCTCTGCCCGCCCTTGATCTCCACCCGTTCCGACATCGACGACATGGTTTCGATGGTGGACCGCACCCTGGACAGAGCCGGGGCCATGGACTGGTAGGTCCTCTCCGATACGATTCAGCAAAACACTTCAAGAGCCTTTGGGAGCCGCTTCAATGAACATCACCAATCTCGCCGGGGTCGTCCGCCGCCACGCCGGCGCGCAGCCCGACAAAACCGCCCTGGTCTACGAATCCGAGGAGATCACCTTCGCCCAACTCGATGCCCGTTCCAGCCAAACCGCCAACGCCATGGCCGAGGCCGGAGTGGGACACGGCGACCATGTGGGGTTCCTGGACAAAAACTGCATGGAGTTCTTCGACTTCCTGTTCGGCGCGGCGAAGCTGGGAGCGGTGCATGCCGGGATCAACTGGCGACTTTCTCCCCGGGAGATCACCGGGGTGATCAATGACGCCGAGATCAAATTACTGGTGGTGGGGCAGGAGTATGTCCCCACTCTGGACGAGATCGTCGATGATCTGAACACGGTGGAAAAGATCCTGGTGGTGGGAGACCACCCGGTTCACCAGGACTTCTCGGAATGGCGCCGGGGTTATCCCGCCACCGATCCCGGAGGCGGCGCCGAGGGAAACGACACGGTGTTCCTGCTCTACTCCTCGGGCACCACCGGGTTTCCCAAGGGAGTGATGATTCCCAACGATGCCTTCATGGAGTTGAAGCGGGCCTGCTCGCCGATGTGGGGCTTCGACGGCGACTCCGTGAATCTGGTCAATCTTCCCATGTTCCACATCGGGGGAGTGGGCTGGGCGTCACTGGGCCTCTACAACGGCAACACCTCCATCATCGCCCGTGACAACATACCGACTCTGCTGGTGGATCTGATCACCACACACCGGGTCACCAACGCCTTCCTGGTGCCGGTGCTCCTGCAGTTCATGCTGGCGGTGCCCGGGGTGGAGGACGCCGACTTCTCGGCGCTTCGCACCATGGTCTACGGCGGTTCGCCCATCTCCGAGGAGGTGCTCCGCAACTCGATCCGGGTGCTGGGCTGCGATTTCGCGGGCGCCTACGGGCTGACCGAGTCCTGCAACGGTGTCACCACCCTGTTCCCCGATGAGCATGATCCGGGGGGTCCCCTTGCCTACCGGTTGCTTTCGGTGGGCCGGACGCACCCCAATGTGGAGGTCAAGATCGTCGACCCGGTGTCCACCGAAGGGCTCGCCACCGACGAGGTGGGAGAGATATGGCTGCGCTCCCCCCAGAAGATGAGCGGCTACTGGAAGAACCCCGAGGCCACCGCCGAGGCCATTACGCCGGAGGGGTGGCTGCGCACCGGGGACGCCGGTTCGCTCGACGCCGATGGGTTTCTCTACATCCGCGACCGGATCAAGGACATGATCATCTCCGGTGGGGAGAACATCTACCCCGCCGAAGTGGAGAATGCGCTCATGGAGCATCCCGGGGTGGCCGACGTGGCGGTAATCGGAGTTCCCAGCGAAAAGTGGGGAGAAACTCCCCGGGCGGTGATCGTGACCGAGGGTGACCAGTCGCCCGGCGAAAGCGAGATCATCGAGTTCTGCCGAAGCCGTATCGCCCACTACAAGTGCCCGACTTCGGTGGGAACCATTGACGCTATTCCCCGCAACCCTTCCGGCAAGATCCTCAAGGGCGATCTTCGGGACATGTACCTGGCCGAGCAGGAGTAGGGGCGGTTATGCACCTGGGAGTGGTGTTTCCTCAGATCGAGATCGGCGCCGACCCGGCGGTGGTGCGCGCCTTCGCGGAAACCGCCGAGGGTGTGGGTTTCGACTCGATCCTCACCTATGAGCATGTGCTGGGCGCCGACCCTTCCCGCCATACCCTGGTGGGTCCCTACACCCACACCGACGCCTTCCACGAGCCGTTTGTCCTGTTCGGATACATGGCCGGGATAACCACCACCATCGAATTGTGGCTGGGAGTCCTGGTGTTGCCGCAGCGCCAGACCGCGCTGGTGGCCAAACAGGCGGCCACCCTGGATCTGCTGTCCGGAGAGCGGTTCACCCTGGGGGTGGGGGTGGGTTGGAACCAGGTGGAATATCACGCCCTGGGGCAGGACTTCCGCAGCCGTGGCCGACGATTCGAGGAGCAGATCGGCTTGCTTCGCAAGTACTGGGAAGAGGACCTGGTGACCTTCGAAGGCGAGTTCGACCAGGTGACGGCGGCGGGGATCAACCATCGACCCAACCGACAGATCCCCCTGTGGATCGGTGGATGGGCCGACCCGGTGCTCAGGCGGATCGGCTGGTGGGCCGACGGTTGGCTGGCGTCGGCCGGCTCGCCCAAGACCGCCCATCTCCCGGATCGAACCGGCAACCCGGTGGGCCTGCACAACCGCCTGAAACTGGTGGAGGCCGCCGCCCGGGAGAAGGGAAGAGACCCCTCGGAAATAGGAGTGGGGATGCTGATCGGCGACGTGGGGTTCGAGGGACTGGTCTCCTGGGATCCCGCCGAGCACGCCCACCGGGCCGGAATCTGGAAGGACGCCGGGGTAACCCACGGTTTCTTGGGGACCATCGGCCACGGCTTCACCCCCGATCAGCACATGGCCGCCATAGAAGACTTCATGTCGGCCTACCGGAACGGCCGCCCCTAAGCGCGCCGTGTGACAGGCTAAAGGCGCACAGAGACCTCTTTCTCCGAACCAACATCATCCAGTGCTACTTCGGCCGGCAGCAGTTTGGCGGTAGCCAGGGTTGGTCGATGAAGTTTCACTCCAAAGTCTCCCCCCTGTCCTATGATCATCCCAAAGACTGGAAACGGTCTGTTCAAGCGGTGGCTCATCCGCTTTGCATCCCCTCTGCTGATGTAGCCGACATGGACGGAGCGGGCACGGTCGAACTCTCGGGCGCCTGCCAAGACCATTACAGCGTTGGGGTCGTGAGGATTGGTTGGTTCGGGGAAGAGCCAGAATCGGGCTCCCAGCAGGAGCCAGTCACCCTCTCGACGAATCAGCGAGCGGCCCTTCTTGATCAGCGCCTGAAGATTCTTTTTGCGGAAACTCTCTCCTACTATGTCGTAGCCATAAGGATCGGGAGCGGGGACTCTGTGGAGAGCAACAAGGGCCTTGCGTTTACGGGGCATACTGTGAATTGTACGACCTCGCCGCACCCTGTTGCAGTTCTCTGCAGCACGCCCAGACCTAAACCTCATGGCACCTTGATTATCGAGCGCGACCGAAGGGCCACTAGATTGAAAGCCCATGAAACAGACGCCGGTTCTGGAAGGTTCCTTTGTCACCGAGCCCGCGCCCGCTTTGGTGGGAAGTCGATGTAGTTCCTGCCGGACGGTGGCCTTTCCCGCCAGTTTTACCTGTCCGGACCCACGGTGCATGCAAAAGGACGTGGCGCCGTCAGTCTTGACCAGCACCGGGCGGTTGGCCAGTTGGACAACCGTTCATTTCCCCCCTCCGCCCCCGTTCGTGGCGCCCGACCCTTTCGTGCCGATCACGGTGGTGGAAGTGGAGTTGCCGGCGGAAGGCATTCAGGTGGTGGGACCACTGACCGGAGCTTGCGCGGACGATCTTCGGATGGGAATGCCGATGGAGACGGTGGTGGAACCGTACTACTCCGATAGCGACGGGGAGGTGATCGGCTGGAAGTTCCGGCCGGTGAAGGAGGCAAAGGATGAGTGATGTGATAGTGGCCGGAGTGGGCCTTCATCCCTGGGGAAAGTTCCCGGACAAAAGCTGGGTGGAGATGGGCGCCGAAGTGGCGATGGAAGCGGTGCAGGACGCCGGCGTGGAATGGACCGATGTGGAGGCCATGGTTTCGGGCGCCATGCAGTGGGGAGGTTCCACCGGGATGCGGTCGGGTAACACGATTTCGGCGGCCCTGGGAGAGACGGGAATTCCCATCGCCAACATCAACAACGCCTGCGCTTCGGGAGGGTCTCTGATGCGGGCCGCCTACGCCATGATCACCTCGGGGATGCATGACTCGGTGCTGGTGATCGGGACCGATAAATCCCCCAAGGGCTACTTCCCGAGTGTCCCGGTGCTGGCCGACGAACCCCGTCCTCCGGTGGACATGGTCCGCTGGCAGGTGGGGGTTCCCAACCCCGCCTACTGGGCGTTGGAGATGCGTAAGCGCATGGAGGCCTACGGTTCCACCGAGGAACACCTGGCGAAGGTCAAAGTGAAAAACTCCAGGCACGGCGCTCTAAATCCCTATGCCCGGTATCGGAAGGCGTTCAGCCTGGAACAGGTGCTGGCTTCCCCCATGGTGTGCGATCCTCTGCGACTGTTGGAGATCTGCGCCACCTCCGACGGCGCTGCCGCGGCCCTCCTGGTCAGCGCCTCAAAGGCCCGTCGGCTGGGTGTTCGGCCGATGGTGAAGGTGGCGGCGTGCTCTCTGGCCAGCGGGGAGTTCGGCGATCCCACCATCCGCATCCCGTTGCTTTCGGCCGCCTCCGACACCGCGGCCTCCGCGCCTTTGCTCTCGGAGAGTCGTCTGGCGGCGGAGATGGCCTATGAGCAGGCCGGGTTGGGCCCCGACGACATGGACTTTGTCGAGTTGCCCGACAACTCCTCGTGGCATGAGTTGCAGTATCTCGAGACCATGGGATTCTGCGAGGAGGGGGAGGCCGAAAGGCTCTTGGACGAAGGCGCCACCACCCTGGGCGGCGAACTGCCCGTCTGCCCGAGTGGGGGTTTTTCCTCCTTCGGCGAAGCCACCATGGCCCAGGGGATTCTTCAGATAGTGGAAGTCACCTGGCAACTGCGCGGCGCCGCCGGCGCCCGCCAGGTGGAAGGCGCCCGCAAAGCCATCACCGAGGTTTACGGAGCACAGGCCAACAACTCGGCCTGCATCCTGACCACCTGAATCTGGTGGCCGCGCAGGTTCTACCCTGGGTGTGCGTCGGATGGGACTGAACATGATGAACAAGGAGGCTTATCGGTTAGCGGGGGAGTTGGCGCGGCTGACCGGCGAAACCATGACCGGAGCAATCACGGTTGCACTGAGAGAGCGGTTGGAGCGAGAAAAAAGGGAGCGCAGTGTCGAGAGACGTGTTCAGGAGCTGCACGCTATCGGACAACGTTGCGCCCGTCTTCTTCGCGAGGGGCCGTCCGCGGTGGAACACGGTGATTATCTGTATGACGATCTCGGCCTACCGCAGTGATCATTTTCGGGTCAGGCTTGACGATCTCCGTCATCAGGTGAGGAGTACATACCCAACGGATCGGTAAAGGACGGTACCGAGACAGAGATGGGCGCCGGGGGGATGGTGTCTCTCAGGATGATCGCAAACCCGAGGGAGAGGCGCTCCGCCAGCCAGTCGGCGTCATCCATGGTCACTCTGACGCACCCGTGAGAGGCGGGGTAGGCGGGCACGCTCCGAGAGCCGTGGATGGCGAACCCTCCCAGGAAGTACCACGGCTTGTAGAGGCCGCCCAAGGGGGCGATGCGCCATCTCGGTATGTGGTGGTAAAATTCATAACTCCCACGGGGTGTGGTCGCTCTGGTCAATCTCCTTCCCGGCCGGTAGCTTCGGTAAAGCTCTCCGTTTCCGCTGGAAATCGGAAAGGTCGATGTCACCGCCCCTTCGATAACCAGGTGCATGACCTGTCTTTCTATATCCACTTCCAGCCGGTTGGGTTGATCGGGCAGGTCCGGAACGTGAGTTTCCCACGCCGCCAGCACGGCCAACTCCTCGGGCAGGAAGGTGGTGGTGCGCTCCAGGTCGGCCGCCTTGTGGAATGCCAGAATCGCATCGGCCATGATGTCCCGGACCACCCCGTCCACCGGTCCCCGATAGAACCCCTTGGCAGCCAGGAGAGCCTGGATCTCCACAACTTCAAGGTCGATCTGGTATTGGTCGGGAGTGCCGAGGGCATAGTCAGCCAGCGCCGCCACGGGCACCGGCGCCATCGACAAAAAGAGGGTTGCCGCCAGAGCCACAGCCACTTTGGGCGATCTGCGACTAGACATCGGACGACATTTTAGGGAAAAGTTGTGAAAACCACAAATAAGTTGTGAATAACGGCATTAAGTTGTGAAAATCGCCCTTTCCCAGACGCCGCCTCAGGAGACAATAGGAAGGGTCGCGGCGAATTCCCGGTATATCCTCATTTGATGACAGCATGATCGACAAGAGGATGGCTGATCCTGCGGAAGCCTTGGCTTCGGTGGGTGACGGGGACACCGTCATGGTTGGCGGTTTCGGTGAGGCCGGAAGTCCCATTGAACTGATTCATGCCCTGATTGATCAAGGGGCGACTGACCTCACGGTCATCAGCAACAACGCCGGCAACGGACAGATCGGCCTGGCCGCTCTCATTCGAGAGGGCCGAGTGGCCAAGATGGTCTGCTCGTTTCCGCGGTCTTCGAATTCTACCGCGTTCCAAGATATGTTCCGGGCCGGTCGGATAGAACTCGAACTGGTGCCCCAGGGCACTTTGGCAGAACGAATCAGGGCAGGTGGCGCCGGTATCCCGGCCTTCTACACTCCCACCGCCGCCGGTACGCAGTTGGCGGACGGAAAGGAACACCGCCGGTTCGGGGGGCAGGTCTGCCTGCTGGAACACGGGCTGGTGGCGGACTGGACATTGATCAAGGCCCAGGTGGCCGACCGGCATGGAAACCTGGTTTACAACAAGACCGCTCGGAATTTCTCTCCGGTGATGGCCATGGCCGGCCGGACCACCGTTGTGCAGGTTTCCTTGGTGGTCGAACCGGGCCGCCTGGATCCCGAGACGGTGGTGACTCCCGGTATCTTCGTTGATCACCTGGTGCATGAGCCAAACCCTCAGCACGAGTCGGAACTGGTCGTCCTGGGAGCCCGCTACCCGTGAGCGGCGGTTCGGTGGGATGGTCCAAATCCGGGATTGCCCGTCGGGCCGCCCGGGATATCGGGGACGGTTCCTACGTCAACCTGGGGATCGGACTGCCCGAGATGATCGCCCTTTTCATTCCGACGGATCGCGATGTTGTGCTGCACACCGAGAATGGCCTCTTGGGAGTGGGTCCTCCGGCTCGGCCCGGTGAGGGTGAACCGGAACTCATCAACGCCGGCAAGAAGCAGATCACCACTCGACCGGGCGCCTCGTATTTTCACCAGGCTGACAGCTTTGCCATGATTCGGGGCGGTCACCTGGATCTGTCGGTGCTGGGCGCCTTGCAGGTGGCCTCCAACGGAGATCTCGCCAATTGGTCAACCGGCGCAACACATGCCGTACCGGCGGTGGGGGGCGCGATGGACCTGGTGTCCGGCGTGAAGGCAGTGCATGTGCTGACCACTCACTGCACCCGGGATGGCTCTCCCAAGCTGGTGGAACGATGTTCCTATCCGCTGACCGGCGCCGCGGTGGTCGACCGGGTCTACACCGACCTGGCGGTCATCGACATCACGCCCGGCGGGTTCGAGGTCATCGAACTGGCGCCGGGGGTTTCCTTCCAAGAGGTAGCCGCGGCCACCGCCGCTCCGCTGCGGGACTCCCGGCCCACCGGGGACGGCGCCTGAAACCTACGCTCTGGTCTGGAGGTGACCTACCTGTCACAGGCCAGGGTCTATGGTCAGGGCAGGCAAGAACAGAAGAAGCCGGAAGGAATGGTTGGGTTGCTGTATCGAGAAGTCTTGGGGGAACTGGAGAAACTGGGGGCGAGCAACCGCACGGTGGATCTGGTGTTGGCGGCGCTTTCGGGACAAGAAGTAGAGGCCGTGCTCCGTGGAGAAACGCCCCCTTCCGAGGTTTCTCCGGAGGTCGAAACCGTCGACGGATCACCCGGCATCTACCTGCGGGACATCATGGTCGAAGGGTTTCGGGGCATCGGGCCGCCGGTCACCCTGGAGATACCACCCGGTCCCGGCTTGACAGTGGTGATCGGGCGCAACGGCTCCGGCAAGTCGAGCTTCGCCGAGGCGCTGGAGGTGCTGCTCACCGGAGACACGCTCCGGTGGTCGGACAAGTCAGGGCCGTGGAAGCAAGGGTGGAAGAACCTTCATCACCCCTCGGCCACCAAGATCGCCGCTCGGTTTCAAGTGGGGGGCAAAGCCCACCCCACCACTGTCGAGGGGGTATGGGAGAAGGACACAACCGAGTTCTCCGACCGAAGGATCACTGCCCAACACTATGCCGAACGGCGCACCGATCTGGCCGGCCTGGGTTGGAAAGGACCACTCGATCTCTACCGCCCTCTGCTCTCCTACAACGAACTGGGGATGATCGGCGCCGGTCCCACCGCACTGTTCGATACTTTGACCGCGGTACTGGGGCTGGAAACGCTGGTGGCGGCCCGCAAGCCGCTTTCCCAGGCTCGGTTGCAAAGACAGAAACTGGAAAAAGAGGTGACCAGGGAACGGCTGGATCATCTGCTCCCGACCTTGCAGGAAATTGACGACCCGCGAGCCCAAGCGGCCGTCGCCAACCTGAGGAAACGAAACCGGGATCTCGACGAACTCGCTCGGCTGAGTTCCGAGCCCGGTAAAGAGCAGAAGTCTCTGCGGGCATTGGCCGACCTGAAGGCGCCTGATCAGGATGATGTCCTCCAGGCTGCCGACGCTGTGGAGGAGGCTTGGTCGGTGTTTTCGGATCTCCAGGGGGGTGAAGCGGAACGGGCCGAGCAACTGGCCCGGTTACTCCGCGAGGCGCTGGATCACCATCGGCGCCACGGCGATGAACCCTGTCCGGTATGCAGGGTGGGAACCCTGGATTCGGAATGGCACCGGTCAACCGAGGCGCAGATCGAGAAATTGCTAGAACAGGCAAGCCGGTATCGGGATGCAAAGAATGATCTGGAGCGGGCAGTGCGCGCCGCCCGGGCGTCGGTGGCGAGTCCTGCGATCCCGAGTCCTGAAGCCATAGATACCTCTGCCCTCCGCTTGGCATGGGCGCGGTGGGGTGCACTTCCCACCGAAGCTGAGAAAGTCCCCGAGTACCTGCTGGCAGGCTTCGAGGCGGTGGACAGGGCGATAGCCGAGGTTTCGGAACAGGCCGCATCGTTGCATTCGGAACGGGAGGAGAAGTGGGATGAAGTCTCTCCCACCCTGATGGCCTGGGTAGCCAAGGCCCGCCAAGCAGAGATGTCAAAGGAAGCCGTGAATCAGATTAAAGATGCCGAAGTTGCATTGAGAAAGGTGACGGAAACGCTCCGCAGGACTCGCTGGACGCCCATCGAGACCCAGGCGCTCGGTGTATGGAGATCCCTGCGCCTGCAGAGCAACGTGGATCTGCGATCGGTGGAACTGGCTGGGGCCGGTCCCCAGCGCCATGTTGACCTCACTGTTGACGTGGACGGAACAGAAGCCCCTGCATTGGCGGTGGTGAGTCAGGGCGAACTGAGTTGCCTGGCTCTGTCACTCTTCTTCCCCAGGGCAACGCTGACTGACAGCCCATTTCGGTTTCTGGTGATAGATGACCCGGTGCAGGCCATGGACCCGGCCCGGGTGGACGGTTTGGCCCAGGTCTTCAGGGAATTCGCCCGGGATCGCCAGCTGGTGGTGTTCACTCATGACGACCGTCTTCCCGAATCGCTGAGACGTCTGCAGATTGCCCATACTTGCCTCAAGGTGACCCGCGGCGCCGAATCGGTGGTGGAAGTATCGAAGAGCAACGATCCGGTGACGCAGTACTTCCGGGATGCCCGCGCCATGCTGGCAGATGAGGAGCTGCCGGAAGAGTTGGCCGCTCGGGTGATACCCGGGATATGCCGCAACGGGGTGGAGGCCGCCTGCACGGAGGCCTTTCGCAGGCGCCGTCTGAGCCGGGGAGAAGGACACGCCCAAGTCGAGGAACAGCTGGAAAGAGCCCGCAAGTTGACTCAAAAGGCGGCGCTGGCGCTGTTCGACGACATTAATCAGGGAGGCAAGGTTTCCAACCGTATCCGGCAGAAGTGGGGAGCAAGTTTCGAGGATGCCTTCTGGATCGCCAACCGGGGGGCCCATGGGTCGTACGGCGGTTCTCTGCATCATGTCATCAGCGACTGCCAGGAACTGGCGAAACAGCTGCGCTCGGTATGAGCCGGGACCTGATCGCCCATGCCCGTCGCCTTTTGGATCCATCCGTCCCTTCTCATCGCTATTGGCCCCGGGCGGTGGCCCTTCTGACCCGGCAGGCGTTGGAGGAGGCTTTGTCGGATCTGTGGAGGAATTCGAGGTATCCCGACATGGCGAAAGCGGGTTGGTCATCCCAGCTTTCCTGTCTATCCGAAATCCTGTCAGAAAGGAACCGCGTGGACGATGCTCGCATGGCGTGGGCGTCGCTGAGCCGGGCCTGCCATCACCATCACTACGAACTCGATCCCACCGTGGCGGAGCTGAATAGATGGATAGAGCAAACTGAACGGTTGATCCCGACGCCGGACGTTCTCGGGACTTCGTCTGAACCAGCGGCTGGCTAGGATTTCAGCCAGAATGAGCCGGATTGCAGTTGTGGCCAAGTTGGTGGCCGCCCAGGGAAAGCGGGAGGAATTGCAGGCCGCCCTGACTGAGCACTTTGCTCGGGTGGAGGGGGAGGAAGGAACCTTGGTGTTCTCATGGCAGGTTGATTTTCGGGATCCCGATGCGTTCTGGGCCTATGAGGTCTACGCCGATCGGGAGGCGTTGGGGGTCCACGCCGAGTGGGCGGCCGGGGCGGTGGAGGAAATGAGAGATCTGTTGGCTTCCGATCCGGAAGTGTTCTTTTGCAGACCGCTCATGGCCAAGGGGCTTCCCGACTGAACCCGTCGCCCCGCTCGTGGGGTCGGAGAATCAGGAATCGATGCCCAGCAGTCGCTCCGGGTTGTCTTTCACCATGCGGCGGATGTCGTATTCCGGTATGCCCAAATCCAGCAACGAAGCGATGAATCCCCGCATCCCCTCCACCGGATCGGGCAGGGTGTAACCACCGAAATCGGTGGCCAGGATGCAATGCTCGGGACCCAGTTCCCTGATCTGTTCGGCGGCTTTCCTCAGGCTCGCCCCCTGTCCGGTGATTTCCTCATCGGCCGCATATTCCCGCTCGACGTAGTAGTGGGTCTTGGGAATGGAGGTGGTGTGGGTGTAAGAACCCATGGTGTATTCGATGAGGGCGCCCTGATCCGCCATGCGGCGGAGTTGCTCCGTGGTGGCCACGCCGGTGACCGCGGTAGCCACCAGGACCTTGTCGATGCCATATTTCCGGCTGAGGTCCACCAGACGGATGGCCTCCTCCGGCGAAACGTGGCCGGTGTTCAAGAAGATATGCGGGTTGGCGGAGATCAGGGAGAGGATCTCCTCCAATTCCGGGCCGATGGGTCCCTCCACGGGGATCCTGATCGCCCGATCCAGTTCTTCCCTTCTGAACTCGGGATACAGGTCTTTCAGCGGTTTGAAGACCCCGTCCACCACCCGGCCCTCCCGGGAGGCCTGGTAGTAGGTGGAATGGGCGCCCAGGCTGATGAACTTGGCGCCGTCTCCATATCCGATGGCGGTCTTCACGGCTCTGGGATTCAACCCTCCATAGGCGGTGTTGAGGATCAGCCCGCCATGAACCTGGAAGTCGGGCACGGCCCGATTGACGATCCAGGCGATCCCGTTGGTCATCTGGAAGACATCCATCAGCACGATGGTCTGCATACCGGCGTCCCGCGCCGCAATGGCAGCCTCAATCGGGTCGAGCTTCCGAGGGCTGCTGGGCAAATGCGGCGTGGCGTGCACATGGATGTCGATAGCCCCTTGGAGAAGCTCTTGTGACAGTTCCAGCGATCGACCTTCAGGCAAAGTCATGATTCCTCCGCGGCGAGTCTAACTTCAGGTGGCCGACCAGGCTCGCATGCGCTCAACATACACTTCGATCACCGGCCCGGGCGGAGGCTGAGCGACGTAGGGCGGGTATTTTGCCACCAACAGCCCAATGGCTTCTCGAAAGGTCTGCCCCGATTCGAGCACACGAGCAGTGCCGTCGATCCGTACCCACCAAAGTCGGCTCCAGTCGTCTTCGTAATGGTCCACCAGCACCGAAACCCGTGGGTGAGCCGCAATGTTGCGCAGCCTTTTCAGCCGACGGGTGGACTTGGGCTTGCGGTCCACCGCCGTGTAGAGATACCCGTCCGAATAAGCGAACACAATGGGAACCAGATGAGGCCGACCTTCCCCGTCCACCGTCCCCAAAGTGGCCGATCGTGCGCCCCGCACCATCCGAACGATCCGATCCCGGTCGATTACTCACCTCCTGGTCTGTCCTGTTCCTACGGTTGGCAACCCCACTATGGCTACCGGATGTTCAGGTGGCAACTCGTAGAATTAGCTTTCGGGTAAAATCATCGTACGACGCCAGGGAGGAGATCATGTCCCCGCCCACGTCGGATAGTCGCGCCAAGTCGAGTCTCGGGATCTCGCTTTGATTGGCAAAGACCAAGATGGACTCGAAATCCAATTCCTGCCTATGGAAATGGGACAGCATGATGGTTGCCAGCCTTGCCTTGTCACGGTTGGCAATACCGTAAATGAACAGTGGCACACCGTCCCTACCCTCGATTCGGTAGTCCACCGGGTAGGCATCTGCATTTGGAACTTCGGGTAGGTAGTCTCGCTGGATCTTGGCATCGTCCACCAAGCTGCCGAGAATTTCGGCCAAATCATCGTAGAAAGTAGATCCCACATTCGAGCGAGACAACAGGGTGAGGTCATAGATTCTGGTCAAGGCCTGCCCGAATGCGAACACCGACTCGGACAGGCGTTCTGGAGTTGTATTCAGAGAAAACGCACCACCATCCCAGCGAAGACCGTCCGCCGCCATGATTCGTTCCATCAGCATGCCTCTTGTCCCATCCATGTAGGCATCGATATCGTGCTCATAGCTGATGTGCATGAGAGTGTGGCCGCGGTCTGACAGGCTGATCCCACCGCTAGGTGACTCCGCAAGGTAAATCGGATAGCCGTCCCCATCAGGAAAAGTAAACCCGGCGCGTAGCATCAAGACTTTATCCGGGCGTTCTTCTACCCGAACCTGTCGGCACAAACGCTCGCATAACAATTGCTCAAGAGCACCAGGATCGATATTCATGAGACCATGCTCGGTTCGTCATGTTTGGCCTGAATCCCGCTTATGTTGAAATCATCAATCAGACAGGCAAGTGCCCCGTTCAGGGTGGTGTATCGCTTGGTTTCTTCCGCCTCAGATTCGGGTTTCCGCCCAGCTGCGATTGCTTTTTCGGTGGCCCGGTGAATATGAGGACGGTACAAGATATCGCCATGTGGATGGCTCGATCCGTTGTAACGGGCCAACGTTAGAGAGGCTCTGCCGTGAGGTATAAGGAGTATCCCGCACGAGAAGTCCGCATCGTCGTACAGATTCTGCCGTAGATAGACGGAAAACCGTACCTCCCCAGAACCGGCCAATGTGAAGTTACGTTGGCGGTGGCCAGGTCTGTCTTTGGGTTTTTCGACCCAGCGCGCCCTTGGATTGGTGATTTCTTTGGCATGTCCCGAAGCTTCTTCAACTCCTCGTCGGTGTAGAGCTTGGTGTCCATGATGGTGATTCCTTTGTTCCAACTCCCTGGATAGAGAGGGGAATACGATGGGAGGACCCTCCCGCGCCCATGATAGGAGATCAACGCAAGTTACAGGCTGCAGTTCTTCCAGTGACCCGGTGTCTGCCCGTGGCTACCTTGTCAGTCGGCCAGACCCATTGAGCAGATGATCTGAGGATCCTTGTGCAGTCCGGTCGGGTCGGCTTTCGACCGGGACAGCAGCCTTTCCTTTCTCAATCGGACCAGGAGAGCTGCCAGGTCATCGTCGCTCATATCGGCGTCGATGGCCCTGGAGAGTTCCTTCAGAGCGGTGTCCCGCGGATCATGGAGGTCGTTCAGCGCCGCGTCCAGATCATCGGAGGTGAACATGAGGTTGGGTTGAAGGATCTCCCGATGTCTGGAAAGCCTCCTCCAGCACTTGCCGATCACGCCGCCCTGCCTGGCCATCAGTTGTTCGGGAGGAGGGGCTTTCAGTGGTCCTCGCAGGGCCGAGGCGATCATTTCGAAATGCCCGGTTAACCGAGGCGCAGGAGTTGTGTTCGGTTGACAGGCCGACCGGCGCAACGCTTCCTGCGGGGAAATACGCCGTGGTGGACCGTTGCGCGGTACGAATGCGAAGGCATCCGATCCCAGCGAGGCCTGAGAGTGAACCACCAATCCGGCATTGGCCGGGGCACTCTTCGTTGAATACACCACATTGGGCATCGATTTGGCCTGCTCGGCGAGATCCGGGTACTTCTGTTCGGCTGTCCGCCATATTTGGTAGGCCATCGACACGGGGTCGATCTCCTCCTCGTCCAAGCGGTAATCGGAATGCTCGTCGTACAAGCCCATGATCACCGCCCGTTCTTCCTCTCGCCCGAAGAATTGCTCGTCGGAACCCAGCAGGCTGGCGTTTTCCCGCAGTCGGTCCAGTATGCGCCTTCGCAAGGTGATGGCGTCTTCCAAAGTTGGAGCGGGCATCAGTGAGTAGACCATGACCTGGGCCGCCTGTTGCCCAATGCGGTCTACCCTGCCGGCCCTTTGCACCAGTTTCACCACCGCCCAGGGCAGGTCGTAGTTAACGACGACTCGACCTCATCCCCGAGTTTGGCCCCTTTCTTTCTTGGGTTCTTCGCCACCGGACGCTTCGCCCGGTGCTGTGCAGTGCCCACCCGTGAAAGTTATCGATCGTTCCCGTGTCCTCTCACTTGCGCATCTGGCCGGTGTAGAGGTCGCGCTCGGACAGCACTTGCTCTATAAAGGCGATCTGCCGGCGGATTTGGTGAATGCTGGGAAGGTCCTGATCGAACTGGTCGACGGTATAGGCAGCCACCGAACACGTCGCCTTTGTGATCGCCCTGAACAATTCCGGGGTGGCCGTCACCATACTGCCGCGGGCGGCCTTCTCGTAGCGGGCCTTCTGTTGCCAACTGGCGAACTTCTCGACTCCCACCGGAGCAAGTCGGGCCTCGATTTCGATCTTGTGGGCCACGGTCAGTTGGGGCAGGAGTTTGGTCAGGTCATGGCCCCAGGGTTGTTCCGTGGGCTGCGACGCCAGGTGAATCAGAGACTTCAGGGCCGTCTCAACGGTGAGTTGTCCTGCCGCGCATCCGCTCACCAGCCGTTGCTCGTACTCCGCAAAAGCCATCATCTCCTCACCCTCTGCCAGCATTTGTCGCTGAAAAAAAGATGGCGTAAGGCTTGAGTTCAAGTTGTATAGGTTCTTGGCTATGTCGCTCAACCGCTCAACCGCTTCTTCGTAATCGTTGGTGGGCTTCACCATCTTCTTCTCCCAATTGACTTCGCCGGTTCGGTTATCCAACAGAACCACCCCCTGCCTTTCGACACGTCTCTCAAATGAGGTGCACACCTGCCGGGTTCGCATTCTCCACTCCGGCCGGTCGGTCACATAGATGTCTACCGGCCAATCGACAGCCGACCGAGCCAGATGGGACAGTTGGGCGGTGAGTTTGTCCCGAGTGCTGTAGTCCACGTCGTCATAGATGACCAGCAGGTCTATGTCGCTGCGTCGATGAGCTTCGTCCCGTGCAACCGACCCGAACAACACCACCCCACCCGCGCCGGCCCGGGCAACCACGCGCGCAACCCGCTCGGCATCCGTCATGGTGGGAACCAGAGCCGAGCCTGTTTGCATCAGAAGAACTCCTTGGGGGATCTCCGCTACTTCAGCAAAGGCTACCTGTCCATCACGAAGAAGGCCGGGGTGGTATCCCCACGGGCCCTGTTCTACAATCAACAGCGAGCCCCCGACGTAACCGACTGTCACTTACCGGGCGGGTAGCTGTTTTGCAGGAAGGAGGGGCGATTGTGGACTTCGCGCTTGCGGCCCAGAGTGATCACCGGCGACTCCGGGTGCGGGAGTGGCTTGCCGAGCATCCCGATCCCAGTCATGAGGAGTTGGCCAGGGCAGGCTACGTGAAGCCGCGTTTCCCGAGGCCCTGGGGCCAGGGGGCGGATGTCTTGGAGGAGTTGATCATCTCCGAGGAACTGGCCGCCGCCGGGGTCGCTCTCCCGGACAATGTCATCGCTTTGGGTTGGGCGGCGCCCACCCTGCTGAACTTCGGAAACGCCCAGCAGCAGGAGAGGCATCTGTGGCCGATCCTCACCGGCGCGGAACAGTGGTGTCAGTTGTTTTCCGAGCCCAATTCGGGCTCGGACCTGGCGTCTTTGAGCACGCGGGCGGAACGGGACGGCGACGTTTGGGTGATCAACGGCCAGAAGATCTGGACCAGCGGCGCGGAACTGTCCCAATACGGGATGCTCCTGGCCCGAACCGACCCGCAGGCCCCCAAACACCGGGGGATAACCTGGTTCATCTGCCCGATGGATCGGCCCGGCATCGAAATCCGCCCGATCATCGAGATGACCGGCAATCGGCACTTCAACGAGGTGTTCTTCACCGATGTGCGCATCCCCGCCGAGAACGTGGTGGGGGAACTCCACGCCGGGTGGCGGGCGGCGAAGTTCACCCTGGCCAACGAGCGGGTGGCCTTGTCGGGCGGTGGAGCGATCTGGGGGATGGGGCCCAGCATTCACAACCTTTTGAATCGGGCCCGCGCCGGGGGAGTCACCAAGAAGTCGCAGCGACAGGAACTGGCCCGCCTGTACACCGAGGACAAGATCATCGAACTGATCGGTCGGCGCATACTCACCGACCTGGTGGCAGGACGCCAACCGGGCGCCATCGCCGAGGTCAAGAAGCTGATGGCCGACCGCGCCGGGCAGAGGATCATGAACCTCGCCAAAGACTTGGCCGGACCCGACGGGATGCTGACCGACCGCGGTCCCTTCGGTGAGCAGACCGACGAGTGGAACTGGGGTTTTCTGTTCTCTCCCGCCCTCACCATCGGAGGGGGGACCTCCCAGATCCTCCTCAACGTCATCGCCGAGCGCATGCTCGGCCTGCCCAGAGAACCGCAACCCCGAGTTTCGACTTGACCAACGCCGCCCATCGGCCAGCGACCGGCCGCGTTCTGGTGATCAACTGCGGGAGTTCATCTATCAAGTACAAGCTGTACGGGATGGAGACCGGCCCGCCCCGGGCGGCGGGGATCATCGAGGGGATAAACGTCGGCAGAGGGCGACACCACTATCAGGCGGGCGATGTCAACACCACCATCGAAGTGGAGGTATCCGATTATCGCTCCGGCGTGGCCGCCGCGTTGGATGCGCTCGCCGGATGGGGTTCGCCTCCGGCTCTGGGCCACCTTGATCAGATCGTGGGAGTGGGTCATCGGGTGGTGCACGGCGGGGACAAGTTCTCGGAGTCGGCTGTGATCGACGCCCGGGTGTTGGAAGCCATCGAGGAACTGGACTCTCTGGCCCCGCTTCACAATCCCGTCAACCGGGCGGGGATTCTGGCCGCCCGAGAACTTCTGCCCCGGGCCACCGGGGTGGCCGTGTTTGACACCGCCTTCTTCGCCACTCTTCCACCTCATGCCTACCGTTATGCGGTCCCCGACCACTGGTGGCGACGCCACGGGGTGCGGCGCTATGGGTTCCATGGCATCAGCCACCGTTACCTGGTGGAACGAGCGGCCCGTCTCCTGCGAAAGCCCCGTCCCAACCTGGTCACCTTCCATCTGGGCGCCGGCGCTTCGGCCACCGCGGTCCACCAAGGCCAAGCAATCGACACTTCAATGGGACTGACACCCCTGGAAGGGCTGGTGATGGGCACCCGCAGCGGGGACCTCGACTCCGCGGTGGTGTTTCATCTCTTGGAAGCGGGCCTGTCTCCTGCCGAAATTCGCGCCGGATTGGAGCAGGAAGGGGGCTTGCTGGGCCTGAGCGGGGTGTCATCGGACTGGCGGAGACTGACCGAAGCGGCTCGGGCGGGTGATCCCTCCGCCGGGCTGGCCGTGGAGGTCTTCATCCACCGCATCCGTCGCTACCTGGGCGCTTTTCTGATGCAGGTGGGGCCGTGCGACGGGGTGGTGTTCTCCGGAGGTATCGGGGAGAACAGCCCCGAGGTTCGTCAGATGGCGCTGGATGGTTTGGAGCATTGGGGGATGGTGCTTGATCCTTGCGCCAACAACGAGAAGGGAGCAAGGCGGATTTCCACCGAACAAAGCCCCATCCCGGTCTGGGTAATCCCCACCGACGAAGAATCGCTGATAGCCCGAGACACGATCCAACTGGTTACCCCAATGAGGACCTGTTAAGAGACCGACTTGGGCCTCGGCAGGCGACTAGAGGAGAAACTCTCAGGAATGGTTGTTTACTCTGGCCATCCAGATTCTCTTGAGGTGCCGCGGGAAATGCCCCCTGATGCACATTCGATCCGGACTGTGAACCGATGGGTGTTTGGGATCCATCGGTTCGCTTTTCCTAAGGAGGGTGGTATGCAGGCCGGTTTCTGATCAGCTGGGTAACCTCGCATTGATGAACTATTTCGCAGGCAAGGAATTTGTTGTAACCGGGGCGGGGCGGGGAATCGGTCGGGCCGTGGCCGAGCGACTGGTGGCCGAGGGGGGGAGGGTGTGGTGTTTTGATTTGGCTACCGACCGTCTTGAGCAGGCGGTGGCCGAGATGGAGGGGCCGGGGGCCGCGATGGGGGTGGTGACCGACATCTCAGACGACCGGTCGGTTGAGAAGGGCTATCGGCAGGTGGCGGAAACCAGTGGAGGATTGCTCCACGGTCTGGCGCATTGCGCAGCTATCGGGCGGGCGCGGGCCTTCGAGGAGATGACCTGGGCTGATTGGGAGATTGAACTCAAGGTCAACCTGTACGGGACCTACCTGATGACCAGAGAGGCTGCGCCGCTGATGCGGGCCGCCGGCGGGGGACGGATTGTGAACATCGCCTCCAACGCAGCCAAGGTGCCGGGGCCCTACTCGGCGCCCTACAACGCATCCAAGGCGGCGGTGATCAGCCTTACCCGATCTTCGGCCAAGGCCCTGGCGCCGGACATCGCGGTCAATTCCATTTGTCCCGGTCATGTGGACACTCCGATGCGCAGCGATTTCGGCGATGAAGCCTCTCGACTGGTGGAGGGTGTGGACCTTGACGCGGCGGCGGCCACCGCGCAACTGGGCCGTCCCGCCCGGCCCGAGGAGATCGCCTCGGCGGTGCTGTTTCTGCTGAGCCCCGAAGCCGTGTTCATCAACGGAGAGGATCTGAACGTCAACGGCGGGATCGTGATGTACTGACCCCGGTTCCAAACGGGGAGAGGAACGGGTCGTCAGCGGTAGGGTTTTGGTTGGCAGGAAGCAGAGGTGAAAGCTATGGGCGCGATCGACTCAGCCAAACTCTTGGAACTCTATGAGTCGATGGTGACCATGAAGTTGTGGGACCAGACGGCCCTTCGGCTATTGCAGGAGGGGAGGGTGCTGGCCGGTTACCACTCGGGACGGGGTCAGGAGGCCATACCGGCCGGAGGGGTGGCCCCGCTACGCCGGGACGACTACCTGATGTATGCCCACCGGGGATTCGGATACACCATCGCCAAGGGGATGTCTATGGCGGCCATGTTCGGGGACCTGATGGCCAACACCGCGGGCGCCACGGGCGGACTGGGAGCGGGCATCCCCCATTTTGCGGATCCGGAGTTGGGCATCCTCGGGCAGGGAGGCACCCTGGGGAGTTGCTTTCCCATAGCCACCGGAGCGGCCTTCAGCGCCAAGTACCGGGGGACCGACCAGGTGGTGGTGTGCTTTTTCGGGGACGGAACCGCCAACCGGGGCGCGTTTCATGAGTCGGTGAACGCCGCGGCGGCCTGGAAGCTACCGGTGGTGTGGATTTGTGAGAACAACGGCTATGCCGTGTCGGTGCCCGCCTCCGATGCCATTGCGGGTCGGATTGTCGACCGGGCGGCCGGCTATGGGATGCCGGGAATGCGGATCAACGGGATGGATGTGGTGGAGGTCTATCAGGCCGTCTCCGAGGCGGTGGCCCGGGCGCGGGCCGGGGAGGGCCCCACCCTGATCGAGGCCATGTGCCACCGCTTCCGGGGCCACTACGAGGGAGATCCGCAGGTCTATCGAACCCCCGAACAGACGGAGCAACTATTGACCCTGGATCCGATCACCAATTTGGCCGACCGCCTGGTGGCCGACGGTGTGGTCACCAAAGAACAACTTGAGGAACTGGAGACACGGGTGCAAACCAAGGTGGACGAAGCGGTGGAGGAAGCGGCCTCGGCGCCCATGCCCGGCCCTGAGCGACTCTACGAGGGTCTTTACGTATGAGCGGATCCACCGACACTCGCACTTTGACCTTCTCCCAGGCCATACGGACGGCGTTGACCGAGGAGATGGAGCGGGACGATCGGGTATTTGTGTGGGGAGAGGACGTGGCGGTCTACGGGGGCATCTACGGGGCCACCGGTGGACTGTTGGAACGATTTGGCCCAAGGAGAGTGATCGACACCCCCATTTCGGAGACCATGATCGTGGGAGGGGCGGTGGGGGCGGCCATCACCGGCTTGCGACCGGTGGCGGAACTTCAGTCGAGCGGGTATTTCGGGATCGCCATGGATGAGCTTTACCACAAGGTGGCCCGATGGCGGTATATGCACGGGGGCGTCTTCACCGTGCCGCTGGTCATCCGGTTGCCCGAAGGCGCCAAGGGAGCCGGACCCGAGCACGATGTCAGCCCCGAAGCCCTGTTCCTGAGCGCTTCGGGAGCATATGTGGTGATTCCGTCCGATCCGGCCGACGCTCTGGGGCTCATGAAGTCGGCCATTCGGGACGACAACCCGGTGCTGTTCTTCGAGCACGCCGGACTGTACGCCCACCGAGGCGAGGTTCCCGGCGGTGATCATCTGGTGCCGCTCGGAAAGGCGGCGATCAAGCGGGAGGGCAGTGACGTAACGGTGGTCGCATGGTCACGGATGGTGGGTGAGTCGCTCAGGGCGGCCGAGCAGTTGGCGGCGGAGGGCATCGAGTTGGAGGTGGTGGATCCCCGGGGTCTGCGACCGCTCGACACAGACACCATCTTGGAGTCCGTGTCCAAGACCGGTCGGGTGGTGATCGCCCATGAGGCGCCCAAGACCGGGGGGGCGGGTGGTGAGGTGGCGGCCATCATCGCCGAGGAGGCTCTGGAATACCTGGAGTCGCCCATTGTCAGGGTGGCGTCCGCCGACGTGCCGATTCCTCAGAGTCGTTATCTCCAACAGTTTCTGATCCCGACCGCTGCCTCCGTGACGGAGGCGGTGAGGAGGCTTGATTGACCCATGCAGATTCTGAGACTTCCCGCCCTGGGAGAAACCATGGAGATGGGCACCGTGGTCGCATGGCTCAAGTCCGAGGGAGAGGCGGTGGCGGTGGGAGAGGGCCTCTACGAGGTGGAAAACGAAAAGAGCGCCATTGTGGTGGAGGCGATGGGTCCCGGTGTGCTGGTCAAGATCGTGGCGCCGGTTGCTGCGGAAGTCCGGGTGGGAGAGGCGGTGGCGGTAATGGCCGAGGTGGGGGAGGCGCCTACCGAAGCGGCGGTCGCCGAGTTGTTGGCCCAAGAATCACAAGCGGCGGCTTCCGCTCCCGGCGGCACCTCTCCGGGCGTCTCCGCTCCTGTCAAGTCGAAACAGCCGGGGAAGATGGCGAAGGAACGCATCCGCGCCATGCCCAAGGCGCGGGCCTTGGCCAAGAGCATGGGGGTGGATCTGAAGAGCGTGACGGGAACCGGCCGAGCGGGAATTATCACACCGGACGATGTGGAGGCCGCCGCGGCCGCTGCGGCGCCTGCCGGCCCGAAAGTCAAGCAACGCCGACCCTTGCGCGGTTATCCGCGGGCGATGGCCACGGCCATGGCTCGCAACTGGACGGAGATTCCCCATTTCTCGCAGACATTGTTGGTGTCGGCCGCTTCCCTGATGGCCCGCCGCCGGGCATATCAGGCGGAGGGTTTGGAAGTTTCTCTCAATGATCTGATGGTGGCCGCCGTAGCAGCGGCTTGTCAGCAGGTCCCCGGAGTCAACGCTTCCCTGTCGGGTAAGCAAGTCTTGCTATACGAAGAGGTGAACGTGGCGGTGGGGGTGGATACCGAGCATGGGTTGGCCGCTCCGGTGGTGAAGGGCGCCGATCGCCTGGGTCTTGGGAAACTGTCGGCTGAGATCCGACGCCTGGCCGAGGCGGCCCGCCGCCGCAAACTGACTTTTGAAGACGTTGGCGGGGCCACCATCACAACTTCCAATTTGGGCCCTGGGGGAGTGGACTTCGGGACTCCGATTATCAGCGTGCAAACGGCCGCCACCATCTATTTCGGAACGGTGGCCGACCGCCCGGTGGCGGAGGAGGGACAGGTGGTGGTGCGACCCACCTGCTATGTTTCCGGCGCCTTCGATCACCGGGTGGTGGACGGCGCCACGGGCGCCCGGTTCCTCCGGGCTTTGGGCGCCATTTTGGAATCCGATGCCCACCGGGAGGGGTAGGCCTTTTGTTCCTGGTCGGATCCCCATTCGTCAACACTAACTCGCGAAAATCGGCGGCTCGTTTTTCTGCTCAAAGGGCCCGCCCCCGCCGCCACCACCGTTTGGGGAAAGCGCGACCCTCTGGTCCCACCAGGGGTGGGCGCTTTCAAGGAATATGACCTCAACCGAGTTTTCTCGGCGCGGTCCGATCGACGTCAGATCAGACCGGGAGGTGTTCGACCTCACCAATATGCACCGGAGCGGTGACAAAAGTCAAGTGAAAACCTCTGTTTTTTCCGGACCGACCGGGGGTAGCCCGTGAATCTTCCAGTTCCGTGCCGACCTACACGATGAGGCGGCGCGGCTCGGCGGTTGAACAGGCTGGTCAGGCTGAAAACCTGTTGCGCCGCGCGGTGTTGGGGGATATGTTGCGTCGTCAGGCGGCTCGGCAGGGCGACAAACCGGCGGTGATCGTTCGCCGGGAGGATGGAGGCCGTCGGGTGGTCACCTATCGAGAGTTGGACCGCTATTCCAACCGGGTGGCCCGGGGCCTGGAGACGCTGGGCGTGAGGCGGGGTGACCGGGTGGCGGTTATGAGTACCAACACCTGGGAATACGTGGGTGTCTACTACGGGACCCTCAAGCAGGGCGCGGCGATCACTTCACTCAATCCCGTCTACACCCCCGCCGAGGTGGCCAGGCAGGTGGACCACGTGGAACCACGGGTGCTGGTGGTGGGCGCCGGATTGGCCGAAGCCGCTCGGCAGGGAGTGGGCCTGGCGCAGACCGAGGTGCAAATGGTGATGGTGGGCGACTGTGCCGAGGAGGGGGAGATCAGGCTGTCGGAGATGCTTGATGGGGTGTCCTCGGAGATGCCCGATGCGGTGGTGGAGGAATCCGACCTGGCCATGGTGATGTACACAAGCGGCACCGAGAGCCTCCCCAAGGGGATTATGGTGACCCATCGGGCCATGATGATCTCCACTACCCCTTCGTGGTCGTATGAGAAGTATGTGGAGGCCGACGACGTCTTCCTGCTTTTGGCGCCGGTCTACACCATGGCGGGAACGGGCGCGGTGACCAATCTGATCTCGATGGGCGCAACCCTGGTGATGGTCCCCTCCACCCTGCCCGGGCGGGTGCTGCGGGCGATCGAGTCCGAGCGGGTGACCAACACCTCCCAAACCCCCACCTTCTATTTCCGCTTGGCCGCCCATCCCGATTTTGCCACCAGGGATCTCTCTTCCCTGCGCCAGGCCCATGTCTATGGCGGCCCTATCCCCTTCGCAGTAGTGTCGGAGCTTTCAGAACGCGCCCCGGAGGTGGTGTGGGCCACCTACTGGGGGCAATCGGAACTCAGCCAACTGGGAGTGATCGGGTTCTTCCGGACCCCTGCGGAGGTCCCGGGGCGTGATCCCCGCTGGATCGGTCGACCGGCGCCCCATGTGGAGGTGCGCGTGGTGGACGAGACCGGCGAGGACGCCGACGTGGGGGAAATGTGGTGCCGATCTCCGGGGGTGATGGTGGGGTACTATCGCAACGAGGAGGCCACCGCTTCGGTGTTGACCGGTGGATGGTTGCGCACCGGCGACCTGGTCCGGGCCGATGGGAAGGGGAATCTGTTTTTCCTGGACCGTCTCAAGGACATGATCAAGACCGGAGGCATGAATGTTTCCTCGGCTGAAGTGGAAGAGACCATCAGGACCCACCCGGCGGTGGACGAGGTGGCGGTGGTGGGCCTTCGGGATCCGGAGTGGATCGAGGCGGTCACCGCGGCCGTGGTGCTCAAACAGGGTCGCTCGGTCACCGAAACCGGGTTGATCGACTATTGCCGGGCAAGGCTGGCCGGTTACAAGAGGCCCAAGCGAGTAGAATTTCTGACTGATCTGCCCATCGATCCGCAGGGAAAGATCCGCAAGCGCCGACTGCGGGAAATGCTGGGAGATCGCCCGCCACCCCGCCTTCGAGGAGAGCAAGAATGACCCAAAGGACACAGCCACTGCTGGAGGCCGAGGGTCTGCACAAGCATTTTCCCCTCACCGGCGCGCTGGGGTTCGGAGGGAAGGGAGTGGTGAGGGCGGTCAACGGCATAGATCTGCAGTTGTGGCCCGGTGAGACCCTGGGGCTGGTGGGAGAGTCGGGATGCGGGAAAACCACCCTGGCCCGGTTGTTGCTGCTGCTCGAGACCCCCACCGAGGGCCGGATTCTCTTTCAAGGCGCCCGGGTGAGCATCGACCAAAAGGACCTGGCCCACTACCGCCGCAAGGTCCAGGTGGTGTTCCAGGACCCCTTTTCCTCCCTTTCTCCCCGTATGCGGGTCAGGGACATCATCGCCGAGCCCATCCGGGCGGCGGGAGGGATGGAAAAAAAGGAGACGATTGATCGGGTGGGCGAGGTGATGAATCAGGTGGGTCTCGACTACGGGGCTCACGCCGGCCTTTATCCTCACGAGTTCAGCGGCGGGCAACGTCAGCGAATCGCCATAGCCCGCGCCCTGGCGCCCAGCCCCAAGGTGGTGATACTGGACGAGCCGGTCTCGGCCCTGGATGTCTCGATCCGCGCCCAGGTGATGAACCTGTTGGCCGACCTGCAGGAGACCTTCGACCTGGCCTATCTGCTCATCTCCCATGATCTGAGCGGCGTGGCCCACCTGTCCGACCGGGTCATGGTGATGTATCTGGGCAAGGTCATCGAATTGGCCGGATCCGAGTCGCTTTTCACCACCCCCGCCCATCCCTACACCGAAGCGCTTCTCTCGGCCGTCCCTCCGGCTCACCCCGATGTCGAGAGTCAGGAGATAATCCTCGAGGGGGAGGTGCCCAGCCCCATCGATCCACCGGGGGGATGCACCTTCCATCCCCGTTGCCCCTATGTAATGGAGCGGTGTTCCGATCACAGCCCCGCATCCGCCGAGTTGGCGCCCGGCCATGCCGTGTCCTGCCACCTCTATCCCGGCGCCGGCACCCGGTCCTGGCAGCGGGTGGCCGTGGAGAGCTGAACACCCGATGGAGTTCGGAATCAGCATCCCCAATTTCCGGGGGGCCGCGCATGTGGGAACTTTTCGTCGGGTGGCGCAGGCCGCCGAGGAGGGGGGACTCGACGACGTGTGGATCGGGGATCACATTGTGCTGGCCCGGAACATCACCTCTCCCCATCCCTACAGCCCCTCCACCGAGATGACCGGTCCCCGCCCGTGGAGCGAGGTGGGTATCAGGGACATGAAGGCTTCGGATCCGGTGTACGAGCCGCTGACCCTGCTCGGTTTCCTTTCCGCGCTCACCAGCCGGATCCGGCTGGCCCTGGGAACCCTGGTGGTCCCGTTGCGGCATCCGGTGGTGGCTGCCAAGATGCTTTCCACGCTGGACGTCCTGTGCGGAGGAAGGCTGATTCTGGGGGTGGGCGTGGGATGGATTCCCGAGGAGTATGAGGCAGTGGGCGCCTCATGGAAAGACCGGGGGGCGGTCACCGATGAGTACCTGGACGTGATGGCCTCCCTCTGGCGGGAGGACCACCCCGGTTTCGAGGGGCGCTTCTACCGCCTTCCTCCCGATATTTGCTTTTATCCCAAGCCGGTCCGGGGAACCATCCCCATCTGGGTGGGGGGCAACAGCCTTCCGGCTCGACGCCGGGCCGCCCGGGTGGGAGATGGTTGGCACGGCGCTTTCGTCCTTCCCCGGGACATTCCCCGCATCCGGGAGGACATAATGGAAAGGCTCCGTAAGAGAGGCCGGGACCCACAGGGTTTCGCCTACTCCAACCGGGTCAATCTGGAGGTCACCCACCGCTCTGATCCCGACCATCCCTGCCGGGGGTCGGTGGAGCGGATCGTCGACTCAATGGAAAGATATGCCGAAGCCGGGGTCACCCACCTGCAGATCGCCACCCCTCCCGGCCCCGGGACCGAGGACATTCTGAGGCAACTGGAACTGTTTGTCACAGAGATCCGGCCACGGTTGTCCCCGGAGGCCTCTTTCCAAGAATGAACTACCGGGAGATATTCGCCCAGCTGTCCAATCAAGGTCGCTTCGGCTCCGACGACCAGCGCGGGACGCTCAACTACATAACCTCGGCCAAGGTCAAGGAGGCTTTGGAATTGGTCCGCTCCGGCCGGGTCCTGTCCATCGGGAGAGATCTTGACACGGTTTCGGGCCCCTCCAATCCCCGGCCCGTGGTTCATCAGCTTCTCTACGCCGGGCATCACCCCGAGTCGACCGCCGACTTCGTGGGGATCGCCCCGCACGGGTTCTCGGTGACCCATATGGACGCGGTGGGCCACGTCTACTTCGAAGGACAGATGTACAACGGCCGGCAGGCCTCCGAGCAGGTGGATCGATTCGGGATGAGGTTCGGGTCGATCGAGGCCATGGCGGAGGGAATAGTCACCCGGGGAGTCCTGCTGGACGTGGCCGGAGCTTTGGGGGTGGAGTATCTGGACACCGATGTCGCCATCGGTGCGGGCGACCTGGAAGCCGCAGAAAAGTATTGGGGGGTGGAAGTCGGGAAGGGCGACGCGGTGCTGGTTCGTTCCGCAAGAGCGGTTCACGAGGCGCAGGACGACCCTCCCGATCCGGGACAGCGGGCGGGCCTCGACATCGAGGCGATCAAATGGCTCCACGAGCGGGAGGTGGCGGTCTATGGCGGGGACTGCATCGAACAATTGCCCTCCCCCTATCCCGGTCTTTCCCTGCCGCTTCATTCCCTGGGGCTGGCCGCAATGGGATTGGCCCTTCTGGACTGGCCGGACACCGAGGCGCTCCGCTCGGCGTGCCTGGCCGAGGGTCGAGCCGAGTTTGTGCTGATGATTGCCCCGCTCCGCCTTCCCGGGGGCACCGGGTCGGCAGTCAATCCCCTGTGCATCTTCTGAGGACCCATGTCGTTTGACCCAACCGGCGGCCCATCCTCCTCTAGTCTTGAGTCAGCCCCCCGGGGCCGCAATGACCACCGGAGGAAGGCGACTCACAAATGAGACGATTCATCCTCAGAAGACTGCTCCAGGCGGTCGTGTCCATTTTCGTGTTGATCACGGTGGTTTTCTTCCTGGTGCGCCTCACCGGCGATCCGGTGGAAAGAATGGTTCCCATCCAGGTCACCGAGGAGATGGCCAACGAGTTGCGGGCCGCCTACGGGTTGGACAAACCGCTCATGGTTCAGTACGGGCTGTTTCTCCAGGGGTTGCCCCAGGGCGATTTCGGCCAATCTCTTTACTTTCGGGGCCGCACCGTCCAGGAACTTCTGTGGCTTCGCATCCCGGCCAGCCTTCAATTGGCCACGGTCTCCATGCTGGTGGCGCTGCTGATCGCTCTGCCGATGGGGGTATACGCCGCCAAACACCGGGGGAGGGGAACCGACTACGTGGCTCGCATAGTCTCGATTCTGGGAGGAGCGGCGCCCTCGTTCCTGGTGGGCCTGGCCATGCTGCGTCTCTTCTCGGTGCAATTGCAGTGGTTTCCCACCGGAGGAAGAGACGAGCCTCTTTCAATCGTGCTGCCCACCGTCACCCTGGGCTGGTTTGTGTCCGCCGGAATCATGCGACTGACCCGCTCGTCAATGCTCGAGTCGTTTTACGGGGAATACGTGAAGCTGGCCCGGATCAAAGGCGTTCGGGAATCGGTGGTGATCTGGAAACATGCTTTCAAGAACGCCGCCCTGCCCGTGATCACCTATTCGACGGTGATCTTTGCGGCGGTGCTGGGGGGCGCGATCGTAACCGAGTACGTGTTCGCCTGGCCGGGTTTGGGGAGTCTTCTGATCCGGGCGGTGATACAGCGCGACTTCCCGGTGATTCAGGGGGCGGTGATCCTGATCGGAGTCGCATACGTGATCGCCAATTTCATGGCTGACCTGGCATACGCCTGGGTCAACCCCAAGGTGAGGTACGAACAGTGACGGCTTCGGAGTCTTCGGGGATGGCGGAGCAGGCCGAGACCAAGGCCACCACCCGGGGCGCCTCTGGCACCCGCTTCCCCTATATCTCTCTCACGGTCCTGGTGCTGGTGGTCTTGGTGGCGATCCTGGCCCCCGTGATCGCTCCTCACAACCCGGAGGTGGGTCAACTTTCCAACAAGCTGATCCCTCCCATGTGGCAGGAGGGGGGGTCGGGCGAGTTTCCACTGGGCACCGACACCCTGGGACGGGACATTTTCACCCGGATTCTGTATGGAACCCGGATCTCTCTGATGGTGGCGGTGCTGGCCACCGGTCTGGCCGGCGCCCTGGGGACCGTGGTGGGTCTGATGGCCGGTTTCTACCGGGGTTGGACGGAGACAATTCTGATGAGATTGACGGACATTACCTTGGCGTTTCCCCTGATGCTGATGGCCATAGTCCTGGTGTCGGTGCTGGGCGCCAGCCTCACCAACGTGCTTTTGGTGATAGTCGTGTTGCTCTGGCCCTATTACGCCCGCCAGATCAGGGGAGAGGCGCTGGCGGTCAGCGAAGCGGACTTTGTCGACTTGGCCAGGGTGGCCGGCGTTTCCAATGGCCGGATCCTTTGGAGGCACATCCTTCCCAACGTGATGCCCAGCATCGGGGTGCTGGCCACGCTGCAGGTGGCGTTGATAATTCTCCTGGAGGCTTCGCTGAGCTTTCTGGGAGTGGGGATTCCGCCCCCCACCCCCGCCTGGGGGCTGATGGTGGCCGACGGGCGCGACCTTCTGGGACGGGCCTGGTGGGTTTCGATCATCCCGGGCATCGCCATCTTCGCGGTGGTGCTGGCGGCCAACCTGTTCGGCGACTGGATGCGGGACCGTTTCGATCCCAAACTCCGTCAGATTTAGCCATGTTGCTTTCGGTCAAAGACCTGCGCGTCCAGTTCCATACCCGCCGGGGAGTGGTGAAGGCGGTGGACGGGGTGAGCTTCTCGGTGGATCGGGGAGAAACCCTGGGGTTGGTGGGAGAATCGGGTTCGGGCAAGAGCGTCAGCTGTTTGGCTTTGATGCGACTGGTGGAAGCGCCTGCCGGACGCATCGTGGGGGGAAGCGTCAGGTTGGATGGGCAGGAACTGCTCGACCTGTCGGAAAAACAGATGCGGCAGGTCCGAGGAGGGCAGATCTCCCTGATCCTCCAGGATCCGCTCAGTTCGCTGAACCCCGCCTACACCATCGGGAACCAGGTGGCCGAAGCCATCCGGATTCACCAGGGCCAGCGAGGGGCCGCACTGGCTGAGAGTGTGGTAAAGATCCTCACCGCAGTGGGCATCCCCCAGGCAGAGCGTCGACTCAAACAGTATCCCCACCAGATGTCGGGCGGAATGCGCCAGCGGGTGGCGGGCGCTATCGCCTTGTCCTGCCGGCCGGCGCTCCTGATCGCTGATGAGCCCACCACCTCTTTGGACGCCACCGTCCAGGCCCAGTATCTGCGCTTGCTGTCGGAGTTGCAGGCCCAGTTCCGGTTCGGTCTGATTTTTGTCACTCACGATCTGGGGATTGTGGCCCGCCTGTGCGACCGGGTGGCGGTCATGTACGCGGGTCGGATTGTGGAGACCGGCACCACCCGGCAGATTTTCAACCAGCCGGCCCATCCCTACGCCAGGGCGCTGTTGGCCACGCTTCCCAGCCTGGATTCCCGAAAAAAGCGTCTGGAGACCGTGGGTGGGCAGCCGCCCATACCCATCGACCTCCCACCGGGGTGTTCCTTTGCGCCCCGCTGCCCCGAAGTGATGGAGGTTTGCCGAAAAGAGTTTCCCGCCGAGACCTCCACCGGAGACCGGCATCGGGTGTTGTGCTGGCTCCACTCATCCGAACAGGTTCTGCCTTCGGGGGCCCCGCCCCGCTGAGGTAATTCTGCAGACTTTGCCCGCTACCCTCGAGATGGGGCCCGTCGAGAATCAACTCCGCCGGGACATACGTTCTTGGATTGCCGCGCATGATCCCGGGCCGCCCCCTCCGGAGTACGGTGCCCGTATCAAGGCGTTGATCGGATGGCAGGCCGCTTTGAGCAAGGCCGGGTTTATGGGGCTTTCCTGGCCGGTCCGCTACGGGGGCAGGGGAATGTCATTGGCGGCGGAGGCGGTGCTGGCCGAAGAACTGGGCCGGGCCGGTGCGGCGGAGATCATCAACCGATTGGCTCTGTACACGTGGGGCCCCACTCTGATGGACTTCGGGGAACCCGAGCAGATGCGCCGTTTCCTGCCGGGAATGCTGGATGCCTCCGAGCTTTGGTGCCAGGGATTTTCCGAACCCGACGCCGGCTCGGATCTGGCGGGGGTGCGCACCAGGGCTGTGCTGGACGGTGAAGAACTGGTGATAACCGGTCAAAAGGTGTGGACCACGCGCGCCGAACTTTCAACTTGGAATGCGCTGCTGGTGAGAACCGATGGCGAGCCCGGTGAACATCGGGGTTTGACCCTGGTTATGACTCCCATGAAGAGCGAAGGGATCACCCTCCGGCCCCTCCCGCAGATGCTGGGAGAGCCGCACTTCAGCGAGGTGTTCTTCGACGGGGTGCGGGTGCCGGTGGCCAATGTGCTGGGCGGGTTGAACCAAGGGTGGCGGGTGTCCATGAAGGCTATGGGTTACGAGCGGGGCATCTTTGTTCTGGAACGCTCCATCCGGCTGCGGCGACGGCTGTCCGATTTGGCTCTTAGAGCGAGAGACGAGGGGAGATTGGACCGGGCGGCTCTGGCGGGGATCGGCCGTGTCCATGCTTCATTGCAGATGCTCACCGCCCAGGCCTATCGGACGTTGGCGGAGCAGCAGGCGGGTACCCTGCCTCCGGGGGCCACCTCGGTGGACAAGCTTTATCTGGCCGAGGTGTATCAGGACCTGTTCGCCACCGCGGCGGAGATTCTTGGGCCGGCAGTAACGCTTTTGGACGACGGCTGGACCCACGATCTGCTGGAGTCCCGTTCGGTGAGCATCTATTCGGGCACCTCGGAGATTCAAAAAAACGTGATTGCGGGACGGCTGCTGGGGTTGCGATGAACGAACTGGCGGCCGCATTCGATCAGGCCCTCGGGGACCTGTTGCCCTTTCCCGACTCTCTGAGCAGGGCCGAGGATGATGGGTCCCTGCCCGCCGAAATCCGAGCCGAGATCATGGGAATGGGTTGGAACGCTCTTAGGATCCCCGAGAAGGACGGTGGTTTGGGTTTGGGATTCTCCGAATCCATGGAACTGTGCTCCGTCGCCGGGCGGCGCCTCCTGCCGCCGGCGCTCTTGGACGAGGCTCTGCTGTTGGGGCCGATTCTGGCCAACGCCGAACACCCGGCGGTGGCGCGCTTCTCCGAAGGCCGGGAGCCTGGTGGCGCCGGATACGTCACGGACAATCAGGGGGAAGTGGACCACTCCGGTGGGTTGTCCGTTCCGCAGGCGGGAGTCAGGCTTTCCCCCGGTGCGAAATGGGTGGTGTTGGCCCATCCTTTGTGGACGGCGGTTGTTTCCCGCAATGATCCGGCGGTCTCGTTGATCGAGGCTGACGCCTTGGACAGAGGGCAGGGGGTTCACATCCTTTCAGCCAAGGGTGCTCGACCCGAAGTGATCGCCGATGGCTGGATGAACGGCGGAAGCCAAGCCGTCGCATGGCTGGCGGGCCTCCTGGCCGATCTGGTGGGCGGCGCCGGGGAGACCATGTCCCGTTCGGTGTCCCACGCCCGGGTCCGTGAACAGTTCGGGCGTCCCTTGATGCGTTTCCAGGCGGTGACGCATCGGTTGGCGGAAATGAAGGCCCACCTGGAGCTCATGCGTTCATCCCTGGCCCGCCTGAGGCTCTTGCTGGAAACCGGCTCCTGCGACCCGGCCTTTCTGACGAGCATGCTCTGGTCGATTCCCTCCCTGGCCCGAGAGATGTGCGAATCGGCCATCCAGGTTCACGGAGGAACCGGATTTACCTGGGAGTACGGCCTCCATCTCTACTACCGCCGCATACTGTCAACCCAGTTCATGCTGGGCGGCCCCCTCGACACAGCACAGGCAGCCGGGCGAGCTTATCTGGAGACTGTCGACGCCTGAGGTGTCACTCTCGACTCATATGATTGGCCAAAACAGTCAATCTGCCGAGGCAAGCAATGAATCGAACGCAGAGGGTTGAGCAAGCCGCCCGGGGATGGCGCAAGACCTTGGTCGATCCTTCGGGTCGCAACCGACTTCTCTACTACCGGGATTTGAAAGTTGGGACGCTGGATCTCAGTTCCGCCGCCTCCGGCCCGGTCCGGAAATTGCTCACGGGAAAGCCCGGCGCCCGGGTCCGTTTGAGCAAGTTGTTTCCCGAGAGCAAATCGGACCACCCTGAAAGCGAAGCCACCCTTGAAGATGCGTTGAGAAGGGCTCGCGCCGTTTCTCGCAAGGCGACGGAGAACTTCGAGGAACGGGGTGTTCATACCCTGTTTGTGGCCCAGGGGTTTGCCACCTGGACGCCGAACACATCAAAGTCAACCCCGGCCGCCCCGGTGCTGATGTGCGGGGCGGGGTTGAAAAGGACCGGCGCCTCGGAATCGGATTTTGATCTTTCCCTGGATGGTGAGTGGACAGTGAACGAGGCTCTGTTGCAGCACCTGGCCACACAGTTCAACGTGGAAGTCTCCGGGGAGGCATTGTTGGGGACCAAATTGTCCGATGCCCGCCTTGACAACGAAGAAGTTGAGGAGATATTCGCCGACTTCGGCAGGAGGGTCGGAAGAGTGCCCGGTTTCAAAATGCAGACCGGGCGACTGGTGATGGGAAACTTCATGTACAAGAAACTCCCCATGGTCAACGACATTCAAAACAACCTGGAAGCCTTGGAAAACCACGACCTGATCGCCGCTCTGGCCGGCGACCCACAAGCCCGGGAAGCGCTGCGCCGCCAACAGACCGTCAGGGTCGATCCCTCCTTGCCCGACATGGTTCCCCCCACCGACGAGTATCTGGTGTTGGATGCGGATTCGACTCAAAACCAGGCGATCAACGCGGCATTGAATGGACAGTCCTTTGTATTGGAAGGCCCACCGGGCACCGGCAAGAGCCAGACCATTTCCAACCTGGTGGCAACCATGATGGCCCGCGGCAAGAAGGTGCTGTTCGTGGCGGAGAAGCGAGCAGCAATAGAAGCGGTGCTCAAACGACTTGCCCAGGTCGGTCTCGACGAATATGTGATGGATTTCCATGGGGGTTCGGTCAGTCGGCGGCAGATGGCCCGGCAATTTGAACGGACACTGGCCGCTATCGCCGACACTCCCCCGGTGGAGGAACAGGATTATCACCGGTCGCTCCAAAGAACGCGTTCCGGGTTGGTCGAATATGTCGATGCGCTTCACCAGCCTCGAGAACCTTGGGGTATGTCCTTCTTTGATATACAGGCGCGGCGGCTGGAGATGGGCTCCATCGGGGAGATGGCTCGGGACGGAATCCATCTGGCCAGGGGTGTGCCGACCAAGGTCCTGCGAGAGATCAGTGGGGAAGAGATGAGGTCATTGCAGCGAGATTTGATGCATTGGACCGAGTTGAGAGGGCCGTTATTGGCCGGCCCGTCCCCGTGGGCCGACGCCGTGGCGAAGACTTGGACAGAGGTCGAGCAGGCTCAAGATGCCGCGGCGTCTCTGTGGGACGCCACAGCGGACGTCAAGATGTGGGTCCGGGAGACCCTCGAGGAACTGGACCTGCCGGACCCCGGTATGTTCCCGCGGTGGCTTCAACTCATGGCTCTGTTGGAGGACATATCGACCTTTGCATCGGCCGGGGGCCGGGCGCCGGAGGAACCGGAACCCAAGGGTCGGACGCCCGCGATGCGGGAGTCGAGGAGGGATTCCGAATCGGTTGAGTCAATTCGGGAAGCCGCAATACGCGACCATGACGCCGCAACGATGGATATGGAGCGGGTCGACCGGACGGAAATCCGCCGATTGGAAGCCGAAGAACGAGACATGTCCCTATTGGTAGAAGTCCTCGCTCCGGCCCGAAAGGGCGGCTTGCGTCTATCGATGGCGCGCCTCTTCGGCAGTCGATTTCGGGAGGCCAGGACCAAAGCAGTCGCGCTGGGCGCCTCTTCGGAGAATGTGACCGACGAAAGAGCTTTGCAGTTGGCTTCCGAGGCACAAGCGCGGGTGGCGCAAGAACTCAGTGAATACCGGGAGGCTGCCCGTCTGCGAAAAAGGTCGGCTCAATTGCAGCGCGGTTGGCTCGCATTGGGTGGAAGAGGCAACCCACGCATACCCTCTGATTTGGAAAGCGGGAAAGAGATCTTCCAGCATTGGGTTGCCTGTCTTGAGGACATCAGGGCAACCTTTCCCTCCCACGATCTGTCGGAACTGACCATTGAACAGATTGATATCTGGGCACAGGGACTATATGACGATCTCCATCTCTCCGGTCGCCTGCCGGAGTTGTCCCAACTGGAGGAGAGGATTACCAAAGCCGGCATTGGGAGAATGCTGGCCAACAGCAAGAGCGCCGGAGAGGAGCACCCCCGGCAGTCGGCCCGGGCCCTGGAGGAAGCATGGCTGGGCGCCGTGTGCCGAGCCCTGCTCTCGGGAGATCGCCGTCTCTCGGCCTTTGAAGGAACCCGGCACCATCGAATGGTCCGGGAATTCCGGAGGAGCGACACCGATCACATCAGAAATGCCCCCGCCCGGGTTCGAAGGCGGGTGGCGGAGCACGTGGTGCAGGCGGCCAACTCCCATCCCGACCAAGACGGTCTTATCAGGCGCGAAGCCGCAAAGAAAACCCGCCACATTCCCCTTCGCCGGTTGTTCGAGAACGCCCCGGATGTCCTAACCGCGTTGCGACCCTGTTGGGCGATGTCCCCTTTGGATGTCGCTCAGAACCTGCCGGACCGACCTCTTTTTGACCTGGTGGTGTTCGACGAAGCCAGCCAGGTGCTGCCCTGTGACGCCATCAGCGCGCTGCTTCGGAGCAAAAGGGCGGTCGTGGCGGGAGATTCTCGACAACTTCCGCCCACCGTTTTCTTCGATGGCGTCGATTCCGGCCCGTCGGAAGTGGAGGGACATTACGACTCGCAATCCCTCACCGACTACGAATCGATTCTGGATGTGATGGGGTCGATTCTGTCTCGTAGGCCGATTACCTGGCATTATCGGTCCCGCGACGAGAGGCTCATCACCTTTTCCAACAAACGCATCTATCACGGAAGTCTCACCACCTTCCCCGGTGCGGCGGTGGACCGGTGTCTCAGTTTTGAGCTTGTCGAACACAGAACCGGGCAGCCCACCGACACCAGGAGCAATCCCGCCGAGGTGACCCGGGTGGTGGACCTGATGATTCGACATGCCCGGACCAGGCCCGAAGAGAGTCTGGGCGTGATCGCCATGGGCCGGTATCACGCCGATCGTATCGAAGAAACCCTCCGGCGACGGCTGCGGAGAGAGCAAAGCGCGGAGCTGGAACGCTTCTTTTGGGAAGGCGCGGAGGAGCGGGCCTTTGTGAAAAATCTGGAACGGGTGCAGGGGGACGAAAGGGATGCCATCATCCTGAGCATCGGCTACGGCAAGAACGCCGCCGGGCGTTTGTTGTATCGGTTCGGGCCTCTCAACCAGCAGGGAGGGGAGCGGCGCCTGAATGTTGCCGTTACCCGGGCTCGAAGCAGGATGACATTGGTGTCTTCCTTTTCTCACGCCGACATGGACCGCAACCGGTCATCGGCCGAGGGGGTTCGGCAGCTGAGAGCCTATCTCAAATACGTGGAGTCGGGGGGAACGGAGACCGGCGAGGCCGGAGAAATGACCCCGTTGAATGCTTTCGAGGTTGATGTACTGGACAAGTTGACCAAAAGGGGGCTCAAGGTTGTTCCTCAATACGGCCACTCGGGCTATCGAATCGACTTTGCCGTTCGCCATCCCACCCGCGCCGGCCAGTTTGTGCTGGCGGTCGAAGCCGACGGCGCCAGTTATCACTCCTCCCACACCGCCCGGGATCGCGATCGGCTCCGCCAGGAACACTTGGAGCGACTCGGCTGGCGATTCTGCCGAATCTGGTCCACCAATTGGTTCAACGATCACCAACGGGAAGTGGATCGTGTCCTGACCGAATACCAACGGTCGATCAAGGAGTCCGGTTCTTCCGATCAGACGACAGTCGAGACCGTCCGGGAACCTGAACCATCCGCACCTGCGGCGGCCAAGGCCACGCTGAGGCAGGTGCGGCCCCCAATTACTCCGGGACTGCCGATAGTTGAATATCATCCGCAGGAGTTGGCTCAACTGGCCCGGTGGGTGATGTCGGACGGCTTGCTGAGAACCGACCAGCAGATCTTTGAGGAGATGTTTCGGGAAATGGGCTACCGACGCCGTGGCCCTCGCATCAAAGAAGCCCTTTACAAAGCCATACAAGATGCCAAGAAACACAGTGATCGAATTGGGGGCGGCCCGGTGAGGCGCCGGGGATGGTCGCAGTGAGTTTTCCATTCAGCGAGGAGTCGATCCGTCGCCGGTTGAAGCTGGGGGAGGACAGCGGATGGGAGTTCAAAGAGGTTGAGTTTCGCGGCGATCGGCCGGCAGAACACCAACGGGACTCTTGGGCCAATGGGATTGCCGTCTTTGCCAACGGAAGGGGAGGGGTGCTCCTTCTGGGAGTAACCGATGAGGGTGATGTGTCGGGCATGACCCGTTCTCAACTGCAGGCGGTGGAGCGGCTGGTCCGAGAGGTATGTCGAGATTCGATCAAGCCCGCCATCCGGCCACAGATACACCGGTTGGAACTGGATGAGCGGGCTTTTTCTGCTGGTGGAGATTCCCGAGGGACATGCCCGGCACGACAGTCCCGGCGGCAGTTACATTCGCGTGGGCGGCTCCAAGCAGCCGATGACACCTGATGAGCGAATGCGGTTGGCGCAGCGGAGAGGCGTTGCCAGGTTTATCGGTTTTGACGAGCAGTCAGTGGCTAATACCGGGATCGGGACCTTGGACCAGAGGCTGTGGAAGCTTCTCCTGAGTGCGGAGAGTCGGGCTGATCCCCAGTTGGGGCTGGAGAAACTGGGTCTTCTGACCACGGGCCGCCACGGTGAGACGCGAGCTACGGTTGCAGGGGTCTTGGTTTGCACCGCGAGTCCGGACCGGTTTCTCCCCAATGCAGTGATTGTCTGTGTCCGTTACAAGGGCGCGGATCGCTCTTCGGGTCAGGTTGACGCTCAAGAGATCAGCGGGCCCATTGATCGTCAGATCAGGGGAGCCCTCACATTCGTCAAACGCAATATGCAAGTTGGCGCCCGCAAGGATCCCGACCGGGAGGATCTTCCTGAATACAGTCTGCGGGCGGTTTTCGAGGGTTTGGTGAACGCGGTGGTGCACCGGGACTATTCAATCCAAGGTAGTCGGATACGCCTCTCCATCTTCTCCGACCGGCTGGAGATCTGCTCGCCGGGCGCTCTTCCCAACAACCTGACCATTGACAGTATGGGGGAACGCCAGTCCACCAGAAACGGAGTGCTCGCCTCCATGCTGTCCCGGATGCATGTGGGTGGAATCGAAGGAGCTGGGGGTCGGCGTTACTTCATGGAGAGGCGGGGCGATGGGGTTCCCATCATCCGCCGCGAAACGAAGGCGCTTACCGGAAGAGTCCCCCATTTTCGGCTTATCGACGAATCGGAACTGTGCCTCACCATCCCCGCCGCTCAGACCGAGTTCGGACGCGCCACCGTTACGGTTACGGTGCGACTTGCTCAAACCCCCCTGGCGGGAGCAGATGTCTTGGCCTTGTTCCCCAACGGAACTTGGAAACGCGGTTCCACCGATATCAACGGAGAAACGCAACTTGACCTGTATGCGGTGCACCTGCCGATGACGGTTTTGGCAGCCGCTCCGAGGTGTGGTTCTCATGTCGAGCGAGGTTGGGTCCCGGCGGAGCGGCCGTTGGCCATTGATCTTGAGCCGTTGCCTGGGGGCGGGTCGGTGGTGTTCCCGGAAGCCACCGGTCACATTCCCGGACTGGCCGGCCGACTGAACCCGATACTCGACGCCAGCAATCGCACCTATCTCTATGCATCCAACATTGCCATAAACGGGGGGGAGACTCAACCCGTTACTTTTGCCTCTGGGGAGGAGGAACTGCACCTGGTAGATGCCGACGGCCACCAAGTGTTGGTCCGGATAGCGGCTATTGAGAGTCGGTCCTCTCTGTTGGAATACTGTCCCGTCTCGAGCGTGGAGAAATGGCGGCAGTAAAGTACCGATATACTATTCTATATCGTGCTTCTTGCTCAGAATCAGTCAAGTTTGCTTCAAGGCCGGCCTGGGGAGGCGTTGAGCTGAGGCAACCGAGGTGGGAATGGTTGCGTTGGCTCAATCAACTGAGCGCATCACGCATCAAAACGGGCCGGCCAGGTGTGAAATGGTAGCGTTTATGAGAATTGGTAGCGTAACTGAGGAAGGGTAGGACAGGGGAAGTGGCGAATCCGTTCGAGTATCAAACTCGAATCGTTGACGCGCAGTTGCAAAAGCTGCTCCAAACGCTCCCCGCCATTTCCATCGAGGGGCACACACGACACCTGCGCTGGTTGCGGGATCAACTTGGTCCGAGGGTGTTGGACATCATGGTGGTTACCACCGGCCAAACGGCCTACCGGGATGGGGATGGCGTAGCCATCGTTCCCGCCGGGTTGCTGGGTCCCTGACCGTCAGAGACCGAGATCGCCCCTTCGGGCAGTCCGCACGGTCTATTGCAACGGCGGTCATCAAGGCTTCGTCGCCAGTCTTGCACAAATCCGGACCCCTGACCAGGCCCGGTCGTTTGTGCGGAGGGAAGGATTGCGCCAACTCGATACGGCCGGTCGAAGCTCCCGCCCTCAGCCTCCCAGAATCAGACTCAGTGCCGCCACCGCAATGCCGATCAGGGCGATCATCGTCCCGCCCAGCCACTTGATCAGATCCAGTTTCAGATCTTTCATATCGCCTTGCAGCGCCGCGCGAAAAAGATCCAAGTCTGCCCGCAAGAGGTTCACATCCTCTTTGGTCGCCAATCCTTCCCATCCCGCCACAACGGTTGTCACCACTGCATCGGCTTGTGGTTCCTCAAACCGGCATCCACGAGACTCTTGACCTCTCTGTGAGTATCCACGGTCGTCATCCCTTTTCGTCCCCTTTCTCGGGCTGATTCCCAACCGGCCACTCCGCTACCCAGGGTATGGGATTGAGAATCGACAATACTGCTGTTTGGCGCCTAACCCTCCGCATAATCGGGCCGGGATCCGGTTAGCGGCCTCCGAATTTGGGCGCTCTCTTTTCGGCAATGGCTCGGAGGGCTTCCTGGTGGTCATCGGACAAGAAGGTCACCAACTCCAAACCGGCCGCCGAGTCGAACGCCACGTTGAGGGCGTCCTTGATGAGTTTGTTGACCGCCATTTTGGTGAACCGGATGGCCAGGGGGGCGCCTCGGGCCAGCTTTCGGGCGAAGGCGGTGGCTTCCGCAAGCAGTTGGTCGGATGGGAACACCCGATTGACCAGACCGATCCGCTCGGCCTCCCCGGCCGACAGGGGATCACCGGTCATCAGGTATTCCTTGGCCCGGGCAGGACCCACCAGCAGTGGCCAGATGGCCGTGCCTCCATCGCCCGCCACCAAGCCCACCCGCACGTGGGGGTCGGAGATGATGGCGTCGGAAGCCATGAATATCACATCACACAGCAGGGCGATGGAGGCCCCCAACCCCACCGCGGGCCCGTTTACGGCGGCGATGATCGGGATTTCCACATCCACCAGATCCCAGATCAGCTGTTTTGCGTCCCGGCGGAGGTGGTCGAGTTTTCCGGTGTCCCGCAGGGTGGGAAACCACGAAAAGTCCCCTCCGGCCGAGAACGCCCCGCTACTTCCCGTCAGGATCGCCACCCTCGCTTCATCCTCGCGTTTGAGCATTCTGAACAGGGCGGTCAGGTCTTCGTGAAGTTGGCCGTCCACGGTATTGAGCCGGGAACGAGGGTTGTCGATGACGGCCGTCAGCACGCCTTCCTGACGGTTGATGGCGATGGTGGGCAATTGGTTCTCCATGATGCTCCTTGGGAAGACAGGCAGATTCTGGCCGGGTGGTTCGCGGGGTGGTGGTTTCTCTGCCAAAATAACACCGAGATAGGCGAGGTAAAGGAACCCACTCGGTGTTCGAGTCCCTGAATGAGCGGTTCACCAAGATATTCGCTCGGGTCAAGCGGAAGGGACGGCTGTCCCATGCCGACCTGAGAACCACCCTCCGACAAGTGCGGCTGGCTCTGCTGGAAGCGGATGTCAACGTTGAGGTGGTCAACCGACTGTGCGAGCGGATCCGCGCCCGGGCGAGGAGCGCCGAGGTTTCCCGAAGCCTCACCCCCGGCCAGCAGGTCATCAAAATCGTTCAATCGGAGTTGGTCACCACCCTGGGCGGGAAACCGGCGCCACTGCGGGTCGAGGGGTCTCCGCTCACCATGATGCTGATCGGATTGCAGGGTTCGGGGAAGACCACCACCTCGGCCAAACTGGCTGTCCACTTGCGAGAGAAGTATGGAAAGCGGCCGCTCCTGGTGGCGGCGGACCTCCAGCGTCCTGCCGCGGTTGAGCAGCTTCGGACGCTTGGAGAGCGGGCGGAAGTGGACGTCCACAGCCGGGCGGACCTCTCCAACCCCAAAAGAGTGGTGCGCTCTGCCATGCGCAGCGCACGCTCGAAGGGATACGACGCGGTTGTGATCGACACCGCCGGAAGGATGCAGATCGACGAGCGCCTGATGAACGAACTGGCCGCCATGGCCGAGATCGCCCGGCCTCACGAGACACTGCTGGTGGTGGACGCCATGACCGGGCAGGACGCGGTCAACGTGGCCCGAGGATTCGGAGAACGGGTGGATTTGACCGGCATCGTTCTGTCCAAGCTGGACGGCGACGCCCGGGGGGGAGCGGCCATCTCGGTTAGTGAGGCCACCGGGCGCCGGGTCAAGCTGGTGGGTGAGGGTGAGGAGTTGTCCGCCCTGGGAGTCTTCCATCCTGACCGGATGGCGTCTCGCATTTTGGGAATGGGTGATGTTCTCACCCTGATCGAAAAGGCGGAGTCCGTCACTGCCCCCGCCGACGCCGAGAGGTTCCTGCGCGACGCCGCTGGTCGGAATCTGGGACTGGACGACTTCTTGGAGCAACTTCACAACCTCAAGAGGATGGGAGGTTTGAACACCGTTCTCGCTATGATGCCCGGTGGGGCCCGATCAGGTATCGCCGGTTTGAGCGATGATGAAATACGCCGAGCCACCGGGATCATCCATTCGATGACCCCCGAGGAGCGGCGCAATCCCAAGCTGATCACCGGTAGCCGACGCCGTAGAATTGCAGCCGGATCGGGCGCCACCGTTGCGGCGGTCAACCGGTTGCTGAAGAGGTTCGCCGATACGCAGCGAATGATGAATATGTTGTCCGGTGGGATGAATGTCCCCGGAATGGGGATGGAAGGGCTTCTTCCGCCGGGCATGACCCGACGAAGACGACGCAAGAGGTGAAATAACCATGGCGGTACGCATCCGTCTGATGAGGATGGGAAAAAAGAAAAAGCCCAGTTACCGGGTGGTGGTGACCGACGGTCGCAAACCCCGGGACGGGCGGTATATCGAACAGATCGGTCGCTACGATCCCTTGGCCGAGCCGTCCCTGATCGACATCGCCAACGACCGGGCGGTGGACTGGCTCCGAAAAGGCGCTCAGCCTTCCGATCGGGTCCGCAAGCTGATGGAGATCTCCGGCGCATGGACCCGTTATCGGGTTGCGTCCGGCAAGGCCCACCGGGTGGGCGATGACTCTCCGCCGGCCGATGATCCCGGTCCTGCCGAGGCGAAGAACTCCGAGGACGCGGCAGATGACACCGCCGCCGTTGTGTCCGGATGAGCATGCGGGACCCAAAAAGGGTGGAGCGGTTGATCGGTTATCTGGTGAGTGAGATAGTCGAGCGACCGTCCGAGGTAAGTGTCAAAATGGTGAGGAAGCAGCCCAAGAAGGTGCTGGCCGAGGTGCGGGCGGCCAAGCAGGACATGGGACGGTTGATCGGGCGCCGGGGCAGAACCGCCAACGCCATTCGGACCCTGGCGCGCCTGGTATGCGACGATGACTGGATCGTTGAGGTCGAATTCCTCGACTGATCCGGTGCCGGTGGGAACGGTCGGGCCGCCCCACGGGCTGGACGGCACGGTCTATGTGTGGCCGGACACCGACGATCCCACCCGATTCGCTCCGGGGGCCGGTCTGCTGGTGGGGGGAATCCAGATGCGGGTGGAGAAAACCCGCCGTAGCTCCGAGAGGCTGTTCGTCAAGTTTGCCGAGGTGTCCAACCGGACCGGCGCCGAGAAGCTGCGAGGGATGGTGGTGTCCATCGAGGAGCGCCGGCGCAGGGCCCTGGGCAGTGATGAGTTCTGGCCGGACGAGTTGGAGGGCTTGGAGGTCAGAAACCCCGAAGGCGCGCCGGTGGGCCGGGTACAGGGGGTGATATGGGCCGACGCCCAGAATCGTCTCGCCATAGAGACCCCGGCCGGTGTTCGGGAGGCGCCGTTCGTGGATGAGCTTGTCCCTGAGGTGAATCTGGCAGAGGGATATCTCATCCTGGTGGACATACCGGGTCTAATCGAGGACGATTCTCAGATTTGACTGTGAGAATGTGGGGGGTGCCCTTTGAAGGCTATTCAGGTATGGCTGCTGGTGGTGGTGTCGTGACCCATGATTTGACTGACCTCATGTGTCTTTGCCTTGATCTGTCCGACACCGACCCCCAGCAGCAGCCTGGCGCGCCGCGCTGGCCTGATCAGAAGCCTGTCCACCCCCTGGGGGGTGTGACCCATCACAGTCCCGCCGTTTTGCGGATTCGCACCTTATTTGGGCCAACCGAAATTGTAAACGAACAAGAAAGGAGAAGGTTCCTGTGTTGGCCAAAATAGTAGAACATGTGATCGGGATCGACCCGGATCGTGACCGGATCACCGCCTCGGTAGTGGACACCGCCACCACCGGAGAACAAGCGTCTGCGGTGTTCGAGACCACCCGAAAAGGATATGAACAGCTGTTGGAGTGGGCAGACCAACACACCACCGCGTCTGAGCGGGTGTGGTCTGTGGAAGGAACCGGAAGCTACGGAGCAGGCGTAACAGCCTATCTCGCGTCTGGGGACGAGTGGGTGGTGGAGTTCAGCAATCCCACCCCCACCGCTGACGGCGCCAAAACCGACACACTGGACGCTCGCCGCGCAGCCCGCCAGGCGCTGGGCCGCCGTTGGGCTTCCACCCCTCGAGCTCGGGGAGACCGAGAAGCCCTGCGAGTGTTGGAAACAACCCGACGCGGCGCTATATCAGCTAGAACATCGGCGATCAACGAGCTGAAAGCCCTGCTGGTCACCGCGCCGATTGATCTCAGAGATCAACTCCGAGGGTCAACCACCACCGCGCTTGTCACCAAATGCGCACGGTTCCGTCTCCGTTCCGGGCTTATCTGTGAACTCACCGCCACCAAAGCGGCCATGCGCAGCCTGGCCAGACGCATCCGCACGCTCACCACCGAGATCGACGAACTGAAAGCACCCATCGCCGAACTGGTCACTGCCATAACCCCGCACCTGTTGAACCAGCCCGGGATCGGCCCGATCACCGCCGCCCAGGTGTACATCGCCTGGTCCCATAAAGGCCGATGCCGCAACGAAGCAGCCTTCGCCCGGCTCGCCGGTGTCGCCCCACTGGAAGCCTCCTCAGGACAACACACCCGCCACCGACTCAACCGACGCGGTGACCGCCAACTCAACCAAGCACTCCACACCATCGCCATCAGCCGGACCCGACACTGTCCCAAAACCCGCGCCTACATCGCCAAACGAACCAGCCAAGGCAAAACCACCCGCGAAACCCGCCGCTGCCTAAAACGCTACATCGCCCGACAGCTCTACCGACTCCTCGAAAACCCCCCAACCACCCCTGAACCGACCCCCTCCACCCCAACCGCTGAACACCCCCCGAACCCGATTTGGAAAACATAGAAGCATCATGGTGGTCGCGCCTTTGATTGACTTGGGCAAACAGGATGCTTGGAGGGATAGAGGGTAGGGGCCGGTCGGCAAAGAGAACCTGTGAAATCAGACGCTATTTCGCGAAAATGCCCCCGAAATTTCTGTCCCGAGGGCCCGCCCCCGCCACCACCTTTCCTGGGGTCGGGACGCGAATCCGTCACGCAGTGTGTGGATTTCGCTATCCCGACAATATGGTCCCTGCGGCCGGTCTGGTCGACGTCGGAACAGACCGGGAGGTGCTTGACTCCTATCACTATGTGTCGTCCCGGAGACAAAGTCAAGCCAACGGCCATCCTGTTTTTCGCGACCTTCCCAAAATCACCCACCCGCGCAGGATGCTTGTCCCGGGGGCCGTTTATTGACGGAACAGCAATCGGGCGCGGGCGCCTTCCACCTCCAGGGTCACCCATCCCGATGATCCTTCCGGGAACACCGCGGCGAAACTCGACCAAACGTCATCGGCCCCCGTCAGGGGGAACCGGGCTTCGGCGACGTGGTCCCCGGATCCGGTGAGAGTGGCCACCGACTCCTCGATACCCGGTTGTAAATACCCGCTCACCGTGAACGGGTAGTGGGACGGTTGCTCGGGAGGGAGGAACACCACCGCCCGGGGGGAGATCACCGGCTGGTGTGAGAGGGTTTCGCCGTCGGGTCGAAGGTCGATGGTCAGCGTGGCGGGAGCGGAACTGGGGAGTAGCCGGGCCGCCACGGGCCGGGTCAGGTGGAAATCCACCATCAAACCGCCATTGTGGGATCTCACCACGTAATAGCGTTCCACCAAAGGGCCTTCGATCAGTTGGTAGGCCACCGCCGAGGTCTCGATCTCAAGGCCGAATTGCAGGCGGAGCACACCCTGGTCCTGCAGCGAGAGCAGAGTCACCGACGGAGGGACGAGCGTGGGGGCGCCTTCCGGGCTGGCCATGGAGAACACAAACCGTTGGCAGCTTTCCCAGGTGTGCCATTCCACGGCGGCCAAAAGAGCCGAATCCGAACCGGTCGGTGCGTAGTTGTCGATTTCTCCTTCGGTTCCAAAAGGCGGCTCCGGTGTCAGACAGGGAGGAATGGGCGGAAGCCGCGGCTCGGAGGGTTGGACGGTGGCGCCCTCCACGGGGGGCGGGGGAGTGGTTGCAGGCGCGACCGTGGTGCTGGTGGTCGTGGTGGGGGCGGTGGTCTCCGCAAGTGTGGTAGTGGTGGGCGCTTCCACCGCGACGCAGGAGGAAAGGGCCGCCACGAGCCCGGTCAGTATCACCCGACGAACCATCCCCTCAGACTGGTTGGGGATGCCGGGTCCTGCCCGAGCGAGGGGCTTCACAGGGGTTGGCCCCATTTTTGCGAATGAGCCACCTGCCAACGTGGCCTCCTCCCGCGGTCGAGGGACCCCGACCGCCGGTCCGGGGCGGCATAGCCGACCGTCACCAACCCCACCGGGGAAACGTGGTCGGGGATGTCGAGCAGTCCGGAGAGGCCGGGAAGGGAATGAGACCCCAGAAAGCCGGCGGCCAGCCCCTCGTCAACCGCGGCCAGGAGGATGGCCATGAGGGTGGCCCCGGCGTCCACCCACCAATAGGGAACCGGCCATCCCGCTTCCGGCGGCCGCCCTCCCCCTTTGTCCTCCTCTCGATAGCGCTCGTGATATGCCCGGGCGGAGACGCACACCACCAAGTGGACGGGTGCGCCCGAAATCCAGGGATCAAAGCCCCGGGCGGTATACCGGGGTTCGTCGGCCAGACCGGCGATCCGGCGTCGGATGGCGCCATCGGTGACCACTATCACCGACTGGCCCTGGGAGTAGCCGGCCGAGGGAGCAGACAGCCCGGCGGTAACGATCCGGTTCACCGCCCGCGAATCGACCGGGCGGGAGCGGTAGTTGCGCACCATGCGTCTTTGCCTGATAACGTCGGCGAACTCCATTTCAGTTCCCTTTGTTCGGTGAGCCGCCGGGGAAGGCGGGGGCGTTACCCTCGATAGTGTGGCAGGTTGTCATTTGTGGATGGGGTTGCTCGGCTCATCTCTGACAGTCGTCGGCCCACCCTCGATGATGGATCGAGGCGCCGGCCCGATGAGGCGCGGGGCAGGGCTTGGAAGGCTGTAACCCGATGATCGAGTCAACGCCACCGGGCCGGCCGCCCATGATTTCACTGCGCAAAGTGGGAAAGACCTATGGCGACTCCCAGGCTCCGGCGGTCACGGCCCTGACGCTTGAGGTGCTCAGTGGGGAAATTGTGGTCTTGGTGGGGCCGTCGGGATGCGGGAAGACCACCGTCCTGAAAATGATCAACCAACTGGTCGAGCCCACGTCCGGCCTGATAGAGGTGAATGGAACCCCCATAGGGGACCGGGCGCCGCATCTACTTCGTCGGGAGATCGGTTACGTCATCCAGCAGGTGGGGCTGTTTCCCCATTGGACGGTGGGTCGCAACATCGGTACCGTCCCCGAGTTGTTGGGCTGGCCCATCGAACGGATCCGGGAGCGAACCCTGGAACTCATCGAGTTGGTGGGGTTGGAGGAATCGATGTTGGAGAGATATCCCGCCGCGCTCTCGGGTGGTCAGCAGCAAAGGGTCGGGGTGGCCCGGGCCCTGGCGGCCGACCCGTCCATTCTGTTGATGGATGAACCGTTCGGCGCCGTCGACCCTATCGTCCGCCATCGTTTGCAGGACGAACTCCTGCAGCTTCAGAAGAGGCTTCGCAAGACCATTGTCTTTGTCACCCACGACATCGAGGAGGCCATCAAGCTCGGTGATCGAATCGTCATTCTCAACGTGGGCGGGGTGCTGGAGCAGGAAGGGTCCCCCGCCGAGATACTGAGCCACCCCGCCGGACGATTCGTGGAGGACTTTATCGGGTCGGAACGCAATCTGCAGCGGCTGGCTCTGCGGAAAGTGGCTGAATTGCGCCTGAGGTGGGGTCCGATGGTGGAGGTTTCCGCCTCACCGGGGGCGGCTCGCCGGGCGGCCCTGCACGAGGGTACCGACTGGGTGGGTCTGCTGGCGGAAGGCGTGCTCACCGGTTGGGTTCCGGTATCCGATCTGGCCGAAGCCGCCTCGTTGTCGCAGTTGCAAACCCGTCCCTTCGATTCGAATATCCGCCGACGATCTTCCCTTCGCCGGGCAGTGGATGCCATGGTGGCTTCCCGCCATCAGATTGCGGTGGTGGTGGAGGACGGCCGCTACTGCGGTCTGGTGGACGCTCGCATGGTCTCCGACTCCTTGGGCAGCCTCGGCGGAACAAAGCCGGGCAGATGAACTTCTTCAACTGGGACTGGGTGGCCCGAAACTGGACGGCGGTCCTGGAGAGAACCTGGGAGCACATTTTCCTGACCACGGTGGCGGTGGTGATCGGGGCCTTGATCGCCATGGGCCTGGCGGTGCTGGCCATCCGACGGCGTCGGTGGTACGGGCCCATCACCTCGATCACCAACATCCTCTACACCATTCCTTCCCTGGCGTTGTTTGCCTTTCTGGTTCCCTTCACCGGTTTGTCCACTCTCACATCGGAGATAGGTCTGGTCAGTTACACCTTGCTCATCATCGTGCGCAACACGGTGGCCGGGATCGACGGAGTGTCCGAAGGCGTGAGGGAGGCGGCGGACGGCATGGGCTTCACCCCGGCCCGGCGGTTTTGGAGGGCCGAGTTTCCGCTGGCCCTGCCGGTGATCATGGCGGGGATCAGGATCGCTTCGGTCACCACTGTGGGGCTGGTCACGATCACCTCGATTCTCGGTCAGGGGGGATTGGGATACTTCATCCTGGCGGGTTTGCGGAGCTTTTTTTGGACGCAGATCATTATCGGCACGGTCGGCTCGGTGGTGCTGGCGGTGGTGATCGACGCCGGATTGCTGTGGCTGCAGCGCCTGCTTACCCCGTGGACCCGCCCGGTGGCAACATGACCGACCGCCCACTGTGGGAGGAGCTTCGGCTGTTTCTGGGCGACCCGGACACCTGGTGGGGATCAGACAGCATTCCCTTCCGGCTCGGGGAGCACCTGCTGCTGTCGGCCGTTGCGGTGATCATTGCCATGGCGCTGGTGATCCCCCCGGCGCTGTGGGCCGCCCATCAAAGGCGCGGGGTGGCGGTCGCGGCGGCCGTGGTCAACATCGGCCGGGCGGTACCCACCTTCGGGATCCTGGTCATTTTCGTGGTGTGGCTGGGTTTGGGCCCCTGGCCCGCCTTGGTGGCGCTGGTTGCCCTGAGCGGCCCTCCCATGTTCACCAACACGGTGGCCGGGGTGCTGGCGGTGGAACCGGCGGTCCTGGAGTCGGCCTGGGGAATGGGGATGACGTCCCGAGCGGTCTTGATGAGAGTGGAACTGCCCTTGGCGCTGCCGGTGATCGCCGAAGGTGTGCGGATTGCGGTGGCGCAGGTGATCGCCACCGCCACCCTGGCCGCCCTGGCCGCCGGTGGGGGCCTGGGACGGTTCATCGTGGACGGTTTCGCCCAGCGGGATCAGGGAGAGCTACTGGTGGGGGCGGTGCTGGTGGCGTCCCTGGCGGTGGTCACGGAGAGGTTCCTGACCCTGGGGCAGCGCCGACTGGTGTCGGGGGGTGTGGCGTCCGGTCCTGGCCGGTAGCGGGATCCTCTCACCAGGGATCCGTTAACATCTTTGCCGGGGTGGGCATCTCAGCGGTGTTCCGCCACTATCAACTATCAGGAGAAAACTTATGTTGCAGTTATTGCGAAAAAGCGTGGCCGGGGTGGCGCTGTTGTCCTTGATGGTGACCGCGGCGTGCGGGTCGGACGACAACGCCGACGGTCCCACCATCACGGTGGCCTCTTTCAACTTCGGGGAGAGTCTGATCCTCGGTGAGATCTACGCACAGGTCTTGGAGGATGCCGGCTATCCGGTGGAGCGCAACCTCGGTTTGGGTTCCCGAGAGGTGGTCAAGCCGGCTCTCGAATCAGGTGAGATCGGGTTGGTGCCCGAATACACGGGAAGCCTGGGCAATTTCCTGGGGGTTACTCCCACTGCCGATGAGCAGTCCACCTGGCAGGCTGTCAAGGACGCTTTCGAGGCCAATGGTGTGACCTTGCTTGCCTACGCCCCCGCCCAGGACAAGAACGGCTTTGTGGTGACCGCCGAAACCGCCGCGGCGCTGGGTGCTGCCAAGCTCAGCGATTTGGCGCCGGTTGCCGGAGATCTGGTGTTCGGCGGGCCGCCGGAATGCCCCGAGCGCCTCAACTGCCTGCCCGGCCTGGAAAGGGTGTACGGTTTGACCTTCGCCGAATTTAAACCGCTCGACGTGGGTGGGCCTCTCACGGTGGCGGCCCTCGAGGGAGGCGATATCGATGTGGGGGTTTTGTTCACCACCGACGGGGTTATCGCCGCCAAGGGCCTGATTCTGCTGGAGGATGATCAGGGTCTCCAGCCGGCTGAGAACATCGTCCCGGCCGTTGGTATGGATATCGTGGATGCCTACGGCGACGACTTCGTGGAGTTGCTGGACGAGGTGTCCGCCGCCATCACCACTCCGGATCTGACCGAGATGAACCGCCGGGCCGGGATAGACCAGGAGGACCCGGCGGACATCGCCGCCGATTGGCTGGCCGCCAACGGTTTCGTCTCCGGCTGAGCCGCCGCCGATCGATCAAACCAGCTAGGAGCGGGGGTCCCCGGGTTCCCGCTCCTGGTAGTCGCGCCACTCGGCGACCGAACGCGCCACCAACACCACTATCACCGCCATTCCCACCGTGCCCAGCAAAAGGCCGATCACCCCCCAGAAGAATGATCTTCCCACACAGGCCGATCCCAGATCGGAGCGGCAGGCCACATCGTTGACCACCCATCCCAGACCGCCTCCGAACAACCCGGCCACCAGCGCCGGGATGGCGATCCACGGATTGGGTCGGCGTCTCATCCCGGTCCTCGCCCGGATTCCTTCCCGGATCGGGCGGATCCCTTGGCCTGCGACGCCGATCTGATGCGCAACGGAGTCGGGCCGGGCGTGGGAGGGGGTCCGCTGTCAGTCAGGGGCCGCACCGCCAACCGGGCGTCCTCCGACCAGGCCGCCCACATAATGGCGCCGCCGCCCAGCGCCGCGGCCAACCATCCGGGCCACGGGGTGGTGAAAGCAGCCGCCATCGAGGCCGGGGGGATCAGAAACCGGGCTGCGAACAGAGCGCCGGGCAGCGCCTTGGCGTAGGCGGCGGCGGTAACCGCCGACAGCCCGGCCGGAACCCAACCACCTCCCAATCCGTTGACGGAGGCCGCGGCCAGAATCACCGGCAGGCACGCCAGCAGGCAGAGCAGCAGCACTGCCCGGGGCGGGGGCCCCAGTTGGGCCATCCGGTTCCTGCCAAGCGCTCTCGGCCAGGGTCCCCCCACCATGGCCAGGGTGGCCCCGGCCAGAGCCACTGCCGCCCACCACCAGGGGGAGAGGTCCGTCAGGGTCGCCAACCCCAGTTCTCCCACCGCCAATCCTCCGGCCAGTCGGCGTCCCCAGGCAGATCCCCTCACCATCATCCCCACCAGAGCGGCGGTGGACAGGATGATCAACCCACCGGCCAGCACCAGACCCTGGATGGGATGTTGGTTTCCCCACCGCCCGTCGTCCCGGAGCGCCCCCGCCCAGGCCAGGGCAGCCAGGAGGCACAGGGCTGCGGCGGCAGCCGAATAAGCCTTCACAGGCGTCCCTACTTGCGGCGAGTGGGGCGCCGCCGGCCGCGGGGCGGCTTCTTCTCGCGACGGGCCTGGAGCAGTTCGGATGCTCGCTTGACCGTTATGTCATCCACCGTGTCCTCTTTGCTGAGGGAAGCCGAGGTTTCCCCGTCATTCACGTAAGGGCCGTACCTGCCCTTCAACAACTCCACGGTTTTCCCGGTGCGGGGATCCTCTCCCAGCACCCGCAGCGCCGATCGCCCTCTTCGGGCAGGCTGGGAGGCCAGTATTTGCAGCGCCTCATCCAGGGTGATGGTGAAGAGCTGTTCCATCTCGGGCAGATTGCGGTTGGTCTTGCCCCGGGAGAGGTAGGGGCCATAGCGCCCGTATCGCGCAAAAACCTTTTCCCCGCTTTCGGGATCGACCCCGATCCGGCGGGGAAGACTCAACCATCGCAATGCCTCATCGAGACTCACTCCTCCAAGTTCCGTCTCCTTGGGAAGCGATACTCGCTTGGGCTTGGTCTTACCCCTTTGGGTCTCGCCCAGTTGCAGGTAAGGGCCGTACCGACCGTCCAGGGCGAGTACCTCCAGTCCGCTCGCCGGGTCGGTTCCCAGAATCTTTCGGTCCACGGGGGAGGAACCTTCGGCGAGCATTTCCAGCGCTTTTTCCACGGTCAATTCATCGGGAGGCAGCCGATCGGGAATATCGGCGGTCTTTCCCTGCCATTCCAGGTAGGGGCCGTATCTTCCGATCCGGGCGGCTATTTCATTGCCGTTGGAATCCCGGCCGATCAGAGTCTTTCGCGACAGTCGGGGGTCGATACCTTCCAGGCTGGCCGCCACCAGCGACTGCAAACCGTCCTCTCCGAAGTAGAAGCGTTCCAGCCAGGGTCGGGTGCGCTCCTGCCGTTCGGCGATCCGATCCAGGTCGTCCTCCATCTTGGCCGTGAATTGGTAGTCGACCAGTTTGGGGAAGCTCTGCTCCAGAAGGCCTACCACCGCAAAGGCGGTGAAAGTGGGGATCAGAGCCCGTTTCTGGCTCCAGACATACCCGCGGTCGATGATGGTGGCCATGATGGAGGCATAGGTGGAGGGTCGTCCCACTCCGAGTTTCTCCAGCGTCCTGATCAGGGACGCCTCCGTGTACCAGGCGGGTGGTCGCGTGTGATGATCCTTGGGCCGGAGCGTCTTGGCGAGCAATGCTTCCTGGGGCGAAAGGGTCGGCAGGATGACCTCACCCGATTCGGCTCGGTCTCCGGCCGGGCCCCAGGCATAGCTGAGAGCCCGAAGAAAGCCACGGAAGGTGATGGTCCGGCCCTGGGCCTGAAACTCCACCCCCTGTCCGGACGCGGATTCGCCTCCCACGGTCACCGAGACGGTCTCCCCTAGGGCGTCCTTCATTTGAGACGCCACGGTCCGGCCCCAGATCAATCGGTACAACCGGGAGGGGTCTCCCTCTCCCAGTTGGGCAGTGATCTGCCGGGGGCTTTGCCATGATGCGCCCGCCGGACGGATGGCTTCGTGGGCTTCCTGGGCGGCTTTCACCTTGGTTTGGTAGAACCGGGGCTTGGCTGGAAGGTAGCGGTCCCCGAAACGCTTTCGGATCACATTGCGGGCGGTGTTGATCGCTTCTGAGGTGATGGAAACCGAATCGGTCCGCATGTAGGTGATGAAGCCCTTTTCGTAAAGCTGCTGCGCGGCCCGCATGGTGCGGGCCGGGGTCATCCGGAGACGCCGGGAGGCATCCTGCTGGAGGGTGGAGGTGCGATAAGGGGGGGAGGGCGAACGCTTGTAGGGTCTTTGTTTGAGCGCGGTCACCGTCCAGGGGGAATCCGCCAGGTCTTCGGCCAGGCGGCGCGCCTGGTCCTCCTTCAGATGCAGGGCGTTCGCCTTTTGCAGTTGGCCGAGGGAATCGAAGTCTCGTCCGGTGGCGACCGGGCGTCCTCCCACCGAGGTGAGTCTGGCCTCCAGCACATCGTCGAGACGATCGATCGGATGGAAGGTACCCAGGATGCTCCAGTATTCCGACGTAACGAACCGGATGCGCTCGCGGGCTCTCTCCACCACCAGCCGAACCGCCACGCTCTGCACCCGTCCGGCCGAGAGTCCGGTCTTGACCTTCTTCCACAGAACGGGGGAGACTTCGTAGCCGTACAACCGGTCCAGGATGCGGCGGGCCTCCTGGGATTCGACCAGGGCGGTGTCCAACTCCCGGGGGTGGTCGAAGGCCTGACGAATGGCCTTGGGGGTGATTTCATAAAAGACCATTCTCTTGACCGGCACCTTGGGCTTCAGCAATTGGGTCAAATGCCAGGCGATCGCCTCTCCTTCCCGGTCACGGTCGGTGGCCAGATACAGGAAGTCAGCCTCGGCCAGGGCGGTCCGGAGTTTCTTAACCTGGTTGCTTTTCCCCGCCGACATCACGTATTTGGCGCGGAATCCCTTTTCCACATCCACGCCCAACTCTTTTTGGGGGAGATCGCGCACATGCCCCATCGAGGACTCCACCACCACATCGGGTCCCAGGTAGGTGGAGATGCTGCGGGCCTTGGTGGGGGACTCGACCACCACCAGCGTCTTACTCATCGGGATTACAAGTTACCTTTTCCTGGCCTTCTACTCCTAACCGAGTGAGGTTATCGCGGTTCGCAGGTAGTGTTGAGCCGGTGGGTTCCCCCGAAGAAATCCGTGGTCGAGATCTGATTCGCCGCGGCCCCTTCGCCAAGTTGTGGTGGGCCAACAGCGTCTCCAGCCTGGGTGACTGGGTGAATATTTTCGCCACCCTGGCCCTGGCCGCCCGGATCGGGGGCGGGGGAGATGCTTCCACGGTGGCGATAATCGTTCCCCTGGCGGCTCGCTTCCTGCCGGGAATGGCGGTTGGAATGCTGGGAGGGGTGGTGGCGGATCGGTGGAATCGGAAGCTCACCATGGTGATATCCGATTTCGGGCGGGCCGGGCTGGTGGCGACCCTGCTGTTCGTGACCAGCCTCTCGCAATTGTTCATGGTGATTGTGGTGGTGGAACTGCTGGGGCTGTTCCGGCAACCGGCCCGGGAGGCGGTGGTGCCCACCCTGATCGCCCCCCGGCACCTGGCCGCCGCCAACGGACTCAACCTTGTCTCGATGTACGGCACCGCCCCGGTGGGTTCGGCCATATTCGCGGTGCTCACCGAATTCGGCGAATGGCTGCCCGAGTTCGGTCAATTCGGGGCGTGGGTGTTGCCCGCCTTCCTGTTCGACATGGCCACCTTCCTGGTGTCGGGAGTGATCACCCTGACCATTCCCATCAAGGCCACCGCCCTGCCGGAGCAGCGCCGGATGCGGTTTCGGGGCCGCTCCCTGGCCGCTCCGGTGCGGGACCTGGCGGAAGGCTGGGCCCTGGTGGGTCGTCAGGGGCCGGTCCGACGGTTGGTGTGGGGAATGTCGGTGGCGCTTTTGGGAGGGGGAGGCCTGTTCGTTATGGGCCAGCCCTTCGCCCAGCAGGTGCTGGAGTCCACCGAGAGCGGCTACGGGGCGCTACTGACGTCGCTGGGGGTGGGAGTGGCGGTGGGGATGATCTTGTTGGCGGGGTTGGGAAAGAACCTGCTCCAGCGGGAACCGGTGTTCGCCCTGGGCCTGTGGGCCGCCGGTGGGGGAATCATCTTCACCAGCTTTTCCAGGTCGGTGGTCTCGGCGGTGGGCTGGGTTTTGATGCTGGGCATCGGGACAGGTATGGCCTACGTCAGCGGCTTCACACAGCTTCATTCGGTGGTGACCGACGAGATCCGGGGCCGGACATTCGGGCTGCTCTACACGCTGGGCCGTTTGGCGCTGTTGATCTCCCTGATGGTGGCGGGAGTGGCGGCGGTTGCCCTGGAGGGGGTGCTGCCGGGTCTGTTGGGCAACGGTATCCGGGCCGTGCTGTTCATCAGCGGGTTGGCCGTCTTGCTCACCGGGTTGGTGGTGTTCTGGTCGGTGCGCCGGCAGTTGCGCGTGGTTTTCGACCGGGAGACGATGGTTGCCATGGGACAAAGCAGTCCGGTGCTCGGCATTCTCAAGGGTCGCCGTTCCAATAAGCCATGAACCGGGGGCGTTACATTGTTCTGGAAGGCACCGAGGGGGTGGGCAAGACCACCCTGTGCGGCCACTTGGCGGACCATCTGATCACCCGGGGGGTGGAGGTGCTCAGGGTGCGGGAACCCGGGGGGACCGTCCTGGGAGAAGCGGTACGGGATCTGCTGCTGCATGGGGGGAAGCTTGCCGACTGGACTGAGGCCCTGTTGTTCGCCGCCCAGCGGGCCGAACTGGTGTCGACGGTGGTCGGCCCGGCCCTGGGCGCCGGAACCTGGGTGCTGTCCGATCGGAGTTTCTATTCTTCCCTGGCATATCAGGGACACGCCCGCGGCTTGGGGGTGGACAGGGTTTTGGCCGTGAATGCTCCGGCTGTCGAAGCCGCCCCTCCCGACCTGGCGATTTGGCTTGAGACCGATCATCGGATCGGTTTGGGACGCCAACAGGAAACTGATCGGATAGGGGGCGCCGATCCGGTGCTGCACCACCGGGTGTGGAAGGGCTACCGACGGGTGTGGGCCGGGGGTTTCGGACCACTGCTGAAAGTCGATTCGGGCCTTCCCGCCGACCGGATCGTCCGCCTCCTGGTTTCGATCTTCGAGGAGCGAGGGTGGCTGACGGGACCCTGACCCCGTCCGCGTCCTCCGGCGGACTCATCGGACACCGGGCAACCTGGGAAAGGCTGGTCGCCGAGGTTGAGGCCCCGGCGGGCGCCTATCTGTTGGTCGGCCCACCGGGCGTCGGCAAGAGCCTGGTGGCGCGGCGCTTCGCCGGCCGGTTGGTCTGTCCCCGCGGGGGCGATGACGTCGGGGAGTGCTCTTCCTGTCGGAGGGTCCGGTCGGGTACCCACCCCGATATCGTGGTGGTGAGTCCCGCCCAACGGCAGCGGATCGGCGTCGATGATGCCCGGAGAGTGGTGTCGGCGGCGGCGCGCAGTCCGGTCGAGGCGCGGCGGAAGGTGTTCCTGATCGACCGGGAGATGACCGAACCGGCCGCCAACGTGCTGCTCAAGACCTTGGAGGAGAGCAGCGATTCCACGGTCTTTTTGCTGGTGACCGTCTCCGCCGAGGACTTTCCCCCCACCGTGGCCAGCCGCTGCCGGACCGTTCACTTCGGGAAGGTGAGCGCCGAGGAGATAATCGAGGGCCTGCTGGAAAGGGGGCTCCGGCCAACCGAGGCTGAGGCCATCGCCGAGGTGGCGGGAGGACGACCCGGCATGGCCCTTCGTATGCAAGGTGAATCCGCCGCCGCCGGTTTTCGGGAGGCGTGGCTCAAGCAGGCGGCCCAACTTGCTGATCGGGAGGACCTGGGACCCGGCGAAGCTCTGGCCATGGTGGACGAAATCCTTATTCATGGAGAACGGATGCTCAACGGGGTGCGGCCGGTCAAGGGGGCCTCGGGACGGGAGAAGGAGCAGGCTTTGCGGGAGACCCGCCGACAACGTCGCCTGTTGTGGGTGGCGGGGCTGGAGATTATGGCTGCCTGGTACGTTGACGCCGCGGCCCGTGCAATGGGCGGCCCGTCCCGGCATCCGGGCGCCGAGATTCCCCTTCGGCCCGTCGATCCGGCGCGGGCGCTCCGCTCGGCCGATCTCATACTGGAGGCGGGGGCGGAACTGGGGACCATCAACCTGCGTCCCCGGACCAGGCTGGCCGAATTGTTCTGTCAGGTGACGGCCGCGTGACCGGAGACACCGTTGATCGCGGGGGTGTTCTCACCGTGCCCAACGCGGTTTCCGTGATCCGGATTCTCCTGGTGGGGGTGTTCTGGTGGCTGTGGTCCGGCGATCGGGCGGCGGAGGCCGGGTGGCTGCTGGCGGGGATGGCCGCCACCGACTGGCTGGACGGGTGGCTCGCCCGCCGGTTGGATCAGGCGTCCCGGCTGGGCGCCATCCTCGATCCGGTGGGGGACGGTCTGATGATGGTCTCGGCGGTGCTGGGAGGGATGGTCAAGCTGTGGGTGCCACCGGTGGCCGGGGTACTGGTGCTGGCCAGATCAGGGCTGGTGGCGGGCTGGTCGGGATATGTGACCGTCCGAACCGGAAAAACCATTGCGGTGCGCATCACCGGCAAGGTGGCCATCACGCTTCTCTTCATCTCGGTTCCCGCCTTCTACTGGGCGGTGGACGGTTCCCGGTTTTGGCTTGAGGTGGTGGCATGGGCGGCCATGGGCGCCGGCTTGGTGTTCCACTGGTGGTCGGGCGTCGCCTATCTGCGGGACGGGTGGTCCCTTCTGGCAGAACGTAGCGGCCATTCGACGGAGAGGCAGGGCCGGGCCGGTTGACACCCGAGCGGGAGGGGTGGACAGTCTTTGTGATAAAGTTACGGGGACATGAGCGCCAACAATTCCGAAATCCCCGAACACCTTTTGTACACCACCGAGCACGAGTGGGTACTTGCCCGAGACGGCAAGGCCAGAGTGGGGATCACCGACTATGCCCAGGATGCCCTGGGCGATGTGGTCTACGCCCAACTGCCGATGGAGGGAGATGAGGTTTCCGAGGGGGAAATCATCGCCGAACTGGAGTCCACCAAGTCGGTGGGAGAGATATATGCGCCGTTCGACGGGGTGGTGCTGGCGGTGAACGAGGACTTGGAGACCACTCCGGAACTGGTCAATCAGGATCCCTACGGGACGGGGTGGATTCTGGATCTCTCCTTGACCGGGCCGTTGCCTTCCGCGCTCTTGGACGCCGCCCGCTACCGCGATGTGATCTCCTGAATCGGCCAGCTGCGGCCCGGTTCCAGGGTTACACTGGAGGGTGTGTTTTCTTCGCCACTCTCCGGAGATCAGCCGTCCGGGGCCGGGATGCGTCCGGGGGAGCCGGGAGCCGATTCCACCGCGGTTTTCCGTCCCGAGGACCTCTATTCCACCTTCCGGAAGGATCGCTTGGGCCACTTGGAGGGTTTCTCGGGATGGGGTCTGGTGGTCGAAAAAGGCGCGCAGGCAGGCAGAACCTACCCTCTGGCGGAGGGCATGACACGAGTGGGTCGGGACCTTCGGAGTCAGATCCTCTTGGATGACATCACGGTTTCCCGACGGCACTGTCGGCTGAAGGTGGAGACCAACCGGGTGACGGTGGAGGACGAGGGTTCCACCAACGGAACCTACGTGAACGGAGCGCGGATGGAACAGGCTGCCCTGCACCCGGGAGACCGGCTGATGGTGGGGCGTTTTCACCTAGTGGTAGTCCGGGGCCCATGACCGAGAATCGGAGTTTCTCCATCGGGGAGACGGTGAAGGTTCTCAAAAAAGAGTTTCCTGAGGTAACGGTCTCCAAGATACGTTTCCTCGAAGCCAAGGGAATGATCATGCCCCGCCGGACCCAGGGCGGGTATCGGCGGTTCGACCAGGCGGATATTGCCCGGCTCCGATACATCCTGCAACAGCAGAGAGACCATTTCCTGCCCCTGAAAGTGATCAAGACCAAGCTGGCCTCCTGGGAGAGGGGCGACGATCCCCAGGACCCCCGGGGTCTGGGCGCCTCTCTGTTGGGGGAGGCGGGCGAGCCGATCAACCGTTCGGACCTCCTGAGACGCAGCGGATTGACTCCGGATCAATTGGACGATCTGGTCGCCAATCGGCTGGTTACCCCTCTGCCCGGCGAGGACGCGGGCTTTGCGCCCGAAGCGGGAATGGTGGCCGCGGAAGCCAAGATCCTGATGGACCGGGGCCTGGAGGGTCGTCATCTGCGCGCCATACGTCTGGCGGTGGACTCGGAAGTGGCCCTGTTTCGGTCGGTGTCCGGGCCGCTGCTCAGGGTGCAGTGGGTGGGTGAGGGCGGAGAGCATGTGCAGGAGATGCTGGTGGGCTTTGCCGACGCTCTGGTGAATACTCATCGCTCCCTGCTGTTGGCGTCCCTGAGGTCGGAGTTGCGCCGCTGAAGGACCCGGGGCGTTACGGGGCGATGACGGTGCGTTGGGCGGCGGTCCTCGCTCTTGTTCTGCTGTTCGTCGCCTCCGGGGTGTCGGCCAGCCCCTTGTGGGTCGAGCCTCCCCCGATTCCCTGGGCGCCGGTCCCGGATCCTCCGGTTCTGGAGGCTGAATCCTGGCTGCTGTTCGACGACGGAAACGAGGTGGTGCTGGCTGAACACCAGGCCGACGTTCGTCGTCCGATGGCTTCCACCACCAAATTGATGTCGGCGCTGCTGGCGGTTGAGATGGGGGATCTGTCATCTCCGGTCCGAGTTTCGGGCGAGGCGGTGGCGGTGGGCGAGGCGGGAGTGGATTTGGTGGAGGGCGAAGTGTTCCTGCTGCGCACCCTGGTGCGGGCCTTCTTGGTCCGATCCGGCAACGATGCCGCTTACGCGGTGGCCGAACACCTGGGGGGAACCGTGGAGGACTTTGTGAGTCTGATGAATGAGCGGGCCGGCCAATTGGGGATGGAGGACACCTCCTACACCAACCCCCACGGTCTCGATCACCCCGATCAGTACTCCACGGCCACAGATCTCTTGATCCTGACCCGCCAGGTCTTGCAGCATTCCGAGTTGGCTGAGGCGGTGGCCACCCCGCAGATAACCTTGCGGGAGTCCCCGTCGGGGGAGGAGCGGGTTTTTTCCAACACCAACGACCTGCTGTTCGATTACGACGGGATGGTCGGGGTCAAGACCGGGTTTACCGATGACGCAGGTCGGGTCCTGGTGGCGGCCGCGGAACGGGGAGGAAGGCGATTGCTGTCAGTGGTGATGAAAACCGGTGACCACTTCGCCGACACCCGGCGCCTGCTGGACTACGGGTTCGACTTCTTCGGTGCGGCGCCTTCCCTGGTGTTCGGCGATTTGCGCCTCAGCCGTGAGCAGGTTTTGGCTGCTTACGCCCCACCCGCCACCACCACCACCACCACGACCGCGGCGGAGGCGCAAGAGCCGGAACCGGCGGTGGAAGCGGCGCCCGTCCAACCGGTGGCGGTCCGGGTGGGCAGGACCCCGCAGGGTTTGGGGGATTTGCTGGGTTGGATCCTGCGTTTGTTCTCTTCCGGGCAGGGTTAGCGCCCACACTTTCTCAACAGCAGGCGAACATCGGTGGCGATCGTGTTCCAGTTGAGCTTCGACTGCCCGGCCGTGCGGTCCCGGATTACCGTGTGGACTCCGGTGGCCTGAAGGCGCCGGTGCATCAGAAGGGCGACCAGCACCTTGAAACCGCCGGGGGCCAAGCCCTCGAGCGCCTCGGCGAGCACCAGGCGGTGGGTGCCGAAGAACCCCGACTGGGGGAATTTCAATCCCCGGGTCCGACGAGGCATCCGAAGCCGGGTGAGTAGGATGGCGCTTCGGGTGAGGGCCATCCGGTACCACTGCTTGCCCCGCTGCTCCAACTCTCCCACGCACACCTCATAACCATCGGCGAGGGTCGAGACCATTTTCTCCAGCACGGCGGGGTCGTGTTGCCCGTCGGCGTCCATCACCACCACCAGATCGTGCCGGGCCGCCAGTGCGGCGTTTCGGACTGCTTCGGTCAGCCCTCCCCCATCGCACACCCGGATCCGCGGATCTCCGACTGCCAGGGCCGCCCGTCCGGTGGGGCCTGCGGCGCCCTTCAGCAGCCGATTTCCCCTCCGGTCGGCGGCCGCCACCACCACCTCGCCTCCTTCGGGCAGGTAGGTCAGTACCTCGGTGAGAGTGAACTCGATCACCTCCTCCTCCTCCAAGGCAGGCATGAGGATCGAGAAGGGCTGTGCGGCGCCCGACCCGTGATCGGGGGTCTCAACCATTACCGGGGGAAAGTGACGGCATAGGGAGAAAATGCTAGACCCTCACCGGACCCATGCGTATGCGCCGGGCCGGATAGGACGGCACAGGGTCTTCTCATCGTATGATTGTACGCCATGACGGAGGCGTCCCCGAGTTCGCCCGGAAGGCTGTTCGGCCCCGGTCCCGTGTCGGAGCGGTTCTCGTCGCAGGAGATCGCCGAGCGGGTGGCCGGATTGGGCATGGCGCTCACCGAGGAGTACCGGGATCGATCGCCCGTGGTGGTGGGGATCATGTACGGATCGGTCATATTCATGGCGGACTTGGTGCGGCACATGGACGTGGAGATGGATATCGAATTCCTGATGGTCAACCGTTACGGGCAGGGATCGAACGTCAGCATCGCCATGGACCTGTCCTCCGACGTGGGGGGGCGGGAGGTCCTGATCGTGATGGGAATGGTGGATACCGGCCGCGACCTGCGGGCGATTCGCCGGCTCTTGTCGGGCCGGTCACCGGCTTCACTGGCCACGGTGGCCCTGCTGGACCGCCGAGTCTGCCGGGAGGTGGATGTTCCTCTCGAGTACCGTGGTTTTGAGGTGGGGGACAACTTCTTGGTGGGGTACGGTCTGGATTGGGAGGAAAGGTATCGGGGTCTCCCCTCCATCTGGGAGGTCCTCGACCCGGCCGCGTTCCGAACCGATTCCCGTATTCTGGACGGTTTGGTGTTCGAGGATCGGTAGAATCGGCGGCCATGGCGGCGGAAATACCCATGGCGATCGACGGAGTACAGGTGGGGTTCTCCTCGGCGGCGCCGGTGGTGTTGCTGCGGGAGGCCGAGGGGGATCGATATCTTCCCATATGGATAGGGGCGGTGGAGGCCACCGCCATCGTGGCGGCTTTGGAGGAAATGATTCCCCCCCGCCCGCTCACCCACGACCTGTTGAGATTGGCGGTGGAGTCTTTGGGGGCGGAGGTGGACCGGGCGGTGGTCACCGAAGTTCGCGACAACGTTTTCTACGCCGAATTGGTGCTGATCGCCAACGGAGGAGAGGTGACGGTTTCCTGTCGGCCTTCCGACGCCATCGCCCTGGCGGTGAGAACCGAGGCCAGTGTGTTCGCCTATCCCGAGGTGCTGGATGAAGCCGGGGTGATGATCAAGGCGGTGGACGAGCCGGAACAGCAGCCCGAAGAGCAGATCGAGGATTTTCGCCGATTTCTGGAAGATGTCAGCCCCGAGGATTTTTCCTCGGATACGGGTACCGACGACCCCCGATAGCGGCCGGCTGCGGCCGGTGAGGGGCCGTCGGTTTGCTCGGGTTCTTTGGTTCCCTGCCGGGGGACCGTTAGTCTGGTGTCGGGCGGAGTTACCAGCTTGTAATCACAAAGGAGTAGCCCGGTGAAAAGAGAACAGGGATATCGCGCCCCGCAGGTGTGTCGCATTGTGGGCATCACCTACCGCCAGTTGGACTATTGGGCGCGGACCGGATTCATGGTTCCCTCCCTCAGGCGGGCGCGAGGGTCCGGCAGCCAGCGGCTCTATTCCTTCGCCGATCTGGTGCAACTCAAGGTGGTCAAACGATTGATCGACGCCGGGATGGACGTCAAGAGGATCCGCCGGGCCTTTTCGGAGTTGTCCCGCCAGGACAAATCGTGGAATTGGGAGGACGGCCGGATAACCCTGGTTTCCGATGGCGCCTCCATCTACGCCCTCAAGAGTCCCGAGGAGATCATTGACATCTTCAAAAGGGGCCAGGCCGTCATGGGAGTGGTTCTGGGTCCGCTGGTGGACGAGATCTCCGGGGAGGTCCACCAGTTGGCGGAAACGGCTTCCGAAGAGGGATACCGGCCGGCGATTACCCGGGCTGAGGTAGTCTGAGGAGTGGTTTCGGGGGCGCCTCAACCGGCTACCCTTTGACCTCTTCCCCCAAATAGCCAGTCCATCCGCCGGAGGGAAAATGCCGCGTTCGCCTCTGCACTCCTATCACCAGGAACTGAGCGCCCGTTTTGTGGATTTCGGCGGGTGGGAGATGCCCATCCAGTACACGTCGGTTTTGGCGGAACACCGGGCGGTCCGGGAGTCGGTCGGCTGGTTTGACGTCTCCCACCTGGGTCGTTTTTCCTTGAGTGGTGAAGGCGCACATACCGCCCTCTCGCAACTGTTGTGCAACGATCACGAACGGATCGGTCCGGGACGGGCCCAATACACCCTGATGCTCAATCGGAGCGGGGGAGTGATCGACGATCTGATCATTTGGAAGCTGCCTTCCGATGGGGTGATGGTGATGCCCAACGGGGTGAACCATGTTCGGGTGATGGAAAGGTTCGGCGCCCGGGCGCCCCGCGCCCGCTTGGTCGACCTGCGTCCCGACACTGTCGGATTGGCCGTCCAGGGTCCTGATTCTCTGCCGCTGGTCAGAACACTCCTGGGCAAGGCGCCGGGGCATTTCGGGGTGATGGAAGCCGCCTGGGGGGGAGGGCAGGTTTGGGTGGCGGGCACCGGCTACACCGGCGAACCGGGAGTGGAGTTGGTGGCGGACCCCCCGGTGGCCGACCGTTTGGTGCGGGACCTGACCGATGCGGGCGCCACCCCCTGCGGGCTCGGATCCCGGGACCTGCTCCGGCTGGAGGCGGGTTTCCCACTGTGGGGACATGACTTGGACGAGGAAACCAATCCTCTGGAGGCGGGTCTGGGGTGGGCGGTGAGATTCAACCGCGGTTTCGTGGGCCGTGACGCCCTGGAGGAGGTCAGGCGCATCGGCGCCAAGCGCACCCGGGTGTTTTTTCGCATGGGCGACCGACGGATTCCCCGGGAGGGCTGTGCCCTGCGGAGTGGCGAAGCCACAGGAAGGGTCACCAGCGGAAATTTCAGCCCCATGCTGGGAGTGGGAATCGGGATGGGCTACCTATCCCATCCCCGCCACCCCGAGGCGGAGGTGGAGGTTGAGATCCGCGGCCGGTGGATCGCCGCCGAAGTGGTAAGGGGCGCCTTTTACCGGCCCGGTTGATCGGGCGTCTTGTGTCGGGCCGCGCAGAGATATGGGCGTCCGACGGTCTCTCTTCCCCGGCATTGGGGCATCTGGCTTCCCTGGGGCGGCCACTGCGACGATTTCCCCTGGTGGGAGGGGTGACAGTTTGGGACGATCCCCCGGCGGGGAGGGTGATGGTGGCCGTGGCTTCCCCCAATCGATTGGGAGTGTTCGAGCCACTTCCCGACCGGGCCTGGTGGGACCGGCTGTGGTGGTGGTCCGACCTTTTGAGTCCCGATCCCCCCGGGTATCGTCTCGCCCCCCGGGTGGAGGAGCAGGTCGGGGCCCCGGTTGCGGTGGCGGCCCTACCCGGCGGCGCCCGGAACCCCTGGGCGGAGGCCCGTGACCGTTCCCTCCGGGCGGCTGATTATCTGATCCGCCGCCTCCGTCATCTGCGGGGCGTGCGGATTCCTTCGGTATCCCACGGCCGCCGGTTTCCCCTGTTGCTCCCCACCAACCCCGGGCCGGCGTTGGCGGAGGTGGCCGAGGAACTTGGGGTGCCGCGCCCGGTGGACGGATGGCCGGGATTGGCCACCTGCGAGGTGGGATGGTGGCAGTCCACCAGGCGATTGGACAGCCTGGTCCGAATCGTCAGCCAAGCGGTTGAGGGCGAGCGTCCGGCCCCGCTGGAGGACGCCGAACGTGTCTGGTCCTCCCCGGCGCCGTAAACGGCCGTCAACTCCACGGCCCGGGATGGGCGCCGGCCTGGCGATAGGAGGGAGCGATGACCCGGCTCCACAGTCGCGCCTTGCGACCCTCTTCGCAAAAGGCGCCTTCCAGGGCGGTTCGGGTGACCGCGGCCAGGTCGTCGATTCCGAAGCCGTGATGTTCCACCGCCAGGGAGAATTCGGCGGTGGGGTCGGTGCGACTCATCAGCCGGTTGTCGGTATTGAGGGTCACCGCGAACCCGGCCCGGTGCAGGAGTCCGACCGGGTGGTTCCGGGGCGCCCAACCCTTGGTGTCCAGGTTCGATTTGATGCAGATCTCAAGCGGAATCTGTCTCTCCAGTACGTCGGTGGCGATCGGGCCGGTGGTCCGGATCCCGCCTGTGACCACTTCGCAGTCCTCGATCACCTCCACTCCGTGTCCGATCCGTTCGGCGCCACAGGCCAGCGCATCCGCGATGGAGGCCGGACCGGCGGCCTCACCGGCGTGGAGGGTGACCCTTACTCCCGCCCCGAGGGCCGTTTCGACGGCGGGAAGGTGCTCCACGGCCGGATAACCCATCTCGGGGCCGGCCAGGTCGAAACCCACCACTCCCAGCGGGGCGGTGTCCGCCGCCAGTCGGGCCGTCTCCGAGGAGGTGGAGGTGTTCCGAAGCGAGCAGAGGATCAGGGACCATTCCATTCCCGTTTGGCGGGAACCGATGGCCAGACCGTCGGCCACCGCCTCCACCACCTCCACGAGACTCAGGCCTTCCCCGGTGTGAAGGTGGGGAGCGAACCGGATTTCGGCGTACGCCACGCCGTGGGAGGAGAGGTCCTGCACCGCTTCGCAGGCCACGGTGGTCAGGGCCTCTCGGGTCTGCATCACCGCCACCGTGTGCAGGAATGCCCGCAGGTACTGCTCCAGGTGCGATGCGCCGGATTGATGGAACCACTCCGCCACAAGGCGCGGTTCGGTCACCGGCAGCCGGTGACCGGCCTGCTCGGCCAGTCGGTGTACCGTGGCGGGCCGCAGACTTCCGTCCAGATGTTCGTGCAGGATTACCTTGGGAAGTTCGCGCAGCATTCGGCTTCGGTCGGTCGGGCTTTGGGCGGTTGAGAGCTTCGCGCCAACATTAGGGAGGTGAAATCCCTGGCGGGACAGTTGCTCGTGGCCTCTCCCCGGTTGGTCGATCCAAATTTTGCTCGGACGGTGGTGGCCCTGCTGAACCACGACGAGCAGGGCGCCATGGGGCTGGTGATCAATCGCCCCACCGAGGTCTCGGTGGCGGATCACCTGCCCGATTGGGTGGTGGAGCGCCTGGCGCACCCGCCGGTGGTGTTCTACGGAGGCCCGGTGGAACCGGCCGTGGCGATCGGCGTGCGGGAAAGCTATGACGCCGGGGAGCACGCTACTCCCCTTCCGGGGGTGAGCATGATGAATCTGGGGGAGGAAGAGGAGATGGGAGAAACGGTCGGTTTCCTCAGGGTGTTCGCCGGATATTCGGGCTGGGGGCCGGGCCAGTTGGAGGACGAATTGGAGGAGGAGTCCTGGATTGTCCTGTCGGCCCTGGTCGGCGATGTGTTCTCGTCATCTCCGGGGGGTCTGTGGGCCGAGGTGCTGGCGCGCCAGGGAGGACAGATAGCTCTGCTGGCTTCTGTGCCCCTTGATCCCCAACTCAACTGAACGAACCTTCCCGGCCTGTCTGCAAGACCCAAGGCGCGCCACCGGCCGGGGCCTATGCTGAAGGGGGTGGTGGCGACCGTTCCCCGACTGCGAAAGTCGCTGCGGGCGAGCGCGCCCGGTTTGAAGAACGAACGGGAAATGTGGGCGAGGGGAGAAGCGATGGTGGTGGGCATCGACGAGGTGGGGAGGGGCGCCTGGGCAGGTCCGATCACCGTGGGCGCGGCGGTGGTGCCGCAGGACCGCCGGGTGTACAAGATCAGAGATTCCAAGCTGTTGCGTCCGGTGGAGCGGGAGGCTCTGTTCGAGCGAATTGCCGACTGGTGCGTGGCCTGGGCGGTGGGACACGCCAGTGCGGCCGAATGTGATCGGCTGGGGATGTCGGATGCTCAGCGTCTGGCCGCCCGTCGCGCCCTGGCCGAACTGGGAGTAGGGGTCGACGGCGTGCTGCTGGACGGCCGGTGGGATTTTGTGGGTCACCCCAACACCCGGCGGTTGGTGGGAGGGGACCGGCTTTCTCTGTCCATCGCGGCCGCGTCCATACTGGCCAAGGTCACCCGCGATCGCATCATGAAGAATGAATCCCGGAGTTTCCCGGCCTACAACTTCGATGACAACAAGGGATATCCGTGTCCGGTTCACCGGGCGGCGCTTCATGCCTGTGGTCCCAGCACCATTCATCGTCGCTCCTGGGTGTTCATGGATGGCCTGGTCTGGTCCGGCGTTCCCCGGTTCCATCGTCCCAGTCCGCAGCGAACGCTGCCGTTCGATGGGCCCGGGTCCGGGGCTGAAGGTCTCCCGTCGGCGGTCCCTGCCGCGGCCCGCCCAAAAAGTAGGTCGGAGGGGGCCTCTCATCTAGACTGCCGTTGAGAAAGTGACGACACGGACCCCCACCCGCCGTAGGGCAAGCGGGCGGAGGCGGGGATCCACACCGAAGACCAAGAAGCCGGCCAAGCGGAAATCGGCGCCCAAGAGGCCGGCGGACAACACCCACCGGCAGTTATCGTGGCCGGTTCGATTCCTCCTGGCTGTCAGGTCCCTCATCAGGAATATGACGCCGGAGGCCTGGGGTGGGGCGTTGCTGTTGCTGTCCCTCCTTACAACGGTGTTCCTGGTGGGCGCCGGGGGGCGTGTGGGAGGAGCGATCAGGAATGTATTCACCTTCACGTTCGGCAAGTGGGTGGCGCTGGTTCCCTTGGCACTGTTGGGCATTGGTCTGGTTTTGATCCTGGGCAAGCCCTCCCTGACCAAGCGACGGCTGTTTTTCGGGGTCACTCTGTTCTTCTGTTCCACCCTGGGGCTGTTTCATCTGCTCACCGGCGCCGCTCCATTGGCCAGTGGGGTGGAGGCGGTGCGGGAACGGGGAGGGGCGGTGGGCGCCCTCACGGCCTTTCCCCTGCAGCGGCTGACCGGTGGCGCCGCCACCTTCCTGATACTGAGCGTGGGGGTCACCGCCGGCATCCTGACTCTCACCAGGACCTCTCTCAAAGACTTCCTCCTGGCCATGGGCGACCTGTCAAAGTGGGTTGGCAGAACCTACCGACACCGAAGAACCCACGGTGTTCCACCCGGCGAGAAACTGTCATCCCCGGTTGTTTCCAATGGGCGGGTTCGGCGGCGAGACGTAAGCCGGAAGAAACGGGGCCGTCGTTGGAAGCTGCCCGGAAGACTCGGGAAATCCCGACGTAAAACCTGGCCGATTGCCCCGGTGATACAGGTGCCCGGACCGGCAGGTCCTTCGCCTTCGCATCAACCGCCGGCGCCTGCCGAGCAACCGACGCCGTCACCGCCCGTGACCGAGAGCCTGTCGGACGAAAGCTCCCCGCTCGAACAGGGGGACACCCTTTTGGGGCAGCGGGAGCTTGAACCGGAGCCTGATCCAACCGACCAACCCGCCGGGGATGATGTCGACCAACCCCAATCTGAGCAGGGAAGGCCGGGCGCCGCGGCCAGAGCGATGGAGAGCGGCGGCGACTCGGACTCCACTCCTTATCGGGCGCCCCCCCTGGATCTCTTGAGCAGGGGCGCTGAAGGGGAGGGCGACCGACAGGGTCCGGAACGGACAGCCGCCGCTCTTCGCCAGGCGCTGGCCGATCACGGGGTCGACGCCCGGATCGTCGGGGTGGTTTCCGGTCCTTCGGTAACCCGCTTTGAGATAGAACTGGCTCCCGGGGTCAAGGTGCAGAAGCTGTCGGCCCTGTCGAACGACATCGCCTACGCCCTGGCCACTCCCGACGTGCGGCTGCTGGTTCCCATCCCCGGTCGTTCGGCGATCGGGGTCGAGGTGCCCAACGCCGACCGCCGACTGGTGCGACTGGGAGACATCCTTTCGGGCCGGGAAGCGGAGGCCCGCCGCCATCCCCTGGTGGTGGGGCTGGGGATGGACATCGCCGGTCGGCCCTTCCTGCTGAATCTGGCCGAACTGCCCCATCTTCTCATCGCCGGGGCCACCGGGGCCGGGAAGTCGTCCTGCATTAATTCGATTCTCACTTCCCTTCTGATCAGAAGCCATCCCGAGGACCTCAAGTTGATACTGGTGGATCCCAAACGGGTGGAACTGGGGCAGTTCCAGGGCGTTCCCCACCTGCTCACCCGGGTCATCACCGATCCCAAGAAGGCCACCGAGGCTCTCAAGTGGGTGGTGGCGGAGATGGACCGCCGCTACGATCTGCTGGCCGAGGCGGGGGCGCGGGACATCTCGGGATACGCCTCGAAATGGAGGAAGGGCTCCCTGGACCGGGAGAAGTTCGATCGCTTTCCCTATCTGCTGGTGGTGGTGGACGAACTCAACGATTTGATGATGGTGGCCGGCCGGGAGGTGGAGATGGCCATCGTGCGCATCGCCCAGATGGCCCGGGCGGTGGGCATCCATCTGGTTCTTGCCACCCAGCGGCCGTCCGTGAACGTGATCACGGGGGTCATCAAGGCCAACGTCCCCTCTCGGTTGGCGTTCAGCGTGGCGTCCCAAACCGACAGTCGGGTGATCATCGATTCGGCCGGGGCCGAGAAGCTGGTGGGGAGGGGGGACATGTTGGTGGTGACCGCTCGCCAGCCCCGACCGCGCAGGGTGCAGGGCGCCTGGGTGGAGGAGTCCGAAATTGCCCGGGTGGTTGCTTGGATCGGAGCGCATACCGCACCGGAAGATGATCTGGGGCAGTTGCTCGACGAGGCGTTGACTGTGGCCGCTGCGGCGCCCGAACCCGAGGACGACAAGGACGAGCCATTGGTGAGACAGGCCATGGAATTGGTGGTCCGCTCCCAGTTGGGCTCCACCTCCATGCTGCAACGAAAACTCCGAGTGGGGTTTGCCCGGGCCGGGCGTCTGATGGACATCCTGGAACAGCGGGGAGTGGTGGGGCCGTCACAGGGCTCCAAGGCCAGGGAGGTCTTGATCTCGCCGGAAGAATTACCATGAGAAAAGCCGGTTCCCACCCGGACGGCAGGTAAGGTGAGCTTGGCAAAAGAGAAAGCGGGAAGAGAGGGAGCAGGGTTGTGAAATATCCGCCGGTTCTTCAGCGTTTGGCCAAAACCACCGATGCGACCGCTCAGGGTTATCTACGGGTGGCCGACGGTATCACCGAGGTGGCGGGTTGGATATCCCGGGCAGTGGTGTTGGTGATCATTCCGGTGGGGTTCCTGAATGTCTTTCTGAGATACGTCGGCCAGTACGTAGAGGCGCAGTTGGTCAACAACACCTGGATCGAGGCCCAGTGGTATCTCTACGGCGTCATCTTCCTTCTGATGTTTCCCCATCTTCTGCGCCACGACACCAACGTCCGGGTCGACTTTTGGTATGCCGAGCGCAGTGATCGGGTCAAGGCGTGGATCGATCTGATCGGGCACCTTTGCGGCCTGATTCCCTTCACCATTCTCGGTTTGTGGGTGTCCTGGAAGCCGGTGAGAGAGTCGCTGGTGTACTGGGAAGTGTCCCCCGATCCCGGAGGGTTGCCGCGCGGTCCCATCAAGTTGTTGATTCTGGTGGCGTTCTTCCTGCTGGGGATTGCGGCCCTGGCCTCTCTGATACGCGTGGTTGCCTTCCTCGCCGGTCGCCAGGGGGTCCTGTTCGAGAAGGAGCGGGAAGCGCCGCTGAGAATCGAATGAGGCAAGCACCACCCTCCGAGTCCGAAAGGACCTGCCCATGAGCATCGAATGGCTGGCCATCGTCATGTTCGCGGTCTTCTTGGTGTTGCTCCTGGCCGGCTATCCGGTTGCCTTTTCTTTTGCGGGAACCGCCATCGTTTTCGGGCTGATCGGCATTCTGGCCGGCCAGTTCGACTTCAATCGATTCATCGTCCTGTTCAGCCGATGGTTCAAATCGGTGGACAACTTCACTCTGCTGGCCATCCCGTTCTTTGTGTTCATGGGGGCGGTGCTGGAAAAATCGGGGTTGGCGGAGCGGATGCTGACCACTATCGGCATGGCCTTGGGTCGCCTCAGAGGAGGCTTGGGTTTGACGGTGGTGCTGGTGGGGGCGCTGCTGGCCGCGGCCACCGGAGTGGTGGCCGCCACCGTGATCGTCATGGGCCTTTTGTCCCTGCCCACCATGGTTCGATACGGATACGACCATCGGCTGGCCACCGGTCTGATCACCGCTTCCGGTACTCTGGCCCAGCTGCTCCCGCCCTCGCTGGTGTTGATTCTCCTGGCCCAGGTGGTGGGAGTATCCGTGGGTGATCTGTTCCTGGGGGCCATGGTTCCCGGGGTCATGCTGGCGGGTATCTACGGCCTGTATGTCCTGTATCGCGCCTACCGGGATCCGAACGCCGCCCCTGCTCTCCCTCCCGAGGCCCGGCCCCTCCAGGGGATGGAGTTGGCCAAGGAACTGCTCATCGCGGTGGTGCCGGTAATCCTGCTGATCCTGGCGGTTCTGGGGTCGATTTTCACCGGCATCGCCACCCCCACCGAGGCAGGAGCGGTGGGCGCCACGGCGGCTGTCGCGTTGGCCGCCGCCAACCGCAATCTGAATGGATCAGTGCTGACCGGGGCCGCCCGATCCACCTCCAACATCACCGGCCTGGTGCTGATGATTCTGTTCTGCTCCACTTTTTTTCAACTGGTATTCGACCAGTTGGGAGGCCAGAGTCTGGCGCAGGAGATACTGACCGGTCTGCCCGGCGGTTTCTGGGGTTTCATCATCATCGCCAATATCGCGGTGTTCCTGTTGGGCATCAACCTTGAGTTCATCGAGATCACCTTCATTGTCATGCCCATTTTCGTGCCGGCGGTGAAGGTGCTGTTCGAAACGGGGGCCACCCCCTTTGAGACACTGCCCGCCCTGATGATCTGGTTCACGGTGATGATGGCCATCAACCTCAATATGGCCTTCATTTCCCCGCCGGTGGGATTCTCCCTCTTCTACCTGCAGAGCGTCGCTCCGCCGGAAGTCAGAACGGTTGACATCCACCGGGGCGCTCTGCCGTTCATGGTGCTGCAGGGCGTTTCCCTGGTGCTGGTGATGGCTTTCCCGGGCACCGTGATCTGGTTGCCCGGCGTCCTGGGCGGTTGACAACCGGCCGACGCCACACCCAGGCCGGTGTATGTGGCCGGCTTCCTCGTGCGTGACCCCTTCGAGGTCTAATTGAATGAGGGGCGGGCCTCAGCCCGCCCCTCACGGTTGACTATGACAGTTGTTCGGCTACTGCCGCCCGGTCCAACTCAACATGGCGGATTCGGCCAGACCGTGCCAGCGAGTGATGCCGGCGCGGAAGTCCTTCCAGGCGTCGTAGATGGTGGCGAAGTCGTCGTTCTCGGCCGCCGTCTCGTCGAACAGTTCGAAGGAGGCGTCCTCCGAAGCCTGCAGGACGTCATCGGGAAAGCGACGCAACTCGATGTCCGAGCGAAGTATCTCGGCCAGGGACACCGGGTTCTTGGCGTCGTAGCGGGCCATCATCGTGGCGTTGGCGCCATAGGCGGCCGTCTCGAGAATCACCTGGTATTCCTCGGGCAACTCGTTCCACCGGGACAGCGGGAAGAACACGTCCAGCTGCGGGCCCGGCTCCCACCACCCGGGGTAGTAGTAATACTGGGCGGCCTGATGGAATCCCATGGTGGTGTCGTCGTAGGGACCCACCCATTCGGTGGCGTCGATTGCGCCGGTCTGCAGGGCCTGGAAGATCTCACCTCCGGGCAGCACCTGGACGGTGACGCCCAGTCGCTCCATGACCCGGCCTCCCAGACCGGGGATTCGCATCCGCAGACCCTGGAGATCCGCCACGGAGTTGATCTCCTTGTTGAACCAACCACCCATCTGGACGCCGGTGTTGCCGGCCGGGAAGTTGATCACCCCGAACCGGTCGGCGTAGAAGTCCTGCATCATTTGCAGGCCGCCACCCTCGTACATCCAGGCGTTCTGCTGACGATAGGTAAGTCCGAAGGGGAGGGCGGTGGAGAATGCGGTGGCCGGGCTGAGTCCCACGTAGTAGTAGGAGGCGGTGTGACCGGCCGGGATGGCATCCTGCTGGACGTTCTGCAGGACTTCGAGCCCGGGAACCAATTCGCCCCCTGCGCGGGGGGTGATGCGGAAACGGCCACCGGTCAGGGAACTGACCCGCTCGGCGAAGTCCACCGCGCCACCGTAGATGGTGTCCAAAGACAACGGCCAACTGGTGCCCATCTCCCATTCAATCTCGGGACCGCCCTCGGCGGCGACCACCTCAGCGGCTTCGGCGGCTGCGGCGGTGGTCTCGGGGGCGTCCTCTTCCTCTGAGGCGCAGGCGGCCACGGCGGTCAGCATTCCGCCGGCCGCCAAGGTCATTCCGGCCTTCTTCAGGAAATCTCGACGGTCGACCTTGGTTTCAAGGGTTTCCTCCAGAGAAGGGCCGTGCTTGCTTTCTGTCATCGCTGCTCTCCAATCAGTAATCGACGAGTTGCCTCTGCGGTCCATCCTGCGGGGAAGCGTCGGAGTCTTCGCACCATCAGTCGGATGGTCTGGCCTATTTGGATGAATGATTTTACCACGGTCGGGGTCGGGGCTTCCCCTCCAAACCGGGATTAATAAGCGGACCCACCACGGTGTTGTTGCCCATCCGGCAGTGGACTTTTGGTGCTGCGTCGGGCCGAAGGAGGGAACCGGTGTTTACTGGGACGGCTTCTCCGGCCTTGTTTCCGTAGCCTGGGGACTGAAGTGATCAAGACAGGCGCCCGATGGGCGGTGAGAGTTATGCTGTCGGCCCTTTTCCTGGCGCCGCTTTCCGGGGTGTCGCCTTTGGGGGCGGCGCCTCCGGTCGAATCCCCGGCCACGGCCCACGTCGTTGCACCTCGACCGGCGCCGGTCATCTATCTCACTTTCGACGACGGCCCCCATCCGGTGTACACCCCCCAAATCTTGGAGGTGCTGGCGTCGCACCGGGCCCGCAGCACCTTCTTCGTGGTGGGCAGCATGGTTCGAAACTGGCCGGAGGCGGCTCGCCAAATAGTCGATGAAGGCCACTCCATCCAGTTGCATTCGTGGCGGCATGCCAACCTCACCACGTTGACCCGCGAAGAATTCACCACCGACACGGCCCGGTCGCAGGCTGCGTTGGAGGAAGTGGTCAACCGGAGGGCCACCTGTATACGACCGCCCTACGGCGAGGTGAACGACCGGGTGATCGAATGGGCGACCTCGCTGAACCTGAGGACGGTGCTCTGGAGCCACACCGGCGCCGATTGGTTGGATCTGTCGGCGGAGCAGATCGCGCGGCGGGTGGTGAACGGAGCGCAACCAGGGTCGGTGGTGCTGCTCCATGACGGGGGCGGAAACCGGGCTCGAACGGTCTCGGCTCTGCGGATCATTCTCGAGGAACTGACCGAGGCCGGTTATCGGTTCCGGCCGATGTGCGCCTCGCTTCCCGTCATCCCACCGGCGCCGACCTGCTGGACGTTCTACGCGTGGCCGGAGGCTCGTCGCTGCACGGGGGATATACCTGCCTCGGAAACGTAGCGACGGGAGGTGGGGGGAAACACCAGTCCCTTGGGACCCAGTACGAAACCCTGATCCGCCAGGGGGCCGGCCAAAGAGTGCTCGGGGGCCGGCTGATCGTCGATCAGATCGATCCGCAGGTTGGGCCGCCGCCCCGAAAGTTTGGCCAGTCCCTGCGCCAGGTCTTCCGGCGAGGGCTCGTCGCCGCCCAGAACGGTCAGGCGGCGATGATCCAGGAAGGCGCACAGTTCCCCGTTCCAAAGCGCCACATAGCATCCTGCCGACCGGGCGAAGCGCACTCCGGGACGGCGGGGCCAGGACAGCGCCGCCCCGAACGGATTGGCCGGGTCGGTGGCCGCCAGTATCACCAGCCGGGGATGGGATTCCTCCCTCAGTCGGTCGACGGCCCCCGCCAGGGCGAACTGGGCGCCCCCCAGCCCTTCCACGAAGTATCCTCGACGGGCCGCTCCGGTCTCCTCCAGGCGGGCCAGCACCGGATAGAGGGCAGTGAACCCTCCCTTTATGCCTTCGTAGGCCACCACCGAGCGGGTCACTATTCCGTGTCGTTCCAACAGTTGTGCGCCCCATGCCGCGTACTGTTCGGTGGAGGAGACGGTCCGGCTTTCATCCGGATGGGAAACCAGCGACCACCGGCCCGCAGTCTCGGGGGGGAAGACCAGGTTCCTGCCGGGCCTGGGCCGGGCGCGGCGCCGCCGCAAATGGGCGCGCACCGGATGCAGACTGTCATTGGTGACGATCCCCGCCCACACCAGATCCCACAGGGCGTCGATCGCCTCAGCCAGGTCCGTTCCTTCCAGGGCCCCGAAGACATCCGCGAAAAAGGAGGCTCCACGGCGTTCCAGATGACGGCGGATTGCCTGATGGACCGGTTGATCGGGAGGATCGGCGCCGGGCCCGGTATCGAGGCGCCGGAACTTTTCTCGCAGGTAAAGGGCGACTTTGCCGTTCCGATGTCCCAGGGCGCCCCGGCCCACCCAAATCACCCTGCCCTCGGCCAGAAGCTGATCGAGCCGGGGGCCCGGGCGGAGGTGGCGGACCGCCAGGACATCGCGCTCCAGCACCGAGGCGGGAATCGGGTATCCCTGGATCCGGGCGATGGTTTCCAAGAGCGGCCCGGCGCCGGGAGAAGGAGGGTCCTCTATTTGATGCCAGGCCGGCGTCAGTCTGCCCAGCGCGGCGGGATCAACCGGTTCCACCTGACGCCGGAGGGTGGCGAGGGAGCGACGCTTCAGGCGGCGGAGGACCTCGGCGTCCACCCACTCGGGGGCGCCGCCGGTCCGGAACACTCCCTTCACCAGACGGTCCTGCCGAGCCAACCGGGACAGCACCTCGTCTGTCACCGACACGGGAAGTCCCAGGGCGGCGGCGGCCTGGGAGGAGGGAAAGGGGGCGTGGGTGCGCGCGTAGCGTCCCACCACATCCCCCAGAGGATCCTCTACGGGTTCGGTGAAGACGGCCGGGACTCCGGGGGGGAGTTGACAACCCAGGGCGTCCCGGAGCCGCGCCGCATCCTCCACGGCCGCCCAGACCTGCCGGCCGCCCAGACGCACTGCTATCACCCGGCGGGCAGCCTGCAGTTCCTCCAGGGCGGCGTGGGGGTCATCGCACCGCAATTCCAGGTCCCGGATCGGCAGGGGCCCCAAGTCTCTCAGGAGATCAGCCATCCCATCGGGGCCCTTGGCCCGTCGATCCTCGGTGAGTCGTTGCAGTTCCAACTCCACCGAAACGGCCACGTCCGAAGAGATGAGTTCTCCGATCTCCCCGTCTCCCAGCAATTGCGCCAGGAGCCGTCGGTCCAAGGTGATGGCCATCGCCTTGCGTTCGGCGGCCGGCCCGTCCGTCTCATACAGGAATCCGGCCAGGAAAGCCTGCATCAGCGAGGAGGCAAACGGAGAGGCGTGGGGCAGTTCCACTTCCTGCAGTCGCAGTTTGCGGCTCCGCAGATCGGCCAGAAGGCCCTGCAGATAGGGAAGGTCGAAGTCGTCCTGCAGCACCTCGCGGTAGGTCTCCAGAATCATCGGGAAGGAATCGAACTGCCGGGCCACCGAGAGAAGATCGGCGGAACGGCGCCGCTGAAGCCACAGCGGGGTGCGGCGTCCCGGACTCCGGCGGGGCAGGAGCAGCGCCCTCCCGGCCGCTTCCCGAAATCGGGAGGCGAACAGCGCCGTGGACGACAGGTGCCTCATCAGCAGATCGGAGACCCGGTCGGGACTTAGCAAAACGTCATGAGCGGAGGGAGGCTCGTCGGCGTCGGGGAACCGAAAGATGATGCCATCGTCGGACCAGGCGGCGTCGATCTCGGTTCCCAGCCGGGTCTGCAGGTGATCCCGGGCGGCCATTGCCCAGGGGGCGTGGACCCGGGATCCCAAGGGTGACAGCACCACCATCCGCCAGTCTCCGATCTCGTCTCGAAAGCGTTCCACCACCACGGTTCGATCGGTGGGCAGGGCGCTTCCCGACGTGCGCTGCTCCTCCAGGTAAGTCACCAGGTTCTGGGCCGCCCACTCGTCCAGTCCCTGTTGATCGGTCAGCCGCCGCAGCGCCTGGGGACGGGTCAGGGCGGAGATCTCCCGCAGGAAGCGCCCGATCGCCAGGCCGGTCTCCGCCGATCTTCCGATGGTGTCTCCCCTCCAAAAAGGCATCTGTCCCGGCGTTCCGGGGGCGGGAATCACCTGCACCCGATCGTGGGTGATATCCGCGATCCTCCAGGAAGAGGATCCCAACAGGAACACGTCGCCGGGCCGGGATTCGTAGACCATCTCCTCGTCCAGTTCGCCGACCCGGCTGCCGTCGGGAAGTTGCACCCGGTACAGGCCGCGATCGGGGATCACCCCGGCGTTGGTTACCGCCAGTTGCTTGGCCCCCGTTCTGGGAGTGACGATATCGGAGATCCGATCCCAGACGACTCTGGGTCGAAGCTCGGCAAACAGATCGGAGGGGTAGCGGCCCGCCAGCATGTCCAGGGTGGCCACGAATACCTTTCGGGGAAGGTCGGCGAACGGCGCGGCGCGGCGCAGCATCACAAAGAGTTGATCGACCGTACGCTCGCTGGTAACCACCGCCGCCACCATCTGTTGGGCGGCCACGTCAAGAGGATTGCGAGGGATCACGGTGTGTTCCACTTCACCGGCTCGCATCCTCTGGGCCACCACGGTGGAGGTGAGCAGGTCCCCCCGGTATTTGGGGAACAGCTTGGCGCGGCTTGTGCCTCCCACCTGATGCCCGGCCCTTCCCACCCGCTGCAGCCCCGAAGCCACTCCCGGGGGCGACTCGATCTGCACCACCAGGTCCACCGCCCCCATGTCGATTCCCAACTCCAGCGACGAGGTGGCCACCACCGCCCGGAGCCGACCGCTCTTCAGCCCGTCCTCGATCTCCAAGCGATGACGCCGGGCCACCGACCCGTGATGGGCCCGGGCAATGTCTTCTCCCGCCAGAGTGTTCAATTCCGCGCACACCCGCTCGGCCAGTCGTCGGCTGTTGGTGAAGACGATGGTCGAGTGATGCCGGTTGATCAATTCCAGCAGTCGCTCATATATGGACGGCCAGATCGAGGGGGTGCGGAATTCGTCATCGGCGCTCGGTGGGGGACGAGTCATGTCTTCGCTTGGGACCACCAGTTCCAGGTCCAGGGATCGAGGTTGGTGGACATCGATGATGGTGACCGGACGAGGCTTCCACGGGCCGTCGGGGTCGGCCACCTCACCCCCGCCCAGGAAACGGGCGATGGTTTCCAGGGGACGCTGGGTGGCGGAGAGACCGATGCGCTGCGGTGAGGAGTCGGCGATCTCCTCCAGCCGTTCCAACGAAACGGCCAGGTGGGCGCCCCGCTTTTGGCCGGCCACGGCGTGCACTTCATCCACGATCACCCATTTGACCGAGGCCAGGCGATGGCGGGCGTTGGAAGTGAGCATCAAGTACAGCGACTCGGGGGTGGTGATGAGGATGTCGGGAGGTCGTCGCAGCATCTTCTGCCGGTCGGAGGCGGGGGTGTCGCCGGTGCGCATGAAGGTGGAGAGCGTCGGAGGGGCCGCAAGACCCAGGCGGAGGGCGGTGTGGCGGATGCCGGCCAAGGGGGCCCGCAGGTTGCGTTCGATGTCGTAGGCCAGGGCCTTCATGGGAGAAACGTACAGCACCCGGCAGCGCTGCAGGGTGGGCGGCAGTGGTTCGCCAAACAGGCGGTCAATCGTCCACAGGAAGGCCGCCAGGGTCTTTCCCGACCCGGTGGGGGCATGGATCAGGGTGTTCCGGCCGGAGGCGATGGCCGGCCATCCCTGGGTTTGTGCGGCGGTGGGCGCCTCGAACGAGGACTCGAACCACGCTCGGGTGGCCGGGGTGAACTGCTGCAAGGCGGACTTTGTCATCGTCAGAATCAGGGTAGGGGTTCTCTGTGACAAAGGGTCCGAGGAGACCCACCGGATCTGTCAGCCAGTCCGGGTGTTGCAATGGGTTCGAGATCGAGTTGGTTGGTGATCGCACATACTTATGTGTTGGAAGACAACGCGGGGGTGTGGTTGCGGGTTGGGATTGACCGACAGACGATCCCAGTCGAGTTGGAGACGCATCCGGTTGCGGACGGCCCTCAGTAAATGGACACCAACTCCAGGGCGGTCCGGGCGACCTCGTCCGAGCATTGGAGATCGGTCTCCGACGGTGTGAGGCGGTGCACAGCCACCCTCGCCCACTCGGCGGCCGTTCCCTTGATGATGTGGGGCAGGTCGGCCTCGCCGTAGACCCACTTGAAATACTGCGGTCCGATCACTTCCACCCTTATCGGGGTGTGGGTTTCCCCTCGTTCGGCGAACCTGGCGGCAAGAGTTTCCCATGCCAACCAGCAGACATGGCGTATCCGGGTGGTGTCCTCGTATTCGTCCCCCATCGCTTCGTAGATGTCGAGACCGTATGCCCAGGTTTCGGTGAGCCGGTGAGCCGCCACCGCCTGGGCCGATACCGAACCGGCGAACCAGGAGATGGGCTCGGTCCCCTTCATTTCCGAGAGGGGCTCGATGAGCTTGGCTCGCCCTTTTCTCCACCACTCTATGACGTCCTGGGGCCTGACACCGCGGCCGTGATGGATACCCTCCCAGTACAGTTCGTTCAGTTCATCTCCCGTGGGAAAACCATCCGCCTCGCCGGCGACGGTCCGGGCGGTCAACTCCTCGAAGTGGGCCAAGTGGCTGACCATGTCACGAATGTCCCAGCCTTCCACCGCAGTGGGGGTGTTCCAGTCTCGAACCGGGATTTTCTGCAGATACTGGTCCAGGGACTGCTGTTCCGCCACCAGATCGGAGAGTATGGTCCGCACCCTCCCTATTCTATCAGATTTAGGAGGGGGGTTTACCGTAGGGTGGTACGCTGGGTCCCTGCCGAACCACTGCTCGCCATACCGTCTCATAGTGGTCCCGGTCGTGGGGGTCCACCCTCGGCAGAACGAATTCCTCCCAGGCCCGGCGGAGGGGATCAGGGTGTTCCGAGAAGATGCGAAGTCCGGTGGGAAGCCGGTCGAGCGTTCCGCGCAGGGACATGGGGGTTTCCACCCTGGTTTCGGCGTCCGCCGACTCAAAGGAGGCGTTCACATCCACCGTCAGGCGGGCGATTGCCTCCACGAAGGGCCGGGTCATGGCCGGGTAGCGAACTTCCAGCATGGATTTCACCTGCGACGCGGTGGGAAAGCTCTTTTCCCAGATCACCCAGCGGTCGGCGAATGCCTTGTTGAGGGTTTGGGTCCCGGCGTAGTCGCGCAGGTCGGTGGGGTTCATGGTCCCGAAAAAGCGCACGTCGTCCCGCAGTCGGATGGTCTCGCCGGTCGGCAGGTCCAAGGCGGCGTAGCGGTCCAGCAAACCGTGCAGGGCAAACAGCGTCTCTGCCCCGGCCGCGTTGAGTTCCGACAGGTTGATCAGGGCGGGTCCTCGCAAAGCGCGGGTTATGTCGCCGTCCTCCCATTTGCTTTCGGTTCCCCCCTTGCCGTCCCCGTGCAGTCGGGTGGACCCGATCAGGGTCAGGTCGCGCACTTCGCCGGTCATGGGTATGCGGTAGTAGGGCAATCGCAGGCGGGCGGCGAACTGCTCGATGTCGTGATCCTTTCCGGTGCCCATGTGTCCTCGCACCGCCACATGCAGGGGAACGTATCCGGGCGGCCGGTTCCGGTGAACTCTCTCCAGGGCGGCAAAGCGATAGAGCATCCCCAGGTCCACGTAGTAGGGGTCGGGATCGGGGATCCGCCGCATTCTCTGCCGGCGGTCGGGCAGATCGGAGGAAAGCTCGAAAGGACGAAGCTGGATCTGTCGTTCCGTCAAGCCCGAGGGGTGAGCGAAGATGGCCGGGTCGCTCATGCCGCCGGCGCCTGCAGCTTGATCAGGCTCTTGCGCAATAGATCCTTGGTGCCCGACACCATGGCCTGGGTCAGTTCCCGGGGGTGTTGCACCACTTGGTGGCGTGGGTAGGCGGCCGCCACGGTGTCATCGCCGATCCCGATTCCCAGCACGGTGGCGCCTCCCCTTTCCACCGCCGCCACGGCCCCGGCCAGGTTGCGGACCGAACCACGGGTCATTCCATCCGCCAGCACCATCAGCAGTCGGGTTTCAGCACCCTGGGCGGCCAGCCGACGACCGGCGTGGATAACGTTCAATTCGTCCACGTTGGCGGCCTTGTCGAACATGGAGACCGGCGGGGCGGTACGAGGATTCCGGGCGGCCTGACGCACCGCCTCCCGGGGGGAAAAGGCGGCCCACAGCATCCCGGCCAGGATCGGTTCGGACCGCGACCACCGTTGATCGAAGGGTTTGATGAGATAGTGATTGACAGTGGTTGTCAGCCTATCAGCCGAGGCGCCGAGCCCGGCCCGCAGTCCTGCCGACGACCGACTCATGGACCGGGTGTAGGACCACTCGGTGTCAGCCACCCGGGCCGCGTAGGAGCGGTTGAAAATGCTCACTTCAAAGTCGATGTCCAATTCATGGCACAGCCGGGCCACCGTCCAGGCCCCCAGCAGGGCGGCGGCCATCCCCCACCCGGTCCGTCGGCGCCCGGGGTTCTTGGACTGCAGCATTGAGGCTGAACCATCCACCAGCAGGCTCACCGCGTAGCGGCGGCGACTGGGGGAGTGACGCCGCTCGTAGAGGCGCTGGTACAGTCCCGCGCCGATGAACAGAGCGGCGTAGGGGGAGATGTCCCCCTGATCGAACCCGGAACGCAATCCTCGGCGCTGATTGGCCGCGAACAAGTGAAAGAGTTCGCCCGACACCCGCCGGGGAGTCACTCCCCACTGCTGGGCGGCATGCTGATACGCCTCCCTGCCCTGGGCGGCGAATCGGCCGAAGGCGGTGGGCGCCGGGGAGATGATCAGCCGTCCGCTCTGGCCATCGGGCAGATGAATCGTGGGCGCCGCCCCCACCCGGAGCAGTTGATCGGTGCTGGAGCGGTCCATCTCCTCTCCGGGACGGCTTTCCCGGTCGGCGCTGATTGCCTGCCGGTAGGACTCGGCCCCGGCCACCGCCGGGCTGGGCAGACGGATCATGTCCAGGGTCTGGCTGGTCTTGTCGCTCATCTCTTCGGAGGCGGCCGGGTCCCGGGCCAGACCGGGGGGGACCAACTCGTGATCGATAGCGATTCGCAGCATGATCAGCGCGGTTTCGCCCACTTCCCAGGGATCTTGCAGACCGGATACCCGCAGTAATCGATCACTGGCCGCCGCGAGCGCGGTTCTCACTTTTTCTCCCATAAAATCGGGCGGGCGATTGGGGTGGTGTATCCCGTTGACCGTCAGGAACAGCGCGGTGGTGAATTGGGAGATGGGCGGCTTGGACGCCAGGGAAGGCGCCGCCGCCCGGTAGAGGTCGCCCAGAATGGATCGGGCCCCCGGATAGTTGACCAGCCCCTGTTGTTCCTGCCGGGCGTCCTCCAGGGCGAAGAACATCATGGTGGCCAACTCTCCCCCGGCCCGTTGTATGGCGGTGAGCAGATCGACCGGAGTGGACTTGGGTCCCGGTGGGCGGCGGGCCTCGCCCGGCAGGGTGGGCCAGTGTTCGGGCGCCGGCCGCTCTTCGTCAAAGTCGCTGGAGAGCAGGTGCACCACCTCGTGGAGCGCCGAGGCGACCGCCACTTCCTCGGCCGTTACGGGGGCCCGGCGCCGGTAGGCGGCATGGAACAGCCGGGGATCGCATACCACTTCCCCCGCCGCGGTGTGTGAGAAAGCCCCCAGCCTCACCCGCAACTCGGGGTTCCCCGACAGGGTGCGGGCAAAACGGGTGATGGCCGGGGCTACCCGCTGATATCGGCCCACCACTTCCTCGATGCCGGTCTCCTCGGGGGAGAGCATCCGGCTCAAAACGGTCGGCGAACGTGGGGGCATGGTGAATTCATTATCCCTCATCGGGATTCCTACACTTCCCGATTGGCATGGCTCATTATTCTCTGACCACCCTTCCGAATGGTTTGAGGGTGATAACCGAGTCCATGCCGGCGCTGCGCTCGGTGTCGGTGGGGTGTTGGGTGGACACCGGCGCCCGGGACGAACGGAGCAACGAGGCCGGCGCCGCCCACTTTCTGGAACACCTCCTTTTCAAGGGAACCGAGAAGTTGTCGGCCCGCCGGATTTCCGAGACGTTCGACGGGATGGGGGCCGAGTCAAATGCCTTCACTTCCAACGAGCAGACCTGCTATTGGGCTCGGCTGGTGGACGACGATCTTCCGGTGGGAATGGAGCTTTTGTCGGAGATGCTCATGCGACCAGCCATGCGGCAGAACGAGATCGATTCCGAGCGCCAGGTGGTGTTCGAGGAAATCAACATGCGTGAGGACGATCCCCAGGATGCGGCTTTCGAGGCTTTCGGGCGGGCGATCTATGACGGCCATGCCCTGGGGCGGCCGGTGCTGGGGACCCGGGAATCGATCGGAGCCATGACCCGCGATGATCTGCGGGGTTACTGGCGGCGGCGATACGGTCCCCGTTCGGTGGTGGTGGCCCTGGCGGGCGCCGTCCGGCACGCCGAGGCGGTGGACCTGGTGGAAGGACTGTTCGGAGAGTGGTCGGGACCCGAAGTGAACCACCAATACCTACCCGCCTCCTATACTTCGTCGGTGGGACTGGTGGAGCGGGACACCGAACAGGCCCACCTGGTGCTGGGAGGCGAGGGGATGGGCCGTTCCGATGAGCGACGCTGGGCTTTCGGGGTGCTGAACATGGTGCTCGGGGTGGGGATGTCATCGCGCCTGTTCACCAGCATCCGAGAGGAGCGAGGCTTGGCTTATGCGGTGTTCAGCTTCAATCGGGCCTACGCCGACACCGGCGCTTGGGGAATCTATGTGGGAACCACCCCCGGTCACACCGCGCAGGTTATGGAACTGATTGACAGCACACTCAGCCAACTGATGGAGGAGGGGATCACCGAGGAGGAGTTGGAGAAGGCCCGCGGCGCCGGGCGGGGGGCACTGGCCCTGGCCATGGAGGATTCCCAGAGCCGCATGGTTAATCTGGGCCGCGAAGAGATCTGCGGCTTGGAGCACTATTCGATGGATGAGCGGCTGGAACGGATCCTGGCGGTGGAACGCCGGGACGTGATCGATGTGGCCCGCCAGATGTTCTCGGGTCCCCGGACCCTGGGAGCGGTGGGCCCCTTTGGCGAGTCGGACCTGGCCGTCTACCTGAAATGACGATCAGGGTGGGGGTGGCCGGCGCGTTGGGCCGGATGGGTACTGTGATCGCCGACGCAGTGGCGGGGGCGCCCGACCTGGAACTGGTGGCGGCCTTCGACCGCTACCCGGGACAGGTTGCGGGGGTCTCGGTGGACACCGACGCAGGCGGTCTGGCCCGCGCCGAGGTGGTGGTCGATTTCACCCATCCCGACGTGGTGATGGCCAATCTGGCTCGTTACCGGGAGATGGGCTGCCATGCCGTGGTGGGCACCTCGGGCTTCACCACCGACAGAATCGCCTCGGCCCGGCGCATCTGGGCATCGGACGGCGACCTCAACTGCCTGATCGTTCCCAATTTCTCGATCGGTGCGGTGCTGATGATGCGCTTTTCCGAGGAGGCCGCCCGGTTTTTCCAGGCGTCGGAGGTGATCGAACTTCACCACGATCGCAAAGCCGACGCCCCCTCGGGTACCGCGGTTTCGACCGCGGCGGGCATGGCCGAGGGGGGAGGTCAGGTGCGCCGCGTCGAGTCGGAGGAAATACTCCCCGGCGCCCGCGGCGCCCGAGTGGAGGGAGTGCCGGTTCATTCGGTGCGCCTGCCGGGTCTTCTGGCCCATCAGGAGGTGCTGTTCGGCAACCCCGGAGAGATTCTCACCATTCGACATGATTCCACCGATCGGGTCTCTTTTCTTCCCGGGGTGTTGTTGGCGATACGGGGGGTGGCGGGTCTTCCATCGGGGGTCTCCGTGGGCCTGGGAGCCTTGTTGGACTGATCCGGCCGGGCCGCCCGGGGGGCTATCCTCCCGATGGTGAGCTCAGATCAGCCGCCTTTCGGACGGGTTCTCACCGCCATGGTTACCCCGTTCACCCCCGAAGGTTCCCTGGATGCGGGCCAGGCAGGTCGTTTGGCCCGGCGCCTGGTGGATCAAGGCTCGGATGGGTTGGTGATAACCGGCACCACCGGGGAGTCCCCCACTCTTTCGGTTGACGAAAAGATCAGGCTGTACGAGACGGTGGCCGAGGCGGTGGGCGATCGCGCCATGGTGGTGGCGGGCACCGGCACCTATGACACGGCGGGCTCCATCAAGCTGAGCCGCCGGGCGGCTCAGGCCGGGTGTGGAGGCGTGATGGCGGTTACCCCCTACTACAACAAACCCACCCAGGATGGTCTGGTGGCGCACTTCGAAGCCGTGGCCGACGCCACCGAGTTGCCGCTTTTGGTCTACAACATACCCTCGCGCTCGGCCCGCTTGATCGAGGTGTCCACCCTGGCCCGGTTGGCCCGCCATCCCAACATCTCGGCCACCAAGGATGCGGTGATGGATCTCGACTTCACTTCCCTGACGGTGGCGGCCGCCCCCTCGTTGACGGTTTATTCCGGCCAGGACTCCCACACCTTGCCGATGATGTCGGTGGGGGCGGTGGGGGTGGTGTCGGTGATCTCCCATCTGGCGGGGCCGTTGGTGGCCGAGATGGTGCATGCCGCCGCGTCGGGAGACTACCGGAGGGCAACCGTTTTGCATCACGTCCTGATGCCCCTGTGCGTGGCATGCTTTCTGGAGACCAATCCCGGGCCGGTCAAGGCGGCTATGGAGGAGATCTGGGAGTCGGTGGGTGGGCTCCGGCTTCCCCTGGTGGCGCCTTCGGACGAAACTCGGATGCAAGTACGGGAGGCCCTGGCCGGTTTGGACAGAGGGTGAGCGTTCGGATCACCTTCCTGGGAGGGTTGGGGGAAGTGGGCCGCAACTGTGCCGTGCTGGAGGTGGAGGGGAAGCTCTGCCTGATTGACTGTGGATTGATGTTTCCCGAGGCCGACATGCTCGGGGTGGATCTGGTGTTTCCCGACTGGTCGTGGGTGGCGGAGAGAGCGGCCGACGTGGAATGCGTGGTGCTGACCCACGGACATGAGGACCACGTGGGCGCCCTGGGGTATTTTCTGCAGCAGGTTGAGGCGCCGGTCTACGGCACCGATCTGACCCTTCGGATTGCCAATGAGCGGATCAAGGAGTTGGGGGTGGCGGCCGACCTTCACCGGGTGACCACCGGGGAGGAGATTGTCCATGGGCCTTTTCGCTTCACCCTCATACCGGTTTGCCACTCGATTCCCGATGCGGTGGCGGTGGCCTTCGACACTCCCGAGGGAGTGATACTGCATTCGGGAGATTTCAAGTTGGATCCCACTCCGATCGATGATCGGGCCACCGATCTGGGGGCACTGGCGGAGTACGGCGACCACGGCGTTCGGTTGTATCTGGGAGACAGCACCAATGCCGAACGGAACGGATTCGTGCCATCGGAGGCGTCGTTGTCGGAGCCTATCTCTCAAATCGTGCGGGCATCCCGCGGGAGAGTGATCGCTGCTTGCTTTGCTTCTCATATCCACCGGGTTCAACAGGTCATCACCGCGGGAGTCGAGTCGGGGCGAAAGATCGCCCTGACCGGCCGTTCGATGCTCAGAAACACCCGAATAGCGTCGCAGTTGGGGGTCTTGGATCTGCCCGAGGAGCGGGTGGTGACGGTCGCCGAGATGCTGAGACTGCCCGTCGACCAGCAACTCCTGGTGGCCACCGGCAGCCAGGGTGAGCCCTTTTCGGCGCTGTCCCGCATGGCGAACGGGACCCATCGTCAAATTGCGCTGCTGCAGGGCGACACGGTGCTGATCTCGGCCACTCCGGTTCCCGGCAACGAGAAGGCCGTTTCCAAATTGATCTCGGGGATGCTGCGGCTGGGGGCGACGGTTTACCACGGCCGCAATTCGCCGGTGCATGTCTCCGGGCATGCCGCGGGAGACGAGTTGGCGGTTATGTTGCGCTTGGTGCGCCCCGAGGCCTTCGTGCCGATCCACGGGGAGTATCGCCATCTGCACGCCCACGCCCGCCTGGCCCGTCGGGTGGGGGTGGAGCAGGTGGAGGTGCTGGAGGACGGAGATCGGGTGGTGATCGAGGGAGACGACCTGTGGGTGGAGCGAGGCGTCGTGGATGCCGACTACGTCTTCTTGGACGGGTCTTCTGTGGGAGAAGTGGAATCGAGAGTGCTGGGTGATCGAAGCCGGCTGTCCGAAGCGGGAGTGGTCAATGTCGTCCTGGTGGTGGACGCCGAAAGCGGTCGTCTGGTGTGCGACCCGTTCCTCGAAAGCCGCGGGTTGGTGGACGATCCGCTCGAGGTGCTGGACTCGGCAGTCGACCGGTTGCTCGATCTGGTGGAGGCCCGGGTGGCGGATGGTCTGATCGATCCCGGTCATCTGCGGGCGGTGGCCCGCCGAACCGTCGCCCAGGTGGTCAGAACCCAGACGCGGCAGCGTCCGGTGGTGTTGGTGAAGGTGGTAACGGTCTGAAAACCGGCGGGAGTGGGACTTCTCCCACCCCGAGGACACCCCGACCGCACAGGCGCCCCGGCTCCGTGTGTCACATCCGGGTTCCATGCTGTGAGCATGGTGTGGTGTCTTTGTTGTCGGCGGCGAACCGAGGCGTTGGTCTGCCGAACCTGCGTCCTTTCCATGGCCCGGACCCGTCCGCGCCGCCTGGAATCGGGAGTGGAAGTTTCCTCGGCTCTCGTCCATCGGGACGCGGCTCGCCGGTTGGTGCTGAGACTCAAATACGGGGGATGTCGCGACTCCGCCGAGGTGCTGTCCGCCCTGATGGCGCCGCTGGTGCCCCGCTCGGCCCGGGCGCTGGCGCCGATTCCCCGGATCTATTCCCGCCGGGTCAGGTTCGGATCGGATCCGGCGCTGCTCTTGGCGCAGGCTCTGGCCCGTCGGTGTCGATTGCCCGTCTCCCGGGCGCTTTCCCCGCCCGTGCTGGGGTCGGCGAATGCCGGGTTGTCGAAAACGGCCCGCAAGGCGCGGTTTCGGAGTAGGGGCGCGCCGGTGGGGAGATTGGTCCTGGTGGACGATGTGATCACCACCGGCCTGACCTTGCAGGCTGCCGTGCAGACCCTGGGCGGCGGAGGGGTGGTAGCGGCGGTGACGGCAACCTCCGCCGTTTAGTCCGATGATGTAGCTAGCCTCTTACCCTTCGGAACAGAAAGGGGAAACTGCCAGTGGAGGTACGGATCAACTCTCGGAACGCCGAAGTGTCCGAAACTTTTCGTAAGGCCGTGATAGCCAAGATCAATCGGGCCACGCGGGTCTTTTCCGACCTGAGCGCGGTGGATGTCGAAATTATCCGGGAATCCAATCCTCGCGTGTCGGCCGAGCGTTTCCGCATCGAGTTGACCGGCCATGCCCTGGGCAGGATGATTCGATCGGAAGCCGCCGCGCCCGGCCCCGAGATGGCCCTTGACACCGCGTCCGACCGATTCACCCGCCGAATTCGCCGGCTCAAGGAAAAGGTGATCCGCAGTCATCGCCAGGCCGGTCCTCCGGCGCCGACGCCGGCGACCGAGCAGCAGGATGAGATCGTGAGGGTCAAGAGATTCATTATCAAGCCCATGAGCATCGCCGAGGCCCAATTGCAGATGGACATGCTTGGTCACGACTTCTTCTTTTTTCTCGATGCCGCCACCAATCGGCACTGCGTTCTCTACCGAAGACGGGACGGACGGTTGGGGCTGATCGAATCGCACAGTTGAGTGACCAGGGATCGAAAAAACCGACGGCATAACAGCGACGGCCCGATAGCATTGGAGGGCGGATGGGAATTCTGAGCAAGGTTCTCAAGGCGGGGGAGAGCCGATCACTGAAGCGCCTGACGGCGCTGACCAATCGAGTCAACGCCCTGGAAGGCGAGGTTGAGCGGCTGTCCGATGCCGATCTGGCGGCCCGAACCGGACTCTTCCGACAAAGGATCGAACGGGGTGAAAGCCTCGACAGCCTGATGCCGGAGGCTTTCGCCGCGGTGCGGGAGGCGGCCCGCCGGGTGCTGGGCCAGCGCCCCTATGACGTTCAGATCGTGGGGGCGGGTGCGCTGCATCAGGGTAAGGTGGCGGAGATGAAAACCGGCGAGGGGAAGACGCTGGTCTCCACGATGCCGGCCTACCTCAACGCCTTGGGGGGCGAAGGCGTCCACCTGGTGACGGTCAACGACTACCTGGCTGCCCGCGACGCGGAGTGGATGGGGACGGTTCATCGCTTTCTCGGCTTGCGGGTGGGTCTGGTGCAGTCCTCCATGTCCCCCACCGAGCGCCGTCCCGCCTATCGGTGCGACATCACCTACGGCACCAACAACGAGTTCGGTTTCGATTACCTGCGGGACAACATGTCCATGAGTTCGGAGAACATGGTTCAGCGGGGCCACCACTACGCCATAGTCGACGAGGTTGACTCGATTCTCATCGATGAGGCCCGAACCCCGCTGATCATCTCCGGGCGGGTCTCCGACAGCGCCAAGTGGTATCGGGACTTTGCCCGGATAGCCGCCCGGTTGCGGCGGGACCTGCACTACGAGGTGGATGAGGGCAAACGCCAGGTCCTTACCACCGAGGAGGGGGTTACCCAGGTGGAAGTGTGGTTGGGGGTGGAAAACCTCTACGACCATGCCGCGGTGGATTTTGTCCACTACTTGGAGATTGCCCTGCGAGCCAAAGAACTGTATCACCGAGACCAGGAATACCTGTTGGACCGGGGGCAGGTGAAGATCGTCGACGAGTTCACCGGCCGGGTCCTGGAGGGCCGTCGTTACTCGGAAGGTCTTCATCAGGCCATCGAGGCCAAGGAGGGGGTGCGGATTCTGGACGAGAATCAGACCCTGGCCACCATCACCCTGCAGAACTATTTCCGGATGTACCGCAAGCTGGCGGGCATGACCGGCACCGCCCAGACCGAGGCGCCCGAACTCGCCCAGATCTATGACCTGGAAGTGGTGAGCATCCCCACCAACCAACCGGTGGTCCGTGATGATCAGGGCGACCAGGTGTACAAGACCGAAAAGGCCAAGTACGAGGCGGTGGTGGAAGAGGTAGGCCTGGCCCACCGGCAGGGTCAGCCGGTGTTGCTGGGCACGGTCTCCATCGAGAACTCCGAGCGCCTGTCGGGGCTCTTGTCCCGCCAGGGCATCCGTCATCAGGTCCTCAACGCCAAACATCACGCCCGGGAGGCGGAGATCATCGCCCAGGCCGGTCGTCCGGAGGCCGTGACGGTCGCCACCAATATGGCCGGTCGGGGAGTGGACATCATGCTGGGCGGCAATCACGAAGCCCTGGCCCGGCTGGAGCTCCGGCGGGCGGGAGTTGAATCCGAGGACTCCCATTACGAGTCCCGGTTTCGGGAATTGGCCGCCCAATATCAGGAGGAACTGGCCAGCGACCGCCAGCGGGTGCTTCGGGCGGGGGGACTGTTGGTGTTGGGAACCGAACGCCACGAGTCGCGCCGCATCGACAACCAGCTACGGGGGCGCTCGGGTCGACAGGGCGACCCCGGACGGACCCGTTTTTTCCTGTCCATGGAGGACGACCTGATGCGAAGGTTCCAAGGGGAGCGGGTGGCGGCCATCATGGGCCGGCTCAGGATTCCCGACGAGGTGCCCATCGAACACAAGATGGTCACCAACGCGGTGGAGAGAGCCCAGCGACAGGTGGAGGCGCAGAACTTTGAGATCCGAAAAAACGTTCTCAAATACGACGAGGTGATCAACCGCCAGAGGGAGCGCATCTACCAATGGCGCAACGGGATTCTGGTGAGGCAGGAGACCGGCGCCCTGGTTTCCGATTGGATGGAGGAGACGATTGGCGGGGTGATCGCCGAGGAGTTCGGTCCATTGGCGCCCAGCGATTGGGACTGGGAGAAGCTCAACGGGCAACTGGGGGTTTACTACCCAAGCGGCCTGTCCGTCCCCCGGGCGGGTGAGCGCCTCTCCACCGAAGAGGTTACCGACCTGGCCCTTTCGGAGGCCACCGAGGTCTACCGGGCGCGGGTGGAGGAATTTGGCCCGGAGGTGATTGCCGAGGTGGAGCGGTCGGTGATGCTGTCGGTGATCGACAACAAGTGGCGGGAGCATCTGGCAGAGATGGACTATCTGCGGTCGGGGATCGGCCTTCGGGCGATGGGGCAGAGAGATCCTCTCACCGAGTATCAGCGGGAGGCCTATGACCTTTTCTCGGAAATGGTGGATATGGTGAAGCGGGACACCGTTCGGTACATGTTCCATGTCAAGGCCGCCCGTCCGGCCCCCCGGACCCCGGCGGCGGCCGGCGCCGTGTCCCGGCCCCGTCAGCGCGTCACCCGGGCGAAAGGCGGTAAAATCGGACGCAACGCCCCCTGTCCGTGCGGCAGTGGGAGCAAGTACAAACGATGTCACGGGAGTGTCGCCTGAGCAGCGCGTTCGGGGTGCTCGCTTCCCGTTAACCTTTGACTTCTGTCCCGTATTCGTCCGATCAGGAACTTTCCAACATGAACTCCGAGCACTTCGACCCCCAGGCCGTCTTGGCCGAACTGCGTATCCGCCTGGATGAAGCCGGGAGGTTCCTTTGACCTCGAACAGAAGAAGGCCGAAGCCGTGGTTCTGCGCCAAGCCTCGGCGGAGCCGGGGTTCTGGTCCGATCCCGAGCGGGCCCGCGAGACCGGACGTCGTCTAGCCCGCCACGAGAGCCTGATCGCCGCCTTCGATGGCCTGGCGCTAAGCCTTGACGACGCCGAGGTGTTGGTGGCGCTGGCCGACGAGGAAGGTCTTGACGCCGAGGAGGCCCTGGCCGAGGCCGCCTCGGAACTTCGGGCCGCAGAATCGGTGTTGGGAGAACTGGAGCTTTCCAGTCTCTACTTCGGGGAGTACGACGACTACCCGGCAATCCTGAGCGTGCATGCCGGAGCGGGAGGGGTGGATGCCCAGGACTGGGCCGAGATGCTGTTGCGGATGTACCAGCGCTATGTCGACGACCAGGGGTACCGGTGGCAGTTGATTCAACTTACCCCCGGGGAGGAGGCCGGTATCAAGTCGGCCACCCTGACCGTCACCGGCGAGCGGGTTTACGGGAATCTGGAATCGGAAAGAGGCGTGCATCGGCTGGTGCGGATCTCGCCCTACGACGCCCAGAACCGCCGGCACACCTCCTTTGCCGGGGTGGACGTGGCCCCGGACATGGGTGGGGAGGCGGAGGTGGAGATCAGCGACGAGGATCTGCGCATCGACACCTACCGGTCCACCGGCGCCGGCGGGCAGCACGTCAACACCACCGACTCGGCGGTGCGCATCACCCATATTCCCACCGGGGTGGTGGTGCAATGTCAGAACGAACGATCCCAGTTGCAGAATCGTTCCCGGGCCATGGGCATTCTTCGTTCACGCCTGGCCGAGTTGGCCCGTCGCCAACGGGAGGCGGAACTGGAAGCCATCCGGGGGGAGCAGGGAGAAGCGGGGTGGGGAAGGCAGATACGGTCCTATGTTCTTCAACCCTTTCAACTGTGTAAGGATGTCCGCACGGGACTCGAGATTGGTGATGTCCATCGGGTGCTGGACGGTGACCTCAGCGCCTTCGTGGAGTCCTATTTGCAGTGGCGCAGAGCCAACCACGAACGCCGGTCCCGGGTGGGATCGGCTGGAGTGGAGGGTTACTGATTATTGGCCCTCCTTGGTGGTAGCATCCATTCCTGGGCCGCCGTAGAGCTCCTTTTTCAGTTGATTGTCGGAGAGCAGGCTTGATCAGACTCGACTCCGTAACCAAGATATATCAGGGTGGAACGGTGGCTGCTCGCGACATTTCCCTCAATATCCGCCGCGGAGAGTTTGTTTTCCTGGTGGGTCCCTCGGGATCGGGCAAGTCCACTTTGGTACGGCTGCTGCTGCGACAGGAACAGGTGACCCGGGGAACCATCTGGGTGGCCGGCAAGGACATCACCCGTCTTCCGGGTTGGAAGGTGCCGTTTCTGCGTCGATCGATCGGAACGGTGTTTCAGGACTTCAAACTGCTGTCTTCCAAAACGGTCGCCGAGAACGTGGCTTTCGCCCTGGAGGTGATCGGTCGGCCCCGGTCGGTGATCCGATCGCAGGTGGACCAGGTCCTGCAACTGGTGGGCCTGGACGGTTTGGGCGGCCGGTATCCCGATCAGCTGTCGGGAGGTGAGCAGCAGAGGGTTTCCATTGCCCGGGCGTTTGTCAACCGGCCTCTGATCCTGCTGGCCGACGAACCCACCGGCAATCTGGATCCGGGGACTTCGGTGGGGATCATGAGAATTCTGGACCGGATCAACCGCTCGGGGACGACCGTGGTGATGGCCACCCATGACCACGCCATCGTCAACGCCATGCGCCGGCGAGTGGTGGCGATCGATCAGGGGGAGGTTGTGCGGGATGAGAGGGTGGGGGGTTTTGAGCAGACCCGCAACCCCGATGCCGTGTCGCCTTCTCCGTCACCGCCCAACGAAGAATCCTCCCCACCCGATCCGGATGCGAACGGCCTTGGCTGACCGGGGGAACGGAGCCTGGTTCTGTGGGTAGGTTGATCTTTCTGATCGGCGAGTCTCTCGCCAATCTGCGTCGCAACGCCCTGGTGGCGACGGGGGCGATCCTGGCGGTGTTCATCTCTCTTACCCTGGCCTTGGGCGCCTTGGTGGTCAACGAGTTGCTGCGTCTCAACACCATCGGTTGGCAGCAGGGCACCCATATCATCGCGTTTTTGAAGGACTCCGACCAGGGTGGGGCGGATCCCGCCGGGCAGTTGGCATACCGGGATGAAGTCGCTACCTGGGAGGAGGTGGAGGCCGTCCAATACGTCGACAAGGCGGGGGCATTCGAGGAGTTCAAGGAGATCTTTGCCTCCCGTCCCGAGCTGATTGAACTGACCGATCCGCTCAAACTGCCCACCTCCCTGCGGGTCGAACTGCAAACCATTGATCTTTACCGGGACGTGCAATTCCGCCTGTCGGCCAATCCGGTGGTCAGGGAGGTGCGCTCCTTTGGGGAGCAGATCGAGCAGCTTTCCACTATTTCCCGGGTTTTGAACCTGCTGGGATGGGGTCTGTCCCTGGTGTTGGGTCTGGCGGCGGTGATCCTGATCTCCAACACCATCAGCCTGGCTATCTACGCCCGGCGCAACGAGGTGTCGGTTATGAAGCTGGTGGGCGCCTCCAATTGGTTCATCAGGGTCCCGTTTCTGTTGGAGGGTCTGATAGAAGGGGTGGTGGGGGCCATCCTGGCGGTGTTGACCGTGTGGCTTGCCGCCCGGAATCTGCACAGTCTGGGAGACACCATTCAGTTGATCACCCTGAGCATCCCGGGTCGGTTCTTCCTTCGGTGGGGGGTGGTCCTGGTGCTGTTCGGGGCCACGGTGGGAGTGGCGGGATCAATTTTGGGATTGGGTCGGCACTTGAGGGAAGTGGATTCCTAGAAGCATGTTGAAAGAGACCGGGGCGAGTTGGCTCCCACACCTCGACCGAGGCTCTGGCGCCCTGGGCGGCAACCGGGTAGTTAGCAGCGCACTGCCATTGGAAAGCCCATAATGAAACCGGGCTGGGGGGGCTGGGTGGTGGTGGTTCTCATGCTGGTGGCGGTGGCGCTGTGGCCCGAGGCTCGGGTGGACGCCGACACGGCCGATGAAATTGCCCGGCGGATCGCCGAGTTGGAGCAGGAACTGGCCGGGGTGCAGGAGGGAATCACCGAGGTGGAGCAGTCGGTGGACGCCAACTTGGAGGTCTTGATCGCCACCGAGACGGAGGTCGAGATTGCTCAGCGGCGGCTGACCGAGGTGAAGGTGGACCTGGAGGCCGCCCGGGTGAGGGTGGTGTTGGTCAGCGAAGAGGTGGCCGCCGCCGAGCGTCGATTGGGGGCGGTGGAAGAGCGGATCGCGGCACTGCAAACCCAACTGACGGAAATTCGCACCCGGATACTGGACCGGACGCTGTCCATCGAAAGACGGGCGGTCGACCTGTATGTGGATTTCTTCTCGGCGGGCCGATGGGCGTTGCTCCAACAGGGCGATGTGGTCGAATTGACCCTGGGGAGGGTCTATGGGGGGAATCTGTTGGCCGAAGCCGACCAGGAGATCCGGGATCTTCACGCCCTGGATCGGGAGCGGGGAGAAAAAGAGACCCTGTTGCAGCAGGAGCAGGCGGTCGCCTCCGAGCATCTGACATTGGTGGAACAGCAGCAGCAACTGAGGATCGGCGACCTGCGGGAGGTGGAAAGGCTGCGTTTGGAGGCGGCCTCGCAACTGTCGGTGGTGGAGGACCTGGTGGCCGGAGTGCAAGTCCAGATTCAGGCTTTCCGGCAGGACCAGGAAGGCCTGGAAGAGGACGCCGCCCGATTGGTGCAGGAGATCGCCTACCGCAAGGTGCTCTTGCAGCGGGCCCTTCGTCCCGGGAGGCTGTCATGGCCGGTGGACGGTTTGATTTCTTCGGGTTACGGATGGAGGATCCATCCCATCCTCAACCGGCGGATCTTTCACAACGGCATCGACCTGAGTTCCCCCACCGGCACGCCGATCCGAGCCGCGGGAAGCGGAAGGGTGATCCTGGCCCAATGGTGGAGCGGTTTTGGCAACGCGGTTGTCATCCAGCATGGCGGGGATGTAACTTCCATCTATGGTCACCTCTCACGGTTCGGAACCTCGGTGGGCCGGGACGTGGAGGAGGGCGAAGTAATCGGCTATGTGGGCTGCACCGGGCTCTGCACCGGCCCGCACCTGCATTTTGAGGTCCGCGAGGGCGGATCGGCGGTTAATCCACTCAAATACCTGGAAGGCTGAAGATCGTGGCGGGAACAAAACTGATCGCTCGCAACCGGCGGGCGCGGTTCGACTACGACGTCCGCGAGGTCTTTGAAGCCGGCCTGGTGCTGTTGGGATCGGAGGTCAAGAGTCTGCGCAACCACGGCGCTTCGATCGGCGAGTCTTTTGCCACCATCCGGGCGGGGGAGGCGTGGGTTATGGGTATGCGCATCGCTCCCTATTCCTTTGCCCGGGACGGGGGGCATGATCCGCTCCGTCCCCGCAAACTGCTGCTTCATCGTCGAGAGATCGAACGGATCTCGTCGCGGGTGGCCGAACGGGGATTGACCCTGGTGCCGTTGCGGCTCTATTTTCGGGATGGAAAAGCCAAGATGGAACTGGCCCTGGCCAAGGGACGCACCAAAGTGGACAAGCGCCAGGTGATCAGGGAGCGGGAACAGCGCCGGGAGATGGAAAGGGGCCTCCGCCGGGTGGGCCGCCGCCTTTGAGTCTCGTCAGGGCCGAAAACCCTGTTCGAGTTGTCTCAGGGGGGTTGTATAGTGGTCTGAACCGATAACGCATGGGGGTGACTTGGATTCGACGTCGAAGTGATCACCGTGTCGGAAGCGAGCCGAGGTACCCGGTCCCTCGCAAAACAACCGGGTAAACAACAATAAGTGCCAAACCACAAATGGCGCTGGCCGCCTGATCAATAGGTAGCCCGTCCTATCCGGTGGGTTCCCGCCCCGTCGGACAAGGGCGTCGCTTTTGCGGGATGCCCCCGACGGGTCTCCGGGACCGTCGGGCCAAGCCAAGTCCCGGATGGGTTCGATGGGAAACGGCCGCCGTGATCCTTCGAGCCGACACCAACCGGCGGCTGCGCTCGGAGAATTCGACACGGAGAACTCGGCGGACCGGGGTTCGACTCCCCGCACCTCCACCCGGGCGCCAGCATGATCTCTCTCGAGTGGTATCCCAGCTATACCGACCGTCCCTTCACTCCCGACGAAATAGAGGCTAAAGACCGCCTGACCCGGTATCGCCGTCGCCTGTCACGGACCCGCCGGACACAGAAGACCCGGATGATGGCAACGACGGGTAGCAGTTTGAGGTTTGGTCGTTCCCGTTGGCGGCGTTCCATATCATGAACAGATCGGACAGCCACCAGATCACACCGCTTAGTCCAACCGTGACCGCAACTGCGGCAACGCCGGTAACCTCGCCGGTGGTAAACCCATCCAACCCTGCAACCATGCCGCCGATGAACCCAGCGATTAGACCCGCGGCGGGTGCGGACAGGACGGTTATCAGTTTGAGAACGTCGACGCCCGGTTGCACAATAAATCCGCGCAACGGGCGCCGCCAGGGTTCAGTTACCCGGCGGACCGGCCGTGTTGGTGCTTCACCCCTTTCCATCTTTGATTTGTCTCAAGCACCTGTCGGCGGATTTCGAAGCTTGGTACTACCGGAAAAGCGCGGCTCCGCTCTGACGTCCGACGGGATCACTGACCGTTAGCCCACCGACCCACTTCCCGTCACTGTTGGTATATCGAATCTGATGTTCCCGCAACCACGGTCCATATCTCCTGAGGGCATCGTAAGCCGGATCGACGTGAGGCCCTGTCACGTTCCCCTGGCAGTAGGTACGGCATGCCAAGGGAAAAACCAGGGCTGATGTTATGAGATCAACGAGTTGAAGGCCGGCGTGATTCTTGCTATGGCCAAACACCGGCATTTCAACCATGTTGGGGTAGGCGTTCCCAGATTGCTTGAACATCTTCGTGAACACGGAATGAGCCACATTTGCGTTCTGAGAGGAGCTTCGGCTATCACAGATCATCAGGCCAGAGGTCGATCTTCTCACGAGATCCCACTGAAGATGCTTGACGATATTCTGAATCGAATACGTGTACATGGAACGCTCGGCATCGGCAGAATGATGGGCCGCAGGAGTAGAGGGGTCTTTGATCCAAACTCGTCCAACGATCCCGGCGCCGTGATCGGAAAGCAATTTGGTGATCCGATCGAGGAAACCAATTGCAGCCCGGTGTCGCCGACGTGATCCGCTGCGAATGTCACGCCGGATGTTGCTACCTTTTACCTCGTTGAGAATCCCGTCAAGGTGCTCCGAGCCAGCCTTATTGGGATGGAAGCGCCTTTTGACCTTCAGAAAAGCTGTCGTCAAGTCTGCAATTTGGCCGCTCTCAACCACCAAACCACAAATCACAAAGGCAGGGGGAACCTGGGAATGGCTCTGGTTAGGACGCTGACCATCACCAGACTCGTCGATATAGCAGATTCTCAAAAAGGAATCCTCCCTACCACAACGAATCCTCCCTACCACAACTACGGCCACCCCTGCGAGGTGGCCGTAGGACTTGTCGACCAAGCCGAGGCCCAGACGACTATTACTTTTAGCTATCCAAAAGTATAACCGATGTCATGCGCCTGTGGCAAGGCCATTTCTGCTGGTGGACTCCCCTCATCGAAACCGGCCACCCTTCCTTGGGCATGTAGGATCGCTGAGGTACTACGGCCCGGGAACGGCCTCTTTCGTTCTGGGGAGCAGGGCAGATGGGTTGTCGCAGGCCCTGAGATCCAAAGTGGCCAGGCCTCGCCACCGACCGGTTACGCACCCGCGACTGGTCGCCGACCACGTGGCCACGCACCGACCGCCTCTTCCGGTTCATGCCGTTGCATCCACTTTCGCGCAGCAGCCTCGCTAAAGCCACGCGACCGGAGGAGATCGAGGGCGGCCGTTCGAATCTCGCGTTTGCGATCCTGCTCATCCAGGTATGCCTTCATCTGAGCAACGACCTCACCGAAGTCGTAGTCGTAACGGCCATTGACCTTCTCGGCAAACATCGGCAAGAGCTTGTAGTAGCGCCGCTCGCTGATCCCAACGTGCGTCCATGGATAACGGTCGGGGTGCTCGCGTTTGTTGTGTTCCATCACGACGATGGTCGCCTGTCGGCGCACGTATCGACGTGTTGCCTCTGCACCTTGCGCTGGGTCGAACCCAGGGCGGATCAGCCGCTCGAGCAGCATCGCAACTGCCGAGTCCCTGGTTGGGGCATCGGTCTGACGCTGAATGCGCTGTATAGATTCGGGGTAGCGGCAGCGACGGCCTTTGCCAATGTTGGCTCATGGGGGCTGATGTAGCCGTGCCAGTATCCCTTCAGGACCACTTGACAGGCGATCTCCTGGGGGGTCGAGGCGGGGTCCACGGTAATGGTCGGTATGCCGTGGCCGTGTATCGCCTTCGCCAGGATGCTCCACGGCCGATCTTTCGGGCGCTGGACCTCGTCAGTCCAGATGCGAGCAGTGAAGGTCCACTCTATGGGTTGTTGCGTCATCCGGGCGGCGATCAGGATCGGCTCGGTGGCCACCAGCGGAACGACCTCATCCCCGCTCGTCGCCCCATCCAGCAACAGCTCCACGAGCCGGCCCTCGTCTTTCGTCTCGCTGGTCACCCAGAACAAACGCCGGGCGATTTGAAACCACCATCCCTCCGCCGAGGCGCCGAGAACCGGGACGTAAAATCGGACCGCAGGGTCCATCACGTGGCGGAACAGTTCCTTACGCTGCTCGGGGTCGATGTGCTCACCAAGCCAGCGAAGGACATATTCACCCTTGAGTGCGCCGGTCGATGAGGCGTAGTCGACGATATGGCCCGCAATCCAGAGGGCGTCGGCCGCGGGTGCAGCCTTGCAAACTGGGGAGTCGATGGCGGAGACTTGCAGGGTTGTTGCCATCTGGGGGTTGACGGGGTCGGGCACCTCCCATACCCCCGCCGTCTCCATGGAACCGACCTGCATGTCCGGTATGGCCGATTTGGCAGAAAATCGGCCATGGTGAGAAGGGCATCTAGGCGCTGGGTTTTCAGTTGCGCTTTATTTCTCCGCAGGCCACTCGGTCTCCGGCGCCAGGTTCGGGGCCGTAGGAATCCGGTTTGTCGTGAATGATGATCGCTGAGCCGTCAGAGTCAAACAGGGACGTTTCGGCATCAGCCGCCAGGGTCACCTGGTCGGTGAAAACGTCCGCCCGTGCGGTACCGTCGCTCCCGGCGTAGAGATTCGGGAGGTCGCCGGCGTGTTTTCCATCAGGATGCATGAAACCGTGACCGTGTTCCGTCGGGGCAAAGTGGCCGCCGGCGGCCGAGAAGTCCGGGGTGCAGGCGCCCACCGAATGAATGTGGAATCCGTGGGGTCCGGGAGTCAGGCCCTTGACATCGGCCGAGATCAACACTCCATTGGGTCCTTGCTCCAAGGTGACAGTTCCCATCGGCAGGCCGTCTGTTCCCGACATCGTTGCGCCCGCAGTAGCTCCCACCCCGGAGGGATCATCATCACCACAACCTGCCAGCACCACAGCAATGACCAACGCCACTGTCACGAAGGCTGACCGCGTTTTCACTGTTCCGCGAATCCTAACAATGCCAGACCTGAGAAGGATGCTTTTTTGAATGGGCCTCTCAGTATTGGAAGAGTATCGCTTCTACTTCTTCGATGCGCCCGTCCCGCGTGTACCGCCAGGTGCCGATGTAGCCCTGGAGCAGATCGCCGTTGGCGTCCCAGTCGAGGGTGTTGGCGGCTCCCTCGTAGTCGATCTGGCGACCCGCAGAGAGTAGGCGAAGGCCCTCGGCGACTCCGTCGGGAGTCCCCAGCACCGTCTCCCCGGGGGGACTGCCGATGGCCCGTAGCTGGTCCCGAATGGCTGCGCCGTCCAGGCTCCCGGCCGCTTGCGCCGCCAGAGCCAGGGCAATGGTGGCGTCGTAGGTTTCCTTGACGTAGGTGAGTTGAGGCGGTCCGCCATAGGCGGCCTCGAAGGCCGCTTCCCAGGCGGCCGTGGCGTCGTTTTCGGGAGCGGGAGCGCCCGCGGTGCCGTACATGTCGCCCAGCCGCTCGCCTCCGATCCCGGTGACCAGGCTCAGCCTTTTGGCGGCGTCGCCGAACATGAACTGGGTGTAGATTCCCGCTTCCAGCGCTTCTCGGACGATGTCCAGCGCCTGTTCCTCGAAGGTAATCACCACCAGCGCTTGGGCGCCGCCGCCGGCGCTCTCCTCCAAATCCGCAAGGTGGTCGGTCTGTTCTCGGTCGACGGGAACGGCGCGCAACCGCCCGTCCCAAGACTCCTCGAAACTACGGGCCAGCCCTTGGCCGTAGGGGTCGTCTATGTAGACCAGGCCCACGTTGTCGAAGCCTCGCTCGCCGGTCAAGCGGGCCAGGACCGGACCCTGGGCGGTGTCGGAAAGGGTCGTGCGAAAGAAATAGTCATCGTCGGCCGCGGCGGTCAACAGGGGAGAAGTGGCCGAAGGGCTGATGGTCGGCACCCCGGCCGGTCCGGTGACCATCTCCGCCACGGGCAATGCGATAGCGCTGGCCGTTGGCCCCACGATGGCATGGACGCCATCGGACTCCACCAGGCGCCGGGCTGCCTCGACCCCCAACTCAGGGTCGCGCGTGGAGTCGGCCTCCACCCCCTCCACAGGCCTGCCCAGCACCCCGCCGGCCTCGTTCACGTGCTGTACGGCCAGATCGAAAGCGCGTTTGCGATCCACAACCGTCTCCGGGGGGCCGCTGAAGTTCAGCATCAACCCGATCTTCATGGGAGTGGAAGCCCCCGACTCCTCCGCAACATCGCCGCCGCAGGCAACCGAGGTGAAGAGAAGGCAAGCCGCCACAACGAGACGCACCAGTTTCGGCATGGATGACAACCGTCCCTCTCCATTCACCATTTGGTTCCGAAGACTACAAAAGCCAGGAAGGAAGATGCGACCGGCCAACTGCCAAAGGGCTACGAATTGACCGGGCGTGGTCCTTCCGGCGACTGGCCGGCCCACCTCTTCGATCCCTACGTGGCGATCAACACCGCCGACATAGATCCCCTTCCTCACCAGATCGAGGCGGTGTACCAGCGGATGCTGCCGCAGCAACCTCTGCGATTTCTACTGGCCGACGATCCCGGCGCAGGCAAGACCATTATGTCCGGCCTCTACATCCGCGAGCTGGCCGGTTTTCCATCAACGTACCCCTGTCGGAGTTCAACCTGGAGGAACCTTCGTGATTCGGATTCGCCCAATGGTCGGTCGTCTTATTAGATGGTTCCGACCGCCTCTCATCGGTTCGCAAAATGGCCATGCGTCCGCACTACGACGGGCATTTCATCCTGAAACCGTTAGTGATGTTCTGGAAAAGTCGGAACAACGCAGGGTTGAACTGCTTGGCTGGTCGGATCGCCTCGACCGGAAACTGCTCGCAGTAATTACTGCCGATGGCATTTATGCGGCCCTGCTCGTTCCCATCCGCAACCTTATTCCGGCTTGGGTGGTTGTGCTCGTCGGCGCGCTCGCTTTCACCAGTCTTGGCATCGCTTACCTTGCATGGCGTCCGCTGGGATTTCGTATGGTTGCGGTTGAGCGATTCTCCGACAACCTGGATATTCATCCTGATGACTTCCGGAGGCTGTTGATCACTGCTCATAATGGGGCGAACCGCCAAATTCTGGAGTTGAACGCTTGGAAGGCAGGCAAGCTCTCGGTGGCGGCTGGGTGCTTTGTAGCCGGTGCACTGGTAGCAGTCGGGTACACTTTGATTGGAGGTGGATTATGACAAATGAGCAGGACAGCACTTCGTTGGACGGCGCTGGCAACTATGAGGAAGATGGCGGGGCGATGTCCAACTCCAAGACCAATTCCCGTATCAAGGTAGGCATTCAGACACCTGGTGGCCTTCCCGATTGGCTGGTTCACGCCACTGTCGAAGACTTAACCAGCCCTGTGATGAAACGGGAAGCACCAATTTCAATGGGATCCAGACGCACCTGACGATGTGGCATCGCTCTGAGGGAGCTATACAGTCGGCAGAATTTTTCCTCGCGTTTCATTGATGAATTATCAGGCGAGTGGTCAGTGAGAACGCCACCCAACTCGGCTCATCTCCCACGAATTCGAGGAGTAACCGCGGACCGGTGCGTTGAGCGTGTTGTGAGAAAGGATGCTTATGGCTGTTGATGGCAGGGAATCTCTTCTGGCTCATCTGGCTTGGAAGTTCACCGGGCAGACAGAGACTCTCGCTACCGAGGCGCTCGGCTACATACTCTCCCGGTCGGGTGCGGCTCGGGAGGCTCTGCGGGAGATGCTCCGAACCGGAGGCGCAGAGGTTGCGCCCCTATGCCGGGTGGCAACAGAGGTGATCGGAGACCAAGACGAACGTGTGGATCTTGTTGCGGTTGATGAAGAGGGCTCGGAGCGGGTGCTCATAGAGGTGAAGTTCTGGGCCGGGCTTACCGGCAATCAACCCGAAACGTATTTGGACCGGCTGCCAAGAGATGGAAAGCCCGCTGTTCTGCTGTTCGTAGCGCCGGAGCAGCGTTTGGTGACACTCTGGGAGGAGATTTGTGGCAGGGCAAAAGCGAGATGGGAATTGGGGACCGACGAAGGCTTGGGGGGTTTGAGGAGTGTCATGATTGATGGGAGCCCACGCCGAATGATGCTCACGAGTTGGCGGGCACTGCTCGGCGCCATGTCGTCCCGCGCCAGCGTTGACAGCGATTCCTCGGCCGAACGGGACATCCTGCAATTGGACGCACTGTGTGAACGGGAGGACTCAGAGGCTTTTCTGCCGTTGCGTGATGCAGATTTCGCGCCGGCTGTACCGAGACGGATGCTTGGTTTGAGAAAGCTCATTGATGACGCCACGCATCGTGCCCACAAACTCAAAGTCGAAAACGCGGGAGGACCCAGAGTGGTGAGCACGGAAGGACTCAAGGTCGTGCCACGGTACTACGGATACGGTAGGTACATTTTGATCGGCGGTATGTCCTCGGCATGGTTCGGTGTCAATCACGAACTTTGGATCCGACAGAAAGAAACCCCTCTATGGCTTCGTTTCTATAGCGATGCCGCGAAAGAGGCGCAGAACAAACTCGGCGGTCAGAGCTACGGCTTCACGCTACCGACCGGCGTGGAATATGGTGCGGTGCTTGATTCGGTAGTAGAAGAACTGAGCGAGATCGCTGAGACGCTCAACGGCTGATACTTCCTTACGAGTCCATATTGCTCAAGCCAGCCCGGGTTCTTCGGTCTCCACCTTGTTGGTCAGCGTCGGGTAGCCGCCCGCTTCCTCAGTGGCCTCCGCCAGCCATCCCCGCGGTGAATGGCGGCCTCCCGGCATCACCAATAAGGCGTTGCCGAGATCGGCGATCTCAACCGAACCGCCTTCGGGGAGATGCCATCGACGACAGACCTCGGCGGGAAGGGACATCTGACCTCGGCGGGACACTCGACGTTTGACAACTGTCATGTGATCCGGTCGGGGTTGCTATTCGTAGGCGATGGCGTCGAGGAGTTTGATTCGGCTGGCTGAGCGGGCGGGGAGGATGGCGGCGATTACTCCGGCCACTGCGGCGAGTGCCACGTAGATGATCAGTTGAGTCGCCGGGAGGCGGAAAACTTCCAGGCCTTCGTCTGCCAGGGCCAGCAGCACCGCCCATCCCAGGGCGCCCCCCAGGAGCACTCCCAACACCGCTCCGAACACCGCCACCACCACTGCTTCCCAGCGGATCATGCGGCGCACCTGGCGGCGGACCATTCCCACCGCCCGCAGCAAACCGATCTCCCGGATGCGCTCGGTGATGGAAAGCGCCAGGGTGTTGGTGATTCCCAGGATGGCGATCACAATCGCCAGGGCCAAGAGGCCGTTGAACACCGCCACCAGTTGTCCGATCTGGTTCTCGAAGCCGGCGGCGAACTCGCTCTTGGTTTGAATTTGCAACAGGGGGTAGCCAGCCGCCATATCGCGCACCTGCTGTTGCGCGGCGTCCAATTCGACGCCTTCATCCACCGCCACCAACACCATGGTCGGGGCGTTGATCGGGTAGTAACGAACGAACCGGTCTTCGGAGATCAGAATCCCCCCGAATGTCTCGGCGGCCAGGGTGCCGGTAACCGGAAGCGTGATGACTTCACTGGTGGGGAATTCCAAGGAAAGGACATCTCCCACCGCCCAGCCACGTTCTACGAGCAGGTTGGTCTCCACGACCATTCCATCCACCACGGCCTCGACCCCCGGTTCGGCGCCCGTCGCCCACACCTGTTCAACGGTGGCGGGATCAATGGCCGCCAGGTTGCTGGTGGTCTCCTGCTCCCCGTCGGCGGTGGAGATCCTCACCGGCCCGATTCTGATCGCCGAGACGGCGGCCAGGCCATCCATCCCCGACAACTCTTCCACAAAGTCGTTGCTCACCCCGGTGGTGAAGTTGACCGACGTGATGGTCAGATCGGCGGCGAAAGTTTCCAAGAGTGATTGCCTCACCGAGGCGCTGATGGAACTGGAGAGCACGGCCACGAAGGACACCAGGGCAATTCCGATCATCAGGGCCGAAGCGGTGGCGGCCGTCCGGCGAGGCTGGCGGCGGGTGTTCTCCTTGGCCAGAAGGCCCGGCAGCCCGAACAGGCGGGGAAGGGGCCAGCCCAGAAAGGACCCGGCCGGCCGGGCGACCAGAGGCGCCAGGATGGCCACTCCCAGGAACAGGAGCAGCGCGCCGGTCCCCACCCAGGTGATGCCCAGCCATCCCAGGCCCACCACCAGGCCCACCACGCCCAGGCCGGTAACCGAGGCGCCGATAATGGCCCGGTTGCGGAGCGAGGCCCGCCTGGTGTGAACCGCCCCCACCCGCAGAGCCGCCACCGGTGGGGTGGAGGAAGCCTTGAGAGCGGGAAGCAACGCTGAGGCCACCGTGATCACCACTCCCACCACCATGCCCAAAACCACGGTGCGCGCCTCCACCACCAGACTGCCCCGGGGAAAGCTGAATCCCACCAGTCCCAGCACTTCTCTCATGCCATAGGCCAAAAGGATCCCGGCGCCCACCCCCACCGCCGACGCCACCAGTCCCACCAGGGCCGCCTCGGTGGCCACCATCCGAACGATCTGCCGGGAGGTGGCCCCGATGGCCCGCAGCAACGCCAATTCCCGCAGGCGTTGGGCAACGATGATCCGGAAGGTGTTCTGGATAATGAAGGCGCCCACCAGGATGGCCACCCCGGCGAACACCAGAAGCGCCGTGTTGAAGAATCCCAGAGCGGTTTCCAGTTCTTCCAGAGCCGATTGTTCCAGTTGTTCACCGGTGGAGACGGTCAGACCCGGGGGCAGGATCTCCTCGATCCGGTCGGCCAGCGCCTGCGGGTCCAGGTTCTCTTCGGCCTGAATGACTATGGCGGTGATTTCCCCCTCCATACCCAACCGACGCTGCGCCTCCCGATATTCGAACAAGAGAAAGGAACTGCCCCCAAAATCGGTCTGGGTCACCGATGTGGCCAGGCCCACCACCTGAAAGCTCCCCTTGCCGTTCTCGAAAGCCACGTCCACCTGTTCGCCCACCGCTATGTCGTAAGTCTCGGCGGTGGTGTGGTCCACCACCACCTCACCCGGTCCGGCGGGCGGTCGGCCGTCTCCTTCCAGGATGGTCACCCGATTCACACTGGGATCGTCCACCCAGGAGAAGGCGAATCTGGGGGGACCGGTGATTCCCAGAAGCTGCCCTTCGGAATCAAGCAGCTGACCGAAGCCGCTCACCGAGGGAACGGCTACTCTCACCCCCGTCACCGAGGCGACCTGATCCAACACACCCTCGGCGAAGGATGCGGAGGTCTCCACCTCCTGGGCGAAGTCCGACGACTCGGCCTCGACCTGCACGTCCACGCCCGCGAAGGCGTCGCCGAACAGCCGGTCGAAACCGTCGCCGATGGTGTCGGTGAAAACGAAACTCCCCACCACGAACGCCACTCCCAGCACGATGGACAGTGCGGTCAGGATGAGCCGCAGCTTGTGAGCCCACATGGCCCGGAAGGCTGTGCGAAGCATCTATTCGCCCAGTGACTTCAGATAATCGAAGATGGCCTCGGCGGCGGGATCGCTCATTTCGTGGATGATCTCCCCGTCATCGAGGAACACCACCCGGTCGGCGTAGGCGGCGACATGGGGGTCGTGGGTAACCATCACCACCGTCTGTCCGATGCTGTCCACCGCTTCCCGGATGAATCCCAGCAGTTCTTCGGAGGCCCGGGAGTCGAGATTGCCGGTGGGTTCGTCGGCGCACACGATGATGGGACGGGAAATCAGGGCCCGGGCCACCGCCACGCGCTGCTGTTGCCCTCCTGACAGTTGGCTGGGCAGATGGTTGAGCCGATCGGTCAGACCCAGTGTCCCCACTATCTGATCGAACCAATCCTGCTCCACGGTTTCCCGGGCGATCGACAGCGGCAGCCGGATGTTCTCTTCGGCGTTCAGGGTGGGGATCAGGTTGAAGGTCTGGAAGACGAATCCCACCTTTTCTCTGCGCAGCAGGGTCAGGTCGCGGTCCTTGAGGGCGGAAAGGGCGATGCCGTCGATGAGAACCTGTCCCTCCTCCAGGGTGTCGAGGCCCGCCAGAGTGTGAAGGAGGGTTGACTTGCCGGAACCGGAAGGCCCCATGATGGCGGTGAATTGTCCCCGCTCGACCTGAAGAGACACCTTCTTGAGTGCGGTGACCGAGGTTTCACCCTCTCCGTAGATTTTGACACCGTCGGAAATGGCGACGGCTGGCTGATCCGTCGAACCGTTGTGATTGGGAGTTGACATAATCGCCATTCTTGCCGGATACCGAAGTTATCCGCAATCGCCGGTGGGGAACTACGAAGCGGGCTCCCGGCGATGGCTGGAAAGCATGTCCACCAGGTGATCGGCCACCGACATGACGTGGTGAATGATCACGTCATAGAGCTTCTTCTTCTCCCCCTCCAAGAAAGCATCCATGATCGATTCGTGCTGCTGGTAGCCGCGCCGGGCGTAGTCGGGCGCCTCCCGCACAAAATCGGTGGGAACAAAAGCGGTAACTCTCTTGAGGGCGGTAATGATGGGGGTGGAATGCGACATGCGGTTGAGTTGGCGGTGGAAGCGCCCGTTCAACTCGGCGCTGTGGGTCAGGTTCCCCTGGCTCACCGCCTCGCCCATTTGGTCGTGGATGTCATGCAACCGCTGCCTCTCGTCGGGCCTTCCCCGGCTGATGGCCCGTACCGACGCCAGGGCGTGGAGGTGAGCGTTCACTTCGAAGGCGTCGAGGATGTCCTCCAAGGTGATGTCGGCCACCACTGCGTCCCGGTTGTTGGGCCGGTTGGCCAATCCCTCCATCACCAGCATGTTTATCGCGTCCCTCACCGGCATACGGCTGGTGCCGAAACGTTCGCACAGGTCCTGTTGGGTGAGGGGAGTCCCTGCATTAAGGTGACCGAATAGGATCTGCCGCCGCAACTCTTGCGATATCTGTAAGCCGAGCGGGGTTCTTCGGAGTACGGTCTGTCCTGAGGCCATAGAAAGTGCTGGGTAAATATTATACCGAGGGCGAGCCGGCGGCCTGCCGGTGTGCGGCACAGGGGCCTTGGGAGGGTCGCCTACACCCTGGGAGGTGGTTCGTAGTGGGCGGAGACCGCTGCTCCGTCAACCACGTTCACCGCCCAGATCGAACCCTTCTTGCAGAAATAGATGGGATGGGACAGTGCGACGCCCGCCTGGGACAGCCGGAAAATGGTGGAAGGGATCACGTCCCCGTGGCTGGACAGTGCGACGTTGGCGCTGGAAAGTTCTTCCACCAGGCGCATGGTCTCCACACCGCCCCCCTCCGCCAGGGCCGAATGTTCCTCGACGGGCAGGCCCAACCTCTGCCCGAGCGGCGCCAGGGTCTGGGTGCATCGGAGGTAGGGGCTTGAAACCAGCCTCTCTATCCCTTCGGGAACCAACCGATCAGCCAGGGCGGCCGATTGGCGGCGGCCCTTGGGACTCAGGGGCCGGAGATGGTCGGGATCGTTCCATCTCTGGCGGCTTCCCGCCGCGGCGTGGCGCACCACAAACAAGGTTGTGATGGATCCCAAAGCGGCGTAATCGGTGTTTTTCACCAGTTCCCGGTCGTAGTCATAGGTGAGCAGGTCCGGTTCGGCAACGGGGATCCATCGGACCTCGTCCACCTCGGCGCCGGGTTCGAATCCGGAAAAGGACCAGGAACTCATGGCGTAATACTCGACCTCCTTGGGACCCTGGGGCGAGTGGTAATCGTGACGGCTGAGATGGGCCAGCACCCGGCATCGGTAGCCGGTCTCCTCCCACACCTCACGGACGGCAGTGGCCTGGGGATATTCTCCGGGATCGCTCTTTCCCTTGGGAAGCGACCAGTCGTCGTATCGGGGGCGATGAACCACCAGCACCTGCGGTCGCCCCTCCGGTGACATTCGGAACACCACCCCTCCGCCGGCTTTGATCGCTTCGCTCACTTGGGGGGCTCCAGTCCCAGAAACTCCAGCACTGCCCGGGCGGCCTGGGCGGCGGAGGATACGCAAGTCATCATCACGGGATCGGCGCCGAATTCAACCACCATCAACTCGGCCAGCTTGGCGAAATCGTCACCCACCGCCACATGGAGTTTGTTCCGTTCGGGAAAAGCCAGGGCTGCGTCTCTCCAGGCCTCGGCGAATTCCACCACGGTGCCGATGCTGCCCGGGAGAGTTATGGTGGCCGCCGCCGGTTCCAGGAGAAAGCGGTCCCGCTCATGAGCGTCGTGGGCGGGGATTTCGGTGTGGACAAACCGGTTGGGGCCGGCCCGGTGGGGAAAGAGACGGGGGGCCGTCACCCCGATCACTTCTCCGCCCACCGCCGCGGCGCCTTCCGAAACCGCCTTCATCACCCCTCCGTATCCACCGGTGGCCACCCGCACTCCCGCTTCCGCCAGGGTTTTGCCCAGTTGGCGGGCCTCGGCGTATCCGGGTTGATCCGAAGTAAGGGAGTGGGAACCGAACACCGTAACCACCGGCGCTTCTGTCATTCGGCCAGGCTCCGCATGATCCCGGCGGCGACGTCCGCAGTGTCCGGCACGCCGTAGGACTCAAAGGCGAAGGGGGGAAGCGGGGCATCGAATCCGGTTACTCGAATCACCGGCGCCGCCAATTCATAGATCGCCTCCTCCGCCACTGTGGCGGCGATCTCCGCCGCGATCCCGGCGGTGCGGGGAGGCTCCTGCACCACCACCAACCGTCCGGTCCGGCTCACCGAGGAAAGCACCGTCTCCCGATCCCAGGGATAAAGGGTGCGAAGATCGATCACCTCCACCGCTGCTTGTTCGGCCAACTGTTCGGCAGCCTCGAGCGCCACGGGGACCATTCCCCCGTAGGCGACCACCGTCACGTCGTTTCCCGCCCGTCGTATGGCGGCCCGGCCGAGGGGCACCGTGTAGTAACGCCCGGGGACCGACCGGCGACCCGCCCGGTACAGCACCTTGGGCTCGGCAAAGATCACCGGATCGGGCGAGTCGATGGCCGCCGCCAACAGGCCCTTGGCGTCGGAGGGGTTGGATGGGCAGACCACCACCAGCCCCGGGAGGTGGCAGAACAACGATTCGGGGCTTTCGTTGTGGAACTCGTGGGCGTTGATGCCTCCGCCGTTGGGAAAACGCACCACCATGGGCAGATCGACACCCCCCTGGGTGCGATAGCGCATCCGGGAGAGATGAGTGGCGATCTGTTCGAAACAGTTGTATATAAACCCGTCGAATTGGATCTCCACAATGGGCCGGGCGCCGGCAATGGCCATCCCGATGGCCGTGCCCAGGATTCCGGTCTCCGACAGAGGGGTATCGATCACTCGCTCGGATCCGTACTTGACCTGCAGATCCTCGGTGACGCGGAACACCCCTCCCGTACGTCCCACGTCCTCGCCCAGGATGATCGCCTCCGGATACCGGTCCATCGCCTCACCCAAAGCGGCGTTTATCGCCTGCGCCATGTTCCAGCTTTCAGACGGCTCAAGGTCGGGGACGATCTCTTCCTCCACCTGCCAGATCAGCGGGGACAGGTCGGCGGACGACCGGCCGTGCGCCTGCTGGGAGATCTCAAACCGTCCGGCCACAGACGGGGGAATGCGCTGGTAGACCTGGGTAATGGCCCGGTCTCTCCCGGGAAGGGGCCGCGCCTCGAGTTCTTCCATCACCTCGTCCATCGCCGACTCCATTTCGGCCACGGCCTCTTTTTCCAGCACGTCGTCCCACCCGCCGACCTTCTCCAGAAAAAGTCGCAGGCGGATCAGCGGATCCAGCTCCCGCCAGGAGGTCTCCTCTTCGGGGGATCGGTAGCGGCGGGGGTCGTCGGCGGTGGCATGAGGCCCGAACCGATAGGTAACCGCCTCGATCAAGGTGGGACCGCCCCCCTCCCGAGCCCGGTGTACGGCGTCGCCGACGGCCGAGTGCATCGCCAGTGGATCCATGCCGTCCACCCGGACGCCCTCAAACCCATAGGCCACCGCCTTTTGCGAGACGGTCTCCGCCCCGGTCTGTTGTCGGAAGGGCAGAGAGATGGCGTACTGGTTATTGGAGCAGATGAACACCACCGGGAGATTCCATACTCCCGCGAAGTTCATTCCCGAGTGAAAATCAGACGCCGAGGTGGCCCCGTCGCCGAAGAACACCGCGGTCACCGGGTTCTCGCCGCGGAGTTTGCTGTAGTAGGCCTGTCCCACCGCATGAGGAAGATGAGTTGAGATGGGAACGGTGTAGAGGCCGAGGCGCAGGCGGCGGACATCCCAGTTGGCGTATCCGTGGCCGCGCTGGAACTCCAGGAAGGCGCGCAGTGAAAGCCCCCGGTTCAACAGGGTGGGGTGTTCCCGATAGGAGGGGAACACCCAGTCCCGGGGTCCCAGCGCCAGGGCGGCCCCCACGCAGATCGCCTCCTGGCCTTCCATCGGAGGGAAAGTCCCTATCCGTCCCTGACGCTGCAGGGCCATCATGCGGCGGTCGAGCGCCCGTCCCGCCGCCATCTCTCTGTAGATGTGTCGCAACAGTTCGGGCGAGTAACCCCCGGCCACCTCGGCCAGGGCGACGGAACCGTCGGGTTTGAGGACCTGATGCATCGTGTTCGCTATGCCTCCCATTTTACCGTCCCGCCGAATCAATGACTCCTCGAATGGCTGCCCTTGAACGCCTGTCCGGGCGCCGGTTGCCCGAGGACCGCGGTATCTTACACCCTGTAGCCGGGGATGGGATTCACCCTCTGCCGATAGTGGTATCGTGAACGGGCGTGTCGGGTCTGTTGGCGTTTCATGCTCACCCTGATGACGAGGTGCTCTCCACCGGAGGGGTCCTGAGCAAGCACGCGGAGGCGGGTGAGCAGGTGGTAGTGGTGACCGCCACCGACGGCGCCGAGGGGGAGGTTCACAATTACCCCAACCCCGAGGAGATCGCCGCCCGGTTGGTGGAGGTGCGGGCGGCCGAGTTGGCGGAGGCTCTGTCCATCTTGGGGGTTGAACATCACGCCTGGCTGGGTTATCGCGATTCGGGGATGATGGGAACCGAGGCCAACTCGCACCCCGATTGTTTCTGGCAGGCCGATTTCATGGAGGCGGTGGGTCGGATGGTGCGGCTGATCCGTCGGTACCGGCCGGAGGTGATGACCGTCTACGACCCGTTCGGGGGTTATGGTCACCCCGATCACATCAACGTGCACCGGGTGGGGACCGCCGCCTTTTTCGGCGCTTCCGACTTGGGCCGGTTTCCGCTGGAGGGCGATGAGGAGTTGTGGGAGCCGGTCAAGCTCTATTGGTCGGTGTGGCCGAGAAGCAGGATTGTCCACTACGCCACTGTCCAATACGAACGGGGGGAAATGACCGAGGAAGAGTTGGAGCAGGCTCGGCATGCCGGGACGCCCGACGAGGACGTAACCTGCACGGTTGACGTGCGAGATCGGGTCGGGGTCAAATTGGCGGCTTTGCAGGCTCATCACAGCCAGGTCCCCTCCGACTGGTCGTGGATGTCGATGCCCGAGGAGATACTGCCCGAGATAGTGGGCAGGGAAACGTTTCTGCGAGTCTTCAGCCGGGTGGAGTGCCCCCATCGGGAGGGCGATCTCTTCACAGGTTGCCGACCGCGGCCCGGATAACCGGTTCGGTGGCGTCTTCCTCAACTGCGGCCCGCAGATGGCGATCGCAACTGGAGGCCTGGAAGATTCCCGATCGGCTCTTGGAGCAGGCCGACGAGTCACCTTATGGATGGCCCGCCGAATTATGGAGGAGGCGCACCCTGGAGAGTCGCCGGAGGCGGGAGGTCACTCCCACCACGTCCCTGGTCAGACACATGCTGGGCCCCGACGGCGCCCTGATTGATGTGGGAGCGGGAACCGGGAGAAGCTGCCTTCCCTATGCGCGGGCGGGTCATCGGGTGGTGGCGGTGGAAAAGAATCCAGGCATGGCCGCCGGTTTGCGGGAGGAAGCGGACTCGGAGGGGTTGGAGGTGGAAGTGGTGGTGGGCGCCTGGCCGGAAGCGGCGTCCCGAACGGCGGCAGCCTCGGTTGCGCTGTCCAGCCATGTGGTTTACGACGTGCCGGAGATCGCACCGTTCCTGCGGGCCTTGGATGAGTACGGGCGCGACGGCGTGGTGCTGGAAATGACCGATGTCCACCCGTGGACCAAGATGAATCATCTTTATCGGGCCATTCATGGCCTCGAGCGCCCCGACGGCCCTTCCGTGGAGGACCTGGTGGAGGTGATTAGTGCGGAAGTGGGCTGCGAGGTGGGAGTGGTGCGCTGGGAGCGGGCGCCCGATCTGTGGTTTGTGAGTTGGCGGGAGATCCTTGACTACTACGGGAAGCGGGTGGTGGTACCCGGGGCAAGGCGGCCCGAACTCCGTCCGCTGCTGGAGGAGTCGGTGGAGCGTAAAGGTGATCGCCTCTATGTGGATGAAGGGCCTCGTTCGTTCGCCACCCTGTGGTGGTCGAGGGAGGAATGAGGGCTGTTTGGTCGGGAGTGGTTTGACCGGGGGTCACCATAATCAGGGACGTGAACGAACATGCTTCTTCCGATGACCGAGACGATCACAGGGACGGGACTCCCGACGGCAATGGCGATCCGCGGCTTTCGGCGGCGCGCCGGCTGTTGGAGGAACTGAAAAGCGCGGAGGGCGCCGAAGCGTTGACCCCGGCCCAACGCCTGGCCGATGTCCTGGAGGATTTGCTGGAGGAAAAAGGGGAGGTGCAGGGCTGAAGCGGCGCAGACTCGACCAGGAGTTGGTGGAGAGAGGAGAGGTCCGAAGTCGCACAGAAGCGCAAGCCTTGATCACCGGTGGGGAGGTGCGGGTGCAGGGGGTTTTGGCGCCTCGGCCCGCCACCTTGGTGGGCACGGCTACTTCCATTACGATCAACCCCGCCCGCCCTCGCTTCGTGTCCCGGGGCGGGGAGAAACTCGACCATGCTCTCCGCACCTTGGAGCTTGATCCCCAGGGTCGCAGGTGTTTGGACGCCGGGGCTTCCACGGGAGGGTTCACCGATGTCCTGTTGGGGCGGGGGGCGGTCTGGGTAACGGCTTTGGATGTGGGCTACGGGCAGCTTTATCCCCGGCTGGCCGCCGATCCGCGGGTGGAGGTGAGAGATCGCACCAATCTGCGGCATGTGGACTCCGCCGATTTGGGGAAGTTTGATCTGCTGGTGGCTGACCTATCCTTCATCTCGTTGTGTGCGGTGGCGGACCGCTTGGGTGATCTGGCTTCGGAAGGGGCGGACTGCCTGACGCTGGTGAAACCCCAGTTCGAGGCGGGACGTCACTTGGTGGGAAAGAGAGGGAAGGTAAGGGATCCCCTGATTCATGCTCAAGTGATCAAGAAAGTCGGGTCTTGCCTGCAAAAGGCTGACTTGGGCGCTCGGCGGGTGGTGGAGTCGCCGCTCCGGGGCGCCAAGTCGGGCAACCGGGAGTTCTTCATCTGGTCGGTCAAGGGGGCGGCGCCCCGCCTGGGATGGGAAGAGCGATGAGAATCGGAGTGGTGCCCAATCGTGAACGCCGGCGAGCCTTGGATTTCACCGCGAAGTTGGTCCAAAATGCCCGGAGTCGGGGCTGGGAGGTTTGGGTGGACGGCCGGGACGGCGCCGATTTGGATCCCCGCCTGCCGCTTGACATGATGATCGCCTCCGGGGGGGACGGCACCATGTTAAGGGCGGTGAGTTTGGCTCTCCAGGCGGACCGTCCGGTGTTGGGATTCAACTTGGGGACATTGGGATTCCTGGCGGCCGCGCAACCCGAGCACATGGAACACACGCTTGACCTGCTGGAACAGGGCCGCTTTCGGTTGGTTCCCCGGATGACGGTGATGGCCGAACTGAACGGTAGGGCCGATGTGGGGGTGAACGACGTGGTGGTGGAGAAGATCGACAGCCAGCGGTTGGTGGAGCTGGAGGTGGAGGTGGATTCCGAACCGATGATCTCCTATCGGGCCGACGGGGTGGTGTTCTGCACCCCCACCGGTTCCACCGCCTACAGTTTTTCGGCGGGGGGACCGCTGTTGGATCACCGGGTGGATGCCCTGGTCATGACCCCGGTGGCGCCTCACTCGCTGTATTCCCGGTCCCTGGTGGTCAGTGCCGACGCGGTGATTCGCTGCCGGGTGACCCGCGACCGCCCGGTCCAGGTTTCGGTGGACGGGCGCAACACCGCTTCATTGGGAGTGGGCGACGAGGTGGTGGTGCGTCGGGGGCCGCGCCCGGCGAGGTTCGTGGCCTTTGAGAAAGTCACATTCTCGGCGGTGGTCAACGCCCGGTTCGGGCTCTGAACCGATGCTCGACGAACTGATTGTCAAGAACCTGGGAGTAATTGAGAAGGCGGAGTTTCGTCCGGGGGAGGGCTTGGTGGTGATAACCGGCGAAACCGGGACCGGCAAGACCTTGCTGCTGGGCGCCCTGCGGCTTTTGATCGGACAGGCTCCCGACTCCGATGCGGTGGGCCCGTTCGGAGAGGCCACCGAGGTGGGGGGCCGGTGGGTTGCCGCCGGTGACGAGGCGATCGTGGTGCGCCGGGTGCCGAGGCGCGGAAGGAGCCGGGGATATCTGAACGGGATGGTGGCCTCGGCCTCCTCCCTTGGAGAGACGGTGGGGGAACTGGTGGAGATCATCGGGCAGCAGGAGCACCTTCGGTTGAAGAGCCCCGCCCGGATTCGCCGGATGCTGGACGCCGGCTTGGACCGGGCAGGCCGGGACATTCGGGAGGCCTACCGCACAAGCTGGCGTGAAAAGGAGCGGCTGGAAAAGGTCCGTGCGGAGCTGGGCGGGGGTCGCGCCGCCTTGGAGCGGGAGCTTGACATGGTCTCCTTTCAGGCCCGGGAGATCGACAGTGCGGGGTTCTGTCCCGGAGAGGACGAACGGCTGTTGGCTGACGTACGCCGACTTCGCAACCGAGAAGCCCTCAGGGATCATCTGGGCCGCGCCCGCCACGGCATGGCCACTTCCCGAGAGTCCTGGGGCGAGGTGGGCGGCGAGTTGGATGCGGCGCTGCGACTTGATCCCGAACTGGGGGACTTGATGTCGGCGGTCGATGGGGTGGAGCAGTTGATGGAGGATGCGGCATATCGATTGGAAGGTGCTTCAGAGGCCCTGGAAAGCGACTCCGGCGCCCTGGAGGAGTTGGAGCAGCGGTTGGCGCAGTTGGGCGACCTGCGCCGCAAGTACGGGTCGACCTTGGCGGAGGTGCTGGAATTCGGCGCGGCCGCCGGGCGCCGGGGGGAGGAAATCAAGGCTTTGCTGAGCACCGCCGACGATCTTGAATCGGAATTGGCGGAGGCCAACCAGGGGGCGCGTCGCTTCGGGCGGTCCCTGTCCGAGGCGCGACGCTCCGCGGCCCGGACACTGTGTGAAGCCGCCCTAGGGCATTTGCGGGAACTGGGATTCGGGACGCCGGTGCTTCGGTTCGAGATTTCCGAATCGTCGCCGGCTGCTCACGGATGTGACCGCGTCCGGTTGCTGTTCTCTTCCGATGAGCGGCTCCGGGCGGGGGAGGTGAACCGGGTCGCCTCGGGGGGCGAACTGAGTCGCTTGGTGTTGGCCCTGCGACTGGCGGAAAGAAGCGAATCAGCCTCGACCATGGTGTTCGACGAGGTGGACGCCGGATTGGGTGGAGCGGTGGCGGTGGCCCTGGGTCGCAAACTGGCGGATGTTTCTGCCCACGCCCAGGTGCTGTGCGTCACCCACCTGGCCTCGGTGGCTGCCTTTGCCGACCAGCACTGGGTGATCGAACGCCGCGGCCCGTCCGCCACCGTGCGAGAAATCCAAGGCGAGGAGCGGGTGGCCGAGTTGACCAGGATGATGTCGGGCGATCCCCACAGCCCCTCCGGCCGGGAAGCCGCCCGGGAACTCTTGGAGGCCGCCTCCTCTCCATAGTGAGCAATTTGCAAGTACTACTTTCAAATCGCGCGTTCTGAATGTACCATCAGCAGTAATGATCGAGCGGGCAATCACTCCATATCTGAAAAAGGCTTTTCAACAGTATCCCTTTGTCACCGTCACCGGCCCTCGGCAATCCGGAAAGACCACCCTTTCAAGAGCGACCTTTTCCGACCTCGCCTACGCCAACCTGGAAGCGCCGGACCAAAGAGAATTCGCCGAATCCGATCCCCGGGGATTTCTCGCCCAATTTCCGGACGGGGCCATCCTCGACGAGATCCAGCGCGTCCCCGAACTCCTCTCCTATTTGCAGGTGATCGCCGACGACCTGGGAAGAAACAGCCTGTTCGTGCTCACGGGAAGCGAACAGTTCAGGCTTTCGGACGCCATCAGTCAATCGTTGGCCGGACGCACCGCTCTGCTGCGCCTGCTGCCCCTCTCCCTGGAGGAACGCCGGACAATGGGAGGAAGCGACCAGGTGGACGAGATTCTCTTTTCAGGGTTCTATCCCAGGATCTTCGATCACAACCTTGATCCTCGTCAGGCCCTTGGCGACTATTTCGAAACATATGTTGAACGTGATATTCACCGGCTGGGAGGTATTCGTGACCTTTCCACCTTCAGACGCTTTGTGCGACTGTGCGCCGGGCGAATCGGGCAACTGGTCAATCTGAGTTCCCTGGGGTCCGATGTCGGGGTTTCGCATACCACCGCCCGCCAGTGGCTGGGGATTCTGGAAAGAAGCTACATCGTATTCCTTCTGGAGCCGTACCTCGCCAATATCGGCAAGCGTCTGATCAAGTCACCCAAGCTCTATTTCTACGATGTCGGTCTGGCCGGTTACCTCATCGGGATACAGGAGGCCCGGCAACTGCAAACCCACCCTCTCCGGGGATCGCTGTTCGAGAACCTGGTAGTGACGGAAGCGCTCAAATACCGGTTCAACCGGGGGTTCCGGTCGAACCTCTCCTTCTTCCGGGATGCGCGGGGTCTGGAATGCGACCTCTTCTATGACACCGGTTGGGGCATCGGCGCCCTGGAGATCAAAGCGGGGGCCACCGTGGCGTCCGACTTCTTCCGGTCGCTTCACCGCGTGGCCAAACTCGTCCCCCAAGTCTCGTGGAAGGCGGTGGTTTACGGCGGGGTGGCACCCCAATCCCGAAGCGACTGCGAGGTGGTGACTCTCGGCGGCCTGAGCGCGCTGCTGAGGCGATTCGAGGACAACACGATTCGGCATTCCTGAAAGGAGTCGGTCGGGCGCCGACCGGCGGACCTGTTCGGGGGGTGGCCTCCTGGTTGAGGCGCCTATTCTGAGGTGGCATGAGTTTTGTATCTGTAATCAACGATCCGCCGGTCACGCGGATAATTCTCAACAATCCCCGGCGCCGCAATCCCTTGGGAATGCAGACCCTGCGGGAGGTGATCGAGGCATTGAACGCCCTTGATCCGTCCTGCCAGGCGGTGGTGATCGCCGGGGAGGGCCCGGTTTTCTCGGCCGGGCATGATCTGAAAGAGATGATCGACCCGCCCCCCGGCTTCGTGGAGGAACTGTTCGATGTCTGCTCGGAGATGATGCTTGCCATCCACCGTATCCCCCAGCCGGTGGTGGCCCGGGTGCACGGGCCGGCATATGCGGCCGGATGCCAATTGGTGGCCGCCTGCGATCTGGCCATCGCGGTGGACACGGCGACCTTCGCCACCCCCGGGGTGAAGATCGGCCTGTTCTGCTCCACCCCCATGGTGCCGCTCAGTCGGGCGGTGGGCCGCAAGCGAGCCTTGGAGATGCTTTTGACCGGGGAACCCATCGACGCTCTCACCGCCCGGGAATGGGGGCTGGTGAACCGGGTGGTGACCCCGGCCGAATTGGACCACACCCTGGAGGCGCTGTTGGACCGCATAACCGCCTCGAGTCCGGCGGTGGTGGGGCTTGGCAAGGCGGCCTTCTACCGGCAGGTGGAAATGGCCGAGGAGGATGCCTACCGGTACACCAAGCAGGTGATGGCGGCCAACGCCCAAATGAATGACGCCCAGGAGGGAATGGGGGCGTTTGTCGAGAAAAGAACCCCGGTCTGGAGCGGGAGTTGACCGAACGGCGGGTCGATGAGACCCTTCTGACCCCGCTTCTCTACCTGGAGCGTTCCGCCCAGGTGTTCGGAGACAAGGTCGCCATCGTCCACGATTCCCAGAGGATTACCTATCGGGAGATGGCCGCTCACGCCACGCGGCTGGCCCGGGCGCTCCAGGCGTCGGGAGTCGGTCCGGGAGACCGGGTGGCCTACCTGTGTCCCAACATCCCCCAGATGCTGATTGCCCACTTCGGGGTGCCGCTGGCCCGGGCGGTGCTGGTGGCGATCAACACTCGGCTGTCGGGCCCCGAAATCGCCTACATCCTGGGCCACTGCGGCGCCAGGGTGCTGGTGGTGGACACCGAGTTATTGCCCACCGTGGCTCCCCACCTGGGCGAGGCGCCGGAGCTTCGGGAAGTGATCACCATCGACGAGGTGGGGATTGCGCCGCAAGTTGAGTCCATTCCCTATTCGGAGTTCCTGGGGCGGGGGACTGCCGACCCCCTCCCGTGGCGGACCGACGACGAGTTCCGCACCATCTCGATCAACTACACCTCGGGCACCACCGGCCGTCCCAAGGGAGTCATGTACACCCATCGGGGGGCCTACCTCAATGCCCAGTGCGAGGTGGTCCACTCCGGATTCAGCCGCGACTCGGTGTACCTGTGGACCCTTCCCATGTTTCATTGCAACGGGTGGTGCACCACCTGGGGGGTGACCGCGGTGGGAGGACGGCACGTCTGTCTGCGGGCGGTGCGCCCCGAGCGAATCTGGGGTCTGATCAAAAGCGAGGAGATCACCCATCTCAACGGGGCTCCCACCGTGCTGGTGGGCATGGCCAACCACCCGGCCGCCCATCGCCTGGAAGCCCCCCTGACGGTCACCACCGCCGGCGCCCCACCCAGCCCCACCATTATCGGGCAGATGGAGAAACTGGGGGCCAAGGTGGTTCATGTCTACGGACTCACCGAGACCTACGGTCCCTACACGGTGTGTGAAATCCAGCATGACTGGGCTGATCTGCCGGCCGCCGATCGCGCCCGGCTCATGGCGCGCCAGGGGGTGGCGATGGTGGGCGCCGACCCGATCCGGGTGGTCGACGCCGCCATGAACGACGTTCCCCGGGACGGGGAGACCATGGGGGAGGTGGTGATGAGGGGCAACATCGTGATGTCCGGCTACTTCGACAATCCCGCCGCCACCGAAGAGGCGTTCAGTGGCGGGTGGTTTCACTCCGGCGACCTGGCGGTTTGGCACCCCGATGGCTACATCGAGTTGCGCGACCGGGCCAAGGACATCATCATCTCCGGCGGGGAGAACATCTCCACCATCGAGGTCGAGCAGGCGGTGGTCAGTCATCCGGCGGTGCTGGAAGGCGCCGTGGTGGCCATGCCTGACGACTATTGGGGTGAACGGCCCAAGGCGTTCGTGGTACTCAAAGACGGTCACACGGCCGAGTCGGCGGAAATCATCGCTCATGTCCGCAGCCGCCTTGCCCACTTCAAGGCGCCCGATGCGGTGGACATCATGACGCAGTTACCCAAGACTTCCACGGGAAAGGTCCAAAAGTACGTGCTGCGCAAGGACCTTTGGAAAGGAAAGGGCAAAAACATCGGCTGAGTGTGGTATCTTGGCCATCGTGGCCACCCACTCACCGCCTCTACCGTGACCCGCTATGTGTTTATCACCGGTGGGGTGGTTTCCAGCCTCGGCAAAGGCATAACCGCCGCCTCCCTGGGGAGGTTGCTCAAGAGTCGAGGCCTGCAGGTGGTGATCCAAAAGCTCGACCCGTACATCAACGTCGATCCGGGCACCATGAATCCCTTCCAGCACGGCGAGGTGTTCGTCACCGACGACGGTGGTGAGACCGATCTCGATCTGGGTCACTACGAGCGCTTCACCGGTGAGCACCTGCGCCAGCTTTCCAATGTGACCTCGGGATCGGTGTATCTGGCGGTGATCAAAAAGGAGCGCCGCGGCGCCTATCTGGGGGACACGGTGCAGGTTATTCCCCACGTCACCAACGAGATCAAGTCCCGAGTGGAGCGTTTGGGGGAGGAAAGCAACGCCGACGTGGTGATCACCGAGGTGGGCGGCACGGTGGGAGACATCGAGAGCCTTCCCTTCCTGGAGGCCATCCGCCAGTTCGGCAAGGAGAAGGGCCACCAGAACGTCGCCTACATTCATGTCACCCTGGCGCCCTATCTCAAGACGTCGGAGGAGATGAAGACCAAGCCCACCCAGCATTCGGTGGCCGAATTGCGTTCCAAGGGCATTGCGCCGGATGTGATCGTGGTGCGTTCCGAGCAGGAGATAGACGAGGCAATCCGGCACAAGATCAGCCTGTTCTGCGACGTGGAACCCAAGGCGGTGATCAGCGCGGCGGACACCGAAAACATCTACCGCATGCCGCTGCTGCTCAATGAGGAGGGGCTGGACGAGGTGATCTGCGAACGCCTCTCGCTGCACACCCTGCCGCCGTCCCTGGATCGCTGGCGCCGGATGCTGGACAGGATGGACTCGGCCACCGACCCGGTCCGGGTGGGCATGGTGGGAAAATACGTCGACCTTCCCGATGCCTACGCCTCGGTGGTGGAAGCGCTTAGCCATGCGGCCGCCGGGGCCGGACGCAAACTGGAAATCGAGTGGATTCTGTCGGAAAGCCTCACGGGGATGCTGGTTCCCGGGGTCCTGGCCGATCTGGACGGGATCGTGGTTCCGGGAGGCTTTGGGAGCCGGGGCATCGAAGGCAAGATCTCGGCGATCGGCTATGCCCGTCGCAACGAGGTGCCGTTCCTGGGATTGTGCCTGGGCCTGCAGTGCGCGGTGATCGAGTTTGCCCGGGATCGGCTGAAACTGCCGTTCGCCAACAGCACCGAGTTCGATCCCGACACTCCGGATCCGGTCATCGACCTGATGCCCAGCCAGGAGGGAGTGGAGGACAAGGGGGGCACCATGCGTTTGGGCCTGTATCCGGCCACCTTGATGAGCGGGACGACGGTGCGCCGCCTCTATGGGTCGGACCTGGTGTACGAACGCCATCGTCATCGGTGGGAGGTGAATCCCCGCTATCGGAAGGCCTTGGCGGAAGGGGGCATGGTGATGTCCGGGCTGTCCCCCAACGGGGTGCTGGTGGAGTTCATCGAACTTCCCACCCACCCGTTCTTTGTCGGAACCCAGGCGCATCCCGAGTTTCTCTCTCGTCCCGACCAGCCCCATCCCTTGTTTGCCGGATTCATCGAGAAGGCGGCAGCCCACCGTGACCGCAGAGTCTCCTCGGAGGAATCCCCGGTCGGCCGGCGGTGAGCTTCCGAACGCTCGGGGTTCGGACCGTGGGAAGGGGGCGGATACTTGATTATCAGCGGCTTCATGTGTTGGCCGACGATGGAACCGCTTTGATCCGCGATGTCATCCGTCACCGGGGATCGGTGGGAATTCTGCCCGTGTGGGGTGAGGAGATCACGCTGATCCGCCAGTATCGGGCGGCGTTGGGGCAGATGGTTTGGGAAATCCCGGCCGGCAAGGTGGAGCCCGGTGAAACATCCCTCAAAGAGGTCGCCCGGAGGGAACTGTGGGAGGAAACCGGTATTCGGGCGGAGCGGATCACCGCCCTCGGGGAGATATATTCCTCTCCGGGCTTTACCGATGAGCGGATCGGGTTGTTTTCGGCGGAGGGACTTTCGCAGGGGCGAAGAGAACCCGATGGCGCCGAGGAACGGGCCGCCCGGATTGTCCGGATGGGAATGGATGAAGCGCTGGGAATGATCGAGGCGGGGGTGATCTGTGACGCCACGACGGTGGTGGCGCTGCTCCGCTGGGCCGCCATGGCAGACAGAAAGGTTTGAGCAACCGCCCGGGACAGCCAGGCTCCCGGCCTCCGGCCGCCCGGCGATGGAGGGGATCGGGGTAAATCCGGGGCCGAAGCCGCCCGGATCCCAATAATTGGGAGACGCATGGAAACACCATCCCCGACCGCGGTGGAAAGTCACCTGGCCCTGCTGGCATATGAGCGGGGTCTGGCGGACAACACCATCGCCGCCTACCGGCGAGATCTCGGCCAGTATCTGGGGTTCGTGGAGGAACACGGGCCGGGGCCGGACCAGGTGGAAAGGTATCTGGAGTGGCTGTTCCAGAGGGGTCTTTCCGCCGGGTCGGTGGCTCGCAAGCTGGCGGCGGTGAAGGGCTTTCACCGGTTCTGGCTGGAGGAGGAGGGGGTGGATGATCCGACGGTCGAAGTGGAGGCGCCCAAACCGGAGCGGCGCCTCCCCAAGGCCCTGACCACCCATGAGGTGCTCACTCTGCTGGAGACACCGACCCCAGAGTCCGTGGGGGGCCGCCGGGACTCGGCTCTGCTGGAGTTCCTGTACAGCACCGGATGTCGGGTTACCGAAGCGGTGGCCCTGGATCTGGGTCGATTGGACGTGGAGGAGGGAACTGCGGTGGTAACCGGCAAAGGGTCCCGTCAGCGAGTGGTGCTGCTGGGTGCGGCCGCCCGGCAGGCTGTGGGAAACTGGCTGGTCGATCGGTTGGAACTGGCCGGGGGAAGGACCGACGCGGTGTTTCTGAATCTGCGAGGGTCCCGTCTCACTCGCACCGGCGCCTGGGGGATCGTCAAGAAGGCGGCCCGACGGGCAGGCGTCGCCCCCGAGCGGGTCTCCCCTCACGTGCTCCGACACTCGGCGGCCACCCACATGGTGGAGGGAGGCGCCGATCTGCGGGTCGTGCAGGAATTACTGGGCCACGCTAGCCTTTCGACCACCGAGGTTTATACCCGCGTTTCCCCAGGGTATTTGCAAGAGGTGTATCTACTATCCCACCCAAGAAGCCAATGAACGAGATCGACCTCATCCAAGCCAAGGCCACTCTGACCTCCGACCGGGAAGGACTGGTTCACCAACTCAGCGAGTTGGGGGCCAACGAGACCGGAGAACTCAGAACCGGCCTGAACCAGGACGACGGATTCTCGGATGCTCCGGCGATCACCGCCGAGCGCACCGAGCGACTGGGTTTGATCTCGGCCCTCAAAAACAGGTTGGATTCGGTGGATCGGGCGTTGTCGAGAGTCGATTCCGGCCGGTACGGCGCCTGTGTGCGATGCGGCAAGGAAATCGGCGCCGCCCGGTTGCAATACCTGCCCGAGTCGGTTTACTGCGTCACCTGTAAGTCCTCCCGGGGCTGACCTTGCCCGGGACCTGGTCGCATCTGGCCGGGCGGTGGTGGGAGGGAGTCAGGGCGATTCCCCTGGACCGGTCCGAAAGCCGATGGGTGAAACGCCGTCTGATCGGCCCGGAGTGGGCCGCGTTTCGCCAACAGTCGGCGAGCGATCAGCGGCACGGCTATTCGGCTGCTCGCAAGGTGGAAACTGCACTCGGTACCTGCCCGGATGCGGTGCGGGCGGCCCTTTTGCACGATATCGGAAAGAGGCATGCCCGGCTCGGCCTGGCCGCCCGGGTGCTGGTGTCCGTTGCCATCCGGATACGAGCCCCCTTGTGGGCTCGGGCCCGCGCCTATCGGGATCACGGGCTGATCGGCGCCCGGGAGTTGTCCGGCTGGGACGCCGAGCCCCTGGTGGTGGAGTTTGCCCGCACCCATCACGGAACCCGTCCTCCCAGCATCGATCCCGAGGTGTGGCAGGTGCTGTGCGAATCAGATAAACCCGACTAACCGGGCGCGTCCCGATAGCATCGGAGCCTGGTGAGTTATCAGATCTTCACCGAGGCTTACGAGGGACCGATCGACCTGTTCTACGATTTGGTGGTGGCCGACCGGATCGACTCTTCCGCCCTGAGCCTTTCCCGTCTGGTGGAAAACTTCCTCTCCGATCTGGCCGAGGGCGCCCCGGTGGAATTGGAGCACCTGAGCGAATTCATCCTGGTTCTGGCGCTTTTGTGCCGCCTCAAGGCGCGGCGAATGCTCGGGTCGCAGGAGCCGTCGGTGGAGGATGAGCCGACGGACAATCCCGACCGTGACCTGTGGCATCGGTTGGCCCATCTCACCTTCGAAGGGGCAGTGGCCGAGTTGGCGGACCTGCTGGAGCGTCGTTCAAACCTGCTTTCCCGACAAGTGGGTCCCGACTGGTCGAAGATACAGACCACGCCCCGGCCGGCCTTCCGTCTCGACCCCCAGGCGCTGGCCGAGCGGGCCGAGGAAATACTGGCGCGGGCCCGGGCGACGCCCGACCTCGATCATCTGGCGCTCGATCTCCCCACGGTGGAGGAGGCGATGGCGGAACTTTGGCGCCTGGTGAGCCGCATCGCCGAGTCGTCCTTTGAGCAGATGTCCCGGCACTGCCGTGACCGGGCGGAGGAGGCGGCCTGGTTCATGGGTCTGATGGAACTGGCGCGCCGGGGAGCGGTGACCATCTCCCAAGCCGCCCCCGCCGGGGACATTGCGATTCGGCGCGATCGTTCACCCGCGTTGTGGGCGCCGGCCGGGGGTGCGCCGGTATGACCCCCGAAGCGGCCCTGGAGGCCGTTCTGTTTGTGGCCGAAGGCCCGGTTTCGGCAGAGCGCCTTTCGGAAACCCTGGGGATCAGTCCCGAGGAGGTGCACACGCTTTTGCAGGACCTGGCCGATCGATTGGAGTCGCCCAGCCGGGGCCTGCGGCTGGAAAAGGTGGCGGGCGGATGGCGTCTTTACACCCATCCAGACCTGTGGGGTTACGTGGAGAACTTCGCGGCCCGCCGGCCCGTCAAGCGATTGTCCCTTCCGGCCCAGGAGGTGCTGGCGGTGATCGCCTACCGTCAGCCGGTCTCCAAGAACCAGATCAACGAGATCCGGGGAGTGGACTCCTCGTCGCCCCTGCGAACGCTGGAGAGGATCGGTCTGATCGAGGCGGTGGGGCGTCTGCGGGTAGCCGGGCAGCCTGTCCTGTACGGAACCACCGAAGTCCTGCTGGAGATGCTGGGCCTCGACAGCCTCGCGGATCTGCCTTCCCTGTCGGACCTGGTTCCCGCGTCGGAGGCCGTGGACGAACTGGCAGGTTCCGTTTCCGGTGTCTGATGGTCCGATTCGTCTGCAGAAGGCCATCTCTGCCGCAGGTCTGATGTCCCGGAGGGCGGCGGAGGAGTTGATCGCCCGGGGAAGGGTGACCGTGGACGGTCGCCGGGCGCGGTTGGGTGATCGGGCGGATCCCGCCACATCGGCGGTGGAGGTGGACGGCGTCCGCCTTCCTCTGGCCCCCCATCTGCTCACCTATCTGGTCAACAAGCCCCCAGGGGTGATCTGCACCACCTCGGATCCGCACGCCGCGGAGAAGGTGATCGATCTGGTGCCCGACTATCCCCGCGTGTGGCCGGTGGGCAGGCTCGACCGGCGCAGTGAAGGATTGATTCTGCTGAGCAACGACGGTGATTTGACCAACCTGGTCACCCATCCTCGCTACGGCATCTCCAAGACCTATCGGGTGCTGGTGGAGGGGGTTCCCCGTCCGGCCACGGTGCGCCGACTGGTGAAGGGTGTGGTGTTGGAGGACGGCCCGGCCCGGGCTCAGCAGGCCCGGTTGGTGGCCCGGACCGCCGGGCAGGCCCACCTGGAAGTGGTTATGAACGAAGGTCGGAACCGGGAGATACGTCGCATGATGGAAGCGGTGGGACATCCGGTCCTCAGGCTGATGCGAACCGCCATCGGGCCGCTTCGGGATCGCAGGCTTCGTCCCGGACAGTGGCGCAGGCTTTCCAACCGAGAGGTGTCCGCGCTGTACCGGGCGGGCGGGCCCCAATAGTCTCCCAGATGATGGAAACGGAGTTTCCCCCGGTTCTGGAGATCCCGCACAGTCGGCGCCCGGCGGAGGGCATTGTGCGTCCACCAGGTTCCAAGAGCATCACCAATCGGGCCTTGGTGGTCGCTTCACTGGCCGGGGGCGGCGCCAGCCGCCTGGCTGAGCCCCTTGAGGCGCGCGACACCCAGGTGATGCGGTCCGGGCTGCGACGTCTGGGCGTTCTGATCGACGACGTGGACGATCCATGGCTGGTGCTGGGTACGGCGGGGGCGCTGGAGATTCCCGATGACGTGGTGGATGTGGGCGCCTCGGGCACCACCGCCCGTTTCCTTACCGCGGTGGCGGCCCTCGCTCCCGGCCCGGTGAGGATCGATGGAACCGAGCGAATGCGCGAGCGTCCCATCGGCGACCTGACTTCGGCGTTGAGACAGGCCGGGGTGGAGGTTCGGACCTCGGGTGGTTTCTTTCCCCTGACGGTGGGGGGCGCCGGATTGGCCGGTGGGGAGATCGACATGGATGTCTCCCGGTCGTCCCAGTTCCTCTCCGCCCTGTTGATGGTGGCGCCTCTGGCCGAACGGGAGATGGTGATCCGCGCTCGGGGCGAGATGGTGTCAAAGCCTTACGTGAAAACCACCCTGGAAGTGATGGAAGCCTTCGGCGGATCGGTCCGAAGCCAGGCGGGTTCTTCATATCGGATCCGGGCGGACGGGTACCGGGCCGCTCACCTGGAGATCGAGGCCGACGCCTCCGCCGCGGTCTATCCGATGGTGGCGGCGGCCATCACCGGCGGCATGGTGGGTGTCGAGGGTCTGGCGCCCGGATCCAGCCAGGCAGACCTGGCGGTGGGGGAGGCCCTGGAAGAAATGGGATGCCGGGTGCGGTGGCTGGGAGCCCGCCTGCTGGTGGAGGGGCCCTCCGACGGCGCCCTGCGCGGCGTGGATCGGGATATGAGCGGGATGCCCGACGGCGCCCTGGGCGTGGCAGTGGCATGTCTGTTTGCCCGAAACCCCAGTCGCCTGCGGGGCCTGGGCACCCTGCGTCTCAAAGAGACCGATCGCTTGGCGGCGCTTCGCACAGAACTTTCCCGCGCCGGAGCGCAGGCTGTGGTGGAAGGCGACGACCTGATCATCCGACCCGGCCGGGTACGCCCCTCCCGATTCCACACCTACGACGATCATCGCATGGCCATGTCCTTTGCCCTGGTCGGTCTGCGGACGCCGGGGGTGGAGATTTCGGACCCCGGTTGTGTAACCAAGACCTGGCCGGGGTTTTTTGCCATGTTGAGCACCTTGTGAGGGTGGCCGGGAGGCGCCGTTGCGGGGAGTGATCGCCATCGACGGCCCCGCCGCCAGCGGCAAGAGCACCCTGGCCCGATCTTTGGCCGAGCGCTTGGGAGTGGCCTACCTGGATACCGGGGCGTTCTACAGAGCGGCCGCCCTGGCGGCGCTGCGAGTGGGGGTGGACTGTGACGACGAAGCGGCCGTTGCCGAGGTGGTCCGCCAAGCCGTCATAACCCAGGACAATGGCCGCACCAGCCTCAACGGCGAGGATGTGGAGAGGGACATCAGGACCCCGCAGGCGGCGGCGGCGGCCAGCCGGGTGGCCACCCTGCCCGGGGTGCGCGAGATACTGGTGGAACGTCAGCGAACCTGGGTGATGGAACGGGGAGGTGAAGCGGTGGTGGAGGGCCGCGACATCGGTTCGGTGGTGTTTCCCCGGGCGGAGGTGAAGATCTTTTTGACAGCTTCCGCCGATGAGCGGACGGACCGGCGCGCCAGGGAGACAAGGGGTGGGAGGCCGGCGGAAGTGGGGCGCAGGTTGGCCGGTCGCGATCGGCAGGACGCGTCCCGGGCGGCCTCGCCTCTTCGCCTCCTGCCGGACGCGGTGTTGATCGACACCACCACCCTCGGCCCCGAGCAGGTGGTGGCGGAGGCCTTCAAACTGGTCGGACCCGCCCGGGCGGAACCAATGGAATCGGGGGAGATTTAGTGAGCCTGATCCGTTTGGTCGGGACCCTTGATCCCCATGTTCACCTGCGGGGAATGGAGTGGGCCCACAAGGGGGACTTCGCCACGGAGACCGCCGCCGCCCTGGCGGGGGGATACACCGCCGTATTGGATATGCCCAACACCCCTCCGTCCACCACCGACCGCCCAGGTCTGGACAGAAAGCTCTCCGAGATGGCCCGAAGCGCCCGGTGTGACTACGGGGTGTGGCTGGGCGCCCATCCCACCAAGCAGCTGTCCCCGCCGGAACTGGCCCGATTGGCCGGGGAAGTGTGCGGAATGAAACTGTATTGCGGGCACACCACCGGAGGGCTGACCATCACCGCCCGGCAGATGGACCAACAGGTGGCGATGTGGCCGGGTCCGGGGGTGCTGGCCGCTCACGCCGAGGGCGACATGGTGGGAAAGTTCCTCCGGTCTCTTCGGCGACACGGCAAGCGGGGACATCTCTGCCACATCGACACCGCCCGGGCAGTCGAGGAAGTTGCCTGGCACAAGCGTCGGGGAACCGCGGTAACCGCCGGGGTTACTCCCCATCACCTCTTTTTGACCGAACAAGATGTTTCGGTGTTGGGTCCCCGGGGAGTGATGAAACCGGTGCTCGGCACTTCGGCCGACCGCGATGCCCTGTGGAAAGCGCTGAGGGACGGCGTGATTGATGTGGTTGAATCCGATCACGCTCCCCACACCAGGGAGGAGAAACGCGACTCCCCGACGCCTTTTGGGGTGCCGGGACTGGAGACCACCATCCCCTTGCTGTTCACCGCCGTCCGGGAAGGGCGGCTCTCCGCCGAGCGGGCGACGGAGTTGGTCACGTCGGAGCCGTGGCGCATTTTCGGGTTGGATCCCCACCCGCCCGGGACCTACGCCCTGGTCGACACCGGAGTCCGTCGGACCATCGGATCCGATGATCTCTACACTTTGTGCGGCTGGACGCCGTTTTCGGGAATGGAAGTGCGGAGTGTGATCAGGAAAGTTGTGATCGGCGGCAGGGTGGCCTTCGAGGACGGCGAAGTGCTGGCCCCGCCCGGATCCGGGACGAATCTGTATGCCGACCGCCCTTGAATTGCGGGCCGGAGAGGCCGTCTACCAGGCTATTCGGCAGGTCTTGTTCACCAGGTCCGCCGACGACGCCCATCGGCTGGTGGTGGAGCAGTTGGGGAGGCTCGACGGACGGCCGGCGCTTTGTCGGATGCTGGGTCGCTATCGATCCCGCGCCGCGTCGAGCACCCGGGTCGGGCGGGTGGAACTCGATTCGCCATTGATCATGGCGGCCGGGTTGGTGAAGGGAGAGGGATTCGCCACCCGGGAGAAGGCGCTTGCGGCAGTGGCGCAGGGACGCAATATCATGGCGGGCTGGCGGTCGGCGCCGGCTCTCTTGGGGCCGGTGGAAATGGGTTCTTTCACTCCCCGGCCCCGGTTGGGCAATTTCGGGCAGGTGCTGTGGCGGGACGCCGGGGGCCGGACCCTCCTCAATCGAGTGGGGCTTCGCAACCCGGGAGCCGCGGCCGCGGCGGCTTTCCTGGGAGAGAGAGCGGAGGATCTTCCCGATGTTTACGGGATCAGCATCGCTTCGGATCCCGATCAAACCGATCCGGTGCGCCGAGATGTGGAAGTGGTGGAAGCGGTGGGGAGATTTGTCGGGGCGGGTCTCAGACCCTCCTGGATGACCGTGAACATCAGCTGCCCCAACGTGCCGGAGGGGTATGCCCATACCGAACTTCCCGAGGAGGTGGCCCGCCTGTGCCGGGCGGTCCGCTCACAACTTCCCGAAACCACGGCTCTGTGGGTCAAGGTGGGTCCGGAGCTCGGCTCGGGTCGGTATGGGGCGATGGCGGAGGCCGCGGTGGAAGGGGGAGCGGAGGCGATTGTCGCCACCAACACCGCGCCCGGACGAGTTACGGACCGGCGGATCAGGGTGGGAGTGGGAGGCGCTTCTCTTCACTCCCGGGCGCTTTCGGTGGTGGAGGAGTTGTCGACGGCCCGGAAGGCGTCGGGCGGGGACTGGGAGATCGTCGGCTGCGGGGGAGTGCTGAACGGCGACCATTATCGAGCCTTCCGCGATCGGGGAGCGGCGGCGGTCCAGTACTGGAGCGCCCTGGTGTTCCGAGGCCCCACGGCTTCGACGTTGATCCTGTCGGAGGCGAACAAGCAATGACCGGCGCCCACGCTTGGGGTTCCCGTCGGCCCCGGCCGGAGGGTGGATGAGCGGGTTCGAGCAGCGGCTTGCCGTTCGGATGGAAGCGGCCCGCAGCCTGGTTTGCGTGGGATTGGACCCCGGTATGGGAGTGGAGTCGGGAAAGGAAGGCGATGCCCTGTTCGAGTGGGGGCGCCGGGTGATATCCCGGACCCATCGTCATGTGTGCGCTTTCAAACCCAACCTGGCCTTTTACGAGGCTCGGGGAGCGGCGGGGATCGCGTCCCTGGAGAGGATCATGGGCCACCTGGCTTCCCGACATCCCGACATCCCGGTGATCGGCGACGCCAAGCGGGCCGATATCGGCGTCACCAGCGAGGCTTATGCGCGTTTTCTCTTTGACCACCTGGGGTTCGACGCGGTGACTCTGAATCCGTGGCTGGGCAGGGACGCTCTCCGCCCCTTCCTCGACCGAGGCGACCGGGGCTGTGTGATTCTCTGCCGCACCTCCAACCCGGGCGCCGACGATCTCCAGGCGCTGGAGGTGGGGGGAAGGCCGCTTTGGCAGCGGGTGGCCCGGATGGTGGCCGAGGAGTGGAACGAACGGGGGAACTGTCTGCTGGTGATGGGCGCCACCCGTCCCGACGATTTGCGCACGGCCCGGAAACTGGTGGGAGGCATGACCTTCCTGGCGCCGGGGGTGGGCGCACAGGGGGCTGATCTGGAGGAGGTGCTACGGGCGGGGCTCACCGCCGAGGGCCGGGGATTGATCATCAATAGTTCCCGGGGCATAACCGGCGCGCCGGACATGGCGCGGGCCGCCGCCCGTCTACAGTCCGCCATCAATCGCGCCAGAGATACGGTCGGGGGATAGTCCCCAGCGGCTGCGCCCCGGCGCCAAGTGTCAGGTTCGAGTCTCGAACACCGGGGCGGCGGTCTCTTCAGGGCGACTCCCGAGGCTGGGTGGGCATCAGCAGGAGCGGCCGTTCGCACTCCTGGCTGACCCGGGCGGTCACCGACGACCACACCTTGGGTTCGAACAACTGACGGGTGGCCCCCATAACGATCAGATCGGCCTCCATCTCCTCGGCCTGGGCCACGATGGCCCCGGCCAGGTCATGGCCGGGAACGTAGGAAAGCTCCGGGTCGATCCCCGCCGATCGGAACCCCTTGGCGAGGGTGTCCACCGCCCGCTCGCCTCGTTCTCGGATGTAGTCCTTCTCCGCGTCCGAAGCCTGGCGGGGGCAATCCTGGAGGTCCTCGGAAAAGAACGAACGTGGTTTGCGCCGGAACTTGGCGAGCAGGGATTTGGGCACCTGCACCACGGTGAGAATCACTACTTTTCCCGTCTTGCCCAGCAGTGACGCGCAAAAATCTATGACCGGCGGTGCGGGCAGCACCCCGGAGGTACAGACCAAGATGCGCATGTCTGCCAGAATACAGGGGATGCTTTCCAATCAACTGCTGAACAAAGTCACCTGGAAGATTCCCAATGCCCTGGCGCTGGTTGGGTCCGCATCGGGAGAAACCTGGAACGGGATGACCACTTCCTGGATCACCCAGCTTTCCATGGAGCCGGTTCTGATCGGGATCGGGGTGGACAACAGTGCGGTCACCCATCGTTTGATCTCCGAGGGCGGGAGTTTCACGGTCAACCTGTGGGATCCCGCCGACAAGCGAGTTTTCGTAAAGTTCTCCAAACCCGCCAAGCGGACCGGGATGAATCTCAACGATCGGGCGGTGCGCCCCGGGAAAACCGGCGCTCCCATCTTCGAGGACGCCATCGCCTACATGGACTGTGAGGTCAGAAGCGCCATCGACATGGGCACCCATACCCTGTTCGTCGGCGAGGTGGTGGATGCCGGCATCCGTGATGACACCATCCGGGCGGCTGCGATGAGCGACACCCGGATGAAATACGGCGGAGTCAAACGAGGTGGTCACTGATCCTGGCGCCGGCGGGCGTCCGATCTTCCCCTCACCCCACAGATAGCCGGTCTTCCGGAATGCTCACCGTTTCGAAGTCCTCCGGAAAAGTGAGTTTGAGGTTGCCCGGGTCGCCGGGGATGGCCCTGATCCGCAGATCGGAGAACCGTTCCACCGTCTCGGCGGTGTCCACTCCCTCAAATCCCGCCTGCCGGGCCGCCCGGTAAGCCGACCACAGCGGTGGCGCCCTGAAGACCTGCGGAGTCTGGGCCCGATGGAGCCGACCCGCTTCCACGGGTTGCAGATCCCCCCGCTCGGAAATCTGATAGGTGGGGGTGTGCACCGCCAGGGTGGGGGTCGATCCCCCATGCCGATGGGCGCTTTGGAACAATCTCTCCAAGAGGTCCGAAGCCAGGGCGGGCCGGGCGCCGTCATGAATGGCCACCAGGTCGATCGCCCCCTCTCCGATGTCATCGGACAGGGCCGAAAGTCCCCGGTACTCACTTTGGTGACGAGAACTGCCTCCTCGCACCAACTGACACGGGGTGGTGATCCCGGCGTCACCCACCACCCGCTCGGCTGCTGCTCGATCCTCGGGGCGGATTACCAGCACCAACTTCACCACCCAGGGAGAACGATCCAGGGTCCTGAGAGAGTGGGCGATCATCGGCGACCCGCCGACTTGGAGGTACGCCTTGTTGACCGGGAACCGGGCGCGCTTTCCTCGCCCTCCGGCCAGCAGGATCCCTGCTGCTCGACCCAGGTGGTTTTTCATCTGTGCGGCGATAGCGTAGGCGGATAACCTCGGAGGGAGGCCACCTTGCACCCCACTCACCCTCGATCACCCGGAAATCCGAACTCTGGACCCTTGCGGGTGGTCCGCCCGCCGTGGGTGTCGTTTCGGGACGGAGTCATCCGCATCGAGGCACCCGCAGTTCGGGGCGCCCTGGAGATCATGCCCCCCACCGTTGTCCGGGTGGGGTTCTCGGCCGATGCCGAGCCGTCGCCCCGGGAGAGGGAACTATTCGATACGATGGCGCCGCTTCTGCAGAAGGGCGGTGAGGCGGTGGTGGCGATCCGACCGCTTTCCGAGGCCGTCAAGGTGGTGCGGGAAGGATGGGTGGTGGGGAGTCGGGATCGCTCGTTGTTGGCCACGGTGGCCTGCCCGGTTCTGATCGATCGCCATGTCCTGGAGCGACTCCTCGGGGAGGCGGGGGCTGCCAACCGACTGGATCTGGTGCAGGCGCTGTTGGCGACGGGCGGCACGGTGATGGGCATTTCTCCTTCGGCCTGACCTGCCAATCTCCCGGCCCGCGAAAAAAACGGGCGTCGGACGGTTGACCTCTCCTGAACGACGCATAACAGTGGATAACAGTGTTATCCAATCGCAACTCTTCGGACGCCGGGTGGCGTCATCGGGTGTTGGGGGTGAGATGCGGGGCTGATCCGGTGCTCCACGCCCTGGCGCCCCTGGGTTTGGCGGCCGCCCGGGGCACCGCCCTGGTGGTGGACCTCGATCAGCAGGCGCCCCCCTATCCGGGTTCGGGTTCCCTGGCCGATCTGGCCCGCTCCCAGCCCAGGCTGGATGATCTGCGTCCTCGCCGCGCCGGAGTGGCGGTGCTGCCCAACGGCCTGGCGAGTCCGCGGGACACCGATGAGATACTGAAGGCCCTGGTCGCCGGTTGGCCGGCTGTGGTGTTCCGTCTGGGGGCCTCGTTGGATCTGCCTCCCTTTCTGGAGGGTACGCCGGTGGTTCCGGTGGCGCCGCTCCTTCCCGGTTTTCTTCACCCTCCCGTGACCGGCCCGGCGGTCTACCAGGCCATGTCGGCCGTACCACCTCCCAGGGTGGCGGGAATCATGTTGCCTCCCCTGGATCGGTCCCATATCTATCGCATGTTGGGCGGTCGGGGTTTCCCTCCCCGGCGGTGGGTGAAGGCCTGGAGCAGAGCGTGGAGCGTCCCATGGCCCTGATCGATCGCCTGGTTGACACGGTTTTGCTGCAGGATTTCCCCACCGGGCGGGAAGCGCTGGAATGCCACGTGCGCAAGATTCTGGCAACCGAGGCGCCCCTGGCGCCGCCCGGAGTGGTGGAAAAGGTGGTCGACTCCCTGATCGGGATGGGGCCGCTTGAGGATCTGCTGCGAGATCCCGAGGTCACCGACGTGCTGGTCAACTCCCCATCCGATGTCTGGGTGGAGCGGGCCGGAAAGCTGCAGAAGACCCAGGTGGTGTTCGAAACCAGCCAGGCGGTGATCGCCGCGGTGGAAAGGGTGATCGCCCCCCTGGGTCTTCGGATCGACCGGGCTTCGCCCATGGTGGACGCCCGGTTGGCGGATGGCAGCCGTCTTCACGCCGTTATCCCGCCCGCCGCGGTTGACCACCCGATCGTGGCGGTGCGTCGTTTCGTTCCCCAGGCCGAGAGCCTGCAGTCTCTGGTGGATCTGGGATCGGTTACCCCGGATCAGGCCGAAGAACTCGGTTCGGTTGTGTCGGAACGTCGGAACCTGCTGGTGTCGGGCGGAACGGGGGCGGGCAAGACCACCCTGCTCAATGTCCTGTCCGGTTTGATCGACGAGACCGAGCGGGTGGTGGTGGTGGAGGACGCCTCGGAACTTCAACTGTCCGGGCACGTGGTCCGTCTGGAAGGCCGTCCGGCCAACTCCGAGGGGGTGGGCGCCATCACTCTTCGACACTTGATTCGCTCTGCCCTGCGTTTGCGACCCGATCGGATCGTGGTGGGGGAGGTGCGGGGCCCCGAAGCCCTCGACCTGGTGTCGGCCCTCAACACCGGCCACTCGGGGTCGATGTCCACTCTGCACGCCAACAGTCCGGCCGAGGCGCTGTGGCGGTTGGAGACCCTGGCGCTGATGGGCGCCGAAAACCTGCCGGCCGAAGCGATCCGCGCCCAGATCCGCTCTGCCATCGATGTGGTCATTCAAGTGGAGAGGATCGGTGGGTTTCGACGAGTGGCCACTATCGAACACCACACCGAAAGATCATGAACGTCTGGGCCGCCTTGGTGGTGGGATGGGGGTTGATCGCCGGAATGGACTGGCGCCGAGCGGCGCTCTTGGGGGCCGCAGTGGTGCAACCGTGGCTGGTGGCCGTGTTCCTGATGGGCCTGGTGCTGGTCGATGCCCGCCGGGTGCGGCGGGGCCGGGCCGGATGCTCGGAGGAGGCCCAGGTTCTCTTGGGCATGGCGGGAGAGTTGCGGGCCGGTCAAGGGGTCCGAGCGGCCATAGCCGCGGCGGGTCAGCGGTCCTCCCGTCTCGATTTTCACGGGGTGCGGCGGCTGGTGGCCTCGGGCGCCTCTTTGGATCGGATCTCCGGGGCGGTGACCCAGGCCATGCCGGTTCACGGGTCCCTGGCGGCGGCGGCCCTTTCGGTGGCGGATCGCACCGGAGGAAAGGTGGCGGAGATCTTCGACTTCACCGCCCAGTTGGCCGTGGAAGAGGACGAGTTGCGTCAGGAGCGGAGAGCGGCCACCGCCCAGGCCAGGACTTCCGCGGTGGTGGTAGTGGGGATTCCGGTGCTGGTGATTGTCTACCGGGCGATCAGCGGAGGCCTGGCACAAACCCTTCGGGCGGGCGCCATCTCCGCTTTTCTGACCATCGCCGGGGTGACCCTGCTCGGTTTGGGGATATCCGTGATGCTGGTCTTGATCAAAAGGGCGGCGCCATGAGAGTGGGCGCCGGGCGATTGGACGCCACCATTGCTGCTCACGGACACTGGGCTCTGCTGGCAGTGGCGGTTATCCCCTTTCAATGGTGGTGGCTGGTGGCGTTGCTGCTGATGGCTTGGTGGGTGTTGGGACGTGTTCGGCGCCGTCCCCGCCCGGCCGGAGTGGAGGACATCATCCGGTTCGGCCGGCTCTTGGTGATTCCACTCACCGGAGGTCTGTCCCTGGCCGGATCTCTGATCCTGACCTCCCGGGAGGCTCATCCTCAACTTGGCGCCGAAGTGTCACAAGTGCTGCGCCGCAGTCGTCAGGCCGGCCTGGCGCAGGCCCTGGCGGCCAGCGGGGGTCATCTGGGCGAACTTTTCGGAAGAATGGCCGGCGCCCATGCTTCCGGCAGTTCCCTGGTGCGGGCCGTGATCGCCCACGTGGACAATCTCCACCATCGACATCGCACCGAGGCTCTGGCTCGTATTCGATCCCTCCCGGTGACCCTGGCGGTCCCCCTCACTCTGCTGATCATCCCCGGCTTCCTGCTGGTCCTGGTGGGACCTCCGGTGGTCTCCAGGGTGTCGGAGATCCTATCCGGGCTGGTAGGCGCATGAGATTCCCCCTTCCCCCGCCCCGGCCGGACGCCGGGAACAATGACCAAGGAGGTCAGAAAAATGACAGCTTTATGGACCAGGATGATGATTTGGTTCGACCGCGACCAGCGAGGCCAGGGCACCGTGGAATACATCCTGGTGGTTCTGGCGGTGGTGGCGGTGGCCACCGTGTTGGTGCAGTGGATAAGAAAGGGGTCGGGGGACAATCTCCTCGAGTCCATCTTCAGAAAGGCGCTTGACTTTGTCAAGGGCAAGATCGGCTTCGGTTTCTAGAACCGACAGGGCCAAGATGGGTGATGAGAGAGGTTCCTTGGCGGTAGAGGCGGTTTTGGTGCTGCCGGTGATCCTGTTGATCCTGGTGGCGGTGGTGGAACTGTTTCTGATTGCCGTCACCCGCTTGGAAATGGAGGCTGCCACCCGGGAAGGCGTCCGGGTGGCAGCCACCCATCCCGATCCGGGGCGGGCGGCGGCCGCGGTCAGGAACGCCCTCTCTCCCGGCCTGGCCGACCGGGTGCGGATTGCTGTGACCGGCGCCACGGTGGCCGGTGCCACGGTGCGGGTGGAGGCGCAGATGCGGTATCGGCTGGTCACACCCTTCCTGGATCGGCTCGTCATCAATCTGAGGAGCCGGGCGGTGATGCAAAGGGAGGCATGAGGGCCGGTGGGCGATCAAGGTCAGCGAGGAACGATCACGGTGTTGGTTCCGGTGGTGGTGGGGGTGATTTTCATCCTGGCCGCGGCGCTGTTGGATGTGACCGCCATGCTCTCGGCTCGCATACGGGCGCAGACCGCCGCCGACGCCTCGGCACTGGCGGCGGCGCCGGCCACCTTCACGGGAGAGACCTCTCCCCGGGAGGCGGCGCGGCGCATGGCGGAGGCCAACGGCGCCCGTCTGGTGTGGTGTCGCTGTCGGGTCGACCAGCGTTCGGTTAGCCGAACTGTGTCGGTCAAGACCGAGCGGGTGGCCCGGTTGTGGCTGTGGGGAAATGTCAGGATACCTGCGGTGGCGCGGGCCGAATTCATCCCCTACCCTGAGCAGGGATGAGTTCGCCGCGTAAAGGCGGCACCCGGGCCACCGTGTTCCTTCACAAGTCCGGTGTTGCTTTCAAATTGCATACCTACCAGGTGAACTACGGGGAAGTGGAGGATTATGCGAGCGCGGTGGCCGAGCAGTTGGGGATTCCCCCGGCTCGACTCTTCAAGACTCTGGTGGTGTTCGCCGACCAAAGACCCATGGTGGGTTTGGCGCCGGCCGATGTCCGGCTGCACCTCAAGCGGATGGCCAAGGCAGTGGGCGCCCGGCGGGTACGGATGGCATCGCCCCGGGAAGCAGAACGCATCACCGGATACGTTCCCGGCGGGATAAGTCCGTTCGGGCACCGGCGCCCCGTGTCCATGGTGGCCGACCACTCGATTGTCAACTTCCCCACCGTCTGGGTCAGCGCCGGCAAACGTGGACTGCAAATAGAGATCGGACCCCAAGACCTTTTGAGTCTGTCGGGAGCCACCACGGCTTCGCTCTCTTCCGGATAACCTTCGGGCCTGCGGAGCCGGATTGTCCGGGTTGCTCGGGGAAAGGAACCGGAATGGCAGGAGTTGATTGCCCGGAGCCGCCGGCTCCCGGCGGTGGGGATTGTGCTGCCTTGCGAGTCGGTGGGGTGGACGGTGTCGCAGGCGGTTGGGTGATGGCGGTCACCGGGGCGAGCCCCGGAGACCCGGTGGAAGGGATCCACGTGTGGTCATCCTTTGGGGAACTGTGGGCCCATGCTCAACAGTGGGGACTCGGTGCGGTGGCGGTCGATATTCCCATCGGACTTCCCGGGGAAGATGGCCGGACCTGCGACCGAGAGGCCCGGGCCCGGCTGAAAGGAAACCCGGGTCACACTTCCTCGGTGTTTCCGGCCCCTCCCTATTGCGTCACAGAAGCCCGGAACTGGGAAGAAGCTTCCCGGTTGGCGCGCGACCGGACCGGAAAGGGCCTTACCAGGCAGAGTTTTGCACTCCTGCCGAAGATCAGGGATGTCAGGTGCGCGGTTGAGTCTTGCAATCTGAACCGCTCGGTCCTTCCCTGGCTGGTGGAGGTGCATCCCGAGGTGAGCTTCCGGGAGATGGCCGGAGTTCCGATGAGATTCCACAAGAGTCTCCAAGCAGGGATTGCCGAGCGGCTGGCTGTGCTGCAACTGGACTTCTCCAATATTGTCGACGCCGCCGTGCGTACCCAAAGGGTTGGACCGCCCCATCCGGGGATCGACGATCTGCTCGATGCGGTGGCCGCCGCCTGGACCGCCCGGCGGCTGGTGTCCGGCCGGGCTGAATGCCTGGGGGAGGGAGACAAGGATCCGGAGGACTATCCGATGAACATCTGGGTGTAGGCCCCCCGATCCTGGTACGTTTCGACCGATGGTCTCCAACCGTCAGATTCTGGAGATGCTCGGTGAGCTGATCGAACTCACCACATTGGAAGAGGGGTCTCCGCAGTCATTCCGAGTGCGCGCTTATGAGAGGGCCCGCCGGTCGGTGGAGAACCTGGACAGCGAGATAGCCGTTCTCGATACCCGAGAGATCCAACAGATCCCCGGGATCGGCAAGGGCATCGCGGCGGGCCTGGCCGAGTTCTGCGACACCGGAGGGCTGAGGAAACTTGAGACCCTGCGCTCCAGATACCCGATTGCTTTCCGGGAGATAACCCGAATTCCGGGGCTGGGACCCAAGACGGCCAAGATGATCCGTCAGGAACTGGGAGTCGAGAGCCTGGACGATTTGCTGACCGCCCTTGATCGGCAGCAGCTGCGGGAGCTTCCCGGTTTGGGACCCCGAAGCGAGGCCAAGATCGCCCGGGCGGTGGAGCGGCTGGGTCTGATCTCCAAGAACCGTCGCATTCCCTTGGTGCGAGCACTCCCGACCGCCCGGGCCATGCAGGAGCATCTGCGCAAACTCGAAGGAGTTGAAGAAGTCGGAATTTGTGGAAGCGCCCGCCGCTTCCGAGAGTCGGTGGCCGACATCGACCTGGTGGTGTCGGCTGCGCCCGCCGACTGGCCGAAGGTGATGAAGTCGGTTTCCGCCCATTCCCTGGTGGAGGAGACTCTGCTTTCCGGCAGCACCAAGTCCTCGGTGGTCACCAAGGACGGGCTGGGCGTGGATGTGAGGGTGGTTGCCCCTTCGCAACTGGGCGCCGCCCTGCTCTATTTCACCGGATCCAAATCTCACAATGTGAAGCTTCGCCAACTGGCGATGGCGGAGGATCGGGTTCTCAACGAATACGGGTTGTTTCCCAAAGGTGGGGACCATCCGGTGGCTTCGGAGACCGAGGAGGAAATATACGCCGCCCTGGGGATGGCCTGGCTTCCGCCCGAGATTCGGGAGGACTCCGGTGAAGTGGAAGCTGCTTTGCAGGGGACGATGCCCCGACTGATTTCAACCGAAGACATCCGGGGCGATCTTCACTATCACACCGACCGGTCGGGCGATGGCCGTTCCTCTCTGCCTGACATGGTGAAGGCCGCGGTCGAGGCCGGATTGGAATACGTGGCCATCACCGACCACGGCGAGGACCTGGCCATCAACGGCCTTTCCAGAGAGGAAATGGAGATCCACCGTCGGCAGGTGGTGTCGCTGGGTGAATGCTTTCCGGAGATCGAATTGCTGTTCGGCTGCGAGTTGAACATCGGAGCGGAAGGTGGCCTGGATTACGACCTCGGTTTTCGCAGGAGGTTCGACTGGTGCGTGGCCTCAATTCACTCTCACTACGACCTCACGCCCCGACAGCAGACCCAGAGACTGCTGCGCGCCATCGCCGATCCGTCGGTTTCCGTAATCGGCCATCTCACCGGCCGCATGCTGGGACGACGCCCGGGAATCGAACTGGAACTGGACCCTGTCCTGGATGAGATGGCCGCCCGAGGAGTGGCCCTGGAGGTGAATGGAGCGCTTGATCGGCTCGATGCTTCCCCCCAGGTCGTCCGCCGGGCGGTGTCCAGGGGGGTGAAGTTGGTCATCTCCACCGACTCACACCATGTCAGCGAGCTTGAAAGGATGTCCTACGGAGTATCAAACGCCCGCCGAGGCTGGGCCACCCCCGATGACGTCCTGAACACCCTGCCCCGGGCCGACTTTCTTAATCAGCTTCGTTCGAGGTGCTGACCTTGATGCTTCTATGTTTTCCAAATCGGGTTCGGGGGGTGTTCAGCGGTTGGGGTGGAGGGGGTCGGTTCAGGGGTGGTTGGGGGGTTTTCGAGGAGTCGGTAGAGCTGTCGGGCGATGTAGCGTTTTAGGCAGCGGCGGGTTTCGCGGGTGGTTTTGCCTTGGCTGGTTCGTTTGGCGATGTAGGCGCGGGTTTTGGGACAGTGTCGGGTCCGGCTGATGGCGATGGTGTGGAGTGCTTGGTTGAGTTGGCGGTCACCGCGTCGGTTGAGTCGGTGGCGGGTGTGTTGTCCTGAGGAGGCTTCCAGTGGGGCGACACCGGCGAGCCGGGCGAAGGCTGCTTCGTTGCGGCATCGGCCTTTATGGGACCAGGCGATGTACACCTGGGCGGCGGTGATCGGGCCGATCCCGGGCTGGTTCAACAGGTGCGGGGTTATGGCAGTGACCAGTTCGGCGATGGGTGCTTTCAGTTCGTCGATCTCGGTGGTGAGCGTGCGGATGCGTCTGGCCAGGCTGCGCATGGCCGCTTTGGTGGCGGTGAGTTCACAGATAAGCCCGGAACGGAGACGGAACCGTGCGCATTTGGTGACAAGCGCGGTGGTGGTTGACCCTCGGAGTTGATCTCTGAGATCAATCGGCGCGGTGACCAGCAGGGCTTTCAGCTCGTTGATCGCCGATGTTCTAGCTGATATAGCGCCGCGTCGGGTTGTTTCCAACACTCGCAGGGCTTCTCGGTCTCCCCGAGCTCGAGGGGTGGAAGCCCAACGGCGGCCCAGCGCCTGGCGGGCTGCGCGGCGAGCGTCCAGTGTGTCGGTTTTGGCGCCGTCAGCGGTGGGGGTGGGATTGCTGAACTCCACCACCCACTCGTCCCCAGACGCGAGATAGGCTGTTACGCCTGCTCCGTAGCTTCCGGTTCCTTCCACAGACCACACCCGCTCAGACGCGGTGGTGTGTTGGTCTGCCCACTCCAACAGCTGTTCATATCCTTTTCGGGTGGTCTCGAACACCGCAGACGCTTGTTCTCCGGTGGTGGCGGTGTCCACTACCGAGGCGGTGATCCGGTCACGATCCGGGTCGATCCCGATCACATGTTCTACTATTTTGGCCAACACAGGAACCTTCTCCTTTCTTGTTCGTTTACAATTTCGGTTGGCCCAAATAAGGTGCGAATCCGCAAAACGGCGGGACTGTGATGGGTCACACCCCCCAGGGGGTGGACAGGCTTCTGATCAGGCCAGCGCGGCGCGCCAGGCTGCTGCTGGGGGTCGGTGTCGGACAGATCAAGGCAAAGACACATGAGGTCAGTCAAATCATGGGTCACGACACCACCACCAGCAGCCATACCTGAATAGCCTTCAAAGGGCACCCCCCACATTCTCACAGGTCAAATCTCTGACTGACAGGGACCTGTTGATGTTGTTCTGGGAGTAGGTTCCGCCTCAATCGCCAACTTGACTGGTATCAAGAGATCGGCCGGTTGTTATCGAGGCCGCCTTCCTTTTCCTAAACTGACTGGTTGGCGCGTGTAGCAGCCCTGTCGATTCCCCTGAGGAGAGGTAAGTCTCAATGGATCAGTCATTCTTTTTGATCGCCGCCCTGGTTTTGGGTCTGGCGGCGTTGGTGTTGGCGGTTTGGTTCACCAGGCAGGTGCTGGCGGCGCCCATGGGTAATGATCGAATGCGGGAGATCGCGGACGCCATCCGGGAGGGAGCGATGGCGTTTCTGCGGCGGGAGTACCGGTGGTTGGCGGTGTTCGTGGTGGCGATGTTCATCCTGATCGGTCTGTTGTTGAGTGACGGATGGCTTCGGGCGGTCGCCTATGTGTTCGGGGCGGCTCTCTCGGCCACGGCGGGATTCGTGGGGATGAGGGTGGCCACGGCCGCCAATTCCCGAACGGCAGAGGCTGCCCGGCTGGGGGGTGTGCAAAGGGCTTTGCCGCTGGCCTTCCGGGGTGGGGCGGTGATGGGATTCACCGTGGCCGGTCTGGGTCTGGCCGGGGTGGCGCTGGGATACGTCGTTTTCGTGGAATTCACCGGTATGGAAGTTGCCCGGGGGGTGGACATCGTGGCGGCCATCGGTTTGGGAGGTTCCTCCATCGCCCTGTTCGCCAGGGTGGGTGGCGGTATCTACACCAAGGCTGCCGATGTCGGGGCCGACCTGGTGGGCAAGGTGGAGGCGGGGATTCCCGAGGACGATCCCCGCAATCCGGCGGTGATCGCCGACAACGTGGGTGACAACGTGGGGGACGTGGCGGGGATGGGGGCCGACCTGTTCGAATCCTACGTGGGTTCCCTGGTGGCGCCTATCGCCTTTGCCGCCCTGGCGTTCTCCGGCGCTTCCTATCAGTTGGACGCCATCGCCTATCCGCTGGCGGTGGGCACGGTGGGCATGTTGGCCTCGATGATCGGTTCGTTCTTCGTCAAACCCCGCAGCGAATCCGACCTCGCCTCGGCCCTTCATAGGGGAACCAACATCTCGATGGGGTTGGCCGCCCTGGGCATCCTGGGGCTTTCGTTTTGGATCTTTGGAGATGACTCCTCCGTGCAGCCTCTCGGTTTGTGGGTGGCGGTGGTGATCGGCCTGGCGGTGGGGTATGTGATCGGAAAGATATCTGAGATTTACACCTCTGATCACTACCGGTCTGTGAAGGACATCGCCCGGCAGGCCGAGACGGGTCCGGCCACCGTGGTGCTGGCCGGCGTGGCGGTGGGCAAGAAGTCCGCCGCCTACTCGGTGTTGGTGGTGGCGGCCGGGATCGGCGGCGCCTACGCGGCGGGGGAGTGGGCGCTGGGTGATGCGGGCGGAATCTATGGGGTGGCGGTGGCCGCCATCGGGGTGCTGGCCACCCTGGGGATCACAATCGCGGTGGACGCCTACGGCCCGATCGCCGACAACGCCGGGGGGATCGCCGAAATGGCTCATCTGCCTCCGGAAGTGCGGGAAACCACTGATGCGCTCGATTCGCTGGGAAACACCACCGCGGCGGTGGCCAAGGGTTTCGCCATCGGATCGGCCGCGGTTACCGCCTTGGCCCTGTTTGCCACTTTCACCCAGGCGGTGGGGCTGGATGTGATCAATATCGTTTCGGTGGAGGTGACGGTGGGTCTGTTCTTGGGTGGCATGTTTCCCTTCCTGTTCGCCGCTCTCACCATTTCCGCCGTGGGCAGGGCGGCGTTCACCATGATCGAAGAGGTGCGCCGCCAATTCCGGGAGATTCCCGGGTTGCGAGAAGGGCGTTCGGACGCCCGACCCGAGTATGCCCGGTGCGTGGACATCGCCACCGGTGGGGCGCTTCGGGAAATGGTGCTTCCGGGGGTTCTGGCGGTGGTGTTGCCACTGGTGATCGGGTTTATCTCCACCTCTGCCCTGGGGGGCTTTCTGGCGGGGGCCTTGGTGACCGGGTTCCTTCTGGCGATCTATATGGCCAACGCCGGCGGCGCCTGGGACAACGCCAAGAAGCACATCGAAGCCGGAAACCGGGGCGGCAAGGGCTCGGACGCTCACAAGGCCGCGGTGATCGGCGACACGGTGGGCGATCCCTTCAAGGACACCTCCGGTCCGGCGATGAACATCGTGATCAAGGTGATGACCATTGTCTCCCTGATCTTTGCCGACGCCTTCTTGGGCTAGGAGCGGCAAGTAAGAGGTCCGGTTGCTTCAGGGCGCGGCCAATTACATCCGGCATTAGAGGTTTGGGGGCCACTCGCGCCCGTCTTTTCAGCCGGCTGTCAGGCGGGGTCCCACCGTCGGATCTCGGTCCAAGGGTCACCGGGACGCAAGGTGATCACCGTGCCGTGACCGGGACGGTCCCGGAACAAGCGATTCAGGGGCTGTCCGGTGAGAGCCAACCGTCCGGCCTGCAGGGGGTCCTGGTGACCGACCACCACTACCTCCCCGCCGGGGGCGCCGTCGATGATCTTGTGCACGGCGCCGGCGATTCTTTCGGCTAGTTGGGCGAGGGTCTCCGGAGAGAACCCCAGTTCGGAGGGCTGTTGCAGATAGGCCTCGACCTCACCGGGGAACAGCCGGGGTAGTTCCTCCCAGGGATGGCCCGCCCATCGGTCCAGGAGTTTCCACTCCACCAGATCGGATCGCATTCTCACCGGCAGGCCCGAGGGGACAGCCACGTGTTCGGCGGTCTGGGTGGCCCTCTGCAGGGGCGATGACCAAACTGTCCGAATGGGTCGGTGGGCAAGGTAGCGTCCTGCCTCCCTGGCCTGCCGGATTCCCCGGGCGCTCAGATTGAATCCCGGGAGAGAGGCATACACCAGGTGTTGGGGATTGTGGACCTCGCCGTGGCGTACCAAGTGAACCAACTCCGCCATGTCTCGGCCCCAGCATATCGGTATTGTGATGGGTATGAACCGGCCCCGATTTCCCGAGCCGATCCTTCATGTGGACATGGATGCCTTCTTTGTGGAGGTGGAGCGGCGGCGGCGTCCGGAACTGGTGGGCCGGGCTGTGGCGGTGGGAGGGACGGGCCGGCGCGGGGTGGTGGCTTCCGCTTCCTATGAAGCCCGCCGGTTCGGGGTTCGATCGGCCATGCCCGTTGTGCAGGCTCGCAGGCTCTGCCCCGGGTTGGTGATGGTCCCCGCCGACCATTCGCGGTACGGGCAGGCCTCAGAAGAGGTGTTCGAGGTGTTCCACTCATTCACTCCCTTGGTGGAAAAGCTCTCGGTGGACGAGGCATTTCTGGACGTTTCCGGCCTTCGGCGCCACTATCGGGATGTGACGGAAGTCGGGGAGGGCTTGCGCAGGAAGATACGCCGGTTGCTGGGCCTGCCGGCGTCGGTGGGGATTGCGGTTAACAAGACCTTGGCCAAACTGGCTTCCGAGGACGCCAAGCCCGATGGCCTGCTGCACATTCGCACGGAAGACAGCCTGGATTTTTTTCACAGTCTCCCGATCCGCAGATTGTGGGGAGTAGGACAGGCAACTGCCCGGCGTCTCCATGGGCTGGGTGTTCGGACGGTGGGAGAGTTGGCTCAGATTCCCCAAGAACATCTCCGAGGGACGGTGGGCCGGTCCGCCGCCAGCCATCTGGCCACGCTGGCCACCGGTGTTGACCACCGCCCGATCGTCACCAACCCGGCGGGAGTCTCGCTCTCGGTCGAAGTCACCTTTGAACGTGACCTTTACCGTCGCTCTGAAGTAGAGACCAAACTCAGAGAGTTGTCCGAGCGACTCGCGGACCGACTCAAGAACGCCCAGGCTGCGGCTGCCACTATCACGCTCAAGGTGAGGTTTAGCGATTTCACCACCATCACCCGATCGCACACCCAAAAGGCCCCCACACAGCTGGCCATCGACCTGTACCGGCAGGCAGTGATGCTGGTCGATCGGGCCGATTTGGGAAGCAATGGGGTGCGGCTCCTGGGGATTTCGGCCGGCGGCCTGAGTTACGGACAGGGTTTGCCGCAGTTGGACTTGGATGGTCAAAGCAGGTGGGAGAATCTGGAAGAGGAGGTGTTTGCGGTGCGGCGCCGGTTCGGCTTCGAGTCCGTGATTCCTGCCCGTCTCAGTCGTTTTTCCAAGGAGAAGTAACCGCTCTGGAGACTTGGGGGAGCCTTGGGTTAGCATATAATGGAGGACGGAAGCGGACACCGGAGGCTTGGGCAGCAGTGCCGTTGAACGAAGAAGAACAACGGATTCTCGATGAGATCGAAAGCCACTTCTACGAAGAAGAGGTTGCTCAGGCCAATGAACGGTCTCGGCTCTACACGGGCAAGGCCTCTCTGGTGGTTCCCGTCGGATTTCTGGCGGCGGGAATGCTGGTGGTCCTGGTCTTTTTCACCTCCCGCCTGTTGGTGGCGCTCGGGGGGTTTGTGGTGATGGTGGCGGCTGCCACGTTCTTGGTTCAGGGCCTGCGGGTCCGGAGCCGGTTCCAGGGGGACGACGCCGGCGGGGGGAGTGACGCCACAGCTAGCAGGTTCGGGTCTTGGCCCCGGTAGTCGGGTTCTGACAGGAGAGGTGGAAGGAATGCCGGAAGAAGGTTTTACCTCGACGGAGGCGATGAGGTTCACGGGTTGCAGTTACAACCAGTTGAGGTACTGGGATCGAGTGTCCCTGGTCAAACCTTCGGTGCAGGGAACCGGTGGGCGCCCCGGGGTTCGCCGGATCTACAACCTTCAGGACCTGGTGGCCTTGCGGGTCATCAAGAGCCTGATCGACAACGGCATGTCGGTGCAGAGGATTCAACGAGCTTGGAAGTACCTTCGTCGAGTGGGTGACCTGGATCAGCATCTGGCTGAAGCGGGGCTTGTCTCTGATCGGTACCGGACCACGATTCTGGCCCCCCACCCCGAGAGTCAGGTGATTATGGACACGTTGGCCGACGGCCAGTTCGTGTTCGTTGAGGCAATGGGGGAGGTTGTGGAGAATGTTGAGGACGACAAGTCCCGATTCGAGTTCAATCGGGCAGTGTTTCGCACCATGTTGGATCGGGTCTACGAAGACTTTCGGGATAACCCGTTCTGGGCTGCAGAGGGTTAACCGACACTTACCATCCGGAGTTCATCTCTCCTAAAAGGGGCCGGGAAGCAGGGTATCGCCGTCTAATCTGTCATCGGTGGTACAGATCATGACCAAAGCCCTCGTTCTCAACGCCACCCTCGAGCCCCTTTCTGTGGTTACTTCCCGTCGCGCCCTGGTGTTGGTGTGGCGCAACAAGGCGACGGTGGTGGAGTTGCGGGAAGAGGTGTGGCGGTCGGCTCAGGACAGCTTCAAGGTGCCTTCGGTGGTGCGGCTCAACACCTACGTGAATGTTCCTTACCATCGCACGGTCCCCCTCACCCGTCGGGCGGTATTCGGACGGGACGACCACCTGTGCCAATACTGTGGCGCCACGGCCGAGAATCTTGACCACGTGGTTCCCCGTTCCCGGGGCGGGTCCCACAGTTGGGACAACGTGGTGGCCTGCTGCCGTCGGTGCAACATCAAGAAGGGCAATCGCCTTCCCAACGAGGTGGGGTTGGCGCTGAGCAGATTGCCCCGGTCCCCCAGACGTTTCGGATGGGTCTACACCAGTTCCGGGTACCGGGTGGATCCCACCTGGCAGCCCTATCTGTTGGCCGACTCGGCCTGAAGACCGCGCCCCGACCACCGGTCCTTGCGGGGCAGAGTCCACCGGAGCGGAACTCGAAGGGAGCCATTTTGGAAAAGTTGGCAAAAGTTCGAGGTCCCGGGGGTTGACTCTGTCACACACCCCGCTACATAGTGGTTGGATCAAACACCAAGAACGGTCCGCTCCGGCGTCGAGCGGACCGTTCGAAGGTCAAACAACTCAGGAAGTCGCTGGTTCCGGCTGGACAAAGCCTTCCTGATCAACGGCAAGGTGGATGGTGGGGGCGGGGCCCGCAGGGAAGGGGGATTTTCGCGAGTTTTGGAGGGTTGGCGTATTCTGTTGCGCCGAACCTCAAGTGGAGCTGGAACCCTTATGGGAGGCCGCGACCGGGAGTCTCGGTGGTTTTTTGTTCAGAATGGGAGGTTTTCCCGGTTTTCGCGGTCTGATCAGGGTGGGAGGAGGTTGGTCGAGGGGCACAAAGACACCGGCCGGGAGGTCGAGTGGAGTAAAGTGGGTGGAAAATTATTTGTTGTAGAGAAAAGTGGCATATAATGGAGATTCCTTATAAGATAGGTCTACCAGACAACCACCTGCTACCGAAGCTCAATGTTTTTAGGAACCACCACCCGCACCATGGACGAGAAGGGCCGACTGCTCTTGCCTAAGCCTTTTCGCGGCGAGTTGGCGCCGGCCTGCGTCATCACCAAGGGTCAGGATGGTCATCTGGTGGTCTATTCCCAGGATGGTTGGAACCATCGGGCCACGGAGGTACGCCGGGAGTACAGCCGAGAGAATACGGCCGGGCGGAAATTCCGCCGGCAGATCTTCGGGGCGGCCAGTCAGCAGTCCATGGACACCCAGGGGAGGGTCATGGTCACTGCGGAACTGCGCAAACACGCCGGAATTGAGTGTGGGGATGAAGTGGTGGTGGTGGGAGTGGATGATGAGATCGAGATCTGGAGTCCCCCGCTCCTCCGACACCATCTGGGTGGAGAGAGTCCCTCCACAAACCGGGAAGGGAGGTGAGACTCCTAGCCCGGAAAAAGAAACGACCGAATAGTTGTGGCTCATAGCCGGCTCCCTGGAGCTAATGAAGGCCCCAATCCGCCCGCTTCCACTAGGCGCCGAACTTCGGGGAGCCGGCTATGAGCCACAACGTAAGGCACGAGCCGGTGTTGGCCGATCTCGTGTGCGAACTCTTCAAACCCATTCAGAGAGGAACGTTGGTAGATGCCACCTTTGGCGGGGGCGGACACAGTCTGCTCTTGCGACAACGGATCGGACCCAAGGTGACCATCATGGGAATCGACCGGGATCCGGGGGCAGCGGATCGGGCAGCCGAACTGGGCTTTCCCTTTGCCTCGGGGAATTTCGCGCAAATGGATCTGTTGCTGGACCAAGCCGGCGTCGAGTCACTGAGTGGAGTGTTATTTGATTTCGGTCTTTCTTCCGACCAACTTGACGATTCCCGGCGAGGGTTCTCATACCACCGCCGGGGTCCGCTCGACATGAGGATGGACCCTGGCTCGGCTGTCTCGGCCCATGAAGTGGTCAACACCTGGGAAGAATCGCGCCTGGCCCGCGCCATAGCCGAGTTCGGAGAGGACCCTTCCGCGCGCCGGATTGCCCGGGCGATAGTGTCCAACCGTCCGCTGTCGGACACGTTGTCCCTGGCGGAGGTGATTGCCGGTGCGATACCCGCCGCGCTTCGCCGGAAAGGCCACCCGGCCCGGCGTACTTTTCAGGCGATTCGTATCGCGGTCAACCGGGAACTTGCCGCGGTGAGCGCCGGGTTGGAGACTGCGCTGGGGCGTCTGGCCAGGGGAGGGCGATGTGTGGCCATTTCCTATCACTCTCTCGAAGACCGTCTGGTGAAGCGCCGATTTTCCCAGGGTGTCTCCCCTTGCGTGTGTCCTCCCCGGCTGCCGGTGTGCGGTTGTGGTCGCCGCGCCGAGTTGAGATCCCTGTCGAAAGGAGCGCAAAGGCCTTCCCCCCAGGAGGTGGGCCGCAATCGTCGGGCCCGTTCCGCCCGACTGCGGGCAGTGGAGAAGCTCGTCTCTTGACGGCCGGGACCGTACCTGCCGCCCGAGCGGGCAATCGCCTGTCACTGCGGCTCATCTCGTCCGAATCGGGCGCCACGCGTCGGACACCCGCCGCGGTGCTGATGCTGGTGGCATTTGTGTTGCTGGTGGTCTCCGTCTTCTTGGGGATGGTGTGGAGTCGCACCCTGTTGGATGAAGGGGCTTTTCGCCTGGCGGAGTTGCAGACCCGCATCGAAGAGGAGACAGTCCGGAATCGATTGCTTCGCCTGGAGGTTGCCCGTTTGGCAAATCCCGACCGCGTTGCTTCTCTGGCCGAATCGCTGGGGTTGTTCTACCCCGATGAGGTGGTACACATCCAGGTGGCTCAAATACCGGCTTCTGATTTCTCCGGCTAACAATGGAATACCCTTCCGGTCCGCCACCTCGTTCTGTGGCCAAACGATTGACCCTGTTGGGAGGCGTGTTGGTGGCGGCGTGGTTCGGAATGGCGTTCAAGATGTACACCGTGCAGGTGGTGGAGGATGACGGATACGCGGAACGCGGCCTGAGACAGCGCCTGGCCATCAGGGAAGTGCTGCCCGAACGGGGGGAGATCTTCGACCGCAACGGCGAGGCCCTGGCGCTCACCGTGCTGGGCGCCAGCCTGTTTGCAGTCCCATCCGAAATAGAGGATCCGGTGTTGATTGCCCAACAGGTGGGCGCCCGGGTGGGGGCGGATGTGGACCGGCTGGTCAGAGCCCTCCAATCGGGGGAAAATTTCGTGTACATCAAACGTCAGCTTGAAGTGGACGTGGTGGAAGAAATCATGAACCTGGGATTCGCCGGGGTGTACAGCGAGCCGGAGTCCAAACGCATCTACCCCTCCTCGGTCGCCTCCCAGGTGTTGGGAATGGTGAACGTGGATGGGGATGGGATCGAGGGTTTGGAGTACTACTACCAGGAGGAACTGGCCGGCAGTCCGGGCCGGGCGATGGTGGAGCAGGATGTGCAGGGCCGCCAGATTCCGACGGGCCTCCGGGAGATAACCGAGGCGGTGCGAGGGTCCGATCTGATCACCACCTTGGATCTGCTGCTGCAATACAACGTGATGGATTCCTGTTGGTCCGGGGTGGTCCGAACCGGCGCCAAACAGTGCTGGGCCGTGGCCTTGAGCGTGGAGACCGGGGAGATTCTGGCGCTGGGCGGCGTGCCCGCCTTCGATCCCGAGCGGCGGGTCTCCGAGGACGGATCGCCATTCTCCAATTTCGCCATCCGGGGACTGTACGAGCCCGGTTCCACCCAGAAGACCATAACCATCTCGGCCGCGTTGGATTCGGGGGCTTGGAGGGCTACCGACCTGATTCCGGAGGTGCCTTATGAGATCGAGGTGTTTCCCGACGCCTGCGAAGAGCCGGATGACGACATATTCGGGTGTTATCGGGACTTCACTTTCCATGAACCCCAGGACATGACCGTGGCTGATATCTTCGTGCGTTCCTCCAATGTGGGCACGGTCATGGTTCAGCAGAGACTCAGCCGGGACACCCTGGAGGATTACATCCAGGCATTCGGTCTGGGCGCTCCCACCGGGGTGGATTTCTCGGGTGAGGCGGAGGGACTAATAAACCTCGACCCAAGCTGCAGCACCTGCTCGGCCTCGGCGGCGATCGGCTATTCGGTGGCGGTGACTCCTCTTCAGATGGCGGCGGCCTTCGCGGCGGTGGCCAACGACGGAGTGTGGGTGCAGCCCCACCTGGTGAAGGCCTTGCGGGTGGACGGAGAGGTCCAGCCGGTAACCGATATAACCCGGCGGAGGGTGATAGATGCCGAGACCGCCCGGGTCATGCGGCTTTTGATGCGCGACACCGTCCGCAAGGGGACCGGCATCAAGGCGGCGGTGGCGGGATTTGAAGTGGGCGGGAAGACCGGCACCTCCTCCAAACTGGGATTCGACGGTTACGACGAACAACTCAACCTGGCCTCCTTCATCGGAATGGCGCCGGTCGAGGATCCCGAGGTGGTGGTGATGGTGGTGATCGACAGTCCCACCGTGGATGAATTCCGTACCGGTGGCTCCGCGGCTGCTCCCGTGTTTTCCGACATCATGGAGGTCACTCTGAGACGGCTGGGAGAAGTTCCCGTTGAGACTTCCTGAGATGAGCGTGGGGCTGCTGGCCGACCATTTGGGCGTCTGCCCTTCGGGCGATGCGGGCGTCCTGGTACGCGGGGTTACCCATGACAGCCGCCGGGTGGAGAAGGGAGATCTGTTCGTGGCGGTGCGAGGGGCGCGGTCCGATGGCCACGATCACGTGGGCGAAGCGGTTTCGCGGGGGGCGGCGGCGGTGGTGTGCGAACGTCCGCTGAACCACGCCATCCCCCAGATTCTGGTGCGGGACGGGCGGGTGGCCCTGGCCAAGGCGGCCGCCGAGGTTTACGGCCATCCCTCCCTCGGTTTGCGATTGGTGGGAGTCACCGGCACCAACGGCAAGACCACTGTGGTGCATATGATCGAATCCGTGGTTCGCTCGGCCGGAGGTCGAACGGGGATGATCGGGACCCTGGGCATCCGGACCGGTGGGACGACCACACCCGCCGCGCTCACCACTCCCGAGGCCTCCGACCTGCAACGGAGGCTGGCGGACATGCGAACCGACGGGGTGGACACCGTCATGATGGAAGTCTCCTCGCACGGGTTGGCTTCCCATCGGGTGGATCATCTCCGTTTCGAATTGGCGGTTTTCACCAACCTGGGACACGACCATCTCGATTTTCATGGAAGTCGGGAGGAGTATTTCCGGAGCAAGAAAAAGCTGTTTTCTTCGAGATTGTCCTCCACCGCGGTGGTTTGGACCGATGACAGGTGGGGTCGGCGACTGGCGGGGGACTGCAGGATTCCGGTGACCACGGTCGGGACGGGGGCCGACGCCGAAGTGCGAGGGGAGATTGTCAGCCAGAGCATCACCAACGTGGTGATGACCTGTTCCGTGGGGGACACCACCTTCTCATTGGAGATCCCCATGGGTGGACAGCACAACGGCGCCAATGCCCTGCTGGCGGCGGCGGCGGCCCTTCGGATGGGATATTCCCCGCATGAGGTGTCCGACGGCATCGCCGCCATGACTCCGGTGGAAGGTCGATTTGAAGTGGTCGCCGAGGATCCGGCGGCGGTGGTGGTGGACTACGCGCACACCCCCGGGGCTGTTTCCGCGGTGGTCGCCGCCGCCCGGGAGATGGCGGCGGGTCGAGTGATCACGGTGATCGGGGCGGGAGGAGACCGAGACCGGAGCAAGCGAGCCGAGATGGCCGAGGCGGCCGCGGCGTCGGACAGGATCATGCTCACCTCCGACAACCCGCGCAACGAGGATCCTCTGGCGATTCTGGCCGACCTCTCGGCGGGACTCCCCGGCCGACGTTACGCCACCGAACCAGACCGCCGGCAGGCCATCCACACCGCGGTGGAATGGTCCCAACCGGGGGACGTGGTCCTGATTCTGGGCAAAGGCCACGAGCGCCACCAGGAGATAGAAGGAAAACGTATTCCGTGCGACGACCGCCAATTGGCCCGGGAAGCCCTGCGGACCTCGGAAGGCGCCACCGGGGGAGGGCGCCGATGATCAACCTGCTGGTGGGTTCTTCGGTGGGGTTCGTCCTCTCAATCGTGCTGACCTTCTACGGCATCAAGCTGTTGCGAAGGTTGAATATCGGCGATTTCGTCCAGGAGGAGATTCAGAGCGCCCACGGTCACAAGCTGGGCACCCCCACCATGGGAGGCTTGCTGTTCGTGGGGGCGGCGGTGGTCGCCTACCTGCTTTCCCATATGCGTGTAAACCTCTCCGGCACGTCGATCGTCGAGTTCAAGTCGATACCCACCGGAGGGCTTCTGGGGCTGGGCGCCCTGCTGGGAATGGCTTTCATCGGTTTTCTGGACGATCTCAAAAAGACCCGCCGACGCCGGTCGCTCGGTCTGGGAAAGGCAGCCAAATTCGGAGGTCAGATCGCGGTGGCGGCCTGGTTCGTGTGGGGCGCCCAACGGGCCGGGGTGATCACCGAACTGTCGTTTGCCCGGCCTCTGGGGATGGAATTGGGGGCGCTCTTTACGGTGTTGGTGCTGGTAATGCTGACCGGAGCGGCCAACGGCGCCAATCTGGCCGACGGGATGGACGGACTGGCCGGCGGTTCGGCGGTGCTGATGTTCGGCGCCTACATCGTTATCGCCTTCTGGCAGGTTCGACACCCCGACATCTACGCGGCGGTCGATCCCCTGGCCCTGGCTACTCTGGCGGCGGCGATGGCGGGCGCCCTACTGGGATTCCTGTGGTGGAACGCCCCCCCTGCCAGGATCTTTATGGGAGACGTGGGATCCCATGCCATCGGGGGTCTGCTGGCCGCCTTGGCGGTGCTCACCAACACCCAATTGCTGCTGATCCTGATCGGAGGGCTGTTCGTGGCCGAGACGCTGTCGGTGATAATCCAGGTGGTCAGCTTCAAAACCACGGGACGGCGCGTATTTCGCATGGCGCCTTTTCATTTTCACTTCAGCCTGGCTGGATGGCAGGAGCCGACGGTGGTTATCCGGTTCTGGATTCTGGCCGGCATCGGCGTGACCTTGGGGCTGGGACTGTTCTACGCCGACTTTCTCTCCCTGGAAGGATTGCTGTGAAACGGTGCCTGATTCTTGGCGCCGGGGTCTCGGGCCGGGCAGCCGCGCGGATCGGCGCCGGACTGGGATGGAAGGTCAGGGTTTACGACGCTTCACCCCAAGCGGTGGAATCTCTCAATGGAAGAGCGGAATGGACGGCGGTGACGGGCCGTTGGCAGCAGAAACTGGTAAGGGATTGCGACCTGGTGATCACCAGTCCCGGCTTTGCGGAAAGCTCTCAGCCCATTCGGGATGCCCTGGGCGCCGGGAAGCCGGTGTGGAGCGAGGTCGAACTGGCCTGCCGGGAGATGCGAACCGAAATGACCGCCATCACGGGCACCAACGGCAAGACCACGGTGGCGCGGTTGGTGGGCCGCATGCTGGCCCGGTCGGGAACCACGGTTCCGGTGGTGGGAAATATCGGTGATCCGCTCTCCGACCTGGTGGGTGAACATCACGAGCGGGCGGTTGTGGAACTGTCCAGTTTTCAGTTGCGCTTCACTGACACTCTTTCGCCCCGGATCGCGGTGATTATCAACGTCGCCTCCGACCATCTCGATTGGCACGGCACCCGGGAGCGTTATCTGGCCGCCAAGGCCCGCATCCACTCCGCCCAGCGGGAGAACGATCTCCTCATTATCGATGCCGACGATCCGGGCGCCCGGCAGGCGGCGGTGGGAAGCCCGGGGCGAATGCTGGGAGTGTCGGTTTCCTCGACCACCGGGGCATTCGGGCAAGTGGGCGGTGATCTGGTGATCGGCCCGGTCCGCGTCCCGATCGAGGAACTGGCGGTGAGTGATCCTTCCTACCTGGTCGACCTGTTGATTGCCGCGGTCGCCGCCCGGCGATGGGGCGCCTCGGATTCGGCGGTGGAGCAGGCCATCCGGGAATTTCGACCCGGTCCTCACCGACGCCGGATGGTGGGGGAGATCGGCGGAGTGCGGTTCGTCGACGACTCCAAGGCCACCAATCCCCATGCCGCTCTGGCGTCCATCAACTCATACCCGTCGGTGGTGCTGATCGCCGGGGGGCTGAACAAGGGTCTGGATCTGTCCCCACTCACCGTTGCCCCGTCGGTAAAAGGGGTGGTCTCCATCGGAAGCGCTTCCCCCCAACTGGTGTCCTCGGCCCCGTCGGGTCGGGTGACCCCCGCCGATTCCCTGGGCGAAGCGGTGGAAACAGCCTGGGGGATGGCCCAGGCCGGCGATGTGGTGCTTCTGGCGCCCGGGTGCGCTTCCTTTGATCAGTTTGACTCATACGAGGACCGCGGTCGGCAGTTCGGTGAGATTGTGGCCGAACTGATCGGAGAGGGGGGCCAAGGGCTGTGAGCACCGGTGTGACCACCACCTACGAGGCGCGGACCGAGCGGATCCGAAGCGAAGCCCGCTACCGCACCAACCGACAGGTAATCATGTTGTTCGGGTCCGTGGTGTTCACCTTGGTGGTAATCGGGTTGGGCGCCACCATCTCCGCTTCCTCGACCGTGGGGATCAATTACGAATACGGCCAGTACTACTTCTTCTGGCGACAGCTGATGGGGGTGGGGCTGGGAGCCGTGGCGCTGTTTGCCGCCACCGGGGTTCCCTACCAGCTATATCAGCGATATGCCAGGCATCTGTTCGGCGCGGCGTTGGTCTTGTTGTTCATGGTGTTGCTGTTCGGAGTCCAAGTCGGAGGAAGCGCCCGTTGGCTGAGGTTTGGCCCGGTGGGATTCGAACCGTCCGAATTGGCCAAATTTGCGGTGATAGTGCTGATGGCCTCCACGATCACCAGCGACCGGGGAGTGTTCGACGACCTGCGCAGCTACACCTCGACGGTGCTGCTGGTGCTGGGGAGTGTGGGGTTTCTGCTGCTGCAGCAGCCCGACTTCGGCACCACTGTGTTGATCGCCATCTGCGGGTTCGTGGTGATCTGGGTGGGGGGAGCGCCCCTCCGCTATGTGGCGGGATCGGCGGTGGTGGGGTTGGCGGCCGGGATCGCGCTGGCGGTGATCGCGCCTTACCGAATGGATCGGCTCAGGGGGTTCCTCGATCCCTGGGAAGACGCCGCCGACTCGGGGTACCAGCTGATCCAGTCCTGGGTGGCCCTGGGCACCGGGGGATTGTGGGGGGTGGGGCCGGGGAACAGCCGGGCGCGCTGGTTCTATCTTCCCAACGCCCACACCGACTTTATCTTTGCCATTATCGGCGAGGAGATCGGACTGGTGGGTGGCCTGTTCGTCATCACCCTGTTTGTGGTGTTGGTGGTGTTGGGCTGGATCGTGGCTCGCCGGGCTCCCGATCACTTCGGGCAGATGATGGCGGCGGGGATCACCGCCTGGCTGGGATTTCAGGGTTTGATCAACGTGGGGGGTGTGCTGGGTTGGCTGCCCATTACCGGCATCACTCTTCCCTTCATCTCCTACGGCGTTTCCTCCCTGGCGGTGAACATGGGCGCTCTGGGCGTGTTGTTCAACGTGGCGCGACAGGGGCGAAGTCCCGTGAAGGTGCGAGAATGACTTTTGCCATCGCCGCCGCCGGCACGGCCGGTCATGTCTATCCCGGACTGGCGGTGGCCCAGGCCCTGGTGGCGCAGGGAGTGCCCCCCGAGAAGGTGTTGTTCATCGGGGGAGACCGGTTGGAGGCCACGGCCGTGCCCCAGGCCGGTTTTCGGCTCCTTTCGGTGCCATTGCAGGGGCTGGTGCGCCGGGTGACCATCCGCAACCTGACCCTTCCCTCCAAGGTGGCGGCCGCGGTGGCGCGGATCCGACGGGGTCTGTCGGAGCAGCGGGTGGAGGTTTTGCTGGCCACGGGCGGCTATGTCACCGTTCCGGCCGGGTGGGCGGCCCGGTCGCGGAAAATACCGTTCTATCTCACCGAGCAGAACGCAGTGGCGGGGCTGGCCAACCGGATCATGGAGCGGTGGGCCGCCAAAAGCTATGCCTCCTTTCCCGCCACGGCGGGCCTGAAGAAGGCCGAATGGGTGGGGAATCCCATCCGGGCCGAGATCGCCGGCATAGACCGAGAGGCCCGACGGGAAGAGGCGCGGCGCCACTACGGGCTGGCGGAGGGAATTCCGGTGCTGGGAGTGATGGGGGGCAGTCTGGGAGCGGCGGCGGTCAACCGGGGAATCGGCCGGATGCTGGAGGAGTGGAGCGGAGCTCCCCTGCAGGTGGTTCATCTGAGCGGTACCGCCAATTTTGAGGAAGTTTCCCAACGGGCCTTTGCCGACGGTCTGGTCCGGCGGGTGGTGGGCTTTGAGGAGCGTATGGACCTTTTCTATTCCGTGTGTGACCTGGTGGTGGCCCGCGCCGGGGGGGCGGTGGCGGAACTCACCGCGGTCGGATTGCCCTCGGTGCTGGTCCCCGGGGAATTCGGTTCAGCCAGCCACCAGGCCGCCAATGCCGCCGCCCTGGAGCAGGCGGGCGCCGCCGAGATCGTGGAGGAATCGGAACTGGCGCGGCTGGGAACCTTGGTGGCGGACCTGTTGGCCGACCCGAAAAGACTCACCGCCATGGCCGAGGCCGCCCGGGGCCTGGCCCGACCCGCCGCCGCACAGCAGATTGCCGAAGAGATGAGACGGGTCCGTGTTTGACCTGGGAGGACGCACCAGGATCCATGTGGTGGGAGTAGGAGGAGCGGGGATGAGCGGTCTGGCCAAGGTATTGACCGAGTCCGGCAAGAGAGTGACCGGTTCGGATCTTCGCCGTTCGGCCCGCTTGGACGCCTTGGCCGACCTCGGTCTGGATGTGTGGTCGGGTCATCGTCCGGAGCGGATCTCGGCGCAAACCGATCTGATGGTGATCTCCTCGGCGGTGCCCGACCAGGATCCTGAAGTGCGGACCGCCCGCCGGCTGGGAGTGGAGGTGTGGAAACGTCCCCGGCTGTTGGGGGCCATGAGCGCCGAGATCACCACCGTCGGGCCGACCGGGACCCACGGCAAGACATCGTCCACCGCCATGCTGGTGGAAGCCGCCCGGGCGGCGGGAGAAGATCCCAGCTTTGTGGTGGGAGAACACATGCTCGGATTGGGAACCAATGCCGCCCGGGGAACGGACCCGTGGATGGTTCTGGAGGTGGACGAGGCTTTTCGCACCTTCGAACACATAGCGTTGGCGGGTCTGGTGATCAACAACGTCGAGGCTGAGCACCTCGATCACTTCGATACGGTGGACAACCTTGAGTCGAGCTTCGTCGAGGTGGCCCGGGCGGTGAACGGCCCGGTGGTGGCGGGCATCGACGACCCCGGCGCCCGGCGGGTGGCGGTGAGAGCCGGTGTTCGGGGATTTGGATTGTCCGGGGACGCTCACTGGAGGATCACCGAACTCAGGGAGAGTCCCAATGGTGTTTCCTTTCGGTTGACGGGGGACCGGTCCTCGGTGGTGGTGAAAGTGCCTTTCCCGGGGGTTCACATGGCCCGCAACGCGGCGGGGGTGCTGGCACTCTGCGGAGAGATGGGTCTCGATCTGCATCGGGCGGCCCGGGGGATTGCCCGTTACCGGGGGGTGCGCCGTCGCTACGAGCATCGCGGGGTGGTGGCCGGCGTGACGATAGTAGATGACTACGCCCACCATCCTTCCGAGATTTCGGCTACCTTGCGGGCGGCCGGAGGGTCGGGCAGTCGCCGGATCTGGGCGATCTTCCAGCCCCATCTGTACTCGCGAACCGCCCAGATGTTCACCGGACTGGGCGCCGCGTTGTCGATGGCCGACCGGGTGGTGGTCACCGATGTCTACGGCGCCCGGGAAGAGCCGGAGCCGGGAATCAGCGGCGAGTTGGTGGCGTCGGCCGCCCGTCGATCGGGTCAGACCGCGGTTGAATATTATCCCCATCGCTCCGAGGTGGCCGCCCGGGTGGCGCCGCAATTGCGAGAGGGTGATCTGGTGGTGACCATGGGGGCGGGTGACATAACCATGGTGCCCGGTGAACTCCTGCTGTTGTTGGCCGAGCAGGGGAGAGCCGATGGATGACTGGCGGAAACTGGTTTCTTCGGGGAAAGTGCGCCCGGGGGTGCGGATGGACGGACTCACCACCTACAAATTGGGGGGCGCCGCCTCCTGGTATGCGGAAGTGGGCAGCCCGGCCGATCTGGAGGGCTTGGCCGAGGCATGGCGGGGCGGCGGCGGTGGGCAGGTGATGGTCCTTGGGAAGGGAAGCAACGTGATCGTGGCCGACGAGGGTTACCGGGGATTGGTCATCAGGTTGGTGGGGGAGTTCCTTTCCATTCGCCACCTGTCCGGATACATCGAGGCCGGGGGCGCAGTGGGGTTGCCGCGTCTGGCCCGATCGGCGGTGGCCGAAGGCCGGTTGGGATTGGAGTTCCTGGTGGGGATTCCCGGCACGGTGGGCGGAGGGGTGCGCCAGAACGCCGGCTGTCACGGAAGGGAGATGGTGGATGTCCTGAGAGAAGTCGAGATGTTCGACCTGGTCACCGCTTCCTGGCAGAAAGTGCCTGCCCACCGGTTACGCCTGGGCTACCGGACTTCCGATGTCCGCTCCCACCAGGTGGTTACGGGCGCCCGGTTCCGATTCGAGGGAGGAGAGCCGTCGGTGGGTCGGGAGCGGATGCGGGAGATCACCCGGTGGCGGAGGCTTAATCAGCCGGGAGGGACCCTCAATGCCGGCAGTGTTTTCAAGAATCCTCCCGGTGACACCGCCGGGCGGATTATTGACAGCCTGGGCCTGAAGGGGATGCGGGTGGGAGGCGCCCGGGTTTCCGAGAAGCACGCCAACTTCTTCGTGGCTGATCACCACGCCACCTCCCGGGATGTTCGCCGGCTGGTCTGCCGGGTGCGAAGGCAGGTCAGGGAGTCGACCGGTATCGATATGGAACCGGAGGTGAGGTTCGTGGGATTTCCCGCCGAGGAGTGCGCCGATGCGTAGCCAAGACTCCCCGAAGTCGGAGAAGAAGACCGGCGCCAAGGCGCGTTCTTCCGGCGGCCGGCGCCGATTCTCGGTGCGATTCGGAAAGAAACGGACCGACACCCCACAGTCGCAGATTGATCCCCGCATCGCCGAGCGGGCCCGAAGGGTTCGGGACACAGAAGAGCGAAAGGCGTTCAAGAGGGCAATCCTGCTGCTGCTGGTGATGACCCTCGTAGGGGTGGGGGCATGGCTTGCCTACTCGCCTTATCTGGCGATGCGCCGTCTGGTGGTCACCGGGGTGGTCTCCTCCTCGGTGGTCGATCAGTTGGAGAAGATGGGGGTGGCCGAGGGAATACCGATGATGAGGGTCGACGCGCAGGTACTGGCCGAAGCCCTCTTGTCGGATCCGTGGGTCCAGGACGTGGAGGTGGACAAACTTTGGCCCCACACTGTCCGGGTCATGGTGGAGGAGCGGTATCCGGTGGCCTGGGTGCTCACCGAGGCCGGGTGGCGTGCCCTATCGGGGGATGGAGCGGCTCTGGAGGTCAGTCCCGATCAGGTGATGCCCCACGTCACCGGACTGGCGGAGGCGCAGTTGTCGATTTCCCACCCGTCGTTGGAGCCTGCCTTGGAGTTCCTCCAACACCTGCGGTCCGATCTGCTGCCCGAAACGGCGATCGAGATTCACGGCGAGCAGGTTACCGCCACCGTGGCGAGAAGGGTGGTCAGGCTGGGAAGAGCCGACAATCTGGAGGAGAAGGCCAGGGTGCTGGAGGTGCTGATCGACGGTCACGCCGATCCCGGAACGGTGATCAATCTCTTCTCCCCCCAAAGGCCCGCGATTTATCGAGGGATCGACATCGAACCAGCAAATATCTCACCCTCTAGTTAAGCATTATATCACCAATTTGACTTTTCCCTTTTTGGCCTATAAACCTTTTAGTTGAACCTCAACCAATCATTATTTGAACCTTTGAAGGGGGCCATTCCGATGCAGGACATCATCTGGGAGCCAGCCAGCGCCTACGTGGCGGTGTTGAAAGTTATAGGGGTGGGTGGAGCGGGGGTCAACGCAGTCAATCGAATGATCGAATCGGGGTTGCAGGGAGTGGAATTTGTGGTGCTCAACACCGACGCGCAGTCCCTGATGGCCTCCGATGCCATGGTCAAGCTGGAAATCGGCGGTGAGCTGACCAGGGGTCTGGGAGCGGGGGCCGATCCCGAGGTGGGTAGAAAGGCGGCCGATGCCCACCGCGATGAGATCGAGGAAATTTTGCGGGGCGCGGACATGGTGTTTGTGACCTGCGGCGAGGGCGGCGGCACGGGCACCGGCGCCGCTCCCGTGATCGCGGAGGTGGCTCGCAACCTGGGGGCTTTGACGGTGGGGATCGTCACCCGGCCGTTCGGGTTTGAGGGAAGGGTGAGGTCGGCGGTGGCCGAAAAGGGGATCAGCGAACTGCGCGACCAGGTGGACACCCTGGTGGTTGTCCCCAATGATCGCCTGCTGGAGGTGGGCGACCCGTCCACTCCCATCAACGACACTTTTCGGATGGCCGACCAGGTGCTGATGGATGGAGTGTCCGGCATAACCAACCTGATCAACACCACCGGTTTGATCAATGTGGATTTCGCCGATGTCAAGACCGTTATGGCCGACGGCGGTTCGGCGGTGCTGGGAGTGGGAAGAGCCCGGGGCGAGGATCGCGCTCTTCAGGCCGCCAAGCGAGCTATTTCCAGTCCCCTGCTCGAGATCAGCATGGACGGGGCTTCGGGGATACTGCTGTCGGTGGCCGGTTCCCGGGAGATGACCCTGCACGAGGCCCATCTGGCGGCGGAGACCATCACCGAGCTCGCTTCCGATGAGGCCAATATCATTTTCGGCGCGATTGTCAATGACTCGTTGGGCGAGGAGATGCAGGTAACGGTGATCGCAGCCGGATTCGACCGGCCCACGGCCGGTAGAGCCGGGCAAAGGGCGGCGGTCACCCCCCGGTCGTCGGGGGTCAGCTCCAGTTCCCCCGGCTCGGGAATCGTGTTTGACATCCCCACGGTCTCTGCCCAGGGAAGGTGATCCAGCCCTGGCCGGGGGCAGCCTTCACCCTGGCGGCAGACGGGGATCAGCGGAATTCGGCCAACCGATCGGTGGTCTCGGCGCGGTTGGGCATCTCGGCGCAATGGGCCACGGTGAAACAGGTGCATGGCAGCAAGGTGGTGGAGGTGACCGGTCCCGGTCGGGTGACGGGGGAGGCCGACGGGCTGTTCACCAGGACCTCCGAACTGCCGGTGGCCATACTGTCGGCGGACTGCGCGGCGGTGGTGATGGGAGGTAGGGACGGAGTCGGCGCCGCTCACGCCGGATGGAGAGGGATGGCCGCCGGGGTGGTGGGAATCTTGAAGCAAGAAATGCAATCGGCGGGGATCGACCTTACCTGGGCCGCGGTGGGACCATTCGTCGGGCCGTGCTGTTTTGAGGTGGGTCCCGAGGTGGCCGCGCGGTTTCCCGATCAGATCAGCAGGTCGCGGCAGGGGCTGACCTCGGTCGACCTGCGACGGGCGGCCCTGGAACAGCTTGACGACCTGCCCATTTGGTGGTCCGACCAATGCACCCTGCACCAACCCGGCTGCTTTTCCTATCGCCGCAACCGGACCGACCGCCGAATGGCGGCGGTGGGATGGGTTGTCCCATGACGTTGCAGTTGGTTAGAGAGTCGGTGGCGCAGGCGGCCCGGAGGGCGGGGCGCCGACCCGAGGACGTCACCCTGGTGGTTATCACCAAGGGCCGCACGGTGGAGCGGATCATGGAACTCTACGAACAGGGGGTGAGGGACTTCGGAGAGAACCGGGCCCAGGAATTGGCGCCCAAGGCCGCCGCACTTCCCGACGACATACGGTGGCACTTCGTGGGTCCTCTTCAGACCAACAAAGTGAGGATGGTCCGACCCGTGGCTCACCTTCTGCATTCGATGGACCGGGTGAAACTGGCCAGAATCTGGAACAGGGGGACGGAGTCGTCGCCGCCGGCGCTGGTGCAGGTCAATGTGGGGGAGGAACCTCAGAAGCACGGGGTTGCGCCGCAGCGGATCGAGGAGGCGGTGGCCGAGATTGCCGAGCAGGGAGCGGACCTGCGGGGGCTGATGGCCATGGCGCCGCAGGCGCCGGATCCCGAGTTGGCCCGGCCCTATTTCCGCCGTCTTCGTCGGCTCTCCGAAAGGCTCACGGAGCGTTATCCGGGCATGAAGGAACTGTCCATGGGCATGACCGAGGATTACCAGGTCGCAATCGAGGAAGGGGCTACTATGGTTCGCGTCGGCCGCGCAGTTTTCGGAAAGGGATCATGAGCAACAACATCATGGGGAAGGTTTGGGACTTCCTGGGTCTGGTGGAGGACGAAGACGCCTGGACACCCCCTTCCCCGGCGAGCGCCGGCCAGATGCAAAACCCTTCCTCGGGCAACGTACGCCTGATTTCCAGCCGCCCGGCCGGGTCACAGTCCGGCTCCTCGATGTTGCGCGGTGAAGCCTCCGGTTACACGCCGAGGACTATGGGGTCTGCGGGGCCGGCGGTCGGGACGGAGATTTTGCATGTGGACGGGATGCATGACTGTCCGCACCTCACTTCCTGGTACAAGTCCGGTGTTCCGGTGATTATGGATCTGCGCAATCTGTCCGGTGACACCGCGCAGGGGGTGGTCTACTACGCCAGTGGGCTTACCAGTTACAACCAGGGCAAGGTTGCCCAGGTGGGGGACGGGTTGGTGCTGGTGACTCCTCCGGGCGCCAGGGTTTCCCACAGCGAAAAGGTCCGGTTGTCCAAGATCGGGATGTGGCCGTCCGGTACCGATGCCTGATCAGGGACGCCTCGGGCAGAACAGAATTCGGCCATGCTGAGCGCCTTGCTGTGCTCCCTGCTGGAGGTGGCCACCTATGCGATTCTGATCTGGGTGGTGCTCAGTTGGATCCCCACCACCGAGGGTCATCCTCTGCGGTCGGCCAAAGACTTCCTGGACAGGGTTCTCAACCCCCTGCTGAGGCCGATCCGCCGGTTTATGTCCCCGGTGCGCCTGGGTGGGGTGGGTCTTGACCTGTCACCGGTGGTTCTGATAATCGGAGTCCTCCTTCTGCAAAGGATCGTTTGCTGAAACGGGGATCCCGGCCGGTAGCCGGACGGGGAGCGGGGGTCAAAGCCGGGCGCCCGATGCTTTTATAATCAGCCCACGGAGCCTCTCACCCGACAGAACGGTTTGGAACCATGCCTCTCACTCCCGATGACATCCAAGAGAAATTCTTTCGGACCGCCTTGCGCGGCTATCACCTGGAAGACGTCGACGAGTTTTTGGACGAGGTGGCTCTGTCCCTCAAGGAGTACGAGGATCTGTTGGCCGAGCGGGATCGGGTAATCGCCGAGATGAAGCGGAGGCCGGCTTCGGCCGACACCGGCGAGGCGACCCGGTTGTTGTCGAAAGCCCGCGCCGACGCCGGCCGCATCATCGAGGAGGCTCAGGAGAGCGCCTCCGCATTGGTGGCCGCGGCCCGCAACGAAGCTTCGGACCTGACCAGAGCGGTGGAGGCTCCCGCCGATACGACGCCGGCGGCGTCACCCGCCCAACTGGGAGAATTGGACCGCAAAAGAGAGCGAGCCGCCCAATTGATGTTGGCCGAGATCGAGCGCTACCGGATTGTGATGTCGGTGGTCAAGTCGACGGTGACCGGTCTGCCCGGGGCTATGGATGACCACATGGAGGAATTGGACGCGGCCGCCTCCCAGATCCGGAGTCTGCTGTAAGAGGGATCGCGGGTAGGGGCCGGGCGGCCCAGAGAACACCTGTGAAATCAGAAACTATCTCGCGAAACCGCCCCGAAATTTCCGTCCCGCGGGACCCACCCCCGCCACCACCTTTCCTGGGGTCGGGACGCGAATCCATCACGCAGAACAGGATTTCGCATTCCCGAGGATATGTTCCCTGCGGCCGGTCTGGGCGACGTCGGAACAGACCGGGAGGTGCTTGACTCATATCACTATGTGTCGCCTCGGAGACAAAGTCAAGCTATCGGCCATCCTGTTTTTCGCGACCCTCCCCAATCACCTACCCGCGCAGGCTCTCAGGAGAACCGCCCCGTCAATCGGCGGCGGTTGCATGGCGGACCGAAGCCATGGCGACCGACACGGAGTAATCCCCCACCGAAAGGACCGTGTCGCCCCCTCCCCGCTCCCAGGTTGCCGCCAATATCTCGGCCGCGATCATATCGCCGTGTTGCTGCAGGGCCGAGATAACCACCGGATCGGCGGTCTCCCAGGTCAATGAAATCCGGTCGGACACCTGCAGCCCTCGTTCCCGGCGCAGTTGCTGAAGCCGCGCGATAATCTCCCGGGCCACGCCCTCGGTGCGCAGTTCGTCGGTGAGGTCGATGTCGAGGGTGACGGTGAGGTCGTCTTCCACGGCGATGGCGGTACCCTCCGGCGCCTGTCGGCGGACCACCACATCCCGCTCCGAAATCTCCACGCCGCCCACCGGCAGGGTCTCACCGTCCAGGAGACGTTGAATGCTCCGTTTGTCTAGTGCCTCGATGGCCCGCGCCGTTTCTGGGGTTTGAGGTCCCAGCCGGGGGCCCAGGCGGCGGAAATCGGCCTTGGCGGACAGTTCCACCACGGCCTTCTCGTCGGTCACCACCTCAAATGACTTGACATTGACCTCCTCGCACACCAGGTCCGACAGTCTCCGCAGAAACTCCGCCCGGCGGCGGTCGGCCAGATTCACCGTCAGGACGTTCAATGGCTGTCTGACCCGCAGGTTGTGTTGTTTGCGCAGCCCATGGGTGAGTCTCACCACCGCCCGGGCCAGTTTCATTCCCTCCTCGAGCGCCTCGTCGATCATTTCCCCCTGTGGTTGGGGAAAGTCCCGAAGGTGGATGCTGGGCGGCGCTCCGGCGTCGCAGGAAGCCACCAGGGTCTGATAGATCTTCTCGGTTATGAAGGGGAGCACCGGCGCCAGGACCTCGGAGAAGGTGATCAGCACCTCATAGAGTGTGGCGAAGGCCGCCAGTTTGTCGGCCTCGTCCTCGCCTCGGCTTCTCCAAAAGCGTCGGCGGGACCGTCGGACGTACCAGTTGGTGAGATGGTCGATAAACCCCAGGGTGGGCGGGACCACCGCGTACAGGTAGTAACCGTTCATCTGATGACGCACCTCGGTGATCAGGCTCTGCAGCATCGAAAGAATCCATCGATCCAGGGCGGGACGCCGGGCGGGCGGGGGTGCCTCCGCCAGATCGGACAGTTTGATTCCGTCTGCCTCGGCGTAGGTGGTGAAGAACGAAAAAGTGTTCCACAGGGGGAGCAACACGGTTCTCACCACCTCTTTGACGCCCTGTTCCGAGAAGCGGAGCGGTTCTGCTCGCAGCACCGGGGAGTTGATCAGATAGGCTCGCAGGGCGTCGGCCCCGAATATGTCCAGGACCGCCATGGGCTCGGGGTAGTTCTTGAGGCGCTTTGACATTTTGCGACCGTCGGCAGCCAGAATCATCCCGTTGACCACGCAATTGGAGAAGGCCGGGCGGTCGAAGAGGGCGGTGGCCAGGATGTGGAGGGTGTAGAACCATCCCCGCGTCTGGTCCAGTCCCTCGGCGATGAAGTGAGCGGGAAAATTGTTCTCGAACCGCTCTCGGTTCTCAAATGGATAGTGCTGCTGGCCATAGGGCATGGAACCCGATTCGAACCAGCAGTCCAGCACCTCCGATACCCGGCTCATGACCCCCGCGCAGGCGTTCTGCCCGCAGTTGAAGGTGATGCGGTCCACCACGTGCTTGTGCAGATCGTCGGGGCGCTGTCCGGAAAGTTTCTCCAGTTCATCCAATGATCCGATGCAGGTCTGGCGGCCGCACTGTCCGCACTCCCACACCGGTATGCAGGATCCCCAGTACCGGTTTCGGCTGATCGCCCAGTCCCGGGCGTCGTCCAGCCAATTCCCAAAGCGCCGGTCCCCCACATACCGGGGGACCCAATGGATACCGCGATTGTGCTCCACCAGCCGTTCCCGGAGCCCCGAGACCTTCACGAACCAGGTGGGGATGGCCTTGTACATCAAAGGCGTGTCGGTGCGATAGCAGAAGGGGTAGGAGTGGCGGATCCGTTCCTGTTTCACTATTTTCTGATCGGCTGCCAAAAGCTTCAGCAAGGTGCGATCCGCCTCCTTGACGTTTTGTCCCGCCACCTCCGGGACCTGGTCGGTGAAGCGGCCTTCGGCGTCGATCGGGTCCACCATCACCGACAGGCCGTTGGCCGTGAAGGCGTCGAAATCGGCCTCGCCGTAGGCCGGGGCCATGTGCACCAGACCGGTGCCCTCCTCCGACGTCACCTCCTCGGAGGGAATCACCACGAATCCCCCTTCCGCGGCGAGGTTTTCGAAATACCCGAAGGGCGGCTGGTAGCGGCTTCCCACCAACTGGTGTCCGAGGGCCTGTTCCACCGGAGCGGGTGGATCGTCCCAAACCGAGGCAACCAGGTCGGAAGCCACCCAGTAGCGGGTGTCCTGGTCGGGGATCGCCACGTACTTCAGTTCCGGCGCCACGGCCACCGCCAGGTTGCCCGGCAGAGTCCAGGGAGTGGTGGTCCAGATCAACAGGTGGTCGCCCTCCCGCACCGGGCCGGTTCCCCGGGTGACTTTCAACCTCACGGTTATGGAGGGATCGTCCACCTCCCGGTATCCGCCCAGGTTCAGTTCAAAGTTGGACAGCGGGGTGGAGCAGGCCCAGGAGTAGGGCAGCACCTTGAAGTCCCGGTATATCAGGCCGCGGTCCCAAAGTTGCTTGAACACCCACCACACGCTCTCCATGAACCCCGGGTCCATGGTCTTGTAGTCGTTTCGGAAATCCACCCACCTTCCGATCCGTTCGGTTACCTCTTCCCATTCCTCGGTGGTGCGTTCCACCATGGCGCGGCAGGCTTCGTTGAACTTGTCCACCCCCAGCTCCGCTATCTGGTGAGGGCCGCTGATTCCCAGTTGGGCCTGCACTTCCATCTCCACCGGCAGTCCGTGGGTGTCCCAGCCGAAGCGCCGTTCTATCCGGTAGCCGCGCATGGTCCAATACCGGGGAACGATGTCCTTTATCACCCCCGCCAGTATGTGGCCGTAGTGGGGCCGCCCGGTGGTGAACGGCGGCCCGTCATAGAAGGTGTATTCCCGGTTGGCGGGGCGGCGGCGGATCGATTCCCCGAAGGCGTCGGTTTGCTTCCAAACCGAGGAAACCTCGATGTCGAGGTCGGGGAAGTGCACTCGGGGCGGGATGCGGGAAAAGTCGGAGGTGCTCATGGTCGGGGAGGAAAGTGGCTCAGAAAGGTCGAATGGTACATTTGTCGCAAATGATTTCTCGGACCGCCTTGCCCAGCCGCTGGTCGGAGGCGGTGCATGGCCCCGATGGGCGCCGGTTGCGTGTCAAGGTGACGCCGGGCGCCTCGCAAAGCCGGGTGGCGGGCATACACGACCGGTATCTGAAGGTTCGGGTAACCGCGCCGCCGGAGCGGGGGAAGGCCAACCGAATGGTGGAGAAACTGCTGTCGGCGGAGACGGGAATGAGCGCCCGGGTGACCGCGGGACATTCCTCTCGGCTGAAAGAGGTTGAATTTACGCCCCGGCGCGATAATCTCTAGTCCGATTAATAGGGCAGGAGAGGAGTATCGATGGCCCGAGTCCTACACGAAAAGACCATACATCAGCTTCGCGCCCGCCTCGAATCGGAGAGAGTTCGGATCGAGGAACTGATCGGTGGTTACAGCCATGCCATGGAGGAAGCCCGGATGGCGGAGGGCGCCGGGGAGCGAAGTTCTGATCCGGCCAGCGCCGAGGCCGGCGCGGCCGCCACTGAATACGAGACGCAGATGTCGTTGGAGCGCAACGCCACCCTGCTCCTGGACAAGGTCAATTACGCGTTGGGAAAAATGGACCGCGAGGAATATGGTGATTGTGACATGTGCGGCAAACCGATTCCGGTGGCCAGGCTCCGATACCTCCCCTACGTGGACAGTTGCATAGAGTGCGCCGCGCGAAACTGATCACCACCTTGGGGCTGGCGGCCGGAGCCGTGGCGGCGGTGGTTACGGCCGACCAGATAAGCAAACGCTGGGCCGAGGACAGTTTCGACACCGAGCGCCTCGAGGTGGTGCCCGACCTCTTGTGGTTCACGTATGTGGAGAATCCCGGTTCGGCCTTTTCCATGTTCCAGAATGCCGGGGTGTGGCTGGGAGTTGCCGCGGCGGGGGCGGTGGGTGTGATCGGTTGGGCGTTGCGTACTCCTCGGCCGGGGGTGGAAGTGGTTGGTTTGGGGCTGGTGATGGGGGGAGCGGTGGGGAACCTGGTGGATCGGGCCACCCGGGGGGAAGGTCTTTTGGACGGGAAGGTGGTGGACTGGATACAGGTTCCCAACTTCCCGGTGTTCAACGTGGCGGACACCGCACTGACGGTGGGGGTTGGCTTGGTGCTCTTGTCCGCCCTGCGTCAATCTCTTGCCGCCTCCCGATCCTGAATCGGCGCCGGGTTCGCGCCGGCGTCCGGAGGGTCTGAGGGATTGGAAGGTGCCCGACAGCCTGGGAGGCGTCCGGGCGGATCGGGTGATATCGGCGCTGTTGGGCGTGAGCCGTTCCAGTTCCCGTCGTCTCATCGAAGCAGGCCTGGCATGGTCGTCGGACCGGCCCCTGTCCCCCGCGCAACGGGTGGAGGCGGGGTCGGCAATGTGGTTGGGGGATCCGCCCGACCGAAAGCTGCTTCCCGAACCGGTGGAGTTCGGGGTCCTTCACCAGGACGACCACCTGGCGGTGGTGGTCAAGCCGGTGGGGATGATCACCCATCCCGGTTCGGTGGCGCCCGACAAGAGGGGAACCCTGGCGGCCGGGTTGCTTTATCGGTTTCCACAGGTGGAGGGGATCGGCCAACCCGCCCGGTGGGGGATAGTGCATCGATTGGATCGGGACACTTCGGGTTTGCTGGTCACGGCCCTGTCCCGGTTGGCGTACGAACGACTGGGCGCCGCGTTGCGTCGCCGAGAGATCAAGCGGCGTTACCTGGCCCTGGTGCACGGGGTGATGCAGAACAGCCGCGGGGCGGTGGAGGCGCCGCTCGGACCCGATCCGCGTCGGCGGGGCAGACAGGCGGTGGTGGTGGACGGTCGGTACGCCTTCACCCACTACCAGGTGGCCCACCGGTTCGATCACCCGCCCCTCTCTTTGTTGGAGGTCGAACTGCAGACCGGGCGGACCCACCAGATCAGGGTGCATCTGTCCTCGATCGGCCACCCGGTGGTGGGAGATCGTCTGTACAGTGGCCGGCCCGATCCCACCGGCGCCGGACGTATGTGGCTCCACGCCTTCGAACTGGCCTTTGACCATCCCGCCGATTCTTCCCGGAAGATGAAGTTCCGTTCCGACCTTCCCGACGATCTCCGTTCGGCCCTGGAGTCCCGGTTGGATGGCGCCGATACCTACCCTGTGTGATGACTTGAACTCCGTTCCCTCGGTATCCTCCTGTTACCGGCACCCCGATCGGCCCACCCGCCTGGCGTGCAGCAGCTGTGACCGTCCGATCTGCCCGTCCTGTTCACATGACGCGGCGGTGGGACAGAAATGCCCGGCCTGCCTCGGAAGGGGGCAACGCAACATCCGACGTGTCCGGAACCCCACCGGGCTTCCTCCCACCACCGCCACCCTGCTGGTGATCACCGGGGCCGTGTATGCCCTCTCCTGGCTGTTCCCGGGGTTGGAAAACCGCCTGGTGAGAGAACTGGCCATGGTGGGGGGACTGGCCGAGGTGGGCGTGGGAGTGGCCGCCGGGGAGTGGTGGAGGATGGTCACCGCCGTGACGCTGCACGGGTCGATGTTTCACATCCTGTTCAACATGTGGGCGCTGTACGCCTTCGGCCCGCAGATCGAAAGAGAGTCGGGGTCGCTTCCCTTCCTGTCCATTTACCTCTCCGCCGCCGCAGGGGGGAGCCTGTTCGTCTACTGGTTTTCCGATCCCTTCGTCTTTTCCATCGGAGCTTCGGGCGCCATTTTCGGGTTGTTCGGGGTGTGGGTGGCGGGCGCCTATCGCCTGCGGCACACCTACTTCGGCCGCCGGATGCTGTCTCAGCTGGGGATTCTGCTGGCCATCAATTTCGCCCTGCCCCTGTTCATCCCCAACATCGCCTGGCAGGCTCACCTGGGAGGGCTGGTCACCGGGATGGTGATCGGCCTCTGGTGGTCGGCCGGCCGCCGAAGGGGTTACGGAGCGCCGGGTTTGACCGTTTCCGCTCTGTCGGTGGGGGTGCTGGCGGTGGCGGCGGCTCTCTGGGTGGACGGAGGGTGGCTGGTCTTGTGAGCGATTCCGGGGCCTTCGCACACCTGCATCTGCACACCGAATACTCCATGCTGGACGGCGCCTCCCGGGTGGCGGAGATCATGGCGGCGGTGGCGTCGGACCGACAGCCGGCGGTGGCGATGACCGACCACGGAGTGCTGTACGGGGCGGTGGATTTCTACCAGGCGGCTCACAAGGCGGGGATCAAGCCCATCTTGGGCATGGAGGCCTATCTGACTCCCGGTTCCCGGTTCGACCGCCCCACCGGCGAGCACAACATCCGCCACCACATCACCCTGTTGGCCCAAAGCGACGTTGGCTACCGGAACCTGATCAAGATCAGCAGCCAGGCCTTCCTGGACGGCTACTGGTACAAACCCCGGGCCGACCGGGAGTTGCTGGCTGCCCATTCGGAAGGGATTGTGGCCACGTCGGGATGCATGAGCGGGGAGATCGCCTCCCATCTGGTGTCAGGGTTGGTGACCGAGGAAGGAGGGGGCAGAGGCGACTTCGATCCCGAGAAGGCGATGCGGACCGCCGGGGAGTACCAGGACATCTTCGGCCGGGAGAATTTCTTCATCGAGATCATGGATCACGGTCTTCCCCAGCAGCGTGAGCTTCTGCCCGAACTGGTGAAGGTGTCCCGGCGGGTGGGCGCGCCGCTTCTGGCCACCAACGACTCCCACTACACCCGTCCCGACGATTCGGAAACCCACGATGTTCTGTTGTGCATCAATACCGGGTCCAACGTGGCCGACGAAGGTCGGCTGCGTTTCGATTCCCAGGAGTTCTACATCAAGTCGGCCCGGAGCATGCGGCGGCTGTTCCCCGAAGACCTGTACCCGGGGGCCTGTGACAACACCCTGGCGGTGGCGGAACGGGTGGACGTGAAACTGGAGATGGGCAGGACGCTTTTGCCCGACTTTCCCACCCCGTCGGGCCATTCCCACAGTTCCTACCTGGAACATTTGGTGTGGGAGGGCGCCGCCCGCCGCTACGGCGGCCAGGCGCCGGCGCCGGTCTCCGAGCGGATTCGCTACGAGTTGGGCGTCATCGGCGACATGGGATTCCAAACCTATTTCCTGATCATCTGGGACCTGATTCGGGAAGCCCGGGAGAGAAAGATCCGGACCGGCCCCGGCCGGGGTTCGGCGGCCGGTTCCATGGTGTCCTACTGCCTGGAGATCACCCACATCGACCCCTTGGAATACGGGCTGATCTTCGAGCGGTTCCTCAATCCCGGGCGGGCGGCCATGCCCGACATCGACATCGACTTCGACGAGCGCTACCGATCCGAGATCATCGACTACGTGCGGGAGCGCTATGGCGACGATCACGTGGCCCAGATCGTCACCTTCGCCACCATCAAGGGAAAGCAGGCCATCCGCGACGCCGCCCGGGTGTACGGGTATGAGTACCGGGTGGGCGACCAGTTGGCCAAGCAGATGCCGCCCGCCATCCTGGGCAGGGAGGCCTCGCTCAACCAGTGTCTCAACCGTCCGTCGTCGGACAGCGACGGCATAGTCAAGGATTGGTACGCCAATGCGGCGGGCCTTCGGGAGTACTACAACACCGACTCCGACTCCCGCAAGGTGATCGACGCCGCCCGGGGTTTGGAGGGCCTGCGCCGCCAGGACTCCATCCACGCGGCGGGGGTGGTGATTTCCCCGGCGCCGATGACCGAACTGGTTCCGATCCAGCGGAAGGGCCGGGATGCGGAGGTGGTCACCCAGTACGAGATGGGGGCGGTCGAGAATCTGGGGCTCTTGAAGATGGATTTTCTGGGGCTGAGGAATCTTTCCACCATCGAGAGAACTCTCGACATGGTGGAAGAGTCCACCGGGCGCCGACCCGACATCGACCGCGTCCCCCTCGACGACGCCGCCACCTTCAAATTGCTGCAGCGGGCTGACACCATCGGGGTGTTCCAACTGGAAAGCGATCAGATGCGGGCGCTGATCGGCCGTTTGCGTCCCGATTGCTTCGATGACGTGGTGGCCTTGGTGGCCCTCTACCGCCCGGGTCCGATGGGGGCCAACATGCATACCCTCTACGCCGACCGCAAGACCGGGCGGGCCCCGGTGGAACCCCTGCATCCCACCGTCGCGGAACTGCTCGAATCCACCTATCAGATCCTGGTTTATCAGGAGCAGGTGATGGAGGTCTCCCGCACCATGGCCGGATACACCATGGAGGAGGCCGACAATCTCCGCAAGGCGATGGGCAAGAAGATCAAGGCGGTGATGGACGCCGAGGAAGAAAAGTTTGTGGATGGATGCGAGGCCCGGGGACACACCCGGGCCACCGGACGGGAACTGTTCGGCCTGATAAGTCACTTCGCCGGCTACGGCTTCAACAAGTCACATTCGGCCTGTTACGGCATGATCGCATATCAGACCGCTTATCTGAAGGCCAACCATCCGGCTGAATACATGGCGGCCCTGCTGACCTCATCCAAGGCCAATCGGGACCGCACCGGCCTGTACCTGAAGGAATGCCGCCGCATGGGACTTTCGGTCAAGGTGCCGGATGTGAACGAATCCGGGCTGGACTACCAGGTCCATGCGGGAAGTATCCGGGTGGGCCTGTCGGCGATTCGCAACGTGGGGGAATCGGTGGCGGAAAAGATCATCTCGGCCCGCCGGGAGAAGGGGGCGTTCGGGAGCTTTGTGGACTTTTGCGAGAAAGTGGCCGTGGACGCCCTGCGCCGCAACACCCTGGAATCGTTGGTGAAGGCGGGGGGTTTCGACAGTTTGGATCACAGCCGCCGGGGCCTGACCGAAGCCCTGGCCTTGATTGTCGATTCGGTGGTGGACCGCCGTCGTCAGGAAGAGGCCGGCCAGTTTTCACTGTTCGGCGGGGGAGGGATGCCTGATCTCACCCTGCCCGAGATTCCCACCCACCGATGGGACAAGCAGGTGCGTCTGGGCTTTGAAAAGGAAATGCTGGGTCTGTACGTTTCCGATCATCCCCTGGCCGAAAAAGCCCGCGATCTGGCGGCGGCGGCGGCGGTCGCCACCTCGGAGTTGGCCGGTTACCCCGACCAGGCTAAGGTGACGTGCGCCGGGCTGATTATCGGTCTGGTCACCAAGTGGACCCGCAAGGGCGACCGGATGATGGTGTTGACCGTGGAGGACCTGGAAGGGGAGGTGGAGGTGGTGGTCTTCCCGCAGGTGGTGAAGCGTCACGAGGACATCCTGGCGGTGGATCAGGTGGTGGTGTTATCGGGCAGAGTGGACCGGCGGGATGACGGTGTGCAGTTGATCTCCACCAAGATCGCCCCGCTGAGGCCGGCGCCCCCCTCATTCGATATCAAGCTGAACCCCAGCTTTATGAATGAACGGCACAACGCCGTGCGTCTGGGGAAGGTGCTGCGCCGGTATCCGGGCCGCAAGAAAGTTACCTTCCATATCGAGAACAACGGGGCCCATCAGGTGATCAGAACTTCCGATCCGAAGGTGAGCGGCAACTCGAACCTGATCGCCGAACTGGAGGAACTACCGGGCGTCGAAGCCGTGGCGGGCTGAGGTCCGGCTCCACCGGTGCGCCGTTGCAAGCCCCCGGCAATCTGAGGGTCCATGGCCCTACCCGGTGTCGCCGAACCTCCGCTCAGGTGGGGAACCGATCCGTGGCCGTCGGCGGCCGATGCCCTGTCGGCGGCTTGCCGCGTTGCGCAGATCGCCAGGGAGGTCTACGGTGAAGACCTGGTGGAGGTGTGGTTCTACGGCTCCCGGGCCAGGGGCGACTGGAAACCCGATTCGGACCTGGATCTGCTGATGCTGCTGGCTGAAGGAGACGAGCCCCGGCACTACCGGTGGCGGGTCCTGCCCGAGCTTCGCATGGAGCTGCGCCGGAGGTTTGAGTACCTGACACAGAACATGATCTCCCTGTATGCGGCCTTCCCCGAGCAATTGCGGTCGTGGGACACCACGTTCTACCGAAGCGTCCGCCGAGACGCCATCCGAATTCTGTGACCTCCGAGAAAGAGGCGCTCCTCTACCTGTCCAAGGCGTACGACCAATTGGCTTTTGCCAACGATGCTCGCCTTACCGGTGACGGGCCCCGGGCGGCGGGGACGGGGATCAGCGGCCTGCCCACCATCCGCTCAGACCGCCCAGGATGATTCCCAGGGCCGCAGCCCACAGGACTTGAACATAGGTCACGTTGGCCCCTCCGGTGGCTGCCAGGATGACCAGGATCCCGACTGTCACCAGCCCGACCACCGAGCCGTGGAAGCGCCTCCGCGCCGGGGCGGATCGTCCCGCCATCCACCCCCCCAGCAATACTCCCACCACCAATCCCACCACGGCCCCGCCGCCTCGGCTCTGAGCGCTGCCGAATCCGGGAATGATCTCCCAACCCAGGACCCCCAGCCACCATTCGATCAGGGTCACGAAGGCCACCGCCACCATCCCCACCGCCGTACCGACCACCAACGCCCGAAATCGGATCCCTGGAATTCTCACAACGGTCGCCTTTCTGTCAGAAGATACGCCCCGACCCGTAACCGGAAAAGAGTAGAGTGTCGGATTGTTCAGCGCCCAGTCGGAGGAGCCAAATCATGAAGCAGTCGTACGTCGCCGAGTTGATCGGAACCTTCATTTTGGTGGTGATCGGATCGATGGCTGCCTTCACCTCGGGAGGAAACCTGCTGATAGTGGCGTTCGGGTTCGGACTGGCCCTGCTGATTGCCCTCTATTCGGTGGGGCACATTTCCGGAGGGCATTTCAACCCGGCCGTGAGTCTGGCGATGCGGCTTCGGGGCGACCTGAGCACCAACGACATGATCGGATACTGGATCGCCCAGGTGGTGGGTGCGGTGCTGGCGTCGGTGGCGGTGCTGGCGATGGCGGGGTCGGGCGCCGTATCCGACACCATGAACACCTTCGGCGACGCCGGGCCGGCATTCGGCGCCGAGATTATTCTCACCGGCGCCTTCGTCCTGGTGATCATGGTGGTGGCAGGTCAGGGTCTTGGTCATGCCCGGATAGTCATCTCCCTGGCCCTGATCGCAATTCATCTGGCCGGTGTGTCTATCTCCGGCGCCTCGGTCAACCCGGCCCGTTCGCTGGGTCCGGCGTTGGTCGCCGGTGACCTGAGCGGAATCTGGCTGTACATAGTGGCGCCGCTTTTGGGTGGAGTGGTGGCCTGGCTGATCACCAGGGTGACCGGCCGCGAATCGATGGGAACCTAGAGGTATTTCCGCCATGAACTGGCCGGATCTATTGGGGAAACTGGCGGAAGGGCGCAATCTGAGCCGGGCCGAGGCGAGGGAAGCCTTGGACGACATCATGAGCGGCCGGGCGACCGAGGCCCAGTCGTCGGCTTTCATGGTTGCACTGCGGATCAAGGGTGAGACCACCGAGGAGATGGTGGGATTGGTGGAAACGATGCGGTCGGTGGGGGTGAGGGTTTCGATCGGAGCGCCGGTGGTCGACACGGCCGGCACGGGAGGAGACCGTTCCGGCACTTTCAACATCTCGACCACGGCCGCTTTGATCGCGGCCGGCGCCGGGGCCAGGGTCGCCAAACACGGTAACCGCTCGGCCTCCTCCCAATGCGGATCGGCGGACGTTCTGGAGGCCCTGGGAGTGGGAATCGAACTTCCGCCGGAGCACACCGCCGAGATGGTGAAGCAGGTGGGGTTCGGGTTCTTCTTTGCTCCCCGCTACCACCCTGCCATGAGGTATGTGGTGCCGATTCGCCGCCAACTGGGCATACCCACCGTCTTCAACTTTCTGGGACCCCTCACCAACCCGGCCGGGGCGACCCGGCAACTGATCGGCGTGTACGACAGCCGGATGGCGGAGCGGATGATCGGGGTGCTGGAACGCCTGGGGACCGAGCGGGCGCTGGTCATCCACGCCGACGACGGTTTGGACGAAGTGTCGGTTGCCGGCCCCACCCGCGGGTTCGAATTGGCGAACGGCTCGGTTTCTCCGGTGGTTTTCCACCCCGGAGACTTCGGGCTTGGGGCTTCGGATGTCTCCGAGTTGAGCGGAGGGGACGCCGACTGCAACGCCGGGATTTTGCGGGCGGTGCTGGCCGGGGAGACAAGTCCCCGCCGGGATGCGGCCGTGGCCAACGCGGCCGCCACTTTGGTGGTGGCCGGCCTGGCCGAGACGCTTCGTGCGGGAGCCGAAATGGCGGCTCGGTCGATTGACTCGGGAGCCGCGCAGACCGTGCTCGACCGGGTAATCGAAATGAGCAGATCCGGGCCCTGATCGCCGCCCATTGAAGGACGGCCCGGGCGCAGAGTCCGGGCGGAGTTGTGAATCCGTCCCTGCCGAGATCTCCCCGGTGGCGATTTGTGGAGAAACGTATACTTTGGCGGATGCGTAGAAGAGGCCGGTCGCTTCGGGCTTCGGTCCTGGGCGCCATGCTCTTGTTGATTGCCTCCTGCGGCGCCGAGGCTGACATTCCCGAACCGGTGGTGGAGCCTTCCGAGGAGACCGCCCCCCCAACTTCCGCCGAGCCGCAACCGGACACCACTCTGGCTCCCTCGTCGGAGGATCCGCCAGAGGAGGGCGCCGCCGATTCCGGGTCAGCGCCCGGGGGGCCTCCGGCGCCTGATTTCACCTTGGAGTTGGGTGGGGGAGGAACCTTTGCGCTGTCGGAGCAGAACACGCCGGTGCTCATCATCTTCTGGGCGGAGTGGTGACCATCCTGTAAGCGGGAGTTGCCCGCTGTGGAACGGCTGGCCGAAGAATACGAAGGCCGGGTCACCGTGGTGGCCCCCGCCTGGAAATCGAGCCTGGAGGACACCGCCCGGGTGGCCGACCAACTGATCCCCTCCGGCCGGGTGCTGTGGGGAATGGACTACAAGGAGGAGATCTTTTCGGCCTACGGGGTGGGATACCAGCCGGCCGGGGCCATCGTGTCGGCCAACGGACAGTTGGTGGCCTCCTGGCCGGGGGCGGAAAACCCAAATACCATCCGGGAGGTGCTTGACTCACTCCTGGGAGACGCTTAGTGAACCGAGGCGATCGCCGTTTGAGATTGGGTCGGGTGTCCGTGGGTTTGGTTGTGATGGCCGGGCTGGCCCTGGGAGCATGCGGTTCGGAGGATCCTTCGCCGGAGGAACTCGTCTCGCCGACCATTGCCACCACCTCCGCTCCGCCGGCTGAAACGCAGTCCGAGAGCGAGCCAACCTCTCCCGCCCGAGCGGATGACCAGGGCGCCACTCCCGAGACCACCGTGGCCGGGGACTCGTCGGAAGAAGCCTCGGTGGAAGTCACCACCACGACCACCACCTCCCCTTCCCCCACCACGGTCCCGCCCACCACCGTGGCCGCGGCAGCGGAAACCTCGGACACCACCTCCCCTTCCCCCACCACCACGGTTGATCAGACCCCTGCCACTGCGCCGCCCAGCACCACCACCACCACGGTTCCACCCACCACCACAACCGAGGCGCACAACCGGGCCGTCGCTCCCGATTTCACGTTGGAATTGGGTTCGGGGGAAACCTTTACCCTGTCGGCGGAGCCGCGGCCCGTGTATCTCTTGTTCTGGGCGGAATGGTGACCGGCCTGTCAACGGGAGTTGCCCGTTTTGGATCAGTTGGCCACCGAGTATCAGGGCCGCGTGACATTCGTGGCTCCGGCCTGGAAAGCCGGCCTGTCGGAAACCTCTCGTCGGGCCGAACAGCTATTGTCAAGCGGCCTCATCAAGTGGGGACTCGACGAAGAACAGAGCATCTTCTCCGCCTACGGGGTGGGGTATCAGCCGGTCAGCATCCTGGTCGGCGCCGACAAAACCGTGGTGCAGCAGCTATTCGGAGGCCAGGGTTCATCGGCGATGCAGGCGGCGATTGAAGAACTGCTGGCCGTCTCCGGTTAACGTCTCGCCGCGGGGAGCAGTCGGGGGTCCCCTAGTGTCGGCAACACAACGGAAGCGCCGATGAGGCTTTGGGAATTGCTGCTGGTTGCCGCCATCGTGGTGGCGGTCCTGTGGCCGGCGTTGGAGGGCCGGCGGTTTTACCGGGGAATCATGGCGGTGGCGCTGATCGCGACTGCCATTATCCAGTTGGGGGCCGAAGGATTCAGGTGGCAATTGTGGGGACTGTACGGTGTCGCTCTGGGGATGGCCCTGGGAGATCTGTTGGCCCGAGAGCGGCGGCTTGAGTCATATCAACGCATCCGCCGGGTGATATTGGGTCTGGTGGGGGTGATTCTGGTGATGGCGCCGGCTTGGGCGTTGCCCGTGGTGGAACTGCCGCCTCCCACCGGGCCCTATCAGGTCGCCACCGACAGCCTCGAGATACATAGTTCCGATCGTCTGGAGGACTATGGGTCCGATCCGGGGGCCTTTCGGAGGCTCATGGTGCAGTTCTGGTATCCCGGAGTGGTGGACGAAGACGCGGCGCCGCTCAGCCCATGGATCAACGATTTGGAGGTGGTGGGTCCGGCGATCTCCGAAACCCTGGGTCTCCCCGGGTTCTTCTTGGACCACACCCGCTACACCCCCTCCCACAGCTATCCGGAGGCGGCCCACTATCAGGGGAAGCTTCCGGTGATCATCTATTCCCACGGGTGGAGGCTGTTTCGCAACGCCGCCATCCACCAGATGGAGTCCTTGGCCAGTCACGGTTTCCTGGTGGTGGCCATCGATCACTCCTACGGGTCGGTGGCCACCGTGTTCCCCGACGGCGAGGTTGCCCGTCTGTACCCCGGCGCTCTGCCCGATCCGGACGAAGTGGGCGATGAAGTCTTCGATCAAGCCGCCACCAAGTTGTTGCAGACCTATTCGGAGGACATTCGCATGGTGATGGACGGGCTGGGAGAAGGCGTGGTTGGACCGTTCGGAGCCGTGGCCGCGGTGGCGGATATGGACCGGGTGGGGATTTACGGGCACTCTCTGGGGGGAGGCGCGGCGGTGAGGACCTGTCTGGTGGAAAAGACGTGCCGGGCGGTGGCTGCCCTGGATGGGTGGATTGAACCGATCGTCCCTTCCGAACTCTCCAGAGAACTCGATGTGCCCTCTTTGTTCATCCGATCGGACCCATGGCGCGACATGGAGAATGACCAAGTGCTGAGGGGACTGGTGGAACGCAGCAGCCGTCGCACCTACTGGATAGGCATAGAGGACACTGTGCACAGCGATCTGACTCTTGCGCCGGCGATCTCCCACGTGGCGGGTTGGCTCGGCCTGCGAGGTTCGATGCCCGCCGCACAGGTCTTTGCCATTGTCGACCGCTATCTGGTGAGTTTCTTTGATCGGCATCTGCTGGGCCAGGGAGGCCGGGATCTCACCGAGGCGCCGCCTTCCGGGGTGGTGTTCGAACTGATTCCCTGAGATCCGGCCCGGGTGGGGTGATTGGGGGGGTCGCGAAAAACAGGATGGCCGATGGCTTGACTTTGTCTCCGAGGCGACACATAGTGATACGAGTCAAGCACCTCCCGGCCTGTTCCGACGTCGACCAGACCGGCCGCAGGGACCATATTCTCGGGATAGCGAAATCCGCATTCTGCGTGGTGGATTCGCGTCCTGACCCCAGGAAAGGTGGTGGCGGGGGCGGGCCCTCGGGACAGGAGTTTCAAGCGTGTTTTCGCGAGATAGTGTCTGATTTCACAGGTTCTCTTTGCCGCCCGGCCCCTATCCGCTATCTCTCTGAACAGCCGGGCTCATCCCGTCCGGCTCGACTCGAGGATGCGGTCGATTGACTCTCCCAGCGCCAGCGCGTCGGAGGGGCCGGTGATCCGTTCGGCCACCCGGCCGTCCGGTCCGATCAGGTAGGTTTCCGGCACCCCGAACACTCCGAAGGAAATGGCGGCCCGGCTCCCGGGATCGGAGACATAACGGACCAGGGTGGACACCCCCATTTCGTTGAGAAAGGCAATGGCGTCGGTGGTCCGATCCTGGTACGCCACCTGGATCAGTCGCACGCCGACATCAGAGAAGGCGCCTGCCACTGCCATCAGATCGGCGTGTTCCACCCGGCACTCCAGGCACCAGGAGGCAAAAAAGTTGACAATGGTCACCTGGGCCCCCGGATCAGGAATGGTCACCTCCCCGGATCCTTCCAGCAGGGGAAGGGTGATCCGCGGGGCTTGCGCTCCGATCAGAGGGGAGGGCGCCACCCCCGATTCCACCGAGAGTCGGGAGGCGAACACCCCGGCGATCACCGCGGTGGCGATCACCACCATCCCGGCCAGGGCTATTCCCACTCTCCCGGCCTTGTTTTTCATGGGCACTCCTGTCGGGCGCGGGCGGCGGTCAGATCGGCGGCCACCGCGGTCTCCGACGGCAGGGCCTCTGTGACCTCCTCCAGCAAGGGGACGGCCTCTTCGGGACGTCCGGCCCCGCACCACAGAACCATGGCCTTGAAATAGAGGGTCTGCGGGTCGTCGGGCGCCGCCGCCAGTGCGCGGTCCAGGGTTTGCAGGGCCAATTGGGTTTCTCCCGAACCTGCCCAGGCCATCCATCCCAGACGAGACAGGGCTTCACCCTCTTCGTGAGGTGAAGGGTTGCGTTCCAGCACCTCCCGATAGTGCAGGAAAGCCCCCTGAAAGTCCCCGGCTCGAAAATATCGGCCCGCCAGGGCCAGCCGCATTCCATTGATCCCCGGATGTTCGGAGTTGGCGGCGATCACCGCTTCCATGGTCTCGTCGGAATAGCGGGACGGGTCGAACGGTTCCTCGGCGGGGGGAGGGTCGGTTTGGGCGAACCACCCCACCGAGATCACCAACGCCACGGCGGCGGTTCCCAGGATCGCCAGGACCAAGATCCTCCCCCTGGTCCAAAAGCCGGTGCGGGTGGGCTCTGTCCGGTGCGGGTGGGAGGTCGGGTCGGCGGTTGCCGTCGGCTCGATTAACCGACGGCGGGCTTCTTCCATTTCTTCCAGGTAGGTGGCCCGCAAGGTCTCGCCGGTGGACTCGGGGATCTCTCCCTCGGCAAGTTGCTGCTCGAGTTCCTCCAGGTCGCGGGCCGCCTGTGCCAGTCGTCCCTCCCACAGAGAGCGCTCAGTCATGGCGATTCTTCCCGGGAGGCGGGGGAGGCCCTGTCCCTCAGGCGGGAGAAGACCAGTCCCGTTCCGGCCAGTAGCGCCGCGGCGGGAAGCAGCCATAACAGCAGGGTCCCCGCCCGAAGCGGCGGGTCGATCAGTTGGGAGTCCGGGTAGGAGGCCATCAGCCGGTTGATGACCTGCTGATCGGACAACCCGTCGTCCACCAGTTCCCGCACGTAGGCCATCATGTCCGCGGCATAGGAACTGGGCGACTCGGCGATCGATTCACCTTCGCACGCCGGGCAGCGGAGTTGCTTGCCGATTCGATCAGACCGATCTTCGGACGGCGGATCGGCGCCGATCAACGAAAAGGCCAGGAACAGCGCCAGGGCCACGGTTATCAGGGGTGAGACTCTGCTCAGCGGTGAACGCTTTTCCATGTCCCTAGCCGCCCGAACCGATTTTCGCACGGCGGGAGCGACCCGGCCGATGTCGTCTTCTTGCCGCAAGCGAATAGAGTCCCCCCGCCGCGCAGGTCAGTCCTCCCAGCCACAGGACCCACTGAAAGGGGGCGGTTGCGGCCCGCATGGTGATTCCCTGTTCATCGATACGGGTCAAGCTCAGGTAAAGGTCCTCGATGAAGGTACGGTGGATACCCGGGGTGGCGATGGGCAACGCCGATGACGGGAACTGGCTCAAGGAGGGTGCCACCCTTCCTTGCGGCTTTCCGTCACGGAGGATCTGAATCTGAGCGGAGGTGGTGAGACGGTTGGGGTTTCTGACCGTGACCACCCCGGTGTGCAGCAGTTCGTAGCCGGCAAACTCCACCCGGTCTCCGGGAGCCAGGTCAACCCGATCGAGATTCTGGCCCAGATTGGAGGTGGCGGCTATGGCGATCGCCACCAGGGCCACTCCCGCGTGAGCGAGTTGTCCTCCCCAGAACCGACGGTCGGAGCGGACCACTCTGCTCAGCTGTTTCCAGGGGGAGGTCTGTCGGGCGATTGCCCGACGGCGGGCCTGTGACCACAGCCGGTGGGCGGCCACCGCCACCACCCAGCTGGCGGCCACCATGGCCAGCACCACATAGCCCAGGCGGGTACCCACGATCACCACCAGGACCCCGACGCCCAGGGCAATCTGGAGAGGAAGGTGAATGCGGGGCCACACCACCCTGTGGAGGGCAATTCGCCACGGCAGGGCGGGTCCCAGCCCCATGGCCAGCAGCAGGGCGAAGCTGAGCGGCACCGCTATCCGGTCGAAAAAGGGTCTCCCCACGCCCACCTCGGCGCCGGTGAAAGCCTGCAGCGCCAGGGGATAGAGGGTTCCGACCAGCACCACCATGGCGAACACCGACAGCAGGAGGTTGTTGAGCAGCAGACTCCCCTCCCGGCTGGAGATCGACTCCAACCGCGGCGGCGAGGAGACCTGGTCGGCCCGTACCGCGAACAGGGTGAAGGATCCCACCACCACCACCACCAGGAAACCGAGGAGGGCGGGACCGATGGCCGACTGGGTAAAGGAGTGGACCGAGGCGATAACTCCCGAGCGAGTGAGGAAGGTGCCCAGGATGGTGAGGGAAAAGGCCCCGATGACCAGCACGAAGTTCCACGCCTCCAGCATGCCCCTCCTTTCCTGCACCATGGAGGAGTGCAGGAACGCGGTGGCGATCAGCCAGGGCATGAAAGAGGCGTTCTCCACCGGGTCCCACGCCCAATATCCTCCCCAGCCCAACACCTCGTAGGCCCACCAGGCGCCCAGCGTGATGCCGGTGGTCAGGAACACCCAACTGATCCTGGTCCACAAACCGCTGCGGCGAAGCCATCGGGCGCCGGAACGCCGGAGCGCCAAGGCCGAGATGCCATATGCGAACGGGACCGTCAAACCCACATAACCCAAATAGAGCAGGGGTGGGTGAATGGCCATCAGAATGTGGTTCTGCAGCAGCGGATTCGGTCCTGTGCCGTCCGCAGGGCCAACCGCCGCCGAGAATGGAAAGGGGCTGGAAGATGCGCAGGACCGGGCGGCGGCCTCGATACACACCTCGAACGGATTGGCCACGGTGACCATCAGGCCGAAGAAGAACACTCCCACCGCGGCGATGCCGGCCAGCGCTCCCCAATCCAGGGCGTCCGGCGGTTCCTTCCCGGTGGTGACCTTTCTCCACACCGCGTAGGTAAAGGCGGCCAGCACCAATCCCCACAGGACTATGGAACCTTCCAATGCCGCCCAGGCGGTGGCGATGTTGAAAGGAAAGGGAGTGTGGCGGGAATGGTGATCGGCAACGTAGGTGACGGTGAAGTCGTTGGCCAACAGGGCGGCTATCAGAACCGCCATCGACCCCGCGGCGGCCAGCACCATGGTCAGCAGGGGTCGGCGGAGGGTGCGGATCAGGTCGGGTCGGCCATGGGGGCTGCGGGCCGCCTGCCAGGCGCTCACGGTCAGCCACCCCGAGCCGAACAGCGCCGCCCAGACCGCTCCGGTGCCGGCCACCGACAGCATCAGGATTCGATGGGGTCGGTTACGGCGGGGGCCTGGTAGTTCTCGTCATGGGTGATCAAGACCCCGTCGGCCCGAAAGTGGTCGTTTCTCCAGGCGCCGTCCAGCAGCACTTCGACATCCTCGTCGAACAGCAGCGGGGGAGTTTCGGTGAGGGACACCGGGATGGTGGAAGCCCCGTCGGTGATGCTGAACCTCAGTGGAACGCCGTCCCTCTGCAGGGATCCGGGGACCACCACCCCCGCCAGCCGGAAGCGCTCGCCGTCGGGAAAGTCGGTGCGTTGAGTGACCGCCTCATGGGGGGTGAGGTAATAGACCAGGTCGTCGTCGATGCTCCGAATCAAGAAGAAACCGGCTATCAGGATGGCCGCCACCGCAGAAATCAGAAACGGCCAACGTCGGGGCTGCATCAGTCCGGGCGACGGGTCACCCTCCGCCAACGCACCGCCAAACGCAACACGTAACCGGCCAGGATGACTCCTGTGGCCAGATACGCCCCCCACACCCAGCCGATGCTCATGCTTCCGCCTCACCCAACTGGGGGGCCGTCACCCGGGCAGCGACCGACACCCTGGCCGGGAGGACGGCTTCCTCCAGTCGGGCCAGTCGGGTCCGGTAGGAGACCAGGGTCAGATACAGCAGGGTGAAGGCGCCCAGGTTGGTGAGCAGCGCCACCACCATGGCGCTCTCCATCTGAATGCCGTCGGGACGGATCGTGAGACCTTGGTGCAGAGTGCGCCACAACTGCACCGAAAAGTACACCAGCGGCACCTGCACCACCGCCACCACTCCCAAGATGGCCGATCGGCGGGCCCTCATGGGGGGATCGGAAGTGGTGCGACGCAGAGCCAGATAACCAAGGTAGACGAAGAACATCAGGGCGGTGGTGGCCAACCGGGCGTCTCCCCAGTCCCAGTAGGTTCCCCACACCGGTTTGCCCCAGATCATTCCGGTGGCCAGGGCGATGGCCGTGAACAGCACCCCGATCTCGGCGGAGGCCTCGGCCAGGCGGTCCCACCGCATTTTCTTGGTGAACAGCCACCCGAGGCTGCCCGCGGCCGTCACCCCGAAAGCCAGGAAAGCCAGCCAGGCCGAGGGGACATGAATGTAGAGGATGCGGACGAAGTCGCCTTGAAAGCGATCGGGGGGAGAGGTGAGGGCGGTTACCAGTCCGGCTGCCAGACCGATCGCGGTCACCGTGGCCAAGACTCTTGCTTTCACAGGGCGATTTCCTCCAGGGCCCGAGCTGACATCACTCCCGCAGCGGCCAGACCCAGGTTGGCGATGACCAGCACCAGTACCCAGGGGATGATACTCCGCCCGGAGATCAGGGATTCCAGGGCCTGGGCGGCGCCCATCACAAGGGGGGTGGCCAACGGCGCCATGAGCATGGGCGCCAGGGCGGTGCGGGCCCGGAGTCCCACGGTCACATCTGCGGCCAGGGCTCCCAGCATTGCCAGCCCCGCGGCAGCCAGGGAGATCACCGGCGCCATCAGCCATCCGTCGGACGGCGGCCGATAGTCGTACAACACGATCACCGGCAACACCAGCACCCCGGCCACGGGTGCGAGGATCACGGCGGAAGCTGTCGAACGCCCGACGAAGCGGGCGGCGGGGTCCATGCCGGTAAGGGCCAGGGCGCGTCGATGAGTGGAGTCCTCGATGGCGGTTTGACGGAACACGATCATCATCCCGAACAGCAGCAGGATCAGCCAGTAGACCGGCGCGGCCAGGTCGCGGAGCAGGGCCGGGGAGGCGTCGGTGGCCAGGGGCGCCACCCAGGTGGCCACCACCGCGAAAGGGAACATCACCGAGAGGGCTTCTCCGCTGCGCAGTTCCACCCGAAGATCGCGCCGGGCGATGATCGCCGCCGATTGCCAGAATCCGGCTCTCACGCGATCGTTCCCTCCCTGATCTCGACCACCCGGTCCACCCAGGCCGACAGACGGGCCGCGTCGTGGGAGACACACACCACCCCTCCATTTCGGGCGGTGGTGCTCTCGATCAGGTGGGTGACTATCGCGACCGCGTCGCGGTCCAATCCGGCGTCGGGTTCGTCGAGCAGGAGCAACCGGGGCCGGCCCACCAGCAGGCGGGCCAGATCGGCTCGGCGCCGCATCCCGTTGGAACACTTTTCCACCCGGACTCCCTGCGCGTCGCCCAGCCCGACCTGGTGGAGGGCCGCCCGCCCCTCCGTGGCGGGGCGCCCGCTCAGTTGGGCGGACATGGCCAGGTTCTCACCCAGGGTCAGATCCGACAAGAGCGCCGGAAGATGGCCCGACCAGGCTATCTCGGGGCGCACGCTCAGGGTGTGCGGGGTGCCCAAACCGGCGCCCAACACGGTTCCCGACCCGCCGGTGGGAGGAATGAAGGTGGCGACCGTGGCCAACAGGGTCGACTTGCCGGCGCCGTTCGGTCCCACCACCCCCAGCGCTTCTCCGGGCAGGAGGCTGAGGTTGCAGCCTTCCAGGATCGGAACGCCGTTCAATGTAACGGCCAGATCAATTAATTCGACCAGTAAAGCGGCGGTGGAGGGAGAGGGGGCCGTGGACGGACGGGTCACTGGCTCTGAGTCTATGGGATCGGCAAGGGTGGTATTCGTCGTCGCGTAACCACCTCCCTCGGAGAGACAACCCGGCCCGGGCGCCTGGGGACGAAACCCGAAAAAGCCCCCGGGGAATACCTCCCACCGTGGAGCATTTGGGGTAGATTGCTAGCAATTCCCAACGGAAACCGCACCGACGGTGGTATTCGAATGGTCGATATGGCCATTGGCCGCCCGCGGTCAACCCTCAGGTAAAGGAGCATGAGATGCGAGAAGGCAAGATCGGCTTCGGCCTGGTCGGGACCGGTATGTCCGGAGGCTTTATGGCCAAGGAACTCGATTTCGTCGACGGCGGTGAACTGGTGGCGGTGTGCAGCCGAAACGAATCAAATGTTCGACAATTCGCCCAAACCCACGGCTCCAAACTTTGGTTCACCGACTACCGGAGGCTGGTGGAACATGAGGACGTGGACGTGGTGATCGTGTCGGCGCCCACCGGCGTGCACGCCGATGTGACCATCGCCGCCTCCAACGCCGGCAAGCACGCCCTGGTGGAAAAACCTCTGGACATCAATCTGGAGAAGGCCGATCAGATGATCTCCGTCTGCCGGGCGAACAACACCAAACTCGGAGTTATATTCCAGATGCGTTTCGGCTCGGTGGCCCGCACTCTCAAGGAGGCGGTTGACTCGGGTCGCCTGGGACGGGTCTTTCTGAGCGACGCGGTGGACAAGTCGAGCCGGACCACCGCCTATTACAACTCGGCTCCTTGGAGGGGCACCACGGCCCTGGAGGGCGGGGGGTGTCTGATGACCCAATCCATTCACATCATCGATCTGCTGCAGTATCTGATGGGACCGGTACGGTCGGTGATGGGCCGGGTGGCCACCCAGTTTCACGACATTGAGGTGGAGGACACGGCCACGGCGGTGGTCAACTTCCAAAACGGCGCCATCGGGATCATCGAAAGCACTTCCTCGGTGCGCACGGCTCTCAAATCCCGGCTGGAGTTGCACGGCGAACGGGGCACGGTGATCGCCAACGCCCAGTATGACAAGTTCCTGGTGTGGGACGTGGAAGGAGAAGAAGGTCGGGTAGAGGTGGAGCAGAACCTCGATTTGACCGACATCGACGATCCCTGGGCCTATCCGCAGACCCGCCACCGGGTCCAGCTTCAGGACATGGTTGACGCGATCGCCGAGGACCGCGACCCCGTTCTCACCGGGGAGGACGCCCGAGTCTCCCTGGCGATCATCATGGCCATCTATGACTCCTCCCGCACGGGCCGGGAAGTGTTCCTGGATGATTATCGTCCCACCTCGGCCGGCTGAGGGATTCCCGAAAAGCCGATTCGGTCAACCCCAAGCGATCCTCAGTCGCCTGCAAGCTCCGGGGGTGGGACTCGAACCCACAACCTTCGGGTTAACAGCCCGCCGCTCTGCCGAATTGAGCTACCCCGGAGTGTCGGCAGGGCCGGTTTGACAGCCGACCCGCCCGGATAGAGTGTAGACGCCCCGCCTCGTTTTTGAGTTTCGTTTCGGGCGCAGGGAGAGAATGGGCGGTGCATGGTTTCTGGCTCGGACATAACATCGGGTGGATGATGAACCGCAAGTTCTGGTTGACATTGACCCTGTTGGCGGTCTTGACCCTGGCATGCGGTTCGGAGGAGACCGAACCGGAGCCGGTGGTCTTTTCGGGGGAACTGCATTGGATTACCCCCGAGGAACTGACCGAGACCCTGGCCGAGGGTCCGGCGACGGTGTTGAACTTTTGGGCCTCCTGGTGCGGTCCCTGCCGTTCGGAGGCGCCGGTGCTGCGCCAGGCTCACGAAAGGTACGGTGACGGGGTGCGTTTCATTGGCGTGGCCGTGGACGACACGGACGCCGACGCCCGCGGGTTCATCGCCGAATACCAGATTTCCTTCGACAACTATCTCGGAGATGGGGGCGCCATGATGGCGCAGTACCAGGCTTTTGGGATTCCCTTTACCGTGTTCACCGATCCGGCGGGCGAGGTCCTCAACATTCATCGTGGCATCATCGATGAAGAGGTGCTTGGATTGTGGACCGATGAGCTTTCCCGGTTCGGTTGAACTGATCACAGCCATGGCCGGAATAGGCGGGCCGGGCAGGTTGCGATTTCACGGCGTGACCGAAGGCCCATGGGTGGATCGGCGGAGGAAAGTGTCGCAATGGATCTGACGCTTTTGTCACGGGCGGCGGGGGCGATGGCGGCGGTCGGCCTGGGCCTGTGGGTTAGGCGCCGCCGTCGCCCACCGGGTCACAGCTCCCCGTTCGGCGACCTGATGGGTGCGGTGCTGGCCGGACTGGCGGTGGGTCGGCTGATATATCTGGTGGGGGAGGGAGTCAATCTGCTGGACAGGCCCTTGGATTTTCTGATGGTGCGGGGAGGGATAAGCGCCGTCGGGGCTGTGTTCGGCGCGTTGGGCTACCTGGCGTGGGCATGCCGGTCCGACCTTCTCACCAGGATGGATTACCTGGCGCCGCCGTCGCTGTGGGGATTGGCCGCCTGGGAGGCCGGATGCTGGTGGCAGGGCGCCTGCCTGGGGTCGGTGTCCGGCCTGTGGTGGGCCGTAGCGCTGCCCGGAAGCGATCTCACCCGTCATCCGGCGGGTGTGTACGAGGCGTTGTTGCTGGCGGTGGCCGCGTTGTTGCTGGGTTGGCGGACCTGGCCCCGGCGGGGCGCAGCCACCTGGACGGCGCTGGGATGGGTGTCCCTGGTGCGACTCGGGTCGCCGCTTTGGTCGGTGGAGACCTGGTCGGGGCGAACCTGGTGGTATCTGCTGGGCTTTTTGGCGATCCTGGTGGGATTGGCGGCCGCGGTCTATCGGACTGCTCAAGAGCCTCACGACCCTTCAGCGGTCCCTCCGGGCGCTCCGAAAACGCTTTGACGGGTAACTCAATCCTCCCAGTGGTCCGCCCAAATCCCGTCCGGACGGTTTAGTTTCCCAATGAGTTCCCGCGGGCGCTCGGATAGCGCAGGCAAATGGCAAAACAATGCTTCGGTTGGGAAAACGGGGAGGGGTAATCACGGTGGTTGTCACAGCTTTTGCCGCATAGTAGAGGGATATAGCACTATTGGACAATAGGCCGAGGCCGACCAGGATGGTTACCGGTCACAAGGCGTTGGCTTATTGAGGACCTCGCCCTAGGAGGTGGGAGATGAAAGCAACCGTGGAACGCAGCAAACTCAACGGCGCCTTGCGCCGGCTGTCGGCCGGAGTGGGAACCGTGGCTCCGTTGATCGTTCAGACCATGCCCGATGCACTGGACCTGTTGGCGGTGGGCAGAGACTCCATCATGCGCTCCCGGATAGGCGCCCGGGTGGAAGCGCCCGGGGCCGCCGAGTTCACCGTCAAGCAAATGGGGTCGGTGGTGAAAACACTTCCCAACGGCCGGGTGGCTCTGCGGGTGAATACCGAGGGGATGGCGCTGTCGAGCGGTGGCGCCCGGGTGGTCCTGGCGGAGAGCGACGAACTGTGCGGCGCCGAATTGCCCGAGCCTCCGGAAACCGAACGACTGATCGAGATCGACGGCGAAACACTGCGGTCGGCGATGAGCGCGGTGCTCCCCGCCACCGCCACCGACAACCATCCCATCTTCGGATCGGTGCGTTTCGACGATTCCGATGGCGTCCTGCGACTCGTGGCCTCCGATACTTTCCGGCTGGCGGTGCGCGACCTGCCCCAAGTCCCGGCGATGGGAGCCTTTTCGGTGAGTGCCCGGTCGATCAAACGAATGCTCCGGGCCCTCGGTAGGCCTTCCCGCTACTACTTGGGGATTGATGGGGGCTATGTGTGGTTCGGCGCCGCGCGGCTGGGCATGATGGGGATAGTGGGTGATTGGTCGGAGTACCCGCGGTATCGAGGGTGGGCCCCACCCTGGGAGGCCAAGATCGTCTGTGCTCGGGACCCGCTTTCGGATTTGGCTAATCGGGTGGTGGCCTTGGACAAGAAGTCCCCGGCGGCGGTGAGGCTGGTCTTCGCCGAGTCGGAGATCAAGTTCGTGTCCAAATCCCCGGTGGGCATGGTCAGCGGATCGCTTCCGTCCGAACGCCATGGGCTGTCGGAAGAGGTGACGCTGCGGTTCAACTCTATGTTCCTGGCTGACGCTCTTGCCAATTCGATGTCCGATCAGACCGAGATCAGGTTGGCCGAGGATCCGCTGGCTCGGCCAAAACCGGTGCTGTTTGCCGACCCTCGGCATCCGGAGGCGTGGAACCTGGTAATGCCTATGAGGGCCGGATGAGGGTGGTCATTACTTTCCCGGCGGCGCCGGGTCTGTCCCGGGCGATCGGGTCGGGTTCGGATAAGGTTTCTTTCCAGGCCACCGATAGGTCACAGTGATGGCAGGCATAGACATGTTCCCCCCTCTTCCCAACCGGAGATTTCAGATCATCTACGCCGATCCGCCCTGGGATTACCGAGGTCAACTGCAGCACGCGGGGGTGGAATCGGGCGACACGGGTGGAGCGATCCGCCATTACCCCACGGTGAAGCTGGCTGATTTGAAAAAACTGGCGGTTGCCGACATCGCCGGGGAAGATTGTCTGCTGTTCCTGTGGGCCACCAGCCCCCATCTGGACCAGGCGATGGCCCTGGGCAAGTCGTGGGGTTTTCGATGGGCGACGGTGGCGTTCGTGTGGGACAAGGAAAGAGTGAATCCGGGTCATTACACCCTGAGCCAGTGCGAGTTGTGCCTGGTCTTCAAAAGAGGCAGGATTCCCCAACCTCGGGGAGCCAGGAACGTGCGCCAGATGGTCCGAATCCGCCGGGGTCAACATTCGGAGAAGCCCGAGGAGGTTCGCGACAGGATCGAAGCGATGTTTCCTCAACAGAGCAAGATCGAACTCTTTGCCCGTCGAAGGGCGGAGGGGTGGAGCAGCTGGGGGCTGGACGTGGCCTCGGCGTAGAAGGTCCCGGGATTTTTCCCCCCTCCGGCGCCGCAAAACCCCCCGTCCACACCCCCTGTGGGTTGTGACTCCGTGTTAATCTTTTTTCAAAGACTGTCTTTTGGATGCCTTGGAGCCGAGGAGACGCAGTAGGCGGCGAAGGAGAGAGAGATGAATCAGATGCACGGGTACGTAAGCCCACCCCGCTACACCGGCAAGGGCAGGTTGCAACGCCGATACTACGAACAGGAGTTGCGCCGACTCCAGGAAGAGTTGGCAATGCTTCAGCGCTGGATTGTGAATCGGGGACTCAAGGTCCTCGTGATATGTGAAGGTCGGGATGCGGCCGGAAAAGGAGGCGTGATCAAGCGGATCGTCGAACGCCTGAACCCCCGAGTCTGTCGGGTGGTGGCGTTGGGGGTCCCCACCGAGCGAGAGAAGACCCAGTGGTACTTCCAGCGGTATGTGGCTCATCTGCCCGCCGCGGGAGAAATGGTGCTGTTCGACCGCAGTTGGTACAACCGGGCGGGTGTGGAACGCGTCATGGATTTTTGCACCGAGCAGGAGTACCAGGAGTTCCTGGTCACCTGCCCCCAGTTCGAGCGGATGTTGATCCGTTCCGGAATCCAGATCATCAAATATTGGTTTTCGGTGAGCGACGAGGAACAGGAGCGGCGTTTCCAAGCCCGGCTGACCGATCCCCGGCGCCGCTGGAAGCTGAGCCCCATGGACCTCGAATCCAGGAAGCGGTGGGTCGACTACTCAAGAGCCAAGGACGACATGTTTGTTCACACCGACATCATCGACTGCCGCTGGAATGTGGTGAACGCCGATGACAAACGGCGGGCTCGGCTCAACTGCATCAGCCACTTGCTGAGCAGCATCCCCTACCACACGGTGGCGGTTCCCGAACTTGATCTGCCGGCTCGACAGAGCGGAGAAAAGTACCTCCGGCCTCCGATCACCGATCAGGCGTTTGTTCCCGATCTCTACGTTCCCCAACCGGGGTCCAAGACCAAAAAGCCCAAGAAGAAGAAAGAGGGGACCGTTCAGACTCCCGCCGGCTGAACCCGCGTTGCCACCTGGATCGGTGTTAGTGCAAAGCCGGTGGGCAGAGATGCTTTGTCAGACGTAAAAAGCGGGCGAGCCATCGCGGCCAGCCCCCATTCTTCAGGCGCTCGCCCCGTGACGAATCTTGACCGCTTGGAAGGCAGGCCGGGAGGGCGGGATGGCTATTGGCCTTCGGCATGGCCGGCGGAATGCGGTGGCAACCGGCGACAGAAAGCCGCGGTCGGGCGTCTTGATGCGGCCGGCCGTTCGGCTTCCGTGGTCACACGGCGCAACGGACGCTGGAACGTCATGTTCGTGGAGCGGGAACCCGGCGAGTGGTATCTGGGTGGGACAATGCCCGCCTTCAGTGGTCCGCCTCCGTACGGATGGGTGGAGCGACTGGATTTGAGCGAGGGCGGGCCGAGCCTCGAGTCGCTCTCTCCGGTGGCCCGTTCACCCCGGTTGCCATGCGGGGACCATGTTTGGTGCGGGTCGATCCTGGCTCATGCCAACGGGGCGGTTTACAGCGTCAACGGCTCCTACCTTCACAAACTCGACCCTGCTGATCTGTCGGTGTGGGGGGAAAGGAGATTGCCGGTTGATCGCTCGCACAATGGCATGCTGGCGCTCCGGGACGGGACCATCCTCACCAAGGATCTTCGCTTGGAGGGACAGGGTGGCACCACACTGACCAGGCTTGATCCCGACTCGCTTGCGGTGTTGGGAGAACCGCTGGTCCTGCCCGAGGGATCGATGGGTCGTATCGCGGCGGATCTGGTGGACATCGCGGGTACCCCGACCGAGTTGGTTTACGTGCCCGGCACAGAACATGTCTGGCGCCTGAGGGTTGTTCCTTCCACGGAGGGTGGTTCCTCTGGGTGGGGTGGGGGATGCGGGCTGGAGATCGACCAAAGCTGGCGACCGCGGTATCGCTTGCCGCACGACCGATACGGCCTGGCCTGGGACAGTTGTCTTTCCGGCGGGCACTGCTGGATTATGGATTGCGGGGACGTGGAGTCGGTCCGGGCCATTCATCACGCCTTGCCCAATGGTCGTTTCGACACTCCCCCCGGCAGCAGTTTGTCGTGGCGGCGTCCGGCGCCTTGGCCCGGCGCTCAGCGACTCTGGCGCATCAGCCTCACAGATGATCAGGACACCGAGGCGATAGCGCCTTTCGGAGTGCCGGGGGGAGGGATCATTGCTCCACCGGTCCACATACCCGGGGTGAGGCCGGGGGTGGATATGGCCATAGCCTGGGATTCGGTGAACGGAGGGCTGGCAGGCGTGGAGGTCGCCGCTCAGCAGAACGGCGGAGGTGGGATGGATGTGAAGTGGCACCTGGATGTGAGGCCTTCCATGCAGCCGGCGGTGTATCCCGAATCCGGGGAGTTGGTGATCAACGACTTCCGGGCGGGTCCCGACGGTGGCCCTCCCTCCGACGATCTGGTGGTGGTGGACATCGCAAGCGGAGAACTGCTGGACCGGGTGTCCACCGGTTCGCGGGTAGCCAACGGAATGTTCCTGAGCGCGGCCGGGGAGGGGCGGGTGCTCTACGCCAGCACCACCGCGGTGGCCATGGTCACATGGGAATAGGAGTTGGTGGCGCGAATGGGGGCGCATATCAAAGACCCTGATCATGTCCTGATCGTCGGGGCCGGGATATTCGGCCTGTCCGGGGCTCTGGAACTGGCCGAACGAGGCCACCGGGTGACGGTGATCGACCGCGGACCCGTGCCGCACCCCAAGGCTGCCTCCAACGACATCAGCCGGATGGTGAGAATGGACTACGGCGCTGATCGGCTGTACACGCGTCTGGCCGCCGAAGCCATCGACGGCTGGCATCGGTGGAACTCCCGGTGGGGTCGGGAGGTGTATCACGAGGACGGGTTGCTGTTGCTCAGCAGCCGACCCTTGGAGGAGAACAGCTACGAGGGAGATTCCTATCGGACGGTGTCGCAGGAGGGCCGGCCACTTCAACGGCTGTCCAGGGCGGACATTGCCTCGCGGTTTTCGGGATGGAACTCGGACCATTACATGAATGGCTATTTCAATCCCCGGGGTGGTTGGGCGGAAGCCGGGGAAGTCATAGCCCTGCTGGCCCGGGAAGTTCAATCTCAGGGGGTCGCCGTTCATCATGGCTCGGTGTCGGCGCTGACCAGGCAGGGCGAGCGGGTCACGGGAGTGGCGTTGGACGATGGAGGGACTTTGGAAGCCGACCATGTGGTGGTGGCGTCCGGGGTGTGGACACCGACTCTTCTGCTGGAACTAGACGGTTTCCTGCGGCTGTCGGGCCAGCCGGTGTTGTATTTCCAACCCGCCGATCCCCGATTCTTTGGCGCCCGGGTGTTTCCCCCGTGGGGCGCCGACTTGGCCACCTCGGGCTGGTACGGCTTTCCCGCCGACCGCCAAGGGATAGTCAAGATCGGCCACCACGGACCGGGATACACCGTGGACCCCGACGCCGCCCGGGTGATTCCAGGGCAAGACGACGAGCGTCGGTGTCGAGAATTCCTCTCCCACTCCCTGCCCGGTTTGGCCGATGCCCCCCTGGCGCGATCCAAGATGTGCGTCTACACCGACACCTGGGACGGAAACTTCCTCATCAGCCGCCATCCCGACCTGGAGGGCCTAACCGTGGCCACCGGAGGCAGCGGCCACGGTTTCAAGTTCGGACCCGCCCTGGGAAGGCTGATCTCCGATGCGGTGGAGGGAACCGCCAACCCCTATCGGGACAGGTTTGCGTGGAGATCGGTTGGAGAAATGGCTACCGAGGATGCCAGGTACACCGGATAGGTCAAGCGGGAGGCGAATCGTCCTTGGTGTGGATTACCAGGTCTTCAGGTCTATGACCGAAGGCGGTGAGAAACAGGTGGGCGCGTTTGATCTTGTCCTTGGCGTTTAGATTGGTGCCCACCCAATGTTGCCCGACCTTGAATGTGGCGCGCGAAGGGAGGTCACTGGTTTCTTTGCTGATCTTCCAGTGCTTTCTTCCCCGAAACATCTGATGGTCTCTCACCACCTCGTCAAATGTGTCAGAGTGACGGCTTTGCAAGTCGGCGACAACTGAGGTCAGCACTTCTTTGTAGTTCTTGACCGACAGGGCTTCCCCGAAGAGAGTCGCTCCCAGGAATCGTGCTTTAGTGTCAGCGGCCTTTGGTCCCCCCGTTAGTTTTTCGCGGCTCTTGTCAGGCGTCGGCTCGGCAGACACCGGGGGAACTGCAGGAGGGAGATCAGAACCAGGCGGTGGATCTGACGGCTTTGGAGCCGATTTGCTCAGGACATGCCTGATGGATTCGGTAACCAAAGTTTCCAGCATCGCCAGGTTGGCCTTGTTGAGAGGTTTGATCTCGGCTTTCTTACCCACCATTCTCAGGAATTCGGGGGAGGGAGTACGGAGTTCTTGAGCCACGATGCTGTCGATCAGGACTTGATACAGCCCCTCTTGAGCCTGTTTGTGAACCGCGTCTTGGCTGATCCGGCTTCTGGTCAACGTCTCCAGATGGCGGAGATCAGTATCGGTAAGGTTCCGAATGTCGATCCTGTGATAGGGCTCGGAGTCCATCACGTTGCGTTTGTGGAGGTCGGTAAAGAGCCAATAGTCCACGCCGTTGGTGAGAATGGCGGCCACCGCTTCCGAGAAAGTGAAGTAGGAGCGAAGCTGGTTGGTTTCTTTGTCCGACAGCGTCAATCCGGCCCGTTTGGCTTCCACTGCGATTGCTGCGTTGCTCTCCCCGGTCAGGACGTAATCGATCCTTCCCCCAAGCTCAGTGGTCACTTCCAATTTGACCTGGCCGGGATGTACCGTGTCGTAACCCAACGACGTTAGGAAGGGTTGAATAAGGCTGGTCTTGGTCCAAATCTCGTTGTTGGCGATATCAGGGTAGGTGTCCAGCATCTCGGCGACCTGAGCAGCACTCTCTCTGGCCTTTTCCCTGAACATGAGGCTATTGTATACAACGACACACTCCAGAGTGTGAAAAGCTGCGGACGCCGGGGTAACTACAGATCGCTGGCAAAAGTGGGCACCGAACAGCCCGGTCAGGGTCCCAGTGCGGCGATCGGAGCCACCTGAACTCCATCGGGTCGACGGTAAGCGGCGCCGGTTGATGTCACGACCATGAGAACGGCCAATTGGTCTGTGCGGGCCTCGGCCACCTTGTTGCGCAGACGCAGCAGCGACTTCGCTGCCTTGTCTATGTTCTCGGGCGCCGGATTGAGCTTGATTTCCACGGCGATCCAGGCGCCGTCCTCCCTTTCGACAATGGCGTCGATCTCCAGTCCCGTCTCGTCCCGGTAATGAAATACCTCACCGTGCTCAGGCTGACTGTAAATGCGAAGATCCCGCACCACCAGCGACTCGAACAACAGCCCGAATGTCTCGGGATCAGCCAGCAGTCGCGAGGGTGACGCCCGTAGCATTGCGGCCGCCAAAGACGGATCAACAAAGTGACGTTTGGGCGCTTTGCGCAGGGTTGCCCGTGACCTCAGACCCACCGACCACGCCGGTTGATCCTCCACCACGAATATCCGTTCCAGTGCTTCTAGATAGGCATAAACGGTGTGACGGTGCAGTGGACGGTCGCCACCTGCCTCTCGCGCCAGTTTGGCTACCTTCGCTTCGGTTGCCACATTGCGGGCCAAAGATTGCAGCAGTCTCCTGACGGTCACAGGATTGTGCATGATGCCGCTCACCAGGGGAATGTCCAGGCGAGTGATTTCCCTCATGTAGTCGCCCGCCCCGCGGCGGGCCTGATCACCAGCCATGTGTAGGCCTCCGGGCCATCCGCCGGAGCAAATCTGAGATACGAGGTCCCGCAATCCGAAATCCTGGTTGGGTAGGGCCGATGCGGTCTCCCCTTCGAATAGGCGGCGCAGGGAGACAGAGCGGGTGGAATAGCCCATCTCGGCAAGGGACATGGGCCTCATCAACACTCGGCTGATCCGGCCTACTCCCGTGTGTCGGGTGTGGTCATCCTGGGGAGAGGCGGAGCCTGTCAGGAGGAACTGGCCGGGCTGGGATCGGTTGTCGCATTCTCGACGCACCATGTTCCACAGACGGGGAGCGTTTTGCCATTCGTCCAGGAGCCGGGGGATGGCGCCCACCAACACCGAGGCCGGGTCAGCCTCGGTCAACAAGAGCATCGCCGGGTCATCCAGGCGGGCTTCGCTGCGAGCAAGGCTTCGACCTGTCCAGGTCTTACCGCATGCCCTGGCGCCTTCGATCAACACGGCCCCTCGCCGTTGCAGAGCAGCACGGAGCTCTTTTTCGGCAATGCGCCGACGGTATCCGGGCATTGTCAGAGTATCGGGAATCTGCATCACCCCCTAGCAGGGCTTTTCTGGCTGTGATAGCGAAGTTCGCCATCCGGCTATTGTATATTGTAGAAACGGATCATTATACATTTTAGGAATAAGCTATTATACACTTTAGGAACTCTGATCTCGCCATCTCTGAGAGACCCGAGGTGGCTTGTGGTTCTATCCGGCGAGGGTGCGGCCCAGTTGGCGGGACATGGCGACCAGTTGTCCGGTGGAGTCCCAGATGTTGCAGTCCTCCTCAAAGGTCCCGTTCAGCAGGTGGCGGGCCGCCAGATCGACGGTTAACCATCCCGGAGAGGGCCGGGCTCGAAAGTGGATGGTGAGCTCCAGGGTGGGCGCCCACCCGTAGTGGCCCAGTTGGAAAACGGCGGGAGGGAAACCGTCGGCGAAACACGGCATGGACCAAAGGTCCGGTGACCGCCCGTCGACAAAGCGCATCTTGCCCCGAGCCACCGCTTCGCCGGTCGGTTGGCCGAGGGCTCCGAGGGCGATGTCCGGGGGCATCAGATACTCGAACCGTTCTATGAAGGTTGAGTTGAGCGGCATGTGGAGGCCGCCCCGCATTCGGGAATTATCGGGAAGGACGGGCGGGGAGAGCAACGGGCCGCTGGGGCCCGAAAATACGGACAACTCCCCCCAGGTGATCAGGGAGGTGATGCTGACTCTGCCGTTCTGGATCACGTCCACGGCGGTGACCGAGAGGCTGCGCCCCTGTTTGATCACCTTGCCGCGGATGGTGGCTTCTCCCGGCATGGTTCTGCCCAGAAAATGGCTGTTCATGGCCAGCGGGTCGGGGTGGGAAACCTCTTGTCCCATTGCCGCCAGGCACAACGCCATCAGATAGCCGCCGTTGGGCACACTGTCGATGTTCCACTGATCACTGATCCGCGCCGACCATCGACCCGCACCGTCGGGCGCCAGAGCGTCCCGCGTGTCGCGGTCAAAGATGTATTGATTCACGCGTGTTCCGTTTGTTCGGGGCGACTCTGGGCGAGCAGGACTGCGATCATCCTAGCCAAAGCTGAACGGTCCAACCAACCGCCAATCCGTAAACCCCGGCCACCAGGTCGTCGCCGGTAATCCCCCATCCGCCCGGAAGTCGCTCCGCCCACCGGACACCGGGAAAGCCCCTCTTGAAGATGTCCGCGATGCGGAACATCACCCATCCGGCCACCGCCCCCGGCGTACCCAATCCCACCACCGCCAGGCAAGCGCCGGCGGCCTCGTCGATCACCACCCAGGCGGGGTCGTCCGAGAAAGGCTGCGAACTCCACACGGACACGGCGGCCAGCAATGCCGCCAACAGGAGTTGCGCCGCCCACCCCAGGGGCTCCACGGCCAAGGCCCCGGCCAGTCCCACCGCCGCTCCCAGGGTGCCCGATCCGGAGTGGGATCCGCGTACCCTGTCGAGAAGAAAACCCACCCCGAACAGGGAGGCGATCCGCCTTTGCATCCCCATGTAGGCTACCGTCCGATCCACCCCGAGTCAGGCTGGTGTCAAATAGGGCGGGTTGTCAGGGAAGGCCACTTGGCAGAGCTGTGCTGCGCATGCCCCCCGCCGAAGTTTGCCGAAATGTTCGGATGAAAGCCCTGCGGAGTCTGCCAAACTAAGGACGCATGGAACCCTCACTTTATATCTGGATGGACGGAAAGCTCGTTCCGTGGGATGATGCCAACGTCCATGTACTGAGCAATGCCCTCCACTATGGAACCGGTGTGTTCGAGGGAATCCGGGCCTACGACACCGACCGGGGGACGGCCGTCTTTCGGCTCACCGAGCACATTGAGCGGCTTCATCGGTCGGCCCGGGCCTATCGGGTTCCCCTGGAATGGCCGGTGGAGGAATTGGTGCAAGCCTGCCGGACGCTGCTGCGGGAAAACGGGCTCGAATCGGGATACATCCGCCCGATTGTCTACTACGGGCTGGGGGCCATCGGGCTCAACCCGACCGGCGCCTCCTCCCACACCGCCATCGCGGCTTGGAGATGGGGAGCCTATCTGGGCGAAGACGGGGTGTTGAATGGAATCCGGGTTGGCATATCTTCCTGGCAGCGGATCAGTTCGGCGGCCTTTGTGCCGGTCGCCAAGGGGTGCGGTCAATATCTCAACAGCGTGATGGCCAAGATGGAAGCTTTGAGCAATGGGTATGACGAAGCTCTGTTGCTGAACGCCGATGGCAATGTTTCCGAAGGCAGTGGAGAGAACGTTTTCCTGGTGCGCGGCGGGGTGGTGTTCACCCCTCCGGTCTCCTCGGGGATCTTGGACGGCATCACCCGGCACACCGTGATGACTTTGCTGGAACAGGACGGTATCGAGGTTCGGGAAGCCACCCTCACCAGGGGGGATCTCTACAACGCCGACGAGGTGTTTTTCACCGGTACCGCCGCCGAGGTGACTCCCGTGCGCGAGATCGACAGCCGTCCGGTGGGTTCGGGCCGTCCCGGCCCGGTCACCAAGCGGGCGCAGGAGTTGTTCCAGCATTTGGTCTTGGGTCGCAATGACAACTTGGGACATTGGCTGGAATATGTGTAAACGCTTCCCGGCTCCATCGGCCTAGATGTCTCGCCAGCCCAATATCGATCCTCCCCTTCAGGATCGGCCCCGGGCGGTTCCGATCCCCTCGGCGCCGGCTCGCTGGCGTCCCGACCGGCCCGGGATGATCACGGCTCCCGACCAGTTGACGGTGGGCGGTTTGTTCGGGCGGCCCGGTCCCGATGCGGGCTGGGTCTATCGGATTGTTCGACAGGCCGATCTGCCCGGGGAAGAACGGAGAGCCGAAGAGGTGCTGGTAACCCTCATGTCGGCCCGCGCCTCCCTGTTCGGGCGGGCCCCGATTCCCGAGGACTTGGAAGTGGCCCGGATACTGATGGGGTTCGAGGACGGCGCGCCGCCATCGGTGGTGGAAAGACGCCGCCGCTGGTTGAAACAGTCGCGCCATGAATCGGTGCCGGGCGCTGAAGCCGCCCGGGAGACGGGCGCCGAGAACCTGGCCCGATCCCCGGCTGATCTCCGGGCTCAAATCGCCGACCCTCGCTGAGTTCCGTTGGTCAAAATCGTTCGGTTTCGTCACGGCGAGGACATCGCCTACGGCGTGGCGCAGTTGGAAGGGGTGACCTTGTATCAGGGCTCCCCGTTTGTGGTGTGGGAGCCCACCGAAACCATCCTGGGGTGGGACGAGATAAGGGTTCTTGCGCCGGTTCTGCCCACCAAGGTGGTGGGGGTGGAGGGGAATAGTGCCGAGACAGACGACTACGGTATGGCCGACCCTCATTTGTTTTTGAAGCCCACCACTTCGGTGGTCGGCCCGGGCGCCGGGGTGATCCTGCCTCTGTCCACCTCGTCGGTCACCCATGAGGCGGAGTTGGCGGTGGTGATAGGGAGGATTGCCCGCCACGTGCGAACCGAAGACGCCGGGGCCTACATTCTGGGCTACACGGCCGCCAACGACATCACCGCGCCTCAACTGGTGGAAACGCCGCGGCATCTGACCCGATCCAAGGGCTATGACACCTTCTGCCCCCTGGGGCCGGTGATCGAGACCGAATACGATCCCTTGGAGCAACACACCGTGGAATGCCTGGTGGACGAGGATCTGCGGCAAGCGGCCTTCACCTCCGAGATGATCCTTGGGCCGGGAGAACTGGTGTCCTATGTGTCGTCGGTGATGACTCTGCTTCCCGGGGATGTGATTCTCACCGGCACCACCAGCGGTGGGGGTCCGGTCTATCCCGGAGAGGTAATGGAAGTGCGGATCGAAGGAGTGGGGGTCTTGGTGAATCCGGTGGTGCGAGGATGATCCCCCGACTGCGGGTGGCCCCCTCGCCAACCGGCCTGCTGCACGTCGGCACCGCCCGCGCCGCCCTCTTCAACTGGCTGTACGCCCGCCGGACGGGCGGTGTTTTCATCGTGCGGGTGGACGACACCGACCGACTCCGCTCCACCCCGGAGTTCGAACGCCGCATCCTCGCGGAGTTGCGGTGGCTGGGAATCGACTGGGACGAAGGCGTGGAAGTGGGCGGTCCCCACGGCGACTACCGCCAGAGCGGGCGCTTTGAGCGCTACCGGAAAGTGGCCTGCCAACTGGTGGAGAAGGGCGCCGCCTACCGGTGTTACTGCACCCCCCGCCAACTGGCCGAACGCCGCAAGGAAGCACAACGGGCGGGGAGGCCGCCGGGGTACGACGGTCGATGCCGGTCGATGCCGGCGGACGAGGACCAACGCCGTCTGGCGGCAGGGGAGAGCCACGTGGTGCGATTCGCCATGCCCCGCCCCGGATGCACGGTCTTCACCGATCTGGTAAGGGGTGAGGTTCGTTTCGACCACCGGGTGATCGATGACTTCGTGATCCTCCGAAGCGACGGTTCCCCCACCTACCACCTGGCCTCCACGGTGGATGACGTGGACTACCGCATCACCCATGTGGCCCGGGGAGAGGACATTCTGCCGTCCACCCCCCGCCATATCCAGATCACCGAAGCCATGGGCGCGCCGGAACCGATCTACGCCCATCTGCCTCTGCTCCACGGCCAGGACGGCGGGAAGCTTTCCAAGCGGCACGGCGCCACCGATGTGGGGGAATACCGTCGCTCGGGTTACCTGCCGGAAGCCCTGTTCAACTACCTGTCTCTTCTGGGATGGTCGTTGGGGCCGGAGAGCACCATTTTCACCAGAGACGAGGCGGTGGCGGTGTTCGACCTGACCGATGTCTCCTCAAGCCCGGCCGTGTTCGACTCGGCCAAGCTCACGTGGATGAACGGCGAGTACATCCGCAACCATCTGTCCCCTCAGGCCTTTTCCGACCGAGCCCGTCTCTACGCCGGGGATTACCTGGGAGAACCGGTCTCCGATGGGGCGTGGGATCGGTGCGGGCCGGTGCTGCCCCTGGTCCAGGAGAGAGTGAAGTTGCTGTCGGAGGTCGGGCCGCAACTCGGTTTTCTGCTTTCGGCCGAGATCGACTACCACCCCCGGTCCTGGAAGAAGGTGATGAGAAAACTCGGGGTGGTCGAGGTGCTGGAGGGAGCGGAGACGGCCTTGTCGCAGGTGGCGGAGTGGCGGACCGAGACCATCGAACAGGCTCTGCGAGACTTGATAGCCGCGCTGGGGATCTCGGCCGGAAAGGGTTTCCAACCGGTGCGGGTGGCGGTCACCGGCTCATCGATCAGTCCACCACTTTTTGAGTCCCTGGCCGCGTTGGGCAGGGAAAGCACCCTGGGTAGGTTGGCCGATGCCCGCTCTCGTCTCCCGCCATGATCCTGGGACAGTCGGCAAACCACCACCCCCCTCTCCCTTAACATTTGGAATGGACAGTTAGAAAGGGACTTGTTTATGAACCGACCGCAACGGGTTACGGTGACCGGCGCCGCCGGACAGATCGGATACAGCCTGCTGTTTCGGATCGCGGCGGGGGAGATGCTGGGCCCCGACCAACCGGTGATTCTGCAGATGCTGGAGATTCCCCAGGGCTATGCGGCCCTGGAGGGGGTGGCGATGGAACTGGAGGACTGCGCATTTCCCCTGTTGGAGCGCATGGTTCTGACCACCGATGTCGAACAGGCCTTTGCCGGGGCCGATGTGGCTCTGTTGGTGGGGGCCATGCCTCGATTGGCCCACATGGAAAGGGCCGATCTCCTGGAGGCCAACGGGAAAATCTTCACGCAGCAGGGCCGGGCCCTTTCGGAAGCCGCCCATCCCGATGTGAAGGTGCTGGTGGTGGGCAACCCGGCCAACACCAACGCCTACATCACTTCGGCCAATGCCGAGAGCCTGGATCCCTCCCAGATCACTGCCATGACCCGTCTGGACCACAACCGGGCGATCGCCAATGTGGCCAAGCGGGTGGGCCGACCCTATGACGCCGTGAAGAAGATGAGCATCTGGGGAAACCATTCCGCCACCCAGTATCCCGACCTGTTCCACGCCGAGATCGATGGCCGGAACGCCTATGAGACGGTGGGAGACCACCACTGGGTGGAACACGATTTCATCCCCACCGTGGCGGGGCGGGGAACCGCCATCATCAATGCGCGGGGCAAGTCGTCCGCCGCCTCGGCCGCCAACGCCGCCATCGGCCACATGCGCGATTGGGTGCTCGGCACCCCTGCGGGTGACTGGGTGAGTATGGCGGTTGTGTCCGACGGTTCCTACGGAGTTCCGGAGGGTCTGTGCGCTTCCTTTCCCTGCGTGTCCCGGGACGGGAAATGGGAAATCGTCCAAGGTCTTGAACACGGGCCGTTTTCCCGGCGCAGGATCGACGCGTCGATCGCCGAGTTGGTTGCCGAGCGCGACACTGTGGTCGAAATGGGGATAGTCTGACCCGGGTTTTCGGTTAGTACTCGACCTCTATGGGGCTCACCGCCTCCAGCCACTGTTCCACCCCGGCCCGGTGGACCATCAGCTTGGCCAGGTTGCCGGAGACCTTGATCCGGCCGGAGATGAAGGCTGCCTGAACGCTGAGGTCTCCTCGCATGATGGCGGTGGCGGTCTCATAGTTCTGTCTGATGGTGATGTCCAGGTCTTCTCGCAATCCGAGCGCGATGGTCACGGCCTGGGGGCTGATGACCAGGTGATATCCGGTGTCTCCCGAAGGTGCGTCCGTCACTTCGAATTGGACGCTCATTTCCACACCGCTGATCGCCTCCTGAAATCCCGGGTGCTTTTCCAGAGCCGCCGTTATCTCTGACAGCCACTCGGGGCTTAGGAATTTCACTGCCATAGAGGTCTCCCTTGCATATCAGTACACCGGTTTGAAGGCTAGTGGCGGGACCGCTCAGGCGGGCAATTCTGCCATGTTGATCCGCTGGTTCTCGACCGACTCGATAATGGCGGCCGATTCGATGGGCCACCCGTGTTTTTCCAGCAGTTTCCGGCCGCCGGTGAAGGTCTTCTCGATCACGAACCCGAACCCGGTTACCCGGTTACCCGATTCTTCGATCATCGATCCCAAGGCCTCGGCGGTGCGCCCCTTGGAGAGAAAGTCGTCCACGATCACCACGTCCCGCCCCTCTCCCAACAGTTCCTTGCGGATGGTGATCCAGGTCATGCCTCCCTTGGTGGGAGAACTGATCTGTCTGAGCAGGTGGAGTTCGGGGTCCAGGCGGCGGTTCTGCTTCTTGGCGTAGATAAAGTTCACTCCCCCGGCCCGGGCAGTGGCGTAGGCGGCAGGGATTCCCGACGCCTCGGCGGTGACCACCACGTCGAAGTCGCCCAGGCGGCGCGCCAGCCAGATTCCCACCTTGCTCATCAGTTCGGGATCGGTGCGGTGGTTGAGGAAGCTGTCCACGATCACCAGGTCGGACACCACCTTCCCCGATTCCAGGATTCTTCTGTGCAGTTCTTCCAAGGCGTTACCTGCTCAGGGTGGGGAGGTGGGCGGGTCGGCTCGACTCGAATGTGTCTATCTCGGCGGTGTGCCGCAGCGTGAGCCCGATGTCGTCGTAGCCGTTGAGCATCCGCCACTTGGTGAACGGGTCGATCTCGAATCGGGTGGACAAACCCCGGGCCTCCACAGTCTGCGTCTGCAGGTCGATGACGATCGGGGTATCGGGACGATCCTGGGCAAGGCCGGTCAGAATGTCCACCTCCGGGGAGGATAGTTGAATGGGAAGCAACCCGATCTTGGTGCAGTTGGTGCGGAAAATGTCCGCCAGGGACGGAGCGATTATCGCCTCCAGCCCCCAATCCTGCAGACCCCAGGGAGCATGTTCCCGAGAGGAGCCGCTGCCGAAGTTGGGACCGGCCACCAGCACCTTGGCGTTGCGGTAACGCGGCTGGTTGAAGGGAAAGTCCGGATCGGGTTCCCCGTCGCTTCCCCGCTTCCAATCCCAGAACAGGTATTGGCCGTATCCGGTCCGCTCCACCCGCTTGAGGAACTGCTTGGGCATGATCTGATCGGTGTCCACATTGGCCCGGGGCAGAGGAAGCATGGTCCCCCGGATCACCGAAACGGCCCGCATCAGTGGCTGTCCCATTCCCGGATGTCGACGAATCTGCCGGAGACGGCTGCGGCGGCGGCCATGGCGGGGGAGACCAGGTGGGTGCGTCCCCCCTGGCCCTGGCGCCCCTCGAAATTGCGGTTGGAGGTGGAGGCGCAGCGTTCCCCGGGCATCAGGATGTCGGGGTTCATACCCAGGCACATCGAGCATCCGGCGTCCCGCCATTCAAAACCGGCCTGCCGGAAGATTGCGTCGAGGCCCTCGGTTTCCGCCTGGGCCTTCACCAGGCCCGAGCCGGGGACCACCATGGCCGAAACATCGGGGTGGACCTTGCGATCGCCGATCACCGCCGCGGCGGTGCGCAGGTCCTCGATGCGGGCGTTGGTGCAGGAACCCACGAACACCCGGTCGATGGTGATTTCGGTGATGGGGGTGCCGGGTTGAAGGTCCATGTAGGTCAGGGCGCGCAGGGTTGAATCCCGCTCGGTGAGGTCGTCGAATTCGTCGGGATGCGGGATGGTGTCGGTAACCCCGGCGGTCTGGCCCGGGTTGGTGCCCCAGGACACGTAGGGCTGCAGATCCCGGGCGTCGATCCGCACCTCGGTGTCGAAACGGGCGCCCGGATCGGTGGGAAGGGTTCGCCACTCCTCCAGGGCCTGTTCCCACCGGGCCCCCCGGGGGGCATGGGGGCGCCCCTCCAGGTAGGAGAAGGTGGTGTCGTCGGGAGCGATCATCCCCGCCCGGGCCCCGGCTTCGATCGACATGTTGCAGATGGTCATGCGGCCTTCCATGGAGAGGCGCTCGATGGCCGAGCCCCGGTACTCCACCACATGCCCCTGTCCCCCCGCCGTTCCGATCCGGGCGATGATCCCCAGGATGATGTCCTTGGCGGTCACTCCGGTGGGCAGTTCCCCGTCGATGGTGATCGCCATGGAACGAGGCCGGGGTTGGGGAAGGGTCTGGGTGGCCAGGACGTGTTCCACCTCCGAGGTTCCGATCCCGAACGCCAGGGCGCCGAATGCCCCATGGGTGGAGGTGTGGGAGTCGCCGCAGACAATGGTCATTCCCGGCTGGGTTACCCCCTGCTCGGGACCGATGACGTGGACAATGCCCTGGCGTGGGTCGTCCAACCCGTACAGGGTGATCCCGAACTCCTCGCAGTTGGTCACCAGCGCGTCGATCTGCTTTTTCGACAAGGGATCGCGAATGCCCAGGGACCGGCCGGTGGTGGGCACCCCGTGGTCGATGGTGGCCAGGGTGAGATCGGGCCTTCTCACTGTTCTTTTTGCCAGGCGGAGACCGTCGAAAGCCTGAGGAGAGGTGACTTCGTGCACCAGGTGCAGATCAATGTAGAGCAGGGCCGGTTCGCCTTCGGCCGCCCGCACCAGATGTCGGTTCCATACTTTTTCGAAGAGAGTCTGCGCCCCGGTCATGTACTCCCGTCCAGATGCCGAGCAAAGGATAGCGGAATGCCGAGTCGCCAAGCCGCCACGAAGGACGCCCGGGTGTCCCAACCCGGCCCCCGATGGGGTACCCTTGACCCTGAAGTCGTCTTGAGGAGAGGTTGTTGACAAAGAGGATCATTGCCCATGTGGTGGGCACCGGTACGATCGGCGAGCCCCTGATCGGGTTGCTGGCCGACAACCGGGAAGCATTGGGCCTGGATGAGGTCACCTTTCACAAGCGGACTCCCCTTCTGGCCGAACGAGGCAAGGTGGAGCACCTGGTTCGGCGGGGGGCCATGCTGGCGGTGGATGAAGATCGCCGGCTGGATTTCCGGGAGCTTGGGCACAATCCCAAGTACGAAAAGTGGGAGGCGTTGGATCGGGCTTCGGTAGTGATCGACTGCACTCCCGCCGGCAATCAGAACAAGACCGACTTCTACCAGTCGCTGTCCGGCCCGCGGGGATTTCTGGCGCAGGGGTCGGAATTCGGATTCGGGAAGATGTATGCCCGAGGCATCAACGACGCCGCCCTGGACCCGGAGCGAGACCGCTTCTTGCACATCGTTTCCTGCAACACCCACAACATCGCGGCCATGATCCAAAGCCTGGCCATTGACCCCGACGGCGCAAGTCACCTGGAAAACGGCGAGTTCCTGTGCATTCGGAGGGCCAATGACATCAGCCAGGACCGGCGCTTTGTGCCCAGCCCCACCGTCGACACCCACAAGGACGCTCGATTCGGGACCCATCACGCCCGCGACGCCCACCAACTGTTCGCCACTCTGGGACACGATCTGCCCATCTATTCGTCGGCCATCAAGCTCAACACCCAGTACATGCACACTTTGCATTTCTCGCTGACTTTGGACCGGGAGATCTCTCCCGATGAGGTGATGGATCGATTTCAGTCCAACAATTGGGTGGCGGTGACCTACCGGCGTTCCGCCAACCGGGTGTTCTCCTTTGGCCGGGATCACGGTTATTACGGAAGGATTCTTTCTCATGCCGTGGTTTCGGCGCCGTCGCTTCAGGTACGCGACGGCCGGCAGGTGGTGGGATTTGCTTTCACGCCCCAGGACGGAAACCCCCTGCTGTCGACCGTTTCGGCCATGCTCTGGTATGTGCACCCCGATCAGATCGACCGACGAATGGAAGTGTTGCGGCCCTACCTCTTTCAAGAGGTGTGATGCGCAATCCCGGACGGCTCCAACGGCAGGCCCTCACCGCCGCGGAGCGCGCCATCGAAGCCCTGGGGCGGGGCAATCCCGCCTCTGCGCGTATGGCGGTCTCCACCGCGGTGGACCGGGATCAAACCGGTATGTACGTGGGTCTGGCCGACGCGGTCGACCTGGCCGCCGGCCTGTTGGAACGCGATGAGCCGATCACCGAAGAGGTGTGGGGCCATCTGGCCGACGCGGTGGGACCCGGGCCGCTCCAAGCTCTGGTGGAAGCAGTCCGGCATTAAGAGGGCCTATCCGTGCGAGGTGGAGAATGTCTGATTACCACTTGCACCTGCATCCCCACCGCCAACATCCCTCCGACCCCATCCCCGAGGGGTTTCCCCCTGATCTGATCGAGAGATACTGCCGGGCTGCCCGGGTCCGGGGAGTGCCCGAGTTGGGATTCACCGAGCACCTGTACCGGTTCAGGGAGTCGGAGCAGGTTCTGGGTCCCTTCTGGGAATCGGACCGCTCAAAGGGGCCCGAGTGGTCGGCGCTCGGTGATTTCACCGCCCGGATGGTCCAGTTGGACAGGGTGTTTCGGATCGAGCAGTACGTGGAGGCGGTGTTGGGGGCCAGGGAGCGGGGACTTCCGGTGCTGTTGGGGCTGGAGGTGGATTTCATACCCGGAACCGAAGAGGCGGTGGCCGAACTCTTGGCCCCCTACCCCTGGGACTTTTTGTTGGGGGCGGTGCATTGGGTGGGGAGTTGGTCGATCGACACGCGGGAGTGTGCCGGGGAATTCCAACGCAGAGGCGTGGACCGGGCCTGGGAGCAGTACTTTGGGTTGGTGGTGGAAATGATTCACTCGGGAATTGCGGACGTGTTGGCTCACGTCGATCTGTGTAAAAAATACGGTCACCGCCCGGCTAGGGAGCCATTGCACGTGTACCGGCAGGTGGTGGACTCGGCGGCCCGGGCGGAAATGGCGGTGGAGGTTTCGAGCCAGGGACTTCGCAACCCGGCCCGGGAGGTCTATCCCTCGCCCGCCTTCCTGCGGATGTTTCGGCAGGCGGGGGTTCCCATCACCCTGGCCAGCGACGGCCACCGGGCCGAAGAAGTGGGATGGGGAAGGAGCGAAGTGGTGTCGGCGGCGGCAGCAGCCGGATACCGAACCTATCGGGCTATGGGCGGGATTCTGCGGCCGAGACCCCTCCCCGATATCTCTCCGGCGGTGAGCGTCCCGTGATCGTTGAGGTAATTGCCGTGGGGACCGAACTGCTGCTGGGCCAGATCGTGAATGGCAACGCGGCGACCATCGGCGAGGTGTTGGCGTCGGAAGGGCATGACGCCCATTATCAGGTGGTGGTGGGGGACAACCCGGAGCGGATGGCCTCGGCGATCGCCACGGCTGTGGAGAGGGCCGACGCGGTGGTGATCACGGGAGGTATCGGCCCGACTCCCGACGATCTGACCCGTGAGGCGATCTGTGCCGCCACCGGCCGGGACATGCGTTTCAGCGCCCAATGGGCGGATGCCCTTCGGCGCCGGTTCGCTTCCCGGGGGTGGGATATGCCGGACAGCAATCTCCGGCAGGCCGAGTATCCGGAGGGCGCCGAGTTGATCCCAAACCCCAAGGGCACGGCGCCGGGTTTGGCCCTTTCTCACCGAGGCAAGTGGATATTCGCCCTGCCGGGGGTGCCCGCCGAGATGACGGCGCTGCTCACCACCGAAATAGTCCCCCGGCTCAGAGGGATCACCGGGGTTACCGAAACCCTGGTCAGCCGGGTTATCCGGACCTGGGGGAGATCGGAATCGCGCACCGCCGAATTGTTGGATGACCTGTACCGAAGTTCGGTGAACCCCAGCCTGGCCTATCTGGCCTCGGCGGGGGAGATCAAGGTGCGCATCACCGCCAAGGCGCCGGACGCGGAGCGGGCGGAACGGATGATCGCTCCGCTCGCGGAGGAGGTCTGCCGACGTCTGGGCGCGACGGTGTTCGGGGTCGACGAGCAGACCATCGAACACCGGCTGCTGGCCATGTTGAGAGAACGGGAGTGGACCATCGGGACCGCCGAGTCGATGACCGCCGGGATGGTCGCCGCCCGGATCACCGCCGCTCCCGGATCGTCGCAGGTCTTCCGGGGCTCGGTGGTCAGTTACGCCTCCGATCTGAAGGAGAGTCTGCTGGGGGTGGATCCGGACACCCTGGAGGCCGGGGTGGTGTCCGCGGCGACGGCTGAGGAGATGGCGGAGGGCGCCCGCCGGGCGCTGGGCGTGGATGTGGGAGTGGGGGTAACCGGCTCGGCGGGACCGGATCCGGCAGATGCGCCGGTGGGTGTGGCCTTTGTGGGAATCGCCACCCCCGAGGCGGTCGCCGCTCGCCGGTTGCAGATGCCCGGGGACCGGGAACGGGTGCGCGCCTACATCACCACCGCCGCTCTGCACCTGGCGCGGCTTGCCATCGGCGGGCAATGGTGGAATCGGTAGGCCGGATCTTTTTGGCGGTGGATCTCACCGAAGAGGCCCGGCAGATTCTGAGTCATCGGGTGATGAGGATGGCGGGGGGCCAAGACCTCCCGGGACGGCTTGCCCCGCCCCGGAATTGGCACCTGACGCTATGTTTTCTGGGAGACATTTCCCGACAGCGTTGGGAGATCTTGCTGCATCTTTTGACCGAGTCTCCCCTGGGGTCCGCCTTCCGGTGCCGATTCGACAATCTCGGCAGTTTTCCGCGGGCCGCACGGGCCACGGTGCTGTGGGTGGGAGTGTCGCAGGGCGCCGAGTCGCTCAAGGCCCTGGCCTCCCGGGTGGCCGAGACGGTGGAGCGGGCGGGACTGCGGGCGCCCGAACGGCCTTTTTACCCCCATCTCACCCTTTCCCGGTTGCGTCCTCCCCGGGATGTGCGCTCCCTGGTGGCGTCGGCGCCGCCGGCCGGGGTGGAAATGCCGGTTGGGGAGATGACGGTGTTCCGGAGCCATTTGGGAGGCGGACCTCCTCGTTACGAGGCGCTGGAGCGGTTTCCCCTGGGTTGACGACCCTTGGCAGGGTGACGGGAGCGTCCACCGAGCCCGGTCCTTGGCAATCGAACACACGTTCGTTTATCATGAGTGTGAAAACATCAGGCGCTCGAGACTTGAAAACGCTGCCGGGCTCCGGACACAATGACGTAGTTTGTCACAGCGGTCCTATAGCTTTGTCTGTAGCCGTTCACAAGAAAGGAAGAACCGATGGACAGGGAAAAAGCCTTGGAGATGGCGGTGGGTCAGATCACCAAACAGTACGGGAAAGGGGCGGTGATGAGAATGGGTGAAACCGCCCAACTCCGCCCGGAGGTGATTTCCACCGGAGCTTTGTCGCTGGACGTGGCCCTGGGAATAGGCGGGATGCCCAGGGGGCGGGTGGTCGAGATTTACGGCCCCGAGAGTTCGGGCAAAACCACGCTGGCCCTGCATGTGGTGGCCGAGGCGCAGCGCAATGGGGGGATAGCGGCGTTCGTCGACGCCGAGCATTGTCTGGATCCCTCCTATGCCGGCGTTCTGGGGGTGGATGTGGATGAATTGCTGATTGCCCAGCCCGACACCGGAGAGCAGGCTCTGGAGATCGCCGATATGCTGATCCGTTCGGGCGCCTTGGATGTGCTGGTGGTGGATTCGGTGGCGGCGTTGGTGCCCCGAGCGGAGATCGAGGGCGAGATGGGTGATTCCCACGTGGGGCTGCAGGCTCGTTTGATGTCACAGGCCCTGCGCAAGCTGGCCGGGACCTTGAATCGTTCCCGCACCACCGCCGTCTTCATCAACCAGCTCCGCGAGAAAATCGGAGTCATGTACGGTTCTCCGGAGACCACTCCGGGAGGGCGCGCCCTCAAGTTCTTTTCCTCGGTGCGGGTGGACGTGCGTCGTATCGGTTCGATCAAGCACCGCGGCCAGGAAGTGGGCAACCGGATCAGGGCGAAAGTGGTGAAAAACAAGATGGCGCCTCCCTTCCGCAAGGCCGAGTTCGACATCATGTTCGGCAAGGGAATCTCCCGGGAAGGAAGCTTGCTTGACGTCGCACTGGAGAAAGGACTGGTGCGAAAGAGCGGATCATGGTATTCGCTGGGTGATGACCAACTCGGCCAGGGTCGGGAAAACGCCAAGCAGTTCTTGGCCGAAAACCCCGAGATCGCCATGCAATTGCAGGCCAGGGTGTATGAGGAGGTGGGTTTCAGCCTCCCCGGGTTGGACTCGGACCGGGAAGTGCGGGCCGTCATGGACGCCCTGGGGTAGCCCTGAGCCCTTCTTTGGTCGCAACCGCCGGGGCGAGGTAAACCGGGCAACCGGGCGTTGAACGGACCTCTAACATAGAAGTAGATCTGTTCGCAATGAAACCGAGATTCAGGGGGATTTCCGGCGGGAAGCCTTCTGTCCAATAACTCGGGCCCGGTAAAGCTTCCCGAAGATGGATTTCAATCAAATCACTCTGGTGGTGGCCTTGGTGGTCACCGTGGTGGTGGTGATCGTCGGTTTGATCATCGCGCTGATCAGGGTGCGGGTGGGTCACGCCGCCAACCCCGAGGAAAGTCTGGCCGAGGCCCGTCTGGAGGCTCAGCGTATTCTGGCCCGGGCCGAGGAGGAGGCGCGGGTTCGTTCCCAGGAGAAGCGGGTGGTCGAAGAGGAGGCTTTGGCTCGTCAAAGGGAATCGATCGAGGCTCGTAGCGGGCGCATGTTGCAAAGGGAGGAGCGGATCGACCGACAGGCTGCCAATCTGGAAGAACGGGAGCGATTGCTGATCGAACGAGAGGTGGAGGCCAAGCGGCTCAGAAGGGAAGCCCAGGAAGTAGAGGACCAGGCTTGGAGCGACCTGACTCGTCTGGCCGGACTCGACCGGACCGAGGCCCGCAAAAAGATCATGGAGAGAGTCGAGCATCAGGCGCGGCGAGACGCCATGGTGCTGATTCGTGACATAGAGATCCGCTCTCGGGAAGAAGCCGACTGGCGGGCCCGGAGAATCCTGGCCGGTGTGGTGCAGAGGATGTCCCACCAAGTGGTGAAAGACTCCACTTCCACCTTGATTGATTTGCCCACCGAACACATGAAAGGCCGGATCATCGGGCGGGAAGGGCGCAACATCCGCGCCTTTGAGGCGGCCACCGGGGTCAGCCTGATCGTCGACGACAAGCTGGCGGAGGCGGTGATGCTCAACAGCTACGACCCGGTCCGGCGGGAGGTGGCCCGACTCGCCTTGGAGAAGCTGATCGCGGACGGTCGACTCAACCCCACCTCCATCGAAGAGGCGGTTGCCAAGGCCGAGTCGGATGTTTCCCATTCCATCCGGGACGCCGGGGAAGGGGCGCTGTTGGAGGTGAATCTCAGCATGATGCGCCCGGAGTTGATCGAACTGCTGGGCCAGCTCCGCTACCGCACCTCCTACGGGCAGAATGTCCTGGATCACTTGATCGAGTCGGCCCACGCGGCCGGCCTGTTGGCCGCTGAGTTGGGAGTCGATCCGATTCCGGTGAAGCGAGCGGCCCTCCTGCACGACATCGGCAAGGCGGTCAGCCACAAGCTGGAGGGATCCCACGCCCATGTGGGCGCCGAGATGGCCCGGCGCTTGGGGGAGGATCCCGAGGTCGTGCACGGTATCGAAGCCCATCACAATGAGGTGGCGCCCCGCACGGTCCTGGCGGTGTTGGTGCAGTCCGCCGACGCCCTGTCGGCGGCCCGGCCCGGTGCTCGTCGTGAGTCTTTTGAGCAGTACACCCAGAAGCTGGAGAACCTGGAGCGGATCGCGGTTTCCTATGAAGGGGTGGACAAAGCCTACGCATTCCAAGCGGGACGGGAAGTGCGGGTGCTGGTCAATCCGAGGCGGGTTGACGACCTGACCGCCGGCGCCCTTGCCAGGCAGATCGCCCGCCGGGTGGAAAAGGAGATGCAATATCCGGGCCGGATCGAGGTCACGGTGATCAGGGAAAGTCGCTACACCGACTTCGCCCGATGAGCACGGTTCTGCTCTCCCGCCCGGTTCGCCGGGTCCGCCGGCCCGACCGCACCCCGAAACGTAAGGGGCAGTCCTATTACATCCGCACCTTCGGATGTCAGATGAACGAACACGATTCGGAGCGGATCGCCGGGTTGCTCGAATCTGACGGGATGGCGCAGGCTGCTTCCCTCGATCAGGCCGATGTGATCTTCATCAATACCTGCACAATTCGCGAGAATGCCGACAACCGCCTGTACGGGAATCTGGGTCAGTTGAAGACCCTCAAGGAGGATCGGCCCGACACGATGCTGGTGGTGGGGGGATGCGCCGCCCAAAAGGATCGCCAGATCGTGAGAGACAGGGCGCCCTGGGTGGATGTGGTGATGGGGACGCACAACCTGGGACGGGTGCTCGATCTCTTGGATCATGCCCAGGAATGGGGGGGAGTGACCGAAATCTATGAATCCTTGCACGACATGCCGTCACAGCTGCCCACCCGGCGGGAAGTCGAACACTCGGCGTGGGTTACGGTGCAGGTCGGCTGCAACAACACCTGCACGTTCTGCATTGTGCCACAAGTCCGTGGACCCGAGGTGAGTCGTCGGCCCGGGGAGGTCATCCGAGAAGTGGAGCAACTGGCCTCCGACGGAGTGGTGGAGGTCACCTTGTTGGGTCAGAACATCGACACCTACGGGCGCGATCTGGCCCTGGGAGGTCGTCGGCGTCCCATCTTTGCCGAGTTGCTGCGGCGAGTCGGTGAGGTGGAAGGCATCCGCCGCATTCGGTTCACCAGTCCCCATCCGGCCGATTTTCGGGAGAACGTCGCCCGGGCCATGGCCGAGACCCCGGCGGTGTGTGAGCAACTGCACCTGCCCCTCCAGAGCGGAAGTGATCGCATTCTCGCCCGGATGCATCGCGGCTACAACGCCCGCCGGTTTCTGGACCGCCTGGCCATGGCGCACCGGACCATCCCGGACCTCACCGTCTCCACCGACATCATCGTGGGTTTCCCCGGTGAAACCGACCAGGACTTCGAACGTACCCTGGCGGTGGTGGCCGAGGCCCGGTTCGATCAGGCCTTCATGTTCAAGTTCTCTCCCCGGCCCAACACCGCGGCCGCCGACATGAAGGATCGGTTTGTGGAACCCGGAGTGTTGAAACAGCGATTCGGTCGGCTGGTGGAGTTGCAGAACCGGATTTCGGAAGAGAGAAACGCCGAGATGGTGGGGAGGCGGTTGGAGGTATTGGTGGAAGGTCCTTCCCGAAAGGACCCCGAGGTGGTGAAATCGCGCACCCGGGGAGGAAAGATCGTTCACCTCGGGGGTAGATATCCACCCGGGACCTTCTTGGAGGCCGATATCACCGTGGCCCGCCGGCACCATCTGCTGGGGAGGACGGCCTGAACCTGCTGCGGGCGGTGGTCGGACCCACCGCCTCCGGCAAAACCGAAGTCGCGATCGCCCTGGCGGAGAGGACCGGCGCGGAAATCATCTCCGTTGATTCGGTGCAGGTCTACCGGGGGATGGATATCGGATCGGCGAAGCCCGACAACCGGATGCTGGCCCGGGTGCGTCACCATCTGGTCGACGTGGTTGATCCCGAGGATACTTTCACGGTTGCCCAGTTCCAGCGACTGGCCCGCCGAGTTATCACCGAGTCCTCGGCGCCGCTGATCCTCTGCGGAGGTTCGGGCCTGCATTTTCGGGCGGTGGTTGATCCGCTCACCTTTCCTCCCCGGGATGCCGCGGTCCGGGCGGCGGTGGATCGGATGTCGCCCGAGGTCGCCCGCGAGCAGTTGCTGGACTCCGACCCCGGGGCGGGCGCCCATGTGGATCTGGCCAACCCCCGCCGGGTGGCGCGGGCCCTCGAGATCCTGGCATTGACCGGGCAAACCCCTTCCCGAAGAGCCCGGGACCCGCTCCGAATCCAGGTGAGGGAATACCAGCCGCTTATTCCGTTCCGGGCAGTGGGACTTGACCCCGGCGAACGACTGAAGGAGCGGATCGCGGCGCGATTGCGGGCCATGAGAGCCGATGGGTTCTCCGAAGAGGTGGTGGCCCTGGCGGACCGAATCGGCCCCACCGCATCACAGGCGGTCGGTTATCGTCAAATGCTGGCAGTCGCCCGAGGCGAGATCGAAGAACGAGAAGGGCTCCGGCAAGTGGAGCAGGCCACTTTGGCTCTGGCCAAGAGACAGAGGACATTTTTTCGTCGGGATCCGCGGATCGAATGGCTGCCCTGGTCATCGGATCCCGAGGAACTGGTCGACCGGGCCTGGAAGGCGCTGTCGGGAGATACGCCGTGAAGTTTTGGAAAATGGAGGGACTGGGCAACGACTTTGTGGTGGTCGCCGGTCCGCAGTCCCTGTCGGCCACCCAGGTGGAGGCGCTGTGCGATCGGCGCCGGGGGGTGGGCGCCGACGGGGTCCTGGTGGTTTCGCCGCTGCGACAGCGGGTGGAGATGACCTATTTCAACGCTGATGGGTCGGCCGCCGAGATGTGCGGAAACGGGTTGCGCTGCGTGGGGCTACTGGCGGTGGAACTTGGCATGGTGTCCGGTCCCGAACTGGTGGTCGACACCCCGGTGGGACCCCGGCGAGTCCAGGTGGGTGGATCGGAAGTAACCGCCGAATTGGGGCCGGTGACGGTGGGGGAGACACGTCGCATCGCAGATCGGGACTTTCAACTGGTGTCGGTGGGTAACCCCCACGCGGTGACCTGGGTGACTGATCCGGAGAAGATACCCCTTCAGGCCATGGCGCGGAAGATGCAAGGCGAGTTCCCCGAAGGAGTGAATGTGGAGATTGTCTCCCTGGACTCGCCGGGGCGGCTGTCGATGCGGGTGTGGGAGCGAGGAGTGGGGGAGACGGACGCCTGCGGAACCGGAGCGGTGGCCGCGGCGGCGGCGGGTCATGCCCAGGGACTCACCCGGCGTCGGGTGGAGGTGAGTTTGAGAGGGGGCGTGGCCGGGGTGGAACTTGGGCAGGACACCTCTTGGATCACGGGACCGGCCCGGCTGGTGTACCGGGGGGAATGGATCCTCTGAACCCGGGCGCATGATTGGTGAGACCGGGGTCCCGAATGCCCCGATGTCCCAAACTCGCGAAAAGTTTCGGTGGTTCAGGGTTGACTCTGTCACACCGAATGGTGCACATTGGAATGGTCGAAACACCTCCCGGTCTGTTCCGACGTCGTCCGGACCGCGCAGGCCACGGTTTGCGAATGGAGAGGTCATACTTCTATCGGAACGCGGGATTCCCGGCGTCTGGCAGCCCGCGTCCGAATCCCTGGTCAGGTGGCGGCGGGGGCGGGGCCCGGAGGGGGAGGGGAGCGCTGCGGGAATTTCGCGGGATAGGTGGGGTTTTCGCGGGTCGGCGGTTCTGCCGGGGGAGGAATCGCTCTTTCATCGATCGGGGGACGCCGGGGTTGGGGCATTACAATGAACCGGGTGGCCGGGATCTCGGCTAGGCGCCCATCTCTTCATCATCGCCCCGGGTCGGTTGACCCCTTGGCAGAGGTTGTGACGCGCTTTTTGGTTCATCATCCGAAAGGGAACTTCGAGCCGGTTCGCCGCGCCTACACGGTGGCGGAACATGCCCATCGGGGCCAGCTTCGCAAATCTGGTGATCCCTACATTGTCCACCCGGTGACCGTTACCCGGATCTTGGCCGATATGGGGATGGATGGCACCACTTTGGCGGCCGGATTGCTGCACGACACCCTGGAGGACACCGAACTCAGCTACCGCGACATCAAAAAGCAGTTCGGAGTCGAGGTGGCCGATCTCATCAATGGCGTCACCAAGCTTGACCGGATCACCTATCCCAATCGGGAAGAGGCGCAGGCGGCCACCATACGGAAGATGGTGGTGGCGATGGCCCGAGATGTGCGGGTGCTGGTCATCAAGCTGTGTGATCGCCTTCACAACATCCGAACCGTCAGCGCCCTCCGGCCGGCCAAGCAGCGGGCAGTGGCCACCGAGACCCTGGACGTGTACGCTCCGCTCGCTCACCGACTGGGGATCCAAGAGATAAAGCACGAACTGGAGGATCGCTGTCTGGCCATTCTCTACCCGGGTCCCTACGCCGAGATCGATCACAAGTTGCTGGAACTGGCTCCGGAGCGGCAGGTGGTGATCGACAAGATGATCGAGGAGATCGGCGGGATACTCAGCGACACCGGTATCACCGCCGAGGTAAGCGGACGACCGAAGCACCACTACTCCATCTACCGCAAGATGATGGAAAGCGGGAAGCAGTTTGAGGAGATTTACGACCTGATCGGGATAAGAGTCGTGGTTCCCCGCATCCGGGACTGCTACGCGGCGTTGGGGGATATCCACGCCCACTGGTCGCCCCTGAGCGGGCGATTCAAGGATTTCATCGCCATGCCCAAGAGCAATCTCTACCAGAGTCTTCACACCACCGTGGTCGGAGTGGATGGCAAAGCCATGGAAATCCAGATCCGCACCGCCGAGATGCATCAGTTGGCGGAGCGGGGCATCGCCGCCCACTGGCGCTACAAGGAAGGTCCCGAGGCGGTGGATCTGGAGTGGGTGGGGGATCTGGGGGGACTGAGAGAGGAGTTTGAGGATCCTCGCGAGTTCCTGGATCATCTCAAGCTCGACCTGTACCGGGACGAAGTGTTTGTGATCACTCCCCAAGGCGAAGTGAAGCAGTTTCCGGTGGGCGCCACTCCGGTGGATTTTGCCTATTCCATTCACAGCGAAGTGGGGGACCGGTGCGTGGGAGCGCGGGTCAACGGGAGGCTGCTGCCGTTGTCCACGCCGCTTTCCTCGGGGGATGTGGTGGAAATCATCACTTCCCGCTCCCAGGGGGCGGGACCCAGCCGGGACTGGTTGAAGACGGTCAAGACCTCGCGGGCCCGGAGCAAGATCAAGCAGTGGTTTTCCAAGGAACGCCGTACGCGCTCGGTCGCCGAGGGCCGGGAGTTGATTCTGGCGGAACTGCGCAAGGCGAGACTGGGGTTGACCACCGCCACCCGGGATCGGCTGCTGGCCACGATCGCCGAGGACCTGGGCCGGGGCGAGGTCGACCATCTCTTTTTGGCGGTGGGTGAGGGAGACATAGCGGTTACCACTGTGATCGGGCGCTTGGAGCGGGCCGTTCGTCCGCCCCCTCCCGAGGATCCCGACAACGTCAACCTGCTGAAGCCCCCCCTGCACCGCCGTCGGCCCGATTCCGATTCCCCTGCAGTGTTGGTGGAAGGTCTGGGTGACACGATGGTGGTGCTGGCGCGGTGCTGTGTCCCGGTTCCCTCCGACGAGATAATCGGTTATGTCACCACCGGACGGGGGGTCTCGGTGCACCGGACAGAATGCACCAACCTGGCGGATCGCTCCCCGGGCATGGAACGCATGGTGGAGGTGGCGTGGTCCCTGGACAGCATCGACACTTTTAAGGTCTGGGTGCAGGTGGAGGCCTTGGACCGCACCCGTCTGCTGAGGGATGTGACGGCGGCCATATCGGAGATAGGCGGGAACATCACGGCGGCCACCTCGGCGGTGGGTGACGACCTGGTGGCCGTCTTTCGATATGAGGTGGAACTCTCCGATGTAGGACAGCTGAACCGCCTGCTTTCCGACCTCAAAGGGGTGGATGGGGTGTTCAAGGCCTTCCGCTTCACCTCGGACCCCCCTCACTGACCTCCCCGGCTCCCATGTTGGTGGACAATGTCGTTCTGTGGCTTGGCCAGACCAACTGCTATGTGGTGGCGCCGGAGCCCGGGGGTCCCTGCCTGGTGGTGGACGTTCCTCCCGAACCGAAGCGGGTGGCCGAATTGTGCGCCAAATACGATGTCACCCCGGTGGCCGTTCTGGCCACCCACGGCCATATCGACCACATCGGTGGCGGGGGCGCGGTGGAGGATCTGCTGGGAACCGTCACCTACATCCATCCCGATGACGACTTTCTGACCCTGAATCCCCGGCGGCAGCTGCTCAGCCTGATGGGGGCGGTTCTGCCGGGTGACTTTCGTCCTCCCACCACCCGTCAAGATCTGGCCGATGGCGACATTCTGCGACTGGCCGGCCTCGAGATCACCGTGCTGCACACTCCCGGCCACACCCCGGGACATTGCTGTTTCCACCTGCCCGACCAGGGAATTCTGTTCTCGGGCGACCAGCTTTTTCGAGGTTCGATCGGACGAACCGACCTGCCGGGCGGCGACTATGACACCCTGATCGACAGCATGCGCCGCAAGATCCTGGGTCTGCCGTTTGACACCATCGTGCTTCCCGGACACGGGGAAAGCACTACCCTCGGGCTGGAACGCGGCAGCAATCCCTTTTTGGTCAATCTGATCTGAACGATGGTCATCCGCCCCCCCAAAGGGACCGATGTGATCGGTCCGCCACAATCGTCCCGATGGCGAGAAGTGTTGGCCCGGTGGGAGACGCTGTCGGCTTCTTACGGCTATCAGCTGGTCATCGCCCCGGTCTTCGAGTTCACCGAGTTGTTCGAACGGGGAGTCGGGGAAACCACCGAGATGGTGACCAAACAGATGTATACCTTCTCGGATCGGCGGGGGCGTTCTCTCAGTTTGCGACCGGAGGGGACCGCCGGGGTAATGCGGGCCTATCTGGCCCGGGGGGGGACCGGACTCTGGAAAGTGGCCTATTCGGGGCCGATGTTCCGTTACGAGCAGCCCCAGGGAGGACGGAAACGACAATTCTGGCAGGTGGGGATCGAATGCATTGGCTCTTCTTCGGAGGCCGCCGACGTGGAGGTGATAGCTTTGGCCGATCAATTCCTGGACGACGTGGGGGTGTCCACGGAGTTGGTGGTCAACAGTCTGGGCGACCGGGCGTGCCGAGGAGCTTATCTGGGCGACCTCAAGGACACCCTGAGCCGCCCCGGGGTTGATCTGTGCCCCAACCACGTCGAGTTGGTGGAGGTGAATCCGCTGCGGATTCTGGACTGTTCGTCCTGCCATCCCGATCCGGCGGATCTGCCCGACATCGCCAACTACTGGTGCGCCGATTGCGCCCGGCACTTCGAAACGGTTCGGCAAGGGTTGGATGACCTGGGTGTCAAGTATCGGCGATCCCCCCGCCTGGTGCGAGGCATCGACTACTACTCGCGCACCACCTTCGAGTTCGTCGCCACTGACCTGCAATTCACCCAGTCCACCGTGTTGGGCGGGGGGCGGTACGACGGGCTGGCGGAGCTTTTGGGCGGAAAACCCGCTCCCGGGGTGGGTTTCGCCGCCGGGATCGACCGGATGCTGCTGGCGTCGGCCACCGGACCCGAGACGGCCTTGGATGTGTTCTTGGTGGGGGAAAAGCAGGTGACTCCCGCCAACCTGATGAAGTGGGCCGTCCCATTGCGGGAGGCGGGGCTGCGGGTGGGTTTCGAGTTGGACCAACGCAGCGTCAAGGCCCAATTCCGGGCCGCCACCCGTTCGAGGGCCAGGTACGTGGGAGTGGTGAACGGCCGGAGGGTCGAGATGCGAGAGGGAAGACAGCGGCGGGAACTGGCTTCGGGCCAGATGAAGGAGTGGGCCCGCGGCGTCCGGCAGGGGGGTGGTTCGTCGTGAGAACCCACACCGCCCGGCAGATCAACCAAGAGATCATCGGGGAGAGGGTCACTTTGGCGGGGTGGGTGGATCGGCGACGCGACCACGGAGGGGTGGTGTTCGTCGATTTGCGGGATCACACCGGGATTGTGCAGGTGGTGATGGAGCCTGAGAGTCTTGCGGAGTCCACTCGCCTGCGACGGGAGTTCTGCATCGGGGTGCAGGGGGCGATTCGTCGCCGTCCGGAAGGCGCCGAGAACCCGGCCATGCCCAGTGGAATGGTGGAGGTGGCGGTTGATGACCTGAACATCCTCAGTCGTTCCGAGGATCTGCCTTTCCCGATCGAGGACCGCACATCCGCCGAGGAGCTTTTGCGCCTGGAGTATCGCTTTCTGGATCTGCGCCGTCCCGTTATGGCGGGTCACCTGGCCGCCCGCTCGCAGGCCCTGCGCACTGTGCGTCGCACCCTGGAGGACCTGGACTTTTGGGAGATCGAAACCCCTACTCTGATTCGCTCCACTCCCGAGGGCGCTCGGGATTTGCTGGCGCCCAGCCGCCACCATCCCGGCAGTTTCTATGCCCTGCCCCAGTCGCCGCAGATTTACAAGCAGCTTCTGATGATGTCCGGGGTGCATCGCTACTACCAGATGTGCCGCTGCTATCGCGACGAGGACTTCCGGGCCGACCGGCAGTTGGAGTTCACCCAGATTGATCTGGAAGGGGCCTTTTGGGGCCAGGAGGAGGTGCTGTCCACGGTGGAGCAGGTGGTGGCCGCGGTGGCGGCGACCCTGCGCCCCGACCAGGAGGTCACCCTGCCTCTTCGGCGACTTACCTACACCGATGCCATGGACCGCTACGGCACCGATAAGCCCGATATGCGTTTTGGCATGGAGATTGTCGATCTCTCCGAGGTGTTCGCCAACACCGGTTTTCGGGCGTTCGCGGGCGTGCTCGGATCGGGCGGCGTGGTGCGGGGGATCAACGCCGGGCCGATCAAATGGAGCCGGGCCCGGGCCGATGATCTGATTGCCCAGGCCCGAAGGTGGGGCGCCGGGGGTCTGGTATGGATGGTGGCTCGTCCCGACGCCCCTCCCCGTTCTCCGGTGGCCAAGTTCCTGTCCGATGACGAACTGGAGAGCCTCACCGAACGCCTGGGGGCCCGGGCCGGCGATGTTTTGCTGCTGGTGGCCGACCGCCACAGGGTGGCCGCCCAGACTCTGGGTCGCCTCCGCCTGGAACTGGGGGAGCCCCGGGATCCGGATCGGCTGGAGTTTCTGTGGGTGGTGGATTTTCCCATGTTCGAGGAAAAGGACGGGGAGATCACCTTTCTCCATCACCCGTTCACCTCCCCCGCTTCTGTGGAAGTGATGGAGACCCGTCCCCTGGAGGCCGTGGCCCGATCCTACGACCTGGTTCTCAATGGGGTGGAGCTTGGGTCGGGGAGCGTTCGCATCCACGACCCCGACGTTCAGCGGCGGGTGTTCGGCATCATGGGTCTGGGTGAGGAGGAGACCGAGGAGCGGTTCGGATGGTTCATCAAGGCCCTTTCCTACGGCGCCCCTCCCCACGCCGGGTTCGCGGTGGGATTCGATCGCCTGGTGGCCATCCTGCGCGGCGCCTCCAGCATCCGCGACATCATTCCCTTCCCCAAGACGCAGACCGGGGTGGAGCCGCTCAGCGGCGCCCCTGCCCGGGTGGGCCGACGCCAATTGGCCGAGCTTGGGATCACGGTGGATCCCCGCCGGACCCAACCCCCATCCTCGGGCTAGGATGGCCCCCGGCGCCGAGGACCTGTTCGCCGCCCGGCGTTCCGAGAGGTTGGCGCAGGTTGCCCCCCTGGCGGAACGCATGCGCCCGGTCTCCCTGGAAGAGGTGGTGGGCCTGCCATCCCTCTTGGGGCGCGAAGCGGCCTTTCGCATGCTGGTGGAGTCCGGCAAGCCGGTTTCAATGGTGCTGTGGGGGCCGCCCGGAAGCGGCAAAACCACCCTGGCCCGCCTGGTGGCCTCCCACTGCTCGGCCGCCTTCGAGACCCTCAGCGCCACTGCCGCCGGAGTAAAACAGGTAAGAGAGATACTGGCTTCGGCCCGACGGCGGCTGGAGGGCGACGGCCGCCGTACCGTGTTGTTCCTGGACGAGATCCATCGTTTCTCCAAGAACCAACAGGATGCCCTGCTGCCGGGGGTGGAGAACGGGACGTTGGTTCTGATCGGCGCCACCACCGAAAACCCGTTCTTTGAGATCAACACTCCCCTGATGAGTCGCCTGGTGTTGTTCCGCACCCGGCACATCCCCGACGACGCCCTGGCGGTTTTGGCGAAACGGGCGCTCTCCGACCGGGAGAGAGGGCTGGGGACGCAAGACCTGACCATCGGTAAATCGGCCTTGGCGGCTCTGGTGAGTCGGGCGGGAGGGGACGCCCGGCGGCTGCTCAATGTGCTGGAGGTGGCGGCCGGGTTGGCCCGTGGCCGAGGGTCGGGCGCCATCGACGCCGAGGACGTCTCGAAGGCGTCGGGGCGGCGCATAGTCCGGTACGACAAGGGAGGCGATCGCCACTACGACGTGATCTCGGCCTTCATCAAGAGCGTGCGGGGCTCCGATCCCGACGCGGCCCTGTACTGGTTGTTCCTGATGCTGGAAGGAGGGGAGGATCCCGAATTCATCGCCCGGCGGCTTGTGATCCTGGCTTCCGAGGACGTGGGCCTGGCCGATCGGTGGGCCCTCCCGGTGGCGTCGGCCGCCGCCCATGCCCTGTCCTTTGTGGGGATGCCCGAGGCGGCCCACCACTTGGCGCACGCCACGTTGTTCCTGGCCTCGGGTCCCAAGTCGAATTCGGTGACATCCGCCATGGCCGCCGCCCGCAACGCGGTTCGGAACGGGCCGAGTCCCTCGGTTCCCACCCATTTGCGCTCGGGCGGCTATCGGGGGGCGGATAGCATTGGGCACGGGGAAGGCTACGTCTACCCCCATGACCATCCCGACCACCTCGTCCCGCAAGATTATTTTCCACCGGAAGTGAGCCCCCGGGTGTTCTTTCGCCCCAGCCGGAACGGTTTTGAAACCGAAATCGCCCGACGGCTGGCGCACATAGACCAGGTGTTGGGCAGATCCGGCCGTGACAGGGAGCAGCAGTGAAAGCGCTGGGAATCGATATCGGCGGATCGGGAATCAAGGGCAACCTGGTGGACACCTCCACCGGGGACATTCTGTCCAAAAGGCTCCGCATACCCACCCCCCGTCCCGGTACCGCTTCGGAGGTGGCCGGGGTGGTGACGGAGATCGCCCGGCACTTCCGACGACTGAGCGAAGAACGGAACCTGCCGGTGGGATGCGGGTTTCCGGGGGTGATCAGATCGGGGATGGTGAGCGCCGCCACCCACCTGGACAAAGCCTGGCTGGGTTGTGACGTGGTGGAGATCTTTTCGGACAGCCTGGGAGCCTCGGTGACGGTGCTCAACGACGCCGATGCCGCCGGTCTGGCCGAAGTCGCTTTCGGGTCGGCCAAGGGTTGCGCCGGTTCGGTGCTGATGCTCACCCTGGGTACCGGGATCGGAAGCGGGATGTTTCGCGATGGTCGGCTGGTGCCCAATTTCGAACTGGGGATGCTGGAGTTGGACGGACATTGGCCGATCGAGGACCGGGTGGCCTACCGGGTCTACAAGCAGAGTACGTTGAGTTGGAAGAAGTGGGGGAAACGACTCAATCGCTATCTGCAGCACGTCAATACCCTGTTTTCTCCGGATCTGATCGTGGTGGGGGGAGGAGGGGTCAACAAGTGGTCTCGCTATAGCCGCTACCTGGACGTGCCGGTGGAATTGGCGCCGGCCCGTTTCGGGAATCACGCCGGAATAGTGGGCGCCGCCCTGGCCGCCGCCCAGAATGCCCCGCCTCCCCGCTGAACCTGCGGTGGGCCCCTATCGGGGCGTTATGAAGTCCGAGAAGCGTTCCACCTGATCGGGCGGAAGGCTGACTTCCATCTCCAGGTGGTCGGGATGGGCGTGGGTGGAGATCACTTCCCCGGCCCGGTGGAGGGCCGCCACCGCGTCTCCCCTCCGGTGGGGGACCCGCACAGCTACCGTGGTCGATCTCGAGTTGAGCCAGTTGACCAGGGTGTTGAGCAGGTCGGCGGTTCCCTCTCCGGTGGCGGCCGAGACCGCCACTGCCGGTTGGGCGCTGCCCAGCAGTCGGGCGACCACCGCCGGAGACGCCACGTCGGTCTTGTTCACCACCGTGATGGTGGAGGTGGCGTCGGCGCCGATCTCTCCCAGCACCTGGTGCACGGCTTCGATCTGCCCTTCGGGGTCGGGGTCGGAGGCGTCCACTACATGCACCATCAGGTCGGCGTCGCGGACCTCTTCCAAGGTTGACTTGAAAGCTTCCACCAGGCGGTGGGGGAGACGACGGACGAATCCCACCGTGTCGGCCAGGAGCATCTCTCGGCCTCCCGGCAATCGGAGGCGGCGGATGGTGGGATCAAGGGTGGTGAACAGGCGATCCTCGGTCATGACCCCCGCTCCGGTCATTTGGTTCAGAAGAGTCGACTTGCCGGCGTTGGTGTATCCCACCAGCGCCACCACCGGGATCCCCGACCGAAGACGGCCCCGCCGGCGGGTGCGGTTGTGTTTGCGAAGGGCGGCCAGGTCCTTTTCGAGGGTGCTGATGCGCTGTCGGATCCGTCGGCGATCGCTTTCCAGGCGGGTTTCCCCCGGCCCCCGGGTACCGATGCCTCCCGCCTGCTGGGAAAGTTCCTCACCTTTGCCTCTCAGCCGGGGAAGGCGATAACGCAGCAGGGCCAACTCCACCTGCAGCGCCCCTTCCCGGGAGGTGGCGTGCTGGGCGAAGATGTCGAGGATCACGGCTTCGCGGTCCACCACGTCGCATTCGAAGAGTTGCTGGAGGTTGCGCTGCTGGGCCGGAGTCAATGGATGGTCGAACACCACCACGTCTATGTCCATTCCCCGGGTCAGGTCGGCCACTTCGTCCGCCTGGCCTCGGCCGATCAAAAGACCCGCGTCGAGTTTGGCGCGGTGGAACAACTCCTGGTCCACCGGCCGGGACCCGGCGGTGTCGGTCAGAAGCGCCAGTTCCTGCAGGGACTGTTCCGCTTCCAGCAACGAGTTGCGTCCGGATCGGACTCCCACCAAAAAAGCTCTCTGCCGGGGTACCTCCAGGTCCTCGACCGTGGCGGTGAGGCGGCGACGCTCGCGTCCCAGGTGCTGGTAGGTCACGCCGATGTCCCGGGGGCCGAGGTTCTACAGATATTGGCCCTCGTCGGGGGGTTGATCGGGTTCCTCTTCGGCGATGATCTGAGATTGGCGGACCGCCACCACCGGCTTGCCGGTGGGAGGCCACAAGAACCGCCAGGCGCCGGTGGGAACCGCCCAAAAGTGCCGCCCGGTGGTGACGTCGATCAGCGACAGGGCATCGTTCTGACCGTTGCCTCCGGTGGAAACCAACAGGCCGGAACGGGTGGTGGACTCTTGGGGGACATGGCCCACCCGCCATCCGTTCGACACCTTGTATTCGGTTGATTCCGTCTGATCGTTGCCCATGTTCCTCGGTTGATCGTCCCTGTCCCCGGCTTTTGCCTGCTTGCCTCAGCCTCCGATGTAACTCATTTCCACTTTTTGGCCGATTCCCGCCGTATCCGCCGAGCGGAGGTCGGAGTACTGGTCGGTCCGTTCCGACCAGACCCGGGCGATGGTTTCCCGCAGTTGTCGGTCACCGGTTCCCGACCGTACGGCTTGCCGCAGATCGGCGCCTCGGGTGGCGAACAGGCAGGTGTACAGTTTACCGTCGGCCGACAGTCTGGCTCGCGTGCAGTCGCCGCAGAACGGCTGGGTTACCGAGGCGATCACGCCGATCTCGCCCTGGCCGTCCACGTAGCGCCAACGGCGGGCTACCTCTCCTCGATAATTGGGCTGCAGCGGTTCGATGGGAAACACCCGGTTGATCCGGTCGATGATCTCATGGGCCGGGGTGACATCGTCCATCCGCCATCCGTTGGTGGCGCCCACGTCCATGTATTCGATGAATCGAAGGATGTGGCCGGTTCCCCGGAAATACTCGGCCATTTCCGGGATCGACCGGTCGTTGACTCCCCGTTTGACCACCATGTTGATCTTGATGGGTGAAAGCCCCGCCGCGGCGGCGGCTTCGATGCCCGCCAGCACATCCGCCACTTTGGCGCCCACGTCGTTCATGGCGCCGAACACCTCGTCGGACAGCGAGTCGAGACTCACCGTAACCCGGTTGAGTCCGGCTTCGGCCAGGGCCGGGGCCTTGCGGGGTAGCAACACGCCGTTGGTGGTGAGGGTCAGGTCGGCGACGCCCGGAACCTCCGACAGCATCGCCACCAGATTCTCCAACCGGGCCCTGAGCAGAGGTTCTCCCCCCGTTAATCGGACTTTCCTGACGCCCAGGGAGGTGAAGATGCCCGTCAGTCGGGTGATCTCCTCGAAACTGAGGAGGGCTTCTCGCTTCAGGAACAGGTAGTCGCGGTTGAAGATCTCTTTTGGCATGCAATAGGTGCAACGAAAATTGCACCGGTCGGTCACCGAGATCCGCAGGTCCGCCAGATTCCTACCCAAGCGGTCGAACGGTGGTGCCACCAGGCTGTTCACTCCGGCTCACCTTAGCAAGCCCGGGGAGTCCTTGTTCCGGGGTATGGCCCGCGCCATACTTCTCCCACCAAGCCGTTTCAAAAAGGAGGGCGCCGTGAGAAGCCACGAAATCGACTATCGAATCTATGGAGAGGACCTGCAGTTCGTGGAGGTGTATCTCGATCCCGGAGAATCGGTGATCGCGGAAGCAGGCGCCATGATCTTCTTGGATGAGGGGGTTGCCTTCGAGGCCAAAATGGGGGACGGATCCGACTCGAAGAAGGGAGGGGGCTTTTTTCGCAAGGCGGCCAGCGCGGCGGGGAGAGTCATGAGCGGCGAATCCTTGTTCATGACCCACTTCACCAACGACGGCGGGGGGCGGGCCAAGGTGGCCTTCGGAGCATCGGTTCCGGGAAAGATCGTTCCGTTGGACCTGGCGGAGATAGGCGGGTCGGTGATATGTCAGCGCGATGCATTCCTGTGCGCGGCGCTGGGAACCCGGGTGTCCATGCACCTGCACCGGAGGATCGGGAGCGGTCTGTTCGGCGGTGAGGGTTTTATCCTGCAAAAGCTCGAGGGTGACGGGTTGGCTTTTGTCAATGCCGGGGGGATGGTGGTGGAGCGTCGTCTGGCGGGGGAGACCATCCGGGTCGACACGGGATGCCTGGTGGGTTTCGAAGAGGGACTCGACTACTCCATCGAGCGCGCCGGTGGGCTCAAGACTATGGCGTTCGGCGGCGAGGGCATCTTCCTGGCCACCATCGGGGGCGTGGGACGAGTCTGGCTGCAGTCGCTTCCCTTTTCCCGACTGGCCGATCCGATCATTTCGGCGGCGGTCAGTCAGGCGGAAGCCAGAATCAGCAGATAGACCCCTCGGGGGCGACCCGTCCCGTGATTGGTTGAAGGAGCAAACTCCGGCTCCGGCTCAAAGGGCGTGACTCTTCAGATCGTCGAGATTGATCCACTCCAGGGCGGCGATCGAGGTGGATTCGAGTCGAACCGCCGGGGCCATGCCGGCTTCGAAGGCCTCCTGCCAGCGGGAGGCGCACAGACACCAGCAGTCGCCTTCCTGCAGGCCGTCGAACCCGTACAGGGGCATGGGGGTGCTGAGGTCGTTGCCCCGGGATTTGCTGAAAGCCAGGAAATCGTCGGTCATCAAGGCGCAGACCGCATGAACCCCCACGTCATCGCCGCGGGTTTCGCACGATCCGTTGCGATAGTAGCCGGTGAGGGGCTCCATTGAACAAGGTTGAAGTTTTTCTCCGAGGACGTTTATGCGCATCGTTGCCTCTCTATTTCCGGTTGGCCGGACCGATCATTCCACTTCCCAGGTGCCGGCGGAACTGAAGAGTTCGTCGAGGTCTGCGGGGCCCCGGCTCTGGGACTGCACAATTTGCAGTTGCATTTCGGCGCCGTAGGTGGGTCGGCGCACTTTTCGGAAGATCCCCAGGGGGGTTGGTCCGAAGGGACCGTGGGCCAGGCGGCTCAGGGTAAACGCCACGCTGGGGTTCTCCCGGGTGGGATCATGCACCAGTATTCGGCTCGGGTCCACGGAGGCGGTGGGTTTGATCCGGGCCTCGCCGTTTTCCACCACCACGCAGCTTTCTCCCGAAGGGCCGAAAATCACCGGCTTGCCCTCCACGAGATTGATCCGGTTGGCGACCCGTTCGGTCTTGCCGGTCAATTGGATGAACGCCTTGTCGTTGAAGACGTTGCAGTTCTGGTAGATCTCGATGAAGGTCGATCCCCGGTGTTTGATGGCCTCCTCCAACAGATCGCGGGTGTGGTTGCGGTCCATGTCGATGGTTCTGCCCACGAAGGACGCTTCGGCGCCAAGAGCCAGGCTCACCGGATTGAACGGAAGGTCGATTGAACCGAAGGGGGTGGACTTGGTGCGCTTGCCCACTTCCGAGGTTGGCGAATACTGGCCCTTGGTCAACCCATAGATCTGGTTGTTGAACATAAGGATCTTGAGGTTGACGTTGCGCCGCAGGGCGTGGATCAGATGGTTTCCGCCGATGGACAGCGCATCCCCGTCGCCGGTGACCACCCAGATGGAAAGGTCGGGGCGGGAAGCCGCCAAACCGGTGGCGATGGCCGGGGCGCGGCCGTGAATGGTGTGGAAGCCGTAGGTCTTCATGTAATAGGGAAACCGGGCGGCGCAGCCGATGCCGGACACCACCACGATGTTCTCCCGCCGGATCCCCATCTGCGCCATGAAGGTCTGAACGGTCGCCAGGATCGTGTAGTCCCCGCAGCCCGGACACCATCTAACCTCCTGGTCGCTTTGGAAGTCGGAGCGACTGTAGGTCACAGAACTCATTCCGACAGCACCTCCAGGATTCGCTCTTGAATCTCCCCGACGTAAAAGGGGATCCCGGCCACTTTGTTGAGTCCGGCCCCGTCCTTGAGATAGTTGGCTCGGATAACGTACCGCAACTGCCCGGTGTTCAGTTCGGGGATCAGGAGCTTTCGATAGGAATGAACCACGTCCCCGAGATTGGCGGGGAGCGGATTGAGATAGCGGAGGTGGGCGTAGGCGACCTTGTACCCCTCCCGGTTCAGGTTGCGGCAGGCGGCCCCTACCGTGCCCTTGCTGGACCCCCAACTCAGCACCAGCAGATCGGCGTCCGGTTCGCCGTGCACCTCAAGCGGGGGGATGTCATTGGCGATGTTGGCCACCTTCCAGGCCCGGGAGTCGGTCATCAACTGATGGTTGTCGGGGTCATATGAGATGTCGCCGCTGATGTTCTCCTTCTCCAATCCGCCTATGCGGTGTTCCAGTCCCTTGGTGCCGGGTATCGCCCAGGGCCGGGAGAAGGAATCAAAATCCCGAAGGTAGGGGAGATACCGGCCTTCGGACCCGTTGGGCGCCGAAGCGAAGGGAACGCTGATGTCGGGCAGGGAGTCGGCGTCGGGGATCATCCAGGGCTCGGACCCGTTGGCGATGTGGTTGTCGGACAAAAGCATCACCGGCGTCATGTACTTGAGGGCCAGGCGAGCCGCCTCGATGGTGGTTTCCACCACGTCCGAGGGGGTGGAACAGGCGATCACCGGAATCGGGGATTCCCCGTGCCGGCCGAACAGGGAAAACAGCAGGTCGGTTTGCTCCGGTTTGGTGGGCATGCCCGTGGAAGGGCCGGCCCGCTGCACGTTCACCACCAACAGCGGCAACTCGGCGGTGAGGGCCAGGCTGATGCCTTCGCTCTTGAGGGCGATCCCCGGCCCCGAAGACCCGGTCACCGCCAGGCTCCCGCCGAACGAGGCCCCGATGGCGGCGCCCACCGCCGCAATTTCGTCTTCGGCCTGGAAAGTCCTCACCCCCAGGCGCTTGTGACGGGAGAGTTCGTGGAGGATGTCGGAGGCGGGGGTGATCGGATAGGAGCCGTAGAACAGAGGCAGTTTGGCGCAGTAGGAGGCGGCGATCAGGCCCCAGGCCAAGGCGGTGTTGCCGGTGAGGTTGGTGTACACGCCCCGGGGAAGGCTGGCCGGTTTCACCATGAAGACGGTCCGCGACGCCTCGGTGGTGAGGCCGAAGTTGTATCCGGCCTTCAGCGCCGCCAGGTTGGCGTCCACCACGTTGGGAAGCCGGGCGAACTTGGTGGTGGTCCACTCTTCGATGGGTCTGAGGGGACGCTGGAACAGCCAGGCCAAGAAACCCAGGGCGACGAAGTTGCGGGAACGAAGCACCGATCGTCCGCTCACCTTGTCCGACACGGCTTCCTTGGTGATGGTGTTCATGGGAATCTGAATCATGTCGTACTGGTTGAGGCTGCCGTCGATCAGGGGATTGTCGTCATAGCCGGCCTTGGCCAACCCCCGTTCGTCGAACGCTTCGTTGTTCACTATCAGGGTGCCGCCCTGCCGCAGGTCGGAGATGTTCGACTTCAAGGCGGCGGGGTTCATCGCCACCATGCAGTCGGGTCGATCACCGGAAGTGGCGATATCCCAATCGGCTATCTGGATCTGAAAGGAGGAGACCCCCGGCAGGGTGCCGGCGGGGGCCCGGATCTCGGCGGGGAAGCTGGGCAGGGTGTAGAGATCGTTGCCGAAGGCGGCCGAGGTGTCGGCGAAACGGTTGCCGGCCAACTGCATACCGTCTCCGGAGTCGCCGGCGAACCGAACCGTGACCTGCTGTAGCTGAGCGACATCCCCGTTGGTTGACGGGCCGGAAGTGCCCGCCCTGGGGTGGGTGGTCGGAGATGTCACAGTGAAACAGTCAAAGCTCTATCGAGAGTCAATGATAGCCCCCGCCCCGGCGCTCCCTGTCGGGTTAATCGCATGTTTCGGAGGGTTATCCATGTTCGGCGGCCAGGATCGAACGGGCGATTCCCGCCTCCTCCAGGGTGGCGGCCGCCCGCAGGAGGCGTTCCTCCTTCCACCAGGGAGCGATCAACTGCAGCGAAAAGGGGACGCCGCTTTGCCGGCCGGGGTGGGGAACGGGGATGCTGACGGCGGGACAGCCGGAGGTGTTCACCAACGAGGTGAACCACGAAAGCACCACCCGATACAGCAGCCTTCCCCGGGTGGTTTCCATCTGCTGGTGGCCGATGACTTTGCGAAGCGCCCCGGAGGTGGGGACGGCCAGCAGGTCGAAGCGACCGAATGCGTGGGCCATCCGGTTTTTGAGGAGAGACTGCCAGGCCAGGGCATCGAGAAGAGACCGGGCCGGGTCGTCTCCGCCGATCCCGAGAGTTTCCCGGATCCGTTCGGCCACCTCCTCCCCGTACGGTTTCCCGCTCTCCCACCATTTGCGATGGACCGCCGCCACCTGCGGATAGAGGATGTCGTTGATCTTCCCGGGGGGCGCGACGACCGGATCGTGGAAGGTTTCAACCCCAAAGCCCAGACTCTCCAGTTGGCCCATGATCCCGTCGAACCGTTCCCGGGCGCCTACGGCGTAGGGAGCATCGGCCAGCCAAGGGTCAGGCAAACCGATGGTGACCGCTCGGGGCGGCAGGGCAGCGGTCAGCCGGTTGACCTCCGCCGCCCTGGGGGCCGACCAGGGATCTTCGGGATACCAGCCGGCCAGGGCGGCATAGGTGAGGGCCAGGTCCCCGGCGTTGGCTGCGAAGGGCCCCACCGTGTCGAGCGACGGCCCGAGCGGGAAGACCCCGGTGAGCGGAACCCGTCCGTGGGTCACCTTCAGGCCGAATATGCCGCACATGGCGGCCGGGACTCGGATGGATCCGCCCGTGTCGGTGCCGATCGAGACCGGAACCACCCCGGCGGCCACCGCCGCGGCCGAGCCACCCGAGGATCCGCCCGGGGAAGTGGAGGGATCATGGGGGTTGCGGATCGGGCCGAACCATTGATTCTCCGACGAGAACCCGAAAGCGAACTCGTGCAGTCCGGCGCGGCCCACGATCACCGCCCCGGCCTGCTCCAGTCGTTGCACCACCGGGGCGGATTCCCGGGGCACGGTCCGATGGAAGCTCGAACCGAAGGTGTTGGGGATATCGGCCTGATCGATCAGGTCTTTGAGCAGCACGGGGACCCCGCACAGCGGCCCGGGATCCTGCCCGGCGGCCACCCGGGCGTCCAGTGCGGCGGCCCGTTGGGGGGCTTGCTCGTCGATGAAGGTGGTGAGATTGAGATCCGGTTGGGTTCGGTGGAGGTTCTCCAGCGCCCTTTCGGTGATGTGCCGGGCGGACACCTGCCGGTGGCGCACGCGGTGGGCAATGTGCTGGGCCGTGAGGCCGGTGGACATGCTCACCAGGTCACAGGACGGCCTTCGGGGAAAAGGCTTATCCAGGATCGGCCCGGGGGAACCGTCATGGGAAAACCGTCCGGCAGGATCAGGGCGAACGGTTGGGAGGTGTCCGGCCTCACCCATTCCCCGGCCACCACCTGCCCGCGGGAGAAAACCAGCGCCCTTCCCTTGCCGGTGGTTTCCATGGTGGGGAGCGCATATCCCGAACCTGACGGAGGTTGGGTATAGAACAGGCCGGAGAACAGCACCACCAGGGTGTCGGCGGTGAGGATCTCGGTTTGGCCTTCGGCGGTAACCCACAGGTGGGGGCCGTCGGACAGGTGCCGTTCCCATCGGATCCCGTTCCACTGCCAGGTGATGACATTGGTGGGCGCCCACTCCATTTCCACCTGAAAGACCGATCCCAAGACCGCGTTGGCGGGCAGGTCCCCGAACTCGAAAAGCGGCGGGGGAGCCGTGTTGGGATAGAGTCGTTCGTCCGCCACCGGACGCATCTCCGAGGGAGTGACGTAGTAGTTGTGGGGAGCGGAGCGCTCGGCGTCCCGATAGCCCCCCACTCCTATCTCCGATATCACCCCCACGCCGTTTCGGGGGAACAGTCTCAATATCCAGTCCTGTCCTCCACTGGTGAGCAGGGTGGCGTTGAAATGTCTCAGCAGGTGCGGGTCGGTGGGGCGCACCGAGCGGACCGGTCCGACCGCCGGAGGATCCACCGTGTGGTAGAGAGCTATGAAACGGGTGATGCCGCCCTCCACCAGTATTTCGAAAACGGTCTCTGCCTGGCCGATCCCCGTTTGGGGTCGGGCGTCCCAGTGGTTGTCCACTTTCACCGCCATGGTGCGGCGGGAGAGCGCCTCGGGGTTTTCCACCCCCAAACCGGTGAGGGGACTGGGGGGAAGCATCGGTTCGGGGATCGTGGTGGTGGTTGCAGGGACGCTGGTGGAAGCGGTGGTGGTGGGATCGGGAACGGTGGTGTCTGTGGCGACGGTGGTTGGGGTGTCGGTGGGTTGGGCGCCGGGGGTGGTGGTAGTGGACTCGGTGGGGGGAGGAGGAGGGGTGGTGGTCTGTTCCGGGACGATGGTGTCCGCGCCGTCGGGGGCGGTGGTTGCCACGCTGGGAGGGACGGTGGTGTCGGGGGGCTGGGTGGTCCCATCTGCGCCCTCCCCGCCGCAGGCTGCCGTGACGGCCAGCAGCAGGGCAATCGCCACAGTTCTACGCATAAAGGGAGATGTTATGACTCCACGCTTCGGCCCCGGTGTCTTATCCGTCGCACCCGGTCCCACCCTGCAGGGACCACAGGTAGTCTTCGTCGGAGGATCCGGTGAAGAGGCCTTGCAGAAACCCCGGTCCGGGTACATTCACCTCCAGGATGGTTCCTCGGGCGGGGTCGTCCCGGGAGATGGACGACTCTCCGTAGATCGAGGACGACCGGGACAGGGAGTCGCCCAATTCCAGTCCTTCCGAAGTCCTGAGAGAGGGTCCGGCGGGCGCGGTGGCGCCGTCGGGGAGGGAGTAGAGGAACGAGAAAAAGTGCTCGCTCAGATTCGGTCCCCAATCGGTGGGGCCGTCGGAGAAGAAGACGGTGAGGCTTCCCCAGGTCACCCGCCGGACCCGGGCGCCCGGGCACTGCAACTCCTCGACGTCGGCGGGCAGCCACCCCGAGTCGGCGTCCGGCAAACCCAGCGCCCGGGTCAGCACCACCAGGGCGCGGTCAAACGCGGTTCCGAAGGGAATGGGGCCTAGACCCTCGGGTTGCAGGCGCAGGTCGGAAGCCCTGATGTCCTCCTCCACGAACGTAGCGGGTGGGGGAGGCAGGCTGGGCGTCGAGGCGTCCGTGGCCGGGGTGGGAGGGTCGGTGGCCTGGGTGGTGGGGGCTTCGGTTCCCACCGGACCGGTGTCGGTCGGGGCGTCCGGGTCGGGGTTGGCTGTTCCGTTGTCGGAGGAAGGCGGCTGGGAGGTGACGGGCTGATTGGTCAGCCCAAAGCTTCCCAAAGCGTTGCGGATGATCAGCCCCACCGCCAGGACAGCCATTATCACCACCAGGGTTCCCAACGTCACCAGAACCCTTCTCTGCCAGGTCCCTATGGGGGCGGACGTGCGGCGGGCGGGGGGCATACCGACGGTTCCCTAGGCGGGGCCCGAAAGGGTTCGGTGGGGACGGCGGCCCGGGCGTGGAAACACCATGCGATACAGGTTGGCGGCGGCGATCGGCCCGAATCGGCGGGAATCGTCACGGGTCAGGGAACGCTGATCGGACAACACAAACAGTTTGTCTGGGGGTATGGTCCACTCTCCATCGGGCATCGACCATCCGACGCCCCATCGGTCGAGGCCCGCACGGCCGTTGATCAGTACTTCTCCCATATCGAGGCTAATCACCTCCCCGCTCAGACCCACCACCCGTTTGACCAGCCAAAACCCCGGTCGATGCGGGTGAACGAAGGCCACGATAGCGCCTCGCCGCAGGGGTCTGGGGGGGCGTGACCGCCAACCCAGAAAGCGGCTCCCATCCCCAAGCGCCGGTTTCATGGAGTCCCCGGAAACCACAAACGAGCGGAGTGGCGGGCTTCTCATACTCCGCTAGTCTGACAACCACGGATGCGCTTTCCCAGAGAAAAGGAGATGAACATGGCCCCTTTCAGGCCGCCGACCGTCGCTTTTGCCCATTGCGATCTCTTTTGTGGAGTCTACGACCCCGCCCAGGCCATGATTGAGGCCCGTTCGGTGCTCAATGCCTGCACCAAATACGCCGACTCCGATGATCCGGTCTTCAGGGATCGGTGCATCATCATCAAGGAGCAGCAGTCCGAGTTGGTGAAGCATCACCTGTCGGTGCTGTGGTCGGACTTCTTCAAGCCCCATCATGTGGAACGGTTCCCCCAGTTGCACGATCTGTTCTGGCGGGCGATGAAAGCAGCCGGTGACGCCAAGAAGTCGATGGATCCGGCCGTTTCCCAGGGTTTGATCGACCTGATTTCCGAGATTTCCGACATCTTCTGGCAGACCGATGAATCTCAGGCCGCGGGGGTGTACCCGCCGTCCTGACCGGACAACGCCCGGCGTTGGCCCGCGTGGTTGAAAGGGCTCGGGATGTCGCGAAAAACCGCGGTGGTTCGGGGTTGACTTTGTCACTGGGAGGGGTGCATGCTGTTTCGGTCGAACACCTCCCGGTTCGTTCCGACGTCGTTCGGGCCGGTGCTCCGCCCTCCGGTGGGGCCAAGAGGTCATATCAAATTTGTTTATCCAACCGGGATCCCCGGGGAGACCGGCGACCCGCGGTTGGACTCTCTGGCGGTGGCGGCGGGGGCGGGCCCTGAGGTGAGAATCGGCGGGGGGAATTTCGCGGGCTAGGTTGGGAATCCACAACTCTCGGCCGGCCCGGGTCGGCGGGGCCGTTTCCTATTCCAGCAGGTCCTTGTCCAGTTTGTTGAACAGTGGCCGGGGTTTTTCCAGGGTGGCGTCGGCCGGTTCAGGTCTCCTCCAGCCTCCTTCCGTCAACGTTCCCGGCCGGCCCAGCATGCCATGGAGCTTGGCCGAGGAAAACGGGAGGTAGGGAGAGAACGCCACTTTCAGGCCACCTATGGCGTTCAGAGCGGTGTAAATCACCGTTTCCGCCCGCTCGGGATGGTCCGCTCGGCGCAGCCAGGGCGCCTGGGCGTTGAGGTAGACGTTCACGGCTTGGGCTCCTTCCATTGCCCGGCGAAGAGCGGCTCGCAGTTCCACCCGTTCCAGCATCTCGGCGGCCTCATCCAGCGCCAGGTCGATCTCTGAAAGGAGAGCCTGGTCCTCCCCGGTGGGTGATGAGCACCGCGGCATTCTGCCCCCATACCAACTGTGCGCCATGGACAGCACCCGGTGTACCAGGTTGCCCCAGGTGGCCACCAGTTCGTCGTTCACCCGCCGGATGAGTTCGGAATCGGAGAAATCGGTGTCGTTCTGCTCGGGCATCACCGAGGAAAGCGCATAGCGGAGGGCGTCGGGTTGGATGCGGTCGGCATACCAGCCCACCGAGCGACCAATCCCCCGGCTGGTGGATGCCTTCTCCGAACGGAAGGTGACATATTGGTTGGCCGGCACGTCGGTGGGCAGGTTGAGACCCCCGTAACCCATCAGCATGGCCGGCCAGATAACCGTGTGAAACGGGATGTTGTCCTTGCCGATGAAGTAATACGACTCGGCCTCGGGATCCTCCCACCACCGTTTCCATTCGTCGGGGGTCCCCTGCCGTTGCGCCCACTCCTTGGCGGCGGAAAGATAGCCGATCACCGCGTCGAACCAAACATAGATGCGCTTTCCCTCCCCCAGGCGGTCGGCGGGGGGAGGAAGGGGCACTCCCCACAGAAGATCCCGGGTGATGGCCCTTTGGGGGAGGCCTTCGTTGATCATGCCCATCGCCCAGTTCTTGACATGCCGTCGCCATCCCTGGCGGGTGGAAAGCCATTCGCCCAGCCGTTCGCCAAAGACGTCCAGGCGGAGGAAAAAGTGTTTGGTCTCCTTGGTGACGGGGGTGGCGTCCGACATCCGGCTGCGAGGATCAATCAACTCGATGGCGTCCAGCGTCCGTCCGCATTCGTCACACTGGTCGCCCCGGGCGTCCCCGTAGCCGCAGTGGGGGCAGGTGCCCTCCACGTAGCGATCGGGGAGGAAGCGGTCCGCCTTCGGATCGAACAGTTGGGTGGATTCCCCTTCGGTTATGTAGCCCTTCTCCAGCAGCCGGGAGAAAATGTCCTGGGTGACGGCATAGTGGTTGGCGGTTCCGGTGGACGTGTAGAGGTCCCAGGAGATGCCCAACTTCTCCCAATCGGTCAGAAATTCGGCGTGGTAGCGGTCCACGATCGCCTGCGGGGTGACGTTCTCCTGGTCGGCCAGCACGGTGATGGGGGTGCCGTGCACGTCGCTGCCCGACACCATCAGGACCCGGTTGCCGGCGATTCGGTGATACCGGGCGAAGATGTCGGAGGGCAGATAGGCGCCGGCCAGATGTCCCAGGTGACGGGAACCCGCCGCGTAGGGCCACGCCACCGCGACCAGGATGTGACGTGGGGAACTCACGCCCGCCAGTTTACCGGGGGCCGGCTCGGCGGTTCAGGGCCCGGCGGCGGTCGTCCTGGCGATCGGGCCGGTCGCTGATCACGATCCCGACGGCCACCGCCACGATGCCCAGGATCAACTGCAGGGTGATGGGTTCCGAAAGCAGGGTCACCCCCAGCGTGACGCCCACCAGCGGTGACAGATACCCGGTGAGAGCCGCCCGGGCCGCGGTGGTGATGCGCGAGGCCCACATGAAGGCGGTGAAGGATATGGCGGTGGGAAAGGTGCCCAGATAGAGGATCAGCCACCAACTGGTGGCGTCGATGGTCAGATACCCCCCGTAGCCGCCGAAAGGAATGGAGAGCAGGCAGAGGATCACCGCGGAGGTGAGATACTGGGCGGTGATCAGGGGAGCATTGCGATGGCGAACCGCGTAGCGGCGGGTCAGGGCTCCGGCGATTCCGGCCGAAAGGGATCCCACCGTCATCATCACCACTCCCAGAGTCCATTGGGAGGAGGGTTGCCCGATCGGCGCCCAACCCATGATCCCCACTCCCAGGATCGCCATTACCAGACCGGGTATGCGGGCTACCCGAAACTTCTCACCCGGGACCACCCAATGGGTGAAGAGGATGGTGGTGAGGGGGATGATGGCGACGATCACCGCGCCGATGCTGGCCGGTATCACCTGAAAGCCCCAGGTGAACAGGATGGTCGGGATCGTCATGTTGAAGACCCCGATGATTGCCCCGGCCCGCATCGTTTCCCGGTCCATGCGCAGGTTGCGACCCATCAGGGCCAGCGCCCCGATGATCACCGCCGCGCCCACCACCTGTTTGAGAGGAAATATGGTAAAGGGATCCACGCCCCGCAGCAGTACCGACCGGTTGGCGGTGGGGGCGCTTCCCCAGGCCATGGATGCAATAACGATCGGGATCCAGGGGTTTCGGGAAATCGCATACCGCAGTCCGGCTGGTTGCGAACCGCCGTTTCGGGCGTTGGGCAGCGGCGTCCTGTGGCCGAACATCGGGGCTATTCCTCCGGCTTCACCATGGCCGCCCGGGCGGGAGCGGGCGCCATAGTCTGCCGGGGCGAAGTGGGCTCTTCTACTGCTTCTCGGGCGGCGTTTCGGTCGGGCCGGTCGCTCACCACGATGCCCACCAGTACGGCCGCCACTCCCAGAACCAACTGAAGAGTGATGGGCTCGGACAGTAGGACCACTCCTCCCACGGCCCCCAGGACCGGGACCAGGTAGCCCACCAGGGCGGCCCGGGCCGCCACCGCAATCCGGGAGACCCACATGAATGCCGCGAAAGAGATGACCGTGGGCCCCGCCGCCAGATAGAGGATCAGCCACAGGCTGGTGGGGTCGATGGTCAGATACCCGTCATACCCGCCGAAGGGGAGGGAGATCAGGCACAACAGGACGGTGGAGACCAAAAACTGCGTGACGATCAGCCGGTTGTTGGGGAACCGGACTGCATAGCGACGGGTGAAAGCCCAGCCCAGGGCGGCGAAAGCCGCACCCAACAGGGTGATTCCCACTCCCAGAATCCACTGGGATGAGGGTTGTCCGATCGGCGCCCAACTCATCACCCCAACGCCGAGCAGCGCCACCACCAGGCCGGGAAGTCGGTCGATCCGAAACCGTTCTCCCGGCACCACCCAGTGGGTGAACAGGATGGTGGCCAGGGGAATTACTCCGACGATCACCGCTCCGATGCTGGCCGGAATGTATTGGAAACCCAGGGTGAACAGAATGGCGGGGACGGTCATGTTGAAGGTCCCGATCACCGCCCCGGCTTTGAAGGTTGGAAGGTCCAGCCGGGGCAAACGCCCGGTCAGAGCCAAAGCGCCGATCACAATCGCAGCCCCGCAAACCTGTTTGAGAGGAAAGATGGTGAACGGATTGACCCCGTTGAGCAGGATCACCCGGGTGGCGGCGGGGGCGCTTCCCCAGGCCACCGAGGCGATCAGGATGGGCAGCCACGGATTGTGGGTAACGGCTCGCAGGCGCCCTTGGGTGAAACGACCTGCTGATGGCTTCTCTACTATTCCACCCTTATGGCCGTACATGCAATGGCTCTGTCTTCGAACGGGGACGGGGCGAGTTTGTCAGAGCGGGAACTCCGGTCTTTCGTCAAGGCGGTGAGGCCCACCGACGAGGTAATGGTGGAGGAGCGAGCCGCGTCGCTGGGAACCCGTTCGATCAAACGCGCCACCAAGATGCTGGCTCTTCGGACCGCCATAGCCATGACCGATTTGACCACGCTGGAGGGAATGGATACCACAGAAAAGGTAAGACAACTGTCCTATAAGGCTATCAGGCCGGATCCGACCGACCCCTCGATCCCCTCGGTGGCGGCGGTGTGCGTGTATCCGAACCTGGTGGGGACGGTCGGTGAAATGCTGGCCCGGAGTCAGGTGCGGGTGGCGGCGGTGTCGACCTACTTCCCCTCGGGCCAGGCGCCCCTGGATCTGAAGGTCAGCGAGACGCAACGGGTGGTGGCCGACGGCGCCGACGAGGTGGACATGGTGATCGACCGGGGCGCTTTTCTGGCAGGGGACTATCTGAAGGTCTTCGAAGAGGTGAGGGCCGTGCGAGCCGCGGCCGGGGAGGCATGTCTGAAGGTGATCCTTGAAACCGGTGAACTGGGATCCTATGACAACGTTCGCCGGGCTTCGATGTTGGCCATGGCGGCGGGGGCCGATTTCATCAAAACCTCCACCGGCAAGGTCAGCCCGGCCGCCACCCTGCCGGTCACTCTGGTGATGCTGGAGGCGATCCGAGATTATTGCGCGATGACCGGTCGAGCGGTCGGTATGAAACCCGCCGGGGGGATCAGCACCGCCAAACAGGCCATCAAGTGGCTGGTGTTGCTGAACGAAACCCTGGGCGCCGATTGGATGACTCCCCACCGGTTCAGGTTCGGCGCCTCTTCGCTGCTGAACGACCTGCTGATGCAGATCAGATGGCTGGAGACCGGCCGCTATCAGTCCGCCGATTACTTCACGAGGGCTTGAATATGGGCGATTCCCACCAGTTGCTTCCCGGCGGCGGGGGCGTTGACCTCTTCGAATATGAGCAGTCGCGGGAAAACCCCGACCTGGCTCGGATCCGCGAGCGATACGGACTGTGGATCGACGGCCGGGAAGTGGAACCTCTTTCCAAACAGTGGTTCTCCACCATTGAACCGGCCACCGAAGATCATCTTGCCACGGTGGCCGAAGCCGGCCGGGCGGATGTGGACCGGGCGGTGACGGCCGCGCGGCGGGCCGCCCCACGATGGGCAGCGGTAGCCCCGGCCGACCGTTCCAAGCTCTTGTTTCGTCTGGCCCGTCTGATCCAGGAACAAGGGCGGGAACTGGCGGTGCTCGACACCCGCGACGGGGGCAAGCCCATCCGGGAAGCCCGCGATGTCGATCTGCCGCTGGTGGCGGCTCACTTTTTCTATTACGCCGGCTGGGCCGACAAGTTGGAGTACGCCCTCCCGGGAGTCCAACCCGAACCGCTCGGGGTGGCCGGCCAGGTGATTCCCTGGAACTTTCCGCTGTTGATGGCCGCCTGGAAGGTGGCCCCCGCCCTGGCCACCGGCAACACGGTGGTGCTCAAACCGGCCGAGACCACCCCGCTGTCGGCGCTTCGGTTGGCGGAATTGGCTTCCCGGGCCGGCCTTCCTCCGGGAGTGCTGAATGTGATCACCGGCGCCGGAACCACCGGGGCGGATCTGGTGGCTCACCACGGGGTCGACAAGGTGGCGTTCACCGGCTCCACCCAGGTGGGAAAGGAGATCAGAAAACGGCTGGCCGGTTCTAACAGGTCGCTCACCTTGGAGTTGGGCGGAAAAGGCGCCCACATAATCTTCGATGACGCTCCTTTGGACCAGGCCGTCGAGGGGGTGGTGAACGGCATTTTCTTCAACCAGGGACAGGTGTGCTGCGCGGGAAGCAGACTCTTGGTGCAGGAGTCGATCGCTTCCGAATTCGTGGACCGTCTTCGGCTTCGGCTGGCCACTCTGCGGGTGGGGGATCCCCTGGACAAGAACACCGACATCGGGGCGATCAACTCCGCCACGCAGCTTCAGAAGATCACCCGACTGGTGGAATCGGGCCGGGAGGAAGGGGCTGTGATGTTCCAGCCTTCCTGCGAACTGCCCGAACGGGGATTTTGGTTTCCCCCCACCCTGTTCACCGGAGTGTCGCAATCCCATAGGATCGCTCAGGAGGAGATCTTCGGCCCGGTGCTGTCGATCCTCACCTTTCGCACTCCCGATGAGGCGGTGGAGCGGGCCAACAACACCCCGTACGGTCTGGCTTCGGGGGTGTGGACCACCAAGGGCTCGCGGATCCTGTGGATGGCGGATCGCCTGGCGGCGGGAGTGGTGTGGGCCAACACCTACAACAAGTTCGATCCCTCCTCGCCCTTCGGGGGGATCAAAGAGTCCGGTTTCGGGAGGGAGGGTGGTCGGCATGGTCTGGCCGCCTACCTGAAGGGAGTCGGCTGATGACTGGGCGGATCGGGGTGCGCAAAACCCACAAACTGTATATCGGCGGCAATTTCCCCCGGTCGGAGTCGGGCCGCACCTTCGCGTTCGGGTCCCGGGACGGCTCGGTGGTGCAGATATCCCGGGCTTCTCGCAAGGACCTGCGCATGGCGGTGCGCGCCGCCCGCCGAGCCCTGCCCGGATGGCAGAGTCGGTCCGGATACAACCGGGGCCAGATCCTCTATCGGATCGCCGAGATGCTGGAGGACCGGGCAGAGACTTTCATCGCCCAACTGGCCCTCACCGGGTCGCGGGAGGAGGGTGAAAGAGAGGTGGCGGACGCCATAGACCTGCTGATCTGGTATGCGGGCTGGTGCGACAAGTACGTGCAGGTGCTGGGGAACCTCAATCCCGTGGCCGGGCCCTACTTCAACATTTCCACCCCCGAGCCGGTGGGAGTGGTGGGAGTGATCTCCGCTCCGCACCCGGCGCTCTTGGGACTGGTGGGGGGGCTCGGGCCGGTGATGGCGAGCGGCAACACGGCGGTGACGGTGGCGTCCCCCACCCGGCCCGCCACGGCCGTCACCTTCGCGGAATGCCTGGCCACCGCCGACGTTCCCGACGGCGTGGTCAACATTCTCACCGGATTCCCCGACGAGTTGGCTCCGCCGATGGCCGGTCACATGGATGTCAACGCACTCGATCTCTCGGGGGTTGCCGAGAATGTGGTGGGTTCTTTGGAGGAGGAGGCGTCCCACAACCTGAAACGCACCGGCCGCTGGCCCGCCCCCGACGCCAATCTCTATCGGATCGCGGCGTTCACGGAGATCAAGACGGTCTGGCACCCCAAGGGCCGCTAGGCGGGGCACTGTTCGGCCCCGATGGCATGGCGGTTGCAACAGTGAGGAACAAGCGGGTGTGGTCGAGTCGGTAGGGCCGCCGCCCGACCTGCAGCGGCTGATCGACCTGGATGGACGACCTTTGGATTTGAGGGCCACCCTGACGCCGCTGGGAAAGATGGTGGGTCGCTTCACCCAGAATGGCTGGTGGCGGGCGGGGCGGACCCCCGATGGTCCGGTCACCGTTCACATCAGCCGACCCCACCGCCGGCAGGTCAAGGTTCGAACCTGGGGGGAAGGAAGCCGATGGGTGTCCCGGCGGGCAGAACGGTGGTTGGGATTGGAGGATCATCCCCAGGAGTTTGTCACCGACCATCGGCTGGTGAGGAGGCTCCACCACCTCAACCCGGGCGCTCGTTTCGGCGCCACCGGGTTGGTGAGCGAGGCGCTGTGGGTGGCGATCTTCGGCCAGAAGGTCACCGGGAAGGAAGCAGCCCGCAGTCTCCGCGCCCTGGTGAGAAAGTGGGGCGAACCCGCTCCCGGGCCCGGGATGGGGGTCAGCCTGCTACCCGATCCGGCCAGGCTGGCTTCCTTGGCCTACTACGACCTGCATCCGTTGGGACTTGAGCAGAAGAGGGCCGAGACTCTGCTGCGGGCCGCCCGTTGGCACAGCCGTATCCAGGCGACCGCCGATCTTCCCGCCCCGACGGCCCGGGAGTTTCTGGAACACCTACCGGGAATCGGACCCTGGACCTCGGCCAAGACCGTGGCGGTCAGCCACGGAGACGCCGATGCGGTGGCGGTGGGGGACTTTCACCTCAAGAACGTGGCAGCCTGGCACCTGGCCGGTCGCCCCCGGGGCACCGATGAAGAAATGCTGGAACTGCTGGAACCCTTCCGCCCGCACCGAGGGAGGGTGCTGCGCCTTCTGCAACAGGCCGGCCACGCCCCCAAGTTCGGCCCCCGAATGCCGATCAGGGACTTTCGCTACCAGTGAGGAGGTTGGATTCTTCGGTCAGAAAATTCACCACCACATCTCCCACTGTCCCCGGATCGGTCAGTGCGACATGGTCGGCTGCGGTGATGGTGTGGGTCAGGACTCGGTGGCTGCCGGTGGTGAGGGCTTGGGCGAAACGGCTGGCGTGGATGGGGGAAACCACCTGGTCCCGGGCGCCGGTGATCAAAAGGAAGCTGCGCTCGGGTTGATGTTGGGCAAGGTGGATGGGGTTGAATGCGTTCCAGGTGTCCCCGAGGTCGGGTGTGGTCCCGGTTAGGAGGCGAAGAAATAGCTGCATGGCCGCCCGGTTTTGTTCCCGGAGGAATACGGCCAGTTCCGGAAAGTGCTGTTGGATGGTGTCCGAATCCAGCAGGTTGGTGAGGATGCCTTCGTTCCAGAGTTCGTCGAGGTCATAAGGTCCGGCCAGTCCGATCATTCCAGCCACATCCGGGGATCCGTAGGCGCAGTCGCGGGGAGGGGGAGAGTCGGTAAGGGCGGAGACCGCCGCCAGATGAGCGCCGGAGGAGAATCCCATCAGCCACACCGGCGCGGCCGGCCCACTCAGATGGGGGGCGGCCAAATGGGGTGCGGCGGCGGCCAGGCAGTCCATTTCTCCCAACATGGCGGGCAGGCGTCGGCCGCCCAGGAGGGTGCGGTGTTCACCGTTGACGACCACCATTCCGGTGGAAGCCAACTTATGGGCCAGCGGGGACAACCGGGTGCGATCACCCACCGCCCACCCACCCCCGAAGACCAGGGCAACCACCGGATAGTTTCCCGGCCGCACCGGTGCATGGACATCGGCCCGAAGGCCGGGCATGAATTCGACGGTGGTGACCGAGACCGGGTGAGTTGAGAAACCCTCCTCCGGGTCTTCTTCGGATGGATCCCTCGCCTCGGTGGCGCCGGTGGTTGTAGAGGTGGTTGTGCGGGGAGGGCTCGTGGTGGTGGTGGTAGGGAGATGAGTCGTGGTGGTTGTGGTGGTAGTGGGGGCCGCGGTCGATGTGGTGGGCGGGGTGGTGGTAGTAGTGGCGGCTGCAGTGGTAGTAGTGGCGGCTGCAGTGGTGGTGAGTGGTCCGGTGGGAGTAGTGGAAGGAGCGACGGCTTCGGTGGGCGGGGTGGTGGTGGCCGGTTGGTCCGGGGCTTCGGTGGTGGTGACCCGGTTGGTGGTCGAAGGAGGGGAAACGGTCCCCTGGGCATTTGGAGAATGGTCACCGGCCGGGGTGGATTGACAGGATCCGAGCGTCATGACGGCCAGGACCAGCGTCGTTGCCCAGATGTTGCGCATGAGCCCGAGCGTAGATGTCCTCCGGGGGCCGACATTCAGCCCCGTGCCGAACAGGTACTGTGTTCAGAATGGACACCGCCGTCGCCGAAGTGGAATGGACACCCGGCAGAACCACCAGGGTGTGGATGACGGGCGACGCGGCCCGCGGTCTGGTGGTAATCCTGGCCCATGGGGCGGGAGCGGGGGCGGATCACCCGCTGATGGTGGGACTGTCAGACCAACTGGCGGCCGCCGGAGCGTTGTGCGTCACTTTCAACTACCCCTACAAGGAGGAGTGTCGCCGGTGGCCCGATCCCATGGCGCGCCTGTTGGCCTGCCATCGGGCGGTGCTGACGTGGACCAGGAAGAGGACCGGCCGGACCCCGGTGCTGGCCGGGCGTTCCATGGGCGGGCGGATGAGCACCTACCTGGCCGCGGACGGCGAACCGGCCCGGGCGCTGGTGCTGTACGCCTACCCGCTTCATCCCCCCGGTCGGCCCGAAAAACTGAGATCGGAACATCTTCCCCGCATCGGGGTCCCGATGTTGTTCGTCCGGGGCGGTAGGGACGCCTTCTCCCGTCCCGAGTTGTTCGATCGCCATGTCAGATCCCTGAAGTTGGCCACCGTGGTGGACCTGCCGGGCCTTGACCATTCCTTTCGGGGCAAGGGCCACAAGACCGAGCAGGTGAACCGGATGGTGGCCGAGGAGAGCATCCGGTGGGTGGCCGGCCTTGCCCGGACGTCACTTTGACAAACCCCACCCCGCCACGGCATAATTCCGGCGAACAGGAAATGGAGAATCCCATGGAATCACAAACACTGGCGGCCGGGGTTGGTCGCTCCACCGGGAGCAGGGAGTCCCGGCGACTCATCCGCTCCGGGAGGGTCCCGGCGGTGATTTACGGCGGCGGTCAGGAACCGGTGCTGTTGACTCTCGACGCCCAGGAGCTCGAGCGGTTTTGGCGCACCACCCCACCCGGAGAGAGAACCGTGACACTGCAGTGCGATGACGGCGCCACGGTGAGGGCCACGGCCGTGCAGGTGGACCGCCATCCCTACCGCGATCACTTTCGTCACGTAGATTTTCTGCGGCATCCCGCGGTCTGAATCCCGGGCGGCCGGGCGCAAGGCGGCGCAGACCGAAGAGCTTCGGAGGGATTGGTGCGGATAATCGTCGGGCTTCGAAATCCGGGGGAAAAGTATCGGGCCACCCGGCACAACGTGGGCGCCGAGGTGGTGTCGCTGGTAGGGAAAGCCCATCAGACTGCTTGGCGACGCAGGCCTTTGCGGTCCCGCTGCGAAACTGCTGACCTGCGGTTGGGCCGTCACCGAGTGACCCTTGGCCTGCCGCTTCGGATGATGAACCTGGCCGGTCTCTCGGTTGCCGCCCTGGTGAAGTATCACCGGGTACCTCCCGAGGGGCTGTTGGTGGTTCACGACGATATTGATCTTCCCTTCGGTCGGCTTCGGTTTCGTTCCGGTGGAGGGGCCGGAGGGCACAACGGAATCAGATCGGTGGCCCGGGCGCTCGGGTCGTCGGAGTTCTGGCGCCTCAAGATAGGGGTGGGGCGTCCCCCCTCCGGTTTGGATCCGGCCGCCTACGTCCTGAAACGGTTTCGAGCCACCGAACGGGACACCATCGACCGTTCGGTGGCCCACGCTGCCGAACTGGCCGAAGTCTGGGTCGCCGATTCCCCGGCGGCCCGCCAATCGGCCGGGGAGTGGAAAACCTGAGGCGGTTGGGAGGTACTTGATCCGGGGATTTCGGCCCGGAACGGGACCGGGCGGGTAGAGTGAGCGGAGAGATTCTATCCACGGGGAGACGACCAATCACTATTCCCGATGCGATGGCGGTGACGCGGGTCCTGCTGGCGCCGGCCATCATCGCTTTGATCAGGGCACACGACCGTCTGGAGCATGCCTTCGGTTGGGCGTTTCTCCTGTTCCTGGTGGCGGCATTCACCGACTTTTTGGACGGATACCTGGCCCGCCGCATGAAAAGCGAATCGGTGTTGGGGAACTTCTTGGACACCACCGCCGACAAACTGCTGGTCACCGCCACCCTCCTGGCCCTGGTTTCGGTGTCGCGCGTCTCGGTGTGGGCGGCTTTGGCAATCATGATGCGAGAGTTTGTGGTGATGGCGCTGCGGGGTTTGGTGGCGGTCAGCGGCGGGCTGATCAAACCCTCGATGTGGGGGAAGATCAAGACGGTGGCCCAGTTCGCCGCCATAGCTTTGGCCATCATGCGCCTCCCCGATACCTGGGGTTTCTTCTACCTGGACCAGTGGGTGATGTGGGTGGCGGTGATCCTTACCATCGGCTCCGGTTGGAATTACCTGGTGGCCTACTGGAACACCGTGAGTTGGAAGGGCTCCTAACCAGGAGCCGATAGTGACAACTCTGGTCACCGGCGCCACCGGAGTGGTGGGGGGAGCCGTACTCCGGCATCTGGCCGAGCAGGGAGGGGACCTGCGCGCCCTGGTCCGTTCCGCCGAGGCCGCCGAGGCGGTGGCCGCCCGGGGCGCCTACCCGGTGCGGGGGGACATCACCGATCCGGCCACCCTTCCGGCGGCGATGGCCGGCGTCGATCTGGTCTATCACGTGGCCGGGCTCAATGTGATGTGTCCCCGCCGTCCCGCCAGGTTGGACAGGGTGAACGTGGATGGGGCGGTGAACGTGGTGCGGGCTGCCCGGAGAGCGGGGGTGCGCCGACTGGTGCATACCTCTTCGGCGGCGGTGATCGGCGAGAAACGAGGCGAGATCGGCGCCGAGGACACCCCTCACCGGGGGACATATCTCTCTCACTACGACCGCTCCAAGCATCTGGGTGAGCAGGCTCTGGTCGTCGAGGCGGGCCAGGAGGCAGGTGACATGGAGCTGGTGATCGTCAATCCTTCTTCCGTGCAGGGGCCGGGGCGCGTCACCGGCACCGGAAAGCTCATCCTGGATCTGGTGAACGGACGTCTTCCGGTGATGGTTGACACCTGGGTGAGCATCGTGGACATCGACGATTGCGCCCGGGGCCATCTGGCGGCCGCCGCCCGGGGAGAACCGGGCCGGCGCTATGTGCTCAACTCCTTCAGCCTGCCTATCAGGCAGGCGGTGGAGATTCTCGGGGAGCAACTGGGCCGCACGCTTTCGGTGCGCTACCTGCCTCGGCCCGTGGCGTATGGTGCCGGAGCGGCGATCGAGGGGCTGTGGAGGCTGCGCCGTCGCCGCCCTCCGTTCTGCCGGGAAATGGTGCGCACCATCAGTCATGGTCACCGTTACGACGGGAGCCGGGCCGTCCGGGAACTGGGGCTGTCCTATCTTCGGCCCGAGGAGTTTTTGGGGCGGCTGGTGGATTGGTACCGCCGGGCCGGGCTCATCACGTCTTCCTGAAGGCTTCGCCTCGCTTCTAATATCCTGGTGGCTTGGTCCCGCCGCCGCTTTCCACACTGGTAGACAAATGGCCGTCGGTCCGCTTCCCGTCCCCCCCGGGTCGTTGGGCGGTGGCCCCGGAGGGGCGCGCCATCGCGTTGTCGGCGATGGCCCGCCGACGGACCGAACCAACCTTGGTGGTGGTCTCCGAGGATCGGGAGGCCGAAGAACTGGCTTCCGATCTGGCGCTCTTCTGCCCCGAGGTAATGGCCATTCCCCCCTGGGAGACCCTTCCCTTCGAGCGACTCTCTCCCGGCCTGTCCACCATGTCCCGGCGTTGCCGGGCGCTTCACTCGCTGGCCGAGTCCACCGCGGGCCTGGTGCTGGTGGCCTCGGTGCGGGCCGCCACCCAGCGGCTCAGTCCGTCGGATCCCTCGCCCCTGGTGGTTTCCCGGGGTGAGTCGATCGATCTGGGAGCGTTAGTCGCCGTCCTGGCCGCCATGGGTTTCGAGCGGGTGGCCCGGGTGGAGGCTCCCGGGGAGATGGCGGTTCGAGGGGGGATCGTGGACGTTTACCCGGCCACCGGTGAACTTCCCGTTCGGCTTGACTTCTGGGGCGACGAGATCGAGGAGATCAGGTTGTTTTCACCTTCCACCCAGCGGTCGGAAAGGGTGGGGGAGCAGGCGGTCTTCTACCCGGTTCGGGAGTTCCGCTCAGACGACCGGATCGCCGCCCGAGCAGCCCGGTTGATCTACCTGCAACCCTGGGCGGCGCCGCAGTGGGAGCGTTTGGCCAACGGAGAGATTTTCGAAGGCATGGAATCGTGGATGCCCTGGCTCGGGCCGGAACGGTCGCTGCTGGATCGGCTGGACCCAAAGACCCTGGTGGTGGTGGCCGATCCACCCCGTTCGGTGGGTCACTCCCGTCGTCTCCTTTCCGAAGAGAAGGAGTTGGCGGGCGAACTCTCCGCCACCTGGTCGGAGATGGCGGGGCCGGTGGAGGAAAGTCCTCGACTGTATCAGTCGTTGGAGAAGTCCCTGCAAAACCGTCCCGTCCTGGAAATGCCGTCGACCCCCATGGCGGCCGGCGACGAGGTGCTGGAAGTGAGGGGTTTGGGCGCCGTTCCCGGTGACGGCGCCTCGATTGCGGCGGCTTTGGCGCGGCTGCGTTCCCGGCAGGTGAGGGTGGTGGTGGCCGCCGACGGTCCGGCCGCGGCTGATCGCTGGGCGAAAGCATTGGCGGAAGAGGGTCTGGCCCTGCCCTGTTCCCCCCGTCTTGCCAACCAGGGAGCGGCGATTGTCCCCCACGCAATCCGCCGAGGGTTCGTGCTGGAATCGCCCCCGGTGGCGGTGCTCGGGGAACGGGAGTTGGCCGGACGGCGGCGAGCCCACCGCCCACCGCCCACCGGGAGGCCCGGCGGGGTGGGGGTTCAGGACCTTTCCCCGGGTGATTATGTGGTGCACTATCAGCATGGGATCGGTCGTTTCGAAGGCCTGGTGTCGGAGTCGATGGCCGGGGTGGAGAAGGACTACCTGCTGGTGGCGTATGCGGGGGAGGACCGGCTGTATGTTCCGGTGGACCAACTTTCTCTGATCACCCGCTACACCGGGGGAGAGGCGCCGCGCCTTTCCCGGATGGGAGGAAAGGACTGGGCGGCCACCCGCGAGCGGGTGCGCAACGAGGTGGCGGTGGTGGCCGAGGAGGTGGTGAACCTGCACCGGGCCCGCTCGGCGGCCCGGGGATACGCCTTTTCGGCGGACACGCCCTGGCAGCAGGAGATGGAATCCGCTTTCGCCTACCAGGAGACCGACGACCAGTGGGAGGCGATCGGGCAGGTCAAAGCCGACATGGAGGCCGACCGCCCCATGGACCGTCTGATCTTCGGCGACGTTGGCTTCGGGAAAACCGAAGTGGCGGTGCGGGCCGCCTTCAAGGCGGTGATGGACCGCAAACAGGTGGCGGTGTTGTGCCCCACCACCATCTTGGCTCAGCAGCATCACGAGACCTTCACCGAACGCCTGTCTCCCCATGGGGTACAGGTGGCGGTGCTGTCCCGATTCCTTACCCCGGGACAGGCTCGCAGGGTGGTGGCGCGGTTGGCCTCGGGAGAGGTGGATGTGGTGGTGGGTACTCACCGGCTGCTGTCGCGCGACGTGCGGTTTCGCGACCTGGGGTTGTTGGTGGTGGACGAGGAGCAGCGGTTCGGGGTGGCGGCCAAGGATGCTTTGCGGCGTCTGAAAGTGGGGGTGGACGTGCTGACGCTCACCGCCACTCCCATCCCCCGCACTCTGGAGATGGCCCTCACCGGCATCCGGGATGTCTCCCACATCCGGACTCCCCCCCGCGGGCGGCGTCCCATCCTTACCTATGTCGGTCCCTTCGACGAGCAGGCGGTGTCCATGGCGATCCGCCGGGAACTGCTGCGGGAGGGCCAGGTTTTCTACGTTCACAATCGGGTTCTGTCCATCCATCATGCGGTTGAGCGATTGCAGGAACTGGTTCCCCGCGCCCGGTTCGCGGTCGCCCACGGTCAAATGTCGGAAGCCCGGTTGGAGCAGGTGATGATCGACTACTGGAACGGGCAGTACGACGTGCTGGTCTCCACCACCATCATCGAATCCGGATTGGATCTGCCCCAGGTCAACACTCTGATAGTGGAACGGGCCGATCGGATCGGGCTTGCTCAGCTGTATCAGCTCCGAGGGCGGGTGGGGAGATCCCATCAGCGCGCCTATGCATACCTGTTCCATCCGGTCGACCAGGTGCTCTCCGAATCGGCCCACCGCCGCTTGCAGGCCATCGGACGGGCCACCCACTTCGGGGCCGGGTTCGATGTCGCCTTCCGGGATTTGGAGATCAGGGGAGCGGGGTCGATCCTGAGCAAAGTGCAGTCCGGGCACCTGCAGGCGGTGGGCTTGGATCTGTACACCGAACTGGTGGCCGAGGCGGTGGGCGAACTGGAGGGAGCACCGGTCTCCCCGGTTTCCGATACCCCGACCGTGAAGATCGATCTGGCGGTGGACGCCCATCTTCCCCAAAGTTATGTGTACGACCACAAACTGCGGCTGGAGGCCTACCGGAGGCTGGCGGCCGCACACACCCACCCCGACGTGGCGGAGGTGGCGGAGGGTTGGGTGGACCGCTACGGACCGATGCCGCCCCAGGCGCGGGCCCTGGCGGAGGTGGCGGCCCTGCGCGTGGAGTGCCTGCGGGTGGGAATCGAGGAGGTGATGGCTATCCGAAACGAGGTGCGTTTCTCGGGGGTCGACTTGAAGGATTCCCAGAGAGTGAGGGCGGAACGACTGGCTCGGGGGGCGTTCTACCAACCGGATGCCAAGGTGCTGTTCATTCCCGTTCCCCGTCCCATATTGGCCGGGCTGCTGCAGTTCATCGGTCGGATGTGGCCGGACCCCGACGATGGCATGCGGACGAAGGATCATCGGGCCGCTATACCCTTGAGGAAATGAGTCGCACTAGGTATCGGGGATGGAAGCGTCCCCTGGGTTGGCTGTGTCTGTTGCTCTTGCTGGTGGTGGCCGGATGCTCCAGCGGGGGAGATCTGGTGGCGACGGTCAACGGGGTGGAGATCTATATGGCCGAGATCGAGGAGATTTCACCGGAAGAGGGAGAGGTGGTGGAAAGGGTCGCTTTCGACGAACGGCTGCTGAGCATGGTCATCACTCGTCTGGTGCTCACCAAGGCCCAGGAAGAGTTTGGAATCGATGCCGAGCGGGAGCCCTACCTGACGGCCGTCGAGGAGGAATACCAGAATCTGAGAGAGCAGGTGCAGGCTCAGAGCCCTGACTACGAGGCCTTCTTGGAGCAGCAGGGGATAACCGACCAGCGGGTCAGGCTGGTGGCTGCCCAGAGAGCCGTGATCGAGGCTTTGGGCGACCAATTGGAACAGGACTTTCCGGAGATGACCGACCAAGAGGTGGCCGAGGTTTTCGAGGCCAGCCTGGTCCGGCTCACCGAGAACGTATGCACCACTCATGTTCTCCTGGAAACCAGGGAGGAAGCCGAATCGGTTTTGGAGAGAGCCTTGGCGGGAGAGCCGATGACCGATCTGGCCCGGGAGCTTTCCATTGAACCGAGCGCAGCGGACACCGGGGGGGACCTGGGGTGTCTCCCCGCCTCCACCTTTGTCGAGGAGTATGCAGAGGCGGTGGTGAGGGCGGAGCTTGGAATCCCGTTCGGTCCCGTGGAGTCCCAATTCGGCCACCATGTCATCCTGGTGACCGATCGGGCGGACCTCCAACTGGCTGATCATGCCGAGGCCATCCGCTCCGAGGCTGTGGCTCGCCATAGAGCGGAGGCCATTGAGGAATGGTTTCTCCGGGTGGCGTCCGAATCGGATGTACAGATCGAACCGCAATACGGGACATGGACCACCCAGCCCACCCCGCAGATCCTTCCTCCCTCCTGAATCTGGCAATAGTTGGGCTGGGGCCGGGAGGTCTGGACCGGGTGCCCTCCTCGATCCGGGAGGTGCTCGGAGATCCCCGCCGCCGGGTGATACTGCGCACCCGGGATCACCCCGCAGCCCGGGAGTTGGCCGCCCGCCGCCGGGTCGGCCACTGTGACGACCTCTACGAGCAGGGTGAGGACTTCGAGTCGGTCTATCGGGCTATCGCCGCCCGAGTGGTGGAATGTGCCCGGTCGGGTCCGGTGGTGTATGCCACCCCCGGGAGCCCTCTGGTGGGGGAACGGGCGGTGGACATGATCCGTTCGCTGGCTTCCGAGCAGGGTTTGGAGGTCACTGTCCATCCGGCCGAGTCCTTTATCGAGCCGGCCCTGGCGCTCTTGGGGGTGGACCCCCTGGAACGGGGCTTGACGGTGCTCAACGCCCACCGCCTTCCGTCTCCCCTTCTCCTGGCCGGTCCCACCCTGGTGGCGGCCCTCGACACCCCGGTGGGGCTGGCTGATTTCTGCGGGATCCTTTCCCGATTGCTTCCCGAGGGAACCAAGGTGGCGGTCTTGATCGACCTGGGCCGCCCGGACGCCCGGGTGGTGCATTCCGAACCCGGCAGGGTCGATCCGAAGCTGGCCGGCCCGCGTACTTCCCTGTTCGTCGATGCTCCGCCGGTGGGCCTGGCGGGAGCGGTGGGGGTGATGGAGAGGCTGCGGGAGGAATGCCCGTGGGATCGCCGCCAAACGCACCACAGTCTGATCAAGAACCTGCTGGAAGAGACCTATGAACTGGCGGAGGCGCTCGGGTCGCTTCCCGAGGGGTCCGGTGGCGGGGGCACGCCGGCCTTCGACGATCAGGAGGATTGGAAGCTGTGGGACGAAGTCTGCGAAGAACTGGGGGATGTCCTGTTGCAGGTCCTGTTCCATGCCGTGATGGCCCGGCAGGCGGGGCGCTTCGATATAGAGGACGTGGCTGAGGGCCTTCGCCTCAAACTGGTGCGCCGCCATCCCCATGTGTTCGCCGATGTCCGGGTGGACGGCGCCGAGCAGGTGAAGGCCAACTGGGAGCGCATCAAACGGCAGGAGAAGGCGGGCGGAGAGGACCGGTCCCTGCTGGACGGTGTGCCGTTGACCATGCCGGCCCTGGCCCGGGCGGCCAAGATCCAACGCCGGGCCGCCCAGGTGGGTTTCGATTGGACCGAGGCCCCACCGGTGTTGGAAAAGGTGGAAGAGGAACTTTCGGAGTTGCGGGAAGTCTTGGCGGACCCGCAGGGCGCCGCCGGGGAACTGGGGGACCTCTTGTTCGCCTGCGTCAACCTGGCCCGCCACCTCAAGGTCGATGCCGAGATGGCGCTGCGAGGGGCGACTGCCAAATTCTGCCGCCGCTTCCATCTGATGGAGGCCGAGGGTCCGCTTGAGGATCTCACTGTGGAACAGATGGAGGAACGTTGGGAGAGGGCCAAGCTGTCGGAAGCGTGAGGGTCGCTCCGGCCGAGAGTCTCAGCCCGGTCGGTTTTGGGGTCCTGGGAGGTGATGTGGCGTCTGCTCGGATAGTCCTCGAAAAACCCCCGGTGGGCTGGTAGCGTTGCTCCCCATGGTTTCCACCACCATCTCCAAGGTGCGCGCCCGCAGCATCTTCGACTCCCGGGGTTTTCCCACCGTGGAGGCCGACGTGTTCCTGGCCAGCGGAGTCATGGGACGGGCGGCGGCGCCCTCGGGGGCCTCCACCGGCTCGCGGGAAGCCTGGGAGTTGCGGGACGGCGGCGCCTTTCTCTCCGGCAAGGGAGTGCGCCAGGCGGTGGAGAACGTCCGGGGGACGATCGCCCCCGAGGTGGTGGGCCGGGATGCTCTGGATCAAGCCGCGCTGGACCAGGTCATGTGCGACCTGGACGGAACCCCCAACAAGAGCCGTTTGGGGGCCAATGCCATCCTGGCGGTTTCCCTGGCGACCGCCCGGGCCGCGGCGGCGGCGGTTGGTCTTCCCCTTTATCGGTTTCTGGGCGGACCCACCGCGCGGCTTTTGCCCGTTCCGCTGCTCAACCTGGTCAACGGTGGGGCTCATGCCTCCAACGGGTTTGAAATACAGGAGTTCATGGTGGTTCCCGCCGGGTTCCCGACCTTCGGGGAGGCGCTTTCGGCGGGAGTGGAGATCTACCAGACTCTGCGAGGGGTGCTGAGGGAACAGGGCAAGTCGGTGAACGTGGGTGACGAAGGCGGTTTTGCTCCCGAGCTTCCCTCCAACCGGGCCGCCCTGGATGTGTTGAGCGACGCGGTGGAGAAGGCCGGCTTTCGGATGGGCGCGCAGGTGGGGTTGGCGCTGGACGTGGCGGCTTCGGAGTTCTACCACCGGGGCCGGTATGAAATGGAAGGCAAGCGTTTGGACAGCGTCGAGATGGTGGCTTATCTGGGGGGACTGGTGGAGGACTACGGGTTGGTTTCGGTGGAGGACGGCCTGGCCGAGGACGACTGGGAAGGCTGGGGGATTCTGACCTCGGAGTTGGGGGACAAGACCCAACTGGTGGGCGACGATCTGTTCGTGACCAACGATCGGATTCTGGCGGAGGGAGTGAACGCCGGGGTTGCCAATTCCATTCTTGTCAAGGTGAATCAGATCGGGACCCTGTCAGAGACCCTGAGCACCATGGACCGAGCTGTCCGGTCCGGCTACACCAGGGTGGTCAGTCACCGTTCGGGGGAGACCGAGGATTATTTCATAGCTCACCTGGCGGTGGGTACCGGGGCCGGGCAGATCAAGACCGGCGCCCCGGCCCGGTCGGAGCGGACTGTCAAATACAACGAGTTGCTTCGCATCGAGGAGGAACTGGGAGAGGGGGCGCGGTTTGCCGGTTGGGAGGCCCTGGGGCGATGAGCAAGGGTCGTTCCAAGCGGAAGAGGGCTCCTGAAAAGGACTCGGAGAAAGCGCCCGCACGGCCCAATCCCTGGCGGGGACGATTCCTCTGGGCGGTGGGGTTGGCGATTCTGGCGGCCGGCGTCACGGTGTACGCTGTCCCGGTGCTGGACCGCCTGGAGGCGCAGCAATTGGAGATAGCCGAATCCACCGCCGACTTGGAACTGTTGGTGGCGGAAAACGCCGACTTGCAGGAGCGCTTGGATTCTTTGAACACACCGCTTGAAATAGAGAGATTGGCCCGAGAGAGGCTGGGATTTGTCCGGGCCGGCGAGACGGCCATCGTGGTGGTGCCGGCGCCGGTTGAGGTCGAAGAGCCTGAGGCGCCGGCGCCGCCGCCGGCGCCCCGTCCGGATCCCTGGTATAAGGAGTGGTGGAGCTATATCAGCGGGAGTGATCTAACCGAAGACTCCTGATGGATTGCGATGGCGGCCCGCATCGGATCCGGCGGGTGGTGGCGGTGCAGATCGGTCGATCGCCCCGGTCGGATCTGAGAGTGGTGTCCACCTGCCACCTGGGTTTGCCGGTCACGGTGCAAACCCCGCCCATTCTTGAGGACGGCACTCCCTTTCCCACTCGGTATTGGCTTACCTGTCCCCTGGCCGTGAAGCGAGTTTCCCGGGTCGAGTCGGCCGGAGGGGTGAAGAGAATGGACGCCCGGGCGGGCAGGGACGACCGGTTTGCCGACCGCCTGCAATCGGCGCATCTGCGCTACGAGGCGGAACGAGACGCCGACCTTCCCCCCGGCGCGCGGCACCGTCCAGCCGGAGGGGTGGCCGGTTCTCGGAAGGGGGTGAAGTGCCTCCATGCCCACTATGCCGACCATCGGGCCGGAAACGACAACCCGGTGGGCGAGTGGGTGGCGCCCCGGGTGGAGCCGCTTTACTGTGAAGCGCCCTGCGTGTTGCTCCGGGCGGAGGCGCCGGTGGCCAATCCCGATTGGAGGGAGGTCCGATGAAGGCGGCGGTGGATATCGGTACCAACTCCACCAGGCTCCTGGTGGTCTCCTCCCGGGGGGAGTTGGGACGCTGGGAGACCGTCACCGGGTTGGGAAGAGGCTTGGGCCGACAGGGCCGTTTGACCGAGGATTCGATGTCTCGGACCTTGGCGACCCTCACGCGTTACGGAAAGCTGATGGCGGAGCACGCCCTTACCGCCTGCCGGGCGGTGGCCACCTCGGCGGTGAGAGACGCCCTCAATCGGGAAGAGTTCCTGGATCGGGCGGAGCACGCTCTGGGTGTCAGGCCCGAGACCATCTCCGGAGAGGAGGAAGCCCGGTTGTCGTTTGCCGGAGCGGTGGCGGATCTTCCTGATCCGGGCGGCTGCATGGTGGTGGACATAGGCGGAGGGTCCACCGAGTTTGTTTGGAAGAATCTCGGCGGGATGGTGGAGGGGGTGAGCCTGGAGCTCGGATCGGTGCGTCTTACCGAATCGATCCTGCCCGACCGACCGCCCTCGCCCGAGCAGTTGCGCCGGGCATTTGCGGACACCGCCGAGCGGCTGAGCGAGGTGAGCCTGCCCTTCCGACCCCGGGTGGTGGGGGTGGCGGGCACCTGGACCAGCTTGGCGGCGATCGCATTGTGTCCTGACGCCTATGACCATGATCTGGTGCATCATTCGCCTCTGTTCGCCGCCCAACTGGCGATCCTGGTTTCGAATCTGGCCGCCATGACGGTGGAGGAAACGGCCGCCCTTTCGGCCCTGGAACCCGCCCGGGCGCCGATGATCCTGGCGGGGGCCGTGATCGCTCAGCAGGCCCTGCGCCGCCTGGCCTCGGCGGAGGCGCTGATCTCGGGGAGGGACCTGCTGGACGGAGTGGTGGATTCTCTGTGAGCCTCTCGGTTCCCGTGGGCTTACAATCCCCACCACAGGCCCGGGTGGCGGAATAGGTAGACGCGCTGGACTTAAAATCCAGTGTCCCAGCGACGTGTGGGTTCAAGTCCCACCCCGGGCACCTGGTGCGACACTGTTCTTCCAGGTCTAGCCTGTCAGGGGCATTTTTTCGGTGTTCCCCGATATGATTCGCGTTGCCGCTTATTCAGGCGAGCGGTGAAGGGGTGTTGTGAATGGGAATGGTTGACCCGAGCGCTCCCACCTTGGCGGCGGCGGAGCGTGCCGCCAGGGTGGTAGCAGGTGCAGGCGCCGGAAGGGTGTTGTTGTTCGGGTCGGTTGCCCGAGGGGATGCTCGCTATCACAGCGACATTGACTTGATGGTGATTTTCGACGACCTTGATTATGCCCGGCGGCAGGATCTCGCCATGCAGCTTGAGCGGTTGGCCCGCGCTGAGGTGGGCTGTTCGGTGGATGTCCATCTGACCGACCGTCCGGAATGGAAGATGCGTACCGAGCAGGTGGTGACATCCTTTGAGAACAGGGTCAAGGCCCATGCGCTGGTGATGACGGATCAGGAACCTGGAGAGGTCGATTGGGGAAAGGAGATGGTGATGCCACGAAGCGACTACGAAGAAGCCGTGGAGCGGCTGCGCCAAGTAGCGAACGCGCTGGAAGGCTTACAGGAGAGTTTCGTCCCCACTTTTGCGCAACGACGCATGGATGAGGAGGGGAATGAGATGAAGGAGTTCGCCTCATACGAAGGAAGGCTTTCCCGAGGTTGCGCGTCCGGTCATCTTATTGTCGAGACCGCGGTCAAGTCGCTGATACACCTGTCGTCGTCGCCTGGGGCCCAACCGTGGGGTCACAAGATAGATAAGCTGCTTGCTCAACTCCAAGAACCGCACAAGGGCGAGATCGAAGACCGTTTGGCTCGGGTGGGGGTCAGGCAGCTTCAGAGGTGGCAACAGCAAGCCCGCTATGAACGATTGGTTACTCCCACCCCCGAGGTATTCAAGGAGATCACCGAAGCGGCCTGCGCGGTGGCTCTTTATGCCGCGGACCAGTTCCCGCCGGGCCTCGACATGGCGACCGATGTCCGCAAGAACGTGTCGGACATTGAGGAAGCCTTGACCGGGCGCGACTTGTACACCGGACGTGACCGGGATGACCGGAGGGGAATTGGATTGCGCTTTGATCCGTAGGGTCCGGGTCGCGGTTCGTGGCCGGTCTGGGTTGCCGCAAGTGGGCCGGTGGCTGATGTCATACCGATTCCCGGCTGAGCGGTTCGGGCTTCAATGCTGGACCTGATTGTCCGGGGCGGGACGGTTGTGACCCCCGAAGGGGTGGGGGTGTGGGACGTGGGCGTCGAGGGAGAGAAGATCTCGGTTGTGGCGGCGCCGGGGGTGCTTAGGAGCGAAAACAGCCGGGTGGTGGACGCGTCGGGGATGGTGGTGGTACCGGGCGGAATCGAACCGCACGCTCATATCTCGGCTCCCATCATCGGTCACGGTGACCTTCTGACCGCCCCACCTCCGGAAGTGAGCCGCGCGGCCCTGTTCGGAGGCACCACCACCCTGTTGGACTTCGCGGTGGTTTATCCCGGTTGGGACATTCCCCGGGCAATAGAGGAGCGCACCTCGGTGTGGCAGGGGGCCTCCTATGCCGACTACTCCCACCACCTCATGCTCTTGGGCGAGATTCCGACCGAGGTGCTCGGCTCGATGCGCGAAGCGGTGGAAGAAGGCTTTCCAACCTTCAAGATTTTCACCACCGATGTCCGTCCGCCCTCGGCCGGCGACGTGCCCCGCATGGTGAGAACCGGCCACTTGCGCGATTTGATGGACAGCCTCCGGCAACTGGACGCCATGTTGCTGGTTCATGCTGAAGAGGACAACTTGGTGCAGCACATGCACCACAAGCTGATTCAACAGGATCGCACTCACTGGAGCAACATGCCACTGGTGCACAGTGTCGAATCGGAGGATCTCTCGTTCCGACAGGTGGTGCGTTTGGCCGAGTTGACCGGCGCTCCGGTGTATTTCGTGCATGTCAGCGCCCGGTCGGGGGTCCAGGCCATTGCCGAGGCTCGGGCGGCCGGCCGCCCGGTTTACGGGGAGACGCTCCATAACTACTGCTGCTTCAGCATGGAGAACTATCACGAGGAGTTCGGGATGAAGTACCACACCTACCCCTCCCTGAAGTCGGAGGAGGATCGGGAGGCTTTGTGGAAGGCAGTCATCGGGGGAGACCTACAAACTATGGCCACCGACGAGTACTGCACATCCTGGGAGACGAAAACGATCGGGCGCACCATCTTGGACGTCACCGGGGGTCACAACGGGGTCGAGACCCGCATGGGTATCACTTTCAGTGAGGGGGTGGTCCGACAGGGGATGGATTTGCCGCGCTTTGTGGAAGTCACCTCGGCCAACGCCGCCAAGATCATGGGCCTTTATCCCCGAAAGGGAGCCTTGGCGCCGGGTAGCGACGCCGACATGTGCATCATCGACCCCAATGTCAAACGCAGGCTGACCGCCGAGGACTTTCACATCTCCGATTACAGCATCTGGGAGGGATACCAGATAGAAGGGTGGCCGGCGATCACGATCCTCCGGGGAGAGGTGGTGGTTTCCCACGGCGATTTCACCGCTTCCCTCCGGGGTCAACGGCTGCCTCGCAAGATCGATTCTGTGGTCACCACCCGACCGATCTGCTGATTCCCCTCCGGATCCCCGGTCTTCACCGGGCCGTCGGGGCCCCGAGAGTCGTCGGGGGGAGGGCGCCGGTGGTCGAATTGTCCGGGTTACCGCGAATAACCGCGCTGGATTTCTAGCCTTGTCGGATGCCGACCGACGCTCACCAGGGGTAGCGGCGTTCCGCGCATTTTCCGACGGATGACCTTCGATGCATAGAGATCCGAGTTCCCAAGACCGAGAATCGATCGGAATCTGGGTGATCACCTTCTTGGTGATCGGAGTGTTGGCCTGGGTGGCGGTCAGCTTGTTCGGCGGCAGTGAGGCGACGGCCCTCCCCTCGCCTGAGAACCCCGGCGCACAGAATCTGTTAACAGAGGGTTCCCGAAGCGCCGAGGCGGACGACGGCCGGTCGGCTACTGCTTCAACGCCTGCGCTTTCGTTGTCCTCTTCCACCACCCGTGCGCCTTCCGTCTCAGCGCCGTCAACCGCGCCTGCGGGAACCCCTGCCACCGTGGTGGCGGTCCCCCTCTCGCCATCCGCCTCCGATTCCACTGGGTTGTCGGTGTCCGCCGCCACCACTCAGACTCCTTCCGCCACCTCCGCTGCTCCAACCACCGCCACAACGGTGGCGTCTCCCACCACTACCAATGTGGCTCCGACCACCACCACGACCACTGGTTCACCCGGGTCGTGCCCGGACATCGCATCTTCGGCCGCTTCCGACCGTTTGTCCTCCCCGACCTTGGTCGAGTTGCCCTCCTCGGATCCCGTTTGTCTTGCGATAGCCGTGTCAAGCAGACTCCATGACTCTGCGGAATTGGTGCTGGTTGCCGACCTGTCCGACCTCGACTCGGCCGGGATCGCCGTTCAAATAGCCGTTGAGGGGTCCATTCCCCTGTTGTACTACCGGCCGGACTCCGAAGAGGTGCTGACCCGGGAACTGAACCGCTTGAATCCCGCTGAAGTTTGGACGATGCCCGATGTGCCGGCCTCGGTGGCGCCGTCGGGAGCGCAGGTCGTTCCGATTTCCTCCGCCCTGATGGAGTTGATGGCATGGCTCGATTCTGTCCAGCCAGAAGCGGTGGGAGGGGGTCCCGCAGCGGGCGAGCAGTCCCCCGCCGACACGGCGCTGATCCGAGGGAACCTGGGAAGGTGGCTGGTCCCGTTTTTCTGGCTGTGGTCCCAGCCGTCCCCCGGGGACCAATCGGGGGGGACCGGCGCCTCTCCGCCGGTGCGACTCCTGTGGCTGATGGGCCCCGCCTCCCCTGCTTCGGAGTTGATCGTGGAGGTGGCCGCCGCCGCCCGCGGGGAGTTGCTGGTGCGTTGGGATCCTGCGGACCCGAGCGATCTGAGCCGGGTAGGCGCGGTCCTGGGGGAACACGTTCGGGGAGTGGGGGAGGTAGTTGTTCTGGGCGACTCGCTACAGAGCGCCCGATGGCTGGTGGAAACCACCCTCGCGGGGAAGGAACTTCCCGGTGGAGGGAGTGTGCTGTTTCCCGACCGACGCCTGGTGGCCTTCTACGGCGCCATCACCACCGGCGTGCTGGGAGTCCTGGGGGAACAGAATCCTGAAAGGGGCTTGCAGAGAATGGGTTCCTACCTGGAGGACTACGCCCGGGACGGGATCATGACCGTGCCGACCTTTGAGATAATCACCACGGTCGCAGCCGCCGACGCGGGTGGGGACGGGAATTACTCAAGGGAGTTTCGGGTGGAATCCCTACTGCCATGGGTGGAGTTCGCCGCGGAGAACGGGCTGTATGTGGTGTTGGATCTGCAACCGGGCCGCACCGATTTTCTGACCCAGGCCCGCCAATATGAGGAGTTGCTCAAATTCCCCCACGTCGGTGTGGCTCTCGATCCCGAGTGGCGTTTGGGGCCCAACGAGCGGCATCTGGTGCAGATCGGGTCGGTGCGGGCGGAAGAGGCCAACCAGGTGATCGAATGGCTTGCTGGCCTGGTGAGGAGGGAGAAACTTCCCCAAAAGCTCCTGATCGTCCACCAATTCAGGCTGGATATGATTCACAACCGGGAGATTCTGCAGACCCCGCCCGAATTGGCGGTGACCATCCACATGGACGGGCAGGGCTCCCTCTCGGCCAAATACAGCACCTGGAATGTTCTGACCGCCGGAGCCGAGGAGCACAATTGGTGGTGGGGTTGGAAGAATTTCTTCGATGAGGACTTTCCCGTGGCGCGACCGGAACAGGTCCTGGCTCTGGAGCCGGTGGTTTACTTCGTGAGTTTCCAATAGCCCGCCCAACCGGCGGTCCATCCGAGAATCGCTCAGCGCCGGTGATGGCGCAGGGCCAGAGTCCAGGAAACCAGGGCCGAAAGCGCCGAGGACACCTGCTTGAGAATCCGAGCGTCCAAGAGTTCGAGGTTGTCGTCGAACTTGTCCCAAATGTTGCGGATCTTCACCGGCGGGGCGGGAAGCTCCAGGACTCCGGTGTTGCGAAGCACATCCCGCAGATGCGACTGGGCGCGATGGCTTCCGAAGCCCCCTCCACCTCCCATCAGGGCAGCCGTCTTGCCCGAAAGCGGCGAGTCCGGCCCACGTGAGGCCCAGTCGATGGCGTTCTTGAGCACGGCGGGGACCGAGGAGTTGTACTCGGGGGTCGAGATCAGCAGGGCGTCGGCGTCCCGTATGGCAGCCCGGAACTCCGCCACCGCGGTGGGCATGCCCGCTTCTTCCACGTCACCGTTGTAAAAGGGGATATCGGCCAGGGACACCAACTCCAATCGGGCGCCATCGGGCGTCACCTGGGGAGCCAAGCGAAGAAGGGCGCTGTTGTAGGAGCCGCGCCGAAGACTTCCCGACATTCCCACGATCTTGACCCGATCAGTCATTCCTACCCGATGATATCCCCGGACAAGTCCCATCGGAACAGACCGAATCGGGGCCGGTGGGGATTCCGTAATCTTTAGCGCATGGCCGCCGGTGCAGGAATCTTCAGTTGATAGTTTTGCACGGCCCGCCCCACAGTTGGCGCCTGCCTGCCACCATCGGTGGGGTGGCGGTGTCCATCGGGGTGTTCGACGGGGTGCACCGGGGTCATCGGAGTCTCTTGGCCGGGCTGGTTGCCCAAGCCGCCGAGCAGGATCTCACCCCGGCGGTGGCCACATTCGATCCTCACCCCCTGGCGGTGCTCCGGCCCCGGCGCGCTCCCCGGATGCTCACCTCGGTCACCCACCGGATCGAGGTGCTCGGGGAACTGGGCATCGGCATGGTGGGGGTCATGCCCTTTGCCGAGATCCGGGAGATGGAGGCGGATCGCTTCATAGCCGAGGTGCTGGTGGGAAGGCTCCGGGCGAAATTGGTGCTGGTGGGGGAGAATTTCCAGTTCGGCAAGGGTGGGAGGGGAACGCCTGAGACCCTGCGGAGAGCCGGTGGGGAGCATGGCTTGGCGGTGAGGGTGCAAAAACTGCTGGGAAGCGGCGCCGAGGCCCCCTCCGCAGAGGTTCCCATCACCTCGTCCCGCATCCGTCGACGCGTGACCGAGGGGAGGACCGCCGAGGCGGCCCGCCTCTTGGGTCGACCGTTCGAGTTGCGGGGTGAAGTGGTGGAAGGGGACCGCCGGGGACGGCGGCTGGGCATCCCCACCGCCAATCTGCAGATACCCTCTCACATGTGCATCCCGCCCAACGGCATCTATGCCGCATGGGCCGAGGTGGATGCCGGGACTTACCCGGCTGCTCTCAATATCGGTGTTCGGCCGACTTTCGGAGAGGGTCGGTTGATAACCGAGGCTCATCTGCTTGATTATTCGGGGGACCTGTACGGCGCCCGGATGCGACTGCATTTCGTCGGAGACCGGATCCGACCCGAGATTGCCTACTCATCCGTGGAGGAACTGATGGCGCAGGTGGAGCGGGATATCGAGGAGGTCCGCCGGATCCTGGGGGTTGGATAATTCCGAAATATGGAAAAGCGACCGGCGGGTGTTACAATGATTTCCGACCAATCGGATCGGGCCCTTCCGGGCGCCGAGGACCGGTTTCATCACGAAGGGGAATCCTTTGAGGACTACATCTGAATTGGTTTCAGATTACGGCGCGCACGACACGGACACCGGTTCGCCGGAAGTGCAAGTGGCCGTACTGACCGAGCGGATCCGACATCTGACCGACCATCTGAAGATTCACAAGCACGACCATCACAGTCGTCGCGGTTTGTTGAAGATGGTGGGTAAGCGTCGTCGTCTGCTCAAATACCTGCGAAATCAGGACGTTGACCGGTATCGCCGGCTCATCGCTTCCCTGGGACTCCGCAGATAAACACCCGGCGTACCTGGCTACGCACGGGAAACCATTGGACGCATTGAGGAGCAATCTTGTCTGAACAAATTGTGACCGGGATGGTGGGTGGAAAGGAAATCACCCTCAGCACCGGAAAGTTGGCCATTTCGGCCCATGGAGCGGTAGTGCTCCGACTTGGAGGGGTGGAACTCTTGGTTACCGCCACCGCAAATCAAGCGGTGAGGGAGGGAATCGACTTCTTTCCGCTCACCGTTGATCTGGAAGAACGCATGTATGCGGCAGGCCGCATCCCCGGTTCCTTTTTCCGCCGGGAAGGCCGACCCAGCGAAGGCGCCATTTTGGGTTGCCGATTGATCGATCGGGCGCTTCGTCCGTCCTTTGCCGAGGGGTTTCGATGCGAGACCCAGGTGGTGGCCATGCCCCTGTCGATCGACGGCGAAAACCCCTTCGACGTTCTGGCCCTGATCGGGGCCTCGGCAGCCATGTCGGTGAGTCCCATCCCCTTTCGGGGTCCGATCGGCGCCGCCCGGTTGGCCCTGGTGAAGGGAGAATGGGTCCCGTTTCCCACCCACGAGCAGATCGCCGAGGGCGTGTTCGAGATCACGGTGGCGGGCCGGCGCAACGACGCCGATGAGATCGACGTGATAATGGTGGAGGCCGGCGCCACGGTCGGAGGGATTGATCTGGTTGCCGGGGGCGACGCTCCCAGCGACGAGGCGGCCGTGGTGGAAGGATTGGCCCGGGCCAAGGAAGTTATCTCCGAGACCATCGACCTGCAACTGGAACTGGCCGCCCTGGTCTCACCCCCGGAAGTCGATTGGCCTTCGGTCACCGACTATTCGGACGAAATCATGGAAAAGGTGTCCGAGGCGGCCCGGTCGGAACTCGAGGAACTGGTCACGATCGCCGACCGGCGGCAGCGGGCCGATCGGGAGCGAACTCTTCGGGAGGAAACTGTGGCTGCGGTGGGCGGCGACGATCCGGCACTGGCCGCTCAGGCCAAGCGGGCTTTCAAGCAGGCCCTCAAATCCACCATGCGAAAGAGAGTGGTGCACGAGGGAATACGGCTGGACGGACGCTCCTCCACCGATGTCCGGCCACTCACGGTTGAGGTTGGAACGGTGGAGCGCACCCACGGCTCCGGCCTCTTCCAAAGAGGCGAGACGCAGGTGCTGAACATCACCACCCTGGGCATGCTGCGGATGGAGCAGATGCTTGACGACCTGGGTGTGGAGGAAGGCAAGCGGTATATGCACCACTACAACTTCCCGCCGTTTTCCACCGGGGAGGCCGGGTTCATGCGCGGGCCCAAACGAAGGGAGATCGGTCACGGGGCATTGGCGGAGAAGGCTCTCCTGCCGGTGGTCCCCGGTCCCGAGGATTTCCCCTACGCACTGCGGCTGGTATCGGAGGTCCTGTCCTCCAACGGATCGACCTCCATGGCCTCGGTCTGTTCGTCGAGCCTGTCTCTGATGGACGCCGGCGTACCGGTCAAAGCCGCGGTGGCCGGGATTGCGATGGGTCTCATCTACCAGGACGGCAAGTACGTCACCCTCACCGACATCCTGGGCGACGAGGACTTCATGGGCGACATGGACTTCAAGGTGGCCGGGACGGCGGAGATGATCACCGCCCTCCAATTGGACACCAAGATCGCCGGTCTGCCCACCGATGTCCTGACCCAGGCGCTGTCCCAGGCCCGGGATGCCCGACTGTTCATCCTCGAGGCGATGAACCAGGTGATTTCCGAGCCGCGGAAAGAACTGAAGGATTGGACGCCGCGCATCGAGGCCATCGAGATCCCCAAGGACAAGATCGGCGAAGTGATCGGCCCCAAGGGCAAGATGGTCAGAGAACTCGAGGAAGAAACCGGCGTCTCGATCGAAATAGAGGAGACCGAAGGAAAGGGAATCGTGCGAGTGGCCTCGGCGGATGGAGCCGCCCTGGAGGCCGCCACCGAACGGATCAACCTGATTGCCTTCCCTCCTCAGCCCGAAGAAGGCAAGGAGTACGAGGGCGAGGTGGTCAATATCACCACCTTCGGCGCTTTCATCAATATCCTGCCCGGACGGGACGGTCTGCTGCACATCTCCAAGATCGATCCCGACCGGAGGGTGAACCGGGTGGAGGACTACCTGTCCCAGGGTCAGAAAGTGAAAGTGGTGGTGGAAGGAATGGATCGGGGCAAGCTCAGTCTCACTCTGGCCGAGCGTTTGTCCGGCCCGCCCCCCGGCAGCGAAAGTCCTCCCCACGGAGGCGGTGGCAGGGGTGGCGCCCGAGGTGGTGACCGTCGCGGTGGTGGACGCCGCAGCGGCGGTGGTCGTCCGGGCGGCAGAGGCGGCGATCGTCGCGGTGGCGGTGGTCGTCCCGGAGGCGGCGGTAGGGGTGGTTCCCGTGGCGGTGGTCGTCCCGGAGGCGGTGGTGGACGCCGGGGTGGCAGAGGCGGCGATCGTCGCGGTGGCGGTGGTCGTCCCGGAGGCGGGGGTGGTTCCCGCGGTCCCTCGAAAGGAGGGAACCGGCGCCGGGCGAAGGCTTTCGGAGATCACCTCGGTTCCTGACCATGGAGTTCCTGCGGCCTGACCTGGCGGACATAGCCGTCTACAAGACGGGACATCCTGCCGAAGAGGCGGCCGCAGACCTGGTGAGGCTGGAATCCAACGAAAACCCCTACCGGCCTTTTGACGAGGTAGTGGAGGCCATGGTTGCAACGGTGGCGGGTGTCAACCGCTATCCGGACGATCATGCCTTGGATCTGAGGACGGCCCTGTCCCGACATCTGGGGGTCGATTACGAGAATCTGTGGTGCGGCGCCGGGTCGAGCGAACTGATCACCCTCACGTCGTTGGCGGTGGGCGGTCCCGGTCGGGAAGCGCTGTTCCCGTGGCCGTCGTTCGCCATGTATCCACTGTGTACCCGTTATGCGATGTTGACCCCGGTCACCGTTCCGCTCACCGCCGACCACAGGCTGGATCCGGAGAGGATTGTGGCTTCCATCGGGCCCGACACGGTCCTGATTTACATCTGCAATCCCAACAACCCCACGGGCGCCTATCTCTCCGAAGACCGGCTGTCCGAGTTGTTGGACGGCATCCCGGAGCGGGTGCTGGTGGTGTTGGACGAGGCCTATTACGAATACGCCACCGCCTCCGATTACCGGGGCACCGTTCGGCGGGCAATCCGAAGCCCCAACCTGATTACCCTGCGTACCTTTTCCAAGATCTACGGGATGGCGGCCATGCGGGTGGGGTATGCGGTCGGTCAGGCCGACACCCTGGCCCAACTCCAGCGGGTGCAGGCGCCCTTCACGGTCACCTCGGTGGGGCAGGTCGGCGCGGTGGAGGCGCTGCGGCATCAGGAGAAGATCGGGACGCGGGTGGCGGAGAACGCCCACGAGCGGGACCGGATCCAACAAGGTCTGGCCGACCTGGGAATCGGCCATGTTGAGAGTCAGGCCAATTTCGTGTATTTCACGGTGGGTTCACGGGCCGATCAAACCGCCGAGCATTTTATGTCGCGGGGTGTGGTCATCCGGGCCTTTCCGGGCGAGTGGGCCAGGGTTTCGGTGGGTACGCCCCGGGACAATGACCGGTTCCTGGCCGCCGCCGAGCAGTTGATCAAGCGACGGTAGGCGCCGCTACTCGATGACTATCCGCAGAGCGGAGAATCCTTCCCGCAGGGCCTGTTCCACCTCCGAGGGTCTGCCGGCGGAGGCGAACAGGAAACCGAGGTAGCGATCTCCCTCGGGCAGGGCGTTGATCCACCGGCCGATCGGGGCGGTTATCTGAAGGTCCACGATCCCGGGGGTGCGCAGGGCTCGTTCGATTCCTTTCACTCCCGCCAGGTTGCCCGAGCGGGGAATGGGCAGCATCATCACTCCCGCGGCTACTGGCTGACGAACCGCGGAGGAAATCGGCATCCCCAGGGCCTGACGTAGGATCACCGACTCCCAGGAATCCCCCATCAGCCCGAAGCGAAGCGATCGGGAACACAACCCCCCGATGGAACGGGCCGCCACCTCCAGCACACTCACCCGGTCTGCGCCAATGCGCAGTTCGGCGTGGACCGGACCCTCCCTCAGCCCCAGGGACAGCACCGCCCTTCGGGTCAGATGTTCCACCTCGGCCATAACCCCCGGGGAAAGCCGGGAGGGAGTGATCAGCACGGTTTCCTCGAAGAAGGGTCCTTGGGGAGCACCGGGTTTGTCGAAGACCGCCAGCACGGTGAGGCGCCCTCCCGAGAGAATCCCTTCCACGGCCACTTCCCCTCCGGGAAGAAACTCTTCCACCAGGATGGGCTGGTTGGGGTTTTCTCCCGCCTCGGCCAGAATCCGGCGCACCCGCCCGGCGGTTGGCTCGGCCGCCCGGGGCCGGTCCACCCGGATTACCCCTTGCCCACCCGATCTGGACAGCGGCTTGAAAACCACCGGGAATCCCAGCCGGGCAGAAATCTCGGCAGGGGAGTCCCCGCTTTCGAGCACTGCGAATCGGGGCTGGGAAACCTCGTCCCGGGCCAGTCGGCGACGCATCATGGCCTTGTTGCGGGTGGCCTGGGCCGATGCCGGAGGATTGTGGGGAAGGCCCATCATCTGAGCGGCTTCGGCGGCCGCCACCACACCCTGATCGTCGAGGGGAACGATGGCGTCGATGGGATAGCGGGCGGCATGGTCGGCCAGGATCCGGGCGGCCCATCGGGGGCGGCTGCAGTCTATCCGCAACTGCCGATCCGGCGCCACCAGGGGCAGGTCCTCTTCCGAGGCGACCGAGAGATCGATATCCAGGTCGGCGGCGGCCTTAACGAAGTCGGTGGCCCGGTAGGTCTGGGTGGGGATGATCAGCAGTACGTGGGGCATGGGCTGAATCTCAATGTAGACCCAACCGAACGTGGGCGCCACATTTGTCGAGGAATCGTTACCATTGCGGCTTATGGCGCAGAATGTTCTGACGGTTTCCCCCGATGCGGCAGAGATGATTATCTCCCTTCGCGACCAGGAACCTGGCGAGGAGGAATACGGCCTGTCCATCGAGGTAAGCGGTATCCAGGGCGCGCAGTTCCAATACGACCTGAGCTTTGTTCCCGTGGAGGATCAAACCGATCATCAAATCCGCGAAGATCACAATGGTCTGGCCATTTTGATTCCCGATCACGATGTGACGAAACTGTCGGGGGCCTCTTTGGAGTTGACCGCCGATGGTTTGGCGATGAACAATCCCAACGTTCCCCAGAGTCCCAGCATCGGAGGGGCAGAGCCGAGGGGAGATCTCACCGGTCCGCTCGCCGAACAGATTTCGATGGTGCTCACCGAGAACATCAATCCGGCCATTGCGATGCACGGCGGCGCCGCCGAGTTGGTGTCGGTGGACGGGACCGTGGCGTTCCTTCGCCTGGGGGGAGGGTGCCAGGGATGCGGAATGGCTCAGGTCACTCTCCGCCAGGGGATCGAGCGTATCTTGCGGGAGTCGATTCCGGAACTCACCGAAATAGTGGACGTCACCGATCACGCCTCGGGCGCCGACCCCTACTACCAGTCTTCCAAAAAGTAATCGGACCGACTACCCGGCCCGCCTATCGGCCCCAATCGGGCAGGCATCCGGGTCAGGAGAGGGTGGGATAGGCATCGTAGCCCTCCAACCCGACGGTCACCGAGGTGATCGGCTGGGGTGTGTCCTCCATGAGGGCGACCAGCCTTTTTTCCAGATGCCCATAGCCCACCACCCGGGTGAGCAGGGGCAAATCCAGCCAATCGGCGATCCGGTGGGCCCGTTCCACGAGTTGGGGGTCCTCGGTTTGGATGAGATAGACCACTCGCCGGTAGTTGCCGAACAGCATGTCTTTCAGTTCGGGGTGTCGACCCAGCTTCAGGTCTTCTTTCACCAGGCCTTTCCACGACTTCACCAGAAAATCGGTGAGGAAAAAGGTGCCGGGCTCCTCCTCCATCAAGCGGACGAACTCCTCGCCGCCGAACATCTCATAGCAATGCGGGCCCAGGGTGCGTTCCACCCCCGCATCTTTCAGCATGGGATCCAGATCCGGCGCTCCGCAGTGTCCGTACACCACCACCTGCCGCCCTGAGTCCGATCGGGTTTCATCCAGCTTCTCCCTTACCGCCCCGGTAATCAGTTGGGGTCGGTTGTGCAAGCGGGCGTTGATCACCCGAAGATCCACGTCCCACTCCTGCCGATCAATGATCTCTCGCAGTTCCTTGCCCAAGGCTGCACAGGCCACCATCACCGTCCGGCCCCGGTCTTGGCGCGGTGAGTCTGCGGCCGGGACCTCGCCGTCCGACGGCGAGGTCATGACCCGTCCTGCCGGGCCTGGTGGGCGGCGATAATCGATCGGCGCATCTGTGAGAGACGCTTGGTGGGGTATTGGTCTTCCAGTCGCTCGATCACCTGTTCCGCCACTTCGGCGGGGTCGCCCGGTTCGGTGACCGGATCGCCCCACCACCATCCCGCCATGTACGACTCCTCGTCGGATCGTCCGGTGATGGTGGCAACCGCGTCCACCGCCATCTGGAAACGATTGCTCAAATGCTTGCGAACCCGCCCGCGCCGCCCGTCCCGGGTCGCCTTCACTCCCACCGGGATCTCGTCCCAATAAAGAATCTGGTAAATGGCCATGGCGTTACTCGGGGAAGGGGAATTGAGTGATGATGGTACCGGTTGACGCGCGGGCGGTGCCGTCAAACCCCATCCCGGTTCGCCCACGTGTCCACGGTGTATCCCGCCACCGGCCCGAACCTCCCGCGGTTGGGGTTGCGGATTCCCTAAATTCAAGATGGATGGGTTCAGGGTTCTTCCGTGGCCGTTCGGCCGGACTGGCGTTGACTCTGGCCGCGGTAGGCATTTCCCTGCTGCTGGGGGGGTCGATTTCCGCCCAGGAGGGGCGTCCGGAGGTGAGGATGACCGTGGAGGGGGGAATCGAAGGCTGGGTGGATCCGCGGTGGCCCATGACCCTCACCGCTCGCATCCACAGCGACCTCCTCCTGGTGGGTGAACTGCTGGTGGTGCAGGGGCAGGAATTGGCGAGAGTGGCGGTGGAGGTTCCGGCCGGAGGGGCGAGGACCTATCAGGTGGTGGTGGCGCCGCACACCGGTCAGGGGGCGGTGCTCTTGAGGCTGGTTCCCGAGGGGGCCCCGGATGATGAACCGGTGGCGTCGGCCTTTTTTCGACCGCGGGTGGCCTCCGACGAGATTCTGGTGGGTCTGGTGGACCTCTCGGGGTTGGAGTCAGTGCTGGGTGAGGTGCGTTCGGCGGTCAGCGGCGAGCCGGTCACCCCGGTGGGGATAGAGGATTCCTCGATGAGACTGGAGACCGGGGAGTTCCATCCGTTGTCCTATCTGGTGTTGGACCGTCCCCGGCCCCTGCCGCCCCCGACAGTTGCCTGGCTGAAGGGGGGAGGCCGGCTTGTCACCACTTCGGCCGCCCTTGATTCGATGGATCTGGACGCGGTCCCGTGGGGGAGTTTTCCCGGGGTGGAAGACCCGGTCGGTTGGTATGGGGTGGGTGAGGGTGAGATCGTGGCCCTCGACACCCTGCTCGGCCACGACCCGCAATTGTGGGCCAGGCTGCTCCGACCTCTTCCCCTTCCCACCGACCGGCAGGATGGCTTCGAGGAGGGATCCGGTTCGGCAATTCAGACAGCCCTGGCGGTAGAGACCCAGATCCCCAGCTATCCATGGCTTCCCCTGGTGGTGGTCGCCTACGCCTTGGTGGTCGGCCCCTTGAATCTGTGGATTCTCAGGAGAAGGCGCCGACTGGAGTGGGCGTGGTTCACCATCCCCGTCTTTGGTTTGATCGGGGTGGTGGTGTTTTGGATAGTGGGCACGGGGGGTGTGAACCAGGCCTTCTGGTCGCATGGAACGGTGCAGGTGGCGGGGCCGTCGGGGGAGACGCGAAGCGGCGTGGTGGTGGCCAGCAGTCGGGCGCGGACGCTGGAGGTTTCCCTGGATTCCGATTGGGTCGGATTTCCGGAGAGCCCCGATCGCATTACCGGAGGCTCCGTGCAGCCCACCATCAGGGGTGAAAATGTCTACCAATACGATCTGCCTCCCTTGGGTTGGTTGGCGCTCAATGTTTTCCGGCGCGAGGAACCGCTGGGTCTGGCGGTCGGGTTTTCAGAGGGAGGGCTCGAATTGAGAAATGACTCCTCGATCCCGGTGTCGATGTGGGGGGTTTACGCCTATCCGAAGGTCGCGGTGGGCGGGCGCCTGGATCCGGACGCGGCCGATTCGATGAGCTGGAGTGGGATTCTGGAATCCGATTCTCATTGGAGCTTTCGCGACGCCTTTTGGGATTTCCACACCGCAACCGATGCCGGTGATCGGAACTGGCCGGAGATGATTGGGAATCTGGGCAACCTGGCGCAAAGGTCGGGGATGATGGACGTTCCCTTCTTTGTGTTTGCGGTGGTGGAGGAGTCGATCACCCATTTGGAGGTCGATGGTCGGGCGTCGGCGATTCCCGGCCTGAAGCTGATCCTGTTTCCCATTCCTTCTGAGCGGATGGGAGAGAGAGGGTGGGCGTTCGCCCGTACGGTGGGGGTTGACGATGTGGTCGGTGACGCCGATCTTGATGGCGGAACGGTGTTCGCCGAGCACTGGATTCTCTCCTACCGGGCGCCGGTCGGGCTTGCTGCCCCGCCCCGGCTGGTGCTGGGAGGGCTGGATCCCGATTTCGATCGACCCCCCGGTCGTTTCGACGACCAGGAAGAGTCCGAGAACGGGCAGGGATGGGCAGCATGGGACTGGGAGGTCTCGGAGTTTGTGTCGATCGACCCCGACCTGACCATCGACCCGCGCAGGTTTGTGGCGCCGTCAGGGGAGGTGCTGATGAGGGTTTCCAGCGCTGACCTGCTCCGGCCCGCGCCTTTGGCGGGGGTCTTGATGTGGGGAGATATGCCATGATGATCTCTTTTGCTGGGGTGAGGAAGCGCTATCGCACCACCGTTGCGCTGGACGGGGTGGATATGAGCATCCCCCGCGGCTCGGTGACCGGGTTGGTCGGCCCCAACGGGGCGGGAAAGACCACCGCCATACTGCTGATGAGCACCCTGCTGGCCCGGGATGAGGGGACTGTGCAGGTGGGAGGGCTCGATCCTGAACGGGATGCGGCGGGCGTCCGGCGATTGGTGGGTTACATGCCTGATTTCTTCGGCGTGTACCAATCTCTGACCGCCGACGAATACCTGCACTTTTTCGCCGCCGGTCACGGCATCGCTCCGGCTCGCCGGCCCGGTCTGGCCTCCGACCTCTTGGACCTGGTGGACCTCTCGGACAAGGCGGAAGACGATGTGAACACTTTGAGCAGGGGAATGAAGCAGCGCCTTTCACTGGCCCGCGCCCTGGTGCACGACCCGGACATCCTGGTGCTGGACGAGCCGGCCGCCGGCCTTGATCCTCGCGCCCGGGTTCAGCTTCGGGAGTTGATCGCCGAGTTGGGACGGATGGGCAAGACCGTGGTGGTCTCCTCCCATGTTCTCACCGAACTGGAGGGTATCTGCACGAACATCGTGGTGATGGATGAAGGCCGGGTGGTCGTCCAGGGCCGAATGGACTCCATACGGGAGTCTTTGATTTCCGATCGATCCATCCGGATGCGGCTCCGGGACGAGGATGTAGATCTGGCATTGGCCGTTTTGGAACAGGATCCCCGAGTAACCGACCTGATCGTGGAAAGTGGACTGATCAAGCTCTCGGTGAGCGAAGAGGAAGATCAGACCTCGGTCGATCTGCTCCGGCGCCTGGTCTCCGGGGGAGTGCGGGTTGCGGAGTGGCGCATCGAACAGATCGGGCTGGAGGAACTGTTTCTCCGCATCACCGGGGACCCCGACCAATGAACCCGGTACTTGCCCGAGAGTCCCGCCAGCGTTTCCGGGGCAGGTGGGGTTGGCTGGTGATCACCGGGTGGGTGATTGTGGTGGGTCTTCTGACCTACCTCTTCTATGTGGCCGGACGGAGTCTCACCCTCGACTTCTTCTCGCTGCGTGGGCCTCTTTCCGAGCTGAGCCAGGCCGGCCAGTGGGTGTTCGACGGCATGACCCTGGTGCTGCTCACCGCGGTGGCGTTCATGGTTCCGGGCCTCTCCGCCCTGTCGGTGGTGGGAGAAAGGGAGCGCCAGACCCTTCATCTTCTTCAGATCACCCAGATCACGCCGTTCGGCATAGTGCTGGGGAAGCTTCTTTCCTCGGTGGGTTTCTTCCTGTTGCTGATTCTGGCGGTCATCCCGCTTTTGGGTCTTCCCCTGGCATTCGCTGCGATAGGACTCGCCGATGTGCTGGTGGTGCTGGCCATGCTGGTGTTGGTGGTGGCGACTTTGGCGTCGGTGTCCATCTGGGTGTCGTCCCGGGCCAGATCCAACCGGGGAGCGGTGGCGTTGTCCTATGTGCTGGCGGTGGCGCTCTTTTTCGGGTCTTTTGTGCTGATGGGAGTGGAGGCCCTGTTCATCAGGGTTGACATCGAGGACAATGGCCGGGAACTGGTCAGCACCTGGCTGAACCCCTATGTGGCGATGGCCGATGCGGTGTCCTTTCCCTACGATGACCTGGAGGGGCTGTTTGAAGATATCGAGATACCCACTCCCATGGACCCCTTCCGGGCGCTGGTGAATCTCCGCCAAGGCAATGATTCGGACGACCAGGGACTGTTGGGGTTCCGCCGGATACCCGGTTGGATGGCCACCACTTTGATCTACGGGGCGATCTGCGCCCTCTGCCTCTGGAGCGCCGCCCGGCGAGTCACCGCTCCGCGGGCTTCCCCCATGCGCCGGAGACGGGCTCGGACGACTGATGGAACCTCCTGAACCACTGGCCGGGATGGTGTCGTCGGCGCGGCGGCGTCTGTGGGGATCGAGACTGGTCGGTGACCTGACGGTGTGGCTGGGCGCCGGCGCCTCGGTGGCGGCGGCCCTCTGGGGACTGTCGCGGGTGGTGGTGGCGCCGTGGTCCGATCAGGGAGCGGTAGTTGTCCTGGCGGCCGCGGCGGTGGGGGGTGTGGGATGGTGGGCGGCTCATCGTCCCACCTCCGCTCAGGCCGCCCTGTGGGCTGATCAACGGTTGGGAGGAGACGACCGGCTGGCAACCGCCTGGGAGCTTTCGGCAACTTCCGCTTCGGGGCCGGCCGCCCGACGGCAGATAGCCGAGGCGGGGAGATGGGCGAAGGAAACCGATCGGAATCGGATGGGTGGGGACTACCCGTCCGCCAAAGTGGTGATCTTGGCGGCGACCGCCGCGGTGGCGGCCTTGGCGTTGGCGGCGGCCCCTTCTCTCACCGACCGGGCGCGAGCCGAGCAGCAGGAGGTTCGCCAAGCGGTGGATAGGGAGGCGGAGGTGGTGGAGAGCCTGGCCACCCGGGGCCCCGAAGCACTGGCGGAGCGTTTGGGAAAACTGGCCGAATCCCTGGCGGAGACCCGGACCCTGGAGGAAGCCATTGCCGCACTTTCCTCGGCTCGCCTGGATTTGGAGGAGAGGCGGGCGCCCAACCGGCCGGCGGAGAACACCGCCCTGGAAGGGCTGGCCACCCGATTGGCGCAGCATCCGGTGGGACGCGGCGATGATCCGGCTTCCCAACTTACCGATCTCGCCTCCACCCTGGGGGGTTTGTCAGTGGCGGAGAGGGAGGCTGTGGCCGGGGAGTTGGCGGAGCGAGCCGCCGATTTTGCGGGGATAAACAATGAGCTTGCCGCGGCCTTGGCCGAAGCGGCCGGGGCTCTGGCAGGCGATGGCTTTGATCCGGGCCAGGCCGTCGAGGCGCTGGGAAGAGCTGCTTCGGAGGTTTCCTCTGCGGGGCTGCGGGCGGCGGCGGCCAATGCCGCGGCGGAAGCCGCCGCGGCGCTTTCGGCGGCGGAGGGTCGGCTGCGAGACGCCGTGGGGCAGGGATCGGGCCGGGGAACCGCCGCCGGGGAGGGGCGAGGAGCGGGTCAGGGAAGAGGCTCCGGCCAGGGTGATGGGAGCGGACAGGCGGGGTCCGGGAGTCAGGGCCAGGGAGCCGGATCAGGTGGTCAAGGTCAAGGCGGCGCCGGCGCGGGTGGCGGAACGCAGGCTCCGGGATCCGGCCAGGGCGCAGGCTCGGTCGCCGGAGTCGGCGACAACGATCCGGCCGAAGCCCCCCGCTATTCGTCAACCGTTTTCGAACCGCCCGAAGAAGGATTGGATGAGGAGATACGGGTGGCGATCGCGGGAGACAATCCCGGGGTGGTGGCCGGTTCGGCCGTCGGGCCGTCGGTGGCCAATCAGGCCCTGATCCCCTACACGGAGCGCTTGGCCGAATATCGGTCCGCCGCCTTCCAGTCCTTGGAACGTCGTCCGTTGCCTTCTCATCTGACCGAAGTCGTACAAAGCTATTTCACGGAGTTGGAGCCATGAACCGTAACCCCATTGCCGCAGATCTTGCCGAGTTCGCAGCCCGGCTGACCAGCGCCCGTACGGAGATCGCCAAGGTGATCGTCGGCCAGACGGAGTTGGTGGAAAAGGTGTTGGTGGCGGTCCTGTGTGAGGGTCATCTTCTCTTGGAGGGGGTGCCGGGGCTGGGCAAGACCCGGCTTCTCACCACCGTGGGGCAGGTTCTGCAAATCGGTTTCGGGCGCATCTCGTTCACGCCCGATCTGATGCCGGCCGACATTTTGGGCACCAACGTTCTCCAGTCCGGTGAGTTCCGCTTCCATCCCGGTCCGGTCTTCACCAACCTGGTGCTGGCCGACGAGATCAACCGGGCTACCCCCAAGACCCAGTCGGCGCTCTTGGAGGCGATGGCGGAGCGGCGGGTGACCGTGGCGGGCCGGACCCGACCCCTTTCCCGGCCGTTCATGGTGATGGCCACCCAGAATCCCCTGGAGATGGAGGGGACCTACCCGCTTCCCGAGGCCCAGTTGGACCGGTTCATGTTCAAAGTGCTGGTTCCTTTCCCTCCCGCCGACGATCTGGTGGAGATTCTCCGGCGCACCACCGGCGATGCGGAGTCGCGCCCCGAGGGGGTGTTGGAAGCCTCCCATCTGAATGAGATGGCGGCCATGGTGAGGGAACTTCCGGCCGGGGCCCACCTGCTTCGCTACGCCGCCACCCTGGTGGGGGCCACCCATCCCGATTCTCCCGACGCCACCGAGAACATCCGCCGGTACGTGCGAGCCGGCGCCAGCCCGAGGGGCGCCCAGGCCCTGGTGCTGGGCGGCAAGGCCCTGGCTCTGATGGACGGGCGCCCCAATCTCTCGGCGGGGGATATCCGCCGGCTGGCTCTTCCGGCGCTTCGGCACCGACTGGTCCTGGGATACGAAGCGGTGGTGGACGGCGTCACCTCCGATCAACTCATCGACGAAGTGCTGTCCCGTCATCCCGAGGCCACGGCGACCGACTGATGCTGATTCCGGCCGACCTGCGGAACAAGATCGGGCAGTTTTCTCTGGCCGCCGGGGGGCGGGTCCGGGCGCTCCACGGGGGGCGGCATCCCTCTTTCCACAAGGGCGAAAGCATTGATTTCGTGGATTTTCGGGAATACACCCCCGGCGATGACTACCGCCGCATCGACCACCACCTCTGGGCGCGTCTGGGGGCGCCCCTGATCAGGGAATTCGAGGCGGAACGAGAACTCACGGTGCGAGTGGTGGTCGATCGTTCCGCTTCCATGGGTTTCCACGGCAAACTGGCCTCGGCTCGGCGCCTGGCCGGTCTGATCACCTACCTGGCCCTGGCGGGCGGGGACCGGGTGGAATTATGGATGGCGCCGGGGATCTCGGGCGCCGCGGCCACCCGGGGACCGGCGGGACGGCATCTTTCCACTTGGCCCCGACTGGAATCATGGCTGGAGGAAGTGGTGACCGAAGAGGGCGAGGGAAGGCTCTCTGCGGGCCTGGCGGCCGCGGGGGTGGGGAGTCGCCGCCGCTATATGGTGCTGGTCAGCGATTTGCTGGTGGCTGATTGGCGCGCCGGACTTGATCTCCTGGGTGGTTCGACGGGTGGGGTGGTGCTGCAGGTGCTGGGCGTCCCGGAACTCGATCCCCGGGTTCTGGGCGATGTACGGCTGCGTGACGTGGAAACCGGGGAGGAATCGGACTTCTCGGCCACCGCCGGAGCCTACGAGCGCTATCGATCCCGTCTGGAGGACCTGTGCGGGCAGATGGCCGCCCGTTCGGCCCGCTCCGGCCTCTACTACCTGCTGGTGGAGGCCGCGCCCACGGCCTTGGAGCGGACTCTGTCGGAACTGGCGGCCGCCGGAGTGGTGTCCGGAACCCGATGACCACCCCCGATGTATCCGTACGAGGCGGGCCGAAACCGGGCGCCCCGGTTTCTTGGCAAAAAAACCCCGCACCGGGCCTTGAAACTGTCACCCACCCGTATCAAACTACCTACAGCTGTCAAGCACCTGTCCGGACCGCTTCGGCGCGCGGTTCGGCCCGGATCAGGGATCAAATCGGTTGGGGCGCCAACCTCGGGAAAACCTCCCGAACGCGTCCCAACCCCCGGAACGGTGGCGGCGGGGGCGGGCCCTGGTGGGAAAAGAGGGTCCGGCAGTTTTCGCGGGATAGGGTTGCTTTTCGCGGGAAATGCGGAGGGTTGGGTGTTGCCTCCCCCGCCGATGGAAGGGGAGCGGTACGGTGAGTTTTCTGGTTCCGGCCGCATTGGGGCTCTCCTCTCTGGCGCTTCCGCTCATCGCCCTTTACATGTTGCGCAGCCGTCGGGAGCGGATCGAGGTATCTAGCCTGTTGCTGTGGGAGTCGGTGGTCGATCCCCTTTCCTCTGCTCGTCCCTGGCGGCGGTTGCGCATCACCCCTCTGCTGCTGGCGCAACTGGCGGTGCTGGCGGCCTTCGTGATCGCCCTGGCCCGTCCCTTTGCCTCCGAGCAGACTCGCCTGGGAGCACACACGGTGCTGGTGATGGATGTTTCCGGTTCGATGGGCATGGCCGGTCGTTTCGATCGCGCCCGGGAGGAGGCTTTGGGCTGGGCTCGGGAAATGTCGGGGGAGCAGTTGGTTTCGGTGGTCGAGGCTTCGGCGACGCCCCGGGTGGTGACGGCCTTCACCCGCCGCCAGGAGGAGGTGACCGAGGCGCTGTCGGGGCTGCGGCTAACCGGCGGAGAGGCCGACCTGGCCGAGGCGATCCGGCTGGGCAGGGGCCTTGCCACCCCCGAAAGCCCCACCGATCTGGTGTTGTTCACCGACGGCGGAGACGCTCCGTTGGCTGCGGAACCGGTGGCCGACGCCCGCCACCTGCCATTCGACGAGACCGGTCCCAACTGGGCGATCGACGCCCTCTCTCTGGAAAGGGATGCCGCCGGGGTGATCAGGGCGCATCTGTCGGTGGTCAATCACGGGTCGATCGAGCGGAATGTCATGGTGGAGGTGGAGGTGGACGGCCAGGTGACCTCCCGCTTGGAACTTTCTCCGGAGCCCGGCGGATCGGAGGAGGAGATTATCCCGGTCCCGGCAGGTCCCGGGGCGATTGTGCAGGCCCGGTTGACCAACGCCGAAGACTCCCTGCCTCTCGACGACCGCTCCTGGGCGGCCCTGGCGATCCCGTCGGTCAGCCGGGTGCAGTTGGGTGGCGCTGAATCCCCCTTTCTGACCGCGCTTTTGTCCGCCACGCCGGATTTTGAGGTGACCGGCGAATCCGACACCGCCGACATTCGGATCATCAATCGGGGTGTGACCGAAGAGATACAGGGGCCTTCGTGGCTGATCCGCACCGATCCGCCTCCGCCCGGCCTGCGACTCACCGAAATGGCAGTCAACCTGGGCGTCACCTGGCAGCGACCCGGCGAACCGGTGCTCGACGATGTCGAGTTGGCCGGGGTGGCGGTGGCGGAGGCTCAGGTGGTGAAAACCGACCTGTGGCTTCCGGTGGTCAAATCCGGCAATGTCCCACTGGTGTTGCTGGGCAGGGTGAATGGTCACCGGGTGGTCCACTTCACCTTCGATCTGGCTCACTCCAACCTGGTGGTGCAGACCGCCTTTCCGCTTTTGGGGATAAAGCTTTTGGAATGGCTGGGAGGCGAGACCGGCGGGGGGGCTGATTCCGCTCCGGCCGGCGCCGGCATTCCGCTGCACGGCCTTGGCCAGGGCGACATCCGGGTCATGACCCCCGGCGGAAACCCGGTAAACCTGACCGGCGCCGCCTCATCCTTTGTCGAAACCGGCGATCCGGGGGTTTATCGGGTCGAGTATCTGGACGCCGACGGGCAGGTGGAGCGGTCCCAGATGGCGGTCCGGAACTTCAACCCCGCCGAGTCGGCCGCCCTTGCCCGGCCGGTGCAGGTGGAGCCGGGGTCCTTCGTCTCCGATCAGAAGAGCACGGTCATCTCCGAATGGGGTCCGTGGGTGGCGGCGCTGGCTGCCCTTCTGATGCTCCTGGAATGGTGGATGGCCCTTCGTCGGCCCCGGTCGGCCCCGACAACGCCCGCCCGGCTGACACCGGTGGGAGGTCGGGGTGATTGGGGTGGGGGTCGGCGAATATGAGTTTTGATACGCCCGAGCTTTTGTGGGCGGCGCCGCTGGGAGCGGCAGTGGTCTGGATTGTGGCTCGCCGGGGAAGGTGGACACTGGGTGGGCGCCGTCGCCGGTGGGTGCTGGCGCTGCGTCTGGTGGGAGTCGCCCTGGCTCTGTTGGCCCTGGCTCAGCCGGTTCTGAATCTGCCCCAACGGCAAAAGGCGGTGCTGTTCGTCCTCGACCGCTCGCTCTCGGTGGACGGGACATCCCGGGCCGAACAGGAGCGGTTGGTGGGTCAGGCCCTGGAGGTGGCCGGAGACGATGATCTGGCCGGTTTGATGGTGTTCGGGGCCGGGGCGCGGATGGACGCTTCCCTCACCACGGGCCGGGAGATTCTTCCGGTGCGGTCGGTGGTTGACTCCTCCGCCACGGAACTGGCCGGGGCGCTCCGGGCCGCCGGGGCCCTGCTCCCCACCGCCGGATCCCGGCGGGTGGTGTTGATGAGCGACATGGCCGACACCGGGGGAGAAGTCACCGCCGCCGCCGAGGAACTGGCCCGGGAGGGTGTGACGGTGGATGTGGTGGTCCTGGAGACCTCCCTGGGTGCGGATGTTCTGGTGGACGCGGTCGAACTGCCGGGGTTGGTGAGGGAGGGAGATGTGGTGGGGGCGACTGTTCTGGTTCGCTCGGATCGGTCCGGGCGGGCGCAGCTTCGGATCAGCGCCGGAGACTATGAGGAATGGAGGGAAATCGAACTGCGGCCGGGAGTCAACCGGATCGAAGTCGAGGCGCCCGTCGCGTTGTCCGGCGCCACCCGAGGGGGTCCCTTGGCGGTGGAGGCTCACATCCTGGCCGATTGGGACCGCCGACCGGAGAACAACCGGGCGGTGGGGATCACCCGCGTGGAGGGGCCGGCCCGGATCGCGGTGGTGGAAAACCCCACCCGCCGGGGTGAGGGCGCCCAACTGCAGGCCGCTCTGCAGGCTTTCGGCCTCAATGTCCGGCGGGTGGTGGGGATTCCCTCCGCCGAAGCGCTGGCCGAATACGACGGGGTGGTGCTGGTGAACGCCGCAACCCCCACCTCCGAGGAGGCGGAACGATTGGTGTCGTATGTGGAAGACTTCGGCCGGGGACTGGTGGTGGTGGGAGGAGACCGCAGTTTCGGGATGGGGGACTATCACCTGACTCCCCTGGAGGCGATGTTGCCGGTTTCCTCGGATCCGGATGACCTTCTTCGCCGCCAACCGGTGGCGGAGGTGCTGGCCTTGGACACCTCCGGTTCCATGGGGTCCTGTCACTGCGGGGGCAACGCGGTGCGCATCGAAGGGGGAACTCCCAAAACCGCCATCGCCCAGGCGGGGGCCTCCCAGGCGATCGAAGCTCTCACCACCGCCGACCAGGTGGGGGTGCTGGCGTTCTCCTCGGGATTCGACTGGACCATCCCCCTCGGTCCCCGACCCGATGTCGAGACCACCACCGCCGCCCTGTCCTCGCTCACTCCCGAGGGTGGCACCGAAATTCGTCCCGCTCTGGCCGAGGCGCTCCGGGTGTTGAGCGGGGTGGAGGGGTCCTTGCGCCACATTGTGCTGTTCACCGACGGATGGGATCCCAATGAGGCGGGGCTTCTGCCCCTGGCCCGCCAGATCGCCGATGAGGGGGTGACCCTGTCCGTGCTGGGAACCGGGGAGGGGCCGGGCGCCACCCTGGAACGAATGGCCCAACTGGGTGGCGGGCGCTACTACCCGGGAGTTGACCTTGATCTGGTGCCGGAGATCTTTGTGGAGGAGACCATGCTGGTGGCCGAGAACCTGGTGCGGGAGGGGGTCTTCTATCCGGTGCGGGGCACTCCCACGCCGGTCATCGACGATTTGGTTTCGGCGCCTCCCCTGCTGGGGTATGTGGCTACCAGGGCCAAGGGGACCGCCACCGTTTCTTTGGAGGTGGGGGCCTCCCATCCCCTGCTGGCCTCCTGGCAGAGGGGATTGGGGCGGGTCAGCGTGTGGACCTCCGACGCCACCTCCCGGTGGAGCGCCGAATGGGTGCAGTGGCCGGGATACGCCAATCTGTGGGGAAAGCTGGTGCGGGACACCCTGTCTCCGCCGGCGGAGGAGGAAGTGTCCGTCGCGGTGAGGGAAGGGGAACTTGACATCCGGGTGGAACGGCCCAACCTGCCCACCGGCGCCTCGGGGATCGCCCGGGTGCGAGGGCCGGATGGAGAGGTTTGGACGGCGCCGCTCCGGCGGGTTTCAGCGACGGCCCTTCGGGGCAACGCCCCGGCTACCCGGGAGGGGGCCTATTGGGTGACCGCGGTGGTAACCACGTCCGAGGGAGGTTCCACCGTCGCAAGCGCCGGGGCCGTCTCCACTTATCAGGAAGAGTTTTCTTTCCTTCCTCCCGATCCCGCCCTGGCCGTGGAAGTGGCCGGAACCACCGGGGGACGGGTAAACCCTCCGCCGGAGGCCATGTTCGAGGAGGCCGAGGCGCGGGGGATCGCTGAAATGTCAATCTGGCCGGCGCTGGTGGGTGCGGCGCTGGCGCTGTTTCTGATCGACGCCGCCGCCCGTCGGCTGCGATGGTCGGTGGGCAGGGCCGATTCCTCACAGACCGTGGGGAGGCGGCCTGTGGACGAACCGGAACTGGTGGAGGACCCGCCCGAGGACCCCGGCGGGGCGGAGCCTCCGGTCCCGGCCCGATCGGAGACCCTGGAACGGCTGATGCGCCGCGCCCGCCGATGAGTTCCCCAAAGCCCGGGCCCAGGTTCACCCGCGCCCAACTGGAGAGTTTTCGAGACGCCACGGTGCCTGACCTGGCCGGCCGGCGAATGCGGCTTTTGTTCGTGGGGATCAACCCGGGGCTTTGGACGGCGGCCACCGGGACCCACTTCGCCCATCCCACCAATCGTTTCTATCCGGCCCTCTATCGAGCCGGGGTAACCGGATATGAAATCTGCCGCGACGGGGGTTTTGGCGCCGAAGACCGGGGTTATCTGACCGAACGGGGCATCGGGATCACCAACCTGGTGGAAAGGGCCACCGCCCGCGCCTCGGAGCTTTCCACCGCCGAACTGCGCTCGGGCGCCCGGGTCCTGGCGGAGAAGGTGGCGCGGTGGCGCCCCCGGGTGGTGGCGGTGGTGGGGATCACCGCCTATCGGACCGCCTTCCGCCGCCCCAAGGCCCAATCCGGGCGCCAGACAGAGAAGCTGGAAGGCGCCCGGCTGTGGGTGGTTCCCAATCCGAGCGGCCTCAACGCCCACGAGACCACCGCCTCCCTGGCCGACTGGTATGGGAAAGTTGCCCGGGCGGCGGGACTGTGAAGGGCGAACTGTTCCCCTAATCCGAGGAGACGGGTTGATTCGGCCCGGTACCATTCGCAACGATCAGGGTCTAACCAAAGGAGAAATCATGACCGAGCCACGAGCCATGACCGGGCGAGTCGAATTGGGCAACGGGGAAGTAAGGGAGCTTGCCGCACCGGGCCGGCGCCTGGTAGCCAGAATCATTGACGTCGCCATCTTGGTGGTGGTGCTGGTCATCCTGGTGGGGGCGGGAGTCGCAGGAGCCTTGGTGGCGGACGATACATCGGGTCTGGCCGCCTTGGCCGCGTTCGGGGGTTTGGCGGTGTTTTTCGTGGTGGCGCTGTTGTATGAAGTAACCCTCATCGCCTCCAAGGGCCAAACCTTGGGCAAGATGGCCATGGGGGTTATGGTGGCCAGCGCCGAAGACGGGGGAGTGCCCGGCTGGGGCAAGGCCATCGGGCGTTGGGCGCTTCCCAACCTGCTCAACTTGATCCCCCTGATCGGTGGCTTTCTCGGCCTGGTGGTGTATCTGTCCCTTCTGTGGGACGACCGTCGCCAGGGATGGCACGACAAGATGGGCACCACGGTGGTGCTCCGGGTCTAGTTGGACCCTTTTCCCCGCAGAGCAACAAGCGATGGGACAGCCTCTTCCAGGCGGTCTCGATATTCCAATAGGCGCCGCCAGCGGGCCGGTATGGCGCCGACACCTTGCGCAACACCCAGGAGGCCTCCCGCGATCGCCCCGGTGGTGTCGGAGTCGTCGCCGCGGTTGACCAGGGCCACGATCACATCCTCGAAAGTGGCGTCCTGCTGGATCGCCCAGACCGCGCACCCGAGGGAGTGGATCACGTAACCGGAGGTGCTCAAGCTCTCCACCGGAAGTTGCGGATCAATTTGGAGGGCCCCTCGGACATGAGGATCGAGGTCCAGTGCCCGGGCCGCCGCCAACGCCTCGGGAACATCGGCTCCCTCCAGCAGGGCGTCGACCATCTCTCCATAGGCCACGCAACTGTCGGTGCACCGGACGTGAGCGTGGGTAACCGCCGAGATCTCCTGCAATTCCCGGCGACGCACCGACCGGTCGGGTCGGGCCAGAGCCGTGGGTATGCACCTCATCAGCGAGCCGTTTCCACAAGACCATTCCTCGGTTGCACCGCTTCGGTGTGGATCCCCGCCGCTCTGGTAGCGGCCCAGTGCCCCGGCGGTGGCGCCCCCGATGTCCTGGGGTCCGGTGCGGAACCAAGCCAGCATGTTGTCCGCCGCCTTTTGCAATGTGTAGTCACTATCCAGATAGGCCTCCAGCACCGCCCAGGTGAGGTCGGTGTCGTCGGTTCCCTGGCCAGGTCGCCAGCCGAAGGCGCCTCCTCCGACTATTTCCCGGTGCACGCCGAACCGGTGTCGGATATCACCGGGAGTCATGAATTCCAGGGTCGCCCCCAGGGCATCGCCGGAAGCCACGCCCAACAGTCCGCCTGCGATTCGATCTTCCAGGTCCAACTGACCCCCCTGTGCCGGTTCTCGGCAAGGCTACCTTGCGGCATTAACCTGGTTGGGCAGGACGGACGCAACAAAGCTCCATGGGGAGGCAATCCTGGTCCTGCTTGACGTCGAGTATGCCCGCCGCCAGTTTCCGGCGTTTTCCGATCGCCGGTTGGGTGGGTGGGCGCATTTTGAGAACGCGGGCGGTTCCTATGTGTGCCGTCAGGTCATCGACCGGCTGACCGCGTTCTATCGTCGCACCAAGATCCAGCCCTATCACCCCTTCCCGGTCTCAACCCGGGCGGGAGAAGCCATGGATTACGCCTACCGACGGGTGGCGGAATGGATGGGGGTGGGATCCGATGAGATCCACTTCGGGCCGTCCACCTCCCAGAACACCTACGTGCTGGCCCGGGCGTTCCGGGCGATGTGGCGGGAGGACGATGAGATCGTGGCCTCCACCCAGGACCACGAGGCCAACGCCGGGGTGTGGAGGCGACTTGCGTCCACGGGGATCACCGTCCGGGAGTGGCGGGTCAACCCCGAAACGGGAACTCTGGACGTGGCCGATCTCGACCGGTTGGTGACCGAACGCACCCGCCTGGTGGTGTTCCCGCACGCCTCCAATGTGGTGGCAGCCCTCAACCCGGTGGCCGAGGTCGTGGCCCGAGCCCGGGCGGTGGGCGCCCAAGTGGTGGTGGACGGGGTGTCCTATGCCCCCCATGGTTTGCCCGACCTGGCCCGATTGGGAGCGGACGTGTACCTGTTCTCCGCCTACAAGACCTGGGGTCCCCACCAGGGAGTGATGTTTGTCCGTCGTCGGTTGGCCGAACGTCTGGGAAACGAGGGTCATTATTTCGTGTCTTCCGATCTGCGCCACAAACTGGTTCCCGCCGGCCCCGACCATGCCCAGATCGCCGCCTGCGCCGGTGTGGTGGATTATCTGGACGACCTGTATCACCACCATGGCGGCCCCTCCGAGGCTTCTCCGCAGCAGCGGGGCCGGTGGGTGCACGATCTGATCCGAGCGCGGGAAACCCGGCTGCTGGGGCCCCTGCTCGACTATTTGGCCGACCGCCCCGACCTTCGGGTGGCCGGACCCCTCGACCCCACCCGACGGGCGCCCACCGTTTCCATAGTGCCCTTGAATCATTCCCCGGCCACGGTGGCGCAGGCTCTGGTTGAACGCCGGATGATGGTAGGAACCGGAGACTTCTACGCTCCCCGTCTGCTGGAGGACATGGGCATCGCCACCGATCCGGGTGTTTTGAGAATGTCGTTTCTTCACTACACCACCCAGCAGGAGATCGGTCTCTTGATAGAAGCCCTGGAGCGCGCTCTGGGATAACTCTCTCACCGAGAGATCGGATGAGCCCGCCGCTCGGGGCGGGGTGAGGTCGATTCAGTTCAGGGGCGGTTCCCAGAGGTCTCCGACGGCGCCGAAAAAAGCATGCCAGGCAAACCAGAATTCGTTTCGATGGGCAGCGAACTCCAACTGGGTCCCGGCCAGGGGTCCGTCCACGGCCTGGCCCAGCAGGTTCCAGGTGCTGTTGGTCTCCTGATCGGCAAACAGATCAACCCCGGCGGGCAGGAAAGTGAGAGGACTCTCGGCAGACTGCGCCACAAAGGCCACCCCCGTCCCGATCGGACGGCTGTCGGAAATGACGCTTTGGTCCAGGGCGTCGGCGGTGTGGGCGGCCCCCCACATGATCACCACCGGGGTCCCGTCCATCCGGTCGTTGATCACCTTCAGGGAAGCAAGGCGCCCGAAGGAGTAGGCGCGGTGCTGGTCTCCCACCGACACCCCCACCACCCGGGACAGAGCCGGAAGCCTTTCGTCCAGTTCCCCGTCGAAGAGAAAGGGCCGGGAGGATGACGAGTAGCCGAAATACGGGTTGGTCCCATAGGTGATGCCGAACTCCTGCTCGGGGCCGAGCACGCATCCGCCGGGATGGGAGCTGGCGAACTCCGAGAAGGCCACTATCGCGGAGGGAAGGTAGGGAAGGGCGGGGCCCCCGGCATAGTGGCCGACGACGGGCTCGCCGGTTATCTGCTGCCACAGGGAAGTGGTCTCCAGATCCCACATCACCAAATCGGAATTGCGAAGCAGCCCCGACACTCCGAAGCGCAACGTGGTTCCCTCCACCACCGGGTCGAAAGCCACCGCCGTGTTGCACAGGGGGCAGTAGGTGACGGTCACGGGGCGGTTCCCGATCCGATCGTTGACGATCTCGTGGCGGGTCATCACCCGCAGGGGGTAGAAGCGGGCCTGATCGTCGATCCGGACCAGCATCCCCGGGTCCCGATCGGAGAGCCACCGGGCGGCCTCCCCGGTGTCGACGAACACCGGCCGGTCGATGGGACGTATCAGGTCGCGGGGGTCGGGGGCGGGGATGCCCAGCCCCAGTTCTTCGAGGTCGATGGTGGCATTGGACCAATCGGTGGGCCAGGACGCCACCGCGTTCTGCAGGTGGGAGGGGGGAGGATGAGGATTGTCCTGGGCGGTTGGCCGGGTCAGGGGAGGCGCCTCGAGGGGCGAGGGGCATCCGGCGGAGACCTCCACCTCCGGCTCCGACCGGGCGACGGACACCGTGGTGGTGGGTGAGGTCTGCTCGGTCGGCGGGGGTGGATCTTCGGATGGAGGGTCCGTTTCAGGCTCCTCCGCGGCGGTTGCGGAGGGACTCTCCGTGGTGATGGTGGACCCGGCGGGGTCATCGCCTCCACAGGCTGTTGCTGTCACAAAGAGCAATCCGATGGTCGAAACCCTCAGCCACAGACGGCTGCTCAACATCTGGGCCAGTGTACCTCCGGGCCGGTACTCAGAGCCGGCGCTGGTAGGCGATTTGGGAGGTCGCGAAAAACAGGGTGGCTGATGGCTTGACTTTGTCTCCGAGGTGTCACACAGTGATAGGTGTCAAGCACCTCCCGGTCTGTTCCGACGTCGTCCAGACCGGCCGCAGGGAACATATCCTCGGGAAAGCGAATTCCGCGTTCTGTATGGTGGATTCGCGGTCCCGACCCCAGGAAAGGTGGTGGCGGGGGTGGGTCCCTCGGGACGGAAATTTCCGGGGCGTTTTCGCGAGATAGTGTCTGATTTCACAGGTGCTCTTGGCCGCCAACCCCTACCGGTTATCCCTTTTATAGTTATGGCCGGGTGGAACCGCCCCTCTTAACCTTTCCATGAACAGCCACTCAACGACACCCGTCACCCATCAGGCGGACGCCGAACAGACCGTCTACACCATTGCGGAATTGGCCGGGCGGATCCGGGGGGCGGTGAGGGGGGCCTTTCCTGAAACGGTGTGGGTGACCGGGGAGGTGGCCAATCTCACCCGGTCTCAGGCCGGGCACATCTATTTGGATCTGATGGAACGGGTTGCCACGGAAACGGGAGAGCGGAGGTCCCTGCTCCGGGCGGTCATCTGGGAAAGTCGCCGAGCGGCGATCAACCAGGCGCTGCGGAAAGCCCGCTGGGGCCGGGTATCGGACGGGGATGAGCTGAAGGTCAGGGTGGGGGTGCAGTTCTATGCGGCGCAGGGCCGGATCACCCTGCAGATCCACGAGGTCGATCCGCAGTACACCTTGAGCAGGTGGAAGAAGGAACGGGAGCGGGTGGTGGCGGCCCTTCGGGAAGAAGGGATCTTCGATGACAACCGGCGCCTGCATCTCTCTCCGGCTCCCTGGCGGGTGGGACTGATCACCAGCGGAGGGAGCAACGCCCAGGCCGATTTTCTCACCACGCTGACGGAGAGCGGTTTGGGATGGCAGGTGGAGTTTCACCATTCGGCAGTGCAGGGGGAAGCGGCCCGGGCTTCCGTGACCGGGGCCCTGGCCAGGGTGGTCGGACTCCGACCGGATGTGGTCTGCATCGTCCGAGGCGGAGGATCCACCACCGACCTGGCGGTGTTCGACGATGTGGAGGTCGCCCGGGCCATCGCTCGTTGCCCGGCGCCGGTGATCACCGGGATAGGCCACGAATTGGACCAGACCGTCTCCGACCTGGTGGCCCACCGCTCCGAAAAGACCCCCACTGCCTGCGCGTCATTCCTGGTGAACCGAAACCGCCTGTACCTGCGTCGACTCGAGCGGGTGGGAAGGAGCTTGGCCGAGCAGGCCGGGTCGGTGGTGTCGAGCCATCGCCGACGGTTGGACCGCTCGCCGCTTCGGTTGCGCGCCGGAGTGGATGGGGTTGTGGCCCGCGGTCACCGTCGCCTGCACCGCTCGACCCAAATGCTGCCTGTCTGGGCGCGCTCTCGGTTGAGTGAGGCCGATGCAACCCTTCGCTCCCACGGTGGATCCCTGCAACGGGAGGCCCGCCGGGCTTTGCGAACCGAACGCACCCGGCTCGACAACGCCGTTGCCGTCACCGAGGCTTATGATCCCCGGAGAATTCTGGCGCGGGGTTGGTCGATCACCCGCCGCCGGGGAGGAGGTGTGATCAGGTCCATTTCGGGGGTGGCGCCGGATCAGGAGATAGAGACCTGGCTGTCGGATGGTACGGTGGTCAGCAGGGTGTTGGAAACTACCTCGGGCGGGAGGCCCGACAACGAAAAAGGAGATCGCCGGCTATGAGCAAACCATCCTCTCGTGACGAAACTCCCCGCAGCTATGCGGAGGGTTTGGCCGAACTGGAAGGGATCCTGGACTATCTGCAGGGAAGCGACGTGGACCTGGAATCGGTGGCCGATCAGGTGGAACGGGCCGGGCAGCTCATCCGGTTCTGCCGGCAGCGGCTCGACAACGTCACGGTGCAGGTCCGGGATGTGCTCAAATCCATAGAGACCGTTCTGGAAGAGGAGGGGTAACCCGACTGTTCAGGCGGGTCGGCCTGAAGCACCACCAGCAGCCTGGTGGACTCTCCCGGTTTAGTTTTTGCTCAGCCCTGGGAGAAATCGGGAGGGGCCATGGTTCCCGGCAGGGCGGAGCGCAGATCGGCGAACAGGGTCTGAACCGAACGGCCGATGCCGCCGCTTGCATCAAAAAGCTGGGAGTGCGCCACGCCCCTGCCGAGGTGAGCAAACCAGGACACCGAACGCAGGCCCACCCATTCACCCACCGGCAGACGCACCAGATGGACGTTCAGATCGGCGTTCATGAACACCCAGGAAGTGGGGAGCGCCGAACTGACCCCGTTGCCGTGGTCGGCGCTGATCACCGCCCGGAGCAGGGGCGTAAGTTCCTCTCCCGCCACCAGGGGAGTCAGAATCCTGATCCACACCGCACCGGGCCCGGGTTGATCAAAACTCCCCTCGGCCTGGCGCATCTCCACCCCGTGGCGATGAAAGAACAGCCTTCCCCGCACCCCCACGCCCACCCGGTCCATGTCAACCGGCGACGATTCGGTCGCCGGCGTGGGCACAAGCGCCGGATCGGGCCGGGCGGCCGGGGGCGGGGGCCGATCGGCCACCCGCAGACGCATGGCGGTGGCCTGCGCCACTTCGGTGTCACCGGCGTGCATGCGGGCGCGGACCAGTTGGATGCGCTTTCCCTGCCGAAGCAACGAGGTCGTCACCCGCAGAGGGACGGTGGGCACCACCCGGAAGATGTCGACGGTCAGGCGGGCCACTTCCATGGGCGCCAGGGTGGGCACGGTATCCACCGCCCGGGCCAGGAGACCGGCGATCAGGCCGCCGTGTTGTCCATCCTCATACCATCCGGATTGCGAAAGGGGAGTCGATTCCACCACCGCGGGGTCGGAGGTGGGGAGATAGGGGGCGGGGGGAATCTCCATCAGATCGGGGAGGATATCACTGTCGGGTAATGTTGGATCCGATGGCCGGAGACAAGACCTGGAGAGCAGCCGTGATCACCTGTAGCGACGGGGTGATCGCCGGGACCCGCCAGGATCGCTCCGGGGATGTGCTGTCGGCAATGCTGGTTGACGCCGGATATGAGATCAGCGTACGCACGGCGGTGGAGGACACCGAGGACCTGATCGTGGCGACCCTGCTGGAAATCTGCCCGCAGGCGGATCTGGTGGTCACCACCGGGGGAACCGGCCTGGGACCTCGGGATGTGACCCCCGAGGCCACCCGGCGGGTGATCCACCGGGAGGCGCCCGGATTGGCCCACATGATGATGGCCGCCGGATTGGCGGTGACTCCCATGGCCGCTCTCTCCCGGGCGGTGGTGGGCGCCCGAGGATCGACCTTGATAATCAACCTTCCGGGCAGTCCCAAGGGGGTGGCGGAGAACTTGAGTCCCGTGCTTCCGCTGCTGTCTCATGCCCTCGATCTTCTGGCCGGGGACACGGTGCATTAACTTTCCGACGCCCGCCCTCGGGCTGGCAATACCAAGAAATGTCACACCTGCCTTCCATACTTGTTGGGCATGGAAACTGCTTTTTTTATCGCATTGATCGTGGTGGCTTTTCTGGTGGCGTGGGACATCGTCCAGCGGCGTCGTCACCACCGGGTTAACCGGGCTGCGGAGCATTCCGAAACAGCCCTGCAGGCGGTGGTGGAAGCGCTCGCCCGCGACCAGCAGAACAGACAACTTGAAGCGGAGGCATTATCGGCCCGGACCGCTACCGCCGCCGCGGCGGAGGCGGCCCGGATGGCGAAAGCCGAATTGGAGACCCAGGCCCGGTCGGGGGCCGACCTGATCTCCCAGCAGCAGCAGACCTTCAGTCTCACCGCCCAACAGATCGGGGAGCGGATCGAAGGGATACAAAGGGACCTGGCCTCCCGTCAGGGGAGTTGGTCGGAGCAGTTCGGACAGGTGAACGAGACCTTGACCAAACTGGGTGGAACCACCGAGTCGCTCACCACCATGCTGAGTTCACCCGGACAGAAGGGCAGTTGGGGGGAGAAGGTGGCCGAGGACATTCTGCGGGCGGTCGGAATGAAGGAGGGGCTCAACTACGACGTCCGGCGAAGGCTGCCGGGTGGGGAGATTCCCGATTTTTCCTTCCACCTGCCCAAGGGACAGCTCCTGTGCATGGATTCCAAGCTTCCCTTCGATTCCTATCGGAGCTACCAGGAGGCGCCCGAAGAGGCAAAGGAGAGGCATCGGAGGGATTTCCTCCGGGCGGTACGCGGGCATGTCCGATCACTGTCCGTCAAGTCATACGGGGATGCGGGCCTGGTGCTCATGTTCATTCCCCTCGAATCCATCTACTCTTTCATCTGGGAAAGCGATCATCGACTGCTGGACTATGCCTTCGACAGAGGGGTGATGCTGTGTGGTCCCTCCAATCTCTTTGCCATCCTCACCCTGATCAGAGAAGCAAACTCGGCGTTTTCCCTGGAAAAGACCGGCGACCAGGTGCTGGAAATCCTCAATCAACTAAAGAGAGAGTGGCTGGAAACCCAAAAGGCCATTGATGTGCTGCAGGGTCACATCACCAAGGCCGGCAACAAGGCGGGGGAGATCACCGGAAGGCACTACCACGCCATGGATGAGGCGTTCGACCGGGTGGACCAGGTACGCAGCGAACGGGGAATGGCCCCCACCGACCAGGCCCTGCCCGGGGAGTCGCCGACCTTGCTGAAGGTTTCCTGAGTCCGATTCACCGCATCACGGCCGGGACCTGCCGACCGGCCGAGGGGATGGCCTCTTCACGGCGTATCCTTCGACCAATGTCCGACCTGGAAACCATCCTCCCAACCACTCTCGATTGGGGACGAACGGAAAAACGGTTTGCCCTCGCCACCGTGGTGGGAGTGAGAGGATCCACCTATCGACAGTTGGGCGCCCGGCAGTTGGTGGCCGACGACGGCTACTCGGTGGGGACCGTGTCGGGTGGGTGCCTCGACCAGGATTTACACCAGGTGGTGGTTGACGTGCTTTCTTCCGGGAAGCCGCGGTTGGTGGAGTTCGATCTCACCGCCGACGATGAGGCGATCTGGGGGTGGGGAATCGGATGCAACGGCGCCACGGAACTTTTGGTGATTCCCGCTCGGGACGCGAGCCGATGGGCGGAAGAGATCACTTCGGTCCGGGTCCGGCGGGCCCCGCTGGCAGTGGTCCACGAATTGTTCGGACCCCGCTTCTCCCGGCTGTATGTGCGATCGGACGGTCGGCATTCCGGGGCCTTGTCAGACGGGACTTTGCAGACAGAAGCGATCGATCTGGCCAAGCGGGCCATCAACGAAGGCGAATCGGCGACCTTCGAAGTGGGAGGCAGTCGGTTGATGGTGGAGGTGTTGGGCGCCCCTCCCCGGCTGGTGATCTGTGGCGCGGGTCACGATGTCGATCCCCTGGCCCACTATGCCTCCGAACTGGGATTCGAGGTGGTGGTTACCGACGAGCGTCCGGCGCTGCTCGGTTCTCAACGTTTTCCATCCGCCCATCCGGTGACCTCCCTTCCCTCCGAGTTGGTGGCCAACGTCGAACTTGATCAGCGCACCTACGTGGTGATCATGAGCCACAACTACCTGAGGGACCTGGATTATCTGAAGTCTCTGCTCGACACCGATGTCTCCTACATCGGGGCTCTCGGGCCCGGGGCCCGGCTGGAAAGGCTGGTTTCTGATCTGAGGGAATCGGGTTGTCACCCTTCCGGGGAGGACCTTGCCAAGATCCATGGACCGGCCGGGTTGGATATCGGGGCGGAAGGGCCGAAAGAGATAGCCTGGGCGGTGATGGCCGAGATACTGGCGGTCCGCCGGGAAAAGGCTGCCGGTTTCCTACGGGATCGCAAGGGACCCGTCTTTCGGATAGACTCACGGTGACATAGCGAATCGGTTAAGGCTCCAGGAGAATCCGAATGAAGATCAACAACAGTTTTGAGGTGTCCCAGCCACTGCCGGTGGTCTGGAGCTTCTTTCAGGACGTGCCCACGGTGGCCGAGTGTCTCCCGGGGGCGGAGGTAACCGACGACCAGGGCGATGGCGTATATTCCGGTAAAGTCTCCGCCAAGTTGGGGCCTCTCACCGCCAGCTTCGAGGGCGAGGCCACGGTGGTGGCCGACCCGGATACCCATTCGGCCAGCATCAAGGGAAAAGGGGTTGACAAACGGGGCGGAAGCCGGGGACGGATGTCGGTCACCTATCAACTCAAGGAGACCGACGGCGGAACCGGTGTGGAAATCGAAGCCGACGTGACCTTGGCCGGGGCCGCCGCGCAGTTCGGGCGGAGCGGGCTGATCCGGGAAATCTCCAACCGGCTGATCAGCGAGTTCGCCCAGTGTCTGGAGGCCAAGCTGAGCGCCGTGACCGCGGAGGAGGCAGCCATGGTGCAGGCGGGCGAGGTCAAGGGGCTGCGGTTGTTCCTGCAGACGTTGGGTTCTCGGATTCGGGGAGTGTTCTCCCGCTCATAGGCCGCCGAGCGCGCGGTTCTTGGTTCAACGCTTCCAGGAAGGTTGTGAGTCGGGGTCGATCAGGTAGCGGTCCAGGGCGTCGGAAACCAGCGAGGTCCGAACCTTGCCCTGGCGGCTGAGGGCGGACAGCACAGCCACCACCAGGAAGCCGGCATCGATCTCAAAGAACCTGCGGAGCGTCTTGCGAGTGTCCGAACGCCCGAAGCCGTCGGCGCCCAAACTGACATAGGGAGCGGGCGCCCACCTGGCGATCTGGTCCGACACCGCCCGCATGAAGTCGGTTACCGCCACGATCACCTCTCCGGCGCCTTCCAACCGGGAGGTGACGTACGGCTTGCGGGGGCGTTGTTCGGGATGGAGCAGGTTCCACCGCTCCACCTCCATGGCTTCGGTTCGCAGGGCCTGATAGGAGGGTGCCGACCACAACTCCACTCCCACCCCGAAATGCTCGGCCAAATCCGCCTGCGCCCCGCGCGCCGCTCCGGCGGTGGAGCCCGAGAACAGAATCGATCCTCTCTTGCGGACACCCTCGGGAGAGGGGGCGAACCGATACAACCCGGCCAGAATCCCCCCGTCCACCCCCACCGGCTTGACGGGATGGTGGTAGTTCTCGTTGTAGACCGTGAGGTAGTAGGAAATGTCTTCGTTTTCCTGGTACATTCGCCGGATTCCGTCTTCGATTATCACCCCCAGCTCATAGGCGAACGCGGGGTCGTAACTGCGGATGGAGGGAACGGTGGACGACAGCAGCAGGCTGTGGCCGTCCTGGTGCTGGAGCCCCTCGCCCATCAGGGTGGTGCGCCCGGCGGTGGCGCCCAGGAGAAACCCGCGCGCCCGCGCATCGGCTGCCGCCCAGATCATGTCGCCCACCCGTTGGAAGCCGAACATCGAGTAGAAGATGAAGAAGGGGACCATCGGCACCCCGCGACTGGCATAGCAGGTGGCCGCCGCGGTCCAGGAGGCCAGTGATCCCGCCTCGGTGATGCCCTCCTCCAACAGCTGTCCGTCCTGTCTTTCCAGGTAGGCGAGGATCATGGCGGCGTCCACCGGCTCATACAGTTGGCCGCGCGACGCGTAGATGCCCAACTCCCGGAACAGCGGGTCCATGCCGAAGGTGCGCGCCTCGTCGGGGACGATCGGGACCACCCGAGGGCCGAATCCCGGCGCCCGGCACAGGTTGCGGAGCAATCGGACGAAGGCGGTGGTGGTGGAAACCTCCACCTTTCCGCTTCCCTGGTTGAGGACGTCGAAGGTTTCGGGGGAGGGAAGAGCGAGTGGCTTTCTGAGCGACACCGTGCGTTCGGGCAGGTACCCGCCCAGGCGCTTGCGGCACTCCACCAGATACTGGTATTCGGGAGAGCCGACCGACGGTCGAAAGTACGGCGGGTCGACATCGCCTTCCAGGGCGCTGTCCGGGATTTCCTCCCACAACTCCAGGCGGTCCCGCAACTGCCGTAGCTGTTGGTTGGTGAGTTGCTTGATCTGGTGGGTGGCGTTTCTTCCCTCCACGTCGGGACCCAGCGTCCATCCCTTGATGGTCTTGGCCAAGATCACCGTGGGAGCTCCCGATGTCCGGGTGGCTGCGTCATAGGCGGCATACACCTTCAGGGGGTCGTGGCCGCCCCTGCGCAGTTCCCAGATGTCGCGGTCGGTGAGCCGGCGGGCCATTTCCAGGGTGCGGGGGTCCTTCCCGAAAAAGTGCTCGCGGACATAGGCGCCGCTTTCCGCCTTGTAACGCTGGTATTCCCCGTCAAGGGTGCGGTGCATGACATCCACCAGGGCGCCCTCGTGGTCGTCGGCCAACAGCGGGTCCCAGCCCGAACCCCACACCACCTTGATCACGTTCCATCCGGCCCCGCGGAATATGGCCTCCAATTCTTGGATTATCTTGCCGTTGCCCCGCACCGGGCCATCAAGGCGCTGCAGGTTGCAGTTGACCACCCACACCAGGTTGTCCAGGCCCTCCCGGGCAGCCAGGGACAGGGAGCCCAGGGACTCGGGCTCGTCGCATTCCCCGTCGCCGATGAAACACCAGACTCGGGTGTCGGCGGTTTGGTCCAACCCCCGATTCTGCAGATACTTGTTGAACCGCGCCTGGTAGATCGAGGTTATGGGGCCAAGACCCATCGAGACGGTCGGGTACTCCCAAAAGTCCGGCATGAGCCGGGGATGGGGGTAGGAGGACAATCCGCCCCCGCCGATTTCCATGCGAAAGTTGTCAAGATGCCGCTCCTCCAACCGGCGCTCCAGAAAGGCCCGGGCGTAGATTCCCGGCGCCGCATGACCCTGGATGTAGACCGCGTCGCCCGGTTGGCCATTCTCCTTGCCCCGGAAGAAATGATGAAATCCTATTTCATAGAGCAGGGCCGAGGAGGCAAAGGTGGAGAGATGTCCGCCGATGCCCTTCTCCTGGTAGTTGGCCTTGATGACCATGACCGCCGCATTCCAGCGAATGAAGCGACGGATCCGCTTCTCCATCCAAAGATCGCCCGGATAGGAGGGCTGCTCCTCGGGGGGGATGGTGTTGACATACGGCGTGCTGATGGAACCCGGCGCCGCCAAGCCCTTCTGTCGGGCCCGGTCCATGAGCTTGGTGAGGAGAAACTCCCCGCGGTCGCCGCCGCTCTCGGCGACCACCGCATCGAGAGACTCGATCCATTCCGCGGTCTCCTCGGGATCCGTGTCACGGTGGCGGTGGACGAATCCGTCGACATAGGAGAGGCTGTAGTCTTCCCAATAGGTCATTGCTTCTGGGGAAGGATACCCACCGGAGGGTGCGTTTCACTATGTGAGTCATGCCTCAAGGTGGCGTGGAGAAAGGAGTTCCCGGCGTGCGGATACTGCTGATCTCCACCTATGAATTGGGCCACCAGCCACTCAATCTCGCCTGGCCGGCGGCCGCCCTGCTGGCCGAAGGTCATCAGGTAGAAGCCTTGGATCTGGCCGTGGAGGACTGGGATCAGTCCCGAGTGGATTGGGCCCAGGCGGTGGGGGTGTCCGTTCCGATGCACACCGCCATGCGGCTGGGAGTGCAGGCTGTTCGCCGTATCAAGGCGTCCCGTTCACCTGTGCCCATTGTCTTTTACGGACTGTACGCGGCGGCCGCCAGCGACCGGGTGGTGGGGGAGGTGGCCGACCGGGCGATCGCGGGCGAGTACACCGGCGAACTGGTGGAGTGGTTCGGGGGATTGGCCGGTTTGCCCTTGCAGCGGGGGACCCCGGTCACCATCTCCACCGGATTGTCTCCCTCATTGGTGCCCGCCCGGGGGCTGTTGCCTTCCCTGGATCGCTATGCGTGCCTTGAGCACGGCGGGGTCAGCAGGTTGGCCGGTTATGTGGAGGGAAGCCGGGGCTGTCGCCACCGATGCCGCCATTGCCCTTTGCCTTCCGTGTACGACGGGCGCTATCGGATCGTTGACATCGAAAGCGTCCTGGCGGATGTTCAGTGGCTGACCGAACAGGGCGCCGAGCACATCACTTTCGGCGATCCCGACTTTCTCAACGGTCCGGCGCACGCCCGACGGTTGATCGAAGCCGCCCACCGCACCTTTCCCGATCTGACCTTCGACTTGACGGTCAAGGTGGAACATATCCTTGCTCACCGGCCCATCTGGCCTGCCATGGCCACGAACCAGGTGGTGTTCGTGGTGTCGGCGTTTGAAACGGTGAACGACCAAGTCTTGGCCTTGCTCGACAAGGGTCACCGGGCGGCTGATCTGCCGCAGGCGTTGGACGTGCTGCGGTCGGCGGGAATCGCGGTGCGACCCTCCTGGCTTCCCTTTACCCCGTGGACGGAGCTGTCCGACCTCGACGACATCTTTACCTTCGTCGGCGAACACGATCTGATGGGCGCCACCGACCCGGTGCAGATGGGGATTCGCCTGTTGGTGCCCGAGGGATCGCTGGTCTTGTCCATTCCCGGCGCCGAGCGATTCTTGGGGGACTATGACTCCGAGCACCTGGGATACCCCTGGTTGTCCCCTGATCCGGCGGTGGATCGACTCCAAGAACAAGTCATGGCCCTGGCCGAGCGGGAAAGTCAGGGCGAGATGAGTCGGAGAGAGACTCTCCACGCCCAATGGTCCCTGGCCCGCCAAGCTGTGGGGAGGCCGTCTCCCGGCCGGGAGGAGGTGGAATGGGACACCCCGGTTCCCGGACTCACCGAATCATGGTATTGCTGCGCCGAGCCCACCGCATCACAGCTGACGGTGGTCGGCTGACCGGTCAGCGGTAGGCCAGACACCGTTTCTCGAAGGGGCAGGAGTTGCACCAGTCGCCCGCCCGATAGGGAGGCGAGGTGGCGTCGGAAAGGTCCCAACCGGCGGCGGTGCGGGCCGGTTTCACCATCCGGGAGGCAAGTTCGGGGAGGCGTTCTCTATCCCAGACCGTTCGGTGACAGGTCGGCTGCTCGCCACGGGTGGAGAGTTGATGGATGTGGGTGGATACTTCGGCGGCGCCCCCTATCCGAAGCAAGGCGCCGAGGGCATAGATTTGCTCCTCGTAGGGGTTGGTGGCCCCGGAGCGGCCGGTCTTGTGATCGACTATTGCCGGGGTTCCGTCGGGCTCACGTCCCACCGCGTCGGCCAGCCCGTAGGTGACCACGGAGACAAGCTGTCCGTCGCTCCGCAATCGGACCGTGAACCCCAGCGGAAACTCGGTCGCCCTGATCCGCAGACCCTCGGTGCAAGGAAGGTCCTGGTGTTGGCGGTACAGATCCTCAAGTTCTGGGTCCCCGGCGAAGAACGACTGCGGGTCTTCGGATAGGAGGGCCTGGGCCATCCGTCGGTGAAATCGGTTTCCCACCGCCAGGTCGGGGGAGGTGTCCCGGTCCCGATGGTCCAGATCGGCGGGGATGGCGAACCAGGTCCTCCAGGCCACTCTTCTTTGGCAGAGGTCCATTTCCCCAAGGCGCGTCTTGGAGATCATCAGCCGGTGGGCGGAAGGCAGTCGGCGCCCCGGGGGAACGACCTGCGGCGTGGACGGACCGATGGCGGGGAAGGTCGGGCACAGGTCGGCCACGTCGCACATCGAACAGTGCCAACCGGGATGCAACCGTCCGGGATGGGCGTCGGACATGGCCCGGTAGTCGCGCTCCAGCTTCGCCAGAACTTCCCCCGCCCGTGGTTCCGGCATTTCCAGACGGATCATCTCTCCGTCCGCCGTCCTTATTTCGTAGGCCTCCAAGGAGTCGGGAAAGCGAGGATCGGAAACCACCGCGGCGATCTCCTCGGGAGCGGAGACAAACTCGGCATCTTCGGTGATCTGGGCGGTCTTCAGCCGATACATCTTCAGGACCCCGTCGTCCTCGGCATGGGTGAACTGAAAGAAGACCTCCAACTGGTCGTGGCCGATCGGATAGGTCAAACGGGGCCATTCGAAATCGAACTCTCCCCGGTCGGAGGTTGGCAAGAGGGGCTTGACCCGGTTGATCTGCGCGGAAACGATGGCCTTCTGCACCCGATCAAAGGACTCTTGTGGCGGGTTGACCGGACGTTTGTCTCCCAAACCGTCGGACAGGGCTCTCCAGGTGGCCTTCCACCGGCGGAGCGGAGGCGCATCGAGGTTGGGAGTAATCGACTGCCGTCCCAGATTGGAAAACGAGCCGGGACACTTGCGTTTGCCGGGTCTGCGCACCAGGTCCTTGGGGGCGCTCATACCACGTGGGGGATCAGGCCCGAGGCGGCATGATTTATTGCCCGATGAAGGTCTTTACCATCATGTCCGAGATGCGAGCGGTTGTGCAGAGAGCCTCCTCGGCCATGGTCACGGTCGATGGTGAGACGGTGGGCAGCATCGGGGGAGGGGTTCTGGTACTGGTGGGGGTGACTCACGAGGACACTTCCCAGGACGCCCGGGCGCTGGCCGCCAAAATAACCGGGCTGCGGATTTTCCCCGATCAGGAGGGCAAGATGAATCTCTCCCTGGCCGACACCGGCCAAGCGGCGTTGGTGGTCAGCCAATTCACTCTCTACGCCGATGTTCGCAAGGGCCGCCGTCCATCCTTTGTGCAGGCGGCCCGTCCCCAACCGGCCCAAAGGCTGGTGGAAGAGATGGTGGTCTCCCTGCGGGGCGGGGGAGTAGCGGTTGAGACCGGACGTTTTGGGGCGATGATGGAAGTATCCCTGGTCAACGACGGCCCGGTGACGATCATCATCGAGACCTGTGGCGGCCGGGTCGTCTGAGGGTTGGCCCCGGCCGGTCAAGACTTGCGACCGATGGAACCGATGAAGGTCTTTCCTTCCGGACAGAGGTGATAGAAGTCGCATTTGCGGCATTCATCCGATGGGGTGGGCGTCCACTTCTCATCGGCGATTGCCCCGGCCAGACCTTCCAATCGGGTGCGGGCGGAGGCCAGCCATGTCTGATCAACCGGTTGAGCGGCGGGACTTTCCGCCACTTCGCCCCCTCCCAGATAGGCGATGGTGACCGACAGTTGGTCGGGTGGGGGACCTAATTCGGGTGTTTCGCGCAAGGCCACGGCATAGACCTGCATTTGAGCCAGGCGGGCCCCGTGAGGGTCCTCGGATGGCGGTCTGCCGGACTTGAAGTCGACGATCTCCCATGTGCGGGAATCGTGCCGGTAGACAGCGTCGATCCGGCCTCTCACCAAGAAATCCTCCCGAAGACGCAGGGTAAACGCCTTTTCCAGCCACTGGGCCTCCAGATCGGAAAAGCGCGAACGCAGAAACACTTCGAAGGGTCCGGGGCCGGAGGAGTCCACCGGGCGGTCGTCTCCGGTGAGATCGGGGGCCTCTTCGTCTGGTTCCAGCAGGGGGACTTTGCCCTGATGATGCAACTCGATCTGTCGGTGGATCCGAGTGCCTCGGCGGGTGACGTAGGAATAGCGGCGGGGGAGAGGATCCACCGCCGTCCAGAAGTATTTCTTGGGGCACTGGGCGTAGGTCACCAGCCCCGTGGCCGAAGTCGTGATCATCTTCGGGGTCTTGTCCGGCGTTTCATCGGGCAGCCGGAACAGAAGACCCGAAAACTCCTCCAGGGCGGCTTGATATTCTTCTTCCACTCCCTCGGCCATCTTGGTCAACCCCTCCTCATCCTCCAAGCCGAGGCGAATTCCCCCGGCCCAGCCTTCCGCGCCGAAAACGGGATCAGGGGCAACGTCCGATTGGACAGGACTGGCAAAGGTCTCAGGCCTCTCCGTTGGCGGAAAAGCCTGTTCCAAGGCTTGTGCAACGTCGCCGGGAGGGGTCTTTTGGGTGGCCAACCAGGCAGTTTGGAAGAACTCGCTGCGGTGAGGGAGTTTGGGCTTGAGGGTCGGTTCGGGATATCCGTACCAGTTGGCGCCCGATATCAACAGTTCCTCCTTGGCTCGCGTGGCAGCCACATAAGCCACCCGCCACTCTTGGGAGAAGTGAGCGCTCTTGGCTTCCTCAACCCGGTCTTTGAGGAACTTCGTCAAGGTCTCGGCGCTCATCCGGACCCCGATCCGGTTCTCGGGAGGCGGATCAATCCTCCAATCCCACGGGACGGTCTCGGCCTTGCGGTAGGGGTCGTCAAACCCTCCCACCGCCGCCGATGGAAAGTTGCCGCCGTATACGGCCGGAAGAAACACCACCGGCCACTCCAATCCTTTGGCTTTGTGAACGGTGAGGAGGGCCACCGCGTCCTCGCCGGAGAGCCGGGCTGTGTCCAATTCTTCGGAAGGTTCTTCGATGATGGCGTCCAAATAGTCAAGGAAATCACCTACGTTGGATGGGCCTTCCAGGGGAGACCAGCTTTCTGCCAAATCCAAGAAGCGGTAGACATTCAGGCGGACCGTGAGGCGGGCGTTGCCGGGAATGGATTCCACATCGGCCCAGGCCCTGGTCTTCTCCATGATTCTTCGACAGGCCTCCCCGGCCGACAGGTTCTGGCACGCCGCCAACAGGGATCGGTACTCCTCACGGAACTGACCGAAGCGCTGCGCCAGATCATCGGGGAGATCAATCCAGAACCGGCGGTCGTCCAAGCCATCCGGCAAAGCACGGGGAGAGCCATCCGGTTTGGGAAAGGCGTACCTGCTCAGGCGACGTATGTCGCTGAGGCCCAGCCGGTATCGGCTCCCCATCAGAAGCCGCGCAACCGCCTCCCGGTCATCAAATCGGCCTACCGCCCTGAGCCAGGAATGAATTTCCACCACTTCCGGAACGGCCAGCAGACCTCCCAGATTGGCCACCTCCGCCGGTATGTTGTGAGCCATCAACTGCCGATAGACCCCGGCGATGTCCTTCGTCTTCCGAAACAGCACCGCCATTTCTTTCCAAGGTCTGCCCGTCTGGTGGCGCCGGCGCATCTGTTGGGCGACCCACTCGGCCTCGTCTTGGAAAGTGGAGTGCCATTGGGCGATGAGTCGCGCCGGCGGCGCTTCGGGGAGCGCCTGGAGTTCCGCGGTGTCGGAAATGATGTTTTTCTTTATCCGGTTGGCGAATCGGATGATCTCTTTCCCGGAGCGGCGGTTGAAGGTGAGAGAGAGCGTTGCAGCCTCCTTTCCGTCCCGGGTGGGAAAGTGAATGGGAAAGTCTCGAAAATTTTCGAGCGACGCCCCTCTCCACTCGTACAGCGTCTGATCGGAATCTCCTATCACCGTTACGGGGAAGCCTTTGCCGAACAGTCGCTGGAGAATGGCGCGCTGGGCGGCGTTGGTGTCCTGGTATTCGTCGGCTACCACCGCCTGATAACGATCCCTGATTCTCTGGGCGAGATCGGGATGGTCGTCGATAATCCGGTAGGCCAAGGTGATCAGATCCCCGTAATCCAGCACGCCCAGCCTCCGTTTGTGCGCCTGGTAATGACGAGCCGCTTCCACCATTCCCCTCCGTTTGGAGATGGAAGCGGCCAGACGTTGATAATTGCCAAGGTCCCCTTTGCGCACAAAGTCGGAATCCCGCAGTTGGGGAATCCCCTCCTTCAGCATCTCGTCACTGATCCGGTTGGGGTCTTGGAGATGATCGGCCAGAGCGGAGCAGAACCGGATAATGGCCCCGGGAATATAGAAGAAGTCGGTGTTGTCCAATCCTGGGAGGTTGTGCTCTCGAATTACCTGCTTCACAAGCTGTCGGGTCTGGGCCGGACCAATGATCGGGGAATCACGCTCGATCTCGAGCAGCGCCCCGAACTCCCTCACGATCTGTGAGCAGAATCCGTGGTAGGTATTGACCTGGACCACTCGATCGGTGTCGTTTTGGTCGGAAAGCACCTGCTGGATGCGGTTGGAGAGTTCTTGGGCCGCCTTGTTGGTGAAGGTCAGTCCCAAGACCTGCTCCGGTGCAATGCCCTCTTTGTTCACCAGCCGAGCGATGCGATAGGAGACGGTGGTGGTCTTGCCGGTGCCGGCCCCGGCTGACACTCGCAGGGGTTGGAGCGGATAGTCAACCACCGCCTGCTGTTCTTCAGAAAGCCGGATGCGGGCCGGAGACATCATGTCAGGAAGGCTTCCTTGCCCTCCGGCCAGGCCGGGCACAATGTGCGGACCTTGCACCTCTTGCATTCCCCCGACGGTTTGGCCGGCCACGGCAGCGGATCGGCTCCTTCGGAAACGATGGCTTGAGCAATCCCGTCCAAGAGTTCTACCACCTCCGACAACCTGTCCGGGTCAAAGGATCGCTTCCATGAGCCGCCTTCCTTGAGAGGATGCCAGAATTCGGCGGCGCCGACCCGTACCTCGGACTCGGTTTGGGAAAGCGCCCAAAGGTAGAAGCCCAGTTGCAGGGAAACTTTGGCGTCTTTGATCGTCATCAGGGTCTTGGAAGTCTTGTAGTCGATCACTCGCAGGGTTCCGTCTCCCATTCGGTCTATCCGATCAATCCGTCCCTTCCAGACAATTCCGTTCAGTTCGGAGTCCACGGCCCTCTCGAATTTGATGGGTGTGGAGCCGTCGTCCTCCCAGCGTTGGGACAGAAGTTCCAAGAGCTTCGCTCCTCGCTCTCGCCAAGCCTGGTTCAGAACCGGCGTTCCGAACTCCATTTCGGCGATCCGGCGGTCGAGCACTGCCAAGGCGTCGGACAGGCTCAAACCGGGTTTCCGCGGCTCCGAGGCGGCGTCGCCGCATACTTGGAGCACATGGTGGACCAACTGTCCGAATCGGGCATAGGGGTTTTCGTCGGGGGGATAGATTCGCAGGCGTCTTTCCAAGGCGTACTGGCGAGGGCACTTTTGGTAGGCCTCGGCCTGGGAAGCCGACATGACATGGCCGGGGTCGATCAACCCCAGATCCGACCCCGGGTGGGGTACCCCGGCAAACCTTCGGGCGTCCCACAGATCGGGGCGGGTCGGGCGGGTCAGAAGCGAGGCCGAGGCCAAACGACGGGGTAGGGGTTGCCCGGTGTCTTTTTGGATTTGCCGAAGGTAGCCCTCGACTTCAAGGCGGCCAACCGGCGATCCGGTCGAGCGGAGATCCGGTGATTTCAGACTCATGCCGTCTTGCGTTGCCAGTTCTCTGACAAACCGGCTGACGGTGCGGTCCATTTCGTTCAGATCAGGGGTGGTGGCGCTCCATACCACCCGTCGCCGGGCCCGGGTCATGGCGATATAGGCCAGGTTCCGCTCTTCTTCCAGCCGACGTTCCCGCAGGTGGGTTGAGTCCGGATCATCCTGGGACAGGAACTGGGTTTCCAGCAGAGAGCGAAAGGGTCGGGTGTCGGGAATAGTCCCCTCGAGGGCGCCGGCGATGAACACCACCTCGAACTGGCGTCCCTTGGCGCGATGGATGGTGCTGACGTTAACCGCACCTTCACCCGATCCCGATTGGGGAAGAAGTGGAGAGGCCTCCAGGTCGCCTTCGGTGGTCAAGGTCCGATATTCCCACAGGGAAGTTTCCGGGGAACGGTCCGCCAGTCTGCCCAGCGTCTGGGCGAAGGCGGCCAGGGTGGCGCGGTGGTCCGACAACGAGTCGGAGGGGATGAGTTCACGAAACTGGGGAACCTGACTCCACAGTTTCCAAAACCCCCGGGTGGCGGGTGGGGTGAGCGCCCAGGACGGGTCTTTGAGCAGGCGGGAGAGTTGTCGAGCCGCAGGCATTTGCTGCCCGATGACCTCCCACCAGCGCCGGCCGGACCGGCGGCGGATGTTCGCCAATTCCCGGGCGCGGCCCTGGGTGATGGAGAACAGAGGTCCCAAGAGCAGGCTTTCCATGACCCGGTCGACCACTGCACTCTCAGAAGACGGCTCTTGAGGATTTCTGTCCTCCACTGCTATCCACGCAATGTCAAACACCATGCGGACCGCGGGGTGATCGATCAATCGGGCGCCCGGACGGGTATGAGGCAGTTCTTTTCTCTCCAGGGCGCGGGAAAGACTTGCCAAAGGGCCGGTGGTGCGGGTCAGGACCGCGATGTCGGAATAAGGCAGACCCTGTTCCAGGTGGAGTCTCTTGATCTCCGACGCGATCCAGTCGTTCTCTTCCATTTCCTGGTCGAAGACGTAGCACTCCACCCTTCCGGGATGCCGCGCGGGCATGGGCAGGGAGGCCCGGGGATGGTCGACCACCAAATGCCCGGCGGCGGCCAGCACTTGCCGGGGCACCCTGAAGCTTTGGTTGAGGGCAAAAACGGTTACGGACCTGTCGCCTGCCCTGCCGAAGGTCTGCGGGAAGTCGCTGACCGAGGCCCGTTCGGCTCCCCGGAAGGAAAAGGAGGTCTGTTGTGGATCGGCCACCGCAGTCAGGTGGCACCCTCCTCCAACCAGTCTTCGGAGGATCTCCACCTGCACCAAGGTGGCCTCCTGGTATTCGTCAACCAACACGTAGGGAAACCGGGCGGCGGTCCGATTCAGGATTTCGGGTAGGCCCAGGGCGCGGTTTGCTCTGAGCAAAAGCCCCGTGTAGTCGATTTTCTCTTCCCGGTCCAGCCGTCGCAGATACCTTCTGTAGAACCCCGGCAGCGCCGACCAGGCCGGTCTTCCCGCCGCCCGGTTGTCCAATTCCTCGGGGGTGATTCGTTGTTCTCCGCACCTGAGCATGAAGTCGGCCAGTTCCTCGGCCAGGGTGTGGGTGTGGAGCATCCTGCGATAGAGGAGGGGCCATCGACTCGGATCCTCATCGGCCAGAGCCTTTCTGATGAAGTGGATCTGTTCGGGAGCGGTAAGCAACATGGGCGGATGGGCGGTTCCGAACAGCGCCTGGGAATTCTCTTCCACGAGCGACCGGGCGAAGGCGTAAAAAGTACCCACCGGCAGTTCCCCGAAGGAGCGCCGGGCGCCCGACGTAATCCGCCCGCGCAGATCGGCGGCGGTTTCCCGGGAGAAGGACAGCGCCAGCACCTGATCGGAAGAGGCTTCTCCGGTGTTGATGAGGTGAGCCGCCCGGCGCGCCAACAGTTCGGTTTTACCGGTGCCCGGCCCGCCGGTCACCAGTTGGACGCCCTCGGTGCTCTCAACCAATCCCTCCCAGCGTTCGGGAGAAATTGATCGACTCCCGATCGGTTCGACCGTCCGGCTGGTCACCAAAGGGGGGCCTCCGGCCTGATAGGGATGTCAGGCGGCGGCATGCATCTGCGGCGAGTGACAGACGGAGCACAGATCCGGGCTGTCTTCCACCAGTTCGACGATGATCCCGGCCTCGGTCAGCCATTCGGCGATCTGTTGGCCGGCGGGCGACTCTGAGTGAGCCTCTCGGCCCATAGTTGCTTTTTCCATGTGAACAAGCCTATGGATGCGCTGTGACATTTTTACCCGTCGGGGCGGGTGGAGTCCGAGATTAATCCGGCGAAGGGTTCTCCGAGGGAGGTTGGTCGACCCAGGCGGGGCAGATCGGCTGGTAGGAACACCAATCGCACAACCGGGTCTTTCGGGTGGGGAAGGTGTCGGTGTCGATGGCTCGATCGATCGCCCACCACAGGGCTTGGATCTGCTGTTTGATGGCCCGCAGCTGCCGCTCGGAGACCTCCAGGGCGTAGGCGACCGCGTTGCCGAGATAGACAAGCCGGACCGAAGTGGGTGTCCTGCCGGAATGCTTCTGCATCATCAGGGCATAGATCTTCAGGGCGAAAAAGCTCGATTCGGCGAACTTGAGGGGAGGCGCCTTGCCGGTCTTGTAGTCGGTGATTACCAGGTCGCCGCGAGGATCGGTGTCCACCCGATCGATTATCCCCCGCAACTCCAACTCCCCGTCGCCGTTTCTGGCGGGACCCTCGATCGTCAGGGTGAGGAACTGTTCTCTCTCGGTCGGTTCGATGGTCCGTGGGTCCTCTACCTGGAAATACCGCCGGGCCACCTTCCGGTTCCCCTGGTGGTACGTCTCCTGGGCCTCCGGCTCCTCGGCGAACAGTTGGCCGTATTCCTCGGTGGCAAGCGTCTCCTCCCAGGCTGTTTCCAAGAGATCCAGGAGCTGATCGGGATGGCGATCGGGGGCGGGCAGGTCGAACAGTCGCTCCAATGCCAGGTGGATGGCCGTCCCCCGGGCCTGCGCCGGAGTCGGGACCGAGGGAATCCTGTCTATGTGGCGGAAGCGATAAAGCTGGGGACAACTCTTGAAATCGGAGGCCCGGCTGGGGGAGAGATTCTGCAGGCGCCGGGGTTCCTCGGAAAAAGATTCGGGAGCTTGGGTCTGCGGCGAGGAACTGTCGGATTCGGCGGGTGGATCATCCCCCGGATCTTCGGACCGCCGCCTGGAAGTTGACTGCATCAAGTTTCGATCATATAGGGAAACCGGGCGTATGTCGGTCTTTGCCCGGAGTCTCCTATTTACCGCGAAAAACCATCCAAACCGGGGATAGAAACCATGCAATCTGTGAATAGAAAGCCATCCGGTTGCCCCGAAGAGTTCCACCCGATCCACCTGCCCCGAGGCAGGGATGGTGGCCGACATTGCTAGCCTGAGTCTTTCGCAACCTTCTTTTTCCCACACCATGGAAAGCAGCCAGATCCGCCGCACGTTTCTCGATTTTTTTGCCGAACGCGGCCATACGGTGCGTCCTTCGGCGTCCCTGATTCCGGTTGACCCCACATTGTTGGTGACCAACGCGGGAATGGTGCCTTTCAAGCCCTACTTTCTGGGTGAGGAAACCCCGCCCTACCGGCGGGCGGTGAGTGTCCAAAAGTGTGTGAGAACCATCGACATCGACATAATCGGCACCACGGCCCGGCACACCTCGTTCTTCGAGATGATGGGCAATTTCAGCTTCGGGGACTACTTCAAGCGGGATGCCATTCGATGGTCGTACCAGTTGGTCACCGAAGGGTTCGGGCTTGATCCCGAGCGGCTGTGGTTCACCGTGTATGAGACCGACGACGAGGCGGCCGAACTGTGGAGATCGGAGGTGGACGCTCCCCCCGAGCGGATCCAGCGGGGCGGCAAGGACAACTTTTGGCAGATGGGAGTCCCCGGGCCGTGCGGTCCCTGCTCGGAGATCTTCTACGACCGGGGTCCGGAATTCGGAGCGGCGGGGGGTCCGATCGGCGGCGGGGAGGGCCGGTACGTGGAACTGTGGAATCTGGTATTCATGCAGAACATCCAGGATCGCCCCTATCACGTGATCGGGGACCTTCCAAAGACGGGCGTGGACACCGGCATGGGCCTGGAGCGCACGGCCATGGTGCTCCAGGGAGTGGGGAGCGCCTTTGAGACCGACGCCATGCGACCCGTGTTGGAGGCGGGGGTGGCGATCTGCGGCGTCCCCTACGGTCAGAGTCCGGTTTCCGATGTCTCCCTGCGAATCCTGGCCGACCATGGCCGGGCCATGACGGTTCTGATTGCCGACGGGGTGGTTCCGTCCAATGAGGGCCGGGGCTATGTGCTGCGGCGGCTGATCCGCCGGGCGGTCCGGCACGGATGGCAGCTGGGATACGAGGAACTGCTGATGCCCAGGCTGGCCTCGGCCACGGTGGCGGCCCTGGGCGACGCCTATCCCGAGGTGATTGAACAGTACGACCTGATCATCAAGGTGGTCTCCCAGGAGGAGTACCGTTTCCTGCGCACCCTGGAATCGGGTTATTCGATTCTGCAGGGAGAGATGGACAGTCTTCCCGAAGGCGAGAGCCTGGCCGGAGAGGTGGCGTTCCGGCTGCACGACACTTACGGTTTCCCTTTCGAGTTGATCATGGAGATCTCCGAGGAAAGGGAGGTGGGGGTGGATAAGGGAGGATTCGAGCGCCTCATGGAGGAGCAGCGCGACCGCGCCCGCCGGGCCTGGAAAGGCGGGGAAGAGTCGGCGGTGGCTGATCTCTACCGGGGTCTCTTGGACGACATCGGAACATGCCGGTTCATCGGTTATGACTGCGAGCAGGGGAGCGCCCAGGTGCTTTCCATTCTCCGCTCCGGCGATTCGGTGGCGACGGCTCGAAGCGGTGATCAGGTGGAGGTGTTCTTGGATCGCACCCCCTTCTACGCCGAAGCGGGAGGCCAGGTGGGAGACACCGGGACCATCGTGAGCGACACCGGCGAGTTGGAGATCTCCGACACCCGCCATCCGGTGGTGGGACTTTCCGCTCACCATGCCCGGGTGACAAGAGGTTGGGTGGAAACGGGACAGACGGTGAGGGCGGGTGTGGACGCCCTTCGCCGGGAAGGAATACGCAAGAGCCACACCGGGACCCACATACTTCACTGGGCATTGCGGGAGGGCCTGGGAGACCATGTCCGTCAGGCGGGTTCCCTGGTCACCGATGGACGGCTGCGCTTTGATTTCTCCCATTTTTCGGGACTTACCCCCCAAGAACTGTTCGAGATCGACGAACTGGCCAACCACAAGGTGATCCGCAATCACAAGGTCGACACCACCGAGATGCACATCGATGAGGCCCGCGCTTCGGGGGCACTGGCCTTTTTCGGCGACAAGTACGGCGAGCAGGTGCGAGTAGTGCAGGTGGGAGACTATTCCCGCGAGCTGTGCGGAGGAACCCATGTTCCCACCGCCGGCCAGACCGGGCCGGTGGTGATGCTTGGCGAGTCATCCATAGGCGCCAATCTCCGCCGGGTGGAGGCGCTCACCGGCGAAGCGGCCTACGACCACCTCCTGAAGGTCCGGGACGCCCTGGACCGGACCGGCCGGGAGCTCACCGTCCCGTGGGCGGCGGTACCCGAAAGGGTCTCGGCGTTGCTGGCCCGGGTAAGCGAACTGGAGGACGAGTTGGAGGAACTGCGGTCTGCTCGGAGAGGCGACGTGGCGGAAGAGTTGGCGGCCCGCGCCGAAACCCACAATGCCTTCCGGCTGGTGGTTTCCCAGCAGGAGGGCCTCGATGCCCGGCAGTTGCGCCAACTGGCGCTGGGGGTGAGGGATCGGATCGCCCCGGGCGTGGTGATCGTGGGATCGGTCTCCGGCGGCAAGGGCGCGGTGGTGGGGACGGTGAGTCCGGAACTGGTGGGAGAGGGTCTGTCGGCGGCGGAAATGGTGGGCTCGGCCGCCCGGGTGATGGGCGGGGGAAGTTCCCGTGATCCGGCCCTGTCCCAGGGCGGAGGTCCCAAGGGTCATCTCCTGGGTGACGCGCTGGAAGAAGCAAGCGCCCGGGCGGCCCGGATCCTGGCGGAGGTCTGAACTGGGTCGGGTTCTGGCAGTGGACCCGGGCGAGCGACGGGTGGGGGTGGCATTGTCCGATCCGGAAGGCATCATCGCCCAGCCTTGGGTGGTGATCGACCGGGCGGTCTCCGACGTGGTGGCCGAGGTGCGCATGCTGGTGGTGGAGAATCAGGTGGACACCATTGTGGTGGGGTTGCCGGTGAGTCTCTCGGGCCGCGAAGGGGCGTCGGCCGCCGCCGCCCGGGAATTGGCCGGGCAGTTGGAGGAAGCCACCGGGGTGACGGTGCAACTTCACGACGAGCGCTACAGCACGGTGGCGGCCGAGCAGATTATGAGAGCGGGCAAGGCATCGGCCAAAAAACGCCGCTACCAACGCGACAAGGTGGCCGCCGCCATTATTTTGTCTGAGTATCTCATGGGCAGACCCGGCGCCGACTCTTCACCCAAGCCTCGATGACCGCTCCGCCCGATCCTGATTTTCTGCCCCGTCCTTCCACCCCGTGGTCGGTGCTGAGGGTGCTGGGGGTGACGGCCGTCGTGGTGCTCGCCGCGGTGGCGGTCCTGAACCTGGGCGCCGGTATGGGTCGGCAGGTGGGCGAGAGGGTGACGGCGGATGGGACCTCCCCGGTTCCCACCGTGGCGCCCGGCCTGTCGGTGGAAGTGGAGATACCCTTCGGTTCCTCGGCGACCCGGGTGGCTGAAATCCTGCTGGAAGCGGGGGTCATCGCCGATTCGGGGTCCCTTCTGGCCGCGGTCCAGGATGCGGGGGTGGCGGGTTCCATCCAGGCAGGCTCATACCAGTTGACGGCGGGTACATCCATAGAAGAACTGCTGGTGGAATTGTTGGCCGGGCCCGTGGCCACCAGCTATCGGATAACGGTGTTCGCCGGCCAGCGCACCAACGAGATCCTCGACCTCTTGGCCGAGGCGTCCCGCATCGACCGCTCGGAGTTCGAAGGCGCCCTGTTGAACGGCGAGGTGACCTCCCCGTGGCTGGATCAGGGTGGCTTGGCAACTCTCCGCTCATGGGAAGGTCTGCTGTTCCCGGACACCTATGAGTTCGCCAACGAGGCCGACGCCGTCCAGATCCTGCAGCGACTCTCCGACACCATGGAGCAGCGCATGTCGCTCATCGATTGGAGCGGTCTGGGCGGGCTGGGGTTCACTCCCTACCAGGGGATGGTGATGGCTTCCATTATCGAGTCCGAGGTGCGGGTGCCCGAGGAGCGTCCTCTGGTGGCCGGCGTTATCGTCAACCGACTCGACGACGGCCAACGGCTCGAGATGGACAGCACGGTTCTCTTTGCCCTGGGCACCCGCGACATCGCCGACTTCGACCTCGGGTTCGATTCTCCCTACAACACCTATCGCTCGGGCGGCCTTCCTCCCACACCCATCGCCGCTCCCAGTTTCGCTTCGCTGCGGGCCGCCTCGGAGCCGGCGGACACCGATTACCGTTACTTCGTGCTGAGTTCAACCGATGGGCGCCACACCTTCTCGGTCACCGTTGAGGAGCATGAGGCGGCGGTGCAGAGGTCCCGGGATGAAGGAGTGCTTCCATGAGCGGGAGAAGGACTGCCACGCCGGCGGGCGGGTTTCGCCTGGTCGTGCTGGGAGACCCGGTTGAGCACTCGCTGTCTCCGGTGATGCACAATGCCGCCTTGGCCGCATTGGATCTGACCGGGGTGTACAGTCGGAGACGGGTGGATACACAGGGGATGGCCGAGGCAGCCTCGCAAATGAGGTCGGGTGAGTTGCAGGGCGCCAACATCACCATGCCGCACAAGGGAGTGGCGGCTGCGCTGGCGGATCGGGTGAGTTCCGATGCCCGCCGGGCCGGGTCGGTCAACACCTGGGCCATGGAGGTTGGCGGGTGCCTGGTCGGACACAGCACCGATGTGGAAGCCGTGCGTCGGGTGTGGGATCGGGCGGGACTGCCGACCGACTGCCCGGTGCTGTTGTTGGGAGCGGGCGGCGCCGCGGCGGCCGCCCTGGTGGCCCTGGAGGGGCGGGAGTTGTGGTGTTCCGCCCGACGTCCGGAGGCCGTGGCGGGTTTGGCCGAGCAGGTCGATATCTCGTTCGGCGCCTGGCCCTGGGGAAAGCCATTGCCCGGCGCAGCCTTGGTGAACGCCACCCCCATGGGAATGAGGGGAGGGGAGTTGCCGACTGCGCTGTTGGAGGGGTCATCCGGTTTGTTCGACATGCCCTATCGGGCCGACCGGACCCCGACCGGCGGGGTGCGGCGGATGCGGGCGTGGGGATTGCCCGTCTCCGACGGCCTCCAGATGCTGGTGGCCCAGGCGGAAGCCTCCTTTGAGATTTGGACCGGCTGCCGTGCGCCCTCCGGAGTGATGGAAAAGGCGGCCAGAACGGGAGAGACTCTCGGCGGATGATGGGATTGGGAGGGGCTCTGGTGGCGGGGATGGTGATGGGGCCGCTGACGGACGCCTGGATAACCCAGCGTCTGGCCGAGATCGGACTGGAAAGATCGGGGGTCGGCAGACGGGCCCGCAGATGGGTGCTCACCGGCGTCTTGGTACTGGGCTGGCTGTTGACAGTGCGCCTGGTGGGTTGGTCGGGGCTGCTGCCCGCCCATCTGGCGTGGGTGACCATCACCGCCGCACTGGTGATCACCGATCTGGAACACCGGCTGATCCCCAACCGCATCCTCTATCCGGGAACCGGGATCACGGCCGTCCTGTTGACGGTGGGAGCGCTGCTTGAGGGAACACCCGGTCGGCTGGGGGGAGCCGTGATGGCCGCAGTGCTGTGTCTGGTGGGCATGGGAATACTGGCGGCGGCGGCCCGGGGGGCAATGGGCATGGGCGACGTGAAACTGTCGGCTCTCCTGGGGCTGGTCTGCGGCTATCAGGGAGTGCCCACCGCGTTTTTGGGGATCCTTTGGGGCTTTGTGATCGGTGGGGTGGCCGCCCTGGCGCTATTGGTGTTGCGCCGCGCCCATCGCCATACCCAAATCCCGTTCGCCCCCGCACTGGTAGCCGGGGCGTGGCTGTCGCTTCTTTGAAAACGCCGGCCTGGTCACCCCAACCGGGCAACGGGCAGGGCTGAGCCATGGGCCCTCAACCCAAAACGGCCTTTATTTCCTCCAGACTGTCCCATTCGGTCAATCCCTCTCCACTTTCCGCTTGTCGCAAAGCGTCAACCGGTGTCACACTGCCCCCTTTTCGCCCAACCGGGCCAGTTCTTCCTCGCCGACGCCCAATTGTTCGCAAAAGATCCGACGGTTGTCGGCGCCTTTCGGACGTCCGCCGAAGAGAATCTCTCCCGGGGTTTCCGAGAGGCGAAATGGTACGTTTTGCATCTTGATCTTTCCCAGTTGGGGATCATCCACCTCGATTATCGATCGGAGCGCCCGATACTGGGGGTCTTCCATTATGTGGGTGATGTCATAGATGGGCGCCACGGCCGCTTGGGCGGCGACGAAGGCTTCCATCACCTCTTCCAGGTCACGTTCTGCGATCCAATCGCCCACGTATTGGTCGAGCAGGTCGGCTCTCTTGGCTCGTTCCCGTCCCGATGAGAACCACGGCTCGTCCACCAGTTCGGGGTGGCCCACCAGTCGGATGACGCGCTCGGCGATGCTCTGGGCGCTGGTGGAGATGGCCACCCACCGGTCATCCCGGGTCTTGTAGGTGTTGCGGGGAGCGTTGTTGTCCGACCGGTTGCCGGTGCGGCGCTGGACTATTCCCAACTGGTCGTAAACCAGGGCATGAGGTCCCAGCGTGGCCATGATCGGTTCGATGATGGCACAGTCAATCACCTGTCCACCGCCTTCCGAGCTTCGGTCCCGGTGTCTCAACGCCATCAGAACCGCGTTGGCCACGGTCAGGCCGGTGATGCTGTCGGCCAGACCAAAGGGGGGCAGTGTGGGTGGACCATCGGGCCGGCCGGTGAGAGAAGCGAAGCCGCTCATGGACTCGGCCAGGGTGCCGAAGCCGGGCCGATCGGCATAGGGGCCGAACTGCCCGAACCCGCTCACCCGGGCGATCACCAGACCGGGGTTGGTCTCAAGCAGCAGGTCGGGACCCAGATCCCATCTCTCCAAGGTTCCGGGTCGGAAATTTTCGATCAGGACATCGGCATCGTCCACCAGACGCAACAGCAGGGCGCGCCCTTCGGGAGTGGACAGATTGAGCGTGATGGCCTGTTTGTTGCGGTTGAGGGCCTTCCACCACAGGGACACGCCGTCCTTTGAGTGACCGTGGGTGCGCAGCGGATCGCCCCGGGGGTGTTCCACCTTGATCACCGAGGCGCCGTAGTCGGCGAGCATGGTGGCCGCGATGGGACCGGCGAACAGGGTGGCGATGTCGATCACCCGGATCCCTTCCAACGGTCCGCCGGTCACGGTGTCCTCCCGGGCAGGGGGCCTTGGTCGCCGGCTAGGGGGCAAGCGCCGGGGCCGGCTTTCATCACAGGGAGGCTTTAGTTTCCCGCCATCTGGCGCAAAACGTAGGGGAGGATGCCGCCGTGGCGGTAGTAGTCCACCTCGATGGGGGTATCGATCCGGACCACGGCCTCAAACTCCCGGTGGAAACCGTTTTCTCCTGCGACGCTAATCGTGATCCTCTGGCCCGGGCTCAGAGATTTGTCAACCGGAATGTCGAAGGTCTCGGCGCCCGACAAACCCAGGGTATCGGGAGTTTCTCCGTCGAGGAATTGAAGAGGGAGCAGACCCATCATCACCAGGTTGGTGCGATGGATACGCTCGTAACTTTGGGCGATCACGGCCCGCACTCCCAGCAGGAAGGGTCCTTTGGCCGCCCAGTCCCGAGAAGACCCCATTCCGTAGTCGCGGCCGGCGATCACGATCAGGGGGGTGCCCCGTTCCCGGTAACTCCCCGCCGCCTCGAAGATGGTCTTGACCTCGCCGTCCGTGAAGTCGGTGGTGAACCCGCCCACCGTGCCCGGGGCCAGCCGGTTGCGGACCCGGATATTGGCGAAGGTGCCCCGGCTCATGATCCGGTCGTTGCCCCGGCGGGCGCCGTAGGAGTTGAACTCCGAGGGCGGCACTCCTCGGTCGATCAGGTAGCGGCCGGCGGGAGTTTGGGCCGAGATCGGACCGGCGGGGGAGATGTGGTCGGTGGTGATGGAATCGCCCACCATCACCAGCACCCGGGATCCCCGGATGGGACTCACCGGAGGCGGATCAAGGGCCAGATCGGTGAAAAACGGGGGCGACTGGATGTAGGTCGATTCGTCGGACCAATCGTAGAGTTGGCTCTCTTCCGTTTCCACGGCCCGCCACTCGGCGGCGCCGGTGAAGACATCGGCGTAGCGGGAGTTGAACTGGTCGCGGCTGACATGGCGACTGATGATGGATTCGATCTCGTCCTGCGACGGCCAGATGTCCCGCAGAAAGACCTCCTGTCCCTCAGAGTCGGTCCCGAGCGGCTCGGTGGCGGGATCCCAGTCGACGGTGCCGGCCAGGGCATAGGCCACCACCAGGGGTGGGGAGGCCAGGTAGTTGGCTTGGATGTGGGGGCTGATCCGTCCCTCGAAGTTGCGATTGCCCGACAGCACGCTGGCCGCCACCAGATCGGCGGAGTTGATCGCCTCGGAAATCGGCTCGGGCAGCGGCCCGGAGTTTCCGATGCAGGTGGTGCAGCCGTAGCCCACCAGATAGAAACCCAGGGCCTGCAGATCATCGGTCAGACCGGCCTGGTCGAGGTAATCGGTCACCACTTGCGAGCCGGGGGCCAGAGAAGTCTTGACCCACGGACGACGACCGAGGCCCCGCCGGCGGGCATTGCGGGCCAAGAGACCCGCTCCCACCATCACGGCCGGATTGGAAGTGTTGGTGCAGGACGTGATGGCCGCAATCACCACCCGACCGTCCCCCAGTTCGAAAGTGTCGCCGTTCAGGCTTACCTGCTCGGCCGGCTCCGCGCCGTTGGCGGGAGTTCTCCCGAACGTCCGGGCCAGGTCGCGATGCCATTGCTCTTTCATCCGGAACAATGGGATGCGGTCCTGGGGACGGCGGGGACCGGCCAGGGACGGCTCCACCGTGCCGAGGTCCAACTCCAGGTGGGCGTGATAGGAAATCTGGCGGTCATCTCGCCACAGACCCTGTTCACGGCAGTATTGCTCCACCGTTTTCACCAACTCCGGTGGTCGGCCGGAAAGCTCCAGGTAGCGGGTGGTCTGGTGATCGACCGGGAAGAATCCCACCGTGGCCCCGTATTCGGGGGCCATGTTGGCGATGGTGGCTCGGGTGGCCACCGGCATGGCGTCCAGCCCCGGGCCTCCGAATTCCACGAATTTGCCCACTACGCCATGTGAGCGAAGCATTTCAGTGACCCGCAGCACCAGGTCGGTGGCGGTGGAGCCTTCCCGCAGCCGGCCGACCAGCCGAACTCCCACCACTTCGGGAAGCAGCATGAAGATGGGCTGGCCCACCATCACCGCCTCGGCCTCGATGCCCCCCACGCCCCATCCGGCCACCCCCAGGCCGTTGATCATGGTGGTGTGAGAATCGGTGCCCACCAGGCTGTCGGGATACAGCCACTCCCCGTCGTCCCACACCACTTTGGCCAGGTATTCCAGGTTGACCTGGTGTACTATGCCGGTGGCGGGAGGCACCACCCGAAAGTTGCTGAAGGCCGATTGGGCCCATTTGAGCAACTGATAGCGCTGCTGGTTGCGTTCGAACTCCCGCCGGGAGTTGATGGCCAGGGCGTCGGGTCGATTGAACACATCGATCTGCACGCTGTGGTCCACCACCAGATCCACCGGCGCCAAAGGATTGACCTTTTGGGCGGATGCGGGGTCGCCGGTCATGGCCACCACCGCGTCCCGCATGGCGGCCAGATCCACCACCGCCGGCACACCGGTGAAATCCTGGAGGATTACCCGGCCGGGTAGGAAAGGGATCTCCTGGGCGACGTGGCGTTGGGGATGGAATGCGGCGATGGCTTGGACATCCGGGGCTGAGAAACCCGGTTTTCCCAGGTTGCGAAGCGCCGATTCCAAGAGAACCTTGATGGAGTAGGGCAGGTCTTGGGCGCCGGGCACCGAGTCAAGGCGGGCGATTCTCCTCGGTCCCAGGGGCGTGGAGATAGTTTCAATCGAGCTTTCGGCGGTGTTCATGACTCTCTTTCAGGACCGAATGGTGATTTCGACCGGAATCTCGGTTACGCAGTCATCGAGTTGATCCTGGTGGGGATGGAGCACCGTTTCCGAACATCGCGCAATCGCTTCGAACAGCCCCGAAACGATGCCGCGGTCCAGGGAGCAGACCACTTCGGGATGGCTGATCGCCGCTTCCCCGAACGGACAGTGGTAGGTGAGCAGGCGTCCGGTGTCCCAATCGGGATTCATGGCGAACCCGATTCCGCTCATGGCGCCCATGACACCCCGCACCGCCTCTTCGTATCCGGCGTCGGAAGGAGTCCCGATCTCGGTGGCCAACTCCTGGCCGTACTCTCGGCCAACCTGCTCGGCTACTTCCGACTGGTCCTCGGGAGAAAGCCGGTCGAGGATGCGAGTCAACAGTTCCACCAACAGGTCGTATCGAAGGGTCGGATAGGTAATCTGGATGGACCGGGTGGTGGCTTCGTAGTGCTTGGGGGGTCGTCCCGCTTTTCTGGTTTTCGAGGCGGGTGGGAGGCCCACCTGGAGAAACCCGTCTTCGGTGAGCCTTTCCAGGTGATGGCGGGCCAGGTTGCGGTGAATGCCGAAGAGGTCGGCGACCTTGCCGACGGTCAGTGGCTCTGACGACTCCCGCACCGCGATGAAAATCGCCCGCCGCGTTGCATCTCCCAGGGCCGCCGTCAAATCACCGATCTGCTTGTTGATTACCTGGTTGAGCATGAGGGACCTTGGAACGGGCTGATCAGGATTATAGTTACGACGATGCCGTCTCAGGGTGCTTTGGGGGCCGCTCTGGCGGCGGTGGAAGATCCGCTGTTGCGCCGCCCTCTGGGATCACTGGGCATGGTTCGTTCGGTGAAAACTCGCAGGTTCGGGTCTCCCACGGCCACCGTGACCTTGCCCGTGCCGAATTATCCGGTGCTGGCGGAGTTGGGCCAAAGGATGCGGAACGCCGCCTCCTCGCTGGTGCCCGACCTGGATCTCCGCACCGAGCATATGACCGACGCCGAACGGGCTGTGATGATGGCCCGGGTGCTGAAGGATGCGGGTCCGGGACCGGGAGAGACCGGTTCGCCCACCCGGGTGGTGGCCGTTTCGTCCGGGAAGGGGGGCGTGGGCAAGTCGTCGGTGGCCGCCAACCTGGGATTGGCGCTTCGGGAAATGGGCAGGACGGTGGGTTTGATCGACGCCGACATCTGGGGGTTCTCCATCCCCAGGATGCTGGGAATAGACCGGACGCCGGTGGTGATAGAGCAGTCCATCATCCCTCCGGTCGCCTATGGGATCAGCGCCATGTCCATGGAGTATTTCGTGCCGGACGACCGGGCGGTGATTTGGCGGGGTCCCATGCTTCACAAGGCATTGGAGCAGTTTCTCAAGGACGTTTTCTGGGACAGCCCCGACTATCTGCTGATCGATATGCCCCCGGGGACCGGGGACATAGCCATCTCTATTCAGAATTTCTTGCCCCGGGCCCAGGTGCTGCTGGTCACCACCCCCCAGCCCACCGCCCAGCGGGTGGCCCGGCGGGCCGCCTTGATGGCCGCCCAGGTAAATCAGGAGGTGATCGGGGTGGTGGAGAACATGTCCTGGTTCACCGGTGATGACCAAAAGCGCTACGAGTTGTTCGGGTCGGGCGGGGGACAGGCCTTGGCGTCGGAGTTGGAAGTGCCGCTCATGGCTCGGATTCCGTTGCTCCCCCTGATGCGGGAAGGCGCCGACCGGGGGGTGCCCGCCATGGTGGCCGCCCCCCAAAGCGAGGTGGCGGAAGCTTTTGCCCGGCTGGCCGACGAGGTTGAGAAAGCCCGCCCTCGGATTCGTTCCCACCCCGAGTTGGTGATCCGCTAGCCCCACCTACCCGGCGTCGATCTGAAGGGTCATCAGGAACTCGGTCAGAGCAGCCTGGTCGTAGTCGGACAGGGCTTCGAATCTGTCTCGCTGCATTTGCGCCTCGCCGCCGTGGGCCAGGATGGCTTCCGATATGAGAGTCGCCCGGCCGTGGTGGAGAAACGGCGGTTCGGAGAAGAAGCCCCATAGTTTTCTGGTCAACCACAGGCGGGTGGGGATGCCGTTCTGAAGGGGGGCGTCGTTGTCCAGGAAGTCCCCCATGTCGTGTCGTTTCAGATCGGTGAAAACCGGGATCAGATAGTTGCCTTCCGTGTCCCGTTGCAGATCGGAAATGAACGGGGACAGATCGACCACGTAAGGGGCGGCCACATCCCCGGGCCCCAGATCATTGTCCGGGTTGAACGGTCCCGGTTCGGTGAACCAAAGGCTCCGAAGCGGCATCTGCGGCTTGTGGCATTGGGTGCAGCCGATCAGATCGAACAGCCGTCGGCCATATGTCACCGCTTCCTGCTCCTCCGGCGTCTCCGGTTGCACCTGGACCGGCGCGGGCAGGGTGGCCTGGAACAACACCAGGGCGGTGATGTCGCCGCGGGTGAGTTCGTTGACGTAGCCGTCCACATCGGGGTCCTCTCCCTCGCCCGCCTGCTCGATGGACAGCATCCCGTGATGCTGGATGGTGGCGTTGTTGGCAAACTCCCGCAGGGACACCACGGCGCCCTTCTGATGGAAAGGCCGCACGATCAGGTCGGGGTTCACCCCCTCCACGGACGAGGTGTCAACCGAACCGTCCGCCAAGCCGGTGATCGACCCGAAGTTGACTCCCTTGGTGTTCAGTTCCAGGGTGGTCGGCTGCCCCGATTCGCCCGCCATCCGGATGGCCTCTTGGCGAATCGAATGCAGATCGGTGGTCATCTCCCTGGCCAACAGCTCTATGAATCCCGACCCGAACATCCCCACCGTGTTGCGTTCGTCGCCCACTGTTTTCAGGGTCTGATTCGGCCCGTTTTCGATGGGGTCCCCGTCGAAATTGACAAAGGGGAGCGAGTCGGCCACCAAGAACACGTTGACCGCGTTGTCGCCGCCCCCGCCCAGGGCGGGAAGGTTGTGACAGGCCATGCAGGCGTTGGCGTCCGGGGCCGAGATGCGGTTGAAGTTGTCCGGCATCTCACGGCGTTTGCGGGGGCCGCCCTTGCCGTGCAGTTCGGGGCGTCCGGCGCCGTCCAGGGTGTTGAAACTGGCCATGAAGATATCCCGGCCATGGGCGACCAGTTCCTCCAGGGTGTAGAGACCCGCTTCGATGTCGGCCTGGCTGAGGTGCTGCTTGACGGCCGGTTCCTCCCCGATGATGCCCGCCGGCGCATTTTGGGCGTCATCGGAACAGGCCACAGCAGAGATGGCCAGGATGACCGCACCCGAGGCGACGGTCAGGAATCGGAGCGTTTGTCGGCGGATCATGGGGGGAGTTCTCCCTGGGGACCGCTTTGCTGTTTCTGAAATAACTTTAGAAGATCAACCGGGCGGGCCGGGAGATTGCCGGAGTGTGCCGATCGGGCAAGGTTTGAGATGGGAGCCTGGCTAACTAATCTCGTTGGCCATGGTGGAGATTTCCCCCCCGAGCGTCGGAAAGCCATGGTCGGAGGACACCGCGGCCCGGGCTCGCCGGATTCTGGATCGCTATCCGAAGCCCCGCTCGGCGGTAATGCCCCTTCTCTATCTGGCGATGTCCGAGGACGGCTATCTGACCGACCACGGAATGCGGGAAGTGGCCCGTCGGGTGGGTTTGACCCCCGCCCAGGTGCGGTCGGTGGCGTCGTTTTACACCATGTACAAGCGTGAGAACCCCGGGCAATACCTGATCTCCTGCTGCACGTCGATCAGTTGCATGCTGTTGGGGTCCGATCAGGTGCTTTCGGCCATTGAGGACGAGACCGAGGTGATGGCCGGCCGGGACGGCGCCGACGGGTTGGTCACCGTGGAGCACGTGGAGTGCATCGGGGCCTGCGGGGGAGCGCCGGCTGTCACGGTGAACTATGAGTTGATTGAAGGGGTAACGGTGGAAAAGGCCCGCGAGCTGGTGCGATGGCTCCACAACGCCCGCCCGGAGACAGTGGGCGGCGCCGAGTGCCAGGAACTGTTCGGTGGGCGGAGAAGTTTCGATTGGGGTCCGTTCGATCGCGATTGCGCGGTGGGTCCCTATCCGGCCTTCGATCCCCTGGGAACGGTTTCGGCCCCAACCGGCCAGGATGGATAGCAAGTGGACCCGGTGAGCATCATCACCCACCGGATGAGCCGGTATCCCGCCGACAGTCACACCCTGGGGCGCTATGTGGACACCGGTGGCTACGGGGCGCTGCGCAAGGCCCTGGCCATGTCCTCCCAGGAGGTCACCGAGGAGGTGCGCAACGCCAACCTGCGAGGCAGGGGTGGCGCCGGTTTCCCCTGCGGTGTGAAGTGGGGGTTCCTGGCCCCGGGCAAACCTGCGTATCTGGTGGTGAACGGGGACGAGTCTGAGCCCGGCACTTTCAAGGACCGCCAGTTGATGGAACGAGACCCCCATCAGATGCTGGAGGGGACGATCATCGCTTCCTACGCCAGTGAGGTCCACCACGCCTTCATCTATATACGGGGCGAGTATCCCCGCTCCGCCCGGCGGGTCCAGCAGGCGGTGGATGAGGCTTACGCGGCCGGATATCTGGGATCCGACCTGTTGGGAAGCGGGTACCACCTGGATGTCACGGTGCACCTGGGCGCCGGCGCCTACATCTGCGGCGAGGAGACGGGCCTGCTCAACAGCCTGGAGGGACGGCGGGGTGAGCCTCGCTTGAAGCCGCCCTACTATCCGGCGGCCAAGGGTCTGTACATGCAGCCCACCATCGTGAACAACGTGGAGACCCTTTCCAATGTGCCTTGGATCATGGAGCACGGCGGCGAGGCGTTTTCCTCCATCGGCCCCGACGGTTCCCGGGGCACTCGACTGTTTTCCATCTCCGGCCATGTGCGTCGCCCCGGCAACTACGAACTGGTGATGGGGCTCAGTTGGAGAGAGCTGATTTATGAGGTGGCGGGAGGGATTCCGGGGGATCGGGCGCTCAAGTGCTGGATCCCCGGCGGAGCGTCCGCCCCGTGGTTCGTTCCCGACCTGCATCTTGATCTGCCGGTGACCCTCGATGACACCGCCAAGGCCGGATCGATGTTGGGTTCGGGGGCGGTGGTGGTGATGGATGAAACGACCTGCACCCTGCAGGCGGCCCAGCGAGTGGTCCGGTTCTTCGCCCACGAATCCTGCGGGCAGTGCACCCCTTGTCGAGAGGGATGCTCGTGGTTGGAACGGGTGCTCCACCGGATCGCGGCGGGCGCCGGACGGGAAGTCGATGTTGACATGCTGTTGGACATATCCGACAACATCTCTCCCGGGCTGGCCTGGCCGCCTCGGATGACCACCATCTGTCCTCTGGGACCTTCGGCCGTCTCTCCCATCCTGGCGATCACCACCTACTTCAAGGACGAGATCATGGCGCACATCCATGGGGGAGGGTGTCCCTTTGGCTGAGCCGGTCACCGTCACCATCAACCGCCGGGAAGTCACCGCCTCCCCGGGGGAACTTCTCATCAAGGCTGCCCAGGACAACGGGGTGTACATCCCCCGGTTCTGCTGGCATCCGCGGATGAATCCGGTGGGGATGTGCCGGATGTGCCTGGTGGAAATCGAAACTCCCCGGGGGCCGCTGATGGTTACTTCCTGCACCACCCCGGTTTCGGACGGCATGACGGTGGACACGGTGAATCCGACGGTGAAGAAGGCCCAGGAGGGGGTGTTGGAGTTTCTTCTGATCAACCATCCGCTCGACTGTCCGGTATGCGACCGGGCGGGGGAGTGCCCCCTGCAGGATCAGACCATGGCCTACGGGCCGGGCGAGAGCCGGTTCGTGGAGGAAAAGCGCCATTTCGAAAAGCCCATCCCGATCTCTGATCTGGTGATGCTCGATCGGGAGCGCTGCATTCTCTGCGCTCGCTGCACCCGGTTTTCCGAGGAGGTGTCGGGTGATCCCCTGATCGAATTCCAGGACCGGGGCAATCACACCCAGGTCAACACCTTCCCCGATGAGCCGTTTCTCTCGTATTTTTCCGGCAACACGGTGCAGATTTGTCCGGTGGGCGCCCTGACCGCCACTCCTTATCGTTTCCGGGCCCGTCCCTGGGACCTGACCGCTGTGGAGTCCACCTGTGGACATTGTTCCAGCGGTGACCGGATCAATCTGCAGTCGAGCCAGAATCGCCTGCTTCGCATCCTGGGAGTGGATGCCGAACCCACCAACCAGGGGTGGCTGTCGGACAAGTGCCGTTTCGGGTTCGAATATGTGGCTTCACCCAACCGTTTGACGGCGCCCCTGATCCGAAGGGAGGGAGGCGAACTGGAGGAAACTTCCTGGGGCGAGGCGCTGGACTACGCCGCCCGGGCCCTGAGCGAGATCATTGACCGGTCGGGGGGCCGGGCGGTGGGGGGGTTGGGCGGCGCCCGCTCCACCAACGAGGACGCCTACGCCTTTTCCAAGTTTCTCAGAGCCGTGGTGGGCACCAACAACGTCGATTGCCAGATGGATGACGGGCTTGATCCCCGTTTCCTTTCGGGGGTGACCGATCGGGCCCGGATCGCCGACTTGGACCGGGCAGGATCGATTCTGGTATGGGGGCCGGATCTGAAGGAGGAGCATCCGACCCTTTACCTGAGGGTGCGTCGGGCAGCCCAGGAATTGGGCGCCCACCTGGTGGTGGTCCACCCTCGACGCACCGGACTCGACGATCGCGCCCGTCTCAAGATCACCTATCAGCCCGGAACCGGCCCGGAGGTGCTGTCGGAGTTGATGGCCGGTACCGGCCGGATGGCCGAGGCGCCGCAGATTCTGTCCAAGGGTCCGGTGGTGGCCCTGTTGGGAAGAACCGGGTATGGGGAGAGCCCCGAACTGGCCGAGGCGGTGGCCGCGTACGTTCGCACGCTCCCGGACGCCACCATCCTGCCCTTGGCTCGCCGGGGCAACGTGTTCGGCGCCCTGGATATGGGGCTCAGCCCCGCCCTTTTACCCGGAAGAGCCAAGCGGGGTTCGTTGGCCGCCCAGATGCTGACCACCGGCTGGGGAGAGATCCCGACGGTCTCCGGAAGGGACTGCGGGGGGATTCTTGAGGCGCTTCAATCGGGGGAAATCGAAGCCTTGATTCTGATGGGCGCCGATCCCGTGCGGGATGTGCCCGACGGCGGCATGGCGGGGCGGGCGTTGGAAAACGCCGGGCTGGTGGTGGCCATCGATCAGTTCCTGACCGACAGTTCCCGCCTGGCCGACGTGGTGTTCCCCGCCATGGGGTTTGCGGAGGTGGAAGGAACCGTGACCAACATCGAGAGCCGGGTGCTCAAGGTAAATCGTCTGACTCCCGGACCTGGTCAGAGTCGGCCCGACTGGTCGATCCTGGTCGATCTGGCCGCTCGTATGGGGGCGGACCTGGGCCTGGTGTCTGCTCAGGGGATCAGCGAGGAGATCGAAGAACTGGCCGACATTTACCGGGGTGTGACCTGGGAGAGGCTCGACTGGGAGGACCGGGACGGAATCGTGGTGGGCGGGGACCTGAGCTATATGCCGGTGATCGGGGATATCACTTCGGTCCGGCCGGGACCGGGCCGGATGGCGTTGCACTACGCCCGAACCATGTATGACGATGGGGTGATGACCAGGGAAAGCTCCTCGCTGCGCCCCTTGGCGCCGGGAGCGGCGGCCCATCTTCACCCCGAGGACGCGACCCGTCTCGGTGTGGGGGAGGGCGATCGGGTTACGGTTACCTCTGCCGCCGGGTCGGTTACGACCAGGGTGGTGATCGACCCCACCCTCCATCCGGGCACGGTGTATGTGCCCTTCAATCAACCGGGCGCAGCTTCTTTGGGGTCTGATATCGATGTGACGGTGGGCCCCCTCTAGATTGGGCTTGCCCGGGAGGTGGCGGGGCGACGGGGCGCCCGGGTCGGTCCGGCGGAGAGCGGGAGGCAAAGGTCGCGAAAAAACCGGTGGGAGGGTGTTGACTTTGTCACTGGAAGCGACGCATGCTGCCTGGATCGAAACACCTCCCGGTCTGTTCCGACGTCGATCGGGCCGCCGCAGAGTTTTCCTGCGGGTGGAGAGGTCAAAACTGTTCGCAACGCGGGACTTCCCGGCGTCTGACGCACCGCGTTCGATCTCCCGGATAGGTGGCGGTGGGGGTGGGCCCTCAGGTTAAATCCAGAAATCCGGTTTTCGCGAGATAAGGCCGGAAATCACAATATGGCCAGTCAGTTGGTTCGGGTTCGCACCATTTCGTAGATGACCGTCCAATCCAACCGTCCCAAGCCCTGGTGATGGGCGGTTTCGTACACCGGCAGAGCAGCAGAGCCCATCACATCGGGCGAGTCATGCTCGGCAGTCATCCTAAGCGCCAGACCGAGGTCTTTCAAGGCCAGATCGACCATGAACCCCGGCTCCAGGTCGTCGGCCAGCACTTTGACCGGATAGGTGGTGCCCAGATGTCCCTGCCCGGCGGTGGTGCCCATCAAAACCCTGATCACGGTGTCTCGGTCTAGTCCGGCCCCTTCGGCGATGGCCAACGCTTCGGCCACCACCACATTGGAGACGATCGACAGGTAGTTGTTGACCAGCTTGGTGCGAATCCCCGCTCCGGCCGGACCACAGTGGATTACGGTGTCGCCCAGGCAATCTAGGACGGGGCGGGCCAGGTCTACGCTCTCGGTATCTCCACCGACCATGATCAGCAATGTGCCCTGTTCGGCCTCCTTGGAGGTTCGGCCCACCGGAGCGTCGATGGCCTGTCGATTTTGGGTTTCCAGCCGCCCCACCAGCGCATCGAATTGGCTGGGTAGACCGGTGCTCATGTCGATCAGCAGCGCATTGCTGGCCAAGGCTTCGGCCACCCCTTGAGATCCGAAAACTGCCTCAGCCACGTGTTGACCGGTGGGCAGCATGGTGATAACGAAGTCGGCCCCCTCGGCTGCGTGTTTGGGCGATTGCGCTTGCTCGGCGCCGTGTTGGCGCACTGCCTCCATGGCATCCGGCGATATGTCGAAAGCTCGCACCCGGTGGCCGGCCTTGATCAGGTTGAGAGCCATGGGCATGCCCATCACACCCACGCCGACGAAACCGATCCTGCTCATGTCTGACCTTGTGGCTTTCCTGTGCTGTGTTTGGGGCACCGCCGGGTTTGACCTGCCGACGGTAATGTGCCTGGGGGATGATAACTCCGGCGGGGCATCAGCAAGTGTGGCTTCGGGGAGGTGAGTTCCCGATGGGATCGGATCACCATTATCCCGAGGAAGGCCCCGTGCGATCTGTAGCAGTGGAGCCCTTTCGGATAGACGTTTATCCTGTCACCAACCATCAGTTTCGCCGGTTTGTTGAGGCCACCGGTTATGTAACCCTTGCCGAACATCCTCCGGAGGACGCTTTGATTTCAAACGCCACACCGGAGCAAACTGAGGCGGGATCGTTGGTTTTTCAGATGACACCGGGTCCGGTGAACCTGGGGGCATTCTGGACCTGGTGGGTGTGGACTCCCGGCGCCCACTGGCGCAGTCCCCATGGGCCGGGGTCATCCCTGGATGGGCTTGAGAATCATCCGGTGGTTCATGTCGCCTACCCCGATGCAGTGGCCTACGCCGAATGGGCCGGGATGACCCTGCCCAGCGAAGCCGAATGGGAGTTCGCCGCCCGGGGAGGACTGTGCAGCGCCGAGTTCACCTGGGGTGGTCAAGACCCTCAGGAGATGGCGCCCCTGGCCAATACCTGGCAAGGCCGGTTTCCCTACGAGAACACCCGATTGGACGGATGGATCCGCACCAGTCCGGTGGGCGCCTTTCCTCCCAACGGGTATGGGTTGTACGACATGGCCGGCAATGTGTGGGAGTGGACCGCCGACCGGTACCAAGCGCCAAGGCGGGGAACCCCCACGGCGCCCTGCTGTCCTCCTCAGGAGCCGGGCCCTGTTGGCCCAGTCACCAAGGTGATCAAAGGCGGATCGCACCTTTGCACCATCCAGTACTGCTTCCGGTACCGTCCGGCGGCCCGACAGCCTCAGACGGTGGACACATCCACCAGCCATATCGGGTTTCGCTGTGTCTCCCGCGCCGAAGCGTGATCTTGAGATAGAACTCCAGAATCCACAGTTTGGGGAGAGCCGCTCATTGGCCAATCGGAAAAGCGCGAAAAAAAGGGGTTCCGGGGGGTTGAATCTGTCACCGCGCAGTCCCATATTGTCAGGAGTCGAACATCTCCCGGTCCGTTACGACGTCGGTCGGGCCGTGCAGGCTCAACCTGCAATAGAGATCATATTTCTTACGGGAATGCCCTTGCCGAGGGATTACCCCGGCGCGTTCCCTCTTGGTGGTGGTGGCTGGGGGAGGGCCCATTGGGGGAGAAGACCGGCAAGCTTTTCGCGACTTAGGGACGCATTTCGCGATATGACGGGTCGGTGGGACCAGTTGGTCGTTCCTTTAGAATCCGGCTGATGCGCATTGCGGATACGGATTTGCTTGGTTTTGGCAGTTACCAGGCCTTGGTGGAGGGCTTTGAGTGGGACATCCCCGAACGCATGAACATCGCCACCGAGATCATGGACCGATGGAGTTCCGACCGAGGTCGGGTTGCCCTATACGTCGAACATGCCGACGGACGCCGGGACACCTGGTCATACTGGCGTCTGATCAGACTGGCCAAACGTTATGCAAATTTCCTGGTGGCCTTGGGAGTCGGCCCCCGGGACCGGGTGTCGCTGGTGATGCCGCAGGGAGCCGAATTGGCCGCTCTCCACCTGGCTGTCTATGCGGTGGGCGCAACTGCCCTTCCCATGTCCATTCTTTACGGTCCCGACTCCTATCGCCACATCCTGTCGGACTCGGCAACCGGTGTGATCGTGGTGGCGGAACCCCACGCCGGACCCATCAGGGCGGTCCGTAGAGACCTCCCGGCTCTCAGAGAGGTCGTGATCTCGGGGAGGGCCGGAGAGGGGGAAAGGTCGCTGGCCGAAGCGGCAGGCTATCCGGCCGAATTCGAGCCCGTGGACACATCGTCCATGGATCCGGCCTTGCTGCTTTACACCTCGGGTAGCACCGGTCATCCCAAGGGGGCACTCCATGCCCACCGGATCATCGAGGGATATCTCTTGACATTCAAGCTGTTCTTCGACGTGGAATTCGACGAGTCCACGGTGTTCTACACGCCCTCGGATTGGGCCTGGGTGGGGGGCCTTCTGGACATATTGCTTCCGGCTCTGGTGTTCGGCCGCCCGGTGGTGGCCGACGAGCAGCGCTTCTCGGCGGAGCGGGCTTTCGAGGTGATGGGGCGCAACGGCGTGACTCATGCCTTCCTGACTCCGACCGCTCTGAAAGTGATGGCCCAGGTTCCCGATCCCGTCCTTCGATTCGATCTCGATCTGCGGGTAATAGCAAGCGGCGGGGAGTCGGTGGCCGACGAACTGCACCGATGGAGCGAAAACGACCTGGGAGCGGTCATCAACGAGTTCTACGGGCTTACGGAGGTGAATCATCTGGTGGGCGGGTGTCAGGCCTTGTGGCCGGGTCGACCCGGATGGATGGGATTGCCGTATCCGGGCCGGCAGGTGGCCCTCTTGGATGAACGGGGCAGGAAAACCAGTCCGGGGCAAATCGGGGAAATTGCCGTGCGGCCCGGAGACCCCACCCAGATGCTTGAGTATTGGGGTAACCCCACCGCCACCCGGGCCATGCGTCGCAACGGTTGGATTATGACCGGCGACCAGGCCGTCGCAGATACCGACGGCTTCATTCGGTTTCTGGGACGTGAAGACGACATGATCGCCAGCGCCGGTTACCGGATCGGGCCGGCCGAGGTGGAAGAATCGCTGGTGCGACATCCGGCGGTTGCCGAGGTGGCCGTCATCCCGGCTCCGGACAAGATTCGGGGCAATGTGGTCAAGGCAATGGTGGTGCCGGCCGATGGCTACCAGGGAGGCGAGGATCTCACCGCCGAACTTCAGGCCCAGGTCAAAACCCAACTGGCTGCCTACAAGTACCCGCGGATCGTGGAATACGTGGACCGCCTGCCCAAGACCTCCACCGGAAAACTCAACCGCAAGCTTCTGGCCGCCCAAGCCCGGTCGGCCTGAGGGACCCAAGCCTCATTTTCTCTGCTTGGCGGGATGACGCCTTCTGCGGCGCCGCTGATATCGGCGGTAGGGTGGGGATGGCCTTGCCCGCCGGTTAGGCGGCGGCCGCAGCGAAAACCTCCCCGCTGTGGAACGTTCGACCTGCCATCCATTGTCGTGGACTCGATGATGACATCGGCTGCACAACAAACAGAGATTGTCGAGGTCGGTGGGGCCTCCATCCATCCAGTGCGTAATGTGATGGGCCTGGCACCAATTGGCCGAAGCGCCGCAGCCGACACATCCTCCGTCGCGGGCCACCAAGGCGACCCGTTGAGCCGGAGTGGCCACTCGTCGGGATCGTCCCACGTCCAGGGGTTGGGAAGCGCCATCGAAAATGGCGGGCAGCACTTCGGCATCACACGCCAATCGGCGAACCTCCCCGGCGGGAACCGGGGTTCCGTCGGCCAGGCGAGTCCCGCCGATGCTCTTGTGAACCGTGTCATACTGAGCAATCAGCAACAATCGAGCACCCCGAGAGCCCCCTCGGTCTTCTCCCCCCGGTTGGGTGACGAGGTCCTCCAAGGCATCGGCCATCCGCTGACCGGGGGTGCGGCGGTTCCGGGGGTCTTCATCCCGCCACAGTTGTTCCACTCTGCGTGACAACATTGCTTCGATTCCTGCCCCGGTGATCGGATCGAACCTTCCATACAGGATGGTCATTCCGTCATCCCGGTCGGTTGTAACTCTCGCAAACCGGCGGGAACGTTGATGTTCCAACCTGGACATGCCGTCGTCTTCGGAGCGCTGCTGTTCGTGTTGGCGCACCGTAATGGCGAACTTGTCCGGCGACTGTGTCCGGGCGTGGACCACCAGTTCCCGTTCGTCTATGTCCCCCCGTTGATTGGCCCGGGCGATGATGCGGGCGTTGTCGTAGGGGATCTCACCCTTGCGCAGTCCTTCGGAGGTCTTCGGCAGTTCAGAGAGTTCCCGGGCGGTTTCCACCTCCGATCGCGCCCGCCGCCGGGAAAGCAACCCGCCTTTCTGCAGCACGGTTTCGGCCTGTTCACCGCCTTTGCGACGGCGCAGTTCGGCCAAGGCTTCGGCGCGGATCGCCGCCGCCTGATTCTCGACCCGGATAGTGGACCGCACACGTTCATGCAACTCCTCCACAGACGCCCGGTTGGCGGGCAGGGTGGGCGCCAACAATCGGGCCCGGTTGATCGAAGGCGACTTGGTGGGAGCCGGTCTCATACCTATTCAGCATGGAAAAGCCCAGTGACAAAACCATGCAGAACATGCTGAATCTGTGAAAACAATCACTAATAGATCATCGGTGTAGCCTGGCCTGTTACCGATTCCAACATCGCCAAGGCCAATCGTTGATCCCCGGGGTGGTGCTCAACTGACGCTTTGGGCCGGAGGCAGGCGCGCTCCGGCAAGGGTTCATCTCGGACAAGGCGTCACGACGAAAGCCATTTACCGGCCAATCCTCGCAGGCTGGAGTCGTATTTTATGTCGGTCACCAGATAGGAGGTGATGGACGATATCCCTTCTATGGACTGGATGTCCTCGTGTACCAACCGGCTGAGGTGGGGAACGTCCCGGCAAAAGATATCCACCAGGACATCATGGTCGCCGGTGAGGGTGGCGATATACCTGGCCCCGGTCACCGTCCAACGCCACAATCACCTCCTCCCTTTGCACTCCTTCCTCATCGATCCATTGGCCGATGTCCACGCCGCACAACGCTGGAACAGCCAGCCACTCGGCCACCTCGAACAGATGGGCTCCCGGGTTTCCCCCCAAGGTGATCAGGCCGGCGGCGTTCCAAAGGAGCGGGGCAATGTTGCCCACCGGCAGGGGAGTGGCGATCACTTCCCTGGGGCGGAACAAAGCGGCGTCGGAGGCGTCGCGGATCAATCTGAGTCGGCCCACGCCCCATCCTCCCGCGGCCGGAACACCGGGCAGGCTGTGACCCACCGCGCCGATTACCCGGTACATCCAGCCATCCCAGCCGGTGGCGCCGACTCGACGCATGGGACCCGATTCACCGGGACGCAGTTGATCCAGAGTGTCGGGGTCCTGGTACCAAAACCACCCGCGATGGGGAATCACCCCCGCCTCCGCCAGCTTTCCTTCCAGTGTCCCGAGATTGCGCAGTTGAGCGGCCGCCAGGGACAGGTCAACCGACGGGTGTCGGGAGATAACCTCGGCTATCGGAGCCGCGTCGCCTTGCCGGAAGGCCGTCCAGGCTTCGGTGACGAGGGCCGGCTCGGTATGGCGCCAACGAAGTGACATCAGCCGTTCGGCGTCCCGGTGAACCTTTCGCGCCAACTCCCCCGCCGGCCGGTGGTCTCGGGCTTTGGGGCCGATCGTAAGTTCTTCGGAGCCGATGGCCCACGGCCACACCAGTCGCTCTCCCACCGGACCCGGATATCGCACCATCATCCGAACCGCAGCGTTCATCCATCTTTCCTGGTAGAGATCCGGATCGGGCGTGTGGGCTTTGATGTTTTCAGGACGCCGTTCGGCCCGGGGCTGAGCCTGGACAAGGAACAGTTCTCCGTGCTCGTCCTGCATCCATTCGAGGTGGCGGCAGTCAAGTCGGTGGTTGGTGGCCCTGCTGAGAGTGGCGATGCGGGCCACCAGCCGCGAACTCAGAGGAGCGGGGTCTCCGGGAATCTCACCTTCGGGCGAAACACGGACGGTGTATCCCGCCTCACGGCCGGCGGCCAGCGGCCCGTGGTGGCCCACCGCGGCGCCCACCGTCACCGATCCGTCTTCTTCGACGGTGGCCACCCCACCGAAGCGGGGCCTGATCTCGGGTTGGATGAGCACCGCCATGCCCACTTGGTGAGGCGCAACTGCCAGCATCTCGCCCCTGAGCAGCGTGTTGGGGTTGAACACCGATGCCCAGCATCCGATCACACCGTGGACGACTTCCCCGGGTCTCAGACCCACATAGGACGAAAAGGCGCCGGCCCATACTCCCGCGGCCTCGGCGCGGCTCGAGGAACGCACCACCAGAGCGTCACCGAGTTCACGTACCCGGGCTTCCAGGTCATCGAGCAACGGTGGTGGTGGACGGTTGAACACCGCCGACCGGGCCGCCCCCGAGTTGCCGGTGGAACACAATACCCCTTCCGCAACCCCGATCACCGGCTCTGAAACACCGGCGGTCACCACCAATCCACCGACCACCGGCAACCCCCGGGCGCGGGCCTGCGCCAATCGGTGGGCTTTCGCTCCCACCAGCGCAGGGTTATGGGCATCCGCCTCGTCGAGGGAGACCAGGCGGGCCGAGGTCGGCATGTCAGTCCACGGCGATTATTTCGTGAGACTTGTACGTGGACACCATTTCAATGCCGGTCTCGGTGACATACAGCATTTCTTCCAGACGCACCCCGAACTTGTGCAACTTGCCGTGCTGGGTCTCCAGGGCAAACGTCATGCCGGGTTGGATCTCCACCGGATGATCCAAGGACCAGATGCGAGAAATCACCGGCGGGTCGTATTGGGCCAGGCCCAGGCCATGACCCCACAGGTTGGCCGCCGCCTGGTCTTCTTCCTGGTAGCCCCAGATCTCCTGGGCGCTCGGCCACTTGGAGGCGACATCGGCGGTGGTGACGCCGGGCCGGGTGGCTTCGATGGAATCCCACAGCCAGGTGTGGGCCTCGTCATACACCTCCTGCATCTCGGAGGTCGGCTTGCCGCCCACGCAATAGGTTCGGTACACACAACTTTTGAACCCGTTCCAGGTCAGCGCCGCCAGGTCGACGATCACCAACTCCCCGGGGCGAATCATCCGATCGGAGAAGTTGCGCCAATTGGGCCAGGCATTGGGTCCGGACGAGACGATCACGTCCTCCACGTCCTCCATGCCGGGAATGGAATAGAGCTTTTCGAACCCGAACGCCGCCACCTGGTTTTCGGTCATTCCGGGTTTGATGAAGTTGGTGATCTTGTAGTGGACGTAGTCACAAATCGATCCCACCATGGAAAACGCCTTGACCTCATCGGGACTCTTGATGGCCCGCGCTTCCATCATGGGGGTCATGCCGTCGGTCCACTCGATGCCCAGCCGGCTGAATGCCCCGATCAGGTTGATGTCGATGAAGTCCACCCCCAGGGGCTTGTCCTTCACCCCGGCGGCCTCCAGGTCATTGACGAGGGCCTTGGTGAACTTCTCCACTTGTTGGGTGGAAGCGGGTCCCACCGCTCCCTTGATCCAGGCGTAGGAGTAGCGGATGTTCTCCTTGGGGATCCAGGGATTGTGAACTTCCAGGTGAAATCCCAGATCGCCCTGCTCATAGACAATCGGAGGCTGGTCCTCGATCAGCACCACGTAGCGAAGGCCGGGCTTCAGCCGATTCCATCCGGGAGTCAGGGTGGATGAGACATAGCGCATGTTCTCGTCATAAAACAGCAGCAGGGCGCCCAGGCCGTAGCGCTTCATGGCCTTGTGGGCGCGCTGAAGGCGCCACTTGCGGACCGCATCCCAGTTGATGCCTTCTTTCCAATCGGTGCTCAACACCCCGAAAGCTTCCCGCATGCCAGTTCTTCCTTGCTCGACTGCTGAAGAAATCATACCCATCGGCTGGTCGCGCCCCCCGGATAAGAGGGCGTTCAGGGAGTCAGCAGAACCTTGAGGTGTTGGCCGCTTCGGGCCGCCTCAAAAGCGGAGTCGGCGTCTTGGAGGGGGTAGCGGGCGGTGACCAGGGGGGCGAGATCCACCCGACCCGCCGCAGCCGACTGAATGGCCGCGTCATAGTCTTCAGGCAAGGCGGCTCGGGGATTGTGCAACGTGATCTCTTTGAAATAGAGTTGGTAGTAGGGGATGGTCTTGGCGTCGCCACTCACGGTTCCGTAGATGATCACATCGCCGCCCGGCTGGCAAAGCTCGATGGCCTGGGCCACGGTGGCCTCGGCGCCCACCGCCTCTATCACCAGATCGGCCCCTCGACCGTCGGTGGCCCGGGCCACCACCGCCTGGGCATCCTCGGGGGTGGCGACATGGTCGGCGCCCAGCCGGTGGGCCAACTCCCGCTTCCATCGCGAACGGGTGACTCCGATTACACAACCGGCTCCCCGTTCCGATGCAAGCTGCACATGCAGGATGCCGGACACACCCAGGCCTATAACCACCACGGTTTCGGCGGACCCTTCCACCGTCCCCTGGGCATGAATCACCGTGCCCAAGACCTGCAGCAATCCCGCCTCGTCCCAGCCGATTTGCTCTCCAATGGGATGCAAGAGGTGTTCGGGAGCCTCGGTTGACTCGGCGAACACGCCGTCCAGATCTCTTCCCCGCAAACCTCCCCGGGGACACAGGTGAGGGCGGCCCTTATCACATAGGTAACACTCCCCGCAACAAGTACCCGGATTGACCATCACCCTCGTCCCCGGCGGGATGGCGCCGTCGGAAGCGGCTTCGACCACTGTGCCCACCAGTTCGTGTCCCAGCACTCTGGGGTAGCGGATGGGAATGGAACCGTCCAGGATCTTCAGATCGGTTCCGCAGATCCCGGCTCGCCCAAGCTGCACCAGCGCCCCGATGGAGGTTGGATGACGGGTGATGTCGGAGAACTTGATCAATCCCGGCGCGGTGGTGGTTACGGCTCTCAATCCCTGGCTTTCCGGGTCACTTGAAACCGATGCTACCGAGCGTCATCATGGGTCCCGGCAGCCTGCACCGACCCTTGCGGGTCAGCGCAGTTGTTACGCATTGGGAGACGGGGTATATCTTAGGCCCGATGAGAGCCAGCCCTTGACCGAACGTCTTTCTTCGTCATCGGGGCCTCGTCTGGTTCACTATTTCCTGCTGGGTGGGGTGGTGCTGGGGTTGGGCTTCAATTGGCCGATACTGGACAGGGGAGTGGAGTTGATTTCCCCCCTGTGGCTGATGACTTTTCGTCTCTGGGGAGGCGCCCTGGTGGGTTTCGGCATGAATGCCGTGGCCGGCCAACTACCTCGACTGCCCCGCCGGGATATGAGGGCGGCGGCCATTCTGGGGGTGTTTCGGCTGCTGGCGATCTTTGTGTTCGTCTTCTTCGCTCTCCAGATCCTGCCTCCCGGGCGGTCGGGCATCCTGGTGTGGACCGGTACTCTGTGGGCCGTTCCCATCGCCTGGGTTTTCCTGGGAGAGCGAATGTCGGGGATGCAGACCATCGGCCTGGTGGTGGGAATGTCGGGAATGGCGGTGGTGGTGGAACCCTGGGCCCTCAACCCGGCGGAGCCTTCGGTGGTCTGGGGGTATCTGATGCTGATGGGCGCCGCACTGTCGGCGGCCTGGACATCCGTATACATGAGGGGTCACCGCTGGGCATCCAACGCGCTGGCGTCCACCCCGTGGCAGATGCTGGCCGGTGGGATTCCGGCTCTGGCGGCCGCTCTGCTCATCGACGGGCTGCCCGACATCCGGTGGAACTGGCTGACGGGATCAATAGTCGCCTATGAGATGACGATTGCCGGACCGCTGGTGGTGTGGGCGCAACTGGAAGTTTTCCGAAGCCTTCCCGCCATCTCGGTGAATCTCACCTTGATGGCCACCCCGGTGGTGGCGCTTGTTTCCTCATGGTGGCTGGCGGGGGAAATGTTCACCGCGCCCCTGGTGATCGGCCTGATTCTGATCACTGGCGGTGTGGCCGCCAACATTTTGAGCGAAAGGCGCATGCGTTTCGTCCGAACTCCCTTGACATGAATGCTCGACCGGGAAGGGAGCAACTGGCGCTCCTGATGTCGATCAGTTGCCTGGGAATAACTCACCTGGCCATGATTTCTCCCATCCTCCCCGACCTGGCCAGGGAGTTGGGAGTCTCGGTGTCGGTAATCGGCTGGCTGCAGGGGGCGGTGGCCTTTCCCGGGGTGGTTCTGGCCATTTTCGTCGGTTACCTGGCGGACCGCTTCGGGGGAAGACGGGTGATCCTGGTGTGTCTGATGATCTTTGCCGTGTTCGGCGGGGCGGGGTTCTTCGCTGACTCATTCCCCATGCTGCTCGGCCTTCGCATGCTGCAGGGAGTGGGTTCTTCGGGCATCGTCGGGGTGGCCATAACCCTGATCGGCGAGCTTTACGATGATGACCGGGCGCGCCTTCGGGCTTTGGGCGCCAACCTGGCGCTCATGTATCTGACCCAGATGGTGATGCCGATCATCGCCGGGTTGGTGGCGGCGGGCGGGACCTTTCGACCCTTCCTGCTGTACCTGGCCGGGGCGCCGATTTGGTTGTGGGGGCTCCGTATGAAGGTCGGCCGGCCCAAGGGATCGGTTGCCTCGCCTCTCCGACATGCCCAGGCGGCCCGCCGGGACATGCGCCGCCGACAGACCGGAGTGGATTTCTTGGGGCTGATCGCTCTGACCGCCATGGGGGTGATCGTGTACCAGGGCGCCACTCTGACCGGGGTCCCGCTCCTGTTGGATGAGGTGTTCGACACCGGCGCCGCCGGGCGGGGCCTGGTGGTGTCGGCCTTCCAAACGGGAGCCATTATCACTGCTCTGGGAGTTGTGCGGGTGATCTCGGGGCGCATCTCGGGACGGGTATTGAGCCTGGGCATCTGGCTGATGTCGATCGGGCTGTTCGGGGTTCTGATAGCGCGGTTCCCGGCGATGATCTCGGTGGGACTGGGGTTGGCGGGGGCGGGTTTCGGCTTGGTGATCACTCTGGCGCAACGGGATGCCATCGCCTCCTGCTCTCCCGCCTACCGGGGGGTGGTGGTGCTCAGTTGGGTGGCGGGCGTTCGGATCGCCCAGGTAGTGGGGCCACCGGCGGTGTCTTTCGTGACAGGGGTGGTGGGTCCTCGAGCGGCCTTTGTGGCAACGGTGGTTATAACCGCGGCCGCTGCTGTGCTGTGGCGTCCGGTGCGCAGATGGTTGCGGAATCTCGTGTACCCGCAATAGGCTTTCTGTGGGTTGAATAATCAGGGCAACGGACAAAGTAAGGAGAGACCATGACCGAACTTCCACAACTGGGCGCCGCAGGTTCGGTGGAGAATGCAGAGGCGGAGGTGTTGGTGGTGTCCATGGGGGCCGACCGTGAACCCGGGCCGGGCGCCGATTACGTCCTGGACCGGCTGGGTTCGTGGGTGGGGCGGCATTTGGAGTCGGTGGGGTTTTCCGGAAAGCCGGGAGACCGTGCGGTGATACCCACCGGGGAGGCCCTGGATTATCGGTCGGTGGTGTTCGTGGGGGTGGGAGAGGAACCCGACGAGGAGACGGTACGACGGGCTTCGGCCACTTCGGTGCGGGCGGCCCCCCGAACCGAGCGTTTGGTCACCACCTTGCATCACTTGCCCTGCCCGGGAGCCTTGGAGGCCACGGCGGAGGGAGCGCTCCTGGCCGGTTACCGATACCAGGAGTATCGAAGCGAACCGTCCGATGATCCCCTGCCGGAGATACTGCTGGCCTCTCCCCTTCCTTCCGACTCGCAGCAGCGGATGAGTCGGGCCCGGACGGTGGCCGAGTCGGTGGCGTCCGCCCGCGACTGGGTCAACCTGCCCCCTTTGGACAAGGGCCCCCCGGATTTGGCCGAACAGATGGCGGCCATGGCGACCGAAGCGGGAATGACCGTCGAAATATGGGACGAGAAGCAATTGGAAGACGAAAACATGGGCGGGATGCTCTCGGTGGGCCGAGGATCTCACCGTCCGCCCCGGCTGGTCAGACTATTGGGGACCGGCAAGGGTCCCCGACTGTCCCTGGTGGGGAAGGGCATCACTTTCGACTCGGGGGGACTGTCGCTGAAACCCGCCAAGGCCATGGAGACCATGAAAACCGACATGTCCGGGGCCGCCGCGGTGGTGGCGGCCGGGGCGGCCATCAACAAACTGGGGTTGAACGTCGAAGTGGAAGTGTTGGCTGCTTTGGCCGAGAACATGCCGGGCGGGGGGGCTTCCCGTCCGGGGGATGTGTTCACCGCTCGCAACGGCAAGACTGTGGAGGTGATGAACACCGATGCCGAAGGGCGTTTGGTGCTGGCCGACGCCCTCAGTCTTGCCGTCGAGGGATCCCCTGATCTGATCATCGATCTGGCCACCCTGACCGGCGCCTGCGTGGTGGCGCTCGGGGAAGATTACGCCGGATTGTTCGGAACCGACCGGGCCCGTCAGATGGTGGCCGAAGCGGCGGAGGAAGCCGGTGAGCAGGTCTGGCCGCTTCCTCTTCCCGCCGATTACCGGAAGATGCTGGACTCCCCGGTGGCCGACATGAAGAACATCGGTGGACGGTGGGCCGGCGCAATCACGGCGGCCCTGATGCTGCAGGAGTTCGTCGGAGAGTGCCGGTGGGCGCACCTGGACATCGCAGGTCCGGCCAGGTCGGGCAAGACCAATCACTACCTCGCCGAAGGCGCTACCGGGTTCGGGGTCCGTACCTTGATTCAACTCGCTGCGCAGATGGCCGCCGAGGATGGAGACTCCCAGAACACAACCTGACCTTGTGCCGGGCGGCGGGGTTGGCGGGGATCTCATCGCTCAAACTTCCGGGATTGGCAAAAAAGGCTTAAGGTCGCGAAATTCATGGCTGGTTGGGGTTGCCTTCTGTCACCGCCCGGACGCATGTTGGTAGGAGTCGAACACCCCGGCTCGTTCTGACGTCGTTCGGGCTGCGCCTTGCCGGCAGCGAGGCAAAGAGGGTCATATCTTGTGAATGCGGTCTCCGCCGACCGTTGGCGAACCGCGTTCTCTCCTCGGTGGTGGCAGGCGGGGGAGGGCCCGGAAGGGGAAATATTTTGGCTGGTTTTCGCGGGATGGTGTTGGTTTTCACAACTTTGTGATCCCGGGGGTTCAGCCGGATGGTTGGTCCGATCTTCTTTTCGAGGGTGCGCGACTATTTGCGGAAGGCCGCGACATTACACCGGCGGCGGCGCCGGTCCGCAACAGCGTTCGTGGCTAGCTTTGCCCTCACCACCAGGCGAAGGGACCGTGGAGCAGGGATGAAATGGCTGACAACCCCGAATTCGGCCGGAGGTGTGTTGGCCGGGGTGGTGGGCGAATGCGGGAGTCCGGATACGACCTCGGATCCGGAGTGGACATTCGCAATCCCTGCTGCACCTGTTGTTGAGCCTCCCGCTTCCGCTCCGAACCCGGCCATCACCCATGGGGCCGCGCTCCCCGGGTGGACAGGGTCCGATCGGGTCCGAAGGTAATACCCCGTAGGTGGGGTGGCAACCGGGTCTTTGGGTCGCAACGGCCGGGGCGGCGCTGGGCATGGCGCTTGCGGCGCCGGGTGATCTTCCACCCGATCTTCCCACCGCTTCGGCTCGGCCTCTTTTTTCCCCTGTCACGCATTCGCAGTTGGTGTGCACGGTGAAGTCGGAAGCTGAGCCTGACACGGGCCGGCGCCGGGCGGTCACCATCTGCATCCACACCGAAAGTCGGGGGCCTGCGGTCATCCCTCCCACCAGACTCCATGTGCAGATCGGCGCCACCGGATGCTTCTACCTGGGTTCTCGTCCCACCAGGTGGGTGCGGCTGGGTATTGATGAAAACGGGGTCCTGGAGTACGGGTGGTCGCCGGATGGCAGGCGAGGCGGGCACTCGGTGGTCGGAACCGCCCAGCCATGTTCCTGGCCGAAAGTCGAGCGGGAGGAAATCGAGGGTTATGTGTGGAGCAGGATCAAGAGCTATGTTCACCAGTCTCCACAGGTCATCTTCAATCCGGCGGTTCCCTGGGGCATGGTGGGCATCGAGACCTTCGCTGCACTGATGGTCCCCCCACCTTGGGAATTTTCCTCCGTCTCCCCGTACACGGGCGCCTCGCTCACAGCCGAGGTCCGGGTGGCCCGGGTGTGGCTCGACTGGGACGATGGTCCCCGCCAGGTGTTCGGGCCGTCCGAGTTCCCACGTTTCACCGGCTATCCCGACGGCGTCGCCCGCCATACCTACCAAACCAAGACCTGCCGGAGGCCGGGTCGAAGATGCCGGGAAGAGAGTGGCTTCTACAGGATCCGGACCACCTTCCGATGGTCGGGGTGGTTCGAGGTGGGAGGCTTGAGAAAAAGCCTGCGGATTCCCGATACCCGGTCGGACCACCAATACCCGGTCAGCGAAACCGTCTCCCTGGTGGTGGGTTGAAAGCCAGGCCGTTCAGGCCCCAGTTGCGGTGGAGGGCTTCAGGCCTTGCGGTTCCGGGCAAATGGCGAAGCGGCGCCGACAGTGTGGCCGGGGGTCAGTCGGTTTCGGAAGGGTCCGCCAGCAGACCGGCCGGCCCGTTTTCCAGCAGGGACAGAAACTCATCTTCGTTTAGCGTCGGCGTGGCGAGTTGTTCGGCCTTGCGGAGTTTGGAAGCGCCGGGAGAGCCACCCACCACCAGTGCCGAGGTATTGGCGGACACCGAGGACACCAAACGTCCGCCCCGCGCCACCACCGCCTGCCTGATCTCCTCTCGGTTCATCGACTGCAAACCACCGGTCACCACCACCGACAATCCCTCCAGGGTGGGTCGCAGGCCCTCCTCCGGCTCGGGGTCGGCCAGGGACACTCCGCCATCACGGAGCCTTTCCACCAATTCCTGATTGTCGGGATCGTCCAGCCACTTCCTCACCGAGCCGGCAATAGTCTGCCCGATGCCGTCGATGGCCGCCAGATCTTCTTCTCCGGCGGCGGCCAGCTGGTCCATTGATCGGTAGCGGGCGGTTAGCAGCCGAGCGCCCCCCGGGCCGACATGTCTGATCCCAAGAGCCACCAGCAACCTCCACAGGGGACGATGACGAGCGGCTTCGATCCCGCGCATCAGGTTTTGGATGGAGGTTTCCTTCCACCCCTCCCGTTTCTCGAAGTCCCGGGGACCCAGGAAAAAGACATCGGCGGGACCTCGGATGGTTCCGTCCTCCAGCAACTTGAAAATGGTCTTGTAACCCATGCCGTCGATGTCCATCCCGCCCCGAGCGGAAAAGTGGAACAGCCATTCCCGGAGTCGACTGGGGCAGGTCAGGCCCCTTGTGCAGCGGGCCACGGCCTCTCCTTCGGGACGTTGGATCGGGGCCCGGCAAAAGGGACAGTGGGCGGGCATTTCCCAGGGTGGGGAACGGTCCCCCGCAGTGGGGAGCACCGGACGGAGCACTTCGGGGATGACATCCCCGGCTCGGCGCACCACCACCCGATCCCCCACGCGCACGTCTTTGAGCCGAACCTGGTCCTGGTTGTGTAAGGTGGCCATGCTCACATTGGCCCCGCCCACGAACACCGGTTCCAACACCGCGAAAGGAGTGGCCGCTCCGGTGCGTCCGATGTTGATCCGGATGTCCAAGAGAGTGGTTACTTTTTCTTCGGCCGGGAACTTGTAAGCCACGGCCCAGCGGGGCGCCCGGGCCGTGGCCCCCAGTTCGTCCTGATCAGCCAGACTGTTGACCTTGATCACCACCCCGTCGGTCTGATAGGGGAGGCCATGATGGTCCTCCAGCATCAAGTTCACGTAGTCCTTTACCTCATCCAATCCCGCCATGGTGCTTGATTTGGGATTGACCCGCAGCCCCAGCGAACCGAGATACTCCAGAACCTCGGAGTGCTGATGAAGATTCGGGCCTCCCTCCATCACCCCGGCTTGATAGACCCAGATGTCCAAGGCTCGCGAGGCGGTCACCTTCGGGTCCTTTTGTCGGACCGATCCCGCCGCGGCGTTGCGGGCGTTGGCAAAGGGCGGATCACCGGCCCGGCGGCGGGTACGGTTCAAATCTTCGAACCCTTCGAGGGTCAAATACACTTCGCCCCGCACCTCCAACAGGGTGGGCGGATCTCCCAACAGACGCAGGGGCACAGAGGACAGGGTCCGCAGATTGGCGGTGATGTCTTCCCCAACCTCGCCGTTCCCGCGGGTGGCCGCCACCGACAGTGCACCTTCCCGATAAACCAGCACCACCGCCAGTCCGTCCACCTTGGGTTCGCACACATACCCGGCGGGGGAACGTCCCAGCATCCGTCCCAGGCGCTGCTCCCAGGCATCCAACTCCACCGTCGAGACGGCATTGTCCAGGGAAAACAGGGGCCGCAGATGCTCGACCGGCGAAAACAGGTCCGATACCGGGGCCCCCACTCTCTGGGTGGGCGAATCGGAGGTCACCAGATCGGGGTGCTCCTTTTCGAGCGCCACCAACTCCCGCCACAGCCGGTCATACTCGGCGTCGGGGATCACGGGGTTGTCCAGCACGTAGTAGTGATGGTCGTGGCGGCGAATCTCCGCCCGCAATGCTTCGATGCGCCCGGACGCCCCGGTCATCGCACCAGTCGGGCGATGGTACCCCCGCCCAGCACCTCGTCTGCCCGGTAGAACACCGCCGCCTGTCCCGGCGCGGCGCCGCTCTGCGGATCGGCAAAAGTCGCCAGCACCCCACCGTTGCTTTCCCCGGACGGACTGAGCCTGGCGGGCAACGGGTCGCCGTGCGCTCTGATCTGCACCAGTATCTCGCCTTCGGGGTCCGATGGGGGAGAGCCGGCCACCCACGACACCCCTTCCACCGCAAGGCTGCTTGCTTGCAGTTCCCGGGCTGAACCGATCACCACCGTCGATGTGTGATGATCGAGTTCCACCACATAACGGGGTTCGCCCACCGCCACCCCCAGTCCCCTCCGCTGACCTACCGTGAAGTTGATCACCCCCTGGTGTTCTCCCAGGGTGTTGTCGGAACTGTCCACGATCCGGCCCGGTCGCCGGGCTTCCGGCGCGTTCTGGGCGATGAAATTCCGGTAGTCGCCCCGCACGAAGCAGATCTCATAGCTGTCACGCTTTTGGGCATTGCGAAAACCGAGTTCGGCGGCGATCCGTCGGGTTTGCGCCTTGGTGAGCTCACCCACCGGAAACCTGGTGCGAGACAGTTCCTGCTGGCCCAGCATGTGCAGCACGTAGGACTGATCCTTTTGCAGGTCCACTCCTCTCCGCAGCTTCCATTCACCCCCCGCTCGGCTCACCCGGGCGTAATGACCGGTGACCAGGACATCGCATTGCAGCCGCTCCGCCTCCTCCAGCAATATCGAGAATTTGATGGAACGGTTGCATTCCACGCAGGGGTTGGGAGTGCGGCCGCTCAGGTAGCTGTTCACGAACGGATCGATCACCGCCTCGGCGAAGTCGTCGGTGTAGTCGAAGACGTAATACGGGATGTTCAAAAGAGCGGCCACCCGCCGGGCATCCTCGGAATCGGAGACGGTGCAGCAACCGTGGGTGGGGGCCTCGCCGTCGGGGCCTTCCCACAATTTGAGGGTGACCCCGGTCACCTCGTGGCCCTCCTCATGCATCAGCGCGGCCGCCACCGAGGAATCCACTCCGCCGCTCATGGCGGACAGCACCCTCATCGAAGACCCTCCAGAGCTCGGATCACCAGTTCGGCGGCCCGGTGGCCATCGGATGGGCGGGTGGTCCAACCAAAGGAGAAACGCACGCCGGCGCGGGCGTGGCGGTCGGTGACGCCCATCGCGGACAGCACGTGGGACACCCGGGCCGCTCCCGACTGGCAGGAAGATCCGGCCGACGCCGCCAATCCCAGCCGGTCGAGGCGCACCAGCAGAGTCTGGTTGGAAACGCCCGGAAAGCGCAGATGAGAGTGATGGACCGTTCGGCAGTCCTGGGAAGTGATCACCAGGTCGGAAATCTTCTCCCGGAGGGCCGTCTCGAAACGGCGGCGGGCTTCGCCGACATCCTGACGGAGGCGGTCTCGGTCGACGGCGGCCAACTCCATGGCCCTGGCCATGCCCACGGCTCCCAAAACGTGATGGGTTCCCGACCGACGACCCAATTCCTGTCCTCCACCATGGGCCACCGGCTCCAGCTTCAGTCCTTCCCGCACATAGAGCACCCCGACACCGGTGGGTCCGCCGAATTTATGCCCGGCCAGCGACAGAAGGTCCACGCCCAGATCATCCACTCGTACCTCTTCGGAGATGAAGGCTTGCACAGCATCGCTGTGGATGACCGGATCCGGGCCGGCCTTGTCCCGAACCGCATCGGCAATCTTCCTCACCGGCTGGCGGGCCCCGGTTTCGTTATTCACCGCCATCACCGAGACCACCGCGGTCTCCGAACCAACCGCGGCAGCCACCTCGTCGGGGTTGACCAGACCCTCCCGATCCACGCCCACCATGGTCAGCTCACATCCCCATTGTTGGAGAAACCGTGCAGCGTTCAACACGGCCTCATGCTCCACTGCGGAGGTGACCACCCCGCCGCGTTTTCCTCCCGACAAGGCGGCGCCTTTGACCGCCAGATTGTCCGACTCGGTTCCGCCGCCTGTGAACACCACTTCCAGGGGACGGCAACCCAACACCGCGGCTACCCGCTCCCGGGCGTCTTCCAGGGCATTCTTGGCCGCCCGGGCCGAGCGGTGAAACCCGGTCGGGTTGCCTAGGCCGTCATTGGCCGGCGATGACATTGCCTCCCATACCTGGGGGCGCATCGGGGTGGTGGCGGCGTGGTCGAGATAAAGCATGGAACCTGCTCCAAATTTAACGGATTCCGCGCTCAGCACTGTCAACGACTCTCCGGTTGGAGCCCGGTAGCCGATGATAGGAGCAACGCCCTACGGTCGATTCGGGAGTTGTTGGAGGTTCAGACCCGGTCTGCCGGTCCCCCGCCGGCGGTCGTTTATCTCAGGACTCTGATGCCGAGGTGGTCCCGGGCCTGCGCAAGGGTTTTCGCTGCTTGGGTGTCGCCGAGTTGGTTGGCGGTGTTGATGGCGTCTCGGATGAAGCCCGGCGCATACCATGCGGTGTCCAGCCGGCTTGACTGTCCGTTGAGCGCTTTCACCACTTCAACCGTTTTCAGGTACAGGCCCCGGTGGGTGAGCGAGTTGTGCTGCAGACCTTGGTATTTGTCGCGCAACGCCGTGGCTTGCGCGATTATCTGCGCCTTGGTCGGCTTGTCCGTGACCGGCGGATCCACCGGCGGGTCGTCGTTGTCGGCTACGGTGACCGACGCCGACGAAGACGTGCCTACCGTGTAGCCGTTGCCGGTTTGGACGGTGGCGGTGACTGTTCCGTTGGGTTCGTCCACGTTGTCGTTGCTGGTGGTGACTGTGTAGGTGGTGGACGCGCCGCTGACGGTTACTGTGGTCGGGCCGTTGGCGCCGAAGCTGCCGCTTTCCGACACGCCCACATTTACCGTGATCGGACTGGCAGGCGCCGGGCTGGCACTGATGGTGAATGTGGCCGAATCACCTTCGGTGATGCCGCTGCCGCCCGAGATGGTGATCACCGGTGTTGCAGGAGGAGGAGGCGGCGGAGGCGGTGGTGGGATCACGCCGGTTTCGTCATCCACGATCACTACCTGCCACTGCTTGCTCCCACCGGCGATGGTCTTGGCCGTCGAGGTGCGGTCGCCCGTGTGCCCATTGTCGTCCAGGAACCGCACATACAGGAAGCTGATCTTGTCACCGTTCCACTCCACCCTTGAGCATGGTTGCCCCGCTGTGGACGAACACGTCGTCTTTCCAGGCAGCCCGGCCGGCGCCCCCCGGGTTGGGCAGGTCGAGGCACACGTATTTGCCGTTCTCGGGGATGCGCAGGGTCCGAACCCCGTTGGACTCGGTAATGGTCAGGGGCGTGTCCGTCAGGCTGTGATTACTGCCGGTCTTGCCGGGTTGGCAGGTATGACTGGAGGCCCCGAAGCTGCCGCTTTCGCTCACGCCGATGTTGACCGTGATCGAGCCGGCGGGCGCCGGGTTGGCCGAAATGGTGAAACTGGCAGAACCGCCCTCGGTTATACCTGAACCGCCGGGGATGGTGATCTCAGGCGTTACCGGTGGTGGGGGTGGCGGGGGTTGAACTGTCCCGGCGTCGTAGTCCAATTTGTACTGGAGAGCCTCGGCAATCCCTTCCCAATGCGGATTGTCGCGTGGCAGAGTTCGGCGGTTGGTCGCCTCCTGCACTCCGACCGTGTTGCCGTTGTAGTCGGAGTATCCCGCAACGCCCAGGGTCTTCAGCACCCGCTTCAGATCGTGGTCCTCACCCCCATAGTTCGGATCTTGCATGTCCGTCTGAATGCGAGTGATCAAAGCGGCGTACTTAACCAACGGATCACCCGACGGTTCGTCGTCGTCGGTGATGGTGGCGGTGCGGGTGTTCTGGGCTCCGATGGTGTACCCGGCGCCCGATGCCAGGGTTGCCGTTACCGATCCGTTGGGTTCGTCGACATTGTCGCCGGTGGTGGGCAGGGTGAGAGCGTGAAAGCGCTCCCCTCCACAACGTCAAAGCCGCCGGAGATGCTCACCACCGTCGGCCGTTCAACGACATCATCCCCGTCCTTTACCAAAAACGAAACGGCACTTCGTTGACGCCGGTGAGGTAGGTATCGCCGTTGCTCATCAGCCACACATCCACCTTGTGATCCGTCTCGCTGGTCGTGACCTGAGTCGGGATTTCTAGGTCGAAGTACTGCTGCCCCGCCGGAAACACCGCCGATTGCAGTCGTTGATGTTTGTCGGGCACATAGGAACCGCTATGGTCGAACACGTAGTAAAGCAACTTGGTCTCGCCATAAGTTCCCGGCCAATGCACCTGCGCGAACTGTATCTTCAGCGGTTTGCCCTCCACCACGGGATAAGTCACTCCGCGCCGGAACGCCTGCCAATCGCCGCCGTTGTCCTGGGCGCCTGCCCGGGTGTCTGAAGTTGGTCGCCCGGCGGAGTATGCGCTCCTATAATGGGGGACAGGTTTATGGCTTCGCGGACGGATACTTTTGCAGTGGAGGGCATGACCTGTGGTTCATGCGCCGGGCGAGTGGAGGGAGCGCTGTTGGAGCGGGAGGAAGTCTCCGAGGCAAAGGTCGATCTGGCCGGTGCACGGGTGCGGGTGACTCACGCTCTCGGAGCGGATGTCGAGTCACTTTTCGAAGCCGTTGGTGGGATCGGTTATGAAATGAAGACCCTTCCGGGGGGCTCTTCCCAACCGGCGTCGCGGGGCATTTTCGGTAAGCTTCGTCGCCGCCGGGGCTCGTAGACAGCCCGCAATCTGAAACCTGCTCCCACCATGACCCAGAGTTTGACGGCCTTGGAAACAGATGTCTTCGCAGTGGAGGGCATGACCTGCGGTTCGTGCGCCGGGCGGGTGGAGCGGGCGCTATTGGAACGGGAGGAAGTCTCCGACGCCGAGGTGAATCTCATGGGCGCCAAGGTCAAAGTTTCCTACCTGCCCGGTACGGATGTTGATTCACTTTTCGAGGCGGTCAGGGGGATCGGATACGAGATGGGCGCCCTGCCTTCCGACGACCTACCGGCCCCTGAACGGCTCTTCGGCGAGGAGACCCGTCGGCAGCGGCGGACATTCCTGGCGGCGGGGGCCTGCGCGGCGCCCCTGATGATTGTCTCCATGACGGCGCCCCGAGAGCCGCTCTGGCTGGCGCTCCAGTGGGTTCTCGCCACCTTCTTGGTGTTCGTGTGGGGAAGGCAGTTCCACCGCATCGCATTCTTGAGGGCGCGGGCCGGCCAGGCCAACATGGACACCCTGGTGTCGGTCAGCGTGTTGGCCGCGTTCGGCTATTCGACCTGGGCGGCGTTCGATGGGCGGCCGGTGTATTTTGAGACCGCGGGAATGATCGTGGCCCTGATTCTGATGGGCCGATATCTTGAGGCCCGCGCCAAGGACCGGGCGTCGCAGGCGGTGGCGAAACTGGTGGAATTGGGCATCACCTCCTCGGTTCGGGTGATTCGCGACGGCCGGGAGATCGAGATACCCCAGGCTGAGCTGCGCGTGGGGGACCGGGTGGTGGTTCTGGCGGGTGGGAAGTTCCCGGCCGACGGCGTGATTGTCAGTGGTTTTTCCACGGTGGATGAGTCGATGCTCACCGGAGAGTCCGTCCCGGTGGATCGCGCGGTGGGCGACTCGGTTTACTGTGGGACCATCAACCGGACCGGCCGGGTGGAGTTCCGGGTGGAAGGAGTCGGGTCGGACACCGCTCTGTCGCGCATCGTGGCGATGGTCGAGGAGGTGCAGTCCTCCAAGCCTCCCATCCAACGGCTGGCGGACCGGGTGTCCGGAGTGTTCGTGCCTATTTCGATCTTGATAGGCATCGCCACCTTCCTGGCGTGGTTGCTGTTCGGGGGTGACCTCTGGGAGGCGGTCCGCAACGGGGTGGCTGTGCTGATCATCGCCTGCCCCTGCGCGCTGGGGCTGGCGACTCCCGCAGCCATCATGGCCGGGACCGGCCGGGGAGCGGAACTGGGGGTCTTGTTCAAGAATGCCGAAGTGTTCGAACGTACCCGGGCGGTGGACACCGTGGTGTTCGACAAGACCGGCACCCTCACCGAGGGCCGTATGACCCTCACCGACGTACAGGCCGAGCAGCCGCGGCAGTTCCTCAGACAGGTTGGTTCCGTGGAGGGAGCGAGCGCCCACCCGGTGGGGGAGGCGGTGGCCAATGGCGCCCGAGACCGGGGGGTGGAACTGCCGGTTCCCGATGAGGTGGAGGTGGTGGCCGGTCGGGGAGTGGTGGGAGTGGTGGAGGGCCAACGGATTTGGGCCGGCAAGATCGACTTTGTGACCGGCGCCGGACTCGCTCCCAAGGACGAACATCTTGAGTCGATTGCGGAATGGGAGGAGCAGGCCAAGACCGCCTTTGCCGCCGGGTGGGAGGGCGAGGTCCGCGGCGTTCTGGCCGTTTCGGATTCTCTCCGCCCCACTTCGGGGGAGGCGGTCGCCCGGATCGGTGAGATGAACATCGATGTCGCTCTCCTCACCGGCGACAATGTCCGGTCGGCGACGGTCGTCGCCCAACGGTTGGGCATCGAGAACGTCCAAGCCGGGGTTCTTCCCGGTGACAAGGCCGATGAGTTGATCCGAATCAAGGAAGCCGGCGCCACGGTGGCGTTCGTGGGCGACGGCATCAACGATGCGGTGGCTTTGGCGGCGGCGGATCTGGGGATAGCCATCGGAACCGGAACGGACGTGGCGGTGGAGGCGGGCGACGTGGTGCTGATGAGCGGTGACCCGTTGGGGGTGCCCACCGCACTCTCTCTGGCTCGGAGAACCTACCGGGTGATCGTCGGCAACCTGGCCTGGGCGTTCATCTACAACGTGGCGGCCATACCCCTGGCGGCCGCCGGGGTTCTCGATCCTATGATCGCCGCGGCGGCGATGGCCTTTTCCAGCGTGTCGGTGGTCACCAATTCCCTGCGACTGCGCCGCTTCAAGTCTTCTACTGCACCCTGAAGGTCCAGGTGAACTCTCCCACATCGGGAAGTCCGTAGGTCTTCTCCCACTCCACCCGGACGGTGTGTTCCCCCACCGGCCAACGATCCATGATCAGGCTGCGATCGCCGGGCCTCCACCGATAGATGCCCACTCCCTCGGAGAAGGAAAGCTCGGAGCCGGGTATGGGGTAGCCGTTGACGTATATCCGGGCCGCGTAGCCCACTTCCAGGTCCACTTCCAGGCCGGTTTGCATGGGCACGGCGTCGTAGGGGTTGGGGTAAATCCCCTGAAGCGGCGCAGGCAAAGTGAGGGGGTCCCCGCCTCTTCCGAACACAAAACAGAGAGACAACACCGCCACGGTCAAAAACCCCAGTCCCGCATAGATCATCCGGTAGCGCACGCCCGGCAATATTACGGTGCGGTGTTCCGTCCGGCCGTCGTGGCGTGGTGATGGTAATGTGATGAAACCTGTATTGGTTGATGCAAATGCCTGATCATCCTGCTTTTGGCCATCCGACTCCCTGCCTGGGATGGGGGCCGCTGCTCATTGCCTGGTTTGCTCATCGCCGGGAACAGGATGAGGGCGAATCCCGGCTTATTGCCTGATGAGGCGGCTCACCCTGCCCGAAGTGGTGGAGCGGATCAGGCCCCCCGACCGGGAAGCCACAAGGCGCGCCGAACTGAGGCAGGGGATGCTCACCAAGCCCGAGGGGGCCCTCGGGGTGCTGGAGGACCTCTCGATCAGGCTGGCGGGTATGTTCGGGACCGAACGGCCCGAGATCAGAAACAAGGCGGTGATCGTGGCGGTGGCCGACCATGGGGTCACCGCCCGGGGAGTCACCGCTTATCCGCAGGAGGTCACCGTCCAGATGGCCCGGAACTTTCTGAGGGGCGGAGCGGCGGTCAGCGTGATGGCCAACCTTCTGGGAGTCGACCAGATCGTGGTGGATGCCGGGATAGCGGCCGACGCCCTGCCGCCCACCCCCAATTTACGTTCTCTTCGGGTGAGTAGGGGAACCGCGGATATCAGTCGCGGACCTGCCATGTCCCGGCCACAGGCGATTCAATGCCTGGAGGCCGGAGCGGAGCTTGCGGTGGAGATCGCCACCCGGCATGACACCAATCTGATCGCCACCGGCGAGATGGGCATCGGCAATACCACGGCATCGAGCGCAGTGTCGGCGGCCATCACCGGGCGGACCCCCGAGGAAACAACCGGCCCCGGCGCCGGGCGCACTCCCGATCAGGTCCTTCACAAGGCCGGGGTGGTTGCAACGGCATTGGAGGTCAACGCGCCCGATTCCGGGGACCCCATCGACGTACTGGCCAAGGTCGGCGGCTTTGAGATCGGAGTTCTGGCCGGGGTGATGCTGGGAGGGGCCGCCATGCGGTGCGCGGTTGTGTTGGACGGGTTCATTTCCGGGGCTGCGGCTCTGATTGCCCAAAGTTTGCGAGGCACGGTCACCGACTACCTGATCGCTTCCCACCGGTCGGCCGAACCGGGACATGGCGCGGTGCTGTCCCATTTGGGCCGAAGGCCGCTGCTCAACCTGAACATGCGCCTCGGAGAGGGGACCGGCGCCGTTTTGGCCATGCCGATCGTCGAGGCTGCCGCGGCCTGCCTGGCGCGGATGGCCACCTTCGAACAGGCGGGTGTCTCCGATCGTCCGGCGGATTCGTTATGAGGGGATTGCGTTCGGCGGTGGCCTTTTTGACCGTCCTTCCGGTGGGATCAGATCGCACCGGGATCGCCTCGGCCCGCCGGTGGTTCCCGGCGGTGGGCCTTCTGATCGGCGTCCTGGCCGCAACCGTGGATCTCCTGTTGCGCCGGGTAACTGTGGGAGGTTGGGCCGGACCGGACACCGGGTCGGTCACCCTGGGGATCCTGGCGGCGACCATGGTGGTCGTCACCCTGGTGGTGGCCACCGGCGGGCTTCATTTGGATGGTCTGATGGACACCTGTGACGGGCTGTTGGGCGGTTCCGACCCCGACCATCGCCGGCGAATCCTCCGCGATCCTCGGGTGGGAGCGTTCGGGGTGATCGGTGTGACCTGTCTGCTGCTGGTCAAAGTGGCGGCGGTCTCGGCATTGCCGTGGGACTCCCGAGGATGGATTCTGGTGCTGGTTCCCTGCCTGTCGCGTGGGGTCATGCTGCTCACGATGCAGGCCTTTCCCTACGTGGGGGACGGCCTGGGCGCCGAGTTCCTCACTCGAACGGGCCGCGGCCCGACGGTCTTCGGGTTGGGGTTTGCGGGGGTGGCGGCTGTCGCACTGGTCGGTTGGTGGGGTGTTGGAATGTTGTGCCTGGCCTCTCTGGTGGGATGGTTGATGGGAGCCTGGGCCACGAGGCTCCTGGGAGGCGTGACCGGAGATATCTATGGGGCGGTCAACGAAACGGTGGAGGCCTCCACTCTGTTGGCGGCCGCTTTGGTTACCGCTCGGTGGCCGTCGCTCCTCACGTCGACCCTATTGGCGTTCTGACCGGTGGTTGCCATGAAATCCCACCTCACTCTCATACTCGGCGGCGCCCGCTCCGGCAAGAGCACTGCCGCCGAGCAGTTGGCCGACCTTGGATCTCGGGTGCTCTTCGTGGCAACCGCGGAAGCCCTGGATCAAGAAATGGCAGACCGGATCGAGTCGCACCGCCGAAGCCGCCCGGCGGATTGGGACACCCTGGAGGAACCTCGCGACCTGGTCTCCGCCCTCCGGCCCCTCTCGGGACAATACGACGTATTCCTGGTGGACTGCATCACTATGTGGGTGAGCAACCTCCTCCTGGAACAGCCGGACCCCACCGCCGGTGAAGCCCTGGTGATAGCCGAGACCCGACGACTCCTGGATCTGATGGAATCCTCCCGGGCCGCCTGGATCGTGGTGAGCAACGAGGTCGGGCTGGGACTGGTTCCGACCTCCCCTCTCGGACGGGCATATCGGGACGCCCTGGGGCGAGTCAACCAATTGATCTCGGCCCGGGCGGATCGGGTCAACCTGATGGTCGCCGGCCGCGCCGTCGACATCACATAGGGGACATCAGCCGAAGACGGCGGCCCGCGCCACATCATTCCGCCCGGGTAACTCAAAGTCAATGTCAGCGACACCCGGCGGGCCGCCCAAGATTTCGGCGATACCCGGCCGTCTCTTCACCAACTCCCGGTAGTGCTCAAAGCTCAACAGCACATGGGCCGCCTGCCCGCGATCGGTATGACAACCGGACCGTCCTGAGCAGCCCTTTTGGCCACTCCGATGTTCTGATTGAAATCGCTGCCGGTCATTGTGCGGGCGGGTCTCGACATGAATTCTCCTTTGAGTGTCTGTTGCTGCCATGCAGGTATGCCCGTTAGTCAAGCGCCGCTGGAATCAACGGTTGGGGAAAGCCGAAAGAGTACCTTGAGAACCATGCATTTCAATCCGATATTGAAAGAGATGGGGTCTTATCCGATCGCCGCAATCCAAGAGCGGGCGCGGTCGATGCGGGAGTCAGGTGAGCGGTTGATCGACTTCTCGATCGGCGACCCGCGGGAGCCCACGGCACCGTTCATACCCGAGGCCCTGCGCCGGGCCGTTCCCGAGGTCTCACAGTATCCCACCACCCGGGGCCTTCCCGAACTCCGGGAGGCGATTGCGGATTACGTGCGCCGCCGCTTCGGCCGGGATGTGGACCCCGATACCCAGGTGCTTCCCACCACCGGCTCCAAGGAAGCCATCTTCTCCACCCCCTTCGCCTTTGTCGACGCCCGAAGCCGCCGGGGGGTGATCTGGCCCACCCCGGGTTACCCCATCTATGGACGGGGGGCGCTTTTGGCCGGTGGGGTGGGTTATCCGGTGCGGCTCGACGGGGATTTTGTGTTCCGGGCGTCCCAGGTAACCGACCAGATGTGGCGTCGATCGGCGCTGGCATGGATCAACTCTCCCCACAATCCCGCCGGGTCGGTGATGAGTCGGACCGATATCGAGGAGTTCTATGACAGGTGCCGAGAATTCGAGGTGTGGTTGTGCGCCGATGACTGCTATGTGGACCTATACGAGGACGAACCACCGCCCTCGGTGTTGGAGGTGGCCGATCAGGAGTTGTCGGGCGCCATCAGCTACCTGAGCCTTTCCAAGCGTTCGGGAATGACCGGTTATCGGTCGGCGGCCATGGTGGGGGACGCCCGGGCGATCGCGGCGCTCGGGTCGCTTCGGACCTCCACCGGCACCGCTCCGCCCGAGTTCACCCAGAAAGCGGCCATCGCCGCCTGGTCGGACGATGGCCATGTGTGGGAGCGGCGGCGGATCTTCGCCCGCAAGCGGACGATCCTGGCGCAGGCGATCGAGGCCGCGGGTCACCGGGTGGTGGCGTCAGCCGCCGGGTTGTATCTGTGGGTGGAGACGGAAGACGATCTGCAGACCACCGCCCGGTTGCTGGAGGAGGGAGTGGTGGTATCTGCGGGACGGGTGTTCGGCCCCGGGGGAGAGGGACATATAAGGTTGGCGCTGGTACCCGATGTGAAGCGTTGCGAGCAAGCCGCGGAGGTGTTGGAAAGATGTCTGACCAGAATGTGATCAGGGCGGCCTTTGCCGGGGAGATGGAACTGGCCGAGGCCCGGGATGCGGTGATGGCCGCGGTGGACCGGATGGACCGGGGAGAGATACGGGTGGCGGAGAGGATCTCGGGACAGTGGGTGGTGAACGAATGGGTGAAAGAAGCCATCCTGCTCTACTTCCAGCTCACCGGGATGGAGGAGATGGACGGGGGACCGGTGATGTGGCACGACAAGATACCCACCAAGCGCAACCTGGCCGAAGCGCAGGTGCGGGTGGTGCCGCCCGGGGTGGTCCGATACGGTTCTTTCTGCGAACCGGGGGTGATAGTGATGCCCGGATATGTCAACATCGGCGCCTGGGTGGGATCGGGGTCGATGGTGGACACCTGGGCCACGGTGGGATCGTGCGCGCAGGTGGGAAGAGGGGTCCATCTGTCGGGCGGGGTGGGAATCGGGGGAGTGCTGGAACCGCCGGGGGCCCGTCCGGTGATCATCGAGGACGGGGCTTTCATCGGAAGCCGCTGCATTGTGGTGGAAGGAGTGGTGGTGAGGGAGGGAGCGGTGCTGGGCGCCAACACCACCATCACCGCTTCCACTCGTATTATCGATGTCCGGGGAGAGGAACCGGTGGAGCACCGCGGGGTGGTGCCGGCCAACTCGGTGGTGATCCCGGGGATGCGATCCCGCACCTTCCCGGCCGGAGAGTTCGGAGTGCCCTGCGCCTTAATTATCGGGGAGCGCACCGCCTCCACCGACCGGAAGACCTCCCTCAACGAGGCGTTGCGTACCTTCGGGGTGCAGGTTTGAGCGACCTGGCCGACACGCTGGCCCGTCTGATCGACATTCCCTCGGTGACCGGTAACGAAAAAAGCATATGCGACTATGTTTCCCGGCGCCTGGCCGCCAACGCACCGCATCTGGTGCAACACAGGGTGAACAATTCCCTGGTGGTGGCCACCACCGCCGACGCCCCTCTGGTGGTGCTGGCAGGCCATCTCGACACCGTCCCCTCCCAGAACCAGCCGCCGGCCCACATCCGGGGCGACCGGATGTTCGGTTTGGGCGCCACCGATATGAAGGGTGGGGTGGCGGTCATGCTGCATCTGATGGAACAGGCTGAAACCGGCTGGCCATACCGGGTTGCGGCCGTTTTCTACGAGGCGGAGGAGGGCAGGTTCGCCGACAACGGGCTGGAACCGGTGCTCAATCAGTGTCCCTGGCTGGAGGAGGCTTCCTTCGGCGTGTTACTGGAGCCCTCCGACGGCGAGATCCAGGCCGGGTGCAACGGGGTTATGAACGCGGGGGTGACCTTTGTGGGCAAATCGGCCCATTCGGCCCGGCCGTGGTGGGGAGAGAACGCCATCTCCAAGGCGGGGGCCTGGCTGTCGGAGATGCACGCCCGCCCGCCCCTGGAAGTCGACATCGGGGGGCTGCTGTTCAAGGAGGTCATGTCGGTGACCCTGGCCAAGGGTGGACTGGCCGCCAACATCATCCCGCCCCGGTTCGAGATGACCCTCAACTATCGCTTCGCCCCGCATCGCACCATCGCCCAGGCCGAGCAAGAGGTACGGAGGGTCTGCCGGGAAGCCGACCAGGTTGAAATAGTTGACGCGGCTCCGTCGGGGCGGGTGGTGACCGATCATCCCCTGGTCAACGAACTGGTTTCCGCCGCCGAGGTGGGGATCGGCTCCAAGCAGGGCTGGACGGATGTGGCCCGCCTCACCGCCCGTGGCATTCCGTCGGTCAACTTCGGGCCGGGTGAAACCTCGCAGGCCCACACCGCCAACGAGAGCATGCCACTGCGGCATCTCGATCTGGTGTATGACAGCTTGAGCAAAGTTCTCTCCGGTTCCTCGTGAGTGGGGGCCGAGCCGCTCACCGGGACGACCAACCGGATCACTTCGATCTGATCACCGTGGGGAGAGTCAACCTCGATCTGTATTCACAGCAGATCGGTGCGCCTTTCCGGGAGGTGACCGGGTTCGAGGCGATGGTGGGAGGAAGCCCCACCAACATTGCGATCGGCGCCGCTCGGCTGGGCTTGCGCTCGGCGGCCTTCACGGCGGTGGGAGACGATCAGGTGGGGGATCTGATCCTGCACCGGTTGGCCGCCGACGGTGTGGACACCAGCCTGGTCCTGCGCAAGCCGGGACATCTGTCGTCACTGGCGTTGCTGGGAGTGGAACCTCCCGATCACTTTCCGCTCATGTTTTACCGAAGCGACCCGGCCGATATCCATCTCACCACCGACGACGCCGCCCGGTTGCCGCTGGACCGAACCCGGGCCATCCAGCATTCGGGCAACGCCTTCAGCCGCGGTGAATGCGCGGCGGCGGCCATGTGGTTGGTGGAGGAGGCCCACCGGCTGGGCATTCTCTCCTTTTTGGACCTGGACATGCGCCCCGCCGAGTGGCCGGATCCGCTCGACTATGGGCGGGCGATCCGGCGCGCCTTGCCCGGGGTGGAAGTGGTGATAGGCACCTACGAGGAACTGTGGGGGGCCTTGGCGCCCGACCCCGGCCCGGGCCTCACCCACGGTCCTCTTACCTCATCCCAACGCCGGTGGGTGGAGGAACAGAGCCGGGAGCAGGCCGGAGGCGAAGGTGGTCCTTCCACCGTGGTGCTGAAGAGAGGCGCCGAGCCCACCTGGCTGTTTCACCGCGACGGGACATTTCAAGAGATCGAGGGCTACCGAGCCGAGATCGTCAACACAGTGGGCGCCGGGGACTCATTTGCATCCGGGCTGATCTTCAGCCGGCTATCCGGCCGGGACTGGGAAGAGTCGGTGCGCTTCGCCAATGCCTGCGGGGCCATCACGGTGGGCCGTTCCGGATGTTCCACCGCCTTTCCCACCCGGGAGGAAGTGCGCCAATTCCAGTTGAGGGCCCGCAACGCCTAGGCCCGTTGCGGCAACTGCCCCGGAGGTCGCGAAAAAAGTCGGCGCCAGGGAGTTGACTTTGTCACAACCACCCGCGCACATTGGAGAGGTCGAACACCTTCCGGTCAGATCCGACATCCGACCGCCAGAAGGGACCAATTTACAGAGATTGCAATTGCGGCTCTTCGAATTCCTCGGGGGAACTGATTTCCGAAGATCCGGTATGGGGGCGGTGGCGTTAGGCTGCTTCGATTTAGTTTGACCCTTACGAGACTACCGTCGGGTCTGACGTTCGGGCATGCCCGCTGTTGAGGGGTCCGTCTGGTGGCTGTTGGGTTCCTAATCGCGTTTGAGTTCAGCTTCTGCGATTGCGGCCAATATGTCGTGCTGGTCCGGCGTTAGTCCAAGGGCTTGGGATATAAAGGCGTCGCCTTCCAGGTCCTCAGCCAGTGTTGTCAGGTCGTCTATGCCTATGTACCTGAGCAGGGACCCCGTGATCGAGGTTGTGATCGAGAACGACCGCACGAGGTAGTCGACCACGGTTGAGTTGAGGACGGATGTAAGTCTGTCGGCTTCGACCGCGGTCTTGCAGGGTATGACGTACAACTTGTGGTCTGGGATTGTTTCTGAGTCGTGGACTGCTGTTGCGACCATCCCGCCTGCGATCTCTCGGACGACCACCTTGTGGGTTGACAGGCACGCGGCTGTCACCGAGTAGAGACCGAGCCATCCGTCTCCTGTCGGGTCGAACCCTCTGAATTTCTTCCGGCGGGTCAGAATGTGTTCGAACTCTTCGGCGAAGGAGTAAGCGGCGGGGAACCTTTTCTTCGCTTCGTCCGGGGAAAAGGGCCGGCTCGTGTGGTTGTGGTCGTGGAAAAAAAGAACAACGCGGTCGGGCACGGCGCCCTGCTTCGAGACGTCCCTTCCCCTCAGAAGTCTCCTAGTGGCTTCTCGTTCGATGAGGGTCTCGCGGGTGGGGACGATCGGGTTTCTGCCGTCGGAAGGCACGTTACGCACTCTGAGTTTGTTGCCTGCTGTGTCAAGCACCTCAAGGAAGAAAACGCCGTTGGCACCCCGTGTATCGATTCCCTTTCGGATGTGCTCAAGATAGTGTGATTTGCGTCTGGCTGGCAGGCTTGCTCTAAGGCCTCCTCTGGTCGTCGTCATCAGCGGAGCTGACGGGTCGGTCGGATCGGCCGGTTCCGCGTACAGGTGCCTGCGAATGGTGAGGTCCTGCACAGCGGTTAGCTCTATGTTGGTCGGTATGCGCCGTTTCGGAGCGCCTCTCCACTTGGTGATTACCACACGGTCGGTACGCGGCTCTCCCGGCTGGGCGACCATTACCGACGTTTGGTTCGTGGCGTTGTCGAAAATTTGCAGGTCGGTCATGTCGTCGATGTGCACGAATCTGTATCTGCGGTTTTGTGGGAGTTGGCGGCTGCGGAAACCGCGTCCGGCGAGTTCCGACTTAAAAACCGTGCTGGTGATGACGAACCCGAGCCTGCCGTCCGGTTTGAGATATCGGTCTATGCAACATGCTGTGAAGAGCATCGAGACATCCAGTGGTGTGTTGGCCGATGCTTGCCGTCTCCCCGGGGCGGAGTCCGGTTTGAGGGAATACTGCAGCCATAGGGATTCGTTTCGTCTTCTGTACGCCTCCGGAAGGGTTTGCCACGACACCCACGGGGGGTTCCCGACGACGTAGTCGAACGGCGGTTCCAATGACGGAGCGAACGCGTTACGCACAAGTTGCCACCAGATGCCATCCCGGTCCGCGGCGTGCAGGTCGTGTAACTTCTCATAGAGGTCCTGGATCGCTTTGAAGATGTCGGGGTCGAGGTCTCTGCTGATCGGAATGCGGGCTTCCGCTTGCTCGATCACCCGACTGAGTGTGTGACCTTGGGCCAGGGCTTCGGTAAATACTTGTCCGAGGGCATCAAGGTATTGCGCATCGGCGAGGGAGGCGGGAACCCGCCATTCCCCTTCGCTTGAGTCGAATACCCGCACGTCACCATCGAGCAGAGACCCGGGTCTGGGGGGTGCGACGGAGTCCGCTAGATACACCGGTATGGAGATGGGTTCGGCTCGGTACTGCAACAGCGGCGCCAGAGCCAGTAGGTAGTTGACGCGGGATGCCTGGACTGCGAGGGGACTGAGGTCAAACCCGGCCACGTTCTCCAGGATCCTTGACAGAACGTGTGCATGTTCTCTGTCTGCGTTGTTGACCATTCGGGAGATGACCTCGACTAGAAAACTTCCCGACCCGCAGGCAGGGTCCAAGACTCGACGGTCACACGTGAGGCTCTCGGGCGGTCCGGTGACCTGGTTCACAACTCGTTCGACTAGCCAGTCGGGTGTGTAGAATTCCCCAAGCCGGTGGCGAATGGATCTTGGCAAGAGACGCTGGTAAAGGTCTTTGAGTATATCGCGTGCCGTCAGGGGGGATGTCTCCACGATCTCGGCCGAGTATTCGCTGGCCAGGTCGACCAGTCTTGTCAGAGCTCTTTCCAGTTCGTTGTCGCCCTCGTTGACATACCATGAGAAAAGCCCCGGTTCGATAACGTTCAATGCTCCGACGGCGGACGTGACAACTCCCTGCTCCAAGTCGTCGAGCGCCTGTCTGATGTGAGGCTGGCCCTTGAGACCGGCGAAGAGTTGCTGTCCGGTGGCCCCTTCGAGAATCACTACGGAAATCAGTTTCACAACGAGCGCGAAGTAGGTCTGAAGAGCGAACAGTGTGAACTCCGGGTTTGTCTCATCAGGGTCTATTGCAAGGTCTTTGCAGAGACCCCGCCATTCTTTCTTGTCGGAAGGCGAGAACGGCCCAGAGGCGTTCCCCAGGTCCAGCCACCACTCGTCGAAGAGCGCCATGGCTCTTGATGATGCGCTCTTCTTTTGCAAGACGTCCAACAGGGCTCGGATTGTCAAAGCGGCGGTTTCGCTGCCCCGGCCGAAGTCTTCGTAGAGGTTGTGCGCGGTCAGCCCGCGACCAAGGGCCAGAGAGTCAAGGGTGTCCACCAAAGCGCACAGCGCAACCATGTCGGCAGGTACCGGCCTGGCGATCTGCCAGTTTCCCCGTTCCCATTTCACATGGACGAATAGGCGTCCGTCGAATGCGCATCCGGCCAGCCGGTCGAGGGGAAGCCCGGATTCATCCGCCACCCCTCTCAAGTATTGTTGCACCTGGTTGACGGCGTGTTTGGTTGCAGAGTGGACGATAGACGGTTTCAGCGACCCTGGCGGTTCGAATTCGATGACGAAACGGTTGTATATGGCGTCGGCGCGGCCCTGGGTGTCCAAAGGAGCGTCAAGCCTTGCGGCCTGCGAATGGTCAGGTACCCGCAGTGTAGCTTCGTCCCGGGACACGGAACGGGTGCCGCGTGAGGCGAGAAGGTTGCTCAGCGCGGGCTGTGTGTATTCCCGGAGTACGGCCTCTGGGCGGCCTGAACCGACAGAAGCGCGGATGCCTGCCTCGATTGCCTGTTGCAATTCGACTATGCCTTGGTCATGCGTTCTCCGGTTAGAATCCATTATCTCGTTGGAACTCTTCGAAGTCGGTGTACATGTTCACGAACACAGGGGCTCCTGTAAAGGAAAGGGGCGATATCGGTCCGGTGAGCATGAAAGAGTATTGGGCGGGTGTGACAGCTTGAGGGTCAACGAACGAACGGTAGAGGTCAAGAGCGGAGCGATCGCCTATGGTCTCGCGCAGTCTTGCTAGCTCTGAACCCGATGTCAGCCCGTATCCGAAGCAACGCACCCGCAGTTGCGAGTAGATGCCTTTCATCAGGGAACCCACTTCCTGGGTTATGAACATCCAGCCCAGCCCGTACTTGCGGGTGGTACGAACATAGTCCACCAACTTGGTGCCTAGGAGCCGCGCCGAGTCGTCTTCGGGATTGCTGCTGGCAAACCGCTGTGCCTCGTCGAATACCACGAGAGTGTTCAGCGACGTGCCTACTTGATATAGGGTTTCTGCCCTTCGGTTCAACATTGAACAGACAACCCGGAGCATACGAGCTTTGACCGCCGTGGAATCGAGAAGGTCAGATGTCTGACTGGAGAAGTCCAGAACGACATACTGGGCCTTTTCGGGGTTGAAAAGGTCTGCCAGCAAACGGTGCAGGGACATCCTTGACCCTCCCGCCAGATTTGTGTTCGTGAAGAGCGAGTGAAGCGGCTTGAACAGATCCAGTGCCTCTGCCATCTCATGAGCGTTACCGATCATCGCCTCCAAACGTCCAAGGAAGCGGGCCCGCGAGGCTGGCGATGCGTAAATCCGTGTTAGACACTGTTCGTCGCTCACGAACGCTTCGAGTACTTCCCGGAGCACTTCTTCCGCTGTCCGCTCGTGCCATTTGGTCTGGGTCTTGAGGATCCTGCTGAACTCTGCTTGGGCCGACTCTCTGTTCTCAGTCCCCCTTAGCGTCAGGAGATCCCTAAAGAAGCGGGTACTGCTCAGGAGGTCAGTGAAGAGATTTGCGTCCTGGTTAAGTTTCAAATCGTTCGAGATCGAGAGAACCTGAACGGTCCATCCGTGGTCTTCAGCCCACTCCTGTAATGAGAATGTCAGTCCTTCCTCGCTAGAGAACTGCCCCTGGGGATCCATCACGATCACACCCAAATGCTGGTTGAGCAGTTGCACAGCAAGCAGATAGCTGGCGAAAACCGACTTGCCGGATCCTGTCATTCCGAAAACCCCGGTGTGGTAGGCTTCGCCAGCGCCTCCGGACTTGACAGGCCCGAAGTCTCGAATGATCAGCGGCGACCGCACCGTGTCCATTTTGAATATCTTGCCGATGTAGACCATTTTGTTCTCGTGTTTGCGCAGGAGGCTGCGGAGAAAGCCGTCGGTTACGCCGCTGATGGGAGCACCAGTGGTTGGGGACATCGTTAGGGAACCGCTACTTTCCTTGGGGGGCTCTCCCACCTCGGGATCGGGAGTTTCGGCGGAGTAGGCGGCCTGGACCAGAACATCGGCCGTGCGAACATCCCCCACCCCGCTCAAGTGGGGGAGGCTTCCATGGCGCTTCAACACGCCCCGCATGTTCGGATCTTCATGCCATCGGTTACTGGTCTTGATTTCTGTCACCGTCCCCAGCGCGATCAGCGCCCGGTCGTTCATATCGTGGGTTAGGGAAACGAGTTGACCGTGGAGGGGAACACCGGTCGCATCTTCCACGATATCCACTGTCACTTTCGCGGTTGTGCTTGGTGAGCCGACCAGTCCGATTTGAGGATTGTCATTCGAATCGGGGAACATCAGACTCCTTCCGTCCGGTAGGAATGGGCAAGGAGGCGGGCGACTTCGGAGTTTCCAAGGTTGCTTGCCCGCAATTGTGCGGCTGCTTGAAGGGCGTCAAGACCCAGCCCTACGGATTTCGCCATCACATCCGCGAGGTACTGCGGATATGGTTCCTGCACAAACGGGCCGGTTATCTGGCCCGAGATCGAAGCGCACACCGAATCCATCGCTGAAGACGACAATTCGCTTTTGGTTTCGATCCGGAACGCAGGAGTGAACTTGTCGGGTTTGAAGTAGGAGAATTCGATGTTTCGGTTGCGAAGAGGAACGATGGCCTCCTTGAACTCTTCGGCAAGGTCGTTCACGTCGGGACCCCCGGGACTGAAGTGAAGCTTTGACCAAGGGTCGGCGGGCACTCGTCGGGGAACCGTCTGTTCTCCCGGTTCCAGCAGCAGGTTCATCAGATGTTTGTCGTCGCCTGGAATGTTCTCACCCAGCCTGGCCCCGATGAGGGTGGTTAGTTCGCTGGACGAATCGTACTTGGGCATCGCGATCACCCGGGTTGACCGCGAGGCATCAGCGACCGCTTGCACTGTGTTTAGTCTCTCCCACTTCTCGGACGCTGCCAGACGAAGCGACTCGGTGAAAGACGAAAGCGCCGAGTTCAACTGGATCACAAGTGTCAGATGGGATCCGTCAAGGATGCACAACTCGTGTGGAGCCTCCGATAGAATCGCCAACTCCTGTGCCACCATAATGCCACGGGCCAGACGTTCAGTATCGGGCTGATGCTTGTCCGCCCAGGTCCACCACCGGTATTGATTCGACTCCCAAGTCGTGGTAGAGCCGGACAGTCCCTCGACTCCGACCGCAACACTCAACGCAAGATCCAAAGCGGATGTTCTCTCCACTGCGTAGCCACCATCTACCCCACACACGGTCATTGTGTTCGCAGTTGCCGCTGGGCGGCGGAGAAGCCCTAGCGAGTGCATAGTCTCCCTTAGCTCCGACCGTCGCTCAATGGCCGGGCCGAGGATCCCTAGAATCCTGTCAGCCACTCTGTCAGCACCAATAAGCAAGTCCCGCAGCAAATCTTCCGGCAGGCGAGCGTAACTGTCGGAATCGGTTCTCACGGACGGTGCCCGTTCACTTGATGATTCCACAGCAGGTACGACTCCCGGCGGAAGTCTTCCCAGGTCTGGTTCCTGGCCGCTCTCGGTAAAAGCCACCGGTGTCGGAAGTGGTCAAACAGGTCCTCCGCCGACTGAGCAAAGGTCTGGAGATGTGGAGCCGTCCCGGTCAGAAACCGCCTGGTGTTCTCAGCCAGAGGCGCCACGAACACTTCCCTGCGGACACCGTGATACTGTAGCCGGGTAGGGAGCCCCACCTTCTGCAGCACCGCTCGAATTGTTTCCCGCCGGTTCCGGAATCCCTTCCCCCAGCGGGCTTGTTTAGCGGTGGGTTCGCACCAACTTATAGCGAAACGGCGAATCTCGTCGTATACTTCGTCTGCGAAGTGAAAGTCGCCCGACCCGGCGGTGTAACCTACGCTTCTCCAGGCCAACCTCCCCTGATAGCGGAGACGGTTGTAAACCGACGACCGGCCCAGCGCGGACGTTGTCGTCAACATTGCTAACGCACCCGACTGCCGCTCACCAGTGATTAACGTCTCCCGGTCTTTGTACTTCCGGGCGAATGCTTGTTGAACATCTTCACTAGCGGCCAGCAAAGCCACCAGTTTCCCGCACAGCAGGTTGGAATATGGAGGTACCGCGCCGAGAAGGAAGGCGTCCATCACATGGCGCAGCGTCCGTTTGCGTTGCTCGAGATCCCACCCCACCCACTGGTCGCGGGCGGCCAAACCAAATACCGGGTCTCCCAGTCCGATTACCCCCATCAGTTTCTCGTTTTGCCCGTCCCTAACAACGAACCGCAGTCTTCGTCCATAGCCCGAAGACACCGGAATACTCCAATGAGCGGCGGCGTACCGAACAAGAAGCTCTTCGGTGCTGCCGGGGTGCACCTCGACAAGCCGCGGCAAGATACGGTCAGGGACCACTTCTCCCCCGTTGGCGATGTGGGAAAGGAGCAGGTTCTCTTTCCTGCCCAGCGTGGAAGCCCTTGCCGCCCGGCGATGCTCAACCGCGGGGCGGTGCAGATCCCGCACCTGCTGCTTCGACAGACCCGCTGTGGTATGGGCACCGTTGAGGGGAAACCCAAGGGCATCCAGGGAATCGACTATGAGGGTTCTCACACGGATGGTGTCCTCCGCCAGCGCCGCGGCGCGGATATCCACAGACGGGTTCCCAATTGGGAGTCGTTGGCCAGTCACGGTCTCTGCCATCGCGTAACGGGAAGGAACCTGGTTCCCCGGCGACGGTCGTTCACACTGTCAAGGGTAACGGTTGGTCATGTTCGCTTGGTGTTATGGTCCGGGAAACCAAGAGAGAGGGGTCACCGAAGAACAGCTGCGGATGTGGAAGGGGTACAGCAAGACCCGCCGGGTCCGTGTACCCTCCAAAACTGATGGTCCTCTGTGACTGTCACCCTGACGCTAACCGGTGGGTTCAAAGGTAACTGGCTTCAGGAGGAAGAAGCCTTACTGATGCTACATCTGGTACTGATAGAAGGTAAAGAGGGCGCTGACATGGGCTGATAACCTCGTACAGTGGAGGGGAGGGATCCCGGTTAGGGTTGGGGCGGGGATGGAATTCGCGGGATAGTGTTGGTTTTCGCGAGATGTTTCTCGAACCATCTGCAATTAGCTTTCTTGCCCCCTTCACGCCCGGCGGTCGGGTGGGTTCAATATAGAGGTAGGCGTGGATCGGGGGCTTCGTTTTCCCAGGCGTCCCACAGCCATTGGTAGGCGGGATCGGTGCAGATCAGCCACCGGCGTCCCGGCTCGGGGCCGGCCATGACATTGAGGTAGTACATGTCATAACCGGGGGCGGCGACACAGGGTCCGTGATAGCCCCTCGGCACCAGAAAGACATCCCCGCTTCGGACCGGCACTGTCTCGTCGATCTCTCCGTCCAGGGTGTAGGTCCGGTGAAACCCGAAGCCTTGGGGCTTGGCAATCTCGAAGTAGTAAATCTCTTCGAGAGGCGTCTCGGACTCCGACAGTTTGTCGTGTTTGTGGGGCGGATAGGAAGACCAGTTGCCCCCGGGGGTGAGCACCTCCACCACCAGGAGTCTGTCGGGGCCCGGCACGTCGGCGGTTAGCAGATTGTTGATCTGGCGGGTAGCCTGTCCGGTGCCCCGCAAGTCGATTGTCACGCCCGAAGCCGGGTAATAGCGGGGCTCGGTGGCCCGGGTGGCTCGGGAAGTGGCCACGCAAAACCGGCCACCCTGCTCGGAACTGATTGTGATATCCGATTCTCGGGGAACAAAGCACAAATCGGTGATGGCCGAGAAGACGCTTTCCCGGCCTTCCAACTCGAACCGGACATCTCGGGTCCCCACCCGGCATGACCCTGCCAAAGGGACCACGGCCGCCTCGGCGTCTCTCAATTCGAGGTGGCGGCTCTGGCCGGGGGCCAATTCCAGGATGTGTATTCCACACCAACTCCACCCCGCGTCCGAAGGTGTCAGGGATACCGGGTCGTTTGAGGTGGAAAGGGTGCCGAGCGGCCGAAACAGGGGCGCCTCGGGGAAACTCACAACCAGGGATGTCAGAGATCGGGATGGACGATGCGGGCCGCCCGATCGACCCACCCGGCCACGTCGTCATCGGCCGGGTAAATGAGGCTGCGTCCAGCCACCAATCCCCGCACGGTGGGAGCTTGCATTGCCTCGGCCCAGGATGCCAGCAACTCTTCGCCCCGATCGCCCGGATCTCCTCCCAGGAGCAGCACCGGCAGGGTGGAGGCGGCGAACACCCGGTGGGGATCGGAGCGGGGAGGCGGCAGCTTCAGCCAGGTGTAGGCGCTGGTGGGGCCCAGTCCCGAAGCGATGGCGATCACTTCGATCAACGCCTCCGGGCTGGTGTCGATCCGCAGGGCTCCTTGGTCGTCGCGATAGGCGGGAAGCGGTTCCAACATCACCGCCATGGGTCTCTTCTGGCTGGTGATCACCCGAAGAGCCCGAGAGCAGTAGGTGATGGTCTTGAGGCTGGCGGGATCTTGGGGGTCGATGCGCAACAAGAGCTTTGCGCCGTCCAGATTCATCTTGTAGAGACCGGCGGTGTGGTAGGCGGTGACCGCGTCGTCCAATTCCCAGGCTGACCCGGCCAGTCCCCCCCGGTTCATGGAGCCGAACACCACCTTGTCATCCAATAGTGAAAGACGGTCGTCCAGCGATCCCAACAGCAGCAGGTCTTCGATGATGTCCGGGGTGGCCATCAACCCGTCTACCCCCGGATGCGAAAGGGCCGCGCACAGCCGGGACAGAAGGTCCCGGCGGTCGGCCATCGCCAGCGGGTCTGCGCCCACCCTCAGAGCGCCCCGGGCGGGATGATCGGCCGCCACCAAGAAGAGTCGCCCATCGGAGCGGACCAGGCTCGTGGTCTCTGTGGGGGTGCCGGGCAGTGTGCGGCGGCGGCGCCGGCGGGCCAGTTGCACGACCTGGTCGGGTTGATGAACTCGCAGATCGATGAGCCGCCCGAAGGTGTCATTGTCAATCATGGGCATTCATCCAGTGTATGTCACTGGGCATGCCTTAATTCGAATCCGGGCGCTCAGAGAAAACTCTGAGGCCTTTACCCAAAAACCCGTGATTTACCAAACACTTGAGAATGCATTAGTATATTTCTCAAGGGTTTTGCTCAAAATGCTATCGGAAGGTTGGACATGCACCGTCAGACGCTCAGTTCTCGCAGTTCTCTTCAGTCCCGTACCGGGATTGTGTTGCTGTTGTTTCTATTGGCTTTCGGGGTTACCGAACAGGCGCTGAGCGAAGAGGCCCCGACACCCCTGTTAGGCGCCGCCGACGGTGAAGTGTTGATATGGCAGTCGGAGATGACCGCCGGGAGCCGTTGGGGATTTGTGGGTTATGTCGAAGGTTTCGAGGGTTCTCTCGCCCACGACAGTTTCTCTATGGGAGGGCGAACGTTTACGGTCAGAGGGGTTGTCTCCGGTCAACCTGGGCAGGACACCTCGGCGAGCACCATCAGCCTCTACGTTTGGCCGGGTCTGCCCCAGGCGTCGCGTCAGATGTACCTGAAGGTGGGTGACCTCAGCTTGAATCTGTCGGATGGAAGGGTGGCCGGGCAGCATTTTTTGTGGACGGGAGTGGACCTCAACTGGACAACCGGCGACACGGTGGAAGTCAGTCTGTGGGAATGTCCACCCCATTTCGAGCCTCGGTCATTCGATGGTCGGGGGAACAATTCGCGCAACCCATCCTGGGGAAGGGCGGGCGCCACCCTGCTCAGACTGGCCGAGCCCAACTCCTACCGGGACGGGGTGTCGGAAATGATCGGGTCCAGGCCCAATCCTCGCACGATCAGCAACAGTGTCTTCTCTCAGAACCGGTCGATCCCCAACACCGCCGGGGCGACCGACATGTTGTGGCAGTGGGGCCAGTTCATCGATCATGACATCACGCTGAGCCTCGACAACCTCGACGAGCCGATTCCCATCTCGGTTCCCCGCGGGGACGCGGCCTTTGATCCCGGTGGGACCGGGCAGAGTTTCATTATGGCCCACCGTTCCGCCTCCGACCCCCGCACCGGAACCGGTCCTGACAATCCCCGCCGGCAGACCAACGTTCTGACCGCCTTCGTGGACGGTTCCCAGGTGTACGGCTCCGATGTGCACCGGGCCCGGGCTCTCCGAACCAACGATGGCACGGGGAGGCTCCTGACCTCCAACCAGGGACGAATGCTGCCTTACAACTCTCAAGGACTTGAAAACGAAGGGGGCAGCCATCTGCGGGGATTGTTCCTGGCCGGCGATGTGCGAGTCAACGAGCAGATCGGCCTGATCTCCATGCACACCCTGTTCGTCAGGGAGCACAATCGGCTGGCCGAGGAAATCGCCCGCCACAATCCCGGGATGAACGGGGATCTGATCTATCAGTTGGCCCGCAAAATCGTGGGAGCGCAGATTCAGGCCGTCACGTTCTACGAATTCCTGCCTCTGCTGCTGGGTTCCGACGCCCTGGTCCCTTACAGAGGCTACGACCCCGCCGTCAATCCGACCATCGCCAGTGAGTTCTCGGCGGCGGCCTACCGGGTGGGCCACACTTTCCTCTCACCCGACCTGCTTATTGTGGACCCCGACGGCGCGACGACCAGAAGAAGCCTGGCCGAGTCCTTTTTAAACCCCGACTTTGTCCGGGACACCGGTATTTCGGCCGTGTTGCGCGGGCTGGCGACCAACCGGGCCCAGCAAGTCGACTCCAAGGTTATCGGCGAGGTCCGCAATTTCTTGCTCCGCGGCCCCACCGGCCCCAAGTTCGATCTGGTGTCGCTCAACATTCAGCGGGGCAGAGACCACGGGCTGGCCGACTTCAACACGGTGCGCCGGGCCTATGGCTTGGCCCCGGTGGACAGTTTCGCCGACATTTCCTCCGACGTGACGGTCCAACGGGCGCTGCGTTCGGTTTACCGCGATGTCGCGGAACTGGACCTGTGGGTGGGGGCTTTGGCGGAAGATCACGCGCCGGGGGCGATGGTCGGGGAGACCCTCCAAGCCGTTATCTCCGATCAGTTCCGACGACTGCGCGACGGAGACCGTCTCTACTTTGAAAACGACCCCTATTTGGTGGCCAATCCGGCGCTCCTGCAGGAGATCCGCTCCACCACCCTGGCGGACATCATCCGCCGCAACACCCCGATCCAAGATGAAATCAGCGATAATGTATTCATAACCGTGGACGCCGGATAACTGTTTGAAACCGCCTCGCATCCCCGGCCGCCGGTGGTGGTGGCTGCCGGTGGTGTGGGTGTTGGCGGGGCTGTGGGGATGCGGACAGGACCCTTCCCTGGTGTTCGGCGACGACACTCCCGCCGATCTTCGGGATCTGGGGCTGGGGGTGTGGGAGGAGTTCACGGAAGTCTTTCCCGATCAGTCCGATTGCATAGGGCAGGTGCGACTGGAGGGAGACTGGGATCTGGCCGGGGCGCGGGCCTTCTATTTGCCCGAGGAGCGCACAATCGTGCTGAGGATTCCGGCCACCGCCGCCCATCTGCGGCACTCTTTGATTCATGAACTGGCTCACCATCTGGAACACTGGTGTTCGGATCACTCGTCCATGCGGCCCGAATTCTTGGAGGCACAGGGGCTTTCGTCGGACACCTCCTGGTTCGACGGACCGTCATGGGAGGAGACCCCGTCCGAGCAATATGCCGAGGCGGTGGTCAGGTTGGTGTTGGGCCGCCCGGTGATGAACTACCGGATATCTCTTCGCCCGGAAGCAATAGAGGTGGTTAAAGAGTGGGGTGGAGCCGGCTGAGCCGACTCCACCCCGGTAACGGAATGAATGGAAGGACCCCGGTTATCTTCCGGTTGCCTCCTGCAATTCGTGCTGTAGTTGTTCCAGGTCGGCGCCGCCCGCCATCATCTGAATCAGATGATCGATCGCCACGTCCTCCTTGGCGTAGTCGCCCAGGATCTGCCCTCGCTTGAGGATCACAAAGTGGTCCCCCACCGGGTAGGCATGGTGAGGATTGTGGGTGATGAAGATCACTCCGATGCCCCGGTTGCGGGCCTCGACGATGTAGCGCAACACCACACCGGCCTGCTTGACGCCCAAGGCGGCGGTGGGCTCGTCCAGAATCAGCACCTTGGCGCCGAAGTACACCGCCCGGGCGATGGCCACCGACTGGCGCTCGCCGCCCGAGAGGGTCCCTACCGGCTGATCGGGATCTCGGATGTCGATGCCCATCTTGGCCATCTCTTCCCGGGTAATCCGCTTGGCGGAGGCCACGTCGAAGAAGGGTCCTCCTTTCAGGGGTTCTGAACCCAAAAAGAAGTTCCGCCAGATCGACATCAGGGGAATCATCGCCAAGTCCTGGTAGACAGTGGCTATGCCGGCGTTGAGGGCCTCGCGAGGCGACTCGAACAGAGTTTCCTCACCCTCGAAGAAGTACTTTCCCTCGCTGGGCTTGTGAACTCCCGCCAGCGTCTTGATCAGCGTGGACTTGCCTGCTCCGTTGTCCCCCAGCAGGCAGGTAACCTGTCCGGGCCGGACGAACATCGAGACACCCTGAAGAGCAATGACGCTGCCGAAGAATTTGGATACGCCCTGGATTTCCAGAATCTTGTCGCTCATCGTTTGCTCGCTCTCTGTCGGATGTAGTTGTTGAAGATCACCGCCAGCACCAGGATGCCGCCCACGAACACGCGGAACCAGTCTCCGTCAACCCCGGTGATGATGATGCCCTGTTGCACCATGGCAAAGATCAGGGCGCCGAACACAGGTCCGATCACCGAACCGTAGCCGCCGGTGAGCAGCGTTCCGCCCACCACAACGGCGATGATGGCCTCGAACTCCTTGAGGGTGCCACGCAGGGAATCTGCGCTGTCAAGCTGGGTGGCCTGGATCAGCGCCACGATGAATGCCGCCAGGGCGGTGATCATGAACAGGGCGATCTTGAGTCTGGCCACCGGGACACCCACGTTGCGGGCCGCGTTGGCGTCGCCTCCCGCGCCGAATATCCAGTTTCCGATATGGGTTTTCAGCAGCACGACGGTGGCAATCGCCGCGATAAGAATCCACCAGAGAATCGCGACATCGAACCGGGCGCCGCCCAACTCTATCTTGGTGGCGAACAGATTCGCCCAACCTCCTGAGTCATAGTCGGAGAACCCACCCAACTGGGTCCGGTTGGTCATCAGTCGAGGTATGGCGACAGCCAGACCTCGGAAGATAAACAGCGACCCCAGGGTGATGATGAAGGACGGCAGTTTGGTGGCCATCACCAGCACACCGTTGAAGAATCCGGTGAGCAGGGTGATTATCAAGGCGATCAACACCGCGATCCACACTGGTAGTCCGAAGCCGCCGGCGTCGGCCGGGGTTATCAGCAGCATGATGGCCATGCCGGCGAACCCCACGATCGATCCAATCGACAGGTCAAACTCTCCGGCGATCATCAACAGCGCCACAGCCACCGCCAAAATGCCCAGCGGCGCGGCGCGGTTGAGGATGGAGGCGGTGGTGGCCCACGACACGAAATTGTTGTCGAAAGCCACGATGGCGAAGAAAACCCACACCACCACCAACGCCAGAAACGCCCCGAACTCGGGGCGGGTCAGAAGCCGATTGAACAGGCTCATTTCCCTTACCCGTTCGTCAGTCATAGAACAACCTCCTTATGGTCTCGTCTCCTTGGTCTCCGTGATATAAAACTAACAGATAAAGAAATGGGAGGCCGGTCAACCGGCCTCCCATTTTCAATCATTGTCAGGTTGGGTTCTACCGCAATCCCTGCTCAGAGAACGAGATAACGTCAGCGGCATTGTCGGCGGTCACCAACTGCGGACCGGTCAGGACCACCCTGTCCACCGAACCGAGCGGAAGTCCGCCGGTCTCGTGGAACATGGTCAAAAGCACGATGGGCAGGTAACCCTGCGCATACTGATACTGGTCGATGGCGAACGCCATGTCACCGGCGCCGATGGCTTCCAGAACCTCGGGTCCGAGGTCGAAGGTGGCGAGTTCCACCTGCCCCAGCATTCCCACATTCTCCATGGCGTTGAGGGCGGGGATGGCCCCGGTCGGCCCGAGCGCCAAAACGCCGTCGGGGTTGCGGGAGGACAGGGCGCCTTCGATGGCGGCCTGCGCGCCGGTGGGATCGGCCAGGTCGACCGGAATGACTTCGACGCTGCCGCCGAGTCCGTCCTCGAAGCCCTGACAGCGGGAGTCCAAGGCGGCGTTTCCGACTTCCTGGTTGATGCACAGGGCGTTGCTCACGCCCATGGCACCCATTTCCTGTCCGGCGATCAGGCCCGCCTCATACTCGGTCTGGCCCACATGGACCAACACACCGAGATCGGCGAACACGTCGGAACCGGAGTTCATGGAAATCACCGGGATGCCGGCGTCCACCGCGGCGCGGATGCTCGGACCTAACGCGTCGGCGTCAGGAATCGTCACCACCAAGCCGTCGGGCTGCGATGCCACCGCTGCATCGATGATTTGGGCCATCTCGGCCATGTCGAAGGTACCGGGGGCCTGGTAGACCACTGATACACCCATGTCCTCCTCGGCAGCCTGCACTCCGTTGGCGGCCACCGACCAGAAGGGGTCGGAGGACTGGCCGTGGGAAACCACCACAAAGCTCAGATCGCGCTGGGCAACCGCGTCGGCCGGGGCAGCAGTGGTGTCAGCCGCATCGCCGGCCGTTGTTTGGGGGGCGGAGGTGGTGTCGGCCGCGTCGTCGCCGCCGCAGGCCGCCAGCACCAAGGCCATGATGGCCATGACAGCCACCAGATATTTTCCTCGCATAAGGAATTCGTCTCCTTTCTATGTTTTCAACACTCGGGGACCCTCCCCCCGTGACAGGCAGGCATTTGTCTCCCGCCCGCAGGGTGAAGAAGTCCAGAACAATGCCGGTTGCATGATTATATCATTTGTCGTTGACGGTTAAACCGGAGGGGCCCGCCCCATCCGGGGGATCCTGCCCCGATCCGGCCAGTTCCAGCAGGTACCGGGCGCTGATTCCGGCCTCCCGCACCGGACCTTCGCCCAAGCGAGGTTCAGCCTCGAGGATGGTGTCCTGCTCGAGCACGTACCAGCCTTGATAGCCGGCCCCTTCCAGGGCCGAGATAACTCCGCGGATGTCCACGTCTCCCGAACCCAGCGGGCGAAACAGTCCGGTCTGCACGGCCCGGCGAAAAGTTGTCTGGCCGGTTCTGACCCGGGCCGCCCATTCGGCGTCGACATCCTTGAGATGGACGTGGGCCACGCGGTCGGGCACCGAGCGGGCTATGTCCACCGGATCGATACCGGCCAGGAACATGTGCCCGGTGTCCAGGCACAAAGAGACCTCGGTGCCGGACAGCACCCGGTCAAGGTGGTGACGTCGTTCCACCGCCATACCCCAATGCTGATGAAGCGCCACCCTCAGACCCTCGGCTCGCGCCTGCCCGCCCAATCGCTTGAGGTTCTGCTCGAAGGTCGTCCAGTGTTCTTCGCTGATCTCCCCGGACCGGTCGTAGCCGTCCTGGGGAAGGACCGGCCCCAGCACCAGTACCTGTGCTCCGCAGGCCGAGAGGGTGCTGATGGCTCGCTTGGCATATGATTGCTGTCGGGGGCGAGCAGGCAGATGCAGCACCAGCGGCACAAAGCCTCCCACCACCGAAAGTCCCTCCCGGGCGGCGTTCTCCCGGGCCTGCTGCGGGGACTGCCCGAGGAAGCCGTCGGGTCCCAACTCGGTGGCGGAGAGACCGATGGAGGCCATCTCCTTCATCACCCGGGCGGCGGGAAGCAGGTATCCCCACCCCGGCGACCCGTCCACCCCCCAGGTGATGGGCGCCCCGGCGATTCGGTCGGCCAGGGGAATCACGGAATGCTCCCCGGTCGGGGAGGAGGTTGCGGCGGGCTGCCGGCCCCTTGGACGCTCTGGTCATAATCGATCACCGCTCCCGTCATCAACCCCGAGGCCGCCGAGGCCAGGAAGACAATCGCCTCCGCTATCTCGGAGGGCTTGAGCAGTCGTCCGAACGGTGATCGGGCTTCCGCCTCGGCCAGCCATTGGTCGCCGGCGCCCTCGCTTCTTTGCAAAAGGTCCTCGGCGGGGGTGTCCGACCAGCCGGGCTGCAAACAGTTGACCCGGATGCGGTCGGGCATAACCGCATAGGCGATGTTGCGAGTCAGAGCAGCCAGCCCGGCCTTGGAAGCCGCATAGGCGGCCAGATGGGGCGGGCCCCCATGGGCGGCCACCGACCCCACGTTGACGATTGTCCCTCCGTTTTTCTCCCGCCTCATGATCCTCACGGTTTCCTGCATCAGAAAAAAGGGAGAACGCAGGTTGATGGCCATGATTCTCTCCCACAAACGGGAGGTGGTGGTTTCAACCGAGCCGCGGGAGGTGTCCCCCGCGCTGTTCACCAGGATGTCGATGCGGCCGAACCAGCGGTCGGCGGCCTCGATCACCTCCCGGTAGCCGTCAGGGTCGGCCAGATCGGCGCTGACAAAGCGCGCCTTGGTCCCGTGGCGATCACGCAGGAGGCGAGCTACGGATTCGCCTCGTGTGCGATGGCGTCCGGTGATCACCATGCCCTCGGCCCCTTTCTGTGCCATCAACCGGGCCGTGGCCTCTCCCATTCCGGAGGTGCTGCCGGTGATGACCGCAACTTTGCCCTGAAACGACGACATGGCTATAGGCGGGGGATCAGACGCCTACGCGCTGGTGCTTCCGCTCTGCTTCCGACTGGCCCCGGGCCACTCTTACCAACTCCCGTTCGCTGACCTCCGGTATACCCACCTCCCACCAGGCGCCCCCCTCGGCCCACTGGTAGGGATGGGTTTCGATCACGATCACGTAGGTGCGATCGGCCTGCTTGGCTCGTCTGTAGGCGAAGGGCAACTGGTCGACACTCTCCACCCGTTCGGCCAGGGCGCCCATCGATCTGGCGTTCTCCACGAAATCCACCCGGGTGAGCCGGTGGTGGCGGGAAGATTCCAGCAGATTGTTGAACTCCTCTCCACCGGTGTTGACCTGCAGGCGGTTGATCACCGCAAATCCTCCGTTGTCACAAACGATGATTATCAGCTTGTGTCCGGCCAGCACGCTGGAATAGATGTCAGAGTTCATCATCAGATACCCGCCGTCACCCACCCAGGCCACCACGTCGCGCTCGGGAAGGGCCATTTTCGCTCCCCAGGCCCCCGAAATCTCATAGCCCATGGTGGAGAACCCGAACTCGGTGTCCACCGTCCCCACCTGCTTGGAGCGCCATCCCATGTTGATCTCTCCGGGAAGGCCCCCGGCGGCGGACAGGCAGTAGTCGGAGGGATCGCTGACGTTCCAGATCGCCTGAATGACCGTTTGATAGGGAGGGGGAGTGTCGGAGCGGTTGGCCCAACCGTCCAGATAGGAGTTCCACCCGGCCATCTCGGCCCGGGCGGTGGCCATCCATTCCCCCGGCGCCCGGTAGGCCCCCAGGTGGTCGTCGATGGCGGCCAGGCCCAGGCGGGCGTCGCCGATCACCGCCTGCGAATGCTGCTTCAAGGCGTCCCAGCGAGCGGTGTTGACGGATACAAACCGCACGTCAGGTCGCTGAAAGGCGGTCCAGGACCCGGTGGTGAAATCCTGCAGGCGGGTGCCCACCGCGATCACCACATCGGCCTGTTTGGCCAGGGCATTGGCCGACTCGCCGCCGATCACCCCCATCGCTCCCGCCAGGTTGGGATGATCATGAGCGAGGACCGCTTTGCCCGCCACCGTCTCCACCACCGGGATCCCTCTCCGCTCGGCGAATCCGGCGAGCGACGCGGTTGCCTCCGAATAGTGAACGCCTCCACCGGCGATGATCAGAGGCTTGGTGGCATCGCCGATCACCGCGGCCGCCGCGGAAATCTCCCGAGGATCGGGGGCGGGACGTCGGATGTAATGGGTGCGTTGGTCGAAGAAGGAAGCCGGGTAGTTGTACGCCTCGGACTGAACGTCCTGGGGAAGGGCTATGAAGGCCGGGCCGCAGTCGGCCGGGTCCAGCAGCACTCCCAGGGCCTGAGGCAGTGATTGGACGATTTGCTCGGGGCGCGTGATGCGATCCCAGTATCGGGACACCGGTCGAAAGGAGTCGCAAACCGAGACCGTCGGATCGCCGAAGTTCTCGACCTGCTGCAAAACGGGATCCACTATCCGGTGGGTGAAGGTGTCGCCGCTGAACAGGAGCAGCGGCAGCCGATTGGTGTGGGCGGCCGCGGCGGCGGTCAGCAGGTTGGTGCATCCCGGCCCGATAGAAGAGGCGGCAATCATGATCTGACGACGGCGGCGGGCCTTGGCAAAGGCCATGGCGGCCAGGGCCATACCCTGCTCGTTCTGGCCCCGCCAGGTGGGCAACTGATCGGAAACCGGCTGCAGGGCCTCGCCCAGACAAGTCACGTTGCCATGGCCGAAGATGGCGAAGACTCCCGGGAACAGGGGTACCTGCTCGCCGTCAATCATGGTCTTTTGGGCCACAAGCCACTTGACCACGGCCTGGGCCATGGTCAGCCGGATCGTCTCCATGCCTGATCGTCTCCTTGGTTGTGTTGCCCGGTCCCGACGGGCCTTCACCGATTGTCCGGTTCGGTAATCGGGGCGCCGGGTCTCGGGTTTCCCGATCACGGAGATCGGGTGCTGTGGGATTTTACTTTATTCACCGTTTCCCATCCTCCAAATCGGGGGAACTCTTGGGGGCCGCCCGGGCGCCTCTCCGATAGCATGGGTGAGAGGTGACCAAGGCGACTGTCGGCTAGGCGATGACCAATCCGAACCGCCGACGCGACCTGATCAGGTCCGAGGATTGGGTGTCGGTGTGGCTGGGAGGGGCCGTGATACTGCTGGTGTTGGTGGGCGTGAGGCCCGATCTGCCCGCTTTCTCCTGGAGCGGCGCAACCCCGGGTGAGGTGTTGTCCACCGGGAATCTCGGGGCGGCCCTTTGGGTGGGTCTTCTGCTGATGGCGCTGTCCGGCGTCGGCAGTTGGCTGATGGGTGGGAGTCTTCGGGCCTATCCGGTGGGGTTCGGGGCACTGTTCGTCCTGGGTTGGGCGTCGCAGATCCTGGCCGGGGCGCCGGTTATGAAGGAGTGGGGGATCAGCTATGTGATTGTCTCCCTGGTGGTGGGGCTTCTCATCTCCAATCTGGGAAGAGTCCCCTCCTGGATGGGGGAGGCGGTGCGAACCGAGTACTACATCAAGACCGGACTGGTGATTCTGGGGGCCTCCATCCTGTTCGGAGAGATCCTGCGGGCCGGCCTGTTCGGCCTCGGGCAGGCGCTCTTGGTGATAGTCGTGATCTGGCGATTCTGCTACTGGTTCTCCCGGCGGCTTCGGGTTGACCGGGAATTCTCGGTGATCATGTCCACCGCGGTGTCGATCTGCGGCGTTTCGGCCGCCATCGCGGCGTGTGGGGCGGTGGGGGGTGACCGCAAAAAGCTCTCCTATGTCACCTCCCTGGTGCTGATCGTGGCAGCTCCCATGGCGATCTTCATGCCCCCGATCGCCGAGTCCCTGGGCTTGTCGCCGGTGGTGGCGGGAGCATGGCTGGGCGGCACCATCGACACCTCCGGAGCGGTGGTCGCCTCGGGGGAGATTCTGGGGGACTCGGCTTTGAACGCGGCGGTGATCGTGAAGTTCTCCCAGAACGCCCTGCTCGGCCTGGCCGCGTTCGCCATATCACTGTGGTGGGTGCTTCGGGGCGCCGGGCCGGGGGCCGAGCGGCCCACCGCGTCGATGATCTGGAGCCGATTTCCCAAGTTCGTTCTGGGTTTTATGGTGGTGTCCCTTCTGTTTTCCTTTGCGCTCCCCGCCGATCTGGTGGATTCGGTGGGCGGGTTGCTGAAGGGAATCCGCACCTGGTGGTTTTCCCTGGCCTTTGTGTGCATCGGCCTGGAAACCCGCTTTCGGGATCTCGTCTCGATGGAGGGAGGCCGCCCGGCGGCCGCTTTCCTGACCGCTCAGGGGGTCAACATCCTGTGGACCCTTTTGTGTGCGTGGCTGCTGTTCGGCGGAGTGGTGTTTTCGGTCCCGATCCTCTGACGGTCAGGGTCCCTGGACGTTTTCCCAGGCGCCCGAATCCCAGGAACGGGCCATGGCCGCCTGCACCCTGGCCACCGCCGCCGCTTCCTCGAAGTCGGGCGAGAAGGCCGAACCCGAGCCCACCGCCTGCAGGAACTCGTACAGTTCTATCAGTTTCAGGGCCTCGTAACCGATCGAATTCCCGTTGCCCGGCACGATATTTCCCTGGTGAGGGAGCCAGTCTCCCGCCAGCACCTGGATAAACCCGTCCACGGGTTGCTCCTCGGGGAGATAAAGCTCCAAGGCGTTGAGTTTCTCGTGCGTCCAGGAGGCAGCTCCCCGGGTTCCGTTCAACTCAAAGGCCATGTCGCTCTGCGGCCCGAAGATGGTCCGGTCGGATTCCAGGGTCCCCCGGACGCCGTTTTGGAACTCCACCAGGGCCCCCACGTAGTCCTCGTTGGTTACCGCTCCGTGGGGATCGTCGGGGGCGCCCACGTCGTAATGGGTGCCCTTGCCAGGCTGGGGGAGCGGTCGGGAGTTGATGAAGGTTGCGCGGGTGGCCACCACCCTCCGGATGGGACCGCACAGGAACAAGGCCATGTCGATGGCGTGGGACATGATGTCGGTCAGGGTTCCGTAGCGTGACTTGTCGGTGAAACGCCAGGTGAGCAGCGACAGAGGGTTTCTCCCGTACATAGAGAAGAACCGTCCTCGGTAGTGGGTCAGCTTTCCGAGTCTCCCCTCTCCGATGAGATGGTGGACATGCTGCACCAAAGGCGCCCAGCGGTAGTTGTAGCCGCATCCCGACAGCACCCCCGCCGCTTCTATGGCCCGGGCGATGGCCATGGTGTCCTCGGGGTGTTCCCCCACCGGTTTCTCGCAGAACACCGTCTTTCCGGCGGCGGCGGCCTCCTCGGCGATGGTTCGATGAAACGCATTGGGCGCCGTGATGTCCACAATGTCCACCGCCGGATGATGCACCACTTTCCTCCAGTCGGCGCCTCCCTGTTTAAAGCCGAATTGCTTCACCGCGGTGTCAACCCGTTCCGACACCGGATCGGCCATGGCCACCAATCTGGGCCGCAGGCCGCTTTCGGGAAAGTAGACCTCCATGTTGCGAAAGGCCCGGGTGTGTGACTGCCCCATCCAACCGAAGCCGATCAGGCCGATCCCGGGGCGCTTGGGGTTGCTTACCGCGTGCGTCATGTTTGAAGACCCCCAACCCGGGTTCGGGGTCCCGGCTCCGATACGCTGAGCACCTCGGGATTGACGAGATTGACCGGTTGTCGCCCCGACAGCGCCGCCCGGGCCTCGTCGATCGCCGCCAGGAGCATCCGTCGCTTGGCTTCCTCGGTCCAGGAGGCTACGTGGGGAGTGACCACCACGTTGTCCAGATGCAGCAGGGGATGATCGGCCGGCAACGGCTCGGGATCGGTTACGTCCAACCCCACCGCCCGAAGGTGTCCAGCGGTCACCGCCTTCACCAGGGCCGGAGTGTCAACCAAGCCTCCCCGAGCGGTGTTGATCAGGATCGCTCCCTCCTTCATGGTCCGCAATCTCCGTTGGTCGAACAGACCCCGTGATTGGTCGGTGAGGGGAATGTGGATGCACACCACATCCGCCCGGGCCAACATTCCGTCCAGGTCGGGGGAACGGGTGACCCCTTCGAACTGGTCGTGGCGCAGATAGGGATCGTAGGCGGTGACGCTCATCCCCAGGGCCGCTCCGGTGGCGGCCACCCTCCGGGCGATGCGGCCGAATCCCACCAGTCCCAAGAGCTTTCCGTGCAGTTCGAATGAGGCGTGCTCGTCGATGGAGGCTCGGTCTGCCCGCCGCAGATGGCCCGCGATCACCGAAAGCCGCTTGGCCACCGCCATCATCAGGGCGATGGTGTGTTCGGCGGTGGGGATGGTGGGGCCGTCGGGACAATTGCACACCAGGATGCCCCGCCGGGTGGCCTCGGACACATCCACCGAGTCGTAGCCGATGCCGGTGCGGGCAATCACCACCAGGTCGGGGGCGCGGTCCATCACTTCCCGGCCATAGGTGCGGACCCCCGCCACAATTGCGGAGGCCCCGGATACCCCCCGGTACGGATCGTCGGGGTCTCCCGGACCGAGCACTTGTATCCCGGACCGGCGAACCTGGTTGATACCCGGCCAGTGGGGTCGTTCGATCCACACCGGAAACCCCGATCGCGCAGGTGCTTGGGCGCCCATCACATCCGAAAGGTTAGAAGAAACGGAGTCCGTCCGGGACACGACGTCGTTGCCGTCCTGCTATCGGGTCGCTCCCCGTTTCCTGATCCGCGCCCAGGCCAGGGCCACCAACAACGCCCCCAGCACCACCAGGGCCACCAACCGCCAACGAGTCAAGAGAAGGGCGGCGCCTCCCAGTACCGCCAGCATCACTCCCCACCTGACCGACCGAAGCGACGGGTAGGCCCACCACACCGCCCCCAGCAGCAGGCAGCATCTGAAGAAAACCGAGGCGGTCTCCGGCTGCCCCTGCCACCAGACCACGGCGGAAGCCACCGCCAGCACCACCACGCCCAGGCCGAGCAGCAGACGGCGATTGTCACGGGCGGCCGGGGCGGTGTCTGCCATCTCCACCAAGCTAGCGACTCCCGCCGTCGGGGCCGCTTCTAAACTCTCACCCCTATGCCCATAGATGTGGATGCCGCCCATGTCGCGGCCTTGGCCAGATTGGCTCTTTCCCCCGGCCAACTGGATCGCTACCGGGAGGAATTGGGGGTCATTCTGGAACATGCCTCCCGGGTGCAGGAAGTGGACACCCGAGGAGTCAGGCCGCTTTCTCATCCATTGGGATCAACCAATGTGTTCCGGCCCGACCGAGAGGAACCCTCCCTTCCCCGCCAAGATGTGCTGGAGATGGCGCCCGAAAGCCGGGACGGGTTTTTTGTAACCCCGCCGGCGCTCGAATAGCCCCGATGCCGCCCATTCCCCGATCCATCGCGGCGGCCGCCGCGGCCCTGCGTTCCGGGCAGACCACATCGATGGAGTTGCTTTCTTCCGTGCTGTCCCGAGCCGACATGACCGAGTCGGAGCTTCATTGCTATCTCAATCTGGATCGAGACGGGGCGAGGGCGGCGGCCCGAGCGGCCGATGAGCAGTTCGCAAAAGGGAGGGACCGGGGACCTCTCCAGGGCATTCCGGTGGCGGTGAAGGACAACATGTGCACCCGCGGACTGGAGACCACCTGCTCGTCGCAGATCCTGGCCGGGTATCGCCCCCCCTATGACGCCACCGCCGTCTCCCGCCTGCGGGAAGCGGGGGCGGTGATCGTGGGGAAGACCAACCTGGATGAATTCGCCATGGGAAGTTCCACCGAGAACTCCGCCTACGGGCCCACCCGCAACCCCTGGAACACCGAACGGGTACCGGGAGGCTCGTCGGGAGGTTCGGCCGCGGCCGTGGCCGCCGGATCGGCCATCGCCGCCCTGGGCTCGGATACGGGCGGTTCGATTCGCCAACCGGCCGCCCTGTGCGGAATTGTGGGGATGAAACCCACCTACGGGCTGGTGAGCCGCTACGGCCTGGTGGCCTTTGCCTCCTCGCTCGACCAGATCGGACCTCTTACCCACACCGTGGCGGATGCCGCCCTGCTGCTGCGGGCGGTGGCCGGCCATGATCCGGCCGACGCCACCTCCTACCAGGGCCCGGTCCCCGGGTTGTCGCAGGATCTTGAGCGGGGAGTCGACGGCTTGCGGGTGGGGGTGGTCAAGGAACTGGGAGGAGAGGGCTATCAGGCCGAGGTGACCGCCGCCACCGACGACATGCTGGGTGGTCTGGCGGCGGCCGGGGCCGATGTGATCGAAGTTTCCCTGCCGCTCTTTGACGTTGCGCTGTCGGCCTACTACCTGATCGCACCCGCCGAATGCTCGGCCAACCTGGCCCGCTTCGACGGAATGCGCTACGGCTTGTCCATCAGAAAGGCCACGGCCTCCGCCACCATGGCCGCCACCCGCGCCGATGGGTTCGGGCCGGAGGTGATCAGACGGATCCTCCTGGGAACCTACGCCCTGTCCGCCGGGTATTTCGACGCCTTTTACGGACAGGCCCAAAAGGTCCGTTCCCTGTTGCAGGAACAGTTCAACCACGCCTACCGACAGGTGGACGTGCTGGTGTCTCCCACCACCCCCACCACCGCTTTCCGGTTGGGGGAAAAGACCCGCGACCCCCTGACCATGTACCAAAGCGACATTTGCACCATCCCTTCCAACCTGTCCGGCCATCCGGCCATCTCGGTGCCGATCGGGTTGGACACAGAACGCCTTCCCATCGGTTTTCAGATAATGGCGCCCGCCCTCGGAGAGCGGGTGATGCTGGCGGTGGCCGCCGAGGTGGAGCGGATCGCCCGCTTTGGCGCCCTTCCTCCCGCCGCCCTGACACCGCCCACCGGAGTGCCGTTGTGAAGTGGGAACCGGTGATCGGCATAGAGGTGCATGTGGAACTGGACACCGTCTCGAAGATGTTCTGCCGATGCCGGGTGTCCTTCGGAGACCCCCCCAACACCAATGTTTGTCCGGTGTGCCTGGCCCTGCCGGGATCTTTGCCGGTCCCCAACCGGGAGGCGATGGAGCGGATCATCCGCCTGGGCCTGGCGCTCAACTGCCGAATCAACCCCGAATCGGTGTTTCACCGCAAGAACTACTACTACGCCGACCTGCCCAAGAACTACCAGATCAGCCAATACGATGTTCCGGTGTGCGTGGACGGATGGCTGGAGGTGGAGTCCGATCACCGGTCGTATCGGGTGGGCATCGAGCGGGTGCACATGGAAGAGGACACCGGCAAGTCGGTGCACGTGGGGGAGGGAGGCAGGATTCATACGGCCGCGGAGACCCTGGTGGATTTCAACCGGGCGGGTACGCCCCTGGTGGAGATCGTTTCCCGGCCCGATCTGCGCAGCGCCGCCGACGCCCGCTCCTACGCCCAGGAATTGCGGGCCGTGGTGGCGGAGACGGGGGTGTCCGACGCCCGGATGGAGCGAGGCTCGGTTCGTTTCGACGCCAACGTCTCGATTCGCCCGGCGGGAGACAAACGGCTGGGAGTGAAGGTGGAGATCAAGAACATGAACTCCTTCCGGTCCCTGGAGAAGGCCATCGGCGCCGAAATCGACCGGCAGATCGCCCGGCATGCGGCGGGAGAGAGGGTGGTGATGCAAACCCGGCACTGGGACGAGGCCGCCGGCGTCACCCACGGCATGCGCACCAAGGAGGGCAGTTCCGACTACCGCTACTTCACGGAACCGGACCTGGCCCCCATGGCCTTCGACGACGATTGGGTGCAGGCCGCCGGCGCCGCCCTTCCCGAACTGCCCGGCGCCCGGCGGGAACGGTATCGCAAGCTGGGATTGAGCCCGGCGTCGGCCCGGGTCCTGGCTTCTGTGGCCCCCGATTTGCGGGATCTGTTCGACCAGGCGGTGGCGGCGGGGGCCGTTCCGGGACCGGCCTCCAATTGGGTCACCGGCGAGATAACCGCATCCCTGCGTCGCCGGGAAGTCCCACTGTCGGAGGTTCCTCTGGCGGGAGCGGACCTGGCGGCGCTAACCGGGTTGGTGAGCAATGGCAAGGTGTCCCAGAGCGCCGCCCGGGAGGTGTTGGAAGGGGTGATGGATGGAGAGGGCCGTCCCTCCGAGGTTGCCCGGGCCCGCAACCTGGAACAGATCTCCGACCGGTCCGCCCTGGAGGAGGTGGTGGAGGAGATGATGGCCGCCCATCCCGAGGCCGTGGAGCGCTACCGGGCGGGGGAGAAGAAGGTGCGGGGCTTTTTGGTGGGACAGGTGATGAGAGCCACCTCCGGACGGGCCGATCCCCGGGAGGTCAACCGGATTCTCTCGGCTCGATTGTGACGGGCGCCCCGGTCCGTCGGAGTTGAACGCTACCCGCGGTAGCTGACGTATTCGTCCAGGCCGGGGTTGGGACGGTCCCCGCCGTCGTAGGTCAGTATGCGAATGTTGGCCACGGATGGTTCTCCGACCTCCACGAACTCGTACTCCCCACCCACCCCGTCATAGTCGGGGTTGCCGCCCGAGGAGATGACCTCCAGGCACTCGGTGTAGCTGAAGCACTTGACTCCCTCCCGGGTGACGTCATTGATCTTTTGGGCCACCACCGTGGAGGCGGTCGAGCGGGCCATCTCGGCGGCCAGAGCCGTGATGATCACCGCGTCGTAGGTTTCCGCGCCATAGCTGTAGTGTCCGTCCAACCCTCCGGGGTAGGCGGTTTCCAGCCGGTCGGTAAACGTGCGGATCGAATCCAGATCCACCGAGTTGGTGGCGCCGCGCAGTCCGGCGAGGATCGACGGGTCGGTGACCGATTGACCGATGCTGGTGATAAAACCGGCCGTCCCGTACACGTTGGTGTCCGAGGTGGGGCCGATGCCGCGCTCGTGCATGGTGGTCACCAGCGACGCCGCTTCCTCGAAGGAGATCAGGAACACGGCGTCCGGATCGGACGACACCAGTTGATCAACCTCCGCGTCGAAGCTGTCCGTGCCCGGCGCATAGGCTATGAACGGCTCGACCACCCCTCCCACCTCCTCGAAGCTGTCCCGGAAGGCCACGGCCAGCCCGGTTCCGTAGGACTCCTGGCGGTAGACGACCCCCACCGTCTCGTTGCCGTCGGACGCCATCAGTTGCGCCATCATCTTGGACAGCAGGAGATCGGGCGGTGTGGTGCGGAAATAGAGTCCGGCGTCGTTATAGGTGGTGAAATCGGGCGAGGAGTTGGATGGGGCGAATTGAATCACTCCCGATCCGGTGATCTTGTCGATCACCAGCATGGAGACGGCCGAGGCCGCGGCGCCCACCACCACATCCACCCCCAACCCCAGCAATCGGTCGGTTTCGGGGTTGGCGATGTCCTGGCTGAGGTCGCCCGAATCGGCTTCGTAGAGCACGGCGTCCTGGTCGAGGACACCTCCCGCCGCGTTGATGTCATCCACCGCCAATCGCACCGCCGCGGCGAAGGTTGGTCCGAGCGAGGCTATATCGCCGGTGAGGGGAAGCAGGGCGCCCACCACCAAACGCCCGTCGTCCCAGGGCGTCGAGGGGTTGTCGCGCAGTGATTCGCGGACCGTGAGACCCGCTACCGCCACCAGGAACACAAGGAGTCCCACCATCCTCTTCCGCCGGCTGTTGGTAATGGCTTTATCGGACAACCGGGCTCCGTGCTGCTGGCGATTTGGTCTTGGCCCCAAGTGTAGAAAAGTCCCGCCGCCCGGGGCTCGACTTTTCCGGTGGGCGGACGGGCGGAGGGGCCGCCGGAAGGGCTGTCCGGCCGAGACCCGGGGACCGCCCAAAAAGGTAAGATTCGGCGCCATGCGCACCGGGATCTACCTGTTCCTGATCTGGGGAGTGCCGGTTGTCACCACCGGGGCACTGGTCTGCTTGGCGTACTGGCGCCGCTCCGCCGCGGGTGTGCCCCGTGACCGGCGCTGACCTGGAGGTAGGAGATGGAATTCTTGGGGGAAGTGCTGGGGGAAGCCGCCCGTACCCTGACCGAGGCGGGCCCGGAGTTGTGGGCCGTGGTGGCTCTCACCTTGGCTGTCTCCCTGGTGGCGACTGTGATCGGAGTGGCGCTGGGAGTGCCGCTCGGGGCGGTGCTGGCGCTGGGGCGGTTTCGCTTCAAAGGGATACTGCGCCTGGGCGTGAGCGTGGGCATGGGGTTTCCTCCGGTCCTGGCCGGCTTGCTGCTGCTGCTGCTGTTCTGGAGGTCCGGGCCGCTGGGAGGTCTGGGTCTGATCTTCACGCCCTCCGCCATGGTGATCGCCCAGGTGGTGCTGGCCACCCCGATCGCGGCGGGGGTGACGTCCGGGTCGATCAGGGGGTTGGGGGCGTCCGTCCGGGAACAGTTGGCGGCTCTTCCCCTGAGCCGGACGGCCCGGGCGGTGGTGGCGATCAGGGAGGCCCGGGCCGGGGTGGCCGCCGCGGTGGCGGCGTGCTTCGGGCGGGTGGTGGCGGAGGTGGGAGCGGTGTTGGTGGTGGGAGGAAACATCGTGGGTGAGACCCGGGTGCTGACCACGCTGATAGTGGAGGAGTCGCGCCAGGCGAGGTTCGGTGCGGCAGTGGCGGCCGGGGTGGTGCTGCTGGCCATCTCCACGGTGGTGAACATGGCGGTGGACCGTCTGGGAGGCCGGGGAGCATGAGGCTTTCCTTTCGATACCCGCCGGCGGCGCCGGTCCTGGATCTGGAGGGTCTGGAACTGGCGGAGGGGCGCCGCACGGTGGTGCTGGGTCCCAACGGCGCCGGGAAGACCACTTTGATCAGGATGCTGGCCGGAACCCTTCCGGGAGGGCCGGGATGGGCTTGTGCCTATCTCCCCCAGACGCCCCACCTGTTTCGGGGCACGATCGGATGGAACCTGGGATTGGGCCTGGATACCGAGCGGGCGGTGTTCGCCGGCCGGCTGGCCGTCCGGCTGGGCATGGGTGAGCGTTTTGCCGAACCGGTGGGGCTGCTCAGCGGCGGGGAGAGGCAACGGGTGGCCCTGGCCCGGGCTCTGGCCGGGCCGGGCAGGTGGGTGCTGTTGGACGAACCACTGGCGCCCATCGACGCAGAGGACCGAGGCGAGGTGGCCGAAGTGATCGCGGAAGCGGTGGGCGAGCGGGGAGCGGTGATCGTCACCCACGACCTGGAGAGCGCCGCGGCGCTGGGATCCCACTTGGCGGTGCTGGTGGGAGGACGCCTGCGGCGGCAGGGACCACTGGCGGCGGTGCTGTCACGCCCCGACGATCCACGGGTGGCGTCGGTGGTGGGGGTCTCCAACCTGTGGGAAGGGGTGGGCGAGGGCCGGTCGGGGGCCTTCTCGTCCATGCGGGTGGGGGCGGTTCGGATATGGGGGGTGGGGAGGATTTCGCAGGGCGTCCCGGGCCGAGCGCTGTTTCGGGGAGAGTCGGTGGCGGTCCTGGCGCCCGGTGGGCCCACCGGTTCGCTGCGCAACCGATGGACAGGCAGCATTATCGAGGTGCGCCCGGGCGGCCGCTGGGTGGAGTTGGCAGTGGACGTGGGAGGGGTAGAGGTGATAGCCGTGATCACTCCCGGAGCCATGGATGAGATGGAGTTGGCCGTGGGATCCCGGGTCATGGCGGCGGTCAAGGCGTCGGCCGTGCAACTGGTGACCGCCGGTTGACGTGAGCATCCGTTCGCGGTGGTGGTGGGCCCTTGCGGCAATGGCGGGCGCGGTCCTGTGGATGGGCTGTTCGGGGGGACAGACCCGGGTGGTGGTGGCGGCGGGCACCACCCTGGTGGATGGAGGCTTGTTGAACGCGGTGGCGGCCGACTACCAGGCAGCCCGACCGGATGTGAGGTTGAGCGTGGTGGGAGCTTCCACCGCCCGGGTGTTGGCGCTGGCCGAAGCCGGGTCGGCGGATGTCACCATCACCCATGATCCCGACCAGGAGGAGCGTTTCATCGCCCGGGGTGGGGCCGAGTTGGCCGCCCAGGTGTTTTCCAGCCGGTTTGTCCTGGCCGGTCCCCCCCGACCCGCCGGAGAACTGGCCCGCCTGAGGCCCGACCAGGCCTTCGGGGAGATTGCCCGGGCGGGGCATGTCTTCGTGAGCAGGGCGGACGGTTCGGGGACCTACCAGAGGGAGCGGCGCTTCTGGGACGAGGCGGGAGTGGATCCCCGGGGTCGGCCGTGGTATGTCGAGACCCGGCAGGGCATGGGATTGACGCTGCAGGTGGCCTCTCAGCGCCAAGGGTTCGTGCTGGTGGAGTTGAGTGTGTTTCTGGCCGCCGGGGAAACCACCGATCTGGTGGCGGCGCCCCTTGCTCCGGGTGGGTTGGCCAATCCCTACCGGGCCATGGCGGTGAGGGGTTCTCCGGTGGTCGGGGAGGCGGTGGAGTTCGTGTTGTGGCTGAACTCGGAGGAGGGTAGGGATGCGGTCCGGCGCGCCAACCGGAGCTTGTACGGAAAAGCCGTGTTCGAACCCTGAACAACCAGCCGCGGTTCACACAATGGGCGCGAGAGGTTTCCGCAGTTTCGGTAGGGTTGGGGCAGTCCGTGGAGAGATTCACCAAGATCGTGGCCACCCTGGGGCCGGCCGTGGCCTCCCGGGAAAAGATCAGCCAGTTGGTGGGGGCCGGCATGGACGTGGCCCGACTGAACTTTTCCCACGGTGACCATGACCTTCACCGGCGCTTTGCCGGCTGGGTGCGACAGGCCGCTTCCGATCACCAGAAGACGGTGGCGGTTCTTCAGGACATCTCCGGACACAAGCTGCGGGTGGGGGAGTTGCCGGGAGGAAGGATTTCCATACGTTCCGGGGATTGTGCCAACCTGGTTCCCGAACGGGACGGGGGCCGAGACGCCGACACCATCCCCATCCGGTTCGAGCGGCTGCTCGACGATGTCGGGCCGGGGGAACGGGTGGTGATGGCCGACGGGATCATCAGAATGACCGTCACAGAGCGTCACGCCGATCGGCTGGTGGCCCAGGTGGACTGGGGCGGTGAGCTGGGGAGCGGCAAGGGGGTGGCGTTCCCGGACACCGAACTGCAGCTTCCCTCGGTCACCGCAAAAGATCGCCGCGACCTGGAGTTCGGGAGGGAACTGGGCGTGGATTACGTGGCGGCTTCCTTTGTGAGAACGGGTCGGGACGTTGCCACCATCAAGAGCTTGGCCGGTAGGGCGCCGGTGATCGCCAAGGTGGAATTGGCGACGGCCTACCGGAACCTCGACGACATCCTGACCGAAGCGGCGGGGGTGATGGTGGCGAGGGGTGATCTGGGGGTGCAACTTCCGCTGGCCCGTCTGCCCATCGTCCAGGCCGACATCCTGGGCCGCACCAACCGGGCGGGCCTGGTTTCCATCACGGCCACCGAGATGCTGGAGTCCATGACCCGGTACCCCCGGCCCACCCGGGCCGAGGTGACCGATGTGGCGACCGCGGTGGCCGCCGGGACCGACGCGGTGATGCTCTCGGCGGAGACCGCGGTGGGAGATCACCCGATTCGGGCGGTGGAGGTGATGTCGGAGATATGTGTGGAGATGGAAAAGGAGCTGCTGGGAGCGGAGGGGGATCGGGCGGTTCCCTACATCACCGCCGGGGAAGGGACGGCCTCCGCAGTGGCCTATTCAGCAGTGGACGCCGCCCACAATCTGGCGGTCGACACCCTGGTGGCGTTCACCGAATCCGGCGCCACCGCCCGGTTGTTGTCCAAGTATCGTCCCCGGGCTCGCATTATTGCGCTCACCCCCGTCAGCCGCGCCCGCCAACAGGCGGCCCTCTACCGGGGCGTCACCCCCTTTCGGTTCGAACGGCGGGATCACACCGACCTGATGTTCGCGGCGGCTGAGAAACTCTTGGAGCGCAAAGGCATCTGCGAGGAGGACGACCTGGTGGTGATGGTGGCGGGCACTCCTCCCAATCGGAAGGCCTCCACCAATCTCATCAAAGTTCAGTCGATCGGAGAACGCTACAACCGTCCCACCCGGCGGGAACGCAAGGCGAGATCCCCGGGTTCCCACTGAATCGGCGGCCGGGCGCGGTCCACCCCCGGCCCGCCAGGGGCGGCAAGCGCGGCGCATGTTCCGAGGGGTGGGGTGGGGCGGTACAATGTGGCTCGATTACCGAAAGGGACAGCTTGGGCCAGGAGATCAAGGTTCTATCCACCCACACCGTGGAGGACGTGTTGGTGATCGACACCAATCGCACCCTGGGAGGACAGGACGGAGAAGGTTACGAGGACCCCGAGTCCGCCCGCGCCGCAACCACCTTCCCTGCTCAACTGTCGGCCCGCCTGATGGACCTGGATCCTCGGGTTAATCGGGTATTCACCCTCTCCAACACCCTCACGCTGCGCCGCCAGGGAGGCTGGGCGCCCGTTGAGGTGGAGCGGGTTTCCGCATCGGTTGCGGACTTTTTCTTGTTCTACGGGGACCGATAATCCCCCTTGTTCGGCAGGAATCCGAGCCACTGACTCTGACCAGCGCCCCCAAGGGCGTTTTGGCTGTCAACCGGTAGACCTCTTGAAGACCGACCAACGTTCGGTTTAGAGGTCGCGCGGATAGGTGAAATCCACCAGTTGAGGTGTTGTCTCGGTTTTCATACCGAGACAGTGAATCAACCCAAACCCGGGGCGGTTCAGAGTGACTCCCAGTAGCCAACACCCCGAACTCATCTACGATCACCGAAACACCCCCAAAAGGCACCAAGACCAGGGAAATCCAGAACCTCAAACCCTAATCGGTGGATTTTGGTTTAGCGCGGTGTTCCGAATGTCAATCCGAGCCGGGATCGGGTTACTGGTTGTCGCCCTGGGAGGGGGCGGGATCGTCCCCTGGGTCGGACGGCGTCTCCTCATCGGGGCCGGTGGGCGGATCCTCGTTGTCGGTGGGAGGTTCCTCGCCGTCCTCCTCCTCGATGGGAGCCTGGTCGCCTTCTTCGGGTTCGACGGGACCCTGTTCATCCTCGTCTCCTTCGATGGGAGCCTGCTCGCCCTCGTCTCCTTCGATGGGGGTTTGTTCTTCCTCTTCGGGCACCAGTTCCGGAAAGCGCTCGTGCAGTCCCTCGGGCAAAACGGTCGGCTCCGCCTCCTCGTCTTCGGGTTCGGGGCACACCACCTCAACCTCACCCGCCGCCGGGTCGGTTTGATCGGATTCTGACGGCTCGGGTGGCGTCACCGCTCCGGAGTCGGTCAAAAGCGACATCACGCACGGATGGACTTCGATGATCTCCTGGCGGGGTATGTAGCGAACATTGCGGATGTGCTCGTTGATGTCCGCTCCCTGTGTGATGGTGCGGGCCACCCTCACCGTCCAGCCCGGCGCGGCGGTTTGGACCTCGTTGACCTCCCCGGGGGCCAACTCCGAGTTGGCCCGGTAGAGACTCTCGGGGGGTTCTATCTCGTTGAAACGCCCCGACACCTGCGAATCAACCACCCGGGCGGCGGCGCCACCCTCCACCACCTCCAGCCGGCCCCGGCCGTCCCTCCAGCTTCCCACCACCGAGCGCCCGTCGTTGTCTCCGAAGAACTTGACGGTGATGGAAGTGCGGGTGTACTCGGTCCGGATCAGCACATGACCGTCCGAATCGTTGAGAAACACCAGGTCCACCTCCGGCCAATTGATGGTGGCCTCGATGCCCTCGGGGTACCGGGAAAAATAGAAACTGTGGGTCTTGTGGGTGATGTCCTTGAACCCTCCCCAATAGACCGCGTTGTAGAAAGTGGTGGCGAACTGGCTCACTCCTCCGCCGATGGTGTCCACCAACTCTCCCCGCAGCAGGGTGCCGTCCTCCACGAAACCATCCTCGACGGTGCGCCGGCCTACGTGTCCGTTGAGACTGAACTCTTCGCCGGGCGGGACGAGCGCGTCGTTGACCCGGTCGGCGAACAGGTGGATGTTGGTCACCCGGGGCTGGCAGCAGGGATGGAAGGTGGTGTAGGAGGACACCAGGTGACGGATTCTCAGCATCTCGATGTCCTCGGTGGTGGTCCGGGGCGTAACCCCTTCGGTCAGAGGAAGAGTTCCCTCCCGGGCTTCTCCCGCCGCCAGTTGCTCCAGGAGTCTGCGGGTTCCATTCACGTCGATCACCGTGCCTGCCCGGGAAGGATGGACGATCACCTGGTCGTCCTCGTCTATCTCCAGATAGGCGTCCACCGGAGGATCTCCCACCCGGCTGCTCACCTCGGCCACTTTGCGGGTCACCGTTCGGGGATCGATGCTCAGAACAACGGCGGGGGAGGCGCTCGGATCGAATCCGAAAGTGGTGGCGTCGGCGATTTCCTGGGCGGTAAAGGTCAGTTCGGCTCGGCCTTTGGGGTCTTTCAGCACCACCGGCGCGGATATCCACACCTGGGCCTTGGACATCGCTTCGGAAACCTGTTCGATCCCGGTCCGGGGTGTCACCAGCACCAGGCTCAGATGCACCGTTCCACCTCCTCCCAACGCGGCGGCCGTGATCTTCTCCACGGCCCCGGTGGTGTCCAGGCGCCATCCCGGCGCCGGGTAGGTGGGGACCGGTCGTCGATCTCGGAACTCCACGTTCCCCTCCACGGGGGGAACACCGTGTTGGCGGTCCAGATTGTCCAACAGTCCGATCACCAGGGTCTGGTCGATGGCGGATCGGGGATGCAACTGCACCGGCGGGGGATCCGAGTAGAGGCGTCTCAGCCACCTTCGCCACCGATCAACGAAGCTGCCGGTCCTTTCCTGCCACAGAGCCAGGTCGACCAGTTCCGCGGTGTTGATCCGGTACCCGAGGTCAGACGCCGAGACGGTCACTGATCGGTCATCGACCATGATCTCGATGGGAGTGTCGGCCTGCTCCGCTTCCAGTTCGGCCAACCGGGCCTCGACCTCGGCCCTTTCCAGGCCGCTCAGGTCCATTCCCGAAACATTGACCGACCCGATGACGATCTGACTGTTGGCCCTGCTCCACAGCACAAACCCGATCAGAGAGACGAGGATCAGCGCCGCCCCTGCGGCAACCGCGATCAGTAGCGAACGCGCCGTTCGTGACATGAGGAGATCAAAGAGGGACGAATAACTCGGTTCTATTGTAGAAGAGGAACACCGTTATGCTGGGCAGTTCATTTGGCCGCCGCCGGTTGGAAATCCCGGCGTCTCCGGGGAGGAATCGAGGTCACCCGCGGGAGGCCGGGGGGGCATAGGTCGTCCCCGGATTGATCCCCCTGATGACGTACAGGGCGGTGGCGGTGACGATGATCAGGCTGATCATCGCCGCGTGACGACTCCAGCCCAGGACATCCACGATGAAACCCCACAGAAGCGGTCCGAGGACCGCCGCGAAGCGACCCACCGTGGCGTACAGTCCATAGAACTCTCCCAGCCGCTCGGGAGGGCAGAGACCGGCCATCAACACCCGGTCGGTGGCCCACAATCCACCCAGTGACAGACCCCCCAGGAGCCCCGCCGCCCACAGCAGGATGGTGACGCCCCACACTCCGGCCATCACTCCCAGGGCGATGGTGACCATCCACAGCCGCAGGATCAGGCGCACGGCCCGTCCCGGTCCCAGCCGGGTGGCCGCCCAACCTCCCCCGAGGCCTCCGGCAATGGACGCCGCGATGGCCGCTCCCAGCAAAACGGTGACCTCCCGGGTGGTGAGCCCCACTTCCTCGGTGGCGTAAATCGCCAGGAATCCGCCGATGAGAGTGTTGATCGTCTCGGTGTAGCAGAATCTTCCCACCAGGAACCTGGTCAGTTGAGGGTGCCGGCGGGTGGCCTTCCACGACCGGAGCAGGCCGGTGACGACTCCCCGCAGGCGAGGCGGGTCGCCTTCCGGCCGGGGGCGGACGACCGGTCGTATCAGGAAAAAGGCGGGGAGGGAAAACACCGCGAAGCCCACCGCCAGAGAGCGGAACACCGCCGGATATCCGCCGCCCGTCCCCAGGACCACGGCGCCGATGCCCAGCCCGATAAAGGACCCCAGGTACCCCAAGCCCACTCCCAATCCCGACACGTGGGCCCGGGTTTGAGGAGTGCTGACGTCCGGCAGCAGGGAGTCGTAGACCGCCGATCCCACGTGGAAGCCGATCAGGGCCAGGCCGAAGATGATCATGGTCGTCAGGGTGGGCCCCACGGCCAGCAGCAGGGTTCCGGTGATCGCCACGCCGGTGGTGAACGCCAGAGCCCCGATCTTGTTTCCGGAGTGGTCGGTGCGGGCGCCCACCCAGGGCGCCAGGAAAGCCACCGCCAATCCGGCCCCGGCGGTGGCGAGGGACAACGCCGAGTCGGGCAACCCTTCCTCCAGCATCCATTGGGGCAGGTAGAGTCCGATCACGCCCAGGGCGAAAATGGTGTTGGCCAGGTCGTAGCCCACCCACGCCCACATCGAGGAGGGAGGTGGCCGCCGGTCGGGGGTTCCGGCCGGATCAATCACGGTCGGTTTCCGGCGGCGGTTGTCAAAAGCTGATCGCCACCGAGATCAGTTCGTCATGCCCCAACTGTCCCGAGGTGGCCGCCATCGCCAGATGAGACTCGTCCAGGGGAAACTGGTGGCTCACCAGGGCATCGAGGCGCGGATCAACCTCCAATTGCTGAATGCCCCACCGGTATCCCTCCGGGGAAGGACCCAGTACCCCCAGCACCTGCAATTGCTTGGTGACGATCACATCCGAATAGAGGGACGAAATCGGACGGCCTCCCTTGGTGGAAGCCAGAATCACCCGGCCGCCGGGCCGCACGATCTCCAGGGCGGTATAGATGGCTTCGGGATCGTTGGACGTTACGTCCACCACCAGATCGGGGCGGTGGCCGAGGCTGTTGGCCACCGAGGTCTGCAGATCGTTTCCGGTGACGTTCACCGTCAGGTCGGCGCCCAGGATCCTCGCCATGTCCAACCGGTCGCCGTCCACCTCCAAACCGCTGATCCCCGCCCAACCGGCCCCGGCGTTCTTGGCCGCCAGCAGGCAGGCCAGCCCCCGGGGTCCCGGCCCCAGGATCAGGACGCTTTCACCGGCCCGCAGGCGAGGGGCCTGCACCGCCCACGTCCAGCCGTCGGCCAGGCTGTGGGCAACCGTGGCGGTGACAGCCGGGATGTCGTCGCTGATCTGGTGAAGTTGAGCCCCCGGATCCAGGTACAGGGTCTCGGCCAACCCGCCCCACAGTCCGGGTGGCTCCGAAGAGGGGATCAGCCCATAGCAATTCACCGGGCGGCGACGGGAGCAATATGACAGGCCGGTCAGGCAGGAGGTGCATCGACGGCAGCGGATGGTCGGTTCCACCAGCACCCGGGAACCGATGGCGTAGGGCAGGTCCCCGTTGACAGTGTCGGCCACCCTGCCCACTATTTGCCGCCCCAGTATCACGGGGTAAGCCAGTTGGGAGATCTCCCCCGCAAAGGCCTGGGCGTCTATTCCCGACAGGCTGGTGGCTTCCACCGCCAGCCACCCTCCCTGTTTGACTGTGCGGCGAGGAAGAGTGCGAGGACGCAGTAGGCGAGGCTCCACCAAGATCTGCGCCTTCACGCCAATTGCGCTCATGACCTCCCTTTCGGTTGCTGTCAGGGTACATTCGGCGGGGCCGCCCCCAAAAATCGACCGTCGGGGACCGCAAGCCGGTGGGGGAGGCCCCGGGCAGAGGGTGGGCGCAAGACCGCGGGCGAAGGGTGTTGCGGTGGCCGGAAACCCTCCCGCAGGCGCAGGGCGGACCCGGTTATCCGCCCAACAGATCGACCAGACGTTCCATTCCCCGGGCCAGGTCATGGTCGGACAGGGCGTAGGAAAAACGGAGGAAGCCATCCGCCCCGAACGCCTCCCCGGGGACCACCGCCACTCTTATTTCTTCCAGGATCGCCTCCGCCAGGTCGATGGTGCTCGACACCGTGCGTCCCCCCACTCTTCGGCCCAGCAACTGCGAACAGTTGGGGAAGGCGTAGAACGCCCCCTGGGGAACCAGGCATTCCAGGCCGTTGATGGACGACAATGCCTGGTAAATGGCCTGGCGGCGCCGATCGAAGGCGGCTTTCATGTCGGCTACCGGTTGCTGGGGTCCGGTGAGCGCCGCCCAGGCTGCTTTCTGGGCGACGTTGCAGACGTTGGAGGTGGAGTGGGACTGCAGGCCCCCGGCCGCCTTTATCACATCCGGGGGTCCCACCATCCAACCCACTCGCCAGCCCGGCATGGCGTAGGCCTTCGCCACTCCGTTGACGATCACCCACCGATCGTCCATCGAGGCGGCGATGGAGGAGAACCGGGCGTCGTCGTACACGAAGTGTTCATATATTTCATCGGCGATCACCCATATTCCCCTCTCGGTCGCCCACGAAGCCAGTTCCCGCACCTGCTGCGGTTCGTACACCGCTCCGGTCGGGTTGGAGGGCGAGACAAAGATCAGGGCCTTGGTCCGTTCGGTGAGCGCCTCCTCCAATTGGTCGATGGTGACCTGGAACCCGGTGCTCTGGTCGGCCAGAACCGGGACGGCCTTCCCCCCGGCCAGATGGATGGTCCAGGGGTAGGAAACCCAGTAGGGAGCCGGAACGATCACCTCGTCCCCGGGGTCGAGCAACGTGGCGCAGGCGGCAAAGACCGCGTACTTGCCTCCGTTGGTGATCAGCACCTGCGACGGCGTCACTTCCACCTCGGAGTTGGCGGTGGTGGCCTCCGCCACTGCTTCTCTCAATTCTCCGAGCCCGGCGGTGGCGCTGTAGCGATGGTTCCGAGGGTCACGAGAGGCGGCGGTCGCCGCCTCCACCACATGGGCGGGGGAGGGAAAGTCGGGTTCCCCCGGCCCGAAGCTGATCACGTCCTCGCCGGCCGCCTGCAGCGCTTTGGCTTTGGCGGACACGGCCATGGTTGCCGACGGTGCGATGCTGCCGATCCGAGTTGAGATGCGATTCATAGCCGCAAGGTTAATAGGATCGTCGCCGGGCGCCGATCATCACCATTCCGGTCCGCCGTCAGGCGCCGGATCCGGAACGCCTGGGCGAACCGGCGCCCCAAGATTGCTTTATGCTCCTTTTAAGGGATAGGGACTACAGGTGGCAGGCAGTGCCATAGAGAAAGAGAACAGATGATGGGTGAACAATTGGAGCAGGCGCAGATGGAAGGAACGGAACCGGGCTCATCGGCAGAGGGGGAGTCCGGCGGAAGCGGTCGCTTTCGCCGCGCCTTTGCCTTTCTGAAGTCACCGAGATTCTGGGGAAGACTGGGCGTGGTGGCGGTGGTGCTGGGTGTCGGGGTGGCCCTGGGTTGGGGAGGGGCTCACTTGATGGATGACGACCGGCGCTCCGATCATTATCTGTTCAAGGGGGCGACCGCGCCATTCGACGCTACAGACAGGAAGTGGCTCGGCGAGGGGAAGGGAGAGGGCAAATGGGGGAACGGTTGGGAGCGCCGAGGTTGGCGCCAAGGCAAACGCTCCTATCGGGATCAGGAGATCTACGTTCCCGACGAGGTCTGGGAGAGAGTCGAGAGTCTCATCGAGGCGATGGAGGAACTGGTGGAAAGGGTCTCCGAGAGGGTGGGCGGTGAAGGGAGTCTGGAGGGCCTTTTGGAGAGGTTCTTCGAATCCGGCTTTCGGGGAGGCGATGGGGGTGGCGAAGACGGGTGGAAGGGAGAGTTCGGCGGCGACTTCAAAGGCGGCCCTGACCCCTTCGGGGAGGACGGCGGCGGTTGGTGGAAGGACAACGGAGGGGGCGGGCCGTTTGAGGGGTTCGGGTTCTCGTTCGGGGGAATCCTGCCCGGCCTGGCTTTTCTGGAGGACTGTGACCTCGCCCCCGAAGACATGATGGACGCCCTGGAGGGTCTTGACAGTTTCGAGGGCGGAGAAGATCCGCAAGAATTCTTCGAGATGATGGAGCAACTCCTGGCCGAGGCTTGCGAGACGCCTCCCGAGCGCTGACCTGGCGGGGGTTTGGCCGAACCCCGAACCTCCCGGCGGGCGATGGCCAGGTTCTTCCCGTCATGGCACGGGAGAATCCATCTATTCCTGCGGTTTTCGTGGGCATCGCCGGCCTATTGTCCGCCCTCCTGGAAGAGGAGTTGGCCGCCAAACTGACAGCGCAGATCGAAACCGCCCTGGCCGCCATCACGGCTCTCGAATCGCCACTGCGCAAAGCAGTCGCAGAGTCCCCGGCGGCGGTGGCCGAGGCCCGCGACGCCGTCAAAGCCGTCCAGATCACGGTGGCCACCGAGGTCATAGCACAGTTGGGAATTGCGATTGGATTCAGCGATGCCGACGGTGACAGCTCGGGCTGAACCCCGGAAACGATCCTCTCTTCCGTCTGATTGGTGGGAGGTCGCCCGGCGAGGGGTGGCGGCGGAGTCCGCCGCGGCCTTCCGGATCGCCTTCGGGCTGATAGCAGCCTTCGGCGCCCTCCGCTTTCTGGCCCGCGGCTGGGTGGACAGCCTCTATCTGGCGCCGGTGAACCATCTGGGCTACGCCGGTTTTGAGTGGGTGCGCCCTCTGCCTGCTCCCTGGATGCATGTCCACATGCTGGTGCTGGCGCTTCTGGGAATCTGCATTTATGAAAACCCGGGGGCGATTGCCAACATCCCTGCCGGAACAGCATCATTAGTGACCCATGGGCGGGAGGGTCGAGCCAAGGTTTGCTAGTTTAGAGTCAAACCGATCCGGTTGGACCAAGTCTGCTGACCAAGAACCAGGCGTTACCCAAAGGAGGAAGGCCTTGACCCCAAAACGATACGACACCGGAGTAACCCGTCGCCAATTCCTGGGGGGAAGCTCGGCTCTCCTGGCCTTTGCGGCCATGGGAGGTTTCTCCAGCTTGCTGGCTGCCTGTGGGGGAGGAGACCCGACCGACGAGGGGGCGGAACCGGGTGATGACTTCACCGGACAACTGGGAGTGCTGATCGGCACCCACATGGACCCGATCAAACAGCTCTTGGAGCAACACCAGGCCTCCGTAGGATTTGCCCCCGACGTGGAAGAGGTAACCACTCCGGATCTGCGCAACAAGCTCACCACTTCCTTCCTGGCGCAGAGCTCACCCTGGGATGCGGTGTTCGTCACCGCCGAACTGGGCGCCGAGCTCAGCAGTCGTGAATGGATGACCAACGCCGGTCCGTTCATGGACCAAAATGTCAGAGGCGAGTCGGATCTTTTGACCCGCGGCATGGGAGCGGTGGAGTCCGGCGGCGAAACCTGGGCCGTTCCCTGGACCATGGGAAGCCAGTTGCTCCACTGGAACAAAAAGCTCATGGAACAGGCCGGGCTGGACGCCGACGCACCGCTCGACTGGCACTCCACTCCCAACTCATGGGACACCTTCGTCGAGTACGCCAAGGCCATGACCGGCGAACGGGACGGGGTCCAGTACTACGGCTACACCGACGCCTGGGCCGACAAGCATGTCCTGTGGACCTGGGGCGGGATGCTCCAGATGCACGGGGGGAGTTTCCTGGACGAGGAGCAGCAGCCGACCTTCAACAGCGAAGCGGGCGTGGAAGCCCTTCAGAAGCTGCACGATCTGCTGCATGTCCATCAGTGCATCGATCCGGCGGTCAGCACCTACACCTGGGTGTTCGACGCCACCCCCGGGTTCTTCGACGGCACCCGCGGCATGTTCATCTCCTGGCCGTTCGTGGCCGGGGTGGCGGCCATCCCCGACGCGGCGCCCGGGATCGCCGGGCACAGCGCCTTTGCGCCCAATCCGGCGGTGGTCACCAGCGGCTCGGTGGACGGTTCGGAGTTCTTCGGAGTGCCGGTGTATTCCGAGAACAAAGACGAGGCATGGCGCCTTCTGGAGCTGATTTCTTCCCGGGAAGGCCAGCGTGTGGTGGCCCTGGGCGGATGGGGTTCCATCTACAGCGGTGTTCTCAACGAACCCGATATCGTGGAGGCGTTCCCCTTCTATCCGGCTCTGGCCAAGGCCTACGAGTATCCGGTGGACGGAGGATGGTCGGAAGATCGTCCTCGGTGGACCCAGTTCCTGGCCGATGAGATCCACGAGGTGCTGGCGCAGCGCAAGTCGCCCCGCCAAGCCCTGGACGACGCGGCCTCGGCCACTCTGGCGGCTCGCAGCCAGGACGAAGCGTAAGCCAAATAACCGACCCCATGACCGAGGAGGTCTCGGTGGTCGACAAGCGAAAGGGCCGCCCTCGCCGCCGCGCCCGTCTGACGGCGGCGGCGATGGTGGCCCCCGCGGTGTTGCTGGTGGCCGGCGTGTACGCCTACCCGGCGGTCTCCACCCTGCTGTACAGCATCTCCAAAATTGACCTTTCGCCCCGGTTCCGGCTGGAACGCCTGGTGGGTCTTCGCAACTTCATCAATCAGCTCACCAGTTCGGCCTTCTGGGAGGCCACCTGGATCACCATCTACTTCGGGGTGATGCTGTGCATCGTGACGCTGGTCATCTCCTTTATGATCGCTCTGCTCCTGAACCGGACCTTTTTGGGCCGGGGATTGCTGCGGGTGACGGTGCTGCTGCCCTGGGCGGTGCCTCCGGTGGCGTCGGGCGTGTTGTGGGTGCAGATGTTCCATGCCGAATTCGGGTTCCTCAACGGCTTGATCCGGGCATTTGGCGGGGAAGGCGGAATAATCTGGCTGGGAGGTTCCACCATTGCCCTGCATTCGGTGCTGGTGGCCGAAGTGTGGCGCTGGATTCCCTTTGCAACCTTGTTCATCCTCGCCGGTTTGCAGATAGTGCCCCGGGCCGCCCGGGAGGCCGCGTCGATCGACGGCGCCGGCCCCTGGCGAAGTTTTCGGCATGTGACCTTCCCTCTGATGCTGCCGGTGGTGGTCCCGGTGGTGATCTTTTTGTTCGTGTGGGCCATGAAGGTGTTCGACACCATCTTCGTCCTCACCCGCGGCGGCCCCAGTCGAGGCACCACCACCTTGAATTTTCTCACCTACCGGCAGGGATTCGAGCAGTTCGACTTCGGCAGCGGGGCGGCCACCGCCTACCTTCTGTCGGCCCTCACCGTGGCGGCGATAGCCGGGCTGGGATGGATGCTGGTCCGCTCCCGGCGACTGGCGGGAGTTTAGATGGCGGCCGCCGCGGTCCGGGGAAGGCTCGTCCGCCGATCCAAGCAGGTGCTGACCTACGGAGCGGCGGTGCTGGTGTTGGTGGTGATGGCCTTTCCTCTTTACGGCATAATCCTGACCAGCATCCAGACGGAACCGGACATCCGGTCTCGCAATGTGGCCTTTGTCCCCACCTATCTTGAGACCCGGCACTATCGGCAGATCTTCAACGAGGCTTCCGGGATTCCGGTGGCCGAGTCGATGATCAACAGTCTGGTGGTGGCGGTGGCCACCGCCCTTGTGACCGTGGCGTTGGCGGTGCCGGCCGCTTATGCCCTGCATCGGATGGCTGTGCCGGGAAAAAGAATCATCCTGGGAGGGTTTGCCGCCATCTACATCCTTCCCACCCTGCTGTTTGTGCTGCCGCTGTTCATCGCCGTGGTGCAGTTGGGCCTCTACGACACCTACATAGGTCTGGTGTTGCCGTACGTGGCCTTCACGCTGCCCTTTATGGTGTGGATCATGGGATCTTTCGTCCGGTCGATCCCCGTGGAGGTGGAAGAGATGGCGCGCATCGACGGAGCGGGCCTGCGCCAGTTGATGTTTCGCATCGTCATACCGTTGCTGCGTCCCGGGATCTTCGCCGGGTTGCTGTTGGGCTTTATCCTGGCATGGGTGGAGTTTCTCACCCCGTTGCTGTTCACCAGCAACCTTTCCATTCTCACCGTGACCCTGGGATTGTTCAGGTCCACCATGGATATCGCCATCGGGCAACTGGCGGCGGCCACGGTTATCACGGCCCTGCCGGTGATTTTGATCACGGCCTTTTTCCAGCGCAACATCAGCGAAGTCATCACCGCCGGGGTCGAACGATGACTTGCCCGGGGTGGCGTCTGCCGGGAGACGGTCGGACTTTCGATACTTGAGAGGAGCTTTCCAATGCCCAACCAGATAGATGTGATTATCCAGCCGGTGGTGCTGAGGTTCACCCTGTTGGATGACGAGGTGGTCTACTTCTTCGCGGCCGACACCGAAGCGGTCTTGGACCGCATGGAGTTGATGATGGGCATCGACCCCGAGGTGGACATGTTGTTCGACTCCAACCTGGGGTTCCTTCCGGTCTCCACCGCGGTGCTGATCAGAGGCCAAAAGAATATTGTGGTGGACCCCGGCAATCACCACACCGGCTTTTACGGTCAGCTGGCCATCGGCCTGAAGCGGTTCGGCGTGACCCCCGCCGACATCGACATGGTGGTGTGCACCCATTGCCATCACGATCACATGGGCAGCGCGTTTCGCATCCCCGGGGCCGACCTGGTGCTGGGGGAGGGCGAAGCGGATTTCTGCGAGGAAATCTACGGAACCGCCGAGACCGAGGCTCGGTTGGCGGTGATGGGGTCCCTGATCGAGGTGGGCAGGGGCGAGGAGTTGGAGTTGATGCCCGGGGTGGTGGCCATTTCCACTCCGGGGCACACCCCGGGACACATCAGCGTTATGGCCGAAACCCCCGACGGCCAGCGGATGTTGGTGGCGGGGGACACCGTCATGACCCGCCGGGAGTACTCGGAGCGCACCTTCTCCCATTGGTACACCGAAGATCAGTTGCGGGGACTCCACTCCAGCCTGGATCGACTGCAGGCTCTGCGACCGACCTCCGTGATGCCGGGCCACGACCGGGCGTTCATGCCCACCGACGGGCGCCCGTGAAGACGCTGCGGACCGCGGTGGTGGGGGTGGGAGCGATCGGTTCTCTGCACGCCCGCATCTACGCCGAACACCCGATGTCCGAATTGGTGGGCATCGTGGACGCCAATCCAGAGACCGCCCAAGGGGTGGCCCGGTCGTTGGGCGTCCCCTGGTTTACCAAGGTGTCTGATCTGTTGTCGGATTGCGACTTTGACGCGGCGTCCGTGGCGGTTCCCGAGCACTTTCGCTACGAGACGGCCATGCCGCTGGCCAGGGCCGGCAAGCACTTGCTCCTGGAGAAGCCCCTGGCGCCCACCCTGGCCGAGGCCGACCGGTTGGTGAACGATCTTCGCAGCACCGAAGTGCTCACCATGGTGAATTTCATCCTCCGCTTCGATCCGCGGTACGCAGAGGCCAAACAGGCGGCCGCCGCGGGGGAACTGGGGGAGGTTCACACCATTTGCACCCGGCGCCGGGGGTCTTATCTGGGCGCCGACATCTACGGGGTGTGACGGATCTGCTGATTTCCACCGGCATTCACGACCTGGACGCCATGGCCTGGGTGGCGGATGCCCCGGTGGTTCGGGTGTATGCCGAATCCATCTCCCGTCGTCTCGCCTCCTACGGACATGACGACGCCGCCATGGTGATGGTGCGGTTCGAAAACGGGGTGATCGGGATGCTGGAGACCAGTTGGGTGATGCCCACTTCCCTGCCCGCCCCTCTGGACGCCTCCTTTCAGGCGGTGGGCACCGGCGGGGCGGTTTTCATCGACGGCTCCAATCACGGACTGTCGGTGGTGGGAAGCGATCGGTATTCGGAACCCGACCTGACCCACTGGCCGATGGTGCTGGGCAAGGTGGGAGGGGATCTGGCCGCCTCACTCGACCACTTCATACACTCCATCAGGGCCGGGTCGCCTCCGAAAGTGACCCTGGAGCAGGCCAGACACGCCCAAGCCATGGTCGATGCGGCCAAACGGTCCGCCGCCTGCCATGCTCCGGTGGGACTGACCCCGCCTCCCGGCTGAGACCCCGGCTCCGACCACCACGTGGGATCGGCCGGGGAGGGTCGCTATCGCAACGAGCGCAACACCGTCACCACCTTGCCCAGAATGCGAGGCCGGTGGGGGACAAGCGGCGGGAATTCGGGGTTTTCGGATTGAAGCTCCACCCGACCGTCCCCGAGGATCCGCACTCGTTTGACCGTGGCTTCCGTCTCGCCCACCAGGACTGCGGCGATTTCACCGTTTTCCACGGATGGCTGCCGTCTCACCACCACCAGGTCGCCGGGAAAAATCCCGGCGCCGGTCATGGATTCTCCCTCCACCTCCAGCAGGAACAGATCTCCGCCACCCACCAATCGGGTGGGAAGGGTCAGGGTGTCCTCGACATGCTGGTCGGCCAGAATGGGTTCTCCGGCCGCGATGGTTCCCAGCAGTGGGACCGACCGAACGGTTTCCCGATCAGGCGCCCGCCGGTCGGGGGCCGGCGGGGCCTCCGGGGCGCCCACCACCACCAGGGCGCGGGGTTTGGCAGGGTCGCGGCGAAGCTTGCCGGCTTTGACCAGGGTGGATATCTGGGCGTGCACTGAAGATGGCGAAGCCAGGCCTACCGCCGCTCCAATCTCTCGAACGGTGGGTGGATAACCCCGGGTGGCGATGCGATCCCGGATCAGATCCAGAATCTGGCGCTGCCGCTTGGTCAACTTGGTCATGCTCCTCACGGTACCGCATCCGCCGGCCATTTCCAAACATTTGTTCGATTTGGATTTCCGAACATACGTTCTATAGACTGATCGAACATGCGTTCGACAACTTACACTCGCACAGGCCTGCGAGCCTTGCTACTGGGTCTGCTATTGGTACTGCTGGTTGGCGCCTTTCTCTGGTTGTTTCAAGCCCCGGCCCGCAGCGCGTCGGGACCGCCGGAGGTGGTCACCGTGGTGGTTCAGCCCGGAGACACACTGTGGGAAATCGCCGATCAACTGGCGCCTGACACCGCCGATCTTCGGGCGGTGGTCAGCGAACTGGTGGAATTCAACCGATTGCGGTCAAAGGTTCTGAAACCTGGTCAGGTACTGGCGGTTCCTTTGGCCAACACTTGAAGATCGGCGGACAGCGACCGGATCTCGGCCTGGGAAATCTCGGTGATCTCGTCGTAGGCCCGGGCGAAGTCCTGGCGGAGGGCCGACAGGAGAGAGTTGATCTGTGACAGGGCAGCGGCGGCCTGCTCCGGCTGACCATTGCCAACCGCGTCCACATAGACCTGGCGATGCACCGCTAGGTATGGCAGGATGGCTCCCAGCGCCTCATGATTCTGCTGGAGCCGCGGTTGGCTCGGCGGGGTCAATGCAGCCTGTTCGAGTTGGAACTGCCAGTCTGCCAACAAGGTGGCGTTGTCGGACAGATGGGCAATGTTCAGGGGATCGTTGAGGGCCGGCAGCGTCATCAGAGGCCCGACTTGCCCCCGATAGGAGAAGGCGGCCCCGAATGTCTCTCCCAGGCGCGACACCCGGCCGGCCAGACCCGTTGCCTGCATGCGAAGTTCCACCAGGGAAGAATTATTGGAGGGCAGCGCCGTGATTGATTCCACCAGCCCGCGGGAGGCGTCCCCCAAGGCGGAAATGGAGACCACCAAATCGGGCGTGAACGAACTCTCCGCCCGCAGGGAATCAAGAATGGATACGCTGTCAGCCACCGCCGCGGTTGCCGTTTCCGCCGCGGAAAGCACCGAAGCCCGAGCCTCGGCATGGTTCTGTCCGGAGTTCCCCACCAGCATCAAAAGCGCCACGGTGAGGGCGGCAGCCAGCATCACCAGGGCCAAGGTGGTCCACATACCCGACCGTGACCGGCGGGCGGTGATCTGCCGAAGGGAGTGGGAGGAGGCCGGTTGCAGGTGAGAGCGGGGAAGTCGCACTTCCGCGGTGTGCCATCCGGAGGTTGGGGGATTCTCGATCACTTCGGTTTTGGCGAAGCGGGGAGGGGCGCTCACACCATTGGTGACTGAATGGCCGTTGACCGCTCCGTTGACTCCCACTGATTGTCCGTTGTGGCTCTGCGCCTCGTTTGGTGAGGCGTCTGCCGAACCTGGGGAGGGAACTTCGTCCCGATGAGAATCGGAATCGATCGGCCGGTCCAGTAGACCCAGCGCCTTTCCATTGGGAACGGGGCCGCGGCGGGAAGAGTTGGCTGGGACATATGCGGGGCCCGCTACCGCGGACCGCCGCGACTTGCTGGGCATGAGATGCCTGCCGCGGGGCTTTTGCCGCCGGGAGCTAAAATCTTGGTTGGACAAGCGCACCTGTTTCGTGTGACTGTCCGCCCGACTCCACTATGCCGAATCTCGATATTAGCGTCCACCGCCGCCGCCGTCAAAAATTTTTTCCCGGCTATTCGTATCAGGATGATGCCGCTTTCGATCTTCCCACTGCCGTGGAGGTGGAATTATCTCCGGGGGAGCGCAAAAAAGTGCCCACCGGTTTGGCGCTGGCCATACCGAAGGGATATGCGGGTTTGGTGTTGCCTCGCAGCGGCATAGCCGACCGATTGGGTGTTGGAGTGGTGAACAGCCCCGGGCTGATAGACGCCGGATATCGGGGGGAGGTGGCGGTGATCCTGGTCAATCTGTCCCAGGAGACCGTCCGTTTCGATCCGGGCGACCGTATAGCTCAACTGATGGTGGTGCAGGTTCCTTCGGTGCGCCTGGTGGAAGTTGATCGGTTGGACGAAACCGAACGCGGCGAAGCGGGATTCGGCTCGACCCGGTGGTGAATCCGGACTATAATCACCGGCAATTCGCGGAAGTAGCTCAGCTGGTAGAGCGCAACCTTGCCAAGGTTGAGGTCGCGGGTTCGAGCCCCGTCTTCCGCTCGTTCATTCTCCTGTGGGGGGAATAGACAACCGCGGCGACGTGGCCGAGTGGATAGGCGCGGGTCTGCAAAACCCGTCACTCCGGTTCGATTCCGGACGTCGCCTCCAACGGGTATGCCCGAGGGCCCTTAGCTCAGAGGGAGAGCGCTTCCCTGACACGGAAGAGGTCAGTGGTTCAATTCCACTAGGGCCCACTCCTGTGACGCCCCCGTGTTTCAGGAACCGTTCTCCTCATAGTTCAAGAGGGCGAGAATATTGCACTTATCCTCTTACCCACGGAATCCTCAAAGAGGAAACTTCTGGATAAACGGATTTCATGAGGCGGCCAATTCTTTCTACAATTTCACCCGAAAGGAGAAGAGATTATGGATAAACGCAGGAACCTTTCTCCGGAGGTGAAAGCGGCGCGGGCCGCCGCCCGGGCGGAAACCAGAATGGTCCGCGCCTATTTGGAAGGTTTGCAATCAACGGAAGGCCGGCGTCGCGCTCGGAAGTCTCCCGAACAACAAATACAGGACGCGCAAGCGAAGCTGCAGGCCGAATCGGATGTAATCAAGCGGCTGGAACTCAATCAGACCCTGATCGATGCGCAACGACGTCTTGCCGAAGATCAGGGACCGGTTGACATGGAAGCACTGGAAGAGTCGTTTGTCAAGGTGGCCAAGTCCTACTCTGATCGCAAGAGTGTTTCCTACAAGGCCTGGCGGGCAATGGGGGTACCAGCCTCAGCTTTGAGCCGAAGCGGTATTGCCCGGACCCGTTCCTGAGAGAAACAACACTGCTCCGGGCAGTTCAAATAATTGGCCGAACGGGGCGCTTAGCTCAGCGGGAGAGCGCTGCCTTCACACGGCAGAGGTCACTGGTTCGATCCCAGTAGCGCCCACAACCACAGTCTGTCGCTTTTATAGGCCGGTATCGGTCCGTTCAAGTCGCTCCTTGAATCTGTTCTGATTTGCGGCAGAGTTCTCCGGTGCAATGGAGCACCACGTCAGGGGTAGTCCGAGCAACCGCCACGACCAACTTCCGCCGATTAGATTTGCCTCTTGCAAAGGTGATGATTACTTGAATATCCGCAGCGTGGAATTGCCCGTGGATTCTCCGGCTCTGGAGGGGCTGATATCTGTCATTGAGGAGAGGGACCGCCACCCGGCCCTGGGTGAACGCAAGTATTTTGATCTGGTGGACCCCCTCCCGGCGGGCAGAATTGTCCGCTCGGGCCTGGTGGCCGAAGACACCCGGGGGACTTTCGCCTACCTGCCCCTGGTGGATGAAGGCAAGGGATTGTGGACGATCGAAATGGTGGTTCATCCCGACTATCGCCGCCCCGACGTGTTGGACGGGTTGCTGGAAAGTGGGGTCGGGGCGGTCTTGGCACAGGGAGGGGAAAGCGTGCGCCTTTGGGCCTACGTTGCCGAGGTGGCGGACGCTGCCCGAAGAGCCGGATTCACGTTGGAAAGAAAACTGTTTCATATGCGGGCGCCTCTTCCCATCGCAGAAGTCCGCCAATCGCCCGACGGCATCGAGTTTCGCGGGTTTCGGAACAATGTCGATGAACAACGTTGGTTGGAAGCCAACAATCGGGCGTTCTCGGGCCATCCGGAGAATGGCAATTGGGGAATAGAAGACCTTAACCGACGTCGCCGCCGCCCCTGGTTTTCCTCGGACGGCTTGCGCATGGCCTGGGACGGAAATCAACTGGCCGGGTTCTGTTGGACGAAGACGCCCTCCGCTACCGGAGAAATATACGTGATCGGAGTGTTGCCCGAATACCAGGGCATCGGCCTTGGCAAGGCGCTCCTGTTGGAAGGAATCGACCATATGCACACCCGCGCCGCAGCGCAGGTTTGTGTCCTGTATGTGGACGGCGCCAACACCCCCGCCCGCAAAATGTACGAGTCGATGGGCTTTCGGCGCCACCACACCGATCGGTCCTTTGTGCTGGCCTCCCCGGACGCTTCATTGATCGGAGCGGGTACCCTTTCTGTGTCGAGGAACGGGACGTAGATGCTTGAATGGGAATTGCCCGACGGCAGCCGCCGATCGGGCGAGAGCGGCCGGACCGGGTTGCAATTGGCCCAGGAGATCGGGCCGGGGCTGGCCCGGGCGGCGGTGGCAGTGGAATTGGATGGTGAGTTGCTGGACCTCACCCGGCCTCTTCCCGGGTCGGGTCGCCTGCGGGTAATCACCGACCGAACCGACGAGGGCCGGGAGGTCCTGCGACATTCCGCCGCGCATGTCCTCGCCCAGGCCGTGTTGGACCTCTTTCCCGGATCCACCTTCGCCATCGGTCCCCCCATTGAGGATGGTTTCTACTACGACTTCGGGGTCGACCAGGCGTTCTCGCCCGAGGACTTGTCCCGGATCGAAGAGAAGATGGAAGAGTTGATCGCCGCCGATCAACCATTTGTACGGAGGTCCATCGGTCGCCGCGAAGCGCGGGAACTGTTCCGGTCTCACCCCTTCAAGCTGGAGATAATCGAGTCGGTGGACCCCTCCGAAGTTGCCGAGGGAGAAGAGGTCACCGTCTATTCCAACAACGGGTTCGTCGATCTGTGCCGCGGGCCACATGTGCCTTCCACCGGGCGACTGAAAGCGGTTAAACTGCTTCGCACTTCCGGCGCCTATTGGAGGGGAAACGAGAACAACCCGCAGTTGCAGAGAATTTACGGGACGGCCTGGGAGTCGCCCAAGGCGCTCCGGGGCTACCTGCACCGGCTGGAGGAGGCCCAAAGGCGAGATCATCGCCGGCTGGGTCCGGCCTTGGATCTGTTTTCCTTTCCCCGACAACTGGGAGCGGGTCTAATGGTTTGGCACCCCAAGGGGGGCATGGTCAGAAAGCTGATCGAAGACCACAGTCGTCGGCTGCATGAACGTTTCGGGTTTGAGTTCGTGTTCTCTCCCCACCTGGCCCGCAGTCAACTCTGGGAAACCTCGGGACACCTCGATTTCTATGCGGAGAACATGTATCCCCCCATGGTGCTGGACGGCGGCGACGAGTATCTGGTGAAACCGATGAACTGTCCTTTCCACGTGTTGATTTATCGCAGCAGAGGTCGTTCTTATCGCGACCTCCCGGTTCGGTTGTCGGAGCTGGGAGGGGTTTATCGGTATGAACGTTCCGGGGTTATCCACGGGGCGCTGCGAGCCCGCGGCTTTACCCAGGACGACTCCCACACTTTCTGCACCCGCCCACAGTTGCCGGCCGAACTGGATATGCATCTGCTGTTCGTTTTGAGTTGGCTCAGTGACTTCGGGTTCACCGAGTTCGAGGCCGATCTTTCCACCCGCCCGGACAAATTCGTGGGCGATCCGTTGTTGTGGGACGCGGCCGAGCAATCCCTTTTGCAATCCTTGGAGAAGGGAGAGGTTTCCCATCGCGTGGCGGAGGGGGAGGGCGCCTTCTACGGACCCAAGATAGACGTTCATGTGCGGGACGCCATCGGAAGACGCTGGCAGATGTCCACCATCCAGGTCGACTTTGCCCTGCCGGAGAACTTCGGATTGGAGTATGCCGGTTCGGACAATGTGTTTCGCCGCCCGGTGATGATTCACAGCGCCAAGGCGGGATCGATCGAACGGTTCGTCGGGGTGCTGGTGGAACACTACGCGGGCGCCTTCCCCCTGTGGCTGGCGCCCACCCAGGTCACTGTCAACCCGGTGGCGGATCGCCACATCGGGTATGCGGAGCAGGTGGCCGCCAGACTGCGGGGGGCGGGCTTGCGGACCCGGGTGGACTCATCTTCGGAACGACTGGGGGAAAAGATCAGGCGGGCCATGACGGCCAAGCACCCGGCGGTGATGGTGGTGGGAGACCAGGACGCCCAAAACGGCACGGTGGGTGTGCGTCGGCTGGGCCATAGCCGGGAACAACGGGGAGTGCCCCTGGAGGAAATCGCGGCGGCCCTGGCGGAGGAGGCTCAACCCCCGTCGGGCATGGGAGGATAGGGGAGAGCCGTGAGCGCCAAGCGGCACGATGGGATCCTCATACCGGAGGATCTGGCGTCGGCCGAAGCGGTTCCCGATGATCTGGACGCCGCCACGGTGGGTCCTTACCGGTTTCCCGATCCGCTCCGCCGTCGATGGGCCGGGTGGGTGTATCTGGCGATGGCCGCCATGCTGGCGGTTTTGGCTTTCTCCACATCAAGCCTGTGGATCACGGCGGCGCTGTTGGCGGGGATGGCGGCCTATCACTTCTGGGCGTCCTGGCCGCTTGCCATCGATCAGGGGGCGGCCTTGGCGGAAGCGGCGCGCCAGGTACCCTTCGCGGTCGGCCACGCGTCGGTGGCGGTGAGCTTTGTGGGGATCAGATCCCGGCCCCGTTGGCGGGCGATCCTCTATTCGTCGGAGAGTCCGCCCCTTCGGCGGGCACTGGTGGAACTCGACGGAGTGAGCGGCGAGGTGTGCTCGGAGGTCTACACCGAGGAACTGGAACCACCCGGGCGGTAGCGAACCGGGCTAGGAGTCGGCCAGCCTGCGCTCGTTGTGCCCCACATACACCTGGCGCGGACGGAATATGCGACTGCGGGGGTCCGACGCCATCTCCCGCCAGTGGGACAACCAGCCCGGCAGCCTCCCGATCGCGAACAACACGGTGAACATCTGGGTGGGGAATCCCAGCGCCCGATAAAGAAACCCGGAGTAGAAATCCACATTGGGATAGAGCTTGCGCTTGGCGAAGTAGTCGTCCCCCAACGCCTCGGCCTCCAGTTCTTTGGCCAACTGAAGGAGGGGGTCCTCGGTACCCAGGTCGGAAAGCACTTCCGAAGCCACTTCCTTGATGATCCTGGCCCGGGGGTCGTAGTTTCGGTACACCCGATGGCCGAAACCCATCAGCCGGAACGGATCGGAGCGGTCCTTGGCCCGGTGGATGGCCTGGCCCACATCGCCGCCTGCGGCATGGATTTGCTCCAACATCTCCAGCACCCGTTGGTTGGCCCCTCCGTGCAGGGGGCCGGAAAGGGCGTTGATCCCGGCCGACACCGAAGCGAAGATACCGGCCCGGCCCGATCCCACCAGTTGCACCGCCGAGGATGAACAGTTCTGACCGTGGTCGCTGTGCAGAAGTTCCAGCACCTCCAGGACTTCCAGGGAGCGGGGATCGGGCAGGGGCGACGAATCCGATTCGGCGGTTGCGGCGTGGTAGAAGCGGGACGTGTAGGGAAGGTCCTTTCTGATCGAAATGGGACCCAGGCCCAGGCAGCGGCGGTTGATCAGGGCCGCCATGATCGGCACCTCGGCCAGAAGAATCCGAAAGGCCCTCTCCCACATCTCCGGTCGGCTGGTTTGAGACGCCTGCGGATGGCGACCTCCCATGCTCAGCACTGCGGCCGCCAGGGTGCTCATGGGATTGCTCTGTTCGGGAAAGGCCTGCAGGAAGGCCTCCATGTATTCGGCGACGTCGCAGTACTCCCGGATCTCGTCTTCGAAGGATTCCACTTGGGCTGAGGAAGGCAGGTCGCCGTACAGAAGCAACCACGCCGTCTCCAAAAAGCCAACCCGCCCGGCGAGTTCCTCGATGGCGTAGCCCCGGTAGCTCAAGGTGCCCTCTTCGCCGTTGACAAAGCTCACCGAACTGGGGTTCTGGGAGGTGTTGCCAAAGCCCCGGTCCACGGTGATCAACCCCAGTTCGGCCCGGAGCCGGGAGATGTCGATCCCCCAGTCGCCCACGGTGGGCGCCACCAGGGGAAGCTTCATTTGGCGGTCCTGGTAGTCGAGGCGAACGTGTTGGTCCATGGGCTAACTGTCCTTGCGAGTGGCCGCGATGACTTTCTGCGCCTCTTGATGCGGGGTCTCGGAGTAGTGGGCGAACTCCACCTCGAAGGTTCCCCGTCCGCTGGTCATCGAACGCAACTCCACCGCGTACCGCTGGATCTCGGCCATCGGCACCTCGGCGGTGATCACCCGCAGCGAACCGTCGGTGTCCATGCCGTTCACCCGTCCCCGCTTGGCGTTGATGTCTCCCATGATGTCCCCGGTGTATTCCTCGGGAACTTTCACCTGCAGGCGGGTGATCGGTTCCAGCAGCACCGGACGCAGGTCCGAGGCGGCGGCCCGAACGGCGGCGATTCCGGCCATGCGGAACGACAGTTCGTCGGAGTCCACGGAATGGTATTTGCCGTCGTAAACCTCCGCCGATATGTCGATTACCTGGAAGCCGGCCAGAATCCCCCGGGCGAACGCCTCCTGGATGCCCTTGTCCACCGCCGGTATGTACTGGCGGGGTATGGAGCCTCCCTTGATCGAATCGATGAACTCATATCCCTCGCCCTGCGGCTTGGGAGCGAAGCGAACGAACGCCACCCCGAACTGCCCGCGTCCTCCGGTCTGCTTCTTGTGTTTGCCCTCTGCCGCCGCCCGGCCCGTGATGGTCTCCCGGTAGGGAATCTTCGGCAGGGCCGTGTCCACCTCCACCCCGAACTTGCGCTTGATGCGGGCCAAGGTCACGTCTAGGTGCACGTCACCCAGCCCGGCCAGGATGGTTTCTCCGGTCTCCGCCCGGCGTTCCACCGCCAGCGTGGGGTCTTCCTCCACGGCCCGCTGCAATGCGGTGGACAGCTTTTCCTCGTCCTGGGTGGAGCGGGGAAAGATCGCCAGTTCCATGACCGGCCGGGGATACACGGCGGGAAGCACCACCGCGGTCTCTCCGGATGCTCGCAGGGTGGCGCCGGTGGTTGCCTTATCGATCTTGGCCACCGCCGCCACGTCGCCGCACGCCACCCGGTCGGTGGGCACGGGATTGCGGCCCTGCAGATAGAACAGGTTGCTCACCCGCACTGTCTGCCCGTCTTCCAACTCTAGGTGGTCGTCGGCGCCGAAAGACCCGCTGAACAGCCGCAGAATGGAGATTCGTCCCACGTAGGGATCTCCGATGGTCTTGAAAACGTATGCCACCGCTCCGCCGCCCGGGGCAATCTGCAGTGCGCCCTCGGACAGGGGGGGCGCGGGGCGCTCGAGCGGGGTGGGAGCAAATACCTTGAGGAAGTCGGCCAGCACGTCGATCCCGATCAGACGGCTGGACGATCCGGCCAACACCGGGAAGATCTCACCCTCCGACATGGCCTCCCTGATCACCGAAACGATCACTTCCTGGCTGGGTTCCTCTCCGTCGAAGTAGGCGTCCATCAGGTCGTCGTCGGTCTCCACCACCGACTCCACCAGAGCGGTGTGAGCCTCTTCCAGGAAGGAAGCCACCTCTTCGGGCAGTTGGGCGTCGGACACGCCCCGGGGATTGTCCTCCTCATATCGGGTCGCCTTGCCGGAACTCACCCGGGCCACCCCACTCAGCCGGTCTTCCTCGCCCACGTTGATGACCAGGGGGGCGATAGCGGTGCCGAACGCCTCCCGAAGTTCGGCCAGGGTGCGATTGTAGGAGGAACGGTCCCGGTCCAACTTGGTGACGAACACCGCCCGGGGGGTGCCCTCTTCGGCTGCCACCTTCCACATCAATTCGGTCTGCACTTCCACTCCGTCCACTCCCGAAACCACGAACAGGGCCAGATCGGCCACCCGGATGGCCGATCGGGCGTCACCCGAGAAGTCCGCGTACCCGGGGGTGTCGATCAGGTTGATCTTGCATCCGTCCCACTCCAGGGAAGCCACCGACAGGTTCAGGGAAAGCTTGCGCTCCTCCTCCTCCGGTTCGTGGTCCAACAAAGTGGTGCCTTGATCCACCGAACCCAACCGGGTGGTGACACCTGCGCTGTAAAGAAGGGCCTCGGCCAGGGAAGTCTTGCCGCTCCCCCCGTGTCCGATGAGTGCGACAGTACGAATCGAATCAGGTGACAAACGGGTCTCCTCGATGGTGAACAGGTCAATTCAGGATAGCGAGCCGGCGTGGCGGCAGGACCGGGTCGGCCCCAACGGCAAAACCCCTAAAATTCGGGGGAATGAAAGACCACCGGCGCCGCGCCCCGAGTGGATTTCTTTACAACCGCCCCCTGCTAGCGTGATAAAGCCGTGATCGACATTTGGGTTCGCCCCCACCTGAGAAGAGTCCTGGATCCGATTGGTCGTTTTTTGCATCGCCTGGGGATCAGCCCATCCGCGCTTACCTTCTTCGGTTTGGGAGTGACCATCCTGGGAGCGGTGCTGATTTCGTTGGAACATGTGGTAACCGGCGCGGTTATCGCCTTGGCGGGGTCGGCGATCGACGGGTTGGACGGCACGCTGGCCCGGGCGGCCGACCGGGTGACCAAAAGAGGCGCCTTCCTGGACGCTTCGGTTGACCGACTGGGTGAGGTGGCCTGTTTCTCCGGGTTGGCGGTGGCCCGGGCGGGGGAGCCGCGGGTGTTGATGTTGGTGGTGTTGTCGGTGAGCGGCGCCTTGATGATCCCCTATCTGCGGGCCCGGGCTGAAGCCGAGGGTCTGCGGGGCACCGGCGGCTTCATCGGTCGGGCCGAGCGGGTGATCCTGTTCGCCCTGGGCCTTTTCACCGGGTGGGTGGAGCCGATGCTGTGGACTATGTCCGGACTGTGCTGGATCTCGGCCCTGCACAGATTTGCGGTGGCTTACCGAGAACTGAAGCGGTGAGATCCCGCCTCGCCTACTGGGGAGTACGAGCCGCCTCGGGTTTCATGGGCATCTGGCCGCTGTGGATGGTGCGACGGCTGGGGGAGACGGCCGGGGTGGTGGCGGCATGGTTGCTTCCCGGTCGCCGGAAGATGGCCGCCCGCCACGCCGGTCGAACCGGCCTGGACATAACCCTGGGCAGCCGTACGAAGGCGGCCAGGAGGATGTTCCGAAGCTACGGCCGCTACTGGGCGGAGTCATTGTGGGCGGGACCCCGCAACGTCAGCCGGGTGGTCGACCGATTCGACCTGCAGGGTTTCGACCAGTTGTGGGAGGCGCTGGGGGATGGCAGGGGAGTAGTGGTGGCGCTTCCCCACCTGGGCAACTGGGAAATGGCCGGAGTGGCGGTATGGGACAGGGACCTGGAGGTGGTGGCGGTAGCCGAGAATCTTGCCAATTCCCACATCAGAGATTGGTTCTCCCGAGTGAGGGCCCTGTCGGGCATCAAAGTCCTGTTCACTCGCAAGGGGCTTTTGAACCGACTGGAGGACAAACTCGCCACTCGGACGGCGGTGTGCCTTCCCTCCGACCGGGACCTGAGCGGCCGAGGCGTGCCCGTGGAGTTCTTCGGCGAGCAAACCACTCTGCCGGTGGGGCCCCTGCTGCTGGGAGTCCGATCAGGGCGTCCCGTGTTTCCCGCCGCCGTGTACTTCAACAATCATCGCTACCTGGCGGTGCTGAAGCCACCCATAGCGATCCCCCGGGAGGGAACCCTGTCGGAGAGGCTCAGGGTGGGGGCGCAACTCATGGCGGAGGCTTTCGAGGAGTTGATCCGGGAAGCCCCCGAACAGTGGCATCTTCTTCAGCCCAATTGGCCCTCTGATCAGCATTGAAGGGCCGATGAGAGTTTGTCTGGTCTCCCCCTACGACCTCACCCGGCCCGGGGGAGTCCAAGCCCAGGTTCGGGGCTTGGCCGGTTGGCTCACGGCGCGGGGTGACGAGGTTCGGATAGTGGCCCCGGCCTTGTCGGAGGGGGATCGGGGCGCGGCCGTGGGACGGGTGACGCGGATCAGGACCAACCGGTCGGTGGCGCCTATCTCCCTGTCGGCGGGGATCGGGGCGGCTATGGCGCCGACCATCGAGTGGGCGGAGGTGGCCCACATTCACGAACCGCTGATGCCCCGGGTGGGATGGGCGGCTCTGCGGTTGGCGGGTCCCAGGGTGGCCACCTTTCACGCCGATCCGCCCGGCTGGGTCAAGAGGGCGTATTGGGTGGCAGGCCGTTGGGCGCGACCGCTGACCGGCCCCGATACCGTGGTCACCGCGGTGAGCAGACAGGCCGCCGGGGCTTTGCCGAAGCGCTGGGCGCCCGAGCGGATTGTTCCCAACGGAGTGGACATTTCGGCCCCCCCGGCCGATGCGAAGCGCCGCCGGGGAAGGGTGGTGTTCCTCGGTCGGGACGAGCCTCGCAAGGGCTTGCGCGTGTTGCTGGCGGCGTGGGCCCGGATCCAGCAACGTCATCCTCATGCCCGCCTGGTGGTGATGGGGTGCTCGCACTCCGATCCACCTGATGGGGTGACTTTTCTGGGAAGGGTCAGCGAAGAGGTGAAACACCGGACCCTGGCCACCGCCGAGGTGTTCGTGGCGCCGCAATTGGGTGGTGAGAGCTTTGGGATCGTGCTGGTGGAGGCCATGGCGGCGGGCTGCGCCCTGGTTGCCTCGGATCTTGATCCGTTTCGGGACGTGGCCGGTTCGGCGGGAAGGTTTTTTGAACCGGGCGACGTCGGACAACTGGTACAGAGGGTTGACGAGGTGCTGAGCGATAAGTCGCTTTCCGAGCAGCGTTCCCGGGCGGGTCGCGGCCGCGCCGGACGCTACTCCTGGGATGTGGTGGGGGCGGCATACCGGGAGTGTTACCAAGAGGCATTGAGGCGGAGTCGGTAAGTTGTCCCGGGCAGCGCCCCGGCCACGTCCGGGAAAGTGACGCCTTCTGCCACATTTGGGGGCAAAGAGGTTGGGAGGTTTGGTACGATAGGGACGATGGAGGAGAGCAATGGCATGAAGACCGGCACCGAGTTGGTCAAACGCGGACTGGCCGACATGCTCAAAGGCGGAGTGATCATGGACGTGGTGTCCGCCGAACAGGCCAAGATCGCCGAGGAAGCCGGGGCCGTGGCCGTGATGGCGCTGGAACGGGTGCCGTCCGATATACGAAAGGACGGTGGGGTGGCCAGGATGGCCAATCCCACCAAGGTGACCGAGATCATGGGCGCCGTCACCATCCCGGTGATGGCCAAGTGTCGTATCGGACACTTCTTGGAGTCCCGGGTTCTCGAGTCCTTGGGAGTTGACTACATCGACGAATCCGAGGTGCTCACCCCGGCCGACGAGGAGTTTCACGTGGACAAATGGTCCTTCACCACTCCGTTCGTGTGCGGGGCGCGCGACCTGGGAGAGGGACTGCGCCGGATCGCCGAGGGAGCGGCCATGATCCGCACCAAGGGCGAGGCCGGTACCGGCAACGTGGTGGAGGCGGTGCGACACATCCGGGCCATCAACACCCAAATCGAGGCATTGGCCGGACATTCCCCCGAGGAGATGCTCGGGGCGGCGCAGGCCATGAGAGTCCCGGTGGAACTCGTCCGGGAAGTGGCCCGGCTGGGACGCCTGCCGGTGGTCAACTTCGCGGCGGGGGGAGTGGCGACTCCGGCTGATGCGGCGCTGATGATGGCGCTCGGATGCGACGGGGTGTTCGTGGGAAGCGGTATTTACAAGAGTTCGGACCCGGCCGCCTATGCCGCGGCCATAGTGGAGGCCACCACTTTCTGGGATCGTCCCGAGGTGGTAGCCGAGGCTTCCCGGGGTCTGGGGGCGCCCATGGCGGGAATCGAGATAGGAACCCTGAAACCAACCGAGCGTTTGGCATCCCGGGGACTGTGACGGTGCGGCCCACCATCGGGGTGCTGGCCCTGCAGGGCGATGTTCGCGAGCACCGTTGGGCGTTGGAGCGTCTTGGCGCCCGGACGCGGTTGGTGCGGCTTCCCGAAGACCTGGAAGGACTGGACGGGTTGGTTATTCCCGGGGGGGAGTCCACCACCATCGGTCGCCTGGCCGAGCGATTCGGCCTGCTGCAGCCCCTGCGAGGCGCGTTGGCGGGGGGTCTGCCCACCCTGGCCACCTGCGCGGGGATGATCCTGGTGGCCGGCGCCATCGTGGAAGGCGACCAGCCACTCTTGGGAGTGCTGGATGTGGTGGTGCGCCGCAACGCCTTCGGAAGACAGAACGAATCGTTTGAGATGGACCTGGATATCGAAGGTTTGGACCGCCCGTTTCCGGGAGTGTTCATCCGGGCGCCGTGGGTGGAGAAGGTCGGATCCGAGGTGGAAGTGTTGTCCCGGGTGGGGAAACATCCGGTGATGGTACGTTCCGGCGCTATCACGGCGGCGTCTTTTCATCCCGAGTTGACCGGGGACTCCCGGGTGCACCGTCTGTGGCTGGGAGGGGGAGGAGAGTAGGCAGTGGCCGGTCATTCCAAGTGGGCGAACATCAAGCATCGCAAGGGTCGGCAGGACGCGGCTCGGGGGAAACTGTTCGCCAAGTTGGCCCGGGCCATCGAATCGGAGGCCCGCAAAGGCGGGGGAGATCTGGCGTCCAACTATTCCCTGGCCGGGGCGGTGGCCAAGGCCAAGGCGGCCTCCATGCCCAACGACAACATCAGCAGGGCCATCAAACGGGGTACGGGAGAAGCGGGCGGGGTGGCCTACGATGAGCTTTGGTACGAGGGATACGGTCCGGGAGGGGTGGCGATGTACGTTGAGGTGCTCACCGACAACCGGCGTCGCGCCGCCTCCGACGTGCGGGCGGCCTTCACCCGCCACGGGGGCAGCCTGGGAGAGCCGGGGTCGGTGGGGTACCTGTTTCAACCCCGGGGTCTCATCGCAACATCAGGTGAGGAAGACGACATATTCCTGGTGGCCTTGGAGGCGGGCGCCGACGACATAAGGGGCAGTGGAGAATCCTGGGAGGTGATCACCGCTCCCCGGGCAATGGCGGGAGTTCGGGACGCCATCAAGGAGTCGGGTTTGGCGGTGGAGTCGGCAGAAATGACCCAGTTGCCCATGTCGGAGGTACCGGTCGATCGTCGCACCGCCCCCCGGGTGCTGCGCCTGGTGGACGCCCTGGAAGACCTGGACGACGTCCAAAGCGTCTATTCCAACTTCGAGATCAGCGACGAGATCATGGAGACTCTGGCGAGTCAGTAAGCAACTTGGATCGGGCGTACTGGGCGGGGGTTGGAGAGGCTAAGTCTCTCCGGAAGTGTTCTGACACCTCGAAGGTTGGCAACTGCCTTGCGGGCTACTCCTCTATTGCTGTTTGATGGCAGTGATCAAGATAAGCAAGAAACTGGTCGGCATCCAAGAAGACAAGGGTCCGACCCGATGCGAAGTCTCCGGTTGGATCAGGGTTTTGTCCTGTGCCGGCGTCAAAGTCCGCCACCGTCAGATGCTCGGTGGCGGACTCGGTGGTGGGGCTGGATTCCATGGGTGCCTTCCCAGCAGTCGCTCTTCCGCAATATATCCTTCGGGTGCTTTGTGATGCCGATCAGCGAGAATCCTCAGATTCTGCTATCCAAACAGCTTGCTCATTGACCAGGAAAAACATTGCCTGACTTGGCGGAGGCGGACGGGAATCGAACCCGCCGGGGATCTTTTCGACCCCCCACCGGTTTTGAAGACCGGGGAGCCCACCAGGCGCTCGCTCGCCTCCAATCATGGAGATTACCGGCCGGAGGCTGGTACCGTGAGGGGTCATGGAGGAAGGTGGTCGTCACACAGCCTCAACCCCGGTGTTGCGGGTGACCGGGTTGGTCAGGGAGCCCGGGGTATGGCGCCCGCAGGACTTGGCCGGTTTGGACGATCAGGTCACCGGGTCGGCGGGCAAGGGAGTGTCCGCCAAAGCGCTGTTGGACAGGGCGGGTCCCTCGGGCGGGTTTGTCTCGGTAGAAAGCGGCGACGGCTCCTACCGGGCATCCATCCCCATTGGTGAGTTGGTTGACAAGGGTGTGGTGGTTTACGGAGGAGAGGACGGCGGACTTCCCAGAGAACAGGGGGGACCTTTTCGCATGCTGGTGCCCGACGGGCGCACCCTGTGCTGGAATGTGAAAGGGGTGGCGCTCATGAGGGTCACCGCCCAGCCCGAACCCGACAGCGTCCCTGCCAATCCCGCCCATTAGTCAAGTGCCTCGCCCGAGGCCCCCGGCGGCGTAATCTTCCTGGTGATGACCGATCCCACCCCTGCCCGACCAACCGGCCCCACTTTCGGGGAGATACTGGAGAGCTTTCGTCGGCGGCGGGGCATGAGGAGGAGGCCGATCGCCCGCCAGTTGGGAATCTCTTCGGGGCAGATAAAGGATTGGGAACGGGGAGTGGAGATCCCCATGCATCCGGGGCTGCTGCGATCGCTTGAGACTGTTTTGGAGACGCCCGAAGGCCTCCTGACCCGGGCCGCCGGCCTTGCGGCGCCGCTTCCCCAGGAACCGCCCATGACGGTTCACCAGTCTCTTCAGAGTCTTTCCGAACCGGTGGAGGGTCCCACCGTGCATCCCCTGGATGTCCTTCCCGAACCTACCCGGGAGTGGGTGACCGCTCCGGGGTCCGACGCCGACGCCGGGCCGGCGGGGTTCTTCTCATACCGCTACAACCTTCCGGAGGAGCGCTGGGTATACCGGATCCGCTTTCTGCTCACCGGGGCGGGAATGGCGCTATTGGGCCTGCTGATGCTGTGGGCCGTGCGCCGAGTCTGGGAGGAGCTGGGGAGCTTGTGGAACGCCATCTTCGGCTGATCCATACCGTGCACCGATGAGTGGCGAGTCTCTTCCGGTGGTGGTCCATCCCTGCCACCCGCGCGGGGTGCCCCAAAGTCTGGCCGCCGTCCCGGGGGTGGAAGTCATCACCCCTGCCGATCTGGGGAGTTTGGGCAGGACCCTGGCCGATCCCCGGATGGAGATTCTGGTGAGTTTCATCTGGACCGATGAGTGTCTTTCTTTGGGTCTGCGGTGGGTCCAATCGATTTCTTCGGGCCTTGACCACTATCCGCTGGAGGACCTGGCGGCGGCGGGGATCCGTCTGACCTCGGGGCGGGGGGCCAACGCACCGGCCGTGGCGGAACATGCCTTTGCTCTCCTGCTGGCTCTGACCAGGCGGGTGGGCAAGTCGGTCCGGTATTCGGAAAAGATGCTGTGGAGGCAGGGGATGGGCTACGAACTGGTGGGTAAGACCCTGGGGGTGCTGGGGTTGGGGACCGTGGGGGAGGAGATCGCCTGGCGGGCCAAGGCCTGGGGGATGGAGGTGATCGGCACCAAGCGATCTCCGGACACCTACCGGGGATGCGCGGCCCGCGTCTATCCGCCTGAGGAGACCGAGGAGGTGTGCCGACGCTCATATGCGGTGATCAGCGTCATTCCCCACCGGCGGGGCGCCCCGCCCCAAGTTGCCGCCCAAGAATTGGCCGCATTGGGAGACGGATGGTTTGTCAATGTCGGCCGGGGCTCGGCGGTGGACACCGCGGCGCTCCTGGACGCCTTGGAGGCCGGAAAACTGCGGGGAGCGGGATTGGACGTCACTGTGCCCGAGCCTTTGGGAAAGGACTCCCCGCTGTGGCGCCATCCCAAGGTGGTGCTCACCCCCCATCTGGGAGGGTTCTCCCCCGAGTACGCCGACCGTCTGGCGGAGATCTTCGCGGTGAATCTGAAGGCCTTCCATGGAGAGGGCGAGTGGGTCAACCTGGTTGTGTAACCGTCCCCTATCAGCGGGCGGCCGGGCGGTTCGATCCTGCGAGGGGAATCCTGTGACATGAGCAAGGTCAGCCATCAAGAGGGAGTGGTGCTGCGCAGTTATCCCTTCGGGGAGGCGGATCGGGTGGTGGTGCTGCTCAGTCCCCGCCGGGGAAAGCTGCGAACCGTGGCGCGGGGGGTTCGTCGGGTTCGCAGCCGGATGCGAGGGCGGCTGGAACCCTTCTGCCGGGTTGAGTTGGTGTTGTATCGCGGAAGGGAACTGGATTTGATCACCTCGGTGACCGTCAGAGAGTTCCATCCCGAGCTTCGGGCCAATCTGGATCGGCTGCTCGGCGCCTCCATGATGGTGAACGCGGTGGACGCGGTGGCCCAGCCCGAACAGAGTTCCCGGTCGCTGTACGAGTTGCTCACCGACGGCTTGCGGGTGCTCACCACCGCCGAAGACATTCCCGGACTCACCACCTCCTTTCTGCTGCAACTCGCCGAGGTGCTGGGGGTGGCCCCGGCATTCGACCGGTGCGCATCCTGCGGTGGGCGCCATGACCTGGCCAGGTTCAGTTTCGAGGGGGGAGGGGTAGTATGCCGTCGATGCCAGACGCGAGGATCGGTTCGGTTGGTGGGCGGAGTGACTGAACTTCTCGGAGAACTGGCCCGGGCCGATCTGAGGGAATTGCCGGTCACCACCACGGAGTTGTCCCAGCAGGCCATGAACGTGGTCTGCCGGTTTCTGGAGACCCATCTCGACCGAAGTTTCCGACCCTTGGTGTCGATTAACAGGGATAGCGGGTAGGTGCCGGGCGGCAATGAGAACCTGTGAAATCAGACACTATTTCGCGAAAACCCCCCGAAATCTCTGTCCCGCGGGTCCCTCCCCCGCCACCACCTTTCCTGGGGTCGGGACGCGAATCCACTATATAGAACTGGGATTTCGCTTTCCCGAGAATATGGTCCCTGCGGCCGGTCTGGACGACGTCGGAACAGACCGGGAGGTGCTTGACTCCTATCACTATGTGTCACCCCGGAGACAAAGTCAAGCCATGAGCCGTCCTGTTTTTCGCGACCTTCCCAAATCACCTACCCGCTCAGGCTCTAAGTGACCGGATCGGTACCTCGCCATGTCGGGGTGATTCTCGACGGGAACGGCCGGTGGGCGCAGCAGCGGGGGTTGCCCAGGGTGGCGGGTCACGTGGCGGGGGAGAAGGCTCTCATGGACGTGTTGGAAGCCGCTTTGGAGGCGGGGGTGGAGTGGTTCACCATATTCGTATTCTCCACCGAGAACTGGGAGCGGTCCTCCGCCGAAGTGGGCTTTCTGATGGAATTCTGCGACGAACTGCTGCTCAAACGCGGCCAAGAACTGGCCGAGCGAGGCGCACGGCTTCACTTCGCGGGCGATCTGGCCGATTCGCGGATTCCCTCAACTGTCCGGGAGAACATACGCCGAACCCTTCGTCTCACCGTCTCCAATACCAGGGTGAACCTGGTGGTGGCCTTCAACTACGGGGGGCGCAGGGAGATCACCGAAGCCGCCCGGGCGCTGGCGGCTGACGCGGCGGCGGGACGGATCAAGCCCGAGGAGATCGACGAGCAGGCGATGGCCGCCCGGATGCATGTGCCGGGGATGCCCGATGTCGATCTGATCATTCGTACCTCGGGAGAGAACCGACTGTCGAACTTTCTCCTGTGGCAGGGGGCCTATGCCGAACTGTATTTCACCGATATCCTCTGGCCCGACTTTGACCGCCCCCAGTTTCACCGGGCGCTCCGGGAGTACCGGCGCCGGGAACGGCGGTTCGGCCGAATACCGAGAGCCCAAGGTTCAGAGTCCGGGTAGTCTGGTTTTGGTGATGCCCAGCCTGGAAGCCATAGTCAACCTGTCGCGTCGGCGGGGCTTCGCGTTTCCTTCCTCCGAGATTTACGGCGGCCTTCGCTCCGCCTACGACTACGGGCCGCTCGGAGTTGAGATGCTGCGCAACGTCAAGAACGAATGGTGGCGCTCGGTGGTGACCGCTCGTCGGGACGTGGTGGGGATCGATTCGGCGGTCATCCAGTCCCGCCGGGTGTGGCAGGCTTCGGGGCACGAGGAGGTGTTCACCGATCCGCTGGTGGAGTGCCGGGAGTGTCAGAAGCGCTTTCGACAAGACCATCTCACCCGTGCCGACCAGTGCCCGGCCTGCGGTAGGCGGGGCACTTTCACCGAGCCCCGGCATTTCAATCTGATGCTCCGTACCCACATGGGGCCGGTGGAGACCGAGGACAACCTGGTGTACCTGCGGCCCGAAACCGCCCAGGGGATCTTTATCAATTTCACCAATGTGCAGCGGGTTTCCCGGCGCAAACTGCCCTTCGGCATCGCCCAGATCGGAAAGTCCTTCCGCAATGAAATCACCCCCGGCCAGTTCGTTTTCCGGACCCGGGAGTTCGAGCAGATGGAGATGGAGTGGTTCTGCCTGCCGTCGGAAGCTTCCGAATGGTTCGAGTACTGGGTGGACAAGCGACGGCGCTGGTATCTGGATCTGGGAATGAATCCCGACAATCTGCGCATCCGTCCGCACGGCGCTGATGAGCTATCCCATTATTCCAATCAGACGGTGGACGTGGAATACCGGTTTTCCTGGGGTTGGGATGAACTGGAAGGGATCGCCAACCGGACCGATTTTGACCTGAGGCGCCACTCGGAGCATTCGGGGCAGGATCTGAGCTATTTCGACCAGGCAGCCGGAGTCCGGGTGATTCCCTGGGTGATCGAACCGGCCGCCGGGGCCACCCGCACCACTTTTGCCTTCCTGGCCGACGCCTACCGGACCGAGGAGGTGCGAGGCTCCCAACGTGTGGTGCTGGGTTTGCATCCCCGGTTGGCGCCCTACAAGGTGGCCGTGCTGCCGCTCTCCCGCAAGCCCCAACTGGTGGAACGGGCTTCCCGCCTGGCCGACGATCTGTCCCGGCGATGGACGGTGGAATTTGACATAACCCAGTCGATCGGCCGCCGGTACCGCCGCCAGGACGAGATCGGCACTCCCTTGTGCGTCACCTTCGATTTCGACTCGGTCGACGACGGGGCGGTGACCGTGCGCGACCGGGACACCATGAGTCAGGTCCGCGTCGGTATGGACGGACTTTCGGCCTATGTCGGGGAGCGCTTGGGGATATGACGCGCCGAATCCTGATCGCGGTGTGGGCGGTGGTGGCCGCGCTGGCTGCGGCGGGTGTCATCTGGTTCTATGTGGCCGGGAACGTCGGAGACCCAACCGTTGTGACCGCTCCCCCCATCACCTCCACCGTTTCCGACCCGGCCCCGGAGCCGTCCGTGGCGCCCACCACCGCCGCGGTGACAACGTCGGCGGCTACAGTGGCCGAAGACTCCCCGGGCGCTCAATCGGAAGAAACCGCCCCTCCCCCTTCCGAGGATCCTGACGACACCTCCACCGCCGAGACGCCCACCACCACCGAAGCGATACCGGAGTCAACCGTGGAACTGCAACTGTCCGAAGGCACCGAGGCGCGGTTTTTGATCTTCGAGGAACTTCGGGGCGAACCATTCACGGTGGTGGGGGCGACTACCGAGGTGGTGGGCAGGATCAGGGTCGACCGGTCCGATCTCTCCGCTTCGCAGGTGGGGGAGATCCTGATCAACGCCCGCACCTTCGCCACCGAATCCTCCAACCGCGATCGGGCCATCCGAGGTCCGATCCTCGGCGCCGAGCAGCACGAGTTCATCCTCTTCCGTCCTACGTCGCTGAGGGGCCTGGGGGGCGCCGCCGAGCCGGGCGGAGAGTGGAGTTTCGAGATGGAGGGAGATCTGGCAGTGCGCGACATCGTCCGTCCGGTGGTCTTTTCGGTGGTGGCCCGGTGGGGGCCGGGAGATGTCCTGGAAGGCGAGGCGGCGGCCACTGTTTTGCGTTCCGACTTCGATCTTTCCGTCCCTTCGGTACCCTTTGTGGCCAACGTGGCCGACGAGGTGGGTTTGGAACTGAAGTTCGTGGCCGAGACCGCGGGCTAGGAGGGCGATCGCTTGAACACATCGCTTTGGTCGGTCACCGGATTTGAGATGGTGTCCGATCGGGGGTGGTGAAATGCAGCAAGGGGACGAAGACCGGGAGCGGGTGCGAGGGGCGATAAACCTGGTGGAGCAATTCGCGGCGGTTACCAAGGTCAAGAAGTCGGGCCGCAGCCACATGGCCCTCTGCCCGTTCCACCAGGAAAAGACGCCGTCGCTTTCCATCGACCCGGGCAGAGGATTGTTCTACTGTCACGGTTGTCACAAGGGCGGCGACGTGTTCACCCTGGTGCAGGAAACCCAGGGGCTTTCTTTTCCCGAGGCGCTCCAGACCCTGGCTCGACAGGCCGGAATTGTGCTGAGCCGCCAACCGGGAGATGGAAAGGCCGCCGCCGAAAGGGAGCGGCTGGTGGGGGTGATGCGCCGTGCGGTGGATTTCTATACCCAACGGCTGCTGTCCGGCCCCGACGCCGGTCAGGCCCGGGCTTACCTTCGGTCCCGCGGCTATGACCGCCCGTTGATCGAAAAGTTCGGCCTGGGATTTGCCCCGACCGATGCTCCCTCTTTGAGAGTCGAACTGCGGGCGGGCGGGGTTTCCGACTCTCGGATGGAGCGGGCCGGTTTGATCGTCCGGCGCGGGTCTGCTCGGTCACCGAGCGGGGACCGGTTCCGGGACCGGTTCTGGGGACGGGTGATGTTCCCCATTCATGACCTGAGAGGAGATCCGGTGGGGTTCGGAGCGCGGCTTCTGAGCGGCAGGGGACCCAAATACCTCAATTCACCCGAAACCGCCCTGTACCGCAAGTCCCGGCTCCTGTACGGATTGCATCTGGCCCGACCAACCATCAGCCGAGGGGGTGAATCGGTGGTGGTGGAGGGATACACTGATGTCATCGCTTTGCACCAGGCGGGGATGGAAACGGCGGTCGCCACCTGCGGGACGGCATTGGGACAGGAGCACCTGGAGTCCTTGGGCAGACTGGGTGAGAGGATCGTTTTGGCCTTCGATGCGGATCGGGCCGGATCCGACGCGGTGCTGCGGGGCGAGCGGGTGAGTCGGGCAAGCAAGCGGCAACTCGATCTGCGGGTGGCCGAACTGCCCGGTGGCAAAGACCCCGCCGACCTGGTCCAGGATGGCCGCACCGAAGAACTCCGGGAGGCGGTGCGCCAGGCCCGTCCGGCGCTTCAGTATCGGATCGAGCAGCGACTACGGAGAGTCGATCTGTCCGAGCCCGAGTCGAGGGCGCGGGCGGTGAACGAATTGGCGCCGCTGGTGGCGGCGGTGGCCGACTCCACCACCCGGGCGGAATACGAACAGGCCCTATCCCGGGGAACCGGGGTGGGGATCACCGACATACGAGCCGCGGTGGGCAGATCCGGGGGGAGGGCGGGGCCGAGGCCGGATGGTCCCGGACCCCGAACACCCGAGACTCCGCGCCCGAGGGCAGGGCGGCGGCCACCCATGGAACGCGAGTTGCTGAGAGCGATTCTTCGCAACCATCCGGCTCTGCAGGAGTTGGAGGTGGACGGCGCCCTGTTCGCTGATGGGCTCCACCGCCGCATTTTCGAGGCCATCGAAGCTGCCTGGAGAGCAACGCCTCCGGGTGAGCCAACCCCCATCAGCTGGGACCCGGGAACGTCCCGGTCCGACGACGGTAAGGGCACGGCCATGGAGGGGTCGGTGCGTTTGGCGCTGATCGAGATCGCCTCTGATCGGTCGGCGCTGGGGGATCCCCGGCCGATGGTGATCAGATGCCGCCGGGAGGCGCTTCGTCGAGATGCGGCTTCCATCCGGGCGCAGATGGGTCGGCTGGCGGCCGATGACCCTCGGCGGGATGATCTCCTGCAACAGTTCGGCAAGTTGGAGCGCCGCCGCCAGGAGTTGACGGGGGACCTTCGATGACCCAGAGGGGAGAGGGATTCGAGGAGCGGGTGGCCACGGTTCTTCGCCGAGGAAGGCAGAGAGGGTTTCTCACCGCTTCCGAACTCGTGGCTGACCTGGATGATCTCCCCGGTGACCAAACGGAGAACGAGGGGCGGTGGGAGACCCTGATGCGTCGCTTGGCGGAAGAGGGAATCCGGGTGGTGGAAGAAGTGGAGGAGGTGGGTCCGGCCCGTCGCAGCGCCCAAGAGACTTCCGGGATGCCGGTGGATCCGGTGGGGATGTATTTGAAGGAGATCGGACGTTATCCGCTGCTCACCCCCGAACAGGAAGTGGAGTTGGCGGTCCAGATCGAAAACGGGGTCCGGGCCCGTGATCGGCTGGAAAGCGATGACCTGCCTCCCGAAGAACGAAAGGCGGCGGCTCGACAGGTTGAGCAGGGCGAAACGGCCTATCACCAGATGGTGGAATCCAACCTGCGGTTGGTGGTGTCGATGGCCCGGCGGACGTTCGGATCACTCAACGGAGCGAATCTGTTGGATCTGATCCAGGAAGGGAACATGGGTTTGATGAAGGCCGCTCGAAAGTTCGACCACCGGCGAGGCTTTCGATTCTCCACCTACGCCGGATGGTGGATCAGACAACCCATGATCAAGCTGTACGCCGATCAGTCCCGGGCGATCAGGCTGCCCGCTCACCTGTCGGCGCTCGTGCCTCGTCTCCGGGAGGCGCAGAGCGAACTCACCCAGAAGAAGGGACGCGCCCCGACCACCGACGAGTTGGCCACCCGCCTGGATCTCGACCCTGCCCAGGTGGACCGGATGCTGCGCTTCTCACAGCGCCCGGTTTCCCTGCAGCAACCGGTGGGATCGGAGGGGGAAGGCGCCACCGTGGGCGACCTGGTCGAGGACTCCACCGCCCAGGACCCGTTCGATGTCGCCACGCTGGCGTCCCTGCAGAGACACCTGGCTCATGTGCTGAAGAATCTGAGAGGCAGAGAGCAGGAAATATTGCGGTTGAGATTCGGTTTGGAGGACGGGCGGGTGTGGACATTGGCGGAACTCTCCCGCAAGTTCCGGGTGACCAAGGAGAGAATCCGCCAGATGGAGAGAAGGGCGCTCTCCAAGATCCGCTATCAGCGTCTCGGCCAGGGGCTGTTGAAGTTCTTGGAGGACTGACCCCGGCGGGGGGCCGCATCTCGCCATGAGAAGCGAGGGTCAGCGGATCCAGTAGGCGTCCTCGCCATGCTGGGAGATGTCCAGGCCGATGATCTCCTCCTCGGCGCTGGCCCGAAGACCTATGGTGCTGTCGAGAATCTTGGCCAGAATCCAAGTGGCGCAGAAACTGAAGGCCACCACGGCCAGCACGGCGACCACCTGCTTGCCGAAGAACGAGAATCCTCCGTAGATCAGGCCATCGAACCCGCCGTAGGCGGCGGACGAGAAGACGCCGGTGAGAACCGAGCCAATAATGCCTCCCACCATGTGGATTCCCACCACGTCCAGGGAGTCGTCATAGCCGAACCGTTCCTTGAGACTCACCACCAGTGAGCAGACGTAACCCCCCAGTACGCCGATGACGATGGCCGCGGAAGGAGTCACGAAGCCGGCCGCCGGAGTGATGGCCACCAAACCCGCCACCGCGCCCGATACCAGGCCCAGCAGAGTGGGTCGGCGATGGCGCACCCAGTCGGACACCATCCATCCGAGCGCCCCCAGGGCCGCCCCCAATTGCGTGTTGAGCAGCGCCGTTATGGCCGCCCCGTCGGCGGCCAGGGCGGAACCGGCGTTGAAACCGAACCACCCGAACCACAGAAGTCCGGTCCCGATCAAGGTGATGGGCAGCGAATGCGGGGGATGCTCCACTCCGAAATCCTGGCGGGGACCCAGCACCCGGATGAGAGCCAGGGCGGCGATGCCCGAGTTGATGTGAATCACCAGGCCCCCGGCAAAATCGCGGACCCCCCACGAATACAGCAAACCGTCGCCGGCGAATCCCCAGTGGGCCACCACCGGATACACCAGCAACGACCACAGTGCCGCGAAGACTACCCACGAGGAGAATTTCATTCGTCCGGCTACCGCCCCGGCGATCAGGGCAGGAGTGATGATGGCGAACATCATCTGAAACGTCGAGAAAAGAGTCTCGTCGGAGGAAAGTCCCTCCAAACCCACCTTGCTCAGGTCTCCGATCAGGCCCATGCTCCCGGCCGAGGCGCCGAAAGCCAGCGAGAATCCCACCGCCACCCAGATCAGCGTGGCGATTGGGATAGTGACCACGTTCATCATCAGCATGTTCACCACGTTCTTGGTGTTCACCATGCCACCATAAAAAAGCGCCAGCCCCGGCACCATGAACAGCACCAAGGCGCAGGCCGTGATCATCCATGCAATATCTCCGGCGCCCAAGTCAAACCTCTCTTTCCCAGGATGGCGACACGGTGCAGAGCGCGTGTCCGACGTACCGCCCGCTGCAATCAGTCATGATACAAAGGCGCAAGGTCCCTGCCTGGGGTTTCACGGGATCCCGGCTTCGGACGTCCCCCCTGTCGATGGGTGGCGGGCGTCTAGCGTTTGCGGGGGAGGTCTGCCGCTTTGAGGAGGGAACCGTTGGCGTCGATGATGCCGATCTTGGTGCCGATGGTGGCGGGACTGGCCGCAAACAGGTCTGCCCGGTTGATCACCAGAAAGCGATAGCTCATCAAGGGTCGCAGCCGCTTCACGGCCTTTTTGATCTGCTTGTGATCGGCGGCGATCCCCAGGGCTCCCTTTTCGCAAATCAAGTCGGCTTGTCCACTGGGGTCGGGTTCGGCGGCCAAGCTGTCGATCATCGCCTGCCGGAGTTGTTCATGGGTCATACGGGACATGGGTTCACCTGCGGTTGTGGGGAATCGGTATCCCGATACTATCGAATCCCTCCCGTATCGGGTCTCGGCAGTCGGCTTTTCAGCATCTCCCGCAGCAGGGTGTCGTCCGGGGTCAATCCCAGCACCCGCACCCATTCTCCGGCGCGGACCGCTTCCCGAAGGTGGTCGATGCCCGGCACCTCGGGGTCGTCCAGCATCAGGCCGGAAACGATGGCGTCGCACAGCGCCTCGGCCGGAAGGCCCGCCCGAACGGCGGCGCGGGCGGGTCCCACCAAGCGCTCGGAGGCCCCCAGCTTGGGAAGCGGGTTACGAGCCACCCGCCGGATGGGATCCACCAGGGTGGTGGTCTCGAAACGGTGCAGATTGAACCGGCCGTATTCGATCAGTTCCGATTGTGACCACTCGTCCACCCCGGAGGCCAGCACCGCGGCCATGGTTGCGACTATCTCCTCCAGCCTTTCTCTGATGGAAGGATCGGCAACCGCCTCAGCCACCGTCTGATGACCGGCCGGAAGTCCGAGAAAGGCGAGGGCGGCATGCAGTCCGTTGACCAGCCACAGTTTTCGCCGCCGATAGAGGCTCAGGTTGGGTACCAATTGCAGGCCGTCCACTCCCGGATCCTCGCCCTGCCAGTCCGGCGCCGCCACCTTGAAATCGAAACGCGCCTCCACCTCGACAGTCAGGCCGTTTCCACCTGATCCGGGCACCATCCGGTCGACCAGCGTCTCGGGGAATCCCACTCCGGCCTCATCGTCTCCCATCAAGTCTTGAACATGCCGCCGCAAGAGGGCGCTGTTGGGGTCGGCGTTCTCGCAGGCCAAAACGTTGCGAATGCGAGTGTCGCTGCTCGACAGGGCTGAGGCGATGGTGGGCGCCACCCGGTCCAAAAGTCCCGCTCCCACCGCGGTGCACACCAACTCCGCCCGGGCGGTGGCGGAAACCGCTTCATCCTCCCTTCCGTTGACGGCCCGCACCCCTTTGATCCATTGGGTGGCGCTTCCCTCGGGCCCCACTTCGATCACCCGGTACTCCCCTTCCCGGTTGATGAGATCCACCAACTGTGGGAAGACATCAACGAAAACCACCTCCCATCCGGCGCGTCCGAACAGCCACCCCAACAGCCCCCTTCCTATGTTTCCGGCGCCGAATACGGCCACCCGTCGGCGGGTCATTCCGGAGAGGCCGCCAAGGTCTCCCGTACGTATTCTTCGTCGGTGGCCACCGCCAACCGGTCGCACAAGTCCTCATCGTCCAGGACTTCCGCCAGATGAGACATCACCGCCAGATGTTCCTCGCCCACCGCCGCCAATCCGAACACCAAAAAGGCGCGGTCATCCTCATCCCCCCAGGGGATGCCGGCCGGATATTGCGCCAGCACCAGGGCGGTGCGTTTGATCAGGTTCTTGTCCTCGTAGGTGCAGTGGGGAAGCGCGATCCCGTTGCCGAGAAAGGTGGAAATCACTTCTTCCCTGGCCATCATGGACTCCCCGTATCCTGCCTCCACCGCACCCAGTTCGTACAGCATGCCGGAGACCCGTTCGATGGCTTCTTTCATGGTCAGGCCCGTTTCCCCCAGGGAGATGGCCTCCACCGAGGTGACATGTTTTTCAGCCATGGGTCTTCACGCCCCTACGATGTCGGCGCCGCTCGAAAGATCCTTGACCAACTTGGTGAGAGCGGGGTCGTTCAGGAAGGTCTTGAAGGGAACCACCGCAGCATGAGGCGCCACCTGCTTCACCCTGGTCGCCAATCCGGCGTGGGTGACCACCACATCGGCCTCCGCCGGTATGTCGTGCACGGGGGAGTGAGTGACCGTGATTTTCAGCTTGGCCTTTTTGATCTTCTTTTTCAGAGCGTTGGTGACCATCAGACTCGAACCCATGCCTGCCTCGCAAGCCAGGACGATCCGTTGAACATCCGCCGCTGCCTTTGTGACTGAACTCATGTTGCAACCTTTCCATCAAAGAAGGGGAGAGCCTCCCAGAAGGAGACTCTCCCCACTTTATACGTAAGAGAAGTTCGTTTAGGTTGGAATGCCGGGCATGGATCCGATCATCTCGTCGGTTCCCTCCGATTCCTTGACCGGTGAAATCCGCAACAACAGCGTACCCACTACGAATGCTGCTGCCGCTGCGGCCGCCACACCTAATAGCACCCCGAAATGCTGGCCTCTGGGCATCACCGCCAGGTAAGCAAAGATCGACCCTGGCGAGGGTGTTGCCGATAGCCCTGAATCGAATATCACGAAGATGATGTCAGCGAGGATCCCGCCGGCCCAGACCGAGAGGATCATGATCGGGTGCATGAGAATGTACGGGAAGTAGATCTCATGGATGCCACCGAAGAAATGAATCACGATGGCGCCGGGAGCAGACAGCTTGGCCATTCCCTTGCCGGCGAACCAATAAGCCAGGAGCAGGCCGAGGCCCGGTCCGGGATTGGTCTCCAGCAAGAAGTAGATCGAACGACCTGTTTCGGCCGCCTCCGCTGCGCCCAGGGGTCCCAGGATCCCGTGGTTGATGGCGTTGTTGAGGAACAGCACCTTTCCGACTTCGATGGGGATGTCGGCCAGGGGCAGAAGTCCCGCGTCGGTGACGGCGTCCACAATGTTGCCGAAGGTGTTGGCGATGCCGCCCATGATCGGACCCATGATGTAGCGTCCGATAATGGCCAGGATGGCGCCCAAAATGCCGGCCGAGAAGTTGTTGTAGAGCATCTCGAAGCCGACAGGCACCCTGTCCTGGAAGGAATTGTCAACTTTCATCATTACCCAGGCAGCCAGTGGCCCGACCACCATCGCGCCCAGGAACTGGGGTGGGTCGCCGGCCGCGCCGCTTGCCAGGGTGAAGTCGGCGCCCACGATGATTCCCATCGTGGCAAGGGAGCCCATTACGCCCCCTCGGTGCCCATACACCATCTTGCCGCCCGTGTAACCGATCAAAACGGGCAGCAGGTAGACAATGATGGGACCTACCAGTTCGAGCAGATCGTCATTTGGTGTCCAGCCGGTGGGAATGAAAAAAGCGGTGATCAGACCCCAGGCGATAAACGCCCCGATATTGGGGATGACCATACCCGCCATAAACCCGCCAAACTTCTGTAGGCGTGCAAGCATCCTTCCTCCTTCAATAGAGAGGTATTACGGTATACAGGCCTAACCATAGAGGGCCGATCTCGGTGAGCGTGGGAAATCGGGAGAGTTTTTGGGCGGCGCCGGGTTATCGGAGGCGACTCAGGGTCCGGTAGGCGGCGGCCATGGTCACCGCTCCCAGGGACAGAACGGGAGTTCCCAGCAGCCACGCGGCCACCACTCCCAAGAAACCGGGACCCCACTGCGTGTACAGGTACGCGGCGGGTATGAACAGGGCCGCCAGGGCCAGCACCAGCACCAGAAGACGCATGCGGTTGCCCCGGGTCAGTTCCGCGCTGGCAGCCAGAGACATGAATCCCTTGGATCGCTTTTCGATGATCAGAAAGGGAAAGAAGGTGTAGATCATCAGAACCATCAGTCCGGGAATCACCAGGAACACCATCCCCACCGCAACGGTGAAGGAAAAGGCGGCGGTGGCACGCACGAACCCGTCCCGTACCCACCAGTCGCCGTCAGCCGGGGCCTCCTCGGGCGATACCGCGGCCAGGGCGGAGCGGGCGAGCGGCCATCCGACGTACCCCGCCACCAGAAAGCTACCCAACCAGATCAGCAGGTACAGCCAGAAGAACAGCGGATTGGTTTCGCGGGTGCCCGCGCTCGACTGCCACACCATCAAGACCACCACCGGCACGGCCAGCAACAACCAGGACCGCGCCAGCAGGGGCCCCGAAGCGCCCAAGAAGGCCCGAAATCCTTGGCCGAGCACGGCTCCGATTGAGATGGGGGAAGTGTTGTGTCCCTGCAAATCCGACCTTGGGAGGGGGGTTTCCCGAAGGCTACCCTATGAAAGCTGTGAGTGGAAAGCCCAAGCCGGATGTGGAATCGGCGACCATGGCATTGCAACCCTTTGCGTCGGGTTTGGCCGCCGACGGGTATTCCCTGTCGGTCAGTCGATCGGGGGGCGAAGGGCTGAGGGTGAGCATTTCGGCGGGACCTGACGCCTGCGAGGAATGTCTGATTCCCAAGGAGATGTTTCGGGGAATGCTGTCCTCCCGGTTGGACTCCGAAGGGGTGAAGTTCTCGGATCTGCTCCTCACCTATCCCAACGATTGATCCGGGTTGATGGTTACTTCTTCTTATCGGGGATTGGAGCTCCCCGCCCGGGATTTGTTCGATATCGGACCCGAGGTGGTGTGGTTGAACAGCGCCTACTTGGGCGCTCGGGCCAAGCCGGTGGCCGAGGCGGTGGTGTCCGCCGTGAACCGGCCCCTGCCGGAAGTGACCGTCTCGGATTTCTTCGCAGCGGGCGATCGCATCAGGGAGTTGCTGGCGTCGCTGGTGGGAGGAGACGCCGAAGGAGTGGGGTTGGTGACCTCGGCCAGCTATGGGGTGGCCACCGCCGCCTCGGTGCTGGGGGCGGGCGAGGGCGACCGGGTGTTGATGTTGGAGGAGCAGTTCCCCGCCATGGTCTATCCCTGGACCGAGCGGGGCGCCGAGCCGGTGTTCGTCAAGCGACCCTCGGACGACGACTGGACAACCGCTCTCTTGGAGCGTCTCGATGAATCCATCGCGGTGGTGTCCGTTCCGGCCTGTCATTGGACGGATGGGACGCGGGTGGATCTGGAGAGAGTGGGAAGGGCAGCCCGGGAGGTGGGGGCTCGACTGGTGTTGGACATTTCCCAGAGTCTGGGAATGGTGCCGTTTGACGCCGTCGCCATCGGTGCGGATTTTGTGATTGCAGTGGGGTACAAGTGGCTGTTGGGGCCGGCCGGACTGGCCTATCTGTGGGCTTCCCCTGCCCATCGGGAAGGTCGTCCGCTGGACGCCAACTGGATGACCCGGGCAGATAGCCGGGATTTCACCCGGGTGAACGAGTATCGCTGGCAATTGGCGCCGAGCGCCCGGCGCTATGACGCCGGCCAGACCTGGAATCTGTGGCTGACCGAGGCCGCCCGGCGAGGCTTGGAGATTGTGTCGCAAGTGGGGGTCGACCGCCTCTGCGCCCACAGCCGGCGACTCACCGATCGACTGGCCGAGGAGGCCGGATCCTTGGGACTTGCGGCCCCGGCGCCGAAGTTCCGAAGCGCCCACCTGGTGGGTCTGCGATTGCCCGAGGGCGCCGACCCTCGGTCGCTGGTCACCGAACTGGCGGCCCGCTCGGTCTATGTCTCGGTGCGGGGAGCGTCTCTGAGAGTGTCGGCCCACATGTGGAACACCCAAGCCGACATAGACTGCCTGCTGGAAGGCCTGTCCGCCTGGGTGGGCTGACTGATCCCCGTCCTTGCTCCGTCGGATCAGGTGTTGAGCAAATCATGGTGTGTGTTTCCCCAATTACCCGGTGTCTTGAGATAGTGATCCGATAGTCGAGGTGGGCGCCTGGGGGTGGTGTGGGCAGGGTGGTGAGGAGAAGGTAGACCTCTCGGGTTATATGGCGTTCTGGGCAGCGGACGATCCCTTGATTCCGCGAACCTCCGCAAAGATGGCCTCATAATCTGGGACCACCGAACCATCCCATTTGACCAACCTGGCCACCGTTTCCGATAAGGCCGAATGAACATTTACACTAGCGACTTCAGCCAGGTCGATGCTGAGGTAATCGCCAAGTCAGCCCGCGGACGCTGCGGTCATAACTTAACCCCGGGGGTGGCTTGGAAAAGCCACCAGACCGGGGCATTCGCAAAAAGAGTTTACCACCCGCCCAAGACGATGACAATCCCCGCTATCACCGCCTCTCAACTCGAACGCCTGGTTTCGGTGGAACGCTTCGCCTTATTTCGCCGACTGACATCCCATCCCGAGGCTGCCGTGGCTCTCTATTCATGGAACTCCAAAGTGTCGGGAGGGTTTGCTGAACTCCTCAATCATGTGGAGGTGTTTGTCCGTAACGCCATTCATGACCAAATGGTTGCCCTGTATGCACAGGTGCCCGGCCGCTCGGCGAAGAGCTCGTGGTTTGATGAACCCCCCTGGGCAAGGCATCACTGGTTTGACCACCACGCCAAGAGACAGATAGCCAAGGCAATCTTCAGAGCTGGTCACAGGCCAAACAATCCGAACCCGGGAAAGGTGATAGCCGCCCTCAACTTCGGGTTTTGGCGCTATCTCGTCAGCATCCGCTACGAGCAGAGCTTCTGGGTTCCTGCCCTCGACGACGCCTTCGATGTGCCTGGTAGGAGTCATCCCGATCGACGCTTAGCGGTCGAGTATCGACTCGTGTTCCTGCACCTACTCCGTAATCGAATATCGCATTGCGAGCCCATAATCCTCCCGATCCGGTACACCCATCGCGGCCAACCACCAAACACAAAGACCCTCACCGATCTGTACGCCTACGCCATTGAGCTCGTGTCCTTCATCGACCCGGTGGCCGCCCGGTGGCTGGAGCATGAAACCCACGACCTCCAACTCCTTCTTCACAACCGTCCGTGACTCAACCATGCGTGTTTATGGTGGGGGGTGGCAAGGTCGGGTAAACACCTATTCCCCTGCGGTGCTTTTGCGGGTCACCCATCATTGTGTTGAAACGGGAATGTTCGTGGGGCCAGGGGCAGTAGTCGAGTTTGGCCGGCCTGACGGCTACCGACGGGCTCTGATCTTCCACTCCTGCAGGTCGCCGTCTTCTCCGATCACCACTGCCCGGCTCCACATGTTGACCGTGGCGCAGGCGTGGTTGGGGAGGATGCGGACCAGGTCGTTCACTCGGAGTTGGTCGGCGTCCGGTCCTCTCAGGAAACCGTGCTCCTCGTTGGCCCGGTGAAAGTCGATCTCCAATACCGAGCCGGTGGGGGACAGAACCTTCCCAAGACCCGCTCCCACCGCGGGGCCGTCGGAGCTCATTGCCTTGCTCCCGGCGTCGATGATGGCCCGGCCCGGCCCAGGAGTGCTCACCACCCGGGCGGCCACCGTGAGTGCGCATCCCGCCAGATCGGTGCTTCCCAGGGTGATTTGATTGGCGTCACCGAACACATAGGTGCCGGGACGAGCCTCGGTGATCCCGGCCACCGCGGGAGTGGAGGTGGCGCCGGGGGTGGAACCTACTGACACGGTGGGGGCGGCCAACCCGACCTGCCGCAGTTCCCGGGCCAGCGTTGTCATGGTGTGCCCGACCGTTCGACCCTCCTGTTCCAGGCCCGATCGATCCTGCCCAAACCCACCCAAATGGCCCTCGTGGGTGATGATTCCCTCCAACCGCAAACCGGCCAGCCGGGCCAGTGTTCCCGCCAGTTTCACCACCTGCCCGGGGACCACTCCCGCTCTATTCAAACCGGTGTCCACCTCGATCAGGTAGGGAACCGTCACGCCTGCGGTTTGAGCGGCTTGCGACAGGGGCGCGGCGGCCTCCCGGGAATCAAGCGCCACTCGCACCTTGCCCCGCCGGTTGGATTCCACCGCGAAGGTCACTTTGGCCGCGCCCACCGGCTGATGCGCCCAGGTGAGATTGGTATAGCCATGGTCGAGCAGGATCCGCACTTCGGCCGGGGTGGCGCAGGTGAAACCCACACAACCCGCCTGGTGCTGCAGGCGGGCTACCTCCAGCATCTTGGAGGTCTTCCAATGGGGTCGATGATCCACCCTGAGCTTCTTGAGGTGGGCCGCCATGTGGGAGATGTTGCGCTCCAGCACGGCTCGGTCCACCACCAGCGCGGGGGTGGGAAGGTCACCCGGGAGGTGGCTGTTCATCAATCGACAGCGCCCGGAGTGTGCATTTGTACCAACCGGTGCTTCAGCACCTTACCGGTTGCTCCCCGGGGGAGGCGATCGGTGAGAATCAGTCGTTTGGGTTTCATGTGGGAGGCGAGCCGATCTCCCACCCACTGTGCCAGGTCAGCCAGGGTCGGCGAAGTTGTCGATTGAGGCACCACCACCGCGGTCACCGCCTCTCCCCACTCTTGGTCGGGAAGGCCGATCACCGCCACCTCGGCCACTTCCGGGTGGTGGGAGAGGACATCCTCGATCTGGGGAGGATGGATGTTCACCCCTCCACTGATGATCAGTTCCTTGATGCGTCCCGACAGGTAGATGTATCCCTCGGCGTCCCGATAGCCGAGGTCGCCGGTGTAAAGCCATCCGTTGCGAACCGCCCGGGCGCCGGCTTCCGGCTGTCTCCAATAGCCGGACATCAGTTTGGGAGTGCGCACCAGCAATTCTCCCACCTCGCCGGTTCGGGCCGGCCGGCCTTCAGAAGTCCTGATCTCGATATCCACTCCGACGATCGCTCGGCCAATGGACAAGGCTTCGGTGGGCGCATTCGGCATACCGAGATGATCCTCGGGTCCCAGCGCCGAACACACCGCCGTTGCCTCGGTCAGCCCGTAGCCGTGGTAAAGGTCGCAGGGCAGGGAGGCAATCATTCTTTGCACCAGATTGGATCGGGTGGGTGACGTGCCGTAGAGGAGGAGCCGCAGGGAGCGGAAGTGGTCGGGATCGAAGGTGGGGGAGTCGAGGATTCTCTGCAATTGGGTGGCAACCATGATGGTGGTGGTGACCCCGAAGTCCGATATTGCCGACATGGCGCTCTCCGGCCGAAACGTGGGGAGCACCACATGGGTCTGACCGTCCACCAGCATGGTTGCCACCCGCAGTCCGGCGGAAGCGTGGTATAGAGGAGTGGCCGACAGGTAAACGTCGGAGTGCCGAAGTTCCTGGGACACGGCGGAGACGTAAGCGTTGAAGGTGAGCGCCCGATGGGAGAGGCACACCCCCTTGGGATCCCCGGTGGTCCCACTGGTGTAGATGATCAGCGCCGTGTCCTCGGGTCGGGCGGCAATGGGGGCCGGGTCGGATTCCGACAGCAGACGACGATATTGCGGAGTTCCATGGTGCAGCAGAGGAATCCCCGGTTTGATCGCCCCCGCCATCACCTCGCCGTACTTCCCTCCCACGATGGCAGCGGCGGGTTCCGCATCGGCCAGTTGCCGGGCGATTTCGGCGGGGGCCAACCGGGTGGAAAGTGGAACCGCGCCGGCTCCCAGCCAGGCGGCCCCCAGGTAGGCGTCGAAGAACGCCAAACCGGCAGGGGCCATCACCGCCACCCGGTCGCCCCTTCCGACCCCGACGCCCGCCAGAGCCCCGGCAACCTGCCCCACCCGCTCCCGCAATTCGGCGTAAGTCAGCGAAGCCCCCCCGACAATCCGCACCGCGGGGTGATCGGGATAGAGCCGGGCGGATCGGTCCAACAGGTCGGTAATCAAGGCGGGCAAGGTCTACCAAAAGATACGGTAAACCGTTGTGTGGTGGAGCCGAAAACCCAGGCAGATCAGAGAGGCTCAACCCCGTGGCTGTAGGTCTGTTACAGTTGCGCTGTCACTTCAGAGGAGGGCTGGCGCCGCAAACACCCACACCTATGGGTCAAGACTCGATAGGCAAGACCCGAAACCGTCGGAAGAGGTCGCCGGCGGTCCCGGGGACAGGGAGATGGCGCATTTCCATCCCACGGGAGAGGATTTCCTGGCTTGTCTGACGAAGCGATCACATGAACCGGATGCCGTGCCGCCTGACTTGGTAGAGCGGGAACTGCAGGAAATCAGGAACCGGCCCCGTCGGTAGGCGCCCCGTGGTGGGGCGAGAGGTTCTTGCGGTGACTATTCACCCCTGCTCCCAGCCCAGGTTGGAGAGGAGCACGATCCCTGTCCCGATGACCAGCGCCGCGGGGTTGGCTATGGAGACATCCACGAACAGCCAGATCCACAGCATTTGCAGGGCCGGGGTGAAAAACATGATTCGCTGGACCGCCAGAGAGGAGGTCACGTACATGGAGAATCGGTAGCTGAGCGAGCCGGCCATGTTGAACAGTCCTATCAGGCTGAAGAAGCCCAAGACTGTCCAGTCGAGTTCGAAGCTTCGCTCCGTTGGTGGAAAGAACAGAGCGCTACCCGCCAGGGTCAGGGGAAGGGCCAGGAAGCGGGCGGCCACGGCTGCGAAGGTGGAGTTCCAAGTGAGGTCGGTGGCGCCATCTTCGGGCCATGCCATGATGCGTCCCAGGGAGATGGTTCCCCACAGGCTGGCGACACCGGTGGCCGTGCCGACCAGGGCCACCACGATCCCGAGATAGTTCAAGGTTCCGATCTCGCCCGTTTCCGACCAGATGACCAGCGCCGCGCCCACAAAGGCGAGGAACATCAGTGTCCAATGCTTTCGGTTGATGACATGCGGCGAGGAGCGATCGCCCGAGGAGATCTTCTTGCCCAATCGGGTGGCCATCCACACGTTTCCTATGAACGCCAACTGAAATACGATGGTCACCACCAGCGGGTCGATCAGGGTGGCCGCCCAAACCCAGAAGGCCAGGTCCACCGCAAACCCGATCGCCATCCACAACGCCGGGGTTCGCACCACCTCGATGGGGCTTCCGATTCGGACGGGTTGTCCCGACTCTCCCCAGTAGAACAGAAGCCGGCGGGCCTTTTGGCGCCAGTTCTTGTTCTTGACCGGAAGGACGAAGAGCACCGGGGCCAAACCGGCCGCCTGGAAGACGAACGACCACGATCGCCACACGAAAGGGTCGTCGCTGACGTGGGTGTAGAGGTAAAACAGAGGTAGCCAGGAGAGGCCGAAGACCGCGCTCACGGCCCACAATGTCCCCTTGGTGATTGGGTTCACCGCCAAAACGCTACTGGTTTCGGCGCCGGGCGGCGGGAGTTCGGCGAAAGAGATCCGGGAATTGTCACCGCCGGACCGGGCCGTTCGGTTTTCGGCGGGCTATCTGGATTGATTCTGCCATCCCAAGTTGGAGAGCAGCACGATCCCGGCGCCGATCATCAACGCCACCGGGTTGGCGATGGAGACATCGGCGAACATCCAGATCCACAGCATCTGGAGCACCGGGGAAAAGAACATTATCCGCTGCACCGCCAGCGACGAGGTGACATACAGCGAGTAACGGTGGCTGAGCGCCCCGGCGGCGTTGAGCACCCCCAACAGGCACAGGAGGCCCACGGTTGTCCAGTCGAAATCGAAACTGCTCCCGGTGGGCGGAAAAAACAGGACGCTTCCCACCAGCGTCAGGGGAAGAGCGAGAATCCGCCCGGACACCGCGCAAAAAGTGGCGTTCCACACCAGATCGTGGGGGTTTCCTCCCGGCCAACCCATGAGGCGGCCGGTGGAAACCGTCCCCCAGAGACTTCCGGCCGCGGTGGTGGCGCCCGCCACCGCCACGATCACGCCCAGCCAGTTCAGAGTATGGATTTCGCCGGTTTCCGACCAGATCACCAAGGCTGCGCCCACGAAAGAAAAGAGCATCAGGGTCCAATACCTCGCATTGATGAAATGGGGAGCGGTGCGACGGCCGACGGACAGCTTTCTGCCCAGCCTGGCTGCGAACCACACCATCCCGATCAGCAAGAGTTGGAAGATGATGGTCACCACCAGAGGGTCGATCAGAGTCGCCGCCCAGACCCAGAGAGTGAGGTCGAGAGCGTAGGAGATCACCATCCACAGAGCCGGGGTTCGTACGAGTTCCCGGGGACTCTTGGCGCCCACCGGTTCCCCATGGTCCCCCCAATACCACATAAGTTTGCGGAATTTGTTCCGAAAGCTCTTGTTGGCGGCGGGAATCAGGAAGAAAAAGGGAGAGAGCGCCAGCGCCTGGAAGACGAACGACCAGGAACGCCAAACGAACGGATCGTCGCCGATATGGGTGAAGAAATACAGCAGGGGCAACCAGGAACCGGTGAACACCGCGCTCACGGCCCACAGCGTTCCCTTGGTGATCGGATTCACCGGATCGACCAGTCCGGGCGCCGAAGGGACCGACCGGGTGGGTCTACAACCCTCCCGGCACATATCCCGGGTGTGATGTTGACACCGGCCGGGTCCCTGGGCAGGGCCGATGGGGCGGGACGGGGCGCAGGCAAAGGTCGGGTGCCGTATTCCCTGCGCCGAGCCGGTCTACCGTGTCAACCGGGTGACGAGACGTTCGTAGGCGCGGTCGCCCAGCCACCTGCGGGTCAGCCACAGGGGCTTGGCCGCGAGGCCCAGCATGTAGCGAGACCGGGGGCGGTTGGCTCGGATTGCCCGGCTGACGGCTTTGGCTATCACCGAGGGGTCCGATCCCTGCATTCGGGGTCCCAGTTTGATCATCCGGTCCATATACCTTTTGAGGAGATCCCCGTATGCCCCATCAGGGGACATGGCCCCCAGGGACTGGGCGACCGGCTCACCGAATCTGGTGCTGATAAAGCCCGGCTCGATCAGAATAACCTGGATGTTGAAGCCCTTCACCTCCAGGCGCAGGCAGTCCGTCCAGCCCTCCAGGGCATGCTTGGTGGCGTGGTACCAAGCGCCCAGCGGGGTGAAGATCCTGCCACCCATCGAACCGGTGTAGATCAGGCGACCGCCACCCTGTCGCCGCATGATGGGGACCACGATCCTGGTCATCTCGGCATGTCCGAACACATTGACCTCGAATTGGTGCAGGTATCTTGGGCGCGGCACCTCCTCAACCGGGCCGTACAGGCCGTACCCAGCGTTGTTGAAGACAACGTCGATCCGCCCCTGTTCTTCCATGATCCGGTCGACGGCGGCCTGCATGGTTTCCGCGTCGGTCATCTCGATATGAAGCGGCTTTCCCCCGGCTTGTTCGATGGTCTGCAGGTCCTCTTTCTTCCGCCCGGAGGCGTAAACGGTATGTCCCTCCGAGACGAGTTGCTCCAGAGTTGCAAAACCCATTCCCGACGACGCCCCGGTGATCAAAACCACTTTGTCCATAGGCACCCCTTTGCTGGTCGATGTGCGGGTGGGAAAACAGTCCCTCCCCGATGTCGATAAACGATCGTCCCGCCGAATTCTAGCAAGCGCAATGGGGCGGGCGATCCCGGTGGCGGCGATCCCCGCCAATGCGGGGATGCTCAGGCGGGAATCAGCCTGACCGGTATCTCGGCGGGGGAACGAAGGGAATATCCGGTCATGGAAGGAGGCCCGTTCACCCACTCGGCCCACCTCACCCGGTCCATGAAGCGATTGATCACCACCTCCATCTCCATCAAGGCCAGAAGCGACCCGGTGCAATGGTGCTTGCCGGCGCCGAAGGGGAGGATGTCGGAACGAGGGGTGAACTGGCGAAAGGCGGTGTTGGCGAACCGGTGGAGTTGGAACTGGTCAGGCGAATCGAACCAGGCCTCATCCCGGTTGGCCGATGCCAGGAGCACCATCACTTTGTCACCCTCTCTCACCGCCATTTCGCCCAGTTCGGTGTCGATCTTGGCTTTGCGGACCAAGGCGTGGGCGGGTGCCAGGTAGCGGAGGATCTCGGCGCAGGCTCTTCTTATCAGGGTCCGGTCTGCCCGGATCTCCTCCCACAGGTCCCGATCGTTGAACAAAACCCACATGAGGTTGGACAGGCCCCGCGACGTGGTCTCCACTCCCGCAGCCAACAGCAGGGAACAGGTGGAGGCGATCAGTTCGGTGGACAACGGCTCTCCGTCGATCTGCGCCTGACACAGTTCCGACAGCAGGTCGTGGGTTGGCTCTCGCCGTTTGGCGGCGATCACGGGTTCCAGGTATTCGCCCAGCGCCCGGCGGGCTTCGATGCCCTGGCGGGTGATCTCGGGATCGTTTCGGATGTTGGTTACGCTGGCCTTGCCGATGGCGTCGTACCAGGGGCGAAAGCGGGCCACGTCGGGGATGCCCATCATGGTGGCGGTCACATCCATGGGAAGTGAGGTGTTGATGCCCCCGTGGAGTTCGGCCGGACCGTCCCAGGGCAGGGCGTCCAGCAAACGGGCGGCGATCCCCTCGGTCAGGTCCAGCAATTCTCCGGCCAGTTTGCCCCGGTGACGGATCCAACGGCTCAGCAGAGCGGCATGACGCCGGTGCTCCCGGCCTTCCATGTGCAGGATCACCCTTCCGTGGATGGCGGAAGAGCCCGGACCGCCCATCAGGGGAGCAAAGCGGTCTTCGTCCTGCAGAACTTCGGCCACCTCCGAACGCCGGGCAGCCACCCACCCTTCGATGCGAGGGCTCCAGAACACCGGCGCCAGACGGCGGGCCCGCTCATAGAAGGGAAATGGGTCGGATTCACTCAACAACACCTTCTCAAACTCGGACAAAAGGTCTGGCGAGGAGGTATTTTTCATCAAATGCGGCACCGATCCGGGCGCTCAGGGTAGAGGACCCAGGTTTGCGTACTGTATTATGGTATACAAAGGTTTTGCCGATCAGGCTGAGCCTGGAAGCCATCCCCCATCACCGATTAGTCAACGGAGGTATCCAGTGAGAAAGTTAATAGCAGTCCTGGGAGTTCTGGCTCTCTTGGCCGCCGCCTGCGGAGACGGAGACGAAGAGGCCACTTCGGAGACTGCCGCCCCCACTACCACGGCTGCGGCCCCCGCCGCGGACGACTCCCCTCAGGAACCCCAGGATGTCGACGAGGAGCCCGAGGCGCCGGCGGAGGAGCCGGAACCCGATTATCCCGAGATCACTATCAATATCGGGCATTCGGGCGCTCCCGACGGTTACGCCGACGTGGCTGCGGTCCGGTTCAAGGAACTGGTGGAAGAGGGTTCCGGCGGTCGGATGACCGTGGAGGTTTTCCCGTCTTCTCAGATCGGCAGCGAGCGTGAGTTGGTGGAAGGCGCCCAGTTGGGTTCGGTTGACGCCGGTGTGGTGTTCGCCGGAATCCTGGAGAGCTTCGTGCCCGAGATGGGCGTGGTGAACCTGCCGTTCCTGTTCGACGGCCAGGATCACGTCAACGCGGTGTTCGACGGTCCGGTGGGCCGCGAACTGCTCGGATTGGCCGAGGACGTGGACATCAAGGCTCTGGCAATCGGGCAGTTCGGCCTGCGTTCCATGATGAACAGCCAGCGCGCCATCTACACCCCTTCCGACGCGGCGGGTTTGAAGTTCCGGGTTCCCGAATCTGACATCTACATCCGCACCTACGAGTTGGTGGGGGCCAATCCGGTGCCTCTCCCCGGCCCGGAGATCTTCACCTCCTTGCAGAACGGAGTGGTGGACGGGACCGGCGCCCCGATCTTTGCGGCAGTCACCCAGAAGTACTACGAGACCCCGGTGCAGTATCTGTCGCTCACCGAGCACATCTACGCAGCTCTCCTGATGTTCATGTCGGGTGAACTGTGGGACAGCCTCCCCGCCAAGGCTCAGGATCTTCTTGAGCAGTCGGCTTCGGCGGCGGCGGCCCATCAGCGGGCCGAAGCGGCCCTGTTGGACGCCGGTTATCTCGAAGAACTGCAGAACCAAGGTTGGCAGGTCAACGAGGTGGACAAGGGCCTGTTCCGTTCGGCGGTGGCAGCCATTTATGACGAGCGCCCCGAGTTGGCCGAGTGGGCCGATCGCATCCGGGCAGTGAGCCCGAGCGGAGCGGTGGACGTTTCCCTGTTGCCCGAGATCACTATCAATATCGGGCATTCGGGCGCTCCCGACGGTTACGCCGACGTGGCTGCGGTCCGGTTCAAGGAACTGGTCGAGGAACGCTCCGGCGGTCGGATGACCGTGGAAGTCTTCCCGTCTTCTCAGATCGGTAGCGAGCGTGAGTTGGTGGAAGGCGCCCAGTTGGGTTCGGTTGACGCCGGTGTGGTGTTCGCCGGGCTGCTGGAGAGCTTCGTGCCCGAGATGGGCGTGGTGAACCTGCCCTTCCTGTTCGACGGCCAGGATCACGTCAACGCGGTGTTCGACGGTCCGGTGGGCCGCGAACTGCTCGGATTGGCCGAGGACGTGGACATCAAGGCCTTGGCAATCGGGCAGTTCGGCCTGCGTTCCATGATGAACAGCCAGCGACCGATCGTCACGCCGGCCGATGCGGCGGGTTTGAAGTTCCGGGTTCCCGAATCTGACATCTACATCCGTACCTATGAGCTGGTGGGGGCCAATCCGGTGCCTCTCCCCGGCCCGGAGATCTTCACCTCCTTGCAGAACGGAGTGGTGGACGGGACCGGCGCCCCGATCTTTGCGGCGGTCACCCAGAAGTACTACGAGACCCCGGTGCAGTATCTGTCGCTCACCGAGCACATCTACGCAGCTCTGCTGATGTTCATGGGTGGAGAGTTGTTCGACAGCCTCGGGCCCGCTGCCCAGCAGTTGGTGCAGCAGGCCGCCATCGAGGCCGCCGCCCATCAGCGGGCTGAAGCGGCCCTGTTGGACGCCGGTTACCTCGAAGAGCTGCAGAACCAAGGTTGGGAAGTCAACGACGTTGACAAGGACGCCTTCCGCGCGGCGGTGGCGCCCATCTATGACGAACGTCCCGAGTTGGCCGAGTGGGCGGACCGCATTCGTGCGGCTGCTCCGTGAACTCGGTAGCCGACCTTATCAATAAAGGCAGTCGGAGCACCATTGCGGTGCTCCGACTGCTCCTTGCCGTATTGCTGGGCGGACTATCGCTTCTGATGTTCGTGCAGGTGGTGATGCGGTACGTTTTCAACTCCTCGATCGTGTGGTCCGAGGAGGTTCCCCGGATCATGCTCATCTGGTTGGTGTTCGTGGGGCTCGCCACCACCATGAAGGGCAAGCACCTGATTATCGACATCGTGCGGGAACGCCGGTGGATCGCGATCGTCTCCATCGCCTGCAAATGGGCCCTTTTGATTTTCTTTGTCTGGTATGGGACGGTTCTGGCCACCAAGGTGACGGGCCAGACCATGCCGATCACCAAGATCTCCCGTTCCTGGCAGTACGCCGCCGCGCCGGTGGGCGCTGCTCTGGCCCTGCTCCTGGGAGTGGATGAAATAGTGGACCTGTTCCGCTCTTCCGATCCCAAGGCCCCTCAACCGGCCGTGCAGGAGGCCTGATCTATGCTGCTGCTGGCGGTTTTCGGCACCCTGTTCCTGTTGCTCTTGCTGCGGGTGCCCATATTCGCGGCCCTGGGTGGCGCCACCATCGTGGGAGTGCTCCTGCACCCCTCGGCGTCTCTGATCGACGTGGTGCGCAATTCCATCAACGGAATCGATTCGCTGGTGCTGTTCGCCGCGCCCCTGTTCGTCCTGGCCGGCAACCTGATCCTGGCGGGAGGTGTTTCCCGGCGCCTGATCGGCTGGGTGGACCTTCTGTTCGGTTTCAGCCGACTTCGCCTGGCATATGTGAACGTGTTCGGGTCCATGTTCTTCGGAGGGATCTCCGGTTCGGCCACCGCCGACTCCGCCGCCATCGGCTCGGTTCTGGTGCCGGAGATGAAAAAGGGCGGCTACCCCACTCCCTACGCGGCGGGGGTCACCGCCGCCTCAAGTTCGATAGGGATCATCGTCCCTCCCAGCGTGCCGATGATCCTGGCGGGGGCCGCCACCAGTGTCTCGATCACCAAGCTGTTCGTGGGAGGGTACGGCCCGGGGATCCTGATCGCCTGTTCTTTGGCGGCGGTGGCCTGGCTCAGACGCCCCCGCTCCGGAGTGAAGGCCGATCCCGAGAGACTCAGCCTCAAGCGCATGGGAGTCGCCACCTACAAGGCGCTGCCGGCCCTGGTGTTCCCGGTTGTGATCATGGGAGGGATCCTGACCGGAGTCTTCACTGCCACCGAAGCGGCGGCGGTGGCGGTGGTCTATTCGCTTCTGGTAGCCATCTTCATATACCGGGAGATGGGATGGCAGACCTTCTTCAAAATTCTCAAAGAATCGGCCGAGTTCGCCGCGGTGTTGTTCATCATCGTCGCCACGGCTCAGGCTTTCGGGCGCTTCCTGACCCTGGCCAAGGTGCCCCAGCAGCTTACCGAGTTCATGCTGGGATTCTCGAGCACCCCGGCCGTGGTGATCCTGATGATGATCCTTCTTCTCCTGATCATCGGCACCTTCATGGAGACAGTCCCCATCGTGCTGGTGCTCTATCCCATCCTCGAGCCGATCGCCACCTCACCCGAGGTGGGGATGGACCCCATCCACTACGGGGTCACTTTCATGGGCGCCATCGCAGTGGGACTCCTCACTCCACCCTATGGAGTGCTCCTGTTCGTCAACTCCAAGATCGCCGGGATCCCCTCGGCCGATCTGATCCGAGCAGTCCTTCCTTTTATCGCCGCTCTGATCATTGACGTGCTGATAATTGCCTTCTTCCCACCGCTCAGCCTCGGGCCGGTGAATTTCTTCTTCGGTTAGCTACCTATGAAAGGTTCCGCCATGCCCAGAGACGATTTTCGCATCCTTTCCTTTGTGAACCACATTCCCGTGCATCCCAGGGTGGAAGAGTTTCTGGCCGAAACCGCCCGCCGAGGGGTGGACGCGGTGTGCTCCCAGGGGACGGGCATGGACTTCGGCCCCTACATGCTGGGAAGCGGCACCCAATTCACCAGCGAGAACTTTCGGGAGAACATCCGGCCCTACATGCGGTTTGCCAAGGAGCAAGGCGTTCCTTTCGTGTTCTCGGTGGGGATCGCCGGGGGCCGCGACCAACTGGAGGAATGCCTGGAGAGGGTGGACGAGATCACCTTCGAGGAGGACCTTCCGCTTCGCATCGCGGTGATCGACGGAGAACTCGACCCCGGGATGCTGGCCGAGCGGATCCGTGGGGGCGCCACGGCGCGGCGAGCGGTCGAGTCACCCCACCTGTCGGAGATGCTGACTGTCGAGGACGTGGAAGCCGCCCAGCACATCGTGGCGCAGATGGGTCCCGAACCGATCATGGCGGCGTTGGATTCCGGGGTGGACGGGGTGATCACCGGACGGGCGTTGGATGTGGGGATCTACATGGCGCCCCCGCTTCACGCCGGATTTCCCCGCGGTTCCACCACCCACATGGCCAAGGTCCTGGAATGCGCCGGTTTGGCTCTCCACCCCGGCGATCCGTCCGAACCGATCTACGGGGTCCTGGAAGCCGACGCCATCACCGTGTACCCGGTTTCCGACACCCAGGCCGCCACCGCCCGGTCCATCGCCAGCCATTCCATGTATGAACGGGACAACCCGTTCATGGAAAAGAACCCGGGCGGATACCTGGATCTCACCCACGCCACCTACACCGAGGTTCCGGGCTCGGGAGTGCGCTCGCAGGGAGCGATCTGGGTGGATACGCCCTACACCATCAAGCTGGAGGGGGCCCGGCGGGAGGGTTACCGCACCATTGCGGTGTTCGGAGTGCGGGAGCCCGCTTTCATCGAGTGTCTCGACTGGTTCCTGGACAACATTCGTTCCACCATCGCCGAGTCGCCGCGCTTTGGGCACCTCGATAAAGGCAAGCACTACCGGATCACCTTCGATCAGTACGGGCGCAACGGGGTTCTGGGTCCCAACGAACCGTTCCGGGGCCGGGCGCCCCATGAAATCGGCCTGCTGGTGGACGTCATTGCCGAGACCCAGGAGTTGGCCGAGAATCTTGCCTACTTCATTTGCATGGAACTTTGGATCAAGCCCTACCCGAATCGGCAGACCTCGGCCGGGAACCTGGCCACCCGGTTCGCTCCCCCCACCATCAACGTGGGTCCGGCTTTTTCCTTCAATATTTGGCACCTGCTGGAGGTGGAAGACCCCCTGGAACTCTTCCCCCACCGGGTGATCGAATTCCCGAGGGGCCGCTGATGGCTCGCCTGCGCGACCTGGCCAAGACTCTGCGCTCCAAGAACTGCGACCCTTTCAACACCACTTTCGACGTGTTCTTCGATTCCGCCGATTCATACCGCAAGGTCAAGGAATCAGGCCGGGTCTCCTCCGAGGTGCTGGCGCCGCTGTACGGCCTTCGTCCCGACCAGGTGCTGGGCATCTACTTTCTTGACAACGCCCTGGCTTTCAAAGTCACCATGGTCAAGGACATCGCCTCCTCGGACCCGGCCTGCAAGGACGTGTTCGGCGCTCACCAGCATCTGATGCTCGCCGATCTGGAGATACCGGAGGTTTAGAAACATGACCAAACTGCTGGACCCCCGCGCCGAGGAATACCGCCGGTTGGACGGCGCCGATCCGCTCAAGCCGGTGGAGGCCGTGGAACTGAACGTGGGCATCCTCAACTCCCGCTGGGAGTCGATGACCCGCATCGCCGCCCTGGTGGAGGAGCGCCTGCGGCGGCTGTCGTTTGTGGGTGATGTGCGACACTGGAAGATCAAGCACTCCGAGCCCACTCCCCAGGAGGTGATCGACCAGGTGGTGGGGTACAGCCACTTCGCGGTGCTGGGACTGGGCAACTGAGGGGCTTGCACAGCGTGGAGTTGCCACGACGGAACCGAGTTGAGAAAGCAGGGGATCGGAACGGTGGTGCTGATCACCGAGGCTTTCGAGGAACTGGCCAAGGCAACCCTGGCCAGCCGGGGGGTGCCCGATCTGCCCATGGTGATCCTGCCGCACCAGACCGAGGTGATGACCACCGAGGAACTGCGCCCGGTGGTGGAATGGGCGGTGGACCATGAGATTGTCCCGCTTATCGAGGCGGTCCGGGATCCGCTGTCGGCCTGAGTGACCGGGGCGGCGCGGTGAACATGGATTTGCAATCCCGGGAGCTTGACTGCCCCACCGATCGGGGTCTGGATGCCATCCAGGACTGGTTTCACGAACAGGACCTCTCCGACGGACTGCCGGTGATACCGCCCACCCCCGCACGGGTGGCCGACATGGTGGCCGGGAGTGGTCGGGACCCGGGTGAGGAGATCGGGATAATCGACCCCAGGCGGGGGGTGGCGACGGTGGAAAAGCTGGCGATCAACGCGGTGATGGCGGGATGCCTTCCCTCCTACATGCCGGTGTTGGTGGCGGCCGTCTCGGCCATGTGCGAGCCGATCTTCAACCTGCACGCCATCCAGTCCACCACCAACCCGGCCACTCCCCTGGTGGTGGTCAACGGGCCGATCCGCCGGGAACTGGGGATGAACACCGACCGCAATCTCCTGGGACCCGGCAACCGGGCCAACGCCACCATCGGGCGGGCTCTGCGCCTGGCCATGCGCAACCTGGGCGGCGCCTACATCGGGGTGGATCAGGCCACCCACGGTAGTCCCGCCAAGTACACCCTGGTGGTGCCCGAGGACGAGGAGTCCAGTCCCTGGGAACCGCTGCACGTCCAGATGGGGTACCGGCCGGACGACTCGACCGTTTCGGTGGCGGGCATCGAGTCGGTGATCAACTCCACCGCCGTTTGGTGGACGCCCGATTCTTTGGCCAAGATGCTGGCCAAGACCCTTCGATCCACCGCCACCAGCCAGTTCTTTTCCCGTGGCACCCTTACTCTCCTGATGAGTCCCGCCCATGCCGGGGTGTTCGCCCGGGACGGCTGGGGCAAGAAACGTCTGCGTGACCACCTGTGGGAAATGGGCAAGGTGCCGCTGTCGGACTATCCCCCCGAGGGGAACATCCCTCAGGGCGACTGGACCACCGACGGCGACCGGGTGCTGCTCTGCGAGAGCCCCGAGGATCTGCGGATCATCGTTGGGGGAGGAACGGAGGGCAACGCCTCCCATTCGGTGTTCTTTTCGGGGTTCTGTCTTTCCAAGGGCGTATCCAGGAGGATCGAGTGACCAACGATCTGCTGGAGTATCTGCGCCGAGAGATCGAGCCGCAGGTGGAGGGCTGGGAGCAGGACGGTCACGCGCCCCCCGAGGCGCTGTGGGAGGTGGGAAGACGCTTCCGGCTCTTGGGAATGATGACCCCCGCTCACCGGGGGGGTAGCCCTCGACCCTGGACGGAAATCGTGAAGGTGGCGGCCGACCTGGGACGCGTCTACCGGCCCTTCGGTTTCCTTCTCACCAATGCCCTGATCGCCGGGTACCTGGCCGACGTGACCGACGACCTGCGGTGGAAGAGGCTCGGTCTTCCGATAGTGGAAGGATTGGGCGCAAGCGTCCTGGCTCTCAATGAACCCGACAGCGGCAACGATCTTTCGTCGCTGTCCACCCAGGCCATCCGCGGTCCCGAGGGGTATCGCATTTGCGGGGTCAAGACCTATATCCCCAACGCCGACCAGACCGATCACCTGCTGGTGGCCGCCCGGGAAGAGGACGGGGGAACTTTGTCGATATTCGCGGTCGATACGAGAGCCGGCGGATTGGAGATCAGACGGTTGGGTCCCACCATGGCCCTGCGGGGGGTCCACCTCTGTGAGGTCCGATTGGACGGTTGCCCGGCGTCCGCCGACCATCGGATAGGGGAGGTAGCCGGACTACGGCCCCATCTGGGCAGAAGTCGGCTGCTCACCGCCGGTTTGGCATTGGGCGCCGCTTCGGAGGCATTGGATCTGGCGGCCGATTACACGGCCCGCACCCACCGGTTCGGCAAGCCGTTGGATCGGCAGGGGGCGGTGCAGCAGAGCCTGGGCGAGATGAGCATTGCGGTCGAGACCGGACGGGTTTACCTGCGCCACGCCGCCTCCCGGGTGGAGGCGGGAGTCGACGCCTCGTTGGAGATTTCCGCCGCCAAGGTGTATGTCACCGACCTGGCCATGAGGGTTACCACCTCGGCCACCCAACTCATGGGAGGCCGGGGTTATCTGGTGTCGGGCAAGGTGGAGCGCCTGATGAGGGAGGCCAAGCTCAACCAGATCGTGGATGGCGCCAACGAAATACACCGTGCCCTGGTCGCCAAGGCCCTGGGCAATCGACACAAGAAAGGAAAGGTCGAATGAACACACCGGAATCTGAAGTGGCGGTAATCACAGGTGGGGCTTCGGGGATCGGCTGGAAAACCGCCGAACTGCTGTTGGAACGTCGCCCCAATTTGGCCTGCGCCCTGGTGGACCTCAACCAGGCGGAGTCGAGTGAGTTGATCGAGCGATTCGGCGAGGAGCGGGTTCGTTATGTCGAGTGTGACGTCACCGATCCGCAGGCCGTGGCGGAGGCGGCCGACCAAATCAGGGCTTGGAAAGGCCCGATCAGGATGCTGGTCACCTGTGCGGGAATACAGATCGTGGGGGACAGTTTCGAGTTGCCCATTGAAGATTGGCAAAAGGTGACCGCGGTGCACCTCAACGGGACCTTTTACTGGTGCCAGGCGGCGGGGAAGGCCATGAGGGATGGGGACGGGGGATCAATCGTAACCGTGGGTTCGATAGCGCAGGACTTCGGATTTCCCGGCCGGGCGGCCTACACCACCTCCAAGGCCGGGATAGGAGGCCTCACCCGGGTGCTGGCGGTGGAGTGGGCTTCGGCGGGGATCAGGGTAAACCAGGTGATTCCCGGCATGGTGGAAACGCCGCTGTTACAGCGAGTCGTCGCGCAGGGGATATTGGATACCGAGGCGGCCGCTGCGGAGCATCCGGTGGGCCGTCTGGGCAGCACCGCAGACCTGGCGGAGGCCATCGTCTTCCTGCTGTCCGAACAGTCAAGTTTCATCACCGGGGAATTAGTGCATGTCGACGGGGGCTTTCGGGCTCAGCGTCTCGAATAGAAGGAACAAGCGAACAATGACAAACGACAGAATCAACTGGGACCGCGTCAACGCCTACCTGGATCGGAGCAAGACCCGAGCAGTGCTCAAGCCCTACGGGCTGCCCGACATCACCAACCCCTTCACCTCCGCCTATGCCGATGTGGACGTGGCGCCCCGCTGGCCCATTTCCGAGGAGGTGGCCATCTCGGTGGCCCTGACCGGCGGGTTCTTCATGACCCGCCACAACCCGGCTCAACCCATCACCGAGCAGGAGATCATGGAGGCGGGGAGAGCCTGCATGAGAGCGGGGGCCTCGGCGCTTCATATCCACGTTCGCAACGAGATGGAGTTGTCGATCCTCGACCTGGCGCGGTTCGTGACCATCATCGAGCCGCTGCGTGATGAGTTCGAAGACCTGTATGTCTCGGCGGGAGAGGTGGCGATCGGCCCCGACGACTGGAACGAGATGAACAAGATCAGCAATTCCGGTCTGATCACCGGGTCGCCGGTCAACACCACCGCCACCTTCTGCGGCGACACCCTGTTCGCCAAGCCCCCGGCGGTGATGATCGAAAAGACCCGCATTCTGATGGAGGCCGGGGTCAAGCCCGAGATTGCGGTCTACACCGATGCCGACGTGGACAACGCCCGCCGCTACCTGATCGAATCGGGTCTTTTGGAAGAACCGCTCTACTGGGTGGTGCTGCCGGCCCTTCCCGGCGGAAGCCCCATGCACAATCCCCGTCAGATGATTTCCGGTTTGACCCGGATCGTCGAGTCAATCACCGACATCAACCCCGACTCGATCATCTCGGTGTGCGCCGCCGGTCGCCCCTCGGTCTATCTGGTGACCCTGGCGATGCTGATGGGCCTTCACGTTCGCCTGGGCATGGAGGACACCGTCTGGCGCTACCCCCACCGCGACGACCTCATCTCCTCCAATCAGGAGCAACTGCAAGCGGTGATCGCCATTGCCGAGAATCTGGGCCGCCACCCCATGTCCGGCGCCCGTTACCGGGAGTTGCTGGGGGTGAGTTAGAGGCTGGTGGTCGGCTGCCTATCCCTTTTGCCGGATGGGTGAGGATGGTCGCTCTGGGGGCCGCAGATGTCACAAAATCCCAGGAAGGCGAAATGATGGGGGTTGATATGAAACCCGTACTTACGGCTGAACAGGTCGAAGAGCGGAGCGAACTCCGAGTGGGGGATGGCGGTGGTCTTGCCGCAGAATTCGCACACCAAATGTTCGTGGTCGTGGTGTAATGTGACATGCCATCTTCCGGACTGCCCGTTTCTGAGGGGAATGTGATGCACCAGTCCGATTCGGGCCAGGTCATCCAGAACCCGGTAGACGGTGGACGCCTCGATCCGGCCTGCGGTCTCCAAGACGTAGTTGATGATCATCCGGGCGCTGATAAAAGACTCGTCAATCTCCACCAGGGCCCGAACCACGGCCCTTCGGGGGAGGGTAAGGCGCAACCCTGCCGTTCGTATCCTTTCGATCAACAGGTCTTCGGTCAAAACCACTTCATCGGGCATAGCGCTTGGGACATTATAGCAAATAAGTACCAAGCCCTATTGCCATTGAATGCCATCAGGATGGAGACCCGGGCAAGCTAGGCTTTTCTCCGGCCCTCAACCCCGCAAGCATTCCCTCTCCCCAAGCAGCCGGTGGTCCTCCGGGGCGGTGACGGCGAGATTGCGGCGGGTCGATCGGGAACGGATGCTGATGGCTTCGCCGACCTTTACCAGCTTATCGACAGAAGTTGCAACTGTATCTATTCCGTTATATAATGACAGGCAACACCGATAACACGCAATAAGGGAGCAAACGTGGGCGGGAAGGCATCAGATCATCGGCATAATGCCGATTCGCACCCCCATGCCGAGGATCACGGTCATCCTCACGACAACGGACACCCCCACCCCCACGAAAAGGGTCATGACCATCCTCGCTCCCATGCCGAGGATCACGGCCATCCTCACGACAACGGACACCCCCATCCCCATGATCACGATCACGGTAAGTCCCATGGTCACGACCACGGCCACGGCCATGACCACGATCACGGGTCCAGGTGGTCGGGGCTGAGGCACGGTTTGGGTCAGCTGTTTGGCAGCCACTCCCATGATCCGGCCGAATCGATTGACAGCGCTCTGGAAAGCAATGCCCGGGGGATCAAGGCGTTGGTCATTTCGTTCTCGGGGTTGATGGTGACCGCGGTGCTTCAACTGGTGATCGTTTTTCTGACCGGATCGGTGTCTTTGGTGGCCGACACCATCCACAACTTTTCCGACGCACTCACGGCCGTGCCGCTTTTTATCGCATTTCGGCTGGGCAGGAGAGCGGCTAACCGTCGTTACACCTACGGATACCGCCGAGCCGAGGATTTGGCCGGGTTGTTCGTGGTGCTGATGATCCTTCTTTCAGCCATCGTGGTGCTGTGGGAGTCCATAGAACGGCTCATCAATCCTCGGGATCTGGACCACCTCGGGGTGCTGTTCGCGGCCGGGGTGGTGGGTTTCCTCGGCAACGAACTGGTAGCCATCTACCGGATCCGGGTGGGCCGCCAGATCGGTTCGGCGGCGCTGGTGGCCGATGGCCGACACGCCCGGGCCGATGGATTTACCTCCCTGGCCGTGGCGGCCAGCGCGGTTGGTGTCTGGTTGGGCTTTGAACGGGCCGATCCGATCGCCGGGATCGTGGTGGGAATAGTGATCCTGCGCATAATGTGGTCGGCCATCGGAGACATCTACGGACGGCTCATGGATGCCGTGCAACCGGAACTGGTCGAGGAGATTGAAGGCGTGGCGCTCTCGGTCGAAGGCGTGCTCAGCATCAACACCTGCCAGGTGAGGTGGATGGGCCACCGTCTCCGCTCCGACATCTCGATTGGGATTGATTCAAGACTCTCGGTGGGGGATGGCCACGCCTTGGGGAAGGGTGTGCAAGAAAACCTGCAACGGAGAGTGCGATTCCTGGATGAAGTCTTCGTCCACGTTGAGGCGATTGACCTGGCCAAGTTCGCGAAAACCGAGGAGTTCGACGAGAATATCGACTCCTCCATCGCCACCGTCGCCGCTACCCACAACCCGTCACCGGGGCCGGGGGACCACCACCACTAACGTCGAGACGCCCTGTCTTGAGTCCGAAATGACACAAGTGTAAGTCCCAAGGGCCGAAGTATGGCCGGTGAGGAGGCGTTCAAGAGGGCCTATGAGAATCTGGCTCGATGCACCAGCAACTTCCGCGAAGTTTCAAATGAAACCTTGATCAGGGCTTTGAATCACGATCCCGGGACCTTTTCGATGCCAATGGCATTTCGTACTACAGGTCCGGCGCCGGTGCTTCCGGAGCGGTCCTGACGGAGAGAAAATACGGTCTATCACCCGGCCCTGATTTCGTGTTGCCGGAACAAGCCCCGACTGTCATCATTGAATCGAAGGTTGCCGAAGACGGAGGGACGGCCCGTGATAAGGCTGCTCGTATCAAGAACACCTCTGAAGCTGCCCGGGCGAAGGGCCTATTACCGTGTGCTGTCATCGACGGCAAAGGCTGGTCTGAAAGGCCGAGTGCGCTGGCGGAGGTTGTCATGGCTACGGAGGGTCGGACCTATTCTCTAATGACCCTCGATCACCTCATGGAGATTCCCGAGGTGGTCTCTGCCGGACTTGGTTCATCTATCTGATTAGCCGGTTCTATCTGTCCTGGTCACGAGAGTGGTTCGGGTAGCATCGCAAGGGTGAGGATTATCGGCATGGGAGTGGATATGACTCCTATCGGGCGGGTAAAGAGCATCCTGGATCGTTATCCGCGGTTTCGAGAGCGTTGCTTCACGGCCCACGAACGCGAGTACGCAAACCGTTTTAGCAAGCCCGAGCGCCGGTTCGCCGCCCGCTTTGCCGGAAAGGAAGCGGTGATGAAGTCACTGGGGACGGGTTGGAGGCGTCTGCGTTGGTCCGACATCGAGATCACCGGCGGGGGAAGGCCGCGGGTGAACCTGCGGGGAACGGCTCTCCATCACGCGGAAGAACTTGGCGTGACCGAGGTGCAGGTGACCATCACCCACACCGACGACACCGCGTTGGTGATGGCCTTGGCGCTGGGGGAACACGGATAGTTTCTCCGGTATGGGGTCTGTCAATAGGGTGCAATTCCGAACATGAAGCCGATTATCACCCCCCAGGCGGCCACTCGGATGGATCGGGCCAGCCCCGAGCCGGTGGAAGTCCTCATGGAGCGGGCGGGTTGGGCGGTGGAGATAGCGGCGGCCCGGATGGGGGTGGGGTACGGAAGCAGGGTGGCGGTGCTGGTGGGACCGGGCAACAACGGGGGAGACGGCTATGTGGCGGCCGGACTCCTGCGCCGCCGGGGGGCGAGCGTGACGGTCCATCGGTTGGCGCCTCCCAAGACCGATGCGGCGGGGTGGGCCCAAGGTCGGGCGGTTGCCGCAGGGGTAAGGATCAAAGAACTGGCCGGGCCGCCCCGGGGCATCGACCTGGTGATTGACGCCGTTTTCGGGGGTGGGTTCCGCGGAAGGTGTCCTCCCCGGCTGGCGGCCTGGATGGACTGCTCCGCCCCGGTGTTGGCGGTGGATTTTCCTTCCGGGCTCGATCCGAGCACCGGGGAGGTTGGCGATCGGTGCTTCACCGCGCGCCGGACCATTGCGTTTCATGCTCTCAAAACTGGCCATGTCCTGGGGGAGGGACCCGACCGGTGCGGGGAGGTCACGGTGGCCGACATCGGACTTGCGGGCGAGCGTCCCGCGGTCTTCCTGGCCGAGGCTGAGGACTGTCCTCGCCCGGGCCGACCACGCACTGCTCACAAGTGGAATGCCGGGTCGGTGATGGTGGCGGGAGGGTCCCGGGGAATGACCGGCGCGGCTTTGCTTGCCGCCCGTTCGGCGCTGGCGGCCGGCGCCGGGGCGGTGGGGCTGATGGTTCCCGGCGGATGTCAGCAGGTGGTGGCCGGGGGCGCTCCTGAACTCCTGACTTATGGGCTGGGTGATTCCGAGCACTTCGAGGCGTCCGGAGTGGACGCTGCTCTACAAGAGGCTGCCCGGTTCGACGTGATGGTGATCGGGCCGGGAGTCGGAAGGCCCGCGGCCACCGTGGAATGGGTTCGCCGGGTTATCGAGCGATGGGAAGGCCCCCTGGTGGTGGATGCCGATGGACTCCGAGCCTCCGACGCGGATCTCCTGGAATCCCGGACCGCCCCCACCATTGTCACCCCCCACCGAGGCGAACTGGCGGCTCTCACCGGTCGGAACCCGGGATTGGCCGAGGCGCAGCAACTGGCCGGGCGAGGCCTCGTGGTGCTGGCCAAGGGCAATCCCACCCTGGTGTGCGACCCGGCCCGAACCTGGCTGGTCAGAGAAGGTGGTCCCGAATTGGCCACGATCGGCACGGGGGATGTGTTGGCGGGTTGGGTGGCCGCCCTGTGGGCGCGGGGTCTGTGTCCGGAAGAGGCGGCTCGCTCGGCGGCCTTCTGGCACGGCCGGGCCGGGGCAGCGCTGGCCGCCCGACGAACGGTGACCGCCGATCTGTTGGCCGAGCAGGTGGGGCGGTGGGCCTGGGAGGATCCCAATTGAGCAGGCCGTCCTGGGTGGAGGTCGATCTTTCGGCGGTGGCTCACAACGTACGGCAACTGGTGCGCCATGCCTCCGGGGCATCGGTGTGCGCGGTGGTGAAGGCCGACGGATACGGTCACGGAGCCCCGGAAGTGTCCACCACCGCCTTGGCCGGTGGGGCAACCTGGTTGGCGGTGGCGACCGTGGAAGAGGGGGTGCAACTGCGGGACTCCGCCATCACGGCGCCGATTCTGTTGCTGTCCGAGCCTCCCTCACAGGACCTGGACACTGTGGTCACCCGGGGCATCACCCCCACCGTCTGCCGCTTCCCCACGGTGGAGGCCCTGGCGTCCGCGGCCCGACGGCGGGGGGTGAAAACACTCGACGTGCACCTCAAGATCGACACCGGGATGCACCGCCTGGGTGTGCCGCCCGGATCCTTTCCCGATCTGGTGAGCATCGTGGAGGCCTCTCCGCCTCTGCGGTTGGGGGGAGTTTGGAGTCACTTCGCGGTGGCCGACTGCGACCCGCAATTCACTCGCCTTCAGACCGACACCTTCTTTCGGTCTGTGGCGCACCTTGATGGGCGTGCGACCCCTGATCAGACACCCCCGTTACGGCATCTCGCCAACACCCCGGGGACGCTCTTTCATCCCGAGGCTCATCTGGACATGGTCCGGACCGGCCTGGGCATCTACGGCCTCTATCCGCATTCTTCGGCCCGGGAGGTTATTGACTTGCGTCCGGCCATGAGCATCGTCACCCATGTTGCCCATCTGCAGCGACACCCGGCGGGAGCGCGCCCGTCCTATGGGCGGATTCGCCCCTTGGCGGGTTCGTCAAGGGTGGCCACCCTTCCGGTGGGCTACGCCGACGGGGTCCCCCGCAGCATCTCGGAGGGAGGCCGGGTACTGATCGGGGGGCGTCGCTTTCCCTTGGCCGGAAGGGTGACCATGGACCAACTGGTGGTGGATGTGGGGGGCCATCCGGTGGCGGTGGGCGATCAGGTGGTGCTGGTGGGCCGGCAGGGCGCCGATTCCATTACCTTTGATGAGTGGGCAAGGCTGTCCGATACAATCAACTATGAAGTGGTTAGTCGGATTGGTCCTCGGTTGCCCAGGCGTTATGTCTCATGAACCCAACTGATTTCCCCCTGGCGCTCGCCTACGACGATGTGCTGCTGGTTCCCCGTCGCTCGGCGGTGAACTCTCGACAGGAGGTCAGCCTGTCCACCCGGCTGAGCCGCCGCATCAATCTCGACCTCCCGGTGGTGGCCGCCAATATGGACACCGTCTGCGAATGGGAGATGGCGGTGGCTATGGCCCGGATGGGTGGGATGGGCATTATTCATCGGTTCCTGCCGGTTTCCGCCCATGCCCGGCAGGTGGAGAGAGTAAAGGAGGCCGGGCAGGGCCTGCTGGTGGGGGCCGCCTTGGGAGTGGGCCAGGACATGAGCCGGCGCGCCAAGAGTTGCGTGGCGGCGGGAGCAGACATACTGGTGTTGGATATCGCCCACGGCCACGCCGAACACTCTCTCAGGGCGGTGCGGGCACTCAAGGACGAATTCCCCGAGGTCGACCTGATCGCGGGCAACATCGCCACGGGCCAGGGAGCGGTGGACTTGGTGGCGGCGGGCGCCGACGCGGTGAAAGTGGGGGTGGGGCCGGGGGGAGTGTGCACCACCCGGGTTGTCACCGGAGTGGGCGTACCGCAGGTGACCGCCTTATACGATGTGGTGAGATCCGGGATCGAGGTCCCGGTGATCGCCGATGGCGGAATCCGGGCCGGGGGCGACATCGCCAAGGCCCTGGCCCTGGGCGCTGATTCGGTGATGATCGGAAGCCTTCTGGCCGGCACCCGGGAAAGCCCTGGAGAGGTGGAGGAGACTTCGACGGGGCCGGTCAAGCGGGTGCGGGGGATGGCGTCGCTGGAGGCGGCGGTCTTGCGGGCGGCCCGTCGGGGAGCGGAACTGGAGGACGAATATTTCGAACACAGGTCTCCGGAGGGCATTGAACGCACCGTGGCGTACCGGGGAACCGCCACCGAGGTAATCCGCGTATTGATGGGTGGCGTGCGGAGCGCCATGAGCTACATGGGCGCCGATGATCTGCTCACCTTCCGCCGCAACGCCCGGTTTGTCCGCACCACCCCGGCCGGTTTGGCAGAGAGCCATCCTCACGCTTCCGCAGGCCGCTGACCGGTATGCGGGAACTGGCGGAACTGGCCGCCCGGGCGCGAGTCTGCACGGATTGTCGACTCTCGGAGACTCGGACCCAGGTGGTGTTCGGCGTGGGAAGTCCCCGGGCCCAAGTGATGATGGTGGGAGAGGCCCCGGGCCGCAACGAAGACCTACAGGGTGAGCCTTTCGTGGGCGCCGCCGGCCATCTTCTCACCAGGCTTTTGTCGGAAGTGGGAATGAAGCGACGGGACGTTTACATCGCCAATGTTCTCAAGTGCCGACCCCCCGGAAACCGCGACCCGCGTTCTGACGAAATAGAGGCATGCAAAGGCTACCTTCAGGCGCAACTCGACCTGGTGGATCCCGCGGTGGTGATGACCCTGGGCAATTTCGCCACCCAACTGCTGCTGCGCACCACCCAAGGTATCAGCCGGATGCGAGGACGCAGCTACAAGTGGTGGAAGGACAAAATCGTGATCCCGACCTTCCACCCCGCCGCAGCACTTCGGGGCGGAGAGCGGGTAACTGATCAGATCCGCGCGGATCTGGCATTGATGCGCACGGTGCTAGAGTCGATCGACACCGGGGAGGGAGTCGCTGCGGAACCGGAGCAGTTGGGTCTGTTCTGATGGCATTGCAGGTGGTTTGCCCCACCGCAGACGACACGTGTTCGGTCGCCACGCGGCTGGCGCCTCTGGTGCGCGCCGGGGACGTGATCGCTCTGTCCGGATCTCTGGGCTGTGGGAAGACCCTGTTCACGGGCGCCTTGGCTGCGGCGCTGGGGGTGGACGGCCCCGTTCCCAGCCCCACCTTTGTGCTGGCCCGCCAATACCATGACGGCTTCCTGCCCTTGATCCACGTGGATGTTTATCGACTGGGTTCTTACAACGAATTCTTGGACCTGGGAGTGCTGGACGCGGCTTCGGATGGAGTGTTGGTGGTGGAGTGGGGGGAGGCGGTGGAGTCTCTGCTGCCCGAACACCTGGCCGTTCGGTTCGAAGTGAGATCAGGCGGAGAGCGGGTCTTGTCCTTTCACCCGTCGCCGTCCTGGAAGGCCCGACCCCTGCATGAGGTGACGGCATGAAAATCGCGGCGATCTCCACCTCCACCCCGGTGTCCTCGGTGGCTCTGGCCGATGGCCGAAGAGTGGTCGCCGCCGCCGAGAACCACAACCCCCGGGGCCATGCCGGATTTGTGGTGGCTGCCTTGGAGTTCTGCGTCCGAAACGCCCGATGGTCCCCCGAAGAGATCGAGGCGGTGGTGGTGGACGTGGGGCCGGGCCTTTACACCGGAATCAGGGTGGGAGTTTCGGTTGCCCAGGGGATCGGCGCCTCGATCGGGGCGCAATTGGCGGCCGCCGGGTCACTGGACGCCTTGGCGCTTCGAGCCACCACCGGGCATCGGCGCATCTTCGCGGTGGTGGATGTCCGCCGGGGGGAATTGGCGGTGGCCGGATACCGTCCGGTGCCGGGTGGGGTGGTGCGCGACCATCCGGTGGAGTTGACCACCGCCGAGCGGTTCCTGGCGATGCTCAGCATCGAGCGGGAAAAGGTCCTCCTGGTGGGAGACGTGAAAGCCTTGGGAAGGGGGGCGGTGGCGGGCCTGGGAGGCGTCCGGGTGGGGGGGCCGCGCTATCCCACGGCCGAGGCCCTGGCCGAGGCGGGGGCGGGATTGCTGGAGCGGGGGGAGGCGCCCCATCCCGACGCGGTCCGCCCCCGCTATTTGCGGGATCCCGACGTGAACATCAACTGGAATCGTTTGCGCTCCCCCTTCCACTGGGAGGACCGGCGGTGATCGAGATCGTTCCCTTGACGGCTGATCATCTGGATGAAGTGGTGGCTATCGAACGGCAGGTGTATCCCATGCCGTGGAAGGAGGAGACTTTCGCCGAGGAACTGGCCGCGCCTCTTCGAACCTACCTGGCGGCGCTTTCGGATGGGGAGGTGGTGGGGTACGCGGGAATGATGCTGGTGGAGGACGAGGCGCACATCACCACGGTGGTCACCTTGCCGGAGCGGCGCCAGAAAGGGGTGGCGACCCGGCTGATGCTGTGTCTTGCCCTGGGGGCGGTGGAGGCGGGCGCCCGGAGCCTTACCCTGGAAGTGCGCTCCTCCAATCAGGCTGCGCAGGCCCTTTATCGACGGTTCGGAATGGCACCGGTGGGGGTTCGCAAGAACTATTACGTCTCCGAGGACGCCCTGATCATGTGGGTGCATGACCTCGACAGTCCCGAATATGGTGAACGGCTGAAGGCGATCGCGGCAGGCTTTCAGTGAGCGGACTCATCCTGGCCTTTGAGACCAGTTGCGACGAGACCGGCGTGGCGGTGGTGGAGGATCAAACGGTCCGATCCAATGTGCTCTCCTCCCAGATCGAGTTGCATGCGCGGTTCGGTGGGGTGGTGCCGGAGGTGGCGGCCCGTTCCCATGTCGAGGCCATCAGGGGCCTCACCCACCGGGCTCTGCGAGAGGCGGGGGCACACCTCAACGACATCGAGGCGGTGGCGGCCACCGAGGGTCCGGGACTGGTGGGCGCCCTCCTGGTGGGGCACTCTTTCGCCAAGGCGTTGGCCTGGTCCCGTGGGCTGCCGTTTCTGGGCATCGATCACATGGAAGGTCATCTCTTTTCGCCGCTCCTTGAATATTCCGACTACCGGCCTCCGGCGGTGGTGTTGCTGGCCTCGGGTGGTCATACCCAACTGGTCCACATGCGAGACTGGGGGGACTACCGGGTGTTGGGCGAGACCATTGATGACGCGGCGGGCGAGGCGTTCGACAAATTGGCCCGGGTGATGGGAATGGGATTTCCGGGCGGTCCGGCCATTGACCGCGCGTCGGAGCAGGGCGATCCCGCCGCCATTCGCTTTCCTCGCGCCCTGCCCGGGCGGCGCCACCATTTTTCCTTCTCCGGGTTGAAGACCTCGGTGATCACCTTCTTGGAGAAGGCGCAGCTGGCGGGGGAATTGCCTCGCCGGGAGGATGTCGCCGCGTCGCTGCAGGAGGCCATTGTCGACGTGTTGGTGGACAAGACCCTCAATGCCGTGGAGGACACGGGGGTTTCGGTGATCGGCGCCGGGGGAGGGGTTCTGGCCAATCGCCGCCTACGACAAAGACTGACCGCGGTGGCCCGGCAGCGAAGTTTGGAGTTGTATCTACCCTCGCCTGGGCTCTGTGTTGACAACGGGGCCATGATCGGCGCGGCCGGTGTATTTCGGTTACGCCGGGGGCAGGTCACATCATGGACGGCGGGGGTCGACCCCGGCCTGCGGCTGGGGCATCGGTAGGGCTGCACGCCTCTGCAACTCGATTAGCAGTCTCAGCGAGAGAGTGCTAAATTATGGTTGGTCGGAGAGGCCTCCTGAACAAGGGGGATCTTTTCCGACAGTCCAGCAAGGAAAGGAGCCAATATGAGGCTGGCGCCTCTTGGTGACCGGGTGGTCGTGGAGCCCGACGAGGATCAGGATATGAGAACCCCGTCCGGGCTGGTGATTCCCGATACCGCCAAGGAAAAGCCCCAAATGGGGAAAGTAGTAGCAGTAGGTCCCGGTCGGCGGAATGACGACGGAGAGCGTACGCCTGTGGATGTGAGCGAGGGCGACAAGGTCCTCTACTCCAAGTACGGCGGCACCGAGGTGAAGATCGATGGGATCGAATACCTGGTGCTCTCTGCCAACGACCTGCTGGCCGTAGTCAAGTAGTCAGGGAGGTAGTGAGAAATGGCAGCTAAGAACCTCAGATTCAACGAAGACGCCCGCCGCGGGCTCGAAGCCGGCGTCAACAAACTTGCCGACGTGGTGAAAGTCACCCTCGGTCCCCGCGGCCGCAACGTGGTGCTGGAAAAGAAGTGGGGAGCACCCACTATCACCAACGACGGTGTGACCATCGCCAAGGAAGTGGAGTTGGAGGACCCATGGGAGAACATGGGCGCCCAACTTGCCAAGGAAGTGGCCACCAAGACCAACGACGTGGCCGGCGATGGGACAACCACCGCCACCGTCCTGGCCCAGGCCATGGTGCGGGAAGGGCTTCGCAATGTGGCCGCCGGCGCCAACCCCATGGGTCTCAAGCGCGGCATCGAGCAGGCCGTGGCCCAGGTGGTCAGGTCCATCGAGTCGCTGTCCCGCGACATCGAGACCTCCGAGGAGATTGCCCATGTGGCCTCCATCTCGGCCAACAACGACTCCGGCATCGGCACCACCATTGCCGAGGCCATGGAGAAAGTCGGCAAAGACGGTGTGATCACGGTGGAAGAGGGCCAGACCTTCGGGCTGGAACTCGAGTTCACCGAGGGCATGCAGTTCGACAAGGGGTACATCTCCCCTTACTTCATCACCGACCCCGACCGCCAGGAAGCAGTGCTGGACAATCCTTACGTGCTGATCGCCAACCAAAAGATCAGCTCGGTCAATGATCTGCTGCCGGTGCTCGAGAAGATCATGCAGAGCGGCAAGTCCGTGCTGGTGGTCGCCGAGGACCTGGAGGGCGAGGCCCTCGCCACTTTGGTGGTCAACAAGATCCGCGGAACCTTTGCATCCGCAGCGGTGAAGGCCCCCGGGTTCGGAGAGCGCCGCAAGGCCATGCTTCAGGACATCGCCATCCTCACCGGCGGCACGGTGATCTCCGAGGAAGTCGGTCTCAAACTCGAGAACATCTCCCTCGATATGCTGGGCCGCTGCCGCAAAGTGGTGATCTCCAAGGACAACACCACCATCGTGGACGGCAATGGCACCGAAGGCGACGTCAAGGCTCGCATCGTTCAGATCGAACGGGAGATCGAGAACACCGACTCCGACTGGGACCGCGAGAAGCTCCAGGAGCGTCTCGCCAAGCTCTCCGGCGGTGTGGTGGTGATCAAGGTCGGCGCCGCCACCGAGGTGGAGCTGAAAGAGAAGAAGCACCGCATCGAGGACGCCGTGTCGGCCACCCGCGCCGCGGTGGAAGAAGGGGTGGTCCCCGGTGGCGGAGTCGCCCTGCTTCGGGCACAGACCGCCATCGACGAGTTGGACGACGCCTCGGCCGATGAGCGGACCGGTCGCTCGCTGGTGCGTCGGGCCATCGAAGAGCCGATTCGCCAGATCGCCTTCAACGCCGGGTTCGAAGGTGGCGTGGTGGTGGAGCGGGTGCGCTCCGCCGATGTCAACATGGGCTTCAACGCCGCCAGCGGCGGTTACGAGGACCTGATGGCGTCGGGCATCATCGACCCGGCCAAGGTCACTCGTTCCACCTTGCAGAACGCGGCTTCCATTGCCGGGTTGCTTCTGACCACCGAGGCGTTGATCGCCGAGGAAAAAGAAGACAAGCCCCCCGCCATGCCCGGCGGCGACCACGGCGGTCACGGAGGAATGGACTTCTAGGCCATGGCCCAAGACAGATACCAGTAAGAAAGGACCCCCGCTTAGGCGGGGGTCTTCTTGCTGCTTACAGTGCATCTTAAAGAGACGACAAATGCTCCTATCGCACTTTGCATCCCATGCCGATAAGGTGTTTACCTCTGAATATTCGACACCTGAAGACAATGTCCACAAACCTGGAGGGCTCTGGTTAAGTGACGAAAGCGGATACGGATGGCTGAGTTTTTTGAGAGATCGTGTCTCCCAGGGAAATTCAGAGTGGGCAGATGCCTATGAAGTATGGAAGTACAAATATGACTTTATTGTAGAACCAAGTCAACTACACAGGGTCTTGTGTCTTCAAACACCTGCGGATATCAAGGCCTTTACATCATACTACCAAGAATCATCAGATAGAGAATGTGGTGGTGCCTACGCTACGCATATCGAATGGACACGGGTAAAAGCTGAATACAAAGGTATCTTGATTACTCCCTTTCAACCGAAGTATTCCCGCATTGATCCCAGGTTTCACTGGTATAGATTTGATTGTGCTAGTGGTTGTTTCTGGGACATTTCCTGCCTACGGCAGATTAAGATTCCAAACACAACAGTCGCTTCTTGTCTTCGGGCCACCGAATACTGCGGTACTTCTGGTTGGAACACCGGTTCCCAGGAGTAGGATCCCATCTTCAGGCAATAGCAAGGTTAAGGGCCTAGGCTATCCGGTAAGCCTTTGTTTGTCAGATGAACTACCAAGTCCCCAAAACCGATCTCTCTCCCTTCGACCGGTATATGGACTGGGCTCTATATGGCTCGGAGGGATACTTTCAGGGGGATACGCTACGCTCGGTTCGAAGCGGCGATTTTTTGACCAGTCCCGAGGTGAGTCCTTTATTCGGGGAGACTCTGGCGGAGTTGGTCCGGCGGGAGGCGGTTCGCCACGATCTGAGCCGGCCCATGGTGGTGGATGTCGGCGCCGGATCGGGATCGCTGCTCGGTTCTCTGGTTGAGAGCCTGGGGAAGCAGGTGGAGCCCTGGGCGGTGGAAGTGTCCCCACCCGCTCGGAAAGCCCTTGCCCAAGTGGTTGGGCCCCACCGGACGGTGTCGGATCTCGGCGAGGCGCCCGGGCAAATAGAGGGAGTGATCTTCGCCAACGAACTCTTGGACAACCTGCCCATGGCCCTGGCGAGGCGCGGCGCCCGGGAGTGGAGAGAGCTATGGGTGGCCGACGACAACGGAAAGCGAGCATGGGTGGAGGTTCCGGCGCGTCCCGAGGTGGAGGAATGGTTGGGGAAGTATGCCGGACCCGTTTCTCCGGGAGGCACCGTTGAGGTGCAACTGCAGGCTTGTCAGTGGATCAGGGAGGCGTTGCAACGCTTGAAAAGGGGGGTGGTGGTGGTCATCGACTACGGAGACACGGCCGAAGGGCTGGAGAACCGCCGAGCCGAGGGGACGCTTCGCACCTATCGCAATCATCACCTGGGTCCCGATCCTTTGGCCGAACCGGGTCAAACCGACATAACCGCCGACGTGAACTTCACCGCCTTGGTGGAGACTGCCCGAGAGGCGGGAGCGTCGGTGTCCCTGCTTCGCCAGGACCAACTGCTGGAGGAACTGGGTCTGCGGCAGCGGATCAGCGAACTGCGCCGCCAGGAAGCCCGTCTGGCCCGGTCAGGTGACGACTCCGAGCGCCTGCAGGTCCGTTCCCGGCGGATCGGCGCCGAGACTCTGCTTCATCCCCGCGGTCTGGGGGGGTTCTTGGTTCTGATAGCACGCAAGGGCTAATAGACTCTCATTCTGTTGTATGAATAACTTCAAGACCGTGGTGCTCCTGGCTTTGCTCACCACGCTGCTGTGGTGGGTGGCCACCTCGCTGTTTCCCGAAGGGGGGTTCTGGCTGGGTCTGGTACTGGCCGCCATGTTCAACCTGGGGGCCTACTTTTTCTCCGACAAACTGGCGTTGGCGATGAGCCGGGCCAAGCCGGTCACCGAGGAGGAACTCCCCCAGGTCTATGCCACGGTGCGCTTCTTGGCCGAAACCGCCCGGATGCCCATGCCCCGCATCTACCTTATGGACTCTCCCCAACCCAACGCCTTCGCCACCGGACGCAACCCCAAACATGGGGTGGTGGCCGTTACCACCGGGCTTCTGCAGATAATGGATCGGAGAGAACTGGAAGGCGTTCTGGCGCATGAGTTGGGACACATCCGCAACCGGGACATTCTCATATCCTCGGTGGCCGCCATGATCGCCTCGGCCCTGGTGATGCTGGCCCGGATGGCTTTCTGGTTCGGAGGGGGAGGGCGCGATCGCAACAATCAGGCGGGAGCCATCATCATGATCGTGGCCATGATCGTGGCGCCCATCGCGGCCCTCTTGATCCGGATGGCCATCTCCCGTTCCCGTGAATATCAGGCCGACCGTTCCGGGGCGGACCTCACCGGGCAGCCTCTGGCCCTGGCCTCGGCTTTGAACAAGATCGGCATTGCCGCCGAACGGATCCCCATGCGGGTCAACGACGCGGTGAGCCAGCTCTACATCGAGAATCCGCTCAAGAGCAACTTCCGGCGGGGCCGGGGAGGGGGAGGCATGATGAAGCTCCTGTCCACCCATCCACCCATCGAGAATCGGATCAGGCTGCTGGAAGAGATGGCCGACCCCTTCTCCTGAGAGCCCGGCCAAAGGCCTCAAAAATGGAAATGCGAGTTGCGCCGATCATCCGCTAAGCTATTCCATTCGGGAAAGCCATTGGCGAGCCGGGATACCCAAGCGGACAAAGGGAGCAGACTGTAAATCTGCCGGCGATGCCTTCGGAGGTTCAAATCCTTCTCCCGGCACCGGGCTTTCCCACCGACCAACTTACGCCCCCTTAGCTCAGACGGCCAGAGCGCCTCCATGGTAAGGAGGAGGTCTCCGGTTCGAATCCGGAAGGGGGCTCTCCGCCTGGTTTGGGCCGGGCGGGCCGAGGCGGCGTAGCTCAGTTGGTAAGAGCGCTCGACTCATAATCGAGAGGTCGGCAGTTCAAGTCTGCCCGCCGCTACATAGAAAACAATCAGCCATCTATTGAACCTATTGAAAGGGGGTTTTGGTTGTGGGTAAGGTGAGGTTTGAGCGGGTGAAGCCGCATTTGAATGTGGGGACTATGGGTCATATTGATCATGGGAAGACGACTTTGACGGCGGCGATTACGAGGGTGTTGGCTGAGCGGGTTGGGGGTGGGAATGTGTTTACGGGGTTTGATGATATTGATCGTGCTCCGGAGGAGCGTGAGCGGGGGATTACGATTCAGATTGCGCATGTGGAGTATGAGACGGTTGGGCGTCATTATGCGCATGTGGATATGCCGGGGCATGCGGATTATATTAAGAATATGATTACGGGGGCGGCTCAGGTGGATGGGGCGGTGTTGGTGGTGTCGGCGGTGGATGGTCCGATGCCGCAGACGCGTGAGCATGTGTTGTTGGCGCGGCAGGTGGGTGTGCCTCGGGTGGTGGTGTTTTTGAATAAGTGTGATTTGGTGGATGATGGGGAGTTGTTGGATTTGGTGGAGTTGGAGGTGAGGGATTTGTTGACGGAGTATGAGTTTCCGGGTGATGAGGTGCCGGTGGTGCGGGGTTCGGCGTTGCGGGCGTTGGAGGGTGATGTGGGTGCTATGGATGGGGTGATGGAGTTGTTGGGGGCGGTGGATGAGTATGTGGAGGTTCCGGTTCGGGAGGTGGATCGTCCGTTTTTGATGCCGATTGAGGATGTGTTTTCTATTACTGGTCGGGGTACGGTGGTGACTGGTCGGGTGGAGCAGGGTGTGTTGCGGGTGGGGGATGCGGTGGAGGTGGTGGGGTTGGGTGATACGCGTGGTTCGGTGGCTACGGGGGTGGAGATGTTTCGGAAGTTGTTGGATGAGGGGCGGGCGGGGGATAATGTGGGGGTGTTGTTGCGGGGGGTTGGTAAGGGGGAGGTGGAGCGTGGTCAGGTGTTGGCTGCTCCTGGGTCGATTTTGCCGCATGTGGGGTTTGAGTGTTCGGTGTATGTGTTGACGAAGGAGGAGGGGGGGAGGCATAATCCGTTTTTTTCGGGTTATCGTCCGCAGTTTTATTTTCGGACTACGGATGTGACTGGTTCGGTGGTGTTGCCGGATGGGGTGCAGATGGTGATGCCGGGTGATAATGTGGTGTTGGGGGTGGAGTTGATTTCTCCGATTGCGATGTCGGTGGGGTTGGATTTTGCGATTCGTGAGGGTGGTCGGACTGTGGGTGCGGGTCGGGTCACGAAGATCACCAAATAACCACCAACACAAACAACAACAAACAGGTTCGTAAACCTAAAAGCCAGAAAGTCAAAGTTCGATGCCAAGTGATAAGAGACCTCCGATCAAACTTGCCTGCTCAGAATGCAAGCGGCGCAACTATGTCACCACGCGGGGCCGAGCGAATCCACAGGCCAAGGAACAGCGTCGCAACCTGGAGCGAGGGAAATTGGTATTGCGCAAGTACTGCCGGTGGTGCCAGATCCACACCTCCCATCGCGAAACCCGATAACACACAGAACCACGTCGGGGCCTGAGGGATGGGCGTCGGTGTGAGTGTTGCCGATCTGGAGGGCCTGGTGCTGGGGCCTGAGCCTTGGTATGTTTCCCGGCGACGGGTGGCCTTCTATGTGGAGACCACCGGAGACCAGTCCGGGCGCTGGGAAAAGTACGCCCCTCCCGCCATGGCCGGCGCCGCGCTGTTCGCGGTGGCGCCCCGGTTGCTCTCCCACCCGCTGGTGACGGCGGCGGGCGGGGCTGCGGTTCACGGCGAGCAGGTGTTCACCTGGAAGGCCCCGCTGCGAGCCGATAACACATGGTCGGTAACCGGTGAAGTAAAGCGGGTACGCCATCGTCGAGGGGTCTGGTTCGTGGATTTTGGCCTGCGGGTCGCCGATGAGGGGGGAGAGAGCATGGTGGAAGGCGCCTCTTCCTTTCTGATCGCCGGTGGTCGCCCCCCGGCGCGGGGCGGCGCTCCGGTTGCGGAACCCAATCCGACGCAACGGGATGAGAATCAGGAAGCGTCCGCCGCTTCCCTGCCCCCGATGGGCGCCCCGGTTCCCGGCTTGGCCAAATCAGCCGGCCGGGCCGATCTGATACGCTACGCAGCCGCCACCGGCGACTGGAACCCGATCCATTGGGATCATCAATCAGCAGTGGAAGCGGGTCTGCCCGGGGTGGTGGTGCATGGTCTGGCCTGCGCCGCCTGGATCTGCCAGGGGGTTACCGCCCTGGTGGAGGGTGACCGGCCGCTTCAACGGGCCCGGTTTCGTTTCCGTCGGCCTCTGCGGCCCGCCGCGGCGGCCCGGGTGGAGGGTGAGCGCACCGGCGAGAACCGGTTTTCCATGCGACTCGACTGCCAGGGCAAACCTTCGGTCACCGCCACGATCGAAGCGAACATCAAGTGACCGGGGCTGCGGGCATCGTATTCGGCGGGGTTATTGTTGTAACCCTATGAAGGCGCTCTCGGTCGAAAGGGACGACGAACACCAATTGTTGGCCCGGGCCAGAGCGGGGGACCGAGCAGCGTTTTCCGTTTTGGCCACCCGGCATCAGCATCAGGTGTTCACCTTGGCGATGCGATTGGCGGGAGAATACGACTTGGCGGCTGACATATCCCAGGAGGCGCTGGTCAGAGCCTGGCGGGGTATCAAGAATTTTCGCGGTGACGCCCGATTTTCCTCGTGGCTCTATCGCATCACGGTGAATGTGGCATGGACCTCCCTGGACCGGCGTCGGCGTACCCGCCATTCCCCACTGGAGGTCGTTCACAACCTGGCCGCCCCTTCCACCGCTGCCGACAGTCCCGAGTTGGCCCTGGAAGCGGTCAACCTGCGCGGAAGATTGCGGCGGGCGATGCTGGGATTGCCACAGCGGGCCCGGGTGGTGGTGGTGTTGCGGGACGTCTACGGATGGACTCATGCTCAAATCGCCGAGGCCCTGGGAATCTCGGTCTCTGCCTCCAAAGTTCGACTCCACCGCGCCCGCAAGCGTTTGCGAACGCTGCTGGAGGATTCGGCTTGAAGGCGGTGCGATCCACCGTGTGCCGGGTGAGCCGGCCCTGGGCTCGGATGGTGGCGGTCGACCGCCAGGATCCGACGCCGCTCATCGGACGCCACGCCGGAACATGCCTGCGGTGCCAAGCGGAGATGGCGGTGGAACACCGAATCACCCGCACCCTGGCGGCCACCGGGCGCCATCTGATGCTTGCGCCGGCGGGTTTGGTGGACGGGGCGATGAGCAGGCTCGACGCTCCTGTCCCCCCCGCCGACCGGGAGGTCCCCAAGGTCGCAATCGCGGCGGCCGCGGTGGCGGTGGCCTCGGGACTGGCCTGGACCCTCAGCCGGAGGGCCAAAGCCGGCGCCTGAGAATCCTGTCGGAATCAGGATTATCCGGGTCTTACCCGGGGGTAATCGAAGACCGGACCCGACCCCGGTCATCCCAGTATTCAGGAGCCGTGAAGTCCGTCGCGGAATCGGCGCAGTTCCGACAGGGACCTGTGGTCCTTCTCTCGGTTGGCGATTTCTTTTGAAGTAATGATGTCGTTAATGGATGCCACCAACACCGGATAGCCACGAACGGTCACCCATTCAGCTTCGGGCAGTAGATGCTCATAGCCGCCCCCGGCGGGGTTGTAGAGCAGGTCCAGGTCCCCATGGCGGGTCGTTAAGTTCCAGATTTCACCCCTTTCCAACAGGACTGGGTCATGTGTCGGCAGTGGCACGGTCTCGCCACCTGTTATCCGTATCCGTGCACCAAGATCTTCCAATGCGGCCATTATCCGCTGATGATTCCCGGTTGCGCCGATAGGCCATGTCAGCGTCCTCCGTATACACCGGTACACCATGCAACTGAGCGCCGTAGTTTCCGATCACCACGAATTCGGCCCCGTGGGCGGCAAGGGTTTCTGCTATCAGGTCGAGAGATTCCACTGGTCGGCGTATTTCGCCCGGTTTATGAGGGTCTCCTTGCACATTAGAACATGCAGTCCGTCCATCGTACGGCTGTGGGATGGACGGTCCGGCAGTCGAGCGGCGGCTTCCTTGCTGCAGATCACGTCCTCCATCGAAGCAACCCACACCGACAAACTCTCTCCCACCTCGAAGAGATCAGCATTGCTCATGATCTGCTCATAGTCGCCCACTTCCGGCAGGGTGTCGACCAGGTTGACCATTCCCGCCGACGTCATCAACCTTCGGAAACCGGGCAGGGCGTGCGCTTTGACTGGTCCCCACTCATCCTGTTCCAGGGGACCCGCCCCCAAGATTCCCAAAACCTGTTCCAAGCGTTCCAGATTGCCCGATTCCATGCGGGGAGTGATATCCGTGTTATAACTGGGATAGGGAGCGCCTCGAAGATAACCGGCGCCCATTCCCACCACCACAAACTCCACCCCATGTTCGGTGAGCGTTCCTAACACCCGTGTGGGGTCGAAGGGCACGTGCTCTACCCTTCGAAGGTTCTTGTATCGCAACCCGCCGTTGCCGAACCTGGTCCACCGGGCCAATCTCTGCCGGGGGGTACGCTTCAGATGGTCGATTATTTGCCAAAACCAGCCGTTGGGATCCTCTTCTTCCCCGATTTGAGGCATACTCCGCAACCACGCCAGCAGTTGTTTGGTTTCGTCGTGGAACGTGTCCTCGATCGGTGAGGGTGTTGGGCTCACTTTCGTTTGCAAGGCCAACCACCGCCTTTCCCTTCCGCACCTACCCGCCGGCCGTTCCGGGGGATGATAGCGACACGCCCCAATCCACACCTCCCCTGGTTCTCACGGGCTTCATCCCACCGTCGACTGTCAAAGGGCTGCATACATGTGCACTCCCTGACTGAGCGGGTGGGCCGCCGGGTTTCTGGGTTTAGGAAGCTATCGGAAACGGGTATACTGCGGGCGAGGCTGATAAACCCCGCCAGAGGGGTGTAGCTCCAATTTGGCAGAGCGCCGGTCTCCAAAACCGGAGGTTGTGGGTTCGAGTCCCGCCACCCCTGCTTCATCATCCCGCTATCCCAACCCAGAGCGCCGAGAGTATGAACCGACAGATGCGTCGCCTCGTGGAACGCGAGGAGCGACGGCAGAAAAAGCAAGGTAAAGACGCCCGCCAGCGGCGGATCGATCAGACCTTGTCGACCCGCGGGAAAAAGGGCGGCGCGCCTCGTCCTCCCTGGTATCAACGCATCGGAGTGTTTCTGCGGGAGGTGCGCACCGAGCTTTCCCGGGTGTCCTGGCCCACCAGCCGGCAGTTGGTCAATTTCACGGCGGTGACGGTGGTGACCTCGGTGGTGCTGACCCTGGTGATTTTCGGATTGGACGTGGCTCTCAAGCAAATTGTGCTGTATCTGTTGGGAGGTATCCAAGGTGGTTGATATCGCGACCGCCCCGGCAGAGGTGGAGGAAGAGGAACCCCAGGTCAGCCCCTATGACATGCCCGGGGACTGGTATGTCATCCATGCCTACTCGGGCCATGAGGAAAAGGTGAAGGCCAATCTGGAGATGCGGGTGGAGCATATGCGCTTTTCCGACCGCATTTTCGATGTTCACATTCCGCGGGAGGATGTGGTGGAGATCCGGAACCGCAAAAAGGTTACGGTCCCCAAAAAGGTGTTTCCCGGCTACCTGTTGGTGAGGATGTATCTGGACGACGATTCCTGGACCGCGGTGCGGGACACCCCGGGAGTCACCGGGTTCGTCGCCTCCAACATGGGGAAGCAGAACCGCCCTCCGCCCCTGTCCCGCCGCGAAGTGGAACGCATGTTGGGCTTTCGGGAGACCAGAACCAAGAGCAAGCCCCGTTTCAAGCCCGCCTGGGAAGTGGGGGAAACGGTGCGGGTGGTTTCCGGTCCGTTCAACGACTTCAGCGGGATTATCGAAGAGATCAATCTCGATCAGTCCAAGGTGGTGGTGTTGGTCGAGATCTTCGGTCGGGACACTCCGGTGGAACTGGGGTTTGCCGACATCCAAAAGAACTAGGACGCTTTCGACAGGAGTCGAGCAAGAATGGCTACCAAAGAAATATCCGCTCGGGTGAAGATGCAACTTGCCGCCGGGGAGGCTTCCCCCGCGGCTCCGGTTGGTACTTCGCTGGGGCCCCACGGGGTGAACCTCATGGACTTCGTCCGGGCCTACAACTCCGCCACCGAGGACAAGAAGGGCTCCATCATCCCGGTGGAGATCACCATTTACAAGGATCGGAGCTTCACCTTCATCACCAAGACTCCACCGGCGGCGTCGCTGCTTCGCCAAGCGGCCCGGGTGGAGAAAGGGTCGGGGGAGCCGCATCTCACCAAGGTGGGAACGGTCACCTCCGAGCAGGTGAGGGAGATAGCCAAGATCAAAATGCCGGACCTCAACGCCAACGACACCGAAGCCGCCATGCGGATAGTGGCGGGCACCGCCCGGTCGATGGGGATTGAGGTGGCCGACTAGCCCCTACCAACAAACAGAACCAGTGGGAGGTCCGGCCAGCCCGGGCCGCCTGGACCACGGAGGTAAACAATGGCAAAAAAGGGCAAGCGCTATCAGGATTCGCTGCGCCGCTACGATCGCCAATCCGCCTATTCGCCCACCGAGGCGATCGACCTGGTCAAGTTCATGGCTTCGGCTCGATTTGACGAGACGGTCGAGGCCGCTTTTCGGCTGGGGATCGATCCCCGCCGGGCCGATCAGATGCTGAGAGGCAACGTTTCCTATCCACACGGCACCGGGAAGACCGTTCGGGTGGCGGTGTTCGCTCCTTCCGACCGACATGACGAGGCCCGCAACGCCGGAGCCGATCGGGTGGGAGGCGATGAACTGGTGGAGGAGATCTCCGGAGGCGGCGCCCTCGACTTCGATGTGGCGATCGCGGTTCCCGCCATGATGCCCAAGGTGGGAAGACTGGGACGGATCCTGGGACCGCGGGGCTTGATGCCCAACCCCAAGTCGGGGACCGTGAGCAACGATCTCACCACCACCGTATCGGCGTTCAAGGCCGGTCAGATCGAGTATCGGACCGATCGCTACGGGAATATTCATTCGGTGATCGGCAAAGTGAGTTTCAGTACTCAGAAACTGGCTGACAACCTGGCCGCGCTCACCACGGAATTGAACCGGGCCCGGCCGGCGGCCGCCAAGGGCAGGTACATCCGATCATTGACGATTGCCTCCACGATGGGGGCCGGGGTCAAGATCGACACCAATCGTCTGGACGAACTCACCGATTAGGCCTGAACCGATGCACATGGGGCGGGGTGCTTTTCCCCACTCCCATTTTGCTCAGGAAATGGCCCTTTTGTAGAATCGCAACGTACAACATCAATCCCCCAGCACCTCGGCCAGAGACCGCTGGTTGCCCGAATTGGCAATAAAACCACCAGAGAGGTTGCCCAGCGCAGGTCGGCTTTTCGCATGTGGCGTCTCGGTTTGAGGATGTCGGGCCCCATTTGGAGGAACGAAAATGCCGATGAGCCGAGCCCAGAAGGTGGAGCGGGTAGCCGCGATACGCGAGCAGATCTCAGCCTCGGAAGCTGTCTACCTCACCGAGTTCCGGGGTATAACCGTGCAGCAGATGCAGGAGATCCGCCGCTCGATGCGGGAAGGTGACGCCCGTTTGCGAGTGGTCAAGATGTCGCTGACCCGATTGGCCGCGTCCGACCTGGGCTATGAGGACCTGTCGGAGCACTTGGCGGGGCCCACCGCCTTGGTTTTTGCCGAGGGTGATCCCCTGGCGGCGGCCAGGACCGTGCGGGAGCAGAGCCGCCAGCATCGCAGACTGGTGTTGAAGGGCGCCATGATGGAGGGCAGGTTCCTTGGCTTGGATGGGGTCACCGAGTTGGCCATCCTCGGTTCGCGCTCTCAACTCATGGGGAAGGTCGCCGGAGGAATGGCTGCGCCCCTCAACAAGGCGGCGGGTGTATTCGCCTCATTCACCCGTTCGGCCGTGGGCGCATTTACCCAACTGCTGGAACGCAAACAAGCCGCCGAGGCAAGCTGAAATTCTCGAATACCGGAAAGGAAACAAGAAAATGGCCAAGATGAGTACCCAGGAGCTTTTGTCAGTCTTCGAAGAGATGACCGTTCTGGAGTTGAAGGACTTCCTCGACGCATTCGAGGATCATTTCGATGTCACCGCCGCCGCCCCGGTCGCCATGGCGGCCGTCCCCGCGGCGGGAGAAGAGGTGGAGGAAGAGGTCGAGCAGACCGAATTCAATGTCGTTCTCACCGCCATCGGCCCCGCCAAGATCGCAGTGATCAAGGAGGTCCGGGCGCTTACCAAGCTGGGTCTGCGGGAATCCAAGGAGTTGGTGGACGCTTTCCCCAAGGAGATTCTGGAAGCCGTGGACGCCGAGACCGCCGACGCCGCCAAGAAGCAATTGGAAGGAGCCGGCGCCAGCGTCGACGTGCGCTAAGGGCGAGCAGGCAGGTACGGAGGAGCCGGGGCGCCGGTTGAGAACGGTCTGAAACCTTCCCGTGGGGCCGCGGTTGCGCGGTTTGCCGAACAGGTCTCCGGGGTTCGGGGTCCTGTGCCCACCCCGCTGAAACCTCAGGCGGTATCTGAAGGGGACCCGGGGTTCTGAGCATCCCCGATAGGGAACGGATCACCGGTAGCCTGCTTCCCTATGTGGCACGGCTGGTACAGCTACATGCGCAGCGTGGGGGAGACTCCCCCAGCGGTCGACCGGGCTCTGCTGCGCCGAGTGGCGGGATACGGTCGGCCCTATCTGGGCAGGCTGGTGGGAGTCCTGGTCACCGTGTTGACCATTTCGGGGCTGTCGGTGATACCCCCCGTGCTCATCCGCCTGTTGATAGATCAAGCGATCCCCGACGGCGATCTGGGGGCGCTCACCTGGCTGGGGATCGGGATGGTGGCCGTTCCGTTGGTGATCGCGGGGGTGGGCATTCTGCAGAGGTGGTGGTCCTCCCAGGCGGGGGAGGGGATCATTTTCGATCTTCGCAGACAGTTGTACGCCCATCTGCAACGGATGTCGCTCGGTTTCTTCACCAACACCCGCACCGGGGAACTGATCTCTCGGATTCAGACCGATGTGGTGGGCGCCCAGCAGGCTATCACCGGAAGTTTCGTCACCATTCTGTCCAATATGGTGACGGTGGTGGCCATTTTGGCGGTGCTGATCTCCGCCGATTGGCGTCTGACTCTGTTGTCGGTGGCCGCTCTGCCGTTGTTTGTCGCTCCGGCCCGCCGGGTGGCCCGGGTCCTGCGAGCCGTCACCGAGCGACAGATGAAGCACAACGCCAACATGTCGTCCATTTTGCAGGAAACCTTCAACGTCTCGGGGGCGCTGTTGGTGAAGCTGTTCGATCGGGGAGGAAAGGAATTGGACAGGTTCACCCGTGAGGCGGCCGGAGTGAGGGATCTGGGAGTGCGGAGCGCCCTGATCGGACGGGGATTCCAAGCCGCCATGGGAGCGGTCAGCGCCCTGGGAACCGCCGCGGTGTTCTGGCTGGGAGGCTGGATGGTGATCAGCGGTCACATTTCTTTGGGGACGGTGGTGATGTTCTCCACCTTGCTGGCCCAGCTTTACGCTCCCCTCACTGCCCTGTCCAACACCCGGGTGGAGTTTGCCACCTCGTTGGTCTCTTTCGAACGGGTTTTTCAGGTGTTGGACATCCCGGTGGACCTCCCCGAGTCGCCCGATGCCCGGGACTTGACGAAGGTGGCGGGAGAAATCGAGTTCGATCATGTTTGGTTTCGCTACCCATCCGAACAGCCTTCGGAACTGGCCGCCGCCCGCCGCTTCACATTCTGGGATCCGGATTCGCTCACCGAGGACGACGGTCCCAGGTTGGCCGCTTCCACCCGGGAGTGGGCGGTGGCCGACATTTCCTTCCGGGTTCCGGCCGGTTCCCTGGTGGCGGTGGTCGGCCCGTCGGGAGCGGGCAAGACCACCCTGTCCTATCTGGTTCCCCGCCTCTATGACGTCAACGCGGGAGTAGTGAGAATCGACGGCGCCGACGTGCGGGAAGTGACCTTTTCCACACTGGCGGCGGCGGTGGGGGAGGTGACCCAGGAGACCTATCTCCTGCACGACACCATTGCCGCCAATCTGCGATATGCCGCTCCCCGGGCAACCGAGCAGGACCTGCGGGAGGCCTGCGAAGCAGCCAATCTCACCGAGTTGCTCGGGGCGCTGCCCGAGGGATTAGGCACGGTGGTGGGAGAGCGGGGCTACCGTCTCTCGGGGGGAGAAAAGCAAAGGGTGGCCATCGCCCGGGTGATCCTCAAAGACCCGGCCATCCTGGTGCTTGACGAGGCAACATCTCATCTGGATTCCCGGTCCGAGGCCCTGATCCAAGAGGCGTTGGAGAGGCTGATGAGGAGGAGAACCTCATTGGTGATCGCCCACCGGCTTTCCACCATCAAGGCCGCCGACCACATTCTGGTAATGGACCGGGGGCGGCTGGTGGAACAGGGAACCCACGCCGAACTGTTGGCCGCCGAGGGCCTGTACGCCACCCTGTATCACACCCAGTTCCAACCGGTGTCCTGACCGGTCGCTGGGAAGTATGGGCGAGGAGATTCTCAGGGAAATGGCCGGCGTAGTGCTGGCAAGCATGACAGATGCTGAGATCGCTGCCCTCCGCGAGGACGCTGAGATCATTGCCCGCTGCGAAGATCCGAACGAGGATTTTGAGAACATAGACAGCCGCCCACTCACTCCTGAGGAGATCGCATGGGTGACCTCTCTGGCGGATGGCATGTTCTTCAATCTTTCCCCACAAGCCCAGGTCGACGACATCCTTCATCTGCCAGCACATGTTTCAGCGAGGCTCTTGGCCCAGATGAGCGCTTCAGAAAGAGAGAAAATCCTCTCCCGCCTTCCCGAGGAACTGGCGCAAGGCATCATATCGGCCGCCTCTGTGGGAGTGGCCTGATCCTATTCTCTGGCGAAGAACGGGTACTCCCGTCCGCCACCAAGTGTTTCTCCCGAAGACGATATTCGCTATGTTCTACTCAACCCAACGGAGTGGCAGGCAATCTCGGAACCGGCACCACGCAACTCCAGGGTCTACCTGGTCGATGAGTCATGGCAATGTCATAAAGGCGGGATAGCCTTGAAACGAAGCAATTGAGCAGACGAGGTCTTGACTCCGGATTCCAGCATCGTTCCCAGTAGCGCTCCTTCAAGTTTGGAGTTGCTGACCGTTCCTTTCGCCTTTTCGCAAAGACGTCTCCTTAACCCGCACTCCTATTGTCAAGAGGCGGGAAAGCGCGGGGTCAATCTTGATAGGAGCCGATTGGAGTTGCTTCACCGGCGCGGCTTATTAGTCCCACTCTTCCGGATCTACGCCCGACAGGTGGAAATACCTGATCATCCTAGTCCCGAAGACTGTGTTCCTGGGTGGGCTGACGATGTTTATTGGGCAAAGTCGGAGGGGAGGTTGCGTGATCCCAGCAAGGTCCGATTTCGCCCGTGGCCAAAGCAGAGTTCGACAGTTGGGGTGGTCTACTCCTGGTATCAACTCCTGGCCTTGCAGCATCTTGGCCCCTGGGTCGAAAAGTTCAAGGGCCGAAGGGTAGGCGACGGGGTCGAGTGGAAATTGCCTTCTGCCCACAGGATGGCAGTGGAAAGGGCTCACGCCACCCGACGCCTTGCGATCATCCTGGAGGTCCTTTCCCCCAGGTATAGGCCTCGCGTCGTAAATAGGATTTCGATCCCATGGTCTATGGACAGCGTGGAGTACCAAGAGCACATACGGTCTATTCCGACTAACGAGCAAGGCTTGCTATCAGAGATTGAACCTCGTGCCCTACTTAGTCAGGCAGAACAGTTGCTATCCCAAGCAGGACATTTCGATCCACTGGGTGACTGGTACAGAGTAGTGCGAGTTGGTGCCCCTCACCGCTGGGAAGACCTGAAGTTTGAGGCATTGCAAGCCATGGACTGGCGGATAGCAGCCGAGATTCTTCTGCTGTTCTATGAAGATGTCGCCGAACAGGGTCTTGCTGAATCCTTGCCTGAACTTCCCGAGACTTGGCCCGCGCCGAGACATGATCGGCTAAGTACCGATTATGCGGAGCGCTCCAGTGCCCTGCAACAGTTCCGACTTGAGAACGCACCCGCTGTGTTGGTAGCGGTGGAAGGCGAAACTGAGGAGTACATAATGCCTCGCGCTCTTGACTGGGCGGGCAGAGGCCTTGACACAGGGTTAGTGGACATTGTCAATCTCAAAGGCATCAATGCGGATGTGAGCCTCATCGCCCGCGCTGTAAACACGCCGAAACTCGACCACCAGTTCCCCGACCGAGCCCGTGCCCTCCGTCCACTAACTGGGCTGATTGTAGCCGTAGACCAAGAGAAGCCCTACGAATCGCCCGAGAACCAGAAAACCCAGCGTGAAAAGATCGTGCGGGAAATGTGGACATCTTTGCCCAAAACGTTCCAAACCGCCACGGTTCTGGAGGATCTCAATCATCTGGTCCGAGTCGAGACATGGGGTGAAGCAGGTTGTTTCGAGTTTGCGCATTTTACAGACAAGGAACTTGCCAACGCCATCCAAGAAATAGCACGGCAGAGGGAAAGACCCGTTCTGCCGACCAAGGAGATCGAAGAGGCTCTATCTTCTGTCCGCGAGCACAAACAGAACATTGATAAGGCGTGGAAGAACTGGGGCTGGCACGTGTCCAAGATTGACCTAGCGAAAGAGACCTGGCCCATTCTGCTTCGCAAGCTCACCACACAGGATCACATGGAGATACCAATAGGCAGGGTTGTCCAAACCATTGTCGATCTCATTGCCACCACCTCGGGAGCCACCCACATAAGAACCCGATGACAACACACGGTCCTCCTGACCTCGTTCACAATCAATTTGAATGTGGGTGTTGCCACAACCCCTGACCCGGAGCTTACGGGGAGGTCCAGGAACCTCTTGATGCTCGAAGCCACAGTTGCGGAGGGTCTGTCAACCTCAGGATGGACTACATCTGTGCTGATGATGTGCGCCGTCGAAGCGTGAAAGACTGCCCAGCGGTTCGATCAACCTCCGGAGGTCTCTGATTGGCATCGAATAACAGCGCCGATCCCCTCTGCTCCCTCTTGCGGGCATACAGAAGAGAAGCTCCTGCAGCGATCACGAACTGCTCCCAGTTGGCGTCAAACGAGAGGTTCGCCACCTCCTCCGTCGTCATTTCTCTCGGGTCGGCCGGGATGACGGCGAAAGCAAAGCCGGTTTCACGCCAGTCTTTCCCTCCCCAGCGGTCGATGATATGAGCACCCTCTTTATCTGCTATGTCTTGGAGGACACGGCTGGTTTTTCTGAGTGCACCCTGCGCGTCGCGAACTGGGGTCTCCTTCAGCCAGTTGCGAAATGATACAAGATGATCATCAGCGCTTGCGCGTCGGAGGATGTCTTTAGGGTCAGGATACAGTGGTGGTCCGACATCCGCCCACCCGGCGGCATTCACTGAATCGCGCTTTGGTTGAAGTGACTGGAGGAAAATCCGATCAAGTCTTCCGTAGGCCAACCTGAGGACGGTTGGGGCCTTGCCTTTGGCGCCGAATGAGCGGGCGGCGTTCGCATCCAAGAGGAGCTTCCGCAGCTCCACTGCCACGGTGCGGTAGGTGGCTCGTTGATTGTGGAAGACGTAAGCCGTAACACCTAGCCTGATGTTTGAGATAGAGTCTGCCACGGCTGCTTGAAGTTCCCTCCCCTTGCTCATGGACACAGTCAGAACCTTTTCAAGGGCAGCCAACCCAGGGAGTTGTTCGGTATTGGACACCTAACGGCTCCTCCGGCAGGTCTTCACTGATCCCGCTTCGAGTGTTGTCATCGCGCACCCTTCCTCCGGTTGCACTGTTTGCACAGCATCTGACAGTTCTCTTCTAGGGTCTTCCCGCCTTCCACCCAAGGGGTGATGTGATCCGCTTCCATCTGCGCCTGGTTGAAGGACTCCTCACACAAGGCGCACTTGCCGCCCTGCGCCTGATAGACCCTTTGTTTGATGGGTTGCGGAAAGGCGCGAATGTTCAGCCACTTTTCGTCCTTTGTCAGCACATAGGGGTAAATACCCGATTGTTTGGTAACGTCCTCGTCGGCGAACAGCCGGTCGATCTCTTTTTGGATAGCTTCGGGGTCCAACACTGTGTCTCGGTAGGTGTAATACAACGGGCCCCAACGCACTCCTTTCATAACCGGCGTTTTCTTGGGGAAACACGACTTGATCCAAGAGATCACGGCTCGATAGTGTTGCCACAGGGGTTCGGCGGTGGGTTCGTGCTGGTGGGTGCCCATGTAGTCCTCGATGTTGTCTTGGCTGGCCCACCGGATAGCGGTTTCCAAATAGTCTTGTCTCTTGGGATTGCCTTTCAGATAATGCTGCCCTATCTGATGGGCCGGACCGCCCGTGCGGCTGAAATACCTTTTGGCATCAGACACCCACGAACCTGAGTAAACGGCGTTGCGCAGTTCCTGCTTGGACAACTCCTTGCCAGCAATGTTGATGACCTGGAACCATTCGAGTTTTTCGCTGTGGGTGCCGGTGCACACATAAACCATGAGGTTGTAGTCCAATAGGCGCTGTCGTTTGTCGGATGGAAGATTCTGGAAATAGAGTCCCTCGTGCGAGAAATCCCCATGTACGTACTGGGCGATGGAGATCGTGCGCTGCTGCCCGTCAATGATCTCATACGTGCCGTTGCCACGATCCGCCCAGTACATGACGTTCAAGGGGTATTCTCGTTTAAGCGTGTTGACCACCGCGTTTCGTTCTTTGTCCCCGTAAACGAATTCGCGTTGAAACGGCGGTCGGATGTCCAGCCGTCGGCCGTAGCCGACCACACCACCCTCGCCGTCGTCGGCGTAGCCGTCGACGAGGTCTCTCACGGTTACCTCTTGCAATTCAACTTGCATGCTCAGGACCCTTTCCTTCTGATGATGCGAAAATATGTGGGTCTGCCATTGACCGTGAGGTCTTTACCGTCGTTTCCCTTACGGAAACGAATAATGTCGAATTGGTCGGGGTTGTGCTTGTCGAGGAAAGTGATGGGAACGCCCATCATCCCGTCGTAATCCTTCGGGATGTGGGCGGTCTTGTTCACGTTGATGGCGTCGTAGTTGTCGTAGTGGGGGTATTCCGCCTCGTTATACTCTTTGTAGAGAATGAGTCTTTCGTGTCGTTTGGTGTGGTCCAGGTTCGTGAACCATGCCGCATTTCCCAGCCTGCCCTTCACGACACCGTCCACGAGCCGGTAAGCACTACCCTCTTTCTTGGTCTCGACCAATTCCCGCGCATACCCTTCGGGCACGTCAAAGAGCATGTCCCGCCCTGCCGGACCGCGACCAAGCCAAAGCCGCTTGTCCCTGATGAGCGGAAAGATCTCCTTGTAGGTGATGGCATTCATGCTGCCGATTACGAGAAACCGCTTATCGTGCTCCACCAGCTGGGAGATGTACTCCCGGAACAGTGAGAACGGCGGGTTGGTGACCACGATGTCGGCCTGTTTGAGAATGTCGATGCACTCTTGGCTTCTGAAGTCGCCGTCTCCTCGGAGAGACACGATATTTGTCTCGTCCGGTTCCGGTATCCCATCCGCGTTGACGGTGCCTCGATAATCCAGGCAAATAGCCGATTCCGCGTCATGCTGGCTGAACAGGTCCGGTGTTCGGTTCCGATAACACGTCGTGACAAGCCGTTTCAATCCCAACACGCGGAACTTCAACGAAAAGTAGCGGAAAAAGTTGCTGACCCTGGGATCGTCGCAGTTGCAGTAGACGACCTTGTTCCGGAAATGCGGTGTGTAGTGACGTAATTCCCGCTCAATGTCGGAGAGTTGCGTGTAGAACTCGTCCCTTTTTTGTCGCTTCGCCTGATGCAGGCCCCAGTTGTCGGACACCTCCGCTCCCATCGTGGATCGTTGTCAAAGGGTGCTCGCTACGCTCTTTCCCTGGTCAGTGTAACCGCAGGCACTTCCGCGGCTGGCGACGGTGCGGAGGTACGGTCAGGACACGCCTTTGAGAATGTTGAGAAGGGTTGGGGGACCGAGATCGGCCCTTCGGAGATGTTAATCGCTCCTAACCTAAGTCGTCAACGACAGTGGGGCTGAGTCACCAACATATGGAGCGGAGGGAGTGGGATTCGAACCCACGAGGCACGGATGCCCAACAGTTTTCAAGACTGCCACCTTAGGCCGCTCGGTCATCCCTCCGGTGGGGTGGGGCGGCTGTGTTCAACCGGGCGGAGGGAGTGGGATTCGAACCCACGAGAGGGTGGTGACCCTCTACGGCATTTCGAGTGCCGCGCACTAGACCGGACTATGCGATCCCTCCGAGGGGCTTTGTTCTCTGACCGGGTCATAATCCTAGCCCGGTCGGCCACCCGGGCCACCCTGCTTTACGGACACCGGCCCACCGGCAGTGAAACGGCCAGGCGGCGGCCCGTCCTTCGGGCCGGCCACTCGGACGCCGCCCATGGGGGTAGCCTCCCCAGGAATGACCCAAGGTTTCCTGATCGTGCGAGTGATGACCGCGGGCTTGGTCCTGGTTCTGGCAGCCTGTGGGAACGGCGATGCGCAATCTCCGGTTTCCACCTCCGCGGCAGTTCCGGCAGTTCCGCCTGAGGAGAGCAGCACCACCACTACCGTGGCGCCCACCACCACCAGCACCGTTCCCCCTCCGCCGGTGGAGGATCTGCTGTTCGTGCCCGAATCCTTCCGAGAGAGGCTGGTGGAGTTGGTGGAGGAAACCCAGAGACTCCGCGGTTTGTCTTTCCCGGAGCCCCTTTCCATCGAGGCCGTCACTTCCGAGGAACTGAGCCGGCGGTTGCGGGCGCGGGTGGAAGACGATCCGGAGGCGGTCGAGTTGAATGGAACACTATTCGGAATGCTGGGGCTGGTGGACCCCGACACCGACTGGCCGCAGACGCTGGCCGAGTTTCAGTCCCGACCCACCCCCGGGATCTACGACGTGTCGAGCCGAAAGCTGTGGCTGGTCTCCACGCTTGATGATCCCTCTCCGCTGGAGGAGATGACGTTGGTGGGGGAGATAGCCAAGGCGTTGGTCGACCATAACCTGGGAATATGGGAACGCAGAAACCGCCTGTCCGGTTCGGGCCAAAGTGATTCTCTCACCGTCCTGGGCGCCATGGCCCAGGCCGATTCCAGCCTGGTGGAACTGCTTTTCGCGCAAGGTTTGAACCCCGACGACCAGCAGCGGACGATGGAGGAAGCCTGGGCCCTCTCCGCCGGTGATTCGGAGTTTCCCCGGCTGATGCACAGCAGCCAGCGGTTCTCATCGGGCCCGGCGCTCGATTTCCTGCAGCGACTTTATCAAACGGGAGGATGGGAACTGATCAACGACGCTCATCGGCGTCCGCCCCTGTCCACCGAGCAAATCCTCACGTTGTCGGTGGATCCCCTTGAACCTCTGCTGCTACCCAGGCCCGGGGTGTCACCTCCCGAGGGATACCGGGAGGTGACCGATGCGGTTTGGGGACAGTGGGGTTGGAACACCCTCTTGTCCTCGGCCCTCGGCCCCGACCAGGCTGCTTCTGCCTCCTGGGGATGGGGCGGCGACCGATACCTGCTGTTCAGCAACGGCCAAAACCTGGCGATGGTGGTTGACTACCGGGGGGACACCGTGGGCGACACCCTGCAGATGCGGATGGCGTTGGAGGAATACCTCCCGCTCGGCATGGAGGTGGGCGTCCCGCGCCCCCTGGGGACCGGACTGGAATACTACGACACACACTATGCGTGGCTGAGCGGCGGCGAGGGGGGAGAAGTTCTTACTCTCATTGCCGCCACCGATGTGGAACTGGGCAGGCAATTGCGCTCCTATCGCTTTGGATGAGACTTCCGGAGCGACGCATTCGCCTCGTGGGTCGGCGGCGTTCGGGAGTCTTGGGTGGGTCACACGGTTTTGCGTCGTCCGTAACATCCGGGTGATGCGTCGCATCCTGGTCTGGGGGGTGATGGTCCTGATCGCCGCCTGTGGCGCCGAGGATCTGTCCAACACCTCGACCACCGCGGCGGCAACCACCTCCACGATCAGCACCCGGGCCTCCACCGAAGAGAAGCCAAGTCCCGAGGATGCTGAGCAGGGGACAACCACCACCTCGGTTGGGGCGCCGCCGGTCGGAACCGCCACGACCGTCGTCACCGGGGAATCGATTGCCGACCCCGTCGGCACGGCTACCGAAAACGGCGAGGAAGAATCGGCGACGGCCGGGTCGGACATTCCTTCCGAAAGCCGGGAAGACCTGCCGGTTCCCGAGTCGGAGACCGATGCCCAACCGCTGATCGAAGGTCTGGGCGCCCGCACCGCTGCGCAGATCCGGGAAACAGCTTCGGTCGTCGAGGAGATACGGGGGCTGAAGTTCGACGGGTTGCCCTCCATCACGGTTCTGACTCCCGAAGCCTTCGCCGAGCGGGTTCGAATGGAAACGGCAGAGCAGTTGGAAACAGTCGAGGTGGATGAGGCTCTTTACAAACTGCTCGGATTGCTGGCGCCGGACGACGATCTGGCGGCCCTGTACGGTGAACTCTATGGTGAGGGCGTGGCGGGGTTTTATTCAAGTGAGCGGCGGGAAATGGTGCTGCCCAGAGCCGGGGAGGAGTTCTCCCAACTTGAGACTCTGACCTTGTTTCACGAGTTGGTGCATGCGGTTACCGACCAGCACTTCGGCTTCGGGTCCCAGGTGGACACCCTGATCGATGCGCAGCGCTTTGACCGAGCCTCCTCTCTGGTGTCGGTGGTGGAGGGAGACGCCACCCTGTCGGAGGTCCTCTATGTCCAGAGCCTGGACTCCGCCGAGAGAGCCCGTCTGATGAGCGATTTCGCCCAGATGGAAGAACCCGATTTTGCGGTGCCGCGGTTCATGGAACAGGCCCTCTACTTTCCCTACGAGCAGGGTTTCGAATTCGTGTTCAACGCCTGGGGGGCGGGAGGGTGGCCCGCGGTCAACGACCTGTACGCTGACCCGCCGTTGTCCACCGAAGAGATATTCGAGGGGGTGGTGGCGTCCGGTGCCCGCCCGTTCGAGATGGAGAGGCCGCAAGCTGCGTGGCCCGGCGGATATGAGGAATTCTACGACTACACATGGGGGTTCCTGGACATTCTGCTGATGTTCGAGCAGGTGCTGGGCCCCGACGCGGCGGTCGATGCCGCCACCGGGTGGGGAGCAGGGCGCAGCCTGGTGGCTTATCACGCAGACGGGGAGGTGGCGTTCCTCTGGGAGTATGCCGGCGACAGTCCGGAAGAAGCCGAGGAGTTGGCGCTGCTCCTGTATGACTACGCGACGGAGGGAATGGATGTGGGGACACCGGTCCGAGCGGAGGGCGATCACAGCTTCGAGGCTCGGGCCGGAGACTATGTGTTCGTCAGCCTGATTCCCGAGGGCCTGGTGATGGTGGCCTGTTCCGATCCGACGGTGTGCCCGATGATTTCCGCCCCGTATCGTTCCTGAAATGGTGGCTGAATTGGTTTGCGGGGAATGGAGATCGGGTCCGGTGAAGCTTGCCGACAGCTTTGGCAAACGCCTGTTGGGGATATACGGAGTGCCGAGGCGGTGGGGGGTCTTGATCCCGGGGCGGTCGGTACACGGGTTCTTCATCATCCGAAGCCTCTGGGCGGTGGGACTGGACGGTACCCGGCGGGTGGTGGGAGTCCGGACACTCCGCCCCGGCGGTCTGGCGGTATTCCGGGGCGCCTCATCGGTCTTGGAGTTGCCCCGCGAACGAACCCCTCCGCCTCCGGGCCGGGTGCTTACCTGGCAGGGGGGACGCTCGCCATGACCGGGGTCCTGATTCTGTGCGGCACTCCCATCGGCAACCTGGGAGATGCCCCGCCGCGGCTGGCGGAGGCGCTGGAAGGCGCCGATTGCGTGTATGCCGAGGACACTCGGCGCTCGGCCAAGTTGTTGTCCTCTCTGGGGGTGCGACCCCGCCGAATGCGCTCCTATTTCGCCGGCAACGAGGAACAGCGAAGCCGGGAACTGGCCGGTCGGCTGTCGGCGGGTGAAACCGTGGCCCTGGTGACGGACGCCGGGACTCCCGGCATCTCCGACCCGGGTATTTCGGCGGTGCGGTCCGCCCGGGCAACGGGTTCGCAGGTCACCATCGTCCCCGGCCCCAGCGCGGTGACCGCCGCCCTGGCGGTGTCCGGACTGTCGGCCACCCGGTTTGCCTTCGAGGGTTTTCTGCCCCGCTCCGGCAAAAAACGCGCCCGCCGGATTCAGATGGTGTCCTCCGCCACCCGGACGGTGGTGTTGTTCTCCTCCCCGCATCACCTGGTTAGCGACCTGTCCGACCTGGTGGAGGCGGGAATGGCGACGCGGGCCTTGACCGTGGTCCGGGAACTCACCAAGATGCACGAGGAAATATGGGCCGGCACCATGTTGGAGGCTCTGGGGGAGTGGCAGGGCCGCACCCGGCAGGGAGAGTTCACCCTGGTGATCGGAGCGGGGGAGGAGAGCGAAGCAATTCCGGCGTCGCCGGGGATGGACAAGGCGGCCGAGGGGGTGCGGAGGTTGGTGGCGGAAGGCCTCTCCACGTCGGCGGCTGTAAAGGAAGTCGCCCGACTGCTCGGGGTATCCCGTCGGGATCTCTATCAATCGGTGCACCGGTAGCGGAGGCGATTGTGTCGACCTCATCGGATCGGGGCGCGGAGGCAATGTGGGTGGACACCCACTGTCACTTGCAGTTGGACGGACGAGCGCCCCGGGAATTGCTCCGGCGAGCCCCGGCCGTGCAGTGGGTGGTGGTGCCCGGGATCGACCGGGAGTCGTCCCGGCAGGCGTTGCGTCTGGCCTGCGAGCATCCGGGGAGGATCCTGGCCGCGGCAGGTCTGCATCCCCATGAGGCCAGTCGTTGGCCCACAGAGGAGGAGGGGATCGCCGAAGCGGCCCGGCAGGCGGCCGCGGTGGGCGAAACCGGCCTCGATTTCTACCGCAACCTCTCCCCGCGGGATCATCAGATCGGCGCGTTCTCATCTCAGATCGCACTGGCCGCCGACCTGGGAAAGCCCTTGGTGGTCCACTGCCGCGACGCCTTCTCCCAGGTTCATCGCCTCCTGGAGGAGACCGGCGCCGGTCCGGCGGCGGTCATGCACTGCTGGACCGGTGGGCCCCGCTGGACGCGCCGGTTCCTGGAATTGGGGGTCAGTTTTTCCTTTGCCGGGCCGGTTGCCTTCCCGACGGGCGACACCGTGAGAAGGGGAGCGGCGTTGGTCCCTCCCTCACGGGCGATGGTGGAGACCGACACACCCTATCTGACTCCTCCTCCCCACCGGGGAAAACCCAACGAACCGGCCTGGGTGGCCCTGGTGGGCCGGGCACTGGCCCGGGTGTGGGGGATGGAAACCGCCGAAGTTGCGCAGGTCACCAACCGCAACGCCCGCCTTGTCTTCGGCCCACCGGACCCTCGACATGATGGTGAGTGAGTTCACTCCCGCCCGCCTGCCCGCCCTGTTGACCCGTCACGGGATCATCCCGTCTCGGAGGTTGGGTCAGCACTTTCTGGTGGATGGCAACCTGTTGAAGAAAATGGTGAGGACCGCGGCGGTCGGCCCCGACCACCGCGTGCTGGAAGTCGGCGCCGGGGTGGGCAACCTGACCGCCGCCCTGGCCGCAACCGGCGCCCGGGTGATCGCCTATGAGATCGATGGTCGGCTTGCGCCGGTGCTGGCCGAAACGGTGGCCCCCTTTAGCGAACGGGTGGAGATCTGCCTGGAAGACGCCATGGGAACCGATTGGAACCGGGCGTTGTCCGGTGGGGGATGGGTGATGGTGTCCAACCTCCCCTACGGGGTGGGGACGCCGCTGCTGCTCCGGATGCTGCAAGAGGCCCCGGCCATCGCCCGGTTCGTGGTGATGCTGCAGCGGGAGGTGGTGCAGCGCCTCAACGCCGGTCCCGGCAGCCGATCATATGGTCTGCCTTCGGTGATTGCCGGTTTGCACAGTTCCGTCCGTCGGGTGTTCGATGTGCCCCCCCAGGTCTTTTACCCTCGTCCCGAGGTGTTTTCCTCGGTGGTGGAACTGGAGCGCATCGTCCCCCATCCCGATGCCGCCTTGGCGATCTCGCTGGCGGCCCGGGCATTCGGGAACCGGCGCAAGATGCTGCGGCGTTCCCTGCGCCGACACCTGACCTCCCCGGAAACCGTGCTGGCGGAGGCAGGCATATCCCCGCAGCGCCGGCCCGAATCTCTGTCTCCCGCCGATTTTCTGCGACTGGCCGGGGTGGTCAAAGAGCGCGGGGCGGCGCTTTGAGTACCTGGCTGGCCCCCGCCAAAGTCAACCTGACGTTGATGGTTGCCCCAAGATCGCCGTCGGGACTGCACCCCATCCGGTCCCTGATCCAAACCGTGGAATGGTGCGATCGGCTCACCTGGGCCGAGTCGGAGGAAGACCGCCTGAGCATCCGGGGCGCCGATCTTCCCACCGGTGGCGACAACCTGGTGTGGAAGGCCGTCGAAGCCCTGGAGAGAGAAAGCGGGGCAAGCCGTCCGCCTGTTCGGTGCCGGCTGGAGAAGCACATTCCGGTGGCGGCGGGCCTGGGCGGGGGAAGCGCCGATGCGGCGGCGACCCTCCGGGCTGTGGGGACCATGCTCAATCTCGATCATGAAACGCTCGAGAGGGCGGCGGCGCGGGTCGGTTCCGATGTGCCCGCGGCCCTGCGCGGTGGAGGTCTGTGGGTGGAGGGCTACGGTGAGAAGTTGTCCCCCATCTCGCCCCTGGAGGGATTTGCGGTGGGGGTGGCCACTCCCGACTTTCCGGTTCTAACCGCCGATGTGTACCGGATGTGGGACAGGTTGGACGGTCCCCGGGGAGCGGAGTTCCCGTCATCCGCCCTACCTCCCGCCCTCCGTCGTCGGGGTTCTTTCCGCAACGATTTGCAGCCCGCCGCGTTGGCGGTTCGGCCCGAGTTGGGCGATCTGATGGAAGACCTTGCGGCGCGATGGGGCAGGCCTGTGGCGATGTCGGGCAGCGGGCCTTCGCTGTTCGCCTATTTCCTGGACCGCTCCGAGGCGGAGGCCGCGGCCGCCGAAGCCCCACAGGTGTTTTCCGCCGCCGCAGGAGTGGATCTCTTTCCTGGTGGACCTACCGAGAAGGCCGGGTAACCTAGTGGCTGATGTGCCCTACTTTCCCTTTGGGGGGTGGTGTAACCGGCAGCACAGCGGGTTTTGGTCCCGCCGGTATGGGTTCAAGTCCTATCCCCCCAGCCAAGGCCGCACTTTCGGTGATCCGAGCAGGAGGTCGCGGTGGGCCATGATGTGATCGTCATGGCCGCGGGGGAGGGAGTGCGAATGCGTTCGGATGTTCCCAAAGTCCTTCACCCGGTGGCCGGTCGGCCCATCCTGTCCTGGGTGATCGATGCGGCCGTCGCCACCCAACCCGACCGAATCATGGTGGTGGTGGGCGCGGGCGCCGGTCGGGTCAAGGCCATCCTTCCTTCTTCGGTGTCCATCTGCCACCAGGCCGAACGCCGCGGCACCGGCCAGGCGGCCCGGGTGGGTTTGGAGGCGCTCGGCCCGGTCGGGCAGGACACGCCGGTGATGGTGCTGCCGGGAGACACCCCCCTGGTGACCGCCGACTCTCTGCTCAAGGGGCTCCGGGTCCATCGCCGAAAGAAGGCGGCGGCCACCATGTTCACCGCCCGGGTGGATGATCCCCGCGGGTACGGACGGGTCCTCCGAGATGCCGACGGCCGGGTGGCAGGGGTGGTGGAACACCTCGACGCCACCGACGCCCAGCGGCAGATCAGAGAAATCAACACCAGCTTTTACGTGTTCGCGTCGGAGCCGCTATCGACGGGGCTTCGGCGAATCGGAGTGGACAACCATCAGGGGGAGTATTACCTACCCGATGTGATCGGGCTGATGGTGGCCGAGGGGCGGCCGGTGGAGGCTGCGCCGATCGCCTTTCAAGAGGCCCTGGGGGTCAACGATCACGCCCAATTGGCGGAGGTGGCCACCGTGATGAGAGGGCGGATACTCAGGGAGCACATGTTGAACGGAGTGTGGATGGAAGACCCGGATCGCACCTATGTCGACGCCGACGTGACCTTGGGGGCGGGGGTCAGATTGTACGGGGGAGTTCGGCTGGAGGGCCGGGTTGAAGTGGGAGAATCCGCCACCGTGGGTCCGGACGTCTATGTGCGGGACAGCCGGATCGGGCCCCGGTCGCGGGTCTGGTATGCGGTGGTGCGGGAGTCGGAGATCGGGCCTGACGTGGCGGTCGGCCCTTACGCTTCGTTGCGTCCCGGCACCCGGATCGAGCGAGGGGCCAAGGCCGGTTCTTTCGTGGAAATCAAAAACAGCCGGTTGGGAGAGCGGGCCAAGGCCCCCCACCTCTCATACGTAGGTGACGCCGAAGTCGGCGAGGGGGCCAATATCGGCGCCGGGACCATCACCGCCAATTACGACGGCTACCAAAAGCACCGCACGGTGATCGGCCCGGGGGCCCAGATCGGTTCCAATACGGTGCTGGTGGCGCCGGTCGAGGTGGGAGAGGAAGGATGGACGGGGGCCGGTTCCGCCATCACCCGCCCGGTTCCGCCCGAAGCGCTGGCGGTGGAGAGAGCCGGCCAGAGGACTATTCCCGGATATGCGAGGAGACGAGCGGCGCGCTACCGTGAGGACCATCCGGAATGACTCTTGCCAGAACCGCCCGGCGCCCTGAGATGCGATTATCGGAGATGCCCCGGTGGACATAGCGCATTTCAAGCAGATGCGGATTTTCTCCGGGAACCACAATGTGGAACTTGCCCAGGAGGTGGCCGATCTGCTGGGGGTGTCCCTGGGCAGGCTGCAGATCTCCACCTTTTCCAGCGGCGAGATCTATGCCCGTTCCAAAGAAAGCGTCCGCGGCACCGACTGTTTTGTGTTCCAGAGCCATTCTCCACCCATCAACGACGCCATCATGGAACAGTTGATCATCATCGATGCGCTGCGCCGCGCTTCGGCCCATTCCATCACGGCGGTGATGCCCTATTACGGTTACTGCCGGCAGGACAAGAAAGTGCTTCCCCGAGAACCCATCACCGCCCGCCTGGTGGGCGAGTTGTTCATGGCGGCGGGGGCCGAGCGGCTGGTGTCGGTGGACCTGCACACGGGGCAGTTGCAGGGGTTCATCACCAAGCCCTTCGATCACCTCACCGCTATTCCGATCATCAGCGAGTATCTGGCCACGCAAATCAGCAACGACATAACCATCGTGGCGCCGGACGCCGGGGGAGGCAAGCGGGCCGAGAAATACGCCCGGCAGTTGAACGCCGATGTTGCCCTGGTTTACAAGCGTCGGGACGTTCATCATCACAATATCTCCGAGGCGCTGGCGGTGGCCGGAGTGGTGGAGGACAGGCACGTGGTGATCGCCGACGACATCATCGACACGGGCGGCACCGTGTGCAACGCGGCGGAGTTGATCCGAAGCATGGGGGCCAAGTCGGTTCGCATCGCCGCCACCCACGCGGTTTTGTCGGACCGGGCGGCAGGAAGGATCGCCGCATCCGGCATCGACGAGGTGGTGGTAACCAACACCCTCCCGGTTTCTGAGCGCGCCATTCAGATCGCCAACCTGAAAGTGCTGTCGATCGCCTCCATCGTGGCCAAGTCTGTTCAGGCCATCTTCACCGACGACTCGGTAAGCAAGATCTTTTTGGGTGAGAACGCCTGATTTCGGTGGAAACTCAACTGTTCGAGGTGGTCTCCGGCCGAAAGCCGGAAGTGGTGGACCTCACCAGGCAGGTGGTGGAGTTCTGCCGGTCCCGGGGAGATGGCCTGCTCTCGGTTTTCACCCCTCATTCCACCTGTGGCCTGGCCCTGATGGAGACGGGATCCGGAAGCGATCAGGATCTCATCGGAGCCTTGGAGACCTTTTTGTCCCGGCGGGGTGGTTGGCGTCACCGGCACGGGTCACCCGGTCACGGCGCCGACCATGTCATGCCCGCCCTTGTCTCTCCCAGCCTGACCATCCCGGTATTGGACGGCCGCCCGGCGCTGGGAGTGTGGCAGTCGGTGGTGCTGGTGGATCCCAACCGTGACAATCCGGTCAGAACCGTACGCTTGAGTTTCATATCCGGATAGTTCGCCCCGGTCCGTCGGGAGGCGCCTATTTGTCGACGGTCCGTTCTGCTACTGCTACCATCGGTGGGCGGTTCGACCAGGGAAGCCTTTACTTGCCATGAAGATCAAAATTGGAGTTGCCCACACGGGGCGGGTGATCGAGATCGACGGGCGGAAGGCCGAGCAGGTGCGTTCCTCCATAGAGGAGGCGTTCGGGGGAGGCCACCCCATCATCTGGGTGGAAGACTCCGACGGCGCCCGAATCGGCATACCTCGCCAGATGTTGGCATTTGTGGAATTCGAGAAGCCCGAAAGCCGCTCGGGAGTGGGGTTCGCCTCGGGGGACTAACCCGCCAGAAAACGACGCCGGCGCTTGGCCAACCACCGTTTGCGCAGTCGGCGGCGGTCATCCTCCGAGTAGCCGCCCCAGACGCCCGACTCCTGGTTGGTCTCCAGGGCGAATTGCAGGCATTCGTCCACCACCGCGCAACCGGCGCAGATGGAAGTGGCCATCGCGATCTGCTCCACGGCGGGCCCGGTGCTGCCCACCGGGAAGAAAAGGCTCGGATCGGAGTCCAGGCAAGCCGCGGCCTCCCTCCAATCGGTAATGGTAATTGCGTTGGTGATGGTGTTGTTCAAGAAATCCTCTCCAGGCTTATTCTGCTCCAGGCCTCTCAGGCACGGTTGCAATCTCGGTCTCCAGGTTTTGCGATTGTGAACACTTTCACAAGGAACGAAAACTCATCAGGGGTTCCACCAGAGAAGACTAGGGGGGTTGGAAACCCTTTACCAAGCAATTGCGGGGGTTATTTTCGCGTTTTTTGCAACCGGAATCCATTCCCGGGCGGCTAGCCTTGGTAGCTCCCATCCCGCCCTCGTAGCTCAGGGGACAGAGCGCCGGTCTCCGGAACCGGGTGCGCAGGTTCGAGTCCTGCCGAGGGCGCCGAGGGAGGACCTGGTCGGGGTTGCGCCCCGCACAAGCCCTGGGAAAGGAAAGGACGCTCTCCCCGGGGAGAGCGTCCTTTTACAACGGGTGGGGAAGTGGTCTAAATGTCGTAGTAGAGCTCGTACTCCACGGGGGTGGGATGCCGCCTCACCAGGCTTGCTTCGTTGTCCCGCTTGTAGGAGATCCAGGTCTCGATCAGTTCCTCGGCGAACACGTCTCCTTCGGTGAGGAAATCGTGATCGGCCTCCAACGCGTCCAACGCCTCGTCCAGGGTGCCGGGGACCGTCTTCAAACCGGCCGCCTCCTCGGCGTCCAGTTCGTAGAGATCGACATCCACCGGGTCGCCCGGATCAATCTTGTTGCGAATCCCGTCCAAGCCGGCCATCAGCATGGCGGCAAAGGCGTAGTAGGGGTTGCAGGAGGGGTCGGGACACCGGAACTCCAGCCGCTTGGCCGAGGGCGCCTCCGAGTAGGTGGGAATCCGGATGGCGGCGGAGCGGTTGCGCTGGCTGTAGACCAGGTTGACGGGCGCCTCGAAACCGGGCACCAGTCTGCGGTAGGAGTTGGTTCCCGGCGCGGCGAAGGCCAGGATGGCCGGGGCGTGAGCAATCAAGCCGCCCGCATACCACCGGGCCATGTCGGAAAGGTTGGCGTAGGCGCCCTCTTCGAAAAAGAGCGGCACGCCGTCTTTCCACAGACTCTGGTGGGTATGCATGCCTGATCCGTTGTCGGCGAAGATGGGCTTGGGCATGAAGGTGACGGTCTTGCCGGCCTCCTTGGCCACGTTCTTGCAGATGTACTTGTACAGCATCAGACGGTCGGCCTGCAGCAGGAGAGGCGCGTAGCGGATGTCGATCTCCGCCTGCCCGGCGGTGCCCACCTCGTGGTGGTGGATCTCGATGGGAATGCCCACTTTGAGCATCTGGGCCACCATTTCGGATCGTATGTCCTGCTGCGTGTCGTTGGGGGGCAGGGGGTAGTACCCCTCCTTGTGGCGCATCTTGTGGCCCAGGTTGCCGCCCTCCTCCTCATTGATGGAGTTCCAGGCCGCCTCTCCCGAGTCCACTTCATAAAAGGACATGTTGGTCTGATGGCCCACCTGGGAGAACCGAGCGCTGTCGAAGATGAAGAATTCAGCCTCGGGGCCCCAGTAGGAAGTGTCGGCCAACCCGGTGGAGAGCAGATATTCCTCCGCGTTGCGGGCTACCCGCCGGGGGTCCTTGAAGTACCAGTCCCCCGTTATCGGATCCTTGATGTAGCAGTTCAGCGCCAGGGTGGAGTGAGCAAAGAACGGGTCTTCGTAAGCGGTGGTCGGGTCGGGGATCAACAGCATGTCCGACTCGTCGATGGACTGAAAACCCCGAATGGAGGAACCGTCGAAGCCGAAACCCTCCTCGAATGCATCTTCGGTCAGGTAGCTGGACGGCATGGTGAAATGGTGCATCTTCCCCGGCAAATCCGGGAATCGAAGATCTACGAAGTCGTAGTCCTGGGCAAGAGCGGAAATCTCAGCGGGGGTGGTCATGGTTCTCCTGGGTTGCTTTGCCGGAAAAGGGTAGCGATAGCAACGTTAAAGTCAAACCTTGCGTAGTTCTTTCACACCAGCTAGAGGGCTGTTTATGACCAACCCCGACCGATTTCCCCTGTCCTCTCCGGACCAGTTGCCGGATGATCTTTCCAGCCGGGCCCAATTCGTTGAATCCAAGCTGGGTTTTATCCCCAACGTGATGCTCGCCTTGGGTCACCGCCCCGACGAAGCGAGGGCCTTTTTCGACTATCACGACGCCCTGATGGAAAAGGAGGACGGCCTGTCCAAAGCCGAACGGGAGATGATCGTGGTGGCCACCAGCGCCGCCAACCAGTGTCCCTACTGCATCATCGCCCACGGGGCGGTGCTTCGCATTCGCGCTCGTGATCCGTTGCTCTCCGACCAGATCGCCGCCAACTGGCGGACCGCTCCCATTTCGGACAAGCACCGGGCCATGCTCCGATTCGCGGTCAAGTTGGCTCGAACCCCGGAAGAATTGGAGGAGTCCGACTACCAACCTCTCTATCGGGAAGGCTTCACCGACGACCATATCTGGGAAATCGGGGCGATCACTGCGTTCTTTGCGATGTCCAACCGGCTGGCGCATCTGGCCGGCATGTCCCCCAATCCGGAATTTCATCTGCTGGGCCGAATCCCTCGTCAATAATCCGCCTCAGCGGCTGAAAACGCCGATTCCGCCTTCCAACCGCGCCTGAGCGGGAAATCGGAACCGTAGTATTTCCCCCATGTTTCCGGGAAGCACCGATCTTTACCGACGCCTGGCCAATTTCGGTTTCGGGTACCGCCGATCACCCAACTTCGAGCTTTATCGCAGGGTGGCGATTTCCATCACGGTTATCTGGCTGGGCATCTCGGGCATCGGATTGGTGGGTTTGGTTTGGTTCCGGGATGACCAGACCGTCAGCTTCTTCATTGTCTTCTTCCTGGCGGGATTCGGGGTATTCATCAGTTCGGGGATCGGTCTGATCTGGCTGATTGTGCTGCCTTGGTCTCGAAAGGAACCCAAAGTGGGGCTGGTGATGGCTCAATTCGACAAGTTGGGTGAGAAACCCGTGGCCGGGCGGTTGGGCGAGGGGGCTTCCGATACCTTGATAGAACTGGGGATCCTCCCCCGGAACATCATCCGGTTGGAGGTGGCGGGCGCCTGGGAACTTCCCTGGGGGGCCAGCCGATTGATTCAGGCCGGCTGCCAGGGTGTGGTGGCCACCGCGGTGGTGATGCAGGGAGAAACCCACCATTTCACCTCGGTGGTGGAGGGGGCGATCCAGGGACTCATGCAACTTCAGGTGGACACCGGGGTCCCGGTGGGCAATGCGGTGCTGGCGGTCTCCGATTGGGAGCAGGCCGTGGCTCGCAGCCGGGTAGGATCGAATGCCGGTTCTCAGGCGGCCCAGGCGGTGGTGGAGGCCCTCCGGTCGGAGATCAGGTGAGCTTTTCGGGATTGACGCGATCGGTCTATACTGGTCGGGGCAATACAAAGCGGAAGCCGGATTGCTTCCCACCCGGCCACCCACGGTGCGCCGCCGGTCTCTTGGGAGCGGATTCTTGGGTTTTCCGACCGTCCTTTGAATGAGGAGGATTGAATATCGCAGAACTCAGGGTGAACGACGCAATCAGGGCCCCCGTGGTCCGTTTGGTGGCCCCCGACGGGGAACAGATCGGCATCAAGAAACTGGAGGACGCCATCTGGCTGGCCGACCAGTTGGGACTCGATTTGGTGGAAGTGGCGCCGATGGCCGACCCGCCGGTCTGCCGGTTGATGGATTATGGGCGTTTCAAGTATGAACGTTCCATCAAGGAGCGAGCGGCCCGCAAAAGCCAGTCCCGCACGGTAATCAAAGAATTGAGGCTGCGGCCCCGTATCGAGGACCATGACTTCAATATGCAAACTCGCAAAGTCAGCGCTTTTCTCTCCGGTGGCGACAAAGTGAAGCTCACGGTTCGCTTTCGCGGGAGAGAACGGGAAAGGCCGGAATTCGGTCACAAGCTCCTTACCAGATTGGCCGAGGCGGTCAGCCAGGAAGGGGTAATGGAGCAGACGCCCAAAATGGAAGGGCGCAACATGACGATGATGCTGGCCCCCACCAATCATGGTTCGGGCGGATCCCGCCATCGGCGAAGAACAAAATGACGGAAGTTGAGACACTTCTTCGGATCAGATTTCAACCCAGGAGGACCCAGTGCCCAAACAAAAGAGCCATCGGGGTCTTAGCAAAAGAATAAAGAAAACCGGTTCGGGCAAGCTCATGCGCCGTCAGGCCGGTCGCGGTCATTATCGATTGGCCAAAGGAAAAAACCGGTTCCGGCGACTGGACGGCGTCGACGGTTTGGCGCCCGGCGACGAGCGGGTGGTTCGTCGCATGATCAAGAACTAGGAAGGAGCGAATCATGGCAAGAGCCAAGAACGCATCATCAGCCCATCGCTCCCGTCGAAAAGTGGTGGCTCGGGCCAAGGGCTATCGAGGAGCGCGCAGTCGCACCTTTCGGGCCGCCAACGAGCAGGTCATGCATGCCATGGCCGATTCCTACAGCCACCGGCGGGCCCGCAAGGGCGACTTTCGGCGGCTGTGGATCACCCGGATCAACGCGGCCGCCCGGCAGAACGGTCTCAGTTACTCGCGCTTTGTGGCCGGTCTTTCGGCGGCCGGTGTGGCGGTCAATCGCAAGGTCCTGGCCGACCTGGCGGTCAACGACCCGGACGCCTTTTCGCAGTTGGTAGAGATCGCCCGAAAGGCTTGATAAGCTCCCGCCGCAACCCCCGGATCATCGAGTTGGCCCGACTGCACCGGTCTCGTCACCGGAAGCGGACCGGCCAAACGCTGATGGAGGGCCCACACTTGCTGTTCGAGGCTTTGGCCGCCGGGGAGAGGCCGGCGGAGGTTTTCGCCTTGTCCACCGATGAGCAGACCCGCGCCCGGTGTGCGGAGAGGGGCGTTTCCCTCACCTTGGTGACCGAAGAGGTTCTGTCCCGGTTGGCGGACACCAAGACCCCGCGGGGTCCGGTGGGAGTGCTGACCATTCCCCGCCGAAACCCCCGAGGCTGCGATGTCCTCTGGCTGATGGTCTCTCAACCCGGGAATTGCGGCGCTTTGATCCGCACCGCCTCCGCCTTTGGATGGGATGTGATGATGGGGGTCGGATCGGTGGATCCCTGGAGTCCCAAAGTGCTGAGAGCGGGGGCCGGGGGCCATTTCAGAGTGGCCGTCGGGGAGGCCGCCCGGGCGCCCGAAACGGCCTTGGTCGTTGCTGCCGTCCCGCGCGGCGGGGTTGACCCGACGCGGTTGGAGCACGGGCTGGAGAAGAGCCGACCGTGGTGGCTGGTGATCGGTGACGAGACAGGGGGTATACCCGCGGAGATAGCGGACCGGGTCGACGCTTGGTGTTCCATTCCCATGCAGGAAGGGGCCGAGAGTCTCAACGCCGGCGCGGCCGGGGCCATCATCGCCCACCACCTGTGGCGCCTGCGTCGCCAAAGCGGTGAGACAGGGCGCCGATCGTCTTCTACAATCAAATAGCTGGTATGGATGACCTTGCTGCCCTGGTGGAGGAAGCTGCCGCGCTGGTGAGTGGCGTCCGCTCGTTGGAAGAGTTGGGCGCCCTGGAGAACGACCTCTTGGGTCGGCGCTCGCGGGTGGCGGAACTGCAGCGAAGCATCGGGAGACTTCCGCCCGACCAGCGGCCCCGGGTGGGGAAAGCCATCCAGGGGGCCCGTGGGGTGTTTACCGACCTGATCCGCAACCGCCGGGTCGCCCTGGAATCGGAAACCGAACTGCAGACCCTCAACGCCGACCGGGTGGATGTCACCCTGCCGGCCTTCGAATACCCCAAGGGATACACCCATCTGATCACCTCCACCATCGAGGAGGTGTGCGATATCTTCATCGGATTGGGCTACCGGGTGGTGGGAGGGCCGGAGGCCGAGTCGGGGACCTACAATTTCGACGCCCTCAACACGCCTCCCACCCACCCCAGCCGATTGGAGTCGGACACCCTTTACCTTGACTGGGGAGACCCCGAAGATGAGATCCTGCTGCGGACCCACACCTCCCCCATGCAGGCCCGGTACATGGAACAAAACGACCCGCCCGCCTATGTGGTGGTCCCCGGAAAGGTGTTCCGGGCCGACACCCCCGACGCCACTCACTCGCCGGTGTTCCACCAGATCGAGGGGCTGGCGGTGGATGAGAACCTGACCTTTTCGGACCTGCGGGGCACGCTCGCCTACTTCGCCCGGGAGTTTTTCGGGTCGGATCGACGGATCCGGATGCTTCCCAACTTCTTTCCCTTCACCGAGCCTTCGGCGGAGATGCATGCCTCCTGCTTCACCTGTGAAGGCGGGGGAGCGTGCCGGGTGTGTGGAGGATCGGGATGGATCGAACTGCTGGGCTGTGGAATGGTGGACCCCAATGTCTTCGAGTGGGTCGGCTATGACCCGTCCAAGGTGAGTGGTTTCGCGTTCGGGATGGGAGTGGAAAGAATCGCCCAGGTGCGGCACGGCGTGTCGCCGCTGCGGCACTTTTTCGACAACGATCTCCGAGTCCTGTCCCAGTTCCGATGAGAGTCTCGCTCAACTGGCTGGAGGACTATGTCCGTTTGGGTTCCCGCTCGCCCGAGGAAGTGGCGCAAGCGCTGGAATCCCTGGGTCACGAGGTGGAAGAGACAGAGCGCCTCACCCCCCGTTTTGGGCGGGTGGTAACCGCCCGGGTCCTGGCGGTGGAGGCTCATCCCCGCGCCGACCGGATCCGAGTCTGCCGGGTGACCACCGGGGACCGACCCCTGACCGTGGTGTGCGGGGCCTGGAATTTTGAAGCGGGGGCCACCGTTGCCCTGGCCCTTCCGGGGTCCACCCTGGGGGGCGGAATGGAGATCGGGCGACGGACCATCAGGGGAGTGGTCTCCAACGGGATGATCTGCTCGGAGAAAGAATTGGGTCTGGGAGAAGACGCGGAGGGAATCCTGGTCTTCGACGATGATGTTCCGGTGGGAGAGGATTTGGCGGGTTTTGACTCCCTGACCGACACGGTTCTGGACCTGAGCATCACCCCCAACCGGCCCGATGCCATGTCATATGTGGGGGTGGCCCGGGAATTGGCCGCCTACTACCGGGTCCCCTACCACCTTCCCTCGCTGGACCTGCCCCAGGTGGAGGGAGTACCCCGGGTGGAGATCACCGTAGATGATCCGAGCGGATGCTATCGGTTCGTATCCCGGGAGGTGCTTGACTGCCGGGTGTCGCCCTCCCCGTTTTGGATGAAGACCCGTTTGCGGGCTTCGGGGCAGCGTCCCATCTCCAACGTGGTGGACATCACCAACTACGTGCTCCTGGAACTGGGACAGCCCATTCATGCCTTCGACCGGCGCCGCCTGGGCGGCGCCGGGATAGTGGTGCGAAGGGCCCGGGCGGGGGAGAGGCTCACCACTTTGGACGGGGTTGAGCGGAGCCTGACACCCTCGGACCTGGTGGTGGCCGACCGGGAACGGGCCTCCGCCCTGGCCGGAGTGATGGGCGGGGGCGCCTCGGAGGTGACCGGGGACACCACCGCGGTGCTGATCGAGGCGGCCGCCTGGGATCCCCCCACCATTCTGCACATGTCCAAACGGCACGTCCTGCGCACCGAGGCTTCCGCCCGTTTCGAGCGGGGAGTGGATCCGGCCCTTCCTCCCATGGCCGCCGCCCGGGCGGCCCGGCTGATAACCGACCTGGCCGGCGGGAAGGCTTTGGCCCGGGTAACCGACGTAGTTGCCCGCCCCGATCGGATGGAACCCGTCACCATCAACCTGGAAATGGGTGAGGTGGAACGGATTCTGGGTCCCGGTTTCGACACCCCGCGGGTGGTCGATCTCCTGTCCCGGCTGCACCTGGGAGTCAAGGGCGATGATCCTGTGGAGGTAAACATCCCCACCTTCCGGCCCGACCTGACCCGCCCCATCGATCTGGTGGAAGAGGTGGCGCGCCTTTGGGGATACAACAACTTCTCAGAACGGGTGCCCCGCGGTCCGGGCGGGGGTCGTTCCAAGCAACAGCAACGCACCCGGGCTCTGCGTCAGGCGCTCTGTGGGCTGGGCTTTTCCGAGTCGGTCTCTCTCAGTTTCATGCGGGCTTCCGAGATCGACGGTTGGGGATGGGACCCGCAAGACGATCGCGCCCGGCACATTCGGCTGCGCAATCCCCTGCGCGAAGAGGAATCGATCCTCCGGACCACTCTGCTGCCCGGGTTGCTCCGGGTGGCGAGATACAACCACTCTCACGGCCTGGAGAACGTGGCGGTGTTCGAGGTTGGCAGAGTGTTCTTGGACCGACCGCATCCCACCCTGCCCAAGGTGCCCTCCCAGCCGGAGCGGATCGGAGTGATAGCCACCGGAAGTCTGGAAGAGCCCGGCCTGGGAGTGACGCCGCGCCCGGTGGACTATCACACTGTCTCCGCGGTGTGGCGGGTCATGGCTTCCCACCTTGATTTGGGGGACTGGCGCCTGGAACCTGCGGAAGTGGCCGGATGGCACCCGGCCCGCGCGGCGCGTCTCACGGTGGACGGCCAGGAGGTGGGTACCCTGGGAGAACTTCACCCCCGGGTGGTGCGCCGGGCGGAGCTTTCCGGGCGGGTGGTGGCCATGGAACTGCTGCTCGGTCCCCTGGTGGCCGACCGGGCCCGATGGCGGTTCCGGGGGCCCAGCGTGTTTCCTCCCTACAATTTCGATCTGGCATTCGACGCGCCGGGGGATTTGGCTGCAATTGACCTCTTGCAGGCCACCGGGTCGGCTGCGGGAGAACTGCTGGAGTCGGCCAGGATATTCGACGAGTTCCGGGGCGGTCCACTGGCGGACGGCAGAAAGAGCCTGGCGATCAACTACACCCTGCGAGCCTCCGATCGGACCCTGTCGGGAGAGGAGACCGCCGCTGCCTTGCGCGCCATGGCCGAGGCGGCCGGGAGGCTGGGCGCCCGGCTTCGGGGGGAAGTGTGAGTTTTCTTTCCATCGCCGATCTGGGGCGCGACGAGCTTTTGGGACTGTTGGAAACCGGACTGGATTTCAAGCGAGACCCCAAGCCCTACCGGGGCCGACTGGAGGGGAAGACGGTGGGACTGTTCTTTCAGAAGCCGTCGCTGCGGACCTGGGTGTCCTCGTCTGCCGCGGCGGCCCTGTTGGGCGGTCATCCCATCGTGATCCGCCAGGACGTCTCGGGAATAGGGGATCGGGAGCCGGCGTCGGATGTCGCCCGGGTGCTCGACGGTTACCTTGATGTCCTGGGAATGCGGGTCTTCGGCCACTCTCTTCTGGAAGAGATGTCATCTCACATGAACGCCCCGGTTATCAACCTGCTGTCGGATTGGGAGCATCCCTGCCAGGCGGTGGCCGATCTGATGACCATTGCCGAACAGCGTCCCCTGCCGGGCGCCGTTTTGGCCTATGTGGGAGATGGCAACAACGTCTGTCATTCTCTGATGCTGGCCGGGACGATGGCCGGGATGGAGGTGAGGGTGGGGTGCCCGCCCGGCTACCGGCCCGATGAGGGGGTGGTCGCCCGAGCCGCGGAATGGGGCCGTGTGTCGATATTCGATCACCCGGCGCCGGCGGTGGACGGCGCCCATGTGGTGTATACGGATGTATGGACCTCCATGGGACAGGAAGAGGAGTCGCAGCGCCGTCTGGCCGCTTTCGCCGATTACACGGTGGACTCAGAGTTGATGGCGAGGGCCGATGGCGAAGGAGTCTTTATGCATTGTCTGCCCGCTCACCGGGGTGAGGAGGTCACCGACGAGGTGATGGAGTCCCCCCGCTCCGTGGTGTTCGACCAGGCGGAGAATCGCCTCCATTCCTTCGCAAGTTTGCTGATCCACCTCCTCTGAACCGGGCCACTGTGGAGGCTCGAAGCCGAATCCTCGGTGAGGAGGACTATGCCGGGTCGGCGCCCGAGGTGGCGGAGAGGCTGTTGGGCCGCCGATTGGTCACTGTCATCGGGGGTGTGCGCACCTCGGTGATCCTGTGTGAGGTGGAGGTCTATGGCGGGTCCGACGATCCCGCCAGTCATGCCTTCGGAGGCCTACGGAATCGCAATCGGACCATGTTCGCCCCCGCAGGCGCCCTTTACGTTTATCGCTCCTACGGAATTCATTGGTGCGCCAACGTGGTAACCGGGCAGCAAGGGGACGGGCAGGCGGTGCTGCTGCGTGGGGGACTGCCCGACGAAGGAGCGGAGGCCATGGTCGCCCGGCGAGGCAGGAAGGATCATTTGTGCGACGGGCCGGGCAAGTTGACCCAGGCCCTGGGTTTGGAGGGTCGCCACGACGGCCGGTTGCTGTGGGAAGGAGCGGAGGTATGGCTGGAGGAGACCGGCCGGACTCCGCCCGGGTGGAGAACCACCCCTCGGGTGGGGATCAGCAAAGCCACCCGACGAAGATGGAGGATCATTGCCACCGGGATGGGCTACCGGCCACCCGGGAGGTGACCCCGGGAAGAGCTATCGATTGAACCGGCCCCGCCTGGGGGCAAACGCTTCTCCCATTACCCGGTCGTCGAAATACCCGGCGGGGGATTGACCATCCGTGGCGAAGTGATAGAGGGCGGTCTGGAATATTCCCGACAGGGCCGACATCACCACGACCACCGCCACGATCCACAGTCCCCCCAGGACAGAAACCGCCACCACGGCCGACCAGTTGCCGGAAACGAACCCCAGAGCGATCAGGACCATGGCCGGCAGGGATGCCAGGAAACCAACCAGGCCCAGTCCCACCTGGGCGGTGAGGTTTTCTCCCCAGGTCCGGCGAAACCGCCGGATGGAGTCTTTGATGGCCCCGGTGGCGCCCTTGCCCTCGATCACGATGATCGGCAGCACCAGGAACGTCACCACGCTCCACGCCATGCCCAACAGTCCCACCACAATCCTTCCCACCCATCCGGTCCGTTCCGCGATGGTCCTCAAGATGATCGAAACCAGGGCGGAAATCAGAGCCCACGGCAGGATCTTCCCCGCCCGGGAAGCGGCGCCGCGCAACGCGCTGCGCACCGTGGGGTCTCCTCCCTGCAGGCGCTCGTGGGCGGCGCTGATCAAAGCCGCGTTGAAGAATATGGTTATGTAGGCCAACACGAAATACATCGACACCAACAGCAAAATGGAGTCTTCATCGAAACCGGTGGCAAGCATCGGATAAACAAACAGCGCCACGGTGACAGCGGTGGCGGCCATCGAGATCACCGGGAGCAACAAGAGTTCCCGGTCGGCTCGGAGCACCTGCCATGAAGCCTTGGCCAATGCCAAGGAATTGCCAAACCGGCCCATGGCGCGAAGTATATGGCGCCGGATGAGCAACGCTGCAGGTGGAGCATGTTGGATCGGGAGGCCAAGGTGGTAAAGGAAAGTCCCGCAAGGGCGCGGGACGCACATTGTGGTTAGGTGTTTGAGCGGGGCCGCAGCATTGTTTCTGTTAACCTTTGCCCGAAAGTAGCGGCTCGCGTGATCGGAATGGGACGACGGGCCTCAATGGAAAGAGATACGGCAAATGAAGAGTTTGATTGGTCACACGTTCCACGAAAACAAGCGAAGGCACTTGGCGATATTGGGAGTAATGGTTCTCTTGGTATTCGGCTTTCTGGTGGTCCGACCCGGTTTGGTGGCTGCGCAGGAAATGGTGGGAGTGTCGAGCGAATCGCAATTCGTCCTGAACACCTTCGCCTTCTTGATCTGGGGCGCCCTGGTGATGTGGATGGCCGCCGGGTTCACCATGCTGGAAGCCGGGGCGGTGCGAAGCAAGAACTCGTCGATGATCTGCCTGAAGAACATCGGCATCTATTCGCTGGCCGGCTTGGCCTACTTTGTCATCGGATACAACCTGATGTACGTGGACGTGGGGAGCGTCATCGGATCTTTCCAGCTCTTCTATTCCTCCTCGGCCGCCGAGATCGCCCTTCTGGAAGGCGCGGCGGACGCCGTGGCGGACGTGGTGGAAAACGGGTACGCCGTGATGTCGGACTGGTTCTTCCAGATGGTCTTCGTGGCGACCGCCGCCTCGATTGTCTCGGGCGCCATCGCCGAGCGGATCAAGATGTGGACGTTCTTTGTTTTCACCCTGGTGCTGACCGCGGTCATATATCCGATCGTGGGGGCCTGGACCTGGGGAGGCGGTTGGCTGAGCGAAATGGGATTCAGTGACTTCGCAGGATCCACCATCGTCCACAGCACCGGTGGCTGGGCCGCTCTGGCCGGGGTGCTGATCATCGGTCCTCGCCTGGGCAAATTCAAAAAGGACGGGACCATCAAGCCCACCCCCCCTTCCAACACGCTGTTGGTCACTCTGGGAGTCTTCATCCTCTGGCTGGGTTGGTTCGGCTTCAACGGAGGTTCCCAATTGGCGCTGGGCAGCGCCTTGGACGCGGTGGCCATGAGCAACGTACTGGTCAACACCAACCTGGCGGCCGCGGCCGGGGTGGTGATGGCCCTGGTGGTTTCCCGGCCCATTCTGGGACGGGTTGACCTGTTCGCGGGCCTCAACGGCGCCATCGCCGGGCTGGTGTCAATCACCGCCGGGCCGGACCTGGTGGACCACTACTGGTCCATCCTGATCGGCGCGGTGGGAGGTCTGATCGTGGTGTCCGGCATCAAATTGCTGGAAACGATCAAGCTGGATGATGTGGTGGGGGCCATTCCCGCCCACCTGTTGTGCGGCATCTGGGGAACCCTGGTGGTAGGCATCACCGGCGGAGCGTCTCTCGGTGTCCAGATCGTGGGCATTGTGGCGGTGGCCGTCTTTGTGTTCGTGGCCTCCTGGATAGCCTGGAAGGTCCTCGACATGGTCATGGGTCTGCGAGTGGAACCCGACATAGAAAGGTTGGGCCAGGACGCCGGAGAATTGGGGATCGAGTCGTATCCCGAGTTCCTGCTGGTTCCCGAAGAGTTCGATGACGAGGACTGAGGAACAGTCCTTCTGAGAGCCTGCGCGGGTAGGTGATTGGGGAGGGTCGCGAAAAACAGGGTGTCCGTTGGCTTGACTTTGTCTCCCGGGTGTCACATAGTGATAGGTGTCAAGCACCTCCCGGTTTGTTCCGACGTCGTCCAGACCGGCCGCAGGGACCATATTCTCGGGAAATGAAATCCCCATTCTGTATGGTGAATTCGCGTCCCGACCCCAGGAAAGGTGGTGGCGGGGGCGGGCCCTCGGGACAGGAATTTCGGGGGCGTTTTCGCGAAATAGTGTTTGATTTCACAGGTTCTCTTGGCCGTCCGGGCCCCTACCCGCTATCCCTCTAAGCGAGCTTGGAGGAGATCCGCCCTCCACTTCGGAGAGCGGCGCCGTCGGCGCCGGCGGTGTTCAGCACCCGGGCGTGGGTACGCGCTTCGGCGATCATGTCGGCCAGCAACTCCGCCCTGCTGCGCGGCGGGTCAATCCACAGGTAAACGGCCAAACTGCCGGGCAGTGTGTTGATCTCGTTGACATACAGACGGTCCTGATGGACCAGGAAGTCCACCCGGCTGATGCCGCGGATCCCGACCAGTTCCGCCACCGCCATCGCCTGGGCGCGTATCCGGCTCCCGAGATCCGCCGGGAGTTCGGCCGGCAGTTGGCGTTCGATGTCGGAAGAATCGTCCCCCCAGGCCAGATATTTTTCGCGGTAGGTGAGAATCTCCCGGTGGTCGGTGCGGGTGGGTTCCTCGATGGCTGACAGTTCCGGGGCCGGATAGAGTCGTACGGCAATCTGAAGATCCCGGGCCCCCTGCAGGTAGGGTTCGATCACCGCGCCGTCGGAGAGGTGGGGAGAGGACTTCCGAAGGGCCAGGGCGGTTGGGTAGTCGTCCACCACCGCGATGCCGATGGACGAGCCACCGTAGCGGGGTTTCACTATGTAGGGCGGGTCGAACCGGGGGACAAACCCGGCGGTGACCAAATGTCTTTCCACGGTGGACAGACCGGCGGCTCTCACCGCCGCCGCGAAGATCAACTTGTCCATTCCCAGGCCGGAAGCGCCCTGTCCGGGGCCGGTGTAGCAAATGCCGGCCATGTCCCAAATGCCCTGGACCGTGCCGTCCTCGCCCGGGCCTCCATGGAAGCCATTGACCAGCACCTCATAGTCGAGACGCTTGCGTCCCATGCGGTAACCCCCTCCCGGACCCACCACCAGGTCGAGCCGGCGGGACTTGCGGGGGACCCCATCGGCAAAGTCGGAAAGTTCCAGGCCGGAGGGGACCAGGTACCAGTCCCCGGTCAATGACCAGTACAGACAATCCGATTCGGGGAGCACCCGGGCGGCCTGCAGACCGGTGGAAACGCTGACATCATGTTCCGGAGATGGCCCTCCGAACACTGTGGCAATCTTGGTCAACTGCACGCCTCGCGGTTTAGGGGTAGTGATCGGGGAGGTCGTTTTCGTAGAGGATCACATCGCCTCGGTCCAGGTTGGCTCGCGCCCACTCCACCGCCTCCGATCGGTCACTCAACACTAACACGCGAGCCGGACCCTCTCGGGCGCCCCTCAGTAGATCACGACGGTTGGTGCGCCCCACAATCAGCAGGTGGGTGGCCGCCTGGCCGGCCGACTCTCCCAGTGTGCGGTTTTCGATCCGCCGGCGGGATCCCATCTCCACCAACCCGGGCGTTACCACCACCCGCTTTCCCTCCGGTGAAGCATGCTCCACCAAACTCCGCAGCGCCGCCCGGGCCCCGGCCGGGTTGGCGTTGAAAGTGTCATCCAGGATGGTTACTCCCCGTTCGGTGACCATGGCGGACAGACGGTGTTCCGGCGATGGCAAGGTGGCCAACCGCTCCGCCACTTCCACCGGATTGATGTCCAGCGCCGCCACGGCGCCCACCGCCGCCGCCACATTCAGGGGATGGTGCCGTCCCACCTCCACCCTTCCAATGGTGGCGCCCTCCACCTGCACCTCTCCGCTTTCGGGATGGACAGCCACCCCGCAGGGATTGCCCTTTCCCGAGCACCTTATCACCCTTCTTCCCCCGGCTGCCTCCGCCTCGGCCAAGTCGGCCAGGCCGGGATGATCAACTCCCAGGACGGCGGTTGCCCCCTCGGTCAAGATTTCCTGCTTGGCGGCCAGAATGCGTTCCTCGGTGCGCATCCGCTCCAGGTGAACCGGGCCGATGGCGGTGATCATCGCCACCCGGGGTGGAATCCAACCGCACAACTCGGCGATCTCGCCCGGCCCATAGGTTCCCATTTCCGCCACGAACACCTCCGTGCCGGAGACCAGACGCTCGTTTATGGCCCGGGCCAACCCCATGCGGTTGTTGAAACTGGCCGGGCTGGCCACGGTCCGCCGCCGACCGGAAAGGAGATGCGCCAGGTAAAGCTTGGTGGAGGTCTTGCCGTAGGAACCCGTGATGGCCACCACCTTGGGCGACACCTCTTCCAGCCGCCGGGCCGCCCGCTTCACCCACTTTTCGCTGAGTGCCTTCTCCAAAGGGGCATTAACCGCCAAAGCCAGGTCCACCAGGGCGGGCAGGAGCACCAAGGCGCCGGCCGCCACGGCGGGGCGGGCCGTAAGGATCGAAAACACCACCATCACCCCCATCAGCACCGCCGCGGTCACCGCCGCTCTCACCAGCCTTCCGGTCCACGCCAGAGAGCCGGTGGAACCCTTCAGCCCCAGGCCGAGCGGACCCCAGGCTTCCACGGCGGCCGCCACCAAGCCGACGCCCATCCATATCCACTCCCCGGCGGCGCCGGCCAGGGCGGCGGCCGCCATACCGAGATTGGCGGGTCCGGCCGTCCACCATCTGATCGAGAACCGGGTCACCGCCGGGGCCAGGTAGTGCTCGCGTTGGGCGATGCGCAGCCAACGCAGTCCGGCCGGAACCGCGGCCAGGCCACACGTGGCAACCACCGCCCAGTCCCACCATCCCATCAGCGGGTCTGCTCCAGCATCCGGTCCAGGGCGGTCCCCAGGATGTCGGGTCTCGTAAGCGGCAGATCGTGTCCGACGCCCGGAATCACGTCCAGTTGCACCGCAACGCCCGCCTCGGTCAGTATCCGGTGCGCGACCCGGGCGGTCTCCACCGGCGCCTCCCGGTCGTCTGCGCCCCACAGGAGGTGAACCGGGGACACCAGCCTCCCGAGTTGGTGTTCATAGGATTCGTTGACCACCTTCACCAGCACATCACGCATGACTCCCCGGGCCTCCCGGTAATCCTGTGACCCGTGCCGGCGGCGGACCTGTTCCAGGCGTTCCGCCGATATCAGTCCGCGCCGGTGTCCCCATCTGATCAACCGGTATCGCAAACGGGGCGATGCCGGGGGTCGGATGCGCACCAGGGGGGCGCCGGAGAGCAAGAGCCCTCCTACCAGGTCAGGACGACGGGCGGCCAGACAAGCCGCCACCCGCCCCCCGAACGAGTGTCCCACCACCACCGCCGGCGTGCGCAATTCCTCCATAACCGGCACGAGTTGGCTCGCATAGTCATCGGCGCCCCACACCTGTTCGGGCGGGGGGGAATGCCCAAAACCCGCCAGATCGGGCGCCATTCCCGCCCGGCCCTCCAACGCGGCCGCAAAGTCGGAACCGTTTCTGCCCCAGCCGTGCAGGGCCAGTATCTCGGGTTTTTGGTCTCCGAAAAAGCGAGCCAGCAAGGCGCCGTCGGCCAGCGCCCGGAGGGGCGCCGCTTTCACCCGCGGTTCCCGGCCTTCCCCGATTCTGTGGACTGGTCGGGGAGGCCCACCGCCACGGCGTGGAAACCTCCGTCGACATGGATGATTTCACCGGTGGTGAGAGGAGTCCAGTCCGACAGCAGCAGACATACCATCCGGGCCACCGGGTCGGGATCGGAGGAGTCCCAGAAGAGTGGAGCGCGGTCGTTCCACACCTCTTGGAAGAGGGAGAAACCGGGGATCGATTTGGCCGCCACCGTGCCCAATGGCCCGGCCGACACGGCGTTGACCCGAACCCGATGGGGCCCCAGATCGCGAGCCAGGTACCGGGTGACCGCTTCCAGGGCGGCCTTGGCCACTCCCATCCAGTCGTAGGCGGGCCAAGCCTGGGAATTGTCGAAATCAAGGGTGACCAGCGAACCGCCTCCCGCCGCCTGGAAGAGCGGCAGAAGACCCACGGCCAGGGCCTTGTAGGAGAAGGCGGAAGTCTGGAAGGCGATATTGGCGCTCTCGGCGGGGGCGGTGAGAAAGTTGCCTCCCAGCGCGTCGGCCGGAGCGAACGCTATAGCGTGAAGAGCGCCGTCCAAAGCTCCCCAGCGACCATCCAACTCCTCTCTCAGTGCGTCCAAGTGGGAGGGGTCATTGATGTCCAGTTCGTAAACCGGACACGGTTCGGGGAGTCGCCTGACCGACCGTTGGGTGATCCGCATACCCCTCCCGAAACCGGTGCAAGCTATCTCGGCGCCTTGTTCCTGAGCAGTCCGCGCCACGTGCCAGGCGATGGAGTCCGAAGTCAATACCCCGGTGATCAGCAGTCGCTTGTCTTCCAGCAACACTTACGTTCCCGCCCCTTTCAGAATGAGCCGCCGAAGGTCTGGATTCCCCGGATTCCCAGCCCCATCACGAACAGCAGGAGCAAACCGACGTACAAAGCGGGACGCCGGCGCAGCGTCGTACGGTAGATGTAGGCGAACGCAAAGGTGAACAGCACCAGCACCCCGTAAAAGATGTGCTGACTGCCGGGGGTGCGGGTGGTTGCCAGGTTCAGCGCCAAAAGACCCAGGAGCACCTGCCCGGTCATGGCCCCGATCGCCCCTCCCACCGTCCAGTGGAAGGCGCGCCCCGGCGGGCGGCGAGCGATCGCCATAGTCAATCCCCACAGTCCCACCAGGCCCGTGGCCCCGGCTACCCACCAGCCCAGGGTGGTATGGAGTTGCACCAGAGTTGACAACGGATCTCACTCTGACAGCACGTTCCAATGGGCGTCGCGCAGTACTTTCTTATCGAACTTGCCGGTGCCGGTCTTGGGAATCTCGTCTATGAAGATGACCCGGTCGGGTATCCACCACGACACCACATGGGGGCGAAGGTACTCCAGCAACTCCGATTCGCGGACCTCTGATCCTTCCCTGGCAACCACCAGCGCCACCGGCCGCTCCTGCCATCTGTCGTGTTGCGCTCCCACCACCGCCGCCTCGGCGACATCGGAATGGGCCATCAGGCGGTTCTCCAGGTCCACCGAGGAGATCCACTCTCCGCCCGATTTGATCAGGTCCTTGGCCCGGTCGGTGATGCGGACATACCCCTCGGGGGTGATCTTGCACACGTCCCCGGTCTTCAGCCACCCGTTGTCAAAGGACTCGGGAGTGCGGGGATCGTTGTAGTACTCCGCCGTCACCCACGGGCCGCGGATCAAGAGTTCGCCGAACGCCTCTCCGTCCTCGGGAAGCCGGGCGCCGTCATCATCCACAATTTTGACCTGCAAGCCGGCGGTGGGCAGCCCGGCCGTTTCCAGGACATCCAGTTGCCGGTCGAAGTCCCAGTCCATCATGTGGGGTTTGAGCAGTGCCACGCTGGCCACCGGATTGGTTTCGGTCATTCCCCAGCCTTGGATCACCTTCACGCCCTGGTTTGTTTGGAACCACTCGATCAGTGAGCGGGGAACCGCCGAACCGCCGCACAGGAAGGCCTTCAACGAGGAGATGTCAGCCTGGGGGTTGGCCTCCAGATAATGCTGCATCCCCAGCATGACGGTGGGTACCCCGGCGGAGAAACTAACCCGTTCCGATTCGATCAGGGGCACCAGTCCCTGGGCGGTCAGATCGGGACCCGGATAGGTGAGCTTGGCGCCCTGGGTGGTGGCCATGAACGGATAACCCCAGGCCGAAGCATGGAACATGGGAACGATCGGCATCACGTTGTCGGCGGGACTGATGTGCACGGTGGCCAGGTTGGAGATGACATGCATGTAGGTGGAACGTTGGGTGTAGGCCACTCCCTTGGGGTCTCCGGTGGTGCCCGAGGTGTAGCAGAACATGTGAGGGGACCGTTCCGACAGTTCCGGCCAGGGGCCGTGAGGGTCGACGTCGGCGATCAGGTCCTCGTAGGCGATGGCGTTGGGAAGTTGGCAGTCGGCGGCGCTGTCGCCCATCACCACAAATGCCTCCACGGTTTTCAGATCCGAAACGATGGGCGCCAACAGCGGGACAAGGTCGGGATCGACGAACACCACCCGGTCTTCTCCGTGATTGATGATGTAGATGAGTTGATCGGCGAACAGGCGGATATTGAGCGTATGGCAGATGCGCCCGGTATTGGCGGTGGCCCAGTACAACTCGTGATGACGCTGATTGTTCCAAGCGAAAGTACCGACGGCCTGGCCCTGGGAAACACCGAGTTGGCGGTCCAGGGCGGTGGCCAGGCGTCGCACCCGGTCATCGGTCTCGCCGTATGTGGTGCGAGCCACCGACAGGTCGGACTCCACCGACACTATCTCCTGGTTGGGGAAGAGCCTTACCGCCCGGTCGTAGAGAGTGGAGAGAAGCAGGGGAAAGTCGTCCATCATGTGCGGCATAATCCCCCAAAGGCTACCGTCCCGCCCTCCGCCCCGAAAGAATCGGATCAACCTGGCATGTCATGGTCGAGGGACAACAACCACTGACGGGTGACGTGGTGCAGGAATCGCACCTTTCCCCGCCCGGCCATCCCGATCAACCCCGCCTTGATGAGCCGTCGCCGGTAGTGCTGCGCGTAGTTGGGTGAGCGGCCCATCCGGTGGTCGATGTCCTCTGATGGACGAGGTTTTCCCTCTCACTTTCTCTCACTTTCTCACTTCCTCTCACTTTTCCACCGGCCTCCCCCGACCCGGCGGGTATGGGTCCGATAGGTACCATTGCTGTCAGTGGTCAGGTTCCTTCACACCGCCGATTGGCAACTGGGGATGACCCGTTATTTCTTGGAGGGAGAAGCGCAGGCGCGCTTCAGTCAGGCCCGTATCGATGTCATCCGCCGGATCGGCGCGTTGGCCGTGGAGGAAAGGTGCGGGTTCGTGCTGGTGTGCGGTGACGTGTTCGAGTCGAACCAGGTGGAAAGGGAGATAGTTGTCCGAGCGCTTGAGGCGATGGCCGAGACACCGCAACTTACCTTTTACCTGTTGCCCGGCAACCATGACCCGCTGGACGCCTCCTCGGTTTACCGATCTCCGACCTTCACCGCCAAGCGCCCCCCGAACGTGGTGGTGCTCGATGGTTCCGACCTGGTGGAGTTGGCGCCGGGAACGGAACTGATTGCCGCCCCGTGGCGGAGCAAGGATCCCCGGTCCGACCTGACCAACCAGGCTTGCAGTGGACTCGGCCCCACCGAGGGTGTTCGGATCGTGGCAGGTCATGGTCAATTGGACTGGTTCACTCACAGTCACCATGATCCGGCTCGGGTGGCGCTCTCCGAACTTGAGGACAAGCTCGGGGCGGGATTGATTCACTACGTGGCCATGGGCGACCGTCACTCCAAGACCGATGCGGGTTCGAGCGGCCGGGTCTGGTATTCGGGGGCGCCGGAGCCGACCAGTTTCAGGGAGGTCGATCCCGGGCACGTTCTGGTGGTCACCGTGGGTTCGGACTGGATCAACGTGGAAGGGCGATCGGTAGGGGCCTGGAATTTCTTGAAAGAAGAACGGGAAATCACATTGGACACTGATCTGGATGATCTTGAGCACTGGTTCTCCGACCTGCGGCCCAAAGAGCGGACCGTGGTCAGGATGTCGGTGAGCGGTCGTGTTTCTCTCAAACAGCAGGCTCGGCTCGCCGGTTTGTTCGAGGACCATTCCGGCCCTCTGGCCGCTCTCGATGTCATTGATCAGGAGTTGGTGGCATCGCCCGATGAAGCCGACCTGGAGGATTTCGGCGTTTCCGGCTTTGCCCGACAAGCCGTGCGGGACCTCAGGGAATTGGTCGATGAGGGGGAAGAACCCGGGGTCGCTCGTGATGCTCTGGTGTTGCTGCGGCGACTGATCGGGGAGAGCCGATGAGAATCCGCCGGGTGCAACTTCAGAATTATCGCGGTGTCATCGACAGCACTGTGGAATTTCCCCGGGACGGTGTGACGATCATCGAGGGCGCCAACGAAAGAGGTAAGACCTCCATTCCTGAGGCTGTTGACCTGATTCTCGAAACGTTGGATTCATCCCGCGCCAAGCGGATTCGGGACATCAAGCCGGTGCACCGCGACGAGGTCCCCGAAGTGGAAATCGAAGTGGCCGCCGGTGTTTACCGGTTTGTCTATCGGAAGCGGTGGCTGAGACGTCCCGAGACCACTCTCACGATCACCGCGCCGCTTCATGAACAGCTCACCGGCCGGGAGGCCCATGAGCGGGTGAGGGGGATCCTTGATGAGAGGCTCGATCAGGACCTGTGGCGCGCCCTGAGAGTCGAACAGCGGACCGGCGCCCAACATCAGGGTGCAATAGTGCCTTCCTTCAATGTTCGTTCGCTGGTGGATGCATTGGATGTGGCGGTGGGCGGCGATGCCATGGCCGATGGAGAGGACAGCCTGTGGAGACGCATCTGCGACGAACGTGAAAAGTATTGGACCGCCACCGGCCGGGTGAAACAGGAGCGGAACGAGTTGAGGCAGAAGGTCGAGGACGCCCGGGAAAAGGTTGCCGACCTGGAAGGTCAACTGCGGGAAATCGAACGGGACGCCGCCCGGGTCGATGAACTGCGGGCAGAAGGGGCGCGCTGGTCAGCTATCCGTGAGGAGTGTGATCGAGAGGTCGGGGAGTTGGAGACACGCCATGCCGAGGCTGAACGCCTACGCGGGAAGGTTGAACTGCTCGACAGCGCCCACCGGGAGGCCAAGGCCGATCGGGACCGCATTGTCAGTGAGCAGCGCCGCCGCGGTGATTTGGTCGCTGCCCGCGACTCTCGAAGAGCCGAGGTTGCCGAACTGGAAGAAAAGGCTCGGCAGGCCGCCCCGGTGGTCGAGGCGGCCATTGAGCACAACGAGAAAGCCCAATCCGCTCTGCAAGAGGCCCAGGAAGCGTTGCGCGCCGCCGAAGCCGACCATCGGGTGGCCCGTGGAGATCATGAGCATCACCGCTCGTTGATCGACTACGAACAACTCAGCGAGCGTCGGCAGAGAGCCACCACCGCCCAGAAAACGCTCAGAGATGCGGAGTCCTTTCTCGAGTCGGTGAGGATCGACGATGATCTGCTCGCCCGGATTGAAGAGGCCCACCTTGGTGTTGTGCGGGCCGAGGCCGCTCTCCAGAATGCCGGGGTGCGGCTGGAGGGAAACGCCCTGTCCGAAATCACTCTGCGCATCGATGGCGCCGAGGCCACATTTTCAGGCGGCGACCGGATCAACCTGATCGTGGCGCAGGAGATGGAATTCTCGGTTCCCGGCGTGGTGGAATTGCAGATACGGGCCGGGACCGAATCCAGGAATCTCGTGACCGAGTTGAACCGGGCCCGGGATGAATTCCACAACTTGTGCAACTCCGGCGGGGTGGCCGATCTTGTCGAGGCGCGCCGGGCGGTGGCGAACCGGGATGACGCCGAACGAAACCGCGAGCAGGCAATCGCCAATATCAAAAGCGACCTTCGCGACCTCACCCCCGAACTGATGCAACAAAAAATCGAGGGAATCCGCCAAAGGGTTGAACGCTACACCGCCGAGCGGCCTTCCCATCCACCCCTGCCTGCCACTTACGAAGAAGCCAAGCAAATCTCTGCTGAGATGAAAGAACTGGTGAGTGAACGCCGAAGCCGGTACCGCATGCAGTCGGCCGAGGCAGAATCGGCTGCCCGGACTCGCAAGGAACAGGACCTGCGCAAAGCCACCCTGGAAGGGCGGATCGAAAATGCCCGTAACGCTTTGGCGGAGGACGAACGTCGCCTCACGTTGGCCAGGGAGGAACGCTCGGACTCCCAGATGGAAGAGGACCTTTCATCGGCTCAGCGCCGGGTGGATGAAGCCTTTGAGGCACTCGCCCGCTCCCAAAAGGACCTGAGCGCCGCCGATCCCGACTCCATCAAGATCCGGCTGGAAAACGCCCGGGCCGCCGGTCGGAGGGCCGTCGCACAGTTGGCGGACATCAGGGAAGAAGAAAACAAACTGCGGGCCGGCCTGAGGCTGCGCGGCGAAGAGGGCCTTTACACCCGGTTCGGGGAAGCAGAACGTCAAATGCTACTGGTGAAGCGCCAAAGGGAACGCCTGGAAGGACGCGCCAGGGCCGCGGAGCTTCTCCACGCCACGTTCGGGGAACGACGCCAGGAGAGCCGACTGCGCTATCACGCCCCTCTGACCGAACGAATCGAGAATTTTGGTCGTATTGTGTTCGGTCCCAGCTTCAAGGTAGAGCTTGGGGATGACCTGGAGGTGGTCCGGCGGACGATGGATGGCGCCACCTTGGACATCAACCAGTTGAGCGCCGGGGCGCTGGAACAATTGGGGCTCTTGAGCCGCCTAGCCTGCGCCGCGATAGTAAGCCCCGACGGCGGGGGCGCCCCCGTGATCATCGACGACGCCTTGGGATGGAGCGATCCCGATCGTCTGTCCCGAATGGGGGCCGCCATCGGGGTTGCCGGCAAAGAGTGTCAGATCATCATCCTGACCTGCACCCCCGGCCGTTATGCCCACGTGGGAAATGCAAAAGTGATCAGAATGCCCGCCTCAGGGCACTAGCGCGGTTACGGGCGCTACCCGCACGCCATCGCTACGGTTATAGCCATATCCGATAGCTGTGACAACCACGAGCGTAGGCTGGTGACCGGTGGGGCTGTCAGGCAGGTTGCGGGCCACACGAAGCAACGAACGAGCCGACGTCTCGATTGCATCGGCCCCGCCGAGTTTGACCTCGAACCTAAATATACAGAATATTAACGCATCATTATACAATTTGACAAGACGCGATCAAGGCCCATACAACGAGGACCAAGTTCCACGGCCATCTGGCTGCCCGGGCTCGCTACCTGTTCAACAGCGAGGGGTGGGCAATGCCCAGACTTACCGCAATGGGAGGTCGTCAGTGGTTTTGTGGATCTTCGGAAATTAGTGGGGAGTGGGGAATCCATTGATTGTGGGGGAGGGTCCTCCATAATCGGGTGCTGAAAGCAGTCGCATCTGAAAGGAGGACCCTGTGGAGACTGATGGTAGGCGTATGTGTGAGGTGTTGGTCGGGTTGGGTGACGTGGACTTGGTAGGGGTGGAGGAGCTTTCGGGTGACCGGTTGAGGGTGACGATCAGATCGGGCGCTTTTCGTCCAGTATGCGATGAGTGCGGTGGTGGGGTGTGGTCGAAGGGCTATCGGACGGTGGGGTTGGTGGATTTGCCGGCGTTTGGGCGGCCGGTGCGGTTGCGGTGGCGGAAACGTCGTTGGATGTGTCCTGATGGGGAATGCGGCGTGGGGTCGTTTGTGGAACAGGACGAGTCGGTGGCGCCGGAGCGGGCTTTGTTGACGTCTCGGGCGGGGCGGTGGGTCACTTATCAGGTGGGCCGTTTGGGGCGTACTGTGTCGGAGGTGGCCGCCGAGTTGGGGTGTGATTGGCATACGGTGAACCAGGAGACCGTCCGATGGGGAAAGTCGCTGTTGGAAGCCGACACCGCCCGGTTCGGGCGGGTGGAGGCGGTGGGAGTGGACGAGACCCTGTTCTGGAAGAAGGGCCGGTGGCGTACCAAGCAGTGGTGCACGTCGGTGGTGGATGTCGGTGGGTGTCAGTTGTTGGACATAGTGCCTGGTAGAACCGTAAAAAGCGCGGCTGGTTGGTTCCGGAACCAACCAGAGGGGTGGCGTGAGGCGATCAAGTGGGCGGTGTTGGACTTGTCCGGCCCTTATCAGGTGGCCTACGACCAGGTGTTGCCCCACGCCTTTCAGGTGGCTGACCCGTTTCATGTCATCAGGTTGGCTAACCGCACCGTCGATCAGGTCCGATGCCGGGTGCAGAACGAGACACTGGGACACCGGGGACGCAAACGCGACCCGCTGTATCGCATACGACGGCTTTTGATAATGGCCCATGAAAGGATCGACAGCCACGGCGAATCCCGCCTCCGGGGCTTGTTACGGGCTGGTGACCCCTACGGAGAGGTACGGGATGCCTGGTCGGCTAAGGAAAGCGTCCGGGACATCTACCAGATCGGAGACCCACAACTGGCTTGGGAGTTCACCCAGCAGCTGGCCTCGGATCTGCAGGACCGGTCACTCCCTCCAGAGGTGAACCGCCTGGGACGGACCATCAGCAGGTGGGCCACCCAGATCACCAACTGGCATCACTCGAAAGTGACGAACGGACCCACCGAGGGACTGAACAACCTGATCAAACGGATCAAACGAGCAGCATTCGGTTTTCGGAACTTCGACAACTACCGAATCCGAGCACTCCTCTACGCCGGAAAACCCAACTGGAAACTCCTCGCAACCATCACTCCCCACTAATTTCCGAAGTACCGGTTTTGTCGTTGATGAGACGAAGATCCTCCGCCAGTCCGGGGTCGGCTTGATGAGCCATTACCTCCCGGAGGAATTGGTTCTTGGGAACCCAGATGGGGCGCTCGAAGCGACGAGTACGCTTGGCAACCCCGGCGGCTACGGATCGGCCAGGCGCTGAACGGTAGGGTATGTCCCTCCTCATGTCGCTCTGCTGATGAGTTCGTCCCGGAGAACCACTGCCAGAGCGTCCAAGACTGCGGTCTTGTCGATACCGTTCTCGTAGGCAGCCACGCTAATCCCCTTCGCCAGCCCGGGATCAGGTTCGAAATCGTAAACATAATCGAAACAGAACTCGTGGATCTGGTCGGGACGCATGCCGCTTACTCTGTCAAGGAGGAGGTGGGCCATCTGGTCGGCCCAAGATCGGGCATCGACGGCCTCGGCCACCCGTTCACCCAACGCGGTTAACTGCAGTGGGCTGTTGGTAGCGACGGTGTCTGTTGCAACACGACGAAAGGGTCTTGACGTCGTTGAGGATCTCCCTCAGCAGAGCGCCATGATGCTCCAGCAGAGCGCCATGATGCTCCAGCAGGGCGCCCTGCTGATCCAGTCTTTGGTTCACGCCGCCTACCCACCTGCCGCCCAGGAACACGATCGGGGCGATGGTCAGGAGCAATCCAATGCCTGCCACTATCAGTTCTGCGTTACTCATGACATCCCCAAAGGAGGCATTACGGCTCTTCCGATCGACACTTTGGTTACGAGCATTCTCTCCCCTCTTTCCACTCCGGATACACCAAGGCTAATGTCCGCAAAACGCTATGTGTATTCACTTCCGGGAGGGGTCCGCCAATGACCCTTCTCCCGCTTTCCGACCTGATGCGTTATGACCGCCCCTCTCGCGCAGGTAGATTCCTGGGATATTCATGAGCACCTCCGGCATCGACCTTGCCTCCCGCGGCGCCGACACGATCCTGCCGCCGAATCGACTGAACGAGCTGTTGGGAAGGGGCCGGCCTCTGCGGGTCAAGCTGGGTCTCGATCCCACGGCGCCGATGGTCACCCTGGGATGGGCGGTGGTGCTGCGCAAACTCCGACACTTTCAGGAGTTGGGCCACACCGCGGTGCTGATTGTGGGGGATTTCACAGCCCGGGTGGGGGACCCGAGCGGAAAGAGCGAGACCCGCCGCCGCCTGACCGCCGATGAAGTCCGGGCATTTGCCGAGCCTCTCCTGGACCAGTTCCGCCGCGTCCTGCTCCCGCAACCGCTGGAGATCCGCTGGAACTCCGAATGGCTCGAATCCCTGGACATGACCGAGATCCTGGAACTCACCTCCACGGTCACGGTGGCGCAGATGCTGGAGCGTTCCGACTTCGCCAAGCGCTACACGGATGGGACCCCGATCTCGATCCTGGAATTTCTGTATCCGTTGCTGCAGGGTTACGACTCGGTGGCGGTGGAGGCCGACATCGAACTGGGCGGCTCGGATCAACTGTGGAACTTGATGATGGGTCGAATCATCCAAACCCGCTACGGACAGGAACCCCAGGTGGCGCTGACCATGCCGCTTCTCACCGGCACCGACGGCCGCAAAAAGATGTCCCAATCGCTGGGCAACTACATCGGAGTGAACGAACCGGCGTCCGAAATGTTCGGGAAAACCATGTCCATCCCCGATGAACTGCTGGGGGAGTGGTTTCGACTGGCCGCCGATCTGCCTTGCGAAGAGGTGGATGAACTGACCGCGGGGATCGCCCGGGAAACCCTTCATCCGGGGAAGGCCAAGCGGATGCTGGCCAAGCGGATCGTGGCCCTCTACCGGGGAGAGGAAGAGGCACAGCGGGCCGAGGCCGAGTTCGACCGACGGTTCAAGTATCGGGAGATTCCCCGGGATATGCCCCCGTTTGCCCTGCCGGCCACCGACCCGGTGTACCTGCCCGGGCTGCTCCGGTCGGCCGAACTGGCCCCTTCCGCCAGCCAGGCCCGCCGACTGATCGACGCCGGGGCGGTGAGGGTCGAGGGCGAACCGGTCCGTCAATACGAGGTCGGCCGGGAGAGGTTGGCAAAAAAAACCTTGATGGTGGGCAAGCGCCGGGGGGTGTTCCTCCGAAATGATTTGGATTCCCACACAGAGGGTGTTTAGCATACGTAGGCCCGGCATCTGTCGGGAGAGCCCACGGGCTTCTTGACAACTGAATAGTGTGCCAAAAGCCGGTATGCGCCGATCCGGTCTCGGGACTTTCGAGTCCACGGAGCGGGTCGGTGGCATCCACAGAGCTCGGGCCACCTCGGTGGTCCGGGACCCTAACTAAGGATGCGAACTCAAATAATTGACACCAACCGAGCGGGGCGACCCGCTCCCAATAGTGTTCGTTGGAGAGTTTGATCCTGGCTCAGGACGAACGCTGGCGGCGTGCCTAATGCATGCAAGTCGAGCGACGCGCACTACGGTGCGACGGAGCGGCGAACGGGTGAGTAACACGTGAGCAACCTGCCCTGAAGATCGGAATAGCCCGGGGAAACCCGGAGTAATGCCGGATACACTCCCAATACCGCATGGTATGTGAGAAAACGCTTTAGTGCTTCAGGATGGGCTCACGGCCTATCAGCTAGTTGGTGAGGTAACGGCTCACCAAGGCGACGACGGGTAGCTGGTCTGAGAGGACGATCAGCCACACTGGGACTGAGACACGGCCCAGACTCCTACGGGAGGCAGCAGCAGGGAATATTGCGCAATGGGCGAAAGCCTGACGCAGCGACGCCGCGTGGGGGATGAAGGCCTTCGGGTTGTAAACCCCTTTCAGGAGGGAAGAAATTGACGGTACCTCCAAAAGAAGCCCCGGCCAACTACGTGCCAGCAGCCGCGGTAAGACGTAGGGGGCGAGCGTTGTCCGGAATCATTGGGCGTAAAGGGCTCGTAGGCGGCTCGGTAAGTCGATCGTGAAATCCCGGAGCTCAACTCCGGAACTGCGGTCGATACTGCCGTGGCTAGAGTCAGGTAGAGGAGAGTAGAATTCCCGGTGTAGCGGTGGAATGCGCAGATATCGGGAGGAATACCATTTAGCGAAGGCGGCTCTCTGGGCCTGTACTGACGCTGAGGAGCGAAAGCGTGGGTAGCAAACAGGATTAGATACCCTGGTAGTCCACGCTGTAAACGTTGGGCACTAGGCGTGGTGGCCTGACCAAGGGCTGCTGTGCCGACGCTAACGCATTAAGTGCCCCGCCTGGGGAGTACGGCCGCAAGGCTAAAACTCAAAGGAATTGACGGGTCCCCGCACAAGCGGCGGAGCATGCGGCTTAATTCGATGCAACCCGAAGAACCTTACCTAGGTTTGACATTATGGGAAAAGCCATGGAAACATGGTGTGCGGGAGCGTCCATAACAGGTGGTGCATGGCTGTCGTCAGCTCGTGTCGTGAGATGTTGGGTTAAGTCCCGCAACGAGCGCAACCCTCGTCCTATGTTGCCAGCGGGTAATGCCGGGGACTCATAGGAGACCGCCGGGGACAACTCGGAGGAAGGTGAGGATGACGTCAAGTCAGCATGCCCCTTACACCTAGGGCTGCACGCATGCTACAATGGCCGGTACAACGGGCAGCGACCCCGCGAGGGTGAGCGAATCCCTTAAAGCCGGCCCCAGTTCGGATTGGAGTCTGCAACTCGACTCCATGAAGCCGGAGTCGCTAGTAATCGCGGATCAGCAAAGCCGCGGTGAATACGTTCTCGGGGATTGTACACACCGCCCGTCACGTCACGAAAGTCGGCAACGCCCGAAGTCAGTGGCCTAACCCGCAAGGGAAGGAACTGCCGAAGGTGGGGTCGGTGATTGGGACGAAGTCGTAACAAGGTAGCCGTACGGGAACGTGCGGCTGGATCACCTCCTTTCTAAGGAGCATATTGCTCTCACTTGGTCACCGGTTACTCGGGCCACTGCAAAGTGGCTCGGGCGCACTATTCAGTCGTGAAGGAGTCCGACGCTTCCATAAAGCGTGAGGCCACCTTCACCGGCACCTTGAAAGTTTCAAAACAAGCGAATTGTCTTGGATTCTCTGTCCAAGCTACCAAGGGTCAACGGTGGATGCCTTGGCGCCAGGAGCCGACGAAGGACGTGGCAGGCTGCGATAAGCCCCGGCGAGCTGTCAAGCAAGCTTCGACCCGGGGATGTCCGAATGGGGAAACCTGGCTGGGGTCATGCCCAGTCACTCCGGTCTGAACACATAGGACCGGTAGAGGGAACCGGCGGAACTGAAACATCTAAGTACTCCGAGGAAGAGAAAGCAATAGCGAATCCCCCAGTAGCGGCGAGCGAAACGGGATCAGCCCAAACCTCCGCAGTGTATAAAGCCCGACGGCGTTGCTGTGGGGGGGTTGTGGGACCCGCTGGGCGGTGCGTCGGTACCGTCACAGAGTTACAAAGGCGGCGATCAGCCGAACCCGGATGGAAAGCCGGGCCGCAGACGGTAACAGCCCCGTAGGCGAAGGTCGTCCGCCCTCTGAGCGGTTATCCCAAGTATCACGGAGGATATTCCGTGTGAATCTGCGAGAACCACCTCGTAAGGCTAATTACTTCCTGGCGACCGATAGCGAACTAGTACCGTGAGGGAAAGGTGAAAAGCACCCCGGTGAGGGGAGTGAAATAGTACCTGAAACCGTTGACCTACAAGCAGTGGGAGGAGTCCGTCAAGGACTCTGACCGCCTGCCTTTTGAAGAATGAGCCGGCGAGTTAGCGGTATGTGGCAAGGTTAAGGTAGTTGTACCGGAGCCGAAGCGAAAGCGAGTCTGAACAGGGCGACCCAGTCGCATGCCCTAGACCCGAATCCGGGCGAGCTATCCATGGGCAGGGTGAAGCGAAGGTAAGACTTCGTGGAGGCCCGAACCCACCAAGGTTGAAAACTTGGGGGATGACCTGTGGATAGGGGTGAAAGGCCAATCAAGCCCGGTGATAGCTGGTTCTCCCCGAAATAGCTTTAGGGCTAGCGTTGCGCGTTTCGCAATGGGGGTAGAGCACTGATTGAACTAGGGGGCCCACAAGCCTGCCAACTTCAGTCAAACTCCGAATCTCATTGCGTGAGAGCGCGGCAGTCAGTCTACGTGGGATGAGCTTCGTGGACGCAAGGGAAACAGCCCAGATCGCCAGCTAAGGTCCCTAAGTCTGAGCTAAGTGGGAAACGATGTGGAGTTGCACAAACAGCCAGGAGGTTGGCTTAGAAGCAGCCATCCTTTAAAGAATGCGTAACAGCTCACTGGTCTAGTGGCGCTGCGCGGAAAATGTAACGGGGCTAAAGCTCAGCACCGAAGCTGCGAGATTCCGTCCGTTGGGGCGGGATCGGTAGGGGAGCGTCGTGTCGACAGAGAAGCGTCGCCGTGAGGAGGCGTGGAGACGGCACGAGTGAGAATGCCGGTATGAGTAGCGAAAGAAGAGTGAGAATCTCTTCCGCCGAATGTCCAAGGTTTCCTGGGGAAGGTTCGTCCGCCCAGGGTTAGTCGGGACCTAAGGCGAGGCCGCAAGGCGTAGTCGATGGACAACGGGTTGATATTCCCGTACCGCTCTGTGCGCGCCCGACCAAAGTTGGTCTTGCTAAGACCACATCTTCGGATGTGATCGACCCAGACCGATGGAGGTCAGCAATGGGGTGACGTGGAAGGGTAAGCGGACCCGGGCGTTGGTTGTTCCCGGGGTAAACGTGTAGGGTGTGGCCCAGGTAAATCCGGGCCGCCAAAAAGCCCGAGGCGTGACGCCGATCCGATTTTAGGAGAAGCCGCTGAACGCCCATGCCACCGAGAAAAACCTCTAGCGAGCTCACAGGGCGCCCGTACCCCAAACCGACACAGGTGGACAGGTAGAGAATACCAAGGCGAGCGAGTTAACCCTGGTTAAGGAATTCGGCAAATTAGCTCCGTAACCTCGGGAGAAGGAGCGCCCCGGTAAAGTGTAGGAGTTCGCCTCCGAAGCTTGAGGGGGCCGCAGTGACCAGGCCCAAACGACTGCTTACTAAAAGCACAGCAGCGTGCAAAGTCGTAAGACGACGTATACGCTGTGACGCCTGCCCGGTGCCGGAAGGTTAAGAGGAGGTGTTAGCCCTCGGGCGAAGCTCTGAATTGAAGCCCCGGTAAACGGCGGCCGTAACTATAACGGTCCTAAGGTTGAATCGCAGCCTTAGTAAAACTGAACCATATGCGGGAAACTCCTCGTACAGCAGTCCGGTACTCGTCCGTCAATTGGCGGGCAGTAAAAATCCGGCTGACATGGGGACAATCCGCAGGGAAGGTCCAATCTGTAATGGAAACCCTCAGAGACTTGACGTTCAGGATTGATCGATGAAGCTTGACAGTCAATGGATAACAGGATTCGTGGACGGTGAAGGTTGCTTTCACGTCGGGATAAATCCACATTCCGACATGAAGACCGGCTTTCAGGTTCTACCTGAGTTCACCGTTGTACAGCACGAACGCGATGTGCAGGTGCTGCATGCAATGAAAAGCCATTTCGGGTGCGGCGTGGTACGCAAGAACCACGGCGACCGGATGGCCTATCGTGTGCGCAGCGTGGAGCATTTGCTCCGTAGCATCGTTCCGTTCTTTGTCAAGCACCCGCTGAAAACCAGAAAGCGGATTGCGTTCGAAAAGTTCCGACGCATTCTGCTGATGATGGAAGCGGGGGAGCATCTGACCACCGATGGCGTTGATCGGATACGCCAGATCGCCGGTCAGATGAATCGAGGTCAATCAAGGTAAAGTCCGGCCCGCTTGGAAACAGGTGGGATCATCCGAGCGAAATTCCTTGTCGGGTAAGTTCCGACCTGCACGAATGGCGCAACGATTTGGGCACTGTCTCAACCAGGGACTCGGCGAAATTGCAATGTGAGTAAAGATGCTCACTACCTGCGGCAGGACGGTAAGACCCCGGAACCTTTACTGTAGCTTGGCATTGAAGTCTGGCGTGTAATGTGCAGGATAGGTGGGAGACTAGGAAGCGGAGGCGCAAGCCTCCGTGGAGTCAACCTTGGAATACCACCCTTTGTACGACGGGCTTCTAACCCGGGTCCGTTATCCGGATCGGGAACAGTGTCTGGCGGTCAGTTTCACTGGGGCGGTGGCCTCCTAAAGAGTAACGGAGGCGCCCAAAGGTTCCCTCAGTCTGGTCGGCAATCAGACGACGAGTGTAAAGGCACAAGGGAGCTTGACTGTGAGACCTACAAGTCAAACAGGGACGAAAGTCGGGCTTAGTGATCCCATGGTGGCACGTGGGTGCGCCATGGCTCATCGGCTAAAAGGTACTCCGGGGATAACAGGCTAATCACGCCCAAGAGTCCATATCGACGGCGTGGTTTGGCACCTCGATGTCGGCTCGTCGCATCCTGGGGCTGGAGCAGGTCCCAAGGGTCGGGCTGTTCGCCCGTTAAAGCGGCACGCGAGCTGGGTTTAGAACGTCGTGAGACAGTTCGGTCCCTATCCGCCGCAGGCGCAGGAGACTTGAGGGGATCTGTCCCTAGTACGAGAGGACCGGGATGGACGTACCTCTGGTGTGCCAGTTGTTCTGCCAAGAGCACGGCTGGTTAGCTACGTACGGACGGGATAAGCGCTGAAGGCATCTAAGTGCGAAGCCCACCCCAAGATGAGGTCTCCCACGGATTTAATCCGGTAAGGCCCCTGGCAGAACACCAGGTTGATAGGCCGGAGGTGTAAGCGCAGCAATGTGTTGAGCCGACCGGTACTAATAGGCCGAGGGCTTGGACAGGGAATCCTGGATGATTCGCTTGTTTTGAGTTTGGTTGTCCGGTGGCGATAGCGTTGGGGAACCACCCGTTCCCATTCCGAACACGGAAGTGAAACCTGACAGCGCCGATGGTACTTGGGTTGCAAAACCCCGGGAGAGTAGGTCACTGCCGGACAACCCTTTCAAGGCCGCCTACATCTCGGTCTTTTCAGTATTCAGGCCGACGATTTAGAATTCCCTACCGGTTTGATGCTGGTACGTGTGATCGCCGTTTCGTGAAATCCCATAAGCGGCTGATCTTCAGAACCCGATTTGTCCGGTGTTTGGTCGTACTGCAAATCACCGGCATGCTGGTGCTTTCTCCCCCGGAGGCGGCCGCAGCCGAGGAGGACCCGACTCCGGCGGGCAATCCCGCCTGCCCCGACCCGGCGACATCTGCTCAGTGGGCGGATCGCCGGTTCTCCGACGTGGGGATGGCCGATGTGCATGCGGCTGACATCGGCTGCATAGCTCATCACGGGATAACCATCGGTGTGGGCGACGGAAGCTCTTTTGCTCCATCCCAGACGGTGCCCCGGTGGCAGATGGCTCTGTTCATGTCCCGCGCAGTCCACAAGGCCGGGATCGAACTTCCGGATCCGTCCCCGGCCTTTTCCGATCTGGGGAAACTCAACGCCGCCGAGGTGCAGGGAGTAATGGCCGCGGTAGCCCTCGGCATAATGCCGGGGATCGAGCCGTCTTCCTTCTTGCCCGACGCTCCGGTGAACCGGGCCGACATGGCACTGTTCCTGATCAGGTTGCTGGACATCACCACCACCTCGGATTCACCGCTGCGGGTCTCCGTCGACCCGTCGGGCCGGGTGGATCTGACCCGCCGGGACGGCACGACCGTCACGGCCTCTCATCCGTTCGCCGATGTGGAGGGAAACGTCGCGGAGTCGTACGAACAGGCAATCGGGGCGCTGTACGTTCTGGGCGTCACCCGGGGCACTTCTGAAACGGCATTTTCGCCCGACCAACTGGTCACCAGGGCGCAGATGGCGTCTTTCATCGTCAGGGCGCTGGGGCACACCGCGGTGCGTCCCTCCCAGGCTGGGAACACCCCCGATGTGCCCCCGGCGACCCCCGCCGAACTATCAGAGAGCGTCAAGCGTTTGGCAGCGGCATTCCAAGCGGTGGTGGACAATCGACGGGCGCCTTCCGACACCTGCCTGGTGGCCTATCTGAACGACCGGGTGATCTTCGAGGAACTGGCCGACCGGCCGCTGCTGCCGGCGTCGTTGGTCAAGGTGGCCACCGCCGCGGTGTTCTTGGACCTGGCCGGCCCCGACTACCGATTCACCACCGAGGTATTCATCGAAAACGACGCGGCGGCGGGAGTGGAAGGCGGAGTGCTGGAAGGTGATCTCTACCTTCGGGGCGGGGGAGACCCGGTGCTTTCCACGCCTCGCTACGTCAGCCGGTTTCATTCACCCAGGGCCTATACCGACATCACCCAACTGGCCGACACCGTGGCCTCGGAACTGACCGATTTGGGGATCAGGGTTATCGACGGGGCGGTGGTGGCGGATGAGTCCCTCTATCCCGAACAGGAACGCCACTATGTCGACATGCGCCTGACCGCGGAAGGTGAGCCGATTTGGAAGGAATCCTATGTGACCCGCAACCAGGCCGGCCCCCTCTCGGCATTGCTTCTCAACGACGGTTACACCCGCTACGGGGCCACTCCCAGTTCCAACACTCGAGCCGCGGATCCGGCTCTGCACACCGCCCGGGTGTTCGATGATCTGTTGGAGGCGCGGGGATTCGTGATCCGCAACCGCAGTGGCAAGAAGGTGACGCCGCCCGAAGATCAGCGCACGTCTTTGAGCCTCATCCACTCACCCCCGGCCAGCCGGATCGTCACCCGAATGTTGCGCTTCTCCGACAACACCACCGCCGAGATGCTTTACAAGGAAATAGGCCGACTCACCGGCGACGGATCGGGCTGGCGCCAGGCGACCGGGGCCTCCAACCAGGCGCTGCTGCAGATCCTGGGCCTGCCGGAGTCCACGGCCGGGGTGCAATTGGCTGACGGGTCGGGTCTTTCCTACAGCAACCGATTGACCTGTCGGACCGTGGCGGACCTGCTGCGGCAGGCTGGGCCGGGGTCCACGCTGGTGGAAGGATTGGCGGTGGCCGGAGAGAGCGGCACCCTGCGCAACTGTTCGCCGGGAACACCCCCGCCCGGGGCCGCTTCCCCGGATGGGAGAGAGGTAAGAGGTAAAACCGGGACCTTGAATGACGCCATGGCGCTGGCAGGAATGGCGGTCGCCCCCAATGGCGACGTGATCACTTTCGCCCTGATTGCCAATCAGCCTCTCATCATCGTGAAACTCAGCTATTGCAACGCCCTGAGAAGAGCGGCCATGGCCGCGGCGATCGGCCACCCATACCGATAGGCCGCGGTTGTTCAAGGGTCGGATACGGGTCAGTTCAAAGGCTCATTCACGTTGGTAAAGTACGTTCGATGTTCTCCCTCCTTGTAAACAGCCGTCGGCGCCTGCTTGTCGCGCTGATTGCTCTGACTCTCCTGGCCACCGCCCCCGTGGGCGCCCAAGAGACCCATGCCCAACCCATCGCCGTCCAACCCACCGCCGAGGTCGGATCTGAGCAATCCTTGACCGCCCGTGGGGCTGCGGTCCTGATTGCGGAAGCTCTGAACTTGGGAGACCAGGGGTGGCAGGGCCTCTTTTCGGATGTCGGACAGGGAAGCGATCAGGCGGGGATCATCGAAGCCTTGGCGTTGGTAGGGGTGGTGAAGGGATATCCGGATGGCGCCTTCCGTCCCGATGAGGCGATATCCCGGGGAAGATTCGCCTCCTGGATGGCCCAGGGCTTTCTGACCGGCGGCTTTGTGGCCGACCCGGTGACCTTTGCTGATGTACCCGCCGAGGCCACCTACGCCGATGCCGTTCAAAAACTGTACGGAGCAGGGATCACCCTGGGATGCTCGGCGGCGCCGCTCATGTTCTGTGGCGAGGACATCCTGACTCACCGGGAGGCGGACATCCTGTTGGAGAGGGCGCTGGCCCTTCCCTACCTGGTTTCCAACTGTCAGGACCCCGGACCCTGGCTCCTGCTGTGCAACGTGCATGAGTACATCGACACCGAGTATGTCCTGGAAGTGACCACCCAGGACATGGTGGCTCCCATCGCCCAAGCCGTCGAGCAGATCATGACAGAAGTGGGGGAGGAAGGTCCCAAGCGTCCCCAATTTGTGTGTTCGATCCCCGATCCGCTCTTCGAACCGGCCTGCGCATGGGCTCGCATCGTGCCCGACGCGCCCCTGTCCCAGGTAGTGGAATCGGTGGTGAGAGCAGTTATCGGGGGGCTCGACCCCAACAGCGCCTACCACGATCCGGAAGAGTGGCGGGCGATCAAGGAGGCGGGCCGGTATGTGGGCATCGGGGTGCGGGTGGTGACGGTGGATGAGAACTGGCAGCCGGGATGCGCCCCGCTGTCGGCCACCTGCCGGATTCTGATCCTTACCGTGTTCGAGGGAGGACCGGCCGAAAAAGCAGGCATTCAGAGGGGCGATTACATCGTGGCCGTGGACGGCGAAAGCCTGGATGGCATGACCCTGGGAGAGGCGGCGGGCATCATCCGAGGGGAGATCGACACCTCGGTGGACATCACCATCGTTCGTCACGATGTCGAACACCGGCTGACCCTCATTCGCCAGGAGATTGTCGTCCCCTACACCAGCGCGGCTTTCCATGCCACCGACTCCATCGCCTACATCGAACTGACCAGCTTCGGCGCCTTCCCGGGCGGCGCGGTGCAGGAATTCCGGGAACGGGTCGCCGAGGCCCAGGGGGCCGAACTCTTGATCCTCGACCTGCGCAACAATGGCGGGGGATCGGTCAACGTTCTGCAGGGCATCGCGGGGGCCTTGGTGGGCGATGTGCCGGTGATGACTTTCCACACCGTCGAGGAAAGCTATGACATTAACGGGGAAGGCGAGATCCTCCTGGGCGAGGACACCCGCCTGGTGGTGCTGGTCAACGGCTTTTCGGCATCGGCGTCCGAAGTTCTGGCCGGGCTGCTGTCGGAAACCGGGAGAGGGGTGATCATGGGTGAGACCACCTTCATGAAAAACACCGGGCAGAGCCTGATCGATCTGTTCAATCAGGGAGTCTTCCGACTGACCACCATCCGATGGACCACCCCGGACGGTATCGATATCGGCGAAAACGGAGTGCCCCTCGACATCGAGATCGAGATACCCAACACCGACATCCAGGGACTGATGGAGTGGGTCAAGTCAACCCTGGACAACCCGCCGGAGGAAGCCCCCGAGGGCGCCGAAGACCAGCCCGAACAGTAGCCGGTTTCCGGCGGGAGGTCCGGTGGTCGGCTATTGGCGCCGATAGCGGGTCTGTTGGTATTCCTCCACCCACCGCCGGGAACTGCGCCACAGACCGTCCTGGCCGCGGGTCGCCCGGAGACGGCCTCGTCCGGCCGCCGCCCTCAAAGCGGTGGCGCCCAGTTCGGGGGTGGCCAGGGCCGCGAGCGGTATCAGGCGCTCCGGTCCGGCCACGGCCGGGAAGACAAACCGGTTCAAACTGTGGAGAATCGCCCGGGCGAATATCTGACCGAGGGGTCTGGGATCCCCATCGTCGGCTCGGGAGAGGGCGGTCAGGTACCTTTGGCGGTCTCGTTTGTAGATAACCATGGGCGGGTAACCAAGCCGCACCAGAATGAGGTTGAGGATCAGCCGCCCCGTGCGCCCGTTGCCATCCAGGAAGGGGTGGATTTGCTCGAATCGGCAGTGAATGTTGGCGAGTTCTTCGGGGAAGCCGGGGTGAGCGGTGTCGAGAGCATTGACGGTGTCGATCCAGTGGTTGACCTCCGCATGCACCAGGGGAAAGGTGATCGGCGCCATCCCGCCCGGGAAGGGGCGGATCTCATGCTCACGGAAGTTGCCGGGCCTCTCGCGGTCGGTCGCGTCGGGATGGGGAGCGACCTCCCACACCGGGGTCATGGCCTGGGAGTGGACCTCTCTCAGTTCCGCCAGGGTCAGGAGACTCTCGGGTCGGGTGAAGCCGGTGGGGGTGATTGCCTGCCGGTACACCCAGGAAGCGGCTTGGGCGTATCCCTGGACTTCCAGGTACTCCCGCAGTTCTTTGTGCCCCACCGCCTTGCCGTCGCGCAATAGGGACTTCACCTGTTTGAGGACGAGGGTGTTGCCTTCGATAGCGGTGGAGTGATGGGCCTCCTCATACCAGATGTCCTCCCAAATGTCGGCGGCCTGGTCGGGAGTGGGCAATCCGCCCAGTCGTTCGTGCAATTCGGAGACCTGAACGGCGAGGCGATGAAACACGTCAGAACGCCTCGGTCGACCTCCGCGAGGCGCATCGGGACGAGTTTGTTGAGACACGGCAATTTATATCGTACAGAATTCTTTCGATCCGGTTCCAGTGTCGCGTTGCTACCGCTACCTACCGCAGACGACATCCTCCGCCCACCGGAGGATCCGGCTTGAGATTTCCTGACAGTTGGCCAGGTCCTGCTCCGTGGCCCGCCGTTCGATTGAGTAGGGAGACAGGTACCAGGAAGAAAAGGTCCGCAAGGCGGCATCTGCCAAACCCAGTACGGCAGACCGGCTGGGGTCGGGGCAGTTTTGGTAGAGATCCCCGATGTCATGGGTGCGTTCGAAGGACTGTTCGTGTTTCACATATACCGCCTTCAGGGCAAGTTCCGCGGCATGCACATAATCTCGGCACGCGAATTCCCAGTGTTCCCGCCCTTGGCGGTGGTGGGCATCCGCTCCCCAATGAGCTACCTTGGCTCGTCTCAGCATTTCCCGGGCTGTTTCCCCGTTGGAGGCAGGAAGGGCACTCATCGAAGACTTTGGTTTTCGTAGATCAGATGGCCTTCGTCCTGGGCCCACTTGCAGGGACTGATGATTATGTGCCGACGGCGCACCAGATCTTCCAGATCGGTCAGGAACGGATTAACCGGATAGGGACAGTAGTCCCAGGCCGTGACCTTGATGGCCACCTCCCACTTCATCCACTGTTCGAGAGGGACCCGATCGATCGCCACCAGCAGATCAATGTCGGAGTGGACGGTGTCCTCCCCTCGGAACACCGATCCGAACAAGAACACCTTGTCCGGTTCGTAAAGGAGCACCGCTTCCAACGCCTGATCCACCCAGTCACGAGGAAGTCCCGGGTAGGGCGGGGGTTCACCCTTGAGGATCGCCGACCTTTGTGCCCGGTACATGTTGTTCCCCGATCGGGGCACTTGCGGCGGTGAGACCAGAGTGTCCACGTTGCTCAGGAATCGTAGTCCGCGGTGATGTCCGGTTGGGATCCGAAATCTGGATAGTGGCAGCGGCGCCCTCGGGTTTTGAAGTCCCGTCCGTTACTGGTCGTGAAGGATCCGTCTCGCCCACTCGACAAGTTGGCCCGCCATTTCCTGACAGTTGTTGAGGTCCTGCCGGTTGGCGTGGCGTTCAATGAAGTAGGGCCCCGGGTACCAGACAGAGAAGTCTTGCAGAACGGCGCTGTCGAAGCCTCCGTCCGGACGCGAGGGTTCCGGGCAGCTTTCATAGAGTTCCGCGATGTTAGGGGTGCGTTCGAAAGGCTGTTCGTGTTTCACATAAACCGCTTTCAGAGCCAACTCTGCCGTGTGGACGTAGTTTCGGCAGGCAAACTCCCGATATTCCGGCTCTTGTCGACCATTCCAGTCGGCGGTCCCTTTGGCCACCAACGCCCTTTTGAGCATCTCCCTGGCCGTTTCGCCATTGGTCGTCGAGAGAGCACTCATCTCAAAGCAGGTACTTTACGCAGTGGAGGGCCATTTGGGGAGGTGTTGGCGGATCCGCATTGTTGTCAAATCGTAGTCCGCCGGGGTAGTTCCCCGCCGGGTACTACTCCGATTTCCAGCCGTGGTGTCGGCGGGCGTATTCCTCGGAAATGTGACCGTTTGCCACGTCGGCCGAGACTGCCCGGGGGTCCCGTTCCCGGGGATCTCCGTAGCCGCCTCCTCCGCCGGTGTAGCACCTTACCCGGTCTCCGGTCCGAAGGGGCATGCGATTGGTCTTGAGACGATGGATCTCGTCGGGGGCGCCGGGATTGATGAGCACCTTGGGCGGCGCTCCGTCCTGGCCGCCGAACAACCCCCAGGCCGGATTGCCCGACCGTTCGAACCACAGGCTCAGTTCGGTGTCGGTGGTCATCTGGTATTCGCGGATGATGCCGTTGCCTCCCCGCCAGCGGCCCGCTCCGCCGGAGTCCCGGCGGTAACCGTATTCGGTGATCCGGGCGGGGAACTTGGATTCGAAAACCTCGATGGGCATGTCATGGAAATTGCCCGAAAGCGTCCAGATCATCCCGTCCTCACCATCTCGGCCCTGGGACGCCCCCCAACCTCCCACGTGTGGTTCGTTGTCCAGGAACAAGTCATCGGTAAGGGGATTGATGCCGGTGAATTGAAAAACCATCCCATCCCCGTAGTGGGCGGCGGGAACGGTGTCGGCCAGCACCGGGGACAGCGCCTGACAGATCAAGTCGATCATCAGACCCAGGGGAGTGAAGTAGAACTGACAGGCCGCCGGTGGACGCGCTCCCAGAATCGACCCGGGGCGGGTCAGAACCTCCAAGGGCCGGAAGGTCCCTCCGTTGACGGGTTGATGGGAGTTGAACAGGTATTTGAACGCCAGGCGGCAGGCGGACAGCGTCTGCACCGCTCCGCAGTTGATCGGCCCCCGCCCCGGCCCGTCGGTTTCGGTGAGATCAAAGATCAAACGATCCCCTTCGACGGTGATCCGCACCCCGATCCGGACGGGTTCGTCTCCCACCCCGTCGGAGTCCAGGAACCCCCGGGCCGTGTAGACGCCGTCGGGGATGGCCGAGATGGCTTCTCTGTCCAACCGTTCGCTCTGGTCGAATATCGCCTCGGCGGCGGCTTCCACCGTTTCCCTCCCGTACCGGTCGAACAGCGCCCCCAGTCGGTGCTCTCCGATGGCCGCCACCGCAAATTGGGCCTGCATGTCGCCCACGGCCGATCTGGGAAATCGCACGTTGCTCTTGACGATGTCCCAGATGTCCTGCACCGGTTTGCCCTCTCTCACCACCTGGGTGGGCGGGAAGCGCACGCCCTCCTGGAACACTTCGGTGGAGTCCATCGGCACACCCGGATCCTTGGCGCCGATGTCCAGCCAATGAGCCCGGGAAGCGGCAAAACCCGCCAGGTCGTCCTGATAGAAGATGGGAGCGAAAATGGTGACGTCATGCATGTGGGTGCCGGTGAGGTACGGGTCGTTCATGATCCAGATGTCGCCTTTGCGCCACACCGACCTGCCGAACATCTCTTCGGTGGCCAGGGTGCAGGCCTCTAGGTTTCCCAGGAACAGGGGGACTCCCGAAGACTGTCCGAGCACCCGATGTCGGCTGTCAACCAGCGCCACCGCGCAGTCCTTGGATTCGTAGATCACCGGGGTGTAGGCCGAGCGGATCAGGGCGGCGTTCATCTCCTCGGCCGCCATTATGAAGGCGTTGCGGAGGATTTCGATGGTGATGGGGTCGGGTTTCACAGAGAGGGCGCTTTGATGATAAGACAACCGTATTGGTCGACGGTTGCCCATCCCCGGGGTGGGATGACGGTGGTGGCGGTCGTTTCTTCCACGATGGCCGGCCCCTCGATGGAGCAGTCGGTCGGCAGAAGATCCCGGTTGTACCGGGCGGTGGGTTGGGCTCCGCCGCCGAACATGACCGGGCTGATCTTGGAGGGCGACTCCGATGCCCGCTCGGGCCGGTAGTCACCCGCCAGCAGCGGGCGACCCACATCACCCAAAGCGGTGAGTCGCAGGTTCACAGTCTCAAGCGGCGCCTGGGGGTTGGAATGGCCGTACCGGGCGCGGTAGATGTCTTCGAATGCCGCCCGCAGCGCTTGCAGGTCGCCGCCCGCGGCTGAGATAGCTCCGCCCGAAGTGACGGTCAGAGTGTGCTCCTGTCCCTGGTAGCGCATGTCCAGGCGCTGAATCAGGGTGATCTCATCGGGTGGTACGCCTTCGGACCGCAAACTGGAGTGGGCCTGCTCTTCCAGTTGGGAAAATCTATGTTCCAGTTCGGAGTGGTCCAATGCCGAGAAGTCTCGAAAGTACGCTTGGCTGAAGTCTTGGCGCACGGCTGACTGGAGCATTCCCCAGGCGGAGAATCCTCCGGGATCGGGAGGCACGATCACCTCTTCGATTCCCAGTTCCCCGGCCAGGGCCACGGCATGCATGGGTCCGGCCCCTCCGAATGCCACCAGGCTGAACTCGCGAGGTTCTATTCCTCTTTCCACGGTGAGGGTGCGGATAGCCTGCGACATCTTGGCGTTGATGACCTCGATGATGCCCAGGGCCAGCCGTTCCTCGTCCAGGTCCAGTTTTCCGCCCAGGGCCCGGAGCGCCTGCTCGGCCGCTCCGGTGTCGAGAGTCAGATTCCCTCCCAGGAAATAATCCGGATCGATTCTTCCCAGGAACAGGTTGGCGTCCGTGACGGTGGGCTGGGTTCCTCCCCGTCCATAGCAGGCCGGGCCGGGATGGGCGCCGGCGCTTTCGGGACCCACCCGCAATCCCCCCGCCTCGAAATAGGCCAGGGATCCGCCGCCCGCGCCGATGGTGTGAATGTCCACCACCGGCATCAGCACCGGCAGACCCTCCAGCAGGGCGGAGGGGGAACTGTCCGCCTGACCGCCGGTGATGAGACTGACATCGAAACTGGTTCCCCCCAGATCGATGCAGATCAGGTTGGGTCGATCCAGCACCTCCGAAAGGGCCATCCCCCCGGCGGCTCCTCCCACCGGCCCCGACAGCAGGGTTTGCAAGGGTCGCTCCGACGCCGACCGGGCCGAGATGACTCCGCCGTTTGACTGCATCACCCGAAGCGGCGCCGACATGCCCTGGTTTTCCAGGCGGGTGGCGAGGTCGGACATGTAGCGGGAGACCGGGGGGGCGATATAGGCGTCCATGACCGTGGAAGCGGTGCGTTCGTATTCCCTCCATTCGGTCGCCACCTGGTGGGAAAGCGAGATCGAAGCCCCGGGCGCCAGACCTGCGATCACCTCGGCCGCCGCCAGTTCGTGGTCGGGGTTCAGGTAGGAGAACAGAAAGGCGATCGCCACCGAGCGAACCCCTTCCGACCGGATCCGACGGGCGGCCTGCCTCAGATCGCGATGATCGAGCGGGGCGAGTTCGGCGCCCTGGAAGTCGAGCCTGCCCCCGATCGGGATGATGTCGCTGCGGGGGATCAGGGGGCGGGGTTTTCGGTAACGGATGTTGTACATATCGAGGCGGTTGCCCCGGGCGATGTGGTAGGTGTCGCTTGCGCCCCCGGTGGCCAGCAGCATGACCCGTTCCCCTCGCCGTTGCAGGAAGGCGTTGAGTCCCACCGTGGAGCCGTGTACGAAGGATTCGATAGCCGGAGGATCATCCACAACCAGCCTCAGGGCATCCATGACCCCCCCGGCCAAGTCCCCGGTCTGACTGGGCGCCTTGGCGGTGGTGTATTGTCTGGCGCCCGGATCGTAGACCACCACATCGGTGAAGGTGCCGCCGATGTCGGTGGCCACCCGCAGTCCTGCGCCAAGTTGGGCTCCCGAACGGGAGTCGCGATTCCCACTGCCTAACTCGCGAAAACCGGGCGACTCTGCCCCCTCCGAAGGGCCCGCCCCCGCCGCCACCGCCTGGGGTTCGGGGCGCGTTTGGCCAAGGGGTTCCCGGGACGCTTCCCCGAACATCTTTATGACCTCCGCTCCCGAAGAGGGGCGTTGCGTTGGGCCCGGACGACGTCGGAACGGGCCATGGAGGTGTTCGACCCCATCAATATGCTCCGGATGGGGGATAGGGGTCCACCCTCCCTCGGTGTTTTGTTTCGCGACCCGCGCCGGAAGTTTTCACACATTGCTTGGTTCACCGGCTGGGTCCTCAGGTTCTCTTCCAGCAGGCCACTCGGTGTCCGGCTCCGATGTTCACCAAGGGTTGGGGAGTGTCGGCGCACACTTCCTCGGCTATGGGGCATCGTCCGTACAGGGGGCATCCGGGGGAGCGGTTGAGGGCGGAAGGTTGTTCGCCCACCAGGTAGACGTAATCGGTTTTGTGGGTGGGGTCGGGACGGGGCGCCGCCCGCAGCAGCGCCTCGGTGTAGGGGTGTCGGGGGGAGGAAAACACCTCTTGGGCCGGGCCGGATTCCACCACTTTGCCCAGGTACATGACGGCCAGATCGTGGGCGATGTAGCGCACCACCGTCAGGTCGTGGGAGATGAACAGATAGGAAATGTTCATCTCCTCCTGAAGCGACTGCAGCAAAAGCAGGATCTGTGACTGCACCGACATGTCCAGCGACGAGGTGGGCTCGTCCAGCACCACCAGGGCCGGGTTGGTGATCATGGCCCGGGCGATGCCCACTCGCTGGGCCTGGCCGCCCGAGAGTTCGTGGGGGTAGCGGCGGGCGTGCTCGGGGCTGAGACCCACCCGCTCCAGCATGGCCGCCACCGGCTCGACGGCTTCCTGCCTGGACAGGTCCTGATGGAGCAGCAAAGGTTCGGCCACGGTCCGCCCCACCGTCTGCCAGGGTGAAATGGAGTCGTAGGGGTCCTGGAAAACTATCTGCATGCGGCTTCGCATCCGCTCAAGTTCCCCACCCGACATTCCGGTGATGTCGGTTTCTTCCAGGAACACCGAGCCGCCGGTCGGTTCCAAGAGGCGCAGGATCAGCCGGGCCAGGGTGGTCTTTCCCGACCCTGATTCGCCCACCACCGCCAGGGTCCTTCCCTGCGGGATGGTGAAATTGACCTCGTCCACCGCCTTCAGGTCGGCATGGCGAAAGGCGCCGGTCTTGATCTTGAAGATCTTGGTCAGATCTTTGACCTGCAGGGTTTCGGACACCGCGCTCATGAGGAGGGCGCCGGTTCGGTGATGGGGTAGTGGCAAAAGGCCAATTGCTCGGCCTCTTCGAAGCGGGGCGGTTCGTGCTCGAAGCAGTCGGATTCGGCTCGGAAGCAACGGGGTGCGAAGGCGCAGGCAGCCAGGGGGTCGCCGGGGTTGGGGACCCGCCCGGGGATTTCCCGGGGGCTTCCGCCCGAGTCCAGGGAAGTGGCGATCGAAACCAGGCGATTGGCGTAGGGATGGAAGGCGGAACGGTAAATCTCTGATGTGGCGCCCAGGTTGATCACGCGTCCCGCGTACATCACCGCCACCCGATCGCACACGTCAGCCACCACCCCCAGGTCATGGGTGATCAGAAGCCCCGCGGTGTTGTGTTCGGAGATCACGTCGCTGAGCAGCCGAAGGATCTCGGCTTGGATGGTGACGTCCAGGCCGGTGGTGGGCTCATCGGCGATGATCAGTTCCGGTTCGCCCGCCAAGGCGATGGCGATGCACACCCTTTGGCACATCCCCCCGGACAGTTCATGCGGAAAAGACCGGTAGACCCGCTCGGGGTCGGTGATTCTCACCGAACGGAGCAGTTCCAGAGCCCGGTCCTTGGAGTCTTTGCGATTCAGGCCGAGCAGGCGACGAAGGGTGTCGGAAAGTTGCGACCCGACGCGGAACACCGGGTTGAGGCTCCCGCGGGGCCGTTGGGGAACGAAGCCGATCCGATGGCCCCGGGCCGCCTGGCGGGCCTTGACGGGAATGAAATCCTGGCCTCCGAAAGTGCAGGACCCGAAGCTGACGGTGGCCTTGGCGGGCAGCAGATCGAGCACTGCCCGGGCGGTCATCGACTTTCCGGCCCCCGTCTCGCCCACCACCCCCAGGATCTCCCCCTTGCCCACCGAAATGTCCACCCCCCGCAGTATCTGCAGGCCTTCGATGTCCACTTGCAGACCGCTTACCTCCAGAAGGGCGGTCATCGGGACTTCCTTCGGGTGGGCTCCACCAGGTCGGCGATCGATTCACCGATCAGGCTCAGGGAGAAAATGGTGACGGCGATGGCCATGCCGGGGAACACCGATATCCACCATCGGCCCCCCACCACCATCTCCTCGACGCCGTCTGAGATCATCGCTCCCCACTCGGGTTCGGGAAGCGGGACCCCCAGGCCGATAAAGCCCAGGGCGGCGGTGAGCAGGATCGCCCAGCCGCAGCTGATCGCCGCCTGGGTGACCACCGTGCCCACGGTTCCCGGGGCGATGTAGCGGAACATGATGCGAGCCTTGGAGTTGCCCACCGCCCGGCCGGCCTCCACGTAGGAGTGCTCCCGGAGAGAGCGGACCTCGGATCGCACCAGCCGCACGAAGGTGGGGATGCCCACAAAGCCCACCACCAGGATCAGGTTGAAAACCCCTTCGCCCAGAGCGGCCAGCACCCCCACCGCCAAAATGAACGCGGGGAAGGACTGGATGACGTCCAGGGCCCGCATGGTGAGCGAATCGATACGCCCGCCCAAATATCCCACCACCAGCCCGATGGGATGGCCGATCACAATGGAGAACACCACCGCCGAGATGGCGATCACCAAGTCATACCGGGCGGCAAAGACCACTCGGGCGAAGATGTCAAAACCCAACTTGCCGGTGCCGAACCAGTGGTCGGCGGATGGGGCCAGGAATTGGCTGCCGAAGTCGATCGCCACGGGGTCGTTGCGGGCGATGAACGGCGCAAATATCGCCACGCCGATCATGCCCCCGAACAGGATCAGCCCCACCACCAGGCGGCGGTCCATTTTTCTCTTGGCTGATTTGGCGGTCATTTCAACCTCACCCGAGGGTCGACGATTGACTGGAGCAGGTCCACCACCAGGAACACCAGAAGATAGGTGATGGCCGACAGCAGGACAACGCCCTGGATGGCGGCGTGGTCGGTCCTCTCCAGTGAGTTGTAGGCGTACAAGCCCACCCCCGGCCAGGAAAACACTCTTTCGATGAGGACGGCGCCTCCGATCATGTATCCGGAGATGAGGCCGGTCATGGTGATGGCCCCGGGCAGGGAGTTGCGAAGCACGTACTTAAGGTAGAGAGGAGCGCCTTTCAAGCCGGCGGCCCTGCCGAAGGCGATGTAGTCGGACTGGAGCACCGACAGGGTGGCGTTGCGGGTGAGCCGGGTGATGGGTGCGATGGCCGGGAACCCCAGGGCCACCATGGGCAGGACCACGTGGGCCAGGGCGTTTCGGAAGGTTGCCCACTGTCCTTGCACCAAAGAATCGAATATGTAGAAGCCGGTCGGGCCGTCGGGCGCAACTGTCCCCAAATCCAGACGACCGACCGGCGGGGGCGCCCAACTCAGAAACACGAAGAAGAGCATCACCAGTATCAGGGCAGCCCAAAAATCGGGGATGGCCACCCCCAGAGTGGAAATGAATCTGCTGAATCGGTCGATCAACTTGCCCCGGCGCACCGCCGCCCATACTCCCAGGGGAAGCGCCACCGCCAGAGCAAATATCAAGGCGAACACCACCATCTCCACGGTGGCCGGGAGGCGGTTGCGGATGTCCTCGACCACGGAGAAACCGGTGCGAAGCGACTCTCCCAGGTCTCCCTGGAGCAGCCCCTGCATGTAGATCCAGTACTGGTGATAGAGAGGCTTGTCCAGGCCCAGGCTGGCCCGGATCGCCTGCACCTCGCCTTCGGACGCCTGCATTCCGGCATACAGCCGGGCCGGATCCCCCGGCAATCCCCGGGAAACGAGGAAGGCCACCATGGTGACCCCGATCAGTATGGGGATCAGGGCTACCAGTCGCCGGAGGATATAGGAAGCCATTTAGCGCTTCCTTGAACGAAAATGGACAAGCCGCCGGATCAGAAGGTCTGACACGGCGGCTTGTCCGGGTTTCAAGTAGGTACTACCAGGTGATCAGGATGACTTGGTCACGTAGTAGTAACGGTTGATCTGGTCGGGTCGCCAGATGAACCCTTCAATGGCCTGCGAGGAAGCCACGATCAGGTGGGGCTCGGCCAGCCACACGGCGGGCGCGTCCTCAAGCATGATCGTCTGCACTTCCTGGTACAGCTGAGTCCTCTCGGGCTCGGCCGGGCTCAGGAGCTTGGCGGCTTCGAGCTTCTCGGTAACCAACTCGTTCGAGTAGTTGCTCCGCATGGCGTAAGCGTCCACTTCCCAGAAGAGCTCCATGTGGTACTGGGGCTCGTTCACCCAGGAACCGGACCCGAAGTAGAACAGGAAGAAGTCCATCGGATTGATCCTGGCCTCCAGGGGGTCGGTCTTGGTGGAGTCCTCGGCGAAGGCGTTCTCCTGGAAGTCGCCTGCGCTGAGCCTGACTATCTCGACGTCGATTCCGATCTGGCCCAACGAGGCCTGCACCACGATCGCCAACTCCGGAGCGAAGGCCAGAGTTCCATCGATGTAGAGCTGCAGGGTCTCACCGGCGTACGAGGAGGCGGCCAGGTGTTCCCGGGCCTGGTCCAGGTCGTAGGTGTAGAACGGAGCGTCGGGGTCGAAGGTCGGGGTGCTTCTGGGGATCGGACCACCACCGCGGTCGGCGGCGCCGAAGTACACGCCTTCCAGGACCTCGTCATACGGGTAGGCGTATGCAATCGCCTTCCGCAGGTTCACATCGTCGAACGGAGGCCGGGTGGGGTTCATGTACATGACGGCCTGGTTGTTGCCACCCACCGTGGTGACCTTCACTCCCTGTTCACGGAGTTCGGGAATAGCCGTTACCGGCACTGCCTCGGCGAAGTCGATCTCACCAGCGGACAACAAGGCTGCCTGCTGTGCGGTGTCGGGGATGACCCGCAGGATGATCTGCTCGGCCTGGGCGGGCCCGAGGAAGTAATCGTCGTTGCGCCTCAGGGTGACCTGAACGCCCGGTTCGATCGATTCCAGATAGAAGGGGCCGGTGCCCGTGTCGGTGGTCTGGAGGAATCCCCTGGCCCACGGATCGTCGGTGGTTCCCTTGGTGCTCAGAACGGCGGAGTCATAAACCGTGACGCCGGCGTTGGAAAGCACGTGCAGGGGGAACGGGGTGGGATAGAGGAAGTCAAAGCGGATGGTGTAGTCGTCGATGACGGTGATCACATCGTCGATGGTCTCTTCGTCACCGTAGTCATACAGGCCGATCACGGCATGGTCGAACCAGCCGCCCACTCGATCCTGGTGCAACGCGGCTCTGCGGAAGCTCCACTTCACGTCACGAGCGGTCATCTCGTTCTTGGTGTGATTGAACAGCACACCCTGACGCAGGGTGAAGGTCACCGAGGTGCAGTCCTCGTTGAACTCCCAACTCTCCGCCAGAAGTCCCTGCGGACGGGTGGAGTCGGCAACCAACACACCGTCTTCATTCTCTTCCAGGTGGAAGGTGATGAGCTGGTCGTACATGTTGGCGGCCAGTTCGGAACCGCGAGCTTCGAAGTTGAGCCTGGGGTCGATGTTGGGAACGTCGCCCGAGTAGGCCTTGATGATGGTCAGACCATCCACCGGAGCGACGCCGCGGGGAGGAGCAGCCTCGGAAGGAGGAGCGCAGCTACCGGCCATCAGGCCCTCGCCGGTGACGGCAGTGGTGGTTGTCACCTCTTCGTCGTCGTCCATGGCATCGTCGTCCATGGCTTCCTCGTCGTCGTCCATGGCATCGTCGTCCATGGCTTCCTCGTCGTCGTCCATGGCATCGTCGTCCATAGCCTCTTCGTCGTCGTCCATGGCATCGTCGTCCATGTCGTCATCGTCGGTGGCGGGCGCCGGAGCCGCGGTGGTGGCCGGTGCGTCGGGTTCGGCCGGTTCGTCGGCGTCGCCTCCACAGGCCGCTGCCACGAGAGCCAGGGCAATGAGCATGGTTATCCATATACGAATTTTGCGCATCGTTCCTTCCTTTTCTTGGGGTTGAGACAGATTCGGAATTCAGTTGAGCCGCCCGCGAGGCGAACCCTTTGTATACCTTACGGGGGTATCCTAACAGGGCCTCGGGCGGTGGGCGTGGTCTGGGAGGGGCCGGAGTAAAGCCGGGTATTGGAGTTGTTCCGCTACTAATCTCATGTTGAGTCGGTGGCGCTTGGGCGGGCCATTGGGATTTGAGGAAGAGAGGCCATTAATGCCAACCCATTTCCCCGGAAGACTTTCCCGGCCAATTGGGATTCTGGTGGCCTTGGCCCTGGTCGCCGGACTGCTGATAATTACACCTCAGCCGCTTCGGGCCGCAGATCCCAAGCCCGATTATCTTCCGGTGTTCGACGCCTGCCCTGAGGATGTCATTCCCGACGCCGATTTCGACGACGTTTCATCCCGGGACGACAACGCCGGGGACATCGACTGTATCGCCTATTACGGGATCACCAAGGGCACCGGCAAGAATCGCTATTCGCCCGATCGGCCCGTCACCCGGGAGCACATGGCGCTGTTTCTGATCAGGATGGCCAAGCTGGTGGGGATCGATGTTCCACCTCCGGGCAAAGTGCCGTTTCTTGACACGGGGAGGCTGTCCGAAGAATCGCAGGACGCCATCAGCCAACTTGCCCAGCTGGGGATCACCAAGGGAACCAGCGACACCACCTACAGCCCGGCCCGGAACGTCAGCCGCGCCGAGATGGCCCTTTTCCTGTCGCGGTTGATGGACCTGATGGATGTGCCCGAGCACCGGGGAGAGGTTTACGGATACATCCCCTCGGACGTGGAGGAGGACGTGTTGGAGGATGAGATTGCCGACTACGATGTGGACGCCCCCTACAACGACATGGGACTCTCCACGGTGGAGGAGTTCAACGCCGTGGAACATCTGTACGAACTTGGGGTGGCGAGCGGTGTTTCGGGGCGGGCGTACGCTCCCACCCGGGACATGTCCCGATCTCACATGGCCGACTTCATGGCCGCCATTCTGGACCACTCCAATCTGCGCCCTGCGGGGGTGACGGTGCAACTCACACCCACCCTGGGCTGGGAGGACTATTCCATCACCGCCATGATCTCGGCCCGGGCAGAGGACTTCACGCCGCTGGACGACGAACGGGTCGACTGGTTCTACGCCGCCGACGCCGACGGGGGCCTGCAGGACAACGGGGAGTGCAACCAGGACGCGCTCATCGAGGGCGACTGCATTTGGGATGACGACCGCGATGACCTCACCGACGATTTCGGGAACCACTTCGAGGAATTGCGGGCTGTTGGCGGGGAGACCCTGACCTTCTACGCCTGGATGGGAAGCCGAGATGACGATGAGTTCGGCCTGCACGAACAATTCGGACGGGCCCAGGCGCATTCGGACAAGGGACCAACCAAGTTCGTGATCACTTCGAACATCGCCGAGAACGCCGGGAGAATCTCTGCCGAAGGGGCCGATGCCGATGCCGATGGCGCATGGATTGTGGACAGGGATGTGCAACGTTCGGTGCGATTGACCATCCAACTCGAGGATGAGGACGGGCGCCTCCTCCAACGGGAGGGATTGGAAATTGCATATGAGATCCGCGAATGGGACGGCGACGTTGGCACTTCGGAGGTGGATAATGAGATGTCTCCAAAGCCAACATTTCCCACGCTTTCGGGATCGCCAAACAGGCGAGATGATGACGAGACAATCCTCACCAACGAACGTGGCGAGACCACTCTACAGTTGAATCGACCCCGCAATGAGGGGGTAACTGTGGTCACTCTTACCTACGAGGATGCCGACGAAGACAATCAGTTCGCAGTGGTCTGGAGCAAGGACAACCCTGTGGTGTTTTCCGCTGTACCTTCTTTCGAAACATATCGAAGCCGCAGTTCCACCAGGATTGCTTTCAGGGTCGACTATGACCTGTACGACCAATATGGGAAAAGGCTCAACCGCAACAACAACAATGCGGGGCGTGATGGAAGTCTCGCTGCTACATTAGTGTACACGGTATACACGGTGAACACTGATGGAACACTAGAAGGCGGCGGCCTGAGTGCCGCTGCTGCTGATATGACTACCAGCAGCAGCGGGAGGATCAGCTACAGTCTCAATACTAACACCAATAGCAGCTTCAGCAGTTTTGAGCTCGATTCTGACAAAGATTATTTCGTCTTGATAAATCCCTCGATTCGCACCGAGGACAACAATAACGCCATCGAAGCAACCTACGCGAGACCCAAAACAGTGTGGATCGTTGATGAAGCAGAAGATGAGGGCGATTACGAATACTCCAATGCCTATGCAACCAACTTGAGAGCGTTACTGGACGCAATCACAGAAGTCGATCTCGAAGAAACCAACGAATTCCTAGATGTATCTATCGATGCTGGTAGGGATGAGTTCCGCACCTATTTTACGGTTTGGGAATACGATTCCAATGACGACTTTTTCGACGCTGACGACAACGAACTGACGATTAGCCAGTTTGAAGACCTTCTCAAGGATGGATTCGAAGTCGACGATCTTGACATCCGGCTGTACAGCAGCAACAGCGCCAGGCTTAGCTACTTCATTGTGACCAGATGAATAGGTACAACGGCAACCCCGACCGGTTCCGTCGTATAACCCGTGCTGTGGCGGGGTGCCTCTTGCTGGTTGGGATGCTGGTGGCGGCCCCCGTTGGGGTGAGCGCCGCCGATCCGGAGCCCAGTTATACGGCTTCCTTCGATGCTTGCCCGGAGGACGTGATTGACGATGCCGGGTTTACTGATGTGGGAGACCGCCATCCCAACGTGGATGACATCAACTGCATCGCCTATTACGGGATCACCAAGGGGAAATCGGCCACCATCTATGCGCCCGATGACGCGGTCACCCGGGAGCACATGGCCTTGTTTCTGGTTCGTATGGCTGAGCGGGTGGGTATCGACCTTCCCGACCCGGGTTCCACGCCTTTCACCGACATCGGGAACCTGTCGGAGGGGTCTCGGGAAGCGATCAGCCAGATCTATGAACTGGAGATCACCCGGGGGACCAGCCGGACCACCTATACACCGGCCCGCGATGTGACCCGTGGCGAGATGGCCTTGTTCCTGTCGCGCCTTATGGATCAGATGGACACCGCCACCGACGGGGTGGAACTGTACGGATATGTCCCCGACGATGTCAACGACAACGACGAGAACCATGATGTGGAAAGCCTTTATCAAGATCTGGATGACATGCCCTATGCGGTGCACGAAGCGGTCCTACACCTTTATGAGTTAGGAGTAGGCAGCGGCCTGAAAGGTACCGCCAACTACGGATCCGACGACCTGATGACCCGAGCGGCGATGGCGGAGTTCATGGCGGCGATTCTTGACCACTCCAACCTGCGGCCCGATGGGATCTCGGTCCAACTGTTGTCGGAGCGAGATGGGGATAAGTTCAAAGTCACCGCTATGATCGCCATGCGGGACAATCGTTTCCGGCCGGTGGCGGGGGAGACGGTGGACTGGTTCTACACCGACGATCCCGCCGGTGGTTTGCAGGCCGACGGCGCCTGCGACACCACCAAGATTCTGGGCCAGGGAGACTGCGTTTGGAGAGACAGTGATCCTTCTATCGATCCCTTCACCGACCGCGAGGGCAACATCTTCCAGAGCTTTGAGGTCGCTTTGGAGAAGACCATCACGGTGTATGCCTGGGTGGGCCGCCGCAACGGCGAAGCGTTTGATGAGACGAGCGCACACTATTCCAAGGCCACTGCCCGTTTGACCGAAGCCCAAGGTGGATCCGGCTTTCGGGTGACACACAACGTGCCTACTCACGCCGCGGTGATGCGCCAAGAGGCTTTGATGGTGGATCGCCGCTCCAGGGTGGAATTCACAATCCAGCTATTGGACAGCGGGGGAGAACCCGCCGCGGAACAGGGCACCGAGATCATCGTTGAGGTGGGAAGCCAGGAGATCTCTGTGGACGCCGATGCTGTGTCGGGTGGCAAACCCCGCCCCACCTATTCCACTTCCGGCACCAGAACCAGCGCGGTGACAACTCTGACCACCGACCAGGACGGCCAAGCCGTTTACAGCTTGACCAGGCCGACTGTGGACGAGCAACTTGACACAGTCACCATCTCCACCGACTGCTGCGACGATCAAATCTTCCGGATCGCCTGGAGCGACTCCGACCCGGTGTTGACCGCCGCGATCCCAACCTTCGATCCTTACCAATACCGAACCAACAATGAAATCGATTTCGATATCGAGTATCTGTTGTATGACCAGTACGGGGAGTTGGTGGATCGCAGAACCGACCGCTACAAGCAACTGGAAGCTGAACCATCAACACTCCTCTATGAGGGAGACATTGGTAGCGGATTCTTCAGATTCACTGTGGATGGTGGCGGATCTTTGGATGAAAGTGTCAGCCTGTGGAAGGTGCGAGCCACGATAGAAGAAACCGGACTTGACTCCAACGAAGAGTATTTCATTCTCCTCACTCCCAACATATTCACCGAGAGCGGGAACAGCAAGATAATCTACGCCGACCCGGTAATCGTGTGGATTGTGGAAAACGCCCGCAGTGATGACGCGTTGGTTCGATACAAGAATGTCGGATGGGGCAAGATCGTGCCTCCTATCGACAGTGGGTTGGCCTTACAGGAAGTGGAGATATATCCAAGTGAAGATGGCACCGGCAAGTTCCGTACCTTCTTCACCATGTGGAGTTATGACTCCGAAAGCCGGTTGGAAGTGGCCGGCAAAGAGGTGGATGTGGCGGAATTCGTGCGGGCATGGCGCCAGAGGGTGGACGATGTCGACGACCTGGAAATCCCGATCTATGGTCCGGTCGATTTCATAAGGATCGAGTGATCGTTTTGGACGGGGTCTGTCCTTTGATGACCGACCCCGACGCTTGGGACAGTTGGATAGAGGGAGGAACCCACATTGCGGTCCCCACCGTGGCCAACTGGGAGGATCCCGACGAAACGCAGGGGTTGCTCACCCAGTGGGACCAATGGTTAACCGAAGACTTGCGCCTGGTGGGGATTGGGAACCCCGGGGACTTCGGCCCCTTCCCGCTCAATGGCAAGTTGGGGGTGATCATCCACTTCCAGAACACCCTGCCACTGGGAGACGACCTGGCCAATTACGAGCGTTTCTACCAGCAGGGTCTGCGGATGGTGCAGATCTGCTACAACCGCACCAACCTGGTGGGAGACGGGTGCCTGGAACCGGGCGACGGCCCTTTGACCTCCTTCGGAAAGGAAGCGATCAAGGAGATGAACCGCCTGGGAATGGTGGTGGATCTGTCCCACACCGGGCGCCGCACCACCTTCGACGCCATGCGGGCCTCATCGGCCCCACCGGTGTTTTCCCATTCCAACCCCCTGGTGCTTTGCCAAAACCGCCGCAACATCGACGACGAGCAGATCAAAGCCGTGGCCGGCCTGGGCGGCCTGGTGGGAGTCAACGCCTATCCCGCCTTCCTGAAACAGGGCGGCAAGGGCGCCACCGTTTCCGACTTGGTGGACCACATCGACTACCTGGTCGACCTGATCGGCCCCCACCAGGTGGGTCTGGGCCTTGACTTCTGCGAACTGAGTCCCGAGATCCACCGGGAAATGATCGCCTCGGGGGAGTGGAGCATCGAAGACTATCCCGACGACTCCGGAACCTACCCCATCGGCCTGGAAACCCCTGTTCAAATCCCCAACGTCACCCAAGAACTGGTGACCCGCGGCTACCCCACCGACACCATCGAGGGAGTCATGGGCCGCAACTGGATAGAACTGTTCCAACGGGTTTGGAAATAACTGGAAACCTTCGTAACCCATATGTATGTATAATGCGTACATGCCTAACAAGACGATCAGTGTTCCAGACGACGTAATCCCCATCATCGAGGGCCTTGATATGCCCTTTTCGAGATGGGTCACCAACCAACTCCGCCGGCATTCGGCGCAATCAAGTCTTTCCTTCGCTCAACAGCTTTTGGCGGATGCGGCATTGGCAGACGGTGAGCCGCCGAATCGCGAGGATGCTCTGGCAGTAGGCGAGAGGATGGAGCGATCAGCGCCGTGGTAGCACGGGGAGAGGTGTATTGGATCAAACTCGACAAGCGCCGCCCGTGCGTGGTCGTGTCCTCGGGCGACGTTCTCGGCGTTGACATTTGGCAGACTCATGTCGTGCCGTTGACATCCAACCTTGACAGAGCGGATCTTGCCGGCAACGTGCTGCTCGACTCTTCGGCAACCGGCCTTCCGAAGGCTTCTGTTGCGGTGCCGCTTGGGCTGGAACTGGTGGACCGATCCTGGCTGGCGGAGCGGGTGGGTTATCTGCCCCGCCCCCTCCTGGCCGCAATCGACGACGGCCTTCGAGCAGCGCTGGGGTTGTAATCAAACAAATCCTGGCTTTCGAGACGGGCCGATCCACATCGATAGCGAGAGGGCCTGTCCAGATTCTGGGCAACCACACCCCTGTAGCCACACAGGCGACCACCCGAAAGGAACTACATCCATAGCCTGGTTATCAGGGAGTCTTGAAGTCGAATCGTTACGATAAGAACCTGAGCCCCACTAAGGAGAGGACCGTTGCGTAGAGTTCCCACCACTGCCGCCGCCGGCGCCGAACTGGTGCCGATGTTCCGAGACCATATGAAACTGTGCGGGGTGGGTCCCGGACAGACCGTGATGGCCTTCACCAATACCCAGAGCAACCCCGCCTACATCACCGCCCTGATGGGCGCCGTCAAGGTGCTGGGGGGCGATTTCTTCCAGATCATGGTGGCCGCCGACGACTCCTGGATGAAATCCCGCACCATCGTGGAGGCCTGGAAGGGCTGCGATCTGGTGGTGGGCTTTCTGGCCAGCATGGGATCGCACTGGATCTATTCCGACGCCCACAACGAGGCCCTGGCGTCGGGCGTTCGCAGCCTGATGATCGAAGAGCCCGAAGACCATTTGCGCCGCTTGTTCCCCATTCCGGTGATCCGTGAGCGGGGCGAAAGAAGCGTGGAGCTTATGGCAACCTCCGACACGATGCACGTGTGGTCGGACGCCGGGAGCGACTTCACCGTCCGCTACACCGGGCGCCCCCTGGGATGCCAGTACGGCTACACCGACGAACCGGGCCGTTGGGACCACTGGCCGTCGGGTCAGTGCGGAGTTGCCCCCCTGGAGGACTCGGCGGAGGGCACCCTGGTGGTGGACGCCGGTGACGCCCTGCTGCCCATGGGCAAGTACGTCGAGCAACCGATTCGTATGGAGCTTCGGGAAGGCAGCATCGTCTCAATCGAGGGTGGCGCCGACTCCCGGCTGCTCAAGGACTTCTTCGAGCAGCCGAAGGACAAGCGGACCTACGGCCTTTCCCATATCGGCTGGGGCTACGAGCACCGGGCCAACTGGAACGCCCTGGGCCTGCGCTTCTGGGAAGGCGGGGGCGTGATGGACACCGAAAGCTATTACGGCAACATGCTGATCGCCTTCGGCGCCAACTTCTTCCGCAAACTGGGCGGCCAAAACCGGGTCAACTTCCACTTCGACATCCCCACCCGCAACCATTCGATCGCCATCGGCGACACCCAGATTATCGACCGGGGGAGTTTCGTGGTTCCCGGGTTCGAGTTGGAATAGCCGGGACTCCCGTTATGCGACTGAAAGACAAGGTGGCGGTGGTCACCGGGTCCTCCCGTTCCATCGGGAGGGCCATCGCCCTGGGATATGCCCGGGAGGGGGCGAAAGTGGTGATCAACTACCACAGCGACCAGGGGGCCGCCGAGTCGGCGGTGGCCGAGATCGAGGCCATGGGGTCGGAAGCCATCGCGGTGCGGGCCGACACTTCCTCGTCGTCGGCGGTTTCCAAGCTGATGAGCGCGGCGGTGGAGCGTTTCGGGCGGATCGACATACTGTTGAACAACGCCGCCATCCTGATCCGGACCCCTTTCCTGGAGATCGAGGAATCCGAATGGGATCGGATTCTGGAAGTGAACCTCAAGGGATTCTTTCTGTGTTCCCAGGCGGCCGCCAAGCAGATGGTGCGCCAGGGAGATGGGGGAGTCATCATCAACATGTCGTCGGCGGGAGACACCCTGGCGGGTCGGGACCTCACCCACTACTGCGTGGCCAAGGGGGGAGTGCGGATGCTCACTCGCCAACTGGCCTTTGAGTTGGCGCCTCACAAGATTCGGGCCAACGCCATCGCTCCGGGCCTGATCGAGACCGACTTGAATCGCAAAGACCTGGCCGAGCCGGAGTTTCGGGAATATCGGCTCTCGATGATCCCCCTGGGCATCATCGGAGTCCCCGAGGACATAGTGGGAGCGGCCGTGTTCCTGGCGTCCGAAGACTCCCGGATGGCCACCGGTTCCACCATCTACCTGGACGCCGGCCAGACCATCGCCTGACCTTCCGCACCACAAGATCGGTCGACCCAGCCTGATCCGGCGCGTCCGGAGGGCAGAAGAGGGAGCGACGAATCTCGGCCCGTGGGACTCTCCCGGAGTCCCGGTGGTCCTTGGCTATTCTCAGTTGAGGGGTTGAACGATGCGACCAAGAGCCGAAACTGCGGTTGACCCGCCGGAATCTCGGGTTCCTTCCGAGGAAACCGTCCAGCAGGCTATCAAGGAAGCCGTTGCGGGGTACCGACGGGTGTTCGGGAACCGATTGGCGCAGGTGTGGCTTTACGGGTCGCGGGCGACGGGAACCCACCGGCCCGACTCCGACGTTGATCTGCTGGTGGTCCTCCACCAGGAGGGCGCCATCGGTCGAGAACTTGATCTGCTGCATTCGGTGGCCCAGCCGATCCGCCTGGCTCACCGGGTGTACATCGACGGGCGCTCCACCACCCTGTGGGACATGGAGAACAACGACGACGACTTCCATTACTTCGTGAGACGCGAAGGAAGGCGAGTGGATGGTTGAGGACGACCTGGCCGCGCTGAGGGAACGGTGGGAGCACAGTTGGGAGTGGGCTTCTACGCACCCTCACCAAGAAGCCGTGGCGAACAAGGCGAGATGGTCACATGGGAAGAATGCGTATCCGGTTTCGATTGGCGTCTATCATGAGCAAGGCGCCGGAGGACAAATCGGTACTGTGATTCTTGAGTGCGGCGATCACAGTGCCCTCTAGGTGATCCGGCAGAACAGCCCTCGTGCGAACCTGAATAACACTTGGGCCGGTGACACGGGAAGCGGCCAGGATGGCGCCGAAATCCAGATCATGGGTGAAAACGGCATATCCGTGGTCGCGAGCCCAATTCAATATGACTTTGTCACTTGCCTGCTTATCACCGACCGTGGACCAATGCACTGCCTGCCATCCTGCATTTCTCAGGACCCTTACCCATTTGGGGGACAGGTTCATATCGATGAGGAGCTTCAGCGTCATGAAACAGGTAGTGGAACTTCGCGTTCCTCCAATCTCCAGGCGGCGTAAGCCAAGCACTCCTCAATGTCCTCAGGGACGAGATACGGATAGGCCTTCACAATGTCCGTAGGGGATGTTCCCTCTGCCAGGAGGCCTACGACTGTTCCCACTGTCACTCGCATTCCTCTGATACACGCCTTTCCGCCCATGACGGCCGGATCGAAGGTGATTCGCGGAAACGTATTCATGCTCCCCTTCCTTTTTCGCTGGCTCTACCCCACAAATCTACTCTCTGCACGAGACCGGACCCTGCTGATTGCTCAGCGACCTCCCCACGGCAAGCCACGATATTCCCGACAGGCCCCTATCGGACTTCGTCGGGAACTCCTCACAGCCTTACCCGGATGATACGATTCAGGACACCTGCTCGGGCCTGGCTTGAGAGGCTTGGGCCGAGATGCCATCAAGCACGTTGACAACGTCCTGATGGATTTCGGTAGGTTGAAGGAACGGTATCAGTTGGTGGTAGTCCCTTTTCCTCAGCCCCATGGGGAGTTCCATGTCCTCATAGAATCGTTCAAGCACCGTAGTCAGGTAGTTGTCGCTGATCTTGGTATCGGCCCAATACCGATCGTCCAGGTCTGCCAGGGCAACAGGAGGAGTGAGATACCGGATGGCAGAGTTCATGGCTTGAAGCCATCTTTGGGCCTCCGGCTCCTCAAAGAGGGTGCTCTTTTCCGGCGATAGCGGGTTTTTGACCGAAGCCCTGCCGGCGCTTTCGGCGAACCGCAGCAAGCTTTCCGACGGCAGGAGATAGTTTTCGATCTGCCGGCGGCGCCACATGTGTTCCGAAAGCGCTCCGCTCGGATCGAGGTCGGGGCGGTCCAGGCGATCGAACAGGGCATATCCGACCAGGTCGGGTTTGGCCTCTCGCAACCCGAAGAAGTGCGCCCGGGCGTGTTTGAGACTATTGCCCACGTAGTGGACAAACGGACGTTCCAGCACATGGCGGGCCCCATGGTCAAGCGCCTTGGCGAAGGCAAGCAACAGACTTACGTCGGTCGTACCTTCAACGTAGAGAACAAACCCGGTGATCTCGGCCTTGTAGTAGTCCTCGAACCTGATCTCCAGTGATTTCAGCACCTGGGCCTTGCTCTCAACTCTGTGGGGGGTTCCCACGAACGCCACCACCGCGTCATGTTGTGAAGCCTCATTGAGGATGACCTCGGAGTGGGAGGCGCATATCACCTGTGTTCCGTTCTGGGCGGCAACCTCTCGCAGGACCTGATAAACCTGGCGTTGTCTCAATATTTCCAGATGAGCGTCGGGTTCATCAAGGAGCAGAACGCTGTTCCGATTCAGATCGATAAAAGACAGAAGCAGCAGAGTCTGCAGCATCCCTCGGCCGGCCGAGGACAGGTCCAGCCGGATGTCTGATCTGTTCTGATAGGTCAAACCGACCTCCCCTCGGTCGGGGATCAGGTGAGGTCGGTTGAGTGAGACCCCGAAGAGCGACCGGATCCGTTGGGTCAACTCTTCCCACCGCCTCCTTCCGTCGTCCAGTTCGGTTACCCGAAAGCAAAGGTTTCGCAAGACCTCCGCGGTCCGCCCTTCTCCGATACGAACATCTATGGCGCCCGGTAGGAGGCGAGTCTCGTTGGATGTCAGGCCCGACATCGGGTTGAGCAACGCCATCTTCGGCCAGAGATTGCGGGGTGGGACCTCCATCCGAGCGGAACCGTCGGCGGCGGTTCGCAGGGGACGACAATAGATGCTCTCCTCGTTGGCGTAATCGAACTCCAGTCCGCAACGCCAATGCTCGGAACCCGAGAATCCCTCCACGGTGATCTCCATCCGCACGTTCTGCGTTCCCCGTCGATCCTTATCCCAATAGGTGTGGCGGACCCGAAGATCCCGCCAAAAGAGACGGGCCGACGGTACCGGAACTCCCAAGACGTCACGGCGGTTGACCGCCACTCCCGGCCGCTGGGGAGGCGCTGACTCGCCTCGCTTTTCCGTCCATCTCCTGAGTCCCAGTTCCCACAAGGTGAGGGCCTGAAGGGCTGAGGTTTTTCCCGAGTCGTTGGGACCCACGAATACCACGGGATTATCCAAGTCGATCTCAACGTTTGATAAACCCTTGAAGTCCCGAACGGTGAGCTTGGTGAGCATGGTGGGGGAGCCTAAAGGTGGCGCCTGGGCGCCCCCCTGGTGACCCGGATGGCCCAGGACGACACCATCCGGAAGATCACCCGGGTGGCGCGGTGCATGTCTTCTGCGTCCACCCACTCGTTGGGGCCGTAGAAGTTCCCGGCCAAGGGGCCGAAACCCACGGTGGGGGCGTTCAGGCAGCGGATGGGGAAGCGAATGTCCGAGGCGACATGGGCGGGATAGGGCTTGGGCGTCACTCCGGTTTCGGCGCGAATGGCTAAGGAGGTAGCGGCCGGCAGGATATGGTTCAAGGTGACCTCCGCAGGGTTCGACCGCATGCCCACCAAATCCACACTCCGTGCGCCCGCCCCCATGGCGACCTGACTCAACCTCTGGTAGACATCGAGGGATGTGCCTTGGCTGAACCAAACGCTTCCCAGCGCCACCGCCCGTTCGGGCAGGACAACGGGATTGGCGCCGGCCTCCACCTGGTTGATCGAACAGATCACACCCTGGCGACTTGCCCAATCGTCCACCGCGTTCAACACCTGTCGTAGCCGATTTAAGGCGTTGACTCCCTGGCGGGGGTCTTCGGATACGGGGGTGCGAATCTCCATCGGTGGAGGTCGGCGACCGGCCGTTTCTATGCGAAAACTGAAGAATCCCCGACTGGCCATCTTGAAATGGGCCATTCCCTGTCCCGTTTCCGCCGGGTGACAGTAGATGGCGGAGTCCACCTCGCCCACCCGGGCCATGACGGGCAGGGTTCCCAGGCTCCCGCCCAACTTCCCGTGCACCAGACCCACCACCACCCGCACACCCTCCAGACGGGGCAGGAGGGCTCGCACCGCGGCCAGCACCGAGACCACCCCCGCCTTGTCGTCGGCGGCGCCCAACCCGTGGATGCGGTTTTCCACCGGGGTGGCTTGGTAGGGATCGGTTTTCCATCCTGGTTGTGTTTCGGGATCCTCGGTGTCGGTGTGGGCGAACAGAAAGATTCCCGGCCCCTCGCCCCATGATCCCAACACGCTGACCAGCGCCTCGGGCGTGTCGACGGGCGGGTGGGGTGGACACCATTCGGGATGCTTCCGCAGCTTTTCCACCTGTGGGACCACCAACTCCACCTCCATTCCCAGCTTGTCCAGTTCCGAGCCGCACAGTTCGTGAATGTCGGAGGGTTCGCCCCGGACGCTTCGGCATGAAACCAACCTGGCCAGCAGTTTTCGTTGATAGCCGCGCAGGCGGTCGACCGTATCCAGGGCTGCATCCGAGTCAATCGGCATGGGTCCTGCTCCACATGGCCTGCGTGATAGCCTTTCAATCGTGTCCAAACTCGGTCCGGCTTCCCCAGACGAAGAAGCGCCGGATGCGGGCGCCCCCGATGCACTGATCATCGGACACTACGGATTCCGCAACCTGGGGGATGAAGCCATCCTAGCCGGGATGCTGAAACTGTTGCGAGAGAGCCATCCCGAGGGCCGGTGGATGGTGGTTTCGGGGGATCCCCTGGATACCCGCACCCGTCACGGCGTGGCGGCGGTCGACCATTCCGATCTTCCGGAGGTGCTGGCGACAGCCCATCGGGCGGGGGTGGTGATAGTGGGCGGAGGGGGCCTGCTGTCCGATCAGTGGGGTTTCCGTCCTCAGCACGTTCTGAGTCGTGAGGCGGGGGATATTCCCGGTTATTTGGGGCCGGCCCTGGCCGCCGGGATGGCCGGGCGGAGGGTGCTGGTGTGGGGGGTGGGAGTCGGGCCTTTCCTGGACACGGAATCACCGAGGTGGGCCAGGGCGCTGGCCGAGGTTGCTTCCGATTTCACGGTGCGCACCGAAGAGGACCGGGTGGAACTGGAAAAGCTGGGGGTGGGCGACGCCGAAGTGGTGGCGGACCCCGCTTGGCTGATCGATCCGGGGGAGTTGCCGCCCGATTTGAACCGGAGGCTGTCCGAACTTCCCCGACCCCTGGTGGCGGTGGCGCCCCGGTCATGGGGAACTGCTTCCGAACAGACTCGGCGAGAAGAAGTCATAGCCGGGGCCTTGGAGCGGTTCATGGGGGAGCACGGCGGATCGGCGCTGCTGGTCCCCATGCAGGAACTGGGTTCGGACATCTTTGATGATCGGCGGACCTGCCGGAGGATCCTCGACCAACTGAAGTCCGACCGGACGATTGTCACCCCTGCGGGGCTGAGTCCCGACCAACTGATAACGGCTTTCGGACGCTGTGAACTGGCGCTCAACATGCGCCTGCACGGAACCATCCTGGCCACTATGGGCCGGACCCCGTCGGTAACCATCTCCTACGACCCCAAGGTGACCCGCCAGGCCGGAGAACTCGGGTTGGGCAGGTGGTGTTTGCCGGACGGGGAAGCGTCGGCCGCCCGGTTGTTCGAAGCGTTGCAGGAAGTTTGGAGAGAACACCCCGGGCTCTCCTATTTCATGTATCTGCGCGGCGAATCGATGCGGTTCAACGCCGGCCGCGTGCAGGCGTCGGTCCGCCAAGCCTTGGCCGCAGAGTCGCAAACCACCCCATCTACCGAGGTTCAGGCGATCGGCCGGGAAATCATCCTGGCCCTGACCCGTAATCTGTCTCAAACCCAAGGGGAGATGGATGAGGGGAGGGCCGAAAACCTGGAGCTTCGCAACCGGATAATCCGGATCGAACAGGCGGCGCAGGACCAGCTTCAGGAGGCGAAACAGGATCTACGGCAGGTGCAAAAGGAGCTGCAGGCGGCCCGGGATCACCAGCGGTTCTCCGAACAAAGGGGGGATCTCCTTCAACTGGAGCTTGACAACTTGCGGCAGACCCGCGCCATGCGCCTGGTGACCAAATACTGGCGAGTCCGTCACAAACTGCGCCGCAAAGCCTTGAGCCTCGACCCAGGGATCCGGCCCCTGGAACCGGCGGGCGACGCTCGGCCCGAGCCGCCCATCCCCCCTCTGGTAACCGAGCGCATCGCCGACAGCCGGGGGGTGGTGGTTTTCCCGCTCAACATCGAGTGGTACATCCATCTCTTCCAGCGGCCCCAGCAACTGGCCCAGGCTTTCGCCCGACTGGGTTACACGGTGATCTATGACAACTCCAACCAGGGAGAGCGGGGCTGGGAGGAGATTGAGCCCCGGCTGTTCCTGTACAACGGGCCCGCCGAGACGCTGCACCACCTCCCCGACCCCCTGGTGTGGGCGCTCACCTACAACTGGGAACGGGCGGCCGCCTATCCCGACGGTGCCCGCACCCTCTATGACTGGATAGACGAGTTGGACGTCTTCGACGGCTACGACCTGCGCCAACTGGAAAAGCTTCACGAACTTGCCTTGTCCCAGGCTTCCATCACCTCCGCCTCCGCCCGCAGCCTGTTGGAGCGCGCCACCCAAAAGCGCCCCGACACCTTGTACCTGCCCAATGGGGTGGAGTTCGAGCGTTTCGCCGACTGGCAGGTTTCCCATCCCGCCCATCCGACCCTGCAGCAGTTGCTGGGTGCAGGGCGACCGATCGCCGGGTATTACGGGGCGATCGCCCGCTGGATGGATTACGACCTCTTGACCGAGGTGGCCGAAACCCGCACCGACTGGAGTTTCCTCCTGATCGGGCCCCCCTATGACCGAAGCGCCCGCAACCGCCCGCTGTTTTCCCTGCCCAACGTGGAATGGGTCCCGGCCCAGCCCTACCAGGACCTTCCCCGGTGGTTGCAATCGTTCGACGTGGCCATGATTCCGTTCCTGGTGAACGACATCACCGTTTCCACTTCGCCTCTGAAACTCTTCGAGTACTTTGCCGGAGGAAAGCCGGTGGTGTCCAGCCGGATGCCGGAAGTGATCGCTTTTTCGGAGGTCCGCCCTTATCGTGATGCCCAAGGGATGTCCGAGGCGCTGGACCTGGCGCTGGCCGACTCCAAAGATCCCGAAATCAGAAACCAACTGCGACGGCGCGGAGAAGAAAACTCCTGGCCGGCCCGGGTCCGCGCGGTCGCCGACTTACTGGAACAACAAGACCAAGGAGAATGAAAATGTGGTTGACCGACACCAGAGTGGTGGATGTCGTAAACGGCGAGATCCGAGACGGAGCGAGTGTGGAGATCTCGGAGGGAAAGATCGGCGCCATCCAGAAGCACCCGGGCCCCGGGGAGCAAATGAGCCTGGGGGGACGCTACCTGGTTCCCGGCCTTATTTCCGTGCACACCCATCTGTCGGTGGTCTATCCCTTCTCGGCCACCGACGAGAACGAAAACCCCGGTCTCACGGTGCTCCGCTCCTACGAACGGGCCCAGGACGCCCTGCGGGCGGGAGTGACCACCATCCGGTGCGTCCATGAACTCAACCAGGCGGACCTGCTGCTGGCCGAAGCCGGCCGGGCCGGTTGGGCCGATGTCCCCCGGATCGTGGGCGCCGGGCGGGCGATCTCCACTCCCGGAGGCCACGGCGACGGCATGGGCAGTGTGATCGCCGACGGCCCCGAGGCTTTCCGGGAGGCGGCATTGGCCGAACTGGACTCCGGCTGCCGACACATCAAGGTGTTCATCACCGGCGGCATCGCCAATCTGAACGAGGCATTCGACCATCCCGAGATGAGCCGGGAGGAGATGCGGGCCACTGTGGGCGCCGCGTCGGAGCGGGAGAGCTATGTGGTAGCGCACGCCGGGTCTTCTCTGGCCATCAACTGGGCGCTGGACGCCGGCATCCGTTCCTTCGAGCACGCCTACGACCTGGATGAGGAGACCGCCCGGCGGATGGCGGCCCAGGGCGTATTCCTCACTCCCACTCTGTGCGTAACGCGCTCGCAGGAGTGGATGCGTTGGAAGGGATTCGAGGAGTTTCAGATCGAGACCTCCCTGGAGGTGGGTCCCATGCACCTGGCCAGCATCCGCCGGGCGGTGGCGGCCGGGGTAACCATGGTCAATGGCACCGACTATCCACCCGGGGACCCGATCGACGGAACCTCGGTGGCGGTGCACGAGATGAGCCTCATGGAAGGGGCCGGACTGCATCCCCGGCTGGCGTTGGCGGGGGCCACTTCCAACGCGGCCCGACTCTTGGGATTGGAGTCGGAGATCGGTACTGTTGAGCAGGGCAAAATGGCCGATTTGGTGGCGGTGGATGAAAACCCGCTGCAGGACGTGTCGGCGATGCGAGACATCTCCTTCGTGATGCAGTCCGGTCGGGTGGTCCGCGACGATCGGCCGACTCCCTGATCCATGTCCCGGACAAAGAAGGAAGATGACTGAACGCAGATACCGCCTGGCGGTGGACATCGGCGGGACCTTTGTGGACGCCGTCGCCTATGACGAGCACACCGGACAGGTCACGGTCCGCAAGGCCTCCACGACTCCCGCGCAACCGGCCGACGGGGTGATAACCGCCACCCGGGCAACCGGGGCTTCGTTGAAGGAGGCCTCGGTCTACACCCACGGCACCACGCTGGGCCTGAACGCCATCCTGGAACGCAAGGGCGCGGTAACCGGCATAATCACCAACCAGGGCTTCCGGGACATCTTCGAGATAGCCCGGGGCGACCTGCCGAGCGGCTCCAAGTACGACTTCCAATACCGGCGTCCCGAGCTTTTGGTGAAGAGGCGGCACACGGTGGGCGTTCCCGGGCGGATCGACCATCGCGGCGAAGTGGTCACCGAACTCGACCACGGGGCGGTGGTGGAGGCGGGGCGCCTCCTGTCGGAGCGGGGAGTGGAATCGGTGGCGGTGTGCTTTCTCCACTCCTATGCCAACACCGAACACGAAGAGGTCGCCAAGAGAATTCTGGCCAGGGCCTTCCCCGATCTTTCGGTTTCGGTTTCGGTGGATCTGGTGCGGGAATACCACGAATACGAACGCACCTCCACCGCGGTGGCCGATGCCTACATCAGGCCGATTCTGGGTCAGTATCTCACCGATCTGGAGGAACGGCTGCGCGCCCGGGGGTTCGAGGGCTCCTTTCTGATTATGCGCTCGGCCGGCGGGGCCATGACGTCGGAGATAGCGCGGCTGTCGCCGTTGCTCACCGTCTTTTCCGGACCGGCCGGAGGGATCGCCGGCACGATCAGCCTGGGTGAGACCACCGGCCGTTCATCTCTTCTCTCTTTCGACGTGGGAGGCACCAGCCTCGACGCCTGTGTGATCGTGGACGGTGCGCCCACCGAGGTCTATGAAGCCGAGATCGAGGCCCTTCCGATCCGCATTCCGGTGTTCGATATCCGCACCATCGGGGCGGGAGGCGGGTCCATCGCCTGGATGGACAAGGGACTCCTGCGCGTCGGTCCCCACAGCGCCGGGGCCGACCCCGGGCCGATCTGCTACGGGCGGGGCGCCACCGAGCCCACCGTCACCGACGCGGCGCTGTGTTTGGGATACCTGGCTGCCGACGAGTTTCTGGGAGGCGAGATGGCCCTGGACCTGGAGGCGGCCTGGCGGGGCGTAACCGAAAAACTGGCCGAGCCACTGGGCATGTCCACCGAGCGGGCCGCCGCGTCGGTGTTCGATGTTCTGCTGGCCCGAACCGTGGGCGCTATCCGGGAAATCACCGTGGAGAGAGGCCTTGACCCCCGGGAGTTCTCGTTGGTGGCCTTCGGCGGCGCCGGGCCGATGTTGGCGCCGCTCTTGGCCAGGGAGATGGAGATGCCCGAAGTGGTGGTGCCCGCCGCCCCGGCGGTGTTCTCCGCCTGGGGCATGCTGATGTCCGACCTGGAGTATGACGTCGGGCAGACCGTGCTGACCATGCTGGACGATCGCACCCTCGAGCAAATGGAAGAAGTATTGGCTCAACTGAAGACTGAGGCGGATCAGGTCCTGGCCGCCCAGTCGGTGGCCCCGGACAAACGGGTGTTCCTCAAGCGCCTCGACTTGCGCTACAACGGCCAGGAACACACCTTGGCGGTCGATCTGGAGGATGCCGACGACCAGCAGTCGGTGGCGGCCAAGTTTCATCATAAGCACCTGGAGCGCTACGGGCACAGCCTGCAGGAAGAGATTCAGATTCTCACCGCCCGGATCCGGGCGATCGGCCTGCTGGACAAGCCCTCCGGTTCCCCCGACGAGGCTCAGGCCGGACAGGCCGGACGGAGCGCCGGCCAGGTGAGGGAACGTCGCGCCTTCGACTTCGCCACCCGCAAACTTCGCCCGTTTCCCATCCACGAACGACGGCTTATTACACCACAAGTAGAGGTTGAGGGTCCGGCCATTATTCGGGAACCCACTTCGGTGACCATCATTCACGGCGACCAGCGGGCGGTGCCGGATCACCTGGGCAATCTGGTGGTGAGATGACCGCCGGGCCGAACTTGGACGGCGCCACGGTGGAGGTGATCCGTCACTATCTGAATTCCACCGCCGAGCAGATGCGCCGCACTCTGGTGAGAACCGCTTTCAACCCGGTGATCTATGAGGTGCTGGACTTCGGCATCTCGCTGTACGACCGCGACCGTCGGCTGATATCGGAAGCTTCGGGGATCCTGTCCTTTCTGGGCGCCAACGACTACGCCATCCACAAGGGTGTGGAGAAGGTGGGAATCGAGAACCTTCATCCCGGTGACGTTGTGATCATGAACGTTCCCTATCTGAGCGGCGCCCACGCAGCCGACGCCATGATGTTCACGCCGGTCTTCTCGCCGGGAAGTGATCTGCCCGACGCCTACCTGGCGGTGCGGGCGCATTGGATGGATCTGGGCGCCAAAGACCCCGGGTACGTCTTGGACTCCACCTCCATTCACCAGGAAGGTCTGATCCTTCCGGGCATCAAATTGATCAACCGGGGGGTGGTGGATGAGCAGATCATGGCCATCCTCCGCTACAACTCCCGGATGCCCGAAACCATCATCGGGGACTTCAATGCCCAGATCTCCGCCATGCGGGTGGGGGAGCGGCGCCTTCATCAGATCTGGGAGAAGTTCGGCCAAGCCCGGGTGGAGGCCGCCATCGATCGCATCATCGAACACGGCGCGCAGACCGCCCGGGAGGCGGTGGCGGCCATGCCCGACGGTCAGTGGTCGGCGCATGACTGGCTGGACGACGACGGAATCTCCCATGACCTGATCCGCATGGGGGTGACGGTCACCATCGACGGGGACCGGTTCATCGTGGACTACGGGGACTCCGCCGAAGGGGTGCCCGGACCGGTGAACATGCCGTTCGGGAGCACCCTGAGCCAGGCCAAGAACGTCTTCAAGGCTCTGACCACTCCCGAGACGGCGGCCAACCACGGCCACTACGAACCGCTCACCGTGATCTGTCCGCCGGGAAACCTGTTTCATGCCGTTTACCCGGCGGCCACCTACACGCTGTGGACCGGGATGGTCTCATTCGAGTTGATCCACAAGGCCCTGGCGCAGGGAATGGACCACATCGCCGCCTCCTCGGGCTCGGATGAACCGGGATTCATGGCGGTGGGAATCCATCCCGACACCGGGGAGATGTATTCGGTGAGCAACAACGAGGGGATCGGCTGGGGGGCCACGCCCGATCAGGACGGATCCACCGCCCTTCAGCATCTTTCCACCACCGCGGTCCGCAACACCTCTTTGGAAGTGCTGGAGCACAAGTCTCCCATCTTCCATGAACGGCTGGAATTGCACCAGGACTCCGGAGGGGCCGGGCGGTGGCGGGGGGGCCTGGGAGTGTGCCGGGAGGTGAAGTGGGTTTCCACCGGTGAACTGTTGTCGATGAAGAAGAAGACCAAAACCAAACCGTGGGCTTTGCGAGGCGGACACGAACCCAACACCACCAACGCCATGATCGTGTGGCCCGACACCGACCGCGCCCACCGGGCGCGCATGGAGAGGTTCACCATGCAACCCGGAGAAGGCTTCCGCAACTTCTCGGCCGGCGGGGGCGGTTGGGGCGACCCGCTGGATCGGCCCATCGAGTTGGTGCGGGAAGACGTGCTGGACGAGTATGTCTCCGTCGAACAGGCGGAAAAGATGTACGGGGTGAAAGTGGCGCCGGACGGGACGGCCACCGCCACCGGTGCGCGGCTTGCCCGCCCTCCCTCCTGAGTGGCGGCGGGCCAGTCTGAGGTGACCGCCGGGCCGAACTTGGACGGCGCCACGGTGGAGGTGATCCGTCACTATCTGAATTCCACTGCCGAGCAGATGCGTCGCACCCTGGTGAGGACCGCTTTCAACCCGGTGATCTACGAGGTGCTGGACTTTGGCATCTCGATGTACGACCGGGACCGCCGCCTGATATCGGAATCATCGGGGTTGCTCTCCTTTCTGGGCGCCAACGACTACGCCATCGGTAAGGGCATCGACAAAGTAGGGGTGGAGAGTCTCCGCCCGGGCGACGTGGTGATGATCAACTATCCCTATTGGAGCGGCGCCCATGTTTCCGACGCCATGCTGTTCGCTCCGGTGTTCTGGGAAGGAAGTGATCTGCCCGACGCCTACCTGGCGGTGCGGGCGCATTGGATGGATCTGGGCGCCAAGGACCCGGGATACGTCTTGGACTCCACTTCGATGCACCAGGAGGGCCTGATAATGCCGGGCGTCAAGGTGATCAACCAGGGAGTGGTCGATCAGCAGATGATCGACATCCTGCGGTACAACTCCCGGATGCCCGATACGATCATCGGGGACTTCAACGCCCAGGTGGCGGCCTTGCGGGTGGGGGAGCGGCGCCTTCATCAGATCTGGGAGAAGTTCGGATCGTCCACCTTGGATGCGGCCATCGATCGCATCATCACCCACGGAGCGCAGACCGCCCGGGAGGCGGTGGCGGCCATGCCCGACGGTCAGTGGTCGGCGCATGACTGGCTGGACGACGACGGGATTTCCCACGATCTCATCCGGATGGGGGTGACGGTCACCATCGACGGGGAGACCTTCACCGTGGACTATGGAGAATCCGCCGACGAAGTGCCCGGCCCGGTGAACATGCCGTTCGGGAGGACCCTGAGTCAGGCCAAGGCGGTGTTCAAGGCCCTCACCACTCCCGACATTCCGGCCAACCACGGCCATTACCAACCACTGACCGTGATCTGTCCCCCGGGGAACCTGTTCCATGCCGTGTATCCGGCGGCCACTTTTACCCTGTGGACGGGGATGGCCTCGTTCGAGTTGATCCACAAGGCCCTGGCCCGGGGAATGAGCCAGATCGCCGCCTGCTCGGGTTCGGATGAGCCGGGGTTCATGGCGGTGGGCACCCATCCCGACACCGGGAAGATGTACGCGGTGAGCAACAACGAGGGGATCGGCTGGGGGGCGACACCCGATCACGACGGCGTCAATGCCGTCCAGCACTTGGCGATGACCGCGGTCCGCAACACCTCCATGGAGGTGCTGGAGCACCGCTCACCCATCTTTCACGAACGGCTGGAATTGCGCCGGGACTCGGGCGGCGCCGGCCGATGGCGGGGAGGATTGGGAATCTGCCGGGAGGTGAAATTCCTGGCCACCGGCGAGATGCTGTCGATGAAGAAGAAGACCAAGACGCGGCCGTGGGGGTTGCGGGGAGGGCACGAGCCGGAGACCAACGCCATGATCGTGTGGCCCGACACCGACCGTGCTCACCGGTCGCGCATGGAGAGGTTCACCATGGCCCCGGGCGACCGATTCCGCAACCTGTCGGCGGGGGGTGGCGGTTGGGGCGACCCGCTCGATCGGCCCATCGAGTTGGTGCGAGAGGACGTGCTGGACGAGTACGTCTCAGCGGAACAGGCGCAGGAGGTGTACGGGGTGAAAGTGATGGCGGACGGGACGGCGGTCGCTACCCCGACCCGTCTTGACCATCCGGCGTTGACGAATGTCGCCGCCGAGTGAGGTGAGTTCCGGCGCTTCCCCGGATGGCGCCACGGTGGAGGTGATCCGCCATTATCTGAATTCCACTGCCGAGCAGATGCGTCGCACCCTGGTGAGGACCGCTTTCAACCCGGTGATCTACGAGGTGCTGGACTTTGGCATCTCGATGTACGACCGGGACCGCCGGTTGATTTCCGAGTCGTCGGGAATTCTGTTCTTTCTGGGCGCCAACGACTATGCCATCCACCAGGGTGTGGAGAAGGTGGGTGTCGAGAACCTGCACCCCGGGGATGTGGTGATTCTCAACTACCCCTATTGGAGCGGGGCCCACTCGGCCGACGCCATGATGTTCGCGCCGGTGTTCTGCGAAGGAAGTGATCTGCCTGATGCCTACCTGGCGGTGCGGGCGCATTGGATGGACCTGGGCGCCAAGGACCCGGGTTACGTTTTGGACTCCACCTCGATGCACCAGGAGGGCCTGATACTCCCCGGGGTCAAGCTGATCCGCGGGGGAGTGGTCGATCAGCAAATGATGGACATTCTGCGGTACAACTCCCGGCTTCCGGTGAACATCATGGGCGACTTCCATGCCCAGGTGGCGGCCTTGCGGGTGGGGGAGCGGCGCCTTCATCAGATTTGGGAGAAATTTGGCCTGGACAGGGTCGATCGGGCCATTGATCTGATTATTGGTCACGGGGCGGAAACAGCGGGAGAGGCGGTGGCGGCCATGCCCGACGGACAATGGTCGGCGCATGACTGGCTGGATGATGACGGGATTTCCCACGACCTGATCCGGATGGCGGTGACGGTCACCATCGAGGGCGACCGCTTCCTGGTGGACTTCGGGGATTCCGATGAAGGGGTGCCGGGGCCGGTGAACATGCCGTTCGGGTGCACCCTGAGCCTGGCGAAGAACGTTTTCAAGTCGCTCACCACGCCCAAGACGCCGGCCAATCATGGCCATTACCAGCCGCTGACCGTGACCTGCCCGCCGGGCAATCTCTTCCATGCCGTGTATCCGTCCGCCACCTACACGCTGTGGACCGGCATGGCCGGCTTCGAGTTGATCCACAAGGCGCTGGCGCAGGGAATGGCCGGAATCCACGCCAGTTCCGGTTCCGACCTTCCCGGATTCATGGCGGTGGGAACCCACCCTCACACCGGGGAGATGTACCTGGTGAGCAACAACGAGGGCCTGGGCTGGGGCGCCACCCCCGATCACGACGGCGCCCACGCCTTGCAGCATCCCTCCACCACCGCGGTCCGCAACACCTCCCTGGAGGTGCTGGAGCACCGCTCACCCGTTTTTCACGAACGGTTGGAATTGCGCCGGGACTCGGGCGGCGCCGGCCGCTGGCGGGGAGGCCTGGGCGTCTGCCGGGAGGTGAGATTCCTGGGCGCGGGGGAAGTGCTGTCGATGAAGAAGAAGACCAAGACGCGGCCGTGGGGGTTGCGGGGAGGTCATGAGCCGGAGACCAACGCCATGATCGTGTGGCCCGACACCGACCGTGCTCACCGGGCGCGCATGGAACGGTTCACCATGGCCCCGGGCGACCGATTCCGCAACCTGTCGGCGGGGGGTGGCGGTTGGGGAAACCCGCTTGATCGGCCCATCGAGTTGGTGCGAGAGGACGTTCTGGACGAATACGTGTCCCTCGCACAGGCCGAAGCGGTCTACGGGGTCAGGTTGGCGGAGGACGGAACCGCCACCCCCACCGGCGCCCGCTCCCAACTGCAAAATCCCACCGACCTCACGGCTGACCCTCCGCCTGACGCTTTCACCGGACAGGGTTGATCCAGGTTATCTGTTGGAACGGGTGTAACGGGAATCGGCTGAGGGCAATGCCGACCATGCGTGCCATTCACGAGGTAAGCAACATGTGATGTCGACCAGCATCAGGAGCGCCTATCGAAAACCAGGGCCTTCCAACCGTTCCAAGGCTGCGGTTACATTGGAGACATCAATCTTGATTCCCAATGGGTTAAGTGTGCTGTTGGAAGGGAGAGGTTGTGCGGGGCCCTTCCAGACCGCGGAGAACCAGGTGGTTGATTGCTGCTGAAACACCCAGCCCGGTGTCCTCGCGAAATCGGGCAATGGCGGCGGCGGTGTCCTCGTCAAGTTCTATGGTGGTTCGCATGCTCTCAGCCTAGAAAAGCGTCCATCTTCCAGCAACCGGTTGAGCCCCGGGCTGCCGCGAGGCGGCTTGGGCCAGGGGAGGCGGGGACTTGGGAACCTGTGGAGAGGTAAAATTGTGGGCCGATGGGACATTGCTATCGATGACAGACCAAGACCATCCCAAGGGGGTTCTGTGGGGATCAGGGGTCGAAAACCAGAGCCGGCGGGAAGAGCAGGGCGCCGCCACTCCCACCGGGGTGCGCTTGGAGCCCTTGACATTCTGAATCCTCCGAAAACATGACCGCCGACTCCATCCTGATCAGCGGGGCCCGGGAGCACAATCTCAAGGACATCACGGTTGAGCTTCCCCGAGACGCCTTCATCGTGCTGACGGGTCTGTCGGGGTCGGGGAAGTCCAGCCTGGCCTTCGACACCGTCTATGCCGAGGGCCAACGGCGCTATGTCGAATCTCTCTCGTCCTACGCCCGCCAGTTCCTGGGACAGATGGACAAGCCTGACGTGGACTTCATCGAAGGGTTGTCCCCGGCCATCTCCATCGATCAGAAGACCTCCAGCCGCAACCCCCGCTCCACCGTGGGGACGGTCACCGAGATCCACGACTATCTGCGGCTGCTGTTCGCCCGCATCGGGATACCCCATTGTCCCAATGACGGGCAGATAGTGAAACGCCAGACCCCCCAGCAGATCACCGACCGCATCCTGGAGTTGGAAGAGGGGACCCGCTTCATGGTGCTGGCCCCGGTGGTGGAGGGACGGAAAGGCGAGTACCAGTCGTTGTTCAAAGATCTGATCAAACAGGGATACAGCCGCGCCCGGGTGGACGGGGAGGTCAGAGAACTTGACGAGGAGATACGGTTGGATCGCTACTACCAGCACACCATCGAGGTGGTGGTGGACCGCCTGGTGCGAAAGGAGTCGATGGAGGATCGTCTCACCCAGTCGGTGGAGACCGCTTTGGGGCTGGCGGAAGGAAAGGCGATGGTGGATGTGATCGACGGGCCCACCCTGGCGTTCAGCCAGCACCTGGCCTGCGACTCCTGCGGGTTTTCCTTTTCCGAACTGGCGCCCCGCAATTTCTCCTTCAACAGCCCCTATGGGGCCTGCTCCACCTGTGCGGGGATCGGCGCCCGTTACCAGGTGGCGGAAGACCTAGTGGTGCCCAATGACCGGCTCGGCATCGCCGAGGGGGCGATCGCTCCCTGGGCCTATCAGTTCAGCGGCTACTACAGCCGGCTCTTGGACGCCCTGTCGCACAAGGTCGGTTTCAGTTTGAACACCCCCTGGCGGGACCTTCCCTCCGATGTGCGTGACGAGATCCTCTATGGCGGGTCCAACCTGCGTCTCAGGGTGAGCTACAGGAACCGGCGAGGCCGACGCCGGGTGTGGAACACCCGGTACGAGGGAGTCATCCCTCAACTGGAACGCCGCCACCGGGAGACCGGCTCCGACTCCGCCCGGGATTCCTATCGTCAATACATGCGGCAGGTGCCCTGCGACGAGTGCGGTGGCGCCCGGCTGGGGCGGGTTCCCCGGGCGGTGACCGTGGGAGGCGCCACCATCCAGCATCTGTCGGACATGTCCCTGGGAGAGGTGCTCGACTTCGTCGATGATCTCCGGCTGACCGATCGGGAGATCACCATCGCCGAGCGGGTGCTGAAGGAGATACGCGCCCGGACATCCTTCCTGCTGGATGTGGGGTTGGGATACCTCACCCTGGGCAGGTCCGCCGCCACCCTGGCCGGGGGAGAGGCCCAGAGGATCAGGCTGGCCACCCAGATCGGTTCGGGTCTGGTGGGAGTGCTCTACATCCTCGACGAACCCTCCATCGGGTTGCACCAGCGCGACAACCTGCGTCTGATCGAAACCCTCAACCGACTCCGGGATCTGGGCAACACCCTGCTGGTGGTGGAACACGACGAAGAGACCATCCGTTCGGCCGATCACGTGGTGGATATCGGTCCGGGAGCGGGAGAACTGGGGGGACGGATAGTCGCCCAGGGAACGGTGGAAGCGATCTGCCGGGAGAGGTCCTCGATCACCGGGGACTACCTGGCCGGACGGAGGGCCATCCCCGTTCCGGAGGCCCGGCGGTCGGGCAACGGCCGCCACATCCGCATCATCGGCGCGGCCGAGCACAATTTGGCCGAACTGGACGTGGAGTTCCCGCTCGGAAAGCTGGTGTGCGTGACCGGCGTGTCGGGGAGCGGCAAGTCCACCCTGGTGGAGGAGATTCTCTACAAGGCGCTGCTGCGTTCCATCTACCGCTCCCGGGTGCTGCCCGGCCGGCACCAAGAAATCGAGGGGATAGAGCATGTGGACAAGGTGATCAACATCGACCAGTCACCCATCGGACGCACCCCCCGTTCCAATCCCGCCACCTACACCAAACTGTTCGATCACGTCCGTTCCCTGTTCTCCCGGGTGCCCGACTCCCAGGCCCGCGGCTACAAGCCGGGCAGGTTCTCATTCAATGTCACGGGAGGGCGCTGCGAAGAATGCCGGGGCGACGGAACCATCAAGATCGAGATGCACTTTCTACCTGACGTTTATGTCCCCTGCGAACAGTGCAAGGGCCGCCGTTACAACCGGGACACCCTGCAGATCCTCTGGAAGGGTCAGACCATCGCCGACGTGCTGGAAATGTCGGTGTCCCAGGCGCTGAGACTGTTCGAGCACCATCCCGCCATCGCCCGCACTCTCCAAACCCTTTCGGACGTGGGCCTGGGCTACATCCGCCTGGGTCAGGCCGCCACCACCCTGTCGGGAGGGGAGGCGCAGCGGGTCAAATTGGCCTCTGAGTTGCGAAAGCGCTCCACCGGTCGCACCATATACATTCTGGACGAACCCACCACCGGGTTGCATTTCGAAGATGTCCGGTGTCTTCTGGGGGTGCTGCATCGCCTGGTTGACGGGGGGAACACGGTGGTGGTGATCGAGCACAACCTGGATGTCATCAAATCGGCCGACCACCTCATCGATTTGGGTCCGGAGGGCGGAAGCGGCGGAGGTCGGATAGTGGCCACCGGCTCTCCCGAGGAGGTTACGGAGGTTCCCGAAAGCCACACCGGTCGGTATCTGCAGGGCATGCTGAACCCCTCCGACCAACCCCGGTTGGGGTAACGCCGGAACAGGCGTGAATCGCCCTCCCTCCCAGGAAATCCCCGATGCTCCGGGGGCGTATTTCTTCCGTGACGCCCACGGGCAGGTGATCTACGTCGGCAAGGCCAAGTCGCTTCGCAAACGGGTGCTTTCCTACTTCGGAAGAGAACTGCAAATTCGCACATCCGCCATGGTGGAAGCGGCCCGCGACGTGGAATGGATCGTGTCCGCCTCGGAAGTGGAGGCGATCATGTTGGAATACGCCTTGATCAAAGCCCATCGACCCCGTTTCAACATCCGCCTTCGGGACGACAAGAGCTATCCGTATCTGGCCATAACGCGCTCCGACCGATGGCCCCGCGCCCACGTCATGCGGGGACGGCGGCGCAAGGGAACCTCCTATTTCGGCCCCTACGCCCACACCTATGCGATTCGCAAGACCCTCGACCTGGTGCTGCGCACCTTCCCGGTGCGGACCTGTTCGGATTCTCTGTTCCGCCGCCAGCATCTCCAGGGCCGTCCCTGCCTTCTGTTTCATATCGAAAAATGCTCCGGCCCCTGCGTGGGAGAGGTTTCCGAGGAGGACTATGACCGGGCGGTGGAGGGGCTGTCCGCTTTCCTGCAGGGCGATGTGGACCGGGTGGTGGAGGAAACCACCGCCCGGATGCACGGGGCGGCGGACGCGCTGGAGTACGAAGTGGCCGCCCGTTTCCGGGATCGTCTTGCCGATCTGGAGAAGGCTCTGGCCCGTCAGGAGATGGTGACCGACCGCCGTGAGGACTTCGATCTGATCGCCCGGCACGGGGACGAACTGGAGACGGCCATTTGGGTGCTGTTCGTGCGGCGCGGCCGGGTGGTCGGCCAAATGGGGTCGGTGGTGGACCGGGTGGAGGAGGTCAGCGAACCGGAGTTGATCGGTTCAATCCTGCGGGAACTGTACGGTGAGCGCTCCCCGCCTTCTCTGGTCCTGACCCCGGAACTCCCCCCCGATCCGCAGGTGTTCGGAGCGTGGCTTCGGGAGCGGCGGGGGCGCCGCGTGGAGTTGCGAGCCCCCCAGCGGGGAGCCAAACGGAGGCTGATGGAAACGGCCACCACCAACGCCCGTGAAAAGTTCGCCCGTCATCGTCTGAGACGCCAATCAGACCACAACGCCCGAGCCAGGGCGCTTCGCAGCCTTCAGGAGGTGCTGGGACTGCCCGAGCCGCCTCTGCGAATCGAGGGGTTCGATGTCTCCACCCTGATGGGCACCCACACGGTGGCCTCCATGGTGGTGATGGAGGACGGACTGGCCCGCAAATCGGAGTACCGACGGTTCAAAATCCGGCGGGTGCAGGGTCAGGACGACTTTGCGGCCATGGAAGAGGCGATCCGCAGAAGGTTCACCGCCTACCTGGCCGACCGCGACCAACCCGTCCTCCAGCGGGGTCGGTTTCGCTATCCCCCTTCGTTGGTGGTGATTGACGGGGGAGTGGGCCAGTTGGGACGAGCCGTGCGGGTATTGGACGAATTGGAGCTGGATATACCGGTGGTCGGGCTGGCCAAGCGCATGGAGGAGGTTTACTTTCCCGATCTGGCCGAGCCGCTGCGCATTCCCCGCCGGGCCGAGGCGCTGTATCTGTTGCAGCGCATCCGGGATGAAGCGCACCGCTTCGCGTTGGAGTACCACCGTAAACTCCGTTCCAAGGGCATGTTGGAGTCTTTGCTGGATGAAGCGCCGGGGATCGGCCCGGTTCGCAAGAGGGCGTTGTTGCGCCGGTTCGGGTCGCTTCGCCGTCTCCGGGACGCAAGCGTGGAACAATTGGCCGAGGTTGTGCCGGCAGGTGTAGCGGACGACCTCCACCTGCTGCTGCACGGCAAATAGAGAAACCGTGAGCGGTACGGCGTCGGCTTCGGGGGGGCAGCAGCCGCAGTTGCTGATGATCACCGGCATGTCCGGGGGCGGGCGGGGATCGGTGGCCCGGGTGCTGGAGGACCTGTCCTACCGGGTGATCGACAACCTTCCCCCCAACATGATCGGGCAGGTGGCGGCGGATGCGGGCGAGAGCGACACGGCGCCCCTGGCTCTGGTGATCCGCTCCTGGGACTCGGCCATCCCTCCCGAACAGGTGATAGGAAGGGCCACCGAACAACTGCGGAACACGGGAGTGAGCGCCAAAGTGGTGTTCCTCGACGCGGAAGACCGGGTTCTGATCCGCCGTTACAAAGAGACTCGGCGGCCCCATCCCCATGGAGGCGATTCACTCACCGCCGCCATCACGGCCGAGCGGCGCCTTCTGGCGGGGCTGCGGGAATCCTGTGACTTCCTGATCGACACCTCGGAATTCAATGTGCATCAACTCCGGGAGAGGGTGGTGGCTCGATTCGGTCGGCAGGGTAAGGCCCGGGCCATGCGCATCTCGATAGTCTCCTTCGGTTTCAAGAATGGACTGCCCCGCAATGCCGACCTGGTGTTCGATGTTCGTTTTCTGCCCAACCCTCACTGGGAATCACATCTCCGACCCAAGGTGGGAACCCACTCCGAGGTGGCGGCGTTTGTGCTGGGAAATCCCGACACTGCCGCGTTCCTGGCGATGCTGGTGACGCTGTTGCAGTTTCTGGCGCCTCGCTACCGGGCCGAAGGCAAGTCGTATCTGACCATTGCCGTGGGATGCACCGGTGGGCGTCATCGTTCGGTGGCCATCACCGAGGAACTGTCTCGCCGTCTGGCTGAACATGAAGTTGAGGTTTCGGTCATTCACCGGGATATAGCAACGGGTTGAGGGTGTACGAATACCTGACTCTCGACGACGTGGATACCCGCGGGCGGAGGGTCCTGGTGCGGGCGGATCTCAATGTCCCGCTGTCGGGTGGCGAGGTGGCCGACGACTATCGGATCCGAGCCTCGTTGGAAGCGATCGGAAGGCTCCGTTCCGAGGAAGCGGTGGTGGTGGTGTGCAGCCACCTGGGACGTCCGAAGGGACCGGACCCCTCCCTGAGCCTGGCCCCGGTGGCCCGGAGAATGGAGCAACTGGGGGGATTTCCGGTGCGCCATCTGCCGGAGGTGGCCGGGCCAGCGGTGAAGGCCGCGGTTGCGGGGGGACGGCCCCGGGATGTGTTCCTGTTGGAGAACACTCGATTCCATCCCGGGGAGACCTCCAACGACGCCGGGTTGGCGCAGGACATGGAGGAAACGGCCGACCTGTTCTGCCAGGACGCCTTCGGGTCGGTCCATCGCGCTCATGCCTCCACGGTGGGGGTGGCGGAAAGAATCCCGTCGGTGGCCGGGCCCCTCCTGGTTTCGGAATTGGTGTCCATGGGGAGGCTGCTGGAAGATCCCCCCCGGCCGTTGGTGGTGATCCTGGGTGGCGCCAAGGTGTCCGACAAGTTGGGAGTGCTGAGCGGTCTGATAGAGCAATGCGACCGGCTGGTGATCGGCGGGGGCATGATGTTCACCGTCCTGTTGGCGCAGGGTCACGAAGTGGGGAGAAGCCTGGTGGAGGAAGAGATGGTTCCCGCAGTGCAGGACCTTCTCCGAAAGGTTCCCGACGACCGGGTTCTGGTTCCTGAGGATGCGGTGGCGGCCGAGGAGTTTCAGGCCGACGCCCGGCATCGGGTCACCTCGATCGATTCCATCAGAGACCACGAGTTGGGTTTGGATGTCGGCCCCGTGTCCGCCGCCCGTATAGCTGCCGTCTGCCGGGGGGCGGGCGCCGTCTTCTGGAACGGTCCGATGGGGGTGTTCGAGTGGGAGGCCTTTCGATCGGGCACGGACACGGTCGCCCGGGCCGTGACTTCATCGGGGGCCTTCTCGGTGGTGGGAGGGGGCGATTCGGTGGCGGCCATTCGGATGCTGGGCCTTGAGAACCGGGTTTCTCACCTGTCCACCGGTGGGGGAGCGGGGTTGGCGCTGCTGGAGGGAAAGACCCTGCCCGGGGTGGAGGTTCTGAGAAGGTGGGTAGGTTAGAGGGGATGAGTCGCAAGAGTCTGATAATCGGCAACTGGAAGATGAATCTGACCCATCTGGAAGCCATCGCCAAAGTGCAGAAGCTGTGGTATCGGCTGGATGCCTCCGACTTCGATCGCACCGAGGTGGTGATAGCCCCGCCTTTCACCTCTCTTCGGACCGTCCAGACCTTGATCATGGCCGACCGGATGCCGCTCGGGTTGGGCGCCCAGCACGTTCACTGGCAGAAAAGCGGGGCCTTTACAGGTGAAATTTCAGCCGGCATGCTGGCCAAACTGGATGTCGGCTACGTGATCGTGGGGCACTCGGAGCGCAGGGCGATGTTCGGCGAGACCGATGAACTGGTCCGAAAGCGGGTCCGGGCGGTGCTGGGAGCGGGGATGACCCCGGTGGTGTGCGTGGGCGAAACCCTGCAGGAGCGGGAGGCAGGGGAAACCGAGCGGGTGGTCACCACCCAGCTGCGAGGGGCGCTTTCCAGGCTCACCTCGGAGCAGCGGGCCTCGGTGGCATTGGCCTATGAACCGGTGTGGGCGATCGGTACGGGACGACACGCCGACCCGGCCACGGCCGCCGGGGTGTGCGAACTCCTGAGGGACACGATCAGCACCATGGCCGGCGCCGAGGCGGGAGATCAGGTGCGGATTCTCTACGGGGGATCGGTCAATCCCGGCAATGTGGCCGGATTCATGGTCAAGCGTCACATCGACGGCGCCCTGGTGGGCGGTGCCAGTCTCGACCCCGACGTGTTCGCCGGGGTGATCCGCTACTGGATCTGAAGGCCGGAAACCCTATTGGGTGAAGAGTGAGCAACTCTATGCGACTATTTGTTGCATATACCCACACTTTTCGGCGTTTTTTGCTGGTACAGTCTGCAATTTGCGACAGTAGTACGCCGGATTCTGATCTACAACGGTCGACGTTCTTCTCGGACCGAAGACGGGATTGCGGTGTGGCCGTTGAACCGCTTTCACCAAATGCTGGGCGAGGGGCGTCTTTGGCCTGGAGATGATGTTTGACGCGCGGACCCCGCCGGCCCTACTCCCCGACAAATGCGGAAAGGTTTTCGGTAGGCTCAACCTCCATGTATCGAATGGTGTTGCTCCGTCACGGGCAGTCGGAGTGGAATCTGTCCAATCGGTTTTCGGGATGGACCGACGTTGATCTGACTCCCCAGGGGGAGGCCGAGGCCCGCCAAGCCGGGGTCTTGATGAAAGAGGAGGGCTTGAGATTTGAGGTGGTGCACACCTCGATGCTGCTGCGGTCGATACGGACCGCCCAGATCGCCCTGGCCGAGATGGGGCTGGCCTGGTTGCCAGTGATGCGCCATTGGCGGCTCAACGAGCGTCACTACGGGGCATTGCAGGGCCTGAACAAAAGGGACACGGCGCTGATTCACGGCGCCGACCGGGTGCAGGTGTGGCGTCGCAGCTACGATGTGCAGCCTCCTCCGCTGTCCGCAGACGATCCCCGCCATCCTCGGTTGGATCCCGCCTATGCGGACCTGGCCCCCGAGATTCTTCCCGCCACCGAGTGCCTCAAGGACGTGGTCGACCGGTTCCTTCCCTACTGGTATGACCGGATAGTGCCCCAACTTCGCCAGGGGTCGATGCCGCTGGTGGTGGCTCACGGGAACAGCATCCGCGCCCTTGTGAAACATCTGGAAGGGCTCTCCGAGCAGGAGATTGTTTCGCTCAACATTCCCACCGGCATTCCACTCTTGTATGAACTGGATCGGGATCTGCACCCGGCCGGGTCCCGCTACCTGGGTGATCCGGAGGCCGCGGCTGCCGCGGCGGCGGAGGTGGCCGCGCAAGCCGCGATAGAATAAGGCGCCATGGCTATTTTGCAAGTGGTGGTGATCACCGTTCACGTGCTTTTGTCCATCGGCCTGGTCATCCTGATTCTGTTGCACTCGGGCAGAGGCGGTGGCCTCTCTGACGCCTTCGGCGGAGGGATGAATACCTCCATGGGGGGATCATTGGTGGCCGAGCGCAACCTCAATCGTCTCACCGTGATGACGGTGATCGGATTCGCGATTACCACCATCGCCCTTATCTGGATCCTGGCTTAGCGCCGCAACTCAACCGCTTGCGGACCGGTGGCCGATCAATCTGGCAAGTGGACCGTTCTCCTCAATTCCCGGGCGGGCCGGGGGAGGGTTGATGCTGACTATCTGCAACGGCTGCTGAGCGAGCGGGGAATCGAGGCTCGGGTCGAATCGCCCCCATCGGCCCGGGCGATGGCTGAGCGGGCGCGGGAAACGGTTTCCTCGGGTGGCTGGGTGGCGGTGGCCGGGGGGGACGGAACCCTGAGCCTGGTGGTCGACGCCCTCTGTCAGAAGCGGTGGCCGGCGCTTCCCCGGGTGGCGATGCTGCCCACCGGCACCGCCTGTGATTTCCTGCGCACCTTCGGGCTGTCCCGCAGTCTGGAGCAGGCCGTGGCCAGGCTGGGCGCCCCGGGGTGGTACGACATCGATGTGGGCAGTTTGGAGGGGGAGTGGGGCCGGCGCTTTTTCGTGAATGTGGCCGAGGCGGGGGTGGGCGCAGCCGCGGCTGAAACCGCCGGACGTCTCCCTCGCTGGGTAGGCGCCTCTCGCTACGGGTTGGCGTTCGCGGCGCGGCTCCCCCGATTCCCCCGGGCCGAGATCCGGATCGAAGGCCCCCGACGCACTCTGGTGGCCGACGGATTGGCCGTGATCGTGGCCAACGCCCAGTTTTTCGCCTGGAATTGGAACATCGCTCCCAAGGCCAATCTGGTGGACAACCGGTTGGATGTTCAGGTCTTTTCTCCCAAGAAGCGACAACTGCCCACCGCGGTCCCCAGGATCGTCAAGGGTCTGCACCTCACGCAGGGTTGGGTCCAAAGACGCAGTTGGGAAAGTTGCCGGATAACCACCGACCCGCCTTGGCCGATCGAAGCGGATGGGGAACCGGTCGGCTACACACCGATGCGGGTGCAGAGTCATCCCGCCGCCATCCGCTTCAAGATCTAGAATTGGCGCCACTAATTGGGTGATCTATCTGCTAGAACGGCGGCGATGAGTTGGCGCGCGCGTTGGCTGCTTGTAGGGTTGACCCTCACGGTTCTGAGTTCCGTCATCGCTGTCCCTGCGCCGCCCCCGGCGTTGGCGGAGGGGAGGGTCTGGCGCCGGATGACCTGAGCGACGGCGCCGGCCTGGCCTATCCGGTGCTCGGCTCGGTATTGAGCGACGCCGCAGAGCAGTACCTGGCCGCGGCGGGGCCCGACGCGATTCAGGGCCTTGCTCCGGCGCGGTCCCACGTTCCGGGCGATCCCCGCTGCTGGAAGGGAGTGGTCTACGGTGAGCCTTTGGTGGTTGACGGCGCTCGGTGGGCGAGCATCTTCACAAACAGTTGCTCGGTGCGCCCGGTGAGGAGCATTGTCCCCACCGCCATCAGCCACAGGAAAAAGCCGCCGCCCACCACCGGATGCACCGGGGTGGCGGAAGCCAACCAGATCATTTGCATGGCTATCCCGACAATCGCCGACCCGGGCGCCACGCGCCGCAGGGCGCCTCCCACCTTCCACTGGTAACGGGAGGCGATGATCAATGCCAGTCCCGCCAGTGCGAATCCGATCTTGCCGGTTATCCATCTGACATCCAGCACGCCGTCCAACAGCACGCTCACCTCCCGATCCAAGGCAAACGGCAAAAGAGCGGGCACCGACATTCCCAGCAACAGGGCAGCCAAGCCCGAAACGGCCGTGAATCCTCCCGACACGCCCAATAGCCATGGGGCCATGGGCGTTCCCAGACGCTGTTTGATGATCCAGGTATTGCACAGACACCAGGCGGCCACTATGAGCGTGAGTCCGGAAAGCAACCGCGCCCCGCCTGACAATCCGTACCATCCCGGGCTGTCCGAGATGCCGCTCAGCACCGCGGCCACCGTGGGATGGTCGGCATCGGCGGCGAGCCGGGCCCAGACCATGAAGGCCGTAACGGCGGCGGTGGCTACCAGGAATCCTCCCGCCAAGCGACCGGAAGCGCCGTTACCGGCAGTGGGAGTGGTCATGTTCGATGCCAAGATCCCTATTAATACTATCGAGCTTTTCTTTATAGGCCGTATCCTCCACGGGAGAGGCTCGGGGAACCATCCACCGTTCCCGGCCTGATTCGAAGCGGAAGGGGGAATTGGTGGGCCACACCCCGATGCGGTTATAGAAGTCGTCCTGCCGCCACCCGCTTTCAGATTCTGAACCCCTTTCAGAGACTTGTGTGACCTGCGGGGGGAGCGGGGTTGGTTGTCCGGCTCGGGCGGGGGAGTGACGCAGCCTTCCGGCTACCCGATATTCCTCGGCTTGTGATCGGGGAGAGGTTGGCCGATCACCAGGGCAGCCAGGATGGTGGTTATCGGAACGGCCGCCACCAGACCGATCGATCCGCACAGGGTGCGAAAGATCTCCACCGCGATCAACTCCGAGTTGGCCACCATCGCCAATGATTGATTGGAGACAGCCAGCAGCATGAAGAGAGGGAGGCTTGCTCCCGCATAGGCCAGCAGGAGAGTGTTGACAGTGGAAGCGATGTGTTCCCGCCCCACCCGGATTCCGGAGGTCACCAGTTGCCGGAAGCCGAGGGACGGACTGCGATGATGAAGTTCCGCCACCACCGCCGACTGGGTAACCGTGATGTCGTCCAAGGCGCCCAATGCTCCGATAACGGCCCCTCCCAGAATCAGGGAGGAGAGATTCAGGCCCCCGGTGATGAGCGGCAGGGCCACGGCGTCTTCGGTGGCCAATCCGGTGAAGTGGGCTAACTCGAAAAAAGCCCAGGCCAGCCCCAGGGTCAATCCCAGCGACAGGAGCGTGCCGGCCAGGGCCACGGTGGTGGTCGGGTTGAATCCGTGCACCAGATACAGGCTGACAAACGCTATAACGGAGGCGGTGGCCACCGCTACCCGCAGAGGATCGTTTCCATCCAGCACCGAGGGCGCCATGAATACGATCAGCACGGCCAGGGTACCGGCCATCCCTATCAGGGCCAGCCCACCGCGCCGCCGCCCCAGGGCGATCACCAGCAGTGCAAACAATGCAGTGAGCCACACCAGAGGGACCCGGCGGTCGGTGTCGGCGTAGAAGTAGAAGTCGGTGGAATCCTCGTAACCGACGATCACTTTCTGACCGACCGCCAACGAGGGAGCAGTGGCCGCAAACTCGATGTTGAATTCGGGCAGAGTGATCAACAAACCGCGGTGGGGGCCCTCGGTGGGCGTCACCGTCACCACCCGGCAATAACGGGGGTCTTCTGTGTCCGAATAGCTGCAGGGTCCGTCTCGGATCCCCTGCACGGTGGCGCCGAAGCGCTCGGAAACCAATCCCAGTTGATCGGCGCCGGCTGTGGCGGTATCCATACCCTGCCCGGTGGGCCATAGAGCCACGACCTGGGCGGTGGTGATGATGGCGGCCCCGATCACCAAGAGCAGAACGATTCGCAAGCCGCGATGGGTAAACCAGATCCTCCAGAGGCCATTTGATGGGTGCTGTTGGGGATAGGCAGGAGGGTCTTTGGTCTCCGCACTCGTCGAATGGTCGTTCTCCACCACCAGGGAGGTTAGAAAAACATCCCCACAATGGCATCTCATCTCCCGGCGGGTGGTTGCGTTGCGGAGCGAACCCACCCTGCAACCAGGCCCGGTCGGGCTGATATAGTCCAAACCAGTCGTCAAGCGGAGAGTGACATGCCGGCTTCAGCCTATGCCCGAGGGGACACCACGATGCCGCTCTTGCGGGAAACCATCGGTCAGAACCTCGAGTCGACGGTCGCCCGGTATCCGGACCGGGACGCCCTGATCTCGGTGCATCAGGGGATCCGCCAGACCTACCGGGCGTTCAACGATTCGGTCAACCTGCTGGCCGAGGGTTTGCTCCGCCTGGGCCTACGGATCGGTGACCGGGTGGGCATGTGGAGTCCGAACTGCGCTGAGTGGGTATGGCTGCAATACGCAACCGCCAAGATCGGCGTGATCCTGGTGAACATCAACCCGGCGTATCGAACCCACGAGGTGCGGTACGTGCTGGCGCAATCGGGATGCCGGGTGCTGATTTCGGCTCAACAATACCTGTCTTCGGACTATCGGGCCATGGTTGCTGAGATTCGGGAGGAACTGAACGATCTGGAGCGGGTCATCTTCCTCGGCACACCCCGGTGGGATGCCTTGATGGAACCTGTCGGGGACGGAATGGGGCAGGTCCTGGCCGAACGGGCCGGCAGCCTGCATCACGACGACCCCATCAACATTCAGTACACCTCCGGCACCACCGGGTTTCCCAAGGGCGCCACTCTCAGCCACTCCAATATTCTGAACAACGCCCTGTTCGTGGGCGAGACCTGCGCCTACGCCGAAGAAGATCGGGTGTGCATTCCGGTTCCCATGTATCACTGTTTCGGGATGGTGCTGGGCACTCTGGCGTGCACCACCCACGGGTCGGCAATCATATTCCCCGGTCCGGGGTTCGATCCCGAGGAGGTTCTGGTGGCGGTGGAGGGGAAGAGGTGCACCAGCCTGTACGGGGTGCCGACCATGTTCATCGCGGAGTTGGCGCACCCGGATCTCAAGTCTTTCGATCTGTCGACTCTGCGCACCGGGATAATGGCCGGATCACCGTGCCCGGTGGAGGTCATGAAGCAGGTGGTTTCCGACATGAACATGGAGGGCGTGACCATCGCCTACGGGATGACGGAGCCTCCCCGGTTTCAACCCAGACCAACACCACCGACGACATTGAGCGTCGGGTCTCCACGGTGGGTCGGGTCCATCCGCATGTCGAGATCAAGATCATCGATCCCGAGGGTGGCCAAACGGTGGCACGGGGCAGGCAGGGGGAACTGTGCACCCGCGGGTATTCGGTGATGTTGGGCTACTGGGATGATCCGGAGAAAACCGAGGCTGCGATCGACCGGGAGGGCTGGATGCACACCGGAGACCTGGCGACCATGGATTCGGAAGGCTATGTGAACATCGTCGGGCGGATCAAGGACATGATCATCCGAGGTGGTGAGAACATCTATCCGAGGGAGATCGAAGAGTACCTCTACGGGCATCCGGCCATCGAAGACGTGCAAGTGATCGGTGTGCCCGATCGGCGGTACGGAGAGCAGGTAATGGCCTGGATCAAGTTGCGGGAAGGGGCTGAGATCACCGGGGAGGAGATCAGGGAGCACTGCCGGGGCAAAATCGCCCACTTCAAGGTTCCCCGATACGTGAAGTTCGTCGACGGATTCCCGATGACCGTCACCGGCAAGATCCGCAAGGTGGAGATGCGAGAGATATCCATCGTCGAACTGGGACTGCAGGGCGCGGCTCAGACTGACTCCGCATAGTCAAACCCCTCGACGGGGGATTTCGAGTCCTGGCCGGAAAACCTTAGGAGACATGGCTTTTCTTGGCAGCGATCCCGTCACGGACACGGGCCCGGTATCACTCAAATGTGTGGGCGTTGCCGCGGGGGAAAGGGGCACCTGTCAGCAGACACTCCGAACGACCCAACAACAAAGGGTTACTTAACATAACGCACATTATGGGACAGCAGTAGATTGCGAATAGGGATTGCTCCCTTACTCGATCACCAGCAGCATGATGCAAATGGTGGCCAGGACCGCGCCATGAAATAGCACGATTGTGCGGGAGCACACCGCCGCCCACCATCTGTGATAAGACGTGAGGTTGGGCACCGTTCGGGTATCAAGCGTGTAGTCGCAATCGAGGTCATCGAGATTGCGAACGTGGTCGTAGAGGGCGCGAAACAGTCTCTCCTGCCACAGGTAGTAGGCGTCCAGTCCCCAGAAGCAGACGGCCGGGAGGAAAGCCACACCCAGCAACATCGCCTGTCCGCGCCCGGCGGCCAGTGCCACGAGGGCCGACACCAAGACCACGCTCCAGCCTTTGAGCAGGAAGGAACTTTGTGCCAAACGGTTCACCACCCCCTGGATCATGCCCAGATGAGTTTCCAAATGGCCTGCCATAGGAGAAAGGTTAACCGCCCCAGGTCAGATCGGTGGCCTTAGCAGAAGTCGGCCGAGTCAGAAGGCGAGGACGCCGTGAATGGCTTCCAGGCGGCGGATGCGTTCGTTTTGCAGGTCTGAAGTCCCTGCGGTGAGAGATTCTGTCTCATAGAGCACCGAATCAAGGGAAAACAGTCTCACGAAGGCGTCACTGGTGGGTTTTCCGCGCTGATCAACCGACCAGCAAGCCATGACTCCGGCCCTTCCGGCCAGGATCGACTGAATCGCCACCAGGCCCAATCGGCCGGCCAGGAGGCGGTCGCGAAAGGTTGGAGTTCCACCTCGAACGATATGACCCAACACGGTTGCCCGGACTTCTACATCTTCGAGGTCGGCGATGGCCCGGGACAGATCAGAAACCAAGGTTTGGGTGGGGATCTTGACGCCTTCGGCTTTGAGGATCAGGACCTTCTTTTTGTACCGCGGATCGGAAAAACGTTCACGCACCACTGTTTGCAGTTTTTCGAGGACCTGTCGACGTCCGGGGTTCCGTTCGGGAAGCAGCACCGCGTCGGCGCGGGTGGCCACCGCTCCCGCCAGGGCCAGGTACCCGCAGTCACGGCCCATCACCTCCACGATGAAGGCCCGGTGATGAGAACGGGCGGTGTCGCTGATCCGATCGCAGGCGTCCACGATGGTGTTGAGCGCCGTGTCGACTCCCAGGGCCTCGCGGGTGTGTCCGATGTCATTGTCGATCGACGCCGGCACCCCCACTACCGGAATGCCGTGTTCCGCCCACAGGGCATGGGCTCCGATCATGGAGCCGTTGCCGCCGATCACCAACAGTCCGTCCAGATCGGCCCTCCTGAGCGACCGGGCGGCCACCTGGCGCTGGGAGGCCTCCTGGAACCTCGGGCAGCGGGCCGAACCCAACATGGTGCCGCCCTGTCCCTCCAGTCTGGCCAGTTCAGGGATGGGAGTGAGCGTCCTGCTCCGAGGGTTACGTTCCACCAGAGGCCGAAAGTCACCTTCAATCAGACCTTCATATCCATCTCTCACCCCCACCACCTCCACTCCCACCGATGCCGCCACTTTCACAATCGCCAGGATTGCGGCGTTCATTCCCGGGGCATCTCCACCCGAAGTCAGAACCGCCAGCCTTCCTATGTCCGGCACGGCAACCCCCCCGGATCCGTAGTCGGTCTTCGAAATGACAAGATCGGAGGTTTCCTTCCTGGTGGCGGTGGCGCCTCGGCGTCCTCGAATTCTATTGCACGCGTCCTGCTCCGCGACCGGACGGGCTCTATATGGGATCCCTCTCCCCCGCCCTTTCGCTCGGTTCAAGCTATGCCAATTCCATATAATCCGAGATGGTGGACCCAGAGCATTCGTCGGAGTCGCAGTTGTTTTCGTCACAGGCTGAGGCCCAGCATTGCGCGGTGGGCTGGTTGAAGAGGTTGCGGTCCCATAGCTCCTATGAGTGGAATTGGGAGCCACCCGCCGCGCTGTGGTGTGAGCCGGCGCCGGATGTTCCCGCCCAGGTGGTGGGCTCCGCTTCCCCTGCCGGTCCCCGGTGGGCGCCGTCCCTGTGGTTCACGGTGGGCGTGAAATATGAAGGCCGATACTGGCAGGGGCGGATCGGCGAGTTGGACGACGCAACCGTGCTTTCCGATGAGGCCCTGGCGGCTTTCGAAACTGTGCTTGGGGTGCTGAAGTTTGCGGCTCGAATGTCTTATCCGGTCCCCGCCGCGGGTGCTTTTTGACGGTTTTCCACAGATCGCGGTTCGATTCCACCACTTTGCCCAAGGCCATGGCAAGCCTCGCCGAGGCGCTTGCCGGGGTGGGTGTGGGGTACCGGCGGCTTCTGGTGTGTGTCAGGGAACTGGCTGACAACGCCATCCATCACTCGGGGCAAGGTGGAGGCTGGGTGCAGGCGGAACTGTCCGATGGGTTTACGGCTGTGACAGTGCAGGACTGTGGGGTGGGAGTCCATCGAAGTATGACGGCGATGTATCCGGATCTGGGCGAGAGGCAGGCGTTGATCACTGCCTTTGGAATGGGCGTTTCGGGGGCGTTTGATGATCCCGACCCGGGATTGGGATTGGTGCTCCAATACACCCGTTCTGGCACCCACCTGCTTCTGGAATCGGGCGGGTTTGCTCTGGTGGGCAGTGACGGTGATGCTCAGGTGATCGGAAAGAGCACTCAACTGGTGCAGGGGGTGGTGGCGACTCTCGTGGTTCCTCGAAACCCTGACTCCTGATGCGGTCCGCGGCCTAGGTTCGCGCAATGGCGGAACCGTTGCGCGAACCGGTTGTGGTGGTGTTTGCCGGAGGTGACCCCCCGCCGGTGGACGTAAATCGATGGATGCCCCCGGGCGCCTGGGTAATCGCCGCTGATTCGGGACTGGATCATGCCCATCGATTGGGTTGGCCGGCTGATCTGTTGGTGGGCGACCTCGATTCGGTCTCGGACCGGGCAGTGACCCGCCACCGCGGACAAATCGAACGCCACCCACCGGACAAGGACCACACCGACCTGGAACTGGCCATGCAAATCGCCGCCCGTGAGGGAGAAACAGTGATGGTGATGGGCGGCCATGGTGGTCGCCTGGACCACTGGTTGTCCAACGCCGCGCTCCTGGCTGATCGTCGGTGGTCAACCAAAAGGGTGATCTGGCTGGCCGGGTGCGACCTGGGAACGGTGGTACACCACAAGGCTTCCCTGTACGGAACCCCCGGGGATGTGGTTTCCCTGATTCCCCCGTCAGGTCCGGCCAAGGGAATAACCACCGAGGGTCTTCGGTGGCCTATCCAAGACGGTGTCCTGTCCCCGGGAAGCACCCGCGGCGTCTCCAACCGCTTTCTGGGAAAGGTTGCACAGATAGAAGTTGCGCACGGCGTCATACTGGCCGTTCAACCCGATGCGGTCCTGAAGGCCGGGCCTCGGCCGGCCGCTGGGCGTTAGAAGATACGCCCCGAATTGCTCATTCAGGGCGTATCCGGGAGGGGGCTTCCTGAAGCTATGAAGGCGCCGCCTGTTGTTTGCCGCTTCCTAGGCCCCCAAGAGACTAAACAGCTCATCAAGGGTTGGCAAAATTAAATATCTAAGGTTCTAGTATAAGGTTAGATACACTGTTCTTTCTCCGATAAAGCTACCGAGAGTCGGGTTTCCCAACCAGGACTTTCCTCAGTTGGCGTAGACCTGCGGGTTGGCACACCATGGGATATTTTCTCCATTGAGACCCGCCAGCAGATTCTCCACCGCCCGGGTGGCCATGGCGAGTCGGGTGCGGCGGCTGGCCGATCCCAAATGGGGCACCACCAGGCAGTTGCGCAACCCCAGAAGCCTATGGTCGGCCGGAAGCGGTTCGGGTTCGGTTACGTCCAGAGCGGCGGCGGTGATCTCTTCGGAACGCAGCGCCCGATAAAGGGCGTCGGGGTCGACCAGCGGCCCCCGGGCGACATTCACCAGGGTGGCGGTAGGTTTCATGGCGGCCAGTGCCCGGGCGTCAATCAGATGGTGGGTTTCCGGGGTGTAGGCGGCGGTGATTACCAGGTGATCCGACTCGGCCAAGACCTGCTCCCAGGTCCGACGCTGCGCTCCGGTATGACGCTCCACCGAAGCCTTGGAGGTGCGGGAGTGGTAAATCACCTGCATGGAGAAGCCGGCCGCCCGCCGGGCGACCGCCGCTCCGATCCTTCCCATGCCCACAATCCCCAGCGTGGTTCCCCACAGGTCGCTTCCCAGCAGCAGATCGGGATCCCACTCCTGCCAGTGACCATCCAGCACATACTCCCGACCTTCGGGTATTCGCCGGGCGGCGGCGCCCAGCAGCGCCCATGCCATGTCGGCGGTGGTCTCGGTCAGGACATCGGGAGTGTGGCCCACCGGTATTCCCCGGCGGGTGCAAGCCGCAAGATCCACGTTGTCCACTCCCACCGCCATCTGGGACACCACCCGCAGGCGCTTCCCGGCATCCAAGAACTCGGGGTCGATGCGGTCGGTGAGCATCACCAGGGCGCCATCCGCCGCCCGGGCCCCTTCCAACAGCAACGCTCGGGGCATGGCGCGGTTTTCCTCCCAGGTTCGAACATCGTGTCCGTCCAAGAGGGCCGCCGCTTCGCGGTGGATTCGCCTGGTTACCAGTATCCTCGCCATCGGCTCAGAGATTAACGATTGGCCCGCTTCATCAAATTTGGCCGGGCGATAGCGTCAGTTGCGCGGAAGCTCCTGCCAGGCCGGCTCCAGATCCACCCTGGGTTCCCGGGGAAGACCCAGCACCCGCTCCCCTATCACGTTGCGCAGGATCTCAGACGTCCCACCTTCGATGGAGTTGGCCCGGGAACGAAGGAATTGCCACTGGGGGCTGTGATGGGCCTCCAATTGGTCGGGAGTGCGAAACCGGTAGGCCTCGGGGTAGAGCATGCCCCGGGCGCCCATCATGTCCACCGCCCACGCATAAGTCTTTTTCCGAAACTCAGCCCATTGCAGCTTCAGAGTTGAACCCTCCGGTCCCGGTGTGCCCCGCAGACGGGCCATGCGATCCCGGAGACCGGTGAGCCGAATGGCTTCCGATTCCACCCACAGGCTCACCAATTCGTCCAGACGGGCCGGATCGTCGGAGTCGGAACTGCGCCACACCTCCACCGCGGTGGCGATCGCCCCTTCTCCCCGGGGGCTGATGTTCTCCCCGATCGCCACCCGTTCGTTCAAAAGGGTGGTGACGGACACTCTCCACCCCTCCCCCACTCCTCCCAGGCGGTTTGAGTCCGGCACCCGGGCATCGGTGAAGTACACCTCGTTGAATTCCGCTTCGCCGGTGATCTGGCGTAGGGGGCGCACCTCCACCCCCGGCTGGTCCATGTCGATGATGAAATAGGTGATGCCCCGATGTTTGGGGACACCGGGGTTGGTGCGGGCGGTGAGCATCCCCCATTTGGCGTTGTGTCCCAGGGTGGTCCACACTTTCTGTCCGTTCACCACCCACTCGTCGCCATCTCGCACGGCCCGGGTTCCCACCCCGGCGGCGTCCGAACCCGCCCCCGGCTCACTGAACAGCTGACACCATATCTCCTCGGCGGTGAATATTTTGCGCAGCCACCGCTGCTTCTGTTCCGAGGTTCCATGGACCACCACGGTGGGCGCCCCCATTCCATGGCCCAAAAGGTTGCGGTTGGCATTGTCCGACGGCGCCCCGGCATCCCGAAGGACGCGGGTGACAGAGGCGGCTTGAGCCGGGGAGACCCCCATGCCTCCCGAGCCCTCCGGAAAAGAAGGCCAGGCCAGACCCAGATCGAACTGAGCGCCCCAGAACTCCACCGGACTGCTGTCAGCCGGCGGGAAGGCCGAGATCAGTTGATCGAGCTTCTCTTCAACTTGAGGGTGAATGGCAGCCGATGTCATGTTTGACTTTTCTCCTTCACTTCACCCACAGTGCGGCGTGGGAGAGCACGGTGGCCGAGCGTTCCTGCACCTCCGCATCAAGCAGGAACTTGCCGTCTTCCGCCTGCCAGATTCGGGTGGTGACCGTTTCCCCGGGGAACACCACCCCCGAAAACCGGGCGCGGTAGCGGCGGACCCGCGCCGGGTCTCCGCCCAGCACCGCGTCGATGGCTGCCTTGCAAACCACTCCGTAGGTGCACAGTCCATGCAGAATCGGACGGTCGAAACCTCCGAGGGCGGCAAACTCCGGATCGACGTGAAGGGGGTTCTTATCGCCCGACAGTCGGTACAAGAGCGCCTGCTGCGGCAAAGTCACCGAGTGGACGATGTGGTCGGGGGTCCGGTCGGGCGCCTGGTTGGAGGGTTTCGGGCCGGGATCTCCCCCAAAGCCTCCTTCCCCCCGGACAAACAGCGACCCTCGGTTGACGAACAGCACTTCCCCGGTGCGATGGTCGGTGGAGGTCACTTCCGCCACCATCAGGGCGGCCCGTCCCTTGTCGTATATGTGGGCGATCCTGGGTTGGCTCCTCACCTCACCCTCGCGGGGAATCGGGCGATGCAGCGTAAGGTCCTGCTCTCCATGAAGCACCAGCGCCCAGTTGATGTCCACTCCCGGGGCCGAGGTGACAGAAGCCATGGGGGAGTAGGCGGCGATGGAGGCGAAAGTCGGCAGCACCTTCAGGTTCCTCTCGTAGGCGTAGGACAACTCGAGTGGATCGGTGGGCGGATCGCCGGCGCCCAGGCCCAGGTGGTACAGGATCACCCGGTCGGTGTCCCAGGCGAACCGCCGGGCCGCAAGTTCCGCCCCAAGCGCCGCTTTTGGATCGATCGGCAAGGTCAGCCCCCCAACGCCTGGGCGATGATCATGATCTCTTCGGTTGAACTCATCGGTATTTGGTAATCGGAGATGTCTCGGATCTGATCAAGGTTGTCGCGGATCTCTTCCACCGAGGGTACGACATTCCTGCCCGAGAACCATCCCGGGTTGGTGCCGACGAATATCCGCCCGTACCGACCGCCCCCGGCGGTGAAGATCTCATGGGTGAACCGGTTGTTCTCCGAGCACAGATACACCACCATGGGGGTGACCTGATCGGGATCCAGATATTCGGTGAGGGGCCCCAGCAACTCTTCGGTGAGCCGGGTCCGGGCCACCGGAGCTATCACGTTGGATTTGATGTTGTATTTGGCGCCTTCGATGGCCAGGACGTTGGAAAACCCCACCAGTCCGGCTTTGGCCGCCCCGTAGTTGGTCTGCCCGAAGTTGCCGAAGATCCCGGCGTTGGATGAGGTGAACACCAAACGTCCGTAACCCTTCTCCTTCATGATGGGGAAAGCCGGCAGGGAGACATAGAAGGCGCCCAGCAGATGGACGTCCATCACTGCCTCAAGTTCCGCCAAGGTGAGGTTCCCGAAGCTTCGGTCTCTGAGAATGCCGGCGTTGTTGATCACTATGTCCACGGTCCCGAACGTCTCGACGGCGGTCTCAACGATGGCGGCGCCCCCTTCGGGAGTGGAAACCGAGTCGTAGTTGGCCACCGCTTCCCCGCCGGCCCGTTCGATTTCCCCAACCACCAGGTCGGCGGGTCGGCGGTCGCCGCCTGTGCCGTCGATGGCGCCGCCCAGGTCGTTCACCACCACCCGGGCGCCGCGGCGGGCCAGTTCCAGGGCATAGCTACGCCCCAGACCTCCTCCCGCTCCGGTTACGATCGCCACCCTCTGGTCGAAAGTTATGTCGGACATGCCAAATCTCCTGTCGTCGGTGAACCTGTCCCCCCAGTCAATGGAAACCCGCGAAAAAAAGGACCGGATTGGGGTTGACAAATGTCACCGCGGGTGATGCATATTGAAGGGAGTCGAACACCTCCCGGTCCGTTCCGACGTCGTTCGGACCGCACTCTGCGTGAAGCGAGGGACCATATCTTGTCCGACCGGGCTCTCCCGAATCTGGCGAAGCGCGGCCGGACCTCTCGGCGGTGGCGGCGGGGGCGGGCCCTTTCGGGGAAGGAGGGGCGCCGGAATTTCGCGGGATAGGGTGCGGTTTCGCATTCTGCCACCTTGAACACCAAGCTACCCGCCACCTTGGTCAGGGGCGGGTTCCTGGTAGATCTGATCGATCAACTCGGCGTACTTGTCGATCACCATGTGCCGTTTGACTTTCATGGACGGGGTGATCTCTCCGGTGTCGGGGTCCCACGCATCGGGAACGATCACTGTCTTTTTGACCTGTTCGGCCCGGGAGACCATGCGGTTGGCCAGGTCGGCGGCGGCCTGGATCTCTCCGGCTATCCGGGCATGATCCCCGAGATTCCCCGAGTCCCCAAGCTCGATCTCGTTCTGTTCGGCCCACCGCGCAACCTCCTCGGGGTCGAGGGAAACCAGCATGATGAGATAAGGCCGGTTGTCTCCCACCATGCACACCCCGCCCACCAGCGGGTGCCCGCCCAGGGCCGTCTCCAACGTGGCCGGAGCGACGTTCTTTCCCGAGGAAGTGATGATGATCTCCTTCTTCCTTCCCACTATGCGCAGGTTTCCGGCCGCGTCCCAATCACCCAGATCACCCGAGTAGAGCCACCCGTCCTCGGAAAAAGTGGAGGCGGTGGCCTGGGGAAGCCGGTAATAGCCTTCGGTGACCAACCCACCCCGCATTCTGATCTCACCGTCGTCGGTGGTCTCCACCTCCACTCCCGCAAATGGTTTGCCCACCGTTCCCAGGGCGGGATTGGCGGCGGTGGTGCAGGTGCCGGGACCGGTGCTCTCGCTCATCCCGTAGATCTCATAGAGAGGAATTCCCAGGGCGTGGAAGAAGACCAGCAGGTGACGGTTGATGGGCGCCGCGGCGGTTACCGCCAACTTCAACTCCCCCATGCCCAGACCTTTTCTGATCTTGGAGAAAACGATCCGATCGAACAGGACGCCTTTGATCATCTTGCCCAACGAAGGACGGCGTCCGGCCATCCGCGCCTCGACAACCTCCCGTCCGTTGGCGATGGCTTTCATCACCAAGTCCCGCCGGGGGCTTTCTTCCAGCACTTCCATCAGCCGGGCCTGGAACTTCTCCCACACCCTGGGCACTCCCAAAAAGGCCTGGGGCCGGCAGGCCCGGGCATAGTCGGCCACTGCGGTGAGGTCGGGACAGTAGTAGACCTCTCCCGCCAGGTGCATGGGCACATAGTGTGTCCCGGCCCGCGCCGCGATGTGGGCGAAAGGCAGGTAGGCCACGGTTCGAACATGGGTCGGGAGGCTCAACGTCCCGGTCACGCTTTCCGACGCCCACAGGGCGTTTCGGTGGGTGACCATCACCCCTTTGGGTTCACCCGTGGTCCCCGAGGTGTAAATCAGGGTGGCCAGGTGCGAGGGATCCACCTCTGCGGCCGAGCGGGTAACGGTCTCGGGGTCCGCTTCCAACCGGGCGGCCCCTCGTTCCAGTAGCGCTTCCCAGGAGATGGCTCCGTTGGGCGGTCCACTTTCGGGAGGGTCGATCAGAACAAAAGCTATGTCGTGGGGAAGCCCGGAACTCGCCTCCTGCCACCGTTCCATGGCTTCGGCGTTTTCCACCACCGCCACCTTCAAACCGGTCTGTTTGGCTATGTGGGCAATCTGGGGAGGGGCGAAGGTCTCATAAAGGGTGATGGGTATGGCGCCGGTGTGCAGAATGCCCAGATCCGCCAGGGCATGCTCGGGACGGACCGCCGCCATGATTCCCAAGAAATCCCCTCCCGAAACCCCCAGGGTCTGCAGCCCTGCCGCCACCTGGTGGGCGGTTTGGCGCATCTGTTCCCAGGTGAGGCTCTTCCACTCGCCGTCGGAAGACTGCCAGCGGGCGGCTGAACGTTGGCCATGTTGCTCGGCGGTCCGGTTCAGAACATCGATCAGAGTCAAACCATCCACAGCCTGCTCGATTTGCCGACGTTCGGCTTGAATATCTCGGTTGGACATCATGTGGTCCCCTTTTTCAACTGACGACACCGTCGTGTCGAAGTTTATCTATCTCATCCCCGGTGAGACCGAGATCTTTCAGGATCAGGGCGGTGTGTTCCCCCAAACGGGGCGAACGGGAGGGCAGGTGGCCGACCGTTTCCGAAAACCGTGGCGCAGGAGCGGGCTGCAGCCCACCTGCAACCTCCACAAAGCCGGAACGGGAGCGAATGTGCGGATGCCGGGTGGCTTCGGTCAGGTTCAGCACCGGGGTTACGCAGGCATTGGCGCCCTCGAATTCCCTTGCCCACTCGTCACGGGTCTTGCCACGGAAGGCCTCGGTCAACCGGCGGCGCAGTTCCGGCCAGCCCCGGGGGTCCAGGCGAGGCGGCAGGTCGTGGAGGTCGACTCCCAGCCGGGCACACATCTCCTCCAGGAACTTTTGCTCCAGACACCCCACCGCCACCCAACGGTCATCGGCGGTTCGATACACGTCGTAGAAAGGGACGGCCCCGTCCAGGAAGTTGGATCGGCGTCGATCGTTCCACCATCCGCCCCAGATTCCGGCGTGCATGATGGACATCAGAAGAGCGGCGCCGTCCACCATGGCCGCGTCCACCACCTGGCCTTTCCCGGTGCTCCGAGCAGAAATCAGCGCGGCCAGGACCCCCGACACCAACAGCATCCCGCCGCCTCCGTAGTCGCCGATCAGATTGAGAGGAACCGCCGGCCGCTCGGCCGGGCCGATGGCATGCAACGCCCCGGCCAGGGCAATGTAGTTGATATCGTGTCCGGCGGTCTGTGACAGCGGACCCTCCTGTCCCCAGCCGGTGATCCGCCCATAGACCAGGCGGGGGTTCACCTCCAGGCATTGCGCGGGTCCCACTCCCAGCCGTTCGGCCACCCCGGGACGAAAACCCTCGATCAGCACGTCCGCCCGCTCCACCAACCGCAGGACCACCTTTTGCCCCTCGGGCCTTTTCAGATCGACCACCACCGAGCGCTTCCCCCGGTTGAGGACTATTTGGCCTGCCGCGTAATCCACTCCCCCACCCGGTCGGTCCACCAAGGTCACCCGGGCGCCCATGTCCGCCAGAACCATGCCGGCGAATGGTCCGGCGCCCAAGCCCGCCAACTCCACCACCTTGACGTCCGCCAAGGGACCTGGGGCAGCCACCCGGTCAGTCTCGATCGGGTGGCGCTCCTCCCACTTCAGTCCCCTCCGTCGTCTGCCTGGTTTTCGTCATACTCCTCCACCAGTTCGTGGCGCCGCCGGGTGGTGGAAATCAGGGACTGGACGATGGCCGCCACCGGTAGGGAGAGAACCGCTCCCACGGCCCCCATCAGGGATCCGCCGGCGATCACCGCGCCCACCGACACGGCAGGATGGATGGCCATGGTCCGGGATGTGACGCGGGGCGAGATTATCAGGTTCTCCACCTGCTGGTAGGCAATGATCAGAACAATCACCCACACCGCGGTTATGGGGTTTTCTATCAGGGCGATGAACGCCGGAAGCGCTCCGGCTATGTAGGTTCCGATGATCGGTATGAACTGGGACATCACCCCCACCCAAATCCCGAGCGCCACGGGATAAGGCACCGAGAGCAACGCCAGAACCACCGCGGTGATGACCGCCGACAGTATGGAAAGGATGACCCGCGAGTAGACGTACCCACCGGTCTTTTCGATCGACACCTGCCAGATCTGCAGCAGCAGGCGCTGGCGGGCGGCCGGGAAGAAGGAAAGCACCAAACGGAGCATCTTGGGAGTTTCCGCCACCATGTAAAAGGCGAACAGGAGGATGGTCGCCCCTTGAAAAAAGACGTTGGCCACGGTGGTGCCCACGGCCAGAACCCCGCCGGCCACCTGCGTTCCGTATTGCTGAAGCAAAGAACCCAGGTCTTCCAACTGTTCGCGGACCCCGCTGTCCAACAGATCGATGTCGATGAAGTTGTTCAGCCACTCCTCGGTTGCCACCAGGTAGTCGGGCAACTGGACCGCGATAGCGGCGGTTTGATTGATAAACAGCGGCAAGAGCGTGGCCAGGAACAAGACCACCAGCACCAGGGCGCCCAAGAAAACCACCGCAGTGGCCCACCGGCGGTTCCACCGGCGCTTTTCCAGCCAGTCCACGGCCGGGATGAGCGCCACCGACAGGAACAGAGCCAGAAAGATGATCAGCAGCAAGGTGGTGATCCGACCAATCATCCACACAAAGGCTGCCACTCCCAAGAGCGTCACAGAGGCGGTCAGAAGCCACCGGTTCAGCCAGGGGGGAGGCTGGGCAGACGAAGAGGAGTTGTCTTCGGGCGCCACGGGATTCAGTTTACCTTAAATAGCGAGACCGGGGTGGGATGGATCCACCCCGGTCTCCGATACTGTGTGCGAGTTCGGGTTTCAGGGCTTTTCGATGGGCACGCCCACGGTGTTGCCGTATTCGGTCCAGGAACCGTCGTAGTTGCGGACGTTGTCGAAACCCAGCAGATGGGTCAGCACGAACCAGGTGTGACTGGAACGCTCTCCGATCCGACAGTAGGTAACCACCGAGTCGCCGGCCTCCAAGCCCACTTCGCCCTGGTAGATGGCCCGCAATTGGTCGGCGTCCTTGAAGGTGCCGTCATCGTTGGCGGCCCGCTTCCAGGGAACGTTGCTGGCGTTGGGGATGTGTCCCCCTCGGGTTGATCCTTCATTGGGGTAGCCGGGCATGTGCAGACGCTCGCCCCGGAACTCCTCGGGAGAGCGGACATCCACCATCGGGGCCCCGGCCTTCGAATGGTCGAGCACCCGGGGAAGAAAGGCGCGGATTCGGCTGTCGTCCCGCTCCACCGCCGGGTAGTCAACCGCGGCCCGCCGGGTGTGGTCGGTGGTCAGGGAGCGCCCTTCGGCCTCCCACTTCATCCGGCCCCCGTCCAGAATACGAACGTCGTTATGGCCGAACAGCGACACCACCCACAGGGCATAGGTTGCCCACCAGTTGAAGTTGTCGCCGTAGAACACCAAGGTCGAATCTGGGCTGATTCCCTTGCTTCCCATCACCGAGGCGAACGGGTCGCTTTGCAGGTAATCCCTGATCAAGGGGTCGTTCAGGTCCAAGTGCCAGTCGAGGTTCACCGCGCCGGGGATGTGCCCCGTGTCGTATAGCAGCGGGTCCTCGTTGGACTCAACCGGGATGACGTTGGGATCATCCAGGTGCTCGGCCAGCCATTCGGTGGTGACCAGCATCCCCGGATGCGCGTAGCCGGCGAACTTGGGGTTTTCGGTGTCAGACATGTTTTCCTCTCCGGTTTTATCGGCAGACAGCAGGCAAGAAGTCCCCCCGAGGGCAGGCGGGTGCTCCCTGCGGAAGGATACAGGTGTTTAAACCCCGCCGGCAGGGGATAGTATTCCCCGCCCGGGCTGCTGGTATTCTCATTGGGATGCCTCTTCCCGAGCGCCTCGAACGGATTCTGACCCTGCTGCAAACCACTCCCCGCTCGATCCGGGGTCACGCCCTGCTGGATTTGTCCCGCACCCTCCCACCTCTACCGGCCGAATACCACGGCGACAAGAACGACCAATTGGAGCGGGTGGTGGAGTGCCAGACCCCCTTCTTTTTGGCTACCCGCCTGGAAGAGGATCAGACGGTCAGAATGTTCTTCGACGCGCCGCCGGAGGCGCCCACCATCCGCGGCTACGCCGGTTTGCTCTCGGTGGGCCTCGACGGCGAATCGGCCCAGACCCTGCTCGATCTTCCCGAGGACTTCTACTACGGGGTGGGCCTGGAGGAAGTGGTGTCTCCCCTGCGACTGCGGGGCATGGGAGCGATCGTGGCCACTTTGAAAAACCAAGTCAGACGACACCTGGACCAAGCCGCGGCCTGATATCCGGGGCGGCTCTGAGAGATCGTGTCCGACCAACTCGACCCATGGGATCGTTCTCTCTACGAGGCGTTGCTGGCCGGGGGAAGCCAATCGTCCCTTGATATCCGGGGCCTGGCGGAAGCGTCGGGACTCTCGCCGTCGGTGCTGGAGGCCTTGGAGCGGCTGGGGTTTCTCATCCCCTCCCGTATTGATCCCGAACCTCGCTACGACGCCGCCGACGCCCAGGCCCTGGCGGCGGGGAAGATGCTGTTGGAGCGGGGGGTTCCTCTTGATGAGTTGCTGAGCATGGCGCAGCAGATGGACCAGGCCATGCGCCCGATCGCGGAACGGGCGGTGGAGGTCTTTGCCCGGTTTGTGCGTGATTCGGTGGAGTTCACCGCCGGGTCGGAGAGCGAGGCTTCCGAGAAGTTGCTGGAAGCCTATCGCACCATGCTCGACGCCAGCGGCCAACTGGTGGCCGGGCACTTTCGGAGAATCCTGCTGCAGACCGCCCGGGCCGTTTTGGAAGAATCCATCGACCCGTGAGTCGCCTGGTTCGCTCCCTCCCCCTGCAACCGAGCGAACGCTCACCCCTCCCGACCCGCCGCCCCACCCTCGCCTGGCGGCGCCAGGACTTCTCCCTGCTCGGCTACGGGCAGGCATGGCGTTTCGATCCGGGGGTAGGGGTCGGACGGTTCCGCAGGGCCCGGGACGCCTGGGAGGAGTGGCTTAGCGGCGCCGAGGTGGACGATCAGGTTGGACAGGTGGGTTCAGGGCCGGTGGGTTTCGGTTCGTTCACGTTCGATCCCAGGGCGCCGGGGTCGGTGTTGGCCGTCCCTTCGGTGTTGGTGGGACGACACGCCGACCGCCATTGGATCACCACCGTGGGTGACGCAGATCTCTCGGGATGCGAGTCTCACGATCGCTCCGACTCCCACCCCGACCGTCCCCGCTATGTGGGCGCCACCCATCCCGATTGGGAGTGGATGGAGTCGGTGGCCCGGGCTGTTCGGATGATCGAATCGGATGTTCTCCGGAAAGTGGTGTTGGCCCGCGACGTGAAAGTGTGGAGCAAGCGACCCTTCGACGCCGGGGCGCTGGTGCAGCGACTGCACCGGGCTCACCCGGGTTGTTTCACCTTTCTGGTGGAGGGTCTGGTGGGCGCCAGCCCGGAATTGCTGCTCCGCCAACGGCGCCGACAGGTTGAATCGGTGGCCCTGGCCGGAACCGCCCCCCGGGATCCCGACTCCCAACGCGACCGGCAGTTGGCGGCCGATCTACTGGCCTCCCCAAAGGACCGCCTGGAACATGACCTGACCGCGGCTTCGGTGAGGGACTCGCTGGGCGAGGTGTGTTCCCGGCTGACCGGCAGCGGCCAACCGACCATTCGGGAACTGGCCACCCTGCGCCATCTGGCCACCTCCTTTTCCGGCCACCTGGCGCAAGCGATGTCGTGTTTCGAGGTGCTTTCAAGACTTCATCCCACCGCCGCGGTGGGAGGAGTTCCCCGCCAAGCCGCTTTTCGGGCCATTGCCGACCTGGAAGGGATCGATCGAGGCGGATACGCGGGACCGGTGGGATGGTTCGATCAGACCGGCGGAGGTGAATGGGCGATAGCCCTGCGCTGCGCTCAACTAACCCGGACAGGCGCTCGGCTGTTCGCCGGGGCCGGGATTGTGGCCGGTTCACTGCCGGAAGAGGAGTTGGCCGAGACGCGGCTCAAGCTGCGGGCCATGAGCGACGCCTTGGATTTGCGTTAACCGAGCAGAGAGGCCAACCTGTGGCCGGCTTCCCGGGCTATGCGCCGGTGCAGAAGATGGTTGCGTTCCCGGTCGGTGCGGGCCTCCACCAACCAGAGCCCACCTGTCCCGAAGGCGTCTTCCATGGTGGGGGGAAGCTGTGAGGCGTCTTCCAGCCGACGGTACCCGAGATCATGGAAGGCCGCCAGGTCCCGAAAGTCCCGTCCGTGCGGCGTTCCGAACAGTCTTTCGAAGTGGGGATGGCGGGCCTGGGGCAGGAAGTTGAAGATGCCCCCGCCGTTGTTGTTGATCACCACCAGCACACCCGAGGGACGCTCATCCACCAGGAATCCGTTGGAGTCGTGCAGCAACGCCAGGTCGCCGATGAGGCAGGCCATGCGCCCCGGCTGCGCCCAGGCCGCCCCCAGGGCGGTGGAGACCAGCCCGTCGATGCCCGAGGCCCCCCGGTTTCCGATCACCCGGCGGGGTGTTGCCCCGGCGAACCAGTCCACTGCCCGAACCGGCATCGAGGATCCCACCACCAGAGTGTCGAGGGGCATCTCCGCCATATCCCGGGCTATCCGGGGTTCGGTGATGTCGCCACCCTCATCCAATATCCCGTCGATCACCATGCGGCACTCTCGGTCGGCCTCCCGCCATGTTTCCAGCCAGTCGCCCCCCTCTCGTGCGTTCACTTCGGCCAGCATCGCCCGGGCCACGGCCGGGGCCGGCCCGGGCGCCATGTGGGACACCGCGCGACTCGGATCCGCCCAACCTCCCGGCGCACCCACCACGATTTGGGAAATGGATGGGTCAGCCAGAAAGCGGGACAGGTTGGGGCTCAGTCCGGTCTTGCCGAAGCACAGCGCCAGGTCGGGCCGCAAAGCAGCCGGGAGGCCTCCGAGCAGGTGATGGAAGGTGGAAACCGATGGTGGCCGTCGGTGGCCTGACATCGCTTCGGCCAGCACCGGCCAGCCCAGGCGCTCGGCCAGTTGGAAATAGGCCTCGGACGGCCCGGCTCCTTCTCCCAGCACCACCACTCCCCTGCGGGCCTGTTCCAGTTGGTTGAGGAACCACAGATCCACCCCGGGTGACTTTCGGCTGTCTATCCATGGCTCACCTCCGGGTCGTCCCTCGGTGGCGGAACGAAAGGGTGGGGCCTGGGAACGTCCGTCGTCGCTTGCCGGCGCGGTGGGTTCACGGAACGCCAGGTTCAGGTGGACCGGCCCCGGGCGACCTTCCCATCCCCGGGCCTCGGCCACCGCCCGGGCCGTGGAGGATCTCCAATAGGAATTGGATTCGGGACGGTCTTCGGCAGCCCCGGCCTCCCAAAACCATCGAACGCTGTCTCCGAATAACTTGATCTGATCGATGGTCTGATTGGCGCCCGTGTGACGGAGTTCGGGCGGACGGTCGGCGGTGATCACGATCAGGGGCACTTCGGCGCGGTCGGCTTCTACCATCCCCGGGAACAGGTTGGCGGCGGCGGTTCCGGAAGTGGTGATCACCGCGGTGGGACTTCCGCTCGCCCGGGCGGCGCCCATCGCAAAAAAACCGGCGGAGCGTTCATCGATCAGCACCGCCAAAGCCGCTTTCGGGTGTTCCGCCACGGCTCTGGCCAAGGCCCCCGACCGCGACCCGGGCGAGAGCGCGAACCGGGTCACTCCTCCCCTCACCATTTCGTCCACCACCGTCTCGGCCAAGGCCACGGAGGGATTGGGGTGGGATGGGCTCATGGTCACCTCTGCCGAAGGCGGCTAACAGATATGATCATCCAAGGGTAAGATCAAGCAGCCGCCATCGGCAATCCGCCATCATGACTCAACTTGCTTGGCTGTACTTCACTCCCGACACAGTCGGCCGGGAGTGGACGAAGCGCTTGTGACACTATGGAGCGAGGGTCGGCAGCGGGACGACCGCTACGCCGTCAGGGCGCTCGTAGCAGTACCTGCCGCCCGTGATGACCACCAGCCGGGCAAGACCGTGCGCTCGTTCTGTAGACACCCGCTCGCTAAGTCGGAGCAGGTCATTCGCGGCCTTGTCAATCGCCGCCGCGCCCCCGAGCCTCACCTCGGCGGCGATCCATCGACCGTCGTCGGACTCGATCACGGCGTCGGCTTGCAGCCCGTAGGTGTCCCGGTAGTGGTATACGGAAGCGTCGTTCGCCTGGGCGTAGATGCGCAGATCACGGACCGCCATGGATTCAAACAAAAAGCCGAATGCGTTCAGGTCATGGAGGTATCGCTGCGGACCTGCACCGAGGGCGGCGGCCGCCAGGGACGGATCCCCAAAGTGGCGTTTGGGAGAGCGGATCAGGCCGGCCCGTGATCTGATGTGCGTGTTCCAGGCGGGCAGGTCCTCCACCACGAACAGACGGGTGAGCACGTCCAAGTAGGTCTTGGCCGTGGTCCGGTTCAAAGGGACCTCGCCGCCCGTCTCGGCTGCGAGCTTCCGCAAACCGGCGGTGGTCGAGATGTTGCGGGCCAGGGATCGTATCAGGCGCATCACACCTGTGGGGCTGCGGCGGATGCCGTCCACAGCCGAAACATCCACCCGGCAGATATCGTTCAGGTAGTCCCGCGTGAAGCGACGAGCCTCCCGCCCCCGGTTACAGGGCCCACCCCACCTCATCCTTGACCAACCCCCCTCAAGAACCAGGGCGCCCGCTGATCAGAGAAAAAGCGCAGCCTGTTCGATGCGGGCCATCATCTGGGCGGCGGTCCGGGGTGAGGGTCTCCAACTGCCGAGCAGGTCGGGTGAGGGAACCGGACGACGCACGGCAATCTCACCGTTCTCGGCCGACAGGGGTTGATCGACCACGTCCCCGGCCAAGAGGGAGGCGGTGGCCAAGCCGCAGGCATAGGGCAACTCGGGCAGGGCGGCCGCCGCCGCCAAACCGGTGGCCAGGCCCACCGATGTCTCCAGGGCCGACGAAGGGATCACCGGCAGGCCCGTCTGCGCCGCCCAGTCCAGCATCCGGGCTACGCCGCCCATGGGTTGCACCTTCATGACCAGCAGGTCCACTCCCCGAGAATCCATAATCTGCTCGGGCGACGCCCCGGTGCGGATCGATTCGTCGGCGGCGATCGGGATGGGAGTGCGGGATCGCAAGTCGGCCAGTTCCGCGAGAGTGCCGCAGGGTTGCTCCACATATTGAAGGTCGAATCTCTCCAGGCTTCGGAGCCGACTCTCCGCCTCGTCCACCGCCCAGGCGCCGTTGACGTCGATCCGCAGGAAACCGTCGTCTCCCAAGGCTTCCCGCACCGCCGCCACCCGGTCCAGGTCTTGGGAGAAACCCTGGCCGGATTCGGCCACCTTCACTTTGGCGGTCCGGCAACCCGAAATCTCAACCAGACGTTTAGCCTCTCTACCCTCAATGGGAGGAACGGTGACGTTGACAGGAATGGCTGTCCGTCGGGGAGGCGGCAGAGTCCGGGTGGCCGATTCCACCGCCGATGCCAGCCAGCGGCCGGCGGTCTCGGCGGAATACTCATCAAAGGGTGAGAACTCCCCCCATCCGGCCGGGCCCCGCAGCAACACCGCCCGCCGTTTCCTCAGCCCCCGGTAGCGAAGCGCCATAGGGATCTCCACTGCCCATGCCCGAAGGCCCGCCAGGGGACCTTGGCCGAACACCCGATCCGGCCGAGGGTTCATCGGCCGGCCTGCACGTCCCGGATGAAGGAAACCAGGCGGGAGATCTGCTCGTCGCTCAGGTGATCGAACGACGGCATGGTGCCGATTCCCCGTCGTATCGAGTTCACCAGGTATTGGTCGGGAAGGTCGACGGTGGGGGTGCCCGGACCCAGGGCCGGACCCACTTGGCCCCCCAGACCGGCGCCGTGGCAGGTGGAGCACAGCTCTCCGAACAGTTCCGGCCCGGTGGCGTCCGAAGGAGGCGCACTCGCACAGGCGGACAGCACCATCACCATCACCACCGGCAAGAACCGCCATCCGGTTCCCCGGGCCGGCCGGTCAGGCAAGTTCTTCCAGCGTGGTGACCGATTCACCGGTCTGCTCCCACATCTTTCGGCTGGCCACCAGCACCCGCCGGTTGGCCACCACCACCACCACATCGTCAACCCCGATCACCGCGGTGGGGGTGTCAGAGGAATGGATGTGGACTCCCTCTGCCGACTCCACCACCCCCTTCCCATTTATCACGTTGTGGTGCGCATCGGCTTCCAGCACCTCTCCCAAGGCTTCCCATGATCCGATGTCCGACCAACCCGCCTCCATGGCCACCGCCCGAATCTGCTCCGTCCGCTCCCAGAGTCCCTTGGCTACCGAGACCGACGGAGAGGATTCAAATTCGGCGCCCAACTCCACCGTTCCGTCCGGATCGCTCACCGAAGCAGCGTATGCCTTGCGCACCGCCTGCGCCACTTCCGGCAACAGCCGATCGATCAACTCCCGCATGACCTCGGCCCTGGTCAGAAACATCCCGCCGTTCCACAGGAAGGCGCCCGAATCGACCATCCGACGGGCGGTCTTCATATCGGGCTTTTCCACGAACCGGCGCACCTCCAGCACCCCGGCCGGGACACCGGGTGACACCTCCAGATATCCCAGGCCGGGATGGGGGCGGGACGGTCTGATCCCAAAGATCACCGGATGGCCTTCCCGGGCGGGGGCAATCGCGGCTCTCACCGCCGATCGGAACCCCGCCTCGTCTCCCACCAGGTGGTCGGTGGGCAGTCCCAGCAGCAGATCGTCGGAGTCGGCCCACAGGGCGGCCGCCATGGCGGCGGGCGCCGTGTTTCGTCCCACCGGTTCGCTCAGCACCCCGGCGGGGACGCACCCGATCTCCCCCAAATGCTCGGCCACCGGTTTGAGCATTGATCGTCCGGTGACCACCAGGGGCGCCGACACCTCTTCCATGCCCATCACCCGCCGGGCGGCCGACTGCAACAGGGACTCCCGGCCGAAGATCCTCAGAAACTGCTTGGGGGAATCCGGGGTGGAGAGCGGCCAGAGACGCAGGCCGACCCCTCCCGAGAGGAGAACCGGAACGATCATCGAAAAAGAGATTACCTACCGGCCCGCATCGCTCTAGGAGAAGAACAGCATGCGAAGCGCCACCGCCACCGAGGCGCTGGCCAGGAGCCAGCGGATCAGCCGGGCGCCCTTTTGGATGGCGAGCCGGGTGCCGAAATAGGCGCCGGTGCAGTTGCCGATCGCCATCACCAGGCCCACTCCCCAGTTGATTTGGTCCGCCCAGGCGAAGATCCCCACCGCCAGGGCGGTGTAGCAGGCGATCAGGAACATTTTGGCGGCGCTGCCCTTCACCAGATCGAGTCCGCATCCCAGCACCAGCCCGCTGATCAGCAGAAACCCCACCCCCACCTGGATGAAACCCCCGTAGAAGCCGATGCCCATAAAGGCCGCAAACCTCCCCCACTTTCCCAGGCGGGGTTCCACCTGGTCCTTCAGCCAGGCCGAGGGCTTCAACAGCACCGAGAGAGCCACCCCGATCAGCACCACCGCGAATGCGGTGCGCATCTGCTGGTTGGAGACCCGGGTGGCCACCCAGGCCCCGGCGCCCGTGCCGATCATGGTGGGAATGATCAGACCGAAGGACAGCTTCCAGGGCACCAGCTTCTTTCTGGCGAAATTGGAGGTGCCCAAAATGTTGGCCAACACGATCGCCACCCGGTTGGTGGCGTTGGCGATGTTGGCGCCCAGCATCGGTTCGAGAATGATCAGGCTGACAGCCGACCCTCCCCCGGCCATCACGTTGATGAAAGCGGTGGCGAAACCGGCCACCACCAGCAGCGCCCCGGTGACCAGGTCCAGTTCAGCAGTCAACTGTCGGGGGCCCGGACCTCATACCTCAGCCATCATAACCCCCGGCGCCCATTAGCCTTGCCAATAGCCTTCAGCCAGGAGATCTGCCATCAGGAACCCCGAAATAGAAGAAGCGCTCTCTTCGGCTCAGGGCGCTTTGCAGGCGGGTGAAGGCCTGGGTGGCACCGGGTTTTGGAAGGCGGTCGATTCTCTCAAACGCCGCCCGGAATTGGTGGATCGGTACGCCCCTCGCCTGGCCGCCATCGACCGCCGGGCGTTCGAGAATTGGGCGCGTTTTGCCATCGGAATCCGCATCGGCACGGCTCTGATGGCTCTGGTTTCCCTGGTGGGCGTGGTCTTGGTTGTATGGTCTCACAGCCTGCCCGACCCTTGGAACGCGGTTGCCTTGCTGGGAGGCGGCGGAGGAGTGTTGGTGACCACCACCCACGGTTTGGGGCACATGGTGGTGGGTCGGATGGTGGGCATCCGTTTCACCCACTGGTTCGTCGGTTCGCTTGCCCGTCCCCAGCCGGGAGTGAAAGTCGACTACTCCACCTATCTGCGGGTTTCTCCCCGCGCCCGGGCCTGGATGCACGCCTCGGGCGCCATCGTCACCAAAGTGCTGCCGTTTGCGCTGCTGGCCGTTCTGCCCGCCGGTTTCCCGGCATGGGGGACCTGGCTGTTGTGGGCCCAGGGAGTGCTGCAGATCCTCACCGATGCGGTCTGGTCGGTGAAGGTGTCCGATTGGAAGAAGTTCCGAAGGGAGATGTCCTACGCCTGAGGCGGGACCGGCCGCCCGGTTTGATCGGAGCCGACCAAGCCGGACCCGATGAAATCCCACATCTGCCGGGTCAGTTCATCGGCGCTGAGCCTTCCCTCGGGCCGGTACCAGCGTCGCACCGCATTGAGCATGGAAAGAATGAAAATCCCGGAGACCACCGGGTCAACGCGTCGGTCGAACTCTCCCTTTTGGACACCGGCGGCGATTACCCGGCGGAAGACCTGCTCGTAGGAGTCGCGAGCGGCGAGCACCGTTTCTCGATTGCGCCGCTCAAGGGAGCGGGCCTCGTCGAGGAACGTGCTGGCCTCGTCCCGGTGGTCAAGTATCACCCGCAGATGCCCCGCGATCAGCGCCCGCAGCCGGTCGGACTCGTCCGATCCGGTCTCCAGGGCCTGTTGCGCTGATTCCTGGAAGAGCCGTTCGGCCCTCTTGACGACTTCCAGCAGCAGGTCTTCCTTGGACGACACGTGGGAGTAGATGGAGGACTTGAGCAGACCCAGTTCGTTGCCCAGGTCCCGCATGGAAGTGCCGTGATATCCCCGCAGGGCGAACAGTTTCCCCGCCGCCGCGATGACGCTTTCCCGACTGTGACGGATGTCGGCCGTCATCTCTGATCGAAATCCACGACCAACCGGTCGCTTCGGGGAACCGCCTGGCAGGTGAGGGCGAATCCGGCTTCCAGGTCCTCGGCCACCAACGCATAGTTGTGTTCCATGGCTACCTCCCCGTCCACCACCCGGGCCTTGCAGGAGGCGCACATCCCACCCCGACAGGACCACGGCAACTCGTGGCGAACCGTGAGGGCGGCGTCCAGCAACCGGGTGTCCGGCGTCATATGGACGGTCGAGGTGCGTCCGTCCAGGGTGAACACCAATTCCACCGTTCCTTGGCCGCTCTCGCCGTTGGCCGGGTCGCCGGCGCCCGCCGGGGGCGGCCCGGCGAAAAACAGTTCGTCGCGGATGTGATCGGGCGGCGTTCCCCTTTGCTGCAGCGTTTCCCGCACCATCTCCACCATCTGGTATGGCCCACACAGAAACCAACGCTCCACCTGGGCCGGATCCACCAAAGTGGCGAAAATCGTCGCAAGGCGGGGACGGTCGATTCTTCCACTGAGAAGCGGCGACGCCTGCTGCTCTCGGCTCAGGACATGAACCAGGTGGAAGCGGTCTGCGTAGCGGTCTTTGAGGGCGCACAGTTCTTCCAGGAACATGATAGAAGCCGAGGATCGGTTGCCCAACAGGAGGGTCCACCGGCATCCCGGCTCGGCTCGTAGGGTGGTGGCAACCAGGGAAAGCACCGGGGTGATGCCGCTTCCCGCCGCCACCGCCCCGTAATGGCGGGTGGAATCGGGATCGGGCGTGATGGTGAACTCCCCCACCGGCGGCATAACGTCCAGGAAGTCTCCCGCCCGAAGAGAAGAGTTGGCGTAGGTGGAGAACCTGCCCCCCGGGAGCCTCTTGACGCCGATGCGCAGCCGACCGACGCCGGCGTCGGCGCACAGCGAATAGCTGCGGCGCACATCCTCGCCGTCGATCTCGGCGCGCACGGTCATGTGCTGACCCGGCAGGTAGGCAAAGTCGGGTTTCAGGCGAGACGGGACCTCGAAGGTAACCGCCACCGCCTCCTCGGTCTCACGTTCAACTTCAGCTACACGCAGGCGGTGAAACACCGGTGGGTCGGCCATTCACAGTTCCTTGAAGCGATCGAAGGGTTCCAGGCATTGGCGGCAGGCCATCAGGGCCTTGCAGGGTGTGGCGCCGAATTCGCTCACCTGGCGTACCCCGGGTGACTCACAGCGCGGACAGACAGTCACCCCGCGGGGATGGTCGGCGGGCTTTCGGGGAGGAGCGATCCCGGCCGAGGCCAGCTTGCGCCGGCCGGCGTCGGTGATGTCGTCGGTGCTCCAAGCCGGGCTGTAACGGGTGTTGATCTCGATCTGATCGGGGCGGTAGCCACCCTCCCGGAGCACCAGGCGGATCGCTTCCGCGATGGCGTCTGTCGCCGGGCATCCCGACCAGGTGGGAGTGATTTCCACCACTGCCCGCCCCTTCTGCAAGGAAACTTGCCGCAGGATCCCCAGATCCTTGATGGTGACCCAGGGAAGTTCGGGATCTGGAACCGCCGCCAAGCGGTCGTGCAGGCGCCGGGCGCCGATCACCATTGCAGTCCCGGATAGGAACGCTGCATCCATTGCATCTCGGCCAGCAGAAACCCAAGGTGTTCGGTGTGAAAACCCGCCCGCCCTCCTGAACGCGAGAAAGGATCGTCGGGGATGCGCAGACCGGCGGTGGAGAAGGTCTCCTGCACACATCGCTCCCAGGCCGGTTTGAGGCTGCCGGGACGCACCCCGATCCCCGCCTCGCTCATTTGGGCGGTGATCTCGTCTTCCTCGAACATCTCGGGCACGAAACGCCACAATCCGTCCACCGCCCGCTGGGTTCGTCGATGACTCTCCCGGGTTCCCTTCCCCAGCCGCACCAGCCACTGCGATGAATGTCGAAAGTGGTAGCGGGTCTCTTTGATGGCCTTTTCGGCGATGGCCGCCAAGGTGTCGTCGGCCGATCGCGTCAACCACTTCCAGAGTTCCATTTGGTAGACGTCGAAGAAGAACTGGCGGACCATGGTGTGGGCGAAGTCGCCGTTGGGCTGCTCCACCAGCAGCAGATTGGTGAACTGTCGCTCGGAGCGGAACATGGCCAGATCGTCTTCCGATCGATCCTCCCCCTCCAGTTGAGCGGCATGGTTCAGCAGCATCCGCGCCCGGCCCAGCAGGTCCAGGGCGATGTTGGCCAGGGCAATGTCCTCCTCCAGGTCGTGGGCGCGGGAAATCCAGCCGGCCATGCGCTGGGCCAGGATCAGGTTGTCGTCGGCGTGGTACAGCACGTAGCGTGATGCGATCGACTGATCCGTCGGCGCGCGGCCGGTAAGAGACCGGGAGGCGGCGCTCACAGCCATTTGACCTCGTCGGGAACCTGGTAGAAAGTGGCGTCCCTGTAAGGCTTGCCGGCGGTGGGTTCGAACAGCGAGTCGGCCTCCTCGGCGTCGGACGCGACGATCTCCGACGACCTCACCACCCACAGACTCACCCCCTCGCCTCGCCGGGTGTAGACATCCCGGGCCGATTGGAGGGCCATCTCGGCATCGGGAGCGTGAAGGCTTCCGGCGTGGACATGGGACATGCCCCTTCGCGGGCGGATGAACACTTCCCAAAGCGACCATCCCGACAACCCCGCTTCCTCCTGTGGAATGAAGTCGGCCTCCCGTTCTTCGGCCGTTCGGGGAACCGAATAGGACATCAGGCCACCATGGTGGGCCGACGTGCGTAGGCCGCCGCGGCTTCCCGGACCCAGGCGCCTTCCTCCCAGGCGGCCCGTTTGTGAGCGATGCGTTCCCGGTTCATCGGCCCGTTACCTTTCACCACCGCCCAGAATTCCTCCCAGTCGATCTCGCCGAACTCGTAGTGGCCTCGTTCGGGGTTCCAGCGGAGGTCGGGATCGGGGACCGTCAGGCCCAGGTATTCGGCCTGGGGCACGGTCATGTCCACGAATTGCCGGCGCAGGTCGTCATTGGAGGCTCGCTTGATCTTCCACTCCATGGACTGTCGGCTGTGGGTGGATTCCGAATCGTGGGGTCCGAACATCATCAGCGACGGCCACCACCACCGGTTCAGACCGTCCTGGGCCATTTCCTTCTGAGCCGCCGAGCCTCGGCTGAGGGTGGCCATGATCTCGAATCCCTGGCGCTGATGGAAAGACTCCTCCTTGCAGATCCGCACCATTCCCCGGGCGTAGGGACCGTAGGAGCAGCGGGTCAGCATGACCTGGTTGGTGATCGCCGCCCCGTCCACCAGCCAGCCGATGCACCCGATGTCGGCCCAACTGAGGGTCGGGTAGTTGAATATCGAGGAGTACTTGTGTCGGCCTTCGTGAAGCAGTCTCATCATTTCGTCACGGGTGATGCCCAGGGTCTCGGCCGCCGAGTAGAGGTACAGGCCGTGACCCGCTTCGTCCTGGACCTTGGCCATCAGGATGGCCTTGCGCTTCAGGGTGGGCGCCCGGCTGATCCAGTTCCCCTCGGGCTGCATCCCGATCACCTCCGAATGAGCGTGCTGGGCAATCTGCCGGATCAGAGTCTGCCGATAGCCGTCGGGCATCCAGTCGGCGGGTTCCACCTTCCCTTCGGAAGCCAGCAGACTCTCGAAACGAGCCTTTCCGGGATGATTATCTGTCATGGGTCCCCGGATTATAACGAACGACCGTTCGTTTGCAACGGAGGTTTTAGCCTTCCAGTCGACGGTAGGTGGCGCCCAGAGTCAGATACTCCTCCACTCCCATCTCGGCTCGTTCCCTCTCCTCGGGTCGGATCTCTCGCAGAGGACGGGCAGGGGTTCCGACGGCGATGGTCCAGGGAGGTATCTCCTTGCCCTCTCCCAGCATCGACCCGGCCGCCAGCCACGATCCTTCTCCCATCACCGCCCCATTGAGAGCGATGGCGCCCATACCCACCAGGCAGTGGTCCCCCACCATCGCTCCGTGAACCAAAGCCAGGTGCCCGACCGTCACCCGCCGGCCGATCAGGGTCGGGTATCCCCGGTCGGTATGGAGAACGGCGTTGTCCTGCAGGTTGGTCTCCTCTCCCACCACAACCCGATCGGTTTCGGCCCTGATGACCACCCCGAACATCACCACCGCCTCCGCTCCGATGACCACATCGCCGAAGATCCGGGCGGTGGAGGCGATGAATGCCGTGGGGTGAACCACCGGCGCAGCCAGTCGACGGGGGACGCGATCCATCCGGGTGGGTTCCTTTCCTGAGGGGGAGAAACAAGCCTACCGCTTGAGTCGAACAGACGGCTCTCGGAGTTCTCAGGTTGCAACTGTTCCAGGGGCCTTGGTTTCCAAGTTGCCGTAACAGGACAGCGGGCGCCAGCGTTGCCGGACGACCCACAACCCAGAGTTGTGCGGATTGCTATCCGGCCAGAATCAGTCGGTCATCATTGAGATGGTTGGTGTGGAACCTGCTCCACATAATCAAGGCGGCGATGCATGGCGCTGATAAAGGCCAGCCACTCCAAGGCCCGGACATATCCCAATCCATAGCTGTCGTGATGAGTTACAACATTTCGTATTGCTTGTGCAAGACCCACGGCAAGGAACCGGTATCCGTTGTGCTCATCACGTTCTATGGTCGTTTCGCGGTCACTGAATGCCAGCAGAGGAGATTGCTCGGAAAAGGACTGGTTTATCAGCGCGCACCATCGACATCGGGTATTCCGGCGAGTTCTCGGACACGGTTTACGAACCGCTGCGATGCCTTCCTGACGGCTTCGTCATAGTAACCGTCGAGAAACAATGCTCTGGCGATGCGCACTTCCGAATGAAAGTCATCCATACCCACCGTAGTTATCGGAGAATCGCCGGAGGCCGTGGTTTTTCGTCCACCTTCCCCACCCCTCCCGTATCTTGCTACGTTCAACTGATTTTTTCCCTGACCAAGGATCGGACAGCCTCTGCGCCGACTGCTTTCATACGGATGATGCGGTTGGGCGAGCGTGGTCTCCCAAGTACGGAAACCTCATCCAAGTTGGTGAGAGTGGTCATGAAGCTGGGTCTGTCAAGTTTCCCATAATCATCAGCAACACGCCTGATCCCCTTCGTAGTGGTGTCAAGGCCGAGAGCAGTGAATGCCCCAGTCACGAGGAGCACGATTTCTCGAGTGGCGTGAGACTTGGCTTTGGCTAAACGGCTGACTGGTATAGCCAGCTTCGGTTCGTCCTCGGCCGCATCGAATACATGAGACACATCTTCGGGCTCTATCTTGAAATAGCGGGCGAGCGCATCAATGCGCTGCTGCTCACTGGCCAGGATGCCATCCGCGGCTTCTGCCCTCTTGGCTTTGCCCGCCTTCTGACCCTGGGATCCGGTGCCGGCCGTCCGGTGGTTGCCGGCAGCGCCAAGCAGATGGTCCAGCACCCGCTCGAAGGCCACTGTACGCAACTCATCGTCAAGCCCCTCGGTGGCCTCTTGGGCTTGGTGCACCAGATCCGCTAAGTCTTTGGTGGCGGTGGGCATTTCTCTCCCCTCTTCTCAGATGGTCGAGGCTCATGTTACCGGCGCCGGCGGTTGTTCACCGCAAGTTTGTTCCGGACGGCCCGACTGGATCAGTCATCCACATAAGCCTCGATCGGTGGGCACGAGCACTGCAGGTTCCGGTCTCCGGTGACCGAATCGACCCTGCCCACCGGCGACCAGTACTTGTCGGGGGCCATGTCGGGCATCGGGTAGGCGGCGGTGGATCGGGAGTAGGGTCGATCCCACCGGTCGGCGGTTACCACCCGAGCAGTGTGGGGCGCATGGTGAAGCGGATTGTCGTCCTGCGCCCATTCACCATCTTCGATCCGCTTGATCTCCGAACGAATGGATGACATGGCCTGCAGGAACCGGTCCAACTCGGCCAGCGGTTCAGACTCGGTGGGTTCGATCATGAGGGTGCCGGGCACCGGAAAACTGAGCGTGGGAGCGTGGAAGCCGTAGTCGGTGAGCCGCTTGGCCACGTCCTCGGCGCTGACTCCGGCCGAGGAGGTGAACTCCCGAAGGTCGATGATCACCTCGTGGGCCACTCGTCCCCGATCTCCCCGATAGAGAACCGGGTAATCGTCCGACAGGCGGGTCGCCAGGTAGTTGGCGGCCAGGATGGCGGTTTCCGTGGCGCTTTTCAGTCCCGAGGGGCCCATCATCCTCATGTACATCCAGGGAATGGGAAGGATTCCCGCCGATCCCCAGGGAGCGGCCGAAATGGGCCCGATGCCGGTGGGCGGCCCGGCCCGGTGCTGCAGGGGATGGTTGGGAAGATAGGGCGCCAGGTGAGCCCCCACCGCAACCGGACCCACACCCGGGCCCCCGCCTCCGTGGGGAATGGTAAAGGTCTTGTGGAGGTTGAGGTGGGAAACATCGGCGCCGAACCGCCCCGGTTGGGCCAGACCCACCAGGGCGTTCAGGTTGGCGCCGTCCACATACACCTGACCTCCCGCCTCGTGCACCATCTCGCACACCTGCCCGACGCCCTCCTCGAACACTCCATGGGTGGAGGGATAGGTGATCATGATGGCCGCCACATTGTCTCCGTGGTGGGCGAGTTTCCTCTTGAGATCCAACAGGTCCACATTGCCCTGGTCGTCGCAGTCCACCACCGCGATCCGCATTCCCGCCATCACCGCCGAAGCGGCGTTGGTTCCATGGGCTGAGGAGGGAATCAGGCAAACCCGTCTTTGATCTTCGCCGTGGGCCTGGTGGTAGGCGCGGATAGCGGCCAGACCGGCCAACTCCCCCTGGGAGCCGGCATTGGGCTGAAGCGACACGGCGGCATACCCGGTGATCTCGGTGAGCCAGTCCTCCAGATCTGAGAAAACCTGCAGGTAACCGCCGGCCTGGTCGATCGGAGCGAAGGGATGAAGGTCGGAAAACTCGGGCCAGGTGATCGGAATCATGGCCGAGGCGGGGTTGAGTTTCATGGTGCATGAACCGAGAGGAATCATGGTCCGATCCAAGGCCAGGTCCCGATCCGAGAGGCGGCGGATATACCGGAGCATCTGGTGCTCGGAGTGGTAGGTGTTGAACACCGGATGGGTCAGGAACGGGCTTTGCCGAATCAACTCCGGAGGAAACGCCGGGGAAACGCCCTCTCCGGGCAGCTGGGCGCCGAACGCCGACAGCGCCCGGGCGGCGATTTCTTCGGTGGTGGTTTCGTCCACCGAGATTCCCACCCGGTCCCGGTCGGTGCGACGCAGGTTGATACCGGCCGCCAGGGCCTGCTCCATCACCAGGTCGGTCGATTCTCCCGCCCGCACCGTCAAGGTGTCGAACCAGGCGCGGTTGTCCAGTCCCCACCCGGCCGACCGCAGCCCCGAGGCCATGCGGGAGGTGAGATCATTGACCCGGCGGGCAATGGCGGTCAGCCCGTCGGGGCCGTGCCAGGCGGCATAGAACGAGGCGATCACCGCCAGCAGCACCTGGGCCGTGCAGATGTTGGAGGTGGCCCGTTGGCGACGGATGTGTTGCTCGCGGGTCTGAAGAGCCAGGCGCAGGGCAGGGTCGCCGTTGGAGTCGATCGAAAGTCCGGCCAGTCGACCGGGCAGGGTCCGCACATATCTTTCCCGGGTGGCCAGGAATCCGGCGTGGGGACCGCCGAACATCATGGGCACCCCGAAACGCTGCGACGACCCCACCGCAATGTCGGCTCCCCACTCCCCGGGGGGGCGCAGCAAGGTGAGCGCCAAAAGGTCGGTGGCGACCACCACCACCATCCCGGACGCCTTGGCCTCCTCCACTTCCTCCCCCAGGTCCCGGACTTCCCCGCCGCCCCCCGGGTAGTGGAAGAGCACTCCGAACGACTCGCCGTCCAGGTAATCCATCTCGTCGGGATGGGCGACCGCCACATCGATATCCATCCATCGGGCGCGGGCTCGGATCACTTCGATGGTCTGGGGGAATGTGTCGGCGTCCACCCAGAACCGATTGGCCTGCCGTCGACGAGAGATCCGGCGAGCCATGGTCATGGCCTCGGCTGCCGCGGTTCCCTCGTCGAGCAGGGATGAGTTGGCCACCTCCATCCCGGTCAGGTCGGTAACCATGGTCTGAAAGTTCAGGAGAGCCTCCAGCCGGCCCTGGGAGATCTCGGGCTGGTAGGGGGTGTAGGCGGTGTACCAGGCCGGGTTTTCCAGCACCTGGCGGCGAATCACCGAGGGGACCTCCACGTTGTAATAGCCCAGGCCGATCATGGAAGTGAGCACCTGGTTGCGGGAGGCTATCTCACCGAGGGCGGACAGCGCCTCGGCTTCACTCAGGGCGGTGGGAAGATCCAGTTGCTCTGTCATGCGGATGGATCCGGGAACGGTCTGGCTGATCAGTTCCTCTAGGGATTGGGCGCCAACCGTCTCCAGCATCGTCGCCACGTCCCCGGCGCGGGGGCCGATGTGGCGATCTGCAAAATCCATATTCTGAAGGGTGGGCATTTGACGACTCCTCGGGACGCGACCATCGGTTCTCCCTGCTGTCCCGTATGCCTGAGAGTTTCGTTTCCGCAAAGGGAAACTTGCTCCTTCGGCGGCGGTTGCCCGCCCTCTTCAGCATTGCCTCTTCGTCGCGGTCCGTTTGCCTGAGAGATTTCCGGGAGGTCTTGCCCCTTCGGCGTCTCGCTCAGCGAGACTCTCCCGCGGCGCGTCATCGGCTTTACCTTTTGTAAGAGTAGCCGGGACGGGCCGCGGCCATGGGAAAAGGGCAATCCCATTGGGAATGGAGCGTTTCGGTTAGGCTCACGGCGGTGGGCGCAGCAGGTGTGGTGCTATTCGGATTGTTGGGAGGGGTTATAGCCGCCTTGCAGAGCCAGATGATGGGAGACCTTGAGCAGCGGGTGGGGATAATGGCCGGCACCACCCTGAACTTCGTGGTGGGAGCAGTGGTGATGGGAGTGGTTCTGCTGGCCACCCGGACCTCGTCGATGGCCGATTGGCAGGCCTTGCCGCCCTATCTCTATCTGGCCGGAATCGCCGGGATAGTGATCATCAGCAGCATCGCCTTCACGGTGGCCCGGGTGGGGGTTTTGGCGGGATCCATGCTGCTGGTGACCGCCCAGTTGGCGGGCGGAACCGTGATCGATCACTTCGGTTGGCTGGGGGCTTCGGTGCGAGAGATCACTCTGACCAAGCTGTTGGGAATCATGTTCCTGATCCTGGGAGCCCGATTGGTGCTGCGCTGATCCCCGGCGGCTACCCGAGGGCGATCATTGACAATGCCGCCACCGACAACGCCAAACCGATCAGACGGGATGGGGGAATTCTCTCCCGGTCCACCAGGAAAGCCAGCAGGGCCACCACTCCCGGATAGAACGAAGAGGCCACCGCCACCAGACCCAGGGGCCCGATCTGCACCGCCACCAGATAGGTGAGATTGGCCAGGACGCTGCCCCCGGCCACGAAAGCCAACCCAAGCTCCCGTGGTGGGAGGCGCAGCGGTACCCGGCGGGTCATGACCAGGATCCCCACCGCCGCCACCCCCCCGCACTTGAAAGTCAGAAGCGGCCACATGCCGGCCTCGGGAGTGATTTGGCCCATGCCGATGAACACCACGGAAAAGGCCAGGCCGGCCGCCATCCCGTAAACGGCCTTGGCCGGACGGTTGCCGGTTTCACGGGCGGCCACGGTCAGCCACAGGGCAGGCATGGCCAGCGCCACTCCCACCCAGGCCGCCGGTTGATATCTTTCCCCGGTCACCAGCCCGAACAGGAAGGGAACCAGAGAAAGGGTGATTGCGGAGACCGGTGAGACCACCGCCATGCGCCCTCGGGCCAGACCCAGAAAGTAGAAGACCACTCCGGTTACCCCGGCCAGGCCGCTGATCACTCCCCAGATGAGATCGGCCCCCGTGACGGTGGCGCCCACCAGGGCATGATGGATGACGCTGATGAGCAGGGCGAGCACCAAACCCACCACATTCGCCCAAAAAGCCACCGCGAACACCGGCGCCCGGCGGGTGGCTATTCCCCCCGCGAAGTCGAACACTCCGTAGAGGACGGAGGTCAACCCCGCCAGCAGGATCGCCATGATGAAAGGGGAGGCCGAAAGTTAGCGAAGACAGGCATAAAGTGGGAACCGCCCAACCGGGCGGCCCCGTAAAGGGTAGTGCAGACCCACGAACAAAAGGTACGGCAGGATGGGAACCGGGGCCGTGCCGCGTTTGCCCCGAGTGGTCAGAGGGCGATCAGTGTGAGGGAGATCACCGACAGGGTCAACCCGGCGATCCGCGAAGGTGACATCTGCTCTTTTTCCACCACCCGGGCCAGCAGGGCGATCACCACCGGATAGAAGGAGGACGCCACGGCCACCAGGCCGAACGGCCCGATCCGCACCGCCAGAAGGTAGGTCAGGTTGGCCAGGATGTCCCCGCCGGCCAGGATCGCCAGATGGCGCGCTCCACTCGGCAGGATGACCGGAACCTTTCGAACCGGCACCAACACGGCCAGCAGGCCCAAACCTCCCAGCCTGACCGTCACCAGGGGCCACAATCCGGCTTCGGGGGAAGTTTGAGCAATGCCGATCAGAAACAGAGAGAAGACCAGTCCCGCCGCCAATCCGTAGAGGGCCTTTCCCGAACGATCCCAACGCCGGCGCTGGTGGACCGTGAGCCACAGGGCGGGGATGGCCAGCACCAAGCCCAGCCAAGCAACCGGACCGTAGCGGTCGCCGGTCAGCACCCCGAACAGAAGAGGGGTCGCCGCCAGAGTGACGGCCGATACCGGCGCCACCACCGCCATCCGGCCCTCCGCCATGCCATGAAAGTACAAAACGAGACCGCCCACCCCCGCCACCCCGCTCACCGCTCCCCAGGCAAGATCGATCAGGGATGGAGCGGCGCCCATCACCAGGTGGTGCAGGACCGACACCAGGCAGGCGATTCCCAGCCCCACCAGGTTGGCCCAAAGGGTCACAGCCAGCACCGGGGCCCTCCGGCTCGCCAGACCCCCGGCGAAGTCGCACAACCCGTACAGGAGGGAAGTCAGACCGGCCAGGAGAATGGCCATGGCGCCTGGGGGTGGTGGCCGGGGGCAAGGACAAGGGGCATAAGATGAATGCCCGGCCGCGGACATCAAAAGGACGGGCGGAACGGAGGTTAGCCCAGGGGCCGGCCCCGCCCGCCGCCCGCGATCCACTCCCGATCCGCAAGCCGGGAAAACCCCCTTCGGCGTATCGTTATAAACCCATGCGAGACGACCGACGCACCCTGTTCGGGTGGGCAATGTACGACTGGGCCAATTCGGCTTATGTCGTGATTGCGGTGGCCATCCTTCCCGCCTACTTCGGCTCGGTGATCGTTCCCGAAGATGGCTGGATGGGGCTGAACGCCGAGTCCCTGTGGGGGTACATGGTGGGACTTGTCTCCCTGGCTCTCTTCCTGATAACCCCGGTGCTGGGCGCCATTGCCGACTACCGGGCCCGGCACGTTCGGTTTCTGCGGGTTTTCGCCTATGGCGGAGCGTTGTTTGCCGTGTGCTTCGCGCTGGTAACCGCCGGCAACGTGCTGCCGGCCATCGTGATTTTCCTGCTGTCTCATTTCGGATTCGCCACCGCCAACGTGTTCTACGACGGCATGCTGCCCCTCATCACCACCCATGACACCATCGATCAGGTCAGTTCCCGGGGTTATGCCTTCGGATACGTGGGAGGGGGCATCTATTTGCTGGTGGCCATGGTGTTCATTTTCTATTCGGAAAATGTGGGGGTGTCGGAATCCTCGGCCGCCCGCCTGGCCATCGGAGGCTCGGGCATTTGGTGGGCCGGGTTTTCCTGGTATGCCTTCCGGCGTTTGCAGGAGGTCGGCCGGGTCGGCACAATGTCAGACGCCGCCGAGGGGCGAGTCGGGTACCTCAATTACCTGCGGATCGGGTTCGGGCGGACCTGGCGAACCTGTCGCAACCTTTCCCGGCATCGGCAGTTGCTCCTGTTCGTGCTGGCCTACATCTTCTATATCGACGGGGTGCAGACCGTCATCAACGTCTCGGCCATCTACGCGTCCGAAACTCTGGAGATCGGCACCGCTTTCATTGCCCTGGTGTTCCTGATTACCCAGTTCATGGCCTTTTTCGGAGCCCTTCTGTTCGGAAGGCTGTCCGACCGGATCGGGCCCAAGCGTTCGATCTCCTTCTCCCTGGTGGTGTGGGCCGGAACGCTGGTGGCGGCCTACTACCTGCCGGTGGGACAGAACTACCCCTTCCTGGCCCTGGGAATGGTGATCGGACTGGTGTTGGGGGGAACCCAGGCCCTGAGCCGCAGTCTCTACGCCTCGATCATTCCCGAGCAGGCGTCCGCCGAGTTCTTCGGTTTCTTCTCGGTATTCACCAAATTCTCGGCCATCTGGGGGCCGATCATTTTCGCCACCTTCCGCCAGGTGACCGGCTCCAGCCGCCCGGCGGTGCTCTCTCTGATCGTCTTCTTCGGGGTGGGTCTGGTGTTGCTGAGCCTGGTGGACATCGAAAAGGCCCGTTCAGGGCGAGCCGATTGGAGCATGTTCAAGGAGTGAGCGAGCGCCCCATTCCCGGGGGTTGATTCCCCGGGGGCGAAGATCAGATGGCGGCGCCGGTCCGGTCGTCGAAAAAGTGCAGTTTGGAAACGTCCACCTGCAGGCGCAGCCGGTCGCCGGCCACCGGGGCGGAATCGGGATTGACCCTGGCCACGAACTTGGTTTCATCTCCCAGAGAGGACACGTCGCTTCCCTCGTCTTCCAGCAATTCCCGTATGTCGGGGGTGATCACCGGCGGGGCAGGCTTGCTGAAGTGGACATAGGCCTCCGAACCCAACTGCTCCACCAAGGTCGCTTCCGCCTCCACGGTGGCCAGGCCGTCGGGGTCCCCGGACGTGGGGTGAATCTCGAAAGCCTCCGGCCTGATTCCCACCACCAACTGTGTGCCGTTGTACGAAGCCAGGGCGGGTCGGTCGGCAAGAAACTCCCCGGGCAGCGGTATCTCCTCGTCGGCGAACGCCAAGGTGGGCGCTCCGTTTCGGGCGGCCACCGCGCCGTATACGAAGTTCATGGAGGGAGACCCGATGAAACCGGCGACGAACAGGTTGGCGGGGTGGTCGTACAGCACCCGGGGGGTGGCGATTTGCTGCAGGTTGGTCTGTTCTTCGCCGGGTTTGCGCAGCACCGCCACCCGGTCTCCCATGGTCATGGCCTCCACCTGATCGTGGGTGACGTACAGGGTGGTGGTCTGCAGGCGCTTGTGGAGAATCCCCAACTCCGAACGCATCTGCACCCGAAGCTTGGCGTCGAGGTTCGACAAAGGCTCGTCCATCAGGAACGCGGCCGGTTCCCGCACGATGGCTCTTCCCATCGCCACCCGCTGGCGCTGACCACCTGACAGGGACTTGGGTTTGCGGTCCATCAACTCGGAGATCTCCAGGACCGCCGCGGCCTCGGCCACCCGCCGGCGAATATCCTCGCGCGGCATGCGGCGCATCTTCAAACCGAACGCCATGTTGTCGAACACACTCATGTGGGGATAAAGGGCATAGTTCTGGAAGACCATGGCGATGTCCCGGTCCTTGGGGGTCACCTCGTTCACCACCCGGTCGCCGATCAAAAGGGTCCCCTCGGTGACTTCCTCCAACCCGGCCACCATGCGCAGCAGTGTGGACTTGCCGCATCCCGAGGGCCCCACCAGCACCACGAACTCCCCATCGGCCACCTCGATACTCACATCGTGAATGGCCAGGGTCCCTCCCGGATAGACCTTGCGAACTCTGTCAAAAGTTATGGAAGACATGTTGGGTGTCGCAAAGAATAGCCTGACCGGTGAACGGGCGGTGGACTGCGCAGGGTTATCTCATCCCAACCGGCCCGGGGCGCCGAAGTCAGGGCGATCCCGGCCGGGGCCCGCTTCATGGGGGACGGCCATGATCGGTTCAGCCCCAGAGGATCATTCCGGCCCCCACCAGCAGGGAAACCGCGGTGGCGGCCACCGCCACTCCCGCGGCGATCAGCCAGAACGCCCGACGGAAGGGAACCCCGAACACATAGGCGGCCAACAGGCCGGTCCAGCCGCCGGTGAGAGGCAGGGGAATGGCCACCAGGACCACTAGGGCCAGGTCCCGCAACCGGGCGAACCAGGCGGTGTGGCGGCGGCGGGAGCGAGCGTAGAGACGGTCGAGCAGGCGACGCATCCACCCCAGCCGGTCGGCGGTGCAATATCTGTCGCAGATTCCCAGAAGCCGGAACACCAAGGGAAGCGGCGCCAGGTTGCCCACCACCGCCCAGATCCAGGTGGGGAGCGGGTCCATGGCCAGCACCAGGCGTCCCAGGGGGATACCGGCCCGAAGTTCCAGCACCGGCAAGGCCGATATGAGCGCCACCGCCACCGGGTCGGCCACCCCCCAGTCCCCCAGCAGGTCCACCAGGTACTCGCGCACCGGGGATCAGTGAGGCGCGTATCGGGACATGGTGTCGGGTATCGCCACAATCACCATCGGGGTGTTCACGTATTTGAGCACATAGGACATGCCATAGCCGAAGAAGGGCCGGTTGGTGAGAGGCCGGCTGGTGGCGCCCATCACCAGCAGATCCCAGTTCCCGCTGTTGGCGGTGGCCACCAGTTCCCCTTCCGGCTGGGCGACCGGTTTTACGTCGGTGTTGACTCTTGCACCCAGTCGCTCCCCGAACGCCACCGACTGCTCCGCCATCTCCAACCCCGCCCGGTAGTTTTCGGCGCTGCTCAACATGTCAAAGTTGAACGGCCCGTCGTGCGCCTCGGTGATCAGATGAAGGGCGAACACCAAACCGTCGTTACCGGCTGCCAGGGAATAGGCAACCTCCTCCGCCGCACGGGAGGCTCGATTGGCCTCCAGGGACAGAAGCACCCGGTTGATTTCCCGCAATGGCTCCTCGGTGAACCTGCCCCGACCGTCGTGGACCGGATAGCGGAAGATCAGCGCCGGAAGTTCCAGTCTTGAGAGAACCCGGTCGATCACCGTGGAGAAAAGCTCACCCTCTTGGGCCCCCTCGGTGGCGCCCAACACCACCAGGTCATAGCCCAGGGCCGCTTCCCTCAAAATCGCCTCTGCCGGGTCCCGCTGCTTTCGTCGGATCAGGCGGTGACGTTCGGCCCCCAGCAGCTTCATCACCGCCTCGGGACCCTGATCCTGGGCCACCGGGCTTCCCAGTATCCGTTTCCACCAGTTCCGGTTGTCGGAGGCTACGGCCAGAACCGTTATCTCTGCATCCGGAAACAGGTGATTCAATTGGGTGGCGGCGTAGACCGTGTTGGCTCCCCCCCGGGTGGGAAGAAGGATACGCTGTGATCCGAGAATGTGGGCCTGGGAGCGAATGGCCTCCGACTCCAGGCGGGACTGCTCCTCTTCCCCGGCTTCCATTCCTCGCACCGCCAGCTTGAGCAGGACCGGCGCGATCAGGGAGGTAACGATGGCGGCCAGCACGATAACGGTGTAACCGGTGTCGCTGAGCACCCCCAGGCTCAGTCCCACCAGGGCCACCACGATGCCCATGGCCCCCAGCGCCGACAAGCCTGATCCGAGCGCCAAGCCCTCCTTGAAGCTGAGGCCCGCCCGACGGGCGCCCACCAAGGCTCCGAACACCTTGGTCAACACCGCCAGCACGATCAGCACCACCGTCCAGATCACCGCGCTGGGGCTGGCCAACAGCCAGATATCCACCCGAAGGCCGCTGAATGCGAAAAAGATGGGGGCGAAGAAGGAATCGGTCACCGTCTCCAGGATGTGGGGGACCCCCGTCATCTGATATCGGAGAGTGGCCAGAATGATCCCCACTATGAAGGCGCCCAGGATCGCCTCCAGGCCCAACGCCTGGGTAATGGCCCCTCCTCCGATGGCGGCCACCAGGCTGACGGTGAGCGCCGCCCGCAGATTGGAGCCGTCTCGCAGAGCCAAACGCATCGCCTGGTTGAGAAGCCACCGGCCCACAGTCGCCGCCAGTGCCACGAACAGCACCAGACCTCCCAGCGAGGTGAGCAACCGGCTGGGCTCGAACCCCTCCTGGGCGACCCCGGCCAGCCCCGCCAGAATCAACCATCCCACCGAATCCATGGTCATGCTCACCGCCAAGGTCACCTGACCGAAATTGCGGCGCAGCATTCCCAGGTCCTGCAGGATTTTGGCCACCACCGGCAGGGCGGCCACCGACAGGGCCAAGGCCATGAAAGCCGCGTACAGCCCCCGGCCCGACCCGCCGATGAAAGATGACGGCGTGAGCAGCGCCACGGCCCCCACCACCACCAATGGGACCAGCAGGGCCCCCGCCGAAACATTGACGGCGGCCTGGCGGAGACGAACGATGATGCCCAGATCGGTTTCATATCCGATCACCACCAGCACCATGATCACCGCCAACCAGGCCAACCCGTAGGTGACCGAACCCACGGTGGAATCCGAAAATATCCACTCGAAGGTATCCGGATAAAAGCGCCCCAGGACACTGGGACCGATCAGGACTCCCGCCAAAAGCTGTCCCACCACCGGGGGCTGACGCAGTTTGCCGGCCACGCCACCCAGGAAACGGGCGGCGCCCACCAACAGCACCAACTGGACCAGGAAAACAAACAACTGGTGTTCGTCGAGCAGGGCGAATCCCTCAGAGTCGGCGGCGGCCAGGATGGGAAACATTCGCAGTCAACATTACCTGACGGGGCGCCATTCGAATGGCATCGTGGCCGACGCCGCCGCCCTTAGTGGGATAGCGAGTAGGGGCCGGGCGTCAACCTGTGTAATCAGACACTATTTCGCGAAAACGCCCCCGACATTTCTGTCCCGCGGGCCCGCCCCCGCCACCACCTTTCCTGGGGTCGGGACGCGAATCCACCATACAGAATGGGGATTTCGCTTTCCCGACAATATGGTCCCTGCGGCCGGTCTGGCGACGTCGGAACAGACCGGGAGGTGCTTGACACTTATCACTGTGTGTCGCCCGGGAGACAAAGTCAAGCCAACGGCCATCCTGTTTTTCGCGACCTTCCCCAATCACCCACCGCTATCCCTCTAAACCGAAAACCTGATGTGGAGCACCTCCCGGGGCCTGACCGTGTAGTCGCGTCCCTCCACCCGGGTTACTCCCTTTCGGCGGGCGGCGTCCCAGCCTCCCGCGTCTATGACGCTTCGGATGTCGGCCACCTCGGCCCGGATGAATCCCCGTTCCATGTCGGAGTGAATCCGGCCCGCCGCCTCCCGGGCGCTTGATCCCTGCCGGGTCAGCCAGGTGCGGGTCTCCCGGCGGTTGGCGGTGACGAACAGGCACAAACCGAGGGCGGCCATCCCTTCCGCGCCGACCTCCGCCGCCACTCCCTGTCCCATGCCGAATGCCTCTCGCATCTCGGCTCGGTCCCCGGGATCAAGAGCCGCCACCTCGGCCTCCCAGGCCAGATTCGCAGTCAGCACCGGATCGCCGGGGGGCGTCACCCCCGCCAGGCGATCGGCCATCGAACCGGGCGACGATTCCCCCACATTGGCCACCCAGATCACCGGTTTGAGCGTGAGGGGAGCGAAGTCGGCCAGCGCCGTGAGTTCAGGCTCCGACCACTGTTCCGACCGCAACCACCGCCCGTCGGTGGTGATTTCCAGGGCCTTTGTCACCGACTGATAGGCCGAACGCCGCTCCGGACGGGAGGTGGCCTGGTTTCGCAACCGCGGCACAGCCCGTTCGAAGACCTCGGCGTCTGCGATGGCCAGATCGAGCATGGTGTCCCGGACCTGTGGGGCGGGATCCATAGCGGAGTGCTCCCCGGAAGCGGTCTGATCGGAAAAGGCGCGCAGCACCACCACCAATCCGTCGGCTTGACGTATCTTTCCGATGGTTTCGGTGTCGGTTTCCCCTCCCGAACGGTTGCGGGCCGGGGTATCCATTACCTCCAGGGCGCCCGGAGCGATCCGGGACGAACCCTCCATCCGCCCCAGTTCTTCCAACAGGGGTTCCTCCACCGGCAGGCGCCCCAACCTGATCCGGGTGGTGGAGAAGGGAAACGGCGCGATGCCCTGCAAGCGTCCGGTCAGCGCCGCAAACAGCGAACTCTTGCCGACATTGGCCAGTCCGGTGATCGCCAAGGTGGGCATCGACTCCGAGATTAGGCGAATCCGTAAGGCGATTGCGCCGGGGCCGTCGGGCATCCGGGCGAAATGGGGCGCCAATGACGGCCGTGTCTGCCAGAATCATGGGTATGAGAACGGTGGTGATCACCGGAGGGACCGGGTGGCTGGGAAAGGCTCTGGCGGCCCGGTTGTTGCGCGACCGCCGGATACGACTGGGCGTCACCTACCTCAAACCGGCCGGCGCGGCTGCTTTCGAGGATCGATTCGGCACCCACCACGACCGCATCATGCTGCGCAGGTTGGACACCACCGACACCGCCGCGGTGGAATCCTTCTTCGGTGAACTGCGGGACAAGTGGGACGGTGTGGGCGGTTTGGCCTGTTTGGCCGGCGCCTGGGCCGGAGGGAGAACCATCGAGCAGACTTCCGACCTTCGTTTGGATCGAATGCTCGATTCCAACCTGCGCTCGACTTTCACCACCGTGCGAGCCGGTCTCCCCCACCTTCATCGAGCCGACTGGGCGCGGGTGGTGCTGGTCGCCAGCCAGGCGGCCGTCAAGACTCCCCCGGAGCAAGCCGCTTTCAACATCGCCAAGGCGGGGGTGGTGGCGCTGGGCCGCACCTTGGCCGCCGAGGTGCGCCGAAGCAACGTTTCCGTCTCGGTGCTGTCGCCCTCGGTGATCAACACCCCGGCGGCCCGGCAGGCCATGCCCGAGGCCGACCACAGCCTCTGGCCGACTCCCGACGATGTCGCCCGGGTGGTCGAGTTCCTGCTCACCGAGCAGGCCGAACTCCTGAACGGCGCCGAGGTGCCGGTGTAGGAGGAGCGCAACCATGTCGTCTCCCAACCGGGCTACCCTCCTCTCTTACATGAGTTCTGACCAGACCCTGCGTCCCGATGTGGTGGAGGGCGCTCCGGTGGGTTCCATCGATCAGGAGCAGTCCTCCGATGAAGGCGGCGTCGAGGTGACCGAGCCGGCCAAATTGATCAGGATCGCCACCATGACCCGATCGATTCTGGATGAAGTGCGCACCGCCACCCCCGACGAGGCGGGCCGGGACCTGATTTCCAAGATTCACGACCGTTCCCTGGATGAACTGCGCGATGTGTTGGGTGAGGAACTGCTCACCGAATTCGACCGCATGTTCGAGCCGCTTCTGGATGAGGAGCCTCCCACTTCTTCGGAGGTGCGGATCGCCCAGGCCCAGTTGATCGGATGGCTGGAGGGCCTTTTCCAGGGTATCCAGGCCAGCCTGGTGACCAAGCAGATGGTCGCCCAGGCCCGGGCAGCCCAGCGCGCCCAACTTACATCCGGCCGTCCCGACCGGGAGGATCGGCCGGCCACCGGTCTCTACCTATAGGAAACGCCCGTGAAACCCCTGCGGGTGGCGGTGGTGGGGGGTGGAATCGCGGGAGTTTCGGCCGCTTTTCATCTCTCGGAGCGGGCCGAGGTGCTGCTGTTCGAAGCCGAGCCCACGCTGGCCTATCACACGACGGGGCGGTCCGCCGCTCTGCTGTTCGAGTCCTACGGGTCTTTGGGCATCCGTCCTCTCACCCTGGCCAGCCGCTCCTTTTTCGACCACCCGCCACCGGGACTGTCCGACTTTCCTTTCCTGTCCGAGCGCGGCGGCATGTTGGTGGGCCGGGAAGAGCAGGTTGATTCCCTGCGGCAGTGGAACCTGGAGGCCCGAGAGACGGGAACCAAGGTGGAATGGCTCCCGCCCTCGCGGGCCCAAGAGATCTGTCCCGTTCTTCGATCAGAGCATCTGGCGGGGGCGGTTTGGGAACCGGGGGCGGTCGACATGGACGTGGCGGCTATCCATCAGGCCTTTGTGCGGGGCGCCCGGAGGCGGGGCGCCCGGATCTCGGTCAACGCTCCGATCACGGGTTTGGAGCAGACCGCAGGGGGTTGGAAGGTCAGATCCGGCGAGAAGACCGTGAGGGTGCAGGTGGTGGTAAACGCCGCCGGGGCCTGGGGCGACGAGGTGGCCGGGTTGGCGGGGGTGAAACCGGTAGGGATCACTCCCATGCGTCGCACCATTTTCATGACGCCGGGAGCGGAGGAGTACCGAGGATGGCCCCTGGTGGCCAACGTGGAGATGGAATGGTATTTCAAGCCCGACGGCGTCCAGTTGCTGTGCTCGCTTGCGGAGGAAAACCCGGCGCCTCCCGGTGACCCCCGGCCTGAGCCCTTGGACATCGCCCTGGCGATCGAGCGGATCAACCGGGCTACCACCCTGGGAATCCGTTCGGTGCGATCATCCTGGACCGGGCTTCGGACCTTCGCCCCCGACCGGGAGATGGTGGTGGGATTCGACGGGGAGGCGGAAGGGTTCTTCTGGCTGGTCGGGCAGGGCGGCACCGGTATCCAAACCGCCCCCGGAGCGGGTGAACTGACCGCCTCACTGATATTGGATTCCCGGGTGTCTTCCCACCTTTTGGACCACGGATTGGACGCCGAGGTGCTCAGCCCCCGGAGGTTTGGCTGATGCCATCCTTTCGGGTCAGCGTTACCCGACCTCTCGATCTGGATCGATTCACCGATCGGTGGGTCATGGGCGCGCTGTTTGCTTTCGGCGGGACGGGATACTGGCGGGGAGGATGGGCGGAAGCCGTGCAAGCCGGACTGGCCTCCTATCTTGCCTGGGCGATCAGCCGGGAGATAGACCCCGATCATCCCGCATCGGCCACCATGGCCGCGGTGGCCGGAGGACTCTTGGCCTTGGCGCTTCACATCGACATCGGGGCGCTGTTCGTGATTCTGCTGGCGGCCAAGGTTATGGTGGCAGGAAGTGGCCTGTCCCCGGCCCGATGGGAAGCGGGATTGCTGGGCGCGGGGGCGTTGGTGTTCACCGGGTCTCAAACCGGTTGGTGGATGGCGATGGCCATGGCGGCCGCCCTGTTGATGGACACCGCCACTCAACCGTTGGCGGCGGGGGATCATCGATACATCGCCGCGGCTTTGGCCGTGGTGGCCTGGGTGGTCTATTGGGTTTTGGACGATGCCGGACCTTGGTGGTGGGCGCATTTGGCAGCCGTGGCGGCCGCCGGATTGGTTATCAGCTATCTGCCCCTCGATCTCTACCATAGATCGAGGTTGGGGCTACTGATCGCCGGACTGCCGGCGCTCATCATGGTCACGATGGAGGTAATCGGAGGCAACCTGGGGAACGGGCCGTGGTGGGTGTACTGGTTGATGGCGGGCGGTTTGGTGTCGGGGACGACGATGTTCTTTGTGCAGACCGAGGTCCGGTCTCTCACCGACCACGCCGACCACCCTATTTCTTCGGAGCGGGTGAATCTGGCCCGGTGCCTGGTGGCTACCGCGGCGATCGCCTCCTGGGGTTCGCAGGCTCACAGGGGTTTGGCCGAGGCGGTTGAGGCCGTCGCCCCCCTCTGGGCGCTGCTCTGCCTGGTGGGACTCAGAGAACTGATTTCTCGCCGGGGCCTTGGGATCGGAAAGAAGCAATCTTGAAGCCGGGATCGGGGAACCGAGCGTCGATCTCTTCGCTTCAGAACCCCCGGGTGAAGGCACTGGTGAGACTGCGAAACCGTCGGGAAAGGGAGAGAGAAAACGCGTTTTTGGTGGAGGGATATCGGGAACTGCGCCGCGCCCTGGCCTGGAGGAGCAGTTGGCGGACGGTGTACTACTGCCCGGGTCTGTTCTTGGGCGAAAACGAGGAGAAACTGCTGGCCGAGGCGGGAAAAGACGTACAGGCGGTGGAGGTGTCAGAACCGGTGTTCCGCAAGATCTCCTACCGGGACCGCCCGGAAGGTCTGGTGGCGGTGTTGAGTCGCCCGCGCCTGGCCTTGTCGGACCTTCACCTGGGACCCTCCCCGCTCATACTGGTGGTGGAGGCGGCGGAAAAACCGGGCAACCTGGGCGCCATGCTTCGCACCGCCGAAGCGGCCGGGGCGGCGGCGGCGATCGTGGCCGATTCCACCACCGACGTCTTCAATCCCAACGTGGTGCGCGCCTCGCTCGGGTCGCTCTTTACCCTGCCGGTGGCGGTCGCCACCGGATCCCAAGCCCTGAAGTGGCTGCGATCCCACCGGATGGCGGTGCACGCCACCAGTCCCCTGGCGCCCCGGGCGGCGTGGGAGACCGATTTGAGCGGGGCGGCGGCGGTGGTGATCGGCGCCGAACAGTACGGGCTGTCCGATCTGTGGCTGCGGGGCGCCGACCGCCGGGTGGGGATCCCCATGGCGGGCAGTGTCGATTCCCTCAATGCGGCGGCCGCGGCGGCGGTGGTGCTGTTCGAGGCCCGTCGTCAGCGATCGGCTTCCTGAACGGAGTGGATTGCCTCGGGAAGAGTGAAACGCCCCTCATAGAGAGCCCGCCCCACGATCGTCGCTTCGCATCCGATGGCGGCCACATCCTGCAGGTCGGAGATGGTTCCCACCCCGCCCGAGGCGATCACCGCCATTTCCGACCGCCTGATCACGCGGGACAGCAAGTCGAGATCCGGGCCGGTCATGGCCCCGTCCCGATCGATTCCGGTCACCAGCAGCCTCCTTACCGACGCCGCTCGCAGCCCGTCCACGGCCGTCTCCACCGTGCGACCCTCATCAAGCCACCCCGCTCCCCTGGCCCGGCCCGCCCGGATATCCAGAGCCGCCACCACCCGGTTGATCGGTTCGACGGCGCCCAACGTCCGGGGATTCCACACCGCGGCGGTCCCCATCACCACCCGCTGCGCTCCGGCCGAAAGCGCCGCCCGGGCAGTGGCCGCGTCCCGTATTCCTCCTCCCACCTGGAAAGGAACGCCTTCTTCGGCCATCCTCTCCCAGATTCGATGATCGGGTTGGCCGGATCGGGCCCCGGACAGATCAACCACGTGCACCAACCCGGCGCCCTGGGTCACCCATTGCCCCGCCACCTCCACCGGATCGTCCGAGTAGCGGGTTACCTGTCCGTAATCGCCGTGCAACAGTCGCACCACCCGACCGTCCAGGATGTCGACGGCGGGGATCACCTGCAAGGCAAACCTGCTTGTACAGAGGGCATAAGCGTTCCTACCATTTCCCGAGTTTGTGATAATGTGATATTGTATTAGCATAATAGCGCATTGATATGAAAACCTGACGGAAAGCAGACTCCGGAGCAGAAATGACCTTCGACCGATCATGGGAAGACGCCGACACTCAACAGCTGTTCGCCGCGGTTCTGTCACTTCGGAACCAGGACGAGGCCGCTCTTTTCTTTCGAGACCTGTGCACCGTCAAGGAACTTTCGGACATGAGCCAGCGGTGGGCGGTGGTCCGTCAGTTGGCCCGGGGCCTTTCCTATCGCGAGATATCGACGGTCACCGGCGCCGCCACCGCCACCATCACTCGCATCAACCAGTGGCTGCGCCACGGGATGGGCGGCTACCGACTGGCTCTCCGGCGCCTGCGGGCCGACCAGGAAACGGCCGACGCCCCATGAGCGACCCGACCCTCACTCTGGCGGTCCCCAACAAGGGTCGGCTCCGGGAACCGTCGCTGCGCCTGCTCAAAAGGGCGGGAATGTCGTTTGAGGTCACCGATCGGGTGTTGTCGCTGCGGGTTCGCAATGTCAACGTTGATCTGGTGCTGGTCCGAACCGAGGACATCCCCGGCATGCTGATCGAGGGGGTGGCCGATGTGGGAATCACCGGACTGGACCTGATGGAGGAGGCCAACGGAGCGTCCGATCTGCGTCCCTTCGCCAAGCTGGACTTCGGGTACTGCCGGCTGGCGGCGGCGGTCTCCAACGCTTCCCCGATCCGCTCCCTCGGGGACCTGCAGGGACTGCGAATCGCCACTTCCCATCCCCGCACCACCGCCCGCTTTCTGGCCCGACACTCCATCCCCGCCCAGATTGTGACCCTCAAGGGCTCGGTGGAGGCGGCCACCAAAATCGCCCTGGCCGACGCAGTGGTGGATCTGGTGTCCACCGGCTCCACCCTCAAGCTGAACGGTCTGCGGGAAATCGGGACGCTGCTCGAATCCCAGGCGGTGCTGGCCGGTCCTCCCCGGGTGGAGAGCCATCCCCTGGTCCGGCAGTTGCTCACCGCGGTGGCGGCGGTGGTGGCCGGGCGCCGCAAGCGCTATGTGCTGCTGAACACCACCATGGCCAACACCGACCGGATCCGTCGCATCATCCCCGGCCTGTCCGCCCCCACGGTGGTTCCACTGGCTGAAGAAAACCTGGTGGCGGTGCATTCGGTGGTGGACGCCTCCGACCTTTGGGATCTGCTCCCCCGCTTGGAGGAAGCCGGCGCCCAGGGAATTCTGGTGCTTGACATCGGGCAGCTGATCCCATGACCGGCTCCAGCCCCCGGCATCTCCGACAGGTACGGCTCGACGATCTGAGCAAAGCCGAACAGGCCGGGCTGCTCCGGCGCTCCGCGGTTCCCGACGTGGTGGCCAAAAAGATCGCACAGCAAATCTGCGAACAGGTACAGAGCGAGGGCGACCGGGCGATGAGGAAACTGGCGGAACGCTACGGCGGGGGGTATTTCCGCGTTCCCCGTCCGCAATTGGAAGACGCGGCAGCCGCGATGCCCGAGGTGGTGGAAACCCTGGAAAGGGCCCGCCGCCACATAGCCGACTTTCACCGCCGCCAGATTCCCGCCGATACCGAGACCGAGACCGTCCCCGGTGTGTTGGTGACCCGTCGTTGGTCACCGCTGCAGCGGGTGGGCGCCTACGTCCCCGGCGGCAAGGGGGCCTATCCGTCCACCGCCTTGATGACCGTCACCCCCGCCAAGGTGGCGGGAGTACCGGAAGTGGTGGTCGCCACCCCCGCCGGCCCCGACGGGTCGGTCAACCAGGCGACCCTGGCCGCCTGCCTGGTGGCGGGCGCCGACGAAGTCTGGGCGATGGGGGGCGCCGGGGCGGTGGCCGCCCTGGCCTATGGGACCGAGCAGGTCCGGCCGGTCCAGAAGATCGTGGGTCCCGGCAGCAAGTGGGTGACGGCCGCCAAGTTGGCGGTGTTCGGAGACTGTGGGATAGACCTGCCCGCCGGCCCTTCGGAAGTGCTGGTGCTGGCCGATCACACCGCCGATCCCCGACTGGTGGCGGCCGACCTGCTGTGCCAGGCCGAACACGGCCCGGATTCCCCGGCCGTCCTGGTCACCACCGATCCCGATCTGGCAGACCGGGTGGAGACCGAACTGCACCACCAGCTTTCCACCCTGGAGCGCCACAGAATCCTGGCCCGGGCCTTGGCGGACCACGGAATCTCGGTGGTCGCCGCCGACATGGCCCAGGCCGTCCGGTTCGCCAACGCCTACGCCGCCGAACACGTTTCCATTCTCACCGCCGACCCCGACACACACGCCAAGACCATCACCTCGGCGGGTTCGGTGTACGTGGGGCGCTGGTCGGCCGAGTCGGCCGGCGACTACGCCACCGGAGCCAACCATGTGCTGCCCACCGGGGGCCTGGCTGCCTGCTACGGCCCTCTGTCGGTGGAGGACTTCGGCTCCTTCCGGCAAGAACAGCGGCTCACCCGCGACGGTCTGGCCGACCTCCTTCCCATCATCACCGGCCTGGCCGACGTGGAAGGCTTCACCGCCCACCGACGGGCCGCCGAAATCAGGTTCCGCCCCCAAGGAGATTGACAGACATGGCAGACAGGACCGCGCACTTGCACAGAAAAACCCGGGAGACCTCGGTGGAGGTCCGCCTGAACCTGGATGGATCCGGCCACGCCCGGGTTACCACCGGAGTCGGGTTCTTCGACCATCTCCTCACCTCTTTGGCCCATCACGCCCTGTTCGATCTGGAGATCACCACCATGGGGGACCTGGAGATCGATGACCATCACACCGTGGAGGACACCGCCCTGGTGTTGGGCTCGGCCCTGACCGAGGCGCTGGGCGACCGAGCCGGTATCAACCGGTTCGGGGATGCGGCGGTTCCCATGGACGAGGCGCTCGGCAGGGCGGCGGTGGACGTGGGAGGCCGTCCCTATGCGGTGATCGATCTTCCGCTGCAAAACCCTTCCATCGGCAATCTCACCACCCAGAACCTCCCCCACGCCTGGGAAGCACTGGCGCGGACCGCCGGTATCACCCTCCACTTGAACTCGAAGGGCGCCAACGATCATCACCAGGCGGAAGCGGCCGTCAAGGCGCTGGCGCGGGCGCTGCGTCAGGCCGTGGCCCGCGACCCTCGCCGGGTGGGGGTGGCCTCCACCAAAGGGACGGGTTGACCACCATCGCCGTGGTGGACCACGGCGCCGGGAATCTGGTGTCCATCACCCAGGGACTGCAGCGGGTGGGGGCCGACACGGTGCTGGCGTCGGAGGCTGAACAGATCGAAGGGGCCGACGGCGTGGTGCTCCCCGGGGTGGGCACCACCGGCGCGGCCATGGATCGTCTGCGCCGGGCGGAACTCATCCGCTCCCTGGCCGACTGGCCGGGTCCGCTCCTGGGCATCTGCGTGGGGCTGCAGCTTTTCTTTGAAGGAAGCTCCGAGGATGACAGCACCTGCCTGAACCTGATGGGCGGGCGGGTGGAACGTTTGCGGGAGACCCCCCGACTCCCCCACATCGGCTGGAATGACCTGCTGATCACCGCCGAGGACCGGCTGTGGAAGGGTCTTCCTCCAAAACCCACTTTCTACTTCGTGCATTCCTATGCGCCGGTTCCCGCCGATCCGGGGTTGGTGATCGGCCAAACCGAGTACGGCGGCCGGTTTTGCGTGGCCGTCCGCGACGGCCGGCGGGTGGGAGTCCAATTCCACCCCGAACGCTCCGGGCAAAACGGGCTGCTGGTGCTGTCCAACTTTCTGTCCGAATGCCGGACCTGGGCGAACGGCAAGAAACCCTGGCCCGCCTGATGCTGCGCAAACGCATCATTCCCTGCCTGGACGTGGCCGCCGGTCGAGTGGTGAAGGGAGTCAACTTCGTCAACCTCACCGACGAGGGAGACCCCACCGAACTGGCCGCCCGGTATGCGGCCGAGGGCGCCGACGAGATCTGCTTTTTGGATATCGCCGCCGCGCCCGAGAACCGGGACACCATGTGGGAGACGGTGCGGCACAGCGCTTCGGAGGTGTTCGTTCCCCTGACGGTAGGCGGGGGGATCCGCTCTCCCGAGGACATGAAGGCGGCACTGCGGGCCGGGGCCGACAAGGTAAGCATCAACACCGCGGCGGTCCGTCGGCCCGAACTGCTCAGCGAGTGCCGTCGCCGATTCGGACGACAATGCGTGGTGCTGGCCATAGACGCCCGTCGGCTTCCGGGGGGAGGATTCGAGGTGGTGGTGGTGGGCGGACGACACCCCGTGGGCTGGGATGCGGTGAAGTGGGCCCGGCGGGGGGTTGAACTGGGCGCCGGGGAGATTCTTCTCACCTCCATGGATCGGGACGGAACCAAGATCGGCTACGACTTGGAACTCACCCGGGCAGTCACCCAGGCGGTCGAGGTGCCGGTGATCGCCTCGGGCGGAGCGGGAACCGCTCAACATTGCGTCGAGGTGTGCCGGGAAGCCGGCGCCGAGGCGGTGCTGGCCGCCTCCATCTTCCATCGCCGGGAGATCGAGATCAGTGAAGTCAAGCAGGCCATGGCCCGGGCCGGGGTGCCGGTGCGCCTGACATGAACCCAGGCCCGACCACCTCCTTTCCCGGGCCTGATGATCTCCGCTGGGACGCCGACGGGCTGATCCCCGGTGTGGTGCAGGACTTCCGTACCGGCCGGGTTCTCATGGTGGCCTATCTCAGCCCGGAGTCCTATCGGCTCACCCTCGAAAGCGGTCACGTTCACTTTTGGTCCAGATCCCGCCGGGAACTGTGGCTGAAGGGGGGAACCAGCGGGAATGTGCTGAAGGTGGTCGCAATCGCGGCGGATTGCGATGCCGACACCCTGTTGATCACGGTCCAACCGGCCGGCCCGGCCTGTCATCATCTCACCGCCACCTGTTTCGACGACGGCCCCCCGGGCCAGGGGTTTCAATGGTTGGAGCGGCTGTGGAAAGTGATCGACCGGCGGGCCGCCGAAAGACCACCCGATTCCTACACCACCCGCCTGCTGGAGGGCGGGGTAACCCTGACCGGGCGCAAACTGATGGAAGAAGCCACCGAGGTGCTGATCGCGGCTTCAGAACACGCCCACGGAGAACAACCCTCCCGCCGGGTGGCCGAGGAGATGGCCGATCTGCTCTATCACCTGCTGGTGCTCGCCGCCGAACGGAGAATCGATCCCTCTGAAGTGATCACGGTGCTGGAAGAGCGTTTCGGACGCTGATATGGACCATCCGGATGTCTCTCTGGTGGATCATCGATCAGAGCCCGTCGCCGGCGGTGGGGTCCCACGCCTCTTGATGACCATGATCGGACTACTCTTCAAACGCTGCCGCATAGTCTGATGACAACTCGGAGACTCGGAGAAGCCCCACCGCCCGCCGCACGGCGGCCGACCGGGACACCTGGTGAATCCGCGAATAACTGTCGAGAAATTTGATATCTCCGCCGGCCAGACTGATACGGACTATCACACCGTAAACCCTAACCGGTAGCTGCCGGTGGTGCTTAGGCTCTGTCCGATGACTTTGAAGTACGAAACTAGACGCTGCGGTCGCCTTTTGGTGATGTCGGTGATGGTGGCGCTGCTGGTGGCCTGTGGGGTGGGGGATCCCGCGCCCACCACCGTTGCGGAACCTTCCCCGGCCGGCCAATCCGATGGCGGGGAGTCGGTTGATACTGCCCCGCCTCCGACCACCGAGGCGACTACCTCATCGGTTCCCAGCAGTCCCGAGGCCGAAGCGGTCACCGAAGCGTCGGCGCCGCAGGTCTCGTCCGAACCCCGATCTTGCCGGTTGATTCAAGGCGATCCGGGTCCACCCGGAGAAGTTCAGTTGCACGTCGAGGTGATAGCCGAGGGTTTGGAGATCCCCTGGGGATTGGCGATTCTTCCCTCTGGTGATCTCCTGGTTACCGAACGGCCCGGCCGGGTGCGTCTGATCGAGGACGGTGAAGTTGTTCCGGAGCCGGTTCTTGAGTTCGGCGTGTCGATGCCGCCGCCCTTGTACGGTATGGATCTGCTGGGGTCCGAAGGCGGGCTGCTGGGGGTGCTCCTGCACCCCGGGTTCGCCACCAACCGCCAGTTTTACCTGTTTTACAACATCGATAACGAAGACGACCGTCAGATCGGCCGAATCGAGCGCTACGTGCTCTCCGAGGATGCCCGGTCGGCGACTTTTGACCGTCTGATCATCGATGACCTGCCCGCCGGGCTTCACCATCAAGGCGGACGCATGCGGCTGGGGCCGGACGGAATGTTGTATGTGGGGGTGGGGGCCTATCAACCCGAGGACGCACAAAACCCCGACACCCTGGCGGGGAAGTTGCTCAGAATGGATCTGCAAGGCGGTATCCCCCCGGACAATCCGGACCCCGACAGCTACATCTTCGCCGGCGGAATCCGCAACAGCCAGGGATTCGACTGGTTCGACGAACGACACCTGGTGATGGTCGAGCACGGTCCGTCCGGCATCGAGTTGGGCCGCCCGGACCTGCGGGGGTTCGACGAGGTCAATGTCGTGACGGCCGGCGACAACCTGGGCTGGCCCGCCGTCTGGGGATGCGAAACGCGAGAGGGACTGGTCAGCCCGGTGTTGACCTGGGAGGACCCGGTAACCCCGACTGGAGGGATCTTCTATCGAGGCGACCTGATTCCGGAATGGACCGACAGTTTCTTGTTCACCACGGTGGGACTCGCCGATCGAAGGGGCGGACGGCATCTGCACAGGGTGGTGTTCGGGGAGGATCCGTACACGGTTGTGGCTCACGAGGTTTACCTGCACCACACCTACGGACGTCTGCGGACCATCGTCAGCGACGCGGAGGGTTGGCTCTATGTGATGACCAGCAACTGCGACAACCGCGGAACATGCCCACCCGAAGGCGACGTCATCCTGCGGATCGGACCCGCCGGATAGCACGCGGAGCACATGTTGAGGTGTTGGCGTCACCCGCCATTTAGGACTCAAGCCGGTGGCCCAGGCCTGTTTTCGGCTGGGACCGTACCGTGCTCGTTAGTTTCCGTCTTTGATGGTTACGGTGTATTCGGTGGCGCCTTCTTCGACTGTGTAGCCTGGTCCGTTCACTACTCGGAAGATGACCGTTTCGTTTCCTTCCGGTTTTTGGTCGCGGACGGGAGAGAATCCCTCCACCCTGGCAAAAGTCACACCCCCGCATCAGCACTAGCAGCCTTGGCCGTCACCGTGAAAAGACCACCCTTGACCACCGGACCGTTCCGAATCCTAAAGTCCTCATTCAAAGTCGCGGTACCGCCCACATACTTGACAACCACCTCCACATCTTTCAGCACTTGGCCACCACCGTCCACATAAAACACCGGACGGCAAAAGGGCTGGTCCTCATACACTTCGCAAACCCCCCATCCAATGGGTTTGTAAAGACCGGGGTGGGAAACCCTGACCACCGGCAAACCGTCCGGGGGCGGGTCATCGTCGGTGATGGTCACCTGATATGTGTCGGGGGTTCCCACCGTGTACTGCGACCCGGAGTCCAGTTGCAGGATGATGGTTTCGTCACCCTCATAGGATGAGTCCTCGTTGATGGTGATGGGGATGTCAGCTGATGTTTCCCCGGCCGGTATGGTTACCGTGCCGGAGGCGCCGGTCAACCCGGCGATGGTGTAATCCCCGTTGGGGCCGTGGGTGGCCAGGCCCCCGGTTGTGTAGTTGACGGTTATGTCGGACGACCGCGCCTGGTCCAGTTTGACAGACACCTCGTATGTGCCGTCGGCCTCGCCCACGGCGCCCGTGACTTCGTCGAAGGACGCCAACAACGCGTCGTTGTCGGTGATGGTCAACGTGCTGCCGAAAATACGGGAGTACAAATCAACTTGATAACCGTCGCCGATATGCAGCGTCAGGATGATCGTCTCGTTATCTTCGCTTAGGCGGTCGTCGACAATAGAAATGGGGATCTCCACCCGGTCGGTTCCCGCCCGCGTCCGGACCGACCCGGTGTTGCCGTAGAAACCCATGGTCAAGCCTTTGATGGTGTAGTCGTCGCCCGCGGTGGCGGTGCCTCTCACGCCGTAGTTGATGGTGATTTCATTGCTGAGGATTCGATCCAAGGTGATGACAGCCCGGTAGACGCCGATCGACTCATCAACACTGCCGGCATTCGGGGTAACCTCAACAGACACCGTGTCGTTGGCCGGGATGGTCAGCGTGTGTTGCTTGTCGCCGAGGGTGTAGTCCGACCCGGGCCGCAATGTCAGGATCACCGTCTCGGCGGGTTCGCTGTCGTCGTCGGGGAGGACGGACACCGGAATCTTCACCATGGTGTCCCCAGCCTGGGCTGTCACCGTGCCGGAGTCGGTGATGGTGTAATCCCGGCCTGGCTGGGCTGTGCCGGTGACATCGTAGCGGAGGGTCAGTCCCCCGGCGGGCGCCGCAGGCTCGAGGTTGACCAGCACGTTGGTCACCGTGGGGCTGGATGGAGGCTCTGATACGGGTGACATGTCGGTGTCGAAACTGGCCCGAGGGCGGTCGTTGTCGTTGATGGTCACAGTGTGTTTGCGGATCTCGCCCAGGGAGTAGCCGTCACCGTCGAGCAGCGTGAACTCCACCGTCTCGTCGCCCTCGTTCAAAGCGTCGTCGACGAGGGACATTGTGATGGCCGTTCTGGGATCGTTGGGAAGCCCTGTCACTGTCCCGGAGTTGCCGGTCAAACGGGTGATGATAAAGTCTTCGCCTGGGGTGGCGTTGCCTCCGCTCACGCGGTAGTTGATCTATATGGTCTCGTCGGTGGGCGCCGGGTCCAGTTTGATGTCCACCCCGTAGGCGCCTCTCTCGCGGCCGGTGCTTGTCTTGTCTTCGAGGAACTCCACCCGGGGTCCGTCGTTGTCGGTGATGGTGAGCGTGTAGGTGACCGGCCAGTGGAGGTTGTAGTCGTCGGTGTCTTTGAGGGTGAAGACGATGGTCTCATGTTTTTCGCCGAGGCGGTCGTTGATGATCTGCACGGGTATGTTGACTGTGGTGTTCCCGGCCCGGGCGGTCACCGACCCCGCGTTACCGGTTGACCCGGCGATGGTGAAGTCTTCCCCTGGGGTGGCGGTGCCACCGATCGTGTAATCAATGACCAGGTCGGCGGCTGGTGCGTAGTTGATGACTACCGGCACGTCAAATCGACCCGAGCCCTCACCGACTGTGGCCTCGTTCTGGTTGGGAACGAAATTGATCTCCGACGTTTCGTCGTCGGTCACCATCACACTCGCCGTGTGCGCCGACGACAGCCCATAACCGGTTCCGTCGTTGAGAGTCACGATGACCGATCCGTTGGTCTCTTCCAACTGGTCGTTTTGGGTTTGCACCCCGATGCGCGCCTCGCCCCGGTTGTCCAGGGTGACTTGTTTACGGCCCGATTCACCGGCCGCCAGGAAATCACCTTGTTGGGACACCGTGTAATGGACGGTGAGAGGATCACCGACGGCAGGCGCCGGGAAAGCGCTGACCGTGAAGTAAACGGTGGCGCCTTCACCGACCGCGGGTTGGCCCCGCACGGACAGTTTCGGTGTGACGCCGGTTGGGTCGAAGGCCTCCGCCCGCGGCGACCAGTACCCAACCCCACCCAAATTGTTCACTGCTCTGACGTAGTAGCAGACCCGCTCGGTCACATCGATCCCATAGTCCACGAACACCGTACCCTCCACCACCGCGGGGGTGTCATCTTGGTCGGGGGGTTCGCATCCCGCTCCTGCGGCCCATACCTGGTAGTGGGACACTGGATGAAGGTTCACAACCTCAACCGGGTCCCACCGGACCAGCCCGATCGGCGGTAGCGTGTAAAGCTGCGCCCCCACCACAGGCCTACCCGGGGCATCCGGACCTGTACCCGACCGCCCCGCGATGGTCACCGAATCGTTGTCGTCGAGGTAGTCGAAGTAGTCGATGCTGTGCCAATCCCCACCCGCCGCGTGGCAACCCGTTTCGCTTGTGGGGGTTGGGGTTACCTCGTCGGCGCCGTCGAGACACACCGAATAGTCCTCGGTGTTGGCAATGGTGGCGGTGATCGGCGCAGGAGCGCCGGCGCCGGCGATGAGCGTCAACGTGGCGAACTCCGTCCGCCCCTCCAAAAGCCGCGACGCCGAAGGGGGTATCTCTCCCAGGTCCCACACCGCATCACAAACACCATTCCCACAGCTTGTCTCCCGATACGAACCGTCAGTGAAAACCGCCTCCGCGCCTTGGGGCACACCGCTCAACGTGACCGTCGCGTCCGGGGCTGTGTCCGGCCCGTTGTTGACCGCCAAAACCGTATAGGCCTGTTGCCCAGTCCCCGCCAGCGGACTGGCGCCGCCGTCTCTCACCCCAAGCTCCGAGATCGGCCCCACATGAAAAACATACTCATTGCCCGTGTCGGAATAACTGTTCGGGTTGTCCGACGTGTTCTGACGGTTCGCCACCAAACCGTGAGTCACCACATAAGTACCCAGCCTCTCGAACTGCACAAAAAGATTCCAAGGTTCCCTTTCAGTGAAGGTCAAAGGGTAAGATTGCTGGTGGGTGTAAGGGGGCTGGGTGGTGGGGTTGAGATCAACAAACACGTTCGCGTCGCGGTCGTCCCGGCGGACTTTGACCCGGCCCGGCGGGTCCCCGCCGTCCAGCCCTGCCACGCTGAAAGTACTCTGCAGATTCATCCAATCTGCGATAACCGGGTCGAAACCCGCCCGGGACCACCTAACCACCAGTCCCGGCTGGAAATTGAAGTCAACCTCCGTCTGCCGAGACCACCGCCACGTTTGCCACAAGACACCCCCCTGCTCAAAACTGTTGCTGGCCCTGCGGAATCGTCCATCAGGGACGGGCACCTGCACGATCACCGATTCCGGCTCCAGATAGACAGTGGGTTGATCTATCCCTCCCAGTTGTCCGTACAATCCCCCCTCGATGGTGGTGGTCTGGAACATCCGGCTTCGTTCTATTTTCGCCAGTACTTTCACCTCGTCTTCATTGCCACAGGCCCCGGCGTTTGTGACGGATTGTCGTGCGGTGGCGCCTACGCAGTCGTGAAGCGACCAGAGGGCACTTAGGGGGCTCCATCCGCTGTTCAGGACCACCCGTCGTTCTTGTCCCAGGCACACGGTGGCGATGTCGTTTTCCTGCGTGTACGACGTGTCCCGTGTGAAGGAGGGCACAGCGTGTACCACTGTGGCGGTCAGACAACGCTGCACCAGTGGAGTGTCATCGGAGGTGACGTTCACCGGGATCTGCAGGGTTTGTTCTGCGGGGATTGTTTCGGTGGTTCCCAGTTGCCAAATGCTGGTGTCGGGATCAAAGGACGTACCGGCGGGCGCCTGCACCATGGGGTCGATCGACAAGCCCGGGGTGACGTCGATTTTGACCTGCATATTCCACACACCGCGGCTAACGGAGTTGGTGTGTATGGAAGCATGGGGCAGCGGCATGTCGTGGAGTTTGGCTGTCACCTCGAAAGTGGTCTGAGTTCCTTTCGCCGGTTCCCGATCCGTGACCCGAACAAGCACACCCGCGTCACCCAACGCAAACCTATGAAAATAGCGATCGCGTTTCACGTACCATGCTTCTGTTTGGTTGTTGGCCCGATAGTCGGGCGGATCCAGGGGCGCGATGATCTCCGCGTGAAAACGAACCGGAGACTCTATTCCGGGCGGAGTGCGATTAACGATGCTCGGATTGAATGTGATCTCCGCTTCCCCGGAAGGCGCCAGCACGGGGATTGTCCACAGCCCGGTACGGGAGTCGAACTTCCCAAGAGTGGGCAAAGACGCGCTGCCAAAGCGCTCGTTTTGGTACCCGTTGTCCAGGGTGGTGAAACCCACCACACTCCCACTATCGACAGTGCAGGGACAAACAGAGGTGACACGAACGACGATGTCGCGTACCACTGTGGGTGGACGGCCTGAAACTGGGTTGTTCCGCACGGTGATCGTCAGGAAGGGAATGTGGCTGCTTGGATGAAACAGTTGACGTTCGATAGACAGGTCCGCAGCCGGAGCAAGAGACAAGTCTGCTGCGGGGACGATGTCACCCTGTGCGGGGGCGGTGTTGCTGTGAGCGGGCGAGGCGGTGAGGGCAACGGCTAACACGGCCATGCCGAAGACGATCATGAACATGAGCGGTCGGGGAATCTTGGGGGTTGGTGTCCGGTTTTCCATGCGACAGCCTCTTAGTTTCCGTCTTTGATGGTTATGGTGTAGTCGGTTGAGCCTTCCTCGGTGACGTAGCCCGGTCCGTTCACTACTCGGAAGATGACCGTTTCGGGGCCTTCCCGCTTTCCGTCACGGATAGGAGAGAATCCATCAACCCTGGCAAAAGTCACACCCCCCGCATCAGCACTAGCAGCCTTGGCCGTCACCGTGAAAAGACCACCCTTGGCCACCGGACCGTTCCGAATCCTAAAGTCCTCATTCAAAGTCGCGGTACCGCCCACATACTTGACAACCACCTCCACATCTTTCAGCACTTGGCCACCACCGTCCACATAAAACACCGGACGGCAAAAGGGCTGGTCCTCATACACTTCGCAAACCCCCCATCCAATGGGTTTGTAAAGACCGGGGTGGGAAACCCTGACCACCGGCAAACCGTCCGAGGGCGGGTCATCGTCGGTGATGGTCACCTGATATGTGTCGGGGGTTCCCACCGTGTACTGCGACCCGGAGTCCAGTTGCAGGATGATGGTTTCGTCACCCTCATAGGAACCCGGCGCGGTGGGATCAGCCTCGTCGTTGATGGTGATTCTGATGGGAGCTGATCTGGCCCCGGCCGGTACGGTCACCGACCCGAAGTCGGTGATGGTGTAGTCCCCGTCAGGTCCGCGGGTGGCCAAGCCCCCGACCGTGTAGTTGACAGTCATGTCCGACGACAGCCCATGGTCCAACTTGACGGTCACAACATATGTGCCGTCGGCCTCGCCGACGCTGCCGTCGACACCGTCGAACGACACCACCGACGCGTCGTCATCGAGAATGGTCACCGTATGATCGGTGGCTCCGGCCAGCGGGTTGTAACCGTCGCCCGAGGACAGGGTGAGGATGATCGTTTCGTTTCTTCGCTTACCCGGTCATCGATGACAGAAATCGGAATGGCTACCTGTTTGGTTCCCGCCCGGGCGGTCACAGACCCCGAGTTTCTGATCGTGTAGTCACCGCCCGCGGTGGCGCTGCCGCCCACGGTGTAGTTGATGATGAGGTTCTCATGCGAGGCTGGTTCCAAAGTGATGACCGCCCGATAAACCCCGGTCGATTCGTCAACCCGGGCGTCTCCCGCCCCGAAGAACACCAACGGCAGGTCGTTGGCGAGGATGGTCAACGTATGCACGCGGGTGGCGTCCAGGTTGTAGTCCGACCCGGGCCGCAACGTCAAAACCACCGTCTCATCGGGTTCGCTCACCCCGTCGTCGATGATCGATATCGGAATAGTGACACTGGTAGCCCCCTCCGAGGCGGTGACCGTACCCGAGGTGGTGATCGTGAAATCCGAACCGGACCGGGCCGTGCCCGCCACATCGTAGCGGAGGGTCAGCCCACCGGCCGGGGCCGCCTGGTCCAGACCGACCGTCACACCATAGCTACCGTCATCCTCCATCACGGTGGACACATCAGAGTCGAAACCGGCCCGAGGGCGGTCGTTGTCCATAATGGTCAGCGTGTGCTTGAGGGTCTCGCCCAGGGTGTAACCGTCACCACTTTGCAGGGTGAACACCACCTCCTCGTCACCCTCCCCCAAAGCATCGTCGGTGATGGACACTGGAATAGTCACACTGGTAGCCCCCGCCGAAGCCATCACCGACCCCGACCCACCGGTCAAACCCGCAATAGTGAAATCACCGCTACCGCCGCTCACGCGGTAGTTGACAGTGACATCTTCGGTGACCGCCGGAACCAGATCAACCACAACCCCACTAGTCCCCCCGTCCTCGGCCACGCTTCCGGTTGCTGTTTGGAACGACGCGCTGCTCCCGTCATCGTCGGTGACAGAAAGCGTGTAGGTGACCGGCTGAAACAGGTCATAATCGTCGCCGGCTTTCAGGGTCAGAATGATCGTCTCGGTTTTCTCGCCACCCCGGTCGTTGACCAGCCGCACCGGAATATTCACCCTAGAGGCCCCCGCCGAAGCGGTCACCGACCCCGCCCCATCGGTCAAACCCCTGATAGTGAAATCGTCGCCCACCGTGGCCGTGCCACCCACCGTGTAATCAACCCTCAAACCAGCAGCCGAAATGGGACTGATCTCAACCGGCACATCATGTTGGCCCGTGTCCTCAGCCACCGTCGCCGCGTTCTGATTGAGAACAAAGTTGACCTGCGACGTCTCGTTGTCTGTCACCCCAACCGTCGCCGAACGCGTCGACGACAACCCATACCCGGCCCCATCAATCAACGTCACAGTGACCGACCCGTCCGCCTCGTCCACCAAATCATCATCGGTCTGTACAAAAACAAGGGTCTCGCCCCCATGACCCAGGATCACCTGTTTGCGGCCCGACTCACCGGCCGCCAAAAAATCACCCTGCTGGGACACCGTGTAAAAAACAGTCAAAGGATCACCGGTCGCCGGGGTCGGAAAAGCCCTAACAGTGAAATACACCGTCGAACCCTCACCCACCGCCGGTTCGCCCCGAACCGACAACCTCGGCTCGACCAGCCTCCCCGAAGAAGCCAACACCCCCTCCGACCAATACCCCACACCACCCAAAACGTTCACCGCCCGCACAAAATAACAAACCCGACCGGTCACATCCACCCCCGAATCCACCAACACCCCACCCCGAACCACCACCGGACTGACATCGGCGCCGGGTGGTTCACACCCCGCACCTGTTCGCCACACCTGGTAGTGGGATACCGGCTGATCGTTCACAACAGCCACCCGGTCCCAACTCACCAACCCGATCGGAGGAAGCGTATAAAGCTGCGCCCGCACCACCGGCCTACCCACAACACCCGCACCCGTACCAAACCGCCCTGCAACGTTCACCGAATCATTGCCCTCCACATAGTCGAAATAATCGGTGCTGTGCCACTCCCCACCCGCCGAAACGCAGTCCGCCTCAGTCTCCACGGTCGGTGTCACCTCGGAAGCACGGTTCAAACACACCGAATAGGGCTCGGTATGGGCAATCGTGGCGGTGATCGACGCCGGCGCCCTCCCCGAAGGGATAAGAGTCAACGTCGCGAACTCCGACCGGCCCTCCAACGGACGCGACCCCGAAACAGGCAACTCGCCCAAATCCCACACCCCCTCACAAACCCCACCCACACAACCAGTCTCCCGATACACACCATCCGTCAAAACCGCCTCCGCCCCCTCGGGCACACCCGACAACCTCACCTCCGCGTCCCCCGCCGTGTCCGGGCCGTCATTCACAGCCAAAACCGTAAAAGCCCGCCGCCCACGCCCCACCAACCCACTGGCGCCACCATCCCTCACCCCCAACTCCGAAACCGGCCCCACATGAAAAACATAATCACCCGAATCCGAAAGATCCGACCCGATACGGCGGTCTGCCACCAACTTGTAATTCACCACATAAGTACCCAACGTCTCAAACTCCACAAACAGCTTTTCAGGTAGTGACATTCTGTTTGAGGTGCTTCTCAATGCGTAAGAAACCGAGTCGGAAGGGTTGGGATCGAACACCACGGTGCCGGAAAAGTCCTCCTTGCGGACCTTGACCCGACCCGGCGCAGGCGCACCGTCCAACCCGCTCACAGTGACAACCGGATCCAGACTTTCCCAAGCACTGATTCTTCCGTTGAAACCCTGCCGGGACCACTGAACCCCCAACCCCTGAGCAACATTGGCGTCGGATGAGCCGTCCCGCCCCGTCTGCCACGACACACCCCTCCGCGCAAAACTGTTAGACCTGACGCGTCCATCAGGATCACGCACCTGCACCACAACCGACTCCGGCTCAAGAAAAACAGTCGGCTTATCAAACCCACCCAACCGCCCGAACAAACCCCCCTCCAGGGATGAGGCCCTATGGAACAACCTGCGTTCCAACCTCGCCAACACCTTCACCTCATCTTGGCCGTCGCATGCATCCAAGTTGGCGAAGTCCCGCCGTGCCAAGGAGCTCGCGCAATCGTGAAGCGACCAGAGCACGCTTGTTGGGGTCGACCCGCTGTTCAGAACCACCCGCGGGCCCTCCCCCAGACACACCGTAGCCACATCATTATCCTGCGTAAACGTAACCGGCTCCAAAGTGAAATACGGCAGAGCATGCACCACCGTCGCCGTCAAACAACGCTGCCCCAAAGGAACAGCATCCAAGGGCAGATTGGTCACATTCACCGGAACCTCCAAAGTCTGCTTCACCGGGATTGACTCAGTAGCCCCCAACTGCCAAACACTCGTATCGGGATCAAAAGACGTACCTGGGGGCGCCTCCACCACCGGAGCGAGCGACAAACCCGGCGAAACCTCCACCCTCACCTGCACATTCCACACATCGTCGACAGTTCGGGTGCGTCGTCCAACACCGTCGGGGTCGGGCAAGCGGTAGCTCTTTACTGTCACCTCAAAGGTGGTCTGAGTCCCCGGCTCCGGCGCCCGATCCGCCACCCGAGCCGAAACACCCGCGTCACCCAGCGCAATTCCATGGTGTACGAGACGAGGGAGCAAAGCGAACCACGCCTCTGTTTCGTTATTCGCCCGATACCCCGGCGGATCCAGGGACGAAATAATCTCCGCGTGCACACGAACCGGAGCGTGCCTCTCCGGTGGGGCGAAAACGGCATTGATGTTTCGTGGAATTATTGCGATTTTGGCTTCCGCGGAAGGCGCCAAAACAGGAATCCTCCACAGCCCCGCGCCGGCATCGAACTTCCCAAGAGTAGGTGTAAAGTGTCCGCCAAAACCCTTGCTTTCGTACCCGTTCTCCAACGTGGTGAAACCAACCACCTTCCTAATACCGGGGCGGGGGACATCGTAATCGATAACGCAAGGACAAACGGAAGTGATGCGAACCACGATGTCCCGCACTGCGGTAGGCGGACGGCCGGGAACCGGATCGTTTCGCACAGTGATTGTCAGCAGGACGTTATCCCCCCTTGGATTAACCAACTCACGTTCAAGGGACAGATCCGCCGCCGGAGCAACAGACAGATCCGCTAACGGAGCACTATCACCCCGAGCCGGCGAGGCGGGAAGCGTCGGGGGGGGGCGGCCGCAACCACAACCAGCACAAAGACAACCAACAACGCCACCGACCTCGCAACCCTCACAGCCTCAGACCTCCGAACCAAGAGTAATAATGATAATCATTATCACTCACCCTACTGAGTACCTTGGAGTTTGTCAACTCGGGTTCACCCCCACAATTCCCCCCTGCCGTGTGGCCTCTCCCTTCTACGGTGTGGCGTCGGCGGAAGGCGTCACCGAGCCTCGGCGTGGAAAGCCTCGCATGCCTCGGCGGCGACACGCGGCGCGTAAGCTGACTCCCGGGAGGCTTGGCGGTGTTCCCCTAAACAGCCGGCGCCCAGCCTCCCCGAGGCTGCATCGTCAACCTATCAAGGTGGGCGTTGACGGAATCGAACCGCCGACCTCTTCCTTGTAAGGGAAGCGCTCTTCCATCTGAGCTAAACGCCCGGCTTCGCCACCATATTACGACCGATCGCCGATCACGCGCTCTTCTCCATCGGAGCAAGCTTGTGCACCAGTTCCCAGAGATCGGCTTTCGACGCCTCCACCGGCAGGGAGGACTCATCGGCTCTGGGCCGGCCCGGGGGTCTCTTCCGGTAGTAGGCCTGGCCGTCCCAGAAGAAGATTCCTCCCCACACTCCGTACTCCATGCCGGTGGTGAGAGCGTATTCAAGACAGGCCGACCGGGCTTCCAGCGGGCAGGCGCCACAGATCATCTGAGCCACCCGGACCGCCTCGTTTCCATTGGTGAAAAAGCTGTCGGCCTCGGCGGCGCCATAGCAGGCGCCCCGGCTTTCCAGGGTATTTCTCAAAATCTCGATTCTGGTTTTCTGATTCATGGTGTGTCTCCCAAACAAAAAGAGCCGCCTTCCGGCGGCTCCGCAAGCGATGACTGTTGTTGGTGGTCAAGTCATGGGCTATCGGGTAACCGCCTTGTGTTTGTAATGACCCTTGCGACGCCAGGTCGGACGCGTGGGAACGCAGCGTCGGGCGAGGAAAGAATTGTCCCGATGCGTACAGATGACCATCCTGTCCTCGGCCTGGCGTGACGCTTCAAATTCTCTCCTTTCGCACTCGGGGCTTCAGCATCGTTGCTGTGCCCTGTGCTTAAGTATGACGCGCTTTCGGCACTTTCGTTTCTTTTTCTTTCGGTTTTTTCATGACAAAGCCTTCAGTATGGCCCTTAAACCGCCCAATCTGTCTGAACCCACGTTGATTCGCACCGCCCGGCGGCCCGCCTTCAGGAGGGCGGCATGGTCTCCTTCCGCCTGAGCCGAGATCAGCTTGGCGAACCCGTAATCGGCGCCCGGCACTTCGATATCGGCTTTCGGATCGTCCACTACCTGGAGAAATGACCCTCCCGGAGGCCCGCCCTTGTGCGCCTGGCCGGTGGAATGCAGGTACCTTGGACCGTACCCGAAGGTGGTGGGCACACCGCGCAGTCGGGTCACCCGGCGTCGGAACCTGCCAAGGAGTTCTTCGATTCGGGGGTCGGGTGGCAGGTAGGCGTGCAAGCCCAGATAGTCGCCGGGCTGAAGGTCCTCCACCAACCGCCCGACAGCCTCCTGCGCCTGGGCTGTGTGGGCGGGGGCCGCGTCCGCTCCGGCGCCGGCCTGGGAACGGGTCATCGCCCGGGACGCCAAACGCTTGGCTTCTTCCACGTCGGGCTGGTTGAAGGGGTTGACGCCCAGCACCTCCCCCGCCGCAGCCACCCCCAACTCGGCTCGGAACAGCTCGGCGCCCAGATCCAGCGGGTCGGCCAATTTGATGTGAATGTCGCCTCCACCCGGGGAGGAGAGCGGAGGGTCTCCCTCGCAGTGCCAGAGGGCCACCACCCGGTCGGCTCCATAGGATTCAGACGGCCGGATCGGCTCCCCGGCCACGGGAATAATTCCCCGGCCGTCCTTGCCGAGGCTTTCCGCCACCAGTTGCTCCATCCAGGCTCCGAACGCGGACAGACTCTGGGAGGGCCGAAGAGTCAGCTTGTCCATTCCGGCCCGGGCGGCCGCTCCCCACATCAACCCCACGCTCACCGCCGGGTTGTGGGCGGGCTGTCGGCGGGCGGCGGCGGCCATCTCTTCGGCCCGGGCGAGGAGCGCCCGGGTGTCGGCCCCGATCAATGCGGCGGGAACCAGTCCGAATGCGCTGAACGCCGAAAATCGACCCCCGACATCGGCGGGCGGGTTGAACACCGCCCGGAAATTCCTTTCACGGGCCAGCCGGTCCAGGGGGGTGCCCGCATCGGTGATGGCGGCGAACCGTCGGGCGTCGCCGCCGGTTTCCTTCCAAAAAAATCGATAGAAGGACAGAGTCTCCACCGTGGTTCCCGATTTGGAGGACACCACGAAGAAGGTGCGGGAAAGATTGATGGCGCCTCTGAGTGAGGCCACCGCCTCCGGATGGGTGGAGTCGATCACCCGCAGTCGGGGATGCCCCGGGGCCCGGCCGAACACGGAGAAGAACATCTCCGGGGCCAGGCTCGACCCGCCCATTCCCATCAGCACCACATCCTCGATGCCGTCGGACACCACCTCCTCGGCCAGCCGGGCGAAACCTGCGGTCTGCTTGGCCATGTCGCCGGGAAGGTCAAGCCACCCCAGCCACCGATCGGCCTCCGGCGCGGCGCTGCCCCATACCGACGCATCCCGCGCCCAGAGCCTCTCCACCAGTTCCTCTGCCTCCCAGCGTCGGACCGCTTCCTGCCACTCCCCCATGTCCGCCAGCCCGCGGGAAAACCTGGGAAGGGCGCCGGTCATCTGTTTACCGGGACGGCGGCCGAATAGGAGGCGGCGCCGTCCTGACTCTGAGAGGTCCAGATCACGGCGATCTCCTCTTCGGCCTCCACCAGGTAACCCGCCAGGTCATCGATTTGCCCTTCCCCGTGGTCCAGTTCCACGGCCAGCACCGATTCGGGTGCAATGGCGGACTGATAGAAAGGCGCCTCTCCGCCCGGGACCGACACCGACACCGAAACCGGCGCCACGGTGGGGTTCAGCAGCCAGGCCACGGCCCGGCTCTGCTGGTGGGCCCCGGCGCCCGGAAGCGCCCACTGCCGGTGAGTCCCCGCCACTCCCGGGCCCGTCGCCAAAAACTCTTCGGACTCCATCCGCAAGCCTGCCACCAGGGCAACGGTACCCAGAACCCGGACGCCGGTTACACCGGGGGGCAAATCGGACAGAGGAACCGCCGCCAAACGGTTCGGAAAAAAGTTCTCTTCCACCCATCCATAGAGGGGCCCGGATTCGGTCAGCAGGTCGATTCGATAGGAAAAAGAAGATTCGGAGGGAGACCCCAACAGCAGATAGGTTTCGGCCTGCCCCAAGTCGGGAACCGGCAGCCACCACTCCGTTTGGGGAGACACACCCTCGGCCACGGCCGTGGCCCCGTCGGTGGACTGCTGCAGGACCAAGGCAACCCTCCCGGGGGAGGACTCCACCTCCACTCCCAGCAATCGGCGAAGCGTCAGCGCCTCGTCCACACTGGTTCTCACCGTCTTCCCGGCCGGCACATACACCTCCTGGAGGCCGGTGGGGGTGTCCTCTCCCAGTTCACTGACGATCTTGACCCGCGCCGAAGAGTCCCATACATAAGGGTTGTACAGGATCAAATCCAGACGGTCCCCCTCCAGGGTGGCGCCTCCCAACGCGGTCAGCATGTGGGACGAATGGCCGCACGGCCAGGCGGATCTGGCCCCCGAAGCGATATTCACCATCCCGGCCGCCGACCATCCGGCGCCTATTTCGGCCACCAGGGACCCCGCTCCGGAAGGGGCCGGCTCGATCCAACCGTCTGCGTCCCCGGGTTCTTCGGGGCGGAAAGACGCCCACGCGCCATCCGACACCTGCCACAGGTCCACGCGGTCTGTCTGCGATGCGATGAGGGCGATCCGGGTTTGGGAGCGGATGAATCCGGCCAACGGGCAGATCAGGTGGTCGGTGTGCTCTCCAACCGAGCCGGTTTGTACATCGGGCGGTGGGGTGGGAACCGGGGCGCCGGCGTCGATTGTCCAGGTCATCAACCCCACCACCACTCCCAACAGCCCGATCGTGATACCCCTCATCGGGAAGCGCCCCTTGCCCACCACGCCAGCCCGGTCAGGACCACCAGGGCCACGGCGCCCCACCAACCCAAAGCCCGCCCCACCGGATGGGGCGTAAAATGACCGGACCCTTCCCCGCCGGAGATGGTGTTCCACCAGGACTCCTGCGCCCAATCCGGACCCCAACGGGGATGAGCGTTGTCCGCAATCCGGATCCTGCCTGCGAATTCCCGTCCCTCCACCCGGTGGGAGGACACCGACTGCCAGGCGCCCACAAACGGCCCACCCGAACGGGGCCGGGACACCAGGTTCTCATAGACCACGGTGTCCTCGGTGGCCGCCAGGACCCGGAGGTCAAGTTGGGCGGTGAGGTTTTCCGAAAAACCCGTTGCCTGATCCACGACCACCCAGCGCACCCCGAACGGCGCCAGCAACTCCCCCGGCCGAAGCGTCCCCGCGCCACCCACCTGGGACAACACCTCGACCAAAGCGTGGTCCCCTACCCCCGGAGGGGGCAGCCAAGCCTGTTCCAGGGTGGGAGGCCCGGCCTTCAACAGGCGGTAGGAATAACCCGGGCCATCTCTCTCCATTCCCGGCAGGGCGCCCGGAGCGCCGATCAACAACAGCCGGCTCCCATCGGTGGAATCGGAAAGGCTCGACGCGAAGTCCAGCCGCCCGCTCCAGTGATCCTCCGGGAGGCCTACCCTGCCCCCTTCCAGCACCGAAAGCCCCAACACCAGCACCGCCACCCCGCACAAGAGCGCCGCCAGGACACCGATTCTCCGCACCGGGTTGGATGGGCCGCCGACCCCTCCCACCGCCGCCGAAGTCGTCATCCCGGCTCCCACCGCCGCCAGGGCGGCGCCCCCCACCATTATCTCCCAGGATCCCGACTGTCCCACCCACAATCCCGTACCCGCCAGCGCGAGTCCCAGCCCCGCCGGACCGCGTCGGGAGGTCCCCCCGAACACCAGCGTCAGAACCCCCGCCCCCGCCACCACCACCCAGTAGCCCCAATCCACCTCCACCGACCCCGACGGCCCGTTCGACCAGACATTCAGATCGTGGCTCCACAGGTAGGCGCTCACCGTGGACAGGCCGATCACCGCTCCCACCGCCGCTCTCGCCACCGACCAAAACGACCATCCCACCCCGGCCAGCCATCCCAGCAGGACCACCGCCACCGGGACGGCCACCGCCCCGGGCGCGGCCGCCGCCAGCACCGCGGCCGCCAGGCTGATCGCCGCCAGGTCGCCGATACGACGACGCCGGCCGTCCGGCCAGGGCCGCCCCGCGGCCACCACCGACCAGGGAAGAGCGCCCAACGCGATCAACATCGGCCAGTAGCCCTGCGACACGATCGCCACGGATGCGCCGCCCAGCAGGTACACCACCGCTCCCAGGTAAGAAGGCCCGGCGCCGCTTCCCACACTGCGGAACAGTCGGGACGACCCCACCGTCCCGGCCCACAGAGCCAGGGCGGTTACGAGCAGTTGAGACCCGGACCACCCCAGCATCAGCCAATCAACCCCGGAGGCCAAGGCCGCGGCGGGGTGTGGCGGAAGAGACGCTCCCAGTCCCGCGTCGTTCCATCCCCCGGCGAAGGCGGCCAGCACACCCAGTGGGTCATCTCCGGGGCCAAAAGAAAAGCCGGTGGCCGGCAACCCGGCCACCCACAGGCTCCGGGAGGCGGCCGCCACGTACAGCAGAGCCAGAAGGAGAGCCAACGGGGCGCCCTGTTTCAACCGAGAAGACATGGCGCCCATCCAGCCTTGGTCCTCGGACCCGCCATCTCCCAGCCTCCCTCCGATCTCGAACCCCATATCCCGCAGGATTACCGAACCCGAATACTGATAACGGAACAAGTCCTCGTCCCCCGCCACCCGGGTCTTCTGGGAACCAATCCGGGCCGAGATGGTGGAGGGGAGCCGCAGGATGCTCCACCCCACGGCCGCCAGGAAGCCGCCCAGACGGCCCGGTCGACCCCGCACCAGGCTGAACAGTCCCTCCAGCAGATTGATCGCCACATCCAGGGGGATCGCCCAGGTGAGGGTTATCAGCCGGTATACCTTGAACATGGCCCGCATGCGCCCGGCCCGTTCCCTCCAATCGGCCGCGCTCGGGTAGCTATCAGCCGGATACAGCACCCGAGAGGATGGGGCCACCACCACCCGTCCCCCCGCCAGCCTCACCCGCTGGCAGAAATCCAGACCCTGGGAAACGGGTGGAATGGATTGGTCAAGACCCCCCAGCACCGCCCACAGTTGACGTCGAGCCAAAAGCGAAACCGTGGACAGGCTCGAAACCTCGCGAATCACGTCGTATTGGGCGAAGTCCAGTTCGGATTCGTCCAACCCCGAGGAAGAGACTCCGAACAGATCGGTGGCGCTTCCCACCGACAGGAGTCGCTCCCGGTTCTCGGTGGCCAGGATCTTCGATCCCACCAGGGCGGCATGATGCTTGACCGCCACCCGCAACATCGCTCCCAGCGCCTCCGGTTGCGGCCGGGCGCGCCCGGCCAGCACCCACACATAATCGATGTCCGCCGGAATCGCCCTGATGGCCTCGTCCAGGGTCTCTCGGTGCTCGAGGCCCGCCTGTGTGATGCGGCGCTTGGCTGCCGGGCCGGAGCAGACCACCGTTAAACTGGTGGCGGAAATCTGTTCGTCAACCGCTTGTACGGCGGATCGGTAGTCCTCTCCTTCCGCCATGATCACCACCGCAATGCTCGGAGTGCGGACGGCCCTTACCACGGGTTCCGCTGAGGAAGTTGTGCTCTCCATCAACAAACGACAATGCTAGAGAAAACCGCCCACCATCAGAACACGCCATCCGACCGCCCCAGCGTGGTGCTGTTGTCCGGGGGGGTGGGAGGCGCCCGGTTGGCGCGGGGCTTCGACCGCATCACCGATTGCCATACCACCGTGGTGGTGAACACCGGCGACGACGACTGGGTGTACGGGGTGTTCGTCGCTCCCGACCTGGACACGGTGGTTTACACTCTGGCCGAGCGGGAAGGGCCGGAGGGCTGGGGACGGGCCGACGACACCTGGCAGGTCATGTCCGCTCTGTCCCGGTTCCCCACCGACACCACCTTCCGGTTGGGAGACGCCGATTTGGCTCTCAACCTGTTTCGGACCATGGAGTTGCGAAAAGGCCGGTCGCTCACCTCGACAACCGCCCGGATCGCCGAGGCTTTCGGGATAACAACCCGGCTGCTTCCGGCCACCGACCAGCCCCTGCGCACCAAGTTGCAGACCGACTCGGGAAAGTGGCTCGACTTCCAGGACTATTTCGTGCGAAGACAGCACCGGGATTCCATCGGGGGACTCCGGTTTGACGGGGCGGATCAGGCCCGTCCGGCGCCCGGGGTGATGGAAGCGATCCGACGGGCCGCCGCCATCGTGATCGCACCCTCCAATCCTCCCCTGTCGATTTGGCCGATCCTGGCGGTGCCCGGTATCCGGGCGGCGCTCCGAGCCGCTCCTCGGGTGATAGCTGTTTCTCCCCTGTTCGGGGGCAAAGCCCTCAAGGGTCCTGCCGCTCAGGTGATGGCGGGCCTTGGCCTTCCGGCGGGCAACCTGGGAGTGGTCCACGCCTATCGGGGTTTGCTCACCGACCTGGTGGTGGATCAGGGCGACGTTTCGGACCTCACCCTGCTGGAAGGGGAAGGTGTGTCGGGCTGGGCGACCGACACCAGGATCGCCGAGCCACCGGCCGCGGCGCGGCTGGCGGAACGACTCCTGGAGCGTTTGTGACGATCACCATCCACCCGGTGAAAGGGCTGCCGGAAATATCCCCCGGGGATGATCTGGCCCGCATGTTGGGCGACGCCCTGGAGGGTTCGGAGATCGGATTGCTCTCGGGAGATGTGGTGGTGGTCACCCACAAGGTGATCTCCAAGGCGGAGGGCAGGGTGGTGGAACTGGAGGACGACGGTCCCCACAGCCACCGGCATCTGGTGGAAGCCGAAGCGGTCGCCACTCTGCGACGCCGGGGTGATCTGGTGATCACCGAGACCCGCCACGGTTTCATCTGCGCCAACGCCGGCATCGACCGCTCCAACGCGGGTCCCTGCCGGGCGGTCCTTTTGCCGCTGGACCCGGACCGTTCCGCCCGGCGGCTTCGGCTCCGGCTGATGCAGCGTTTCGGGATTGATCTGGCGGTGGTTATCACCGACACTTTCGGTCGGCCCTTTCGCCGAGGTTTGACCGACGTGGCCATCGGCGTGGCGGGATTCCATCCCATCAGAGACCTGCGGGGACAGCCCGACGATCACAACCGCACCCTGGAAGTGACCGAGGTGGCGGTGGCCGACGAGATCGCCGCGGCCGCCGATCTGGTGAAAGGAAAGGCCCGATCCATTCCCGTGGCGATCATCCGGGGGCTGGGGTTGCCGTCCGGTGAAGGGGCCGCCACCGACCTGATCCGCCCGGCATCCGAAGACCTGTTCCGGTAGAGCGGTCGGCGCGGTTGCCCAGCCGGGCCCAAGAGCCAATCGCGAGTCCGCCGGGTGAGTCGCCCGGTGTTATCTCAGGCCGGGATGGGGCGGTGCGTTCCCACCTCAGATGGCTGCCATCCACTCCCAGGTCTTGCGCAGACCGGTCGCCAGGTCGGTGCGGGCCCTCCACCCCAGGGCATCTCGGGCCGGGCCGGGATCGGTCACCGAGCGGCGGATATCTCCTTCCCGGGCCGGACGGCGCCCAGCGGTGCCCTGCCATCCGCTCACCTTCCTCATGGCTCCCAGCAAATCCAGAAGAGAGGTCTCCACTCCTACCCCCAATTCGAGCGTCAGGCCGTCGGCCCGGTCGGCGGCCCCGGCGACCGCTTCCACCGCGTCCGCCACATACAAAAAGTCCCGGGTTTGCCGACCGTCGCCGTCCAGGAACACCGGGTCGCCGTGGGCCATCGCCCCCAACCAGGTGGCCACCACCGCCGACTCCCCATCCCCATACTGCCCGGGCCCGTAGATGTTGGCGAGGCGGAGAGTGGTCCACTCGATCCCCGCCGCCGGGGCGCGGCGGCTCACCAGGTCTTCAGCAGATCGCTTGCTCAGCCCATAGGATGCTCCCGCTTCGGATGAGACAACCCCGTGAACGGCCAGGGAGGAAACGTTCACCAGCTTTCGAGCGCCGCTTCGGCGGGCCGCTTCCAGAACCCGCCCGGTGCCTTCCACGTTCACTTCGACACATCGGGTGGGGTCCTTTTGGCAGAGCGGCGCCGAGGAGACCGCCGCCAGATGGAACACCACTTGCGGGCGGGCCTTGGTCATCACCCGGTCAAGAGCCGGATCGGTGATGTCGACCTCCACAGTCCTGACCCCCGGCGACCGGCCCTCCCCCGGTGAGGCCCGACCCCCGGTGGAGAAATCGTCGAGCGACACGACTGCCCAGCCCCTTTCCGCCAGGGATGCACACAGATGGGCGCCGATGAATCCCGCCCCGCCGGTGACCACGGCCCGGCGGTTCACAGAGCCCCTCCCATTGGGGTTCGGATCGGAAAGCGGATAAGAGACTCCATAACCATGTTGTGAAAATAGCCGAACCCCCGGAACCGCTAGCCTTGCGGATGAAATCGACTCCAGGAGAGAACGCCTTGGCGGTGCTGGCCCACGAGGGAACTTACTCCGTGATGTACGGAAGATACTCCACACCGGCGGGGAACACCTACCGCTCCGACTATCTGGCCCGCCCCGACGCATTGGGCAGTTTTCCGGTGGTGCTGGTCATGGCCGATGAGGGGTCGATTTCCTCGCATATCAAGAGCCTGACCCGGTTCTTGGCCCGCCGGGGTTTGGTGGCGTTGGCCCTGAATCTGGGTCCGGGAAGCCCCGGGCGTTTCGAGAACGGAACCGGACCCACGGACACCGACATCGACGTCTTGGCGCATTTGGATGACACCTATCGCTTCCTGTCCAACCAGGACTCGGAGTGGGGCATGGCGTCGCCGATGGGAGTGCTCGGAGTGGGAGCGGGTGGCAGGCTGGCCCTGGTGGCCGGCGCTTTGAGAGAGTGGGTGGGGCCGGTTGCCGTGCTGTACGGTCAACTGGACGGGGACGAGGATCGGCGTTACCCGGCCATGCGACAACTGAAGCGCCTGCGCGGACCGGTGTTGGGCATCTATGCGGCCGATGATGAACTGATCCCCCCCGAATCGGTGGACGCGGCCCAGGACGCCAATCGGAGTGGCCAATGGCTGCTCTATGAGGAGGTCGGGCACCGATTCGTGGACGAAAACCACCCCAACTATCACCGGGCCGCCGCCCGGGACGCCCTGGCCCGGATAGCCGCATTCTTCACCGCCGCCCTTCCCCCGCCCCAGGTGGTGGAAACGGGTTAATCCTTTAAGAGGAAGCGGGTAAGGGATACCGGATAGGGGCCGGGCGGCAATCTGTGAAATCAGACACTATGTCGCGAAACCGCCCCCGAAATTCCTGTCCCGAGGGCCCGCCCCCGCCACCACCTTTCCTGGGGTCGGGACGCGAATCCACCACACAGAATGGGATTTCGCTTTCCCGAGGATATGGTCCCTGCGGCCGGTCTGGACGACGTCGGAACAGACCGGGAGGTGCTTGACTCCTATCACTATGTGACACCCCGGAGACAAAGTCAAGCCATCAGCCGTCCTGTTTTTCGCGACCTTCCCAAAATAGCCCCACCCCCCGGACGCTCAGCCGCCGGTCTTCGGTATGTGAAACACCTCCTCGGCACTCAACCTGGCGACCCCTTCGGCGTTTTCCACCACCAGGGCGCCGCTTCGGTCGATGTCCACCGCCGTCCCGGTGTGTCCCTCTCCCCAAATCACTTTCTGACCCAGGGTCACGCAGCGGCGGCGGTAGGAGCGCCGCGAAAACCGGCCGCCGAGGGGATCCAGGGCCGATTTCAAAAAGCCGGCGGCCCAGGCGTGGGCCAAGTCCTCCCGGCGGGAGGAGTCCGGCGGGAGGGGGTCCAAACCGGTCATACCCGGCGGAGGATCCGGCCACCACAGGTTCACACCGCATCCGGCCACCACCACCGCTCCCCTGGCCTCCACCAGAATGCCACCCACCTTGTGGTCGGCCACCAGCAGGTCATTCGGCCACTTCAGCGTCACCTGTCCGCCCATGGCCAGGGCCGCCTCCCAGCCGGCCATCAGCGGCAGCAGACCCCACCGCTCCCTGTCCCACTTCGGCTCGCACGCCACCGACACCGCCACGGCCCCGGGAGCGTTGATCCACTCCCTGCCCCGTCGTCCCCTACCCTGCTTCTGACGGTCGGAAATCACCACCACCGGCCTTCCCCGGTATGATCGGCGAACGTCATCCTGGGTGGAGGCTGTCTCCGACAGCCGTATGACCGAATAGGGTGTAGCCAAAGGGACAATCCTTGAGTCCAAGTATTTCAGAAAGCCTATCCGGGAGTCGATGACCTTGGGCACCGAACAACGAATCGAGAACCTGCGGCGGATGCGAAACCAGGCGGTGGCGGTGGATCGCCGCGCCATCGATCGCCAGCACGAAAGAGGCAAACTAACCGCCCGGGAACGGATCGCTCACCTGCTGGATCAGGACACCTTCACCGAGGTGGACGCCTTCGTCCGACACTCGGCCCGCGGGTTCGGAGTGGAGGACCACCGGCCCCTGGGAGACGCGGTGGTCACCGGGTGGGGGAAGATCGACGGGCGGACGGTGTTCGTGTTCGCCGAGGATTTCACCACCTTCGGAGGCAGCCTGGGCGTGGCGGTGGCCGACAAGATTTGCAAGATCACCGATATGGCCCTGCAGGCGGGCGCCCCGTTGATCGGGTTGAAGGACTCGGGCGGCGCCCGCATCCAGGAGGGCGTGGCGTCGCTGGACGGATATGGCCGGATTTTCGAACGGAACGTCCGCGCCTCGGGGGTCATACCGCAGATTTCGGTGATCATGGGCCCCTGCGCCGGAGGGGCGGTGTACTCCCCGGCCCTCACCGACTTCGTAATCCAGGTGAGTGAAACCAGTCACCTGTTCATCACCGGCCCCGACGTGATCAGAGCCGTCACCGGCGAGGAGGTCACCTTCGAGGAACTGGGAGGGGCGATGGTGCATGCCTCCACCTCGGGAGTGGTGCACTTTGTGTTCGGGGAGGACACCCGGGCGCTTGACGGGGTTCGGTACCTTCTCTCGTTCCTTCCCCAGAACAACCTGGAACTGCCGGTGTACTTCACTCCCACCGACTCCCCCACCCGCACCGATGACCTGCTGGACCAGATCATTCCCGACTCCGCCAACCAACCCTATGACATGACCACCCTGATCGAGGCGGTGGTGGACGACGGGGAGTTCTTTCAGGTGCATGAGCACTGGGCCGGAAACCTCCTGGTGGGGCTGGGGCGCCTGGACGGGCACACCGTGGGAGTGGTGGCCAACCAGCCGTCGGTCTTGGCCGGGACCCTGGACATCGACGCCGCTCAGAAGGGAGCGCGTTTTGTAAGATTCTGCGACGCCTTCAACATTCCCCTGGTGACCTTCGTGGACGTCCCGGGGGTATTGCCGGGGGTGGATCAGGAGCACAGCGGCATCATCCGTCACGGCGCCAAACTTCTCTACGCCTACTGCGAGGCGACGGTGCCCAGAGTGTCGGTGATCACCCGCAAGGCCTATGGAGGCGCCTACCTGGTAATGAACGCCAGAGGCATCCGAGCCGACCTGGTGTTCGCCTGGCCTTCCGCGGAGATCGCGGTGATGGGCGCCTCGGGAGCGGTAAACGTGATCTTCCGCCGCGATATCGCCGCCGCCGAACATCCCGAGCAACGACGATCCGACCTGATCGAAGAATACGAGGACGAGTTCAACAACCCGTACAAGGCCGCGGAACTCGGTCTGGTGGATTCGGTGATCGAACCGCGGGAGACCCGACCCCAACTCATCATGGCCCTGGAGATGCTTCGCACCAAGCGGGAGGCTCTGCCGAGCAAGAAACACGGGAACATTCCGTTGTGAAGTCGGTGTTGGTCGCCAACCGGGGTGAGATCGCGGTCCGGGTGATCCGCACCGCCCGCGAAATGGGCCTGCGGACCATCGCAATCTATTCGGAACCCGACCGGGACGCATATCACACCCAGTTGGCCGATCAATCCTGGAACATCGGTCCGGCGCCGGCCGGACAGTCCTATCTCAACATCGAACGGATTCTGCGGGTTGCCTCCGAAACCGGCGCCGACGCAGTTCACCCAGGCTACGGATTCCTGTCGGAGAACCCCGAATTTGCCCGGGCGGCGATCGACCAGGGGCTGATCTGGGTGGGGCCTCCCCCGGCAGCGATCGCTGCGATGGGAGACAAGGTGTCGTCCCGCCGGATCGCCATCGAGGCCGGGGTCCCGGTGGTGCCGGGAACCGAGGATCCCCTGGAGGATCCCGCTGAGATCATGGAAGTGGCGGCCCGACTCGGCTATCCCGTTTTGATCAAGGCGTCGCGGGCCGGGGGCGGACGGGGCATGCGGACGGTCAACCACCCGTCGGAGATCGAGGATGCCCTGGCCTCCGCCCAACGGGAAGCCGACGCCTACTTCGGGAGCCCGGAGGTGTACCTGGAAAAGAAGCTGACCTCCGTCCATCACATCGAGGCGCAGATCCTGGTGGACAATCACCACAACTACGTGTACCTGGGAGAACGGGACTGCTCGGTGCAGCGCCGCCATCAAAAGCTCATCGAAGAGGCCCCTTCCGCCATCCTGAATCTCGCCCAAAGCCGCGAACTGGGCGACGCCGCGCTCAGAATCGCCCGGACCTGCGACTATCGCAACGCCGGAACGGTGGAGTTTCTGGCAGACACCAGCGGGTCATTCTATTTTCTGGAGATGAACACCCGCCTTCAGGTTGAACACACGGTCACCGAGATGGTCACCGGCGTGGATCTGGTCAGGGAGCAATTGCGCATCGCGGCGGGACGACCCACCTCGGCTATCGGCCTGCGCGCCGATGGGCATGCCATCGAGATGCGAATCAATGCAGAGGATCCCCATCGCCAATACTTGCCCACCCCGGGCCGCATCGTCACCTACCGGGAACCGGCCGGCCCGGGGATACGAGTGGACGGCTGGGTGAGCGCCGGGGTCACCATCCCTCGCTTCTACGACAACCTCCTCGCCAAACTGGTGGTGTGGGGACCCACCCGCACCCAGGCCATCAGCCGGGCCAAGCGAGCGCTAAGCGAGTATGAAATCACCGGGATCCCCACCACCATCCCCGTCCACCGGGCGGTGCTTGACCATCCGGCTTTTGTCTCCGCTCGGCATCACACCGACTGGTTGGAGAACGAACTGCACCTTTCTCCCGCGGAACCCGAGGTGGCGGCCACCCTGCCCGAAGAAGAAAGCGTGGTTCGCCAGGATATGACCGTCGAGGTGGGAGGGAGAAGGTTCGTGGTCTCCTACTGGGAACCCGACATCGGACAGGAAGAGCGGCCCAAGGTGCGTCGACGGCCCCCCAAGCCGACCGCAGGGCCGGTGGTGGCCACCGACGGGGCGGTCACCGCTCCCATGCAGGGCACCATCGTCAAGGTAAACGTGAAGGTGGGTGACCGGGTTACCGCCCAGGACATCATCTGCGTGTTGGAGGCCATGAAGATGGAGAACGCGGTGACTGCCGGCCGGGAGGGCAACGTGGTGGAACTGCGCATCGAAGCGGGAGACTCCGTGTCGGCCGGAGCGGTGGTGGCCCTCATCAAATAGCCCCGGAGCGCCGACCGCCCGGAGCGCCGACCGCCCGGCGAGCCGGCCCGGTGGGCGGCGGTGGGCGGGCCGTACCCTTCCATATCTATCCGGTGGTCCCGTCTCGCGGATCAGTGGGGGAACAGAACCGCTAACCTATCTCTTCCCACTCGATAGGGGAACCTATAATTTGGGGGGGTGGACGGACATGTTTCAAGGCGACGGCCCCACATGATTCGAACCACAAGACAACCACCTTTGAGACGGAAAGGAAGGACTCGGTTATGAAACGTACCAGACGGTATGTCAAGTTGCTGTCCATCATCGCGCTTATGGCGTTGGTGGCCGCGGCCTGTGGAGGCGACGAGGAGACCTCCACAGCAGAGGAGGAGACTCCCACAACTCAAGCCCCCACCACCACCCGGGCGCCCGATGAGGGATCCGCGCCGGAAGGTGATGGAGGCGCCACCCCAGGTCAGTTGGTGATTGGTACTTTGTTGCCGGTTACGGGTGATTTGGCTTTCTTGGGTCCGCCGGAGGTGGCGGGCGCCCGGTTGGCGGTTGCTGATATCAATGCGGCTGGTGGTGTTTTGGGTAATGATGTGGTGTTGCATGAGGGTGACTCGGGTGACACCAATCAGGACATTGCCAATCCTGAGGTTGATCGTTTGTTGGCTTTGGATGTGGATGCGATTATTGGTGCGGCCAGTTCGGCGGTTTCCAAGTTGGTGATTGACAAGATCACTGGTAATAATGTGATTCATTTTTCTCCGGCTAACACTTCTCCTGATTTCACTACTTACGATGACAATGGTCTGTATTTCCGTACTGCGCCTTCTGATTTGTTGCAGGGCAAGGTGCTGGCTGATCTGGTGGCGTCGGAGGGCAATGAGATCACTGGTGTGATTTATCGGCAGGAGTCGTATGGTCAGGGGTTGGCTGATTCGTTCATGGAGAACTTCGAGAATCTGGGTGGTACGGTGGATCCGTTTATCGCTTATGCTCCGGGTACGGACAATTTTGATGCCGAGGTGGATCAGTTGGCCGGGGCCGGTCCTGATGCGGTGGTGGTGATCGGCTTTCAGGAGTCGGCCACGATTTTGACCACTATGCATGAGCGGGGTATCGGTCCTACGTCGGCGACCAATGTGTATGGGGTTGACGGGAACATTGGTGGTATCGGGGCTGAGCTTTCTGATCCTTCGATCATTTCGGGTATGCGTGGGACGGAGCCTTCGGTGGATCTGAGTGCTATTTCGGCGTTCACGGATCGTTTGGATGGTGCTTATGAGGGTGGCCTGGACGGGGTTTACGCCTATGGCGCTGAGACCTATGATGCGATCGTGATTGTGGCTTTGGCTGCTTTGGCTGCCAACAGTGATGATCCGGTGGCGATTGGGGCGGCGATCAACGATGTGACCCGTGGTGGTACCAAGTGCACCAGTTTTGCTGATTGCAAGGGGATCATCGAGGGTGGTGGTGATCCTGACTACGACGGTGTGGGTGGTCCCTACGAGTTCGTGGACGCCGGTGAACCGGCTGCGGCCAGTTTCCGTATCGCTACCTACAGCGGCGGCGACCGACCCGACCCCGATCTGGACGAATACGTGTTCGCCGGCGGAACCGACGATGGCGGCGCGATGGTCGAAATGGCCACCGGTCAGTTGGTGATTGGTACTTTGTTGCCGGTTACGGGTGATTTGGCTTTCTTGGGTCCGCCGGAGGTGGCGGGCGCCCGGTTGGCGGTTGCTGATATCAATGCGGCTGGTGGTGTTTTGGGTAATGATGTGGTGTTGCATGAGGGTGACTCGGGTGACACCAATCAGGACATTGCCAATCCTGAGGTTGATCGTTTGTTGGCTTTGGATGTGGATGCGATTATTGGTGCGGCCAGTTCGGCGGTTTCCAAGTTGGTGATTGACAAGATCACTGGTAATAATGTGATTCATTTTTCTCCGGCTAACACTTCTCCTGATTTCACTACTTACGATGACAATGGTCTGTATTTCCGTACTGCGCCTTCTGATTTGTTGCAGGGCAAGGTGCTGGCTGATCTGGTGGCGTCGGAGGGCAATGAGATCACTGGTGTGATTTATCGGCAGGAGTCGTATGGTCAGGGGTTGGCTGATTCGTTCATGGAGAACTTCGAGAATCTGGGTGGTACGGTGGATCCGTTTATCGCTTATGCTCCGGGTACGGACAATTTTGATGCCGAGGTGGATCAGTTGGCCGGGGCCGGTCCTGATGCGGTGGTGGTGATCGGCTTTCAGGAGTCGGCCACGATTTTGACCACTATGCATGAGCGGGGTATCGGTCCTACGTCGGCGACCAATGTGTATGGGGTTGACGGGAACATTGGTGGTATCGGGGCTGAGCTTTCTGATCCTTCGATCATTTCGGGTATGCGTGGGACGGAGCCTTCGGTGGATCTGAGTGCTATTTCGGCGTTCACGGATCGTTTGGATGGTGCTTATGAGGGTGGCCTGGACGGGGTTTACGCCTATGGCGCTGAGACCTATGATGCGATCGTGATTGTGGCTTTGGCTGCTTTGGCTGCCAACAGTGATGATCCGGTGGCGATTGGGGCGGCGATCAACGATGTGACCCGTGGTGGTACCAAGTGCACCAGTTTTGCTGATTGCAAGGGGATCATCGAGGGTGGTGGTGATCCTGACTACGACGGTGTGGGTGGTCCCTACGAGTTCGTGGACGCCGGTGAACCGGCTGCGGCCAGTTTCCGTATCGCTACCTACAGCGGCGGCGACCGACCCGACTCATCCCTCGACGAGTACGTGTTCGCCGGTGGATGATTCGACGGAACTGAACGACTAACAGAACAGAGCCGGGGTCCGGTCCTTCCGGAACCCCGGCTCTGTTGACGGAGGAGCGCTTGGAGAGCATGGAGCGAAAGAGAAGGATCAAGTCCCCCACCGGGGAGATGGTTGATGCTGTGGAACTGGGATACCGCACTGACGGGGAGGAACCCTGGACAAGTTATCTTCTTGATGATGGGACCCTGATGCGCGTTAAACTCGCCCTTACCAACATATTTCGGATCGAAGGTCAACAGGACCACCTGGGTCGTCCGGTCTATGTGTTTGAATCGAACAACTTGATGTCCGTTTCAGTGCCTGAGGAGGACGTATGACGACACTCACTTTTAACCCGAATGCACGGCCGCACATTACAGAAGACCGGAAAGAATGGACCAGTGTCCAACGTTCCGAGATACCGGACAGCGTTGAAACGATTGATGACGTTTCACAACCTTCAACAGAACAGTTGGTGGAGAGGTGGATAAGAATCGCCATGTTTCATGCGATTTGTCATCCCACGCAGGATCCGGTTGGGTATATTGCGTCGATCGCCGGTGTAAGGGGGGCGTGGGGATTCGGGGAAACCCGCGAGGATGCGTTGGAGGAATTGGAATCGGTGTTGGCCGAGTGGGTGGACCTGAAACTGAGTAGCGGTGATGACGACATCCCCAAGATGGAACACATCAGTCTGGTTCCCGCCAAGGGATGAGTTCCAGGCTGACGCCGATCAGCCAGAGAGACCTGATCAGACGCCTCAAAAAAATGGGCTGGGCCGGACCGGTAACGGGAACACACCATCCCTTTATGAGGAAGAACCAGGAAACCCTCCGTATCCCAAATCCGGGAGAGGTACGAGTAGACATCCTCAGAGATATTCTTAACCGAGCTGGCATCTCGCGACAAGAGTGGTTGTCCCGGTAAGGGTTGGTCTCGGGAAGATGGGACGTAGACGACCTCAGGCGCGGCGGGCGAGGGTTCCCAAGTAGAGTTCGATCACTTTCGGATCACTCAGCAGACTCTGACCGGTGCCGGTGTAGGCGTTGCGGCCGTGATCCAGCACATAGCCGCGGTGGCAGATCTGCAGGCAGCGGCGGGCGTTCTGTTCCACCATGATCACCGCCACTCCGGAGCGGTTGATGTCCCTGGTCCGAGCGAACACCTGATCCTGCAACACCGGTGAAAGCCCTGCCGAGGGTTCGTCCAGCAACAACACTTCCGGGTTCATCATCAGGGCCCGACCCATGGCCAACATCTGCCGTTCCCCGCCCGACAGAAGCCCCGCTCGCTGACCGAGACGCTCCCCCAGCCGGGGAAAGATATCCACCACCTTCTCCAGACGTTCGGAGGTCTTGGCCGGCTCCAGATAGACCCCCATCTCGAGGTTTTCCAGCACTGTCAGGGCCGAGAACACGTTGTTGAGTTGGGGAACGTATCCCACTCCCCTGGCCACCAACTCATAGGCGCGCAGGCCGGTGATGGATTCTCCCTTGAAGATCACATCTCCCGACCGCACTTCCAAGAGTCCGAACAGGGCCTTGAGCAGGGTGGATTTGCCGGCGCCGTTGGGACCGATGATTCCGATCATCTCCCCCGGATACAGCGCCACATCGACCTTTTTGAGAATGTCCACCCCCGGCAGGTAGCCGGCCACCAGTTGGCGCAATTCCACCAGCGGCCGCCCTGAACCGTTGTGCTCGCTCACTTTCACATCCCCCCGGAGTCGGGTTCGTCGTCACCTGAACCCAGATAGGCATCGATCACGGCCTGGTTCTTTCCGATCGATTCGGGAACGCCCTCGGCGATCACCGCCCCCTCGGCCATCACCACCACCCAGTCGGAAATGTCCCACACCACATCCATGTCGTGCTCCACGAAAATAACGGTCACACCTTCCGAGGGGAGAGCCTTGACATGCTCTAGGAGCGATTGGGTGAGGGCGGGGTTCACCCCGGCCACGGGTTCATCCAACATCACCACCGCCGGGGAGGCCATCAGGGCTCTGGCCATTTCCAAGAGCTTACGCTGGCCTCCCGACAGAGTTCCCGAGTACTCCGACGCCATGTGATCGAGCCGGAATCTTTTCAAAAGTTCATGGGCCCGCTCCTCGATGGCCTTCTCCTGGGCTCTCCACAGAGGCGGCGCCAGCGACTGCAAAAAGTGCTCGCCGATCTGGCCCTTGGCGCCCAGCTTCATATTCTCCAGCACCGAAAGCTTGGTGAGCGCCTTGGTGAGTTGGAAGGTCCGCACCATCCCCTGTCTGGCTCGTTGGTGGGAACTGAGGCGCCCCACGTCCTTGCCATCGAAGAGCACCGAACCCGTGTCGGGGCGGTCGAACCCGGTCAGCAGGTTGAAAAAAGTGGTTTTACCGGCCCCGTTGGGTCCGATCAAGGCGGTGATGATCCCCCGTTGGATCTCCAGATGCTCCACATCCACCGCCACCAAACCCCCGAAGGCTCGACGGGTGTTCTCCACCACCAGGATCGGATCGGGTTTGGCCACGCCCGGCTGGTGGCCTACCCCGCCAAGAGGATGGGCGCGGCGGGCGTCCTGCTCACCGGACATCCAACATCATCTCCTCTCGCGATCCGAAGATCCCCTGTGGTCGGAACACCATCAGCAGCGCCAATCCCACACCCACCAGCATGAACCGTATCTGGTTCACCTGGGTGGGGTCCATGAAAGAGGTGGGAATCAAGCCTTCGTTGACCATGGCGGTGAGGGTTCCCTGAAAGAAGGTGAGCATCGCCCAAAACAGGACGGCCCCCACCACCGGCGACCAGATACGTCCCACCCCGCCCAGAATCAGGACCGTCCAGAAGAAGAATGTGTAGGCGGGTACGAACGAATCCGGCTGGATGGTCGCCTTCCCCACGGCCTGCACCATGCCCGCCATTCCGCCGATCACCCCGCCCAGAATCAGCGCCTGGAGCTTGTACCAGTAGGCGTTCTTGCCCAGGGCCCGCGCCGCATCCTCGTCCTCCCGAATGGCCTTCACCACCCTGCCCCAGGGGCTTCGCATCAACTGCCAAATCACCACCAGGGCCACCGCGGTGGCCGTCCATCCCAGCACGATGGCGAAGAACTGGTTGCCGCCCACCTGCAAGGGGCCGATCCCGTATTCGGAACTGGGATCGAAGGGATTCAACTCCCGGAACGGCCCGATGAAAGCGTGAAGACCCTCGGCGCCCCGGGTGATGTCCCCCAAAGTGGTGGAGCGGGCCAGCAGACGAACGATTTCGGCGGCGGCGATGGTGACGATCGCCAGGTAATCCCCCCGCAATCGCAGAGTGGGCACTCCCAGGATGAGAGCAAACACCGCCGCGAAGCCGATTCCCACCAGCACCGCCAGAAACGGATTGAGATTCCACAGAGTGACCGACAATCCCATCCCGTACGCCCCCATCGCCACGAACCCCACCTGCCCGAAGTTCAGCAGCCCGGCATACCCGAAGTGAATGTTCAACCCCACCGCCGCCAGTGCGTACACCGCCGCTTCCAGACCCAGCGAAGCCTCCACCGTCTGGATCAGGATGAAACCCCAGTCGATCGCCGCCACTGTCATAGCTACCCGAACCGCTCCCTTCTTCCCAGGATGCCCTGGGGACGCACCACCAGCACCAATGCCAGCACCACCAGCGCGCCGATGTTCTTGAGTTCCACCGGGATGAACAGGGTGGAGAGTTGAATGCCGATCCCCACCAGCAGACAACCGATCAAGGCGCCGTAGGCGGTGCCCAACCCGCCCAGCACCACCCCGGCGAAGATCAGAAGTAGCATCCGAAAGCCGATCAGCCAACTCAACTGCTCAGCCAAGCCTATGAAAACTCCTCCCACTCCGGCCAGGGCGCCGGCGCCGATCCAAACGATGCGGATCACCCGCTGGACGTTGATGCCCGACGATTCCGCCAGATCACGGTTGTCCGCCACCGCCCGCATGGCCTTGCCGGTTTGGGTGCGCTGCAGGAACAGGCCCACGCTCAGCAGGATCAACACCGACAGGATCACGGTGATCAGATCCTTGGGCGTGATGTCGATTATCCAGATCTGCAGAGCGCTCTGGGCGGAGTAGTCGCGGAAAAAGCGCAGATTGCCTCCGAAAATGAACAGGAAAATGTACCGGGCCAGGATGGACAACCCGATGGTCACCACCATCTGGGCGATCAGACTCACCCCTCGGGCCCGCAAGGGTCCAAAGATCCACCGGTCCATCACATACCCGGTGGTCCCGCCCACCACCATGGCCAGCGCCGCCGCCAGGATCAGATTGACCCCGTCCCCCAGGGGCGGCCACCAGCCGGCCATGAAACCGAAGGCGCCCGCCAACCCGTAATAGTTGAAGAAGTAGGCGGTGAGCATTCCCCAGGTGACCATCTCGCCATGGGCGAAGTTGACCAACCCGGTGGTTCCGAACACCAGCGAAAGGCCGATGGCGGCCATGCCCAGGAACAGGCCCAGTTTGATCCCCTCGGTGGTGAGTTGCGCCACCCGCCGCAGAGTCACTCCCCCGGTCTCCTGGACCATGGCGCTCTCGCCGCTGGTCAGGGAAAAGATGGCCCTTCCATCCCGGCCCTCCAGCACCTCCACCTCCACGGTGGTCCGGTCGGGTTCCCGCAGGCTTATGCCCGGCGGGAGAGTGCCGACGTCGATGGTCACCAGGTAGACGGCCGGTTCGGGGACGGGTGTGGTGAAAATCCCGTCGGCGTCACTGACCCCCGAACCGATGGCTGCCCCGTCCACGGTGGTTACCGACAGCATCACCCCTTCCACCGGAACCCGTTCTCCCTCCTCGTTCTGATAACGCAACCGGGTGCCCACCGTCTCCGACGATTGTCCCAAAGCCGGAAGAGCCAGCAGCAACACTGCCCCGACCATCAACAGACCGGTCATCATCCGGAGCGGCAAGCCTGGGTTGGTAAGCGACAGTCTCACAAGATCACTGGGGTAATAACGCCCTTACACTAAAAGCCCCACGGTCGCCCGACGGGCATTTGCCTAGATCAAATCCTGCTGGCGAATTCCGTAGGAAGGGTGTCTCAGCCGGCACAGGGCCAGTTTTTCCAACTGGCGGATCCTTTCCCGAGTCAGCTTGAAGACCGTTCCGATCTCATCAAGACCCTTGGGGATTCCGTCTTCCAGGCCATATCTCAACTCCATAATTTTGCGCTCGCGTTCGGGGAGCTTCTTGATGGAATTGCGCATGGCGATGGCCACACTGGTCGCTTCGGCGATGGCCTCGGGATCCTCGGCGTCCCCATCCTCGATAAAGTCTCCCCGCTGGGCCCCGTCCTCTCCCACCGGTTCCTCCAGGGAAACGGTGTCCGACAGCACCAGGGCCTGCTCCACGTGGTCGATTCTGATCCCGGTCTCCCGGGAGATCTCGGCGGGCTCGGGCATCCGACCCAGCTTTCCTTTCAGGATTCCCTGCGCCAACCGGACCTTGGCCAGGGTGTCATGAAGGTGGGCGGGGATGCGCACGGTGCGGGACTTGTCGGCAATCGCCCGGGTTATGGCCTGTTTGATCCACCACGTGGCGTAAGTCGAGAATTTGAACCCTTTGCGCCAGTCGAACTTTTCCACGGCCCTGATCAAACCGAGGTTCCCCTCCTGCACCAGATCCAAAAAGTCGATTCCCCGCACGCCCTGATAGCGTCGGGCGTTGTGCACCACCAAGCGGAGGTTGGCCTGGACGAATTGGTTCTTGGCTGCCTCCCCGCGGCGCTTTCGTCTCTTCAGGCCTCTCTCCTCCGCCCCGGGCTCGTATTCCCCGGTTTCCAGCAGGCTCTCTGCCTGACGGCCTCTCTCCATCAACTGCGCCAACTCCACCTCCTGCTGGGCATCCAGCAGATCGGTCTCGCTGATGGCGGACAGATACTGGGCCACCAGATCAGAGGTAAGTCGCCCCCGCTCATCGGTTATTTGATTGGTGAGTCGCACTCTTGTCCTTTCCGGCGCCCCACGTGAGCATCCTCAAACTGGGCGGATTCCGGGACGATCGCTCGGTTATTTGCCGACCTGAACGATCCCAGACCGTAGTTTGTATCAGAAACCCTAAATCGGGAACCCCCTTTTTCTAAATTCAGGGATTCAATCGGCGCGGTTCTATCTTCAACATAACCAATAATTCCCAGACCCGACGTTCTATTTCATCAAAGGCCCGCCTCATGCCCTCCACTCCCTGGCCTTCCGGCGAGGGTACCTGCCACCTGAAATAGCGTTTGTCATTGATGGCCGGCAGGTGGGTTTCCCCCAAATTCACCACCACCTCCGCTCGCTCCACCATGGCCGGGATCAGGCGGACGGGGCGCGCCCCGCTCACTTCTATTCCCCGCTCCGCCAGCACCGCTATGGCGGCGGGATGCACTGCAGAGGCCGGAACTGATCCTCCACTCGACACCTTGACCGACCCCGGCGCCATGGTCCGTAGCAGGGCCGCCGCCATTTGGGAGTTGTGGGCGTCCCCGGATTCGGCGAAGAGCACCGAAATGGCCCGGCGCGGCCGGTGCTCGTGGGGTTTGTCGCTCTCCTCTTCGATCAGCTTCTCAAATCGTCGCCGGGCGCGATGCATCGCCACTCTCACCGACCCTTCCCGCCGCAAGAGCCTTCCACCGATCGCCGCGTAGGACAGACCTTCCACTTCCCGCAGCCACAGCAGTTCCCGATCCCGACCTCCCAGCCGTCGGTAGGCGGCTCGGACCGTCCGGAAGTCCTCCTGATCCAGGGCGTGCTCATCGGGGAGCACATGGGTGGTCTCCACCTCCGGGGCAGGGGGCGGCCGGTGACGCTTGCGGAGGTAGTCATGGAATTTGGAGCGGGCCACCCTCCAGAACCAGGCTTCGAAAGCCTGGGGAGACCGCAACCGTCCGATCGAGCGGATGATCGATTCGCAGGCATCGCTTGCCACGTCTTCGGCGTCGGCCGGATTCAGACCCTGGCCGCGATAGAACGCCACCAGCCGAGGAAGTCCCTGCACCAAAATGGCGGTCAGGGCAGCCTGATCCCCGTCTCGGGCGGCGGTTGCCATGGTGAGGGAGGGGGGCCAAGCGGAGGAATCCGTGGGCAGCATTGAGGCTTAAGTTATTGTCGTCTCGTCAAAGGTTTGGGTAAGCCGCGCCAGCGAGGCGGTCTAAACCGACATCCGGAACAACGGTCTGCACCGACGGAGGGATGATCTGCCAGGCGGGTTGATGGTCGGCGTGGATGGGATCATTCGTCAGCCGGCAGAAGGATACTGGGTTCCTGTCCGTATTCGAGGATGGGCGTGGCCGCGTTGCGGGCCTCCTCGGCCGCTTCGGCCAGATCCTGGGGAGCGGCGGCCAGCAACTCCTCCACCTCCACCTTCAGCACCTGGCCCAGTTCCTCTATGGTGGTCTGGGATTGGGTGGTGACGGGCTGAGGATCGGAACCGCCCGACGCAACTTCGGCCTCGGTTGACTTCGGTTCTTCAGCCTCCTCGACATCACTTCCCTGCAGGGTGCTCTGCTCCGGCGGAACGCCGCCTGCGCCCCCGGTGGTACGAGTGGGGGTCTCGGTTGATTCGATCCCGGCGGCAGGAGTGGGAGAAGTCTGCGGGGCGTCACTCTCGGCGCTGACCGGCGACTCGATTGTGGAAAGCGCCCTCACCACCACCTCCGCAGCTTCCAGTTCCCTCTGCTGGGTGATGAGATCGAGCGCCACCTCCAACTCCTCGGTGGGGATGGACACCACCGGGGTGGTGGCGACCTCGGTGGTTTGCTCCTGCGGCAGAGGGGCGGAGGCCACCGGCGCCGGGGGAACAGAGTCGGAAGCCGGGGGATTCTCGCCCACCAGCACGACCAGCCCCACCGCCAGCAGCGTAACTCCCAGAGCGAGGATGGGAGCCAGGACTCGCCGGGCCGGGAATCGGAGAGAACGGGCGCCGGCGCGGGCCATTGCCCGGTTCACCAACTGTTCAGCCTTGGCCGGGCCGACTTCCTCCCGATATGATCCGGCTATCGCTCTGAGAATGTCTCCGGAATAATCCGGTTCGGTCATATTTCTTTCCCAAACCCGCTTCTATCCCCAAGACGCCGGGGCATGCGGAGCGTTACCGGATTGTTGGCAACCGGGACGAAACGGGGATTCCGGGGCCGTCGGGGTAATCTGCGGGGTTGTGAAAGCCGTGGTGTGCAGCGAGTGGACGGGTCCGGCCGGTTTGAGGGTTGCCGAGGTTCCCGATCCTGTCCCCGGACCCCGGCAGGTGAAAGTCGCCCTGGGCGGGGCGGGACTCAATTTTGCCGACATTCTCATGGTGTCGGGCCTCTATCAGGTCAAGCCCGATCTGCCGTTTGTTCCCGGGTTCGACGGGGCGGGCACGGTGACCGAGGTGGGCCCGCAAGTGAGTTCGGTGAAGGTCGGAGACCGGATGATGGTGTTCGCGGGAATGGGATGTTTCGCCGAGGCCCTGGTGGTGGACACCTTTCGCGCCGCCCCCACCCCACCCGGGCTGACCGATGTTGAGGCGGCAGGCTTCATGACCGCCTACGGAACTTCCTATCACGCCCTGGTTGATCGGGCCGGTTTGGCGGCGGGAGAAACGGTGGTGGTGCTGGGAGCGGCCGGCGGAGTGGGTCTGGCCGCCGTGCAGATCGCCAAGCAGCTGGGCGCCCGGGTGGCGGCCGCTGTTTCGTCGAACCGAAAGGCCGAATTCGTGCTGGAGAAAGGGGCGGACCACGCCATCCGCTACGACCGCGATGACCTGCGGGCCGCAATCGGGGAGTTCACCGAAGGCCAAGGAGCGGATGTCATTTACGATCCGGTGGGTGGGTCGGCCACCGAAGCGGCCTTTCGGTCGTTGGGCTGGAACGGGCGATTGCTGGTGGTGGGATTCGCGGCGGGAAAGATTCCCCGGCTCCCCCTCAATCTGGCCTTGCTGAAGTCGGCGTCGGCGGTGGGGGTGTTCTGGGGCGCCTTTGCGGAACGTTTCCCCCGGGAGAACCGGGCCAACCTCGCCCGATTGGCGCAATGGGTGGAACAGGGGCTCATTCGACCTCACGTGGACCGGGTTTATCCCCTGGAGGATGTCGGGTCGGGCCTGGACCGGTTGGGTGACCGACGAGTCATGGGTCGGGTGGTGCTCGCCCCGTGAGACGAGGCGTTCTTGCCTTGGTGGTGACGGTTTCCATCGCCCTGGCCCCGGCCGCAACTGCCCTGCCCGCAGTTGCCGACCCCGGCTTCACCGACCTTGATGAAACCCCCGCCCACCGTCCGACCGTGGAGGCAATGCGGCAAATGGGAATCGTCGAAGGCGCCGAATGCGCCCCCGGAAAGTTCTGTCCGGCCGAGCCATTGGAGCGTTGGGTGATGGCGGTCTGGCTGGTCAGGATCCTCGACGGCGAGGAGCCTCGATCATCCTCCCCTCGCTTTGCCGACGTTGACCCCGGCCAGTGGTGGGCGCCCTACGTGGAACGCCTGGCGGCGTTGGGAGTCACTTTGGGATGCTCTGCATCACCCGCCCGTTATTGCCCCGACGACTCGGTCACCCGCGGTGAGATGGCCACCTTCCTGACCCGGGCTTTCGGACTCCCAACCGCCCAGCCCTTCGGATTCACCGACACGGAAGACCACTACCACACAACCAGTATCGACTCCCTGGCCGGGGCCGGGATCACCATCGGTTGCGCCACCAACCCCGCCCGTTACTGTCCCGACGACTCGGTCACCCGCGGTCAGATGGCCACCTTCCTGATCCGAGCCATTGCCGCCACCGGATCTTTGGGCAGACCGATTTGGGGGGCGGGCCAAGCTGTCGCCGGTCCGTGGATCAACACCTGGGATCGGGAAGCGGTGGTGGCGGCTTCTCGGGGGGAGTTCCATCGGACCGAACCGGATGCGAAGTTCACCGGCTCCGTCCACACCTGCGATCCGGGGAGCACCAGCCCGGAGTATCGCCAAAGCGTCGTGTCACGGGTCAACTGGTACCGACGGATGGCCGGTCTCGACACCGTGACCGAACGATCGGAATACTCCTCCCTTGCCCAGCATGCCGCCCTGATCACGGCCGCCAATGGACAATTGTCTCACTACCCCCCGAGCGACTGGGAGTGCGTCACCGCGGAGGGGCGCCTGGCCGCCCGAAAGAGCAACCTGTCCCGGGGCTTGTCCGGGATCAAGGCTGTCGACAGCTACATTGACAGCAAGGGCCACCGCCGGTGGGTACTCTTCCCGAAGCTGCTGGAGGTGGGGACCGGGGACTTTCCATCCCGCAGCGCCAACGCCCTGTATGTGGTGGGAGACAGGAACAATCCCACCCCCGCGGTCCGGGAACCGAGAGGCTTTGTGGCCTGGCCCCCGGCCGGGTACGTTCCTGAACGGAGCATTTGGGGCCGGTGGAGTTTCGATCTGCCCGACGCCGACTTCGCCGACGCCACGGTCACGGTGATCGATGACCAGGGAGTCCTTCCGGTCCGGATCGTGGACCGGGAAGGGTTCCTCCTGGGGGGAATTGTTTGGGATTTTGTGGACAGAGTCGGTGGCTTCTCATATGGGCCGGGGTCGGGCGGCTTGGAGAGTACCTATGGGTTTGGCGCGGAGGACGGCGACAAGTGCTACACGATCACGATCAGCGGGGTGACCATCGGCGGGGCGGTTCAGAGCCCCTATCGCTATCAAACCTGCGCGATAACCCTCACCCCGGATAATTGACCCGACGATCCCGCTTCAACTGAGCGGGGCCTTGTCAGGCGCCGGGGCTTCCCAGACCTCCCTGCTTCGTCTATTCGAATTCGAGAGCGTCGCCCTCGGCCAGGCGACGGGCCTCCTCGATGGCTTCGGCCCGGTCCCCGGCGGTAATGCGGGCGCGGTCGGTGAGGAGGGTCACCCGGTTTTCAACCACCTGCATGAATCCCCCGTGCACCGCGATGGTGGTGCGTTGATCTCCGTCGTGATCGATCAGCACCGGGCCGGCGGCAAGCGCGGCCATCAGCGGCTCGTGGCCGGCCAGGACTCCGATTTCACCCTCGGTGGTCCGGGCCACCAGAAAGTCGGCGTCGCCCGACCACAGGGTTCCCTGCGGTGAGACCACATCGACATTGAAGGGGCGGGCCACGGCTAGGAGGACAGCCCCTTGGCCTTGGCTTCCGCCTCCTCGAGGTTGCCCACCATGTAGAAGGCCTGCTCGGGTAGGTGATCCACTTCGCCCTCGATGATCCGGTTGAAGTCGGAGACCGTCTCGGTCAAATCGACCCATTGGCCCGGAATGCCGGTGAACTGCTCAGCCACGTAGAACGGCTGGGAAAGGAAACGCTCGATGCGGCGGGCGCGCGACACCACCAGTTTGTCCTCCTCGGCCAACTCGTCGATTCCCAGGATGGCGATAATGTCCTGCAGGTCCTTGTAGCGCTGGAGGATCTGCTGCACCTCGGTGGCAACCCGGTAGTGCTCCTCTCCCACATACTGGGCATCCAGCACCCGGCTGGTGGAGTCGAGCGGGTCGATGGCCGGGTAGATACCCAATTCCACCAGTTTCCGGGACAGCACCGTGGTGGCGTCCAGGTGGGCGAAGGCGGTGTGGGGGGCGGGATCGGTGAGATCGTCGGCCGGCACGTAGATGGCCTGCAAAGAGGTGATCGACTTGCCCTGCAGGGAGGTGATCCGCTCCTGCAGAAGGCCCATCTCGTCGGACAGGGTGGGCTGATACCCCACCGCCGAGGGCATCCGGCCCAACAGCGTCGAAACTTCCGATCCGGCCTGGGAAAAGCGGAAGATGTTGTCGATGAACAGCAAAACATCCTGGCGCATCTCGTCGCGGAAATACTCGGCGATCGACAAGGCCGCCAGCGCCACGCGCAGCCGCACTCCCGGAGGTTCGTCCATCTGCCCGAAAACCAGGGTGGCGTTGTTGATCACCCCGGACTCGGTCATCTCCCGGAACAGGTCGTTGCCCTCCCGGGTCCGCTCCCCCACTCCGGCGAACACCGAGACGCCGCCATGTTGAGTGGCCACCCGGTTGATCATCTCCTGGATGATCACCGTCTTGCCGGTGCCCGCCCCTCCGAACATGCCGACTTTTCCTCCCTGGATGTAGGGCTCCAGCAGATCTATGACCTTGATGCCGGTCTCGAAGATGGTGGTCTGCGGCTCCACGTCTTCATAGGCGGGAGGCGGACGGTGAATCGGCCAGTACTCATCCAACTCCAGGTCATCGGAGGAGACATCCAGAGGATCTCCCCACACGTTGAAGATGTGCCCCAGGGTCTGGGGGCCGACCGGGACGGTGATGGGGCTGCCGGTGTTGCGGACCTCGGTTCCTCGCACGAGACCGTCGGTGGAGCGCATGGCGATGGCCCTCACCTTGGAATCACCCAGATGCTGGGCAGTTTCGCACACCACGGTCTGTCGATTGCCTCCCACCTCGAAGTCGATCTCCAAAGCGTGCAGTATCTCGGGCAATTCCCCCCGAGGGAACTCGGCGTCCACCACCGGTCCGGTTACCCGTATCACCCTTCCCGCGCTGATCGCATCTGCCACGTTGTCCGCTCCTTTGTTCGTCTAGCGTTCCGATGCCGTGAGCGCCTCGGCGCCACCCACGATCTCTGATATCTCGGTGGTGATCTCGGCCTGCCGAGCCTGATTGGCCACCCTGGTCAACACTTTGGTGAGTTCCGACGCATTGTCGGTGGCGGCCTTCATGGCCCGCTGCCGGGAAGCGTGCTCGGAGGCGGCGCTCTCCAACAGGAATCCGAAAATGGCCGCCTCGACATACCGAGGAAGGATCCTGCTCAGGATCTGGGAGGCGGACGGCTCATAGCTGTAGGACACCAGGGCTTCCTGCGCCGAAACGTCGGTCGCCGGAGGTTTCACCGGCAGAAGCTCCACTCTGGTGGGAATCTGGTGTAGCACCGTCCGGTAGTCGGTGTAGAACACCTCCACCGCATCGACCTCCTCTGAGACGTAGGATTCGATCACCATGTTCGCCACCGCCCTGGCATGACCGTAGTTGGGTCGGTCGGCCACTCCGATCAGGGTCTGTTCCAGCCGATACCCCCGAAACCGGAGGTAATTCTGCGCTTTCTTGCCGATCACAAACAGGCGGGTGTCCCGCCCTTCGGCGACATGATGTCCGATGGCCCGTTCCGCCATTCGTATGACATTGGTGTTGTAGGCGCCCGCCAGTCCCCGGTCGGAACTGATGATCACCATCCCCACCGTGGACACGTCGCGGACGTCCGAAAGAAGATGTCCCGAGCCTCCCGCGTCCCTTCCCACATTGCCGATCACCTCGATCAGCCGGTTCACATAGGGACGGGATTGCCTGACCTGCTGCTGGGCTTTCACTATCCGCGAAGCCGCGATCAACTCCATGGCCCGGGTGATCTTGCGGGTGGCCGACACACTGGCTATGCGCCGCCGGATGAGACGCAGTTCGGCGGAAGGCATGGGCGGTCCCTCAGCCTCCCGGGCGGAAGGCTTCGACGAACTCTCTGATCGCAGCGTCCAGAGTCCCGGCCTCGGGGAGATCCCCGGTTTCGGCTATGTGCCGCAAGAGGTGTCCATGTCGACGACGCATGTGCTCGAGCAGTTCAACTTCGAAGCGGGAAATGTCTCCCACCGGCGCCTCGTCCATGAAACCGTTGGTGACCGCGTACAGGGAAACCACCTGCTCCTCCACCACCGAGGGACGGAACTGCGGCTGTTTGAGAATCTCCACCACCCGGGCGCCCCTTTCCAGCTGCGCCTGTGAAGCAGAGTCCAGTTCCGACCCGAACTGGGCAAACGCCTCCAGTTCCCGGTACTGGGCAAGGTTGATCCGGATGGGGCCGGCCACCTTCTTCATGGCCTTTGACTGAGCGGCGCCTCCCACCCGCGACACCGAAATGCCGGCGTTGATGGCCGGGCGAACCCCCGAATAGAAAAGGTCGGTCTCAAGATAGATCTGTCCGTCGGTGATGGAAATCACGTTGGTGGGAATGAACGCCGACACATCCCCCGCCTTGGTCTCGACGATGGGCAGCCCCGTGAGGGACCCGCCTCCCAATTCGTCGGAGAGCTTGGCGCAACGCTCCAACAACCGGCTGTGCAGATAGAACACATCTCCGGGATACGCCTCCCGGCCGGGCGGGCGTCGCAGCAGCAGCGCTATTTCCCGGTAGGCCACCGCCTGCTTGGAAAGGTCGTCGAAGATCACCAGGGCGTGCTCGCCGTTGTACATCCAGTACTGGCCGATCGCCGACCCGGCGTATGGGGCGTACATCTGAAGGGCGGGGGGCGCCGCCGCCGAAGCGTTCACCACCACCGTGTAATCCATGGCGCCGTACTCTTCCAGGGATTCAACCACCTCGGCGACGGTGGACGCCTTCTGTCCCACCGCCACGTACACGCACTTGACGCCGGTCTCCCGCTGGTTGATGATGGTGTCCACCACCACCGCGGTCTTTCCGGTCTGGCGGTCGCCGATGATCAGTTCCCGCTGTCCCCGTCCCACCGGGGTCATGGCGTCGATGGCTTTGATGCCGGTCTGCAACGGTTCATGAACGGGTTGGCGCTCCACCACGGTCGGGGCCTGGACTTCCAAGGGGCGTCGGGCCGTGGTGTTGATCGGCCCCTTGCCGTCGATGGGGTTGCCCAGTGGATCGATCACCCGCCCCAAAAGGTCATCGCCCACCCCGATCTCCAGCACCCGGCTGGTCTGGCGAACCGGGCTGCCCTCCTCAATATGGTGGTAGTCCCCCATCATCACCACGCCGATGGAGTCCTCTTCCAAGTCGAGCACCACTCCCTGCAGGCCCCCCTCGAATTCCAGCAGTTCCGAGGACATGGCCTGGGGCAGGCCTTTCACACGGGCTACTCCGTCGGCGATGGCTGAGACGTAACCGACGGTCTCCCGAGCCAGCGAGGGACTCCAACCGTCCAAGGTCTTTCGGAGGGCTTCGGTTATGTCCTGAGCGGTGATTGTCATCTCGGCCATTGACTACTCCTTAGCTTCAAACTTCCGCCAGCAAGGTGCGGACCTGGTTCATCCGGGAGCGGACCGTTCCGTCCACCACCAAATCCCCCACCCGGGCCACCACTCCCCCCAGCACTTCCGGGTCGACCACCGGTCGCGCCTCCACCGGATGGCCCACCACCCTGGAGAGAGCCTCTTCCAGACGCTCCAGGGTTTGGAGGTTCATGGGCACGGCCGATCGCACCTCGGCTATCTTGCGACCCCGGGCCGAGGCGGCCTTTTCGGCGAGTCGGTCGGCGATGGTCACCAGATCCGACACTCGGTCCATGCGGATCAGCAAACGGATCGCCTCTCCGGTGACCGGCGAGGCCCGGTCGTCCACCAGTTCCGACAGCAGCGCCTCGACGCGATCCGACGGGAGGAGCGGATCGGACAGGGCCTGGCTCAGTTCGGTGGAACTCTCCACGGCCCGTGCAAGGTCGTACAACTCCCGCTCGACCACTTCCAACTGTGATTCAGCCGAAGCCAAACCGAACAGAGCGTCCGCGTAGCCGTCGGTGACCTGACTCATCCGGCGGTTTCTCTCTCCAGATCCCGGACATAGTCGTCCACCAGTCTTTGGTGGGCGACGGCATCGATCTGAGATCCCACCACCTTCTCGGCTATGTCCAGGGAGAGGATGGTTATCTCGCGGCGGGCTTCCTCACGAATCCGAGCGTGCTCGTTTTGCGCTTCGGCGCGCGCCCGTTCGGCAATCTGGGCAGCCTCGGCCTCGGCGCGGTCGATGGCTTCCTGTCTGATTGCCTCGGCGTCCGACCGGGCCGAGTCCCGGATCCGGTCGGCTTCTCCCGAGGCTGCGTCCAACTCCCGACGGCGGGTCTCCCGGAGGCGTTCTGCGGTTTGCTTGGCCTGCTCGGCGTCCTCCAATTGGGCGACCACCGCCCCGCGGCGGGCCTCCAGAGTCCGGTCCAGAGCCGGCATGGCGAACTTGTAGACCAGGAATACGATCACCACAAAGCTCACCGCTCCCCAAATCAGTTCGGACACGTCGGGAAGAATCAGGAACAGGCCCGACTTTTCCTCGGAAGCGGCCAGAATGAGGAGATCCGGCGACATTCTCAACCTCCGGCGCCGAACAGAATGAAGAACAGCAACAGCCCGAACAGGGCGAGCGCCTCGGTGAAGGCGATTCCCAAGAACATGGTGGTCCTTACCTGCCCGGCCATTTCCGGTTGGCGGACCATTGCCTGGACGGCATTGCCCACCACTATTCCAATCCCTACGCCCGGCCCGATGGCGGCCAGACCGTAGGCGAGTCCTGCACCTATCAGTGCAGCAGCATCAGCTTCCAACGGTTCCTCTCCTTTACTCGGAGCTCGGGTTCAATGCTCCACATGGATGGAGCTTTCGATGTAGACGGCAGTCAACAACGTGAAAATAAAGGCCTGCAGCACCGCCACAAACACCTCGAATCCGGTGATAACGATGGCAAACGCCAGGGGCACTACGAACGCCACCGCCTTTGGTTCGAGGACGAAGTAGGAGGCGGTGGTCAGGAAAAACACCGCCAGCATGATGTGACCGGCGATCATGTTGGCGAACAGCCGAACGGCCAGGCTGATGGGGCGGATGACAAAGGTCGAGATCAACTCGATGGGGATCACCAGGATCAGAAGCGCCTTGGGAACCCCGGGTGGAATCAGCGAGTGGCGGATGTAGCTCAATCCGTGCTTCTTCAAACCCACGAACACGAACACCACCCACACCAGGACGGACAGGAACGCCGGGATGGCCATCCGGGAAGTAACCGGGAAATGGATCAGCGGCGTTACTTCGAAAAGATTCAGAAACAGCAGCCAGAAAAACATGGGGACCAGGAGCCATTCGTACTTTGCCGACTGCGATCCGATGGTGTCGCGGGCGATGCCGTTGCGGACGAAATCCACCATGGTCTCCACCACCAGGCCCATCTTGGTGGGAACCACCCGTGTTTTCCGCACCGGCAGATAGAGGAACAGAAAGGTGGCTGCGGTGGCCAGGAACATCAGCAGCACCACCCGGTTGATCCCGAGCGGCAGCACGTCGGGCCAGTCGAACAGGTGGTTGACGTCGGAGGGAACCTCCACCACCTGGCCCAGCACCGGATAACTCATCGGGCCACCACTTGTCGGCGGGTCTCGGCGGCGAGGGATCCCAGCCAGGCGGTTCCCACTCCCAGGAACATGCCGTACAGATGGGCGTCCCACAGGGTCACGAACGCCCAGACCGCCAGGGTGATCAGCAGCAACCGGACCACAAACCCTCCGAAGGCCACCGCTCCCAGAGTGAAGGCGGAACGCCGGGCGGCCCGGGAAAGCCCCCAACCGGTAACTGCGAATGACCCGGCCGCCACCAGGGCTCCCACCAGGGACCATCCACCGGCCGCGGGGCTCCACACCGCCCAGGCGACCACCCCCGCCAATGGGGCTATCACCAACGCCGTACGCGCCAGGCGACGACCGATTATCGCCTCTACGTCCAAGGAATCTCCTGTGCCACCGACACCAAAATCAAAGGTTATACGGAATCCCCGTATCCCCGAAACCCGAGAGGATAAGGCGGGAAGGAAGCAGCCAAGTCGGCAACCTGGCCCGCCACGTTGTCCAACACCGACGGGCGGTGACGGTCCCGCAGCGCCTCGACGATCAGGGATCCGATCCGCCCGGCCTCCGCTTCGGCCATACCCTGCGACGTCATGGCCGGAGTCCCGATGCGCAGGCCTGACGCCCGGTAGGGAGGACGGGGATCGAAGGGAATCGTGTTGAAATTGAGGGTGATGCCCAGTCCGTCCAGCAAACGGGCGGCCTCCCGTCCGGTGAGTTCCTCGTCAACCGATCGCAGATCGATCAGGAACAGGTGGTTGTCGGTGCCTCCCGAAACGATCCGGGCCCCGGCCTCCTGCACGGCGCCTGCCATGGCCGAGGCGTTGCGAATAATCCGGCTTGCGTAGGACTGAAATTCGGGAGTGGACGCCTCCCGGAAACATACCGCCTTGGCCGCCACCTGGTTGATGAGCGGCCCGCCCTGGGTGTTGGGGAAAACCGCCTTGTTGATGGCCCCCGAAAACTCCTCTCGAGCCAGGGCCACTCCTCCACGGGGTCCCCGCAGGGCCTTGTGGGTGGTTCCGGTGACAATGTCCGCCCACGCCACCGGATTGGGGTAGGCCCGCCCGGCCACCAGCCCGATGAAATGGGCGGCGTCCACCATGAAAATCGCCCCGACCTCGTCGGCGATCTCCCGAAAACTCTCGTAGTCCAGATGCCGGGAATAGGCCGAGTACCCGGCCAGCAGTATCCGGGGACGATGCCGGCGAGCCAGGTCCCTCACCTGGTCCATGTCGATCCGCTCGGTTTTCGGGTCCACCCCGTAGGCCACGAAGTCGTAATAGAGACCCGAGAAATTGACCGGGGAACCATGGGTGAGGTGGCCGCCCTGGTCGAGTCTCATGCCCAGCACCCGGTCGCCCGGTTTCAGCAGCGAAAAATACACACTCATGTTGGCCTGGGCGCCCGAGTGAGGCTGAACGTTGGCCGCCTCGGCTCCGAACAGGGCCTTGGCCCGCTCGATGGCCAGAGTTTCCATCTCGTCCACCACCTGGCAGCCCTCGTAATACCGACGGCCCGGATATCCCTCTGCGTACTTGTTGGTGAAGATCGAACCCGAAGCGGCCATCACCGCGGGAGAAGCGAAATTCTCGGAGGCAATCAGATGAATGTGGCTGTTCTGACGCTGTACATCCCGACGGATCAGAGAGGCGGCGTCGGGATCCACATCGGAAAGGGGACGCATATCGATCATGGGGATTCCTTCCGCCGGTTCCACCTGTCTCCAAGAAGACTCGGCTCGAATTCTACCCCTTTCGCAGGGGCTCTCTTCCGCCCGGGCGCAGGGTCCTCAGGCCCGGAGCGACTCGCCGGAGAACCCGTAGGGCAGCAGTTCGGACAGGGCGTGTGCCCGATGGGACCCGCGGCCCGCCGCCACCAGTACCCTCTTCACCCCGAATTCATTCATGACCTGCCGACAGCGGCCACACGGGTAGGAGTCATCAATGGAATCGGCGTCGAGGCACACCACCGCCACCGTGTCGATTCTTCTGACCCCTGCCGCCACGGCGGTGTTGACCGCGGTGGCCTCGGCGCAGTTGGAAACCGGGTAGGCGGCGTTCTCAACGTTGGCCCCCGAGTAGACCTGGGAGTCGCCGGTGAGGAGGGCGGCCCCCACCCGGAATCGGGAATAGGGGGAATAGGAGTGAAGGGCGGCTTGCCGCGCTCGGTCCACCAACTCCCGGTCTCCTATCACGCCGGACCCTCGTGCAATAGGGCCTGCACGAACTTTTGGGCGGAGAAGGGGGCAAGGTCGGCCAGGGTCTCGCCGGTTCCCACCAACTTGATGGGTGCTCCCAAGCTCTGCTCCACCGCCACGGCCACCCCACCCCGCGCCGTCCCGTCCAATTTGGTGAGCACCACCCCGGTGACGCCCACCCGGTCGCAAAACTGGCGGGCCTGGGCCAACCCGTTCTGACCGGTGGAAGCGTCCAGCACCAACAGCACCTCGTCCACCTTACCTGCGGCTTTGACCAGCACCCTCTTGATTTTGTGCAGTTGGTCCATCAGGTGGATCTTGGAGTGAAGTCGCCCCGCCGTGTCGATCACCACCGCCCGGCACCCACGACTGCGCGCCGCCGACCAGGCGTCGCGAGCCACCGCGGCGGGATCCGCCCCTTCCCCGCCCCCCACCACGTCCACTCCCATCGTCTCTGCCCAAACCCCCAGTTGGCGTTGGGCGGCGGGGCGGTAGGTGTCGGCCGCCCCCAGCAGACAGCTATACCCTCGGCTGGTAATCCCGTGGGCGATCTTGGCCGCGGTGGTGGTCTTGCCGGCCCCGTTGACCCCCACCACCATGGCCACCACCAACCCGGCCGGCGGGATGTCCGACCAGGCCAGGGTGCGGTCTCCGGCATCGAAACGGTCCAGGAGTTGGGTGGTCAGCGATCGCCGCACTGCCGCCCGGTCGGAGGGCTTTTCCCGGCGGACCGCCGTCACCACCTCACCGGAGAGGTCCACCCCCATGTCGGCGCCGATCAGGGTCTCTTCCAGGTCCTCCCAGAACCGGTCGCCCATCCGTTCCCCACCGGCCACCGAGTGAAACAAATCCTCCCACACGGCCCGGGTCCGGGCCAGGGCCGAGAAAATCGCATCGACTGCCGGGGGCGCATCGGTCGAGGCCGCCCGACCACGGGTTTTCCTCCAGCGCCTCAGCCATCCCACTTTCGCCCAGTTTAACTCGAATTACCGGGTTGGTCGATGGGCGGCGGACCGCGGTTGGGATAACCAGGGGTTGAAACGGACAGGCGTATCACCGTTCAAATGAATAGGCGCCTTTGCAGGTGGGTCGATTTTTTGGAGAGGTCGCGAAAAACAGGATTGCCGATGGCTTGACTTTGTCTCTGTGGCGACAAATAGTGATAGGAGTCAAGCACCTCCCGGTCTGTTCCGACGTCGACCAGACCGGCCACAGGGACCATATCCTCGGGAAAGCGAAATCCACTCCCGTCTGTATGGTGGATTCGCGTCCCGACCCAGGAAAGGTGGTGGCGGGGGTGGGCCCTCGGGACAGAAATTTCAGGGGCGTTTTCGCGAAAATGCACCTGACTTCACAGGTTATCTTGGCCGCCCGGCCCCTACCCGCCACCCCTCTGAGAGCGTTGGTATCCCACACCTTCATCTGTCCAGGCACATCGCCTTGGCTTCGCGGGTCATTTGTCTTATCTTGTCCCATGCGGCCATCTCTCTGCCCTCGGGGACCGGCACAATCGCGGTCAGATCAGCCAGGTCCGGCGCCCGGATGATGACTGCCCCGTGTTCGGTGGATCGAAACACGATCCGGTCTCCCGCTCGAATCCGGCATTCATCCCGAATCGGCTTCGGTATCGTGATGCGGCCTTTCGAGGACACCGTCGACACAGCCTCCATAGGCGTCTCCCTTACTTCATGAGTAATGAAAGGAGACAAGATTATCAGCGTGACGCCTTCGGCGCAGGGCGGTAACCCATGACTACCATCCACGGTTAGGTTCTGACCCACTCCCGGAAGCCTTGACCGTGGGCATGGCGGGGTCGGAACCGACACCGGCGCCGAAACCAAACAAGGTCTGTCAATGATCGTTGAGCAGCGCGACTATCACATACACACCGGACGGATGAAAGAGGTCCTTCACCTGTATGAGACCGAGGGCATCATCATCCAAAAAGAACATCTGGGCAACCTGATCGGCTGGTTCACCGTGGAGGTGGGGGCGATCTCGTCGATTTCGGCGATGTGGGGATATGAGAACTATGCGCAGCGGGAAAGCCGCCGGGCGGCCTTGGGGGCCGACCCCAGATGGCAGGCTTTCCTACCGAAGATCCAGCCGCTGATCCACACTCAGACCAACCGGATCCTGACGCCCACCTCCTTTTCCCCGATCCGATGAGCGGTTCGAGGTCACAGTCCGGCCAACCGCGGGAGATGGTGAACTCCGGTGGGGACCCCTTTTCCCTGGCGGGCCGGACCGCCATCGTGACCGGTGGGGCCAAGGGGATCGGACGGGCCATCGCCGACGGTTTCGCCCGGGCGGGGGCGCGGCTGGTGATCGCCGACCTGACCGGAGCGGAGGAGGCCGCCGGTCGCTATCCCGACGGCCTGGGAGTCACGGTGGACGTGTCCCGGGCCGACGACCTGGAAGCCATGGTCGACGCCACCCTGGCGGCCTGCGGCGGGGTGGACATTCTGGTCAACAACGCCGGTATCTACACCACCTTGCCGATGCGACCCTTCGAGGAGATTCCGGTGGAGGAATGGCGCCGGGTGCTGGAGGTCAACGTGATCGGCATGGCCCTGGCCTGCCGGGCCGTGGCGCCCCACATGCGGGCCCGGGGCGAGGGTCACATTCTCAATATCTCCTCGGGAACGGTGTTCCGGGGTGTCCCGCATCTGTTGCACTACGTGTCGAGCAAGGGCGCGGTGCTGGCCATGACCAGGGCGCTGGCCAAGGAACTGGGCGGGGACGGAATCCTGGTGAATTGCATCGCTCCGGGATTCACCGTCTCGGACGGGGTTCGGGAAAACCCCGCCGGAGTGGATTTTCAGACTCTCAGCCGCCTGTCCATCGCCGCCCGCACCATCAAGCGTGAGCAGACACCCGATGACATCGTGTCGGCGGCGGTCTTCCTGTGCAGCCCCGGGGCGGGGTTCGTCACCGGCCAGACCATCGTGATCGACGGCGGGCAGTATTTCCACTAGCCGGGCTGCCGGAGACCGGCCGTGGAAGCTGTTCTGACCCTCACCGAGCATCCGACGGGCACAACGGTCCCATCCGGCGCCCGCATCCTCTACGACTTGGGGGCCGACACCGCCCAGTTCGGGGGCGGCGCTACCACCGGCCCGTCGGTGCTGTGGGAGCTTGCCATTCCGCAGTACGAGGCGGAGCAAAGCCCTTCCCGGGAGCGCGGCGGTCTGTCGGCGGCTGTGACGCTCGACAGCACCCGTCGGTGGCTGATGCGGTGTGATCGGGTGGATTTTCCCCCCGGGGCGGTGGCCGATTGGCACTTCCATCCCGGCCCGGGCATTCGCCGTCTGCTGTTCGGTGAGTTGACCGTGACCACCGGCGGGGGCGCGACCGTGCACGGGCGGGGTGATCCGTGGTTCGAAAGCGGCCCTGAGCCGGTGCACGCCGCTGCTTCAGCCACCCGCCCGACGGCCTTCGTGCGGGTGATGCTGCTGCCCGCCGAGTGGGCCGGACGACGGACCATCAGGTACATCAACCCGCCCGCTTCGGAGCAGTCCGTCCGGCAACGGGCCAGGGTGCTGGTCGAGGAGTCGCTCGTTTGACCGGTCCCGGCCCGACCGGGGGCCACGGGGGGCGGGTGCTGGTGGATCAACTGCGCCGTCACGGGGTTGACATGGTGTTCACGGTGCCGGGGGAAAGTTTCCTGGCGGTGCTGGACGCCCTGTATGACGAGCCGGCGATTCGCACGGTGGTGTGTCGCCACGAAGCAGGAGCGGGGATCATGGCCGAGGCCCACGCCCGGCTGCGTGGCGACGTGGGAGTGGCTTTTGTGACCCGGGGCCCGGGCGCCACCCATGCCTCGGTGGCCGTGCACAACGCGGCGCACAGCGGTGCTCCCCTGGTGCTGTTCGTGGGTCAGGCGCCGGTCGCTTTTCGGGGCCGGGGCGCTTTCCAGGAGATGGATTTGGAAGCGTTCTTCGCTCCCTTGGCCAAGTGGGCCGTTGAAGTGAATCGTCCCGAAGACCTCGGCGAAGTGGTTGCCACAGCCATCGGGACCGCCCGGCGGGACCCGGGTGGTCCGGTGGTGGTGTCACTGCCCGAGGATGTCCTGGCGGCGGTTGCATCCGGGGACGCACCCACCGGTGCGTCCCCCCCGCCACCGAAGCCCGACTCGGGGGAACTCGGTGATCTCCAAGCCCTGCTGGCCGGATCGCGTCGTCCCCTGGTGATGGTGGGCGGCGGCCGGTGGAGTGCGACATGCGGATCCGATTTGATCACCTGGGCGGAGCGGAACCGACTCCCGGTGGCCGTTTCGTTCCGGCGTCAGGACTACCTGGACAATCGCTCGGAGTGCTATGTGGGGTGGGCCGGAGTGGGGTTGTCCGCCGGCCTGGCCGACCGAATAACCGAGGCCGACCTGATCATCGCCATCGGGACCCGCCTGGGTGACGCCACCACCCGCGGGTACACGTTGCTGCAACCGCCCAAGCCCCGACAAAAACTCGTGCACATCCTGTCGGACCGGCAAGACCTGGGTCGGGTCTACCGTCCCACCCTCAGCATCTGGGCCGGGGCGCCGGAGACGATCGCCGCGCTGGCTGGCACGCCCACCATCAAGAAGAGACCATGGGAGGAATGGACCCGGACGGCCCGCGCCGAGTATCTGGCCACCCTGTCCCCCCCGCCTGCACCGGGCCCGGTGGACCTGGGAAGAATCGTGACCTATCTGGACGAAAGACTGCCCCCAGAATCGGTGGTGACCAACGGGGCGGGCAACTTTTCTCTGTGGCCGCAGCGTTACTACCGCTTCAAGCGGTATGGAACCCAACTGGGGCCCCAGAGCGGCGCCATGGGATATGCGATCCCGGCCGCGGTGGCCGCCAAACTGCACCGCCCGGATGTTCCGGTGGTGGCCTTCTCCGGGGATGGGGATTTTTTGATGACCGCCCAGGAACTGGCCACCTCGGCTCGGTATGAGGCCCCGATCGTCGTGGTGGTGATCAACAACGGGATGTTCGCCACCATCAGGATGTATCAGGAGCGCACCTATCCCGGCCGCCCGCACGGCACCGACCTGGTCAACCCCGATTTCGCCGCCTACGCCAGGGCATTTGGGGGTTACGGCGCCACGGTGGAACGCACCGAGGATTTTCCAAGGGCATTTGAACCGGCGCTGGCCGCCGGAGTTCCGGCGGTGCTGGACCTGCGGGTTGACCCCGAGGCAATCCTTCCCCACACCACCCTCGGGCGGATACGGAGCCGGTCCGAATAGAGGCCGGGCAGGAACAACCAACCTGCCAGGGCCGCGGTTCCCGACGCTCCCCCACTCGACCGGCTCAGGACGGCCGGTCGCGATCGTCAGTTGAGCACCACCTCCGGAACCAGCATTTCGCCCCTCCGCGAATAGACCGCCCACAGGCGCCCTTCGGCATCCAGGATCCGCAACGGCCGGTCGTCCATCTGCGGAGGCCCCTGATCGGAGGAAAGACGTCTGCCGTTTTTCACCATTTCCAGAATCGGAGCGGGGGCGGTCCAACCCGGCAAATGCCCCAGACCATCGGCAGGAGAAAGGATCCATTTCCGCCATTCGGACAGGTCATCGGGGCCGGGGGCGAGGCCCGGGGTTTCCCCCACTCCCATGCTCCCCACCCGGGTCCGTCGAAGAGACACCAGGTGAGCCCGCCCTCCGAGCCGGGCCGCCAAGTCGTCGGCCAGACTCCTCACATAAACCCCCTTGCCGCACACCACCCTCAGGCCCACCAGTGGGTACGGTCCCTCCTCGAAGCTGGTCACCTCCAGGGAGTGGACCGTCACCGGACGCGCCTTTCTCTCTACCTCCAGGCCTTCCCGGGCGAGTTCGTGCAACCTTCGGCCCCCCACCCGAAGCGCCGACACCATGGGAGGAACCTGATTGATCTCTCCCACGAATTCTTCGAGCACCGACTCCAGGTCGGATCGGGAAACCGGCATCTCCCCCGCCCAGACCTGAACGCCGTCGGCATCCAGAGTGTCGGTAGCCACCCCGAATCGGGCCAGCGCCAGGTATTCCTTGGGTAGGGGTTGAATGAAGCGAATCAGTCGGGTGGGCCGGCCCACCGCCACCACCAGGGCGCCGGTGGCCCCCGGATCGAGGGTTCCGGCATGGCCCACCCGGCGGATTCCCACCGCCCTGCGCACCGCCGCCACCAGATCGTGGGAAGTTATCCCCGAAGGTTTGTCGAGGACCAGAAAGCCTTCAGGCAAGCGGAACCCTCTCCAACACCGCCGCCGCCGCTTGGGAGGGGTCGCCCTGGAAGCGGAAACCGGCCGCATTGTGATGTCCCCCGCCTCCCAGGGAGGCCGCCACCGCCCCCACATCCACCTTCCCCCGGGAACGAAGACTGACCCGCACCTGGCCATCGCAGGTTTCTCGGATCAACATCGCCACCTGGGCTTCCCGCGGCAATCGGACCAGATCGATCAGCAGTTCGGTGTCCTCCCCGCCCAGCGACGCGGCCCGCAGGTCATCGGGATAGAGAACCGACCACACCACAGAAACTCGGCGATCCAGGCGGGCCCGGGCCAGCACCGCCCCCGCCACCGCCAGCAGCCCGAACGGCTCCTCCTCGTACACGGCCTGCCCGATTATCTCCGGGCGGGCCCCCGCCTCCAGCAGGCGTGCGGCCAGCCGATGAGTACCGGGCGTGGTGTTGGAGTACTGGAATCGGCCGGTGTCGGTGACCAGGCCGGTCAACAGACTGGTCGCCACCGTCTTGTCCACCGGCCACCCCAATTCAACGATCAACCGGTAGACCAACTCCACGGTGGCGGCGGCCTGCGGGTCGATCAGGTCCACAGTGCCGAAACCGTCGTTGGAGATATGATGATCCACCACCACCAGTTGTTCCACTCCATCGACCAGCCCCGACAACTCGCCCAGCCGATCAACCGTTGCGCAGTCGAAGGCCAGCAGGGTGGCCGGAGGGTCGGCCGGGTCGATGGCGTCCGACAGCAAGTGGGTGGGAAGGAATCGGTAACGGGTGGGAACGGCGCTCGGAGGAGGGATCGCCAATGACACGGATCGTCCGGCCAGGCGGGCGGCGGCCGCGAAGCCCAACATGGAACCCAGGGCATCCCCGTCCGGCCGCTCATGACATATCGCTCCCACCGTGCGGGAGTCGTTGATTAATTGGGCGGCCTGCCGGATGGAAGCTCCCAACGGCTCGGTCCGGGTCATCGCCCGCCTCCCCGGCCGGCCTGTCCCGACTTGCGGAGCAGGCGTTCGATCCTTTCTCCCCCCAACACTCCCTGATCGGGTCGAAAGTCAAGCCGAGGGGTGTACTTGAGCCGCACCTGCGACGCCAATCCCCCCTGCAGACGCCCCGCCGCCGACTGGAGTCCCTCTCCCGCCTCTTCCAGCCGGCTGAAATCGCCGCAGGAGTAGAACACCACCGCCCTACGCAGATCGGGGGAGGTGTCCACCCCGGTGATGGTCACCGAGGTGACGCGAGGGTCAGACAGGAGGCGCACCTCGTCGGCCAAAACCTCCCAGATAATCGCATTGACCCGCCGCATGCGGGGAAATCGTGCGTTCTTCACCGGTCATCGTTCCCGAGGCTCGGGAGGATCCAGATAGGAAATCAAAACCTCCCTCACATCCACCTCCGGTCGCCTGTCCAGATACTGCTCCGCCCGTTGCATCATCCTTTCCAACTCCCGTTGGGTGGTGGCCACCACGGCCACTGCCAGCCCGGCCCGCCGCCACCGATCATGGTGGTCCACCTCCGCCACCGAGAAGGAGGCCTGTCGGCGCAGGCCTTCCACCACGGGCCGCAGGACCCCTCGTTTTTCTTTGAGAGATCGGGTGGCGGGCAACGATAATTCAAAGCGCAAAGCCGCCGCTTTCATCAGGTGGGAGCGATCTCCCGGACCGTGTAGGCCTCGATCAGGTCCCCCTCTTTCACATCGTTGTAGCGCTCCAGAAGTATTCCGCATTCCAGGCCGAAGGGAACCTCCTCGACATCCTGCTTGAAGCGCCGCAGCGACCCGATCGTCCCGGTGTAAACAACCACCTCGTCGCGGTACAGGCGCACATCGGCGCCCTGCATCATCCTTCCCTCCGTCACCATGCATCCCGCCGCCACGGCCCTCGGCACCCGGAAAGTGGCCCGCACTTCGGCGGTTCCCAGAATCTCTTCCAAACGCTCGGGCGCCAACATCCCCACCAACATCTGTTCAACCTCATCCAGGAGTTCGTATATCACCGAATAGGTGCGGATCTCGATTCCCAGGCGCTGCGCCTCACGTAGAGCCTTGCTCTCGGCCCGCACGTTGAATCCCACGATCACCGCTCCCGTCACATCGCCGAGATTCACATCATTGAGGTTGATTCCTCCCACCGCCGAGTGGACGATGGAGATAAGGCCCTTCTCCCGCTCTATCTTGCCGATCGCCTCACGGAGAGTCTCCACCGAACCGTGCAGATCACCCTTCACCACCAATCGCAACTCTCCTTCTCCGGACTGCAACCGCTCAAGGTGGTGGACGAAACGGTCGCGGGCGGAGGGCATGTCGGCGCGGATCCGCTTCTCCCGGTCTGCATCGGCCTGTTCTTCGGCCAGGCGGCGGGCGGTTCGCTCATTGCGGACCGCTTCAAAACCTTCTCCTGCTCGGGGAACCTCACCCCAGCCCATCACCAGCACCGGCGTGGAAGGGCCGGCGGAATTCACCCTTCGGCCGGCGTGGTCGAACATGGCCCGAACTCTTCCGGAAACCGCCCCGGCCACCAGAGCGTTGCCGCGGCGCAACGTGCCGCGCTGCACGATCACCGTGGCGACCGGCCCTCTCCCCCGCTCCAATCTTGCATCCACCACCACGCCCGAGGCGGCCGGTTTGGGCGAGGCGCGCAATTCTTGGATCTGGGCCATCAGATCGATGGTCTCCAGGAGTTCCTCCAACCCGTCTCCCCGAGTGGCCGATATCTCCACGCTGGGGATATCACCTCCCAACTCCTCGGTGATGACGTTCTGCTCGGTGAGCTTGGCCCGCACCCCCACCGGATCGGCGCCGGGCCGGTCGATCTTGTTGATGGCCACCACGATGTCGACTCCCGCGGCGCGGGCATGGCTGATCGCTTCCACGGTCTGGGGCATGACGCCGTCGTCGGCGGCCACCACCAGCACCACGATGTCGGTGAGTTCGGCCCCCCGGGCCCGCAGCGCGGTGAAAGCCGCATGGCCGGGAGTGTCGATAAAGGTGATCCGATTGCCGTGAACGTTGGCCTGGTAGGCGCCGATCACCTGGGTGATGCCCCCGGCCTCCCCTGAAACCACGTCGGTGCGGCGCAGGGCGTCCAAGAGGGTGGTCTTCCCGTGGTCCACATGGCCCATAACCGTGACGATCGGGGGTCGTTCCCGCAGGTCGGCGGGGTCGTCCTCGGGAACATCCCGCAGGCGGACCACCGGGCTCGGCTCCTCTTGCGGTTCGATTACATCCACGGCCACCCCGAAGCCTTCACCCACCTCCTCCATCAGGTCACGGGGCATGGGCTGGCCGGCCCCCACCATCCGGCCCCTGCCCATCAGGGCGGCAACCACCTCGTTAAGGGAAACGCCGATTGCTTCAGCGTATTCGAGGACCAGGCTGGAGCTGAGCACTTCAGCCACTCGGACGCCGCCCTCATCCTCGTCCGGGGACGACTCCTCCTCCGCTTCCTCCGGCTGAGGTTCATCGGCGGGCTCCGGCTCGGGAGGCGGCGGCGACGGTTCAGGCCGGGGTTCGGGCGGCGGTGCGGGCGGGGCTTCCTGTTCCTCCTCGCCCACCAGGGCGAAACGCACCAGTTCGGCTTCCTCCCGGGAGATGGTGGACGACGCGGCCTTTACGACCAATCCGATGGCGGTCGCCTGGTGAAGAACCTCCTGGGTGGTCAGACCCAGGTCACGGGCGATCTGGTAAATCCTGACCCTATTCATCGCGCACCCGAGCGGACCCGACGCCTAGGAGGCGGCGGCTTGGGTATCAGGCTTGGGGGCTGTGGATCCGACTCCGGGCCCCGGCCGCGCCCTGGCGGGCGTGCGGGGTCGCAAGTGCGGCGCGGCAGGATTGACCCGCGCGGTGGAAGAGGGGTCGTCAGAGCGGATGTCGATTCGATAGCCGGTGAGACGGGCGGCCAACCGGGCATTCTGGCCCTCCTTGCCGATCGCCAGCGACAGTTGGTGTTCAGAGACGATTACTTCCGCGCTCTTTTCCTCTTCGTTGATTCTCACTTCACGTATCCGGGCCGGTCCCAGCGCATCGGCGATAAAGGCGGCGACATCTTCTTGATACTGGACAACGTCCACCTTCTCGTTGCGCAACTCCTTGACCACCTGCTGGACTCGGGAACCGCGGGCTCCCACGCAGGCGCCCCGGGGATCGACGTTGGGATCGTTGGAGATGACCGCAATCTTGGTGCGGTGGCCGGGTTCCCGGGCGATCGCCACGATCTCCACCACTCCCTCGACCAGTTCGGGTACCTCCAATTCCAGTAGCCGCCGCACCAGATCCGGATGTGAACGGCTGAGAATGATCTGCGGCCCCTTCGGTTCGTTCTTGACCTCCAAAATGAGGGCCTTGGCCCGGTTGCCCCGATCCAGCATCTGATGGGGAATCCGCTCCGAAGCCGGCATGAGGGCCTCCGCATTGCCCAGGTCGAAAATGACGTACCGTCCATCCACCTGCTGGACGATCCCGGTAACCAGATCCCCTTCCCGCCCGGCGTATGCCGCGAATATCTGCTCCCGCTTGGCGATCCGCAGCCTTTGGGCGATGACCTGTTTGGCGGTCTGGGCGGCGATCCGCCCGAACTCCTGGGATTTTTCCTCCCACTCCCTGACCACCGCGCCCTCGTCGTCAAGGATCTGACCGAACACCCGGATATCCCCGGAATCGGGATCGATCGTTACCCGGGCTTCCTCCGCTCGTCCGGAGGTGCGTTTGTAGGCGGAAACCAAGGCGTTGGCCAGGGCATCCAGAATCGTTTCAACCGGGACGCCCCTTTCCCGTTCCAACAGTTCCAAGGCATCCAGGACGTCGCCATCGATCTTCATGAACGGACCCTGCTCTTTCCGGGTTTGGGTTTGCGCTGCCACCGGAACACGGTCCGGGCCGAGGAAATGATGTCGTAGGGGATCTGCCGCAGGTCGCCGTTGGCGGTCACCTCGCATCCCTCGCCCGACGCTGATCTGAGCCGACCCCGGATGCTCTCGGCGCCCTGGTGGGTGCGAATCTTGATCACCACGTCCCGATCCACCGACTTCTGAAAGTGGCGCGGGGTGCGCAGAGGGCGCTCCAGCCCGGGAGAAGTGACCTCCAGGCGGTAGGGGCCGCGCAGGTCGGCGTCGGTGTCCAGCAATCTGGAAAGTCTCCGAGAGGTCTCCGCCAACCGGTCCAGGCCAACCCCTCCATCCTGGTCCACCACCACCCGCAGCACCCGGGCGCCACCGTGTCCCGACCACTGCAAGTCGTCCAACTCCAAACCCTCGGCGGCAAGATAGGGGCCCATCAACTCGCGCAGTCGGCCCGCCGCGGTGGTCTTCGGCAAAGTGTCGGTGTTGCTCATTACGGGAACGCTTCTCCTTCCGGCGCCTAAGTCTAGCCGACCGGCGGCCCTCTCCCCGCCGAGAGAATCACGCCTCCCGTTCAGGTGTGGTTCGCTCGAAAATCCTCCATGAAGGAGGCCAGTCGGGCGGCGCTTTCCTGCTCCAGTCCCGCGTACAGACTGGCTCGGCAACCTCCCACCGATTTATGGCCCTTCAAGCCCACCAGGCCCGCCCCCGCGGCGGTCTCCAGGAACCTCGACTCGGCCCGGGCGGTGGGAAGCCGGAACACGACATTGGTGTGCGACCGGTAACGCCTCTCCACGGGATTGGAGTAGAATCCGTCGCTGCGGTCGATCACCTGGTAGATCATCCGGGCTTTTTGGGCGGTGCGTTGCTGCAAGTCGGCCACTCCACCCGAGTCGCGGATCAGCTTGAGCATTTTGCCCATCATGTAGATGGGGAACACCGGCGGGGTGTTGCCCACCGAGTCCTTTTCGGCATACCAGCGATAGTCGAGGAATCGGGGAAGCCGGGAGGGGGCATCCTCCAATGCCGACCGGCGCACGAACACCAGCGCCATTCCGGCCGGGGCCAGGTTCTTCTGCACTCCTCCGTACACCAGATCGGATTGGTCCCAGTCGATCGGCCGGGTCAGAAAATCAGAGGAAATATCCCAAACCAGCGGGGTGTCAACCCGGGGGGTCTCCACCATCCGGATGCCTCCGATGGTCTCGTTGGAAGTGACATGGAGGTACCTGGCGCCGGGGGTCAAATCAATCTCGTCTGATCGGGGCATCCGGCGAAACCGGCGCTCCTCCCCGCTCCATGCGCAATACGCCTCCCCCCAGCGCTGCGCGTCTTCCATCGCCAGCCTTCCCCACGATCCGGCCACCACGTAGGCGCCGCGGTCACGTCCGCCGGCCAACAGATTGAGGGGAATCATGGCGAATTGCATGGTGGCCCCTCCGGCTATCACCAGTACCTCGAAGTCGTCGGGAGCCCCGGCGACCTCCCGGGCCAGACCAAGAGCCTCCTGATGGATGTCCGTGTACCAGGGTGAACGGTGGCTGAGTTCTATCACCGACATCCCGCTCCCGGCGTAATCGAGGAACTCCGCCCGGGCCTCCTCCAACAGGGCCAGGGGAAGGGTGCAGGGGCCGGCCCCGAAATTGTGTACTCGCATGAATCCCAATTGTCGCAGGGGAGCAGGCGAAACCAAAACCCCTTTTCGACCCTCTATTGTTGGGCGCCACATGTCTATCCACAGCAGACGCCGGGTGCTCAAGGTGGGCCCTTTGCTCAGTCATCAAGTGGAGGACAGCCTGGTGGAGGAGTCGCCGATGGAGATCAGGCTGGGGGGTGTGCCCATTGCGGTGCTCATGCGGACCCCCGGGCAGGAAGCAGACCTGGCGCTGGGATTCGCCATAACCGAGGGCATAGTGGACGGCCCGGGGCAAGTGGCGTCGGTGCGTTCGATCGGCCCGGGCGACCGCTACGAGTTGGAACTGCGGAAGGGGGTCAGGATCGACCCGGAGCAATTCCGACGCAACACCTATACCTCTTCGTCATGTGGGGTGTGCGGCAAAGCCTCCATCGACGCGGTGCTGATCGCCGCCAGTCTCCTGCCGACGGGACCGGAACTCACCAGGGAGATGATCACCTCGCTTCCCGATCGCCTCCGGGAGGCCCAGGCATCCTTTGCGGCCACCGGGGGATCCCACGCCGCGGGCCTGTTCGACGCCCGGGGGATGCTGCTGGCGTTCGCCGAGGACGTGGGTCGTCACAACGCGGTGGACAAAGCGGTGGGGGGCCTGTCCCGGAAGAGATGGCCTCCCGGCGAAGTGATCCTGATGGTTTCGGGCAGGACCTCTTTTGAGATTGTGCAGAAGGCGGCGGTGGCCGGGATTCCGGTGGTGGCGGGAATCTCGGCGGCCTCTTCCCTGGCCGCTGATCTGGCCGAGGATGTGGGAGTCACCCTGGCCGGCTTCGTCCGGGATGAGGAGATGGTGATCTATGCCGGAGCCGGAAGATTCGCCTGAGAGCGTCCGCTCACCCCAACTGTTTCAGATCGGCGGCAACCTGTGCGGCTGCTTGATCGGCGGCCTGCTCCAGGGGGACCTTGACGGTTGCGAGATCCCGGCGGGTGGTGAGTTCCACCTCACCGGATCCCAGACTCCGAGGCCCCACTGTTATCCGATAGGGGATTCCGATCAACTCCGAATCGGTGAACTTCACCCCCGGGCGGAGGCGTCGATCATCCAGCAGCGCCTCTACGCCGGCGGAACGAAGCCGGTGGTAGATCTCTTCTCCCGCGGCCATGGTGGAAGGATCGTCCGCTCGGAGAACGGTCACCACCACCTGGTACGGCGCCACCGACATCGGCCACACCAGACCACGTTGATCGTGGGAGAACTCCGCCACCGCAGCCATGGTGCGTTCCACCCCGATGCCGTAGGACCCCATGACGATGGGGTTGAAATCGCCGTCTCGGTTCTGGACCATGGCGCCCATCGCTGCCGCGTACCGATCCCCCAGCTTGAAGATGTGCCCCACCTCGATTCCCCGCCACACTTCCAACACTCCCCCGCCTTCGGGGCATTTTTCTCCGGCGGCGATCCCCCGCAGGTCTGCCCACCGCCCCACCGCGATGTCTCTTTCGACGTCCACCCCCGTCAAGTGCCAGTCGTCGCGGTTGGCGCCGGTCACCAGGTTGCGCCGGCCCAACAGCGCCCGGTCGGCGATGATCGGCAAATGAGTCACCTCCACGGCGCCCAGGCTTCCCGGATCGGCGCCCAGGGCGGCTCGCATTTCCGACCCGGCGGCCGGTCGCAAATTGGCAACCCCCAGTAGGTCAACCAGTTTCTGCTCCACCAACTCGTGATCTCCCCGCAAGAGCACCAGGGTGATCTCCGATTCCACCAAGTAGACCAGCGTCTTGATCTGTCGGTGGGGGGAGGCGCGTTGGGGATGGGCCTCCGCCAGGGCGCGGATGGTGCGGATCCCCGGGGTGGCCAACAGTTCCGTCTCGCCCTGTGGATCACCGTCGTCGACCGCCGGAATCGACGAGGTCGCCCGTTCCAGATTGGCCCGGTAGTCACAGCAGTCACAGGTGACGATCCAGTCCTCCCCCGCCGGACTGCGAACCATGAACTCCACCGATTCGGAGCCTCCCATCGCACCCGAGGAGGCCGCCACGTCCAGCGCCTCGAGTCCGCACCGCCGAAAGATCTTCCGGTACGCCCCGTGATGCAGGTCGAAAGCGGCATCCAGTCCCGCCTGATCAACATCCAGGGAATAGGAGTCCTTCATGGTGAACTCCCTCACCCGCAGGACCCCCGACTTGGGACGGGGCTCATCACGGAACTTGGTCTGGATCTGGTACCAGATTTGCGGCAGGTCCCGGTAGGAGAACACTTCCCCGGCCAAAATGGCGATCACCTCTTCGTGGGTCATCCCCAGGCAATGCTCCATCCCCTTGCGATCCTCCAGGCGAAACATCTCTTCGCCCATTGCCTCCCACCGGCCTGACTTCTTCCACACCTCGGCCGGATGGAGGGCCGGCAGGTGAAGGTGCTGTCCTCCGATCCGGTCCATTTCCTCCCGGATTATCCGGTCCACCCTGTCCCTGACCCTCTGGCCCAAAGGCAGGATGGAGTAGTGCCCCGAGGACAGTTGCCGGACGAATCCCCCCCGCAGCAGCAGGCGGTGGCTGGCCGCCTCGGCGCCGGCGGGATCATCCCGCAATGTGGGTATGAACAACCTGGACCAGCGCATGTTCCAAGAAAAGATACTCCACCGAGGCCCCGCCGTGTCCGGTTGTCCGGGGTACATGGCGCGGCGAAGGCGCCGCGGGCCGTTACCCTAGCCGCGAGTGGTCGAGGAAAAAGGCATGGACATCGGGCTGATCGGCCTGGCCGTCATGGGACAGAACCTGGTGCTCAACCTGGTGGACCACGGCTTTGGGGTGGCGGTCCACAACCGCACCGTCTCCACCACCCATCGCTTCTTGTCATCGGCGGCTGATGGGCTTTCGGTGCGGGGCGCCGACACCCTTGAAGACCTGGTGGCCCTGCTGGAGCGACCGCGCAAGATCCTGATGCTGGTGAAGGCCGGAGCGCCGGTCGACATTTTCCAAAAGCGCCTTCTGCCCCTGCTGGACCCCGGCGATGTCATCGCCGACCTGGGAAACTCCTTTTTTCGCGACACCGAGCGACGCCAGGCTCAGGCCGAGGCCCGGGGAGTGCATTTTCTGGGAGTGGGCGTGTCGGGCGGAGAGGAAGGCGCGCGACACGGACCCTCGATAATGGTGGGAGGCGATCCCGAGGCATGGGGCCTTGTCCGAGGCCCGCTCACCGCCATCTCCGCCAAACTGGAGGACGGAACCCCATGTTGTGACCTGCTCGGCCGGGGGGGTGCGGGCCACTTTGTCAAGATGGTCCACAACGGGATCGAATACGGAGACATGCAGCTTTTGGCCGAGGCCTTCCACCTGCTGAGTGCCGCCGGCATGACCCATCCGGAGATGAGTGAATTGTTCAACCGGTGGCGGAGCGGTCCGCTGGATTCCTACCTGGTGGACATAACCGCCGAGATCCTGGCCCGCCGGGACGACGACGGCCAACCCTTGTTGGACAAGATACTGGACCAGGCTTCCCAGAAGGGCACCGGCCGCGACACCGTGAAGGTGGCGCTCGATGTCGGCCAGCCCATGACTCTGGTGGCTGAAGCCGTGATGGCCCGGGCCGTCTCGGCTCTCAAGACCGAACGGGTGGCGGCCGCCGATGTGCTGCACGGCCCCCCAAGTCCCACCCTGAGCGGAGACCGTGCCCGGTTGGCCGGCTGGATCCATGATGCGCTCTACGCCTCCAAAATCGTTTCCTACGCCCAAGGTTTCATGGTGCTGGCCGCCGCCTCCCAGGAATTCGGTTGGAGGCTTGATTTGGCCCGCATCGCCGAGGTGTGGAGAAACGGGTGCATCATTCGGGCTCGGCTTCTGGAGGAGGTCATTTCCGCCTTCCGCTCCGATCCGCCTCCTGCCAACCTGCTGCTCCATGACCATTTCACCCAGGCTTTGGCCGGGGCCTCCGAGGGATGGCGGCTGATAGCGGCCAAGGCGGCGTTGGCCGGCCTGCCCACCCCGGGCTACTCCAGCGCCCTGGCCTTCTACGACGGCTACCGATCCGCCCGGCTTCCCGCCAACCTGGTGGCTGCCCAGCGAGATTATTTCGGCGCGCACACCTATCAGAGAATCGACCGGCCTCCCACCGATTCCTTCCACACCGACTGGTCTTCCCCCAATCCCCGACCGCCACGGTGAACGACCCTCCCGACCCCCATCGACTCCCCCGCTCGGCGATACCCCGCCGCTATGACCTGCGGATGGAGCCGGACCTTGACCAGTTCACCTTTGCGGGGAAGGTGGAGATTCAGCTTGAAATCACCGAACCGGTCGAAGAACTGGTGCTCAATGCCGCCGAACTGGAAATCAGCCAGGCGGTCCTGGTGGCCGCCGACGGGAACCGGTTGCTGGGCAAGATTCACCTTCAGCCTGAACTTCAACGAGCGGTCATCGTCTTGGGCAGGGTGTGCCCGGCAGGCGAGGCGGTGCTGCACATGGAGTTCACCGGGATACTCAACGATCAACTGCACGGTTTCTATCGGTCCACCTTCACCGATGTGGACGGCGCCGAGCAGGTGATCGCCACCACCCAATTCGAGGCCACCGACGCCCGGCGAGCCTTCCCCTGCTGGGATGAACCCGACCTCAAAGCCGTGTTCGGAGTAACCCTGGTGGCGCCCGAGCACCTGGCTGTTTTCTCCAATGGTCCAGCCATCAGCCGCACCCCGGCCGGGCCGGGGAGGGTGGCGGTCACTTTTGCCGACACGATCCCCATGTCCACCTACCTTGTGGCCATGGTGATCGGCGACTTCGAGGCCACCGCCCCGGTGGATGTGGACGGGGTGGCAGTGCGGATCGTCGCCCCGCGAGGAAAGCTTCACCTGACCGACTATGCCCTGGATGCCGCCGTGTTCTGCCTGCGGTATTTCCGTTCCTATTACGGCATTCGGTACCCCGGAGAGAAAATCGATCACCTGGCGGTGCCCGACTTCGCATTCGGCGCCATGGAAAACCTGGGGTGCATCATCTATCGGGAGACCGCGCTGCTCACCGATCCGCAAGTGGCCACCACCGCCGAACTCGGCCGAATTCTGGATGTGATAGCCCACGAATTGGCGCACATGTGGTTCGGGGACCTGGTCACCATGAGATGGTGGAACGGCATCTGGCTCAACGAGGCGTTTGCCTCCTTCATGGAAATGAAAGCGGCCGACGCCATGCGACCCGAATGGAAACGCTGGCTGGCCTTCGCCGGGTTGGAAAGGCCCTGGGCCTATGGGGTGGACTGTCTGGTCACCACCCGACCGGTGGAATTCGAAGTCAGGTCTCCGGCCGAGGCCCACGAGATGTTCGACGCCCTCACCTACGGAAAAGGCTCCGCCGCGCTTCGGATGGTGGAACAGTTCCTGGGAGAGGAGACTTTCAGGGCCGGGGTGGGCGCCTATTTGCGCTCCCACTCCTACGGGAACACCGACACTGCCGATCTCTGGGAGAGTCTCGACCGGGCTTCGGGGCAGCCGGTGGGCGAGATCATGGACACGTGGATACTCCAGGGGGGATACCCGTTGCTGGAGGTCGGTGAGAGCGGCGAGAGGGTGGAGATAACCCAGCGCCGCCATCTGAAGATTCCCGACGACGACCCCACCCGGTGGCAGATCCCCGCTCAGCTACGCGGAGAGACGGACGACGGGGATTTCTATGTGAAGACGTTGCTGACCGACCGACATTCCACCGTGCCATTGGACGGTCCACCGAACTGGATCACCGCCAACGCCGGCGGCCACGGGTTCTATCGCGTGGCCTATTCGGATGGCCTTCGGGAGGCGCTGCTGACCCGATTGCCACACCTTGACGATCTGGAGCGCTACTGCCTGATCGACGACGCCTGGGCACTGGTCGAAAGCGGGATGCTGCCGGCCTCCTCTTACCTGGGGATGGCTGCCGCCTACCGGAGAGAAACAGAGTTCGTCATCTGGTCGGCCGTGCTGGGAGGGCTGGGCGCCATGCATCATCATCTGGTGGCAGAGGCCGATCAGGCCCGGTTTTCGGCCCTGGTGATGGAGTTGCTGAACCCCACCCTCGCCCGGCTGGGCTGGAGCCCGGACCCCGACGACTCCGACCTGGATCGCCAACTGCGCGGCCTGGCCCTTTCGAACGCCGCACGACTGGCTCGTCACCCCGACTATGTGGCCCGCTCCCGGCAGTGGTTCGAACGGTGGCTGGCCGATCCCCGCCAGGTCGATCCCGAAGTTGCGGAAGCCTGTTTGTTCACAGTGGCTTCGGTGGGCGACGACTCGACCTATGAACGGCTGTTTTCCCTCTATCAAGACCAGGACTCGCCGCAGGAGAAGCTGCGATTGCTGCGCTCTCTCACTTTCGTGGAAACCGAGGGGGCGGTGGACGCCATCCTGGAAGCTGTTCTGGACCGCACCATTCGCAACCAGGACGCCGCCTGGGTGGTGGGTTGGCTCTTCCGGCGCAAGCGCACCGGCCCCTACGCCTGGGCCAGGGCACAGCAGGTGTGGACCGATCTGGTGTCATACACCCCGCCCATGACCGTGAGGTACCTGGTGGACAGCGTCCACCTGCTCTCCCACCCACAGGTGGCCGACCAGGTCACGGCTTTTCTGTCGGAAGCCGACCTGCCCGAGGCCCGAAAAGCCACGGACCAGGCCCTCGAACGCCTCCGCGCCTATGTGCTATTGAGAAGCAAACAAACCACGGCCCTGTCCTCTTTCTTGGGATCCTGACCTTCGGGCAGATTGAACCACCCCAACTCAGACAAGCGCCGGAAACGACCTCCGCCAACATGAACCGGCGGCTGGAACAGCAACCCAAACACTCACTCAACCAAGAGAATCTCATCGGTACGATGAAGGGTGGAGGGACGGTTGGTCAAGTTGGGAAACTGTTCGTTCAGGGCGTCGGGAACGGAGCAAATGCGATGAGAGTTGCTGATACAGGTCTTGTTCCCACTTTGGCGGCTGCGGAGCAGGCTGCGAAGGTGGTGGCTCATGCGGGCGCGGGGCGAGTCTTGTTGTTCGGATCGGTGGCCCGGGGCGAGGCTGACCGTCACAGCGACATTGATTTGATGGTGATTTTCGACGATCTCGATTACGCCCTCCGGGAGGACTTGACCACGGAACTGGAGCGTTTGGCGGGCGCCGAGGTGGGCTGTTCGGTGGATGTTCATCTGACTGATCGTCCGGAGTGGAAGATGCGTACCGAGCGGGTGGTCACCTCGTTTGAGAACCGGGTGCGGGGCCAGGCGCTGTTGCTGGTGGACAGGGAAGCTGGAGACGTCGATTGGGACAAGGAGATGGTCATGCCGGCAAGCGACTGCGAAGAAGCACTGGAGCGGCTGGGACAGGTGGGGAACGCCCTGGTGGGTATCCAGAACAACTTGGCGCCCAGCGATTATCAGCGGCTCATGGAACAGACCGGCCAGGAGATGGAGGCGTTCGGCGGTTTACGAACAGAGGCTCGCCCTGGGTTGCGCGGCGGGGCGCCTTGCAGTGGAGACCGCGGTTAAGTCTCTGATCCACGTTTCGGTTACGGCGGAGGCTCGGCCGTGGGGTCATGACATAGGCAAGCTTCTTTCGCAACTCCCCGAACCGCACCGAAGCGAGATCGAAAAGCGTCTGGCGCCGGTGGGAGTCGAGAATCTTCAGAGGTGGCAGCAACAGGCCGTTACGAACGGATGGTCACGCCCACGGACGAGGTGTTCAGGGAGATCGCTCTAGCGGCCTGCAGCGTGGCGCTCTACGCCGCGAATCAGTTTCCGCCGGGCCTGGGCGCCGCCACTCCGGTTCGGAAGAAGGTGTCATACATTGAACAGGTGATCGCCCATCGCGACCTCTACACCGGCCAAGACCGGGAGCAGCGGGAAGGGCCCGACCTCTCCTTGAATCCATAAACGGCTCCAGACCAGACCACGCTTCTGCCCCATTAGGGCGTAAGGTCGGCGCAGGTCAGCTATTGCTACGGCTTGCTCCTCAAAGAGAACTCTATCGAGGGCATCAACAACCTCCTACAAGTCCTACGCCGCGTCGCCCACGGATTCACCAACCCCAACAACTACGCAGCCCGCGGCATCCTCGTAAGATGACCCCCAACACCGGCTACAGCACCCAAAACCCACGAAATCGCGCAGCCTCACCAAGTTGAACACGTCACCGAACCGGCGACCCGGCTCGGCCCGCGCCCATCGATACAGCTTGCGTTGATGGTCGAGTACCCGGACCCGTGCCCTTTCGGGTGGGGGCCACGGAGCGCCGTTATTCAACAGCGTCCTCCTCGCCACAATGGCTGCTGCTCACACGCTGCCGCCCTTCCCCATGTGACCGGCTTTCCCGATCCCGGAGTACTACGGCGGCTCCGCCACGACCCGGCGTCGGTAGCGGGCGTCGCGCCTGCCCGCCTCCGTGCTGGCTGCACGGCGGGGAGGGCAACACCTGGTCGTTTCCCACGTTCACTGTTGTTCGCTATCACAGAAGAGGCGTCCAGCTATACCCCGACGGCGTCGCCCGCCCCTCGGATCGCAGTTTCGGGACGGGCCCCCACCTCGCCATGGGATAGGGCCAGGCGGGGAGGAGGGGCCATCGGATAGGGCGCCCTCCACTACCGCAGAGCGACCCATCCACCAGGTTCGACAGGTCGCTGACGACTCACGGGGCTTCAACCGCTGATTCAGTTTCCTTACACCTTTCTGTCCTTGCTAGCGGGCACGAGCCGTCTGGTGGTGCCGACCCGTCCCTACGTTGTCAGGGCTGCTCCCAGCCTCACCCCCGACCCGGGGATTGGCCTGCCCTCAGCTTCAACCGGTCGCTGCGACAACCGGCGGCGGGCCTCTCAACCCGCACGATCCAACAGCGCCTCGTGGCGCACATCCGACTTCGTCGATGATGATGAGGGGAATCCGGGCGAGCCGATCGAGTTCGTCGGTGAGCCGGCCCTGTGTTTTCGCTTCGGAGAGGCGGGTGACCCACTGAGTCGCGGTAGCGAACGCAACTCGATTAGCCGCGGCGGGGTTGGGTGGACTCCGAGGGCGATGGATAGGTGTGTTTTGCCTGTGCCCGGTGGGCCCAGAAAGATGACGTTGTGGGCTTCTCGGACGAAGTCGAGCTGGTGGAGGTGGGAGATCTGGGCTCGGGACACCGAACGTTGGTGAGCGAAGTCGAAATCGTCGAGCGTCTTGATTTGGGGGAACCTTGCCGCGCGGATGCGGTTCTCGCCTCCATGGGTTTCGCGGGCGGCCACTTCCTCGGCGAGGACCTTGACCAACAACTCGAGGGGATCCCACCCCTCGGCGCGGGCTGTCTTAGCCATATCTGGAGCGACTCGGCGGATGCGGGGCATTCGGAGGGCTCGGGAGAGGAACGCCACTTCGGTGGTGAGACCACCCATCAGCAGGCCTCCTCGATGAGAGCGTCGTAGCAGGCCAAATCCACTTCGGGAATGTCCGCGTCAGCGGCCGACAGACGGGTCCGCGCCTGGCGGGCAAGGCGCAGCAGCCGAGCATGGGCAGGATCGAGGACAACATCAGCAGGGATAGCTGCGCCGGTGGCGGGCAACCTCGCGGCCGTCGACATGGATCACTATCTCCCGGTGGGAGGCGCGAACTCCGACCCGCCTTCCTGCCAACTCGGGCGGTGCCGAGTAGTCAACATCGCCAATACGGCAGAAACCATCCCTACTCACCCGCACCTCGGTGCGCCGATCGGTGTCGGGCAGCGGATCAGGCAACGCATACAGGAAGTTCTTCTCCGCAGCCCAGGCGTTGGCGACCTTCCCCCCGACTCTGCGGTGGTGACGCTCGAATGCTACGTCTCGGGCCCAGAGGTCATGTTGGGCTTGGAGATCATCAATCGAGTCGAACTTACGCAGCGGCAGGAACGAGCCCTCCAAATATCCGATTGTCCGCTCGACCTGGCCCTCAGAGTCAGGCCGGCGGGGCAACAGAACGATCGGACGGAGCCGCAACGCCCCGAACAATGCCCCAACCGGGTCATGAACACGTGCCGGCCGGGACTTGGGCACCACGATCGACGAATCCCGACTCCACTCGATTTACTGGCCCTCTCACGCCTCGAGTCTGCCATCCCGGAGCCCGCGCCTCTCGACCTGGCGGCGGTCCTGGAGGATGAAGCCGAGAGGTTCAGTTCGTCGGCCCCGCCGGTTGGTTTCTACGCCGCCGCTCCCGCTCCGGTGATCGGCGTCGTATCCGATCTGGCACTTGCGTTTCGCAACCTGCTGGAGAACGCCGTTCGGCACACGCCCGACACCGGCCGAGTAGAGGCGACGGTCTTTTCGCGTGACGAGAGGCCGTCGTGGAGGTCAGCGACACCGGCGCCGGGATTCCGGCCGCTGACCTGTCCCGGATATTCGAACGGTTCTATCAGGTGGATCGGGCCCGTTCACGACCTACCGGCGCCGTCGCAGGGACGGGACTCGGGCTGGCGCTGGTCAAACATGTCGCCGAGACGCATGGTGGCCGGGTCGATGTTGAAAGCCGGCTCGGGGAGGGCTCTACTTTCCGGGTATTCCTCCCGACGGCGCCCACCGGGGAGTCGGTGAGATCCGGCCATGGTCGGCATGTGACCGAGACTCATCAGGATGATGTACTCGCTGTCCGATAACTCTGGAAGGTCGTCGTCCTTTCCGCTGACCCGCTTATCTCATTGTCCACTCGTGGATTTCAACGGCCGCCCAACGTGGACCGTATATCCTCTCCTTTTCTATGACCCTCCAATAGGCGCCGCTCTGGGTATCAACTATCCAGAGCGAATCATAGGCTTTCTTGGTATCAGGAGGAACCGTTATCTTATTCTCGTTGAAGGTAGCAGGTTCCTCAGTTTGCCTACTGAGAACAAATGCGATGTATTGGTTATCGGTAGACCATCTGATGTTTTTTAACCAATTCCACGGCCAATTGAGAGTACCTGATGTCATTGTGAACGAATCACTCAAGTCAGCAAGATCAACAAGTTTCCGGCGATTGGCTCCATCACTATCGATAACCCAGAGCGAACCTCGGAAGGAATCATCCCCCGATATATAGGCGATCCGGCTATGGTCGTCGGACCACACGACTCTTGCCGGGATATCCTCAATAACCTGAGACTGATGATCCCCCACGTCCAGGTATTCAAGATAACGCGGGTAATGCAGGATCAATCGACTGTTTCCATCCCATCGCACGGCCTCACAAGCGCTCGAGCGAGGTATCGAACTGATGATCTCACCGTCGCGGGTGGCGACCACCCAATTGCGATGGTCCTTGGGCCTGAACGCGAGCAGGGAACCATCGGGTGACCATTCTCCTAAGCGGCCGATGAGGTGGGGGAACCTCTGTCGATTGGTTCCGTCCGCGTTCATTATCCACATCACTTCAGGCTCTGTCACTATAAAGTATGCAACACGACTACTTTCGGGACCGAGATGTGGCTGCCGACCTTCAAACGTCGTGATGTCACCGGTCGGGATGTCGAAAATGTCAAATTGATATAGGGATCGTTCATCGACCCATGTTGTGTTTCGACTGTTCATTACGTACCTGCTGTCGGACGAGAAATAGATATCACGCGAATTACGCGTCGTGGATACCATCCGCCTGTTCTTACCCTCGACCGACTCTATCCAGATGGAGTCTTGTTGTTCGTATACGAGATAGCTGCTGTCGGGTGACCAGAGGTGATCACGGGTGTCCTGAAAGAACCCCCACTTTGCTTGGTATTCGGGATCCCAAGAGCCAATCGAGCGTGTCTCGCCGGTATCTATATTCAACAATTCACCGTAGTTGGATGGAAACCCGTTGTAGGCGACCCATTTGCCGTCAGGTGAAGCCTGGACGTCTTCGAGAGAAAACTGACTGGTAACCAGCCGCCTGATTCCACCGGGCGTCGTAGTCCAGATGCGACCGGGACGATTGAATCCGGCCTCGACAGTCACATCGCGATGAATATAGAACAGCAGATTGTCGCCTGTTGATCGGGTGAAGTCGGCAGGCGGTACCAGATGCATTGCGCGGGCCAGGAAAGTCGCCGCTTGCCCACGCGTGACTGGTCGATCAGGGTAGTAGCGACCCTGTCCGGCTCCAACCGTTATGCCCGCCGCGGCAAGCCGGGAAATCGCGCTGGCATGAGTAGTGCCTGCGACATCCGAGAAACTGGCTGAAGGCCCATCCGGCAAATCGAACGCCCTGGACAGAAAACTAGCCATCTGTCCGCGGGTTACCGGACGGTGTGGACAATAGCCCGGCGGGTCGGCTCGGCAACCGGCGGTAACTCCGAGATCAGCCAAACGGTCGGTGAACGGCGCCCACCACCCATCCGCGCCAACGTCCGTAAAGCGGGAGACCCCGGACGGATCCGGGTCACCTCCGTCAAGGACGCGTACAAGCCAGACAGCCATCGTCCATCTTGAGAGTTCATCATCGGGGCAGAAGCGACCATCGGCGCAATCGGTACCGGCGAGGATGTCGATCCCTCCGGCGCCCTATGCTTGAATCGACGGGGTATGAGCCCCTGCCTCATCCACATCCGAGAAACCGTCCATCTGCGCGTCCGCCGGGAAGGGGGGCGCCAACACCGCAAGGGTTATCGAGAGGACGGCGACGAACGCAGCGATGTGGATCAAGTCCCTACCGGGCCGACGGTCCCACCCTCTTGAGGTAAGGCGGGGTCTGCGGGATGGGGTGAAGGTCCTTCGGGTCACGGACATGCGCTTTAACAATAAGACGGATGTTGACAGACCCTATTCGACGCTCATCCCCGCCTACGCACCGCTTGGGACGTTCTCCAGGAACTCTACCAACTGTATGAAGCCGACGACCTCGATGAGGCCAACCAGACGCTGGGGCGGTTCGCCGATCTCTACGACAGCGGCCAGTGAGGATGCCCCGCTTTGGTGGAGACTTAGGTGTGCCCCCACTTTTGTGGTACTTCGGAAATTAGTGGGGAGTGATGGTTGCGAGGAGTTTCCAGTTGGGTTTTCCGGCGTAGAGGAGTGCTCGGATTCGGTAGTTGTCGAAGTTCCGAAAACCGAATGCTGCTCGTTTGATCCGTTTGATCAGGTTGTTCAGTCCCTCGGTGGGTCCGTTCGTCACTTTCGAGTGATGCCAGTTGGTGATCTGGGTGGCCCACCTGCTGATGGTCCGTCCCAGGCGGTTCACCTCTGGAGGGAGTGACCGGTCCTGCAGATCCGAGGCCAGCTGCTGGGTGAACTCCCAAGCCAGTTGTGGGTCTCCGATCTGGTAGATGTCCCGGACGCTTTCCTTAGCCGACCAGGCATCCCGTACCTCTCCGTAGGGGTCACCAGCCCGTAACAAGCCCCGGAGGCGGGATTCGCCGTGGCTGTCGATCCTTTCATGGGCCATTATCAAAAGCCGTCGTATGCGATACAGCGGGTCGCGTTTGCGTCCCCGGTGTCCCAGTGTCTCGTTCTGCACCCGGCATCGGACCTGATCGACGGTGCGGTTAGCCAACCTGATGACATGAAACGGGTCAGCCACCTGAAAGGCGTGGGGCAACACCTGGTCGTAGGCCACCTGATAAGGGCCGGACAAGTCCAACACCGCCCACTTGATCGCCTCACGCCACCCCGCTGGTTGGTTCCGGAACCAACCAGCCGCGCTTTTTACGGTTCTACCAGGCACTATGTCCAACAACTGACACCCACCGACATCCACCACCGACGTGCACCACTGCTTGGTACGCCACCGGCCCTTCTTCCAGAACAGGGTCTCGTCCACTCCCACCGCCTCCACCCGCCCGAACCGGGCGGTGTCGGCTTCCAACAGCGACTTTCCCCATCGGACGGTCTCCTGGTTCACCGTATGCCAATCACACCCCAACTCGGCGGCCACCTCCGACACAGTACGCCCCAAACGGCCCACCTGATAAGTGACCCACCGCCCCGCCCGAGACGTCAACAAAGCCCGCTCCGGCGCCACCGACTCGTCCTGTTCCACAAACGACCCCACGCCGCATTCCCCATCAGGACACATCCAACGACGTTTCCGCCACCGCAACCGCACCGGCCGCCCAAACGCCGGCAAATCCACCAACCCCACCGTCCGATAGCCCTTCGACCACACCCCACCACCGCACTCATCGCATACTGGACGAAAAGCGCCCGATCTGATCGTCACCCTCAACCGGTCACCCGAAAGCTCCTCCACCCCTACCAAGTCCACGTCACCCAACCCGACCAACACCTCACACATACGCCTACCATCAGTCTCCACAGGGTCCTCCTTTCAGATGCGACTGCTTTCAGCACCCGATTATGGAGGACCCTCCCCCACAATCAATGGATTCCCCACTCCCCACTAATTTCCGAAGATCCACTTTTGTGGAGTCGGGATATTTGAATTGGTGGTGTGACCGACCCAAAAGGAGGGTCTTCATGCCTTATCGATATCCGCCCGAGTTCCGGCGGAGGGTGCTGGATCTGCTTGCAGCTGGCAGGTCAGTAGCTTCGCTGGCGGAGGATCTTGGGGTGTCGGGTCAGACGATCTACAACTGGCGGCGTCAGGACAGGATTGACCGCGGTCTCGTGCCGGGTCCGACTTCGGTGGAGAAAGCCGAATTGCAGGCCGCGCGCCGCCGGATCACCGAGTTGGAAACCGAGTTGGCCGTGACCAAGCGTGCCATAGAGTTGCTGAAGGCCAAGGTGGTGTCCCCAAAAGACGGTACGAGGCGATCCGCACGATGAGAACCGAAGGATTGCCTACCCAGGTGGCTTGCCGGGTGCTGGGAGTGTCGGAGTCCGGGTTCTATGCCTGGCGGTCCCGTCCGCCGTCGGCCCGAACTATTCGCCACGCGTGGCTGACCGACATCATTCATCAGATCCACCAACAGTCACGAGGCACATATGGAGCGCGGCGGGTGCATGCCGAACTGCGGCTTGGCCATCGGATCACGGTGGGACACAACGCGGTAGCGATGCTGATGAGAAGAGCCGGCCTGGCTGGCCTCAGCGGAAACCGAAGTCCCAGGCGGCGTACCCGCCCGGTGGACACCCCGGCTGACCTGGTAGACCGCAACTTCGTCCGTGTCGAACCAGACCAACTGTGGCTCACCGATATAACGGAACATCCCACCAGGGAAGGCAGGGTCTACTGTGCTGTGGTCTTGGACGTGTTCAGCCGCCGAGTGGTGGGCTGGTCAATCGATAACACGGCCACCTCGAGCCTGGTCACCTCCGCACTGGGAATGGCTATCGAGAACCGCCAACCCCACCCGGGGACGGTGATACATTCCGACCAGGGCACCCAGTTCGCCTCCTGGGCGTTCACCCAGCGAGCCCACCAATCGGGGCTCGTGCCGTCGATGGGAACCGTAGGAGATTGCTTCGATAACGCCATGATGGAATCGTTCTGGGCCCGCATGCAAGTCGAACTGCTAGACCGAAGACGCTGGCCACCCGTATCGAACTCGCAAACGCTATCTTTGAGTACCTAGAAATCTTCCACAACCGCCAACGGCGCCACACCGCTCTCGGGATGCGAACCCCGATCGAATACGAAAACAACCACTACAACAACCGAACCGTCACACCACTGATCCAAGTGAGCTGACTCCACAAAACCGGGGGACCATCAATTCACCGTCGGCATCCCAAAACCGTACAACAGTCATCGAAACCACCCACAAAGCCACCAAAAACCAGAGAAACTCACCACCCCAACCCCGCATCGGTGATCTAGGCTTAGCTGGGTCGCAGTAATGAACTCGAACAGGTCCGCCGTGTCCACCCCTGCGGCTCGATCGAAGTCGAATTCGCCTCCGACATTGCCGATCTTGACCCGCCGGTACCCGCCATGCTCAACTAGCCACCCCGCAATGTGAGCCTCGAAAGCCGACTCGTTCGCCGGGTTCATGTCGACGTTCCCGGGTCGGAGATGGAAGCAAGGCCCAGAGTTTGCGCCGCCGTCGCCAGTTGCCGATCACCGGTAACCACGACCAGGTCATCAATGTCCAGGGACGCCGCTGCCGCGAGTTGGATGGCGTCATAGGCCCTCAAGGCCAACTCCTCGGCCAACCGGCCAGCTCTTTCCGCCAAGTCCGCGGTGATCTCCACTTGGTGCAACTGACGGTGAAGCGTTTCCAGAGCCTCTACGGCTTCTCTCAACTCAGTTGGCGAGATGCGTCCCATCCGGTGGGCTCGCGCCAAGCCAGAACGAGCTTCAACGTAGGAGATGCGGACACTTGCCACCCACGATGCCCGGCGCCAGACACTCTCCGCGACTTCGGACAGAGGCTCATCAATAAGAAGCGGGATCAGCGCCGAGGTATCGAAGTAGGCGATCACCGCCGGTCTTCGATAATCAGGGGAGACACGGGCGCTGCGGGTGTGATCCGCCTGCCGGGCGACGTACGTTCCCTGTCAAGTGCAGGCGTGACCACACCCTCGGCTATAAGTCGCTCCAGCAGGCCCGGTTGATCAAGAGGCGCGATTCGGGCCACCGGCTTACCGTGATCGGTGACGATCACTTCTTCACCCTCCCGCACCCTGCTGATATAGCGACTCAGATTGTCCCGCAACACTCTAATTCCAACTTCCGGCATCTCATCGTTCCCTTGACTATATGGCTAGATTAGTCGCGATAATTATAGCCATAACCTTTCTTCTTTGCAAGTCACCCGGCGCATCCTGAAGAGACAAGACGACGGCTCGTAGACTTGGGACCCGTTCAAGAGGTATCGGTAAGGCGTACTGCGAGCTAAGCGTGGATTCAGGCTAAGAGGTCACTTCGGGCATATGCACCTTCAACACTCTTCACGGTGTGAGCTAGAGCTGCCTCGGCAAGTTCTCGGGAGAGACCCCTTTCTCCGCACCAGTCCCGAAACGATGACCTCATTCCGTGAGGGACGCATCCGATGTTGTTCTCTGCGCCGGTGATCTGGTTGACCGCCACATCCCCCAGGTTCGGAAAGGCATACGCTTCCAGTGTTGAACGCCAGTGCCTCTCGGAGAGGCCTCTTGGCTTCCACTTGGGAGCATGCAACTGAATGACTTTCTCGGTTGCTTCTCGGGAGGTCGGCACCGAGGACCGACCCGCGGTCGGGTCGCCGCCCCCACGGGCGATCCTTCGGTACTCGAGCGCCTTGGTTCGTGCTTCCTTGTAGCAACCGGGTGGTATGTCAAGAACCCTCAACAGACAACCAGGCGTTCCGCTCGTGTTCCGAGAATATGCCTGTCTAGCTGGGCTAACAGAGCTACATGAAACGTCAGGAGACTGAAGGAACCCTTACGAATGGAAACCAAACAAAACCCATTGTTGGTGGAGGTGACGGGATTTGAACCCGTGGCCCCTTCGTTGCGAACGAAGTGCTCTGCCTGGCTGAGCTACACCCCCGCGCCGGGAAGGCAGTTTAGCAATTCCCTCCGGCTTCCCACGGGTGGTTCAGCCACCCACCGCCCTGCGGAGCACCGGTGAAGACTCCTCCCGGTACCGGGAGACGGTACCGGTCATCCGGACACCGCGGTTCTCCCTCATTTGGAGCGACAGGCCGTAATAGAGGATCAGGAGACCGTCCATCGCCAGGTGCAGCCACCACCAGTTGATCGAACCGGTGTACAGGGCAACCGCCAAGGACACCACCGCGGCGCCCGCCAAAACGGCCCTGACCCTCTGTCGACGGGTAAAGGCGCCCGACTGCCGGGTGTTGGGGACCGGCGCGAGTCCCCTTTTCTCCACCGGCGGCGCTCCCACGGGCGTTGCACCCGAAGGGGTGGGTTGACTGCGGGTCAGCAATCCTCGTCCCCGAACGTTCAGGGTGGAGGTTTTGTGAGTCCCGCTCCTCTTGGGAACCAGATACCATCCCCACACCACCACGATGACAAACAGGGAGATGATGAGAACAGCCATCGGAGAGCCAGTATAGCTTGTGCGGTGGTCGAACCTGTTCTTATCAGGACATCAGGGCTCTGGAATCGGCGGATAGCGACCAGGCTCGGGCGGGCTACCCTCCCCGGCGCCACTCCCCCGACCTGCCACCCGTCTTGGTCAACAAACGCACCGGACCTATCACCACCCCCCGCTCCAGGCTTTTGACCATGTCGTAGACAGCCAGGGCAGCCACTGACACGGCCGTCATCGCTTCCATCTCCACCCCGGTCCGGGCCGTGGTTCGAACCTCGGCGGTGATCGCCATTCCCTCCTCACAAGGGTCGACCTTCACGTCCACCCCCGAAAGAGGGAGCGGGTGGCAGAGGGGTATGAGATCCGAGGTCTGTTTGGCGGCCATGATCCCCGCCAGACGGGCCACTGCCCCGACATCCCCCTTGGGGACCGTTCCCTCCATAATGGCCCGCCTGACAGACGGGCTGAGCGCCACTGTGGCCTCGGCAACCGCCCGGCGGACCGTCTCGGGTTTATCTCCCACTTCCACCATGTGCATCTCCCCCCGTTCGTTGAGATGCGGCACGGGCCGATTACTCATCGGGGACATCGTTTTCGCTGCGGGTTTCCGGCGCACGCAGCAGTTCGACATCCACCGGTTCTCCCTTCCCGATCTGTTGCACTCCGACGGGCACCACCGCCATACCGATGGCCTGGGCGGCGGCGGAGAGCACGTTGGAACCCTGACTGCCCGAAGAGCGGGCCACCATGTGCCCGCCCTCCCGACCCAGCGTCACCCGCACGAACACCGTCTTGGCCGGGTTGGTCCGCATCACGTGCCCGGCCCGGGCCGGGATCCGGGGACGATATACCGCCTCCGATCCCATCATCTTCAGCAGGGAGGGGCGCACAAACTGTTCGAAAGCCACCAGGGCGGAGACGGGATTGCCGGGCAGTCCAAACAGCGGAGTCCCCCTGATGTGGCCGAATGCGAAAGGTTTGGCGGGTTGCATCGCCACCTTCCACAACCGGATGTCTCCCAGGGTCGACAGCACCTGTTTCACCAGGTCGTACTCCCCCATCGAAACCCCTCCGGAGGTCACGGTGGCATCGGCGGTCTGCGCAGCTTCCAACAAGGCGTTCCGCAATACTTGTTCACGGTCGGGGATGATCCCCATATCGATGATCTCCACCCCCAAGTCTTCAAGAAGCCCCACCAGAAGAGGCCGGTTCGAGTCCCGTATACCACCCGGTGGCAGGCGAGGGTGGTCGACCGGAAACAGTTCGTCCCCCGTGGACATCACCGCCACACGGGCCCTTCTCCCCACCCGGACCGCCGAGACCCCGATAGTGGCCAGTACCCCCAGGTGCACGGGACCCAGGCGAACCCCGGGGGACATGACCGTCTGCCCCTGCTCCAGATCCCCCCCGGCGGGCCGCACCGCGGTTCCCTCTTTCACGGAAGCCATGATTCGCACCTTGCCTCCCGGGGCCGGTTCGGTGTCCTCTACTTTCACCACCGCCTCGGTTCCCTCCGGGATGGGCGCACCGGTCATGATCTTGATGACCCGCCCGGGCTCCACCGCACCGGTCGCCACCTGCCCGGCCGGCAGGTCTTCGGTGATCTTCAGGACCACCGGCGGTTCCGCCACGTCCGCCACCCGGACCGCGTAACCGTCCATCGCAGAATTGGCGAACGGCGGGACGGGGTGGGGCGCCACCACCTCGGAAGCCAGCGCCAGCCCTTGCGCCTGACCCAGGGGAACCTCTCCCACCGGCAACGGCTGCATGGCCGCCAGCACCTCCCGGCGCGCCGCCGCCAGGGGGATCATCTCCTCGCCGCCCTTCATTGGGCGCCGGACCTTCTTTCTCTCCAGGTGGTCAGGTTGGAGCGGTGACGGTAAAAGATCAAAATCACGATCAGTAACAACCAGTAGAGGGCCGGGAATCTCATTCCCTGCCAGTAGCTGATGGGAAGATACACCAATGCCGCGGCATTCGAGCCGGCCGCCGGGAATTTGGCCACCCTGGCCACCACCGCCCACCCCAGGGCCATCCCCACGGTCACCAAGGGCATGATGAACAGCATCGCGCCGAACATGGTGGCAACTCCCTTGCCTCCCCGGAACCGGTGGAAGACCGGATAGCAGTGTCCGATCACGGCCGCCGCCCCGGCCAGCATCACCTGCCAGGAGTTCACCAGGTCAACCGCCTGGTCGGGAGTGGCCACCCCGGCGGCCCAGGCGCCCAGAACCGCGGCCAACAGGCCTTTTAGGAGGTCTCCGACCAGGACCATCACCCCGGGGATGACTCCCACCACCCGAAAAACATTGGCGGCGCCGGGATTGCCGCTTCCATGAGCCCGGATATCAACCCCGTGCAACCGACTGACAAAGATGGCGAAGTCGATGGAACCCACCAGGTACGAAACGACAACCGCCGCAACGAGAGCCAACTCCATTGATTCCACGATGTCAGTCAGTTTACGCCCCCGCCATGATGGGGGTTATCCTCAATGCTGGTTTGCGCCCGAGTCGAACCGGAGAGTTCGCAAATGCCCACCTACGAATACCTGTGTCGCCAGTGCGGTGACCGTCTGGAAGTCGTTCAGTCCTTTCGTGATGACCCACTGACCATCCACGATGCCTGCGGCGGCGGTCTGCGGAAGGTTTTCCATGCCCGGGGAGTGGTGTTCAAGGGTTCGGGTTTCTACGTCACCGATTCCCGAAAGCCGAATCCTGCCAACGGGAAAGCCTCCGGGACCTCGGGGGATGACAAATCCTCTAAAACCAAGTCCACCGGTGAAAAGTTCAAAAAGCCGAAAGCATCGTCGGAGAGGCAACCGGCTTCCACCAAATAGAGCGGCATACCGTCGCTGCGATTGCCGAAGTGGCAACAAAATGGTTGAGTCGCGATGCAAAGTCGCCCGCTGACCGGTCGGGACATGAGGGTTTGCGCCATGCTGGAGGATGCTCTGGTTTGCTCCCCGCTCCTATCTCAAATGGGCCGGAGCGGTGGCGGTGGTGGCTTTTTCATGGTGGATACAACTGATGCCCACCCCCACCTCCCTGCACCCGTTCGCGGTGGCCGATATCGCAGCGGGCACCGTGGTTTCCGACCATCTCTTCGAGTTGCGGGAAATACCGGCGGGTTTGCTTCCACCCATAGCCATCGGCGGCGCCATGGCTGTGGACATGGCTGCCGGGGATCCGCTGCTCCCCTCGCTGCTGTCCGAGGAACGCACCCTGGTTCCGGAGGGCTGGTGGGCGGTGGAGTTGGCGGCGCCGCCCGGGCTTGCGCCCGGAAGCTATGTGATGCTGGTGATGGGAGAGGACCAACTGTCCTCTGAACCCCCGGTGGCGGGGATGGTGATCCGCCCACGGTTGGAGGGAACCTATGAGGAGGAGACGGCCTTGATCGCGGTGCCCCAGGAGCAGTTGTCCCGGGTTTCGGTGGCATCGGCCTATGGAACACTGACCGTGGCGGTGGCGCCGAATCGCTAGGGTGTCTGAAAATGGTCGACGCAATGGTCTGGGGCGTCATTCAGGGTCTCACCGAGTTTCTTCCCATCTCCTCCAGCGGTCATCTGGTGCTGGGACCGGCCCTGCTTTCGGAATGGGGGTTTGCGGTTTCCGCCCCGTCGCTGGCCCAGAGCGCCTTTCTGCACCTGGGAACTCTGATGGCGGTGGTGCTCTACTATCGCAGGGACCTGCGAGAACTTCTCAGATTCCGCACCTCGGCCAAGGCGCGTCGACTGGTGGGCCTGTTGGCGGTGGGTACCGCACCTGCCGCGGTGGGCCTGCTGTTGGAGGGGTGGTTGGACACGGTGCAAGGTCATCCGCAGTTCGTGTCCGGGGCATTGTTCCTGACCACCGGGGTGCTTTGGTTGGGTGACCGGTTTCGGGGAGGCGCCCGGACCCTGGAGCAGGCCGGGTGGCGGGACAGTCTGTGGGTGGGAGTCGCTCAGGCCCTGGCCTTGGTCCCCGGCGTCTCCCGTTCGGCGGTCACCATAACCGCCGGGATGACTCGGGGACTCTCCCCCCGGCAAGCCACCCGATTCTCGTTTCTTCTGGCGGTGCCGGCCATCGCCGCCGCCGGTTTGCGATCGGCGACCCGGATGGACCTCACTCCCCAATCGTTGGGTCCCTCCCTGGTTGCCCTGGCGGTGGCCGCGGTGGTGGGGTATGTATCGATCATGGGTCTCTTGTCGGTGATCGGACGGACGGGACTGCGGCCCTTCGCGATCTACACCGGCGTCTTGGCGGCGGTGGGCGTGATCACCTTCTGACGTCGCAGGCAAGGGATGTCCCCCAGCTGGGGTCAGCCGATCACCACCGGACGCGAGGTGGCGATGGCCGCCACTTCCAAGTGGTCGGATCCCGACACGAGCCGCAGCAGCATCAACCGAGAGGTTCCGCTCACCCGCACGGACACGCTTTGTCGGTCGGGATCAACCACTATCCGGGGAGGGGAATCCAACAGGTCGGCCTCCGGATGGGTGACGGCCAGACGCTTTCCCAGCCGCTCCGCCCGTTCGGGTTGCAGGCGGACTTCCCCGGTGCGCCGCCAATGGTCCTCGGAGATTCCCGAAGCCGCGGCGGTGGCGATGGCTTCCGCCATCCCCGACAGTCGGGAATGGACCACCAGAGCCGCCCACAGATCCATGCCCAAACCGCCCACCACCAGTAGACACATGCCCAAACCCAAGAGCCAGATGGTGATGGATCCGCGCGGTGCCGGAGGTCGCTTCATCGGGTGGAGCGATAGAGTCCCACCATTTCGGTGTGGGAAGCCCGGAGCCGGACGTCTCCCACCGCGCCATAGGGAGTAAACAGGGCGGACCCCTCAACGGTGACCTCCACTTGCAGCAGTTTTCCCTTGACAGGCGGCCCGCACGCCGAACCCGGCCGGGCGGTGAGCGGAGTCGGGGTTCCCCGACAGAACCCCACGCTCACCAGGTCCGGGTTCACTCCGTGGTTGAGCGCGATCATCCGCACCAACTGCTGAACCCCTTCTTCCGATCCATCAGAAAGAACCAGTTCTCGGGCGGCCTCCGCCGCCGCGATTCTGACAAACACCATCCGCTGCAGAAGAGGACCGAAGGACAGGGCCAGAAGCGCCAGGGGAACGAGAACCAGGCCCACGCCCAGGATCAGTTCCAAGGGCGCCGATCCCCGCTGTCCCCCCGGCCTTTTCCTTGTCAAGGGCGTTCGGAGGTGGCGGTGGCCGCCATGTTGAACCGGTAATCGGGAAGACCCGGCAGCCAGGCCGGAAACTCCACCTCCGCGTCAACCCGGGTGCGCTCCCGATCCTTTTGACAACGGTATGAAATCCCCGAACCCATCTCACCTCCCAAGAGCCCCGACAGCGCACTTTCAACCCGGGTTTCGCACCCTGCCGGATCGATTCCGCGGCGGGCGCCGTGCCGCGCTCCCTCGTCCAGGGCAACCCGCACCGCCGCCCGTCCGTACTGCACGACCAACAGGTTGGCCAACAGCACGAAAAAGAGCATGGAAAACCCGGCCGCCACCACAAAATGCAAGGTGGCGAAACCCGATGCGTGCCGGTGGGGTTCGCCGGGGGGAGACCGTCGGAGAGAGAGGGCGCCCCCCGATTGCGGCGGCGATCTCACGATTGAAGTTGGGCGGAAAGTTGCCCGCGGATCCATCCCACGATGTCGGTGCCCAAGGCCTGAAGCAAGGCCCAGATGGCCAGCAGGGCCACCACTGCCAGAGCAGCGTTACCCAAGAGCTCGGCGGTGCTCAATCCCCCCTGCCCGCGATGGAACCTCTTGAGGCTGTCGGTGATTATTCGATATGCGATAGATGCCATACCTGTCTCCTTTTCTGTTGTTGGTTTTCATTTCCACCCGAGAACCAATTGGGGAAGCGGCGCCGCGACGAACAGCAACATCACGGGCGCCAGAATGGCGATGGTGGGAACCAGCATCGCCGAACGCCTTTTGGTGGCGGAGCGCCGCAGGGATTCTCTGCGAGCCCGGCGGGCGTCATCCGCCAAAGCCCGAAGCCCCGCCGTCAAATCCACTCCCATCTCTTCTGCCGAGGAAAGCAACTTGTAGGTGCGGGCGCAATGAGGCTCGGGGGTGGTCTCCGCCAATCTGCGAAACGCCTCGCCCGCACTGATGCCGGATCGGTGCATTCTCAGGGCCTCCCCCAATTCCCCGATCACCTCACCGCGGCCCCGGGCGGTCAGTTCTCCCACCGCCTGCAGCGCCCCGCTGCCCGACCGCACCAAAATGGCGAGCAACTGGTTGACGGTGGCGATCTCGATCCTCATCACCGACCGCCGCTGCCGGAGGGCCCGATCCACTCGCCCTCGGACTCGCAGGACGCCCGAGACTCCCAATACCAAAGAAGTGGACAACACCACCGCGGTGGGCTGACGGAGCAAGATTCCAGCGCCCGCTCCCATCCCGGCAAACATCACCGCCGTCCACAGCATCTTGATCCGATAGGAAGCCACCCGGTCCCGATCCGTGCGGCCGGGAAAGCACCGAGCCTGGCGCAGCCGAAGCCCCAGTTGCTCCTCGCCCATCCGATCGACCATTCGCCCCACCCACTGCGCGGCGGCCAGCACCATGGGAGCGAACATCCGCATCAGAGCGGAACCTCCCATGTCAGGGGACAATCCCGGGTTGAGCATAACTCCCCGTTCCGTGTAGGGGCGGACTCTGCCGCTCAGCCGCTTGGGAGGCGGGAAGGATTGCCGCAGCCCGGCCACCACCGTGATCGAAGTGAGGACCGCCACCAGAACCTGGACCGGACTCTCTGTCATCGCTTTTCACCTGGGCGGCGGGTGGTGAGAACCCGGGGCTCATCAGGGGGACGGGACAGCCGCGCCACGATTGCCATGCCGAGCATCGAGAGACCGGCGCCCACGGCCACCACCGCTATGCCGGGGGGAGAGGAATAGAAGGAGCGAAACGGCCCGGGTCGAAACGTAAGAGCCACCAACACCAGCCAAGGCAACATGAACACGGCCCGGGCGTTGATACGCTGCTCCAGAGACTCGGTCTGTTCCTCTTCCGTGGCCGCCAGATCCATGGAAGTGGACTCCGCCAGGTCCCCAAGGATCTCCGGAACCAGGGACCCTCCCTTCTCATGGGCGATTCGCAGCACCTCTATCACCCGATCACTGGTGGGATCCGCCAAATCCTCTTTGATGGCCGCCAGCGCCGGAACCGCTCCCATGGTGCGGACCAGCACCGGAAACCTGGCGAAGGATTCCCGGAGAGGAGGGGGACCCGAGCGAGCCAGGTTTTCCAAGGCCCTCTGCACCGACATGCCGGATGAGACTGCGGCGATCAAATCCCTGATCCCGTCCGGCCAGGCCTTTCTCATTTCCGACATCCGACGGGTTCGCACCCGGGCAAAGTAGAGACGAGGAAGCAGGGAGATCAGAATCGAGGGAGGAAGCGCCACCGTCCACACGCCTGACATTCCCAACAGGAGTACCAGCGCCAAGGCGCCCACCCCCGCCGAGATCAGCGTGAATTCGACAGGGGTCACATTCAACCCGGCCTGAGCCAGCCAAAGCCGGCGCGCTCCCCGGGTGCGGCGGCGGCTGAAAGGAGGTCGCAGTCGAATACCCAGCAGCGCGGCGGTGACCATGGACACAAACACCCCACTACCCAGGGCGGCGGCCAATCTCACAGTGTTTCTGCCCCGCCGGCCAAAAGCTCCGGCAAGGTGGCTCCGGCCGCCTTCTCGATTCGGGCGCCAAGTGGTGCAGGAGGGAACTGGCCACTCCAATTCATGGGATCGCCCAGTTGCGGACGGCTGAAGATAACCCGCACCGAAAATGATCCCCGCGGTCCGGTATCGACGGAGATGATTTCCCTCACTTGACGTGTCATGCCGTCACCTTCCCCCAAGGGTTGGCGGTCCAGGTGAATCACCAGGTCGATGGCGGAGGCAAAGACCGTGCGAACCACCCGTTCGCTCACGTTTTCTCCGGCCATCAGGGCGGCGGTTACCAGGGCCCCCAGTGCGTCCGTCGCCGAATTGGCGTGCACGGTGCAGGCGAATCCGCACCCGGCGTTGGCCGCCCTGGTTAATTCGAAGGCCTCCCCTCCTCTCACCTCTCCCACCACAATCAGGTCGGGACGCATGGCCAGCACCGACTTGACCAGGGTGCGCAGGCTGATCTCTCCCCTGCCGTCCAGACCCGCCGGTCGGGCCTCATAGAACGAGCCGTGCACCAGGGGAATGTGCAGTTCCCGCACCTCCTCACAGCATCGGATGCACCGGGTGGGAGGGCAGGAATCCACCAACGCGCTCAACAGGGTGGTCTTCCCGGCGCCGGGCGGGCCGGAAACCACCACCCCGCACTCGGTGGTCATTGCCAAAGACAGGAACCGGGCGGCGGCGGGGGTCATGGAGCCCAACTCCACAAGGGAGGACAGGCTCTGTCTTCGCAGTGCATAGCGTCGCAGGGTGACCGAAAGCTGGTCGGCGACCGGCGGTATGACAGCCGTCAGCCGCGCCGACCCTTCCATGACCCGCGCCTGAACGATGGGCTGGGATGCGTCGAGACGCCGGTCGCTTTCCGCCAGCAGGCGATCCACCACCTGTCGGTTCTCTTCCAAGGTGGTCGGTTCTTTCAGACCTCGCAGTCTCCCCTGCGCGTCGAGGAAGGTGACCCGCGGACCCTCCATGAAAACCTCTTCGACGTCGGAACGAGCCAGCAGTTTGGTCAGAGGTCCGTAGTCGGCGATCGATCGGAGAACCCGTTCGATCATGTCGTCGGGGTCCCGCAGCGCCCGGCTCAGTCCCACCTGGGTACGGTGGCAATAGTCCTTGACCGCCCGCTCGACCATTCTGCGCGCCCCTTCCCGGTCGGCCTGCGGGTCCAGGTTGCGTTCATCCATCAGAGCCAGGGAAGCGCGCCGGATATCGGCATAGGCATACCGACCTGCACCGCCCCTCATGTGGGAGGCCGCTCGACGATCACTTGATCAGCCAGCCGATCACAACCGCGGCGGAACTTGCCTCTTTCCACCAGGACCCCGTTCCATGCCGCTTCGGACACCAGTTGGTCTTCGGGAAGAAAAGCCACCCGCACCCCGCCCATAGCGGAGCGCAACTCCTCGGCCAGCGCCTTTCTCACAAACAGCGAACCGGGGGTTCGATTGACCACCACATAGGCGGTGATGCCCGGATGTCGGGCCCGAAGGCCTCCGATCCACTCGATCATGCGAACCATCCCCACCGGAGTGGGAAGGGCCACGCCCACCAGGGCGCCCGCCATCTCCAAGACCGCATCGGCCACCGTCCCGCTCTCCCAAAGGGGTCGATCATCGGTGGGCATCTCCCAGAGTCCGATGTTCACCACCGTGGCTTTGACCTCCCGGCAGATCTCCAACAGGACCTCGGCGACGTCTCCCCGCCGCAGTCGGGTGCGATCAACCGGACTCGGAACCCCTGACAGCACCTTCACCGAAGACCCCCGCGGAGTCTGCCAGCAGGACTCCAGCTGGTCACTGTGGTGGTGGACCGCGTCGATGGCGGTCAGGAGGTTGGGATAGAGGCCCAACCCCAGCCGCTGGGCCACTGACGGCGCCCTTTGATCCAAATCCACCAATCCCGATTCTTCATAACGTTCACCCAGGCGCCGGGCAATGCCGATGGCCACCTCGGTGGCGCCGCAACCTCCGGGAGGGGATCCGACCGCCACCAGCGAACCCGGTTGGGCGGCGGTGTCATCCGTCCACACCGAGTCTTCGGTCTCGGGTTCTGCGGGTTCGGGGCCGCGGTGGCGGTTGATGCCCAATTGCTCCATCAAGGCCAAAAAATCTTCGGGAGCGGCGGACGCCTCAATGGTGTCGCTCACCTCATAGGAAAGGAGCCGACCCTGGCCATCGGGATGCTCGGCCGGGCTGTAGACGCCCACCACCCGTCGACCCTGTTGATGGAGTCTCTTCACCAGATGCGGCGTCAGAAAGGAGCAGATGTCGTCAATCAGTAGAACATCGAAACGCTCCGAGTAGGCGTCCTCGGGACGCATCACGTACAGACGCACCCGCGCTCCGCCATGGTCGGCCACAAACCGGTGCAGGTGTTCGGTCCATTCCCGTGTGGAAACGGCCAGGGCGATCTCTATATCCCTCAGGGCAGTGTTCCTTCCCGGCCCGGCGGATAGATATCCCGGACAGTCGAGCGGGGCAGGGCCTGATCGTCGGATTCCTCGGTTCCACCGAAGAATCCGGGGTCGGCCCGCTGTTCCCTCAGACTTGCCACGGTCACCGGCGCCGAACCGGTGGATCGCAGCACTTCCACCTGTCCGTGAGCCAGCGCCAGGGCCAGGGCGAGTGCGGTTCGCTCATTCACCGCCATCACCAGGTAATAGCCCCCGGACAGATTCAGACCGCCTACGGATCGGCCGGGAACATCCAGCACTTCCAGATCGGTGGCGACAAACCGGGCCTGATCCTCATCCACCCTGATGACATCCACCCGGTCGCCGGCCATCAGATCCCCGCCCACCGCATGGTCGGGTTCGATGGGAAAACTCATCGCCCGGGAAGTTGACCCGGCCAGGGGGGAACGCAAATCCGTCTTGGCGAGCAAAGAACCCGCCGCTACATGCCGGGTGATCACCCACCCCTGGTATCCATTCAATTCCGAATCCGACACCAAACCCGAAGCGATGGACTCCTCCACATCGACCGGGGCAAGTCGTAGGTCATCGAGTTGGAGAGGCCGCCCGGGAGCCAGGTCGTGGCGGCTGACAGCCACTTGCCCCCAGGCGTCTTCTCCGCCCCGCAGAAGAGCCAGGTTGCCGACGAAAGCCAGTATTCCGGTGGTGATTATCAAAAGGTGAATGCCCGAGATGGTCGGGAGACGCCTCCGCCGACCGGCATTCTTTTCGCGCCCACCACGGGGTGGATCAGAAGATGGAAAAGATCTCAAAACTCCCTCCTTCAACGACCACCCCGATCGACTCTCTACCAATAGGTCCTGAGACCGCACTATAAATGGCGGTAAGGAAGGGCCGCGACAGGTCAGGGAGGAGGTATTTCCCAATATGGCGAGTTTTTCCACCACTCCACCCGAAGAACCACCCCCCACGGAACAGGAGCCCTTGGCCGATCTGGCCCGTTTTCTGCGCCAGGGGGTCGGGCAGGTGTGGCGGGCCGAGCTGGAAGCCACTGAACTTGAGGTCCACCAGCATCGTCTCCGGAGTCGCACTTTGCGGGAGGTGGCCGAAGAGTTGGTCCATCGTGGAGACCTCGTGTCGGTACAGGCCCGAGATCTGCAGATTGTGGGCCGGGTGGTGGGGTGCGGTCGAGACTATCTGACCGTGAACACCCGGAACCTTTGTGTGGACGCCCGGTTGGACCAGGTCTGCATCCTGGTGACCAGGAAGGCCGCCGGAGGGACCACCACCAAGGGATGGGCGCCCACCTGGCGGGCCCGGCTCACCGAACTGGAACTCACCGCGGAGCCGGTGGAGTTGTTCGCCGACTCACTCCGAGCACCCCGAAGAGGAAGAATCAAGGTGGTGTCATCGGACCACCTATGGCTTTCAGAGCCCAATGGGGTCGATTGTTACCTCTCGATCAGGCAGGTAACCGCCGCGGTTCGCCCCCTGCCGGTGGGCGACCCCCGCTGAGTGCGGGGTGTTTCAGCCGGCGGTGGATTGGCTTACGGTGGGGACCACCGGGTGGGCTCTGATGTACTCGATTATCTCGGAGTGGATAAACCGGTACACCCTTGACCCGGGAAGTTGGTAGGCGGGAAGGCGACCCTCCCGAGCGTATTTGCGAACCATCTGGACGTTCATCTGCAGCAACTCCGCAACCTGACCGGTGTCTATCACTGAAGGGTATCTGTCTTCTCTCCTGGTGGGGTTAGCCATATTCACCTCTTTTTTCTTTGATCTAATTTTGGTGATGATCCATCAAGTCACCAAGCACTTCGGCGGACTTTTTTCGCGACTTAACAGATTCGCTCCGAAGATCTGTCCTGACCCAACCAGTTCTCTCAGCCGAATCGGGCTGGAACCAGCCAAGCAAATGGCTGGGCCAGTGGCAGCCCCGACCGGATTCGAACCGGCGTTACCGGCTTGAGAGGCCGGCGTCCTAGGCCACTAGACGACGGGGCCGAAAGGCCGAAGGGTCACAGACCCTGGCTCGGGGGGAAGGACTCGAACCCTCAATAACAGGGCCAGAACCTGTCGTGTTACCAATTACACCACCCCCGAGGGCTCTCAATAGCATAGCAATCGTTAGTAGTCCCTCCATAACGTTTGGATGATCGGCGGGCCGGCGGGATCAACTCCCCGAGGTGGCCTCATCCGACGGCATCGCCGGTGGGCGGGATTAGATTTCCGGCTGCAATGGTTTCGATTGTGGTCTCCGTGGAAATCGCCGCGCCCGAGGCTGTGGTTTGGGAACGCCTTTCTGATCTCTCCTCTCACTCTGAATGGATGAAGGACGCCACTGAGATTGTCTTTGAAAGCGCCAGCCGTCGAGGCGCGGGGGTCCGGATGAGAGTGCCGACCCGAGTTGGTCCTTTCCGGGTCACCGATGTGATGACGGTGGAAGAATGGACGGAAGGAACGAGCATCGGTGTGCGCCGTTGGGGTCGCATCGGTGGCTGGGGACGCTTTGAACTGTCCTCTCATCCCCGAGGGGCCACGCTCACCCTGACCGAAACCTTACGTTTCCCCTGGTATCTGGGCGGGACGATCACCGGTTGGTTCGCCCGTCCGGTGCTGCTCAGGGTTTTTAGGTCGAATCTGCACAGGTTCGGGGAATGGGTGGAATCGACCGGACGGTAGGTCTAGCGGGATAGGGGGTAGAAGTCGGACGGCCAAAACCGTTGTGAAATCAGACACTATTTCGCGAAAACCGCCCCGAAATTTCTGTCCCGAGGGCCCGCCCCCGCCACCACCTTTCCTGGGGTCGGGACGCGAATCCGTCACGCAGTGTGTGGATTTCGCTTTCCCGAAAATATGGTCCCTGCGGCCGGTCTGGTCGACGTCTGAACAGACCGGGAGGTGCTTGACTCGTATCACTATGTGTCGCCACAGAGACAAAGTCAAGCCATCAGCCCACCCTGTTTTTCGCGACCCTTCCCCTCCATGCCGGCTCTAGGTTCCTCGGAAGGTGGCCTGGCGCTTTTCGATAAAGGCCGCCACTCCCTCCCGGGCGTCGTCCGACCAAAAGCAGTCCTCGAACGCCTGTCGCTCCACTTCCATGGCCTCCCGCAGGTGGAGTCCCAGGCCGCCGATCAGGGCCCGCTTGGCGGCGCCCAGGGCCACGGTGGGACCCTCCGCCCAGCGCCGGGCGTCCTCTGTGGCCCGGGAAAGCAACTGGTCGGCGGGAACTACTTGGTCGGCCAGGCCCAATTCCTGCGCCTCCTGGGCCGATACGAACCTGCCTGACAGGACGATGTCCTTGGCTTTCTGAAAACCGACAATGCGGGCCAGACGTTGGGTGCCGCCCGCTCCCGGAATGATCCCCAGCTTCACCTCCGGCTGTCCCACCTGGGCGTCCTCGGCCAGGTAGCGGAAGTCACAACCCATGGACAGCTCCAGCCCCCCTCCCAGGGCATAGCCGAACACCGCGGCGATGGTGGGTTTGGCCAGCGCTTCCAATCGCCAGATGGCATCCACCAATTCCGAGGCCAGATTCTCGGTCATCCGGCCGGATTCATGGGCAACCCCGAAGCCCTTGATGTCGGCGCCGGCTGCGAAGTGGGGCTGTCCGGTCACAACCACCGCCCGAACCGACGGATCCTCCGCCTTTGCGAAGGCATCGTTCAATTCCGAGGACAGTTGGAGGGAGAGGGCGTTGACCGGGGGACGGTTGAGACGCACCATCGCCACCGCCCCCTCCACCGAGTATTCCACCATCGACATCAGAGAACCTCCGTGATTGCCGGCATGCCTTTGGGCCTCACTCAGACTACCGGGACAGCCTGGGCGACCGACGACCTAACGACGCGGATACTCCAGGAAGGTAACCCGTTCCCATGTGTCCATCTGATGGACAGCCACCCCGAGGTAGGTGATCGAGTAAACCCAGTCATCGATGATGACGGCCCGCTGGGGAACGGCCGAATCTATCTTGCGGAATTCGGGGCTTCCTTCTTCCACCGGCCCGTCGGCCAGGGGACGGAGCAGAGCCTCCAGGGACAGATCAGAGTCTTCCACCTCTATGACCACCACCCCGGCGTCGCTTCGGTAGTCGGATTCACCCCACCAATAGGCCGAATAGGGAACCAGGGCCAAATCCCTGAAGAACACAAACGCCCGATGATCGTGCTCCACCGGCGACCAACTGCTGTCGGGTGAATCTCCTTCGTCCTCCCAAGGCTGGATCTGGGCTACGCGGCGCGGATCGGTGGGATCGGAAACGTCGAACAATGACATCTGCAATCCCTCCACCCTTCCTTCCAGGGAAGCGTCCTGGCCCACCCCCAGCAGCAGTCCTTCACCCACCGGGTGCAAATAGGAGGAGAACCCGGGAATCTTCAGTTCACCCAGCACCCGGGGATCAAACGGATCCGAAAGGTCCAGGGCGTAAAGGGGATCAATCTGACGGAAGGTAACCACGTAGCCGTCCGGCCCCATGAATCTGACCGAAAAGATCCTCTCCCCCTCTCCCAGACCCCACACCGACCCGGTTTCCCGGAGAAGTTCTCCTTCGGGACGAAGCACCGTCACGTGGCTTTCGGACTCTTCGCTCCACCACCAGGACGGCGAGGTGGTGGCCGCCACCCGCAGATCCCCCTGATACTCGTCCATGGAGAACTGGTTGAGCAGGAACCCGCTTACCTCCCCACTCGCCTCATACGTGGGATTTGCGGTGGACGAAGTGTCAAACTTGTGGATCAGAGTGGAGTAGTCGGAGAACTGTGACCGGATGTCGGTATCGGAAAGACCACGCCAGTCAACCCAGCGGGCCGTGGCCACATACACACTGTCAGCCGTGGCGTAAACAGTGTCCCCCTCGGCCACCACCCCGGCCGACTCCCATTGGCCGATTCCGGGGGCGTTAAGGTCGAACATCAGGATGGAGAGGGTGTTCAACCCCGAGAACACCCCCGGCGCCAGCACGTTGGAGCAATCCAACAACTGGCCCCACTCGGCCTCTCCGCCCTCGTTCAATACGTAGGCCGGCAGCCAATTGCCCAGGGTGGAGTTTCTCACCAATTCCCGGTTGGCCTCGATGGCCTCCTGCTCGGCTCGCAAACCGCTGCCCCGGGGAGTCTCCCACTCGATTCCCACCGGACTGGAGGTAATCACCACCCGCGCGACGCCGTCGGACAGGCGAGAGCCGTTGTAGGTGCCGTCGATGTTCAGCTCCGCCGCCAGCCGGGGCGATTCCCGGTCGGCGATGTCCACCAAGGCGATGTTGGTGACCGGACCCACCCTCCACTCGGTGGAAAACAGCAGCAACTTGTCCTCGTAGAGCAACATCTCCCGGGGCGAGAACCCGACATCCAACGAGGAAAGCGCCCGGACCGATCCGGCGTCCACTTCCACGATCCGCAGCCGATTGCTGTTGTCCACGATCGAATAGATATGCCGCCCGTCGGTCTTCACCAGATCGGCTTCATCCACTCCCGCCACCTGCACATTGGTGGTGGTGAACGAAGGATCCGAGGAACCGCTGCCAACCGTCACCGATGAACTCTCGGAGGCGGACATGGCCGCGTCATCCATCATTTCTTCTCTCCCCTCGGGAAAAGTCACGCTGGGACCATTCAACCCGTAGGGTCCCACCCGCTCCAGGGCGTTCTCGATGTAGTAGTCGAGAATGTCATCGCAGGTTGGGAAGGTTCGCAAACCCACCGTCACCAAGCGGGGTCCCCCGTTTGTCCCGCCGTTGGCCCCCCTCGTGGTAGCGGTGTTGACCGACTCCGTGGTAGTGGTGGAAGGATCCTCCGTGGTGGAGGTGGGATTCGTCCCCACCGGATCCGAGGTGACCGGACTTGCATCGTCGGAACCGCAGGCCGACACCAACAGCGCTACCACCATGGCCAGAACTGCCAAACGTTTCATTCTTTCCCCCTTTTGATTCTCGGTTCCCGTCCCGGCTCACCTTAGGTTGACCGAGCGAGCTATCTACACTGTTTTCCTTCCCTGTTCTTCAAGACGGCCGCCCCACCGCTTCGTTGCCGCCGTTTGTGGAGCTATCGGCGGGCCGAGGCGGACAGGTCGGCAACCATGGTGGTCAGGGCCCCGGCCGCCTGATCCGGGTCAACCGATTCAAGCACCCGCCGCACCAGGGCGGTTCCTACGATGAAACCGTCCGCCAGACGGGCGGCCACCGCAGCCTGCTCGGGGTTGGAGATTCCCACCCCCAACACCACCGGGATGTCGGTGACGCCCCTGATGCGTTCCACCAACTGCTCCACCCGGTTGCTCCACTCGCTTCGTTCTCCGGTTACTCCCAGATTGGCCACCGCGTAGATGAACGCCGGTTGGGCCTCGGCCACCGCTTCGATGCGCTGATAGGTGGAGGTGAGCGCCACGAACAGCACCATCCCCAGCCCGTGCCGACGAGCGGCCTCGCCCAGTGGCCGGGCCTCGTCGAACGGCAGGTCGGCGACGATCATCCCGGCCGCCCCCGCCTCGGCCAAACGGTCGCAGAACCAGTCGGCGCCGCGGCGGAACACCGGGTTGGCGTAGGTCATCGCCAACGACGGAAGACCGGTGGTGTCGGCCACCTCTCCCAGAATGGCAATGCTTTTGTCCAAAGTGGCGCCGGCGGCGATGGCCTGCTCGCTTCCCCGACAGATCACCGGACCGTCCATCAGGGGATCCGAATAGGGTATGCCCACCTCGAAACCGTCGGCGCCCCCCTCCGCCATGGCCCTGAACAGCCGGGCCGAGTTGGCGAGATCGGGAAGGCCGGCGGTGAGGAAGGGCAGGAACACCGACCGGTCCTCCCGGCGGGCGGTGTCGAACAGACCGGCGATCCGTTCGGCGCCGGTGCGCATCTGCGCCTCCGGGACGGCGCCGGGGGTCTCCGGTTGCCTCACAGGCGCTCCACCAGCATCTCCATGTCCTTGTCTCCTCGGCCGGACAGATTGATCAACACCGCCTTATGACGAAGCGCCGCGGCCTCCTTGGCCACCCAGGCGACGGCGTGGGCGCTCTCCAGGGCGGGGATTATGCCCTCGGTGCGGGCCAGAAGTTCCACCGCTTCCAATGCCTCGTGGTCGGTTATGGAGACATACCGAGCCAAACCGGCGTCTTGAAAGTAGGAGTGCTCGGGGCCTACTCCCGGATAGTCGAGACCGGCGGAAATGGAATGGGCCTCCAGTACCTGTCCGTCGTGGTCCTGCAGCATGAAGGTGCGGGCGCCATGGAGAATCCCCGGACTTCCCGCTCCGATGGAGGCCCCGTGGCGACCGGTGCCGATCCCCTCTCCTCCCGCTTCCACTCCCACCAGTTCCACCCCGGTGCCGGCCAGGGGCCAGAACATCCCGATGGCGTTGGAACCTCCTCCCACGCAGGCCACCGCCACGTCCGGCAGTTGCTCGGATTGGCGGAGGACCTCCTCTCCTATGACCTTCTGCAATTCTCTCACCATCCAGGGGAAGGGATGGGGGCCGACCACCGATCCGATCACATACTGGGTTTCCTCCACGGTCCTGGCCCAGTCGCGCATCGCCTCGCTCACCGCGTCCTTGAGGGTTCCCGCCCCGGTGGTGACCTCCACCACCTCGGTGCCCAGGATCTGCATCCGGGAGACGTTGGGGGCCTGGCGGCGGATGTCCACCTCCCCCATGTACACCTGGCATTCCAGGCCCAGCACCGCCGCGGCGGTGGCGGTGGCCACGCCGTGCTGCCCGGCCCCGGTCTCGGCGATGATCCGGGGCTTTCCCATGCGACGGGCTAGCAGCCCCTGGCCCAGGGCGTTGTTGATCTTGTGCGCCCCGGTGTGCGCCAGATCCTCCCGCTTGAGCCACACCTCCACTCCCAGCCGCTCCCCCAGCCGCCGGGCGGGATAAAGCGGCGTGGGGCGCCCCACATAAAGCTCAAGTAGACGGTGATATTCACCCAGGAAAGAAGGGTCCGACCATGCCGCGGAGAATTCCTCCTCCAACTCCTCCAGGGCGGCCATCAAGGTTTCGGGGGCGAACCGGCCCCCGTATTCGCCGAATCGGCCCCTGGGGTCTGGGCGGTGCAGGCGGGGTTTCAAAGTTGTTTCGCCTCTCTGACAAATGCTCGGATACGGGCCGGGTCCTTAACTCCCAGGGAGGACTCTAGATGAGATGAAGCGTCAACGCCCCACGGTTGGAGCCTTTTGACCGCCGCCGCCACATTTTGGGGACCCAGTCCCCCGGCCATAACCCACTCTCGGCCAATCGGCGGCACCTGCTCGTAATCAAACGATCGACCGGTTCCTCCGTGCCGGTGGGAATCGGCCGTGTCCAGAAGCGGTATCTGATCAGACGGCACGTGATCCACCCCCACCCGGACAGCCCCGACCTTCACCGGTCTCAGCACCGCCAGTCCCTGCCGGGCGGCCTGCTCGGCGGCTGGGCCGCTGTGCTTTCCGTGAGGCTGGACCCCCCGAGCCCCGATGCGTTCCACCAGATCCAAGAGGTCTTCGGCGGTTTGGTCGACCGTCACCAGGTACCCGGGTATCGGAGCGGCTTCCGCCAGGCGCCGGGCGGTTTCGACGGTGATGCACCGGGGAGTGCCCTCCGCCAGCACCAGCCCGAAGGCGTCCGCGCCTTCCTCCACCGCCGCCTCCAGATCGGACAGTTTCGCAAGCCCACATACTTTTACCCACACCATCAGCCGAGAGCCCCCCGCATCGCCGACACCAATCCGCCCGGATCGGGAGCGCGAACCAGGGCTTCTCCCACCAATATGGCGTCATACCCGGCTTCGGCCATCCGGGCCGCCTGGGCGGGCGTGCTGATTCCACTTTCGGCGATGCTCGCTTCCACCTCGTTCAGCAGCGGCGCCAGATCAAGGGCGGTTCCCAGGTCGACCGTGAAGTCGCTCAGATCCCGGTTGTTGACCCCCACCACCGTGGCCCCCGCACCGATTGCCCGCTCCGTCTCATCGGCGTTGTGGACCTCCACCAAGGCCGTCAATCCGGCCTGTTTGGTGGCGGCCAGCAATTCCGCCAGTTGTCGATCCTCCAAAATGGCGACGATCAGCAATAGGGCGTCGGCGCCGATCCGGGCCGACTCCGCAATCTGGGCGGGATCGAGAATGAAGTCCTTGCGCAACACCGGGATCGTCACGGCCTCGGCCACGTTCCGCAAGTCTTGATTGGAGCCTCCGAAGTGATCGGGTTCGGTGAGCACCGACACCGCCGCGGCGCCCGCCCGTTGGTAGATCAGGGCCTGCCGCACCGGGTCCAGCCCGGCGGCCAGCACCCCTCGCGACGGTGAACGTCGTTTGACCTCCCCGATCACCCCCAGGCCGGGCGTCGAAAGCGCCGAAGCGAAACCCCGGACGGCGCCGGAGCTTCGAGAAGAGGGCCGCGGTTCTGTGGCCAGTTGGGCGATCCTCCGAGCAGTGGAGGCCAAAATACCATCGAGCATCCCGCCCGATTCTACGAACTCCCAGGGCTGTCCGGCCCCGGTTCATAAGTGAGGGACCGGCCTGGCGCCCGGTTCTCAGAAGCCGAAGACTTCCCGGCAGGCCGAAGCGGCCCGGTCGCTGTCCCCGCCCTCGGGGTCCAGTTCGAAGGAGATCAGCCCGTCGTACCCTCGGGATTCCAACACCTGCCGCAGATACGGGTAGTTGATCTCCCCGGTGCCCGGCTGGGTTCTTCCCGGCACGTCGGCTACGTCGAACCTGCCCATCCAGGGCAGAGCCGCGATCAGGTTGTCGGTCAACCGGCCGCCGGACAGTTGCTGGTGATAGCAGTCGAACGCCAGGCGAACGGCGGGATGATCGACGGCCCGGCAGATAGCCACCGTGACACCCACCTCATTCCAGAAGTACCCGGGAACGTATACGTTGTTGATGGCCTCAACCGCCAGGGTGATCCCGGTTCCCTCCACTAGTTCCACCGCCTTTTCCAACCCGTCGACACAGGCTGCGAAGCGGGCTTCCCAGGTGAGAGGCGGGGGTTTGGCGATCACCCCGCCGGGGCCGATCCCGTCGCTGAAAGTGTGAAGCTGGGTGGCGCCGACCCGTCGGGCCGTTTCGACTGAGGCGGCCAGTTCCCCCCATACCTGCGAGTGTTGGTCGGGGTCGGCCAGTCCCCCCTGCCGGTGTCCGAAGAATCCGCCCAGGGCCACCCCCTCGGCTCGGCAGGTATCCCCCACCGCATCGATGTCCACGTCCCGCCAGTCCCACAGGTCCACCTGGTCGAACCCGAAGGAAGCCGCCCTGCGCACCCGATCGGGAAAGGACAGTTCGGTCCACATGAATTGCAGGTTGACCGAGTATCTCATCTATACGCCGCCGGCCGTGGCGCCCCCGTTCACGAACAGCGTCTGGCCGGTGATCATAGAGGCGGCGGGTGACGCCAGGAACACCACCGCCTGGGCGATGTCGGAGGGGAGGATGCGCCGGGTGAGCATCTGGCCCTCGGCCACCGCTTCCAGGTACTTATCGGAAATCTCGGCGGTGGTGATCTCGGTGGTGACCAGGCCGGGACCCACCGCGTTGACCGCAATCCCGAACGGCCCCATCTCCCGGGCCAGGCTACGGGTCATCACCGAAACCGCCCCCTTGGAGGCCACGTAATGCATCAACTGGCCCATCCCGAAGGTGATCACGTTGGACGAAAGGTTTACCACCCGGCCTCCGCCCGATTCCTTCATGGGTTCCAGCACTTCCCGGCACAGCAGGAAGATGGAGTCCACGTTCACCGCCATCACCCGTCGCCACTCGGCCAGGTCGATCTCCCAGAACGGCCGACGGGGTATCCCGGCGAACAACCCGGCGTTGTTGATCAGGATGTCCAACCGACCGTGGCGTTCCACAACCGACCCGACCGCTCTCTTGACGCCGCCCTCATCGGCTACATCCACGGTTTGGAAAAAGGCCGTTCCTCCCTCCGTTTCGATGGCCTCGGTGGTTTCATGCGCCTCGGCCAGATCGAATATTTCCACCGCCGCGCCGCGTGACGCCAGGATCTCAGAAATGGAGCGCCCGATCGCCCGGGCGCCTCCGGTGACGATCGCCACCTGCCCGGACAGGTCCATATGGTGGTTCTCAGTTCGCATGCCTCTCCTTTCTCGACTACTTCACCGTCGCCAGCACCGTGCCCACCTCCACCGTTTCGCCCTCCTCCACCAGGATGTCGGAGATCGTTCCCGCCACCGGCGATTCCAGGTCCACCTCCACTTTCTCGGTTTCCACCACCCCGATCACATCACCCACCTTTATTTGGTCGCCCACCTCCACCTCCCAGGAAATCACCGTTCCCTCCTCCATGGTGAGGCCCCATTTGGGCATGAGGATGTTGTCGGCCATCAGCTAACTCCCTTCTTGGGACTTTCGATCAAGGCTGTCATACCGGACGCCCGCCGAGCCCGGTTCCGTTGACAGTGGCCCGGATGCCTTCGGCGATCCGGGCAGCGTCGGGTATGACAAATCCTTCCAATTCCGGTGCGTAGGGCATGGGAGTATTTGTCCCGCAAATCCGGGTGATCGGCGCCCCGAGCAGGTCCCACATCTCCCCTGCCGCGATGGCGGCTATCTCGGCGCCCACTCCGCCCCGCACCGGCGCCTCATGGGCCACCACCAGCCTCCCGGTCTTGCGAAGCGAGGCAGCCAGGAGGCGGCGATCGAAGGGCACCAGGGAACGGGGATCCAACACCTCCACCGATATGTCCTCTTCCTCCAGCGCCTCCGCGGCTTGTAGGGCCGCGTGGAGGGTGTGCAGATAGGAGACCACCGTAACGTCCTCTCCCTCCCGGGCCACCCGGCCCACTCCCAACGGAAGAGGTTCCACTCGGTCCTCCACCGGATCGGACCTCCCGTACAGCAACTTGTGTTCGAACACCATCACCGGGTCGGGATCCCGGATGGCGGCCTTCATCAGGGCCTTGGCGTCGGAGGCGGTGGACGGCGCCACCACCTTGAGTCCGGGGGTATGGACAAACCAGGATTCCAGGCTCTGGGAATGCTGGCCGGCGGTGGCCCCCGCCGTTCCGGTCACCATCCTCACGGTCATCGGCACTCCGATCCGGCCCCCGGTCATGTAGGAGGTCTTGGCCGCCTGATTGACCAGCATGTCCATGGCCAGTGTGACGAAGTCCCCGAACATCACCTCCACCACCGGGCGCGCTCCCACCAGCGCCGCGCCCACCGCCGCTCCCACGATCGCCTCCTCCGATATGGGAGTGTCAAACACCCGGTCTGATCCGAACTTTCTGTGAAGGCCGCGGGTGACTCCGAAAACGCCTCCCGCCTTGCCGATGTCCTCCCCGATCAGGAAAACGTCCGGGTCTCTCTCCATCTCCTCGGCCAGGGCCTCTCCGATGGCCGCCCCGTAGCGCAACTTCCTCATCGCAGCGCCATCCCCTCGCAGGTGTCCATGTACACGTCCTCCAGCGCCTCTTCCGGGTGGGGATGGGGACTGCCCTCGGCGAAGCGGGCGGCTTCATCCAGGGTCTGCTCCACCTGCTGTTTGACCTCGTCCAGGCCGGCGGCGGCTATCCCTTCGGTTCGCAGGTATTCCTCGAACAGCGCCAGAGGGTCGCGGGCCATCCACTCTTCCAGTTCGCCCGGTGGGCGGTAGTGGGCCATGTCCCCTTCATAATGGCCCCGATGGCGATAAGTGCGAGCCTCGATCAGAGTGGGACCCTCACCTTCCCGCGCCCGTTCCACCGCCTCCTCCGCCACCCGCCGCACCTCCATGACATAGTTTCCCTCCACCACCACTCCCTTCATGGCATAGGAGTCGGCCCGCCGGGCGATGTCGCTGATGGGTTGGTGCTCGTGTTGGGGAGTGAACTCTCCGTAAAAGTTGTTCTCGCATACGTACACCACCGGCAGAGACCACAGGGAAGCCAGATTCAGGGACTCGTGAAAGCTCCCCTCGTTGGTGGCGCCGTCACCGAAGAAGGAAACCGCCACCCTTCCCTGGCCTTCTCGCTTCTTTTGCAGCGCCGCGCCGGTGGCCAGGGGGATTCCTCCCCCGACGATGCCGTTTGCTCCCAGAAAACCCAGTTCTGCGTCGATCATGTGGAGCGACCCGCCCTTGGCGCGGTTGTAGCCGTCCCGACGGGCGTACAGCTCGGCGTACATGCGGGCCGGGTCCGCCCCGCGGGCCAGCATGTGACCATGGCCGCGGTGGGTGCTGGTGATCACGTCCCCTTCCTCCAAGGCGGCGCACACCCCCACCGCCACGGCTTCCTGGCCCACATAGGGGTGAAGGAACCCGGGGATAAAGCCCTGCTGACGCAGGTGGGCAGCCCGCTCCTCGAACCGCCGGATCAGATACATCAACCGGTAGAGATCATTCACCTGCGATCCAGATTCGATGTCGGAAGTGTCCATGCAGGTTTCATAGTAGGGCTGTGCGGATGCCCCGTAATAGCGGCTCACCAGCCACCGGGTTTTTGGGAGGGTTAGGCGTGTCTCGATAAGGCCCGGCGAGATTCACCACTGGCCGCCGGCATGGTCGCAGTTGGCTGTTTCGTCGATGTCGTCATCATCGACCGTCCGATGTGGTGTTGGGGCTTCTCTCAGCCGGGCGCCGGCGGTGGTTTGGCGGGTGCGTCGGTCTCATAGATGATGCCCACGCCGGGTCCTTCGTAGTAGGGTCGTAGGAAGTTGGCGTCGGTGATCAGCATGGGCAAGTCTTCACCGATCGCGATCCTTCCTTCGGTTGCAGTTGCGCGTCTTGTAGCAGCGTCGGCAATTATCTTTTCGAACTCTTCAAGTGGCACCTCAAGAAGGGCCAGTTCTTCTGAGGTAAGATCGCGATAATAGCCTTCTTTAGAGGGGTCGGTTATCCTCAGTCCGTGCTCTTCTAGGACTTCTTTGAAGGGAGCTACAACCGTTACGGTGTCCCCTGTCTGTTGCACATCCCAGAACTCCACTGCCCTCCACGTTTCAACCGCAGTGGTTGAGGAGGGTGCTAGAAATATGATGCCTTCTCTTCCCTCAAAGGCTTGGCTCACAGAACGTTGGGTAGGTTTTGCCCATTCTAAAGCATCTTCGGGTTCGTCTGTATCGACGCCGTAGGGGAAACTGTGAACTGCAATTGTCAGTAAGGGAGGGCCGGTGCCTATGAGATATTCGTTAATTTGGGCATCAATAAAGCAGTACAGCAAACGGTTCCAGTCTGGTAGGGAGAAGTTGGTAAACGCTGGAAATGGTCTTTTGTAAGTAGCACAACGGGTCGTTTCAGGCAGATAAATGCCTCGTATCACTAGATGAGGGATAAAAGTGCTAGCTTCTTCTGTGGGGTCGTAATAAAGATCCCAATAGTTGGGGATCTCTTCATATAGCAGAGAGGAGGCTGAACTAGCCAACTGGGGATGCTTCCGTTGACTACAGGGATTATTGTTTGAGCCCGCAACGCCGAGACAGGGAGGGATGGGCTCCTCCAGATAACGTAAAGGAAGTTGCACATCCGTGGTGTCAGCCGGCTGAAGATTACAGGTACTTCGGAAATTAGTGGGGAGTGATGGTTGCGAGGAGTTTCCAGTTGGGTTTTCCGGCGTAGAGGAGTGCTCGGATTCGGTAGTTGTCGAAGTTCCGAAAACCGAATGCTGCTCGTTTGATCCGTTTGATCAGGTTGTTCAGTCCCTCGGTGGGTCCGTTCGTCACTTTCGAGTGATGCCAGTTGGTGATCTGGGTGGCCCACCTGCTGATGGTCCGTCCCAGGCGGTTCACCTCTGGAGGGAGTGACCGGTCCTGCAGATCCGAGGCCAGCTGCTGGGTGAACTCCCAAGCCAGTTGTGGGTCTCCGATCTGGTAGATGTCCCGGACGCTTTCCTTAGCCGACCAGGCATCCCGTACCTCTCCGTAGGGGTCACCAGCCCGTAACAAGCCCCGGAGGCGGGATTCGCCGTGGCTGTCGATCCTTTCATGGGCCATTATCAAAAGCCGTCGTATGCGATACAGCGGGTCGCGTTTGCGTCCCCGGTGTCCCAGTGTCTCGTTCTGCACCCGGCATCGGACCTGATCGACGGTGCGGTTAGCCAACCTGATGACATGAAACGGGTCAGCCACCTGAAAGGCGTGGGGCAACACCTGGTCGTAGGCCACCTGATAAGGGCCGGACAAGTCCAACACCGCCCACTTGATCGCCTCACGCCACCCCTCTGGTTGGTTCCGGAACCAACCAGCCGCGCTTTTTACGGTTCTACCAGGCACTATGTCCAACAACTGACACCCACCGACATCCACCACCGACGTGCACCACTGCTTGGTACGCCACCGGCCCTTCTTCCAGAACAGGGTCTCGTCCACTCCCACCGCCTCCACCCGCCCGAACCGGGCGGTGTCGGCTTCCAACAGCGACTTTCCCCATCGGACGGTCTCCTGGTTCACCGTATGCCAATCACACCCCAACTCGGCGGCCACCTCCGACACAGTACGCCCCAAACGGCCCACCTGATAAGTGACCCACCGCCCCGCCCGAGACGTCAACAAAGCCCGCTCCGGCGCCACCGACTCGTCCTGTTCCACAAACGACCCCACGCCGCATTCCCCATCAGGACACATCCAACGACGTTTCCGCCACCGCAACCGCACCGGCCGCCCAAACGCCGGCAAATCCACCAACCCCACCGTCCGATAGCCCTTCGACCACACCCCACCACCGCACTCATCGCATACTGGACGAAAAGCGCCCGATCTGATCGTCACCCTCAACCGGTCACCCGAAAGCTCCTCCACCCCTACCAAGTCCACGTCACCCAACCCGACCAACACCTCACACATACGCCTACCATCAGTCTCCACAGGGTCCTCCTTTCAGATGCGACTGCTTTCAGCACCCGATTATGGAGGACCCTCCCCCACAATCAATGGATTCCCCACTCCCCACTAATTTCCGAAGATCCAGATTACACCCTGCCATAAGAAGACACGCCAGGATCCCGATTAGTCCTGGTTTGGCCTTCTTGATTACGATCCTGCCCCAGGAAATCGGCTCCACTTTGGTTAGATGTCCGCTGTTCACGTTGCCACCTCGCTGGCCGTTGTTCTCGTTGAAATTCGTAGCCTATGGTGAACTGGTGGTTGTTGTGTCGGTGTCCCTGGGTCGGACCGGTTCTTCCTCTCCGGGCATGGTCACAGTTGGCTGATCGTCGGTTTCTTCATTGACCCTTCCGGGTGGATGTTGGGGATCATCCCCTCCCGGCACCGGTGGAGGTTTGGCGGGGGCGTCGGTCTCATAGGCGATGCCGACCCCAGGTCCCTCGTAGTAGGGCCTCAGAAAGTTGGCATCAGTGATGAGCATGGGAAGGTGGTCCCCGATACCGATTCTTCCACCCGTTGCCGCCGCACGAGCAAGGGCCGCCTTGGCGATAGTGCTCTCAAATCTCTCCAACGGCACCTCCAACAAAGCGAGATCTTCGGGAGAAAACCTACTATCCCAATTGCTGTTTTCGATTTCTTCTTTGAAGGGAGCTACCACGGTTATCTTTTCGCCATTGCGTTGCACATCCCAAAATTCAACCATCCACCAAGCCTCCACGGTCGTGGAGGAAGAAGGCGCCAGCAACAACACACCCTCTGTGCCCTCGTAAATGCCGGCCACCAAGTCACGATCCGATTCTAGCCAGGATAAATCATCTCCATCCTCGTAATAGAACGGATAGTGATATACGGCGATAGTCAACATAGCAGGACCTATACCTACCATGTACTTGTTAATGCGAGCATCTGTGAAACACATCCATAGGTGTTCAATGTTTGGTAGTTTGATGTTAACAAAGGCAGGAAGGATGCGCTTGAAGTGATCGCACCTGGTAGTTCCGGGCATGAGAGTTGCCCTCACTACCAAGTGAGCTTCAAATATTGATGGAGGAAGGTCGGAAGAATAATACAAATGCCAATAAGCAGGAATCTCTTCAAATCTTTTTGTAAGAAACTCTCCACCAACCAGAGGCATCGACCGCACAGCACAAGGATCCCTATTAAAGCCCGAACTCGGTGTGCAAGGAAGCACTTCTTCTTGCAAATAGGAAATGCTCGCTGGCACTTCTGACAAAATAGTTTCTGATGTCTGTGAGCAAGCACCAATGCTGAGCAACCAGCAAAGAACAACTATAATTGCCGAATACTTGGCCATCAGTCTAGTCATCTTGACTGGTAAAGGGCTTTGAGCGCCACTATATCGTACGGCTGAGGAAAGCAGAGGGGAGCACCCATCACGGCTTTGGTGTTATCGGGGTGTGAGCGGAAACCTAATGCATGTCCTGCCTCATGCACAGAACCATTGTGCAAGGAAGTGCATGATTTCTCCATCATAGTCGCAAATTTCTGAGGAAACAAGATGTTAACGCGCTCTAGAAGGTCTCCATCAACGCGGAGTTTAGCACAGGCGAGGGCATGGTTGCCTCCGCATAGTGTAGACACAGTACCGTCCGGAAAGACTACAATCAGATTCTCGTCTGCGTCGTCCAGATCAATAGTCCCCTGGGCGTCTTTGCATTTTCCTATTGAAGGTTTGACTTTGACCAACCCTTCCACTGCCATTGGCCACAATGAGATGGCAGCACGAATGTCCGCTTCCCAATTGACTACTCTTGATGTAGATGTTGGGGAAGGCACAACAGACGATACAGGAATCGTGTCGGAACACAACTTGTATTCAAATATGGGCGGACTCCACACACCATGGAATCGAAAGCCAGCGACCGCACCAGCGGGAGGGAGCGGTCTATTTGTAGAATAGGTAAACAGTGGTGCTGCCCAGTCGGAAGTATAACTTCCTAAGGTTGATCTTATTGCAATGCGATAGAGTACCTTTAGGTTAATTGTGATTAATGTAATTTTATTTGTGGTTATTGCCTGTAGGGGCGACCAGGCTTCCCCTAGGCAGGGCTGAGGTGGGCAATCTTCGATGTACCGCACCTGGTAACCTGTTGCATCCGGGACAGGTGTCCACGAGACGGATGATTGTGCTGTAGTGCCGGGACTGTGACCGTCGGCCCGTAGGTTGGTGGGAGGTTGCAAATCAAATTCTTGGATGTCTATGCTGAAAGATCCCGTTGCACTGATTTCTGCGGTGCTGATTTCCAAGGTGTAGGTCCTTTCGCTTTTGTTCAGGGCCTTCACCATCCGGGCACTGTACCAAACCTCGTCATTCCCAGCGGATCGAGTCACACCCTTCTCTTTGCCGGCAACGGTTGATGAAGTACCTCCCACCAAGGTGACAACAAAATCGACCGAGGACGACACTTCCACGGCCACCGGCTGGTATTGGGCGGTGTTGGGCAGCCGGATCCAATACCGCTTGGCGCTGTGTCCGCTCTTCCCCTTCCGATATAGCGCGGTGCAATCGACAAACCATTTGCCCTGCTCGTCAATACTCAGATTTCGTACAGAGGTGACGCAGGGCGGCGGGCCAACCGGTATTGTTGTGGAAGACCACCGCGACCAACCGGAGGATGTCAACACCCGTGCAAACAGCACCACCGAGTTCCGGTGATAGCACTCTTCTGAATGATCTCCGGTGGTTACCACCCACCACAACGTCTTAAAGGCATAGCGGCTGTGAACCGTACTTCGACCATCGTTTTCTCCTCTCACGACAACGTCCTCGCCATCCCGACTGCGGCATGAGCTGTAGTGCTCCGTCTGTGTAAAGAATTGCGATTGAGACACCCGAGCGGAAATGTCTACCTCTTCCCCAAATTTCACCGTTGTTCCGGAATGGGAACCGGCGGAAAAGACCGGACCCGCCGGCGCAAGGTCGATGTTCAACCGGTGAGAGGCCCAGTTCGACCATTCGGTGGTGGCGGATTTGACCCTCACGTACAACAGGACAAAGGCCGCCCTGGACCGGCTGAAGCATTCATCGTCCTCCCCGCCGGTAACAACATTCCAGGTTGCCACTTCGGTCCGGCCGGAAGCGGTGGGAAAAACCGGCCAGGAGTCTCCGGTGGCGGACACATGCCGGTCGCCATAGGAGTTGTGACACACATAGAAGTATTCCCATGCATTGAAAGATCGAGTGGAGGTCACGGTCATCGTGACTTGGCTGGTGTCGTTGTAGGGAATGGAGGTGTGGGATGGTTTGTTAAGCACCGGTGTCGGATGAAGCGTGGCGGGGGCATCCTCGATGGACGCATCCCCACTCACCCACTCGGACCAGCCCGAACTGTCCGAATAGACCCGCACATACAGCGAAACATCGCGTCCGTGGCACTCACCCGGTCCATCACCGGTCACCACGTCCTCCCAGGTGACCGACTCCGCCCACCTGCCGCTCTGGTCGGAAAACCTCGGCGTCGCCGTCTCTTCCACATCGGCGCTCCTGAAAGTCCCGCTCCCCGCAGAGCACCGGTAGTAGTGCTCCGTCTTGCTGAATTCCTCCCGGTAATCGACTCCCACGAACACATCGGTTGTGCCACGATAGGGCAAATCGGGAATACTGCCAAGGACAGGACGGCCGGGAACCGGCACGGTGGTTGTGGTGGTGGTCTGAACCGTGGTAGTGGTTGAAGTCGTAGTCGGAGGAACGGTGGTCGTGGTGGTCGTCGCCGGGGTGGTCGTGGTTGTAGTGGTGGTGGCGCCAGGCGCCTTGCAGTCGTACAGATTCGCGTAGAAATCACCTATCCACCTCTGGCCGGTCTTCCGACCGTAGTCGGTCAAACCCTGATCGGTGCACTCCTTATACGTCTTGCCCGAACCCCAATCCACCTTCCGGGTGGTGGTCGTAGTGCCGGGAACCGTGGTGGTGGTAGTCGTCGGGACGGTTGTGGTTGTCGTGGTGGTGGTCGTGGCAGGCGCCTTGCATTGATACAGATCCTTGTACGCGCCGTTGATCCACTTCTGACCCGTCTTCCGCCCATAATCAGTCCACCCCTTCTGCGTGCACTCCTTATACGGTGTACCCGAACCCCAGTTCGGTTTCCGGATGGTGGTCGTAGTCGCCCGGGTCGTCGTAGTCGTGGGCGCCGTACAGTTATACAGATTCTTGTAGGCCCCTCCGATCCACTTCTGGCCGGTCTTCGGCCCGTAGTTGGTGAGACCCCGCTGCGTGCATTCCTTGTAGGGCGTGCCCGAACCCCAGTTCGGTTTCCGGGTGGTAGTTGTAGTGGGCCGGGTGGTGGTAGTCGTGGGTGTCGTGCATTTGTACAGGTTGGCGTAGAAATTCCCGATCCACTTCCGGCCGGTCACCCGCCCATAGTTGGTCAGCCCCTGATCGGTGCATTCCTGATACGTCTTGCCCGAACCCCACTCGTGGTTGGAAGCCGACACCAACATCGATCTGCCCAGGTAGAAAGCCCCGAACACACCCACTATCACCACAATAAACCCCGCAAGGCGCAACCAAACAGCAAGTGAACCTCTCACCTGCCGCCAAGTTACTCAGACTTCCTAAATATTGCAACTTATAGATAACGCTCTACGATGATCTATTCATACTGTGACAAGAGTTGTATTATTGTATACCAACGTAAAAACAGCCCTTCACCAGGGGAACTACCATCCCCCGGGGTTCCGGACCGTTGTGATCTACGTGGATGCCCCGGCCAAGGGTTGCTGCATCCCTTCTTTCACATCATCAACAATCTGTGCTCGCGGCACCGCCAAGTCCGGCAGGCCGATCAGGCGGCTCCCATCGGTAGCGTCCTGACCCGGGCGCTGGTTTCCCCTCCCTCCCCGCGTATCTGCACCTCGTGTCCGGGATCGGTTCCCCGGCGGATCAGAGACAGGCCGACGAAGGCCCGCCGGGAGGGGGACTTCACCGCCGAGGTGACCTTTCCCACCACCCGGCCTGTTCGGAGGACCTCCGCCCCCGGCGCCGGGAGATGATCGGTGGTCCACTCCACTCCCCTCAGGGTCCGATTCACCCTGCCCCGGCTGTCGATGCGAGCCACCAGTTCCTGACCCAGAAAACACCCCTTGGTGAAAGAGATGGCGGCCTCCGCCAGCGCTCCGGTTTCCTGCGGGATCGTGCGAGCGTCGAGGTCCTGTCCGGCAACCGGTTCCCCGGACTCCACCCGAACCGCCCGCCAGGCAAGTTCACCCACGGGGCTGACACCCGAGGGAGTCTTTCCGACCCAAAACATCCGAGGTGTCCCGGCCAAACCGGCCGAGGCCCGCCATCCGGCACCTCGCCGTTCCCATCGGTCTTCCCCGGGATCACCGTATTCAGGCGCCCCCGGCCCAACCAGAGCCGACACCGGGCGGGGATCGAAACGGACCCGGGCTTTGACCCGAATCCGGTAGTAGTCGAGAGTCTCGGCCAGTTCCGCCCCCTCGCCCCGGTCGCAGACCAGAGCCAGGGTGTCTGTGTCCTTCATCACCCATAGCACAAAACGCACCATCCCCCGGGGGGTGAGCAAAAACGAGCGGCACACCTGGTGTGGGGGCAGTTGTTCCACATCGGCGCTGATCAGCCCCTGCATGAAGGAGATCGCGTCCGGCCCCTCCACCCACACCGTCTCCCACCGGCCCGCCACCAATCCGCAATCATTTCTGAGGGCCAGATACTCCCCGGTCGCATCGCCGTAACTGTCAACCGGCGCACCCGTATCCCCCACCGGGATCGTGCCGGGGATGCCCTGGTCAGCCACGGGACGCCATGGCAATGGCCAGCAGGGGCGCCGCCGCCTTGTTCATGCTCTCTTCGTACTCAAGGTCCGGCCGGCTGTCGGCCACCACTCCACCGCCGGCCTGCACCCAGGCGGATCCGTCGGCCACAATCACCGTCCGAAGGCATATGGCGGTGTCCATGGCGCCCGAAAAGTCGATGTAGCCCACCGCTCCCGCGTAGGGTCCCCTTGCCACCGGTTCCAACTCGTCGATGATCTCCATGGCCCGCACCTTCGGGGCGCCCGTCACGGTGCCATGCGGGAAGGTGGCCCTCAGGACATCCACCGGACCCACATTGGGGCGCAGTTGGCCCGAAACCGCCGAGACGATGTGCATCACGTGGCTGTAACGCTCGATCACCATCAGGTCGTCCACCTGCACGGTTCCGAATTCGGACACCCGGCCCACATCGTTTCGGGCCAGATCGATCAACATGACATGCTCGGCCCGCTCCTTGGGGTCGGCGAGCAACTCCTCGGCCAAAGCGGCGTCCTCCTCGGGAGTGGCCCCCCGGGGACGGGTTCCCGCGATGGGCCGCGAATAGACCTTGCCGTTGCGGACCCGGGTCATCAACTCGGGGGAGGATCCCACCACCTCCACCTCGGGGGACCGGAGATAGAACAGATAGGGAGAGGGGTTGATGAGTCGAAGCGCCCGGTAGATATCGAAACTGTCGCCCGAAAACGGGACGGTCAGCCGTTGGCTGGGAAGGACCTGAAAAGCGTCGCCCGCCCATATGTAGTCCCGGGCCGCCACCACCGCCTCCTCGTATTCGGCGCGGGTGAAAGTGGACGTGAAAGAAGGCAAGGGAGGGGTCCGGGGATCCGCCGGCGCCAGGTTGTATGCGAGAGGGCGGGCCAGGCGCTTGGCGTCGCGTTCCAGCCGGGTGGCCGCCTCCCGGTAGTCGGATTCGGGGTCTTCTCCGACATACACGTTTCGCATCAGGGTGATGGTCTGGGTGAACCGGTCGATAGCGGCCAGACCGCCCAAAAAGTGCCACAGCATTTCGGGAAGGCCCCGATCGTCGGTGGGCCGGGAAGGCAGATGTTCCACATATCGAACACAGTCATATCCCAGATATCCCACCATGCCCGAATAGAGAGGAGGAAAATCGGGCAGCCGGGGCATGGAAAATCTCCGGTGCAGCTCTTCCACCACCTCCAGCGGATCCCCCGGAGGAAGCTCCACGTCGGCGCCGGTCACCTGGCACTTTCCGTCGTGGGAGGTGAGAATGAAAGCGGGGTCCCATCCCACAAACGACCAGCGCGCCCAGCGTTCTCCCCCTTCCACCGATTCCAGCAGGAACCCGGGGTCGTCCCCGGCCAGCTTCTGGAAGACCGTGAGCGGGGTCTCCCTATCCCCCACCACCTTTATCGCCAGGGGAACCACTCTCCGGCGCGCCGCCACCTGCAGATAGTCATCCAGGGAGGGCGTTATGGTGGTCTTCATCCAATCGGGGGATTCGGGGAATGGGGGGCTCGGTTGGTGGCGACGGTCAGATTTCCGTGAGATTACTCAGGAGGGGAATCGCCGCGAACAGGTTGGAGATCACTCTCGACAGCCAACTGATCCCGTTGAACATCATCAGGATTCCAAACGCAACCATCAGTACCCCGGCGATGACAATCAGGGGACGGCTGATCTTTCTCACCACCGCCAGCGCGCCGAATGCCTTGGAGAGGCCGATGCCCGACAAAACGAAGGGAACCCCGATGCCCAGGGAGAAGACGAACAGCAGAAACATCCCCGCCGAGACGGTCTGCTGCGAGGCGGCGATGGCCAACACCCCGCCCAGGATGGTGCCGATGCAGGGCGACCATCCGAAACCGAACGCGGCGCCGAGCACCACCGGCGAAAGAAAACCGAAGCGAGAGGTCGCCACGTGCAACCGACGTTCTCGGGCGAAGAAGGCAAATATGCCGCGGGTGGAGAACGACATTCCCACCATCACCACGCCGAAGATCGCGATCACGGCCCCGGCAATCCGGGTCACCACCACCTGGTTCTGCAGGAGAAAGCGGGAAATGGAGGTGGCGCCCGCTCCCTGGGCCACGAAGATGATGGTGAAACCCGACACGAAAAGGAGCGTCGCCCGCAGCATCCTGGACATCGAGGCTGCTCCCGACTGGAGATCGGCCACCGAATATCCGGAGACCATGGCCAGGTACCCGGGCAGCAGGGGAAGAACGCAGGGCGAAATAAAAGCCAGGAGGCCTCCCCCGAACGCCACCACCAATTGCAGTGCCCAGGCCATGTCCAAAAAATTCATCTGACCCTTCCGCCGACGGCTCTGTGTGGTGCTGTGTGAAGGACGATCGCTCCCCCGTCATTCTATCCGTCTTCGGGTTCTATCCAGCGCCGGAGGCCTTGCCGCCCTCCCCAGACGAACACCGCCAAGCGGGCCGCAATCATGGCGATGATCGCCCACCAAACTCCCCGCAACCCCCCTTCCCCCGAAGCCGACCACCACAGCACGGTGGCGGCCACCACCAACCCCGCTCCGGTGGAGACCGCCAGGAGTCTCACCGCCAGCACCGCCATGAAAATCCCATCGGCCACGAACACCAGGGCGGCCATCGGCTGCATCAGCGCGGCCAAGGGGACCACTTCGCGCACCGAGCCGACCACTGCCGGGTCCTCGGTGAACCAGCCACCCAGCCAGGGAGAAGCCAGGAGCAACGCCCCGGCGATCACCGCCCCCATGCCCAGCCCCCAGACAAGCAGTCGTTTGGTCACCTCCTGTGCGCCGCTCAGGTCTCCGCGTCCGGCCTGAACACCCACCAGGGCCTGTCCGGCTATGGCCAGGGAGTCAAGGGTGAAGGAGCACAGCGCCCACACTCCGATCATGATCTGATGGGCGGCCACTTCCACCGTTCCCACCCGGGCGGCGGCAGCCACCGTGAGGGTGAGAGTTCCCACCAGGAAAATGGTTCGCAGGGCCAAAACGGCGCCCACCCCCCAGAATTGCAGCAGCCCTCCCCATCCCGCCCGGCGGGCCGACCGACCTTCCCGGCGGGACCGACGCGCCAACAGCGCCAGGAATACCCCGGCGCCGATCCACTGCGCGCAGACCGTCGCCCAGGCCGCCCCGGCCAATCCCCATCCCAGGGCGAATATAAGCACCGGATCCAAAATGGCGTTGAATAGGTTCACTCCCACCGAAATCCACATGGGCGTGCGGGTGTCCTGGTATCCCCGGTAGATCCCGTGGGAGGCCAGATTCAGCAGGGCGGCGGGAAAAGCGATCGCCCGGATCTGCAGATAGTCGACCGCCGGACCGGTTACCTCTTCCGAGGCCTGCATCAGGCTCACCAACTCGCCGGGGATCGCCCAGAAGACCACCACTCCCACCACACCGAGTCCGGCGGCGGTCGCCAGGGCCTGGTTGGCCACCCGGCCCGCCTGGTGGTGATCACCGCGGCCCAGGCTCTGAGCAACCATGGGGGTGGTGACAAACGCCAGGAAGTTGCAGGCGGCAAACGCCATTCCGAACAGGGCGACGTCCACCCCCAGCGCCGCCAATTCCACCCTCCCCAGCCGTCCGACGAACGCCGTGTCCACCAGGGAAAGCAAGGGGTCCGCCACCAGTGCGGCCAGGGCGGGCACGGCCAGCGCCAGAATCCGACGGTGCCAGTTGGGCGCGGTGGTGTCTCCGCTCACAGGCGGAAACCTGCTATGGCAGGCTCACGATCGGGCCGGCCAATCGCACAGCCGGTCTCTCATCATCTCGCATTCCTCGCAGCGAGGGTTTCGGGCGTCACACACGTCACGCCCGAATTGAATAAACCGCATCGACACGCCCGTCCATGCCTTGGTGGGATACAGCGCCCGAAGATCCTTCTCCACCTTCACCGGATCGGTTTGCGAGGTGAGTCCGATCCGTCCGGTCACCCTTCTGACGTGGGTGTCGACCGCGATGGCGGGGATCCCGAACGCCTCGGCCAGCACCACGCTGGCGGTCTTTCTCCCCACCCCCCGCAGGGTGATCAACTGGTTCAGATCGGGGGGGACCACACCTTCGAAACGCTCCGTGAGGTCACGGGAAAGTTCCACGATTGCCCGGGCCTTCTGCCGATAGAAACCGGTGGAGAACACCACCTTCTCCACTTCTTCGAGATCCGCCTCGCCCAGATCCGCCGCGGTGGGCCATCGCCGGAAAAGCCCGGGGGCCACCCGGTTTACGTTGTGGTCGGTGGTCTGAGCCGACAACACGGTGGAAACCAGCAGTTCCCAGGGGTTTCGGTAATCCAAGGCGGTCCGGGCCGAGGGATAGCGGCGAACCAACCGGTTGAGCACCGCCCGAGCCTTTCCTCGCTGAGCGGGGGTGGGCGCGCTACCGTCGGACAGTAACTTGGATGACACTCGCAAACGATGCTACCCCGCCACCACACCCAAGGCCCGGCTCATAGAGACCGCAGTCCGCGGCTGTTGAACATCGATCAGCCTGGCCGATGAACCCCCGGTCCACTTTGGTCCCCGGAGTGATCTCGGCGGTGCGGCGGTACTACGGCGAAGGGTGCTTTGCCTGCGGGCGGGACAATCCCCACGGGCTGAGAATGGACAACTTCCGTTTTGAGGAGGGATCGGCGGTGGCGGAGTTCGAGCCTCGGGCCGAGCACCGAGGCACCGAAGGTGTCCTGCACGGCGGAGTGGTCACCACCACCCTGGACGAGATATCGGTGTGGGCTGCGATTCTCACTCACCACACCATGGTGGTAACCGGCCGCCTGGAGGTCAGGTTTCACCGACCCGCCCCGGTGGAGGACCCGCTGAGTGTGCGGGGATGGGTGAAGCAACGGCGGGGCAAGCGCCTGGTGATCGCAGCCCGACTGTTAGCAGGCTCCCGGGTGTGCGCCGACTCCGAAGGTCTGTTCCTGGCCACCCAAAGCCTGGAGGAGATGGGGATTCTGATTCCCGGCGCCCCGGCGGAGGCGGATGGAGCGGTTCCGCAGCAATAGCCCCGCAACTCGCGAAAAACAGAGCGCCCACGCCCAAAGTGACATTTTGGCGGGGCTACCGGGGAGCAGGATCGAATCCCGACACCTTGTCCATGTCGGACAGGGGGATTTCTCGCCTCTCATTCAACGACGCAAAGTACATGGTGGCCGACGCGGAAGCTTCGGTTCCGGATATCGCAAGCACCCGGCCCAAGCCCAGTTCGGGATGTCGCATCCGATCTCCTATCTTGAAGCGGTGCTGTGGAACAGCTTTCCTACCCGCCGCCCCGGCGTCTGTGCCTAAGCGCCGGAGGAGATCGGAGTCGGAGGCCGGGCTGTCAAAAGACCACAGGATTCCAACCGGAGAACTTCCGAAAACCTCCTCGACCCGCCCGTAACCCGCATATTGGAACGGATCCCGGGTGGAAATGCGCCAGAAGACATGAGCCCGCCCCGCGGCCCGCAGCCTTTTGACACTTGGCCAATCCGGGCGGGAAGCCTTCTGGTGAAACCAGCGAAGTCGGTTGCCTTCCCATCGATTATCAAAATCGTCACCGAATGTGCCTGCCGTTCCCACATTGGGGAAAATGAAGAACTCGCCATGGTGTTCTCTGATCCCCGCCACCCAGATGCCTCCCTTCGCTTTATCACCGAGGCCGAGAACCTCGCTTATGTCGCTGCGGGAGTAATACTCGCCGAGTCTAAAGATTGACTACCTCCACCGGCCCAAGCGTAACAGATGTCAAGGATCGCAACCTTTGTCCCGCCTCCGTCCTGCCGGGGAAGAGGGCCGGGAGCGGCCGTTCGGGTATTGGCGCTATTTGACGACCACCCTCATCAACTCGGTGGATGACCGACTGCTTCATCCACCAGCGGGGCCAGATCCTTCCATGCCGTGAGAATGGTCTCCACTATGTAGTCGCGGTATTCCTGGAGGTTGTCGCCCTCCCAGAACCTGCCTTTCGGAGGATCCAGGTACCGATAGGCCGGCCACCACTGGCCGGATTGATAGGTGTAGGCGGAAAGAGCTTCCTTGGTGAAGGGCGACCTGTACCTTTCTATATTCGTCCTGACTCCGCAGTACAGCGATCCATGAGGAGGGAAAAACGCCGACTTGCGAGACCATTCCAGTCTCACATCCGGGTCATTCTTACCCTTCGGCCAATCTTGTCGACGCAGGCCCAGACCTGGCCACTTTCCTCCAACTCCAAACGACCTTACGTCATCTTCAGCGATCCTTCCGCTTGTTAGAGCCGCATCGAGATCGCCTTTGAGACTGCGGTAGAAGAGATGCACGAACTTCGACACTTCGACTTCCAGAGCAGCCCACTCCCTGATCCGCTCTTGATGCTCCAGAAAGAACTTGACCTGTTCGTCTTCGATCCGATTCATCCGAACTGCTCCTTCAGCGTCCGCACGTAATTCCTCACGATATCAACGGCGCCAGCAGCCTTGGTGGCGGACCGTGATTTGTTCAGGGCCTCTTCCAACATCTCTCGGATCTCGGGCCACGAGAGGGTCTTGAAAGCGCGTCGGGAGCACGGTGTGGTCGCCGTATGCGGCTTCCGACCGCTGGGGGTCAGGAACACGAAGAGAGGCGCGTTCTCGTTCTTGAAGTTCCGATACAAATCGTCGCACTGATTCGCCTGCTCTGACGCGTCGACCTTGTTTTCGATGACCAGCGTGAAGTTCCGGCCCCACACGACGAGGTCGGCTTCTCTGTTGTTCCGCCACACGGAAAACGCCACCTTCCTGACTGTCAGGGGGACGGACACCGGTTTCCCGGTGCAGTGTTCCACCAAGCGCTCCACCAGCCCACAACCCAAGCCGTGCCGAGCCGTCGGATTCAAGAGCCACTTGAGCATCAGAGAATGGGTGTTTTCGTGGCGGGCGCGACCCACTATCTCAAGGAAGTCCGATGGCCCGGTCAACCACAGACCGTCGGAAACGAGACGATCATGCCGGCGACGCATCACCGCCATGGCTTCACGCCACTCGGCAACCAGCTTTCTCGTCCGGCGGTCGGCGATCTCGCCCCATTGACGATCCATCGTCCGAATGGCTCCGCGCCAGTCGGCCAAGCGCTCTCTCCTCCGGCGCAAGGCCATCTCGTCCCACTCGCGTTCCATGGCGCAAATGCGGGCCTTCCACGAGGTGACTCGATTAACCGGCGTGACTACAGGGCGAATGGCCGAAACGATAGCGACCCCTCATCTCCCGCACCCGCCCCGACAACGGTACGCGCTGCTCACCCCTACTTGTCGACTTTGGGCCGGTCCGGGTGGGATTAACCGGGTGGGGGCGATTCTTCTTGTTCGGCCCAGCGCAACCCCCGCCGGGCGAAGCGTATCCCCACCGCCACCGCACCCATCCCCAGGCCGACCAGTCCGGTCAGTCGCAGCACCGCCACGTAGGGAGAGGCGCACAGCCACACCCCGTCCGGACATATCCCAAAGCCTCGCCCGCCCCTGGCGAGATCCAGGGCGGCCAACAATGGAATAAGCGCCAAGGCAAGCCCGATAACAACCAGAGAACTGATCACCGCCCGAAAGAAGCCAGGAGTCATAAGGGGTAAAGGTACCGAACCAGCGGCGTCTCATATCATTATTAGCTCCCATGCTCTACCACCGAGAGTCCTTCACCGAGCAGGAACAGGCCGTGCTCAGCCGGTTTTTCACCAACCTGGAGGGGCCGGTGTTCGCCCTCATCAACCTGCCCGAAGTGGTGAAAGGGGCGCTTTTTGCCCGCTACAGCCGCACCCACAAGTCTCTGCGCCGACTGTTCCTGGACGAGTTCGTCACCGATCCGTCGGCGGGCATCGAGGCAATCGCCACCGAGATGGACCAGGACGATCCCCTGGTCAAGCTCAAACGAGCAGAGGATCTCTACCGGCGGGTGTTCTATGAATACGGGGACGATTCGGTGGCTCAATTGGGAGGGGTGCACCTAGCCTGCGAGCAAGCCTCCAACCTGTTGACCAAAGTGCTGGAATGGGGGCGTCTGGCCGCCTACCTGGAACAGTCCACCCGTTACATCAACTATGACCGGCCCCTGGGAGGATATTACCGGTTCTTTCTGCCTCCCGAGATCGATGGTACGCCCCTGCGGCAGGAATACCTGGACATGATGACGGGACTGTTCGACACCTATCGGCAGATGCTTCCGGTGATGATCGACCACTTCACCCAGCGCCACCCTCGCCGCACAGAAGACCCGGAATGGGTTCACCGCGCCGCCATTCGGGCCAAGGCTTTTGACTCCATACGGGGTCTGCTGCCCGCTGCCACCTTGTCGAATGTGGGTATCTACGCCACCGGGCAGGCCTACGAGATGGCCATGATCCGCATGCAGGCTCATCCTCTACAAGAGGTTCGGGATTACGGATCGATGATGCTGACTGAACTGCGCAAGGTGATCCCCTCTTTTCTGACCAGGGTGGACCTTCCCGACCGGGGGAAGCTGTGGAGTCGTTATCTGCATAACACCGCTTCCCGCTTGAAGGAAACCGCCGATCGGCTCGGGATCACGCCGGCGCCGGGGCCCGAAGTGACCCTCACCGACTGGGATCCCCATGCCGAGCGCAAACTGGCCGCCGCCGCGCTGTACGGGGTCTCCGAACTCTCTGATCACCAGTTGCAGGAGGCCGTATCCCACATGTCATCGGAACAAATCACCGAATTGATCGGGTCGCTGGTGGGAGAACGAGGCAACCGCCGACACAAACCCGGCAGAGCGATGGAAAGGACCTACTACCGCTTCGATGTGTCCTGCGACTTCGGAGCGTTTCGCGATCTGCAGCGACATCGGATGATGACCATCGAATGGCAGCCCCTCACCACCCGTCTCGGGCATGAGCGGCCCGAGACGCTATCCGAAACCGGGTTGCTGGATACCTGGGATCGGGTGATGGACCAGGCGGGACAGTTTTACGAACGCCTGCGCGAATCTGCGGGCCGGCAGGTGGCCCAATATGCGGTGCCCTTCGCGTATCGCATCAGGTTCGTGATGGAAATGAACGCTCGCCAGGCGCTTCATCTGATCGAACTTCGCACCCAACCGGCCGGGCACACCAACTACCGGCGGGTGTGTATCGAAATGCATCGGCAGATCGCCGAAGTGGCGGGTCACACCCGCATCGCCGATGCCTTCACCTTCTTGAACACCGACGGAGTGGACCTGGAGAGACTGGAATCAGAGCGCCGTACCGCCCAACGCCGTCAAGAGGCCCAGGCGCGACAGCCGAAGGCGGATTAGCCGCCCAGGGGGATGCGGAGCACCAGGTGGCCGTCCTCCACCGACCATCCGGCCGCGGCGACCAGGGAAAAGTCCAGGTAGTCTTCCTCGGCCTGTTTGATGAATCTCTGTCGCTCGGCGCCGGCCACCGGTGGCAGGGACCGTTCTCGCACGGCTTCCGCCCGAGCCCGGTAGCGGGCGATCAGCGCATCAATGTCCAGTTGCTCTGCCACGGTGGGGCCAAGGCTAATCGACCACGGCTGATTGTGACCGTCAACCATCGCAGAAACGCCCGACCTCGATAAGGTGTTCGCCCGTAACATGAGAGGAAGGAACGAGTTCGCCGGGTGGCCGCGGGCATGGGCTTTCGGGCCCGAGGCTCGAGGAAAGTCCGGACTCCACAGGGCAGGGTGCTGGGTAACGCCCAGGCGGGGTGACCCGACGGAAAGTGCCACAGAGAACAGACCGCCTTCTGTGCTCTCCGAGATCAGGAGGCAAGGGTGAAACGGTGGTGTAAGAGACCACCAGCGCCCCGGGTGACCGGGGCGGCTCGGTAAACCCCACCCGGAGCAAGGCTAAGCAGAGACGCGACGGCCCGTTTGATCGTCTCGGGTGAGCCGCACGAGGTCGTCGGTGACGGCGATCCCAGATGGATGGTCACCGGGGGTCGGAATCGACCCTCACAGAATCCGGCTTACAGGCGGACTCGTTTCTCCAAAATACTGCTCCAGCCGTCCCCTTTGCCTACCGCTTCTCATCGGATGGGAATCCGGCGCGAAAGGAGAGCCTTTGCATCGCTTAACCCGGACTGATTGACAAGCATGTGACGTAAAACCAACCGTGGGCAACTCAACGCGGTCAAGGAATGCGAAAACCCAACTCTCTCCTTTAGAAGGCCAGATACCTCAAGGCAGACAGCGCATAGATACGCGACGCCTCGTAGACGCCGGAAGCGGACAGGCGCTCGTTGGGGGAATGGGCTCGGGGAAGGTAGCCGGGGCCGAAGGCGGCCACCGAGGGGATTCCGACCAGGGCCTGGAAGCTGTAGGCGTCGGTGGCGCCGGGGAAAAGGGCAGGTTCCAGTTGCTTCCCGAACACATGGGAGGTGGCATGCTGAATAGCGGTCACCACCGGATGATCAAAGTTGATCTCGGTGGCCGGGATGCCTCCCTCGACCACCAATCGGGCCTCAAGACGCGGGTTTTCGGCCATGGCGTCATCCAGAAAACGCTGCAGGTCGGATGTAACACTTTCGATGGTCATTCCGGGAACCAGCCTGATGTCGCAGGCGAACCAACCGTTGCCCGGATAGACCCCGTAGAACACTCCTCCCTCCACCATCACCCCCACGTTGACGGTGGGGCCGGGGCCTCCCAGATGGTGAGGTTCGTAGGTCAGATAGCTCTTCATCTGGGTGTGCATGCGCTGGATGAGCCAGGCCATCTCCACTGTGGCGTTGATCGGCTCGAACCGATCGGAGACGCTGGAGTGCATCTGGGTGCCCACCACTTCCATCTTCACCAACGCCGCGCCCCGGGACACCACCCCGATGTTCTCCCACTCCGAAACCACTCCGCAGGGCTCTCCGATAATCGCCGCGTCTCCCCGGAGCAAACCGCTTTCCGCCATCCACTTGGAGCCCAGATTGGAACCTGCCTCCTCGTCGGCCGTGAACACCAATTGGAGTTCCCCCGACCATCCGCCCACTCGGGAAACCGCGGCGGCCGCATAAACCATGGCGGCCACCGCCACCTTCATATCCCCCGATCCCAGCCCGTGGAGAACCCCGTCACGGACCACCGGATCCCAGGGATCGGTTTCCCATCGTTTCATGTCGCCCGCCGGTTTGGTGTCCAGATGTCCCGACAGGATCAGAGTCCGACCGTCGGCGGATCCCCGAACCCTGGCTATCTGATTGGGGCGTTCCTCCACTTGGGCGTGTTCGGATATGTCGGTGATCCCCAGTTGTTCAAGTCGCTTTCTGGTGACCGCCACCACGGCCCGCTCATCACCGGGAGGATTCGGACTGGGAGTTGCGATCAGTTCCCGGGCAAAATCCAACTGATCGTCGGCGGTGTCCTCCAAAAAGGACAGAACCTCTTTTTCCGATGGAGTCAGATCGGTCACGACCAACACTTTAGCCACCTGACAGCGGATCGGCGGGCCGACGTAAGGGACTCAGATCAGGGTCGGGTCCAGGGGATAGAGCGGCCGGGGAGCATGTTGAAAGCGAAGACTCTCCAACCTGGGAGTGCTGGCTCCGGTCAGATCAAGGGTGACGGATTCGTCCGCCGAGTCGGGAAAATTGGCCCGGTAGTCGCTGCAGGACCTCACGATCAGCACATCGGTGTGCCGGGGTTCCAAACCCGCATGCCGCCAGGTGGCCGGATCGGCCGTGACGGCCGGCACGGAGGTCACCAACAGATGGTGACGTCCCGAAGTGATCACCGCCCATTCGCCCATCGACACCTCCCTTCCCGTAAAAGAACGCCCGGTCATCCGGTAACTTCCCCCGCCGGCGCTTCTCACTGTGCCCTCCACGGTGACCGGCCGAGCCGCCGGGTTGAATGCGGCGCCCACTGTCATCCGCACCTTGGCCCCCACGGCCCGAGCGCAGCGGCGGGCGGACACCGGGTCGACCACACTGTGCAAAACGGTCAGGTCCGACCCGTAGACGGCCGCTTCCTCGGCCATGATCGGATCATCCCCGGTGGCCCCGGCGGTGGGACAATCGGCGGTGTGCGCCATCAAAAAGGGCCGGGTCGAGGAAAGGCGGGCAGCGGCGAACGCCACGGAGGGGGTCATCAGGCGGGGGGTGTTCATCCGCCCCCGTCTCCGCCACACCTCGTAGGCGAATTCTTCCGACAGCCGGGATGCCCCTTGCGGGTCGTTGTCGGTGACCACCAACACTCCCAGCCCCAGTTCCGGAACGTCCAGCCAGGGCTGCACCGGAAAAATGGAAATGTCCAAGACCTGATCGACCGTCTTTCGGTCGGCCAGGGCGCGCACCTCGGACATCGACCCGATGTCGGTGCGCATGGCCTCGGCGGGAATGAGTAGCCCTCGTTTCGCCAGACCCATCGCCGGTGCTATTTCTCTTTGCACGACGGCGGTTACCAGTCGGGCGATCCGCCGCCCGGTGGATTCCATGTCGGTGTGGGGTTCGGTGTGATAGCCCACCATTACATCTGCCAAGGCGACCATCCGATCGGTGACGTTGGCGTGAAGATCCAGGCACACCCCCACCGGTAGGTCTCCCAGGCGGCGACGGGCCGCTTCGATCAGCGCGGAATCGGCATCGAAATGAGTATCCGACACCATAGCGCCGTGCAGGGACAGTACCAGGCCATCCAGTGGCCCGGCCTGCTTGAGGCCGGTGTCGAGCAGATCCACCAACCGAGCGAAAGCGCGGTCGGTCACCACCCCGGACGGCAGAGACCAGGCCGCCACCAGGGGAACCGGCTCCATTCCCAGAGTCTTCAGTTCGGAAAATGCCCCCCAGAATTCGGTGTTCGTGTCGTGCAGAGCGTCCAGTTGCTCTCCCACCAGGACCGTGTAGTCCTCCCAAACGGTGGGTCTGGGACTGAAGGTGTTGGTCTCCTGCACAAGAGAGGCAACCCCGATTCTCGGGCCGGGACTACTCATCAGCCACTTGGAATCGGTGTGTGTAACGAGAACCCGTATCGGTGTCCAATGGCTCGCTTCCCAGGTTTGCCGCAGACGATGCTATGCAAAGGTAACAAATCCGTTGCCGATCGATCAACTCGCGTTCACCGCTGTCACCCCATCAATGTCCGGACATTCCAATTATCGGAGACAACCCCGCATCCCATTTAAATGAATTTGCCTGGGTAGAACTGCGGTTTAGAGGGATGGCGGGTAGGTCCGGGCGGCAGAGAGAACTTGTGAAATCAGACACTATTTCGCGAAAACGGCCCTGAAATTTCTGTCCCGAGGGCCCGCCCCCGCCACCACCTTTCCTGGGTCGGGACGCGAATCCACCATACAGAACGGGAGTGGATTTCGCTTTCCCGAGGATATGGTCCCTGTGGCCGGTCTGGTCGACGTCGGAACAGACCGGGAGGTGCTTGACTCCTATCACTATTTGTCACCCGGGAGACAAAGTCAAGCCAACGGCAATCCTGTTTTTCGCGACCTCTCCCCTATGACCCACCCTCACATAGTGTTTAGAAGAACGATTTCCAAAGACGGTCTATCGGGAGCGCCATGATTCGATCACGCATGCGAACCGGCCATTGTCCGGTGTAGAAGCAAATCCCCGCTCGGAACCGGTCGCCCAGATCGTCTCTGAGAATGGCCAGGCCGCGGGTGTTGTCCTTGGATAAGTTGCTACCGGCCTTGACCTCGAAAGCCACCACTGAACCATCCCACCGCTCCACCACCAGATCCACCTCGCGGCCGGATTTGGTTCGCCAGTGTCCAACTATGGGGTCGTGGTCCATCCAGGAGGCCTGCTTCCGCAGTTCCGATACCACGAAGGTTTCCAGAAGATGACCGAATTGCTGCAGGGCGGTTGGGTCGTGAAGACCGAGGCGGTCGGTTGAAAGACCTTGGAGGCGGGCGGCTACTCCGGTATCGATCAGATGGACTTTTGGATGTCTCGTTACTCGGGCCCTCAACGTTGTTCCCCACGAGGGAAGGCGATCAATCAAAAAGGCCGCTTCCAAGTGTCGGACATAGTTGTGGGCGGTCTTTTGTCTGAGACCGGCGGCTTCCCCGGCAGAGGTGATGTTCAGCACTTGCGCGGTGCGTGAGGCCATCACACGCAACAAACGCCTTAAGGCTTCCGGGTCACCAACTCGCGCCAGTTCGTCCGAAATACGCTCCAAACAAAGGGCGATGTAGTTGTCGAACCACCTTGCTCTGGCGCCGGTGGTGAGACGCCTGGTAGGTGGAAATCCTCCCCGCGTCACTCTGCTTACGTACTGTTCACGGGTGGTTGAAGATCGTTGTCCATCCACCAGAGATTGGGGGTCTTCAAAGAGACGCACCAGAAGGTTTTCTCTCACACTGCCCAACTCGCCTTGAGAGAATGGGTACAGCGGCAACCGGTAGAGACGACCGGTCAAGAATTGTGAAAGCTCCGACAGCACCCTGCCACCCCCGGTTGATCCCGTCAGAACAAACTGTCCGGGAGATCCGTCGGAGTTCAGGCGATTCTTGATGAGACTTGGCAACTGCCGAACATGCTGATGCTCATCAATGAGAATCGGAGCAGATCCGCTTGTGAGCAATTCGGGAGAAGCGTGAGCGGTGGCCCGGATGGACGGCTCATCGAGGTCTATTATCTCCACACTCCAAGAAGACGCCAAGGAGCGGAGCACCGTAGTCTTGCCGACTGATCGTGGTCCATGGATCAGAATCACAGGGATTTCATCCATGCGCATCCGGACAAGTTCCGTGATTCGACGACCTACCACTTCTTTCTTCACTATCCCTATCCTAGCCTTGTGAACAGGGGTGTTACTGGAATGGCCAGCATTTCATTACTGGAATGTCCGTCTGAGCGTTACTGAAATGGCATCGTGTCCGCTACACGAATGGCCGACGTTGGGATACTTCTCCCGGGTGCGATTCGGATCGCTAGCGGGGCCGGCGGCGGCTGCGGCGGCGACGGGGTGGACGAGGTTTCATGGTCCCCTCCATGGAGAAAAGCTCCTCTGGAGCAGGGGCGGGTTCGGGCTCCTCTTCCACCTCCGGAGTCTCCTCTGCATCGGGGAGGGCGATCCCCCGTTTGCGGGAAAGTTTGCGCCGATGGGCCTGCCAGTCGACCTCCCGTTCTCTCCACAGCGCCAGAAGCGGCGAAGCAACGAAAATAGACGAATAGGTACCGGCTGCGATGCCCACGAACAAGGCCAGGGAAAAGTCACGCAATGCCGCCGCGCCCAGGACCAGGGACCCCACGAACAGAATGCTTCCCACCGGGATCAGGGAGGTCAGGGAAGTGTTGATGGAACGGGCCAGCACCATGTTCATCGCCCGGTTGACGATCTCCGAATAGGTGAGCACATCGCCGTAATCGCCCTCCAATTCCCGCACGCGATCGAACACGACCACCGTGTCATACAGGGAATATCCCAGCACGGTGAGCGCGGCGACCACGGTTGCCGGGGTCACCTCAAAACGGGTGATGGCGTAGATCCCCAGGGTGATAATCAGGTCGTGCATCAAGGCCACGATCCCCGAAAGAGCCATCTTCCACTGCAGGCGGATCGAGATGAATATCACCACCGCCCCCAGGAACACCCCCAGCGCCCACAGCGCCCGGCGGGCGACCAACGCCCCGAAGGTGGGGCCGACCGCCTGACGGTTGACATCCTCGGGAGGCGTCCCCACCAAGGTTGCCACCACCGCCACCATCTCGTCCTCCACCGCCGAGGAAACAGGTCCGGTCTGAACCCGGATGCCGCCGCCTTCGTCTACCTCCTGAATGCGAAAGTCCACCACTCCCAAATCCACCAGGGCGCCTTCCAGTTCCCCCACCCCCACTCCACTGCGATTGTCCGACTGGACCTGCACTCCACCGGTGAACTCCAAGCCCAGATTGAGACCGAACACCACCGCGGTCACCACCGACACCACCAGCAGCGTGGCCGAGATATAGAACCACCGTTGCCGATGACCCACGAAATCGATCCGGGTCTCGCCCCGGGAGATCTTCTGCCAGACGCTCATCGGGTTTCTCCGGCGGCGGCCGGCAACGAGAACCAACCGGACTGTCCCAGGCGGGTGTGAGCCAACACCCAGGCGGCCCGGCGCGTAAAGGTCCGGGCCACGAAGATGTCCAGGATGGTGGCGATCCCAAGCGACAGGGCAAACCCTCTAACCGCCCCCACCGTCAGCACCCACAGGAGGGTCGCCCCCAGGATCGATACGGTGTCGGCGGTCAGGATGGTGCGAAATGCGGTGCGAAACCCCTGGGTCGCGGCGGACGGCACGGTTCTCCCCGACCGCAATTCGTCTTTGATCCGTTCAAAATACACAATGTAGGAGTCGGCGGTGATACCCACCGCCACAATGATCCCGGTCACCCCCGCCAGGGTGAGGGTCACTCCCTGGAAGTGACCGAGCAGGGCGTAGAGGGCGATCAGGAGCGCCCCGAACACCGAAATGCCCAACACCGCCACCAAACCCAGGGACCGGTAGTACAAAAGCAGCACCACTGCCACCAGGGCCAATCCCGCAATACCGGAAACCAGCCCGATCTGAAGAGAATCCGACCCCAACGTGGCGGACACCTTTTGCACCTGACTTCGCTCGAAAGCCACCGGCAAAGAGCCGTACCGGAGGATCACCGCCAGGTTCTGAGCCTGCTCCTCGGCGGCCGGGTCGGCGCCCAAGGTGATCACCGCATCTCCTCCGGTGATGCCCACCCCGGCCGCCACCTCTTCGGAAACCTGGGGCGAGGCGATGATCCTTCCGTCCAGAACAATGGCGATCTGCCGCCGCGGGTCACCACTTCCATAGGCGGCCGCCTCCCCGGTGAGTCGGGCGAACAGGTCGGCGCCCTCCGACGTCAACGACAAATTCACCACCCACTGAGCCGAAACGTTGTTGAAACCGGGAAGCGCCTGGGAAACGTCCGACCCGGTCATCTCGGCCGGGCCCAGGGTGAGCACTTCCGCTCCGAACAAACTGAAGTTGGGCAGATAGGCGATTTGATCGGGGTCGTCCTCGATCGTGTACCCGGTGAGGGGGTCCACCCCCTCGGGTACGTCGGGTAGGGTGGTGGTGGTGACCACCGAGATTTCCTCCGACTCCCCGACTTCTCCCTCCTCCCCGATGTCCGGGGGCGCGGTGGTGGTTGTGGTCACCAACGGGCCCTGGGTTCCGGGGGTGGCGTCCAGCACGGGCCGAAAAGAGAGCCTCCCCGTCCTCCCGATGGCGTCGAGCGCCTGTTGCTCGTTCTGCACGCCCGGCAACTGCACCAGCACCGTGGTCCCGCCCGTTATGGAGATCTCCGGTTCCTGAACCCCTCCCACGTCCTCGATGCGGCGACGCATGATATCCACCGCATACTCCATCACTTCGGAGTCGGTGTCACCCGGCGCGGTGAGCACCACCGAGGTCCCGCCCTGCAAGTCCAATCCCAGCTTGGGCTCTATGCCCAGGGCATAGACGGTGATCAAACCTCCCCAGGCGATCCCGACCACAATCAGCAGGCCGATGACCCGCCGAAACACAGATCAGCCTTCCAAGGCTCGTTTGGATGCGATGGCCTTCTTGGCGATCCGCAAAGATCCGTATTCCAACTCGATCACCACCGAGTCGTCGTCAACGGTGCGAACCTGTCCCATGATGCCGCCGATGGTTTGGATCTGGTCTCCCAATTCCAGGTTTTGCACCAGTTCCTGTTGCCGTTTGGCCCGTTTGCGCTGGGGCCTGATGAGCAGAAAATAAAAGAACAAAAGAAAGCCGCCGAGCACCAGCCAGGTAAAGACCGGGCTGCCCGCCGTCTCTTGGGCCAAGATCATGTAACGACAACTCCTATGTGGTCCGCTGACGGTCTCAGACTAGCGGATCGTTTCGGGGTTGGGAAACTCTGCGCTGCGCGAAATCCCGATGGAACCGGTCGAACTCCCCCGCCAGAATCGCCCGACGGGCTCCCTCCATCAGCCGGGTGGTGTACGTGAGGTTGTGAATGGAAAGGAGGCGCCCGGCAGTGGTTTCCCCCACCCGCAGCAGGTGCCGTAGATAAGACCGCGAGTAGCGAGCGCACACTTGGCAAGGGCACCGGGGTTCGAGAGGACGGTCGTCCCGCGCATAAGCCGCCACCCGCAGGTTGTAGTCGCCCGCCTCGGTGAGTATCTTTCCGTGCCGAGCCAGTCGGGTGGGCCAAACACAGTCGAACATGTCCACCCCCCGGGCGATGGCGTCCACCATTCCCAACGGGTCCCCCACCCCCATGAGATACCGGGGCAGACCGGGGGGAAGTTCCGCCACGCTCGCCTCCACCGCCTGATTGCGTTCGCGGGCTGATTCGCCCACCGACAGACCTCCGATGCCAAAGCCCGCCACCCCCAGTTGGGCGGTGGCCCGGGCGCTCCGGCGGCGCAGTATGGGCGACACCCCGCCCTGCACGATCCCGAAGAGAGCCTGGTCCGGGCGGCGGTGAGCGGTCAGAGCCCGCTCCGACCACCGCAGGGTGCGCTCGGCGGTCTCCTCCACCTGGGCCTCGGGGGCGGGAAGCGCCAGGCAGATGTCAAGCACCATGGCAATGTCGGCGCCCAGGCGCTCCTGGTGGCCAATCGACTCCTCGGGGGTGAGACTCACCCGCGCCCCGTCGTATACAGAGCGAAACATGGCGCCCTCCTCGGTGATCTCGGCCCCGAGGGAGAACACCTGAAAGCCACCCGAATCGGTGAGAACCGGTCGCCGCCAGGCCATGAATCCGTGCAGTCCCCCCATCTCCCCGATCAGCTCCGAACCGGGACGCAGCATCAAGTGATAGGTGTTGGCCAGCATGATCGATGCGCCGAGACTCTCAAGATCGGAAGCATCCAGGCCCTTCACCGAGGCGCGGGTCCCCACCGGCATGAACACCGGAGTGGGAACCTCGCCATGGGGGGTGCGGAGGACACCGGCGCGGGCGGCGCCCTCCCAGGCGGCGGGGGTCCAGGTAACCGGTTTCACCGGGGTTCGGTGACGGGATAGCGCTCGGCCAGCATGGCGTCGCCAAAGGATAGAAACCGATATCCTCTGGCCAGCGCGGTCTCATACGCTTCCCGCCACCCGGGGCCCATGAAGGCCCAGACCAGCGCCACCAGGCTGGAGCGGGGAGCGTGAAAGTTGGTGATCAGCAGATCAACCACCGAGAAGTCGCAGCCCGGAGTCAGGTACAGGCGGGTTTCTCCCTCCCCGGCGGTCGCCACCCTCCCCGGCGAAGCGCAGGTCTCCAGGGTCCTCACCACGGTGGTGCCCACCGCCACCACCCGGCCACCCCGCTCCCGGCAGCACCTGATCGCCCGCTCGGCCTGCTCGGAAACCCGGTAGCGCTCCGCTCCCATGGGATGGTCCTCCAGCCGCTCCACCCCGATGGGTCGGAAGGTCGCCCAGCTGACCTCCAAGTCGATCTCGGTTCGCTCCACGCCCTTTGCGGCCAGTCGATCCAGGAGCGCGGGGGTGAAATGCAACCCGGCGGTGGGAGCCGCGGCGGAACCCGGCCGGGATGAGAAGACCGTTTGGTAACGCTCGGGGTTGGCCAAGGACCGGCTGATATAGGGCGGGAGGGGCACCTCGCCGATTTCTTCCACCAATTCATCCACCGAGCCTTCGCCGGCCAGCACCAACTCGGCAATCCCCTCCACCGGGTCGTTGACCATCTCACCCCGCAACGGCCCGAACTCCAGGATCACCCCGGTCCGGAGTCGGCGGGCGGGGCGCACCAGGGCCTCCCAACGCCGGTCGGAAAGCCTCCGGGCCAGCAGAACCTCCACTTTTCCCCCGGTCTCGGCCTTGCGGCCCAGCAGTCGGGCGGCTCGCACCCGGGTCCGGTTGACCACCAGCAGATCTCCCGGCTCCAACAGCCCGGGAAGATCGGAAAACCTCCGATCGGACAGATCGCGGGTGTCGAGCAGCCGGGAAGCGTCCCGGGGTTCGGTGGGAGTCTGCGCAACCGCCCGGGGCGGAAGGTGATAGTCCAGCTGTGAAGTGCGCATGGTGAGTCGAGGAGATCAGACCAGCCGAAGTTGCGGGTCGGGCGGTGGGGTCAAACCCAGGTGCAGATAGGTTCCTTCGGTGGCCGTGCGCCCGCGGGGGGTTCTCTGCAGAAGCCCGGCCTGCAGCAGAAAGGGCTCATAGGCTTCCTCCACGGTTTCGGGTTCCTCCCCCACCGCGATCGCCAGAGTGCTCAGCCCCACCGGGCCGCCTCCGAATTTGTGCACCACCGATTCGAGAATCGCCCGGTCGACCTTGTCCAAACCCAGGTGGTCGACCTCCAGCAGGGAAAGGGCCTGCTCGGCCACCTCGGTGGTGACCTGGCCGTCGGAGCGGGCAATGGCGTAATCCCGCACCCGCGCCAGGAGGCGGTTGGCCACCCGGGCCGCGCCCCGGCTGCGGGTGGCGATGGTCCCCGCTCCGCCATCGGTGATCGTCACACCCAGAATCCCGGCGGACCGCACCACTATCTGACGCAGTTCGTCGGGGGTGTAGTAGTCGAACCGCTCGATGATCTGGAATCGGTCCCGAAGCGGCGAGGAGAGCATTCCCAGCCGGGTGGTGGCGCCCACCAGCGTAAAGGGTTCCAGATTGAGGCGGTAGGTGGTGGCACCCACCCCCCGCCCCACCACGATGTCCAGTTCGAAATCCTCCATGGCGGGGTACAGGACCTCCTCCACCATGCGGGAAAGTCGGTGCAACTCGTCGACAAAAAATATCTCTCCCTTCTCCAGTCCCGACAGGATGGATGCCAAATCGCCCGGCCGGTCGAGGGCCGGGCCGGAGGTTCTTCGCATCCTCACACCCAGTTCGTTGGCCATCACCCCGGCCATGGAGGTCTTGCCCAAACCGGGCGGACCCGAGAATAGGACATGTCCCATGGGGGTCCCCATCTTCCTGGCCGCCTCGATCGAGACCTGCAGTCGTTCCTGCAAGAGGGGTTGGCCCACAAACTCGTTCAGAAAGCGAGGTCGGAGCGACGCTTCCAGGTCGGACTCGTCTTGGCTGGATTCCTGGGCGACTACCCGTTCCTCTCTCATCGGGCCAATTCCGCCAACGCGGCCCGCAATTGATCCTCGAAGGATCCCTGCGGGTCGACCGCCGCGGCGGCCCGTCGGATCTCACCGGGCCGGTAACCCAGCGCGGCCAGGGCCTCCCACAATTGGGAGGAGCGGGATGCCCCGGACACCACATTGGCCTCGGCGGATTCCAGTTTCCCCCGCAGATCGAGGATCACTCTCTGGGCGGTTTTCTTCCCAACTCCGCTCACCCTGGTGAAGGTGGTGACATCTTCGGAGCGCACCGCCTGGCGGACGGTGTCGGCGCCCAGGGTGGCCAGAATCGCCAAACCCACCTTCGGCCCCACTCCCTGGGCTGAAATCAGCAGTCGAAACAGATCTCGTTCGTCGGGGTGTACAAACCCGAACAACCTCATACCCTCGGCCCACACCTGCAGGTGGGTGCTGATCACCACCTCTCCCTGCTTGCCCTGGAGGTGTTCCACCGCTCCGGGCGCCATGGCCACCTCATATCCGATCCCCCCCACATCTATGATGACCCCCTCCGGTTTCCGTTCGGTCAGCACCCCCCGCAGCGACCCTATCACGGAACCAGTTCCAAGTGGAGATGTCGCAGATGACAGACCGCCGCCGCCACCGCGTCGTAGGCATCGTGGGGCAATCCGTTCTCCTGCAGGTTGAGGGTCTTTTGGAGGGTCAACTGCACGGCTTCCTTGGTGGCGGCCCCGTCACCGGTCACCGTTTTCTTCACCGTGCTGGGGCTGTATTCGGTAACGAAGACGCCTCCCTCGGCGGCCGTGAGCAGCACCACCCCCGTCGCCCGTTCCACCGCCGAGGCCGCCGACCGGTTCCCCTTGATGTACACCTTTTCCAGGGCAAGGGCCACCGGCTGGTACCGACGGATGACATCGGAAAGGTCCTTGGAGAGTTCCTGAAGGCGTTTTTCGATGGGCCACTTCACCGGGGTGCTGATTATCCCCATCACCAGCACGCGGTGTGGGTTGCCCCGGCTCACCACGGCATACCCGGTGCGGGCCAATCCGGGATCTACACCCAATACCAACACCTACCAAGAGCTTAAGAGAGAAACGTCCTGCTTCACGGTCTTTCCCTTTCCTCCCTCTCCGCCGCCATACGCTTCCCGGCCTGGCTCAGCCCTCACTGAACCGAACGGTCAAAGTTCCAGCAGCGCCTGCTCGACGACCTCGGGGAGAGCGGGGTGGATGTAGTACTGGCCGGTGGCCATTTGGTCGACGGTCAGGCCGAAGTGCATCCCTTGGATGAGTTGTTGGATGAGGGTGGGCGCCTGGGGGCCGATGATGTGTGCGCCGAGCAGGCGGCGAGTGTCGCGATGGGCGATGACCTTGGCGACGCTGTCGGTGTCCTCCATCGCCCAGCCGTAGGCCGCCGCGCCGTAAGCCTGGACGTGGCTGACGTATGGCAGGTCCTGTTGGCGGCACTCCTGCTCCGTGACTCCCACGCTGCCGATCTGGGGATAGCCGAATACCGCATGAGGGATGAACCGATGGTCGACCGTCGCCGGGTCGTCCGGATGGGTGAGGTTGTGCCGCACCACCCGGGCCTCATGGTTGGCGACGTGTTTGAGTTGCACCGGGTTGGTGATGTCGCCCAACGCCCACACGCCGTCGATGTTGGTCCGCAGTTGGTCGTCGGTGACGATAAATCCCCGGCTGTCCACCGCAATTCCCCCTGACTCCACGTCCAGTTGGTCGGTGTTGGGTCTGCGGCCGGTGGCCACCAGCAATTCATCGCCTCTTATCTCCGAGGAGACGCCGTCCCGGTCGGTCAACTTGATCACCACTTCGTCGCCATCCCGTCGGACCTCCTTCAGCCGGGTGTGCATGCGCACGTCGAAGCGACGGTCGTAGGCGGTGGTGAACCGGCTGCTGATGTCGTGGTCCTCCCGGCGCAGGAACGTGTCACCCCGCAGCAGGAAGGTCACCCGGGAACCGAACGCGCCCAGCACCCCGCCCAACTCGGCGGCTATGTAACCGGCGCCGATCACCACCAATCGCTCGGGCAGTCGGTCGAGCCGCATGATGGTGTCCGAAGTGTGGTATCCGCAATCGGCCAGGCCCGGCACGGGAGGCACGGTGGGCCGCCCACCGGCGGCCACCACTATGCGGTCGGCCGAGATCACCTCCCTGCCGATCGCCACCTGTCGGCGACCGACGAACCGCCCATTGTCGGCATAGACGGTGATGTTGGGGAGGTCCTCCCGGTAGGTGCGGCCCCCCTCGGCGATCGGGTCGATCCGGCCGAAGATCCGGTCGCGTATCGAGGGCCAATCAGCGCCGTCGAAGCGGGTGTGCACCCCCAGGCGCTCGCTATCGGAAGCCAGTTCCGCCATCTCGGCCGCGTAAACGAACATCTTCGACGGTATGCAGCCCACATTGAGACAGGTCCCGCCGAACGGACCCCGCTCCACCATCGCGATCCGCCAGTCGTCGTGCTCGGGTCCGATCACCGAATTGCCCGAACCGGCGCCGATGATCATCAGGTCGAAGTTGCGCACCGGGCTTCCTTTGCAAATCGGGGGCGAGGCATCCCCTTTGGGTCTGGCAGATTGTAGTTTCGCCCCCGTCCCGGGGTGGCATGGGCCAGGCCGGGGCAACTTGTGAAGGAACCGCCCGTCAGAGCCTGCGCGTGTAGGTGATCGGGGAGGGTCGCGAAAAACAGGGTGGCTGATGGCTTGACTTTGTCTCCGAGGCGGCACATAGTGATAGAAGTCAAGCACCTCCCGGTCTGTTCCGACGTCGTCCAGACCGGCCGCAGGGAACATATCCTCGGGAAAGCGAAATCCACTCTCGCACTGCGTGACGGATTCGCGTCCCGACTCCAGGAAAGGTGGTGGCGGGGGGAGGGTCCCGCGGGACAGAAATTTCGGGGCTGTTTTCGCGAGATAGTGCCTGATTCACAAGTTATCTTGGCCGTCCAGCCCCTACCCGTTATCCCTATTAGTCGACCACCACCCTACCGCTGATCAGACCCCGGGCGATCACCATGCGCATGATGTCGTTGGTGCCCTCCCCGATCACCATCAGGGGAGCGTCGCGGTACAGGCGTTCGATGTCCAACTCCTCGCTGTATCCCATTCCCCCGTGGATCCGCATGGAATCCAGGGAGTTCTGGCAGGCCACTTCGGATGCGAAGTACTTGGCCATTCCCGCCTCCACGTCCACCCGCCGACCCTGATCGGCCAGGGACGCCGCCCACCAGACCAGGAGCCGAGCCGCCTGGGTGTTGGTGGCCATCTCCGCCAGCTTCAACTGGATGGCCTGGAAATCTGCGATCTTGCGGTCGAAGGCCCGTCGGGTGTTGGCATAGCGCAAGGCCTGGTTGTAGGCCTCCTGGGCTACCCCCACGGCCCGGGCCGCTATGTTGATTCTCCCGATCTCAAGACCGCTCATCGCCTGCTGGAAACCCCTGCCCTCCACTCCCCCCACCAGGTTCTCGGCCGGTACCCTCACGTTGTCCAACTGCACCTCACAGCTCTCGGGGCCCTTGTAGCCCAGCTTGGGGAGGTCGCGACTCACCTCGAATCCGGGAGTCCCCTTCTCCACCAGGATCAGGCTCATGCCCCGATGGGCCGGTCGGGCGCCGGAATCGGTTTTGACCAGCACCGGCAGGGGATCGGCATAGCGGGCGTTGGTTATCCACAGCTTCGAACCCGAGATCACGTAGTGGTCTCCATCCCGGATCGCCCGGGTCTTGATGCCCTGCAAGTCGGTCCCGGCGTCGGGTTCGGTGAGCGCGATCCCGGTGCGCCGCTTACCCGAGGCCAGGTCGGGAAGAAAGCGGCTCTTCTGATCTTTGGTGCCGTGGCGGGCGATAATGAAACAGGAAAGGGAATGGCTCCCCAGTATTCCGGCGATCCCCATCCATCCCCGGGAAATCTCTTCGAACACCAGCGCCAGGGAAACAAAGTCGGCCCCCATCCCCCCGTATTCCTCGGGCACCGTGATGCCGAACAGCCCCATCCCCTTCATCGCCTCCACTATCTCGGTGGGGTATCGCCCGGCGTGTTCCCAATCCTTGACCACCGGTCTTATTTCGGCATCGACGAACTCCCGCAGCGTCCGTTGAAACAACTGATGCTCGGCGCTGAGCTCAAAGTCCAAGATGACGCTCCTGTATCGGTTGCCTGAGGCTGGCTTTTAAGTGGCGCCGGGAGAGATGCCCCCGACACTCTCATGCTAGGTCAGGCCTCTGTTCGGACCGGTGTCAATAGAATCGGCAGCCATGGCCGAGGATAGATTTGAACGGGAAGTCCGGGACCGGTTCAACGTGGTGAAGGGACTGTACGGGCGCCGCTTGGACGATCAGCAACTGGCAGAGGTGCGCAAGGGCGTGGAGACCCTGGTCCGGACGGCCGAGGCTTTGAGGGCCGTCAAGTTGGACAACGGCGACGAGCCGGCCTGGGTGTTCACTCCCTACCGGGAAGGAGACTGACGCTTTGGCGGACAGCCTGGTGTTCCGAAGCGTCCGCACTCTCGGCCGCCTGGTTCGCAACCGGGAGGTGTCGCCGGTGGAGTTGGCCGAGGTGTTCCTGGATCGGCTGCAAACCCTGGGTCCCGAGTACAACGCGGTGGTGACGATTACCGGCGAGCGGGCGCTTTGTCAGGCGAGACGCGCCGAGCAGGAAATCGCCCACGGGCGATACCGGGGCCCCCTGCACGGTATTCCCTACGGCGTCAAGGATCTGCTGGCCACCTCCGGCGGCATACCTACCACCTGGGGCGCCGCCCCCCTGCGCAACCAGGTCTTCGACTATGACGCCACCGTGATCCGAAGGCTCGAGGAGGCGGGCGCCGTGCTGGCGGCCAAACTGGCCATGGTGGAGTTGGCCGGTGGGGCCGGCTACCGCCAACCCTACGCTTCGTTCACCGGCCCGGGCATAACACCCTGGGACAAGAATCGATGGAGCGGCGGGTCCTCCACGGGGTCCGGCGCCGCCACCGCCGCCGGGTTGGTTCCCTTCAGCATCGGATCCGAAACCATCGGTTCCATCCTGTCCCCGGCCAGCAACTGCGGGGTGGCCGGCCTCCGCCCCACCTACGGGCGGGTAAGCCGGTACGGAGCGATGGCCCTGTCGTGGACTCTTGACAAACTGGGACCCCTGTGCCTCACCGCCGATGACTGCGGCCTCGTTTTGGAGGCTATATCCGGCCCCGACCACAACGACCCGACCACCAGTGACCGACCCTTCGTCTACGACGGATCGGACGCGCCCTCAAGTCGCTTTCGGCTGGGTGTCCTCGAGAACGTGACCCACCATGTGGACCAGGCCACCCGCTCCAACTTCGAGACCGCCCTGGAAACGCTGTCCGAGGTGGCCGACCTACAAGAAGTGCGTTTCTCCGATCTGCCCCACCAGGAAATCAACTACACCATCCTGTTCGCGGAGGCGTCGAGCGCCTTCGAGGAGTTGGTGGACGGCGGGGTGCTGGCGGCACTGACTGCGCCCGAGGATCGAATCGGCCCCTACGCGCGGGTGTCGGCGCCGGCCAAGGACTACATCAAGGCGATGCGATTGCGCCGGCTCATGGCCAGGGACGCCGATCAGGTGATGGCGCGGTACGACGCCCTGGTGGCCCCCACTCGCACCGCCGTAGCCCCTCCGCTTGACCGCAAGTTCGACCGGGCGGCTCCCTCGTCGGGGGCCGACACGATGCTGGCCGTGGGAAACGGTGCGGGGCTTCCCGCCGTTTCGGTTCCCAGCGGATTCTCCGCCACAGGTTTGCCCACCGGAATCCAGTTCATGGGCAGGGCCTACGATGAGAACGCCATCCTGGCCGCGGCCCGCGCCTACCAGCGCCTGACCGACTGGCACGAACACCATCCCCCCGCTTTGCTTCCGGTGAGTTGACCTATGGGTGATCCGGGTCGGCTGGCGGACAAGGTGGCGATCATCACCGGTGGCGCCACCGGGATAGGTCGGGCCGCGTCGGTGCTCTTTGCCCGGGAGGGCGCCGCGGTGACCGTGGCGGATCGCAACGTTCCCCAAGGCCACCGGACCGTGGCCATGGTGGAGGAGGTGGGCGGCAGGGCGTTATTCGTCGAAACCGATGTCTCCAAGACCGAACAGGTCCGAAACATGGTCGATCAAACAGTCCGGAATTTCGGCGGGCTCGATGTGCTGGTGAACAACGCCGGGATTCTCATCCGCACGCCGCCCCTGGCGCAGGTGTCGGAAGTGATGTGGGACCTGACGCTTGACACCAACCTGCGGGGAGTGTTCCTGTCCACCAAGTATGCCGTCCCCTACCTGCTGGAGCAGGGAGGCGCCATCGTCAACGTCTCCTCGGGCGCGGGCGTCAGCCCCACCCCCCACGCCGTCCCCTACGGCGTTAGCAAGGCGGGAGTGATCCAACTCACCCAGACCACCAGCGCCCAGTACGCCTCCAATGGCATCCGCTGCAACGTCATAGTCCCCGGGTCCGTGGACACTCCCCAGGCCCGGGGCAGCACCGGCAGTACCGAGGAGTTCGAGCGGGTCGTCTCACGGATCGTCATCGGACGGATCGGCACACCCGAGGACATCGCCAACCTCATGCTGTTCCTGGCTTCCGACGAGTCCGCCTACATCACCGGAGCCTCTTTCCGGATCGACGGAGGCGGCCGGGTGTTCGAGTAGAAAGCGAAAGCGATGTCCCGACAAACCCTCAATGAGATCATCCATCGAGCGGTGGCGGACTACGGGTTCCGTCTGGCCGTCATGTGGGGGACCGAGGATGTTGCGACAGGATTTGGGCTTGACGCGCACCAGGCCGGCGTGCTCACCGAGGTGATCGTGCCCGAACTGATGAAACTTCCCAATCCGGTGGAACCCGACGATCAACCGGCGGTCGCACAGCGCCTCTCGGAACTGCTTTCCTGAGTTCCTTTGGCACCCGGCCGGGGCTTCTGACCTGAGCAGCCCGGCGGGGGTGTCCGCCGGGCTGCCGATCTGTCTGTTATTCGATGGTCTAGCGACCTGTGCCGAAAAGGTTCAACCGAAACGCTCCCGGTTCATGCGTGTCGTAGGTGGTGGCCTCGATGGTGTAGACGCCCGCGTCGAGGATCTGGACGATAAGCGAGTTGGTGCCATCGCCACCATCGTCATCACGCCGCAAAAAGGTACCCGACCGCTGATCGCTGCCGCTACGCAGGTAGAGGTAGGTGTCCACGTCGGAGGTGAGGTCGATATTCACCAATCCTTGGCGCGCCACGGTGAACGTGTAGAACTTTGCGTATCTATCGGTGCGTTCCAATGAGGTGCAGGCCGGAGTCCACGCACCGGAAACCAAGGTGTCGCCCGACAGAGTACTGCCACAGTCGGCGGTGGAAGCCGGATCGGCGGTGGAAGCCGGGGCCGTATCTGCGCCGGAAAGTCCAAGCTGGAATGAACCGGCTCGTCCCTGGTAGTAGGTCGTGGCTTCGATGGTGTAGGAACCAGGGTCGAGCGTTCTGACCAACCTTGCGTCGGTGCGGGCGCCGCCGTCATCGTTCCACCACCAGGAGTTGGCCGTACGCTGATCGCTGCCGCGGCGCAGGCGCAGATATGCATTCTCCCTCGAACGCAGGTCAATGGTTACCTCCCTGCGTTGTGTCAACGTGAATGTGTAGAACTTGGCGTAGGTGCCGCGTCCATGTGAGTAGCAGTCGTCAGTCCACGTGCCTGACACTTGACCGTCGCCCGAGAGAGTGCTCCCACAATCGCCGGTTGTCCTCGGGGTGGGATCAGGGGTGGGAGTCGGATCAGGGGTAACGGGTTGCGGCGCCGCGTTACCGGTGCCCGAGATTTCCAGCACGAAATCCCCGGCTATGCCTGGTGAGGTGGTGGTGACTTCGATGGTGTAGTCGCCGCTCGCCAGAGTCGTTGCGAAATACGGGTTGTGCCCGTAGCCGCTGTTGTCGTCGAACCAACTGTATCGGTCGGGCCTTCTTTCATCGGCGCCGCGACTCATATACACATAGGAATCGGCGCCGGATTCGACATCAATGGTCACGGTGCCCCACCGGGCCATGGTGAAGGTGTAGTACCTCGAGAAACTGCCGGGCCGCTCCGCCGACTCGCAACTCGGGGACCATGACCCCGAATAGGTCCCATCACTGGGCAGAGTCTCCCCGCAGGCCGCGCGATCCGCCTGGGGGCAGGCATGAAGTCCACGCCGGTCAATTGCAAGCTGAAAGAGCCTGCCTCGTTCGGGTAACGGGTGGTGGCCTCGATCGTGTAGATGCCAGGGTGGAACGGGTATTCGGAAAACATGCGAGCAATCGGTCGAGGTATGTTCTCATTGTTGGCGCGGCCAACCCACAAAGCTGCTCGTTCGTCGTTGCCGTCTCTCAGGTACAGCATGGGTGTCGGTCCGGAGCGAAGCACAATGTTCACCGGCCTCGCCTCCAACACCCGGAAGGTATAGAAACGGGAATAACTGCCGGGCCGCACCGTGGATTCGCAATCTGACGCCCATCTTCCCGAAATGGTGCCGCTGCCGGTCACCGGGGCGGTGCAGGTGTCAGAGAACCTGGGGTCCGCCGGGGCGGTGGCGGTCGATGTGACGCCGGTGCCCGAGAGCGTCAGAGTGAAGTGTCCTGTCCGGTAAGGATCAACGGTTGTGGCTTCGATGGTGTAATCGCCGGCGGTCATCATAACGCTGATCCGGGCGTTGTGGCCCTCCCCGCTGGCATCGTCGGAGCGAAGCTGGGTACCCGTGCGCTGGTCCTCGCCCGAGCGCAGTTAGAGGAAGGGGTCCACGCTCGAACTGAGGTCGATGGTTACCTCTGTTCGCTCGGGAACATTGAACGTGAAGAACCTCGTGTAGCTGTTCTGGCGGGTCTGCGAACGGCATTCGGATGTCCACGCCCCCTGGACCGACCATCGCCGGAGAGGCTCGTGTGGCAGCCGTCACCCTGCTGAGAATTCTGCGACGTTGGAGCGAGTACGGCTGAGCCTGATGCGAAGATCAGCAACATGGCCGCGATGAGCCACGCTGCGTAAGGTCTTGGAAAACGCTGTAACCATGATTTCGACGGTGGTTTGTTAGTCACCTTGAACCGCCTTTCGGCATTGAGGGGGCCAGAGCGTTCTGACGGCACAGGCCTTCTGGCGCTCCCTCCGAGGGGAGTCAGGATGCCTTGATCGGGATCCAAACAATGCCGTCGATATGACGGAAATGACGATCGGCCGAAAGAAGGGATGCCCCGGTCACAGCCGGTTTGGCGTCAATCAAGTGGGACCTCAAGCCCAGGCATCTTCGTCGACAGTATCGAAATTGTCCAACGCCGCATCGAATTCCTCTGCTTGTTCCTTGGTCCAACTGCCGATCAGATAATCCAGTGAGAACCCCACGGTGGAGTCTGTCGCCGCGCCGGCGCCCGGCCCGGACATGAGCAGAGCTGCCAGTTTCCGAAGCGCCCTGGCCCGGTGGGAAATTCGGTTTTTTTCGTCCGGGCTCATTTCCGCCAGGGTGCGCTCCCCCACCTCAAACACCGGATCGTATCCGAACCCGCCCCCACCCCGGGGTTTCCGGGTGATCCTTCCCTCCAGGACGCCCTCGGCGGTCAGGTACACACCGCTCGGCCACATCAGGGCGGCCACGGTGCGAAACCGGGCCGCACGGTTGGAGCAATCCTCCAACTCTTGGATCAGGAGGCGGACATTGTCTTCGTAGGTGACGTTTTCTCCCGCGTATCGAGCGGACCGCACCCCCGGCCTTCCCCCCAGAGCCTCGACCTCCAAGCCGGTGTCATCCGCCAGGGCCGGCAACCCGGTGGCCTCCGTCACCGCCCGGGCCTTGAGCAGGGCGTTTTCCTCCAAGGTGGCGCCCGTCTCCTCCACATCCTCCCACGAAAGGCCCTTCACAATCCGGCCTCCCATGCCCAGGTGCGCCCAGATCCGCTCCACTTCGGCCACCTTGTCAGGGTTGGCGGAGGCCACCACCAGCCGTGGGGGCGACTTCACGGAAACTCCAATCCAACCGCCTGTCGTTGGGCGAACAACAACTCCGAGATACCCAGGTGGGCCAGGTCAAGCATCTGATCCAGGTCGGCCCGGTCGTAGAGGGCGCCTTCGGCGCTTCCCTGCACCTCCACCAGCAGTCCCCTGCCCGACATCACCACGTTCATGTCCACATCGGCCGAACGGTCGTCCTGGTAATCGAGATCCAGCAGCACCTCCCCCTCCACCAGGCCCACCGAGATCGCCGCCACCTGGTCCACCGCCGCCTCCAAGGAGGCGATCCCCTGCTCCTCCGCCCATCGCAGCGCCTCGATCATGGCCAGCCACCCGCCGGTGACCGCCGCCGTCCGGGTGCCCCCATCGGCCTGGATCACATCGCAGTCCACCCGGATGGCGCACTCCCCCATCCTGGGCAGGTTCACCACCGAACGCAACGCCCTCCCGATCAAACGGGAAATCTCCAGCGCCCGGCCCTTCTGATAGTGGTCTCTTCGAATCCGCTGCGGAGAGGCGCCCGGCAGCATGGCGTATTCGGCGGTCACCCATCCATGGCCCCGCCCGGTAATCCAGGGAGGGCGTTTCTGTTCCACCGCGGCGGTGCAGATCACCATGGTGCCGCCCATTTCGATCAGCACCGAGCCGGGAGTGGCGTCGGTGAAGCCCATCTGCAGCCGGACCGGCCGCAGCTCGTCAAAGGGTCTGGTGCGGGTCATCCCTCACCAGGGTAGGCAAGGGTCACACCCGATGAGCCGCCCCGGGAACGGCCAGGGCGACCGGGCGGTCGAAGGCGCCTTCCGCGGCGGCCACGGCCCGGGCGGAATCGATGTGGGGCGGGATATGGGTGAGCATCAGGCGTCGAACGCCCTGCTCCCGGGCGATTTGTCCGGCCTGCTCGCCGGTGAGATGGTGAGGCGCCCATCTTCGGGGCGGAGAGGCGCCCAGGGAGGCCTCGCACAGGAACAGGTGGGCGCCATGCGCCAGACGCCGCCAGTCGCCGCCCGGGCCGGTGTCGGCCGAATAGGCCAGGGCCCGATGGCCGTCGGTCCACCGAGACGCCAACGTGGGAACCGGATGATCGGCTTCGGCGAACGAGATTTGCAGAGGGCCGATGTCTATCCTGTCGCGGTCTCCGACGGTTCGCAGGTCGAACACCTGGGAGAAGCCACCTTCGGTGTCCTGGCCCAGGAATGCCAGGAAAGCAGGGATCACCTCCGGGGGCGCATAGAGGGGGATGCCCAGACGGGGATGAGGGCCGTAGGCAAAAGCGTGGTAGGCGGAGACCAGGTCCATGCAATGGTCGGGATGACGATGGGAGACCACCACGGCATCCACCAGGGCCGGGTCAAGCACACTGCATAGGGCCGCGAAACTTCCGGGCCCGGCTTCGCACCACACCCTGGTGGCGCCCGCCTCGATCAGATACCCGGAAGCGGGATTGGAAGGCGCCGGGTAGGTGCCGCTGGAACCCAGAATGGTCAGGCGCATGGCCATCAGGGCGCCAGCCGCTCCGCCACCCAACCTCCCTCCACCAACCGGTACTCGAAGCGGTCGTGAAACCGGCTCGGTCGCCCCTGCCAGAATTCGTAGCGGTCGGGGATCAGCCGGTATCCCCCCCAGTGGGAGGGTCGGGGGGCCTCACCATCGGGAAACCGTTTCCACAGCTCATCCATGCGCTTCTCCAACCAGGCGCGATCCGGCGCCGCATCGCTCTGTGGGGAAGCCACCGCCGCCAGCCGGGATCCGGGCGGGCGAGATCGAAAATACTGGTCCGACCGCTCCGGTGACACTTTCTCCACCCGGCCCTCCAATCGCACCTGGCGGTGCAGAGGCAACCACAGGAAAACCCCCGCCGCCCGGGGATTGGCGGCCAACTCCCCGCCCTTGCGGCTCTGATAGTTGGTGTAAAAGACGATGCCCCGCCGAGTGGTTTCTCTCATCAACACGGTTCGGGCCGAAGGCCGGGCTCCGACATCGGCGGTGGCCAGGATGAAGGCGTGCGGTTCGGCCAATCCCGCTTCCAGGGCGCCGGAAAACCAGGCCCCGAACAGGTCCGAGGGATGCTCGGTGAGGTCCGTTCGGCGAAGCCCGGCGCTCTCGTAGTCGGTGCGCAGGGTCAGAAGCCGTTGGCTGTCCATCTCCACCCTTCACATCTTCTTGGCGATCTCTTCCAGCATCACCTCGGTGGCCCCTCCCCCGATGGGGTGCAGGCGTGCGTCGCGGGACATCCGCTCGATAGCCGATTCCCGCATGTATCCCATCCCCCCGTGGAACTGAACGCAGCTGTAGAGCACCCGGTTCACCAGTTCGCTCATAAAAGCCTTGACCATGGAGACTTCCCGCACGGCGCCCTCACCCTGGTCCAGCAACCAGGCCGAGTGGTAAAGAAGCTGGGAACCCGCCTCCACCGACGCGGACAGTTCGGCCAGCTTGTGCCGGAGAGCCTGCTTGGCCCACAGGACCCTGCCGAACACCCGGCGGCTCTTCACATACTGAACAGTGATCTCCAGGGCCTTGCGAGCCTCGCCCAGGGCGGCGGACGCCAACACCAGGCGCTCGTTCTGGAAGTTGTGCATGATGGCGTAAAAGCCCCGGTTGAGGTCCCCGATCAGGTTCCGGGCGGGCACCCGGCAGTCTTCGAAGACCAGTTCGGCGGTGTCCGACGACCGCCACCCGTGCTTGTCGAGAGTCCGGCTGACGGTGAATCCCGGCGATCCCTTCTCCACCAGAAACAGGCTGATCCCCCGATGCGGGACACCGTCGGTATCGGTTTTGGTCGCAAGCACCACCACGTCACTGCTGGCGCCGTTGGAGATGAACATTTTCGACCCGTTGATCACATACTCGTCGCCGTCCCGGTCCGCCCGGGTGCCCATGGCCGCCACGTCCGATCCGGCGCCCGACTCGGTGACCCCCAGCGCGCCGATCAGTTCCCCGCTCATCATTTTGGACAGGTACATGTCCTGCAGATAGGGCGACCCGTAGCGGTAGAGATAGGGCATGGCCAACTCGGCATGCACCGCCACACTGGCCATCACCCCTCCGAAGGTGCTCTTTCCCAACTCCTCCGCCACGGTGGCCGAGGCCACATGGCCTAAACCCACTCCCCCGCGTGACTCGGGAACCCGCAATCCGAACACTCCCATCCTGCCCAACTCCCGAAAGAGCCGCCGAGGCGTACGCCCCTCCTCTTCCCACCGCTCACCGTGAGGAACCACCTTGTCCTCCACAAACCGCCTGATCTGGGCACGAATCGCCGCCAGTTCGTCTGTTTCGTAGATGCCCGAAGACCCCAACCGACTTTCCTTTACTCGTTGCCGCAATTGTACGACTCCCACCCGGTCAATCCTGAACCCATTCATAGAGCGGCGCCGGCTTTCGGATTTGACAAACCGAACATATGTTCGATATAATGGGCGACTATGGCATCCAACCTGCGCTGGAATCTGGCCTCCGACAGTCCCGCCGGGCTGTTTGAACCGGGCCGGAGGGTGGTGGGCAAGGGTCGGTATCAGGGGCTGACCTTTTTGGAGGTCGAAGCCCGGACCATCATCAACCGGGTCCCTTACACCCGCAATTTTCCCTTCCAATACACCATCAACTGCTACCGAGGATGCTCCCACGCCTGTGTGTACTGCTTCGCCCGAACCTCCCACGATTATCTGGGTCTGGGGATCGGAAAAGACTTCGACCAAAAGATCGTGGTGAAGACCAATGCCGTGGAATTGACCAAGGCCCAGACCGCGCCCCGGTGCTGGGCGGGACACGCCATTGCCATGGGTACCAACACCGACCCCTACCAGCCGGCCGAGGGCAAGTATCGGCTCACCCGGGGGGTGGTGGAGACGCTCGCCGAACGCTCCAACCCGTTTTCGATCCTGACCAAGTCACCGCTGGTCTTGCGGGACCGCCACCTCCTGGCCAAGGCCGCCCGGCGGGCCGAGATCACAGTCAGCTTTTCGGTGGGAACCCTTGATCCCGAGGTCTGGAAGCGCTCGGAACCCGGTACGCCTCATCCCCGCCGCCGCCTGGAGGCGGTGGCCAAACTCAAGGAACTCGGGATACCCTCCGGCGTGCTGGTGGCGCCGCTGTTGCCCGGGATCTCCGACTCCCCCCGGCAGGTGGCCGAAGTGATGCGGGCCTGCCGGGACGCGGGGGCTGATTTCGCGGCGCCCATCCGATTGCACCTGCGCCCCGGCGTCAAAGAGCACTACATGGAGTGGCTGCAGGAGGAGTTTCCCGAACTGGTGGGAAACTATCGCAAGCTCTACCGGAATCGGTCCTATCTCCCCCGCCGACCCAAGACAGCCGGGGCCTCCCATCGCCCCGGTCGCCCACCTCGGCATGCCGCCCTCCCCACCGGAGGGCAGGGCCGCCTCCTGTGACCTGCGGCCTTCAAGCCTCCGACTCGGGTTGCCGGGTGGGTTCGGTGGTCATCCACCAGGCGGGCACGATGGCCACCAGCGAGATTATCCCCGATATCCAGAAGAGTTCCTGGAATACGGAGACCCCGGCGCTCACCAGAATTGCCTCGGTCTGCTCGAAGTCCGCTCCCAGACCCACCTCGGCGGTTAGCCCGTAAAAACGCTCTATCCCCCAGGCCGACAGGGCAGCCAACCCCAGGGCCATCCCCACCATGCGCGAGGCAGTGACCAGGGAGGCGGCCGTTCCCCAGTAGTCGCTCGGCGCGGCGCTCAGGGTCCCGACCCCAATCGGAGGGATCACCAATCCGAAGCCCATCCCGGCGGTCAACAGCGGCAGGGTCAGCCCCCATCCGGCGGCGTCGGCCTGCCAGCCGCTCATGAACAGCAGGCCCACACCCATCAGCACCAGGCCCGCAATGCACACCTCTCTCACCGACCTCCACCGCATCAAATGCCCCCCTGCCAGAGCCCCCACCGGTATGGCGGCGGTGAGGCGCACCAGGTGCAGGGCGCTTTGCAACGCCTCTTTCTCCATCACGGTGGTGGCCATCAGGGGCACGCACACCAACGACATGATCAGGGCGATCCCCACGAGGAATTGGGTCAGGTTCGACGATATGAAGGCCCGCGACTTGTACAGGAAAGACGCCAACAGAGGCTGAGGCGCCCGTTTTTCCACCATCACCAGCACCCCCACCAGGACGGCCCCGGCGGCCAGCATCAGATAGGGGACCACCGACTCGGCGGTGAAGACGCTTCGCTGGGCCAGAGCGACCGTCAAGGCCGTGAGCGCCGCTCCCATGACCACCGCCCCCTTGTAGTCCATCCTGGCGGTCGGATTGGGACGATTCGGCAGGAAGGCCAGGACCGTGATGAGAGCGAGGCTCTGGGGGACGTCCAGCCAGAAGATCCACCGCCAACCCACCCAGTCGATTATTGCCCCGCCATAGAGAGGGCCCACCACCGAACCGGCTTCGGCGGCGGCCGCCACGATTCCTATCGCCACGCCCCGTCTTCCCGGAGGGGCCACCGCCACGGCCATCGCCAGGCTGATGGGAACGGTGGCGCCACCCCCGAAGGCCTGCAGGACCCGGGCGGGAACCATCCACACAAAGTTGGGGGCCATCGCCACCAGCGCCGACCCCACCGCGAACACCACCAGCGCCCATTGGAATATCCGAACCCGGCCATGGACATCTGACAGGCGGCCCGCCAGCGGCATGGCCACCGTGTAGCCGATCAGGTAGGCGGTTATGATCCAGGCGGCCTTGTCCAGGTCGGTCAGGGGAAGGGCCAGGTCCACCATCACCTCCGGCAGGGCGGCCACCACCACGGTTTGATCCAGGGCCGTGGAAAACACCCCCAGACAGAGAACCGTCAGGACGGCCGTCGGTGAAGAGCCCCAGCGGGTCAGGGCGGATCCCAGGTTGCTCAAGAGCCGGAAGACACTTCCGGAAGCTCGATGTCAACCGGGATGTTGACCTCATCAAGGGTCAGAAGGCGGGTGGTTTCGGGGGCGTCCTCGGCGAAAATTTGTCCCGCGATCCTCAACTGTCGCAAACCGAACGCCTCATCAATCCACAGCATCAGCCCCACCGTGTAACCGGAATCGGTGGAAGTGATCAGAGGCGCCAACGCCTCGGACTGAACCGTCCCTTCCATCAGAACCGTTTCAACCCCCCCGGCCGTGTCCCACCCGGTCAACTCCGGGTCGGCAATCTTGCCGGGAAGGTCGGTCATCACCACGCTCAGACCCTCGAAGTTGAAGGGCACATCTTCGGGAGGCATAGGAGACCACGGCGCTCCCTCAAACAGTTGAATAAAGGCCTCCTCCCCTATCTTCACCATTCGGACCTGCACGAACCCGAAAGCGGGCGCCACCACATCCACCAGCATGGTGAAGTCATTGGGCGCTTTCACCTGGGCTTCCATCTTCTGGAAGGTCGTGCCGAAGAACGGAGCGCCGGTTTCCGTCTCATCGACCATGCTGAACCTGGCGCTCGACAGGGCGGCGACATTCTCCCCCACCTCCGTCAAGATGTCCTCCACCGCCATTTGGTCGATCGCCAGGGTGGTGGTGGTCGCAATCGTGGTGGTGGTAGTGGTGGTTATGGGGGCCGGTTCTTCCCCGCACCCTGCGGCCACCAGCAGCGCAAGCAACATGGCCAGGGCCGCGGCCGACCCGCGGATCATGGTCATCGACCTCATGCCGGCCGAGTCTAGGCGCCGCCTGCCGACCGCCCGGGGAGCGCTATGCGAAGCCACCGCCTGATGCGCCTTCTCCGGCGTCCTGGTGTTGCACGATCACTGTCCGATGCGGATACGGCATCCCGATGCCGGCCTCATCCAGCGCCTCCTTGATGCGCAGACGCAACTCCCGTTCAGTCCTCCATTGCACCGACGGGTTGGTCTTGGCCCGCACCCGGATGAACACCCCCGACTCTCCCAGTTTCTGAACCCCTTTGACCTCGGGAGGCTCGGAAAGCTCATCCCCACCCCAATCGGGGTCCTCCCACATCTTTTGGCCGGCTGTCAGGATCACCTCCATAGCTTTCCGCAGGTCGCACTCGTAGGGAACCTCGATGTCCACCTGCGCCCGCGCCCACAACTGGGAGTAGTTGGCCACGAAGTCGATATTGCCGTTGGGAACGTTCCACACCACCCCCTGCCGGGTGCGGATGGAGGTGGAACGCAGGGTGACTTTCTCCACGGTCCCCCGGCCCTTGCCCAGATCCACGTCGTCCCCCACGCTGTAGATGTCCTCGATCATCATGAACACGCCGCTCAAAAAGTCCCGCACCACCGACTGGGCGCCGAAACCGAGTGCGATACCCACGATCCCCGCACCCGCCAGGAGCGGACCGAGGTTGATGTCCAACTCCCCCAGGGCCAGCAATCCGGTGAGACCCCAAATAGCGATCAGGGCCACGCTTCGGAACACCCCCGTCAGGGTCTCCACCCGGGCTCTGGCGCGAAGCGTCTCCGCCTCTATCGAAATCGAGGAGTCTCGCCTCACGTCTCTCAGTTCCGGCCGATCGATTCTCTGCGTGAAGTGACGGATAAGCCGCTTGAAGAAACGAGAAGCCAGCCAGCCGCCCAGCAGAATCAGCAACACCGTCAGGCCCGGATCCACCAACCAGGCGGCCAATCGGGCCAAAAGGCCGCTGCCCGACCATTCGTAGACACGCTCGCAGACGAAAGCAGCGTCTTGACCGCACGGAGCGGCGCCGTTGGTTTCCTGGGCCCATGAGATCATTCTCAACACCTCTTGTCGCGGGAGTTTTGAGCCAGGGACAGAGTTTACCGCTGGGCTCACCGGAGGTGTGCAGCCACACCTGAAACCTGCGTCACGGAGGCAACCGGCGGGCGTAGAATTTCGGTTGTGCGGTTGCGGGAAGAGCCTCTTACCAAGCAAGAGCGGCGAGACGCCATCAACATGATCTTCGAGCGAGACCGCGAGTTGCTCCAAATCTTGGCTGACGCATAAAGCCGCTCGAGTGGCGAACTGACTTTGTTTGGATAATCTAAGCGGGAATATATCAGATAATCTATTGGTTATAGCACATGTAACCTGCTTTCTATACCCTCAATGAAAGGAAACGCATTCATGTTGGCCAGGATCAATCCGCTGTTCGAGTTCCCCTCGGCGGTTTCCAACACCCTGCCGGCCGAGGTCTATCTGGTGGACGACAACTTCGTGGTGACTTTGGATATGCCCGGAATGGCCCCCGAGTTCATCGATGTGGAGGTGGCAAAGAACACTCTCACCGTCTCCGCCCAGCGGGACACCGCACAGGACCGTCCCGAGGATGCCCGGGTCTTTTTCGTGGAGCGCCCCAGCGGCAGCTTTCGGCGCAAGTTCGTGATCGGAAGCGACCTCGACATCTCCGAGACCACCAGTTCCTATGAGAACGGGGTGCTGCGGCTCACCATTCCGGTGGCCGCCTCGTCCCGGCCTCGCAAGATCCCGGTGGCGCCCGCCTCGGACGACCGATAGACAACCAACCCCACCAGGGCCGGAGTCGGCGCAAGCCCTAGACTCCGGCCCGTGACATTTAACGAGGAACAGGCGGGTTTCCGCACCCGCGCCATTCACGCCGGGCAACGGCCCGACCCCGAAACGGGCGCCCGGGCCATGCCCATCTACGCCACCAGTTCCTTCGTCTTCAAAAACGCCCAGGCGGCCGCCGATCTGTTCGCCCTCCAGGACTACGGCGATATCTACACCCGGATCAGCAATCCCACCACCGCCGCCTTCGAGGAGCGGATCGCCTCCCTGGAAGGGGGCCTGGGCGCCGTGGCCACCGCCTCGGGGCAGGCCGCCCAGTTGGTGGCGGTGCTGACTCTCTGCCGGGAGGGCGACGAAATAGTAGCCGCCCGCAACCTGTACGGCGGCACCATCACCCAGTTCGACGTGACGCTTCGGCGCATGGGAATCCACACGACTTTCGTCGACGCCTCGCGCCTGGAAAACATCGAGCAGGCCATCACCGAGCGGACCAAACTGGTCTACGGGGAAACGATCGGAAATCCCCGGGGTGAGGTCCTCGACATCGCCCCGATCGCCGATCTGGCACACTCCCACGGGATCCCCCTGATGATCGACAACACGTTCGCCTCACCCTGGCTGTGCCGCCCGTTCGAGTGGGGCGCCGACATCGTGGTGCATTCGGCCACCAAGTTCATCGGAGGTCACGGGGTGGTGATCGCCGGCGTGATCGCCGAATCCGGGCGGTTTCCGTGGGACAACGGCAAATTCGCGGTGCTGACCGACCCCTCCCCCGCCTATCACGGGCTCCGGTTTTGGGAGAATTTCCGGGAATACGCCTATCTGACCAAGGCCCGGGCGGAACTGCTGCGGGACGTGGGAGCGGCCATCTCCCCTTTCAATTCTTTCCTTCTGCTGCTGGGGTTGGAGACCCTGCCGCTTCGGATGGAGCGTCATGTGCAAAACGCCCGGGAGGTGGCTCGCTTTCTGCGGGAGCACCCGGCCGTCTCGTGGGTGAGTTACCCGATCTTCTCCGACAGTCCCGGAAAGGATCTGGCCGAAAAGTACACCCCCCAAGGCCCGGGGGCGGTGTTCACCTTCGGACTGGGCGGCGGGTATTCGGCGGGAGTGCGGTTTATCGAGGAGGTGCGACTCGCCAGTCACCTGGCCAACGTGGGTGACACCAAGACCCTGGTGATCCATCCCGCCTCCACCACCCACCAGCAGGTCTCCCCCGAGGCTCGGGAGGCGGCGGGGGTGGGGGACGATACCATCCGCATCTCAGTGGGTTTGGAGGACACCGAAGACATCCTGGCCGACCTGGACGGCGCCCTGCGGGAGGCCGACCGTGTCTAGATTTCCCCACGACGCCACCGCGGTGGAGCGCCTGGCCATCCTCCGGCGGGCCCGGACCGTGGCCTTGGTGGGAGTCTCCGCCAACCCCCTGCGCTCCTCCAATTTCGTGGCAACCTATCTGGTGAGGACCCCATACGTGATCCGCCCGGTCAACCCGGTGTACCCCGAGGTGCTGGGCATCCCCACCGTCCCCACCCTGGCCGATCTTCCCGAACCCCCCGACATAGTGGACGTGTTCCGCCGTCCCGAACACCTTCCACAGGTGGTGGAGGAAGCCATCGAAGCGGAGGCCAAAGTGGTCTGGTTCCAGTTGGGGCTCCGTCACGAGCAGGCCGCCCGGCGCGCCCGGGAGGCGGGGCTGGAAGTGGTGCAGGACCGGTGTCTCAAAATCGAGCACGCCCGATTCGCCGGGGGCCTGCACAGCGCCGGATTCAACACGGGAGTCATCTCATCACGGAGACGGCGTCCGATCTGAGCGGGTCGGAGCGGCGCCCAGGTGCCGGGCCACCGCCCGATAGCACTGGGCGGGGCGGGCGGCTTTCAACACCGGAGGCGAACCGGTGAGGCTGTCGAGAAACCGCGGGGCATAGCGGGCATAGCTCAGCCGTTTGTCCAACACCACCAGTACTCCCCGATCGTGCGGGGAGCGGATCAGCCGCCCGGATCCCTGCCGGAAAGCCAACACCGCCTGGGGCAGGAGGAATTCCTCGAAGGGACTCCCGCCCCGGCGAGCGATCACCTCCTGGCGGGCCGCCACCACCGGGTCATCGGGCGAACTGAACGGCAGTTTCTCCATCACCAGCAGACTCAATGCCTGCCCGGGCACGTCGATCCCTTGCCAAAATGTCCCACTGCCCAGCAGGCAGGTGGGCTCGGAGGGATTTCGGAAGCTCTCGGTCAACTCCGGCGCGGAGGCCTCCCCCTGGCAGAGGATCGTAAACCCCGGATACAGCCGGTCCTTGAGATAGGAGGCCGCCTGTTCCATGCGCCGGTTGGCGGTGAACAACGTCAATGCCCGGCCCCCGCTCGCCTCGAACAGCCGGGCCATCTCCCGGGGGGACGCCTCGGCGAACTCTTCGAGGCCTCGGCCGCTGGGCACGGGCAGGTACCGCGGAACGATCACCAGCATCTGGCGGTCGATGTCGGGAAACGGGCTGTCCAACAGCACCTTCCGGCTGTCCCTGAAACCCGAACCGCCCGCTATGTAGTCGAAGGATCCGACCACCGTCAGGGTGGCCGACGTCATCACCACCGACTCTTTCTCCTCCCAGATTTCCCGCAACCGCTCATCCACCCGAAGCGGCACGATACTGAGTTTCCAATCCAACTCCCCCTCCCGAATCTGCAGGTCGCACACGAACGCGGCGGTCAGCAAATCGTCCGAATCGAGGTTGGCCAACTCGAAAGCCAACTCCGAGACACTGTCGGCTTCTCCGCTCCACTGGGTTATCCGGCGCTTCAGTTCCTTGGGCGACCGATCTCCCCGCAGCCGTTGGGGCAGGGGGAGCGAACCGATGGCCACTCCCAGTTGCTCAAAGGCCTCCGCCAGGGCCTCGATGGCCCCGGCCACCCGTTCCCAGCCGGACCGGTTGAGATCCACCCGGGTGATCCGAGAGGAAAGGGACTCTTCGGGGTCGTGGCCCGGCCATCCCCGGACGACCTCGTAATAGTCCGCCAGCACCTCTCCGGCATCCTCGGTCTCCCTCTGGCAGCGCCGCCAGTACCGGACTAACCGCTCGGCGGCCACCTGACCCCGATCTCGGGGCGGCCCGGCAGGAAGGGAACGCAGGTACCGGTACAACAGGCTGTTGGAAGACCGTCTGCTGTACACCGCATACAGCAGGCGTCGCAGCCCCCGACCACCCACGGTCCCGGTGAAAGCCGAGCGGGCGGCCGACTCCATCTCGTGGGCTTCGTCCACGATCAAACGGGGGCTGTCCCCGGTCATCTGATCGCGGAGCAGCATCAGCGAATGGTTGGCCACCACGATCTGCGCGGCGGAAAGCCGCCGCAGCGCCCGGTAGAAAAAGCAACGCTTCTCCAACTGGCTGCGAGCCCCGGCCGGGGTCTCGGTTACCGACAGCCGGGCGCGCAGCCGGTACATGGCGGGATTGTGTTCTCTCAGCCAACGGTCGCGTAGGTCGTCCCACTCTCCGGTGGGCGTCTCCGCCACCCAACCCATCACCACCGCCAGGGCCAGACCGAGTTGATGATCGGAAACGGATTCGGAGACATCTTCGGTAAAAAGCGGGTTGTCCCGCAGGCGGTCGGGGTCAACCGGGTCGATGAGGGTCAACTCTTCGGCCAGGGCGTCCACCGACAGATAATTGCTCAACCCCTTCAGCACCGTCCATCGGACCGGCCCCAATCGTTCCCCTATGTCCCGGAGCGTCAGACACACCTGATCCTGCAGCGCCTTGGTGTAGGTTGAGATCAGCACCTGCGTGTCGATCATCTCGGCCAGTCGAGCGGCGGGAACCAGGTAGGCGAGGGTCTTGCCGGTGCCGGTGGGCGCCTCCACCATCAGATTCTCCGACCCGGCCAGGGCGGCCGCCACTTCCCGCGCCATGGTCTCCTGCGCAGGCCGATGCTCCAAGCCGTCGCTGATCAGCTCACCCCCGGCGGCGAGGGGCGCCACCAGTTCCTCCACTTCTATATCCGGTTCATCCCCCTCCTCGTCCGCCTCGTCCCAAGTGTCCGGGCCGCCTGACTGCGGTTGATCGTCGGACGAAACAAGGGGGATTACCTCCACCAGGTCGGGCCCAAGGGATGGGGCAGAACCGCCGTCGCCGGGGCGGCAGAACATCGCCCAGAGGTGATCTGTGACCTCCAGCACCCACCGCTGGGCTTGGCGGGCGGGAAGATCGGCATTCAGGTCGCGCAGCAGATCTTCCATCACCCCCCATACCATCCGGGCGTCCGCCAAAGCCCGATGCGCGTTCTCGACATCTTGTCCGGGCCGACAGTGCTTCGCCAATTCTCCCAGCCGCCGGGACGGAGGCGGCGTCTCACCGCGGATGTCGGGGGTCGATTCCCGACCCGCCCGCGGGAAGACCAGGTGGGCCAACTCCAAAGTGTCAAGTCTCTCCCCCGGCGGCGGGGCCAACCCCGCTCGGCCCAACTCTGCGTCGAGCAGCGGAAAATCATAGGCGCTTCCGTTGTGGGCCACCAGCGGCAGTTCCCCGCAGAACTTCGCAAACCGCTCCAGAGTGGACCGCCGAGGGGGAGCGCCGTCCAGATCCTGTTCGGATATTCCGGTGAGTTCGGTGGTCAGGGGCGCCAACCTTCGGCCCCGGGTGGGCGCCACCAGGCTGGTGAACTCCTCCACCACCCGCCCGTCGTCCACCAGAATTCCCCCGATTTCGATGATCTCCTGCCGCTCCGGCTGAGGGTGGTCGGCGTTGGCTTCCAAGTCGAACACCACAAACCGCATAAGGGCAGTGTATGGAGTGGCGGGGACAACAGCCGTACCTTTGGAGCCCTTATCCAAGGGCGTCCATGGGCGCCTCATTGCAGGCCTTCCAAGAACCCGCCCTGTTTGATGACGCCAAGTCGCCCATCACCAACCAGGGACGCCGGGTGATGTCTAGTGGATCATGACGGGACCGCGCCCGGAGAATATTTGGGATCGGGGCCCAGGGGTTTACGAGCCAGAAAACAGTACAAGGGGGTGAAGATCCCGGCTCTGCCGCCCGCGACGTAGGCGTTGGCGGCCCGATTCAGCAACCTGACCACGTCCGCTGAACCCTTGGGGAGAATCCTCAGCGCCTCAGCCAGCCTGGATGCTCCGATGAACGCCCGACGACCCAGCGGAGTCCTGTACAGGGCGTTACCCACGGTTCTGCCCAGGGTCTCCATGGGTTGGTACCACGGCGTGATCGAACCGTTCTCCCCGACCGCCCGATCCATCCCCTCGACCAGTTGGAAACCTGCCGTTGCCAGCGCGTGGTTCACCTGATCCGTCGTCGCGATGTCCTGGAGCGCGATGCCATGCATCAACTCCTGCTTGATAGCCCGGTGCCGGTGGTCTTCGGGATTGAACTTGTCCGTCATGCACATTTCCTGACCCCAGAACAGGGCGCCGGGCTTCAGCACCCGGTGGATCTCAGCAAAGGCGGCCGCCTTGTCCGGCGCATGACACGTCGATTCGATTGCGTAACCCCGATCGAAAGTGTCGTCCGGTATCGCTTCCATGTCCATGAAGCTGCACCCAAGGTAGTCGACCATGTGGTCGAGTCCTGCCTCCTCGTTCAGTTTCCTCGCCTTGTCAAGCTGCATCCTGTTGGTGTTGACCCCCACGACCCTCACCCCGGCCTGACGGACAACGCGGCGCATCGGGCCGCCGATCCCGCATCCTATGTCGACCACCGTCATGCCCTCCCTCAGATCCAGCTTGGCGATCATGAGTCGCTGGTGGCGGACCTTGGACTCCTCCAGGCTTTCTTGAGGCGATAGGGGCGCAAAATGCAGGGATTCACCCCAGGCGAACACCATGAACTCGCCGCCAAGGTCGTAGTACTCCTTGACGGTCTCGGTGTGGTCGTAAGCCGTGCGTTCGGCCTCCGCAGCGGACGACCTGTCGATCCAGCCGTCAAAGCGTTGCACGCGGCCGGCGACGTCCGACCCACGGTAGGCGGCTTTCAGCCCCTTATGCAGTTTGCGAAGTTGCATGAGGGTCGAAAAAGCCTCCTATCCGGGGTGATGACCACATGGGTTCGACTCCTGGTTGTGGTTTGGGCAATCAGGGATAGGTCGGGCGACATCGAAAGTCCACCCGTCACTTGACATACGGCCGAGCTGTCGTTTAGATTAGGACAGAATGTCGCAACCCACCAATTGAGAGCGCAAGTTATGAGAACCCAACATCCAGCCCCCCCAGAGCGCAGAGGAGTTCCCGAGCGTCAAAACTCGGGCGTCGGCGCGCTCATGACCCGGCCGGTCCTTCTCCTGGTGGCGGTGGCGCTGATGGTGTTGGTCAGCCCGGCGGGAGGGGCCGCCACGCCCGCTCCCGAGTGCGCCACGGCCAATGCCGACAGCTCTTTCACGGTACCGCTTGACTGGGAGTTGAAGCCCTCGGACATGGGTTCCGGCGACCAGTTTCGTCTGCTGTTCATCACCTCGACCTTGAGCAAACCTACCGAATCTAGTATTAGTGAATACAACTCCTTCGTACAGAGGGCCGCCCAAGCTGGCCACTTAGCGATCAGCGACAGTTGCGCAGCCCAATTCAAGATCCTTGGCTCAACCCTCACGTCCGCCACTAACAACACCGGCACGACCGGCGTCGGCGTGCCGATCTACTGGCTGAACGGCGCCCGGCTGACCGACAACTATGCCGACTTATACGACGGCGACTGGGACGACTACGGCATGACAGAGGAGAACGGCAGACGGGTGTCCTACCCGGTGGTGCTGACCGGCAGCAACGATGACGGCACCCGTGCCTGGGTCTCCGGAGGCGGGAATTATACGTTGGGCACCAACCGCCGTGACAGCCCGTATGTGCCGCCCCGGGTAAGAACGGGAGACCCCACCGGCGCCGGCAGTCCTCTTGCGAGCGGATATCAATTCACTAACATCAGCGGCCGCTTCTATGCCCTCTCCCCGGTTTTCACGGTGGCAAAACCCACCGTTGGTTTCGGAGAGACCGAGGCGACGGTAAACGAGGGCAGAGCCACGGTGACGCTGGAGGTCACCCTGTCCCACCCCCGCGGGGAGGCAACCTCCCTTACCATCAACACCACCGACGGTTCCGCCGGGGCCAATACTGACTATGCCCCCGGCCCCTACACCGGCGCCATTCCGGCGGGGCAGACATCAGCCACGGTATCCATCGGGATAGTGAACGACTCGGTCGCCGAGGTCCGTGAGAGCTTCCAAGCCGAAATCACGGGTCTGCCGGACGACGTGACGCCGGAACCCGACCAGACCGTGGCTGAAATCACGATCGTGGACGACGACGGCGCCGGGCGGCTGGTCATCACCCCTTCGGGTCCGATGGAGCTGACCGAAGGCGGGAGCGGCGCCTACACGGTGGAGTTGGCCTCGGCGCCCACGCACAATGTGACGGTGGAGGTGACCTCCGACGACCCTGATGTCACGACCGGCCCCGCAACTCTCACCTTCATGCCGGGGAACTGGGACACGGCGCAAACCGTGACGGTCAACTCCAGGCCGGACTACGACATTTGGGACGACACCGCGACTCTCACCCACACCACTCGAAGCGACGACCCCAACTACGAGGGAACCGCCTCCACCGCCGTCAAGCGGGTGAAGGTGCCCGACAGCGTCATCAAGTTCTATGACCCGATCATCAACTTCATGCACGACAGCATCGTGTTGAACGAGAGCCAGACGGGAGAGATACGGATTTGGCTGACGCTCTCCGAATACAGCGTCGGAGAGGTGGGAGTTACCATCACCGCCACCTCCGGTACCGCTACCGAAGGCCAGGACTTCCCTGCGGTGAACCACCGCGCCACCGTTTTTTATGATTATCTAACCGAGGACTGGACGGAAATCCGGCTGGTTCTGGACGACCGGCTAACCGAACCCGACGAGACGTTCACCCTGACCCTCTCCGACCCCCACCGGGCCAGGCTGGGGCCCAAGAGCACCATGACGGTGACCATCGCGGGCGACGATTATACGATCAGCACCGCTTCGGGAGCTACGCAAACCCAAGTTGACGAGGGCGCCGGGCACGCAGAAATCAAATTCAAGATGTCCCGGGCGTTGCAGCGGGACACCGGGGTGAACATCGTTTACAGTCCGTCCACCGCCGACCCGGGGGTCGATTTCATACCCCGCCCCACCAGGGTCATCGTTCCGGCGGGCCGGACCGAGTTCACCGTCCGGATTCCGATTATCGACGACGACATCATCGAAGGGACGTTCGTCGCCAGTCAGCTATTCCAATTTACGGCGATCCCCGACAGCGGGACCGGCAGCGTAACCCACTTGGTCACAATCTCGGACAACGACAGCGACAATGTTGAGATTGTGGACGACGATATCGATGCGCTTGAGGTCTCTCCCACGCGGACGTTGTTCGAGGGTCAAACCAAGACGATCACAGTTACGGGTATTCCCACATCCTTCAGCATCGGCACCCTACTCAATGAGGAAGACTTTTACTTCATCACTAGCAACCCCATCTACCAACACACGACCGAAACCAAAACCAACCCCGATCAACTATGCGCGGATCATAGGGACTACAACTCCGAGGGCGTCGACATCTGCATCAAGGACTCCCACTGGAATGAGGCAGAGGGAATTGCCAGCATCCGTTTGACCGCCCTGCGCGACCGAGAAATGGAGGGGGACGAACATGTCTATGTCCGAGTCGGCGCCCAATTCTTTGATCACCGCACTTACGTATTCAGAGTCACCGTAACCGACTATGCCACCGAATACTATGAACGGGACAACAAGCTGATGGGCTTTTTCGACTGCAAGGCGCCGATCCCGACGGTGGCCGATGTCTTCCCCGGCTTCCGTTACGAGGACCTGACCATGGCCCAGAAATGGGAGTTTGTGGACGCTGTCGGCACACCGACTGTCTATCCGCCGCCGCCCGTCGTGGTGGCCGAGTGGGACCAGGAAACCTATGAGGACGGCGACACCGCCACCATCAGGTTCCGTTCGCAGGACGAGGAAGGAAACCCCAGGCGCGCCTGCGCAAGCGTCAGGATCAATTACGAGTCTGACTCGCAGCCCGACACGCCGGGAAACCCGGCGCCGTTCTACCTGAACCCGCCCGGTCGGCGGTCACTCTGGGAGTACAACAAGTGGACGACCCTGGCGCGAGGTGAGACGGAGACCGAAGTGTCGTTCCCGCTCCGGGCCGGAGCGGAGGGCAACATATCCTTCCAGGTACTTGGAGCCTTCTTCCAGGATCGCAGCGGCCCGTCCATCCGCACAATACCCGTGCCGAAGCTGGTGGATCGGGACGGCAACGACCTGGGGGGCACTCAAACCGCCAACGTAACCTGCCCCGCCCCGTGTCCGAGCATGGGAGAGGTACCGCCGCCGGAGGTGAAGATTGCGGGGGCATTCTCGGGCCACGAGGGCGACCGGGTGGGGTTCACCCTGGGAGCGAATCCTGCACCGCCGGACGGGCAGACCCTGGATGTTGATGTCACCATCACCGCCACGGGTGATTTCGGGGTCCAGACCGGAATGCGAACCCTCACCATCGACAGCCGCGGCCACGCCGAGTTGACCCTTGACACCGCCGACGACCAGGTGGCCGAGCCGGACGGGACGGTCACCCTGACCATCAACCCCAGCCCCGGCTACTACACCCTGGGCCTGCCCTCGGTGGTGACCACGGGAATCACCGACAACGACGGCCCCGACGATCAGATCAGCGACGGCAGCCCCATCTCCGACACCCAACCACCGAACCCCGACGCCCCGCCCGCCCCGACCCCGGAGATCACGATCGACGCGGGCAACGACATCAGCGAAGGCCAGACGGCCACCTTCACCATCACCGCCCACCCCGCCCCCGCCGCTCCCATCACGGTCAACATCGTCGTGAGCCAGGACGGAGACTGGGGAGCGTCGGGAGCGGCCACGGTGACGGTCAGCGGGGCCTCCACCACCTACGCGGTGTCCACCGGCGACGACGACTCCGACGAGACCGACGGGTCGGTGACGGCCACTGTGCAGCCCGGCACCGGCTACACCGTCGGCACCCCCTCGGCAGGCACCGTCAACATCTCAGACGACGACCCGGCACCGGTGGGCAACAGTGACACTCTGATGGTGTCAGCCCAGGTCAAAAAAGTGCGCTCCTCCCAAGGATGGTTGGACCCCATGGTGGGCCGCCCCGGACAAACACTCGTGTTCGAGATCTCCACCAGCGAAACAGCCCAACAACTGGTGACCATCAGCTTCACAGTCGAATCCCTTCGCCTGTCGGCCTATTTCGATTACTGTCTGCTGCCCCCCAACACCGACCCGGACGGATTCCGCTGCAACACCCTGCCCCGCAACTACGACGACCCCACCGGAATCCTATCCATCCCCAAAGGTGGCGACTCCGCCACCGTAACAGTGTTCATCGACCCCGCAGCATTCATCAACGGCTGGCCACTCGTAGACCTCAAACTCACCAGCCTCACCGGAGCCAAAGACTTCACCAACACCATCACCACCGGCCGCGTACGCAAATAGAGGTCACTTTCCTCCACCAAGACACCGGTTGTTGCGCATTTGGCGAAAGGATGCGGAAAAAGCGAATCTAGTGGTGTGTCGCGTTTTTTGTTTTGGTGGAGGGCGGCTCGTCCTCGTTGTACTTTGGCGGCCCCGACCGGGACGGACCGCTCCCACACCCCCAACACCGTCCTCACCGAATCGTTTACGCCACGCCCGGACCGTGTTCGACGACACCCCCACCTGTCGGGCTGTTGCCTCGTTGGCCATCCCGTCGGCAGCCAACAACAACCCCCTGGCCTGGCAAACCTTCCGATACGGCAAAGAATCCGACCTCTCTATCTCATCCAAAGCAGCACGCTGCTCAACCGACATCTCCAACGGGGGCGCAACAATCAAAGGCATAACCCACCAATCCAAAAAACCGACGGACCAATAGGCTTAAATGGGTGAGACGGGACGGGACCAGTGCCCAAGAGTACATATGCGTGACGTTAGTAACCGCATTCGTTACTATTATCATCGGTGAACCGATTCAGAGATGACGACGCACAGCGCATCTTTACCGGTCAAACGGTCCGCCGGTTGCCAGCCCACATCCAGCGGCGGGCGCGGATGAGACTGCAACGAGTGGTGGCGGCTGCGGCGTTGACTGATCTTCAGGTTCCGCCATCCCACCGGCTGAAATCACTGCGAGGAAACCGAAAAGGTCAGTACAGCATCCGCATCAACCGCCAGTGGCGGGTGTGCTTTGTGTGGACAGACCAGGGAGCGATGGAGATCGAAGTTACCGACTATCACTGAGGAGGAAACCTATGACCACCACAGAGCCCATCCATCCAGGAGAGCACCTGGCTGAGATGATGACAGAACTGGGCATCACGCAGTACCGCCTGGCGAAGACAATAGGGGTGCCCCAGATTCGCATCCATGACATCGTTCATTGTCGCAGGTCTATCACGGCGGACACGGCGTTGCGAATTGGGCAGGCGCTGGGTATGACCCCTGACTTTTGGCTGAATCTCCAGCGAATGTACGACTTGGACGTGGCACGCGCCAAAACTGACATCACCGGCATCGAGCCGCTGGTCAGGGTGTCTGCCTGAAGCGACCACAACCTTGGTGGAGGCGGGCATAGCCGATTTGAAAGGCGGCAAGATATGACTGTTGGACACAGAACATAGGCCTAGGAAGTGACTGCTCTGAAGAGGTTCCTGTCCAAGTTGGCGGCCTGACCTCCTGTTACCTCTTACCTCGGCTCGCCCACTGGAGTCGCCAAGACCGCAACCGTACCATTCCCCCCAACTGGAAACTCCTCGCAACCCTCACTCCCCCCTGATTTCCGACGACCCCCTTTATCGGGCAGATTCAGAGTCGCCCAGGCGCATCCATCGGCTGACGGCAAACACCCAGACTCCCGCCAGGATCACCACCAGGCTGAGGGCGAACAGCCAGGGCGCCGGCGCCCACCATGCCGACAGCAGGGCCAATCCCGAAGCAAGGACCATCACCCAGGAAACCGGTCGGTAGAGCGCCGACATCCGTTGGAAGTCGGCCAGGGTGCGCAGGATCAGGATCAGAGCCACCAGACCCAGGGTGACCGAGCCTCCCAGCAACCAAGCAGTGGAAGCCGGGGCATGATCGTCCCCGGCATGTTCAATCAGGCTGACCATGGCTGCGCCGGCCGCCGCAATGGAAAGGGTGACCGGCAGATGAAGGAACATCCACCGGGTACGGACCCGCGCGGCGTCCACCGGCAGGCGTTGACCCACGTAGTCGAAATACGTCCACCAGTATGCGAAACCCACCGCCAAACCGATCAAACCCGTGGTGATCGCCCGAACATCGCGCTCCACCTCGGTGAGGCCGTCCACCACGCCCACCACCACCTCCCCCAGGACGATGATCACAAACAGGCCGAATCGCTCGACCATGGAGTGGGTGACCGTAACCCCGCTCTCCATGGCGTCGTCCCGCGCCAGCAGCAAACCCAGAACCACCCACATCACGATGACTCCCACCCATATCCACAGCCGCACCTGGGAGGGAGTGGCCGCGCTGATCGACATGATCACCATCGAGACCAGCATCCCGGCCACGTAGCGTCCGGTGACGGCCATGAACTCCTCTGTGTCGTGCGCTCGCACCGAATGCCACAGCCAGGCGAGCACCCCCATATAGAGCACGTAAACGATGGCGAACTGCGCGCCCGACTCTCCCGCCGCGTCGGCCGTGAATACCGCCAGCAGAGCCAGGAGCATCATCTGGATGAAGACGAACACCCGGGTGCGACCGTCCTCGCGACCGTGAAGTTCGTAGTAGGCCGTACCGTTCAACCAGGCCAGCCAGATCAGGCCGAACACCACAGAGAACTCCCCCACGCTGCGCCAGGTGACGTGTTCGGCCAGGGTGTGAGCGGCCCGGGCGATGACCACCACATAGACCAGGTCGTAGAAGAGTTCCAGGAAACTGACGCTCCGGTCGGTTATCACCTCGCCATGAGCACGGGGAGGCATCCAAAACCGACGCCGGAATCGGGCGAAACCGGAGTCACTCATTGCTCGGCTCCATCCTCACAAACGATACCGCCTGCACAGTTGGGGCATCTTACCGCGGATCACCCCCGGAGGAGTCCGGCGCCCCGCTCGGGATGAGGATGTGGGCGGCACCGCGTATCCGGACACATTGGCGTCGCCCAGTATCACGTTCCGGATGATCCGTGTAGGCGGGACTCCTCAATCACCGCCCAGTGTTGCTCCCAATCCGGTTCCTGCGCAGGCCCGTCCAAGGCGTCGCAATCCGCAAAGAATCTCTCCAGATCGCCGACATCCTCAAAAGGCGGCTTAGGCTGCCGGTCGGGCATCTCCGAATTCCGAATCATGGGAGGTTTTTCAAGGTGGGTCGGTTTGCGAGTCTTGGGCAATATAGTGTGTGCCCCGCTTTGCGCCCCGTCGCTGTAGGCGGCCCTCGGCGACCAGGCGGTTGAGCATCCGAACGGCAGAGGCGCGGTCCAGGTTCGTTCTGGCCCGCACGTCGGCGTTGGTGATCGACCCCTCTTGCGCCATTTCCAGGATCTCCCCGGCATGGTCCGGTGAATATCGGCCGGGGCCGGAGAATCCGTCGGCTCGAGCAGCCAGGGTGTAGTGGGTTTCGGCGCCGGCGCCGTGTTGCACGAGGAGGCCGCGGTCTCGGAGGCGTTGGAGCGCCTTGCGGCTCCCCTTGACATCAATTCCGAGCGCCTCCCGCGCCTTGGCGTTGGTGAGCGGTCCCGCTCGGACAGCATGGAGCAGTAGCACCGCGTCCTCCAGGGTCAGGTCCGGCTCTGCCGATTCTTGTTCGCCGACGGAGTGCGGCCGGGCCGCTGTTCCTTCCGTGTATCCCAGCAAGCGAGCAAGTACGCCCCGTTCTGCGGCAGTGGCCGTTGAGCCGAGAGGCAGGGTAACAGTGACCGAAGCGTGGTCAGCCGCGAATTGGGGCGGCGCCATGAAGTTCAACGCCATGTGCCGCTTCATAAGGTTGATCCCGCGCCCGGCATCCTCGGCGACACCAAGAAAGCGCAGCGTGCGGATGACCAGGATATTGCGCGGCACGGACCGTTCGGCGATATCGGCCAGCGTCACGCCGCCGGGTAAGGCCCCCGGAGAGCGCACGACTATCCGATCGGGGCGGATTTCGATTCGTACGGCTTCGCTTGTGGCCGCGTAGGAACGATGGGCCACCGCGTTGGCAATCGCCTCCCGGAGGGCGGTCCGGGGCAGGCGGTGCAACTCGTGACGCTCCACTCCCAACAGCGTCATGTCGAACCCGAGTTCCTCCAAAACAAACTCCGCAGCCTGGCGGACCTGCTCTTGCATCGGACCCCGAAACTCGGCGCGCCGGTCGTAGTCGAACCCTTCATCGCGGTAACGGAACGCCTCCACATACGCCTTCCCCAACACTTGTCCGGGATCGGCCAGCAGGTAGAGCGCCCCGGCGACGCTGAGCCGCTCTTCGGCGCCGACGGTGACGACGAAACCGTTGTCTCTGAGACGTTGCATGAGTAGACCGGGGTCCCCTGCGACGTCCCATTCCCAAGCTGCGGCAAGGTGCCGCGCAAGCCCCGCTTCGATCTGGTCTGTGCCCGCCGCGGTGGCGGTCGATTCGGGGAAACGCACAAACCTTCGGGCCATGAAGTCTGCGAGTTGCACCCCCATGAGCGTTTGGTTCGAGGCGCCGCGCCTCTCTTTGACCTGACCATTGCTGAGCTGGGCAAACCCGTCTTCTTGGCGGGTCACTCCCACCACCGCCACGTCACGACCCCCCACAACAAGCCTATGGATCTTGTAGCCGCCCAATCCTGTGATCGAAGAAAGGCGGTTGTGTATCTCGGTCTCCTTTTGGCTGCTCAGTGTCAGGCCTTTGATTGATCCGGCGTCGGACACTCCCAGGAGTATCACTCCGCCGTCGGTGTTGGAGAACGCCGCGGCGGTGGTTGTGATTCGATCAAGGGGAACACCCTCTTTGAATTCGATGCGCTCGCCCTCTGCCGGAAACTCTTCAGCGAACTGCTCGGAGCTCAAATCGGTGGCCGGCGGCCGAGCACAAGCGGGGTGGAAGAGTGGATATGACATAATCGTTCACCTTAGCATTATGGGATGAACGATTATGTCATAACTTGCCGGATTCCGGGAAGGCGGCGCGAATCGCGGCGGTGTGGCGTGGGGTGGATCCACAACAGGTCCCGATGATGCTGCACCCCGCCTGCCGGGCGCCGGCGGTGTAGCCCTCCATCAATTCCGGACCGGCGGGATAAGTCAGACTTCCATCCCGGAACACAGGTATGCCGCAGTTCGACTTGACGATGACGGGAGCGTCGGGGGCTGCTTCCCTGATGGCCGCCACGGCGGTCAAAGCCTCCTCCAAGCCGGTTCCGCAATTGGCGCCCAAGGCGATCGGGCGACGGTCGGCGGCCTGATCGGCCCACCATTTGCCGAAGTCAGAGGGCCGCAGACCCATCATCGTACGCCCGTTGGTGTCGAAACTGAGAGTCAGGGCATAAGGGATCTGGAAAGCCGAAGCCGCTTCACCGGCCGCTCCGATCTCCTCCCAGGAAGAGAGAGTCTCGACCCACAAGATGTCCGCCCCCGCTTCCACCAGGGCGCCCATCTGCTCTGCGAACACCTCCACCCCTTCTCCATGGCTGAGCACCCCGAGCGGTTCGAACAAGTCCCCGGTGGGGCCGACACTGGCGGCCACCACCACCTCCTGCTCCGCCCGGTCGGCCACATTCCGGGCGACCCTCACTCCCGCCCGGTTGAACTCCACCACCCGGTCTTCCAAGCCATGCAAGGAGAGACGACGGCGATTCCCTCCGAAGGTGTTGGTCAGGATCACATCGGCCCCGGCCTGCACAAAGCCTTGGTGGACGCGGGCGATCATCTCCGGTTGCTCCAGGTTGAGCCTTTCCGGAGAATCCCCGCTCTCCAGGCCCATCTCGAACAGGGTGGTGCCCATCGCCCCATCGGCTATCAGAACACCTTTTTGTTTCAGCAGGTTCTCAAACACAACGGCCCTTCCCGCGCAGGCTTTCGGCTCTTGGCGGGAAAAGTAGCAAGTTGGCGGGAGGGATGGTCACCTTCCACTCACCATCACGCTCATCAGGGCGTCCGCCGCCACCGCCCCGGCGGGAGTGACCATCAGCGGGTTCACCTCCACCTCCAACACGTCTCCGTCTTCGCAAACCCCGTTCACCAGATCGCAGATGGTGGCGGCGCATCCGGTGAGATCGGCTGCCGGACCGCCGCGATATCCGGCCAGGAGCCTTCCGATCCGCAGGTGTTGCAGGGCCCGACTCACTTCGGCGGGCTCGATCGGGGCCAGTAGGTGGACGAGATCCGCCATCAGTTCGGCCAACACCCCACCCGCGCCGAGGGTTACCAACCATCCCACCGGCCATTGGCGTCGGACGCTCACCAGCAGTTCCACCGCCACGCCGTCCACCATCTCTTCCACCAACAGGGGAAACCCGTGCCGCCCCGCGATGGATGCGACGGCCTCTTCCAAAGCTTCGGGCGAGACCAGCCCCAACCGGACCGCTCCCTGCCCGGTCTTGTGATCGATGCCCAAACCCTTGACCGCCACCGGATACCCGATGGCGTCGGCCACCGTCCTTGCCTCACCCGCCCCGGCCGACTTTCCAGCCGGCGTCGGAACTCCCCACCTCCGCAAGCGGGCCTTGGCCTCCACCTCGTTCAGTTCGACGACGTTCGGCGCCGGGGCCGGCGCGGGGACCGGAGCCGGCGGAGAGGGGGCGCGGGTCGCTTCACCCCAGCGGACCGCCGCGCCCAGGGCGTTCAAGGCCGCTTCGATGCCCCTCACTGAGGTAACGCCGTGGGCCGCCAGTTCCCGGGCCAGGCGGGCGTCCAGGTTCTCCGGCACGCTCGAAACCACCAACGCCGGGGCGTGGGAAGGTCGTCGGGCGGCTGCCAAGGCCCGGGCGGTCTTCCAGAACGCCGAGAAATCTCCGTCGGCCTGCGGTACGTCCAGCACCAACATGGTGGCGTCCTGGGGGCCGGTCAATACCTCGCCGAACAACTGCTCCAGGCGGGCCCGGTTGTCCCAGATAAAGGTGTGATAATCCAACGGATTGCCGACCTGCGCCCTTCCCTCCAGAATCCGGTCGATCCTTCGGGCCAGCGGGGCGGAAAAGGGATTGAATTCGAGGCCGCTTCCTTCCGACAGATCCGCCACATAGGACGCCTCTCCCCCCGAACACGACAGAGAAACCATTCGGTTTCCCCGCAGAGGGCCGACTCCCACCAGCACCCCCAGGGTCTCCAGCAGGTCCGCCAGGGTGTCCACCCCGATCACGCCTCCCCGGTCGAACAGCGCCCGGTAGGCGGCATCCATCCCCGCCATGGACGCGGTGTGGCTTCGGGCTATCTCCGCACCCCGCCGCGAACGGCCCACCAGCAGGGCCACCACGGGAATCCGGGCCGCCAGCGCCCGCCGGGCGACGGCCACGAAACGCCCGGGATGGCGGACCGCTTCCAAGAACAACCCGATCCCTTTCACCCGAGGGTCGTCCAGAAGTTCCTCCATCAGGTCTTCGATTCCCAATACCGCCTGGTTTCCCACCGTGATCAGATGGGAAAGAGACAACCCGCGGCGCTGGAAGGACAGGTTGAGCCCCACGTTGCCACTCTGGGAGATCAGCGCCACCCCTTCGTCCACCGGGTCGCAGCCCGCCTGATCGGGCCACAGGGCCACCCGGTCCACCGCGTTGATCAGTCCGTAGCAATTCGGCCCCAGAATCGGCATCGTCCCGGCCGCCTCCACCAGGGAACGCTGCAGACGAGCGCCGTTGTGCCCGTGCTCCGCGAACAGGGAGGCGTAGCACACCGCCGAACCCGCTCCCATGGCGGACAGGGTTTCCACCGCCCCGATGGTCTGTTGGCGGTTGATAGCCAGGAAGGCGGCGTCGGGCGGCGCCGGAAGTTCTTCCAACCGCCGATAGCATCGGTGGCCGCCCACTCGGCGCCGGCGGACGCTCACCGGCCACATCTCGCCCTCGAATCCGATCCGCTCACAGGACTCCACCAGCCGTTCGACAGTCCCCCCTCCCACCAGGGCCACGGTCCGCGGTCTGAGCAACCGCCCCAGCCTGGACAACGCTCAGCCTCCCAGGGGCCGGAGAATGGAGCGGGAGATGATGTGACGCTGGATCTCGGAGGTCCCATCCCAGATTCGCTCCACCCGGGCGTCTCTCCACAGGCGCTCCAGGGGCAGTTCCGCCATCAGCCCCATCCCTCCGAAGATCTGAATGGCCTCGTCGGTGACCATCGACAGCATCTCGGTGGCGGCCAGTTTGGCCATGGCCGCGTCGGCAGTGGCCATCTCCCCCCGGTCGGCCTTCCAGGCGGCCCGCAGGGTGAGCAGTTCCGCCGAAGCCAGGGCGGTGGCCATGTCCGCCAGCTTGAAGGAAACCCCCTGGAAACGGCCGATCGTCCGGCCGAATTGGGTGCGTCGGGCCGCCCATTCCGATGCCATCCGCATGGCTCTCTCCGCCCGACCCAGGCAGTTGGCGGCCACCGCCAGGCGGGTCTCGCCCAGCCAGGTGTTGGCCACCTCGAAACCTTGGTGTTCCTCCCCCAAAACCTGGGAAACCGGCACCCGGCATGCGTCGAAGTTGAAGATGGCGTTGTTGTATCCACGATGGGACACGCATCGGTAGCCCTCCTGCACCTCGAAACCGGGAGTCCCCACATCCACCAGGAAGGCGGTGATCCTCCGGGGCGCTCGTCCGGTGGCCGCCGACTCATCGGGTTCGGACCCGGTGGCGGCGAACAGGATGACATAGTCACAAATGTCCCCATGGGAGATGAAGTGCTTGACGCCGGAAATCACGTACTCGTCTCCGTCCCGCACCGCCCGGCATTTCATGCCCCGCAGGTCGGAACCGGCGTCGGGTTCGCTCATGGCCAGCGCCTCCATCCGTTCCCCCGCCACCGTCGGGTACAGGTACCGTTCCCGCTGGTCTCCCCGGCAGGCCAGCAGGATGTTGGAAGGACGGGCCACCAGGTGATGGAGGGCGTAGGAGGTCTTGCCCAGTTCCTTTTCCACCAGCGCCATGGCCAGATTGTCCAACCCGGCGCCCCCCACCTCCACCGGCATGTTGGCCGAAAAGATCCCCGCCGCGATCGCCTTTGCCCTGATGTCTTCGGCCACCGCACCCGGGACGTGGCCGAGCCTCTCCACCTCGTCTTCATGGGGCGCCAGTTCCCGCTCGACAAACTCCGCGACGGTGGAGACAATCAACTCCTGTTCGGACGACAAGGCAAAGTCCACGGCTTCTCCTCTCCCCCGCCCTACCGGTCGAGACTTATCCGGGCGCCCACTCCCGGGGGGTCGGGCAGGTGTTGGTGACTTGTGGCGATCGACCGAAGCGCCCGGGCCGGCTCTGCCGGGATGGGGCTGGAAACCCCGGCCCGGGTGTCAACATGAAGGAGCATCTGCTCGGTGGAGGAGAGAGGGACGCCCGCTCGGTCGGACATGGTGTGGAAGATGTGAAGGCGTTTGCGGTCCACCCCCAGCACCTGGGTCCGGAAGAACAGTTCTTGGTGCAGCAAAGCTTCCCTCCAATAGTGTATGTGGGTTTCCACCGTGAAGAACGAACTGCCCCGTTCCCGGTACCGCTCGTCGATTCCCACGTAGCGGAACAGGGCGTCGGACGCCCAGCCGAAGGCGGTGAGGTAGGCGCTCTCGGTCATGTGTCCGTTGTAGTCCACCCAATCGGGTTCCACGCGGCAGTCGTATAGCTCCAGCGGCGCGGGGGCCGGGCCGTCCTGCGGCCAGGTCACCGACCGGGCGGACAGTCGCACCGCCTCCCGTTCGGCCATCAGACGCCCCGCTCCCAGGTGGTGGGGGCGCAGGGCGTTCATAACCGACACCAGGAATCCGTCACGCAGGCTCTCAAGTTCTGCCGTGCTTTTTCCCTCCGCCTGCCGTTGCACTCCCTCCACCACCGTTTCGATGAGGTCATCGGTGAGAGGCGGCGCCGCCAGCCTGGTCCACGGCAACTCGAGCGCGGGGCCGAACTGCTCCAACATGTGACGCATCCCGCCCTCTCCTCCGGCCAGGTGGTAGGTGAGCATGGTCCCCATCGCCGCCCACCGCAGACCTGGACCGTAGATGATGGCCTGGTCGAGTTCGTCGGTGGTGGCGATTCCGTCGTTGACCAGCCACAGAGCCTCCCTCCACAGCGCCTCCTGCAGGCGATCGGACAAATACCCCTCTATTTCGTTGCGCACCACCAGGGGATGCATCCCCAGGTCGCGGAAGATGATCTCCGCCGCTTCCACGGCGCCGGGGCTGGTGAGGGTTCCTCCGCACAGTTCCACCAGGGGCAGCAGGTATACGGGATTAAAGGGATGTGATACCAGGTAACGCTCAGGGTGGCGGAGGCCAGCCTGCAGTCGGCTGGGCAGAAGCCCCGAAGAACTCGAGCAGATCAGCACGTCGGGCGGTGCGGTGGCATCTATGCGGACGGCGACGGATTTCTTCAGGGCTTCCCGCTCGGGGACCGACTCGACAATCAGGTCGGCCCCCGCCGTCACCTCTTCGATCGTCGCAGTGAACCTGATGCGGTCGGGCCGGGCGTCGGGATGCAGACCCAGAGCCGTGGCCGACGGCCACACCCGTTCCACGAAAGAAAGCAGACCCGCCTCCGCCTCCGGCGCCGGGTCGGTGACCAACACCTCCCAGCCCCGGGCCAAGGCCCGGACCGCCCAACCCCGGCCGATGACGCCCGCGCCCACCAACCCCACCGTTCCGACCTCGGATCGAAACCGATTCCGGGATCCCCCCGGTTCAGCCATCACCGCGCCTGGTCAGAGGCACGCCGATTCTGGGAGGAGGCGGCGATCAGAACGCCACATTGTGGAGGCCCTTGAGATCGAGAATCCGCCGAGCCTCATCGGAGGTGGCGGTCTCCCGGGACAACTCGGTCAGAATGCGGACCATCTTGGCCACCTGCTCGGCGTTGTCGTCGGCCAACCGTCCCTTGCGCAGGTAGATGCCGTCTTCCAGCCCCACTCGGACATGACCTCCCAGCACCGCCCCGGCAGTGACGATGTCGAATTGGAACCGGCCCCCGCCCAGCACCGACCATTCGATGTCCGACCCGAACAGGCGGTCGGCGGTCTGCTTCATGGCCACCACATTTTCGATGTCCGGTCCGATGCCTCCCAGGGTGCCCACCACGAACTGCATGAAGATGGGAGGCTTCACCAGGCCCTGGTCGGCGTAGTAGGCCAGGGTGTAAAGGTGACCCACGTCATAGGCCTCAAACTCGAAACGGCACCCCGTCTCCTCGGTCAATTCGGTGAGCATGTACTCGATATCGGAGAAGCGATTGATAAACGGTTCATGGCGGGTGGATTCCAGGAAAGGCTCCTCCCAGTCGTACTTCCACCGCCCCTCATAGCGGGGAATCATCTGGAACAGTCCATAGTTCATGGTCCCCAGGTTGCAGGTGGCCAATTCGGGCTGCAGGGCCTTGATCACCGCCAGTCGCTCCTCGATGGTCTGGCCGGTGGCGCCCCCGGTGGTGATGCTGATCACCGCGTCGCATTGCTCTTTGATACCCACGCAATATTCCCGGAACAACCCGACATCGGCGCTGGGCCGGCCGTCCCGGGGGTCACGGGCATGAATATGGATGACGGCCGCTCCCCGGGCATGGGCGTCCACCGACTGGGACACCATCTCTTCGGGGGTGACCGGCAGACCTATGTTCATGGTGGGAGTGTGGGAACTCCCCGTGACCGCACAGGTGAGGATCACTTTCTGGGACGCGGCCATTGCCTGTCTCTCCTCAGCCGTCTTCCACTCTGTAGTATATTCCGGTTAGCGGAACTTGTCGCCCATATCCATCCCGAGATTCCTTCAGTCACCATGACCGTCCCGGTGCGAGCAGTCGAGCGGGCCTTCTCGGTCCTGCAGGTGGTGACCAACTCTCCCCGCAGCGCCACCCTGGCCCAGATCACCAACGCCACCCGGTTGCCCAAGAGTTCGGTTTCCCGGATGCTGGCCACCCTTGAGCACCTGGAAATGGTGGAGCAGGTGGGCCCGCGGGGACACTACCGGGTGGGTCCCGGCCTGGAGGTCCTGGTGGGGCGGGGCACCTCTCCCCAGGTGCTGAAGCAACTGGGCCGCCCGCATCTTGAGAACCTGGTGTCCCAACTGGGAGAGGACGCCGCCCTGGTGGTGCCGGAGGGGAAAAAGATGCTGTACATAAGCCAGGTGGTTGCCGATCGCACCGTAAAAGTGCAGGACTGGACCGGCCACACGTTTCCTCTGCACACCTTGGCCCCCGGCCAGGCCTGCCTGGCGCGCTGGGATCCGCATCGGCTGAGGACCTATCTGCGGGAGGACCTGGTGCGACTCACCGCCCAAACCATTGTTGACCCCGAAGCGTTGCAGACCCGACTGACCGCCGCCCGCCGGGATGGCTACGTGTGGGCCGACCAGGAATCGGCGGTGGACATCAACGGAGTGGCGGCTCCGATCATCGGTATCCATGGGAAGGTGGTGGCGGCCCTGGGCGTCCACGGACCTTCCTATCGCTTCCCCGGGGAGCGCGACCGCGCCGATACCGGGCTATTGCTGAAGGACACCGCCGAACAACTAAGCCGGGAACTGGCCACCTTCCCCTCCGACGGGCGCTCCCCGGATGTGGACTAGGAGTCTGCGCGGGTGGGGGATTTGAGGGGGGTCGCGAAAAACGGGATGGCCGATGGCTTGACTTTGTCTCTGTGGCGACGCATAGTGATAGGTGTCAAGCACCTCCCGGTCTGTTCCGACGTCGTCCAGACCGGCCACAGGGACCATATTCTCGGGAAAGCGAATCCCCGTTCTGCGTGGCGGATTCGCGTCCCGACTCCAGGAAAGGTGGTGGCGGGGGTGGGTCCCGCGGGACAGAAATTTCGGGGGTTTTCGCGAGATAGTGTCTTATTTCACAGGTTATTTTGGCCGCCCGGCCCATACCCGGTATCCCTCTATAGCCCGGCCAGGGCCAGGGCCGCCGGGTAGCAGGCCACCAACGCCAGTCCGGCTATCCGGCTTTGGGACCACCGGGAAAATGCCCGGTCGCCTCTGGCGAGTGTGATCCCTATCAGACGCAGGAAACGGTTGCCGCCATGAAAGGGCCGAAGCCGATCAAAACCACGGAGACCGTTGGCTATTCCACCGGCGGCCACCGCGGTTCCCAGCATCCACCAAAGGCTCCCGCGGAAATTGCCGGTAAAGGCACCATCGCCCACCAATCCGGCGATGCCCCCCACCGCCAAGGCGTTGAAGAGATTGGATCCGAGCACGTTTCCGATCACAAGTTCGGTGGCGCCGTGCCGCGCCGCGGCAATGGCCGTGGCCAACTCGGGTAATGAGGTTCCCAAGGCCACGATGGTCAGGCCCACCAGCCCTCCCGAGATACCCAGCCGGTCCGCTATCCCGGTGGCCCCGTCCACCAGCCGGTCGGCCCCCCACAGGGTGAGAATCAAGGAACCCACCGCCATCAGAATCTCCCTCCAGACCAGCGGACGGAGCCGAAAACGCATCCCCAGAACAGTCAGGGAGGTCTCCACCCGGGCTCTTTCCATCCAGAGCGCGATCTTCTCGGAAACATCGGCGCCGTTGTTCCCCGCCGGGGCCCGGTCGTCGTGCCGATCGATGGTTTGAACATCCCCCGACCAGCGCACCAACAGGTACAACGCCATAACCATGGCCACCGCCAGCACCAGTCCGTTTCCCCGGGACAATCCGTTGTCCCAGGCCAAAAGCACCAGGAGCACCGATCCCGCCAGCATGGCCAGCCACTCCCGCCGCAGGTCGGTGGTTACGTTCTTCAACGGAGTGATCAGGACCGCCACCCCCAGCACCAGCGACAGATTGGCGATGTTGGACCCCACGATGTTGCCGGTGGCAAGGTCAAGCCCGTTCGGTCGGGCCGCCGCCAGGCCGGAGATCAGCATCTCGGGAAGCGAAGTGCCCAACCCCACCACTACCGCTCCGATCAGAACCGTGGACATCCCGAAGTGGTGAGCCAACCGCTCGGCCGAGGTGACCAACCGCTCCGCCCCGAAGATCAACACCGCCATCCCCACCACCACCCAGATCACATCAAGCAACATCAGGATCGATTCCTAGTTGTACTGTCATCCAACAGGTGATTAGCTTAGACACGCGAATATTCGCTCCCGCTTTTCAAGATGCCGGCCATCAAACATATAAGCAGGGGAAAGGACCGAGAATGGAAGAGTGCAAAGTCATTGACTTCCTCATCACGTTCGACCATGACGCAAGGAAACAGATCAGCCTGGAAGAGTTCAGTAACACCGCTCAGGCGCTTCAGGCGTACGGCGAGCGGGAAGAGCAGTACCGTGACAACCCCCGGGTGGAGGTTGTCCTGCTGGGCGCCGAATCAATAGACGCCATCAAAGTCACCCATTCCAACTACTTCGAGGAAACAGCCGACAGTTTCGCCGCCCTGCTGGACTATCTCGGACTCCCGGAACATTGGAAGGAGCGGCTTCCGGCCTGAACAGAAGCCCCCGGGAGAGGCATCCGGCCCTACAGCCGCCTCAACGGGAGAAGCCGGTGACTTTCTATTCGGCCAAGGCTTCCAGGTATTCCCGCCGCCACGTTTCGGTAGCCTCGCAGCGGTTGAAAGTGTAAATATGCAAGCCCTCTATGGCCATTTGGGGGTCCGAAAGGCTGTCGCCCAGGTCTTCCAGCAACTCGCCCGGGTCATAGCCGGTGGGTCCCAACAACTTGGTGACCACCCGGGCGTTCTTGGACAAGAATCTCATCGAATCCCCCACTCCGATCCGGGCGGAGATCTGCAGGAGCTTCATCCGGCCTCCCACCCCCGGGACCCCCAGGTAGGCGGGCAGCATGATCCGGTTGCGTCGGGCCGCAGCCAGAAAGGATCGGATGGCTTGGGCGTCGAAACACATCTGGGTGGCCAGATGGTGGGCGTAGGGCTGTTTGTCTGACAGGGCCTGTTCGAGCTTTTGGTCGGAAATCATCGGATGGCCCTCCGGGTAGGCGGGGATTCCCACCTCCTCGAACGGGTGCCCGAGGTCATCCATGGCCCTGAGAAGAGAAATCCCGTCGAAGAATTCGCCGGGGTGGAGGTGATCTCCGCCCACCACGAATGCCCGGCGCAGCCCCAGTGAGGCGGCTCGTTCCAGGGTGGCCTGCAGATGAGCCCGGTCGCGATGCAAACGGGCCGACAGATGGGGGGTGACGTCATACCCGGCCTCGCTGAGTTCGGCGGAGAGATCCAGGGTTGCCTCCATTCCCTTGTTGGGAGAAGCCGTGACCGTGATCACCGCGCCCTTCGGCAGGTGATTTGCCTGGGAAACGGCGTTCTTCAGCGGGATGACCTCATAGCGGACCTTGCGCAGAACATCCGCTATGGCCGAGCGGGTGGATCGACCCACGCCTTCCAACCGCTCGGCGAAATCCGACGGCACCTAGAACTCCATGTCCGGGTAGGTCTCTTTTTTACGGGCCACGTAATCACACAGCGCTTCATCCACCGCCTCGTCGAGCGGCGGCGGTTCGTACTCGGCCAGAGACTTCTTCCACAAGGAGTTGGCCCGCTCCACCGCCCGTTGCGACCCCTCCTCCGACCATTGCTCATAGCTGTTGTTGTCGGCGGTGAAAGACCGGTAGAAGGCCGTTTCGAAGTTGGCCATGGTGTGGGCCGTTCCCAGGTGGTGCTGCCCGGGTCCGGTCTCGATGATCGACCGAAGCGCCTGTCCGTTTTCCGACAGATCCACCCCCGACAGGAACGCCTCGACCATGCCGCACTGATCGGTGTCGAGAATGAACTTCTCATACCCCATGGTCAGCCCGCCTTCGAGCCACCCGGCCGAATGGAGCACGAAGTTGATGCCCGCCAGCAGGGTGGGCTGAAAAGTGGCGGCCGATTCATAGGCGGCCTGCGCGTCGGGGATCTTGGAAGCGGTCAGGTTGCCGCCCGAGCGGAACGGCACCCCCAACCGGCGACCCAGCTGCGCCAGGACAAACAGGGTCAGGGCCGGTTCGGGAGTCCCGAAGGTGGGTGCCCCCGACTGCATCGAAAGCGAGGAGGCGAACGATCCGAAGATCACCGGCGCCCCCGGGCGGACCAGTTGGGTGTAGGACAGGGCCACCAGAGCCTCGGCCAGGGTCTGGGCCGCCACTCCCGCCACGGTGACCGGGGCCATGGCGCCGGCCAGGATGAACGGCGTGATGATGGCCGCCTGGTTGCGCCGGGCGTATTCCCGGGCCGCTCCCAGCATGGCCTTGTCCCAGGTGAGAGGAGAGTTGGCGTTGCACAGCCCCATGATCACCGTGTTCTCCTCCAAGAAGTCGTCCCCGAACACCAGCGCCGCCATCTCCACCGAGTCCGCCGCCCGGTGAGGAGCGGTCACCGACCCCATCAGGGGCTTGTCCGACCAACGGAAATGGGCGTACACCATGTCGAGATGGCGCTTGGGAATGGGAATGTCCACCGGTTCGCACAGGGTGCCGCCCGAATGGTGCAGGTAGGGGGTCATGTAGGCGAGTTTGACAAAATTGCGAAAATCCTGGAGGGTGGCGTAGCGTCGTCCACCGTCCAGGTCCCGGACGAAGGGTGATCCGTAGGTGGGCGCCAAGACCATGTGGTTTCCGCCCACCACCACCGACCGATCGGGGTTGCGGGCCACCTGGGTGAACATGGCTGGGGCCGTGGCGGTGACGATCTGTCGACACATGCCCCGGGGAAACCGGACTCTCTTCCCGTCAACCTCGGCGCCGGCTTTCCGGAAAGTGGCCACGGCCTGTTTGTCGGTGATGTCAATGCCCACCTCTTCCAGGATGGATTCGGCGTTGTGCTCGATGATTTCCAATCCCTCGTCGCTCAGCACCTCGTAGGGGGCGAGGTTGCTGGTGAGGAAGGGAGTTTTTTGGATTTGCCGGGCCGCGGCGCGGGCCGCCGCCCGGGCGCGCCGCCCTCCCGATCTTCTTCTCCTGCTCATCTCAGCCTCTCTTTTCTTATCCGGACAGGCCGACGCCTGCCCCGCCGGGATCTCCGTCTGCGGTCGTCCCGGCGCTTGCCGGTGGGAAATGACATTGACGCCACAAAGCGCTCCTGAAAATCGGATTCGGTGGCGGTCTCGATCTTGTGAACCCTGCGGATAACTTCCTCGATCTCCCGGCGGCATTCCCCGCTGAGCAGAGCCATCAGCGCTCCCGTCCCCGCCGCGTTGCCCGCCGATGAGGCGCGGTCGGGGGCGATCTGGGGAATCAAACCCAGATCCATGGAATGGGAGGCGCTGAGATGCGATCCGAAGGCGCCCGCCAACCTGATGCGGTCCACCTGTTCACAACCGAAGTGATCCATGAGCAACCTGGCCCCGGCCAAGAGCGCCGCCTTGGCCAACTGCACCGCTCTGACATCGTTTTGGGTAATTCGCACCATCGCACCCTCCTCCCAGAGGGTATATGACCAGGTGCGTCCCTGCGGCGCGATCCGAGGTGATCGGCCGGCCGCCTCCCCGTCGATCCTTCCGTCGGCGGTGATCACCCCGGTCGCCGCCAATTCGGCCAGCGCCTCGATGATTCCCGATCCGCAGATCCCGGTCACCCCGATCTTTGACTGCTGCGCCCCGAAACCCGGCTGGTCCGACCACGGTTCGATTCCGATGACTTTGATGCGCGGTTCCAAGGTGTCGGGGTCGATGCGCACCCGTTCTATCGCACCCGGCGCGGCTCTCTGTCCCGAAGAGATCTGGGCCCCTTCCAGGGCCGGGCCGGTGGGGCTGGAAGCGGCCAGCAGACGATTGGAGTTGCCGAGCACTATCTCGGCATTGGTGCCTATGTCGCACAGCAGGGTGATCTCTTCGGCGCCGTGCGGACGTTCCGACAGAATCATGGCCGCCGCGTCGGCGCCCACATGTCCGGCGATGCAGGGAAGCAGATAGACCCGGGCCAACTCGTTCAGGTCGATGCCCAGGGACCGGGCCGCAATCCGGACAGGCCCGTCGGTCGCCAGGGTGAAAGGGGCCTCCCCCAGCGGACGGACGTCGAGGCCCAGGAACAGATGATGCATGATGGGATTGCCCACCACCACCATCTCCAGCACCGACTCGCTTTCCACCCCGGCCGAGGTGATCAACTCCGAGCACAGCTCCGACACCGCCGCCCGCACCAGGGAGGTGAGTTGCTCGGCGCCCTCGGGGTTGAGGGCCACGTAGGACACCCGGCTCATCAGGTCTTCTCCCAGACGCACCTGGGGATTCATCAAGCCGTGGGAAGACAGAATCTCCCCCGACGCCAAGTCGGCCAGATGACCGGCGATGGTGGTGGAGCCCACGTCCACCGCCATCCCCAACACCTGTTCCCGAAAACCGGGCCACACCCACACCACCTCCCGGCCGTCCCGCACCGCGGCGGTGACCCTTCCCTCCTCTCCCCTCATAGCCTCCTGCAACACCCCAAGCGCCCCGACGTTCACCTCCACATCTTGCAGATTCCACTGTTCCCCAAGGGCGGTCGCCAGGCGCTGGGCGTCTCCGGGAGCGTCGTCGAGGGTGGGGGTGGCGGTCACGACATAGTGCAGGGTGACCACCGGATCGAGGCGCAGTTTTCCCACGTCCACTTCTTTTCTGACCACCTGGCGGTGGGTCTGGCTTTCGGGAGGAACATCCACCAGGACATCGTCTATTACCCGGGCCATGCAGCCCAGCCTGCGGTCTTCGGGCAGACCGCGCCGGCGACGATAGGCGGCCTCCGTTTCGGACCACTCGGTCAACGCCCCGGGCCCCACCGCAATCCGATGCTTGGCGAACTCCCCGAACACCGGGGTCATCTGGCAACGACCGCATATCCCTCGCCCGCCGCAGATGGAGGCCAGGTCGGCGCCCACCTCCCGAGCCGCCTCCAGGACCGTGGTTCCCCGGGCCACCCGGCCTCGCCGGCCCGAGGGGGTGAAGATTATCCGAGGGTCAGCCGGATCGGCCATCGGCGCCTCGCCCCGCTCGCCGCCGTCGACCGCCTCCCCGCCTGGCCCGGGCGCCCGGTGGCGGGGCGGCGCGGTTGGCCCGGATCCAGCGGGCGCATTCGGGGTCGTTGGCCATCATCACGTCGGCCGCCATCACCGCCGACCGCACATGCAGGGGGTTGGTGATCGCCGAGGTCAGCCCGGCCGAAATCGCCATGGTGAGGAAGGCCGAGTTGATGGCCGCCCGGTTGGGAAGGCCGAAGCTCACATTGGAGGCGCCGCAGGTGGAGTTGACTCCCAGTTCGTCCCTCAGGCGACCCAGGATGTGAAAGACCTGCCTCCCGGCCCGGGCCAGAGCGCCGATGGGCATCACCAGGGGATCCACCACCACATCTTGGGGAGGTATACCGTAGTCCGAAGCTCGGGAAACGATCTTTTTGGCTACTTCGAAGCGGACATCGGGGTCTTCGGAGATGCCGGTCTCGTCGTTGGAAATAGCCACCACCGCCGCGCCGTGTTTGGCCACCAGGGGCAGCACCCTTTCCATCACCTCATCCTCGCCGGTCACCGAGTTGACCAGGGCCTTGCCCTGATACACGGAAAGACCCGACTCCAGGGCCTCGACGATGGAGGAGTCGATGGAGATGGGAACGTCGGTGAGCGACTGCACCAGTTTGATAGCTTCGGCCAGGATGGCGGGTTCATCGGCCAGGGGGATCCCGGCGTTTACATCCAGCATGTGGGCGCCGGCCTCCACCTGCGCCAGGGCGTCGGCCTCCACCCGGCTGTAGTCGCCGTTCCTCATCTCCTGCGCCAGCAACTTCCGACCGGTGGGGTTGATCCGCTCCCCGATGATGGTGAACGGCCGGTTGGGTCCTATCACCCACTCTCGGGTGGCGGAGGAGACGACTGTCTCGGCCATCTCCCCTATCCGCGGCTAGGCATTGGCGCGTTTTTTCTCAACCAGGGTCTTGGCCGTTTCGGCAGCCACCGCGGCATCCCGGCAATACGCGTCGGCCCCCACCGCCTCACCGAACTCCTCGTTGAGGGGCGCCCCACCCACCATCACGATGTACTCCTCCCTGATTTCCTCCGCCTCCAGGGCTTCCACCACCACTTTCATGTAGGGCATGGTGGTGGTCAGAAGGGCCGACATCCCCAAAATGTCGGGCTCGTGCTCCTCCAAGGCGTCCAGGAATTCCTGAGCGTCGGTGTTGATCCCCAGGTCGAACACCTCAAAACCGGCCCCCTCCAGCATCATGCCCACCAGGTTCTTGCCGATGTCGTGAATGTCGCCCTTGACGGTTCCGATCACCACCCTGCCGATCGACTCCACACCGGACGCCGACAGAATCGGGCGGAGAATCTCCATCCCGGCTTTCATGGCCTTGGCGGCCAGCAGCACCTCGGGCACGAACAGGATACCGTCCCGAAAATCGATGCCCACGATCCTCATCCCTTCCACCAATGCGTCGTTCAGGACCCTCTGGGCTTCCCAGTCCCGAGCCAGCAGGATCTCGGTGCCCTCGGCAATCTCCTCGGCCAAGCCGTCGTAGAGATCGTCGTGCATCTGATATACGAGTTCTTCGTCATCAAGATCGGCGAGGTCAAAATCATCGCTCATAGTTTCACCTGGTGGAATTAATGGGTAGGGCCGGTGGAGACAAGCAAAGCCTCGGAGGAAAGATTAGTAACGGACCGCTTCGCGGTTGCGTCCGGTAGAGTTTACACATTGTTACGACCCGCGCAAGACCCGCGGTCGGTCCAGAAGCACAATCCGTCATTCAGCAGGGAGTAAAAGACTCATGGATTTCCCGACCACCGCCCAGGTAATAGTGATCGGAGCAGGGATTGCCGGCAATTCGGTGGTGGGCCATTTGGCCGAGATGGGCTGGAAAGACATAGTTCAGATAGACAAGGGGCCGCTTCCCAATCCGGGCGGCTCCACCGGACACGCCTCTAATTTCTGCTTTCCGGTGGACCACTCCAAGGAGATGACCATGCTCACCCTGGATTCCACCAGACAGTACGAGGAGATGGGAGTGATGGTCACCTCGGGCGGGATCGAAGTGGCCCGGACCCCCGAGCGGATGGAGGAATTGCGCCGCCGCATGACCTCGGCCACCGCCTGGGGGGTGGAGTCCCACCTCATTTCCGCTCAAGAGGTAGCCGACCTGGTGCCCTTTATAGACCAGGACATCATCCTGGGCGGCTTCTACAGCCCGGGGGTGACGGTGGTGGACTCCCTGCGGGCGGGCACCATCATGCGCGAGCGCGCCCAGGCCAAAGATGCCCTCACCGTCCTCCCCAACACGGAAATCCTGGGAATGGAGGTCCGCAACGGGGCGATCGCCGCGGTGATCACCGACCGGGGGCGCATCGAAACCGAGTACCTGGTGATCGCCTGCGGGGTTTGGAGCCCTCGCATCGCCCGGATGGCCGGGGCCACCATCCCCCTCACCCCGGCCGTGCACCAGATGATCGATGTCGGCCCCATTCCCGTGCTGCAGGCCACCAATTCCGAGATCGGGTACCCGATCGTCCGGGACATGGACACCTATATGTACGAGCGGCAGACCGCCGGTTCGATGGAGGTCGGGTCCTACGCCCACCGGCCCATTTTCCACCACCCCGACGACATCCCGTCCCTGGGCGAATCCCTTTTGTCCCCCACCGAACTGCCCTTCACCGACGAGGACTTCGACGAGCAGATGGAGCACGCCCTGGAACTGATGCCCGACATCCTGTCGCAGGCCGAGATTCGCTACGCCATCAACGGCCTGCTGTCCCTGACCCCCGACGCCATGCCGCTTCTGGGCGAAACGGTGGAGGTCCGCAACCTGTGGTCGGCAGCCGCGGTGTGGATCAAGGAAGGTCCGGGAGTGGGAAAGATGGTGGCCGAGTGGATGACCCAGGGGTATCCCGAAATCGACCCGCACTCCTCCGACATAGCCCGGTTCTACCGGTTTGCCCGCTCCGACCATCACATCCTGGCCCGCTGCTCGGAGCATTTCAACAAGACCTACGGCATCGTGCATCCCCGCGAGCAGTGGGACTCCAACCGGCGGGTTCGCACCGTGCCCGCCTACCCCCGGCAGGTGGAGTTGGGAGCGGTGTTCTACGAGGTGGGCGGATGGGAAAGACCCCAGTGGTACGAGGCAAACGCCCCCCTGGTGGACAAATACCAGGTGGAAGGCCGGGACCACGAATGGGACGCCCGGTGGTGGTCTCCGATCATCAACGCCGAGCACCTGGCCATGCGAGAAGGCGTGGGAATGGTGGACCTCACCGCCTTCGCCATATTCGACGTGACCGGGCCGGGCGCCGTGGACTACATCCAGCAGATGGCGGTCAACCAATGCGACGTGGCGGTGGGTAGAGCCGTCTACACCCCGCTTTTGACCGAGACCGGCGGTTTTCGGGCCGATCTCACCATCCTGCGACTGGGCGAGCGTCATTTCCGGGTGATCAGCGGCGGGGGCGACGGCGCCCGGGATCGCTACTGGTTCCGAAAGAACCTGCCCCGGGACGGGTCGGTGACGTTTTCCGACCGCACCTCCGCGGTTTCGACCGTGGGACTGTGGGGACCCAACGCCCGCAAAGTGATCGAAAGCCTCACCACCGACGATGTATCGCATGAGGGATTCCCCTATGGATGGGTCAGGGAAGTGAATCTGAGGGGAATCGACGCCCTCATGTTCCGCATCTCGTATGTGGGCGAACTGGGATGGGAGATCTCGGTTCCCATGGAGCAGGGCCTTCGGCTGTGGGACATGCTGTGGGAAGCGGGGCAGGAATGGGGCATCGTTCCGGTGGGCATCGGCGTGTACGGCACCACCGGGCGCCTCGAGAAGGGATATCGGCTGATGGGCGCCGAACTGGAATCGGAGTACAACCCCGTGGAAGCCGGGTTGGCCCGGCCCAAGGTGAAGAAGGCCGACTTCATCGGCAAGGAACCCTATCTGCAGGCCCGCTCCCAGGACCCGGCGACCATTCTGTGCACGCTCACCGTGGAAAATCACACCTCCTCCTCGGGCATTGAGCGCTACATGAGCGGCAACGAGCCGATCCTCACTCCCGACGGGGGACGCATCACCGACAGCCACGGGCGGCCCTCCTATGTGACCAGCGCCGGGAACGGCCCCTCGGTGGGCAAGTATCTGCTGTTGGCCTACCTGCCGCCCGAGCACGCCGTGGAAGGCCGGGAGTTGGCTGTTATGTATATGAATGAGCTGTATCCGGTGAAAGTGGCGGTGGCCGGCAGCACTCCCCTGTTCGACCCGGACAACCACCGCATGAAGTCCTGAATGGACATCCTGGTATGCGTCAAACGGGTCCCGGCGCCCGGCGCCCGGATCGTTCTGACCGACGACGCCCAGGGCATCGACACCCGGCACCTGGGCTTCACCACCAGCCCCCACGAGGAATGCGCGGTGGAAGCCGCGGTGCAACTGAAGGAAAAACACGGAGGTTCGGTGACCGTGCTCACCCTGGGGCCCGCCGAAGCGGTCGAGCAACTCCGCTACTCGGTGTCGGTGGGGTCCGACCGGGTGGTCCTGGTTCCGGCCGACACCACCGAACTGGATCCCCAGGCCACGGCCTCGGCCCTGGTCGACGCCATCGGGGAACTGGAGAGCGAGGGACCCTTCGATCTCATACTGTTCGGCAACGAGTCGGCCGATTCGGGGGGATACCAGGTGGGGATCAGGGTGGCCCGGGCGTTGGGGCGTCCGGTTATCGCCGGTCTGAAGGGGATCGAGATCGACGGCGATCAGATGGTGGGCCGCCGGGAAACCGACCAGGGCTTTGAGGTTTACCGACTCCCGATGCCGGCGGTCGCCACCGCCAAGGAGGGGATCACCCTGCCCCGCTACCCGACCCTTCCGGGGCGGCTGAAGTCCAGGAAGGCACAGATCGGCGAGGTGACAGTCGGATTCTCCGCCGGAGGCCAGGAGATGGTCCATCTGGTGAAGCCGGAGGAAGAAGTGACCGAGACGCAGATTCTGGGACATGGAGCGGAGGCCGCGCCGGCGGTGGTGCGCCTTCTGGAGGAGGTGGGCCTGTTGTGAGCCGCATCCTGGTGTTCGTGGACAACGACCGGGGCGCTCTCTCCCCGTCGGCCCTCGAGGCGTTGGCGCCCGCCCTGTCCATCGCCGAGAGCCTGGACGCCGACTTGGAATTGGTGACGGTCGGCGAAGCCGGACGGGCCGCCATTGCCGGAGTGGGCCTACCGGGATACGTGGTCGAGCACCCGGTCCTGTCCGACTATGCACCCGAGGCGTACGGCGAGGCGCTGGCCCAGTTGGTCTCCGAAAAGGACGCATCGGTGATGATTTCCCTGGGCGATGACCGGGGCGCCGAGGTGATGGCCCACGCCGCGGCGGTCCTCGATCAGCCGTTGGTAGCCAATGTCACCGAGATCGTCGATACCGAAAGGCCGGACGGCGCCTGGGAGATGGTCAGAGTGAGATGGGGCGGGAGCCTTCTGGAAAGAACCCGGCTCCGCTCGCCGGTGAAATTGTTGACCATCGCCCCCCACACCTTCGCGGCGCCCGAACCCGCCGGAGACGGCCCCGGAATGCTCACCACCTTCGTTCCGCAACTACCCGAGTCGCTGGCCCGCACCCGGGTGGTGGAGAGAGTCAAGCTGGCCGAGGGCCTCACCCTCGCCACTTCCCCGGTGGTGGTGAGCGGGGGAAGAGGGGTGGGAAGCGCCGAGAACTTCGCCATCCTGGAGAAGTTGGCCGAGTTGCTGGGAGGGGTGGTGGGGTGCTCTCGGGTGGCCACCAACAACGGATGGCGGCCCCATTCCGACCAGGTGGGGCAAACCGGCACCCGAATAGCCCCCGATCTGTACATAGCCTGCGGGATTTCGGGGGCGGTCCAGCATTGGGTGGGCTGCATGGCGTCCAAGCAGATCCTGGCCATCAACACCGACCCGGAGGCGCCGCTGGTGACCAAGGCGGACTATGCCGTGATCGGCGACCTGCACGAGGTGCTGGCGGCGGTTATACAGGAAATCAAGGCCCGCCATCCGTAACCGGGCCGTATTCCTATCGGCCTCCGCTCCCCTGATCCCCGGCAAAATTCTACGGTGTGGGACCATGGCTCCCCCCGTTTACCGCGGTATAGTTTGACAAACTGTTAAGTTTGTGGTGACAAGCGACTGCCAAGTTCATGAGATCGGATAGACCTGCGTGACCGCCAACGGCCAATTGATACGCCTGGAGAACATCTACAAGATCTTCGGGCCCCAGCCGGGAGGGCGCGCTTTTGAACTGACGCGATCCGGTCTGTCCAAAGACGAGGTTCTTCGCCATTCAGGGCACGTGGTGGGCCTCAACAACGTCAACTTCGACGTGAACGAAGGCGAAATATTCGTGGTCATGGGCTTGTCGGGGTCGGGCAAGTCCACCGCCCTCCGCACCGTCAACAAGCTGTTCCAGGCCACCCACGGCAGCGTATGGGTGGACGGAGTCGACGTCCAGACCCTGGACGGCGCCGCCCTGCAGGCCTTTCGACGGGAAAAGACCGGCATGGTCTTCCAGCACTTCGCTCTGTTCCCCCATCGCACGGTTATCGAAAACGTCGGGTACGGCCTGAAAATTCAGAAGACCTCCAAGTCCGATCGGGACGCCGCCGCATTGAAAGCGCTCTCCCTGGTGGGCCTGGAACCCTATGCGGGCTCCTACCCCCGCCAGTTGTCGGGAGGAATGCAGCAACGGGTGGGGCTGGCCCGTGCCCTGGCCTCGGACCCGCCCATCCTCCTCATGGATGAGGCCTTCTCCGCCCTCGACCCCCTCATCCGCCGCCAGATGCAGGACGAGATGATGGAAATCCAGAACGAACTCCGCAAGACCATCCTGTTCATCACCCACGATCTCAACGAGGCCCTGCGCATCGGCGACCGGGTGTGCATCATGAAGGACGGGGCGGTGGTCCAGATCGGCACACCCGAGGAGATCCTCACCAAGCCCGCCACCGGCTATGTGGCCGAGTTCGTCCAGGACGTGGACCAGGGCCGGGTGATCGAGGTGTCAGAGGTTATGGACGAACCCCGCCCCATCGGGATGTCCATGTCACTTGGGGCCGCCCTGGCTCATATCGGCGATCGGAGCGGGGCGTTCGTGGTGGACGACCAAGGCCGCCCCGGTCATCTTCTCACCACCCCCGACGGAGTGCGGGCCGCCGGAATGGGCGCCACCGACCTCCACCCCGCGCTGCGATCTGATTTCGAGACCGCCTCTCCGGGTGATCACTTCAACAATGTCTACGCGGCGGCGGGCCGCGGTTTACCCATCGCGGTGGTGGACGACCGCGGCATTTTGATCGGCATTCTGGAACCCCGCAAGATCATGGAAGAGATGGGCAGGGTGGAGAGCCTGATCGACAACTATGAGCGAGAGGTGTTCATGTGAGCTTCCGTGGACTGATTCTCGCCCAGGCCGAAGAGGCGGAGGCTCCGTTGCGTTTCTGGGACAACGAGATACTCGATGTCTGGGAGATCCCCTTCGGGTTCTGGATCGACGAGATGGTGTCGTGGGTGGTCGCCAACCTGGAAACGGTGCTGGACATAATCAAGTGGCCGTTTTCGTTCCTGTTCCGCAACTTCGTGATCAGTCCCGAGCACCACCCATGGTGGGAACTGACCGACATGCCCTGGGTACTGGTGTGCGGCATCGTCCTGGTGGTGGCCACCCTCACCCGAAACCTCAAAGTGGGTGTGGGCCTGGCCTTGGCGCTGGCGCTGTGCGGCTTGCTGGGCAACGAGTTCTGGGAGGAAACCGTCCTCACCATCGGCCTGGTGGTGGTGGCGGTGGTGATCTGCGCGATCATCGGCATCCCGCTGGGGGTGCTGTGCGGCCGAGTCGACGGGGTGTGGAACGCGGTGCGACCGGCGCTGGACGCCATGCAGGTGGTCCACGCCTTCGTTTACATCATCCCGTTCATCTTTTTCTTCGGCCTGGGGCCCGAGCCGGCCACCATGGTCACCATGGTGTTCGCCATTCCTCCCCTCATACGGCTCACCAACCTGGGGATCCGTCAGGTTCCCGCCGACGTGGTGGAGGCCAGCCGCGCCTATGGGGCCTCGGAGTGGAGGGTGCTGTTGGACGTGCAGATTCCCCTGGCGCGTCCCGCCATCATGACCGGCCTCAACCAGACCCTGCTGCTGTCCATCTCGATGATCGGCATCGCCGCCATCATGGGCGCCAGCGGGCTGGGTCTGCTGGTGTTCCGGGCGGTGATCAACATCGACACTCCCCTGTCCGCCTCGGCGGGCCTGGCCCTGTTCATCGTGGCGGTGGTGCTGGACCGCATCTCCCAGACCGAAACCGGGGGGGACGTCAACCTGTTCACCCGTATCTACCGGGCGTGGGCGCACCGCCGCGATCCCGAAAAGCTCCTGGAAAAACCGGGGGCGGGGGCCGAGGCGGAAGCCGGCGCCGAGGGCAAGCCGGCCCCGGCGGGCTCGGCCGAACGCACCTGGGCCACGGTTGCCCTGCTCGGTTCGGTGGTGGGGATAATCTCGGTGCTCCTGCCCTGGAGCCGGGACTCGGGCCTGATCTCCGGTTACAGTCGGGCGGCCGACCTGGACCTTCCCGGGCTGAGCGCCAACGGGTTGGTAGCCGAGGGAGGAAGCTACTTCGGGGTGGGAGTGCTGGCGATGAGTCTGTTGGTGATGGGGGCGGCTCTCACAACTCTGATCCGCCCGGGGACGGGCCCCCGCTGGTTCGGCGCCGACGGGGGGTTGCTGTTCTCGGTGGGTGCACTCGCCGCCGCCCTGGCCTATCGGTGGGTAGACCCTTATGCCGACGCGGTGGCCCACCAGGATGGGATCGGAGTCGGGGTGGCGTTGGCGGGCGGCGTGATTTCGGTGATCGCTTGCGCAATGTGGATGCGGGTGGCGCCCTACAGCCCGCGCCATCCGCTGAAGATGAACATCTCAATCAGCCGAATTGCCATCGCGCTGATCACGGTGGGCCTGCTGACGTTGGCGGGGCTGTCGCCCTGGTATGTGGATGGGAGGGCCCAGTCGGTGATCACCCCCGAGTTGCAGGCGGAAATCGACGCCCTGGAGCAGGAAGCCCGGGACAACCCATCCACCGCGGGACAGAACGCCATCACCATCGCCACCAAGGTGGCCGAGGCCCAGAGAAAGAACCCCATCGCCGCCGACGGCTTCTCCGAGGAGGGACCCGGACTGGGAGCCCTGGCGCTGTGGCTGGGAATGGCGGGCGTCCTGGCCGGCCTGCCGGCCGCCGGCGTGTTCGGAGGCGGGGAACGGCGCCGTTGGATTTGGAGCGTGGCCGTCTCCGCGTTGGGGGTGGGAACCATGCTCACCGCAGCCGGGTGGATCAGTTCCCTGGTGGTGGCGGCGGATCCCAACTTCGTGAGCGGTCCCGGATCCTTTTTGTGCCTCCTGGCGGGATTCCTGCTGCTCGTTTCCTCCCGAGGGGTATTGAAAGAATTCCGTCGCAGCAAGGTTTACGCCGGGGATTCCGGTTTGATCAGCCGATCGGAAAGCCCAGCCGTCACCTAGAAACAAGCCAGCCCCCGCAGATAACATGATTTGACCACAACCCAGACCCTGCAAACTGTCCCCGAGGCTCCCGCCCCGGGGACAGAACCGAGAAACTTGAAAACAAGATAGGAGTACTGATGAAACGAAGGACATCAATGAAGCATCTCCTGGCCGTCCTTTCGGTGCTGGCGCTTTTGGCGGCGGCATGTGGAGACGACACGGACGACGCAGCCCCCGCAGACGAGCCCACGGTTACCACCGCCCCGGCGCCGGCCGCTGACGACGACGCCATGGACGACGACGCCATGGACGATGATGAGCATATGGATGACGACGACCATACGGACGATGACCATATGGATGACGACGACCATACGGACGATGACGCACCCACCGACATGGGCGACGACATGTCGCTGCCGGGTGAGGGTGTGTCGGTGACGATGGCGCGGGCTAACTGGTCGACCGGTTATATGCAGGCGGCGATTGTCGCGGCGTTGCTGGGCGAGTTGGGATATGACGTGTCAGATCCCGCCGATCTGGAGTTGGCGCCGTCCAACGCGTTCGTGGCGATGGCCAACGGCGAGTTCGACTTCTGGGTCAACTCGTGGTTCCCCAACCACAACCAGTTCCTGGCCGGTGAAATGCCCGACGGCTCACTGGTATCAGAACACGTGACCACCCTGGGCTTTGAGATGCCCAGAGCCGGTGTGCAGGGTCTGATCACCAACAAGGCCTTCGCCGAGGCCAACGGGGTAACCACCCTCGACGCCCTGGTGAACGATCCCGCCCAGTTCGCCGCCTACGAAGCAGCCGATGTTTCGCCGGGCGACGGCATCCTGCAGATCATGGGCTGCCCCGAAGGATGGGGTTGCCGGGTCAACATCGACTCTTGGATCGCCAACGCTGGTTGGGACAACGTCGAGCAGTTCGACATCGGCGGCTATGACGCCATGATCGCCGATGCGATCGCCCGTGACGCGGCCGGTGAACCGTACCTGGTTTACACGTGGGCGCCCAGCCACTATGTGGGCAGTCTGCGCCCCGGGGACAACTCGGTGTGGCTGTCTATCCACGACGACCCGATCTCCGACACCCAGATCGAAGGTCCCAAGTCGATCGGTGACCAGTGCACCACCGACCCCTGCAACCTGGGCTGGGACGCGGCTGACATTCGGGCCACCGGGAACAACGACTTCCTGGCCGCCAACCCCGCAGCTGCCCGACTCCTGGAACTGTTCACCATCAACCCGGTGGACGTCACCCTCCAGAACGTCACCTACAGCCTCGGCGAAAACACCGAAGACGACATCAAACGACACGCCGCCGAATGGATCGCCAACAACCGCGGCATCGTGGACGGCTGGATTGAAAGGGCCAAGCAGCCGATCAACCTGACTCCGGGTGAGGGTGTGTCGGTGACGATGGCGCGGGCTAACTGGTCGACCGGTTATATGCAGGCGGCGATTGTCGCGGCGTTGCTGGGCGAGTTGGGATATGACGTGTCAGATCCCGCCGATCTGGAGTTGGCGCCGTCCAACGCGTTCGTGGCGATGGCCAACGGCGAGTTCGACTTCTGGGTCAACTCGTGGTTCCCCAACCACAACCAGTTCCTGGCCGGTGAAATGCCCGACGGCTCACTGGTATCAGAACACGTGACCACCCTGGGCTTTGAGATGCCCAGAGCCGGTGTGCAGGGTCTGATCACCAACAAGGCCTTCGCCGAGGCCAACGGGGTAACCACCCTCGATGCCCTGGTGAACGATCCCGCCCAGTTCGCCGCCTACGAAGCAGCCGATGTTTCGCCGGGCGACGGCATCCTGCAGATCATGGGCTGCCCCGAAGGATGGGGTTGCCGGGTCAACATCGACTCTTGGATCGCCAACGCTGGTTGGGACAACGTCGAGCAGTTCGACATCGGCGGCTATGACGCCATGATCGCCGATGCGATCGCCCGTGACGCGGCCGGTGAACCGTACCTGGTTTACACGTGGGCGCCCAGCCACTATGTGGGCAGTCTGCGCCCCGGGGACAACTCGGTGTGGCTGTCTATCCACGACGACCCGATCTCCGACACCCAGATCGAAGGTCCCAAGTCGATCGGTGACCAGTGCACCACCGACCCCTGCAACCTGGGCTGGGACGCGGCTGACATTCGGGCCACCGGGAACAACGACTTCCTGGCCGCCAACCCCGCAGCCGCCCGACTCCTGGAACTGTTCACCATCAACCCGGTGGACGTCACCCTCCAGAACGTCACCTACAGCCTCGGCGAAAACACCGAAGACGACATCAAACGACACGCCGCCGAATGGATCGCCAACAACCGCGACGCGGTCGACAGTTGGCTCACCTCCGCTCGGATAGCGGGCTAGACCAAGAAACGATCCCTAACCATTGGAGAGGGCGCCCCCGGCGCCCTCTCCTCTTTTTTTGGGCCGGGTAGCTTCCGGCTCTGGTCGGCAGTCCCGCTCACCATCGGCCGCCCTGCCATCCCGCACCTGCATGCGACGGGGCGATTGGCTCGGACATTTCTTTACACTTGAAGGCCGGTGAGTGAAAGTCTTCGCATCGTCCGATCGCCTCCCCTTCTGGAAGTGGTGATCGACCGTCCGAAGGCCAACGCCATCGACGCCGCCACCAGCCGCCGGATGGGGGCGGTGTTCGAGATGTTCCGGGACGATCCTTCCTATCGGGTGGCCATCCTGACCGGGGCGGGAGACCGGTTCTTTTCCGCCGGATGGGATTTGAAGGCAGCAGCCCAGGGGGAATCCTATGAGGCCGACTGGGGAGTGGGAGGGTTCGGCGGATTCACCGAACTGCCCGACCTCCGCAAACCGGTGATCTGCGCGGTGAACGGGGTGGCAGCCGGGGGAGGTTTTGAGATGGTGTTGGCGGCTGACCTGGTGGTGGCTGTCGACACCGCCCGGTTCCTGCTCCCCGAGGCGCTGCTCGGATTCCCGCCCGACACCGCCAGCATCCGCCTTCCCCGATTCCTGCCGCTCCCGGTGGCCAAGGAACTGCTCTTGACCGGACGGAGCATGGAAGCGGAAGAGGCCGAGCAGAGAGGCCTGGTCAACCAGGTAACCACCGCATCGGAACTCATGCCTGCCGCCCGTCGGTTGGCGGAACAGGTCTGCGCCGCCGCGCCACTGGCCGTCGCCGCCATCTTGGAGATAATCAAATCCACCTCCCACCTGCCGGCGCCGCAAGCCTTGCAGCACCTCAGATCGGGTGGTGTACCGTCCTACCGGAAGGCGCTGGACTCTGCCGATGCCCGGGAGGGGCCCCGGGCCTTTTCCGAAAAACGCCCACCGCGCTGGACGGGCGCCTGAAACCCACGCCGCGACCCGCCGCCGCGTCGCCGGCGCCGATCCATCCGACGCCCCCAAACCTCCTAACCCCGACTCGACAGCTCTGGTAGAATTGAGGGGGTAGGGAGGACCAAGGCGCGGGCGCCGCCGATCTGGTTTGTATACGGTCTCGGTTGAGCATTGGATTGTCTCGTCGGCGTCCAGGCGCACCCACCTCCCGCACCATCGGAACGACCAACCAAAGGGACATGAGACATCTGACCGCACTATTCGCTTCGATGCTTCTCCTGGGCATCGCCCACGGGCTGGGCACTTCCCTGCTGGGCATCCGCGCCACCATCGAGGGCTTCACCGACCTGCAGGCCGGCGTCGCGCTGTCGGCGTACTACCTGGGGTTTTTGGCGGGAAGCCGGTTCATCGCCGTCATGCTGGCCAATGTGGGCCACATCCGGGTTTTCTCGGGCCTGGCCGCGCTGGCGTCGGTGGTGATGCTCCTGCATTCGGTGCTGTTGCTCCCCGTCGTTTGGTTCCTGTTGCGGCTTCTGTCCGGATTCTGTATGTCGGGGATCTACGTCACCGCCGACAGTTGGCTGAACAACCGGGTCACCAACCAGAACCGGGGCCGGATTCTGGGCATCTACATGATGATGGGCATGGGTGGCGCCGCCCTGGGACAGCTGTTCATCGGTGTGGCCGACCCTGGGGGGTTCATCCTGTTCATGGGCGCCTCGATGCTGTTTTCGCTTTCTCTGGTTCCCTTGTCTCTGACCCGCATCGATCCCCCCGAGGTCCCCGAGCGTCGCAAGGCCAATATCCTGGCCGTGTACCGAACCACTCCCCTGGCCTTGGTGGGTACCGCCGCGGCGGGCCTCACCATCGGCTCGATTTCGACCCTGGGCCCGGTCTACGGCGCCCAGGTGGGCCTGAGCAGCCAACAGGTGGGGTGGGTGATGGGCGCATTGATGTTTGGATCGGTGGCCATGATCCCCCTGGGAAGGCTTTCTGATCGCATTCCCCGCCGCCGGGTGATTCTGGCCATCACGGTGGGAGCGTTCCTTTTGTGCATGCTCATGTCCACCGGACCACTCGATCCGGCCCTGTTCGGCCTGGTGATGCTGGCCTACGGCGCCTTTACCTACCCGGTGTACGCCCTGTCCATGAGCCACATGAACGACTGCTTGGACCGCTCTCAAATGGTGGCGGGAATGGCCGCCCTGGTCACCTTCATGGGCCTGGGCGCCGCCGCCGGCCCCATATTGAGTTCCGGGCTGATGAGCCTGGTGGGTCCCGACGGACTGTGGATGGCGCTCGGCACTTTCCACGGTGGGTTCGCGGTTTACACCATCATCCGGTTTGTTGAGCGTCCGCGCATCCCCAATCGCATGAAGAGAGCGTTCGTTCCCATCCCCATTCGCAGTTCGGCGCGCATCGCCCGCCTCATCCGCCGCAAACGGCGCAGACCCACCAACTGTCAGCCGCAGACGTAATCCCGGCCGGATCCCCCCCATCCCCGGCTACCGGGAGGGTGGCCGGTAGAGTCTGTCCTCTATGATGACCGGCGCCCGGGCGCTTGCCGAAATGCTCAACGGGTACGGGGTGACCCACGTTTTCATGGTCCCTGCGATTCTGCGACGCACCATGGTGGAACTGGAGCGGTTCGGGGTGCACCGCATCCAGACCCACGGCGAGAAGCCCGCCGCCTACATGGCCGACGGCTTCGCCAGGACGGCCGGCCGACCCGGAGTGTGCATGGCCCAGGCGGTGGGGGCGCTCAACCTGGCCGCCGGGTTGCGTGACGCCCACCTGGCCAACTCCCCGGTTATCGCCCTCACGGGAGGTCTCCATCCCACCATGGCCGGCCGGGGCGTCTACCAGGAGGTCGACGATCTCCCCGCCTTCGCCAACGTCACCAAATTCAACGCCTCCGTCGACCGGGTGGAACAGATCCCCGACTCGATCCGCCAGGCCTTCCGATCCGCGGTTTCCGGCTGTCCGGGGCCGGCCCATATCCGGTTCGCCGGCAACGAGGGCCAGATCGACCTGGCGGAAGCCGACCTTGACCCGCGGGTCGAGAGAGAATTCGCCTCCGTTCCGCCGGAGCGGCCGCTCCCCGATCCCGACGACGTGGCTGCCGCTCTGAAACTGTTGGACCGCGCCGAGCGGCCGGTGCTCGTGGCGGGAGGAGGAGTCCGGATCTCCCGCGCCTCCGGCCAACTCACCGCCCTGGCCGAGCGTCTCTCCATCCCGGTGGTGACCTCCCTCAACGGCAAGGACACCATCCCCGGTAACCATCCGCTGGCCGTCGGTGCGGTCGGCAGGTACTCTCGCAGCGCCGCCAACCGGGTGGTGAACCGGGCCGACCTGGTGTGCTTCGTCGGTTCCGGCACCGGCAGCATGACCACCCACTCCTGGCGGGTTCCGGCCCCGGGAACACCCGCCATCCAGATCGACATCAACCCGGACATGCTGGGCCGCAACTACCCGTTGCAGGTGTCCATCAACGCCGATGCCCGGATGACCCTCGCCGCCATCCTGGAGCAGGCCGGACCTCGGGAGCCGGGACGGCAGCAATGGCTCGCCGAAGTCCGCCGGGAAGTAACCGCCTGGCGGGAACGGCACCGGCGCCATCTCCAATCCGATGCGGCGCCCATCCGCCCGGAGCGCATCTGTTCGGAACTGACCGCCCTGGCGCCGGATGACGCGTGCGTGGTGGTCGACACCGGGCACGCCGGCATGTGGATGGGCGGCATGTTCGACACCCGCACACCCGAGCAGAGCTTTCTACGCAGCGCCGGTCACCTGGGCTGGGCTTTCCCGGCCTCCCTGGGCGCCAAGTGCGCCGCGCCCGACCGTCCGGTGGTCTGTTTCACCGGCGACGGAGGTTTCTGGTACCACATCGCCGAGGTGGAGACCGCAGTCCGATGGGGCATCAACACCGTAACCGTGGTTAACAACAACTCCTCGGGCAACCAGTCGGTCATCGGCTACGACCGGGCCTACGGCGGGCAGCAGACCCCGGAGGGACGCCGCCTGTGGACCTTCACCGACGTGGACTTCGCCCGACTCGCCGAGGGAATGGGGGCGATGGGCATCCGGGTGGAAAGACCCGCCCAGCTACGCCCGGCCCTGGAGCGGGCCGTGGAGGCGCAGCGTCCGGTGGTCGTCGACGTGGTGACCGACATCGAAGCCCTGGCGCCCCTTCCCGTGATCTGATCCCGCGCCGGTCCTCCCCCCGACCGGAGGATCGGCCAGTGAAACGGAGCATTGGAGCTTGCTGAGAGTGATAACGAGCAGGAGCCGGGCGGCAAACACAATCTGTGAAATCAGACCCTATATCGCGAAAACGGCCCCGCAATTCCTGTCCGGAGGGCCCGCCCCCGCCACCACCTTTCCTGGGGTCGGGACGCGAATCCGTCACGCAGTGCGCGGATTTCGCTTTCCCGACAATATGGTCCCTGCGGCCGGTCTGGGCGACGTCGGAACAGACCGGGAGGTGCTTGACTCCTATCACTATGTGTCACCCGGGAGACAAAGTCAAGCCAACGGACACCCTGTTTTTCGCGACCACCAATAGAACCCGCCCGTACAAGCCTTGATAAAGGAGTGACCGGTGGCCTGACGGTCACCGGTCACTCTCAAAGTGTCTGGTTGGTTAGTGGTTATTGCTCCGCTACGTTGGCGCGCCAGCCTTCCTCGATAATCGGAACCCAGTCGCCCCGCAGTTCGGGGAGCCCGGAGATTTCACCGGGATCCACCACCGAGGGATGCCTCGGAACGTCGGCGAAGTTGGGCTGCGAAGCGGCGTTGAGGACATTGATCTGACCCCAAACGTCGGGATAGGCCTTCTGCAACTGCGCGTCAAGGCTGAGCAGGAAGTCCGCTGCCACCAGGGTGGCGGCCTTGTTGGGCGAGTTGTAGGGAATGGCCACGAAGTTGGTGTTTCCGATCTGACCGCTGCTGAGGCCGTAGGTGCGCGTTGACTCGGGGAAGACGCCTGTGTCGACCTTGGAACCTGCGGAGGCGGGACCGTAGGCCAAAAAGTGGGTGACCTCCGAGTTGGAGTACAGGGTTTCCAGAGCCGGCTGGTCCACCGGGTAGGTGGTGCCCTCACGCCACAGGCAGGGTTCGAGGTCGTTCAGAGTCTGCCAGGTCGCCTCGGCCACCTGGTCGTAGAGAGCCTGGTCGAAGGGGACCAGAAGGTCGTTCAACCCGCCGGGGAGCATCTTTTCCGCCTCGTTGTAGAACACGTGGCGCACGAACACGCTTCCGGTGAAGTCCGGGGGCGCCGGGTAGGTGAAGGTTCCCGGGTTGGCGCACGCATGGGCCAGCAGGCCGTCCATGTCAGCGGGCGGATCGGGCAACAGGGCGCTGTTGTAGAACACCGCCGACTGGGCCTTGTTCCAGGGCACTTCGCACTCGTCAACCGGGGTGCCGAAGTCGAATGTCAAGGTCCCGTCGCTCATGTCCACGTTTCCGAAGCTGGGCAGGAGGTCCCAATAGCCGCACAGCAAGAGGCCGCCCTGCTTCATGGTGCGGAAGTTCTCGCCGTTGATCCAGATCATGTCGACCGATCCGCTGGTGAATTCGCCGGCCTCGGTCTCGCTGAGCACGGTGTCCACCGCGTTGACGGTGTCGGTGATCCGCACCTGGTTGAGATCGATGTTGAAGCGCGACTTGAGTTCGGCGCCGACCCACTCGTTCACATAGGCGTTAATGGTGGCGCTGCCACCCCACATGAACCAGTTGACCCGTCCGCCGTCAGCGGCGGCCACGATCTCGTCCCAGGACATTCCGCCCACTTCGGAGTCACCCACGTCCAAGAGTCCCGGACCGGTGGGGCCCATCATGGTCTCTTCTTCCATGGCCTCTTCCTCGTGGTCATCCTCCTCCATATGCTCTTCTTCGGGAGCCTCGGTGGTGGCGGGCGCCGCAGTCGTGGCGGGCGCCGCAGTGGTAGCGGGCGCCGCAGTGGTGGCGGCGGGCTCGTCGTCGCCCCCGCACGCAGCGGCTACCAGCATCAGGCACGCGGAAACAATCACCCAGCGCGCAAATCGGGAATTACGCATTTAATGGTCCTCCTGTTCGAACAACTTGTTACGAACCTGCCAAGAGCGCGCAACGTAAAGCATCGCCCGCAAGTCCAACTCTCACCATAGCCTGACCCCGGCCCAACCGGCAAAAGCAAAGCAGGTGAGGCCCGCATTCGGGTCCCGCCTGCCCGCTCCACCCTCCTCCGGTGCATCCAGATTCGAAACAGCGCCAGGTCCGGCCCTGGGTGCCCCAAACGGGTCCCCCCTGCGTCGATCGTCTGTGGACGGGCTCGTGTTTCCCAGAGAGCTACGCTTTGACGCACCCTATTGTGACATAGCATTATGCGCCTCACGATCTCTCTCGATGACCAACTGGCCAGTCGGGTGCGCCGGGCAGCCGCAGCCCGTGATCTCAGTGTGAGTGCGTTCATTGTCCAGACTCTGGACGATGCCTGAACCGTCAGGAACCAACCCGGCAACCGACCTTCGTTTGACTACCGTTCCCGGCATCCATCCTCTCCCGGGAGTCGACCACAACCGGTTTCTGTCCGACCGTCGTTGACTCCGGATGCTTTGCGGTGACAACGTGCTGATCCATGCCCGGGAGGAGGACTCGACCGTTGCCGCCACCCACCCGGTCCCCACAGCCAAGGCTCTTTTCAACCCCGAAAGGTGTCCCCCGAGATCCGCAGGGGCGTCAGGGCCCGGTCCGGGAACACTCCCAGGCCGGGCTCCTCACTCAGGATGAGCCGTCCGTCGGCCAGCGGGGGAAACGGCCGGGCCAACCCCTCGCGAAGGGGGTTGGGGTTGGTGTCCACCTCCAGCAACCCGTCGCCACCCGCCGCCGCCAGCAGATGGGCGGAAGCCACCAGCCCGATACCTCCTCCCAGGTGGTGAGGACAGAACCTCCGTCCCGCTCCCAGGATCTCCCGAGCCACCGGCAGACACCCTGACATACCTCCCCACTTGGTGATGTCCGGCTGAACAACGGCCAGTGCGCCGACCCCGATCGCCCGACGGAACTCGCCCTGGCCACACAGGTTCTCCCCTCCCGCCAGGGGAATCGGGGAAGCCCCGGCCAACTCCCCCCACACCGGCTCCGGATGGTCGGCTCGGATCGGCTCCTCCAGCCAGATCGGACCGAAGGCCTCCAGAGTCCTGCTCCACTCCGCCGCCTCCTCCGGAGACCAGGCCTGGTTGGCGTCAACCGCGAAGGGCGCATCGGGTCCCAACTCCCCGCGCAGCGCGTTGAGATTGGCCAGGTCGGTCTCCTCTCCGAATCCGACCTTGAGCTTGAAGGCCCGGTGGCCCGCCTCCGTGGCCTCCCGGGCCTGTGAGACCACTTCTGCGGGGCCGATCCCGCTGGCGTAGGCGGGGACGCTCCCGCCTCTCCGGTTCCCACCCAGTAATCTCCACAGCGGCATCCCCGCCCGCCGGGCCGCCATGTCCCATAGGGCGATGTCGATCCCGGCGATGGCCTGGGAGAAGGGACCCGACTCTCCCGACTGGATCGCCACGATGCGGGTCGCAGAAGAGAGGTGTTGGAACACCGCCGCCGGACCGGGCCACTGCCGGCCCACCACCAGCGGCGCCAGAACCGAGAGGATCAAACGAGCGCGGTATTCGGCTGCCGGAGCGGGGAAGTTGCACCACGCCTCGCCGTATCCGATGGTTCCCTCCGACGATCGGACTCCCACCACCACCGCCGGGCGATCCCTCATGATCCCGAAAGAAGTCTGCACCGGCCGGTCCATCGGGGCGCGGTAGACATCCATCGAGACCGATTCGATCGTGAACGGATCGGTTTCGGGCCAGCCCGGAGGGTCCCCCATCGGTGGGCTGTCCTGGTCCTCCATCCGGTCAAGTATGGTTAGCAAGCGGGCCGGACGCCCATCCAACCCCATGCCGGCAAGACCCCGACGCAGGAAAGGGCGGTGAGTTTGAATGAAATCGGACCCGATCTCCCCCGAGCCTGAAGACCTACCAACCCCCCTCCCCGACGACGACTTCCCGGGAGTGATCGGACCGGACTTTCGCACGTCCGTGCCCTGGTGGCCTTCCCCCGAAAACGACGCCCGGGGCAAACCCGATGTGGTGGTGGTGGTGCTCGACGACGTGGGGTTCGCCGGGCTGGGGTGCTACGGGGCGGAGATCGACACGCCCACCATCGACGCCCTGGCGGCGGGGGGCATCCGGTTCAACGACTTCAACGTCACTCCCCTGTGTTCGCCCACCCGGGCCTGCCTGCTGACCGGGCGCAACCACCACAGCGTGGGGATGGCCTATCTGTCCAACGTCGATTCGGGGTTTCCCGGCTACCGGGGCCGGGTGACCGAATCGGCCGCCACCATGGCCGAGGTGCTGGGGGACGCCGGCTACGCCACCCTGGCCATCGGCAAATGGCACCTGGCCCCCCTGGAGGACACCACCGCGGTGGGGCCGTATGACCAGTGGCCCCTGGGTCGGGGTTTCGGCCGCTACTACGGGTTCCTGGATGCGTTGACCGATCACTTCTATCCCGACGTGGTCCGCGACAACCAGCGGGTGGACCCGCCGGGTCGCCCCGAGGACGGCTATCACCTCACCGAGGATCTGATCGATCAGGCCATCGGGTACGTGAGAGATCAGGTGTCGGTCAAACCCGAGCAACCCTTTTTCCTGTACGTGGCATTCGGGACCGCTCACTGCCCGCACCAGGCGCCCGGGGAGTACCTGGACAAGTACCGCGGCCGGTACGAGGAGGGATGGGACGTTATCCGCGAGCGCCGCTTCCAGCAGCAGAAGGAACTGGGGATCATCCCCCCGGACGCGGTCCTGGCGCCGCTCAACCCGGGAGTGGAGGAATGGGCCAATTTGACTCCCGACCAGCAGCGCCTGTTCGCCCGCTTCCAGGAGGCCTACGCGGCGATGCTCGACCACACCGACGCCCACCTGGGCCGGCTGGTGGATTTCCTGGACTCCGTCGGGCGACTCGACAACACCATCATCGTGGTGCTGTCCGACAACGGCGCCAGCCAGGAGGGCGGACCGGACGGCGGCGCCGACATCGTCACCTACGAGGAAGACCGGTTCTGCACCGTGGAGTTCAACCTGGAACGGTTCGACACCATCGGCGGACCCCATTCGCAAACCAACATCCCCTGGGGATGGGCGCAGGCGGCCAACACCCCGCTTCGGTGGTACAAGCAGAACACCTACGCGGGCGGGGTGAGAACCCCCCTGGTGATCTCCTGGCCGGAAGGTATCGCCGACACCGGGGCGGTGCGGGCCCAGTTCGTGCACGCCATCGACATAGCTCCCACCCTGTTCGACCTGGTGGGGGTGACCCCCAGGGATTCCTACAACGGGGTGAAACAGATGCCCTACCACGGCGCCAGCATCCGCTCGGTGCTCGACGACGCCTCCTCGCCACCGGCCCGCGACCGTCAGTACTTTGAGATGATCGGCCACCGCGCCATGTGGCAGGACGGGTGGAAGGCCCTGGCCCGTCACCGGCGCAACGAACCCTTCGAGAACGACCCCTGGGAGCTTTACCACATCGATTCGGACTTCTCCGAATGCTCGGACGTGGCCGCCGATCAGCCGGAGCGGCTGGCCGACCTGATCCGGCAATGGTCGGAAGAGGCGGGACGCTACTCGGTGTTCCCCCTCGACGACCGCTACCTGGCGGTGCGGGCCTCCACCTTCCAGACCCCCGGGTCGCCCCGCGCCCGGGACACCTTCACCTACCTGGGAGGGGCCACCCGGATTCCCGGCGGGGTCACTCCCCTGGTGTTCAACCGTTCCTTTGCCATCACCGCCCGGGTGAACCCGATCGAACCCGGAGATCAGGGGGTCCTGGTGGCGGTGGGCGACACCAGCGGCGGGTACATCCTGTATCTGGACGGAGACCGGCTGGTGTTCGAGTACTGCTACCTGGGTGACCGCCAGACTCTGGCGTCGGACCCAGGGGCGGTGAATCCCGGCGCCACCGAATTGGCCTTCCGGTTCGAGCGCACCGGCGATTATCGGGGAATCGGACGATTGGAGGCCGACGGCCGGGTGCTGTGCGAACAAGTCATGTCCGACATGGCCCGGGGCATGATCTCATGGGGTTCCCTGAGCGTGGGCGCCGACACTCTCTCTCCGGTGAGCGACTCCTACCAAGGCGAAAACCCCTTCCGCGGAACCATCCATTCGGTCGAATTCGATCTCAAATCCCGGAGATAGGCGTGGAGAGCCCATGAATCCGGGTCGCGAAAAAAGAGGACCTCGAGGGGTTGTTCTTGTCACACACACCGATCCATATTGGTGGAGTCGAACACCTCCCGGTCCGCTCCGACGTCGCGCTGACCGCACAGAAACCACTGTGAGGAGAGGTCATACCCTCAGAACGCGTCCCCCCTCGGGGCCAGGCAACCGCGTTCTGACCCACTGGCTGTGGCGGCGGGGGTGGGCCCGAATGTGGACCGTGTTTTCGCGGGATAGTGTTCGATTTCACAACTTCGGAGGGTTCCCGCCCATTCTCTCACTAAACCCATGAGCCCGCTCCCGAACGACGCAGTGCTGGTGGCCGGGGTGGGGATGACCCCGTTCGTGGGTTTCCGACAGGATGCCAACGTGCGGGACATGGTGACCGAGGCCGCCCGCGCAGCCCTCCTCGACGCCGGGATCAACTCGCCCGCTGCCCTCGACCTAGGGGTGGCCGCCTACGAGAGCGATCACTTCAACCGGCAGATGAACCTGGGACAGATACTCCACGAAGCCGTCGGGTTGGTGGGCAAGCCGTTGATCCGGGTGGAGGGAGGCGGCGCCACCGGGGCCTTGGCAATCCGCACCGCCCTGATGGCGATCCGTTCCGGAGAGGCCCGTTCGGTGCTGGTGTTCGGCGGGGAAACCAACGGCCGCTCGGTCGACCGCCCGACCGCTACCCGGATCCTGGCCCTGTCGGCCGACTTTGAATGGGAGACGCCCGTGTTCGGGACCTTCGCGGCCCCCTATGCCCTGATGATCACCGAACACATGCGACGCTATGGCACCACCCCCGAACAGTTCGCCGAGATCGCGGTGAAGAACCGACGCATGGCCCTCGACAATCCCCTGGCCCATCGTGGAATGTCGATCACGGTGGACGACGTGCGGGATTCCCGGCCCCTGTCGGATCCCTATCGCCTGTTCGACGCCAGCCTGCTGAGCGACGGAGCGGCGGCGGTGCTGTTGGCCACCGAAGAATGGGCGGGGCAGCACTCCCCCACCTTTACCGACCGCCCGCCGGTGGCCATCCTGGGGAGCGGATCGGCCACCGACCATCCCCGGCTGTCGGACCGCACAGAGGAGATGTTTCCCCACTTTGGCGCCAAACGCCAGGCCGCCGCCCGGGCCTATCGGGAGGCGGACATCACCGACCCGGCCCGCCAGATCGACCTGGCCGAGGTGTACGACTCCTTCAGCGGAGCGGAACTGCAGGCTTATGAGGATCTGGGCCTGTGCCCGGTGGGTCACGGGGGACGGGCCGCCTCGGAGGGACGGTTCGACCAGGGTGGCCAGGTGGTGGTCAACCCGTCGGGAGGCCTGATGGGACGGGGTTCGGCGGTGGGCGCCACCGGCATCGCCCAGGCGGTGGAGGTGGCTGCCCAAATTCGGAGAGAGGTTCCGGCGCCCCGAGCCGTCCCGGACGCCCGGGTGGGGATTACCGACACCCACGCCGGGGTCGGATCGGTGTGCGTGGTGAATGTTTTCGGGAGGGTGGCCTGATGCGAGTAGGCGGGGTGGAGCGGAATGTCAACTCCGACGGTGAGGAGGCCTACCTGTGGCGCCTGGAGATGGCCCAGCGCTACCGCCATGCGGTTGGGTTTTCGAGCCCCTTCTATAAGGGGTTGGAACAGGGGGTGCTGCGGGCCACCCGGTGTGGAGGATGCGGGGCGTCCTGGTTTCCTCCCCGACGGTTTTGCCCCACCGATCAAGCCGAGACCGCTTGGTATGATCTCCCCGGGACCGGCACGGTGACGGCGGCCACCCGGGTGCACAGCCCGCCGCCGTTCGGAGGCGTCGATCCCCCCTATATCCTGGCTTCGATTCGCCTGGACGGAGTTGACGGAGGCATCACCCACATAGTGCTCGGCGCCGAGAGGCCCGGGCACGGCACGGAGGTAACCGTGACATTCACAGACCAAACGCCTGCCCATCCGCTCCTGGCATTCGCCTTCGCCGTCGAGGGAGAAGCGCCATGAGCCGCCCGGTGGGAATCGAGATCTTCTACTGGCTGGACAGTTGGTACGACGACCAGTCGTCGGTGTTCGAAAAAGCGGCGGAGGCCGGGTTCGACGGGGTGGAGATGTCGTTTGTGGCCGGGACCGACGTGGGGGTCGACCGGATCGCCCGCACCGCCTCCTCCCTGGGCCTCGGGGTGTTGTGCAGCACCGGTCTCACGCCGTCGATGGACATTTCCAGTCCGGATGCGGACATCCGCTCAGCGGGGATCTATCACCTCAAGTGGTGTCTCGATCAGGCGGCCGCCCTGGGAAGTCCCATCCTGGGAGGGGTCACCTACGCACCCTGGATGGGATTCCCCGAAGGCGACCTGCGCGGCCATCGGGAACGATCCGCCCAGTCTCTTCGGACGGTGGCCGAGCACGCCGCCGGGGTGGGAGTGGACCTGTGCCTGGAGGTGCTCAACCGCTTTGAGACGTATATGTTCAACACCGTTTCCGACTGCCTTACCTTCATCGAAATGGTGGGATATGACTCGGTCAAGGTGGAACTCGACACCTTCCACATGAACATGGAAGAAGACAATCTGGCCGAAGCAGTGCGCCGGGCCGCCGGGCGGATCGGCCATGTGCAGGTGGCGGCCAACAACCGCCGCGCCCCCCAGTACGGCCACATCGACTGGGCGGCCTTCCGAGAGGCCCTGGACGATGTGGACTACAACGGATGGGTGGTGTTCGAGACCTTTCCCAACTCCGCGGTCCAGACCGGCCGGGACACCTATGCCTGGAGAGACCTGAGCAATGACCTCGACCGGGACGCGGCCGGGGCCGCCTCGTTCATCCGGGAGCACCTGGCATGAGCGTCCGCACCCGGCTGTTCCTCAATGATCCCGCCGATGCGGTTTCAGAAATGCTGGAAGGCTACGCCGCCGCCCACTCCGACATCATCCGGCTGTCCGACGGAATGGTGGTCCGCGCCATTCCCAAACCCCGGGGGCGCGTGGGAGTGGTGATCGGCAACGGCTCCGGGCACGAACCGGCCATGATCGGCTGGGTGGGAGAGGGCCTGTTCGACGTTAACGTGGCGGGCCCGATCTTCTCCTCCCCCGGTCCGGGAGGGATCCTGGGGGGAATCAAAACCGCCGACCGGGGCGGAGGGGTCTTGCTTTTGGTCTCCAGCCATGCGGGCGACATCATGAACGCCACCCTGGCCATCGACCAGGCCGAGGACGAGGGGATCGACGACGTCGAGATGGTGATTCTCTATGACGACATAGCCTCCGCTCCCAAGGAACAACTCGTCGAGCGCCGGGGCGGAGCAGGGCTGTTCTTTGTGTGGAAGACGGTGGGTGCGGCGGCCGAACAGGGAAAATCCTTGGCGGAATGCGCCCGGATCGCTCGAAAAACGCGTGACCGCACCTGTTCTCTGTCGGCGGCCATGGGAACCGTCGCCCACCCGGTCAGCGGCCAGCCGCTGGGAGACCCCGAGGACACCTCGGTGGCGGTGGGCCTGGGAGTCCACGGAGAAGCGGGCGCCCGCCTGGGTGAGGATGTGGCAGCCAATCAGATCTCGGAACTGATGATCGGCCGCTTGGTGGAGGACGCCGGACTGGACGTCGGAGCGCAGGTGGGTCTGCTGCTCAATAATGCCGGCTCTCTGACCATCATGGAATTATCGGTCCTCTACCGCGGCGCGCGGGCCGAACTGGAACGCCGCGGCGTCAAGGTCGCCCGCTCTTGGATCGGACCCTACGCCACCACCCTCGACATGGCGGGTTTCGCATTTGCCATCTGCCACATGGACACCGAGTTGATGAGCCTCTACGACGCTCCCGCCCGCGGCGCCGGTTTCACCATGCCGGGGAGTGGTCGATGACCCGAGTCCCAAAGGCGTGTGTTCGAATACAGGCCGCATTAGGACAGTCCCGCCCTTCTGAAAGACATGGATCCAAACCCTGGGAACCGCTGTGGCCAACCTGGCCGCACCCCACACCCACAGACCGGCCATCTGGGTGGCCTATACGGCCATGGGCTGTGTATAGTCAGAATCAGAAGTTGACCTGCAGTCAGCTTCGCCCATCGAGAAAGGGGCCACCCCGGCGGGCTGTTAACGCTGGTAAGGGTGGCCCCGGACTCACACTACCGGCACCTCGGTATTACATTTTCCGATCGAGAAGGCCACCCCTTTTTTGGCCGGGTTCCGGCCTGTTCAGGGCAGACGCGTCACCGCTACGACCCGAGAAGTAGAAGGCGGAAGCCGCCGGAGGAGTTTGTAATCCTTCGTAGGTGATACCGACACGCAGCCGCCTCGACACCGATTCTGCAGAAGCTGCGCCGGAAGGACGACCAAGCCGGCCCACTACCGTTATTCGCTGTGCTGGAGCGAGAACTGGCCATAGAGTTGATACGGGCAGCCGCCGCCCGGGTGAGCCAACACCGGGACGAACTTTCCCGCCTGGACGCAGTGGCAGGCGACGGCGACCACGGCGTGAACATGGCCACCGCCTTGGCCGAGGCAGCCACACGCATCACAAAATCGGATATAGCCACCCCCGCCGAGGTGTTCCGGACCACCGGCCGGGCCTTCCACGACACGGTGGGCGGCGCCGCCGGGGCGCTGTTCGGGGCCTTCTTCGGCGCCATAGCCGGGCAGCTGAACCGCTCGGCCAACCCGGCAAGCCCCACGGACTTCGCGGCGGGCCTCGAGAAGGGACTGTCCCGGGTCATGAGAACCGGAAGGGCCGAAACCGGCCAAAAGACCATGGTCGACGCTTTGGCGCCGGCGGTGCAACAGGCCCGGCACGCCACGGGGAAGGGGGCCACTCTGGCCGAGGTGCTTTCCTCGGCTGCCCAAGCCGCCCGCCAGGGCGCTCAATCCACCGCTTCCATGACCCCCACCGCCGGACGGGCCCGATACGCGGCCGAACACAGCCTTGGGACGGAGGACCCCGGCGCCTGCACGGTGGCGCTCATATTCGAGGCTTGGGCCCAGACCGCCGGGGAAGCAAAGAATTGAAGTGACCGGTAAGGTCAATGTTCAGTTCGCGAAAAGAAACGGGCAACCGCAGTTGACTCTTGTCTCACCGCCGATGCATATTGGACTCAGTCACAAACACCTCCCGGCCCGCTTCGACGTCAACTGGGCCGCAACATTCCCAAAGAGGTCATACACCGGTCGAGGAGCCACCCCGGCGGAACCGCCCAAACGCGCCCCTCGACCCCCGGAGGCGGTGGCGGGGGCGGGCCCTTCGGGTGAAAACGTCCGGACGAATTTCGCGGGTTAGGGTGGTAATTTGACAAGTGTGAAAGTCCCTCCACGATTGAAAGTCGGCTACGTCGGCGTGGCGTTCGGCAGCTATTACGCCGACGAGCACGATCAGTACGGTCGGGCGATCCGGGGCCTGCAGAGCCTGGCGAACCAGATGGACTTCGACCTGGTCGCCATTCCCAGCGGTGTGCCCGATATGGACACCGCCCGGACAGTGGCGGCTCGTCTTCAAGCGGAACAGATAGACTTTCTCCTGTTGCAGACCGCCGCCTGCGCGTCCGGAGAACTGTTGGAGCCTTTGGCGGAAGTTGCCCCGCGGCTGGGAATCTGGGCCACTCCGGAACCGGTGTTGGAAGGGTCTATTCAACTTCATTCCCTGGTGTCCGCCAACCACTACGCCTCCATCATCCGCCGCTATCTGAGCGACCGCAACCTTCCCTACAAGTGGTTTTACGGACACATCGACCAACCGGATGTCGACCGCCGTCTGCGGGTGACCGTTCGGGCTTTGCAGGGCATCAAGACCCTGGCCACGGCTCGGATCGGATGGATCGGCGGAATATCTCCAGGCTTTTTCAACATGAATTTCGACGAGCGAAAGCTGCAGGAGCGCTTGGGCGTCACCATCGGGACCCATTCGATCCAGGAGGTGGTGGAATCCGCCCGCGCCATCGACTCCGCCTCGGCCGGCGCCATGGTCCGAACAGCCACCGGACTGGCCACCGAGGTGACCGCCGCCCCCCTGGGCATGGACCGAAACGCCCGGGTCTACCTGGCGCTTGGGCAATTGATCGAACAGGAAGGCTACGACGCCCTGGCCGTGCAGTGCTGGCCGACCTTCCAGGAGGAATACCACATGGCCCCGTGCATGTCCTACAGCCTCCTGGGATCAGAGGACGGTTTCGCGGTTTCCTGTGAGGGCGACGTCCCCGGTGCGGTCACCATGCTGTTGATGAACTCGATGTCCCTTATCCACGGCTCCTCAACCCTCTTGGACCTCACCGCCCTCGACCCCGAATCCGAGGCGGCGCTTTTCTGGCACTGCGGCGTCACCCCCCGTCACTTCGGAGGAAACAACGGCATCCGCTGGGTGGAGCATGTCACCCTGGGCCGCAAGTCGGACATCAGCTACGGGGTGTCAGGCGATCTTCGGTTCGCTCCCCAGCCGACCACCATCGCTTATACGGGAGACAATTTCACCGAGATGTTCATCGCCACCGCCGACGTGGTGGAGACCGGAAACGCCGGTTTCGAAGGGACCCGGGGATGGTTTTCCAATTTCCGGCTGGGAGGCGAACCCATCGGATTGACCGACTTGGTCAACACCGCGGTGGTGGGCGGACACGAGCATCATTTCGCGGTGGCCCAGGGCGACCTTTCCTCGGAACTGGCAGAGGTTGCCGCCTGGCTCGGAATGAAGACCACCCGTCCCGTACCCATCCAGGATTACTTGCAGATTGACGGGCTGAACGCCTGACTTGGTCAGAGATCATCAAATTACGGAGGCGATGTATTTGGCAATCGAGATAGCCTCATCGTCAAATCACCGAGAATCACTAACTAACTATCATGGAGTAGAACACCATCTCCGCCGGACAAGGTAAGGCGAAGGAAACACGAAATGACGCTGGATAGAAATGACATTTACCGGAAGATGGTGATCCGGGGAAAGTACCGGAGGCTGTACGCCTACCTGAGCAACCTTCAGGTCTCCGAGTGGAGGACTTCCTTCCGCCAGATCGAGGCAGTCATAGGATTCGAATTGCCTCCGTCCGCACGGCTGCACCGGCCCTGGTGGGGCAATCAGCGGGCCGGCAACGGTCACAGCCAAGCCCTGGCCTGGAGCATCGCCGGATGGGAGACCACCCAGGTCGACATGGCCGGCGAAACCCTGCTGTTCCGGCGAACGCCTTCGGTACCCGCGTCAAGGCTTCCGCTCGATGAGGCGTGGCCCATCCACCCCACCGCGGTGTGGCCGGAAGGCCTGAGTTTGCGGCGAACCGATCTCTACGAGGAGAGGGTCTAACCCCGCCCCCGCCGTGTTTATAGACACCAACGTGCTGGTGAGGTCTCGTGTCCCCACCGCTCCCGACCACGGCCTGGCCCGGACCAGCCTCGACCGCGCTTTTCGAAACCCCGAACCGCTCAGGATCAGCCGCCAGGTGATACGAGAGTACCTTTCCGTCGTCACACGTCCGCAAACCTGGTCGGAGGCCTTCACCAGTGAGGAAGCCATCGAGGATGTGGGCAGGCTGATCGGTAGTTTCGAGATACTTGAGGATGGGCCCTTGGTGACCGAGTTGTTGGTGGCGCTCTGCAGGGAGGTTCCCATTGGTGGACGGCAGATCCACGACGCCAACATAGTGGCCACTATGCTCGCCCACGGTGAACACCGACTCTTGACCTTCAACGCCGCAGACTTTCGCCGTTACAGCGACCGCATCGAGTTGGTGAACAGCCAGAGGTTGGATTGAAAACAACCAATCCACGGAGGACAGTATGAGAAAGCACCTACAGCCATCTGTGCACAGCGATTCGAACTGATCCGCCGCTGACTGCTCCACCAGGCGCCATGGAACCATCCGCCCCCCCGGCCCGAGGCATCCGGTCCACCCTACTGGACAGGGTCGCCACCGACGCCGGCCACTTCGCGGTCCTGGCAATCGACCACGTCGGCTCCTTCGCGGCCACCGTCCGACCCGAGGATCCCGGCTCGATGAGCGCCGAGGACATCTGGGAGGCCAAACGTCCCCTGGTGGAGACCCTGGGTCCTCACACAGGAGCGATGCTGTTGGACCCCGGCTTTCTGGAAGGGTCAGGGTTCACCCGATCGGGACCGCTGCTGGAGACCGGCCTGATCCTGGGCATAGAGGACGGCGACTACGCGGATGTCCTCACCACTCCGCGTTTCCTGCCCGGATGGAGCGTGGAAAGAGCGGCCCGGCTGGGGGTGGATGCGGTAAAGATCTCAATGTTCTTCCGTCCCGGAGGCGACACCTCTGCGGCGGAGGATTTCGTAACCGAGGTGGTCAAGCAGTGCCGCCAACAGCAGATCCCCCTCTTCGCCGAACCCCTGGCCCTCTACGATCACCCCACCGAGCGCCACGAGGCCGTCCTCGAAGGGGTGAAAATCTTCGGACCCCTGGGCGCCGATGTCCTCAAGCTCCAGTTCCCGGTCTTCCCTGACACCGACCCCTCCCCCGACTCCTGGGCGGAGGCGTGCGGTGAGATCGACCGGCTCAGCCCCGTCCCCTGGGCGATCCTGTCGGAAGGAGGCGACTACCGACTTTTCCGCCGACAGCTTCGGGTGGCCTGCCGGGCAGGGGCTTCCGGTTTCCTGGGCGGGCGGGCCGTGTGGCGGGAAGCCGCCACCGGAGAGGGCGACATGGAAGGCGCCGTCGCCCGCCTCCGGGAGCTGAATTCGGTCGTCAGTGCCGAGGCGGTAGATTGGAGAAGTCGAAAGTAATCAACCAAAGCCGCCGAGCGATCATGAAAGGGACCGAATGACCGTTTTCCCAACCGTCAGTGAGGATCGCCGTCGGGAGATGTTCGCCGATCGGCCCGGACCCACCCGGGTCCTGATCGACACCGACACCAACAACGAGATCGACGACCAGTTCGCCATGGCCTGGGCCTTCTTATCCCCCGAGCGGATCGAGGTGGAGGCCGTCGTAGCCGAACCCTTCGGGCACCTCCATTACCGCGAGCGGGTGGTGGAGGCCGCCGACGCCCTCCGAGAAGGCCGGGAACCCGACTCGGACAACCTGATGGGCTACTGGGCCCGCCACCTGCTCTCCGAGGGGATCGATCCGGAAACCATGGACATGTGGGGCCCCGCCGAGGGCATGGAGACCTCCTATGAGGAGATCAAGACGGTGCTCGCCAAAATGGACATCCCTTCAGACGGCCTGGCATTCCGCGGAGCTCCCCAATACATGTCGGCGCCCGACGTACCCGTGGAGAGCGAGGGCGCGGAGAAGATCATCGAGCTGGCCCTGGCAGACGACGACCGCCCCCTGCACGTGGTGGCGATCGGATGCGTCACCAACGTCTCGTCGGCTCTGCTGATAGCGCCCGAGATCGCCACCAAGATGGTGGTGAGCTGGACCTCGGGCTTCCCCACCTGGACCGACTTTTCGAACCACACCTCGCTCAACCTGGTGCAGGACCCCCACGCCTCACGGCTCCTCTACGACTCCGGCGTCCCCCTGGTGTACCTGCCGGGCTTCTACATCGGCGCGCAGTTGCTGATCTCCCTTCCCGAGATGGAAGCCTGGATCAGGGGAAAGGGAGAGATAGGCGACTACCTCTACCACCTGTACACCCACAACCCGATCCGCGTCGACCGGGGAGTCGGAATGTTCCCCGGCCAGTCCTGGATAGTCTGGGACCTCATCAACATCGCCTGGCTGATCAACCGCCGCTGGGTCCCCACCCGCACCGTGCAAACCCCCCGCCTGGACGAAAACCTGGTGTGGCGGCAACGCTCCGACGGCCCGGAAATGCTGGAGGCCATCGACATCAACCGGGACGCCATCTATCACGACCTGATCCAAAAACTGGACAACCAGGACGAGATCCTGGCTGCCTACCGTACCGGCGCCTCAGGTTGAACAAGGCGACCGACCCCCGATGAAGGCCGCGGTGCTTTACCCCGAGGGGGGCCTTGAGATCGAGGACCGCCCCGAACCCGAACCGGGTCCGGACGAGGTGCTGGTGGCGCCCCGGATGGTGGGGATCTGCGGGTCCGACCTGCACTACTACAAGGAAGGACGGATCGGCGACTGGCGGGTGCTCGAACCCCATGTGCTGGGGCACGAGTTTTCCGCGGTGGTGGTGAAGCCCGGCCCGGACACCGAAACCGCGCCCGAGGGCGCACCGGTGGCAGTGGAACCGATCGTCCCCTGCCGAGAGTGCGCTACCTGTCAACAAGGCGTCTACAACCTGTGTCCCAATATCGGGTTCACCGGTTCCCCCCACACCGACGGCGCTCTGCAGGACCTGGTGGCGGTGCCCGCCCGGGGCATCCATCCACTGCCGTCGGACATGGCGTTTTCCCATGGAGCGCTGGTGGAACCCACTTCCATTGCGGTCCATGCGGTCCGCCGAAGCGGTCTGCAACCCGGAGAGACGGTCACGATCATCGGCGCCGGGCCGATCGGGCTGTTGATTCTCTCGGTGTGCCGGGCCTACGGCGCCGGAGCGGTTCACATCACCGACATCGACCCCGGACGCCTGCAAATCGCCCTGGCGATGGGCGCCACATCGGCGGTGGATGTGCGAGGAATGGACACCGACGAGATCCGCCGAAGCACCGACCGAAGGGGACCCGACATAGCCTTCGAAGCCGTGGGAAGCGCCGGAACCTTGGAAACGGCCATGCGGTTGGTCCGCCGCAGCGGACGGGTGGTGGCCGTGGGGGTGAACATCACAGAACGCATCCCCTTCAACATGATGCTGGCCCAGTCGCGGGAAACCACGGTCATCCCCATCTACCTGGGCCGGGACGCCTTCCCCGAAGCGATAGAACTCCTGGCCTCGGGACGGATCGACGGAGAACGCCTGATCAGCCATCGTTTCCCCCTGGACAGGGCCGGAGAGGCCATGGACACCGCCCTCCAAGGCGGTGAAGCGATGAAAGTGATGATCGAAGTGAACGGTCAAACCAAATGAAACAACCTGATCACACCCTCGGGCCGGTGAACCGATGAAGATGCGCCTGAGCGAAAAAGGCGCCCAGCGGCTCAGCATCGGGTTGCTCCTCACCCCCGCCATCGCCGTCATCATCCTCCTATTCCTGGGAGGCCTGGCGTCCGGTTTCCTGCGCAGCCTCAACTACTTTCCCCTGATCGGGCTGAACGACTTCAACTTCGACGCCTACTTCGCGATCTTCACCGACAACGGGTTCATCCAGAGCCTGATTCTCACCTTCCACATCGCCTTCACCTCCACCCTGATCGCCAGCATCCTGGCGGTGGCGTCGGCGCTCCTGCTCCGCCCCGCCTTTCGGGGAAAGCGCATCGTCCACTTCTTCTTCTCCCTCAACCTCACCATCCCGCATTTGGTGGGCGCCATCGGAGTCCTCTACCTCTTCCAGAACAGCGGACTGGTGTCGCGCATCCTGACCGGCATGGACATCATCTCCAAGCCCGCCGACTTTCCCGCCATGGTGTTCGACCCGTGGGCGATCGGGATCATCATCCAGTACGTGTGGAAGGAGATCCCCTTCATCGGGGTGATCGTCCTCGCCATCCTGCTGTCGGTGGGAGAGGACTACGAGTCGGTGGCGAGATCCCTGGGCGCCAACCGCTGGCAGGCCTTCCGCCAAGTCACCCTGCCGCTCATCATGCCCGGGGTGGTCTCCGCGTCGGTCATCGTGTTCGCCTTCACCTTCGGGGCCTTTGAGATCCCATACCTTCTGGGACGGACCTTCCCCGCCGCACTTCCCGTCCTGGCCTACCAGAGCTACACCGACGTGGACCTGGCGGCGCGTCCCCAGGCCATGGCCATGGCGATGGTGATCGCCTTCATCTCCACCCTCCTGATCATGGCCTACATGAAGCTATCGCGCGTCTACATCAGAGAATGACAGTGGGAAACGAATGACCGCCGCGCCCGCGCCCATGCCGCACTTCAACCCCCGCTCGGTAGGGCGGATCACCCTCCGCTGGGTGGGCATCTCAGGCCTCCTCGCCTTCCTGGTGGCGCCCATGGTGCCGCTTTTCATCTGGTCGATCAGCTTCCGCTGGTTCTATCCCGACATCCTCCCCAGCGAGTACTCGGCCCGCGCCTGGGAACAGGTGATATCGCCCACCAACAACGTGATCGGCGCCGCCTGGCAGACCACCCTGATCGCCCTCCTGGTAACCGTCCTCTCGGTCCTCTTCGGAGTCCCCGCCGGCCGCGCCCTGGGCCTCTACAACTTCCCCGGGAAGCGCATCGTCGAGATCATGATCCTCGCTCCCATCATCGTCCCCGGCCTGGCGGTGGTGCTCGGCATCGACACCATGTTCATCCGCTACGGGCTGTCGGGAAACATCATCGGAGTCTCCCTGGTGCACCTGGTGCCCACCCTCCCCTACATGACGCTGGTGATGTCGGGGGTGTACGCCAACTACGACGTCGACTACGAACTCCAGGCGCGCTCGCTCGGCGCGGGACGCTGGGCCACCCAGCGCTACGTCACCCTCCCGGCCGTCTTCCCCGGAGTGGTGGTAGGCGCCCTCTTCACCTTCCTGATCTCCTGGAGCCAGTACGTCCTCACCCTCCTGATCGGTGACGGACAGGTGGAGACCCTCCCCATCCTGTTGTTCAATTTCGCCCGCTCCGAACCCGCCATCGCCGGCGCGCTGAGCGTGGTCTTCATCCTGCCGGGCATACTGGTGCTGCTGCTCAGCTCCAAGTACCTGTCCGGCGACAGCGCCGCAGTAGGAGGTATCGGCAACATATGACCCAAGTGACACTCACCGGACTGACCAAGATCTTCGACCAGAAGAACCCTCCCGCGGTGGACAACCTGGACCTGGAGATCGAATCCGGAAAGCTCACCGCCCTCCTGGGACCCTCGGGATGCGGCAAGACCACCACCATGAAGATGATCGCCGGCCTCCTCCGACCCACCTCGGGAGACATCCTCTTCGACGGCGACTCGATCCTCAGCATCAAACCCGAGGAACGCGGTGCGGTGATGGTGTTCCAGAACTACCTGCTGTTCCCCTACATGAACATCGCCGACAACATCGGCTTCGGCCTGAAGATGCGCAAGGTGAACAAAAAGGAGATCAGATCCCGCGTCGAGGACATGCTCGACCTGGTCCAGCTCCCCGGCTTCGAGGACCGAAAGCCCAACCAACTCTCAGGCGGACAGCAGCAACGCATCGCCCTGGCAAGAGCGCTGATAGTCGAGCCCAACGTTCTGCTCTTGGACGAACCCCTCTCCAACCTCGACGCGCACCTCCGCGACGAGATGAGGGTGTTGATCAGAAGAATCCAGACCGAGATGGGAATCACCACCGTCTTCGTAACCCACGACCAGGAAGAGGCGGTAGTGCTGGCCGACAAGGTGGCGCTGCTGTTCGACGGGCGCCTCCAGCAGTTCGACGGTCCCGACGCCTTCTACGAGACGCCCAACACAGTTGAGATCGCCACCTTCTTCGGCGGCACCAACTTCATACCCGGGACCTACCAAAACGGCGTGATGACCACCGACATCGGTCAGTTCACCGCGCCGAAGTCGCTGGTGGGAGACGGCGCCGCAATCCTCAGCATCCGTCCCGAAGCCGTAGACCTGGGCACCGAAGGACAAAACAGCGTGGAGGGGACCGTCCTCTCCCATGTCTACGCCGGACGCTACGCGCGCTTCCAGATCCGCATCGGCGACACCGAGATCGAGGCGGTCACCGAACCCGGACAGGTCAAGTTGTTCGCCGACGGAGACAACATTCCGGTGAAGTTCGATCCCGACAAGATCTGGGTCCTCGGACCGAACACCGCCGAACGACCCGCCGCAGCAACGACCGGGTAGGGACCCCTTGGCCCGCTCCGGTCCTTCCGGTGGGTCCATCTCCACGCCCGACAGCGGAACTCGCTGGGGTCTGATAGTCGCCGGATGGTCGGTGTACGCCCTTTACTACCTGGGGAGGGTCAACTTCTCTGTTGCAGTCCCGGGACTCGGGGAGGAACAGGGACTCGACGCCACCCGCATCGGCGCCCTGGCGGCCAGCTTCTTCTGGGTGTACTCGCTGTCGGCACTCCCGGTCGGATTCCTGGCCGACCGGATCGGCGCACGCCTCCTGGTCGGACTGGGCCTGGTGGGAAGCGGGCTGATGAACGTCCTCTTCATCCTTACCATCCACAACTTTGCCCTGTCGCTGGTCTTCTGGTCGGCCAACGGCATCTTCCAGGCCATGGGATGGACACCAATCATGGGAGCAATAGGCCGCTGGGTATCCGTGAAGGGAGCAGGACGGATCATCTCTTCCTTCGGTTCCTCCTTCGTAGCCGGGACCGCCCTCACCTTCGCCTTGGGGGGCTTCATCGTCGAACAAGGTGGGGTCGTAGCCGTATTCATGGCCGCCGCCACCGTTCTGATTCCGGCCGGTGTTGCCTGGTGGATCGGGGTGCGGGATCCGATCCAACCTTCATCAAGGGCCAACCGCCCGCGTGCCTCGATCACCCGAGCGCTCGGCCTCCTCCCCCCGGCGGTGGCCTTGGGTGCCGCGTTCGTTGCGCTGGTGGTGTGGACACCTGCCTACTTCGTAGAGGTACACCACCAGCCCGTGGGCCGTTCCGGACTAATCTCCGCCGCCATGCCGGCCATCGCCATCGGGGCCATCCTCGCCGTCGGGCGCTGGTTTCGACACGCCCGAGGTCCGGGCGCCGCCCAGAGGGGCGCTCTGGTGCTGGCAGCCACCGCAGCGGCGCTGGCGATGGTCAGCCAGGCTTCCGGTCTGCTGGCAGGATTCGCCACCGTCGCGGTAGCCACCGCCTTGGTCAGCGCGTCATCTTCCATCGTGCTCAGCCTGTTTCCCAGGATGACCTCTCCCACAGGCGTGGCGTTGGTCAGCGGCATCTATTCGCTGGGGTTCAACCTGGGCGGCGGCGCAGGATCACCGATCGTAGGAAGGCTCGTCGACCAGAACGCCTGGGACGGGGTGTTCCTATTCCTGGCCGGATCCGTCCTGGCAGGTGCAATCTGGATCATCGGCTGGTACATATGGACACGAGCCCGCCTACACGAATTGAGAATCGGCCGATGAACGATCGCCAATCCAAACACAGAGCCGTGATGGACCTCGGCCGAGAGGAATGGCTGGATGCACTCGGAATGGATGCGGCAGACATCCCGAAAGCGGTGATCATGGAAGGCTCCTGGTGGAGAGCCCAACGCACAGAGTGGCGTCTCAGCTACCTGGACGACGTCCGAGAACTTGCCTTTCCCGACATGTACTACGGCTACTGGAGGGGATACCCGGTTGTGTACTCCTGCGTTTACGGAGCACCCAGAGCGGTCGAACTGGCACACCTGTTCGGAGTGCTAGGCACCCCCCGGATGGTGATAATCGGCACCTGCGGCGCTCTCGATCCCGAACTGGCAACCGGCGATGTGGTAGTACCTTCCCAAGCGGTGGCTCGGGAAGGGGTCGCGCACCTGTACAAGGCTTCGGATGAATGCACCGGCATCGTCCCCTCGGACCCGGACCTGACCGCAATGGGAAGAGCCTTCTTGGAGAGCAGAAGCATCAGAACTGCCGATTCCTTCCATCTGACCTGGAGTTCCATCTTCGCTCAGAGCGGAGCCATGGTCGAGGAATGGCGAGAAGCAGGCTACGGATCAGTCGACATGGAAGCGGCCACTCTCTTCGCCGTAGCTACACACTTCGGATTCGCAGCCACGGCGCTGCTGGTGGTGTGGGACCAACTCACCGCCGACCGCAGCTTCCTGGATCCCCTGGCTCCCGAGGAGCAGACCCGTCTCGATTCCGCCAACACCGCCACATTCGAAGGGGCACTAGAGATAACCCTTAACGGTATTTAGCCGCCTAGCGCTCAGAACAGCCGTTTGGAAGGAGAAGGCAGCCAGGACGCCAAGACGACGATCTGCTCAGGCTTTTTTCCCTTCACCACCGAGAGGAGCAATGGCGTCACCACGAACACGGACAAGGGTCCTTGATATGTGACTCGACCTCACCTACACTCCTGGTAGCAACCCTTCGACAATAGGGCAAGGGTGCCTGGCCGGGGAGGAGGTTCACACCATCCATTGGATTTGGCATGAAGCCGGGCCAATTCGAAAACTGACCTTGGAGTTTATGCATGACGCCTAGAGACGGACAACAGATCCTAAAGACACGTGACGACATTCAACCTCTGCTTCTTAGCTCAAGTCCCGAGACATCTGATCCTGAGAAGCCTTTTGTTCGATCCCCTGATCAGATCTGTTCCTGGGTAAAACCCAACGAACCCTTCGGATCTCCAACCCTTCGAGAACGCATAGAACCTTGGTTGACGGCTCTGGTTCAATCGGAGCATCTTGCTCTGCTAGTGGGTTCCGGGTTGACCCATGCAATACACAGCATTGGGACAAACGGAACACTACCTGGTATGACGTCGGCTAAATGGGATTCCTTTAAGGAGGAGATCCAAGCGGAAGCAAGTCGATCTGCTAAAGCTGCGGGACGGTCTAACGGCAACTTCGAGGATCAATTGCGTGCTGCTCTTGATTTGCATCGTGGCTTACAAATAGCCACATCGTTGCAGGATGCCAGTTCACCCGCACGAGACCGAGTAAGCATTCTACGAACTGAAATACTAAATGCCGTTGCAGAATTTTCTAATTCAATCCTTCGAAGTGAGCAGGAGCTTGCGGCTGCGGACGCAGAAGCGCGTGAACAGGCGCTTAGCTACCTTATAAGCTTCCTGATGTCGTTTGCTAGCCGGTCAGGTACGAGGCAAAGACTTCATCTGTTTACTACCAACTATGATCGATACCTCGAATCAGGTGCGGACGCCGCTGGTCTTCGGCTAATCGATAGGTTCGTAGGCAGTTTGTCTCCAATGTTCCGGGCATCCCGCTTAGATGTAGACCTGCACTACAACCCTCCAGGAATCCGAGGAGAGCCGCGATATCTGGAGGGAGTGTCCCGATTTACCAAACTGCATGGCTCTATTGATTGGATTGAATCGGAAGGTACTATTCGTCGTCTTGGCCTTCCTTTTGGCGCTCCCAGTATTGAACCATATCTGTCAATGGTGGAAGACGGAGACTATAACGCGTCACCACTGATGATCTACCCAAATGCTGCTAAGGATCGTGAGACCGCCCATTATCCTTATGTTGAGTTATTTCGTGACTTTGCTGTCGCCACCTGCCGGCCCAATAGCACCCTCGTCTGTTATGGGTATAGCTTTGGAGATGACCACATTAACCGAGTCATTGGAGATATGCTGACAATCCCCTCTGCACACTTGGTGGTGATCTCTTACGACGACCCTATGGGGCGAGTCATGAATACATATGAAACGCTGGGTAGGCACGCGCAGGTCACGCTACTAGTCGGCGACCACCTTGGCGATCTTCGCGCGCTGGTGGACCACTATTTGCCCAAACCGGCTATTGACCGCACCACTTTCCGCATGGCCGATTTGCTAAGAGGGCGATGGGCAACTGAGAAACCTCAAGATGGCCAGGTGTCTCGGGATGTCACGGACACGCCATGACCTATTCTCCCTTCGAGCAGGGACGTGACCTACAAATCGGAACGGTGGAGTTCGCTTCGCCTGATGAGATAAAGGTCGCACTCCATATCGAAGCTCCCGAATCGCTGGTTCTAAATGCCGGTAGCCCTCGAACCTTCCCTCGCGTTAATGGCTATCTATTGGTGCCTGTGGACGATGGACTGTTGGTCGGGCAAGTTGAATGGGTACGGATAGAGCGCTCACCGTTTCCTAAACGTCGAGGGATGAGAGACTTCGGCCTTGTAGATCTGCCTTTTCCACTACGTACTCTGCGACTCAACCCGCTCGGCACACTCAAAGCAGACCACTCTTCCCGAATGTTCCGCTTCACTCGGGGCTCTGATGCCTTGCCCTCAGTGGGGGCGATTGTCACTCTACCGACAGACCAACAGCTCCGAGCAATAGTGGAGTCTGGGGAGCAGGGCCTGGTTAGAATCGGTTCCAGCCCTTTGGGCGCTGACGCAGACGTCCGTATTGACCCTGATCGAATGTTTGGCCGTCATCTTGCTGTCCTTGGAAACACCGGAAGCGGCAAGTCGTGTACAGTCGCTGGATTGATTCGATGGAGTATTGAAGCAGCAGGAAGGGCAAAGTGCAGACCTCCCAACGCTCGATTTATTGTGTTGGATCCCAATGGCGAATACTCTCGGGCCTTCGCCCAGAGTGATGACACCGTCAATGCTAGGGTTTTCGCGGTTGATCCCTCCGAAGGAGCCACTGCCCTAAAAGTGCCCCTCTGGTTCTGGAATACTGCCGAGTGGTGCGCCTTCACCAAGGCTAGCACAAAAACGCAAAAGCCAGCCCTCATTGAAGCGTTACGTATGGTCCGTGCCGGCTACCTCACTCCCGTTGGATCCGGTAGCCATGAGATGCGTAAGTATTTACGGACCCTTGTCACCATCATACGTCGAGAACAGTTGTCGGGTAGCCCATGGGGTAGTTTTCCACAAAACAAGAGTTTTTACGAGAAGCTCGAGAAGTGGATACGTAGCCTAGAGCCAGATCTAAGTACCTTTCAGGGCGAGGAGCAAGAGAAGCTTTCGAAACTTGTCCAAACACTCGAAGAAGTTTGTCAACCTCGCCGTACGAAATATCCAGAATACGATTTCACCCGCCAAGAGGTTAACGAGATTCTTGACGCAACAAGAGCGGCTCACTTCTCTTTTGGAGGGGAGTTGTGGGAAGAGCATCCTACCCATGTTGACGCTCCGCTTCCGTTTAATGGTGAATCTCTCATCCGAGCCGTCGAGGCGTCAGCGGAGATGCTCAATGTTGCGGAACACGTGGAACCACTACTTCTTCGCATAAGAACGCTTCTCGCAGACAAGACACTCAAATCAATCATCCGCGGAAGAGGATCTCCAGATTTAGAGGATTGGCTCGGCATGTATTTGGGTTCTAGTCGCTCCGTGGATGAACCCTCTGTTTCAATTATTGATTTATCACTTGTGCCAACCGATACAGTGCACATCATTACGGCCGTAATAGCGCGAGTGATCTTTGAAGCCCTTCAGCGCTTTGTCAAAATATATCAATGTGAACTGCCGACTGTGTTAGTGATCGAGGAAGCCCACACGTTCATCAAGAGATACCATGATGGGATTGACGATACTGACGTAGCTTTAGTGTGCTGTCAGGTATTCGAGCGTATTGCTCGGGAGGGTAGGAAGTTCGGACTCGGTTTAGTTCTCTCATCACAACGCCCGTCAGAACTATCACCTATAGTTCTCTCTCAATGTAATACCTTTCTATTGCACAGGCTCAGCAATGACCGAGATCAAGACATTGTTCGGCGGTTGGTACCCGACAGTTTGAGGGGACTCTTTCGCGAACTGCCCTCTCTCTCCACGCAAACCGCGATTTTGCTCGGTTGGGCAAGCGAGTTGCCTATGCTGGTAAAGGTCACGGATCTACCGGTCAACCAGCAACCCCGCTCCGAAGATCCGCACTTTTGGGAAGCATGGATTAGTTCACAGAAAGGGATCGACTGGGGACCTGTTGCAGAGAATTGGACGGATGCAGAGAATGAAGAACCCTTCTAGGTAACCTACTTGTCATTGCTGTTCAGGGCACCGCTCTGCAATCAGCTGTTGAACGAGGCAGAGCCTCCTGGGGAACCCTCACCACCACAACCGATGGGGCTGTTCAGGATCATCGACACTCCCCGGTGTCGATCACATGTAGGCGATCAGTGAAGTTCCCCCATCTCGATCCTGGGTTTGCTGGTTGTAGGTTAGTGGCTCTTCCTTTCGCATCATTAAGATTGGGCAGTATGTCGAATCATGTGCCGCCTACTATGTGGTCACGATTTGTGGGTGTGGCAGGGATTCAAGATGTTACGGATACTCTCGAACATACACCAACACTCGGCATCGCGACGGATGCGTCCGAGGTGGCCCACCATCGGTCACCAGTCAAGTGCTGAGGCCCCCTAACGACGCTTCATCTGTCCAAGAAGGACTACTCCGAGATTCATAACCCCCAAAGTCGGAGAGGAGCTCAATAGATCACGGGCTACTCGCCGTGTGACTTCGGTCCTGCTAGCATCCTACCTGCTTCTCATGAACTTGGTGATGTGCCGGTGTCGTCACGCGCGTGGAGGAGGATGTCCAGTTGGTGCAGGGGCCATCGGTCTTCCAGTTCCTCGGAAATCTCGGCGGCCAGTGCCTCCTCATACAGTTGTTGAGCGGCTTCTTGATTGTCCAGAAGATCGGACGTCTCGTACCTCTCCCCTAGCCCCGATTATTCATGGGGCTTTGTGGTTGGTGGTTTTGGGGGTGATGACGATCATTGATAGTTCCCGGAGTCGATCAGCGAAAGTTCCCACTCTGGGGTGGGTGGTTTGGGGCTTGCAGGGGGTGGTGTGGGGGTGTTATCGGGGGTGGGTGGTGATGTTTTGGAGGGCGGTGAGGATGTTGGGGGTGGTGGGCCAGTGTCGTGGTAGGTGGAGGGTGGTTTGTCGGGCGTGGCGGGTGATGCGTGCGGGGGTGTGCCAGAGCCACCAGCGGAGGGTTTTGGGTCGGGCTTTGGCGAGTTTGCCGGTGAGGCACAGCAGTTGGAACCAGCGGACCAGGGTGTCGGCGAAGGTGACGAGTTGCAGCCATGCTCGGTTGGCGGCCAGTTTGGTGAACGGGAACCTGGTTGCTCCGCTGTCTTTGAGACGTGCTATGTGGTTTTCTACCCGAAAGTGTGAACGCATGTCCAGATCGGCCAGATCAGGTGGCAGGGTGCTGGTGGTGCGGTGCCCCCAGTAGCGGTACCGGTCGCAGTCGAACAGGGAGCGTTGGGCGCCGGGGTGCAGTGGTTCCCGGCGGATTATCAACCGGGTGTCTTTCGGCCAATCACCAACGTCTATGAGGTCGGTGACCTCTGCCACCTGGGCATGTGGTCGCGCTAGGCCCGCCTGGTCCACTGCAGGCTGCCACCGTTGGGGGTTGTCCTTGATCCGGGCGATGGCGTCCCCTATCTGTCCGCTGGTCCGGCACACCATGCTGAAACCGATGTTGCGTTCGACCAGCCGCCCGGCCAGGGACGGGCCACCGGCCGAGTCGGTACGCACCCGCACCGCCCGTTCCACCAGATCCGGGCTGTCACCCCGACCATGCCCGATCCTGATATGAGCAGGCAGCGCCTCGATCGCTTGGTCCAGCACCTCCACATGATCCGAAACCGTGTTCGCTGCAGCGTCACCCGGCCGCAGCTTGACACCCAGACATTCGCCGGTGGCGTCAGAGAACACATAAAGAGGATGAAACCCAAAACCCTTGTAATAGGCGGCGGTGTCCTCTTTGTTCTCCGAATGCACCTGATGCAACGACGCGTCGATGTCCAGGATCACCTCGTCGGTTCGGTTGGTCACCGACGACCTGGCCCATGCCTGTTCCCGCACCCCGCACATGGCAGCGGCCAACCCCGCCCGGGTCTGTTCATCGATGCTGCGCATCGTCCGATACAACGTGGAATCCGACGCCACCGCACCGAACAGGCCCGGCTGGGCCCGTAGATACTCGATGTCCGAACAGGACTGTCCACCGCCGGTCAACATCAGCATCCCATGACACAACACCCCACCCCGATCATGAAACACCCCCCGGTCGCCGAACACATCCGACAAGGCCCGGGACATCCCTATCGAGTCGGCGAAACGCCCCAACACATGCAACCCCCACATGGCCCACCACCCCCTCACCGCCGTCGCCCACCACCCTCAACGGGACCACGCTCCTCACATCGCTATTCTTCACCATGCGGGTGAACCTCCTGACCCGGTAGCTTCTACTACATATCTCAGAATTATCCCAGGTCAGAAGGCCACCCGCACGCCTTTCACACACCCCACCATGAATAATCGGGGCTAGGAGTTGGAAGTAACCTGCCTTGATGCGGGCCGAGCATCGGAACTCCTCGAAAGTCGCAATGCGGAGTACCTTCCTAGCGGATCTGATGGCTCCTCGGAAGCTGTCAAGTCTTGAAGCAAGCAGGTCCTTTCGCTGGGAGAATCTCAATGCCCCCACTACGTATGGCAGCACTTGCCTCATTGAGTACTTCACAATGGTGACTTCTCGTTGAAGGACTGAATCAAGGCGCTCTCCACTCATCACGCTGGCCCAGTAGATCGGATAGCCATGACCATACCCGGCCGACACGAAGCAGAACTCCGCCATGTCGTCGGAGATCTGCAACTCACCTCTGGCCAGATACCACTGGTTGAGAGTGCTCCGTTGAACGCGATGCTCCGGATGGCCAGCCTTCCAAATCCGGACTTGGTTAATGATCTCAGCTTGCTTCGAGGAAAATGGCAGGTCAGCATCGTTCACCTCAACAACCGGGATAGCACTTTCACTTTCAGGGACGATCTTGACTGGCTGCCCATGTCCACTGGCGACTAGGCGTATGCCGCGACCTTCGGATTCGGGATCTAAGGCTATGATCCCGCTGTCCAAGGGAAGCGTCGCGACCATTTCGATCTTAGAAAGTAGAGCCTTGGAACCAGTTTCGATGAGCCTCCTTACCATAAGTGAGATGTCCGCTTGTCGCGCTGGTCTTGTTTCACCGACTCCTCGGGCGTAGAGAACACCCTCTCTTATTACTGTCTGATGTCGTCCATTGGGTTTGTTATAGCCCCACTCTTTCTCGAAAATGATAAGGTCGTCCTGCGAATGGATGCAAAGAAACCCATAGCGCAACCGGTAAAAGGTGAATTCGTAATACGAAGTATTGACGCGGGCTCCGGGAGCCTTGGGTTCAATTTGGCCATTGATCTTTGCTGGATCCATGAGGTCAAGCAACGTCTGTTTCAGTCCTACACGTTGGCCGTTATCATCGACTCCGAATATGATCACTCCTCCACCCGAGTTAGACATGGCCACTATGTCTTTGGCTAGGCTGACCCCACGCTTGATTTGAGCCGTCGAACGCCGTCTTGAGATCACAGGTAGTCGTTTCGACTCTCCCTTCTACACGAGACACTGCTCGGAGAAGATCCTTCAGATTCCTGTAGTTCGAGCCAGGACCGCTACGAAGGATGGCTTCAACTATGACCTCTCTCGCCGGTCTATTGGCCATTTGATTCACGAAACCAGAGGTGTTGGAGTTCGACAGACGGTAAGATGCCGGATCCTAAAACATGCGAAATAGCAAATGCAATGCCTTATTGGAACCGTACTTCTTCTTAGAGTATCGTGATCTTGCATTCTACTTTCGAGTCGGAGGGACAGCCGCTTTCGTCTGTGATCTCTTTGGTAATCAGGCGGGGTAACAATTGTCCTACTTCTTCTTCCAAGGACCGCCAACGCCCTCGTAGTTGGCGGTCGGTTTTACTCACGGTTTCTTGCCAGTCGCCGCTGTCGGTCGACAGATGAACGTCGCCGACCATTCGGCGTAGTGGGCCCCAAGGAAAACCCTGGTCACTGATCATTGCGTCCAGGATGGCCTGGCCGATGGGTGGTGTTTCGCTGTCGAACAAGGAACGGCGTTGGGCTGCCCAGTGGTAGGCCCCTTGGGTGAGAAGGTGTCGCCCCTGGGACATGATTCGCGACATTCCTTCGGCAGCAATCCCATTTAGTCTTCTTCTCTGCTGGTCGGCTTCCTGGTTGATCCGCGAGGTGAACACGTGGCGCGCTATCTCCGAGAACTCTGACTTCTCCGTGTCGGCCTCTAGGGCTTCGGTTAGGTCAGATAGCCGTGCGATCGGGATAGCTTTGCCGTCCAGACTCCGATACCAACCAACCCGAGGGCGTTCCTCTAATCTGGCTTCCGCGCGGACGAGACCAAAACAGTGAGGGGCCGGCGGGTTCACCTCCTTCAGCATGTCTTCGAACACCGCATCTCCGAAGGTGAGCAGACGAAGGGTGTCTGATCTTTCGTTAGCGGCATCCGGTGAGAAGGTCACCATGTGTTCCTTGTTGTTCCATTTCACCTGGTAGGCGTCTGGTATGTCTGGATCGATGCGGAATCGGTAGCCGAGGGCTTGGGAGGCTGTGAAGAACTCTTCCAGTTCTTGGTGCGTCGCTGGGGGCGGTTGCTCGACCGGTGGCGGAAGTTGGGGAAGGTGCTGATCAATCTTCATGCCCTCCTCTTCCATCTGCTCTATATCGGAGGTGATCTCGTTCAGGGCCCTTTCAATCTCCCCGCGCTGGCTTTGGCCGGGCTCTAGGGCAAGCTTTTGAATCGTCCTTCCCACTTGGTGCAGAATGGGTTGCAAGGATCCGACCACGTATTGGAACCAGTCGATGCGATCCATCAGTCGGCGGTACACCTCCGCTTCAATGGTGTCCTCGAGGAAGTAGCTCCAGATCCATACGGTGTTGAACCGTTGCCCGATGCGGTCTATCCGTCCGATGCGTTGTTCGAGACGCATTGGGTTCCATGGAACGTCGTAGTTGATCTCCACCCCACACGTTTGAAGGTTCAGTCCCTCGGCCATGGCATCGTTACCCAGAAGAATCTCGATCTCCCCTTTGCGGAACGCCAGCTTGATCTCTTCCTTCCCGACCGGCTTCCAGCGCGTCCCCGTCCAGCGTTCCCCGCCCCTTCCCGAGTAGCAGGCAATCCGCTTCCCATAGACCTGTCGCAACTGTTCCCTCAGGTAGTCCATGGTGTCGGTGAACTGAGCGAAGACCACCACGTTGGGACGCAGAGCCAGAGCCTTGGACAGGTCCTTAACCAGTTGGGCATATTTGGTGTCGGTTCCCAGGTTCCTCAACTGCTGGAGGAACGCTTCTACGTACTGTACTTCGTCGGCGAATAGCTCCCGCATCTCATCGGTATTCCCTTCTAGCACCTCCCCTACGTCCAGACTGAGGTCTTCTTCTTCCAAGTCCTCGGGAATGACCCCTGGGTCGTTGACGCCTTCCAGAAAATCGAGTCGCCGTTGGAGACTTCGTTCAAGGGCGTAGAAAGAACTGGTCAACCGACGCCGGTAAACCGTCATCACAAACCCCAGCCCTCTGCGTTGTTGTTCGTACTTGTTATAGAACTCCGAGATGTACTCCTCCACCCGTTCATAGAGAGCTTTTTCGTGGGGGGTCATTTCCACCCAGCGGGGCTGGGGGAGCCGATCAGCCAGCCGTTCCGGTAGCAAACCCTGCTCTTGATACCGGCGGAGCAACCCTCGGGTGTTGCGATGCATTCGCCTCCGGAGAGGAGTGAGATGCTCGAACACCTCCAACAACGCCCCTCGTTCCTTCGGCTTTAGGCCTTTGATCCGCTTGGGATGGTCGAGGCACTGCTGTACCCGGTCCCAAGCCACCCAACCCAACTGCTGTTGGAGACGCTTGGCTGTGCCCTCGTGGACAGCTCCCCCATAGTCCCTTTCCTCGCGGGCCATGTCGGCTATCAGTCTCCAATTGATGTCGTCCCACGCAACTGGCGCTCTCCTCAGTTCTTCGAAATACCGCAGGAAGTAGTTCTCGTGGGCTCCCCACTTGCCCGGTAGACCAAGTTGGGTCAGCAGATCCCACACTTCCACAGGGTGCACCTGCATGGGAGTGGCGGTCAGGAGAAGCAACCCATCCGTTTTATCTGACAACCCGGGCTTGTTCTCGACGCCTTCCAACAACTCCAACAGTCGGTTGGGTCGTCTCCGGCTCCTGTCTTGAAAGTCCTTCCGGCGGGCATGGTGGGCTTCGTCCACCACCACTATGTCCCACTCGGGTCCTTCCAGAATCTCTCCACGTCGTTCCGTGCGTTTGGCCAACTGGCTGGAGACCAACACGAGTGGTTCTTCGGTCCACTGGGTCGGATGAATCAGGGAACGAACGCGTTGATTGGGGCCGGAATCTAACAGTTGATGACCGTCATAGATCGGAACCCCGATCCCGAACTTTTCCCAGAGTTCACCTTGCCACTGGACAAGAACCGACGCCGGCGCAAGTATCAGGCACCTCTTCACTGTTTCAGTTACTAAGAGATCGCGGAGAATCAGACCCACTTCAATGGTTTTCCCAAGACCCACCTCGTCGGCCAGCAGGAACCGCTCAGGGAATCTCGCTACCACCTCCCGGGACACCCTGCGTTGATGGGGCCAAGGTTGAATAGCTGCGGTTCCCCCTAACTGACCTTTCAGACCCAACATGTAGCGGACATCTCTCAGCCACCAAGCGACAACCGCTTCCCGATCCGCAACCACCCGGCCCGCCTCTTCAGGATCCGAGCGGGGAGCCTCATTAGGCGCATAGGTGAGTAGTTTCTGGCGAGCCGCCTCGGGTATTGGAATGGTCCTCCACTCTGAGTGCCGATCCCCCCACAAGCGCTCGAACGACTTCTCGATGAAGTCAACCTGAAGGGCCGGCCAATCACCACCCCAACTAATGCCCACCGAGAACTCCTCGTAGTTGATGACCCACCCCGCCAAGGTTTCGTTGTTGCTCCCTTCCCAAGCGATGCGGTCACCGTGCCCATCAGTCGCTATCCCGTGTTTGACATGAAAATATCCCTGCTGATACCGAGGAACCACCACCCTGATCTCCAAAGTACCCACAGAGACCATCCACGCCAACGCTTGCAACCGCTTTTGCTCGACTTGGTTACGCGGCTCCTCGAATAACTCCATGAGCCGCTCCCGAGTGACATCGGTCAGACTTGCGCCCTGTTCAATGGCTTCAACATCTGCCTTTCGCAATTCCGAACCCACCAAGAGGCGCATCCGCCCATCATTGGCGATGAAACGAGCCAATCCCCGGGCGGCTACAGACAGGCTGCTGGAAGTGAAAAACCCGGCGCTGCGGTCCAAATGCTTCGAACGAGACAGCACGGGAATATAGAAGTTCTTGATGAGACCATCACGTGTTGAGTACCAAGGCCGCAGGTTGGGGATGCTGCGAAATCCGCTCTCCACCGTCGGCCCTCTTTGCTTCAAGAAGTCAGATGAGGCTACGCTGGGTCGGTTCCAGCATGGAAGGCGGATCCTCGGGGAACTCCAAGTCGGGAAAGAATACACCCAGCCCATTCAGATCCTCCGCTTCGGGCCGAACAAACCTGCCCTTGATCTTCGTCCGAGGAATAGCGTTCACCATCCCCTGCAACAATGCCTGGAAACGACTGTCCTCTGCCAAGCGAGTGCGGCGGAGGAATCCTTCGGCGCCGCGTGTTCCGTCCTCTCTGTAATTAACCATCAGAGCGTGGGCGGCATCAATCAACCGCTCGAATGAGTGGGCTTCTGGATCGGCTAACCCGGGCCGGCGCCGCTGTTTCGGCTCTTGCAACACTACCGCTGATTGTTTCTTCACCACGATTCTTGACCGTCGCAACTCTTTGTCCAGGTCTATGCCCAACGCCAGAGCCAACTTGCGGGCATCGTCATAGGGAAACCTGACAGCGCGAAAGGAGTCCCAAGCCAACAAATACCAATCTGTGACCGGATCGAATTCCACCCCTCGGCCTGACAGCATTCCCCGTAGACGCATATCAGCCACTTCCCTACGTGCAAGATTCAAGGCTTCTTCAGGTAGGAGTGGACGTGGCTCGCCCGTTTGGGGATCAACCTCGGAAGTTAACACCGGCCATTGACGGGAAATCACAGACAAAACAGGACCGAAGGTGGAGATATAGAGGTCAACCCCCTCCACTCCCTCAGTACGGAAACGCTCGGCGCTCTCCCTAGCCACTCGCTGGACCTCTCCAACCAAGTCTTCCCACCAAACCGGCTCCCCTGGTTCTGCCCGTTTGTGGCAAGCCAGAAGGATATTGGAGGCGGCCGCTGCTTTCTTCGCTTGATGCAGAGAGTGCTCTGGTTCGCTGTGTACTGGCCAGGACGTATCGATCTGGAACCCGCTCTCAATCAAGGACTGACCGAGGGTGTCCCAAGCCTCCGCCTCCTTGTGGCTGAACATCACAGTCATCACCCCTTCGTCAACCAGCACCCGATGGGCCTCGGCAAAGATCCGGGTCATCTTCGCCTGGTAATCGGCCCTAGCCAGAGAAGCGGCATTTTTCTTGTCAAAATCCTTGAACCGGGCAGGATTGGCGACCGCCTCTGTTGCTTTCTCAGTTAACTCCCCATTGAAGAGATGAGGGTATAGATGACCGGCGGTGCGTTTCAGCCACACATAGAAGAAGTCCGATAGTTCCGCATACTGCACATTCGAGTAGTAAGGAGGATCAATCACCACTGCATGAACACTCCGGTCTACAATCCGATAGTTCCGCATACTGCACATTCGAGTAGTAAGGAGGATCAATCACCACTGCATGAACACTCCGGTCTACAAGAGGAAGGTCAGCAGCGTCCTCGCTGTATACCTTGATCAGTTCTGCTGCCTGCTCCGGTCGAGTCGGGAACAGAACCTGGCGGGACGGTTCCAACAGCCCCGCCAATCCCTTATAGGCATCGGCCACTTGGTTTACCGACCAGGGAACGAGATTGTGTGCCCCATCAAACTCAGCATGGCACCATTTGAAGGCGAAGTTGTGTTGATCGAATATTGACCTAACGCCCCGAGTGGGATCCCAACGTGCGCTCCTGTTGTTGTATGAGGCCATTTTGTCAACCATCTTTGCCAGGTAGGTACCTATTGCCTCGGCTCGATCCGTCTCCAATTCCATCCTGATCTCATCCTGAAGATCTCGCAACTCCTCCACGGCGGTGCCCATCACCAAGAGTTGCCGTGGTGAAAAGAATCGTCGCCACTCGGACATTCCGTAGTGATGTGGTCGCATATCACTCGCCACATCGGGGAACTTTTCATCGGGGATCACGTTCCCTATCAGCCACTCAGTTTCTACTCGGCCAAGTTCCTCCTCGGCCTTCCACACTGCAGCCAAGTCAGCTCGATCAGGATAGCGAATTCGGAGACTTCGTCCAGCTTTCACTGCTATGGCATACATGTGAGATCCCATCCGACCAGCTTGTGCTTCTGACTTGATGTATTCATCGGAGATGATTGTTCCCGTCCAGGGTGATCGACCTTTCCCATTCTTTACGGTCCCAAGGCTGGGATCGAAATCGATTTCGTTACCATTGACAATGTCGATGCGGAATGTTTGCAGATGTGGCTCGGCAACCACCCGAGCCGCGTCGAAGGGACGGCTCTTCTTATTCAGCCACCAATTGAGGCTTAGAGGCACAGGTTTCCCAGTTTCTGGACAAACAACAGTCCGTGTGAAGATATAAGCCTGAATCGATTCCCCTTCATGCCGCGGGAAGAAGGGCTTTAATCGTTCCTTCACTCTGTCAGCCCACAGTGTTCCCCAATAGATAATATCGTCATAGAGTTTGGATCCGAACCCTGCAGGTAAGGTGAGCGTTCCCTGCAAGATGACAGAGGCCACAGGGTTGAGTTCATTTGCGATGGTTGGGAAGCCGAAACGCATGGCTTCGAAGGGAATGGAACCCCCACCAGCGGTTGGATCTAGCACCAAAGGTGTCGATGTCCCCCACCGGTAGGCTAAGATCCTTCTCAAGGTTTCGGTCTGTTCTTTATCGGGAGCCGACGTGAATGCTCTTGGCCCTGCATATGCTTGAGCCAGCTTGATGCCCTTCTCGTTGGCTTCGAGTATTCGTTTGCGGTCGGCTACGGGGTCACCTTGGATGCCCAACAGTCCGATGAACCACTCTCGGAAGTGGTTCCGGGTCGGGAACTTCTCCAACAGGTCGGCAGGCCAGTCCTCCGACCAGGCAGGTAGAAGAGTTCCTAGCACAGCGGCTCGAGACGGTGTGAGTGGTCGTCGGGCCCACCAAATGTGCAGAAAATACAGAGGCGGCAAGGCTGACGCCGCGCCCCGCTCCCTCTGGCTTTCAACTCCCAAGGGAGCGATGGGTAGCCAGTCGTCGATAAGTGACTGGTGGTTGTTCATCGCTCGCTAACCAAGTCGCGAAATGCTCGCCTCGCCCGCTGGCCGGTGTGGGTGTGGGTACATTTCGCGTACCAGTAATACGCCTCGTCGTCGCACAACTCTCTTACAGCGGTTGCGACTTCCTCAATGCGGCGGAGCTTTTGAAGAGGCTTGACGGCCATTAGTGCTAGGGCCAAGCGGACCCCTGTGACTTCTGGCATCCGAAATGATTTGCGTCGGGCGCGGTTCAGGTCAGTAGGCCGATAACCGGAATCCTTTATGGCCTCAAGCAGGTCGTTCCCGATCACGTGCATGACCGGTCCCCAGGATCGCACTACCCGTCCTTGGGATTGGCCAGCTAGCTCTTGGGTGAGTTCCACCCCGAACTCGGTATCTCCCATTGGGAAAACCCTCAATTGGAAGGAGCGATCTGCACCGTTCACGTGTTTTCCCTATATGGAGTAGCAGTTATGTCCAGTCGGCCAGCTTTGAGTCTTACAAGAGTGTCGCGGATGCTGCTGATTTCTCGCCCTTCGGGTTTGATGGGCGTCGGGAAAGTGAGGTGGAGTTGTATGCGCCCAGTGCTGTCCAAGGCGTGTTTTGCAGTCCTTTGGGTAGTGTTATTGATCTCTTGAAACTGGTTCCACGGCCCCGAAAGCTCCACACGTAGGCGCCCCTCTTCTTTCAATTGGAAGGTAGCTGCCATGTCCACCTGCGCTTTGGCTTTCGGGAGTTGGGGAACAGCATATGTGATTGCCTGTAGGTCCCGGAGAAACCCTTGGCCACTGCCTTCGGAGCGAACAGTCAGGGCAGAGAAGAGGGCGACCCTTTGATCCGAAGCCAAGTCAACAATCCGCTGGAGTGCCTCCGCTGGGGACCCTTGCGCCCGGACGACACCCACCCCAGATGGCGGGACAGCTTGGGTTCCACACGTGCATAGGTTTGTCAGGTTTTGACACAGGGGACACGTCTCGGCCGTTGCGGGCTTTTGTTGTCCGCAGATTGGTATCCCCTCCGCCGCTTCGATCCGCACCAACTCCACATCATCGCTTATCTCCACCAGGGGCGAGGTCGGGGAAGCGGAACTGTAACCGCACTCGCGTCGGGGGTCAAAGTAAACCCACTTATCCGTTCTGACACCAATCCTGATCGTCTCCTTCAGCTTGTTGATGTCAAAGAGGATCGGTAGGCCAATCCGCTTGGCGTACTCCTTCTGCAGTTGGCGGGGGGTAGCCCGTTCCGAGTTGGCGGGCCATGCCTTAGCAAGCAGGTACGCCGGCGAAACATCTCGCTCGTCGGCAGTCAACGCCTTATGCAGTACCCGATATAGGCGGGTAAGGGCCACACGCAGGATAAGTTCAGCTTCCTGCGCAAGGGCCTTGAGTCTTTTTTGGTTTTCTTTGGTGTACTGGGTGAAACGTTGCAAGTCGCTCACTATGCGGTTGATCGCTAGATACCGGCGCGCCTCTTCCACGGCGTGTTCGACTGTCTGTGCGTCAGCGCACAGAAACACAACATGGTTGCGATGAATCCTGAAGCCTTCAGCGGTGCCGGCGCGGTCAAAGAGATGCTTGACCAGTTCGGGTGTACTGGAGTCATCTGATAAGACCGCTACCTCGTCATAGTGGATTACCGCCAAGCGTGGGGCAGCCCATGTGTCGTCGATCTCTGACGGCTCCGCTGGGAAGAACACCGGAGTGAAGGCCCCTTGCTTCCAGATTGTCCGGATCCTTCGATCCAATTCTCTCTTCGCTGTGGCCCTGCCAATGAGTTGCTTCTCCTGATTGACCACCGCTGTGAGGGATGGTTCGGTGGAAAAGCGGTAGCGGTTCCCGTCAAAGTGCAGATAAAAGGCCCTGTCCAGCAGAGCGTCGGTCTGTCTCTCCAAGAGCCCAACGTCGTCGCCCGGTGTGTAAACGGCCAGTTTTGCTTGGGTAGGACTCAACCCGGAAGCCACCCCTTGCACCAGGGAATGTATGAAAACCGTGGTGGCCATCCGAGCAGCGAACGCCGGTTTGCCCGACCCCGATAACTGTTCATCAACCAACGCCGCGTGTGCTTTGGCGCCTGCCATCGGATTGGCAATATCCGCTTCGATCACCTGCTTGAAGACCGCCCGGTCCAATCGGCTGGTCAGATCATTGGAGATCCCTTCCACGGCAAGATCCACGTGATGAGGATGTATGAGAAACGTTCCCTCCGGCTGGGTCGTCCACAGTTTGCGCACAACCCGGGACAAAAGCCGAAGGGCACCCCGGGTCTTTTGGAAATTGGGGATAGTGGAGACCTTTTCGTTCAGTCCGGTCAACAACTCTGGATGGAGCGGGAAACTATCCCGAATGTCCTTCGCATACCCCGCCTGTGCCGCATGAGCGGGCAGGTCGGCTTCTCGGTCAATTTGATCCACGATTGCCCGGTGATACATAGCAGCCGTCTCCCGAGCAGCTGCGTCGTCGACCCGTTCAAACAAGCGATGACGCACTATCGCCGAAATCTCGTTCTCCCCTGTGGGAGTAATCACATGCTCATGCCGCGATGAAACAGCATCAGCGTCTTTCAAAGCCCTGATCCTCTCAAGCACCTTCTCGGTCTGCTCCGAGAAGGCATCAGCCGAACTAGCCAGGGTGTAGACCACAACCACATCATCCACCGACGCGGCGTATTCCAGGAGAGCCATGAGAAAGGCCACCGTCTGGTCGGCCAGTGTGCTGTCGCCCACAGTAACACCAGCACCCACAGTCAAGTGGCGGGCCAACTCGTCCAACATCACCACCACCGGTCCGCTCTCGAACACCCTCGCCAAAGCGCCAACTCCGGGAGCGATCTTCTCGGTGTCCGCACGAGCCACCTGCTCGTAGGCACCCAACTGATACGCCAACTCGCCCCACAGCGTGTACGTCGTGGCACCAGAATGCTTCACCCCACCAATCGGATCGAGGGCGTTCCCCACAACCGCAGCCACCCGAACCGGGCGATCAGGCAACAAACCCGGGTCGACATAGTTCTCGATGCCCCTTGGCCTTGCCTGATTTGCGGCCAAGTGATACAAAGCGATTAGAGCATGGGTCTTACCGCCACCAAAAGCCGTCTCTAGTCGGATTATCGGAGCCGTGGACCCCTGTGCAATCCTCCCTAGAGCCTCAGAAAGCAGACTCCTCAACCCGTTCGTGGGGAACGTGTTGGCAAAGAACACGTCAGGGTTGGTGTACACCCGCTCACCCGTTCTGGCCGCTACCTCCTCCAACTGAGCGGCAAAGACCTCGTCCCGCAACTCCCCAGAAAGCACATCCTCCCTCGGCCAAGCCGCTTCATAGATCGAACGCATCAAACCACCTCGGTCGAACTCACCCAACAGAAACTAACCCCGACACCCACGCAAAGCCAAACACGGCTTCCCACCTTTCACACCGTGCACACTGCGAGGACAGAGTCCCTCCTACCTGGGGTACCTTCCCCCAGCATGTCTCATTGCATCTGGACGCTCGGGTAAGGAACCAATCTTGTAATAGGTGCCGTGGTTGGCAGCAGCGTGGGTTGCTTCCACCACGGAATCCAGCTTCCCAAGAGCATCCAAAGCCTTGGCTCCTAGAACCCTAGCTGTGTAGTAGTTACCTATGGCACTTTCGATGGGCACTACCGACTCCGTAGTACCAGGTCCGTACTCATGCTTAGCCTGATTCCACGAAGGAACATACTCCCCGATAGCGAGCGCCAACCGGTCTCCTAACCGCTTCTTTACCCGAGCTTGCCTCACTAGTACTCCCAGAGACTTCTTTCTCGTTCTCGAGAGCAGCTTTACACATTGCTCGACATGGGCCCCGGAGAATTCTGCAACAGAGCGTGCCATCATCTGCAAGTTTGCCTGGGACGCCAAGTAGTAGGGGATGTACCTCAGGGTTCTAACAACTCCATCAAACTCCTTGCCTGGAAAAGGAAAGTGTGGTGTTGCCCCCCTCCAAGCCACATAATGCATGCCTACGCCAGGGATTCGAGAGTCCAAATCCCGCATCAATGGGTAGAGCCTCGTTCGGAAGTCCCACCCCAGGTGTGAGGGCATGAAGAGTTGAGTTACCAACATTGTCTCCAAATCTCGCAGTATGGATGAGTCTGCCCACTCGTTGATGAGTTTCTTGTGTTCGGCTTCCACTGCATCACCGTCCTTCCTTCATCGCGTGTACCCTGCCACTGGACAAGGCGGTTCTGTGGATGCAGGGGTACGGTACCCGAGGGGTGTGACAGTGCTCGTCCCTGAGTAGTTCACGATCGTGCCTCGGTGTCATTAAGGCTCCGGGCAAGACCGTACCTCTTGTACACTCGGAACATCGACGAAGCCCCATTGGCGGGCCTTTGCTGGGAGGCTAGATATGAAAACCCTGAGAGTGTTTGTGTCGTCTGTAGTCAGTGGCTATCAAGAGTATCGGAACGTAGCAAAATGCGCCATCCTGTCTTTGGGACATGTGCCGGTGTTGATGGAAGATAGCGCCGCCTTACCAGATTCTCCTCAGAGGGCTTGCTTGGGGGAGGTTGAGAGGAGCGACGTTGTGGTCCTACTGATGGGTGCTCGCTATGGGGATGCCCAGGAGTCCGGCTTGTCAGCGACCCATGAGGAATGGGTTCACGCACGCAGTATCCGCAGGAAGGTTCTGGTCTTCGTCGAGAAGGTAAGTAATCGCGAACCGGAACAGCAGGCCTTTGTGGACCAGGTGGAGGATTGGGTTCATGGCCATTTCCGGAAGGGGTTCTCTTCATCCTTGGAACTCTCTCTGAAGATCGTGGCGGCACTAAGAAGAAGAGAGTTGGAGATGGTCGATGAGGACTTGGATCAGGATCCGGCTGAGCGACTGCCTCCGACTTGCCGAAGACGCGTTGAGGCCCTGCGGCGGAGGTTTCCTGTCGAGGCGAGGCATCTTGTGAGTTGGCTGTCTGATCCAACCTGTCGGACGGGAGGTGACCTGTCCTTCCTGGTTGACAACCCTCCTGAATGGCTGGTGGCGGGAGGCCATCTCGCTTGGGAGGCGATCAGCGATTATATGGACGCATACGGAATACCAGCCTCAAATGCGTCGCGGAGAAAGGCGATCGAGGCCGGGTCCCCGAGGAGATTCTTGTACCTGATCGATCAGGCGGTCGAAGCGGCTGATGAGGAGAATCTTGACCAAGCCGAGGCCTTATTGGATCAAGTGCCGTCGGGTCACCCGCTTCTGACCGCGGCTCGGTCCCGTATCGCGGGTGACGCCGAGGGCGTCGTGAATTCGATCGCGACCGTAGAGCCGACCACGTTCGCCGATCCCGATCTGGCCCTCAGCCGGGTGATGATCCTGACTTGGGCCTACGGACAACGTGAACAGTACAACCTGGCCACCGAGGTGCTACGGGAGGCGAATAAACAGTTCCCGAAACACGCCGCGTTGTTGTTTTACCAGGGGAACATGGTCATGGGATTGGCAGGACAGGCCGGGTGGGGGACAGCCGCAGGCCGAGAGTTTCTTACGGAGGTCGTAGAGGTGGCAATCCAATCGCGCGATTGTTTCCGTCTCTGGAGTGGGCCATCTTATCATGCTGTCGCTCTCGCTACCAAGGCTCTGCACCTGCTAGAGGAACCGCACAAAGTTGTCAATGTTGCCTCGCGCGAACCGGAAGGCGAAGCCACGGCCGCCGAGGCGGATAGCCCGGAGGTACGACAGCACTTGGCTTTTGCTTACCTGGCACTCGACCGCCACGATGAGATCGACGCCTTGCAGATAGAGGGGATCACCGATCCGTTCGAGAGGGCATATATACGGGGGATGAGAGCTCGCGCCGCAGGCGACGAATCCGCTGCTTCACTGCTGCGGGCAGCCTTCTCCAAGGCTCAGGATTGCCCGTCGCGTCGCAAAGCCCTCTGGGGGTTGGCTATGTGTGGCGAGGTTGACGAAGCAGCTATGTCAGAGGCCACCGAGTCCGACGCCGCTCTGTTCCGGGGAATTGCTGCTTTCAATCGCGACAACATTCCCGCAGCTATAAAGACTCTTTGGCCGCACCGCCTGGAGTCGATCTTCCACGCCATCTATCTGGGCCAAGCCCTAGAGCAGGACGGCGACCCAGACAAAGCCGCAGAGACACTGAGGGAGGCCGCCGTACAACTCGAGGAGGTCTCACTGCTTGTATCGGCCGCTGAGATTCTCGTAGAGCATCACAGGTTCGGCAAAGCAGAGTCCGTAGTCACCGGTGCGTTGGCTCAGAACCCATCGCAGGCTGAGCAACATCGTTTGGAGGAACTGCTTGTCACCATAGCCCAGGGACTTGAGGACTGGCCAAATGCCGAAGTCTATGCAAGAGGGATGGTCCAGGAATCTCCACAGAATGAACAGGCAGCATGGGTGGTGGTTTACGCCCTACATCGTCAGGGAAAGAACCAGCCCGCCTGGGATTATCTTGTCAGACACGATCTCATGCCCTTCAACAAGGACACGGCGCGGATAGCAATACTGCTGTGCCGTTTGGTTGCCGCCACCACCCAAGACGCCGAGAGGCTCCTGAGCATCGCGGGAATGTATGCCGATTCCGAACGGATAGTCGGCACCGCTCTCATGACGCTGATGTCCTTAGGGGACCGTGTCAGCCTTGACGAAGGACAACGTACACGCCTAGGTGAAATGGTGGACGACTTTGTTGCGCGCTACCCACACAGTGACATATTGCAGACCTTCTCCGCTGCGACTCCAGAGGAAATAATGGAGAAGTTGGCAACTTTGCAGCCTCCCATTCCCGAGGAAGTGGTGGATCTGATCGAGAATGTGCGCCACGGGCTTCTGCCGTACGGTGCCCTTTTGTGGGTACGGGACCTGCCTTACGCGGCGATGTTGCTATCTGTCGCTGCGGGTTGGCTGACGGCAATACCCTCAGATGTCACTCGCAGTGAACGGGAACGGAGTGCCGCCCTGAGGGCTTTAGGCGGCAGGGTCGCCGTTGATACAAGTGTGGTGGTGGTAGGGGTGGCCACCGAGTTTGACCTTCGCGGCTTGGGAGAGGAGTTCGAAGCCGTGCTCGTGGCAGACGAGCTAACCAGCGATGCTCGGACAGCTGTGTCGTGGGCAAAAGAACCCGTCGTTGGGGTCGTCGGCTATGACTCTCTGTTCGAGCGCCCCACCATCCGCGAGATCGACGAGACCCAGCGGCAGGCCATGGTTGAGAAAGCTGAGTCAGTATCAGAAATCTTGAGCAGTTGGCAACAGGTCAGAAGCGGTCACCTGCCCCCGCCAACACATCCTGAAGTGACCGAAAGGTTAAGGCCATGGGATGCATCTGTGCGGGTAGCTGCCTCACTGGATGATTGCGCTCTGTGGTGCGACGACGTGGCTCTACGTGCGCTAGCCGAAGAGGAAGGCATACCCACTTTCGGAACTTGGGCGTTGCGGGAAGCACTGGCCTCAGTACCAGAAAATGCTTGGCCTGCGCCTAACACCGAAATCAAGATGAGGCTGCTAAAAGCCCAAATCGCCGATGTGCCGATCTCCCTGAACGAACTAAAACAGGCTGCAGAGGACGCAGAGGAGTCGCACATCGCCGTGAACTGCTTCCTAGCCCGTCCCCGCATTTGGATCGAAAGCCCCCAGCATGCCGTCACATGGTGCTTGGACAGCGTCCGAGAACTCAAAGGGGGACCCCACCAACAACAGGTCTTGGGGATACTCAACGCCGCATGTTACGGATGGGGAGCGGCAGTGCCCCCACTCGCCCGGCAAGCGGTCATGGGCACGGTGCTCGGAGGAACAATGCTCATCATCAGCGACCCCAACATGACCCCACAGCTGCTGATGGCCAGCAGATATGCAGCAAACGAACTCGATCCTAGGAACACATCGGATCCCCTGGAAGAAGCCGTGGGAGACATGCTAAACCACTTGGAGGCCACAATTGGTCCGGGCCCCGCAGCGAGGACGCTCATCCAATTGTTCTCTCAGGCGGACCCAGCCGACAGGCAAGTCGTTGCTTCCATCGTGTTCCATGAGAGATAGCCACATCGCGGTTCTCGGCGGCCCCAGTTGGCTAGGACCGGATCGATCCTGTCTCCTTGAGTATTCGACGAAGCCCCCGCAACCAGGTGGGAATGTAGTTGTTGCCGATAAGCGTGGGCACTATTTGCTCAATGGGCACAGGGCGCCTAAACGTCAGGGAGCGTTTGGGGGCCGAGCAGAAGAACTCGACCCCCAAGCCACTCGGCGGCACTCAGCACCGGTAGTACTTGATCCGCTGACCGCGACCGCAAAAGCCACACGGAGGCAACACGTCGGACGCGTCGTTGAGGCGCACAGTGGAGTTCCCCCGGTTTTGCGGACACGTATTCTGTGATCTTGTGAGAGGCTGTTGGGTCTCTTGGAAATGGAGGTTTTTGATGCCTGCTGTTTATCCGGAGGAGTTCTACCGGCGTGCGGTGGATCTGGTCCGCGGAAGCGATGAATCGGTGGCGGCTGTTGCCCGTCGGTTGGGGATTTCTGTGTCTGGTTTGCGCCGGTGGATGGCCCAGGCCGAGATTGATGAGGGTCGTGCGCCTGGGTTTTCCACCGAAGAACAGAAAGAGCTGACCAGGCTGCGGCGGGAGAATCGGGTGTTGCGGATGGAGCGTGATTTGCTCTCTCGAGCCGCTGTCTTCTTCGCCCAGGAGAACGTACTCCCGAAATGATCTATCAGTTCATGGAGGCGGAGAAGGCCGATTTTCCTATCAGGTTCATGGCTGAGAGGCAGGTGTCCACCTCGGGGTTTTCGACTGGCGGAAACGTCAGACCGCGCCCTGTAAGCGTTGGGTGGATGACAGGAGGCTCACTGAGACGATCCGGGCGGTTTATGCCCGTTCGCGGGGTACCTACGGGTCACCGCGGGTGTGGGCGGAGCTGCGGCACGGTTTGGGTATTCGGGTGGGACGCAAACGGGTGGAGCGGCTGATGCGTCTGGCAGGCCTTTGTGGGGTCAGCCGCCGCAAGACCCCGAGACGGAAACGTGTGGTCAAAGGCGAGGTCTCGGCTGATCTGGTCGACCGACAGTTCAATGTGTCGGCGCCTGATCGACTATGGATGGCGGATATCACCGAGCATCCCACCGCAGATGGCACTGTGTATTTGGCGGTGGTGATGGACGCCTGGAACCGAGAGATCATCGGATGGTCCATCAACAGTCACATCCGCGCGGAGATAGTCTGCGACGCGTTCCAGATGGCCCGGTGGAAACGGCGACCTCGACCGGGTTCGGGACTGGTACACCACTCCGACCACGGCGCCCAGTACACGTCCTGGGCGTTTGGGAGCAAACTCCGCGAGTCGGGGATCCTCAAATCAATGGGCACCGTCGGTGACGCCTACGACAACGCCGCGGTCGAGTCGTTCTTCGCCACCCTGCAAACCGAACTGCTGGACCGGCGCCGGTGGGACACCCGCCGGCAACTGTCAACCGCTATCTTCGAATACATCGAAAGCTGGTACAACACCGAAAGGAGACACTCCCACAACAACTACCACAGCCCCGTAACCTACCGCCACCAACACGAACTGGTGGCATGAACACCAACCAAAACAGTCCGCCAAAACGGGGGAACTCTAACAGACCAACCGCAGCCGTTTAGGCAGCAATAACGTCCGACGCCAGGTTTCTCACCTATGTCGTACATGAGGATTCACCTTGCCTTTCTACACAACCTCAGGCCAACACGAACTCCTTCTCTCTCCCTGATAGGATCGAGTCACTTAAAGCCGATCCACGCTGACCTAAGAAACACCCCCGGCGGGGGTGCTATCGGTACCGACCCAAAGGCCGTTTCAACCATTCTACCTAAAACAGTGGGCAACGCATTAGTGCATTTAGATGCACGACCGCTCGACGTTGAGATGCACCAACTCACCGAGAGCCGAGCGCTTAGAGTGTCCTATTCCTGAGTTGTAGCGACACTTGCGGCTAAGTCACGCCTTTGCCGATTCGAATGGACGGGAGTTGGCAATCCGTCCATTCTCACAGAGCACTGGAACGCTTCCATCACCACCACCTTCCATCGCAGGCCGGTCAGAGTTGGATTGTCGGTGGTATTGAAACAGCGGGAATAGTCAGTCTGGAAGCTCCCGATCGGAACCTCATCGGCGGAGAGCCGTAGGCAGGGCACAATGATGCGGGGTAGGTGTCGCCCAGGTTCACAAATGACCATGGAACTTCCCCACGTGAAACATGTTGAGAGCCAAACGCCACCTGATCAACAGGCTTGGGAAACGTCAGGGTGGGCTCCCGGGGATGTGGGATCGAAACAACCGGCTAGCCGGTCGGGTTGAGCAGTCGTCCTAGGAACAGGAGAGCGTCGGTTTCGGGGTGGACGATGGCCCAGAGGAAAGGGCGGTCGGCAACCACTGTGAGGTCTGCTTGTGGGGGTGCTGACTCGTCGAAGGCCATGGCGGTGGCTGCGGCCGCTTCGGTGCCTTTCTCGTCAACGATCACCTTGGCGCCGTGGAGGGCGGCGGTGATGAAGATACCCGGGGCGATGCCGTCGAAAGGCGCTCCGGCGCAGAATCCCTGAGGGCAGAGCCACTCGAACAGGTCGGTGGGCGGCAGGGTCTGTTCCCACTTGGGCAGGGTGAGATTGACATAGCCCTGTTGGGCGATGACTCCCAGTCCGGCCAGGTCCTGCGAGTTGAGCGATTCCTCGACCGCGGCCAGTCCATCGGCGTCGTGGGGCACGATCAGCCACATGGCCAACCGGCCGCCCTCATAGGGAAGCTCGACAGCGTCGGCACCATCGAGTCGGACGAAGCGCCGATGCACCGGTTCGCGGTCGCTCATGAACGGCACCGTCACCACGCGGCGGTCGCCGGTGGTGAACGATCCGTCGGTGGTCCACTCGGGGAGGAACGGCTCGAGCCAGTCGGCCTTCAGGTACACCGTGTTCACCAGGACCAGTTCCTGGCCTTGGACGACCTGCTCGGTGACGATGGTGGGAATGAGTTCCCGAGTTGCATCCGATATCCATCCGTTGATGGTCTTGGCCGCCCTAGTGCCATTATCGAGGTCGATTGGCTGGATCGCCGCTCCGTAATGGGAGGCGGCGGTTTCCAGGAACGCGGGCAGTGGAGAAAACTCGTCGTCGGGAAAGAGACGATTGGCCACCTCTAGGGTGGTCGGCTCCACCGAGGCCTCCGCCATCATCAGGTCCACCGCATTGGCCGCAGGATGGAGATCGACCTCGGGAAACCCGAAGATCTCATCAAGCACCGCCCCGGTGTCCTCGGATGCGCCGGCGCGGCTGAGGCTGAAGGCCAGGCCGAGGCTCACCGGGCTGGAGACCGCGTTGCCCACCAGGTGGCGATGAAAGTCCCACCCGGCCGCATTGGCTCCGGCCACCCAATCCGGGGTGGGAGCGAGGGGGTCGGCGGGCAGCCGATCGGCCACCGGCGCCAAGGCCGTTGTGTTAGTGGCCGAGGAACTGCATACCGCGGTGAATAGGCACAGGAGAATGAGGAATCCGAGCAATTTGGTCATGGCTTATTTGATGGAGAGTGCCTCAGAGAACCTCGCTAGCAACTCTAGGAGGGGTCGAACCCCAAGCCATCGACCTGCCCGGCTTGGGAGTCTTGCCATCACGCTCCGGCAATTGAGCCGACCTTCGCTAGTCACCGGATTCTGTTGGGGATCGGCTCATGGACCACCCGTGCTGGCCCACCATTGCTTCTGGTTCAGGCCGCCTCACTCTGAGGCTCGTGACCTTCGACGCTTGGCAATGTAGGCGGCCGCGGAGCGTTGACTCTCAGGATCGGCGGAGATTGCTGCGAAGATGCCGGCGTCTGCGGTGCGTCCCCGAGCCGACAGCATCTCCTCCGTGGCTTCCAGCACGGTGCGCTTCACGGCTCGTAGCACCTCTCTGGGTTTGGCGCACAGGGTGGACACCAGTTCGTCGACGGTACGATCGAGGTCAGAGGGTGGCACCACTCGGTTGAGGAAGCCCGCCTGCTTTGCCTCCTGCGCGGTGAAGGGGCGACAGGTCATTATCAGCTCTCTGGTCAGTGCGGGTCCGAGCTCGCGGACCAGTCGGGGCACGCCTCCCCATCCCACCGGCAGTCCGAGATCTACCTCGGGAATCGAGAAGTAGGTGTCGTCGGCCGCCACTCGTAGGTCACAGGCGGCGGCCAGTACCAGACCGCCTCCCACGGCTGCTCCCCGCAGTGCCGCCACGGTGACCGCCGGGATCGAATCGAAGGCTTCCATCATGGTGCGGCCCGCCTCGCCCACCTCCCTCGGGTCGACGCCGTCCCCACTCCCGAGCAGACTCAAGTCGACCCCCGAGGAGAACGCCCGGCCCCTTCCCCGAACGACCACAACCTTGGTCGACGACCGGTCCGCCACCTCTCTGGCCGCGGTTTCCAGAGCGTTGAGAGTGGCCATGTCGAGCGAGTTGAGCGTGCGCGGCCGCTCAATGGTGATCTGAGCCCGGTCGTCGCGGGGATAGACGATGGAGACTTCTGTCATATCGGGCCGAGGGTAACTGACAGCACCCTCCAAGGGTTGGATGGGGATACCAAACGTTGGGTACGACGGGTCGAATGTCACCGCAATGTTGTGCGTAGTGATCTTCTCTTGAACCCCGGGTCTCGCAGTGCTCGGCGTCGACCTGGAAGGAGTGGGACGCCGTCGGAGAGTTGCGCCGTGGACCTCAGCCGTCTCCGTCGTTGTACCAACCGGCGCCGATGAGGGCGTCGTCCACATCTATGAACCAGAGGCGCATGGTCCGGGGGCCTCCGGCTCCGGGAGGGTTGTCGGCGGCTGTGATCCAGGCGCCTTCGGCGGTGGCGTTGCGCACCGCCGGCCCCAGGAGATCCTCGAGGTCGGTTCCGATGAGTCCGGGATCTATGTGGGACAGGATCTCGCCGTCGGGGGCTGCGATGATTCCGGTGAAGTACCCGTCGAGCGTGTCGGTTCTGTTGTAGTACTCCGCGATCGGTATGAGGCCTGCGGAGATGCCCTGGGGATCGTTGTAGAACTCCAAGATGGCTTCCAGTCCTCCGCTGCGAAAATGCTCGGCCGCCTCGGAGATGAGTTGGGCACGAACTCCTCGGTGTTGATGTACCAGCCCGCTCCGAACAGCAGCCCGTCGTGGCGGATGACCCAGGCGTTCTTCAGCTCGAACGCGCCCTTGTCATCGAGGCCCCCGGGCGGAGGGGTTGACATACACGTAGGGCACCCAGCGGCCCGCCTCGGTGGCGGCCAGCATCTGGGGACCGAAGTTGTAACCGTTGATGTCGGTGCCCACCCAGCCCTTGACGTCCAGCCCTTCTGTTTCATAACGGGTGATGGCCTGGTCCACTACATATCTCGTGTAGGCCTCGGGATCGGACTTCGGCGGCGCCGACACCTCATCGCCGACACCGTCTCCACAGCCGGCGCCGAACAGCACATGAGCACTATCTCGTTCTCAGAGGCCCGAAACCAAGTTTCAGACAACTACAGGGCCTTTACCCGGATGCTGCCCGCGCTCCTGGAGGAACATCATGGCCAGTGGATGGTCTTACGTAATCAGAAGCGATCAAGGTACTTCCCACCGAGATGGACGCCTACCGCTACGCGACGAGCGGATTCCCAGACGAGCGATGGTCAATACAACACATCCGTGACCAGAACCCGATGAGGATGGGGTTCTTCACCATTGAGATGCTTCTGGGAATGAACATCATTCGCCTCATCCGGCTGCCAATCACGGAGACTCGCTTCGTGTTCACCTTGGAAGAACCGGTCAGCTGAAACACCAACCCTTCAGGTCGCCGCCCTACCACCTCGGATTTTCGATTGGCGTCCCGCCTACCCCACGTAGCCGCACACGCCGACCCGCGGGGAGTTGACCACCGGCAGATACATCATCTCGTCACAGCCGTGCTTGCCTTGGCATTCGTCACAGAGGCCGCCGGAGTCCGGGTTTCCAAAGTCGTCGAAACCGCATTCAACGCATATCACATCAGCCTTGGCCTTCCGGCAGACATGACAGGTAAGGCGGGGAGGATCATTGATCGCCAGCAGTTGGATACCGTCTCGGAGTTTGGGCGCAAGCTCGCCGATCACCCTCAGAGACAGCTCCGTGGTAGAGCCGAAGTCGTAGTCATAGGTGAACCCCTGCCCCTGGCTGAGTACCTGACCGATGGCGGATTTCATGTCTTTGGCGGGAGGACCGCCGAAGTCACCGAAATCACTGAACCAATCCTTGTCGCCTGACTGATACATCTCTCCCGATATATAGAAAGCACTCAGATGCCCGCAACACTCCAACCACAAAATCCGGAGAAATCCGTCGAGCCGGCTCAGTTCGAGTTCCTGTGGTACCTCAAGGTGCATCCAGTAGCGAGGGTTATAGCGATCCTGCACCCCGATGTGCAGGCTCCCCCCGGCTCGCTTCCCCGGTTTGTCCCCTCCCCTCTCCCGGGCGAGAGCCTTTTTGCGGCATGCCCGAAGGTGTCGACCCATCCCTGCCCGGGAGTAGCCCTGTTCACACAACAGACATATCCCTGTCGAAGTCGGTCTTGACACCTCTACCTCCTGTTCTTTGCTGTTTCCGTTGTCCCTCGGACAACGTGATCGGACCCGAGCCTTTGATGAAGACCCGGCCGGATTCGCAGCGGATCAACTGTTAGACGCCGTCGGCAACCGTGGCATCCCACGCCTCTTCGTGACCATGACCGGCCCACTCATCAAACGCCGCCGCGTAGTCCGATGACAACTCCGACAGGCGGAGAAGCCTTACCGCCCGCCGGACGGCGGCCGACCGGGACATCTGGTGAGCACGCGTATAAGTGTCGAGAAACGCGAGATCTTCTCTGGACATACTGACACTTATCTTCATACCGCTGAACGACTAACAGTAGGAAGACATACGCGTGGCAGATGCCAACACGCTACCGCCCGGCACTCTCTCGCTTACATGTAGCGGGCGTGGAATACGATCCAGACATCTCTATCTCTGATACGACCGTCCTGGCGCAAAGCGATTTCAAGTGATCTACGGCTGTGGGTGTAGCCGACTGCGAGGGTGCTTCGGCTTTGGTACAGGCTATCCAAACGGCTGTGTATCTGTCCCGGTTCGATCCTTCGCAGCCTGTGTCCAGGAGTTCCTGCTACGAATCGAATGTCACTCTCGGCAACGTCGTGTTTCAATGCCGACCCGATGAGATAGATTTCGGACTCTGCGCGCGGCCAGGGCACCTTCGGCAACCGTCCCCTCCTTCCCTGCTACGTCGTTATTGGGTTCTCTCCAACAGCGGGATACTTTCGGGCCGGGGACCTCGGTAGTACCTGAGATCATGCTCAGCCATCCTTCGATGTGCTTCGGTCAGCTCCGATCGCTCATTCTCCGAATAACCGCATCTGGCGATGATGTCGTCCACCGTCGCAGTCAGCAGGTCGAACTCCACCAGCCTGTCTTCCTGCTGATGCGGGACGTAGAAGACAGTCTCGTACGGTCCCCTGGGACCCTCCTTGTCTATACGCTCCGCTTCCTCGTCCAGAGGGTCGGGATCGTACCGGTCAAAATGGTGAGCGGCGCTCCTTCGGCTGTGGCCGGTGAGAGCGGCGCCTGCGACGTCCCTCCCCCGGGATCCGCCTGAAATCTCATCCTCCCTCTCTCCTTCAACTACTTCCAAGACTCTTGCTATGAATCCGGCCAGAGCCGCGCGGGTGATCAGGACCGAAGGTCCATAGACAGAGGATGAAATGCCCGAAGCGACACCCAATAGGTATAGCTGACCTATGGCGTTATAGGTACCGACCGTGACCATGCCCAGGTCGGTGAATGGCGTCCCCGCCTCCGAGACTTGCATTTTGTGTATCACGTCATCAGGCGTCCGTCCCCGCTTTTGGAGAAGAGGAATCCGGTTCATCAGACGCTGCAGGAACAAAGCCATCTGCCCGCGGGTGACGGCTTGGGAGGGACTGAAGGTGGTGGCAGAGGTCCCATATGAGATCTCAAGGTGGGTCGTCAACTGATCGATGGCCGCCCGGGACTCATAGGGGAGTTGACCGATGTCGGAGAACCTCGTATCGCCGGCCGGGGGAATTTCGATGCCCACCAACGCCGCCAGACGGATCAAATACAAGGCCATCTCCTCCCGGGTCACCGCTTGGAGGGGACCGTATGTGTCGGCCGAGGCGCCCCGGATGACGCCGCGATGCACGACCAGATAGATGTCCTCCTCGTTGGCGTGTCCCGAGGGAACGTCCGAGAACCTCCCGACAGGCGCCTGGTGCGGTTCGGCGGCCCCGAGAGGCGATGAGTCCCTGTGCTCTTTCAGGCCGGTGGATCCGATCACAGATTCGATGCTAATGGCGTCTCGGACTTGGGGTTGGTGGAGTATCGGTCGATCCGCTCAAGCCCGCTCGGCTAGGCGGTCGGATCGAATTGATGGCAGGCTACCAGATGACCAGGCCGGACTTCTATGAGGTCTGGTCTTTCGGTTACGGTTCTTTCGTAGAAGATCGGGTTGTCGCTTCTTGCTGCAACCGAGACCGGACAGCGGGCATAGAAGGCACAGCCGGAAGGGGGCTTCGCAGGCGAGGGGATGTCGGAAGCCAGAAGACGTGCTGCTTCTTCATCTACCATGGTCGTCGATCGTGAGCCGGCTATTAGCGCCTGGGTATAAGGATGCAGCGGGTTCTCGAACAGCTCCTCGGAAGGCGCCACCTCAACCAGTCTTCCGAGATACATCACAGCCACTCTGTCGCTCAAATAGCGGACGGTCGCCAGGTCGTGAGCGATGAGCAGATACGAAATATGGAAGCTCTCTTGGAGATCACGGAGGAGGTTCATGATCTGTGCCCGGATCGAGACATCGAGTGCCGAGACAGGCTCGTCGAGGATGATGACGGATGGATTGAGCGCCAGTGCACGGGCAACCGCGATGCGCTGACGCATCCCGCCACTGAACTCATGGGGGTAAAGCCTCATGACAGTGGGACCGAGTCCTACGGCGGCAAGAAGCTCCTCAACACGGGCCTGCAGCTCCGCCTTTGGCAACGGTTGGTTGATAACTATCGGTTCAGCAATGATCGATTCGGCTCGTTTGCGGGGATTGAGAGAACTCCAAGGGTCCTGGAACACCGCCTGAACCGATGCCCGATAGTGTTTTAGCTCGGCGCCCCGTAGCTTCGCTACGTCTTCTCCCTCGAAGACGACACGGCCGGACGTAGGGGCGATTAGCCGCAGGATCATGCGGGCAGTGGTCGTCTTTCCTGATCCGGATTCTCCAACCAGGCTCAAGGTTTCTCGTGCATGAAGGTTGAACGTCACACCATCCACGGCACGAACAACCTTCCCCTCCTTCCGTGGCAACAGAGTTCCACTACGAACTGGAAAATGCTTCTTGAGGTCTCTGACGCCGATGATGGGGTCGGGGTGGTTCATTCCAGCAGCCAACAACTCACTGAGTGATCGTCGGCGATGTCGAACCGAAGAGGATAGGACTCTCGGCAGCGGTCCATGGCGTACGAGCACCGCGGTTCAAAAGTGCATCCCTTGGGCAGATCGTAGATAGACGGTGGACTCCCTTTGATGGAATTGAGCCGCTTTCTGCCCCGGTCGACAGACGGAACGGATTCAAGGAGCGCTTGCGTGTAAGGGTGTTCCGGAGAGGAAAGCAGCTTAGCCGTGGGTCCGGTCTCGACAATCTTTCCTGCGTACATGACAGCCACCCTGTCACACATCTTGGCGACGATGCTGAAGTCATGAGTGATGAACAGAATCGCAAGACCTCGCTCTCTCTGTATCGCCCTCAGATGAGCGAGAAATGCAGCCTGGAGCGTAACATCCAACGCGGTGGTTGGTTCGTCCGCAATGAGCAGATCAGGGTCTGCGGCCAACGCGATCGCACCCACCACTCTCTGACGCATTCCACCGCTGAACTGGTGGGGATGATCATCGAGCTTCGACTCGGGTTCGGGGATGTGTAACCGGCTGAGCAACTCGATCACCCGATTGCGGGACGCCGACCTGTCCATGTTGCGATGCAACTGCAGCGGTTCGCCCACCTGCTTGCCAATCGTGAGAACGGGATTCAGCGAGGTCAAGGGGTCCTGGAGAATCATCGAAATCCGTTCTCCTCGAACCTTACGCATCTCCCGATTCGAAAGACCGAAAATGGACTCCCCGTCCAGTTCTATCTCACCGCCAACCACCCTTGAGGCAGGCCTTGGATGTAGTCCGATGATCGAGAGGGCGGTGATACTTTTGCCGCATCCCGACTCGCCCACCAACCCCAACGTCTCGCCTCGCTCCAATTTAAAGGACACACCGTCGACGGCTCGGCCGGTTCCCTGCCTCGTTGTGAAATGGACCTGAAGGTTGGTGACTTCAAGCACGGTGGTGCTCTTTGGTACGGCGTCCGTGGATGGCTAGTCGACCGTACTTTTCCGGCGCGGTGTGCAGCGTGAATACATCATGTCACCAGCCTTCCAACATCAGGTCTACCGCTCGGCGCATATACGTGATGTTATCGGGTACCAGCAGAGGCATCGTGACTCCGGCCGCCATGTACTCACGGATCCTGGCGCGCACTTCCTGGTGGTCACCGTAACACCCGAGGCTTTCCACTAGACCATCTGGGATCAGGTCTGCTGCCCTTATGGCCTCGCTCTCGGATGAAGGCCAGGACATCATCGATCTGAGGCGGGCTACCAGCCGAGGATCAGCTTCAGAGGACCGGGCGATATGAGCTTGTTCGGCAATGTACCGCGCAACTTCCGGTTTGTGTCCTGCAATCGCCCTCTCCTTGTTGTTATCGACACGGACCCGGAGCATCTTGAGAATGTCAATCTCGTCATAGGGGCGGCCTATCCTCTTCGCTTCCTCGCGGATGACCTGGACCTCGCGGCGGGTTACCGCCACGGTGTGACCGCCGTTCAACACGATGCCATCCGCCACGCGGGTAGCCAAACGCAGAAGCTGAGGACCTACTGCGCCTATGTAGATGGGAATCTTGTGCGTGTCATCAGGCCGGTTCTCCAGCCGAACGTCCCGTAGCCGAACGAATTCGCCGGCATAACTTACGGGACCATCTGCAGTAAAAAGGAGTCGGATCGATTCGATGACCTCCCGCATGGCTCTGACGGGCTTATTCAGGCTGAGACCTACGCGAGTCGCCAACGGGTCCCACCAGGCGCTCAGACCGAGTACTACCCGGCCGGGCGCCAGCGCATGAAGCGTCGCGAATGTCTGTGCAATCAGGGCGGGATGCCGCGTCCAAATCGGTAGCCCGGCCGTACCCACGCGGATCCGGGCTGTATTGGCTGCGTACACCGAAAGTGGGGTGATCGCATCTCCTGTCAGCCGCGTTTCAATGGTCCAGAGCGAATCAACAGACTCGGCGTCGGCCAACTTGGCCAAAGGAATCGCTTCCCTGATGTGATTACTCGGCAGAATCACAGCGAAGCTGCACTGGGGCATACGCCGATAGTACCCAACGGAGCCACCGGACGCGACCGCATGGAACCTGGCCAGAGACGGCTTCGTGCGGCCCGGGATCATCGCCAACACCTTGCTGTTCACCGCACCCAACGACGGTCAAAAACGCCGATGCCGACGGGTTATCGAGAGCCGGTCCACCAACAGCACAGGACACACGGGAGCACGGCGGTACACCGACTCCGACCCGCCTGGCGCCAGGACCATGATCCGATACCAACACCGGCTTCCCCGGTTTTTCAAGTGAGTATCTTCGAAAAGCGGTTGAATACCGATTTGGAAAAAATAGAAGCATCGTGTACAGGCAGGATCCGACTGCTGCTGTTAGGGTTCGGTTGACCCGAGATCCCGAAATGGAGAACTGATCATGAGACGGTACCTGTCTCTCCTGTGCGCACTCCTGGTTATAGTCGCTGCTTGCGGAGGCGATGATACGGACCCGCCCGCGACCGCCGCCGCCACTACAACCGCCCAAACCCAGACGCCGACCACCGCTGCACCTACCACCGCGGCGGAGGCCACAACCGAAGAATCGCCCGCCACGACCGCGGCGCCGGCCACCACAACGACCGCGGCGCCGGCCACCACTACCACCCTTGGCGCACCGGAAGCTGTTCCCACGGGGACCGTGACCGTGGCGATACCAACCTTCGGCAATGAACTCCTTGATCCGACCCGGTCCTCCAACCCCGACCTGCCGTACTGGGGCAACTCCTTTGATTTCCTCCTGGGTATGGACGCCAACGGAAACCCGACCACCGAAACCGGTGCAGCCACGGCTGTCGAATCCTCCCCGGACGCCAAGGTTTGGACAATCACACTCCGCGAGGGCATGACATTCCACGACGGTGTGGAGGTCACCGCCGAGGACGTCGCCTTCAGTTTCGAGTTGTACGCGGGCGAGAACGCTGCCTGCACCTCCTGTGGAAAGATGCAGAAGAACCTCGACTCTGCCGTTGTCACGGGCACATACAGCCTGGAAGTGACCTTCAAAGAGCCGAACGCCCTGTTCCTCCGCGACCTGACCAGGGTGAATGACACTCTTGCCATCATCCCGAAACACCATTGGGAAGCAGTGGGAGGCGCCGACGGGTTCAACGCCAATCCGCTCGGGAGCGGACCCTATGTCTTCAGTGATCGCGCCATCGGAGAGTTCGTCGAGTTCAAGGCGAACACCGAGTATTGGAACCCCGACCGGGTACCCGGATTCGAGACTCTTCGCATAGTCCTCGCTCCCGAAGCGACCAGCCGATTGGCTCTGCTCGAGCGCGGAGACGCCGACCTTGCGTTGATGGACCCGTTCACGGCCCCCGACGTGCTGGCGGCCGGCCTGGAGATAGCCGGGCCCAAACGCGTCCAGACATTGAGCATGGCGTTTGGTATGCCCTGGAAGACCGAGTTCTTCTACCACAACCAGGCTGCCCGCGAAGCTCTGATCAAAGCGGTTGATGTCGCAGCGATCGTGTCCGCTATCTACCCCGAGGGGACAGCCACTCCGGCCGCCAGTTTCGCAGCGGTTCCGAGCCAGGAAGGGCACGACCCCAGCCTGACTCCATACGCGTACGATCCCGCGGCCGCCGCGCAAGCAATTCAAGATCTGGGGCTGGTCGGCCAGGAGATCACGATGTACCAATACGCGTTCGGCGCAACGCCGGAGTTCCCGCGGATACAGGAAGCTGTTGCGGCCTTTTGGACCATAGCCGGGCTCAGCCCGCAGTTGAGGCCCACCGACTTCGCCACCATCCGCCCGAATTTCCTGGAAGCCCCGTACTTCACCGAGCCCTTCACGCACCTTTGGTTCGTCACAGCCGGGACGACCACGGAAAACGCCCTGAGGATCGGGGTGATCAGCAAGGACGTCGGTGGCTTTTACGCGGCCTTCGGCGATCCTGGACTCGACGACATCTACAGCCAATACCGATCTGAAGTTGACCCGGGGAGGAGAGCGGAACTGGCCGGCAGCGCCGTCAGCCTGATCTACGACACCTACGCGGTGCTTCCCATCGCCACTACCGACATGATCTGGGGTAAGGGTCCCCGGATAGGCAGTTGGACACCAACCAACGGTTCTATAGCGGCGGTGAACTTCGAGACCCTCCGGCCATGACAACCAGTCACCGTTGAGCTTGAAAAACCCAGCCTGATGAAGGACATACCCAAGAGATTCGGAATCAAGCTGCCGGGCGCCGGAATTCGCAACAATGTCGATCTGGCTCAATACGCTGATGACGCCGGTGTGGATTGTATTTGGATTGCCGAGGGGCGTCTCACCACTGATGCGATAACTCCGATGGCCGTATATGCGGCGAGCACGGAGAGGATCAGGGTCGGATGCGGAGTGCTACCCGTGTTTACTCGCAATCCGGCCCTGATCGCACAGACCCTTGCCACCCTGGACTTCCTGGCGCCCGGCAGGATGATCCTCGGTCTGGGCGTATGGTGGGACCCGATCGCCACCAAGGTCGGCATCGACCGCGGGACCAAACTCATCCGAGCGGCTCGTGAATACCTCGAAGCTATTCGACTTCTGCTGGAACGCAGGGAGCCGGTCACCTATGAGGGCGAATATGTACGGCTCGACGATGTGTTCCTCGACCACAACGCAACCGGTCCGCACCAGGTTCCGATCTACCTGGCCGCCGTCGGACCGCAGATGCTCAGACTGGCCGGTCGCATTGCCGACGGTGTGGTCCTGAACAGCAGTCACACGGTTGAGGCCACGCGGGACGAGGTAGAGCAGGTACGGGTGGGGGCCGAGGCGGCAGGCCGCAGCCTCGACGACGTGGATATCGTGCAGCCATGCACCATCCGCCTCACAAACGACAAGCCGACCGCCATCGCCAAGGACAAGGTCATCGTCACCCAGTTCATCGCGCAGCAGGCACACGTTGCGGGACCCACCGGAATCGAACCGGAGTTGGCTGATCGAATCCGAGAGGTAGTGGGCGGTTGGCCGGCGAGCCCAAGCTCCATCGTGGAGGCGTCCAAGCTCGTTCCCGACGAGATCATCGAGAACATCGGATGTTACGGGAACGAAGATGAGGTGAGAGAGCGGCTGCGCGCCTACGAAGGCGCCGGGGTGGATTGCCTCTATGCCGCGGCCGACAAGACACTGATCGACTTCCTCGCGCAGGGCTGGTGACCTGAATAGTCACTCCGATGCTCACCGTGGACACCCACTGCCATGTGCTCGACACATGGTTCGAACCGGTTGAGGTACTGCTGTTTCAGATGGGGCGAGCCGATGTCGACAAAGCTGTATTGGTTCAGCTGTCCACCAACTATGACAACAGCTATCTCGTCGAGTGTTCCGATCGATTCCCGGGGCGGTTTGCCGTCGTGGGCGCGGTCGACACATCCGCACCGGACTGCCTGGAGAAGCTCGAATACTGGGCCGGCCTGGGTGTGACAGGGGTCCGGCTCACACCGATGCAGAGGTCGGCAGGCAAAGATCCGCTCGCGGTTTGGAAGAAGGCGAACGCGTTGGGCATGCTGGTGGACCTGTGGGCTCTTCATGGCCCTGATGCCATGAAGGGATTCGTGTCCGATGAATTCACCGGATTGGTGGAAGGCTTTCCGCAGATGCCATTTGTCGTCGAACACCTCGGGTTCGTCGCCAATGACCCGGATCCTCCTTATGCCGACTTCAAGCGGATCCTGGTGCTGAGTCGCTACGACAACGTCTATTTGAAATTGCCGGGACTTGGCGAGTTCGTTCCCAGACCGGTCCCTCACCGCAGTCCACCGTATGACTTTGACGCGATCCCGCCCTTCATCGACATGGCTGTGGATGCTTTCGGGCCGGATCGGTTAATGGTCGGTTCCGACCATCCTCGCTGCTCGGATTGGGAAGGTTATTCCAACGTCTTCGGGTACCTGCGGGAGTACCTTGGGCGCTTTCTGAACGCCGACGAAATGGCCTCGGTCTTGGGGGCCACCGCCGAGCGGGTCTACTTCGCCAACCACATGGAGTGAAATCCTTGGGGCGTCTTGTGTCACCCTCACACGAAGAGGGTGTACGGTCGTGAATCGGCATCGCGCCTGCGGTGTGACCGGACCCCAACGGTACGCCATCAGTACCCTCGCCGTGCTTGAATGAGGCGGGCCCGGGTTACGGCAGTCGCCTCAAGCGTGGTGGCGCTCGGTGCCGTACCGGTATTCCTGACCGGCGCCATGGGTGTTCAGATTCGCGCCGAATTCGGTCTCGGTCCCGCCGGGTTCGGCATAATGCTGAGCGCTTTCCATGCCAGTTCTGCCTTGGCGTCGCCCACCCTGGGCCGAGTTGCCGAGCGACGCCCGGAGATGTCATTGCGATGGGCTGTGACTCTCACTCTCCTATCCCTGGTCGGTATCGCCCTGGGCGGGAGAAGTCCCGTGCTGTACGCAGGCTTCCTGATCGGAACCGGGCTGGGGTTCGCACTGGCGCAGACTTCCACGAATCTCTTCATCACCCGAACCGTGCCGGCCGGCAACCGGGCCACGGTACTGGGCATCAAGCACGCTGCCATTCCGCTCGCCGCCCTAGTGGCGGGATTGGCGGTGCCGACGGTTGCCGTGACGATCGGATGGCGCTGGGCCTTCGCCATCGCGGCAGGCGGCGCGACCCTCCTGTGGGTATGGCTGCCGAAATCATTCACCGGGTTCAAAAGCCCTCCTGCAAGAGATGACGGAGGCAGTCCCCCGAAAGAACTCATCGTGCTGGTATTGGCGACCATTCTGGCGATGGCCAGCGGTTCCGCGCTCAGCGCCTTCCTGGTCTCCTTCGCAGTCGCAACGGGCATCGGCGCAGCTTCCGCCGGGTTCCTACTCTCCGCCGGCGGCGCTTCGGCTGTCGCCATGCGAGTCATGTGGGGATGGCTGGCCGATCGCCGATCAACCCAGGGCTACGTCGGCATTGTGCGACTTCTGACTGTCGGCAGCTTAGGGTATTTGCTGCTCAGCACGGAGCAACCAACGCTAGTCCTCATCGGCGCCATGACCGCGTTCGGCGGGGTCATGGGTTGGTCGGGGCTTCTGGCGCACGCGGTGGTTGACCGGAATCTGAGAGCTCCCGCTCGCGCCACAGGGGTGACCCAGATCGGGTTCTACGTCGGAGGCGGTATCGGGCCGGCATTCTTCGGTCTTTTGATCGATCAATTCTCATACCGTTTCGCGTGGGTGACCGCCGCGGGCATGGTGCTTGTGGCAGCCGGTCTGGTGCTGGCAGTGGAGGTGAGCAGTCGCAATCAGCAGACCTGACCCGGCCAGGACGCATCCGCCCTGGGGAATACCCGCGAGGATCGAGCCGTGAACCAGGTTTGACCCGAACACAAAGGCCACCTCAGAGCCGGTATGAGAGCTCATGGAACCACTATTCTCAACTCACATTGAGGTAGGTTTCCCATCCTGAACAGGAGGTCTGGTCGGATGAGCCTGGCTATTTCCGGAGATGGATCGCCACCGCCCAACCACTCCCGGGTCCTGGGCCTGATGGTCGAAACTCTCATCAGGAACGGCAGGGTCTACGACGGTACGGGTTCAGATTGGTTCGGCGCCTCCGTCGCCACCTACAAGGCCGGGGCCACACCCGACGCCCGATGTGTCCGGGGATTCGGATGACGCCACCGTGATCATCAAAGGCGGGCGCGTTGTGACAGAAGCGGGCGTTGTCGACGCGGACATCCTCGTGGTCGACGGGTCCATCGAGTCGATCGGAACCGGCTTTTCCGGTGGTCCGGTGGTGGATGCCCGCGGAGCATGGGTGCTGCCCGGCGTGGTTGATCCGCATGTTCACACGTCGGTGGGTGGTTCCCACACGATGGACCCTCTCGCAGAGGACCTGAAGGAGACGACCGATGCGGCTCTCATGGGCGGCGTCACGACGGTCGGAGCCTATGTCAGCCGTGCATCCGGGATGGGATTGATCGACACCGTCAAATATCAAATCCGGTTCGGGAGCGAGCATTCCGCGGTCGACTTCGCCATCAACGCTCTGTGCCTTCCGGGAGATCCGCTGACCGAGGTGATTGACGAAGGCGTCGGGTTGGGCGTGACCACATACAAGGCCTTTCTCGGGTACTACGTGCGTGGCGCCATGTTGGAGGATGACGAACTGGTCGAGTTGATGGTGGCGGTGGCCTCCCACAATGCTCTGCTCCTGATACACCCCGAGAACGGGAGAGCGACCAAGTACTACCACGACATCGAATACAAACGGGACCCGAATGACCTGGCGGGTTATCTGCGGTGCTCGCCGGGGATTCTGGAAGCCGAAGGTATGTTCCGTGCAGCCGCGCTGGCCGAACTCACCGGCTGCGATCTGCTGTTTGTTCACCTGTCCGCAGCCGAGACCGTTCGCGTGCTCTCCGAGCTCAAGGGCGGTGCGACTTCGGTGCGGGTATGGAGCGAGACGCAGCCGCACTACCTCCTATTGACCGAGGACGCCCTCCTCGAGCACGGTTCCCTGGCGAAGATAGGCCCCCCGCTTCGCAGAAGTGAGGATGTGGCTGCAGTATGGAACGCCGTCGACGCGGGGCACGTCGACTTACTCTCAAGCGATCATTCATCTCGCACGAAGGCTATGAAGCAAGCTACACCGGCCATATTCGACGCCCCGTATGGTGGCATCACGTCGTCGGAGGCCCTGCTACCGCTGGCGTACGCCCTCGGCTTTGAGACGGGTCGATTCGACATATGCAGGCTGGCGGAGCTGACCGCAACGAACGCCGCCAAGGCTTACGGTCTCTACCCTCGAAAGGGCGCCATACGGGTGGGCGCCGACGCCGATTTTGCGATCGTCCCGATTGAAGGAGAACCCCGTGAGATAGGGCCGGACACTCTGCACGGTCGCGCGGACTACTCGCTCTACACAGGGCTTACATCCAGAGGGTTCCCGAAGTACGTGGTGCGGCGTGGGCGCTTGGCGGTGTCGGAAGGTGAGGTGTTGGACAACCCGGGCGGCAGATATCTGGCTCGAGGTGGGAAAGCATGACTCCGGCGCCCGGGTCGAGTACCGACAGACTCCGGTAATGACAAGAGTCATCGCAAGTCGTGCGCTACAGGCGGTGGTTACCCTCCTCGGCGTCAGCGTGGTTGTATTCGCGTTGAGCCAATCGACCGGTAATCCGGTGGACGTACTGCTACCGGTGGAAGCGACGCCCGAACAGCGGATGCAACTGATCAATGAGTTGGGGTTGGATGAGCCGCTCGTAACTCAGTATCTCACCTTCTTGGGCAATGTGATCCAGGGCGACTTCGGCAAGTCGATACGGACCAAGCTGCCTGTTCTTGAACTGGTTGTGGACCGCCTTGCCAACTCGGTCCTGCTGGTCAGCACGTCACTTCTCTTCATGGTCGCATTCAGCCTTCCTCTCGGTGTCCTTGCAGCAGTCAAGCGCGGGACGATCATAGATCGCGCCGCAATGGGCCTGGCCGTTCTGGGTCAATCACTTCCGCCTTTTTTCACCGGTGTCCTGGCGATCATTCTGTTCTCGGTCCGATGGCAGGTGTTGCCGGCGCAGGGTTCGGGCACCTGGCAGCATCTGTTGCTTCCCGCCGCAACGATGGGCCTGTTCACCGGCGCCGGGATCACGAGGCTGATGCGGTCGGCCATGCTTGAAGTGTTGGACAGCGAGTACGCCAAGCTTGCTCGTATCAAGGGTGCGAGCGAGATGAGGGTTGTGTGGGGACACGCCTTCCGAAATGCCTTGATTCCGGTCGTGACGTTCGTGGTGCTCATGTACGGTGTTCTGGTAGCTGCTGCGGTCACGACAGAAGTCGTCTTTGCCTGGCCGGGTTTGGGTCGGCTCGCCTTTGAAGCAGTGGTATGGAGGGACTTCCCGGTGCTGCAGGCTGTGGTCATTCTGTGGGCGGCGCTAATCGTCTTGGCCAATCTCCTGGTAGACCTTTCATATGCGGTAATCGATCCGCGGATTCGTAGTGTCTGAGTTCTTTGGCAAGGTACGGATCGGGTTGGGCACGGTCCGGCGCAGCCTTCCCATGCTTCCTCTTCTGATTGTCCTGTTGGCCGTGGCGGCCGCCTTATCGGCGGACTTCATCGCTCCGCACGGACCCGACGAATTGCACTTGGCCCACGCCCGTCAGGGATGGGTCTTTTCCGAAGGAGGGAGCTGGGAGTTTCCCCTGGGGACCGACACCCTGGGCCGCGACATCCTCAGTCGGATCATCAAGGGCGCTCAGGTGTCTATGGCCGTTGCCGCAGGCACCGTCCTGCTGGCGGGGTCCATCGGGACGACCCTCGGTTCCATCGCCGGCTACTTCGGAGGTTGGATTGATACGGTGATCATGCGGCTGGTCGATGGTTGGCTTGCCTTTCCCGCAATCTTGATGGCCCTGGTTTTCGCGGTCACAGTCGGCCCGAGTGTCATGGTTGTCGTATCGGTGATGGCCCTCATCCTGTGGGCGCGCTATGCCCGCCTGGTACGAGGGGAAGTTCTCAGCTTGAAGGAGCGCGACTTCATTGCGCTCGCCCGAGTGGCGGGAGGATCGCCCCTGCGGATAATGGCTTCACACCTGCTGCCCAACGTGCTCAACAGCGTGATCGTCCTGTCCACCCTGCAGATCGGTTGGGCCATCACGGTGGAAGCCACCTTGAGTTTCCTCGGCGCCGGTGTTCCTCCGCCGACGCCAACCTGGGGTGGCATGGTAGCCGAAGGGCGCGACCTGATCCGGTCGGCCTGGTGGATTTCCGTATTCCCCGGCGCCGCGATAGGGCTGGTGGTGCTTTCCTTCAACCTTATCGGAGACCGCATTAGAGACCTCCTGGATCCCAAGCTCAGGGCGCTCTAGCGGCCCTGACAGGTATGGGTGGATTCCAGTGGAGGGCGAACCGTGCAGCCCTGAGCGCTTCGGGGTTGCAAGGCATGTCAGTTCTGCAACTGTTGGCGGCTATTCCAGAATCTGTTGAGAACTGTAATCGCCGCCTCCAACCGTCATCAACGTTCGCGAGGGTCGCGTCTCAAGAATCGGCAGGGACGCCAGCGCGTTGACAAGGTTGAATAGCGTCGGCAGGTCCTCCCACGTCGACTCATGAAAAGACACGGACCCTTCCCCGGTCCAGGCTCCTTTGAGATAGGGACTCAGATCGGGAGGAGGCGTAAACGTGAAGTACCCGACATCATGTTCCCCCCAGTACTGGGTTCGAGGCATGTATTTGTAGAGAAGAACACCCGGTTGGTTCACGGCCAAGTCGGCCATCTCGCGGTCGTCCAGCCTGGTTTGCTCACGAACCGTCATCGACATGAACCGGTGTCCGAGCCAACCCGCGCTGCAACTTACCGTACCGTTCAAACGACGCGGCTCGGGAAGTTCCCCGTAGATCTTCGGGTAACCCAATTCCTCCCGGCCGGTGATTATCGGGTCAGTTAGGTTCTCCCACAGCACCATGAGGAAAGAGCCCGAAGTGTCAGCCCGTTCACCGCGAAAGACAACCGGACAAGTGACCCCGAGCGTGTTGTATCCGCGCCCCGCCAGCCACTCAATGTCAGTGATGTAGCTGGCCGATACGGTGACGACCGGCTCACCGGAGAGTGCGAGTCCGGGCGGAAGTAACCTGTCCAACGCTTCAGCCGTGGTGAGAAAGCTGACCGAATGCACCGTCTTTTTGGGACTGCCGGTGTTCGCGTACCGGTTTCCATCCACCCCCTGTCGGGGACCCAGGCTCGGGCCGAAATGGGTCGGCATCCTGTACATTCGGCCGGGTTCAAAACTGTATGGCACCGGTGTCTCTTCTCATGTGGAACATGGGACTTCCGTGAATGGTCGCCGTCTTCGCCGTCCCGGTTGAAATCCAGACCCGAGAGCCACCAGAACCCATCAAGGCAATGTCCAGAGTTGCGAGGATCAGGGCTCCCTTCGCAAGACCCTTATGGGATGGGTACTGCATAGTAGCACCCATTGCTCTGAGACCCTTTCTGACCAACCCCAAGTTCAGTCCCTATTACGGGTTTTCGCCTGGTTGTGATGGTGATCAGCGAAAGTTCCCGGACAAACGACGGTCAATACAATACATCCGCGACCAGAACCCGATCAGGATGGGATCTTTCAGTCGGGCGCCTCGTCTTTACACTGACCTCTGGCCCAGCGCAGCAGCCAGGACCGACAAGACGCGTTCGAGGTCGGCCGTTGTGTGGTCGGCGTTGACTTGGAGGCGGATTTCCTCGTCGCCTCTGGGAACCACGGGATAGGTGAGGCCGGTGGCCAGGACGCCGCCGTCAAAGAGCGCCCGGACGACACGGCGGGTCTCGTCGGTGTCCCGAAGCATGAGAGGGACGATGGGGTGCTCGCCCGGTAAGACTTCACAACCCAGTTCCACCAGGCCGGATTCGAAGCGGCGGGTGAGGTCTCTCAGGTGATCCAGCAGCGACTGCCCTTCGGGACTGTCCAATATTCCCAGGGCGGCAAGGGCGGCGCTTGCCTCGGCGGCTGTGATCGGGTTGGAGTAGATGTAGAAGGGGGACGTCTCCCGCAGATAACGGATCACCGGGTCTGTCGAGACCACGTATCCCCCGTTGACCGCCAATGCCTTGCCCAAGGTACCGATCAGTATGTCGGCAGGGGGGCCACCGGTGTGTTCTTCGGCGCCCCGGCCGGTAGGGCCGAAAGCGCCGACACCGTGGGAGTCGTCCACGACCACCACCACGTTCTCGGGAAAGCTCTGATCGTGATGACGGGCGATCTCCATGATCTCGTTCAGCGGAGCGTGGTCGCCGCGCATGGAGAAGATGCCGTCGGTCACGACTATCGCCCGCGTTGTCCGCCCGGCCGCTTGGGCGAGTTGATGATCGAGAGCCGCCATGTCCAGATGCCGATAGACGGATTTGATCCGGGGCCGGCCGAGGCTGACCGCGTTGATTATGGAATTGTGGTTCAGTTCGTCGGAGATCACCGCGGTGGACGGGTCTATGAGGGAGACCAGGGTTCCCATCACGGCCGCGTATGCCGATGAGAAGATCATTCCGGCGTCGCGTCCGTGGAAGGCCGCCAGGGAGTTCTCCAAGGCCACATGGGGGGCGTGAGTGCCGGCGATGAACCGGACCGCACCCGGCCCGGTCCCCATCGCCCGGGCGGTGGCCTCCTCGGCGCGGATCACCTCGGGATGCAACGCCAATCCCAGGTAGGAGTTGGAGTTCATCCGGATGAAAGCCCGTTGCCCCTGGCCTTCCAACAGATATCTGGGCCCTCGGTCCCGCTCGGCGCGGACTACCTGTCTGATCACCGGTTCTCCGCCCTTGGTCGTCCCCCGTTTCTGCAGACGTAGGAAGTGGCGGTCGAGCGCTAAGGTCAGTCTGTCCAGCGGCATGCCGGCCTGGTGGTAGTCAATTCCCTTCGAAGGTTATAAGCTCTCCGGGAACCTTCGTCCCTGGACAAGCGGCTCTTCCCATTCCGCATCTTTGGCCTGGGCGTCCAAATGTCACGATTGGGCCGACTCAGCCGTTGACCGCCGCAGCCGGTTTGTGGTTCGTTGCAGATGCTCGTCGTTCGCCAGGGAGAGGCTGTAGCGAGTACCCGCTGCCGACACCTGGCGCCGTTCGGTGATCCGGTCAAGCCGCTCGGCCAGACGATCTCGGGTGGCCTCAAGATCGTATTGGCTCTGCAACCCCATCCAGAAGAGCGGGGAATTGCTGAAAAAGCCGGCCAGTAGCAGAGCCGTCTCAGCAGTTACGGCCCGCTCGCCGCGGACGATCGAGTGAATCCGCCTGGCATCCACCCCGATGGACTTCGCCAGCCGATACTGCGTGATGTTCATGGGGCGGAGGAACTCCTCGTTGAGGACCTCCCCCGGGTGGATCAGAGGCAGTTTGGCCTCTTTGGTCATTCGAGCCTCTGCTTTCAGTGGTAATCCACTATCTCGACTTGGTAGGCGTTGCCGTCTCTCCGGACGAAGCAAACCGCCGTTGATCCCAGCCGCTTGGGAGTGTGCGTCGGTTCGACGTACAATAGCCTTCATGAGCACCAAGACCAAGCGTTGGACTTTGAGAGTCACACCGGCACAGGACACCATTGTGCGGCAGGTGCTCAGCGCCAACGGGATGTCACTGAGCGAATACGTTGTCAGCCGTGCAGTCGCCTCTGCTGTCGAAGACCTGACCGACCGTCAGGTCTTCGCTCTGTCCGCGGAGGCTTGGGAGAAGCTTCAGGAGGTGCTTGAACGTCCGGCGACAGCCAAGCCGAAGATCGCGGAGTTGCTGGCCGTGGACTCGGTACTCGAAACGGGGTGAGTCCGTATCAGGGGCCGGAACTGCTGGATTCCCGGCATGACGTAGACACATTCGACTGTGGCTCCGAGTCTCTCAACCACTGGCTCAAACGTCGGGCGTCACGCAATCAGAGAGAGGGTTCAAGCCGGACCTGGGTAGTGACCGACGGTACCCGGGTGGTGGGTTTCTACGCCTCCGCCACGGCGGTATTGGCCCGCACCGAGGCCACGACCCGTGCTGCCCGTAATCAGCCCGATCCTCTGCCCGCCCTGCTGCTCGGTCGTATGGCCGTTGATCGCGACCACCAGGGTAGAGGCCTGGCCGCGGCGCTACTCAAACATTTCCTTCTCAAAGCGCTGGAGGTGGCTCAACTCACCGGGCTGCGGCTGGTCCTGGTCCATGCCAAGGACTCCCGGGCCGCCGGTTTCTACCGCCACTACGGGTTCGAGCCTTCCCCGGTTGACGACATGACCCTCATGCTGTTGATGAAGGACATCCAGCCCCGATGAACGGTTGGGGTTCGGTCCCCGTGGACATGGCTTCATTAGTAATTGAGTTGCCTCGTCAAGGTAGTTTGTCCCTGACGGCATCCCCGGTGTCTGCTTTTAAAAGGTGTCGCTTCCCCGTGGCATAATGTTTTCCACCTGAGAGAGGAATCCCCTTGGCAGTGGAAATGGCGATCTGGCGAATGACCGATGACGGACCAAGGCGACTGCCGTTGTCGCCACTCGATCTTGAGCAACGGCTTGAGGACATGCTCGCCGAGGACCCTGGTATGACCGGGATCGACCTTCTGGTAGTAGGAAGACAGGTACGGACCGCGTACGGAGGTTATGTGGATATCCTCGCTCTCGATGCGGATGGTCGGGTCCATGTCCTGGAACTCAAGCGGGACCGGACGCCTCGAGACGTTGTAGCCCAAACGCTCGACTACGGGTCCTGGGTGCAGGGTCTCGGCCTTGATGACCTTGAGCAAATCTACCTCGACCACTACGACGGTGAAACCGGACTTGGTGAGGCCTTCGCCGAGCACTTCGCAAGTCCCCTTCCGGACGTGGTCAATGCCGACCAGCAGTTCACAATTATCGCCTCTGAACTCGACCCGACATCTGATCGGATCATCGAGTTCCTGGCAGACTCCTACGGCGTGCCGATCAACGCCGTCTTCTTCCGCCACTTCCGAGACGAGGATCGTGATTACCTTGCTCGGACGTGGCTGCTTGATCCTGAGCCGAGCGAAGTCTCGGTAGGGCGACCATCGCGCCGCAAGAGTCGGCCCTGGAACCGTCGGGACTTCTACGCCATTCTCGGCCGAGCCGATGACCCCGAACGTTGGCTGATAGCAGAGAAGTACGGATTCCTGAACGCAGGCGGTGGATCCTGGTACTGGAAACCGCTCCGACACCTCAAACCGGGACACCGCGTGTTCGCGTATGTCGGCCAGGTCGGCTATGTTGGCATTGGCGAGGTCACCGGCGAAATGATCCCCGCCCGAGATGCCAGTGTCCAGGTCAACGGCGAACATCAGTCGCTTCTCAATCAACCGGAACCCATGATGGCTTGGGGGAAGAGAGCGGCCTCCGACGATCCGGAACTCACCGAAATGGTTGTGCCGGTACGATGGCTCGACACACGATCCCTTGAGGAAGCGATCCGGGGGAAGGGACTCTTCGCTTCCCAACTTCCGGCCTGCCGACTGCGCGACCAGCACACGATCACCACGGTCGAGACGGCCTTTGGGCTAGGCTCTGGAATCGAGTGATGTCAAGACTGACGGCAGCCACAGACGGGTCGGCGGACAACCCCCGGCCGGGAAAAGGCGGCTGGGCATGGGTCACCTGCGAGGGGACCTGGGCGTGGGGAAACGACCCGGCAACAACCCACAACCGCATGGAATTGATGGCTGTGCTGATGGTGCTCAAATCGCATCCTGACCGGCCGCTCTTGATCCAAGCAGACAGCACATTCGTGCTGAACATCTTCACTGACTTGCTCAACGGGTGGCGAAAGGACGGCATTCGCAAAGCCAACAACCGCCCATTCAAAAACTCAGACCTGATCGACCAGATTGATGAACTCCTGATCGGGAAGGACATCGAATGGGAATGGGTCAGGGGTCACAAGGGTCATCTCCTCAACGAAGCAGCGGATCGGTTGGCCGGCTTTGCGAGGTTGCAGGGGAAACTCGGTCACTGGCGCTAACCCACGATATCTCCAACATGGGGGACAGCTGGTCTACGGCATTGGAAGAAAAGCAGGTTTAGCTACAGGTTGCCTACCCGATATCCCCGGGGTGGTGTTTTTCCCATGAGGTGTTCCACGAAATAGTCCCAGCGGCGGCGGGTGAAGTAGGGGTCTTCGTTCCAGGTGCCCCAGGTTCCGGCGAAGTCGTGGTTGCGGTTGGGTAGCACCAAGAGGTCGAAGTCCCGGTTGGCTTCGACCAGGGCGTCGATGAGTTGCAGGGTGGCGGCCGGGTTGACGTTGTCGTCGAGGTCGCCGGTTACCAGGAGGAGCCTTCCTTGGAGGTTGTGAGCCAGGGTCCGGTTGGCCTGGGTGTTCCAGCCGGGTCCCGGGAGTGGACCGATCCAGCGTTCTCCCCAGGTGACGTTGGTGAGCGCCTGGTCGTGGTTGCCCGCCGACGCAACACCCACCCGGTAGATGTCGGGGTACTGCAGCATGGCCCGCACCGCCGCGTACCCACCCGCCGAGTGACCGTAGATACCCACCCGGTCGAGATCGAGGTAGGGTCGTTCGTCGGCCAGTTGGGTGAGTACCGCCACGTGGTCGGCCAGCCATCCGGACTCCCAGGAGGCCCCGTATCCCGCGTCCAGGAAGGCCTTGGACCTCCCCGGCGTTCCCCGGCCGTCGACGGTGAACACCACGAATCCCAGGTCGGCCAGACCGCGGGTGCTCTCCCCCACCACATCGGTGAAGGCGCGGGGGGTCCTGGTGGCCTGAGGTCCCGGGTAGATGCTCTCGATCACCGGGTACTTGCGGGCGGGATCGAAGTCGTAGGGCAGGACGATCATCCCGTGCAGGTCGGTCTCTCCGTCGCCTGCCTTCACAGTGAACCGCTCGGGGTATTTCCACCCGGTGGCCAGGAGCGCCGAGACATCGGTTTCGGCAACCTGCGCGACCAGTTCGCCCGTGGATCTTCGCAAGACCGTCCTGGGCGGTTGGTCGATTCGCGAGAAGCGGTCCACGAAGGACCGTCCGTCGGGTGAGAAGTCCACCCAGGGAGGCCACTCGCCGTGCTCTGCGTCCTCGGGAGTGAGGAGCCTGGGCGCACCCCCATCGAAGCTCACCGCGTAGAGGTGGTGGTAGTACGGGTCCCTGCCGTCCTCCCTTCCGGAGGCCATGAAGAAGGCGGTCCGGGTGTCTTCGTCGACCCTCACCAAGTCCGTCACCGCCCACTCCCCGCCGGTCAGCTGCCGGATGGGATGGCCTTGGCCGTCGAGCAGGTAGAGGTGACCCCATCCACTACGAGAGGAATACCAGATGATCTCCCGGCGGTCTCCGCTCACCCAGAGATTGGGAGCGCCGTAGTAGAGAGCGTTGAGGTCGATCGGCGTCTCCCTCTCCTCCTCCACCACCACCGTGCACCGGCCGGTGGACGGGTCGGCAGAGACCAGTCGGACCGAGCGGCGGTGGCGGTCCCAGTGAAGGAAGAAAATGGCGTCTGAGCCTGTGGCCCACCAGACGTGGTTCAACTCGATGGGAGTTAGAAACGGCGAGGCGAGCGGGTCCCACCCCAGATCGGTGCGCCGGCCGGTCTCGACCTCGAAGGAGACCAGGTGGGCCAGCGGCAACTCGGCGTCACCCGGCAGGGCCTGCCGATAGGTGTGAACGCGAGGGCGGAGCGACCCGTCCGGGGGGGCGCCCTGCAGGAGGTGCAGGGTCCCCACTCGCCGCTCGTCGAGCCTGTGGGTCAGGAGGTGTCGCTCGTCGGGAGACCAGAGCACCCGGGGCGGTGGGGCGCGGTTCGCGAGGCGGTCGGTGACCGCCGAGTTGCGGCCCTCCGGCGACGACCCGTAACCATGGGCCGGCTCGGCGTCGTCGGTGAGGGAGGTAGACGTGCCGTCCCGGTGGTCGAGAAGCACCAGGTTGCCGGACTCGATCGTCGCCTCGTACCTCCCCGAAGGAGAGACGCTCCCATTCCCGGTGGCCGCCACGGGACCGATTTTTCGCAGCGAGGAGCCATCCGGGGCGCACTCCCATCGGCGGTCGTCGATCTCAAAGCGGATGCGGGCGCCGTCGGAAGTGAACTTGAAGTCCTGGAAGGGGAGCCGGAGGGGCTCGATTCGGCTGCCGAGGGCAGCAGACAAAGCCGAAGCCACCCGTCCCTGATCGAACGCCTCCCTTTGGCGGCCGCTCCCGGCGTCGACCAGCATGAACCGATGACCCGAGGCCGACTCGGAGCAGTACCAGAAGGCGCTGGAGTCGGCCAGCCAGTGCACCGTCGTCTCCAGGTTGAACACCAGCGACTTGACATTCCGATGCAGCATCGCCTCGGCCCGCCGATAGCGCTCCCAAATCGGCGCCTGCCGGGGAGACTGCCCCTGGGGTTGGGTCATCTGCCCCTCATCCTCCCAGGATTTCCACCAATCGGTCGGCGATGATCTTCTCCTGGCCGTCCTGCAGGGTGGAGACCCGGATGTCGAGGGAGTCCCGGTCGGGGTCGACCCACTGGTAGTGGGGCCGGAGGATGATGCACGGATCTCCCTGGTGCAGTTCCTTCACCACCTGCGCCAGGGACTTGGGTGAGCGGGAACGGTCGAACCTGACTCGAAGGGAGTCGGGTGGCTTGGGATCCGCGGTGGCCGAACCGTCCTCGTAGGAGAAACTCAGGAACGAAAATCCCTCCAGCCGTGCCCGCATGGTGTCCATGAGCCGCCGGTAGCGGCGGAACCGCTCTGTGTGATCCATCTCCAACCACTGTTTCAGAGCGGCGTAGGCCGCCACAATCTCACCGCGCCCCACCTTCATGTGCCTCCCGAACGCCTGGACGTTGGGTCCCTCGAAGGCCAGATAGCTGTTCTTGCGGGCAGCCTCGATTCCGGCGGAGGTTCCGGTGAGAATGCCGGCCATCGAACCGGCCCCGAAGAACTTGCCGCTGTAGGTTGCGAAGTCGGCCCCGGCCCGGACGTACCTGCTGAAGTTCTCGAGCGGATAGACCTGTTCGGCCGCGTCCACAATAACTGGCAGGTCGTGGCGCTTGGCGATCTCGAGGATCTGTTGGAACGAGACCACGTTGGGCGCGCCGGGAGCGTAGAAGAAGATCCCGGCGGTCCGCTCGGAGATGGCTTTCTCGAGGTCGGCGGCGGTGGTGGAGGTCTCGTCTCCGGCCGGCACGATCTGGCCCCCCGCCCCCTCCAGGCAGCGATCGTAGAAGGTCCGATTCCCGGCCTGGACCACGAACTCCCGGCGGAGTCCCGTAGTGTCCGGAATCCGGGCCACCAGATGGTCCTTTCCCCCGGTGATGCAGGCGGCCGTGGCCAGCACCGTGGCTGCGGCGGCGCCGGGGGTGACCAGGGCCGCTTCGATCCCGAGCAGGTCGGCAATCGCCCGGCCGGCAGTGTCGGAGAGCCTCTCGACCTCGATAAATGACCGGTTGGCCGCCGCCACCGCCTCGAGGACCGGTCCCCGGGGGAGGCTCCCGCCCAGGCCGGTCAGATCGTTGTGGGCGTTGATAACCGGACGGGCGCCCAGATCGGCCAGCATCCTCTGACCGGGGCCGGTCACCGCCTGGCCCACCCGGTCAACTCCCCCCATCGTCTCCGGGAGGGATGGGTGAGTGGGGAATGCACATCGGCGACTCGGACTTCGGGTCGGTGACCACCGAGGCCTCGACCGCGAAGCAGTCCCGCAGAAGCAGGGGGGTCAACACCTGCGCGGGAGCGCCGTCGGCCACCACCTGGCCGTCGGACATGGCGATCATGCGATCGGAGTACCGGGCGGCATGATTGAGGTCGTGGAGCACCATCACGATGGTCACCCCCCGGTCTCGGTTGAGGTCGGAGACCAGTTCCAGCAGGTCCAGTTGGTGCCCGACGTCCAGGAAGGTGGTGGGCTCGTCCAACAACAGGATCTCGGTCCGCTGGGCAAGCGCCAGAGCCATCCAGGCGCGTTGGCGTTCGCCTCCCGACAGGGTGTCGATGGGGCGATGGACGAAATCCTGGAGACGGGTCATCCGGATGGCTTCCCGGATCGCTTCGTCGTCCTGGCGGCGCAGCATCCCCAGGGTTCCGACATGGGGAAACCGACCCTGTTCCACCAACTCCAGCACGGTGAGTTCGGCGGGGACCTCGTGCACCTGGGGGAGGATGGCCATCCGGCGGGCGACGCGGCGGGTGGGCAGGCGGTTGATGTCCTGGCCGTTGAGGTATACAGAACCGGCCAGCGGAGCGATGAGGCGCGCCAAGGTCTTGAGTGTGGTGCTCTTACCCGAACCGTTGGGACCCACCAGCGCCGTTCTGCTGCCCCGTTCGATGGTGAGACTGAGTCGCCGGGACACCACGTGAGGCCCGTAACCGGTGGAGACCCCGTCGGTGTGGAAGGCAGGTTCTGCGGCCATGGACTCCCGGGCGGTCATCGCATGCGCTCTCTCATCAGATAGAGGAAGAACGGCGCTCCCACCAGGGCGGTGAATGCGCCGACGGGAACGCGGCTGCCGGTCTCGGTCCGGATATCCACCAGGGGTATCCAGTCGAGCGAGAATACCCGGGCCAGCAGGTCGGCGCCCACCAGAATGATGGCGCCCACCAGGGCCGAGCACGCCAGCAGACGCCGCAGATCGGACCCCACCAGGGTGCGCGCCAGGTGCGGAGCGATGAGACCCAGGAAAGCTATGCCCCCCACCACCGATATCGATCCGGCGGCCAGCACCACCGCGGTCAAAAGGATGATCGCCCGGGCCACCTCGGCCCGCAGGCCCAGGCTCACCGAAGTGGCGTCTCCCAATTGCAGGGCATTGGCCAGGGGGATGATCATCACCACTATCGGAAGGATAAGAACCGCCACCGGGACCAGAAAGACCAGATGGTCCCAGGTGCGGGTGCCGAGCGATCCCACCAGCCACCGCACGATCGAATCGATGTGGCTGCCCGATACCAGCACCAGAAACGAGGTGATCGAAGAAACCGCCGCCGCCACGACCACTCCGGTGAGAATCAGCCGGATGGGGTCGGTTCCGGCGCGCCGGTAGCTCAACACGTAGACCAGGGCGCCGGACGCCAGTCCCCCGGCAATAGCCGCCAGGGGCACGAAGACGTTGAGATCGTCGAGCGCTCCCTCCGATCCGTAACTGATCACCAGCGCCAGGACCGCTCCCAGAACGGCGCCCTGGGTGACCCCCACCGTGGCGGGAGCGGCGAGGGGATTGCGGAGAACCGACTGGAGGAACGCCCCCGAGGAAGCCAGCATCGCTCCCGCCAGGGCGGCGATCAGCACCCGGGGCAGTCGCACCTCCCACACCGAGATGCGATGAAACACCTCTTCGGCCTGGTTGATCAGCGCCTTGAAAACCAGGTCGGGACCGAAGAACACCGGACCCAGCATCACGTAGGCGAACATCAGGGCCAAAAGAGTCACGGCCAGGGCGAACAGTATCCGTCGAGTTCGGGCCCGGGGGCTGACAATGTCGGGGCGGCGGCCGTTGACGTTAGGGCCGGTCACGGGACGGCCTTTCGCCGCAGCAGTCCGCGCTGCATAAGCGTCAGCAGCACCGGGGCGCCGAAGACCACCGTCCACAGTCCCACCGCGATCTCGTGGGGATGAAGGGCCAGCCGGGCGGCCATGTCGGCGCCCAACACCAGGATGGCGCCCATAACCGCCGAGAGAGGCACGACGATCCGGGCGTCGGAGGTCCGCAACAATCTGCGGACGATGTGGGGCGACACCAGCGCGATGAATCCGATCGGCCCGGCGATGGCGATCACCGGGGCCACCAGCAAAACCGAAGCTCCGAACAGGATCGCCCTGGTCCGCCGAACCCCGACCCCCAACCCCTCGGCCACCTCGTCACCCAACTTCAGAATGTTCAACGGCCTCCCGGCCAGAAGAAACACCACCAGCAGAGTGATCGTCCAGGGCGCCACCAGGCGCACCTCCTCCCATTGCACGTCGGAGAGACTCCCCACCAGGAAACGATAAATCACCGAGACGCCCCCGAAGTTGGGCGCCAGGGTTATCACCGCAATGACCAGGGCGTTGAGCAAAGCGGTGAATGCCGCTCCCACCAGCAGCATCCGCATGGGGTTGTTCTTAAGGCTCACCAGCGACAGGATCACCGTTCCCGTGATCAGTCCGGCCACCAGGGCGGCGATAGGGAGGGCGACGCCCGTGAACGGGAGACGGAAGGCAACGATGGTGGCCACCGCCAGGGAGGCGCCCGCCGACACCCCGATCAACTCCGGACCCGCCAGAGGGTTGCGGAGCGTGTCCTGCATGACCGCTCCCGAGGCGCCCAGCATGGCGCCGGCCACCACTGCGCCGATCACCCTGGGAAGGCGGAGATTCTGCACGATGAACCGCTGGTTGCCCTCGGAGGTCTCCGGGCCGAACAGGGCGTTCAGTACTTCTGCGACCGACAGGTCGGGCGTCCCCCACATGAGAGACATGATCGCCACCGCCGCGCACAAACAAGCGATGACGGCCACCACCCCGGCCGCCCGTATCCATCGGAACCGGTATCGGGAGTCTCTCACCTAAGATGGAGGAGGGCCTTTGAGCGAAAGGACCAGCCCTCCTCCATTGACTTGTCGTGGGGGATCAGCTCGCCCGACCGGGCGGCAGCCAGACTGATAGGTCGCCCGGGTGGTTATAGGTGTCGGGCCAACCGGCGTTCAGGTAACACTGATAGGCCCACTGAAGCATCAACAACCCATGACCGAACGAACCCGCCGAGTCCTCCTCACACACCCGACCCTCCCGATGAGCAGTCGTCTGCAACCACACCTCCTGGGTCACCGTGTCCTTACGAGCACTCCCAGGCCAAGTGATCATCACCCACACCTGCGGATCAGCCTCCAAAATGAACTCCCACGAGAACTCACTATCCGCAGACCCATACTCCGACACACCCTGATCCGGGAACACACACGTCCCCGCACCCTCAGAATGCAAGAACCGACAAAACGACGACGAATCCCAGATCATCCAATTCGTGTCACCGAACCCAACCGCCACCCGAGTATCAACAGCACCCCCAGGCAAACTCCCCGACAAAGCACCAACATTCGCATCAAACCGGGCAATCGCCGCAGCAGCCTCAGCCTCCCTACCAGTCAACAAGCCCACATCGACCCAACCCTCCTTCAAAGTCTCAACACCACCGATATCAACCAGATACACCGGAGCAACAACCTCCAACGCATCACGGACCTCCTCCTCACCAACCCGACCAATAATCAGATCCGGCGCATACTGAGCAACCTCCTCCACCGACATCCGATCACCCAACACCGGAATCGACCCAGCCCCATCACCGTAATAAGCAGCAGCACTACCCCAACCATCACCACGATGCATAGCAACCGGCACAATCCCCAAATCAGACGTCAAATCAGTGCAATTGTCCTGCACACACAAAACCCGCTCAGCAGGAGCATCCAACACAATCTCACGCCCACTCCCATCCGTAACCGACAAACTCACCGGCATCTCGGTATTGAATGCCCCGGTGGTCCCCGGTAGCCAGACTGATAGGTCGCCTGGGTGGTTGTACACCTGCGGCCAACCGGCGTTCAGGTAACACTGATAGGCCCACTGAAGCATCAACAATCCGTGACCGAACGAACCCGCCGAGTCCTCCTCACACACCCGACCCTCCCGATGAGCAGTCGTCTGCAACCACACCTCCTGGGTCACCGTGTCCTTCCGAGCACTCCCCGGCCAAGTGATCATCACCCACACCTGCGGATCAGCCTCCAAAATGAACTCCCACGAGAACTCACTATCCGCAGACCCATACTCCGACACACCCTGATCCGGGAACACACACGTCCCCGCACCCTCAGAATGCAAGAACCGACAAAACGACGACGAATCCCAGATCATCCAATTCGTGTCACCGAACCCAACCGCCACCCGAGTATCAACAGCACCCCCAGGCAAACTCCCCGACAAAGCACCAACATTCGCATCAAACCGGGCAATCGCCGCAGCAGCCTCAGCCTCCCTACCAGTCAACAAGCCCACATCGACCCAACCCTCCTTCAAAGTGTCAACACCACCGATATCAACCAGATACACCGGAGCAACAACCTCCAACGCATCACGGACCTCCTCCTCACCAACCCGACCAATGATCAGATCAGGCTCATACTGAGCAACCTCCTCCACCGACATCCGATCACCCAACACCGGAATCGACCCAGCCCCATCACCGTAATAAGCAGCAGCACTACCCCAACCATCACCACGATGCATAGCAACCGGCACAATCCCCAAATCAGACGTCAAATCAGTGCAATTGTCCTGCACACACAAAACCCGCTCAGCAGGAGCATCCAACACAATCTCACGCCCACTCCCATCCGTAACCGACAAACTCACCGGCGCATCATCAGCGGCGGGCGCCGCGGTGGTGGCCGGCGCCTCGTCGGCGGCCGGAGCAGCAGTCGTGGCGGGCGCCGCGGTGGTGGCCGGAGCAGCCGGCGCCTCGGTCGTGGCGCTCGGAGCGGCAGCGGTGGTGTCGCCGGTGTCCTCTCCACCACAGGCCGCAACGACCAGAAGGGCCGCCACCAGTGCGGCGCCAATCCGAAACGACTTCGAAGACTTGAGAATGGCCATTGTCGGGGAATCCTTCCTCTGATACCTATGAGAATGATAATCATTATCAACACGGCCCCCAAATCTTATGGAGACGCTATTGCCAACGGTAGCATCCGCAATGCCCTGCATCCGGTGAAGGGGCGGTCATTTGCTGCTGTTTCTTCCCACTCCTGTGCCCGGATGCGCCGGACGGGAGTGAACACCGGCGGCAGATTCGAGGTTCCGGCCGGCCCCGGAACCCGTTCCGATGGGAGACATCCCTCGCCTTGGGGCAGATGGGACGGGCGTGGATATGCCGTTTGCAGAACCGGAACTCTAGACCCTCCCCTGTCCGGCCGGTTTTCCCCACCGGAATTCTTCCCCCTTCCGGGCCCTTTGGGAGGATTTGTCATAATATAATGACCTCGGCATGGGTCACCTTGATCGGCATCTTCAGCGTGGCCCGCTGCCGCTTTGGTTCCAGATCAAGGAGCAAATCCGGCACGCCATCGATCTGGGCGAATGGGCGCCGGGTGAGCAGCTGCCCACCGAGAACGAACTCATCGAATTCTTCGGCGTCAGCCGGATCACCATTCGCACCGCCTTCGAACGGCTGGGCGACCAGGGGTTGGTGGAGCGGATCCCCGGGCGGGGCACCTTCGTGGCCCAACGCAGTTACGAGCAGCCGGTCACCCGGTTGGCGGGTTTCCACGAGGACATGGCCAGCCGGGGCTTTGTCCCCTCGACAAATACTCTGTCGGTGCAGGTCATTCCCGGGCCCTCCGACGTTGCCTCGGCGCTGGGCGCCGAAGGCGAGGACCTGGTGGAGATCCGGCGACTTCTGCTGGCCGACAATGCTCCCATGGCGTTCCAACACGGATACCTGCCGACCTGGGTGATGGGCAACCGGGAGTTCACGGCTTCGGACCTGTCCAACAAGTCGCTCTACCGCATGATGACGGAGCGGACCGCCTCCTACCCGGCCACCGCCGAGGAGACCATCGAAGCCGTCCCCGCCGACCGGGCCCGCGCCGGCCTTCTGGAGGTGTCGAAGGGATCGCCTCTCCTGCTGGCCACCCGCCTGTGCCTCGACCGCTCCCGCCGGCCGGTCGAGTACGTCCGACTGTGGTATCGGTCCGACCGGTATCGCTTCCGAGTGGAACTGCAACGGCCATGATCGACGTGGTGGGTGACGCCTGTGTCGACCTGGTCCTGCCGGTCCCCCACGTGCCCGAACCGGATGAGAAGGTGCATACCCGGGAGGCGGCGGTCAGTCCGGGAGGGGTGGCGCTCAATGTGGCGGTGGCCCTGGCGCGGCTGGGTTCGGAGGTGGCGTTGCATGCCCGGATCGGTGAGGACGCGTTCGGTTCGATGGTGCTTGCGGCTCTTGAGTCCGAATCCGTCGACACCGCCGGCGTGGCCGTCGATACCTCGATCTCCACCTATTTCACCGTGTCGCTGATCACCGACGACTCGCCGGAAAAGCGGATGGTGGTGGCGGCGACGCCGGGCCTTTACCCCCAAGAGACCACTTTGGGACCAAGCGGTTGGGGCCACACCGTCCCCTTCGACATGGATGCTGCTGCGGAGGTCACCGATCAGTGGCGGTCGCAGGGAGTCCCGTTCTCGATCGATCTCGAACCGGCGTGCCTACCCGACGATCCCACTGACATCGCCACGGTGACCCGGGGCGCCGACACTTTGATAGCCAATGCCCGGACCCGGGATCTGTTGGCCGGTTCCGCAGAGGATGCGCTTGCAGTGCTGACCGGACCGCTGGGAGGTCGGCAGGCGGTGGTCACCCAAGGACCGGACGGCATCCTCTTCAATGCGGATGGGCGTTTGGGAAGCATCCCCGCCCACCCGGTGGAGGCGGTCGATACCACCGGCGCCGGCGACAGTTTCGCGGCCGGGTATATCTGGGCGCGGACCTCAGGATCGGGGGTGATCGAAGCGCTGCAGACCGCAACCATCACCGGAGCGTTGGCCTGCCGGAGCCTCGGAGCATTGGCTTCGCTTCCCCACCGACACGAAATCGAACCACTGCTGCGGACCCGAAGGGAGGGCAACTCGTGAGTTCCCTGCTACCCCAAAAACCTGATCCCCTCAAAGCCATTTTCGACCGGCCCAAGCCGATCATCGGGATGATCCATCTGGCGCCGCTCCCCGGAGCGCCCCGGTACGACGGCCAACCCGTGGAAGAGATCTACGCGGCCGGGGTGGCGGACGCATTGACCATGTCCGAAGCCGGAATCGACGGGATCATCGTCGAGAACGCCTTCGACCTCCCCTTCGCCCGCCCCGAGGCGATCGGACCCGAGACGGTGGCCGCCCTGACGGCGGCCTGTCTGCGGGTTCGGGAGGCCGTGGATCTCCCGATCGGGATCACCTGCGTGGCCAACGGGGTGATACCAGCGCTGGCCATCGCCAAGGCGGTGGGGGCCCGCTTCATCAGGGCCAACCAGTGGGTGAACGCCTACGTGGCCAACGAGGGGTTCATCAACGGTCCCGCCGGCGAGGCTCTTCGCTACCGGTCACAGATCGGCGCGCAGGACGTGCGGATCTTCGCCGACGTCCATGTCAAATTCGGCGCCCATGCCATCACCGGCGACCGGACCATCGCAGAACAGGCCCGGGACGCCGAGTTCTTCGACGCCGACCTGCTGATCGCCAGCGGGCAGCGTACCGGGTCGCCCACCGACACCGCGGAGGTCCGCGCCATCCGGGCGGGCACGTCTCTTCCGGTGATCGTGGGAAGCGGTCTGGACGTGAACAACGCGGCCGAACTGATGTCTGTGGCCGACGGCGCCATCGTGGGAAGTTCACTCAAGGTGGCAGGCGCCTGGTGGAACCCGGTCGATCCCATCGTCACCAAGGAACTGATGGAGATCGTGCGGGGGGTAAGGAATACGACAGGAAAGCAATAGGAAAGCAATAATGAAGGAGGAAGCATGAAACATCGTCTGCGGTTTCTGACCGCACTACTGGCCATCCTGGCCCTGGTGGCCGCATCCTGTGGGGATTCGGACGACGACGCCGCAGTCGCCGATCCGACCACCACGGCCGCGGCCCCCGCGCCGGAGCCCGAGCCCGAACCAGAGCCCGAGACTGCCGACCCGGGCACTCCCGGCAACGTCCCCGACCCGGGCACCGCGGCCGGACGCTTCGACGGCGTGGAGGTGGTTGTGGCAGGACCGGCCGGCCAGCTCGACTACATGAAGGCCAAGGCGGCCGAATGGGCTGCGGAGACCGGCGCCACGGTGCGGGTCGATGAGATTCCGTTCGGCGAACTGAACGACAAGGTGCTGGCGGCCTTGTCCACCGACACCTTCATCGCCGACATCATCAACATCGGTTCCAACCTGGGCGGTGATCTGATGGGCGGCGGCTTCATGGCCCCGGCGCCCGAGTGGGCCCAGGCCCGCGCCGACTGGGAAGGCATTCTGCCGATCTTCCGGTCGAACCAGTTGTCGTTCGGCGGGGTGGCCTACGGCATGCCCTGGGACGGCGACGTGCTGATGTACTACTGGCGGGCCGACGCCTTCGAGGAGTACGCCGACGAATACGAGGCGGCCACCGGCCATGCCCTGGCGCCGGCGGAATCCTGGAGCGAGTACGCCGAAATCGCCAGGTTCTTCACCGAGAACGCCTGGTCGGGCCAGGACGAGGGATACGGCCTGGTGGAGTTGCCCATGCGCAACAACCAGGGGTGGAACGGCTTCATGACCCGGGCGGCCGGCTATGCCAAGGCGCCCAATGATCCCGGCTTCTTCTTCGATCCCGAGACCATGGAGCCCCGCATCAACAACCCGGGCTTCGTCCGCGCTCTGGAGGACTGGGGCGCCGTCATCGAGTACGGACCTCCGGGAATGCTCAACTTCGGTTGGATCGAAAACGCCCTGAGTTTCGTGGGCGGCATCGCCGCGCAGGACATCCAGTGGGGTGACATCGGACCCATGTCCAAGTCTCCCGACTCGGTGGTCGAGGGAGCGGTCGGATACGGCCCCGCCCCCGGCGCCGACGAGTACTGGGATCCGGTGGCCGGAGCGTGGGCTTCGGGTGACGGACCCAACCAGGCCCCGTTCCTCGGCTTCGGCGGATGGTTCAACCTGGTGCCCGCCACCTCCAACAACCTGGCGGCGGCCTTCGACCTGGCTTCCTTCCTGGGCAGCCCCGACGTTCTGGCCGAAGCGGCCGTGACCGCCGGTACCGGCGTCAACCCCGGTACCGCCGCAACGCTCGATCCCGCCCTGTGGGTGAGCGCCGGCTGGCCCGAGGACGAGGCCAAGGCCTACACCGACGCCATCCGGGCATCGCTCGATCACCCCAACGCGGTGTTCGACATGCGCCTGCCCGGCTTCCCCGAGTACAAGGACGCCCTGGAACTGGCGGTGTCCGAAGCCCTGTCCGGTCAGCACAGTGCGCAGGACGCACTCGACGAGGCCGCGGAGAAGTGGAACGAGATCACCGACCGTCTGGGTCGTGACGAACAGCTCCGCATCTACCGCGAGGCCCTGGGGCTCACCGGCTGACAACCAAAGCAACCCGCGCTCCGGTCCGTCCCGGTAAACCACTGGGACGGGCCGGCAGCGCGCCACGCTGGTTCATATCACCCGCCACCACCGCGGTGCTGGCCCTGAGCATCTTCCCGCTGGTCTTCTCCCTGGGCCTCACTTTCACCAACGTCAATCTCTTCCGGCGGGCGCCGCTGCGCTTCATCGGCTTGGAGAACTGGGCCCGCATCATCTCCGACGAGGCACTGCGGGAAACGATGGTCAACACCATCATCTTCGTGGGAGGCGGCGTGGCGCTCCAGTACGCGCTGGGCCTGGCCCTGGCGGTGGCGCTCAACCGGGGACTTCGGGAACAGCGCCTGATGCGCATCCTGTTCCTGCTGCCGATGATGGTGAGTCCGATCGCGGTGGGGTTCATCATCGGACGGATGGTGTTCTCGGAAGGCTTCGGGCCGATCAACGACCTGTTGGAGGCGGTGGGGTTGCCGGCCGTGGCCTGGGTCACCTCCCCGACCATGGCCAAGGTGACCATCATCCTGGTGGACACCTGGCAGTGGACGCCGCTGATGATGCTTTTGATCCTGGTGGGTTTGCAGGGCATTCCAGCCGAACCCCTCCAGGCGGCCCGGGTGGACGGCGCCGGAGAGTGGCAGATCTTCCGCCACATCGTGTTCCCGCTGCTGCTTCCCGTGAGCATCACCGCGATATTGATCAGGGCCCTGGAAGCGTTCAAGATCATCGACATCATCCGGGTGGTGACCGGGGGCGGCCCGGGCCGCGCCACCGAATCGGTGACCGCCTACGTCTACAACCTGGGCGCCAAGCAGGGTGACCTGGCCTACGCGGCGGCGGCCGCCTACGTGCTGCTGTTCGTGGTGATCGGGGTGAGTTTTTTGGCGCTTTACCTCAGCCGCCGGGTGCAGGAACGATACGCATGAAAGGTCGCCTGGTCATGCGGGTGTTGGTGTGGACGGCGGCGTTCGTCACCCTGTTCCCCCTGTATTGGATCGTGATCACCTCGTTCAAGACCCAACTCGACATCGGGGTGACTCCCACCTATCTGCCCTGGGTTGACTTCATGCCCACCCTGGACGGCTGGCGGTGGTTGCTCACCGAGGCCCGGTCGGACGTGATCCGGGCGATCGTCAACAGCCTGATCGTCTCGGGAGGAAGCGCCCTGGTGGCCACTCTCCTGGGCGCCGGGGCCGGGTACGGCCTGACCCGTTTCCAGTACCGGTGGCGGTTCTGGCGCAACGAGGACATTGCTTTTTGGTTCATCTCCCAGCGGATGCTCCCGCCGGTGGCGATCGTGCTGGCGTTCCTGTTGATGTTCCGGTATCTCAGCCTGTTGGACACCCGCCTGGGACTCACCATCGCCTACACCGGGTTCGCCATCCCGTTCACCGTATGGATCATGCGCGACGCCTTCTCACAGGTCCCGCTGGAATTGGAGGAGAGCGCCGGGGTGGACGGCGCCTCGGCGGCCAACATCTTCTTTCGCATCTCCCTCCCCATCGCGGTGCCCGGTTTGGTGGGGTCGCTGCTGTTTGCGTTCGTGTTCGCCTGGAACGAGTACCTGTTCGCCCTGATGCTCACCTTCCAGCAGGCCACCACGGTTCCGCTGCTCCTGGCGTCCCGTATCACTTCGTTCGGAGCGCAGTGGGACCAACTCTCCGCTCTCACCCTCACCAATTTGATTCCCGCCGCCGCGCTGGGGATCATGCTGGAACGCTTCCTTATCCGCAACCGAACGGAAGGATCTCTCAAATGACCACCGGCGTTACTTTCATCGCCGACCAACTGCGGCTTCCGGTTGCCCGCCAACTGCGGGAAGCTCTGTCCGGGCTTGCCGACGCCGGTTGGGCGCTCGATCCCCAGCAGATCGCCGGACGGGTGGAGTCCGGCAAGCCCACCATCTACTGGTCCGAGCCCTTCCAGCCGGTGGCGGCGTTCGGCCTGTTCGAGGCGCCGGACCTCGAGGAGGCCCACCGGGGTATCACCGCGCTCATGGAAGCCGGCTGGGGGCGGACGTTCGAACGGACCCAGTGGATCGTCGGGCCTCGGGACCTCCCTCCATCGCTGGGAGAGGGACCCTTCGGCCAGGGATTGGGGTTCCTGGCCCTGTGGGACTGGAACGACGCCTGGCACGAGGCGTCGCCCGAAGAGCGAGCCGTGTACGACCGGGACTGCGACGTGGCGTTCGCCTACGACGTGGAGTTGGGAATCGACATCTTCGGCCGCTTCGACGTGAGCGGGACCTCGGACTGGGACCATGCGGCGTTGTGGGACGTGCCGGACCTTCCGACCCTCACCGAGGCCATGCACGGCCACGAGATCCAGGACGACTTCATGTTCACCACCTCGCACCACCTCATCGGGCGTCCGATCGCCCTCGACCGACTGGAGGAACAGCTTTCGTGATCACCTGGATACACACCTACCGTCCCCGCCCCGGCTGGTACGAACAGACCCCGGAGGCGCGCGACGAGATGCTCACCACCTGGGAGCAAGTCGCCGCTTTGTCGATCGGCAACGGCGCCACCCGATCCGGCCCCCTCTCCATCCGGGGCCAGTCGCGACAGGAGCACCTGGAGGTCTGGACCTTCCTCGACCTGGGGCAACTGGAGGACCACTGGAGAAGGCTCCGCAAACTCGGCTACACCGACTGGCGGGAGTCCGAAAACACGGTGGCCACCGAGATAGTCGAGAGCAGGCTCACCGGACCGTCACGCTGACACCCGACTCCCTGATCGGGGACCTCCCCGGGTCAGCCAGCCCATAGCCCCTTGCGGTGAGAAACGCCAAGCGTCTTGCGACAGGCGTGACAGGCGTAGATGGTTCGCTTGCCGAACCGGAATTCCGGACTGACCATTCCTTTAGGTGCGCCCAACTCGCGCCTCAACCTCGTCCGCCGACGACTCGCAGTGAGGACATAGGGGCACAAGGTTGACCGACTCCCTGACGACCGTCATAGCGGGCTGCTTTCCATTGAGGGGGTCTATGCGCCCGATAATCGCAGCCTGACCTCATTTAATTCCCTTCCTCCCCAGTAAGACCCGCAAATTGAGGGTTAGCCTCTCTGGCAAGCCCACGGAAGGAGTTGTAGTGAGTTTGTTGAGAAAAAGAGCAGTGTTTGGTGTCTCCTTGCTCTTGGTTCTGTCGCTGATCACGGCGGCCTGCGGAGACGACGCCGAGGAAGCACCTGCCACCACGGCGGCCGCTGCAGTGACAACCACCGCTGCCGCTCCCGCCACTACGGCCGCGCCTGCCGCAGAAGAGCCTGCACCGGACGATGACATGGCCGACGAGGAAATGCCAGCCGAAGAAGACGACATGGCCGACGACGACATGATGGAAGAGGACGCGGACGGTCCCAAACGCGGCGGAGACCTGATTTTCGCCCGCCATAGGGACAACACGACCCTCGACCCCGGAGCGGCGGTGGAGACCGACACCATCTATGTCCTCGATCACATCTTCGAGACCCTGTTCGCCACCAGCGCCGACGGCGCCTCGGTTGATCCCTGGCTGGCCAGCGACTACGAGGTCTCCGACGACGGCAAATCATGGACCGTCACCCTGCGTGAGGGCGTGGAGTTCTCCAACGGTCAGCCGATGACCTCGGCCGACGTGAAGTTCTCGATCCAGCGGGCGATCGACGAGGCAGCGTTCGGCTTCCTGCTGTCCGCCATAGAGTCGATCGAGACACCCGACGACATGACGGTGGTGTTCAACACCAGCTTCCCGTGGGCGCCGTTCCTCGCCGATCTCTCGGTGTGGGCGGCCGCCATCATGCCCGCCGACTACGCAGGCATGAGCGCCGAGGAGTTCTTCGAGGACCCGATCGGGACCGGACCCTTCCTCTTCGACGAGTGGGTCCCCGGCGAGTACATCCGGCTGGTGAGGAATGACAACTACTGGCAGGAAGGAAAGCCCTATGTGGACAGCGTCACCTGGACCCAGGTCCCGGACGACAACACCCGCATCCTCCAGTTGGAGGGCGGCCAGGCTCACATCGCCCAGAATGTACCGCTCAACCTGTTGGACTCCCTCAACGAGAAGGATGGCATAACCGCCACCACCTTCCCGGCCACCACGGTTTACTGGGTGAGCTTCAACACCACCATCGAGCCGTTCAATGACCGCCATGTGCGGCGGGCGATCGCCCACGCCATCGACCAGGACGCAATAGCCAACGCCGCCCTGTTCGGTCACGGCGGACCGGCGTGCTCGGTGATCTCCCCGGCGGTGCCGTTTCACGATCCCGACACCCCCTGCCTGGAGTCCAACATGGATCTGGCCCGAGCCGAACTGGCCCAGTCGAGCGTGCCGGACGGCTTCTCGGCCGAGTACCTGGTGGGCGACCAGTCGCCGAACCTGCCGATCGTGGAGATCATCCAGGGACAGTTGGCGCCGCTCGGCATCGACATCTCGATCCGGACCATCGATCCGGGACAGTTCTACTCCACCATCTTCGTGTTCGACTACGAGATGGCGTTCACCGGCTGGACGATGGACATCCCCGATCCGGACCAGAAGATCTCCTTCATGTTCGACCCCGAACTGGGTGGAGGCGACTCCTACAGCACCGGTTACAACAACCCGGACATGATCGAGTTGGTGAGAGCCGGCCAGACGACGTTCGCGGACGCCGATCGAGCGCAGATCTACGCCGACATCCAGGCGCTCAACGCCGAAGAGGTGCCGTTCATCCCCTTGGTGGTGCTGGACGCGCCGTTCGCGTGGAGCGACAGCGTCAAGGGCCTGTGGGTGAACCCGGTTGGCAAGCGCCACCTGGAGGACGTTTGGTTGGACGAGTAAAGACAGTCCTGTAGCAGGCGGCGCGGAAGATGGCCCTTCGGTACTTCCTCCGCCGCCTGCTCAGGATGATCCCGGTGATCCTGGGGATGACGATCATCGTCTTCTTCATGATCCACCTGGTGCCCGGGGATCCGGCGCGGACGCTCTTGGGACCCCGGGCGCCCGCCGAGGCGATCGAGGCCTTCAATCTGCGGTGGGGATTCGATCGTCCCCTGCATGAACAGTTCCTCTCGTTCCTGGGGGGCCTCGTGCAGGGAGACCTGGGGACCTCCCTGAGCTACAACGTCCCCACCACCGAACTGGTGTCGGGACGCTTCACCCCCACCCTCCTGTTGTTGGGAATCTCGGCGCTGTTCGCCATGGTCATCTCCCTGCCGCTGGCGGTGGTGGCCGCTCTCCGGGAGGAACGGGCGCCCGACCACGTGGTGCGGGTGATCCCGATGGTGGGCCTGGGGCTGCCGGCGTTCTGGGTGGGGATCCTCCTTCTGACGTTCGTGGCGCTGCGGGTGGACTGGCTTCCGGTGGGCGGGTACGGCGCCACCTGGCCCGACCGCCTGATCGCCATGATCCTGCCCGGACTGACGGTGGCGATCGGGATCGCTCCCTTCACCATCCGGAGCCTCCGGTCGTCGCTGATCGAGGTGATGGAAGCCGACTACATCGCCACCGCCCGGGCCAAGGGCCTGGCCGGAGTCCGGGTGCTCTGGGCCCATGGGCTTCGCAATGCGGTGATTCCCACCGTCACGGTGCTGGGGGTAAACCTCGGGTGGCTGGTGGGGAACACCCTGATCGTGGAGAAGGTGTTCGCCCTTCCCGGCCTGGGGGCGCTGATGATCGACGCGGTCCTGGAACGTGACTTCGCGGTCGTCCAGGGACTGGCGCTGATATTCGGGCTGCTGGTGGTGCTGGTGAACCTTCTGGCCGACGTGGTACGGGCTTCCCTCGATCCCAGGGTGCAATTGTCATGACCGCGGTCTCGCGCTCGGAACCCCCGAAGACGGCCCGGGGCCGCCGTTCCTATTCGCTGGTGCTCGGCGCCGGCCTGCTGGGGATGATCGCGGTGGCCGCCATCCTGGCGCCCTGGATCACTCCCTACGATCCCCTCGCCCACAACCTGGAGTCGATCCTGGCCCCGCCGTCCTCGGAGCACCTGCTGGGCACCGATCACCTGGGCCGGGATGTGTGGACCCGCCTTCTGTATGCGGCCCGACTCGACCTCCTGATCGGGATAGGGGCGGTGATCACCCCGTTCGTGACCGGAACGCTGCTCGGGGCGGTGGCCGGCTACTACGGGGGCAGGATCGACCTGGCGGTCTCCGCCGCCACCGACATGCTGATGGCCTTCCCCTACTACGTGCTGATCATCGCCCTGGTGTTCTCGCTGGGACCCGGCATCCCGTCCATCTTCATCGCCATGGCGATCGTGGCCTGGGTGTCATATGCCCGGATAGTTCGAGGGGAGGTGCTCTCGGCCCGAGGTCAGCAGTACGTGATGGCGGCCAAGACCCTCGGATACAGCGACCTGCGCATCATCGTCCGCCACATCCTCCCCAACGTCATCACTCAGCCGGTGACCTACGCCATGTCGGACATCGTGGTGATCATCGTGGGAGTGGTCACCCTCAGCTACCTGGGCCTGGGGGTGCCTCCGCCCACCCCCGACTGGGGATCGATGATCGCCTCGGGACAGAGTTTCATGACCACCCAGTGGCAGTTGTCGACCATTCCCGGGATCGCGGTGGTGATCGTCGGATTGTCCTTCTCCCTGATCGGAGACGGGCTGACTCACAGGCTGCGTCCCGAATGAGCGCTCCGGTTCTTCAGGTCCGCGATCTGCAGGTGCGACTCTCCTCGCCCCGGGGCGTGGTGCAGGCCGTCCGGGGTGTGTCCTTCGACGTCGAGGCCGGCCAGACCCACGGCATCGTCGGCGAATCGGGCAGCGGAAAGACCACCCTGCTGCGCGCCATCCTGGGGCTTCTGCCCGGGAACGCCGCGGCCGGTGGGACCATCTCGGTCTCCGGTCGTCCGGTCCCCCTGGCCGGGGGGCGCACCAAGGCGGTGGACGGGGTCAGCATCGTGTTCCAGGAGCCGATGACCGCCCTCAATCCGGTGGTGAGGGTGGGTCACCAGATATCGGAGGCCCCCCGACACAGGCTGGGCCTGGGACGGAGAGCCGCCCGGGACCGGGCACTGGAACTGATGCGCCAGGTGGGGATCCCCGATCCGGTACGGCGCTTCGACGCCTACCCGCACGAGCTTTCGGGAGGGCTGAGCCAGCGGGTGCTGATCGCCATCGCCCTGTCGGCCGAGCCAAAGATCATTCTCTGCGACGAGCCCACCACCGCCCTGGATGTCACCGTGCAGGACCAGATCCTGAAGCTGTTCAGCCGGATCTCGGAGGAGACCGGGGTGGCGATCGTGTATGTCACCCACGACCTGGCGGTGGTGGCCCAGACCTGTCGCACGGTGTCGGTGATGTATGCGGGACAATTCCTGGAGTCGGGGACCATCGACGCGGTCTTCGGACAGTCCCGCCATCCCTACACCCTGGGACTCCTGGGGGCGGTGCCCGACGTCAGCCGGGGGCGGACCCCGCTGGTGGCCATACCGGGATCGCCTCCCGATCTGGTCAGCCCCGGCGAGGGCTGTCCGTTCCTGCCGCGCTGCTCCTATGCCCGAGAGGAGTGCTCTCACGGCGTGTTCTCCCTCCGGAGTCTCAACCACCATCAGTCGACGGCTTGCATAAGGTCCGATGCTCTCTCAGGCTCTGTGGCCACCGCGGAGGCGGAGGCGTCGTGACTGTTCGGCCGATTCTCGAGGCGCGGGGCCTGGCGAAGACGTTTTCGTCGAGACGCTCGGTGGGAGATGTCATCTTCCGTCGGCCCACCGAGAAGTTGCAGGCCCTGGAGGACGTTAGTTTCCAGGTGGTGCGGGGGGAGAGCCTGGGCATCGTCGGCGAGTCGGGATGCGGCAAGTCCACCCTGGCCCGGTGCCTGGTGGGTCTGTACCCGCCCACGTCGGGACAGACCGTCTACGAGGGACAGGAGTTCGATGAGAAGCGGTCCTTCTCGGACCGGAAGAAGATCCAGATCGTGTTCCAGGACCCCTACTCCTCGCTCAACGCCCGGATGACCATCGGCCAGGCCCTGCGGGAGGTGCTCAGGGTGCACAGGGTGGTGGAGTCCGACCGGGTAGCCGACCGGGCGGTCGAGCTGTTGGCGCTGGTGGGCCTCGACGCCGACATCGCCAATGTCTACCCCCGCCAGCTGTCGGGAGGCCAGCGACAGCGGGTGAACATCGCCCGCGCCCTGGCGGTGGAGCCCGAGGTGCTCATAGCCGACGAGCCGGTCTCGGCGCTGGACGTCTCCATCCAGGCCACCGTCCTGAACCTGCTGGCCTCGCTTCGCGAGCGGCTGGGTCTGACGCTGATCCTGATCGCCCACGACCTGAGCGTGGTCAGATACCTGTGCGACCGGGTGGCGGTGATGTACATGGGCCGGATAGTGGAGATCGCCGCCACCGAGGAACTCTTCGAAGACCCACGACACCCCTACACCCAGGCGCTTTTGGCGGCCGCACCCAGCCTGGAGAGAAAGAGCCGCGACGACGCCCGATCCATCGGAGGAGACCCTCCCAGTCCCTTCGACCTGCCGGAGGGATGTCCCTTCCATCCCCGGTGCCCGGTGGCCACCGACCACTGCGCCACGGTCCGTCCTCCCCTGGAATCCGGCCCCGGCTCGGCTCACCGGGCCGCCTGCCACTACGCCTGGGAACCCGTGGCCGCCCATCACATCCCGTTGACCCGAGAAGAGGAGAACCTCCGATGAGCGTGAAAACATTGCAAGCAAGACAGGTCCTGACCGGCGGAGACGATCCCCCCATTGACAACGGCGGGGTCCGGGTGAGGGGATCGAAGATCGTGGCGGTGGGGCGGGCGGATGACATCCGCGAGCCGGAGGATGAGGTCCTCGACTTTGGCGAGGCAACGCTGCTGCCGGGGTTGGTGGAGTGCCACGAGCACCTCTCGGGACACGACCGTTACGCGATCGGCGACCCGAGCGTGGTGGAGCCGGCCATGATGTATGCCCTGGTGGGCGCCTACCACACTCGCCGGCTGGTAAGAATCGGCGTCACGACCGCTCGGATTCCCGGTGCGCCGGGGCACATCGACCTGATGATCCGCCGGGCCATCCGGGAGGGATACCTGCTGGGTCCCAAGATGGTGTGCGCGGGGGAGCTGATCGTCATGACCGGCGGGCATGGCTCGATGTGGGGAGCGGAGGTGGATGGACCCTGGGAAGCCAAGAAAGCCGCCCGCGCCCAGCTCAAGGCAGGCGCCGACTTCGTGAAGATCGTCGCCTCGGGAGGGGTGGGGATAACCCGGGAGGGAGAGCTTCCCTCACAGCCGGAGTTGTCGGTGGTGGAGATGGCCGCCGCGGCGGAGGCGGTGCACTCGGCCGACCGGCGCATCACGGCCCACGCCGACGGCGTTCCCGGGATCTCCAACGCCCTGGAGGCGGGGGTGGACTGCATCGAGCACGGGATCTACCTGAACGCCGATCACGCCAAGTTCATGGCCGACAACGACGTGGCGTTGGTGCCCACCCTCTCGACCATGCAGGGCATCTATCACCACGGGATCAAGTACGGGATGCCCGAGACCTGGATCCCGATCGCCGAGGCGATCCTCGAACCGCATCTCGACTCCTTCCAGCATGCCCTCGACGCCGGGGTCCACTTTGCCACCGGCACCGACGGGTTCGGCGACATCGTGGACGAGATGATCATCTTCACCACCTTCGGGATCGACAACTACCGGGCCATCCAGTCGGCCACCCGAGACGCCGCCCTGGTCATCTCGCCGTATCCCGGCTTCGGGGTGCTGGAGGAAGGCAAGGCCGCCGACATCATCGCGGTGGACGGCGACCCCCTGGACGATCTCAATGTTCTGCGGTCGGTCCAGTTCGTGATGATCGACGGAGAGATACTGGTCTCCGACGGTTCAGTAAGAGAGGAGTGAGCTAATGGATGTGGGATTTCCCGAATTGTTCCAAGCCGCCATGGAATCGGTGCGGCGCTGTCAAGTCACCGCGGATGAACGGGTGGTCGTCTACACCGACTCGGAGAAGAACCCGGCCATGGTGGAAGCCTGGTACGCGGCCGCCCTAGCCACCGGCGCCGACGTCACCCTGATCCGGGCCACCGCCCGGTTCCCGGAGACGGATCCACCCGAGGTGGCGCTCACCGCCATGAGATCGGCCGACATCGTGTTCGATCTCGCCTCCAACACCTGGCTGTACGCGCCCGGCCTTCCTCCAATAATCGAGGCTGGCGCCCGGATCCTGCAGGTCCTGGTGCCGGAGCGTTCCATCATCGACCGGCCTCCCACCGACGACATCCTGTGGAGAGCGGACATCTCCGAGGAGTTGACCGCCGGCACCCAGGAGATCCACATCACCAGTCCCCTGGGGACCGACCTGCGGGGCCGACGAGGCGACCGCCCGTGGCATGCCCAGCGGGGTTATGTGTGGGAGTCGCGCCAGTGGGACAGCTACGGGGTGTGCATGATCAACTGCGCTCCGGAAGTGGAGACGGTGGAGGGCGTGGTCTACTTCAACGGTCCGATGATCCTCTTTCCCCAGTACTGCTACACCACCAAGACCCCGATCCGAGTCGAGGTCGAGGCGGGACGGATCGTCCACATCGACACCGATCACGAGGAGGCCCGGGTCTTCGACCGCTGGATCCGCCAGTTCGACGATCCCAACCTTTACCTGGTAGCCCATCTCGGCTTCGGATTCGATCCGAGAGCCGACCTCGAGTCATTCGACCTCGCCGCCTGGGAGAGCTACTACGGCGGCGTGGTGGTGGCCTTCGGCGCCAACACGGCGCCCCAACTCGGCGGCGGCATAAGCGCCACGGGGCACATGGACGGCATCCTCCTGGAAGCAAACCTCACCCTGGACGGCGTCCCCATCATCGAAAACGGCGAATTCGTGGAGTCGACCGGCCTGCGTTCAACCGGCTGAGGGAGAGCGAGTTCTCACCAACAAGCTGAGGACTGTCAAGAGGTCACATTTTCACTGCGCGGCCACATTTAGCCGCGAAGGAAGTCCGGAGGACGCCGCCGCGCCGGCACTTCGATCAGTTCGATGATTACGCCCAGCTTCGCTTCGGTGTCGAAATAGGCGAATCCGCCGTCTCCCTCCAATCCGTGACCGAAGCCTGCCTGCAGGACTTCGTACCCGGCCTCTTGCATCACCTCTGTCTCAGTCTCGATCGAGTTGACCATGATCCCCAGGTGGTGGAGACCCTCCCCTCGCCGCTCCAGCCAATCCTCGTAGATGTTGGGACCGTCCAGCGATTGGACCAGCTCGACCTGCGGATTGGCGCCGCACCAGGCGACCTTCATTCGATAATCAGCCGGCTCCCCCAGGTAGCTGAGCGAGCGGACGTTGTCGGATGAGTAGACGAATCCGTTCCAGCCCTTGAGACCCCACATCGCCACGTACATGTCGAGGGCGCGATCGATGTCCCTGACGACTATGCCGATCTGCCCCACCGGCCTCCCGCCGAGGATGGGGACCTCTGGGCGAGCTGTGTCACCAAGCCCGCTTCCGGACTTCACCGACTCCTGCCTTTCCGACCGGAGCCAGGCCCAAGGCCACCGACAGCGGATACCGTTTGGGCGCACCTCCGGCCGGTGGACCTCTGGAGAGGAAACCAGAGTGGTCGATATGAAATCATGGGATCAATTTACCTGGGTTGACGGGGTGTTTCCGGGGTAGGGGTGTTTGTGCGTCGGTAGAGTCTCTCGTGGGCACAGTTCTTTTCCATGCCGACCCGGGGGAATGCAATGCGGCTCGATGTCGTGAATGGGCATGTCGTCACAGGTGACGGGCGGTCGTATCTGGAGGACACATCCGTCACGACCGAAGACGGATTGATCACCGGCCTTCACGGGATCCGGCACCTCCCCTACCGGGTGTACTCGCATCGGGTCCTCGATGCCCGAGGCGGTCTCATACTGCCCGGACTCATGAACCTTCACTCCCACGCGGTCAGCTTTGGTCCGCTCTGTCCGGGGCTTCCGAGAGAGGGTCCTCCCAAGGAGAGGATTCTCGCCAACCTCGACACCCACCTGCTTCAGGGAACTACCACCGTCCTCAGCCTGGACGGCTTTGCCCTGCCCTTCGAGAACGACGCCATAAACAAGCTCCATCCGGTCAATGTGAAGATGGCGACACTCCACACGCCGAAGAATGTGGCCTCCGGAGAAATGGGAGGCAACCGGCTCCCCCCGCATCACCGTGTCTTCACCGCCCAGGAGGCCGTGTCATCGGGTGCGGTGGCCATGGGAGAAGTCGGCTCCTGGGCCACGACCGGCGCGACGTACGAGAAGAATCTCAGGCTGGACCGGGCCATCTCCGTGAGCGACGCCCTCGCTCTGGATGCCGCCTACCTGTCGGGAGACGACGGCGCAATGGTTCGGATCGTCGAGAGGGCCGGTCTGGAGCCGATGACACTGGATGAAGCGAAGACGCTGGTGAGAGAGACCAGCGTCGAGCCGATGGCGGTTGCCAAGGAAGCGATACTGGAGACCATCGAGTACGCCCCGAGGCTGGGGATACCCGCCCTGTGCCACACCGAACCGGACACCTACGACGTTGTCCGGGAGGTCGCCAGGGAGATAGGCCACCGGTTGGTGGCGCTACACGTCAACTACCACGCCACGCCCGAGGAGGCGGTCCGGATTGCCAGAGAGGTCAGGGGTCACGGAGGATTCGTGGAGGTGATCACCGCCGACCACTTCGGCGCACGCCAGTTGGAACCCAATCCGGACACAGCTTTTGCCCTGCTTTCGGAGGGGCTGGTTGACGTGCTGTCCACCGACTATTCGGGGGGCTATCACGATGCCATCCTTTTGTTCATCCAAAAGGCGGTGGAAGCCGGAGTGATCTCCCTCCCCCAGGGTGTGAGGCTCGCCACCAGTTCTCCCGCGGGCATCATCCCCGGCCTGGCGCCACGGAAGGGACTCATCGAGCCGGGACATGTGGCCGACATGATTGTGATCGACCCCGATGACATCACCCGCGTTAGGCACGTCATCATCGGGGGTCGGATCGCGGTTGAAGACGGGTGGCGGGTCAACCCTTAGACCACCCCCTCCGCGGCGACACCCGTCTCTTCCCCCTTCTCAGGGTGGCCAAACACCCTGAAGTTCACTTTATAGCCCTTCATTAACGACTTGCTGAGCATTGGTGGCCGATGTGATATTTTGTCACATAGCTTCCTAAGATACGGCCTCATGTCAGATCGACCCTCTGAGCCCGACCGGCAACCCCCGGTCGCCGTCGGCTCGACCAATGTGACCGGCGCGCACGCGAATCTAGGGTCAACTATCTCATGAGCGGCACCGGTCCACGGCTTTCAGAGGAATCACGGATCGGGGTCGATGTGGGAGGCACCTTCACCGATGTGGTGGTCACCAGCACGAGCGGCGACATCTACACCTATAAATTGCTGTCGACCCCCCGGGATTTCAGCGAAGGGGTAGTTGACGGTATTCGGGAGATCATCGAGTCTCACGGTGTCGAGCCGGCCGATACCCGCGATGTGGTGCATGGAAGCACCGTGGCGACCAACGCCATCCTGGAACGAAAGGGCGCCCTCACCGGCTTGTTGGCCACCGCCGGGTTCGCCGATGTGCTGGAGTTGCGGAGGCTGCGGGTTCCAAAGCTGTACGACGTGACCTGGCAGAAGCCGGAGCCGTTGGTGGAGCGCTCCCGGCGTCTGGAGGTCACCGAAAGGGTGGGCGTTGACGGCAAGGTGGTCACGGCTCTCGACCTCGACGATGCCCGACAGAAGGTGGAAGCACTCATCGCGCTCGGCGTGGAGTCGATTGCCGTGTGCCTTCTTCACTCCTACGCCAATTCCTCACACGAGACGGCCATCGGTGCGCTGCTCGCCAGCGAGTACCCCCACGTGTGGACATCACTCTCCCACCGGGTATTGCCGGTGATTCGCGAGTACGAGAGGACCAGCACCACGGTGCTCAACGCCTACGTCAGGCCGGTGGTCGCCTCCTACCTCGAGGCGCTCCGTGGAAAGCTCAACTCATTGGACGTGACGGCGCCCTTGCTCATCATGCAGTCCAATGGCGGGGTCATGACCAGTGCGGCGGCCGCCGAGCGACCGGCGTACGTGGTGGAGTCCGGTCCGGCGGCCGGAGTGATTGCCTCCAGCGGGCTGGCCAGATCTCTGGGAGAGGACAGAGTCATCACCTTCGACATGGGCGGCACCACTGCCAAGACCGCCCTGGTGGAGGATGGCGAACCGCACTTCACGGCCGAATTCGAGGTCGCTTCAGCCATGTCCGCCGGTAGCCGTCTGCGGAGCGGTGGCGGCTATGCGTTGAGCGTGCCGTTCATCGACCTCGCCGAGGTCGGAGCGGGCGGTGGCAGCATCGTTTGGATCGATTCCGCCGGGGCTCCGAAGGTCGGTCCCTCCTCGGCCGGGGCGCTACCCGGTCCGGTGTGTTACGGCAAGGGAGGCGAACAGCCCACGGTCACCGACGCCAACCTGTTGTTGGGGTATCTGAACCCGGGAGGACTGCTGGACGGGGCGGTGAAGCTGGATGTCGCCGGCGCCCGGGCGGTGTTCGAGGAGAAGGTCGCCGCTCCCCTGGGCCTCGATGTGCAGGTCGCCGCCTATGGCGCTCACCTGATTGCCAACGCCAGCATGATCCGGGCGATCAAGTCGGTTTCGGTCCAGCGGGGCAGAGACCCCCGCGACTTCACCTTGATCGCCTTCGGAGGGAGCGGCCCGGTGCACGCCGTCGGAATCGCCCGGGAACTGGGGATCAAGCGGGTGATCGTGCCGCCCCAACCCGGGGTGTTCTCGGCGGTCGGCCTCTTGGAGGCCCGGCTCGAATTCCATGCCAAGAAGACCTTCCTGCGCCGCACCGTCGACCTGGCCCGACGGGAACTCGAATCAGAGATCAGCGAACTGGAGGCCCAGGCGCGCGAGGGTGTGGGACACGGGAGCCTCGAGACCGTCTCCTTCGAATTCGAGCCCTGGGTGGAGATGCGCTATGTGGGCCAGGGGTTTGAACTTCCGGTGAGACTCCCCCCGTTTGTAGATGACTGGTCGGCATGGTCGGAGGAACTGGACCGAGCATTCGGTGAGCAGCACCTGAACACCTACGGCCACGTCACCAACAACCAAACCGAGATCGTCCAGTTGCTGGTGGTGATACGTGAATTGAATCCACCCGGCGTGCCGGCGAGCGACCGGCCCGACTCACAGCCGGATGAGTCGAACGTGAGAGATGTCTTTTTCGGCGAGGCCCTGGGGCTCTTGCCGACACCGGTGTTGCGCCGTGGTGATCTCACACCGACACCGAAAGAAGCGCCCTTGATAATCGAGGACTACGACGCCACCACGGTGGTCCCGCCCGGCTACAGGGTCTACCGGGACCGGTCCTGGAACGTCTTCATCGAGGAGGGTACGTCATGACCACCCCGACATCCGGAGGAACAGCCGCCATCGAGCGGGAACTGATCCGCGAGGGTTTGGCTGCGATATGCGAGGAGATGGCGGTGAGCGTCCTTCGGACTTCGCACTCGGAGACGGTGAAGAGCGCCATGGACTTCTCCACGGCCTTGTGTGACGAGACCGGACAGATCATCGCGCAGGGGGTCACCCTGCCGAACCAACTCGGCGCCCTTCCGGAGGCGGTGGCGGCGATTCTGAGGCGTTTCTCCGGAAACCTCCATCCGGGCGACGTGGCGATGGTCAACGACCCGTTCGACGGCGGCATGCATCTTCCCGACATCTTCGTGGTGCGCCCCGTCTTCTTCGATTCGGAGTTCGTGGGACTGGTGGCGACGGTGGCCCACCACGCCGACCTGGGCGGAATGGTGGCCGGCAGCATGTCGCCCTACGCGGAGGAGTGCTTCCAGGAGGGCCTCCGGATCCCGCCCGTGAAGCTCTATTCGCGGGGGAAGCGGGAGGAGGGAGTGTTCGCCCTGCTGGGCGCCAACACCCGGGTGCCGGACATTGTGCTCGGGGACTTCGACGCGCAGTTGGTGGCCTGTGCGACCGGCGTCAAGGCCTTCGATCAGATGATCCGCCGGTACGGACTGGCGGAGTTCAGGGCCCACGTGGCGGCCTTGTTGGACTACACGGAGATGCTCACCAGGCAGGAGATCAGAACGTTCCCGGAGGGGATCTACTCCTACACCGACTATCTGGACGACGACGGCGTCCGCGACGACCCGGTGCCCCTGTCGGTGTCCATCGAGATTCGCGACGGTGGGGTAACACTTGACTTCTCAGGAAGTTCTCCCCAGGTCCGGTCCTCTCTGAACAACACCCTCTCCTTCACGAATTCGAACACCTATGCGGCGATGCGCACCCTGCTGCGGTCCGACATTCCCAACAACGAGGGGTTCTTTCGGCCGATAACGGTCAAGGCGCCGCGGGGATGCATCCTCAATTGTGTCCTTCCAGCCGCTACCGGCACCCGGGGTCTGACCGGATTCCGGGTGATGGACGCCATCTTCGGCGCCCTGGCGCCCGCTCTCCCCGACCGCGTGATGGGCGCCTCCGACGGAGGGTTGTCGCTCGTGACTGTGGGAGGTGTTAGACCAAGCGGCGAGCGATTCTCGGTGGTCGAGTTGATCTCCGGAGCGTGGGGTGGACAGTCGGAACGTGACGGCGAGGATGGCGTGCCGAACGTCGGAGCCAATGTGAGCAACATCCCGGTTGAGATGCTGGAGTCTTCACTTCCCGTCCGGGTCGATCACTACGGGTATGTCCCTGACACGGGGGGCGCCGGTCTCCATCGGGGGGGCCTGTCCCTGCAACGCGAGTACACGTTCCTTCAGGAGTGCGACCTGAGCGTGCGGTCCGACCGGGCGACGATCTATCCCTACGGAATCGGCGCCGGAAAGCCCGGTACTCCCTCGCTGAACCTTCTCGGTCCGGATGGCGAGGAGGCGCCCATGCCGTCGAAGTTCTCCCAGCGGGTTACGGCCGGAACGCGCCTGATCCACCGCACCGCCGGCGCCGGTGGCTGGGGAGATCCCCTCGACCGGGACCCCGGGCTTGTCGCGGCCAATGTCCGCAACGGGATCCTGTCGGTCGAGCGGGCATTCACCGAGTACGGAGTGGTATTCGTTGCGGATCAGGCCCAGGTCGACGTGGACGCCACCGAAACAGAACGGACGGCGCGGCGGGCCAAATCCGAACGGGAGGGCACAGCCCGTCCGGTCTCTCCATCGGCACCTACACCCTTGGAGGAACGCATTAGCGATGAGCTACGAGAGTCTGGGAAGTTCTAGCCTCATCGTCGGGAAACAAAGGGACGGCTAGTCCCTTCGCAGAGTCATCAGACTTGGAGTTCCGGGACCATCTCGGATGTGTTTCGACGGCCAGATGTAAGAGAGTCCTATAAGCGGTCACTCGTCGGGTGTACGGAAGGGCAGCAAACGAGAGGGATTCTCGACAATGATCTGTCTGATCACTTCGTTCGGTATCCCCTTCTTGCGCATGAACGGAACAATGCCTTCCAGGATGTAGTAGTAACCGTGCCCGCCGTACTTGGTCAGTCGATGGTTGGTGCAGATGTCCTGTGAGATGAGGAGGCGAGTAGCCAAGCCACCTTCCAGGAGCTTCACCAGTCTGTCCAGTCGTTGGCCGTCGCTCGGCATGTCGAAGGGCGTGGCTCCGTAGAACGAGGATTCGTGGCCGAACAGATCAAACTGGAGATAACACTCCAGCTTCGCCAATTCCCAGAGGATGCCTATGTCCTGGACACGGAGATCGAGGTGTCCCAGCACCACCCGGCTCATGTCGGCGCCGGCGTCGACTAGGACCTCGGCGACCTCCATCGGAGATCTCTGGTCCCGGCCGGTGTGGGTGGTGATGGCGACTCCGGTCTCCCTCTGGACCTGTGCCGCCGCGGCCAGGACACGCTTCTCACGCTCATGCAGCGGCCAGGTGCATGCGATCTTTATCACCCCCGCCTTGATTGAGGTCTCCTCCCGCTGCTCCCGCCAGTCGTCGTGCCCCTCGGTGACGATCTTTACACCGCTGACCACCTCGGATTTCATGAGGTCCGCCAACTGGTCTTCGGTCAGGTTGCGCATGTAAGAAGGGTGGGTGTGGGCGACGTAGAACCCGGTGGCCATGATGATGTGTACGCCACTTGCTCTGGAGACCCGCGCCAGACCAACCGGATCCCGACCTATGCCGGGAGGCGTCACCTCGACAACCGCGCCTCCTCCCCATTCTCTGTAGAGACGCATCTCGTCAATGGCTGTCGGGATGTCTCCCAGCAGGAGGTTGTCATGGTGCCGGAAGTAGTTCCGCCGGATCCAGCCGAGATTGTCGAGACGTATCGGTTCATAGGCTCGCACCCTCTCGCTGGCGGTCCGGGGCGCCTCAAAGATGCCGGTGACGTCGGTGAGGATGTGCTCGTGCATCATGGTGGGGCCCAGGAGATGGGGATCCACCAGGCCCAACACGGTCTGCACCTGCCCGGATGGCGCTTGTCCTGCGGTGTCGCTCATTGTTTCCCTTCAGCCGGCCAGAGTCAGGTGGCGAGCCACGTCCTCGAAGACCGCCTGGATCTGTTCGATCTGCTGATCAGTGTGTACGGCCGAAGCGATGAGCCGCATTCGAGAGCCACCCGGCGGGACGTAGGGCGGCAGGATGGCCCGGACAAAGATGCCGTTGGCGATGAGCACCTTCTCGGCCGTCATGGCCTTGTCAGAGTCGCCGAACATCACGGGGATTATCGGATAGACCCGCTCGGGCACCGAAAACCCGAGTTGGGACAGTACAGAGTGGATCTTGGCGGCATTCTCCCAGAGCCTCTCAAGACGCTCCGGTTCGGACCGCATGATCCGTACCGATTCAAGGGCAGCGGCCGCCACCACCGGAGAGGGGGCGGTGGTGAACAGGAACGTGCGGCAAACCTCTCCGAGGTAGCCGATGATCTCCGCCGACCCGGTGGCAAAGGCGCCCACGCTTCCCAGGGCCTTCCCGAGCGTCCCTGTGATGACATCCGCCCGGTCGGCCCGCTGGTAGTAGCCGCTTGAACCTTTCCCGCCGTATCCCAGGACGCCCGTGGCATGGGCGTCGTCCAAAACCAACATGGCGTCATGGGCATCAGCCAGATCGGCTATCTCATCCACGGGAGCCAGGTCGCCGTTCATCGAGAAGACACTGTCGGTGACGATCACGCTCGTACCGGCGGCCCGGTCGAGTTGGCGGCTCACATCCTCGACATCACAGTGCTTATAGACCCTTATCCCGGCGCCGCTGAGACGGGCTCCATCGATGATGCTGGCATGGTTGAGTTCATCGCTAACCACGGTGTCTTTCCGTCCGGGCAGGGCGGCGATCACACCCAGGTTGCATGCGTACCCGGATGCGAACAGGAGGGCCGACTCGGCGGACTTCAGGGCGGCCAGTTCCTCCTCGAGTTCCCGGTGGACCCGGGTGTCCCCTCCGATATGCCGGGACGCCCGGGCGCCCGCCCCGAAAGTCTCAAGGGCTGCCTGCGCGGCTGCTATAACCCTGGGATCGGAAGCCAGTCCCAGGTAGTCGTTCAACGCCAGGGCGATGTAGGTGCGTCCCTCGAAGTGGATCGTCCCGGGCCGGACCAGGTCGGAAGCCGGATCCCGGGGCGGCCAGGTGGCACCCCGATCGGCAATACGGTCTCGAATCAAGTCACACCATCCCTCGGTATAGATGGCACTCCCTCACCGCCTTGCGCGGGGGATGTTGACTGTTCTCTAAGGCTTGGGATCATCTTCGCAGCACCCGACCGGGCCGGGTCCCCGAGAGACTACCGGCCCGAAGTACAGGCTTGCCGTTGACCAGGACATGCTCCATTCCCTCCGCCAGGACGTTCGGCTCAAACCTGGTGGCCTTCTGGCGGAAAACCTCCGGGTCGAACACCGCTATGTCAGCAAAGGCGCCCGGTCTCAGTTTGCCTCGGTCCCGGAGTCCGAGGCGCTCGGCCGGAAGGCCTGACAGCCGGTGCACGGCTTCGCCCGGGGTGAGGAAGCTCTCCTGGTTGACCGAGAAGTTGTAGAAGTAGGAAGCCCAGGTGTATGCGCCGTGGAAGGTTTTTCCCGCCAGAGGTCCGTCCGGCGCCATGGTGGTGGCGTCGGAGGCGGGCATCGCCAGCGGGTGAGCAAAAGCCGTGCGCTGCTGATCGGCGGTGTGGCAGTCGATCAGAACCATGAGCGACTCCATCTGCTCGATGGCTCCCAGCAGCAGGTCGTAGATACAGTCCAGACCCTCCTGTCCCCGCTCCTCGGCGATCGACCCAATCGACCGTCTGCCATAGCCGGGGTAGGCGTCGTGGTCCAGCAGCACTATGCGCTCCCAGTCTCCGCCGGCGCTGAGAATGCTGCGGAAACTCTTCATTCGCCGGCGCGCTTCGGGGTCGGACAAGACGGAGGCCAGCCCATCGGCGCCGTTCGCCATGGCCCATGGGGGGAGCACCGAATAGAGGTAGGTGAACCCGAACAGGCGGGTGTGCAGGTCGAAGGCGACGTCCAGGTCGCTCCGGTGGGCCTCGTCGACCAATTCAAGGCACTCTTCCATGTCTTCATCGCCGCTCCGGGGAACCAGGTGGGAGACCTGGAGTCTCACCCCGGCGGCCCTGGCCGTCCTGATGGCCTCGGCCACCCCTTCGGGAGCGCCTTCGTCGCGGTAGCGGGCATGGCAGACGTAGAGGTCGTCCCGTGCGGCCAGCGGCTCACAGAGCCTGGTTATCTCCGACTCGGGAGCGCCCGCCTCGGTTGCGTATTCAAGGCCGGTCGACAGTCCCCAGGCGCCCTGGTCGAGCGCGTTCCGCAGGAGGTGTTTCATCTGCTCGATTTGATCATCTGTCGCCGGCTGGTCGGTCAGACCCACGACCGCCAGGCGGAGTTGACCGTGGGGCACCAGGCTGAGAACGTTCAGAGCCGGCTCCGCCTGCTCAAGTCGGGAGAAGTAGCCCGAGGCCGAGTCCCAATCGAGAGGCACCGAATCCGAGTATCCGTAGATGGCCTTCAGTGCGAGCTCCGGATCGTTGATCGGGAAGCATCCGTGGCCGCAATTGCCCACCACCTCGGTGGTGACACCCTGGTAGATGGCGCTGACCGCCCGGGGGTCGGCCATCAGCGTGTAGTCGGAGTGGCTGTGGATGTCGATAAATCCTGGAGCCACGAGCAGTCCGGTTGCGTCCAGTTCCTCACCCTGGCTGCCGGCCAGGTCCCCGATTGCCGCGACCCGGTCTCCCACTATTCCCACGTCGATGTGAACGGGTTCCGTACCCGTGCCGTCCACAACGGCGCCGCCACGAATAATGAAGTCAAACATGTTCCTGCGAATCCGTTTGGTTCAGGTCTCCAAATAGCCCGCTTTGCAGTAAGTATCCACCCTGCCTTGGGGGCGGAGAGCACAGATCCGCGGTTGGAGGAGGGAGAAAAAATATCGCTTCACCCCCTGACTGCGCCAAGGGTGTGTGGCTACCATGGCCGGTATATGTTACACAATGTATGTTGTGTAACAGACAGGAGCACCGGCCTTCCCCAACCATCTCTCCTGTTCTCTGCGAAGACACTCGGGATGACACGTTGAGCAGTGTCACCCCTGATAGAAAGGAATTGAACAGATGCCTAGGAAATACTTACGAAGTCTCGTATCTGTCATCATCGCCGTCGCCATGTTGGCGGCCGCCTGCGGTGAGGACGAGCCCGCGGCAACAACATCCGCTCCGACAACCGCGGCACCCACCACCACCGCGGCACCCACCACCACCGCGGCACCCGAGGAAGAACCGATCCGCATCGGACTGGTGATCCCGGACTTCACCCAGAACGAACTGATCCTCGCTCTCAAGACGGGTGCCGACGACGCGGCGGCCGACTTAGGTATCGAACTGCTGGTGACGGGTAGCGGCAGCGCCCAGGACCTGGTAGCGGCTATCGAGAACTATGCGGCGGCCGGTGTTGACGCAATCGTCTACGACACCATCGACGCCCAGGCCTTGGCGCCTGCCATCCTCGCCCTGAATGATGCAGGCATTCCAGTGATCTGTACGGTTGCTTGCGCCTCCGAGGGAGTCAGCGCCATCGAGATCGGTTACGACTATCGGGCCGACATGGGTCGCCCCGTCGGTGATTGGCTGTCTGCCCAGGATCCGGCACCGGCGAAACTCGCCTTCATCGACTCCAATCAGGCTGACGAGTCGGTTGCCGCCATCTACGCGGGAATCGAAGACGGTCTGGAAGCCGGAGGACTCGGCGATGTCGAGAGGGTGGTTTCCCCGCCCACCAACTGGGACCGCGCCGCCGGTCTCGACGTAGCCCGGTCGCTTTTGACCGCCAACCCCGATGTTGACATCATCGTCGGTCTGCATGACCTCCTTGCCGGAGCGACCTTGACCGCGATGGAAGAGTTGGGATACAAGGAGACGACACTGACCGGCCTCGGTGGCACCTGCGAAGGCCTCATGAACATTCTCGAGGGCCGCCAGGCGCTCACCGTGATCCAACCCCTCTATCCGGCCGGTTACCTGGCTGTCGAGGCGGCCGTGAGCATCGTCATGGGCGACGATCCTGAGGAAGACTTCATCCCGATCGGGATGGTGGTCGTCGACAAGGCGTTCGCCGAAGGTGTACTGGACGGTTCAGAAGAACCCGTGCAGAGCGGTGTCGACCTCAAGACAGCACTGGAAGCCGCGGCGGCTGGGTGCTAAAGGCCGTAAACCCCTAACCGACCAATAGCAATGGCTCTCTACTACCGATCCAAGAGGACACGGTGGGAGGGAGCCATTGGCTTTTTCTCCCGTCGTTAGAGTCGAGCAGGTAGAGAGCAGCTTGAAAGGTCTATGAGTTCCTGTGGTTGACACGAGTCAGGCTTCCCAAGCGAACCAGGAACGGTCCTCCAGGGTGCGATATGGCTTACGTAGATATCGTCAGCTTTGGGCGTTGTTGTTTGCCGTTCTGCTCCTCTGGACGTTCCTGAGTTTTGCCAGCCCGTACTTCATGACGGTGCAGAACCTGACCAACATCGCCCTGCAGAGTTCCGTGGTGGGGATCATGGCGGTCGGGTTCACCATCTTGCTGATCGGCGGGGAGATCGACCTGGCGATCGGCTCCACCCAGGCGTTGGCGGGGACCATGGCCGCTCTACTGATCATCCAACGCGAACTGCCGATCTGGGCCGGCGTACTGATGGTCCTGGGCATGGGACTGATCGTCGGGAACGTCAACGGATACTTTTCTCTGTTCACCAAGGTCCCGTCGTTCATCGTGACGCTGGCAATGCTGGGTGTGCTGCAAGGCCTTGCCTTTGTGATGACCAGCGGACAGACGATTGGTGGATTCCCGGAAGCCTTCAAGGTTCTGGGCCACGGCCGGGTAGGGGTGATCCCGTTGCCGGTAATCATCTTCTTCTCGGTAACCGTGGTGGTGCAATTGGTGCTGAGCCAGACCCGATACGGCGTGGAACTGTACGCCACCGGTGGCAATCGGGAGGCCGCCGGCCTGGTCGGCATAAGCGTCAGGAGAGTCCTGATGCTGGCATTCATCGCCAGTTCGATGCTGTGCACGCTGGCCGGCCTGGTACTGAGCGCCCGGCTGAACGCCGGCCATGGCTCCTTCGGGTCGGAGTCACTGCTCGATGCGGTGGCTGCGGTGATAATCGGCGGCACGTCGCTCAACGGCGGCGCCGGCAACACGTTCGGCACTCTCCTGGGGATCATCCTGATCAGCACCATCAAGAACGGCCTGATTCTCCTGGGAGTGGACCCGTTCTGGCAGCAGGTGGCAGTCGGCGCTCTGATTCTGGCCGCGGTTCTGGTGGACAAGACAATCAAGGGCGAACTGGCCGTCGGGGACCTGCTGCCCAGATTGGGGAAGCGATGACGGCTCGCCCCTCACAGGGAATGGGTGGAGCAAACGGCAGCAGTGGCCGCCACGGCACCCCCATGCCGGTGATGGTCGCCAAGAGTGTCCACAAGTCCTTCGGTCAAGTACGCGCTCTGATCGACGCCACCTTCAAGGTTGACGAGGGGGAGACCGTGGCAATAGTCGGTGACAACGGCGCCGGGAAGTCGACCCTGGTCAAGATCCTGACCGGCGCCATCCAACCGGATACCGGCTCTCTCGAGTTGGACGGGAGGGAGGTGGCGTTCCGCACCACCCGGGATTCCCTGCAGTTGGGAGTGACGGCGGTGTATCAGAATCTGGCGCTGGCCGACAACATGACCGTGGCGGAGAACGTGTTCCTGGGCCGGGTGCCGACCAGGTGGCTGCGGGTGGACAGGCGACGCATGGAACGGGAGTCGGCCGAACTGCTCAACTCTCTGGCCATCAACGTGCCCGACGTCAGAGCCACGACGGCTTCCTTGTCGGGTGGGCAGCGGCAGGCGGTCGCCATTGCCCGGTCGTTCAGGTCGGGGAGGCGGCTAATGATCCTGGACGAGCCGACCGCGGCGCTGGGGGTCCAGGAGGGCCAGAAGGTCTTGGACATCATCGAAGGACTGAAGGGACAGAGAGTCTCGATCATCGTGGTCAGCCACAACCTCGACCACGTTTTCAGGGTGGCCGACCGAATAGTGGTCATGAGAGGCGGCCGGATAGTGGGCTCACGTGCAAAGGAAGAAACGACCACCGACGACATCGTCCATCTGATAGTGGGAACCCGCTAGGGGGCGCAGAGATCGGCGGTCAAGACGCTTGGGGGCAGAAATGAATCGATTTGAACGCAATCGCCAGACGGTCCGGCCTCCCTCAACCGCCGACATCGAAGAAATAGCGGCTCTGGACGGGATCGAACTCGCCGACTCGGAGGCCGAGGACCTGTCGGGCATCATCACCGCGCTGGTGATGGCGGCCGGGGAGGCCGACCGGTTCCAGCCGCCGGATGTATCCACCTTTGCGACTTCCCGCGATGCCGGTCGGCGGCCGTCTGCAGGAGAGGACCCGTTGAACGCCTTCATCCGGATGTGCGAAGTGGCGGGCGCCGAGGATGGCCCCCTGGCCGGTTGGCGCCTGGGTGTGAAGGACAACATAGCGGTGGCCGGCGTGCCGATGACCAACGGATCCGCCCTCACCCCGTTCACCCCCACGTTGGACTCGGTGGTCGCCGAGAGGATCCTCAAAGCGGGGGGCTCGATCGTGGGGACGCTCAACATGGACGACCACGGCGGAGGAGCAACGGGGGTGATGAGCGCCTTCGGTCCGGCGAGGAACCCGCTCGACCCGTCGCGAACCGCGGGAGGGTCTTCGGGAGGGGCGGGCTCGGCGGTTGCCTCGGGCGCGGTCGACGCGGCTCTGGGAGTGGACCAGGGGGGTAGCGGGCGTATACCGGCGGCGTGCTGCGGGGTGGCGACCATCAAGGCCACTCACGGCCTGATCCCCACGTTCGGGGTGACCCCGATAGACCACTCGATCGACTACGTAACGCCCCTCGCCCGGTCGGTGAGGGAGGTCGCCGTGCTGTTGGAGGTGATCGCCGGAGACGACTGGCGTGATCCCCAGGGGATCCACATTCCCATCGAGATCCCCGAGTACCGGCGGGCCGAACAAGACGGCGTGTCGGGGCTTTCGGTGGCGGTGATCGAAGAGAGCATCACGGGCGTCGAATGCGAGCCGGTGGTGGTCGAGACGATCGATGAAGCGGTCGGCGCTCTTGAGCAGGCCGGCGCCCACGTCGAGCGGATCTCGGCGCCCCTGTGGAGCGACGCCTCCGCCATATTCGGCCCGTACGTGGCCCACCTGGTGGGCAACATGGTGCGGACCGAGGGCGGCAGCCACGGTCACATGGGATACATCGACGCCGACCGGATGCATGCCTTCGCCACCGGCAGGCGCGCCCAGTCCCGAGAGTTGAACCCCTACGTCAAGTGCTGGACCATCGCCGGCAGGTATCTGATGGAGCGGTACATGAACGTTCCGTTCGGGCGGTTGCACAATGCGCGGCTGGAGTCGCGCCGAGGCATCAGCGAGCTTCTGGGCGCCTGGGACCTGCTGATCACGCCGACCATCCCCTTTGTAGCGCCCAAGTTGCCTGCGGTCCCCACTCCCCTGCCGGATCTGTTGGCGGACTCGAAAGCCTCGGTGGCGTTCAACACCTCGCCGCTCAACATGTCCGGCCACCCGGCGGCGGCGGTGCCCGGTCTTTACGATGCTGACGGTCTGCCCGCCTCGGTGCAGATCGTCGCCTCCCACTTCGACGAGTACACGGCGTTGCGGGCGGCATTCGTGCTCGAGGACTACTTCTCGGCGCGCAAGCCCGGAAGGGTGTGAAGCCATGACCGCCGGGAGGTCCCTCGAGAGACGGGCTCTCGACCATCTGTGGATTCACGAGAGTCCCCGGTCCGAGCTCGTGGATCAAGACATGCTGAGAGTCTTCGAACGGGGTGCGGGCCCGTGGCTGTGGGACACCCGCGGTGATCGCTACTTCGATCTCTGCTCGTCGATGTGGCAGACGCCGCTGGGGCATGGTCGAGAGGACATCACTGCGGCGATGGCCGAGCAGGCCCGCAGGGTCGCCACCGCCGGGCCGATCTTCTTCACCACCCGGGGAGCGGTGGAACTTGCCGAGAGACTCGCCGCCTCTGCGCCGGGGGACATGAACCACTCTTTCCTCACCAGTTCCGGCTCGGAGGCCACCGAGACCGCCCTCAAGCTGGCTCGCCAGTATCACCGCATGCGGGGCGATCACCATCGCTACAAGGTGATATCCCGCTACGGGTCGTATCACGGCGCCGGTGCGGGAGGCCTGGCCATGTCGGGTCGCCGGCACCGCGATTCGGTGTACTACCCCCTGATGCCGGGAGGAGTCCACGTCATGCCGCCCAAGGGAACCTCGGACCTTCAGTATGCGGAGCAGATCCGGGATGTGATCGAACTGGAGGGACCTGAGACGGTGGCGGCGGTGATCGGTGAGCCGGTGGCGATCACCGAGTTCCGGATCCCGGACGAGGACTACTGGCCGCGGGTGAGAGAGATATGTGATGAGTACGGGGTGCTGCTGATCATCGACGAGACGCTGGTGGGGTGCTGTCGGAGCGGGCGGATGTGGGGAATCGAGCACTGGAACGTCGTGCCGGATGTGATGGTGGTGGCCAAGGCGTTGAGCGGCGGATACGCACCTGCGGCTGCGATGATCGTCCGAGAGCACGTCTTCGCGGCGTTCGGGCACGACACGGGCTCTCCCTCGGTCCAGAGCTACGGGGGTCACGGCGCCACCGCCGCGGCGGCCGCCAAGGCCATGCAGATCTACATGGACGGACGAATGGACCGGGTCGCAGAGTCGCTCGGAGTGGAGCTATTCGAGATGCTGAGCGGAGTCAGGGAGTTTCCGATCGTGGGAGACATGCGCCGCTTCGGTCTGTGGGTCGGGATCGAACTGGTCAATCCGGCGACGGGAGAGTCCTACGCAACGGGTATCCGCGGCACGTTCCAAGTGGCCAAGGAACTCAGCCGGCGATTGTTGCGGCTGGGCTGTGCCGCCGCCCGGATGTCAGAGGGCATCCTGCACGTGGCGCCTCCCTATGTTTCCACCAGCCAAGACCTGGAATTCGCCACCGAGGCGGTGGTTTCCGTGCTGGATGAAATCTCCGATAAGCTATCCAAAGGCTGATCGATCAGAGGAAAGAAGGATGGGGCCGCGCGTGCAGCACAACTGGACGATTGAACAGCGGATCACCAAGGAACTGAGGGACCGCATAGTCGCCGGAGAACTCGAACCGGGTATCCGGGTGCGATACCGGGATCTCGCCAAACAGTTCGGCGTCAGCGTCACACCGGTTCGCGCCGCTTTGCGAGAACTGGCGCACGAGGGCCTGATAGACGCCCGCCCGAACGCCGCCAACTACGTGTCTCCGCTTTCACTTGATGAGGTCGAACAGTTGTACCTGACCAGGATGGGATTCGAATCGTGGCTGGCTCAACTGGGGGCGCCCCGGTTGTCGAGTCGGTCCCTCCATCTGATGGAGCAGAAGCTGAAGAGGTTCGAGTCGGCCGCGGAACAGCGGGACAGTGAAGGCCTGGTGGACATCGCATGGAAGATGCGGTTGGTGTGCTATGAAGCAGCCGACCGTCCCGCCCTGCTGCAAAAGGCGGAGGAGCTATACGACCGCTCGCGTCGCTATACCCATCGGACGCTGATGGTCGCCTCCCGCCACGATGAATCCAAAGCAGTGGCAATATCCTTTTATGGCGCCTGCCTGAAGCGCAACGGTGACTTGGCGGCGGAAATCATCCGGAAGGCTCTCGAGGTGACGTTCCTCGATCTGTTCGGCATCATCTCTGCCTCTCTCGACCAGCGAGTGGCGGCTTCGGCCTAAGCAACTGAAGCGTCCTTAGCCCTCCCGGACACCGCCCGTTCCCGACCACGCCTTGCCCGGCAGAACATCCGACACTGACTCAGTCGCTTCGAGAACCACCAAACCCGGTAGGGACCCATGATGCCATCGCTTGGTACCCTCGGAACAAGAGCGTACGAAGTTGGATAGGTGCTGTGGTGAGAGAGGAGACCGGAAGTGAGTGAGAAACTCGGATTCATCGGGTTGGGGATCATGGGAGGGGGGATGGCCGCCAACCTGGTACGCGCCGGATTCGACGTCACGGTGTGGAACCGGACCGCTTCCAAGATGGCGCCGGTCACCGACTTGGGCGCTTCTGCGGCGGGGTCTCCCCGGGAGGTGGCGGAACGGTCCTCGGTGGTGTTGATCTGTGTCTCCGACACCCCCGACGTGGTGGCGGTGACCGAGGGACCCGACGGGATACTGGCCGGGTTGTCTCCGGGTTCGGTGGTGGTGGATCACTCCACCATCAGCCCGTCGGAGACCCGGCGGCTGGCAGGTCTGGCGGAGGAGGCGGGGGGTTCTTGGCTGGACGGCCCGGTGAGCGGGGGAAGCGAGGGAGCGGAATTCGGAACGCTGTCGATCATGGTGGGTGGCGAGGCATCAGACCTCGAGCGGGTGCGTCCCTATCTGGAGGCGATGGGTAAGACCATCACCCACACCGGTCCGGTGGGGTCGGGTCAGATGGTGAAGCTGGCCAACCAGATTCTGGTGGTGGTCAACATGCTGGCGGCCTCGGAGGCGCTGTTGTTCGCCGACGTCGGGGGGCTCGATCTGGATACGACCCTGGCGGCGCTTACCGGAGGGGCGGCCAACTCGTGGATGCTGGCCAACCGGGGACCGCAGATGATTGTGCGGGACTGGCGACCGGGATTCACCGTCGATCTGCAGCAAAAGGATGTCAGGTTGGTACTGGAGGCGGCCGACGAGTTGGGCGTGCCCCTCCCGGCCACGGCATTGGTTTTCCAGTTGTATCGGGCGGTGCAGCACCAGGGCCTGGGATCAGAAGGCCAGCACGCCCTTGTGAAGGCCTTGGAGTTCATGATGGGCGCCGAAATGGGGAAGGCTCCGGAGTAGCGAGGACCGGGCATGCAATGCCGGACGGCGGGCCTGGCCGGTGGAACCAGGAGGCGCGGATCGGCTTGGTGGCCGTCGATGAACCTGGGGGGTCGGGTTAGACCCAACCTGGTAGATACTGACGCAGACCTGACCATCGTCACACCCACCTGCGATACCAGCGCAAAGAGCGAATGTGGTCTGCTCAGCCCGACAATTGTTCAACCATCAGCTGGTCCCCCACCCCATGTGGACGCGCCGAACCTGTCCCGAGAACTATCACCAGAAGGAAGAACAAGCCGGGTCCGCACTCTCAACCGCGGCGAAGCAGCAAATGCAACGGCTGGTTAGGCAACCGACATCTACTTCCAATCCGTCATCGCCCCGATGGTCACGCCATCATTCGGGACAGCTGACGGCGCTCTTTCTTTAATTCGGCCACTTCGTCTCGGAGGCGGGCGGCGTATTCGAATCGTAATTCGGCGGCGGCTTGGCGCATCTCTTCTTCCAGGGAGAGGATTACCCGGGAGAGATCGTCTCCGGTGAGATCGATCACGTCCCTGTGCACCTGCGGCCCCTTGCGCCGTTCCACCCCGGGGGCTTCGGACGACACCAACTCCAGGATGTCGGTGATCCGTTTGCGAATGGTCTGGGGGTCTATCCCGTGCCGCTCGTTGTATTCCAACTGCCGTTGGCGACGCCGGTTGGTCTCGCCGATGGCTCGTTCCATGGACGCCGTGACCGAATCGGCGTACATCACCACCTGCCCGTCCACATTGCGGGCCGCCCGGCCCATGATCTGAATCAGAGAGGTGTCGGAACGCAGGAAACCCTCCTTGTCGGCGTCGAGAATGGCCACCAGGGAAACCTCCGGCAGGTCCAAACCCTCTCTCAGCAGGTTGATGCCCACCAACACGTCAAAGTCCCCCACCCTCAGTTCCCGCAGGATCTGCACCCGCTCCAGGGTGTCGATCTCCGAATGCAGATACCGGGCGCGCACCCCCATTTCCAGCAGATAATCGGCCAGGTCCTCCGACATCTTCTTGGTGATGGTGGTGACCAGCACCCTTTGGTCGGAAGCCGCCCGGTAGCGTATTTCGCCCAGCAAATCGTCGATCTGGCCCTTGGTGGGGCGCACGATCACTTCGGGGTCCACCAACCCGGTGGGGCGGATCAACAGCTCCACCGGGTTGGGTGATCGGCGGCGCTCGAAGGGGCCGGGAGTGGCCGACATGCAGATCACCTGCCCGGTGCGGTCCAGCCACTCATCGAACCGCAGAGGGCGATTGTCCAGGGCGGAGGGCAGCCGGAACCCGTGCTCCACCAGCACCTCCTTGCGACTGCGGTCGGCTTCGAACTGGCCTCCGATCTGAGGAATGGTGATGTGGGACTCGTCCACCACGGTGATGTAATCGTCGGGGAAATAGTCCAACAGGGTGTAGGGAGGCTCCCCCGCCTCCCGGCCATCGAGATAACGGGAGTAGTTCTCGATGCCTGAGCAGTACCCGATTTCCCGCATCATCTCCAGGTCGTAGTTGGTCCTCATCCGCAGCCGCTGGGCCTCCAGCAGCTTTCCCTCCGATTCCAGCACCGCCAGCCGCTCGGCCAACTCCACTTCGATGCCGGAGATCGCTTCGGCCATCCGCTCCTCGGGGGTCACGTAATGGGTGGCCGGGAAGACGTGCAACTCGGGGAGTTCAGAGATCTTCTCGCCGGTCACCGGATTGAGGGAAACGATTCGGTCCACCTCGTCTCCGAAGTACTCCACCCGGATCACGGTTTCCTGGTAGGTGGGGAAGATGTCCAAGGTGTCGCCTTTGACCCGAAAGCGCCCCCGGGCGAGGCTCACCTCGTTGCGCTGGTACTGCAGCATCACCAGACGGCGCAGGGCCTCTGACAGGGGAAACTCCACCCCTCTCACCAATCGCAGAAGCTGGCCCTCGTACTGTTCGGGAGAGCCGAGGCCGTAGATGCAGGAAACCGAGGCCACGATGATCACATCGTCCCGCACCATCAGACCCGAGGTGGCCGAGTGGCGAAGCCCGTCGATCTCGTCGTTGATGGTGGCGTCCTTTTCGATATAGGTGTCGGTTTGCGGCATGTAGGCCTCGGGCTGGTAGTAGTCGTAGTAGGAGACGAAATACTCCACCCGGTTGTCGGGAAAGAACTGGCGGAACTCGTTGGCCAACTGCGCCGCCAGGGCCTTGTTGGGAGCGATGACCAGGGCGGGGCGCTGGGCCTGCTCGATGGTCCACGCCACGGTGGCCGACTTGCCCGACCCCGTGATTCCCAGCAGGGTCTGAAAACGATCGCCCCTGCCCAGCCCCTCGGCCAGCGACGCGACTGCGGAAGGCTGGTCGCCCGAGGGGGAAAAATCGGCTTGAACCCGGAAACTCTTCATGTTGGTGGGTCGAATCGTATCGGGCTACCGGGACAACAATCCCAGGCTTTCGGCCACCCTCCTCACCTCCCGGGCCAAGGCGGGCAGATCGGAATGATTACGCACCACCTGATCGGCCATGCCCAGCCATTCGGAGCGGGACCTCTGGGAGGCCACCCTCCGTTGGATGTCGTCCTCATCCATGCCGCGGGCCGACAACCGACCATGGACAGCCTGGGGTTCGGCGTCCACCACCACCACCGGCCAGTCCGGCATGACCTGCTCAGACGGCGCCGATATCTCCACGAGCACCGGGCTATCGGGACGCCGTCCGACCTCCGCCATCATCCGCGCCCGGATGTGCGGGTGGGTGATCGACATCAGTTCAGATAGCTGGAGAGGGTCGGAGAAAACGATCCCGGCCAGGCTCTTTCGATCGATTCGACCCTCCACCACCACAGCGGGCCACCGGGCGGCCACCTGCGAGAACGCCTCGCCGCCGGGTTCCAGCACCGCATGACCCAGACGGTCGGCGTCGATCACCGTCACTCCCCATTCGGAGAAAAGAGAACAGACCAGGCTTTTGCCCGATCCGATGGCGCCGGTTACCACCACCCGGGGAGGAGGTCGGCTCATCCTGCCGTTTCGGAGGGCTTATCTGCCCCCGATGCCCCGCTTCTTGAGCTCTTCGAGGATCGCTTCCAAAGAGGAGTCCACCCGAACGGAACGGCGCTCGGGCTCGGGCTTGGGCCGAGCGGGACGGGGACGATCCTCCCGGGCGGGACGGGGCCGGGGACGGGATTGGCCTCGGTTCTTCCACTCCGGCAACGCCTGTTTCACCGACAGACTCACCCGCCGCCGGTTGGTGTCCAATTCGGTGATCTTGACCTTGACCTGCTGGCCGATGGAAAGCTCCATCTCGGGAGACTCCACGCGGTGCATGGCGATCTCGGAAACATGCACCAGGCCTTCCACTCCCTCGGCGATCGACACGAACGCTCCGAACGGCACCGTCTTGGTGACCTTCCCCTCGATCATGTTGCCCACCTCATGGGACTCGGAGAATACCGACCAGGGGTCCTCGAGGGTCTGGCGAATCGACAGCGAGATCCGTTCTCTCTCCCGATCCACCTCCAAGACCTTCACCACCACCTTGGCGCCCACCTCCACCACCTCCGAAGGATGGCTGATGTGAGTCCAGGCCAGTTCCGAAACATGGACCAAACCGTCCATCTTGCCCAGATCGACAAACGCGCCGAAGGGCACCACCGAGGACACGGTCCCTTCCCGAACTTCCCCCTCCACCAACTGATTCATAAAATTGTCGCGCTCCTCGGCCTGTTCCTCCTCCAGGAAAGCGCGGCGGGACAGCACCACGTTGTTGCGCTGCCGGTCGAGTTCGATCACCTTGGCTTCGATCTCGGTGTCCACGAATGGATGCAGATTGCAGACCCGGCGAAGGCCCACCAATGACGCCGGCAGGAACCCCCGCAGGCCGATGTCCACGATCAGACCCCCCTTGACCACCTCGATCACGGTGCCCTTCACCGACTTGCTGTCTTTGTGGATGGCCTCAACCCTGATCCAGGCGCGTTTGTACTGGGCTCGCTTCTTGGAAAGAATGGGCCGACCGTTCTCATCCTCCCGGGTGAGCACCACTCCTTCCACCTTGTCCCCCACCGAAACGACCTTACGCGGATCGACGTTCTTGCGGATGGACAGTTCGACCGCCGGTATCAGGCCTTCGGACTTGAATCCGATGTCCACCAGCGCCCCTTCGATGTCCACGCTGACAACCGTTCCCTCCACAATCTCGTTTTCCTTGAAGACTCTGATGTTCTGTTCCAAAGCCTGTTCGAAAATGGCTTCATCGTCCAAGACCTCGGCCTGATCTTCGGAGGTCTCGGCCTCGCCGGAGGGGGAATCGCCTTCTGTACCCGAAGTCTCGGCTTCACCGGAGGGGGAATCGGCGTCTTCTGCGCCGGAGGTCTCGGTCTCGCCGGTGTCACCGCCCGGGGTGGCGGCGGTCTCAGCCTGCGGTTCCTCCGCGTCCGAAGTGTTACCGGAAACATCGGAGGGCAGGGTCATATCTTCATCGGTCTCCATGACCGTGGTCAGGACCGGAGCCGGGGCCGGAGCCTCCTCAACGGGCAGGCTCATATCTTCATCGTCCATCAGGGGGTAGGAACAAATCCTTTCTTGTCCAAGTACGCGGGGAAGGCCCGCCCGGACTGTTGATTAGTTTGGCAGAGACTTACGCCGCCCGCAAATCAAGTCAGCTTCGCGCAAACCTTACGCTTTGCACTCTGCCAGGTTAGCACCCGATGCTACATCGACCTTGAGAGGAACCGACAAATCCACCACCCCTTCCATGATTTCCACGGTCAGGTCGGTTAGGTCGGCCAGGCGCTCGGTGGGAGTCTCCAGAACCAGTTCGTCGTGAATCTGGAGCAACAGCCGGCATCTGGGATCCACCGTCGAAAGTCGGGCGGAGAGCCCGATCATCGCCTTTTTGATGATGTCCGCCGCGGTGCCCTGCACGGGAGCGTTCAGCGCCATCCGCTCCCCCATCTGCCGAACCCGGAAATTGTCGCTTCTCAATTCCGGGAGATAGCGGCGCCGGTTGAAGAGCGTGGTGGTGTAGCCGCGCCGCCGGGCCTCCAGCACCATCCCGTCCATGAAGGATTTCACCGCCGGAAACTGGGCGAAATAGGCCTGGATGTGTTCGGCGGCCTCCTCCCGGGAGATGTCGAGGCGCTGGGAGAGCCCGAACGCCTCCATGCCGTACAGCAATCCGAAGTTGATGGTCTTGGCGCGCCGCCGCATGTCGGCGGTGACCTGGTCGACCTCCGCCTCGTACACCCGGGCGGCGGTGGCGGTGTGGATATCCACGTCTGACAAAAAGGCCTCGGTAAGCCCGGGATCCCGGCTCAGGTGGGACAGCACCCGCAACTCGATCTGGGAGTAGTCAGCCACCAGCAGCACCCGGCGCGGTCCGGCCACGAACGCCCGGCGAACGGTCCGACCCACCTCGGTCCGAATCGGGATGGTCTGGAGATTGGGGTTCTCCGAGGAGACCCGACCGGTGGAGGTGCCCATCTGATTGAACCGGGTGTGAATCCGCTCGTCGGCGCCGATCAGGGACAGATAGCCATCCACATGGGACGATCGGATCTTTTCCAGCTTGCGAAACTCAAGCAGCAGTTTGACCAGGGGATGATCGAGCTTTCCCAGCACCGTGGCGTCGGTGGAGGGTTTGCCGGTGGCGGTCTTCTTGATCACCGGAAGTCCCAGTTTCTCGAACAAGACCTGCCGCAACTGGAGGGTGGAGTTGACATTGAACTCCCCTCCCGCCAACTCGAAGATGCCGTTCGCCAACCGGTCAATGTCCAACCTCAACCGACCGCTCATTTCCACCAGGTAATCACGATCCACCGCGATTCCCGCCTCTTCCATCTCCGCCAGCACGGCCACCAGGGGAAGTTCCACGTCCCTGAACAATTCCACTTCCTCCCGATCCTCCAATTCCAACCGAAGCGGCTCCACCAGACGGGCGATGGCCTCCACCCGCAGGCCGATTCGATCGAGTCTCGGCTGGGGGTCGAACACCAGACTTCCCTGAACGAGACTATCCCCCTGGCCGGGTTCGTCTTCGAGCGAGAAGCCGATCATGCGTTCGGCCAGGTTCTCAAGCTCCACCCGTCCCCCCGCCGGGTTGATCACATAGGCGGCCAGAGCTGTGTCGAAGGAAAGCCCCCCAAGTTCCAGGCCCTGGGTGCTCAACCAACGCAGGAGCGGCTTGGCGTCGTGCGTCGTCTTGGGCAGGTGTGGATCGGCCAGGATGTCCGCCATGTGGGCGAGGAGGTCGGAGGGAACCATCGCCACCCGGTTCTGTTCATGACGGACCGCCAACCCCACAAAGTGCTCATCGTCCACCAACTCCAGGATCAGATGATCAAGCTCCGCCAACCGAGCCACCGCCTGAGGGGAGGTCAGGATGGTGGTCTCCACCTCCTCGAAATCGGCTGTGGGCGACTCCTGGCCCACCCCCACGGATTTCAAGTCGGACCAGAGGGTGAAAAACTCCAGCGTGTGCACCAATTCTCTGACCCGCCCGGTGTCCCAGGGCCGGCGGACCAGGTCGGAGATCGGCGTCCCCAAATCCAGATCCCGACGAAGGGTCATGAGTTGCTTGTTCAGGAGCACCCGATCGCGATGTTCGGTGAGATTGGCGCGCAGCCGGGGAGTCAGTTCGTCCACGTGCTCCAGCACCCCTTCCACCGCACCGTATTGACGGATCAGGCGGGAAGCGGTCTTCTCCCCCACTCCGGGCACTCCCGGCAGGTTGTCGGAATTGTCCCCTCGCAGGGCGGCTATCTCCACATACTTGGCGGGGGGAACCGAGTAGCGGTCCTTCACCCACCCTTCGGTGACTTTGACGGTATCGCTCACCCCTCGCCGGGTGTACAGCACCTGGAACTGCTCATCAATCAGCTGGAAAACATCCCGGTCGCCGGTGACGGCCAGCACATTCCAGCCCTCTTCCGCAGCCCGGGAGGCCACGGAGGCAATTACATCGTCCGCTTCGAAACCGTCCCGGCGCAACTGGGGCACTTCCAACGCATTCAGGAACTCCTCCAAAAGCGAGAACTGGGGAACCAGGAGATCGGGAGTGCGGGACCGCTGCGCCTTGTATTCGGGGAAGAGATCGGAACGAAAAGTCTGGCGGGAGACATCCCAGGCCACGGCCAGTCCCTCGGGATTCTCATCGGTGAGCAATCTGATCAGCATCCGGACAAACCCGAACACGGCATTGGTGACCTGTCCCGAGGAGGTGGCAAGGTCCTTGGGAAGAGCGTAAAAGGCCCGGTAGGCGATGGAATGCCCGTCGATCAGGGCCAGGGTGGGCATCAGAACAGGTCCTCATAAGAGTTCATGCGATCCAAGAGACGATCCCGCTTGGCGACCAGAACCTCTCGGCGGCGGTCGATGTCATCCAGCGCTCTTTCGAATCGGCCCACGTCGGCCATGGCTCGATCCGCCAAATCCCGGTGAAGGGACGACTCATACACCGCCGCGTCCCGAACCGCATCATCGGCCAGGTGGCGGTGATAATCCAACTCCGCCGCCACCTGGGTTTCCTCCTCCACCAAGTGCATCAAGCGCTCGTTGACCACAAAGAGCTGCTTGGATAGGCGGCGCTTTCTCATGACGTTTGAGCATATCGAAAGTTCCCTTCGAGCCACCCGGCGGGTCAGCCCGGCGAGAAGCCACTCGCCCGGGCGGGCCAATCAGCGGCCGCCATAACCAACCGGAGGGCAGCTTGGGGGCTATCCCTGTAGAATCAACCATGCTTGGCCGGGATGGCGAAATCTGGCAGACGCGATGGACTCAAAATCCATTGGGGGAAACTCCGTGTGGGTTCGAATCCCACTCCCGGCACTTTAAATAGGGGAACCCCATGTGTCAGGTTACCCGCAGCCATCAACAGCCGAAGGAGCAGAAATGACGGTCGAAAACGCCGCCACGGTCGATGCCACACCGACCGCCAAATGTCCTGTCGCGCATGAACCGAACGCCGGCATGGGCTCTTTGGCGAACCATCGCTGGTGGCCGGAACAGTTGAACTTGAGACCCCTCAACAAGAACTCGCCGCTGATCGATCCCATGGGAGACGATTTCGACTACGCCCGTGAGTTCAACAGCCTCGACCTGGCGGCGGTGAAGGCCGACCTGACAGAGGTGATGACCGCCTCCCAGGACTGGTGGCCGGCCGACTACGGTCACTACGGGCCGTTGATGATTCGGCTGGCCTGGCACAGCGCCGGCACCTACCGCATCTTCGACGGACGGGGTGGGGGCGGCTCGGGGACGCACCGCTTCGCTCCGCTCAACAGCTGGCCCGACAACGCCAACCTGGACAAGGCCCGCCGACTGCTGTGGCCGGTCAAGCAGAAGCACGGTCGCAGTATCTCGTGGGCTGACCTGATGATCCTCGCCGGGAATGTGGCCCTGGAGTCGATGGGATTCAAGACGCTCGGATTCGGCGGTGGGCGTGAGGATGTCTGGGAACCCGAGGAGGACATCGACTGGGGCCCCGAGACCGTGTGGCTCGACGATCAACGCTACCGCGGCGACCGGGAACTGGCCAACCCGCTCGGCGCCGTGCAGATGGGCCTGATCTACGTGAACCCCGAAGGTCCGAATGGAACACCCGACCCGGTGGCGGCCGCCCGGGACATCCGGGAGACCTTCACACGGATGGCCATGGACGACACCGAGACGGTGGCGCTCATCGCCGGAGGTCACACCTTCGGGAAGACCCATGGCGCCGCCGACGTGGAACGCCATGTCGGCCGGGAGCCGGAAGGCGCCGACCTGGAGGAACAGGGCCTCGGGTGGAGCAACACCCACGGTGACGGGAAGGCGGGCGACGCCATCACCAGCGGGCTGGAGGGCGCCTGGACCCCCACCCCCGTGACATGGGACAACACCTTCCTGGAGATCCTGTTCGGCTACGAATGGGAGTTGTCGAAGAGTCCGGCGGGCGCCTGGCAATGGATTCCCGCCGACTCGGCGGCTGCCGACGCGGTTCCCGATGCTCACGATCCCTCCGTGCGGCACGCCCCCGTGATGCTGACCACCGACCTCGCCCTTCGCATGGACCCCGTCTACGAGCCGATCTCCCGGCGCTTCTTGGAGAGACCCGACGAGTTCGCCGATGCTTTCGCCAGGGCGTGGTATAAGCTGACCCATCGTGACATGGGTCCCGTGGCTAGGTATCTGGGTCCGGAGGTCCCCGAGGAGCAAATGATCTGGCAGGACCCGGTTCCCGCCGTCGACCACCAACTGGTGGACGACCGCGACATCGCCGCTCTCAAGGCCACGATCCTCGACTCCGGGCTTTCGGTCTCCCGGCTGGTGGCCACCGCCTGGGCATCGGCGTCGACCTTTCGCGACAGCGACAAGCGGGGCGGCGCCAACGGCGCCCGCATCCGTCTCGCTCCCCAGAGAAGTTGGGAGGCCAACGACCCGGTCGAACTGTCAGCCGCCCTCTCGGTTCTCGAAGGCATCCAAGCCGACTTCAACAACGCCCGGAGCAACGGCAAGAGAGTGTCGCTCGCCGACCTGATCGTCCTGGGCGGGTGCGCCGCCATCGAGGCGGCCGCCCAGGAATCCGGTTGTCAGGTGACGGCGCCGTTCACCCCGGGACGCACCGACGCCTCACCCGAGCAGACCGACGCGGAGTCATTCGCGGTCTTGGAACCCACCGCCGACGGGTTCCGCAACTACCGCCGGCCCGACGACCGTCGCCCACCGGAGCGCCTGGTGGTGGACCGGGCGAGCCTGCTGTCCCTGACCGCGCCCGAGATGACCGTGCTCATCGGCGGTCTTCGCGTCCTGGGCGCCAACACCGGAGCATCGTCGTTGGGCGTGCTCACCGACCGCGTGGGGACACTCACCAACGACTTCTTCGTGAACCTGTTGGACATGGACACCCGGTGGCAGAATGCGGGGACCGAACACACCTACGAGGGCCGTGACCGCCGCACCGGCGAGGTCAAGTGGACCGCCAGTTCCGTCGACCTGGCGTTGGGATCGAATTCCCAGCTACGGGCCATAGCCGAGGTCTACGGGTCGGACGACGGCGGGGAGAAGTTCGCTCAGGACTTCGTGGCAGCGTGGGACAAGGTAATGAACCTCGATCGATTCGACCTGTAGGCGACGGCGTCCGAGTCAATCCTTCCGAGGAGCTTTCAGAGGCCAAGACTGAAACTTGCCCTGCCCCCGGGACTTTGTAATGAAAGCTCCCTTTCCAACCGGGCAATAAGGCGGATGACCTCGGGTGCTTCGAACACCCGATACCTTGCCTTGCCGACACTCCGTCCTCTCAGCACCCCGGAATCAGCGAGTTGATTCACGGCCTGACCCGTAGCCACCGTCGATCGCTCAATCATCTCCGCCACCGACTTAACGGTGAAGATCGGACAAGCAGCTAACACACCCAAGAGGAGATCTGTCGACGATCCCCTGCGAACCGGCCCAACTCGGGCGCGTAGGTCTGCCTCCAGAGAGGAAACAGCGCGCAGATAGGCATGGGCCTCATGACAGGCGTCCAGGGTGGCTTCCAAGAACAAACCCAACCACTTCTCTGCTCCCCGATCTCTCGCCGGGTCGTCACCCGATCCCACATGCCGCCACGCTGATAGACCATCAAAGTAGGCGTCGCGCGATCGGGCCAGCACTGCACTGACAGGGGGCACGAATTCAGGAGCGGCTCCCCTTCTCCGAAGGACGGCATGGATCAGGGCGCGTCCAACCCGGCCGTTACCGTCCGCGAACGGATGAATAGTCTCAAACTGAGCATGGGCTATTCCCGCTTGCAACAGCGGCGCCACATCCACTCGGTTAACGAACGCCATCAGATCTTCCAGAAGCATGGGGACTTCCTCCGGAGGCGGAGGAACAAAAGACGCTCCCACCGGGGTGTAGGGCGAAGTTCCGATCCAGTTCTGGATGTCCCGAACCCAGCCTCCCAAGCCGGGATGCAAAGACGGCGCCAATAGGAGACGGTGCACCTCCAGCAGATCTTCTGTTCGCAGCGGCCCGCCCGAAGAAGCCAAGCGAATCGCTTCTTCCATCGCTTCGATGTTTGCCAACACCTCCACCGCTCGTCGGTCTGACGAACGGCCCCCCTCACGGTGTTCCGCCTCTGCTGTGAGAAGCCGCCGAGGAGCCAGTTCGATGGCCTCGATCCGAGACGACGCAACAGCTTCCACCCGCAATAGCACCTGGGAGAAGGCATCCAGAGAGTGAGGGCCACGACCTGCGTACCGCTTGTTCAATTCCGCTAACGCCGCCTCGGCCTCACCGGCAGTCGTCACTACATCCAACGACAATCGCGGCGCCCACCCAACCAAATAGTCCGGCACAAACGCCTCATAGCGCCCGCCACGTCTCCCTCGCGCCACCGGAGCGTCGAACCGGGGATGCCAATACCTAGAGATATATTGGCCCATAACCTTTCCCTCCAACTAACCTAACCGAAGGATCGCGCCTAACCTTAGCTTACAGGAAAGGGCGGCTTGGTTTTTTCACCCACAACCTTACAGAGCCGGGTATCGGGATGGCTGGCGCCCCATCAGGAAACACAGAACTCTGGCGGGCTTCATGCAGCGGGAGACGACTTGGGTGGCGCCGCCCGGGGCCAGGGTCACTCCTTACTCCCGCCTCCAAAGAGGGTCGCTGTCGGGAAAGACATTGTTCACCTGTAACCAATGCAGAGGGTCGGGGTAGCGGGGAGACAGAAAGGCTCTGGTCAGTCCAACCGACAGCATGCAGCCCGCAGGCCGTGAGTTGACCCCTCTGATCCGAGACCGATCAGGAGTGATCTGATCCTTCTTCCACAGCCGCAGGTCAGTTACCTTGAGCGACAACTTACCCAAGTCGCGATCGGTGAAGGTACACCTTATCGCGGCCTCCCCAAGTCTCTCTTCAGGAGGGAACCAGTTTGACTCCTCAGGCGGATCGGGCCCGGGGGTGGAGGGGTTGTGCTTGGGGTTGGGCAGGTTTCATGCGGCGGGAGACCACTTGGGTGGCGCCGCCTGGCGGGAGGGTCACTCCGTAGAGGACATCGCCGAACTCGGCGGTCTGGGGTTGGTGGGTGATGATCAGGATCTGGGCATGGGAACGCAGGTCTCTGACCACTTCCAATACCCGGTGCAAGTTGGAGGCGTCCAGTGATGCGTCCATTTCGTCCAACAGATAAAAGGGGGCGGGGCGGGTTTTCATCAGGGCGAACAAGAAGGCCAAGGCACCCAGGGCGCGTTCGCCTCCCGACAAAAGACTCAGCCGATTCACTCGCTTGCCCTGCGGACGGGCTCTGATCTCCACTCCCGAGCCCAGCGGATCCTGGGGATCAACGATGGTCAGCCGGCCTCGTCCGCCGGGGAAGACCTGCCCGAAGGTGTGCTCGAAGGCCTTGGCCGTCTCCCGGAAGGTGGCCAGGTAGCGTTCGGCGGCTTCTTTCTCCAACTGGGCAATCAATTTGCCCAGGCGCCGGTCGGACTTGACGATGTCGTCCCGCTGATCACACAACACCGACAATTCCTCCTCCAACTGGGCGAGGTCGGCGGCGGCGTAGGGATTGGTGGGCCTCAGACGCTCCAATTGGGCTGCCGCCGACGCCAACGCCCCCTTCGGATCGTCCACCGCGGGTTCGGGGGCTGCCATGGCCCGGGCCGGATCGGCGCCCAGTTCCCACAGGGCTTCCTCAGAGGCTTGCCGGCGAGCATCCAAGCCGGAGATTTCAGCTATCAGTCCCTCCAATTCCTCGGTGGCTTCCCGCTCCCGCCGATCTGCCCGGCCCATCGCCATCCTGGCCTCGGTTGTCTCTTCAGCCAGTGCCCGGGAGCGTCGGCGAGCATCCCGATCCAGTTCGCGAAGCGAGGCGGTGCGGGTCGCCATGATCCCCAGCGCGGCGGCGGCCATCTCCGCCACCGCGTCCACATGAACCATTGAACCGGGCTCGGGCAGAAGGGACACTTCGGCCAACTCCACCACCACCTGTTCATACCTGGCTCCCTCCAGTTTGCGACGCTCCTCCAACCCGATCAGGGCAGCGTCAGCCTCCCGGCGCTTCTCCTCGGCGGCCACCAGGGCGCCGGAAACCTCCTCCAGCCGTCGGGCAGCCTCGGACTGTTCGGGGCTGTCCGCCCGGGCCGCCATCCGATTGATCTGCTCCGTCAACTCATCCAGCCTCCGATCCCTGGCCTGCTCCGCTTCCGCCAGTGCATCAAGGCGGTTTTGCAAACGGTTCTTTTCGCGGGTCATCTCCGCCAAACGCCCCTGCAGCCGTTCTGCTTCTCGCTGCGATTGCCGCGCCTGCCGCCGGAGCTCCTGCAACCTGCCCACCAGGCTCTCGTGCTCTCTTTGCAAGCGGGCCGCCTCATCCCGCAGACTGTTCGCTTCCTCCTGCCGCTCCTCGCAGGCGTCCGCTGCGGCTTGCGCCTCGGCTCGGGCCACACCCAGATCGGGCAAACGGTTTCCCCGACCCAAACGAATCCCACGGGCCGTGATCAGATCTCCACCGCGAGTCACGGCCCGCAGTTGGGGATGGTTCCCCACCACCTCCCAGCCCGTTCTCCAGTCCTCCACCAGAACAACATCACCCAGCAGTCGGACGGCCAGAGGCGAAGGCTCTGTGCCATCCAGCAGATCCACCAACGCAACGACCTGACTGCCCGAGGCTGCCACGGTCCGAGCCGGACTGGCGGCCACTCCGGGAAACCGCCGGCTGACCATCGACACCGGACCCTCGTCTTCTGAGTCCTCGCCCAGCCGCTCCAAAGCGGCGCCCAAGGCCACCGGACCCTCAAATGCCCCCGCCAGGCCCCATCCCTCCAACCCGGCCGCCACCGCGGCGGCCAGTTCCGACGGCGCTTCCACCAACTCGGTGACCCAGCCTGCCCATCCGGTGAGAGACTCCAACCTCCTCCGTTGTTCCGGGCCACCATTGAGGGTGCGTCGGGTGGATTCCAGCCTTCCCAGAGCATCGGCCATCGCGGTGCGCGCCGAAGCAACCTGCATCTCGGCGTCCTGCAGGGCCTGCCTTTTCCCGGACGCCTTTTCCCCGGCTGCTTCGACAGCCGCGGCAGTCTCGGCCATCACGGCCTGTTGCTCGTCCTGTCGGGGGCCCAGTGCGGCCCGCTCCGAATCGAATTCTGCCGTGCGGGCCACCAATTCGGCCAGCCGGGACTCGATCGACCCCCGTTCTCCCAAATCACGCTGGGCGACTGCCCTCAGTGCGGACCGTTCCGCCCGCCGAGCACCCACTTGCGCCTCGGCAGAGGTGTCGACGCTGGCCGCCAACTCCGTTTGATGACCGGCCAAACGGGTGATCTCCCGACGCAGCCGTTCAGCCTCCGCCTCGGCCGACGCCCGGGCTTCGTCCAACTCCGCCAGACTTTCACCCAACGCCTCCCGCTCCCGGGTGAGCCGTTGCCGTCGGCGCCGGGCTCTCTCTTGCTGTTTGAGCGCCTCCGATCGCAGAGCTGCGACCTCGGCGAGACGCTTCATTTTCTCCGACACCATTTCCCAATCTCGCAAACGCTCCCCCACCGCTTCGGAACGGAGAGCCTCCCGGGCCGACTCGATACCGGCCAGGGTCTCCAAACACTGCTCCCGCCGGGCGACGGCTTCCGACCGCACCTTGTCCCACCGGTTGCGGCGGGCGGTGGCCGACTCGAGTTGCGCTCCGATCTCCCAATATTTCCGGCCCTCCAGATAGATCCGAAGCCACCTGACCTCCTCCACCAGCCGGGAACGGCGCCGCAGGGCTTCGGCCTGGCGAGCCAGGGGCTTTCGGCGGCGTTCCTTCCGGGCGATCCGCTCCCCGATTTGCTCCAGGTCGGTTCGGGCGGCCTGGAGACGCCGGATGGCGCGGTCCCTTCTCCACAGGTGCTTGCCCACCCCGGCCGCCTCCTCCAACACCTGCCGATGATCGGACGCCGACGCGTTTAGCACCTGCTCCACCTGTCCCTGTCCCAACAGGACATAGCGGCTGCGGCGCAGACCAGCCTCGGCCAGCAGTTCCGTGATGTCCAGCAGGCGACAGGGGACCCGGTTGATCTCGAACTGAGATTCCCCCGTCCGGTAGTGACGGCGGGTGATCGCCACCTCCGGGCGATCGATGGGCAAGAGGCCGGAACTGTTGTCGAACACCAGGGTGACTTCGGCCCGGGTGGCGGGTGGAAGACCGGCCGCCCCGCAGAAAAGCAGATCCTCGGTGCGGTCGGCGCGCAAGCCCCGGGTTGATTGGCCACCGGTCGCCCAGGCCACCGCATCCACGATGTTGGACTTTCCCGATCCGTTGGGGCCGACTATCACCGTTATACCCTGGTCCAACTCCATGGTGGTGCGAGCGCCGAAGGACTTGAACCCGGTCAAACTGATGGACTTGAGGAACATGGCAAATCCCCAAACTAACCGACGCGCGCCCCCATCAGCGGTTATTAGATTTCCCGGGCGGGCTGGCAGGCCGGACAGTAGTGGGTGGAACGAGCCCCGATCACGGACCGCCGGATCAATGCGCCACAGAAGCGGCACGGCCGGCCTTCCCGGCCATACACCCGCAGGAACTGAAGAAAGGCGCCGGCCCGGCCGTCCGGCAAGAGATAGGCCAGGTCATCCAGGCTGGTGCCACCCCGGGAAATCGCCTCGGACAGCACCGGATGAACCTGGGAGCGCAGCCTCCTCACCTCCTCCCGGGAAAGCGTTCCGGCCGGATGGGCAGGATGGACGCCCGCCCGGTGAAGCACCTCATCGGCGTAGATGTTCCCCAGACCGGCCAGGAACCGCTGATCCAACAGCAGGCTCTTCACCGCGATGAAACGCCCGGCCATCCGCTCGGACAGATGTTCTGACGAAGGCAAATTCCACCAGGCGTCGGGACCGAGCCGGGCCAGGGTCGACTCGGCCAGTTCCCGGGGGGTGAACACCGCCACAAACCCGAAGGTCCGGGGATCGACAAAGCGAAGCGACGGACCGGGATCCAGGTCGGCCCAGAACCTGGTGTGAATATCCAAGGGTGTGGAATCGGGGACCAGCCGGATTCGTCCGGACATGCCCAGGTGGATTACCCAGGTGAGATCGGAATCCAATTCGAGCAGCAGGAATTTGCCGATCCTGTGTGCCCGGACAACCCGGCGACCCACCAGGCGATCCTCCAAGGCGGCGGCCACGGGGTGACGACGGGCCGCCCGGGGGTGACAGACCCGGGCCGCCACAACCCGGGCGCCCACCACCGCCTCGTGCAAGGCCCGGCGTACCGTCTCCACCTCGGGCAGTTCAGGCACAGCTATCCCCGAGTCAGGTATGCGGCCCGGGTCTTCGGTGGCGCCAACGTCTGATGCGATCCAGGATGGGAGAGGGAGCGGAGACTTCGGACACCGGGGCCGAGGGGGCCGGGGTGAGCGGCAACTTCTCCTCCGGAAACAAATCCCGGAGAGCCGAAGCCGCAGCCTGTTGCTCCGCCAGTCTCCGCGATGACCCTTCGCCCACTCCTCGAAGCTCACCCGCCACCCGGATCTCCACCTGAAACCGCCGGGCGTGAGCCGGCCCCTTCCCCTCCACCCGATACTCCCCCGGGGGTATTCCGTCCGAAGCCAAACGCTCCTGCAACTCCGTTTTGGGGTCCCGTGCGTCGGGGTGGGCCGCCTGTTCTGAGATCATGCCCTCCCAATGCCTGAGCACCAGCGTTTCGGCTGCTTTCCAGCCGCCGTCCACGAACACCGCTCCGATCAACGCCTCCATGGCGTCGCCCAGAATGCCGGCCTTCTGCCAACCGGCTTCCCCTCTGCCCAAGAGCAGGGCGTCTCCCACCCCCAAAGCCTCCGCCACCACCACCAGGGCTTCCTTGCGCACCACCGCCGCCCGGACCCGGGTCATCTGACCTTCCTTCAGGTGCGAGAAATTGTTGAACAGATGCCGGGTGACCACCAACTGCAGCACGGCGTCTCCCAGGAACTCCAGTCTCTCGTTGCTGGAGATTCCGTGTTCGTGGGCGTATGAACGATGGGTAAGGGCGGTGAGCAGCACGTCGCGGTTGCGGAAGCGGTATCTCAGACGTTGCTGCAGGACTCCTACAGGCAGTGGAACCGCTCCTCGATCCGCTCGGGCAGACGCCGCTCCGACCCTTCGGAGGCCATTTGCAGCGCTTTGGCGACCGCCGCGCTCCGGGCGTGGCCGTGGGCGATCACCGTTATGCCCCGGGCGCCCACCAAGTGTGCCCCGGCGTGCCTTTCCTCCATAAATTGCCGGCCCTGCGCCGAGAATCGGGGCCGCACCTTTTCTTCCGCCTCCGGGTCTTCGGCCAGCATCGAGGAAAAGGCCCGAGCGGTCACCCCCACCGAAGCCTCCACCGTTTTCAGGAACACGTTGCCGGTGAACCCGTCGGTGACGATCACGTCCACCACCTCGGCGCCGAAGTCGCTCCCCTCCACGTTCCCCACAAAGTTGGTGTCCGATTGTCTGAGCAGCGCCAGGCCCTCCCTCTCCATCTCACGTCCCTTGGAGTCCTCCGAACCGTTGTTCAACAGCCCCACCCGGGGACGCCGGATCTTGGCGGTGGCCTCGGCCACCACCGAACCCATCACCGCGAACTCAACCAACTGGCTGGGCCGCACCGCCAGGTTGGCCCCCGCGTCGCACAGGACGGTGGGATTCCAGGGCACCGGCAACAGACTGGCGATGGCCGGACGGGAAACCCCCCGCAACCGGCCGATCACCGTGGCCGCCACCGCCAGGGAGGCGCCGGTGGAACCGGCCGAGACAAACCCGGACGCCTCGCCCGCCGAAACCATGCGGCCGCACACCACCACCGACGAGTCGGGCACCTCCCGAATCGCCCGAATCGGAAAATCTCCCATCCCCACCACCGACGGAGCGTGGACAATGGGCAGATCAACACCATGATGACCCAGTTCCGTTTCGAGGGCGGGCCGGTCTCCCACCAGCAGCACGTCTATGCCCCGGGCGGCGGCCAGAACCGCGCCGGCCACGGTTTCCCGGGGAGCGAAGTCGCCCCCTCCGGCATCCAAGGCGATAGGCGGCACTAGGTCACTTCAACTATTTCCCGTCCTCGGTAGGCGCCGCACTCCCGACAAGCCCGATGAGGAAGTCGGGGCGCATGGCACTGCGGACACCGGGAAATGGTGGGAGGCCGAACTTTCCAAGCTGCTTTTCTCTGCCTGGTGCGCATTCTCGAGCTTTTTTTCTTGGGTACAGCCATCTTCGGATTCTCCTATAACAATTGGGACAGAGCGGCGAACGGAGACCGGGGATCTTCGCTGACGCATTCGCATGCCTCTGAGTTCAAATGGACTCCACAGCCGGAACAGATCCCGCGGCAGCCCTCTTGACATAGCGGCGCGGTCGGCAATGAGAGTACCACCTCGTCGATGACAATCCCATCCAGACGCAGCCATCCGTCGGACGGCAGGCGGTATCCGTCGGAATCGGGAAGGCGTCTCACCGTCCGGTCGAACTCAACCTGCGACGTTTCCTCCCATTCTTTCACGCAGCGGTAGCAGTTCAACTGCAGGTCGGCCGCGGCCGTTCCGTTGATCCTGATTCCCTGATCGCGGCCCTCCACCAGAACGTCGGCTTCGACCTCCTCCACCTTCACCAGGGGCATCTCCACTCCCAGGGGCAACCGAAACCGGCGACGGTCGCTTCGGCCGGGCGCGTTGAGGAAGTGGTTGATGTCAACCTTGATCTGCGACCGCATGTCAGATGGGAGGCGCCGGATCGGCCGGCCGGGCCCGGTGAAGATCCGACCGGGTGGAACTGATCCGGGCCGCCAAGTCGCCGATCAACGTTTCGAGGGATTCCATCACGGCATCGGCCATATCCTCCGCCTCCAGCCGGGTCCGCCGCGCCTCGCCTTCCGCCCTTCTCACCAACGCGTTGGCTTCCGCCACCGCCTCCTCCAGGATGTGGGATTGGCTCACCAGGCGTCTGGCCTCCGACCTGGCCCGGTTGACGATCTCGTTGGCCTGCTCCTGGGCGCGGCGCATGAAATTCTCCCGTTCCCGCACCATCCACCGGGCGGCTCGCATCTCCTCGGGAAGGCCGTCCAGAAGGGTCTCGAGTCGGAACAGCACCTTCTCCCGGTCCAACAGGGCATTTTGAGAAAGCGGCAGCGACCGGGCGTTGCGCACCTCCTCGATCAACTCCTCCACCAGGCTCAGCAGGTAACCCACCGAGGAACGAACCGGAACCACTTCCGGCGGCTGGATAGAGGGAATCTGCTCATCGCTCATCGAAACGCTCCTTCATAGCTTGGGCGACGCCTTCGGGAACCAGGCCCGCCACCGACCCTCCCAGAGAAGCCACTTCCCTGATCAGCGAGGAGGAAAGAAAACTCCAGGCCGGACTGGTGGGCATGAACATGGTCTCGATTTCTCCCACCGTCTGGTTCATCTGCGCCATTTGCAGTTCGCTGTCGAAATCACTGACTGCCCGCAACCCTTTGACCAGCACCTGTGCCCCCTCCCGGCGAGCGAACTCCACCAACAGGCCCTGGTGGTGGCGGACCACCACCCCGGGAAGGTCGGCCAGGGAATCCTGCAGGAACCCGACCCGCTCCTCCAAGGTGAACAACGACCGCTTGGACGGGTTGATCACCACTCCCACCACCACGCGGTCGAACAGGCGCGCGCAGCGGCGGATCACATCCACGTGCCCGCGGGTGGGCGGATCGAAGCTTCCCGGACAGAGAGCGACAGTCATTTCACTCCTTGATATATCTGATTATTAGAGCGTCACCGTGGCGACGCTGATCGGCGACCGCCAATCCGCTGATCGCCGGCGCCGCGTCGCCTTTCCGGCGGGTGATGACCACAACACCCCCCGGGTTGATCCAGTCGCCAACCCTTGCCAGGATGGCGGCCAGTCTGCCTGATGATATATCCCAGGGAGGGTCGGCGAAGACTATATCGAAGCCGGTCGCCTCCCGGTGGCCGGCCACGAACCGGCCGACGTCCCGGGAAACCACCCTGACCGAGTCGGCCACTCCCAACGACCTCACATTGGAGCGCAGGGCGTCGAGCGCCGAGCGGGACCTCTCCACGAACGCCACCGAAGCGCCTCCGCGGCTGAGCGCCTCGATGCCCAGGCTCCCCGACCCGGCGTAGAGGTCCAGCACCCTGGCCCCCTCCACCCTGGCGCCCAGCGCCGAGAACACCGACTCCCGCACCCGGGCGGTGGCCGGGCGGGTATCCGGTCCCCTGGGCGCCCGGAGCCTGCGTCCCCGGAACTGGCCGCCCACCACTCTCATGAGTCGAACAGCCATTTCACATCGTCACCGAGGATGGTCAACAACTCCTCGGCCAAGTCGGGATGGCGGCGAAGGGAAGGATCGGAACCGATCAGAGCCGAGGCCGCCTTCCGGGCCTGCCCCAAGGCCCGACGGTCGCGCAGAATGTCCGCCAACCGCAGGTCCCCGATACCCGACTGCCGGGCGCCGAACACCGTGCCCTGCCCCCTGATCCTCAGATCCTCCTCCGCCAACTTCAGGCCGTTGGAGGTCTTGGCCATCGCCTTCATTCTCCGGTCGGCGTTGGGGGTGGAGGTGTCGGCCACCAGCAGGCATTGGCCGGGGTGCTTTCCCCGGCCCACCCTGCCCCGCAACTGATGGAGTTGGGAAAGCCCGAAGCGCTGGGCGTCGGCAATCAGAATGACGGTGGCGTTGGGAATGTCGATCCCCACCTCGATCACCGTGGTGCTCACCAAGATGTCGGTCTCCCCCGCTCGGAACCGGGCCATGGCCGCCTCCTTGTCCACGCTCGGCAACTGCCCGTGCATCCGGTCGACCGAAAGGTCCGGGAACACCGAACGGATCTCCTGGTATTGGGAGGCCACCGAACGGATCCCCAGGCTGTGGCTGTCGTCGATGGTGGGGCAGATCACAAAGGCCTGCCTGCCCTTTTTGACCTCATCGCCGATCACCCGATAGGCGCTCTGCACACCTTCGGAAGTGGTGCGGACCACCCGGGTCCGCACCGGAGAACGGCCGGGCGGCATCTCATCGATGTGGGAGAGCGCCAGATCCCCATAGAGGGTCATCGACAGCGTCCGGGGGATGGGGGTGGCCGTCATTATCAACAGATCCGGCTGGTAGCCGACCGTCTTGTATTTGAGAGTGTTGCGCTGGGTGACCCCGAACCGATGTTGCTCGTCGACCACCGCCACCCCCAATCGGTGAAAATTCACCCCCTCTTGAATCAGGGAGTGGGTGCCAACCACGATTTGCGCCTCGCCCGACGCCACGTCCCGGAGCGCTTCGGCCCGGCGGGGACTGTCCAGGTAGTTGGCCGCCGTGCGGGAGGAGGTCAAAAGCGCCACCCGCACCGTGGTGGAACCACCGGCGCCGAACAATGACTCCATGTGGTTTCCCCGCCCCTGGGGCCGGGCCACGGGCGGCGAAAGCCCGGAATGACTGAGCATCTCCCGCAGCACCATGTAAATCTGCTCGGCCAGCACCTCGGTGGGCGCCATCATGGCCGCCTGGGCGCCTGACCCGACCGCCGCCAGCAGGGTGGCCAGAGCCACCACGGTCTTGCCCGACCCGACCTCTCCCTGCAGCATCCGGTGCATGGGGCGGATACTCGCCATGTCCTCGCCGATCTCGTCCAGCACTCGCTCCTGGGCGCCGGTCAGGTCGTAGGGAAGGCCGTCCACGAACGACTGCACCAGCGAGCAGTCCATGGCTTGGGACACTCCCTGCTGCTCATCCACCAGACGATGCCGGGTGAGGGCCAGAGCCAATTGAATTCTGAACAACTCATCGAACACCAGGCGGCGGCGGGCGCGCTCCGCCTGGTCCAGGGCGGTTGGGAAGTGGATGTCGGAAAAGGCCTGGTCGCGGGTCGCCAGACCATGGCGGTCCAGCACCCAGGTAGGAAGGGGGTCGGTGATCGGTCTGGCCCTCTTCAGGGCGTTGCGTATCGCCACCCGGATGCGGGCGGGAGTCAACTCCCCCACCGCCGAATGGACCGGGACCACCTTCCCCGAGAAGTCCTCCTCTCCGGGGGCCAACACCTCCACGTCCGGGTTGGTCATCTGCCGCCGGCCGCGAAACAGACTGACCTTCCCCGAAAAGGAGGCCACCGTGGCGGGGGGAAGTTGCCGCAACCGGTAGGGCTGGTTGAAAAAGGTGATGTCCATGGTCGGGGTGGCGCCCAGGGCGGAATCGGTATCCCATCCACCATCGCGGGGATCACGCACCGTCACCCGCAATATGTCCCGGGGGCCTCGGCGGCCGGTCCTCGGTCGGGCGACTCTCACAACTTCCGCAATCAGGGTGGCTTCCTCGTCGATGGGAAGCCCGGAGATGGGAAGCACCAGGGTGCGATCGAGATAACGATGGGGGAAATGCTGCAGCAGATCGGCCACCGACCTGATCCCTCCCTTGGCCAGGATCCCCAACTGCTGCGCCCCTATGTACCGAACCCGCTCCACACCCACTCCATGCAGGTAGGCAAGACTCCGCCCCCGTGCGGCGGGGGGATGATCGGAGGAGGGCGAACTGCGGGGGGTGTCGGGTCTGCTCAAGCTCGGGTCCGGTTGGTCATGGGGCCTGCAACTGTTATTCTGGGGTCCAGGAGGAAATCATGGCATACCAATGTGAAGTCTGCGGACGCAAACCGTCGTTCGGGAAGACCGTGACATTTTCTCACAAAAGAAACAACCGTCGGTGGCGTCCCAACATACAGCGTGTGCGGGTTCGCAGAGGTTCCAATACCCGCCGGGTCCGGGTTTGCACCTCCTGCATCAAGGCAGGGAAGGTGGAAAAGGCCTAGGTGCAACAGGGAGTTGTCAAAACCTACGATCCTCAGACCGGGATCGGCGTGATCATCCGTGACGAGGATCGTAGTGTGGTGCTTCTCCAACCGGGATCGCTGGAAGGATCCATCTTCCGCTTCCTTCGTCAGGGCCAGCGCGTGGTGTTCGAAACCGACCGGGACGGGCACCGTCGCATCGCCCACACCATAAGGATGGGCCAGGACGGCTACTGATTTCCAAGGAGGCATAGTGGCGACCGCATACATACTGATTCAGACCGAAGTCGGCAAGGCGCAGCAGGTGGCGACCAATGTGCGGTCCATCACAGGCGTGGAGGAGGCCGAGAACGTCACCGGCCCCTACGACGTGGTGGTGAAGGTGGAGGCCCCCGACGTGGATCGGCTGGGCAGACTGGTGCTGTCGGAAATCCAGATGCTGCGAGGGATCACCCGCACTCTCACCTGCCCGGTGGTGCGACTCTGAATCCGAGCGTGCGCAACAGAGTCGAAACCGGCCGCCAGGGACAGTATTTCACAGACAAAGGACCCTGACAGGAGGCGACAAATGCCAATCTCCGAACAGTTGGAAGACGCATTCAACGACCAGATCACCCTGGAATTGAAGGCATGTATCGCCTACCTGCAGATGTCCGCCCACTTCGAGGCGGATGAACGTCCCGGAATGGCCCGATGGATGAAAATGCAGTCCGATGAAGAAGCCGAGCACGCCGCCATGTTCATGGAGTTCCTGCTGGACCGGGACGGGCAGGTGCGAATCGGGACCATCGAGGCGCCCATGTCGAAGTTCGACAGCCCTCTGCACGTTTTCGAGGAGGCCCTGCGACACGAACAATGGGTCACCGAGCAGATCAGGAACCTGTACCGGCTGGCCGACGAACTGGGCGACCTGGAAAGCCTGCCGTTCCTGCAAAGGTTTCTCACCGAGCAGGTGGAAGAGGAGTCGCTGGTGTCCGGAGTGTGCGAGCGGATCGCCCGGCTTCGGGGCAACGAGGTGGGGCTGACCGTCATCGAATCCGAACTGGGACAGCGGACCGACGCCGAGGAATAATGGTTTCGGAGTGGCCGACCGCCGCCCGACCCCCAAAACCGGCGGGGGACCGGCGCTCCGGTGGCGTCGGCAGAAACGAATAGCAAAGCCGTGATCAGCCGGACGCCCTCGAACCTGCGCATAGTGGGCCATCCGCTGGTGGCACATCATCTCACCATCCTGCGAGATCGGCGCACCTCGATTCGTGATTATCGGAATTCGAGCCGAATCCTCAGCCGTCTGCTGGTGGCCGAGGCGGTGGCCGACATTCCGCTTGAGCCGGTGGAGATCGCCACCCCCATGGAGAGCGGTTTCTCCGGACAGAGGCTCGGCAAGCCCACCGTGCTGGTGGCCGTGCTCCGGGCGGGGGTGGGAATGCTGGATGGCGCATTGGACCTCTTGGGGGATTCCTCGATCGGCTACATCGGACTGGAGCGGGACCCCGTAACCGTGCAGCCGGTGGGTTACTACGTCAAACTCCCGCCTCTCCCCGGCGCCCGGGTGCTGGTGCTGGAACCCATGCTGGCCACCGGCGGTTCTCTGGCCAAAGCTATCGACCTGGTGAAGGACGAGGGCGCCGACGACCTCGCCGCCGTGTGTATGGTCACCTGTCCCGAGGGGATCGACACCCTGGGTCGCCGCCATCCCGACACCCCGGTGTTCACTGCCGGGCACGACCGGGGACTCGATTCCCGAAGCTACATCCTGCCGGGGCTGGGAGACATGGGAGACCGGCTGTTCGGAACCCCGCACTGACCGCCGCGATGCCCGCTCCCCCGGAGTTCGAAGACGCCGTGCTGGAGGTCCTGGCCAACCTTCCGGAAGGTCAGGTGATCAGCTACGGCGAGGTGGCTTCGGCGGCCGGGTACCGGGGCGCCGCCCGGGCGGTGGGAAACCTCCTGCGCCGTACCGCCCATCCGATCCCCTGGTGGCGGGTGGTGAGAGCAGATGGAAGGCTGGTGGCCCCCGACGCTCAGCGGCAGGCCCGATATCTGCGCCGAGAGGGCATACCGGTGCGCAACGGACGGCTCAGCCTGGGAGACATGGCGGGGTGAGCAGCGACTCCCTGGAACGGGCGCTGGTGGTGGTGCTCGACTCCTGCGGCGCCGGGCAGGCCCCCGACGCCCATAGCTATGGGGATGTGGGGTCCGACACCCTGGGAAACGTGGCGCGGGCCGTGGGGGGACTTCGGCTGCCCAACTTCCGGGCGGCGGGACTGGGCGCTCTTCATAATCTGGCGGGAGTACCCCCCGCAGAAAGCCCCACCATGGCCTTTGGCCGGATGGCGCCGGCTTCGGCGGGAAAGGACTCCACCACCGGGCATTGGGAGATCGCGGGAGTAGTCACAGCCCGCCCCTACGCGGTTTTTCCCGAAGGGTTTCCCCCCGAGTTGACCGAGCCCATCGAAGCCGAGTTCGGGAGGCGTTTTCTGGGCAACTACCCCGCCTCGGGAACAGTGGTGATCGAAGAACTGGGCGAACAGCACCTGGCCTCGGGATGTCCCATTCTCTACACCTCGGGCGACTCGGTGTTCCAGATCGCCGGACACCTGGACGTGCTGGATCTCTCGGAGTTGTATCGGCTGTGCAGAGTGGCGCGCCGCCACTGCAACCGCCATTCGATCGCCCGGGTGATTGCCCGGCCCTTCGTGGGAGAACCGGGAAGCTTTCGACGCACCTACGATCGCAAGGACTTTTCCATGCCGCCCCCCCGACCCACCCTCCTGGACCGTATTTCCCAGGCCGATATGACGGTTTGGGGCATCGGCAAGACCGAAGACCTGTTCTGCGGAAGAGGCCTGACCCGATCCGAACACACCCAAGGGGATGCGGACGGATTGGCAAGAACCGTGGCCGCCGCCGCCGCGATGGCCGCCGACGACGAGCCTGGTTTGATCTTCACCAACCTGGTGGACCTCGATATGCTGTACGGCCACCGCCAGGACCCCGGCGGCTACGCCCGGGGCCTGGGGCTGATCGACCGGTGGATCCCCGCCCTGGTGGGATCCCTGGGGGAAAGGGATCTGTTGTTCATCACCGCCGATCACGGCACCGATCCAACCGATGACTCCACCGATCACACCCGCGAGTTCGCGCCGCTGCTGGTGGCGGGAAGAAACGCGGCCGGGGTTGATCTGGGGGTGCGGTCGGCCTTTTCGGACGTGGCCGCCACGATCATCGAGGGCTTCGGCGTGAGCCAAACTCTGGGAGGAACGTCTTTTTGGAAGGAAGTGGCATGAGGTTTACGGCAGTCGAGTTGATCGAACGCAAGCGGGACGGGTTCTCGCTAACTCCCGACCAGATCCGGTGGTTGATCGCGGCCTACACCTCCGGGGAGGTGACCGACTACCAGATGGCCGCCATGGCCATGGCGGTGTACCTGCGGGGACTTGATTCCCGGGAGCTGGCCACCTGGACCGAAGCCATGCTTCGCTCCGGCGATACCCTGGATCTCTCGGCGCTCGGGGGCGCCAAGGTGGACAAACACTCCACAGGGGGCGTGGGGGACAAGGTCACCATCCCGCTTTTGCCGATGGCCCGGGCCTGCGGGGTGCTGGCCCCCACCCTGACCGGACGCGGGTTGGGCCACACCGGGGGCACCAGGGACAAGCTGGAGGCGATCCCCGGCCTGACCACCTCGCTGGACGCCGACCGGTTCATGGAGGTGCTGAGCCGCCATGGCATGGTCTACGGGGGCCAATCGGAGAACCTGGCGCCGGCCGATCGAAAGCTCTACGCCCTGCGGGACGCCACCGCCACCGTGCCCTCCCTGCCCTTGATCGCCTCCTCGATCATGTCCAAGAAACTGGCCGAAGACCTCGACGGACTGGTGCTGGACGTCAAAACGGGAAACGGGGCCTTCATGACCGATCCGGCCATGGCCCGGGAGCTGGCGGTGACCATGGTGGCCCTGGGAAAATCCCACGGAGTGAAAACCACCGCCATTCTGACCAGCATGGAGTCCCCGCTGGGAAACGAGGTGGGCAACGCCTCGGAGATCGCCGAGTCGATCGCCATCCTGCGCGGGGAGGGACCCGAGGATCTTCGGGAGGTCACCCTGACCCTGGGCGCCGAGATGCTTCAGTTGGCCGGTGAGGCGCCCGACGAGATACAGGCGCGCCGGCGCCTGGTGGCGTCGGTTCGATCGGGGCAAGCCCTGGAAGTGTTTGCCCGGGTGGTGGAAGCCCAGGGGGGCGACCCGGCGGTGTTGGACGATCCCTCGTTGCTTCCCACCGCCCCTCTGCAGGACGAACTGACGGCGCCGTCATCGGGATGGGTTGCTGCCTGCCGCGCCCGGACGGTGGGGGTCGCGGCCGCCCGCCTGGGGGCCGGCCGGGAGCGTAAGGAGGACTCCATCGACCCGGGAGTGGGTATCACCATCCTGGCCAAACCCGGTGACCGGGTGGTGAGAGGCCAACCCCTGGCGCGGGTAACCTACCGAGAGGAGCGTCGCTGGCGTTCGGCGCGGGGCCGGCTGGCGGAGGCATGGACGATATCGAAGGCCCCGCCCACCCCGATTTCCCTGGTGGGTGAGAGAATCCGAAGCACCGAGATGGACTGAACACCCCCTGATGAGCGACCTTTTCCAACAACTTCAGACCGCCGCTTCGGCCATTGGTGAAGCCACCGGCCACTCCCGCCACGACCTAGTGGTGGTGCTCGGTTCGGCCTCGGGAGACCTCCCCGAACATCTGCCCGACGCCCTGGCGGTGCCCTATTCGGAGATTCCCGGGTTCCCGGTTCCCGCCGTGCGGGGCCACGCCGGAACCCTTTACTCGGCCATGTTCGGGGACAATCGGGCGTTGCTCTTGTCGGGACGGGTTCACGCCTACGAGGGTTACCACCCCGACCTGCTCACCTTCGCGGTGCGGGCTTGTCTTGCGGCCGGATGCCATACGCTGGTGGTGACCAACGCCGCGGGCGGGTGCGGGGACGGGATGACCGCCGGTTCGATCACGTTGATCAGAGACCACCTTAACCTGGCGGGAATCAATCCCCTGGTGGGCCCCAACGATTCCCGGTTGGGAACCCGGTTCCCCGACATGTCGGACACCTACACCCCCCGATTGCGACGTTTGGCTCGGCAGGTGGCGGCCGAGCAGAACATTCCTCTTTCCGAGGGCGTGTACGCCTGGTTCCTGGGCCCCACTTTCGAGACTCCCGCCGAGGTGCAGATGGCGCGGCGCTTGGGAGCGGATCTGGTGGGAATGTCCACCGTGCCGGAGGTAATCTGCGCTCGCCACATGGGAAAACAGGTAATCGGATTGTCGGTGGTCACCAACCTGGCGGCCGGGATCGCCTCTCACCGGCTCACCCACGACGATGTGGCCGCCACCGCCGAACTGGTGAGAGAGGACTTCGAGCGCCTGCTCTCGGCCCTGCTACCCCGGATTGACCCGCCCGACACCGGATAGAGGCCGACCTCCAAACGGTAAACTGGGGCAGGCTCATGCGAATAGTGGTGTTTGTCAAGCAGATTCCCGACCCGGCCAATCCCTCCCGGTTCGACCAGGACACTTTCCGGCTCCAGAGGTCCGAGGACCAGATTCTCGACGACACCGACCGCTACGGGGTGGAGATGGGCCTGCGGATCGCCGAGGCCACCGAGGGGACCGTCACCCTGGTTTCCATGGGTCCCACCGGCCGGGCGCAGGGGATTCGACAGGCTCTGGCCATGGGCGCCGACCAGGCGGTGATCATCGACGACGCAACCTTGGAGGGCGCCGACGCGCTCACCACCGCCCGGGTACTGGCCGCCGCCACGGCCCAAACCGGGTTCGACCTGGTGATCTGCGGCACAGAATCCACCGACGGCTATTCGGGGGTGGTCCCCCAGATGACCGCCGAATTCTTGGGAGTGGCGGCCCTCACCTACGCCACCGCAGTGGAAATGGGAGAAGGCCAGGTCACCATCCACCGGCAGACCAGTTCGGGCTACGACGTGGTGGTGGCCGACCTCCCGGCCGTGGTCTCGGTGACCGCCGGGGTGGTGGAGCCCCGCTATCCGACCTTCCGGGGCATCATGGGCGCCAAGAAGAAACCCACCGAGACCCTGTCGGCCGCCGATTTGGGAGTGACGATCTCTTCGGGGCAACAGGTGGTGTCGATCTCCCCGGCCCCCGAACGGGAGGCGGGAGTTATCGCAGAGGACGAGGGGGAAGGGCATCTGTTGATTGTCCAAAAACTTGAAGAAGTGAAGGTGATCTAGCGTGGCTGAGGTTTGGACCTTCTGCGAGGAGAGCGGCGGCGAACCCTCCACCCTGGGACTCGAACTCCTGGCCAAGGCCCGCCGATTGGGCGCCCCCACGGTGCTCTATGCGGGCTCGGGATCCTCCCGGGCCTGGGAAGTCTTGGGGGACCACGGCGCGGCCCGGGTTTTCCACTTCGATCACGGAGACCAACTGGCGGCCGGGCCGGTGGCGGCGGCCCTCACCACCTTGGCCTCCGACGGTTCCCCCGATCTCTTGCTTTTCGGACAGGCCTACACCGACCGGGACGTGGCCGGTCGTCTGGCGGCTCGGATGGGGCGGGCGGTTCTCTCCAATGCGGTGGACCTCACGGTGGGATCAGACGGACGGATGCGCACCAGCCACGAAATCTCGGGAGGGTCGGAGATTGCCGAGGCGGAATTTACCTCCTCCGGTCCGCATCTGGTGATCGTGCGACCCAAGTCGTTTCCGGCCGAACCGGTGGGAGGGCCGGCGCCTCCGGTGATCCCGGTCGACCTGCCGGATGTGGGCGCCGCGGGCGCCACGGTTACCGAACGGCATGTCCGGGAACGGAAGGGCCCCGACCTGGAAGAGGCGGCGGTGATCATCTCGGGCGGTCGGGGGTTGGGGGCCGCCGAGCACTACACCCTGGTGGAACAGGTGGCCGCTCCCCTGGGCGCCGCCACCGGCGCCACCCGCGCCATCGTGGACGCCGGGTGGGTCCCCTACGCCAAGCAGGTGGGACAAACCGGCAAGACTGTGAAACCCGATGTCTACATGGCCTGTGGCATCTCCGGAGCCATGCAGCACCTGGTGGGAATGAAGGACGCCAAGACCATCATCGCCATCAACAAGGACCCCGACGCACCCATCTTCTCCATCGCCGACCTGGGGATTGTGGGCGATGTCCATCAAGTATTGCCCAAACTGATCACGGAACTCTCCGGCCGCTGATCGCCCGCTGCATCCGGGCGAACCCTCCCCTCTCGAGTTGTGCCCCGCTGTGTGGGAGGGGTCTCGGCTGGGAAGGAATCGGTGCTTCCCCTTCAGGGCGCCGTGGTGGTGGTCGTGGTGTCATCGGCATCCCTCGGACGGGTGGTAGTACCCACCCTCCCCGGCGGGTGCCCAGGATCATCTCCGGCCCGGCGCCGGAGGCGGCTTTTCGGGAGCGTCGGTCTCATAGGAAACTCCCACGCCCGGCCCCTCAAAGTAGGGACGCAACATGTTGGCGTCGGTAATTAGCAGCGGGAGATCCTCACCGATCGCGATCCGACCCGACGTCTCCTTGGCTCGAGCCGCCGCTCCCTTCCTGATAGTGACTTCAAACTCGCTCAGCGGCACTTCCATGAGAGCTCGGTCTTCGGCGGTGAACCTGGTTCTCCAGAATGCTTCAAAGTATTCCTTGTAAGGCGCCACCACCATCACCTGGTCACCAGTCCGTTGCACATCCCAAAACTCCAACATCGTCCACGCTTCCAGAACCGTGGTTGAAGAAGGCCCCATAAACATCACCCCCTCCCTTCCCTCAAAGGCCTCCGCGGTTCTGGTACGAAATCGTTCAAAGTCCAACATCGCTCCTCCTTCCACCAGTATTGAATATGCCTCCGAAGTCAGAGTCGGAGGGCCGACCCCCACCAAGTACTCATTAACCTGCACGTCGGCGAAACACATCAACATTTCCTGATCCAACACATCAAAGGGAATAAAGTCGGGCAACTCTCTCTCATACTGAGCGCACCGAGTCGTCTCAGGCAAAAAGGTTCCCCGGACCACCAAATGGGTGGTCCACAGAGACGGTGGGTAGTCCGGGTCAAAATACAAGTCCCAATAGTTGGGGACTTCCAAGTATTCAATGTCGGCGATCGACGGTAAATCGGGAGCGCCACGCACCGCACAGGGGTCTTGGTCGGACCCTGGAGGTGCGGTGCAGGCGGGTCTCACTTCTTGGAGATACAGCAAAGGCGATCCGTTATCGGATTCCCCCCTGTTGCTGTCATTGAATGATCCTGCCACAGCACAACCGGAAGCGATGGCAACGATCACGCTGAGCCAGGCAAGTTTCTTGCCAAATCCGACCATCAACTCCTGCATCTCTTGATGTGTGGCTATCCGGAGAAAACGGAGCGATTCACCCGTGCTGCAGTCAAAGGCTTACTCAGATGGATGCTTGCATCCCCTCACATAACATCGGCAACATTGATGGACCGGAGCCTATCACCCGTTCACGCAGGTAGATACCAAAGGAACCTCGGATTGAGTAACGATCACCACTACTGTGTGGTTCGTTGTCACAGCCGATCCCCCCCGGTATCAACTTGTGCTACCGTGCGGTAGGGATGCTCGGGGTGGTGAAGGCTCGGATCAGCGACTCGGTGTCGGGGTTGTTCGCCCATGGGGAAACTCCTCTTTCGGACACCTCCCGCTACGTCGGAGATCCGGGGCTGTGCGGCCCGGGGTCGGTGAGCTGGAAGATCATCGGCGACATCTCCGCCTTTCTGGGAGGGATCAGGGCGTTGCTCGTCCAATCCGCTCATCCCGAGGTGGCAGCAGGAGTGGAGGATCACAGCCGCTACCGCCAGGACCCGTTGGGAAGACTCAACCGCACTTCCTTTTATGTGACCACCGCCACTTTCGGCGCAATGCCCGAGGTAACCGATGTGGTGGCTGCGGTGAACGCCGCCCATCGGAACGTGAGCGGCCGGTCGTCCCGCAACCTGCCCTACCGCGCCGACATGCCGGACCTGGCCGCGTGGGTGCACAACACGCTCACCGAGTCGTTCCTGTTGGCGTACCAGGTTTTCGGGCCGCCCCTGCAAACCCAAGAGGCTGATCGCTTCGTGAAGGAACAGACGCAGATCGGAAGGCTGATGGGCGCCGATCCTCTCCCACGAACCGCGGTGGAACTCTCCGAATGGGTAGGTTCCCATCCGGCGCTGGGGCCCAGCCCCGGAATGAACGCCGCGTTGGGGTTTCTGCGGCGGCCCCCCATCCCGGCGGCTCAGAGATGGGGGTATCGACTGTTGATGGAGGGGGCGGTCACCACCCTCCCCCCAGGAATCCGCCGACTCCTGGAACTTCCGGCCCACCGGGGCGCCCGATCGGGAGCCATGACTTTGATTCGAGGGCTTCGCTGGGCGATGCGCAACAGCCCGGCCTGGAAGGCGGCCCTGGATCGATGCGGGGAGCGGTACGACCCGAAGTTGTTCCGGGACCAGTTCGCCGAACGTCGCTGATCCGAACCTCGCCACTTTCCGCTCGGGCCGGCCAGGCCCCGGCGGCAGGTAAAATGGCATCACCACATGCCGGAGAATGCCGTGAGTCCCTGCCCCCGAATCCACCCCGCCAAGAGCCTCGCACCCAGGTGAAATATCGGGCCCCGCTCTCGATTGAGGAGGCCACCGGGATCTTGGCTTCCCATCCCGGCGCTCGGGTGTTTGCGGGCGCCACCGACCTGATTCCCCAAATACAGAGCGGGCGACCCGAGCCGGCCATGGCGGTGGACATCAAGCGGATTCCCCAAACCGGGGTGCTGGAAAACCAAAACGGCGTCTGGCGGGTGGGCGCGGCCGTTCCGGCGGCTCGTCTGACCGCTCACCCCAAATGGGTGTCCGACTTTCCCGGCCTGGCGGAGGGAACCGGCCTGATCGGATCCGACCAGATCCAGGGCCGCGCCACCCTGGGGGGCAACCTGTGCAACGCCTCCCCCGCCGCCGATTCGGTCCCCTCCCTGGTGGCCCTTCGGGCCCGGGCCATCATCGTGGGGCCCGACGGCGAACGATCCCTCCCGGTCTCGGAGGTGGTGATCGGACCGGGGGCGACCTCTTTGGATCCCACCGAGTTCATAACCGAGTTTCACATCCCCACCCCCGTTCGGGGCGCCGCCGACGCCTACGAGCGGTTCATTCCCCGCACCGAGATGGACATCGCGGTGGTGGGCGCCGCCGCCCGGATCCGGGTGGACGCCGATGGGCGATGCGAAGAAGCCACCGTGGTGCTGGCCGCGGTGGGACCCACCGTGGTGGAGGTTGAGGAGGCGTCGGAAATCCTGGCGGGCCGGAGCATCCCCGACAGGCCAGACTCGGATCCCCTCTGGGAGGAACTCGGCGCGGCGGCGACGGCCTGCTGCAACCCGATCGACGACAAGCGGGGAACCGCCCGGTTCCGCCGGCGAGTGGCGGCGGTCCTGACCGGGCGAACCGTGGCGACCGCCGCCCGCCGGGCCAGGGAGAGAATATGAGCCGCACCCATGTCACCTGCCTGGTCAACGGCGACCCGGTGGACTTTTTGTGCAACGATCACCAAACTCTGCTGGGGGCGCTCCGCGACGAGTTGGGGATGATCGGCACCAAGGAAGGCTGCGGCACGGGCGACTGCGGCGCCTGTTCGGTGATTCTGGACGGGCAGTTGGTGTGTTCGTGCCTGGTGTTCGCCCCCGAAGTCGAGGGCCGGACCATCGAAACCATCGAAGGGATGGCCAACGGCGACCTTCATCCCCTGCAGCACAGCTTCCTGGAGGGAGCAGCCTTCCAATGCGGGATCTGCACCCCCGGGTTTCTCATGGCCGCCAAGGCCCTGTTGGATCACAACCCCTCCCCCACCGAGACCGAGGTGCGGTACGGCATCGCCGGGAACCTGTGCCGTTGCACCGGGTACGACAAGATCGTACGGTCCATTCTGGACGGGGCGGCCCGGATGAGAGAACAGGGCGCCGGAAAGGAAGCATCGTGACCTCCACCCAGACCGGCTACAAGTGGGTGGGGACCCGCCCGGTTCGTCACGACGGGCTCGACAAGGTAACCGGACGGGCCCGCTTCGGGGCCGACTTCGCCACGGCCGGAATGCTCCACGGGGCGGTGCTGAGAAGTCCCCACGCCCATGCCCGCATCCGGCGGATTGATTTCACCCGGGCGCTGGCCCTCCCCGGGGTGAAAGCCGTTATCACCGGCGCCGACCTCCCGGAACTGTCCGACGAAAAGGTGGAGGGAGGAGAAGGGGACGCCACCTATCGGGACCTGTCACGCAACATTCTGGCCCGTGACAAGGTCCTCTACGAGGGTCATCCCGTGGCCGCCGTGGCCGCCGTCACCCTGCGGCTGGCCAGGCAGGCAGCCGAGGCCATCGAGGTGGAGTACCAGGCGCTGCCGCCGGTGCTGACCTTGGAAGAGGCCATGGCCGACGACGCCCCGCTGCTGCATGACGACCTGTTCACCTCGGGACTCGATTCCCCACCCACGGGCCCTTCCAACATCTCCGCCCGCCACGTCATCGACCGGGGCGACCTGCAGGCGGGCTGGGAAGCGGCGGAGGTGGTGGTGGAGCGGAAGTTTTCCACCAAGGCCGTCCACCAGGGGTACATAGAACCTCATGCGGTGGTGGCCCAGGCCGGGGAGGATGGCCGATCAACCATGTGGGTGTCATCCCAGGGACATTTTGTGATCAGGACCCTCACCGCCACGGTCCTGGGATGGGATCCGGGAGACATGAAGGTGATACCGGCGGAGATCGGGGGCGGCTTCGGGGGCAAGACCACCATCTACCTGGAACCTCTGGCAGCCCTTCTGTCCCGTCGGGCCGCCCGCCCGGTCAAGATGGTTATGACCCGCGACGAGGTGTTCCGAGCCACCGGCCCCACCTCCGGGGCACGGATCACGATCAAGATGGGAGCCCGCCGCGACGGGAAACTGGTCGCCGCCCAGGCCCACATGGCCTATGAGGCGGGCGCTTTTCCCGGATCGCCCATCGGGCCGGGGGTGATGGCGGTGTTCGCCCCCTATGACATTCCGAACGTGTTCATCGAAGGCTACGACGTGGTGCTGAACAAGCCCAAGGTGGCCGCCTACCGGGCGCCGGGGGCTCCCATGGCGTCCTTCGCCGCCGAATCGGTGCTGGACGAACTGGCCGAACAACTTCGGATCGATCCCCTCCAGATGCGACTTGCCAACGCGGTGAGCGAGGGGGTGCGGTCGGTGTACGGTCCCAAATTCCGCAAGATCGGGCTGGTGGAGACCCTGGAAGCGGCCCGTGACCATCCCCACTATTCCGCTCCGTTGGGTCCCTGGCAGGGACGGGGAGTGGCCTGTGGATGGTGGATGAACTATGGAGGGGAGACCACCGCCACCGTCAGCATCAACCCCGACGGAACGGCGGTGGTGATGTCGGGTTGCCCCGACATAGGCGGGTCCCGGGCGGCGCTGGCCCAGATGGCCGCCGAGGAGTTGGGAATCGACGTGCACCGCATAGAGCCGGTGGTGGCCGACACCCATTCGATCGGCTACAACGACCTCACCGGCGGGAGTCGGGTGGCCTTCGCGGTGGGGATCGCGGTGGTGGAAGCCGCCCGCCGACTGATCGACGACCTGTGCTCCCGGGCGGCGCTTCAGTGGGATGTTCCCCGCCCGGAGGTGGAGTGGGTGGATGGCCGCGCCCAGAGCGTCAAGGGCGCCTTTCCTCCCCTGACCCTGGAGGATCTGGCCGCCGACTCGGCGCGCACCGGCGGGCCGCTGTCGGCCACCAAAACGGTGAACCCCCGCGGGGTGGGGGTGGCCTTTTCCGCCCAGATCTGCGACGTGGAGGTGGATCCCGACACCGGGAGAGTTACCGTTTTGCGCTACACGGTCACCCAGGACGCCGGGCGGGCCATCCATCCCGACTACGTGGAAGGCCAGATGCAGGGAGGAGCGGTGCAGGGCATCGGGTGGGCGCTCAACGAGGAATATATTTTCGACCGGGACGGTGTGATGGAGAATCCGGGCTTTTTGGATTACCGGATGCCGGTGGCGTCGGATCTGCCCATGATCGACACCGTGGTGGTGGAGGTTCCCAATCCCGGCCATCCCTACGGGGTTCGGGGAGTGGGAGAGGTGGGGATCGTCCCTCCCCTGGCGGCGGTGGCCAACGCGGTGTACGCCGCCACCGGTAGGCGTATCCAAGAGCTCCCCCTCTCCCCCGCCCGGGTGCTGGAAGCATTGACATCGGGTTGATGGCCCGGGTCTTCTTCTCCGCCACCCTGCAGAGATCCACCGGCGGCGTGGAAGAATGGGAAGTTCCCGCCTCTTCCATGCGGGACCTGGCGACCCGGTTGCACCAACGGTTTCCCGCCCTTTCGGAACAATTGAAGTCGGCTGCGGTGTCCATTGACGGCGACGTCGTTCCCGGCGCATGGCTTGAGGAGCTGGAACCCGACAGTGAAGTTCATTTTCTCCCGGCCCTCAGCGGTGGTTAACCGAGGTGAGTTCCCCCTCACTCCTGGTGTACGGAGATGCCGCCGTGGATATCGGCATGTCGATCATCGATCTACCCGCCGCCGGCATGGACACGGTGGCGGAGCAACCTTTGGTAACCGCCGGGGGATCGGCGGCCAACTGCGCGGCCACGGTCGCCAGGCTGGGGCCCACCGTCGATTTCACCGGGGTGGTGGGAGATGACATCTTTTCCCGGATCATCATCGAGGATTTGCTTTCCCACCGGGTGGGAATCTCGGGGCTTGTCACCACCGAGGGACCCTCGGCCCTGATGGTGGCTTTGATCGATTCCACCGGACAGCGTACCTTTGTGTCGGCCCGGGGACCCGCCGGAAGCGCCCTCCCGCCCGACGTATACCTTCCCCTCCTGGACCGGGCTTCCCTGGCGCATGTCAGCGGCTATACATTTCAGGAGAAGGGATCGCGGTCCACCGCCCTTCACATCCTCGAAGAAGCCCACCGGCGCGGGATACCCACCTCCCTTGATCCCTCCCCCCTGTTCCCTGTCCATTTCGACCCCCGGCCTCCCTGGTGGCGGAAGATCGACTACCTGTTTCCCAACGCCGGGGAAGCCCAGGCCATCACCGGGATGGATTCGCCCTCCGACGCGGCGGGGGCGCTGCTGGATTTGGGGGTCCGAACCGTGGTGATCACCATGGGGGCGGATGGATGCCTGCTCGGAGACGAAACCGGGATCACCCATTTCCCGGCCTTCACCAAGCTGCCGGTGGTGGACACCACCGGCGCCGGAGACGGGTTCGCCGGAGGGTTTCTGGCGGTGATACTTGCCGGAGGATCTCCCCGCCGGGCCGCCCGAATCGCCAATCTGGTGGCCGCGTCCGTTATCGCCGAACGGGGCGGCCACACCGGCGCCCCTTCCCCCGACCAACTTGACCGACTGGCGGAACAGTGGGGTGACGCCCACCTGCAAGAGACGGCGCTAACCCTGAACGGCCGCTTCCGGGCACCCGGAGTGAGAACAGGTTCCCGAACGTGAGCCCTCCGGTTCGCCTGGGAGACGAAGTTCGGGAGACACTCCGGGCCGGAGGGCCGGTGGTGGCGCTTGAAACCAGCATCGTCACTCAGGGCATGCCGTTTCCCGCCAACGTGGAGACCGCCCTCTCCACCCTGCAAGCAGTACGCCGGGGAGGAGCGGCGCCTGCCCTGATCGGGGTTCTGGCGGGCGAATTGGTGTGCGGACTAACCGAAAGCGAACTGCAACGCCTGGCCACCTCCCCCGGGGCCGCCAAAGTACAGGAAAGAGACCTGCCTCGGATCATCGCCCAGGGAGGAGACGGCGGGGTGACGGTGGGGGCTTCCCTGTTCACCGCCGCCCACTGTGGGATCGAGGTGTTCGTGACGGGAGGGATCGGCGGAGTCTCCCCCGACGTGGGAACAACTTTCGACATATCCGCCGACCTGTGGGCGATCGCGTCGCATTCCTGCATAACCGTGTGCGCCGGGGCCAAGGCCTTCATGGACGTGGGGGCAACCCTGGAATACCTGGAGACCATCGGGGTGCCGGTGGCGGTGTGGCGATCCCACAACTTCCCCTGGTTCTACAGCCCCCGAAGCGGCGCCCGGGTGGAGTGGAGAGTGGATGAGGTGGAAGAACTGGCCTCCGCGTTCCGGTCCGGACGGCGACTGGGCCGACAGGGAGGGATGCTGCTGGCCGTCCCGATCCCCTCCGAGCACGGCCTTGATCCCCAAACCACCGGAAAGGCCGTGCAGTATGCCCTGAAGCAACTGGAACGACGGGTGATTGTCGGCAAGGACGCCACTCCCTTTCTTCTGCAGGCCGTCCACGATTACACCGACGGCGCGTCCTTGGATGCCAACATCGCCCTGGTCCGGCACAATGCGCAGGTGGGGGCGGAATTGGCAGTGGCGCTGGCGCGTGAAAGGCAGTAGCCCCATGCCCGGACGCATCCGCAAATACCTTTGGCTTGCACTTCTCCTTTCGGCGACGGCCTGCGGCGGGGCGCAGGACTCCGAGGCGGGGGCGACAACCACCGGCGCGGAATCCGATTGGGGAACGGGCAAGACCTACGACCAATGCACTCAACAGGGTTTGACCGACTACGGCATTCGCACCGGCCAGCGGTGGATCGGCGACTTCTACGCCGATCTGTATGAATGCAGCACCCCGATCGCCGTAGCCGAGCCCACCACCGGAGAAGCGATTGCTCCGCCCTCCCCCGACCAGCCTGATGAAACCTTTCCCCCGGCGGTGACGGTCCCCGACGGCCCCTTGCCACCCCTGCAAGGTCTCCGCTTTCAGCCGATCTTCACCGATGTCCGCCAAGTCCTGGGCCACGACTTCGCCATGCCTACCCAAATCACCGCCCGGCCGGGAGACGAACTCAGCTATCTGATCACCCGGGAGGGCCGGGTGTGGGTGTTCGAGGAGAACACCTTTTCCAACCCGCCGGTCCTGGACCTTCGGGACACTGTCAAGATCGGTTCGGAGACCGGGCTGCTGGGGATCGCCCTCCATCCCACCGACCCCCATCGTATGTTCCTGTACCACACCGATCTGGAGTTCGACATCATCGTGGCCGAATACCGGCTCGACCAAACCCTGCGCAAAGCCGACGACGCCAGAACCCTGCTCAAGATTCCCACCCGCAGCGACTTTCACAAGGGTGGGATGATCGCATTCGGTCCGGACGGGTTTCTCTACATCGGGGTGGGCGACGACGGGTTCCACACCAACGGACAGGACTCCACCAGTCTGTTCAGCGCCATTCTCCGCATCGACGTGGATGGCGACCATCCGTATGAGATCCCTGACGACCACCCTCCGGTCAACCCGGAGACCCCCGAGGTCTACTTCTACGGGGTGCGCAATCCCTGGCGCTTTTGGATAGACCCGGAAACCAATCTGATCTATATCGGTGACGTGGGCGCCGACGCCTTCGAAGAGATTGACGTGACTTCCCTGGATCAACCGGGCGCCAACTTCGGGTGGGGTGTCCAGGAAGGTCACCAGTGGGGTCCTTTCCGTCAGGGCACGGAATGTAGGGACAACCCCGGAACCTGCGACACCAGCGGGTTTACGCTCCCGGCCCTGGCCCTTGCCCACGGACCCGAAATCTGCGCGGTGGTGGGAGGCGTGGTGTACCGGGGCGAGGCCATTCCCGAACTGGCGGGCCGCTACTTCTACTCGGACCTGTGCGGAGGATTTCTCCGCAGCTTCCGCTGGGACGGTTCATTGGCCACCGATCTTCGCGATTGGACCCCGGAATCGGGAACACTGAAGCAACTCCTGTCCTTCGGGGTGGACGCCGCCGGGGAAATGTACGTTTTGACCGGCGACGCCGTCTACCGGATAGAACCGGTACGCTGATTGCCACCCGTCCCGGCGATGGCCGAAGTGTCCGGACAGGGGTGGTTCCCTAATATGAACGACCGCGGATAGGCGAGCGAATGAATGGTTGAACCGAATAGTCCCTCTCGATCCCGGCGGCCCGGCGTCGGCGCCGACTCGGTGGGTCGGTTGCTGGCGGTCGGGGTGGTGGTCTGGTTGCTGGCCGCCTGTGGCGGGAGCGCAGACCCCGACAGCGTCGGATCCACCCCGACGGCCGACTCGATCGATTCCGACCGGCCGGCGGTGGTTGACACGGATACCACCGGCGCCACCACCACAACCAATGTGACCCCAGCGTCGGAGGAGGCGCCTTCCCAGACCTCCACAACCACCCCCTCCCCCGAAGTCTCCACCACCGAAGCGGCGGAATCGGAGGGCGGCGCAACCGGGACGGATGTTACGGAGACTCCGCCCGATGTAGATGGCGCGGTCACCTCCGAAGGGGAGACATCCACTCCGCCCCTGCCTTCTTCCGAGACCACCTCCGCGTCGGGGCCAGAGGAGGAGTCGAATGTCCGGTTCACTCCGGCCGACGATCTGCTCGACTACGACATGTTGGACGTTCACACCGGCGCCACCGTCAACCTGCGTTCGGTGGCCAATGGAGACAAGCCCCTGCTGTTTTGGTTCTGGTCCCCGTTGTGAGAGACGTGTCGGACCGAGGGTCCGGCCTTCGAGCAGTTTGCTCGGGACAACGCCCACCGGCTGACAGTGGTGGGAGTAGGTGGTCTGGGCACTCCGGAGCAAGCCCGGGAGTACGTCGACCACACCGGTGTGACCTTCACCTTGCTGTGGACCGACACCTGGGAGGTTTGGGACCACTACGGCATGGAGAGCACCTCCGATTTCATCCTCTTGGATCCGGCCGGCAATCGAGCGATCGACACCGCTCAGCCCTATGACGAGGCCCATATCGAGAGCCTGGTGGAGAGTTTGTTCTGACACCCTGCGCCCAGGCGTCCCGCCCGGCGGACCGTTGGAGCGGCAGCCGAGCATGGGATTGACGGGCTAGGATCACGATTGAAGTGGAACCTGGAAACGTCCGAAAGGTTATCCCCGTGAAACCAACCAAGCGCCGAGGTTCCGACGTACCGGCTGACCGTCGCCGGTGGCGCCCGCGGTTGGTAACGCTTGGAGCGGTGGCGCTGCTGTTTTCGGTAACCGTGCCGATCCCCGGAGCCAACGCCGCCAGTTTCGCCGACGTGTCCGACCACCCCCATAAAACGGCCATCAATAAATTGGCCGACTCGGGCGTCTTTGACGGCACCGAATGCGAACCGGGACGGTTCTGTCCGGACGACCCTATTGATCGGTGGGTCATGGCGGTTTGGCTGGTGCGCGTCCTCGGGGGCGACACGACCTTCGACGGTGTTTCCCGGTTCGCCGATGTCGACTCGTCCGCCTGGTGGGCGGCCTACCCCGACCAACTTGCCCATCGCAACATCACCACCGGGTGCAGAACCGGTCCTCTGCGCTACTGTCCCGAAGCGCCGGTGACCAGAGCCCAAATGGCCTCCTTTCTGGTGAGAGCCTTCGATCTGCCCCTCGCCGAACCTGCCGGTTTCGTGGATACCGACGGGAATGTCCATGAGTCGAACATCAACGCTTTGGCCGCGGCCGGGGTCACCATCGGGTGCCGGACGAATCCGCTCCGCTACTGCCCCCAGGCCAACGTAACCAGAGGCCAGATGGCCACCTTCCTCCACAGGGTGTTGGAACAGCAGTCCGCCGCCACCGACATCAGCGCAGACGTTCCCGATGTCGAGTTGACCGATCTGGTGAGCGGCGACACTGTCAACCTGCGTTCCCTGATAGCGGGCGACAAGGCGGTCCTCCTCTGGTTCTGGGCCGAATGGTGACCTACCTGCCGGGGGCACGCCCCCGAAGTCGAGCGGTTCGCTCGACAGAACCAAGAAAGGGTCACCGTGATCGGCATCAATCCGGCGGCTTTGAACTCTCAATCAAGAGGGAAGGACTTCGTGAACGACTACGGCTTGACTTTTGCAAACCTGTGGGACAAGTCCAGTCAGGTATACCGACATTACGGCAAACCCTACAACTCCCACTACTGGTTGCTGGATAAGAACGGAGACCGGGTGGGCGCACGGGCGGTCAACTTCTCGACCAGCGGGGCGCAACAGAAACTCGACAGCTTGGATTAGAGCCTGCGCGGGCAGGTTTTTGGAGGGTCGCGAAAACAGGGTGGCTGATGGCTTGACTCTGTCTCCCGGGTGACACATAGTGATAGGAGTCAAGCACCTCCCGGTCTGGTCCGACGTCGCCCAGACCGGCCGCAGGGACCATATTCTCGGGAAAGCGAAATCCCCGCACTATATGCTGGATTCGCGTCCCGACCCTTGGAAAGGTGGATGGCGCGTAGTGGTTCAGTCTGCGGGGTAATGCCGCAGGTTTAGAGAACAGCTCGGTCTTTGAAGGCCCGACTCTCTGCCCTCGAACCCGTCCCGCCGGGCCGAGAGATGCCGCTATGGTTCTGAACATCGAGACACGAGGCCCCACAATGATTGACGAACGGTTCTGCTCGAACGGCAGGACACCCGAAGAGGAGTTCCGGTTCAGGGTGGACAACGGCATTCCCCTGCGCGACGCCCCACCCACCGAGGATGAACGTCGCCGATGGATAGGGGAACTCCTAGACAGAGACAGCGAACTGCTCCAGAGGCTGGCGGACGCCTAGAGCCGGCAGGGGGAACTGGCCCTTGGGGGACAAGAAAGAACCGAACTGGGCCTTCGTTGACGATGTGGTGGCTTTCCACGACCTTGCGATAGATCCGGCTGCAGGCCGAAGCTGACGGTCTGGCGGGGGTCCCGGAGAATGGGAACAAGGCCCGAGGGGTTTCACCGCGATACCACGATGTGCCAGGCGGTTTCCACCAAATCGGGTGGGCAGGTGGCGGTAATCACCGTGGCCGGGGTCAACTCCCGGTAGCCAACCGACACCCAGCCCTGGTAGGGATCGGTTTGGCCGCGCACCTGGTCGAGTTCACACCCATTGCCCGCAAAGGTGGCCTCGATTGACAGATTCCCGGCCTGCACCACAAAACCCGATCGGGTAAGCACCGGATGAAGGTCGGGAGCAAGATGAAGGTTGGACCGCCATCTGTTGCCCGTCCGGTTGTGGAGACGATCCGAAATAGTCAAAAGAAGACCCGGGCAGGTAGGTGAACACCCGGTGGTGTCGCAGCAGTCCGGGACGATCCACGAAACCCTCCACCACAAAGCCCTCGCCGGTTGTCCTGACGGGTTGCAGGCGAGTGGGAGCGGGACCGAGTTGCCGAGGATCGATCGGCCTTCCCACCAGGCTCGGGATGTTGTGAGCCCGGGCGCTCAGCACGTAACTTCGCTGCCGATCTTTGTTGTAGCCGTACTTTCCGCTGTCCACAAATATTTCACGGCCTCCTTCGATCAACACAAAACCGAGGTCGTCGGCGTGTTTGTGCTTGATGACGCCTCCCTCCACTTCGACGAACATCGAGTTCACAAACAGCATGCCGGGATCTTCGGCGCCGGGCGGCGAACGGATGACGGCGTAGCCCGACTCGGTGAGATCGCGCACCGCCCAACATCCCCGCTCCCCCGGTAGACAGGTCAGATCGACCGGTCCCTCCAACCGGGGTCCCCGCCCGGCGCTGTCGCCCACCGGCACCCAGCGGCCGTCGGGATACGTGAGCCAGGGGGTAACCATGGTCGCTTCCTCGATCACAGAACCCACCCCCGTTCCGCTGAAACGCTCGGCCACCCGGAGCCGACGGAACGCATCCACCACAATCCCGTGGTAGTTGGGCGAGTTCTCCCGGTGGACGGCCTCCTCCGAGAACCACTCGTCCAGCAATCCGGCAAAGGCGGAGTTCACATAGGACTGAACACCGTCGCAAACACTTCTCCAACTGATGACCTGACACAGCGCGTTCAGACCGGCCAACTGAAAGAGGCCGTGGTTGCTGTCGGAGAGAAACGAGGGGTCCCGCAGCCTTTGGACGTGCAATTCGGCCAGAAGCAGCAATGAGGTCCAGTCCCGATCGCTGACCACCAGGTGTCCGAGCAAGACCTGGTCGAGCAGAAACGCCAGGCGGGAAGCCCGGACGCCCACCGCCATGTCGTACCACTGAAAGGCGCTGGTAAGGCGCTGATCGACGTGAAACCGCTTCCAGTCCAAGGCGATGGCGGCAATCTCCCCGAGCGCCTCCCGGTCGCCGTCCTGGAAGGCGTAAAGCCAATAGTCCATCAGCACCCAGGCATGAAGCTGGAACTGCCAGTTTCGGTCGTCGAACGGATCGGCGGCCCAATCCAGGGGAAGGACCGCCTTCCACGCCGGAATATCGGATCGAGGATGGAACACATCGGGCGCCGGCGGGCGATCGTGCATTGACAGTTCCACGGTCGAGATTCCGGGGCTGGCGTACCTGCCGGGTCGCAGCGCACCTGTGAGCCGGTTGGCGGAAATCGGCTTGAGCGGAGCGGTGCAGTGATACAAATTGGCGTAGAAATCCCCCACCCACCGCTGACCGGTCTTGGGGCCGTAAACGGTGAAACCCTGATTCCGGCACTCCCGGAAAGTCAACCCCGACCCCCAATCCGCCGCCCTGGTGGTGGGAGCGGTGCATTGATACAGGTTGGCGTAGAAGTCCTCCACCCACCGCTGACCGGTCTTGCGACCGTAGTTGGTGAGGCCCTGATCGGTGCATTGCCGGAATGTCAACCCCGACCCTCAATTGTGATGAGTGGCCGCCAAGTCCGCAGTCCCGAACAGAGACAGACCCAACGCTACGAGCAGTCCCACCGGCAAGCGGCTGAAACCGTCTCCCTTCACCACCATTTTCGGCGGGGAAACGCCGCTGATCGGCATGGGTCAGGGAACCAGGATGGCCCGGCCCAGGATCCGCCCCGAAGCCAGGTCACGCAAGGCCCGGTCGGCCTGCTCCAGGGGATATCTCACCACCCTGGGAACCAGTTTGCCGGACAGCGCCAGGGTCGTAACCGCCCTCAGATCACGATAGCTCCCCACGTAAACACCCTCGATCTTTTTCTCGCCTCCCACCAGGTCGGAGAGCGGCGCCCTCAACTCACCTCCCACTCCCACCGCCACGTAGTGGCCCCCGAACCCCAGCAGGCCGATCCCCGTGGCCGCCGTCTCATCCGACCCGACGAAGTCCAAGACCGCCGCCGGTGGGCTTTCCTCAAAATGGGAAGCAAGATCGGCGGGCGCCAACGCGGCGGAGGCGCCGCATTCGACGGCCAGGCGCAAAGCCTGCGGGCGAACATCCACCGCCACCACCGTGGCCGCCGTGGTGGCGGAAAGAATCTGCACGGCCAGATGTCCCAGTCCTCCCACTCCCAGCACCACCACCCGGTCGCCGGGATGAAGATCAAGTTTGGCGCAGGCTCGATAGGCTGCCAGCCCGGCGTCGGTGAGGGGGGCGAGATCGGTGGGATCCACTCCCCGCGGCAACTTGACCATGGCTCGCTCGTGGGAAAGCAGATAAGGCGCAAAGCCTCCCGGAGCATCGATGCCGGGGGTGATCCGCCCGGTGGCCCACTGGTCCGAACCGTCCCGCTCGGCGTCACTCAGTCCGTCGGACAAAAACGGGTAACAGAGCACCGGGTCACCCACCTCCACCCGACTCACCTTCTCTCCCACCGCCGCCACGTGTCCGGCGTTCTCGTGACCCAACACGTGAGGAAGGTCCACCGGCATCTCACCGCTGAGGATGTGAAGTTCGGTGCGACACACCCCCGCTCCACTGATACGCACCAGCACGTCGTGGGGCTCCTTAACCTCCGGGCGGCTTATCTCCGCCATTTCCACCAGGTTCCCCTCCAAGTCGGGAACCACCCGACGCATCAAAGCGACCCACATGCGCGCGCTGCGACCCGGTGTGTGGGACAAGACGGGAGTCAACCGCTTCGGGTGCGGGGAGTGTAGAAGGAACGCAGCGACGCCGTGGCGGCAATGCGCTCTCCGGCCACTTCGATGTGGTACTCACCCGCCCGAAGCCAGTCGGGGGCGACGCCGTCGGTGTTCACCAGGTAGCCCATGGCCAGACAGCGGTCTTCCATATAGCTCCACATCCCCGAGGTGACCCGGCCCACGATCTCCCCGTTGCGATAGATGGGCTCGTCGTGATAAAGCAGGCGATCGGGGTCTTCCAGGCGGAACTGCACCAGGCGCTTGGGGAGGGTCCGGCCCCTTTGTTCGGAAAGGGCCTGCCGACCACAAAACCCTCCCGGCTTGTCCCAATCCACCGCGAAGCCCAGACCCGCCTCCAACGGGGTGTCCTCGTCGGTGATGTCATGGCCCCAATGGCGATACCCCGCCTCCAACCGAAGGGAGTTCATGGCGTGGAAACCGGCATGACGCAAGCCGTGCGCCCGGCCTTCGGCCACCACCGCGTCGTACACCCCCGCCGCCTGATCGAAAGGAACATAAAGCTCCCAGCCGAGTTCCCCCACATAGCTGACCCGCATGGCCAGCGTCTCCTGCCCGGCCACGGTTATCTTCTGTGCGGCGGCGAACGGAAAAGCCTCGTTGCTCAGGTCGGCGTCGGTGAGAGCCGAAAGCAATGCCCTGGAACGGGGACCCATCACCCCCAGCATCACCAGTTCGGAAGTGATGTCCCGAATCTGCACGTCATAGCCGCGGGCCGAGCGGCGCAGATACGCCCAATCCCGGGTGGGCGCGCCCGAACCGGACACCACCAGGAACCTTTGCTCCGACAGCCGGGTCACGGTGAGATCGGCCTCGATCCCGCCTCGGGGATTGAGCCACTGGGTGTACACCACCCGGCCCACCGGCCCGGGGACCCGCCCGGCGGAAATCCATCCCAGCATCCGGGCGGCGTCGGGACCATCCACCTCGAACTTGGCGAACGAGGTTTGATCGAAAAACCCCACGTCCCGGCGAACCGCCCGACATTCCTCGCCCGACACCTCCCACCAATTCTGCTTGCCGTAGGAGTACTGATAACTGCGCTCCATGCCGTCTCGGGCAAACCAGTTGGGCCGCTCCCAACCCGACATTTCCCCGAACACCGCCCCGGCTTGGTCAAGACGGTCATGCAGGGGGGAAAGCTTGACGTTGCGGGCGCTTTGGTACTGGTAGAACGGCCAGTGCATGGCGTACAGCAGTCCCAGGCTCTCGGAGATTCGCTCCTCCAAGAAGCCCAACTCGGTCTGGTGAGGCTGGGCCCGGCGGATGTCCACCGGCCACAGGTCGGAGGGAGGATGGCCGTCGATGATCCAATCGGCCAGCACCCATCCCACCCCTCCCGCCGACTGGATCCCCACCGAATTGAATCCCGCCGCCACGAAACACCGGTCCACCTCGGGAGATTCTCCCAGGTAGTAGACCCCGTCGGGGGTAAACGCCTCCGGGCCGTTGAAGAAAAGTTGGATCCCCACCTCACCCAGGGCGGGCACCCGGTGAATGGACCGTTCGAAGATCGGCCCCACATGCTCCCAGTCCTCCGCCAGGGTCCCGAAAGAAAAATCGCGGGGGATCCTTTCAAGTTTCCAGACCTTGCCCCGCGGTTCGAAGAACCCGGTCATGATCTTTCCGGTCTCCTCCTTGAAGTAGGTGTAGTTGGTGGGGTCCCGCAGGGTGGGCATGCCGGGAGGCACCCCTTCGAGCGGCTCGGTCACCAGGTAGAAGTGCTCACAGGCCTGCAGGGGGACCCCCACCCCGGCGGTGGCGGCCAACTGGCGGGTCCACATCCCCGCCGCCAGCACCACCGTTTCACACTCCACATAGCCCTGCTCGGTCTCAACTCCCACCACCCGTTCGTTCCGCACCCTCACCTCGGTGACCGCCACGCCCTCTCGGATGGTCACCCCCCGATCCTTGGCGCCCTTGGCAAGCGACATGGTGGTGTCCACCGGGCTGGTCTGCCCGTCTTGGGGAATCCACGCCGCTCCCACCAGATCATCAACGCGCACCAGGGGCCATTTCTCCCGAAGCTCGTCGAAGTCCATCTCCCGCATCTCCACTCCCACGGTCCGGGCCATGGACAGCCCCCGCATTATCTCCTCCCACCGTTCATGATCGGACGCCACCGAGATGGACCCCACCGCCCGGTAGCCGGTGGCCTGGCCGGTCTCGGCCTCCAAGTCCTCGAACAGCCGGGCCGAATAGGTGGCCAGTCGGGTGAGGCTGTGCGACGACTTGAGTTGACTGACCAGCCCCGCCGCGTGCCAGGTGGTCCCTCCGGTGAGCTTCCCCTGCTCGAGCAGCAGCACGTCGGTGACTCCCCGGCGGGCCAGATGGTAAGCCACGCTGCACCCCACGATCCCACCTCCCACCACCACCACTTGAGCCCGGTCGGGCAGAACCCGGCCGGCCTCCCCCGCCGGCGACTCCGGGTTCACCCGCCCCTCACCGATTCCACCGGGAGTCGGATGGGAAAACGGGCTCGCAGCTGATCATCCACCTCCGGGCTGACATGGTCGGGGAAATGGCCGGCCAGGGTCTCGATCACGTAGGAATGAGCCCGATCGGAAGCCGACAGCCGCCCGGCGTCCTCCCAATCGTCGGGACTGAGACGGTCTCCCACCGCCGGGTACACATAATCCCGCTGCATGACCCGCAGGGTCTGTTCGTGCCCCAGAAAGTGTCCCTCTCCCGCCACAACGTCGCGGATCACCCGGGTTGCCAGGCTGTCGCGGTCCACGTCTATGCCTCGGACCGCCCGGTTAGCCGCCCCCAGCAGGTCGTTGTCGATCACCATCATCTCCAGGGAACAGGCCAGGATGGAGGCCATCATCCCCGCCGATTCGTACACCAGGTTGGAACCGGCCAGGGCGGCCAGGGCCACAGTGAGACCCTTTTCGTGACCCGCCTGCCCGTCGATCAGCTTGGAGTCGGTCATCCCGGCCGGTACGCCGGAGGGAAGCCCCAGCCAATTGGCGACCTGGGCGGCGCCGGCCGCCAACACCCCCTCCTCTCCGCTGCCGCCGGTCATGGCCCCGGTCCGCAGATCGGAGACAAACGGCCACAATCCCATCACGCAGGGATGTCCGGGCGACATGAGGTTGATGCAGGTCAAAGCGGCCAGGCACTCCGCCAAAGCCTGCACCAGGGAACCGGCCAGGGTGGCGGGTGAGGTGGCCCCGGCCTGTCCGGCCGACAGCAGATTGATGGGCATGCCGGTGCGAACCATGGCCACCATGCCCTCGGCGGTTTCCTTGGCGAATCGCAGGGGCGGCACCACGAAGGTGGCGTTGGCCGCTATGAAGGGCCGCTTGCGAAACTCTCCCGGCCCACCCAGCACCATGTCGCACATCTCGACCACCTCGTACACGTGGTCGGCCTGGAAAAAGGAGGTGCCGATGGGCTTGGTGGTCCCCATCATGCAGGCATAGGCGGTGTTGATGTCCAACTCGCGGGCGCCGTTGACCTCACGGGTCACCACCGGGCGCACAAAGAAGTGCAGGTGTTCGAGGGTGTCCCCCAGGCGGGCGAGATCATAGAGATCCTGGGTGGTGGAGGGCCGGTAGGACTGGGTGAGATGGTCGAACATCAGCACCGCCGCCCCCGCCGTGCCGAAATGAACCTTCCGGTCGGCCAATTCGATGGAGCGGCTCTCGTCGATTCCATGCCAGATCCATGACTTGGCGGCCATCTCGATCGCCCGTTTCACCAGCGACCTGGGGTACAGCAGCCGTCCATCGTCATCCACCGATCCCCCCGCGCCCACCACCGCTTCCACGAATTCGGGAATAGGATCGCCCATGCCCACTTCCTCCAAAAGCTCCAAGGCAGCCTCGAAGACACTTTCCATGTCGGACTCCGACAGTGGCCGAAACGACCCTCCCGACAGTCCGGGTCTTACCGGACGGTCCGACTCTTCCAACCCGGCGGCGCGGGCCGCGATTCGAGCCGCTCTGCCGCCCGACCGGCGGCCTCGGCGGGCCATTACACCCGCAACCTGTGGCTGGCGGGATCCCAGGCGGGACCCGGGAGCACCCGGGCCCGGCGGCGGCGCTCCATCACCCGAATCTCGAATTCGGAACCGGGCGTTCGGTAACCAGGATGAACATAAGCAAAAAACAGGCTTTTCCCCACCGAATAACCATAGGCGCCGGAAGTGGTGAGGCCCATCATCCCGTTTTTGCCGTACACCGGTTCGTTGCCCCGGCAGTCGGCGTCGTCGGCATCCATTTCGCCGTACACCAACACCCAGGCCAACTCGCTTCGGCGGCGTTCCAGGGTGGCGGCCCTGCCCTGGAAGTCCTTGGTGTAGTCCACAAAGCGCTCGATGTCGGCCTCCACCGGGGTGATCTCGGTGGTGAGTTCGAACCCGTGGGCCTTGTAGGCCTTTTCGATCCGCATCACGTTCATGGCGTAGGCGCCGAAGTCTGTCAACCCCAACGGCGACCCGGCTTCGGATATCGCCTCATAAAGCTTGGGCATCTCCTCCAACCGATGGTGCAGTTCCCAACCCAGTTCACCCACATAGCTGACCCGAAGGGCCAGGCACCGCACTCCGGCCACGTCTATTTCCTGTCCGGTGAGCCAGGGGAAACCCGCCGTGGTCAGGTCGGCCCCGGTCAACTGCTGCAGCAGTTCCCGCGAGCGAGGTCCGGTGACCGCCAGGATTCCCGTCCGGTTGGTGACATCGGTGACGGTCACCCGCTCTCCGGGCGCAACGTGTTGACGGAGCCAGTCCTGGTCGTGTTGTTCGGCCATGATCGAAGAGTTCAGATAAAAGCGATCGTCGCCCAGCCGGGTGATGGTCACCTCCCCCTCGATCCCGCCCAGGGTGGTGAGCAAGTGAGCCAACCGGATGCCACCGCGGCGTTGAGGCAACCGGTTGGCCGCCAGTCGATCCAGCAGCGAGGCGGCGTCGGGTCCGGTCACCTCCAGCTTCGTGAAGGCGGTCAGATCGGCCACCCCCACCCGGTTGCGCACCCCGGCCACCTCCTTCCCCACCGGGCCGAACGCCGAGGAACGTCGGAAGGAGTAGTCCTCGGGGACGCCGTCGGGCGAGAAGTATCGGGCCCGCTCCCATCCGTATATCTCCTGGAACTGGGCGCCCTTGGCGGAAAGGGTGTCATAAAGGGGGGTTCGTTTCACCGGGCGCCCCGCCTCGCGGTATTCCCCGGGCATTCGCACCTGGTACATCTCGTGATACTCGTCAAGGGCCTTGGCCAGGGTGTAATCGCCGGGAGCATAAGGCCCGAACCGGCGGGGATCCATCTCGGCCACGTTGATCTCGGTCTGCCCGTGCACCATCCACTGCGCCAGGTACTTGCCCGCCCCCGGCCCCTGGCAGATACCGATCGAGGATCCCACGCACATCCAGTAGTTCTTCAGGCCGGGCGCCGGGCCCAGGAGGAACCCGGAGTCGGGCGTGTGGGTGATGGGGCCGCACACCACTCGCCTGATGCCGGCCTGTTCCAACACCGGGGTGCGGCGAGCGGCCAGATCCAGCCAGGGAAGAAGCTTCTCCACGTCAGGGGGAAGCAGATGGAAAGTCAGGTCCCAGTCGATGCCCTCCAGCCCGTATGAGCGGGAGTCCTGGGTCTCATAGGGGCCGATCAGCAGCCCGTCGTGTTCCTGGCGGGTGTAGCAGGAGGCCCGGGGATCGCGCAGCACCGGAATCTCCCGCTCCAGGGCGGCCACCTCCGGGATGGCCTCGGTGACCACGTAGTGATGCAAAACCGAGACGATCGGCACGTCCAGGCCCACCATGGCCCCCAATTGCGGACCGAAATGCCCGGCGGCGTTCACCACGTGTTCGGAAACGATGCGTCCCTTCTCGGTGATGGTCTCCCAACGCCCGTCCGGAAGCCGGTTCATATCGATCACCCGGTTGCGCCGTACGATCTCCGCCCCCAGTTGACGGGCGCCGGCCGCCATCGAGTTGGTGGCCGACGACGGGTCGGTCCAACCGTCGCCGGGAGTGTGCAGGCCCACCACCACGCCCTCGGTGTCCACCAGGGGATGAAGCCTGCGAATCTCATCCGGACCCACCAGATGCGACTCCACGCCCACCAGTTCCAGCACCCCGTGGACGTATTTGAACCAGTCAGCCTCTCGGGGGTTGGTGGCCAGCCTCACCGCCCCGCAGCCGTGCCACCCGGTGTGCATCCCGGTTTCTTCCTCCAGACGGCCGTACAGTTCGGCGCCGTAGGCGTGAACCTTCGCCATGTTGAGGCTGCCGATGAAGTGGGGCACCAGACCCGCGGCGTGCCAGGTGGAGCCCGAAGCCAGTTCGTCCTTTTCCACCAACACGGTGTCCGTCCACCCCTCGTGGGCCAGGTGATACAGAAGCCCCACTCCCATGGCGCCCCCGCCCACGATCACACAATGCGCCTGGTCCCTCATGCCCGGTTCTCCACAGCCGATCCCACCCTGGCCGGCTCGGAAACTAGTTTTGCCATATCCAACTCCACCCTATTCCCACACACTCTTGCCACCTCGGATTCCAGGTGCTGGAACATTCCGGTAAATGATATTAAGAGAATACCTTCCGAACCCCCGGAGGGGTGGGCTGGAGCCGGGTCCGGGCCACACCGCCACTGGAGTAGCCCCCATCGGTCGGGGTTCCCGGGGAGAGGCCATCGCTCACCGGGAGGTTTTCGCGACAAACGGCCCGACCGGAGACCGATGCGGGCCGTTTGCAACTTGCCGGAGCAACCGCTCTTTAGGTATTCACCTCTTCGTAGCTGGGGCTTCCGGTCCCTTCCACCCAGTAACGCCGCGCCCAGGCCACACCCTGCCAGGTGCGCACCTTCTCGGGGACCACCTTGATCAGCCAACGGGGCTGCTTGAGGGTGGGGACCAGATAGGTGGGGCCGTTGGGACCGAGATACCGCAGGGACATCTCCTCGGCGACCCCCACCCATTTGCCACCGATGTTGGGCTCTTCGACGACTTCCGCCCTTCCCTCCACGAATACCTTGGGAATCTCCGCGGTTTGGCCCGATTCGTCCGGAGGACTGTGAGCCGCGTCGATCACCACGCACACCCGCGGGTCGTTGACGACAAACTCGCACCATTTGGCTCTCTGTCGCCCCACGAACCACAGAGCCTCACCGTCCCACTGGTACCACAAAGGAATAACATATGGAGCGCCGTCCGGCTTGAGGCAGGCAAAGCGCGCCAGGGCGGGGGATGCCAGGAAAGCCTCGACCTCATCCCCGCTGAGCGCCCCGATTTTCCCGCGAAAACTGTCGGACATAGTCCTTCTCCTTGTAGTCGACGATGTGGGCTATCACAATACCAAAGGGATCGACAAAGCCCACATCCAAAGGCGATAAGCTCTGATTGAGAACAAGGCACCCGGGCGCTCAGGTCGCAAATTTCATGAACCAAACGCACTCCACTCAAGCGGCAATCACAACGGATGTCACCCTTTCGGTGCGCAACCTGGTCAAGAACTTCGAGGTGGGGGGAGGACTCCTCAGCAACCGCCCCCGGGGAGTGGTTTCGGCAGTTTCGGGGGTCTCGTTCGACATCCCCCGAGGCACCACCCTGGGGCTGGTGGGAGAGTCGGGCTGCGGCAAGTCGACCACCGCCCGGTGCATCCTGCGACTGATCGAACCCACCTCCGGAAGCGTGCTGCTGAGAAGGGAACTGGAGGACGGCGAAGGATCGGAGTTGATCGACATCACCACCGCCGACCGGAACACCCTCCGCCAGCTGCGGCGGGAAATGCAGATCGTCTTCCAGGACCCGTACGCATCCCTCAACCCACGGATGCGCATCGGGGAGGCAATCGGCGAACAACTGGCCGTGCACACCGACCACAGCCGCCAACAACGACGGCAGCGGGTGGGTGAACTGTTGGAGATGGTGGGACTCAACCCCCGCTATGCCGACCGTTTCCCCCACGAATTCTCCGGAGGACAGCGACAACGGGTGGGGGTGGCCCGAGCCCTGTCGCTTCATCCCAGCTTCGTGGTGTGCGACGAACCGGTTTCCGCGCTCGATGTCTCTATACAGGCCCAGGTGCTCAACCTCCTGCGGGAGTTGCAGGACGACCTGGGTTTGACCTACCTGTTCATCGCCCACGACCTGGCGGTGGTGCGCCACATCTCCGAACAGATCGCGGTGATGTACCTGGGCAAGGTGGTGGAACTGGCGGAATCCGAACAGCTCTTCCGCCGGCCCCTGCATCACTACACCAACGCCTTGCTCTCGGCCGCCCCCGTGCCCGATCCGGTGCTCGAGAGACAGCGCACCCGGATACTCCTGGAAGGAGAGGTGCCCTCCCCGATCAACCCGCCGTCGGGTTGTCGATTCCACCCCCGCTGTCCGGTGGGTCGGACCCGGGAAATCTGCCGGACCGAGGAACCGGCGCTGGAAGAAAAACTTCCGGGACAGATGGCGGCCTGCCACTTTCCCCTGGCCTGATGCTCAACCCTTCCCGCACCATGGCGTCCATGCCGCGGTCGGGTATCCGGGTGATCAACGACCTCGCCTCCCAGTATTCCGACGTGATTCACCTGGAGATCGGCCAGCCCAATTTCCCCACTCCCGAGCACATCTGCCGGGCGGCGGGCCAAGCCGGGATGGACGGGTTCACCTATTACACCCCCAACGCCGGGATTCCCAAACTGCGCCGGGAGGTGGCCCGCAAAGTCAACCGGGTGAACGGATTGGAGGTCGGCCCGGAGAATGTGGTCATGACCACCGGCGGGAACGGGGGCATTTTCACCTCGCTTTTGGCCCTGTGCGACCCCGGTGACGCCATCCTGCTGTCGGATCCTACCTGGCCCAACTACAGCATGATGGCCGTCCTCCAGAACCTGGAGGTTCGCTACTACCCGTTGGCCGCCGAGGACGGGTGGCTTCCCAATCCCGACGAAATCGAGCGCCGGATCACCCCCAACTGCCGGGTGTTGCTGTTGGTTTCGCCCTCCAACCCCACCGCCACCGTGATCGGCGAAGATCTGATGAGGGAACTGGTGGAGGTGGCCCGGCGGCACGATCTGTGGGTCATCTCCGACGAGGTGTACGACGCCATCACGTTCGGAGAACCCGCCTTTTCGGCGCATCGGGTGGATCCCGACCGGGTGGTGTCGGTGTTCAGTTTCTCAAAGACATACGCCATGACCGGCTGGCGAGTGGGTTACACCGTCTCCCGGCCCGACATCGCCCAACAGATCAGCAAGAGCCAGGAACCCATCACCTCCTGTGTGAACAGTCTCTCCCAGGTGGCGGCCCTGACCGCCCTGCGCGGCCCCCAGGATGACGTCGCCAGGATGCGTGACGCCTACCGGGAACGCCGGGACCAGGTGATGGAGTTGCTTGAAGACGCGGACATTCCCTTCGCCCGCCCCGAAGGCGCCTTCTACATGTGGGTGGACATCTCCCGAAGCGGCCTGCCCGACACCGACTTCGCCCGTCGCATGGTCACCGACTACCGGGTGGCGGTGGTGCCGGGCACCGTGTTCGGCCCCAACGGCGCCACCCACGTGCGAATCTCCCTGGCCACCGACACCGACCTCCTGCTGGAAGGCGTCTCACGCCTGGTCAAGGCAGTGCGCGCAGGCTAAACAAGGGTTGATCCTCTAACGCACACGGCTACCAGCCGCACTCTGGAAAGCCTTGGACATGGGTTGGGGATGCAGTGGGACGGCGTGTATAGGTGTTAAGGGCCGAGACCCAGACATCGGATTCAGGTAGGTTGACAAAGCCTTTCACACCTATCGCGAGAGCCTCGACGCCACCCTCAGGAAGTCACATTCGAGAGGAGCGTTACACTTTGGCGAACTTTATTCCTCACTCGAAAGGGCTTGCTAGTTGAAGAAGACGTTCTCTATAAATGATGTGCCTCTGAATCAACTGCTGCAACAGGCTGCAGAGGGAGAACTTCAGCTTCCAGATTTCCAACGAGGGTGGATATGGGATGACGACCACATCGTAAGCCTGCTGACATCAATCTCCCTCTCATTCCCGATCGGTGCTGTAATGACCCTTGCCACTGGCAACCCGGAGGTCAAGTTTCGTCCTCGCCTAATCGAGGGAGTTAAGGGGATCTTCGGAAATTAGTGGGGAGTGGGGAATCCATTGATTGTGGGGGAGGGTCCTCCATAATCGGGTGCTGAAAGCAGTCGCATCTGAAAGGAGGACCCTGTGGAGACTGATGGTAGGCGTATGTGTGAGGTGTTGGTCGGGTTGGGTGACGTGGACTTGGTAGGGGTGGAGGAGCTTTCGGGTGACCGGTTGAGGGTGACGATCAGATCGGGCGCTTTTCGTCCAGTATGCGATGAGTGCGGTGGTGGGGTGTGGTCGAAGGGCTATCGGACGGTGGGGTTGGTGGATTTGCCGGCGTTTGGGCGGCCGGTGCGGTTGCGGTGGCGGAAACGTCGTTGGATGTGTCCTGATGGGGAATGCGGCGTGGGGTCGTTTGTGGAACAGGACGAGTCGGTGGCGCCGGAGCGGGCTTTGTTGACGTCTCGGGCGGGGCGGTGGGTCACTTATCAGGTGGGCCGTTTGGGGCGTACTGTGTCGGAGGTGGCCGCCGAGTTGGGGTGTGATTGGCATACGGTGAACCAGGAGACCGTCCGATGGGGAAAGTCGCTGTTGGAAGCCGACACCGCCCGGTTCGGGCGGGTGGAGGCGGTGGGAGTGGACGAGACCCTGTTCTGGAAGAAGGGCCGGTGGCGTACCAAGCAGTGGTGCACGTCGGTGGTGGATGTCGGTGGGTGTCAGTTGTTGGACATAGTGCCTGGTAGAACCGTAAAAAGCGCGGCTGGTTGGTTCCGGAACCAACCAGCGGGGTGGCGTGAGGCGATCAAGTGGGCGGTGTTGGACTTGTCCGGCCCTTATCAGGTGGCCTACGACCAGGTGTTGCCCCACGCCTTTCAGGTGGCTGACCCGTTTCATGTCATCAGGTTGGCTAACCGCACCGTCGATCAGGTCCGATGCCGGGTGCAGAACGAGACACTGGGACACCGGGGACGCAAACGCGACCCGCTGTATCGCATACGACGGCTTTTGATAATGGCCCATGAAAGGATCGACAGCCACGGCGAATCCCGCCTCCGGGGCTTGTTACGGGCTGGTGACCCCTACGGAGAGGTACGGGATGCCTGGTCGGCTAAGGAAAGCGTCCGGGACATCTACCAGATCGGAGACCCACAACTGGCTTGGGAGTTCACCCAGCAGCTGGCCTCGGATCTGCAGGACCGGTCACTCCCTCCAGAGGTGAACCGCCTGGGACGGACCATCAGCAGGTGGGCCACCCAGATCACCAACTGGCATCACTCGAAAGTGACGAACGGACCCACCGAGGGACTGAACAACCTGATCAAACGGATCAAACGAGCAGCATTCGGTTTTCGGAACTTCGACAACTACCGAATCCGAGCACTCCTCTACGCCGGAAAACCCAACTGGAAACTCCTCGCAACCATCACTCCCCACTAATTTCCGAAGTACCGCAAATACCTTGATGTCCTCAAAAACACGTTCGACATCGAACCTCATGATTTGGATGGCATCCTTCAATCACATGACATAGACCCGGCAGCTCTCAGAAAAGACGACTTCCCATCGTTTTTCAACCAACGCTTCGAGAGGATGCTCCGTCGCATCGCGGAGGTGATGGACAAGCCCGTAAATCGCAGCACGAATGAAGACGAGAGTCCCTTTGCCTCTTTGACCACAGAGCTGCAAGATCTAGAGCAGACCCTTCGAGATCTGACTGCTGAAGGAGAAAACCACCAGGTCGAGTTCAAGTCCTCTGGTCGTAAGAATCTCTACACAGGAAGCAAGGATCCTGCCATAGAGTGGTCAATCGTGAAATCGGTGGCGGCGTTCATGAATACGGATGGAGGAAGGCTTCTGGTTGGAATAACCGACGCAGGAACACCCGCCGGTATAGAGCCGGATTATGGACTCGTGCACGGTGCCAACCGCGACGGGTGGGAGCTGTGGTTGACTGATCTGATCAGCTCCGGTCTTGGAAAGACATCTGCTACTGCCATTAAGGTTCGCTACGGGATCTTGGAGGGTCAGACTGTTGCGCTCATTGAGGTTCCCCGATCAGCTCAGCCAGTCTTCGCAACACCGACCAAGGCTGCAAACCCCTTCAAGGGCAAATTCGGACAACGGGAGCGTGTCTTTTTCTACGTTCGCACGGGCAACGCCACCAAGGAACTGATAGGGGGCGAAATGCTGAAGTACACCAAGGCGCATTGGCCGGCGACGACGTAGCTACACCGGCACGCTGTAGAAGAAGCCATCGATTGGGTGGCACTGGTATCACCCGTCGGGTGGGGATTCCACCCCATGTGTTCGGCTCCAATAGCAACACGAACCTGGCTACTGCAAAATCCTCCCCGTGTCATCGATTCTTGCCTTCCTCTGCCTCCTGTACAAGACAGCGACTACTCCCAACAAGAGGACTGTGATGCTTGCTATCCACAGGAATGGGACGAGCGGCAAATCATGGTCCACCCGCTCCATTTCCACCGTCTCATCCGGGCCGGTACCAACACCAAAGACTTCAACCAGTTCACTGATCGGAGCGGGAGAGGAACAATAGCCCGCAAACAACTCCCCCCTCAACAAATATGCCACAACACCGACAACGCCCTCACCCTCAAAATCGACCCCACAGGAGGTGTGACCCGTTCGCACCGCAAAGCGTGGCCCGACCCGGCCCTTGAACACTCGCTCGACTTCAAAGACCAGAATATCGTAGGAGTCTCGGTTCACCTTTCTGACTTGCTTTCCGCTGAATGCCGCCTCCACATCATCGGCGTATTCGGACAGTGGGGATTCATAACAAGTGCAAGCATGAGCAGTTCGTGGACTGCCCACCACCATCCAGAACAGGAACATCCCGAAGATCAGCCACATCCCCACCCCTTTACGTACAACCTCCGGCATGGGCAGGAGCGTAGCCGCCCGGTAAACCGGTGATCAGCCTCGCTTGACGGCTCGCCGATAACGCCCGGCGGACAGGGGTCCGAAGATGGCGATAATGATCAACGCCCAGACCAGGGTGTAGATCACCGGGTTCTGAAGAGGCCAGGCCGTGGGATCAGGCGTTCCCGGGGGGATGTTCCCGAACAATTCCCGCACCGCCTGCGTCAATGACGAGATAGGGTTCCATTCGGCAAAGGTCCGCAACACCGCAGGCAGGTTTTCCACCGGTACGAAGGTGTTGGCGATGAACGTGATCGGGAAAATCACCATGAAGCTTGCGTTGTTGACCACTTCCACGCTCGGCACCAGCAAGCCCACGTAGGCCATTACCCAGGAGAAGGCATAGGCGAACGCCAGCAGCAGGGCGAACCCCACCACGCCGTCCCAGATGCTGCTTCGGATCCGCCATCCCACCACCAGCCCTGTCAACGCCATGATGGCCAGGGTCAGAATGTTGTACACGACGTCGCTGGCGGTCCTGCCCACCAGCACCGCCGACTGCGACATGGGCAGAGAGCGAAACCGATCGATAATCCCCTTTTGCATGTCCTCCGCTAAGCCGGCCCCGGTGAAGGTGGCGCCGAAAATCACCGTTTGGGCAAAGATTCCGGCAATCAGGTATTCCCGATATGAACCCCCGGGAATGTCGATCGATCCGCCGAAGACATAGGCGAACAGCAGCACGAACATGATGGGCGACAACAGCACGAAGATCAAGACCTCGGGAACCCGCTTGATCCTGATGACGTTGCGCTTGGCGATCACCGCCGAATCGGCCAGCAGATAGTAAATCGCTTTCATGACGCCTGGCCTTCCTGCGTCTCTGCCCCGGCTTCCCCATTGTCCGGTTTCTTCTCCGGCTCGGCGGCCCGTCCGGTGAGAGTGAGGAACACATCGTTGAGAGTGGGACGTCGTAAGCCCACGTCGCTCAGAGTTATTCCCGCGTCGTACAAGGCCCCGAGCGCCTCGGTCAGCACCGGGGTTCCGCCCGAAATGGGGCCGGTCACCTTGCGGGTCCGCCCCTCCACCACCAGCTCACCCACCGTGAACCGCGCCAGCACCTCCTGCGATCGAGCCAGATCGCCGGACGAGGCCAGGGTGACCTCCATTCTCTCTCCTCCCACCAGAGTCTTGAGGTGATCAGGAGTCCCGTAGGCGATCTCCTGACCATGATCGATCACCATGATCCGATCCGCCAGATGTTCGGCCTCTTCCAGGTACTGGGTGGTCAGCAACAGGGTCGATCCCCGGGCCACCAGGTCCTGGATCACTCCCCACAGGTCAATGCGGCTACGGGGATCGAGGCCGGTGGTCGGTTCGTCCAGGAACAAGACCGGAGGAGCGGCCACCAAGGCGCCGGCCAGGTCCAGGCGGCGACGCATTCCGCCCGAATAGGTCTTCACCGGTCGGTTGGCGGCGTCGGTCAGGTCGAAGATTCCCAGCAGTTCCCTCGCCCGGGCCTTCGACGGGCGGCGACCCAGGTGATAGAGCCGTCCGATCATATCCAGGTTCTCGTACCCGGTGAGATGCTCGTCCACGGCCGCGTACTGACCCGAAAGCCCTATGTTGCGACGAACCTGGGCCGGGGCGTTCAAAACGTCGGCCCCCGCCACGGTGGCGGTCCCCGAATCGGGCTGCAGCAAAGTGGTCAGGATCGAAACGGCGGTGGTCTTGCCCGCTCCGTTGGGGCCCAAAAGACCCAGTATCGAGCCTTCGGTCACCGCCAGATCCAACCCATCCAGGGCCACAACTTCCCCGTAGTGCTTCGTCAGGCCCTTTGCCTCGATTACGTTTTTCATAGTCCTCCGCTTGGATAGCGGGCTTCGATCAGTTTTCCTGAAACTGGAAGGCTATATCGGTTTGGGAAACTACCCCAAAATGGGACGAGATCGTCGCCCTTCATTCAAAGAGGTGCTGGTGCTTTCTCTCCGGTTTCTGAGCATGGAACACCGCCTCGGTCTCCATGTCCATCAGGACCACCACCGGCAAACCCTCGGCAGAGAAACCCCCAACCATCCTGACGCCTGGACGAGGCGAGTGATCCCTCGCTCCCATCGGGTAGGTCAAGACCCATATTATGTCCCCTTCCGAAAATTTCTTGAGTGCCGAAGGGAGGACCGTCGGCGTTGCGATCAATAGGTGCTGACCGGTAGCTGTTTGGTGATCTCTTCCACCAGTTCGGAGGGCAACCGAGAGTAAATCTCTGCTCGTTCCTGATCAGACATCCTGGCCAGACGTCTGGCTGATATGTCGGTGGGAAAATAGAGAATATGCTCTATCTTCTCCTCAAAGGGACACTCATAGAAAAGCGCGTCGGCTACCTCCGCCACCCTTTCCAGCGACTCGACTGAAGATGGTTGGCCGGGATCCTCATCCCCCTCGGGGTCTTCCGACAGGGCAATGATCTCCTCATAATCAAGCTTCGTCATCAAACTCCACTCTAACGACCCGGCCCGGCCAACCGGCAGGGTATCACCAGAACGCCTTCATCCATAAGCTATCAGCCTGCGAATCTCCTTCGAGGGCTTACGCTCAGCAAAGGGAACCCACTGCTGAGCCTGTTGCTGTTGGATGCTGCGCCGGGTGTTGTCAACCGCCCGCACTACGACTTCGATGGCTTCATCGAGTTCCCCGTCTGTGCAACCAAGCCGATCAAGAGCCTGCTCCCGGCTGACGCGATCACCCGATACGAAAGCCGTGCTGAACAGTTCCCACAGGCGCCCGGCGCGTTCTCCGGCCGTCATGTAATGCCCCTTCCTTGCCTGCCTGACATTCTAAGCAGAATCGAGCGTCTACAGGAAGGTGTTCTCAGCCAACCGGAGCTACGATTCTTTTGGCTTTGGAAGCCCCTGGGGGAAATACAGCGCCACTCCCGTCGACTGAGTATTTCCCTGTCCGGTTATCCCTTGTTCAGGACAGCCGGGAGGTGCGCACCTGGGCTTCTGCCATGTGTAGAGAAGCAACCACGGGGTCTATGCAGAAGGCGTCGATCAGGTGCTCGACCTCTCCGATCATGCCTCCCCACAGGGTGCAGCCGAAGAAAATGGCCTCCACCTGGTCTCGTTCGATCATGGTCCGGGCGGTGGCCACGCCTTCTGAGTGAAGTTGGCGACGGAACTGCTCCGCCACCATTTCTCCGGTGACCTCGGTGTTGCCCACCAGCGACGCCTCGCCATCGACATGCATGGGCACGAAAACCACGGAGGTGAAGGCGCCCGACAGCCCATAGGCCCGGAGCAGGCGATCGGTGAGGTTGGCGATCCGCCGACGCCCGTGTTCGTCGGGTGACAGCATGCCGACCTTGGCGCCCCGGGCCGCGGCCAGGGCCACGGCGGCCTGCAACGGTCCGATAACCGGTATCTTGACAAATCGCTGCGCTTCCAGCAGGCCGGGATCGGCGCAACATGCGATGATGGCCGCGTCGACGCCATCGTTCTCCGCCCCGATGACCGCCGCCAGCAATTCGTTCAGATAAAGGGGCTCCAGGGGCAGCATCGGCCCGGCAAGTTCAGGCGGCAAATCCAAGTGTCGCACCTCGACGGACACATCGGGCGAGGCGTGGTCTTCCAGCACGGACAACATGCGCTTGGAGTGCAGGTCACTCCCGACCGGTTCTATCAAACGAATTCTCATCTGCTCCTCCTGGGGTTTGCGTCCCCCCACGGCATGGGCGGTTGGGCGATGTCTGTCCAATACTATGCCCAGCCTCCCTCATCGCCCTGCCAGGGCTGCTGCTGACATGCCAAAAGGAGGGAGTCGGTCAGGTCAGATGGGCAGGGTACTCCCCCGGCTCCGAGGCCTGCATGCTGGGATCTGAAGATGCTCGGATCAGGAGCAATGCCACCGAGGGCGTACCGGTGAGCGGACCACCGTGCCAGATGCCGGGGGGCCGGTACAGGTAGCCGCCTCGGGGAAGTTCGGTGGACTCCACACCCTCCGGCCCCTGATAGGTCTGCCGCCAGGCCCCTTCCAACACGAACACCTCGGTGGGACTGTCATCCACGTACCAGGAGTCAAGCCGCAAATCCAGGGCGGCGGTCTGCCAGAACACCCCGCCCCGGAGCGACGGCGCCAGCATCCGCTGCCGGGAGTTGGGATGAGCGCCCGGCATCCGCGTCCACTCCCGGCTATCCGCCACCACGGGTTCGGGCCGGTCATCGTCGGGGCGGCCTTCGCCCGGGACGAAACGAAGCGGGGCGCCCGAGAACAGCAGCAACCGGGCGCCCCGTGGGCTCCCCAACCCGTGCACGGTGGTCCCGGCTCGGGCGCTCCACAGCGTGCCGGGTCGCAAAGCGCGCCCGTCGGCCTCCACCCCACCGGACAGCACTAAAACCTCCACGTCGCCGGTGAATGAGCCGACTTGGGTTGTCCCCCAGCCGGCCGGAGCCCGAAGAAGCCGGGTGGAGGGTCCTGACCCGTCGCGGCTGAGGATCCAGGCGGCCGGACGGCCCTCCAATCCGTGGATGGTCATCGGCCGGGATGGAAACCGGCGCGGGTCGGGCAGGGTTATCGGCCGAAAGCGCCGATCGGCTACCCCCGGGTCATCCACGGCTTCGGATCGGCCAGGAGCGTCAGGAAAAGTCGAACAGTCCCAGGGCGTTGCCTCCCCGGATGGCGTCCCGATCGGCAGCAGAGAGGCCGGGCAGGTAATGATCCACCAGCGCCAGTTGCTCCGGGTACCCCGGCTCGACGGCGATCCACGGGTAATCGGACGCCCACATCATCCGCCCGGCGCCGAACATGCCGTGTATGGCGTCCACCGTGGACTGCAGATCAGGGTGGGGATAAGGCTCCTGGGTGAAGGCGTACTGGCCCGACAGGTGAACATAGACATTGGGACGGGCAGCGATCACCTCGATGGTCTCCAAGGACTTGGGGGGAAGCGCCAGGTTGAACCGGGGACGGCCCCATTCATCGGCCCGGATCTCGTCCCAGATGCTCGGACAGAACCCCAGGTGGTTGATCACCACGGTCAGTTCGGGAAGGTGATCGAGCACCCTATCCAACAGCAACACCTGCTCGGTGGGCGCGTAGAACCACAGCTTCACGCCGTCCTTCGCCATCTGCTGAAGCACCGGGAACATGGCGATCTCATCGGGGGGCTGGTTGGGATTGTCATCCAGGTTGAACAGCCGAAACCCTTGAAACGGAGTGGCCGCTCGGCGCTGCCGGTAGTCGGCCAGTTGATCCTCGGCCGAGACATCCTGCACTCCCACGATGGCAAACAGGTCGGGTCGACCGGCCACCACATCCCTCACATATTCGTCGTGGTGGGAGACCGCCACGATCACCGCTTTGTCCACTCCCGCCCGCTCCATGTATCCGAAGTACTCCTCCATGGGAGCGCGGCGCTCGGGAGGGGTCAAACCCGGGAAGACATCGCGGGGGTACTGCTCGGAAACCGATTCGAACAGGTGGAGGTGGGCGTCGACCACCGTCATATGATCTCCTTTGTCTGGACCGTAGAAATATCGTACCCCGCCCACCGGAAAGGTTCTACGCTCAGCGGCATGAAGCCCACCGACCTGCCACTCATCACATCGATCTCCGATCCCCGGATCCATCCCGACGGCCAAAGGATCGTGTTCGTGGTCGCCGGCATGGACCTGGGGGAGGACCGCTACCGGTCTTCGTTGTGGCTCTGGGACGGCGAGGTGCGGCGCCTGACTTTCGGAACCGGCGATTCCGCTCCCCGCTGGTCGCCCGACGGCGCCTCCCTGGCCTTCCTGAGAAAGGGGCCGGAGAAAACCGACCCCGCCCAACTGGCGATCATGCCGTCCGATGGTGGGGAGGCCCGGGTGATTACCTCATTCGAACTGGGAGTCGAGGCGCCCTCATGGTCGCCGGACGGAGAGCGCCTCCTGGTGCCGGCCACGGAATGGTACGGGGAGTGGGCGAACCTCGACTCCGAAGAACGCTCCCGAAAACCCCGGAGGGTCACCGGGTTTGACGCCCGCCTGGACAACAAAGGCTGGTTGCACGACCGCCGAACCTACGCCTATCTGGTGGACCCGACCGGACGGACAACTCCCCGGCGGGTGGGGAGAGGCGAAGAGGACGAAGGGAGTCTGGCCTGGTCGCCGGACGGCGGCCGGGTGGCGATGGTTACCCGGCGGGACAACCCGCGTTATCTCAAACCGGGCATCGAGGTGGTGGAGGTGGATCTGGAAACCGGCGTCGAGACGGTGCGCGCCCGTCGCTCCGGTTACCACCAGACCACCTATGACCCATTCGGAGCCCTTCACGGCATAGGCAATCCCATCCCCGACTGGCCACATGTCTCGTCGTTATGGCGCCTGGATGACCCACCCGTCGACCTCACCGGCCACATCGACCGGAGCATCTATGGGCTGGCGCTGCCCAACGCCCTGGAAGAACCCATCTGGCTGGAGGACGGTTTTCTCGCCTCGGTAACCGACCGAGGGCGGGCCCGCATCATGGCCTTCGACTCTGAAGGCGCCACTCAGGAGGTGGTGGGTGGCGACCGCTATGTCACCGGATTGTCCGGGTCTCCGTCGGGAAGAATGGCCTTCACCGCCACCGACCCCACCTGTCCGGGTGAACTCTATGAACTGACTCCCGACGGAGAGGAACGACGCCTCACGAACTTCAACCGGGAGATTCGCTCCCAGGGGGAACTGGCGGACCCTGATTTTTTTCAGACCCCCAGCGCTCCCGGGGTGGAGGTGGACACCTGGGTTTACGTTCCGGAAGGTGAAGGCCCCTTTCCGGTGGTCCTCAACATTCACGGAGGGCCCGCCTCCGAATACGGCTTCTATTTCTTTGACGAGTTCCAGGTCTATGTGTCGGCGGGCTACGCGGTGGTGGCCTGCAATCCCCGCGGCTCGGAAGGACGAGGCCACGATTGGCTGCGGGCGGTGGTCGGCCCCGGTTGGGGCGTGGTGGACACCGAGGACGTCACGGCAGTGGTCGATGAGGCCCTCCGCCGGGACCCCCGCCTTGACCCGGGCCGCCTGGGAATCATGGGAGGGTCCTATGGAGGCTTTCTCACCGCCTGGATCATCGCCCGTGACCACCGCTACCGATCGGCAGTGGTGGAACGAGCCTTGATCGACTGGGAGTCGATGGCGGGGACTTCGGACATCAATCGGGAATTTGCGGGGCTGTACCTTCACCCGGCCACGGCCCGGGACCACCCGGCCCTGTGGAAGGCGAGTCCACTGGCCACTGCCCATCGGATCACCACCCCCACCCTGATCATCCATTCCGAAAACGATCTGCGTTGCCCGATCGGCCAGGGTGAGCAGTTGTTCACGGCGCTTTTGCGAAACGGGATCGAGGTGGAGATGGTCCGCTTCCCCGGCGAGGGGCATGAACTGAGCCGAAGCGGAACCCCCCGCCACCGCATCGAGCGTTTCGAGCACATCCTGGCCTGGCATGACCGCCATCTCAAACCGGGAGAGCACCGTCCGGACGATCCGGCGGATGAGAGCCCGAACTGACGGACGGCCCGCCGCCCGGCGGACTTTATCCCGCCATGAGTTCGGACAACTTTGCGCTACCATTTCCCAGCCATGTTGCTCTCCACCACCTCCGAGATTCCCGCCCACACCATCACCGCCCACCATGGCATGGTCATCTCCCAGGTGACCGCCGGTCGCCACCTCGGCAAGGACATCGCCGCCGGGGTGAGAGACATCTTCGGCGGTCGCAGCAAGTCGCTGGAGATCGACCTGGAAGCGGCTCGCCGACAGGCCCTGCAGGACCTGGCCGCCGAAGCCCAAAACATGGGCGGCAACGCGGTGGTGGGCATCCGGGTGGACATGGAGAACGTGGGAGGCTCCATGCTCCTCTTCGTAGGCCAGGGAACCGCCGTCACCGCCATCCGTAACGACAGTTGAAGCGGCTAACCCCCTTACTCAGGGTTTGACTTCTTTCAAGGGAGTAGAGAAGGCACATGCGAATACACATACAACTGGATGACAATCTTGTTGAGGATCTTGATCGCCGTGCCGGGCCTCGGAAGAGGAGCGCCTTTATCGCGGCCCTGATCCGCCGGGGCCTGGATGATGAGCGAAGGTGGAACGATATCGAAGCCTCTTTGGGAGCGATTCCCGATACCGGCCACGAATGGGATGAGGATCCTGCGGCATGGGTACGAGCCCAGCGGCACGGCGATCCGGGACCCGGGACCGTGGCCAAGTCACGATTCCCAGGCGGTTAAGAGAGCCTTCGCCTACACTCTCCGGGGGAGTGACAGAATTTGACCCGGCCGCTGATCCGGTCCTTTGCGACCCGTATCGTGAGCCTGACCGGCATTGGGCGCTTGATCGCACCGGGCGGGCATTGCCCCACCGGGCGCCCCTGGCAGGGCGACGGCCTTCGCTGCGTGCCCGGGCGGTGCCGTCCGACAAGAAACTGGCAGGATCCCAGCAGGAATGGGACTTGGGTCTGCCCGAACAGAACCAGACCGTGGAGGACATCCGGGAAAGAGTGAAGGCTTGGAGATCCGAGGGGTTTCCGGGGGTGACCGGAATCACCCGCAAGCTCCTGTTTCACTGGCAGGAGGAGGACCAGTGTCGGATGCCGCCGTTCTTCGCCCAACGGGAGGCCATCGAGACCCTGATCTGGCTGCGGGAAGTGGCCACCCGCCGTAATCCGCAACGCCGGGCCATCGAAGAGGCGTCCCGCAAACACAACGACGAGATTGTGCGCTACGCCTGCAAGATGGCCACCGGCTCGGGAAAGACAGCGGTGATGGCCATGCTGATCGCATGGCAAACGCTCAATGCGGTCCGCACCACCCGCACTCGCAACCTCCGTCACGCCCAGCGGTTCGTGGTGATCGCCCCCGGTCTCACCGTGCGGGAACGCCTGGAGGCGCTGCGGCCCAGTCACCCGCAGAACATCTACGACGAGATGGGGCTGGTGCCGATGGCGCTTCGTTCCCGGCTCAATCAGGCGCGGGTGAAGGTCATCAACTTCCAGGCATTCGTGCGCCGTGACAACCTGGGCGCCACCGGGGCCGCCCGAAAGCTCCTGCGAGTGGATGCCGAGCGCAACCGGGAGGACTACGTCCGCGCCGCCGAGCGGGTGCTGCGGGAGTTGACCAGAGGAGCGGCCTACGGCGACCTGGTCGTGATCAACGACGAGGCCCATCACTGCTGGCTGCCGGAGGTCAAGACCGCGGCCAAAAAGGATGAGCAGGAGACGGCGTCGGTGTGGTTCAACGCCATCCGCGCCTTGCGGGACGCCGGACACCTGGGACGGAAAGCCGCAGGCGGCGGACAGGAGTCGGTGGTGTACGACTTCTCGGCCACCCCCATGTGGATCGGCACCTCGGCCCGGGCGAGACCCCGGCTGTTCGAGTGGGTGGTGTCGGACTTTCCCCTGATGGACGCCATCGAGTCGGGGCTGGTGAAGGTTCCCCGGGTCCCTATCGACGACGATTCCGACCGCGACCGGACGGTGTGGCGCAATCTGTACCGGAACACCATGCCCAAGAAGATCGACCCCATCGAGCATCAAATGCAGGAACCCTTGGGGAGCTCCCTCATAGCTTTGTACCGCGATTACCAGCGCACCTTCGAGGCTTGGAAGGGGACGCTGCACACCCCGCCGGTGATGATCGTGGTGGCCAACTCCATCCAGAACGCCGAGGCGACGTTCGATTGGATCGCCGGACACGACCGGGGCGAGGGGCCGAAAACGCCGGGCAAGCTGCCGCTTTTTTCCAACGTGGACAACCAGGGAAACTGGCAAGCCCAGCCGCGCACCATCCTGGTGCATTCCCAGATCGATCAGAGGGACAATCTCACCCCCAAAATCGCCAAGCTGGCCAAGGAGCAGGTGGAGCGATACGCCCGCGCCACCCCCGACCGCCAGGAAGCCCTGCGGCTTCGGGCCATGAAACCGGGCGAGGCGCTGCGCCTGATGATGAACACAGTGGGCAAGAAAGGCCAACCGGGAGAGCAGGTGCGGTGCGTGGTGTCGGTTTCCATGCTCACCGAGGGATGGGACTGCCGCACGGTCACCCATGTGCTGGGGTATCGCGCCTTTTCCACCCAGTTGCTGTGTGAGCAGGTCACCGGACGGGCCTTGCGAAGGGCCAACTATGAATCCTGGCGGGAGACCGGCGATGGTCGGCGCCTGCTGGAACCCGAGTACGCCGAAGTGGTGGGAGTGCCCTTCGAGTTCATGCCTACGTGCCCAGTCGTTAACGGCCCGATCACACCCAAAGAGGTGCACACCGTCGAATCGGTACCCGGCCGCGAGCGGTTTCGGATCAGCTTCCCGCAGGTGGAGCAATACATGCGTGTTCCGCCCCAAGAGCGCCTGCGGCTCGACCCGGAGAAAGTGAAGCCCTACACGGTGCAGCCCGATCTGTTCCCCACCACCACGGTGCTCACCGGGGTAACCGGCGAGGAGAAGTGGATCGCGGTCGATCAGGACACCCGCCGCGCCACGGCCCGGGCGGGGCTGGCGGCCCGGATGGTGCGCAGCTTCGTGAAGAGTGACCACGATTCCGAGACTGAGAACCAGGGAAGGACCGCCCTGTTCCGCGACCTGTACCGCGCGACCGGAGATTGGCTCGATCATCCCGAAGTCTCCTGTCCCGATCCCCAGTTGCTGCTCGGCCCCGAGCACTACCAGCAGGTGTCAAGCTCTATTCTGAACGCCTGCCAGGACAGCGAAGAGAGAGAGAGAGAGAGAGAGAGAGAGCTTGGTCCGGTCACCTGACCGCCAAGTTGGCCCAGCCGGCCCTGTTGGACACCGGCGGCATCTCGTTCGAGACCACTCTGCAGTGGATTTGGCCTCCCATCCCGACCCAACCTGAACTTTCTGAATCAGCCAGGAAAGCCGAACCGCTACTCACCGCCAAGTCAGAGCTGAACCGGGCGGCCTGCCATTCCAACCTGGAACTCTTTTGCGCCAGGCAACTGGATGAACACCCCCAGGCGGCGGCTTGGGCGCGCAATTTCGGCCTGGGGTGGTCGATCCCCTATCACTTCCAGGGCGCCTGGCGCTCCTATTTCCCCGATTTCGTGGCCCGCCTCTCCAACGGAGCGCATCTGATCATCGAATGCAAGGGCATGCCCGACGACAAGTCCGAGGCCACCAAACACTACGTCACCGACTGGTGGATTCCGGCCGTTGCGGGGACACCCACCCTCCCCGACCGGCTTTGGGGGTTTGTGGAGCTTCTCTCCATCCCCGCCATGTCAGGCCGGCTGAATCATGCCATTGCTCGACTCTTGAAGGGAGCGTCTCCATGAGCAAAGAGCGTTACTACCGTCACGACGCCGCCGATCGGCTCAACCTCCCCACCGAGGAGGCTCCCGCCGACCCCACCCTGGTGGAGCGGATTCGCTACCAGGCGCCCCGCCGTCCGGGGACCGACCCGGTGCTGGCCTGGGACCGGGAACCCAAGAACGGCCACGAGGCGCCGGTGCTGTCGGTGCGGGAAAAGGTCCACCCTCAGGCCTTCCTGGAGCAGATGCACCAGGGCGACCGGGGCAGGGCGCTCAATCTGTTCGACGACTACAACGGCCTCCCGGCGGACCGGGACATCTTCGAGCACTACCGCCATCGCCACAACTGGCAGAACCGGCTGATCTCCGGAGAGTCGGCCCGGGTGATGTCGTCTCTGATCACCCGCGAGGACCTGGCCGGAAAAGTCCAGGTGGTGTACTTCGACCCGCCGTATGGGATCGGGTTTCGCTCCAACTTCCAAACCTCCACCAACGACCTGAACACCGGAGACCGCAAAGTGGACGTGCCGGTGGGCAACCCAACCACCATCTCGGCCTTCCGCGACACCTACCGAAACGGCATCCACTCCTACCTGGACGCCATGCTGGAACGATTGCTCCTGATCCGCGAACTCCTGGCCGACACCGGCAGCGTATTCCTCCAAATCGGCGACGACAACGTCCACCGCCTGGCCCTGGTGTGCGACGAAGTGTTCGGCCCCGAGAACAAGATGGCCGCCATTACTTGGAGACCAACGGGCGGTTCCTCCGCCAAGACTCTGCCCGAGTCGGCAAGCTATCTGCTCTGGTACGCCAAGGATAAGGAGAGAGCCAAGTACCACCAATTGTATGAAGAGTTGAACCGCCGGGAGATCCTTGAATACATGAGTGCATTTGGCCAGGCTCTAATAGAGCTGCCAGATGGAAGTACCCGCAAGATGACATCTGAAGAACAGTCCGACCTTGATCAGTTGCCCGATGGTGCTCGGCTCTACCGCACCGTAGCTTTAACCTCCCAGGGAGCATCAAAGACCGGGCGCACTTGCTGGTACGAGTACGATGGGGTGAGATACCACTCCGGCAACACGCGCCATTGGTGTGTGTCCACTCCTGAGGAGCGAACACACACCACTGGACTCGGTGGGGGGACACGCGCCATTGGCGTGTCCTCTGCTGAGGAGGGATCACGCCCATCTGGACTTGACCGTCTTGCCGAACTAGGGCGTCTGGAAGGGGCTGGCCGGGGTGGCACACTTCGGTGGAAGCAGTACGAAGACGAGATGCCTGGTCGACGCATCGACAACATATGGCATAAGCGAATATCTCCCACCGCAAAACGCTATGTGGTCGAAACCGCCACCACGGTAATCGAGCGGTGCATCTTGATGGCTTCCGACCCGGGTGACCTGATTCTTGACCCCACCTGCGGCTCGGGGGCTACGGCCGATACCGCCGAGCGGTGGGGACGGCGCTGGATCACCATCGACACCTCCCCGGTGGCGGTGGCCGTGGCCCGTCAGCGACTGCTCACCGGCGCCTACCCGTGGTGGAACCTGGCCCGGGAAGACTCGGTGGACCCGGCGGTGGGGTTCGATTACCAGACCATCCAGCGAGTCTCGGCCGCCACCCTGGCCTACGACACGGTGAACGACCCCGAGAACACCATCGTGCTGGTGGATCGCCCGCGAGAGGACCGCAAGAAGCTCCGAGTGGCCGGACCCTTCACGGTGGAGACGGAATCGCCCTATTCCTATGCCCCGTTCGTCGATCCCGAATCCGGCCAGGACGACCTCGGGCTCGCCACCACCTCGGATCGCGCCCTGGTGCTGGACAGCCTGGTGAGCGCCACTGTCCGCGACGCCGACGGACGCGAAGCTCTGACCGTCACCGAACTGGAACTGTGGCCCGACGGGAAGCTCACCACCCACGGCGCCCGCTGTCAGTCGCCCGGGCGGGACACCGAGTTCATGGCCGCACTGATGGTGGCCAACCCCGACGCCACCGTTTTCAGCCGCCAGGTGTCCCGGGCGGTGTCCGAAGCCCGCGAGCAACTCCCCGACGAGAAGAACCTGCATCTGGTGGCGGTGGGATGGGCGTTCGATCCCCACATAGCCTCCACCTATCGCAACGTGCCCGTTCTGCGGGTGCAGGCCAACCGCGACCTTTTGATCGGCCAACTCAAACCCGAGGACGCCGGATCGTCCTACACCCTCCTGGGAGAACCCGACCTGGCTCTCCACCCCGAGGGCGCACAGAAGGTGTCGGTGGAAGTGCTGGGATACGACACCTACGATCCCTCCACCGGCGGAGTGACCTCGGGAGGCCCCCGACAGATCGCCGCCTGGATGATCGACACCCGCCACGACGGCGAGTCCTTCTACTCCACCCTGATCTACCTACCCGCCGCCCGGGGCGACCGAAGGCTGAAAAAGCTCCACAAATCCCTGAAAAAGGCCGCCTCCCCCGACGCCCTGGAACAGATCATCTCGATCCGTTCCCAACCGTTCGAGATGTCAGAACACCCGGTGGCGGTGAAGATCATCACCACCACCGGAGCGGAAATGACCAAGGTGATCCCGGCCTCGGAGGTGGCGCATTGTTGTGATACTTAACCCTTGATCTCTGTGGTTGATTACGTCTGTTTCCCATAGAATGAATCGGACGATGACACGGCCGAGTTCAGCAACTACCAAGATCAGCACCTATACGTTCTCCGAAGAGGAGAAGAGTGCACTGGAAGCTCACGCAGAGCACATCGATAAGCATGGCCCTTACGATCCAAACGACTCTTCCTTCTTCGTGGGTCACAACCGGGAGGATCGGCTGGTGGAATTCGACGCCCTCACCTCCACTATCGACGACATCATGGAACAGTGTGAAATCCCGGAAGAATTCCGGGAGGAACTGACCTCATTGCATCGCAAGTGCACCGAGGACTTCCTGCGTTACTACAAGGGGCCGGTCAAAGGGCCCATCCCGTTGCTGGACGAGGCATAATCCACCAAATCCCCGTAGGGAAGTGGAGGGAAAGGGAGGGAATTGCCGCAGAGATACTTTCCTTCCTCATTCGCCCACCTGCAGCTTTACGACTCCGCATTCAGACACGGGGTTAGTGAAGGCGCCGTCAGAGACCTCCTGACCCAACCGGCCTACCGGTTGAGCATCAGGTTCGGCAGATACCATCCGCAATGGGATGGGCGCTATGGAGGGCGCAGCACCATCATTCGGGGCAGGTTATCGAACGGCCACCTGATTGAGGTCGGATTACGGCGAGACTGGAGGGAAGCCAACTACGAAAGGTGCATCATCTTCCATGCCCGCCTGATCTGATCTGTCGGTAAGGGGCCACCTACGGAGAGGCGCCCATCCTGCGAGTCTCATCCTGCTACTCGTTCAAAAGGGGAAGGGGCTTCCCCGGGCCGTCGTAGTGTTCGAGAAAACACTCCGCGAAGCGACGATACTCTTCTCTCTGTTGCTGCCTGTGTTCCTCAGGAATGCCGCACTCTCTCATAATGTCATCAAGGGTGACCGTCAGCAGATCAAACCACACCAAACGATCCTCGGCGTAGTGGCCGGTGGCAAATCTGGTTTCCCCCGGCGCGAACGGCCCATGCCTGTCGATCAGATCAGCCATTTCTCTCCCCATCCGATCGTTCTCCTCACGCCAATCAGGATCTCCAAACTCAGAATCAAATGGGTTCAACACGGGACCACCCACAACGCCGGGAATATAGGACGGATTCTTACCGCCCCGGAGAGGGGTTGCGATCATGCCAGGCGGCGACTTCCCCCACAAACCACTCGGCCTGAGCGATGGCCTCTCGGGCGTCCGATTCGGTCCAGTTCTTGCGGTGGGCCCAGTCGTAATCGGCGGTGGAACGCTTATCAAACAGCCGGTTGGGAACCGTGCCTCCCTCCGGTGGGAAGTCAGGATCTGATCTGACGATGTTTGTGAAGGTCTGAATCAGGCCGGAGTGGGTTTTGGAAGCGCGTCGGGCGGCGGCCAACAGAAACCGGTCAGGGCAGGTTTAGGTCGCTATCCGCGGCGCAGGTGGTAGCAATAGGAGAGAACCACCAGGGGTACCACCGCGAAGATGAGCGGCAAGTACCAATCTCCCTGGGAGACCCCGGTCAGAATCGTTGCTGAAAGAGCCACACTGGCCACCACCTGAACCGCCAGGATCCAACTGGTGGCCCTGACAAGCCTCACGGAGGGCGCAGGTTGCATAACCAAAACGAGGATGAGAATTGCGGCGACGGGTTGCAGCAAGCTGAGCACCAGCCGGTCCCACCATTGCCCGCCGTCGGCAAAACTGGCCACCAACGCCACGAAAAGCACGATAACGATTTGCAAGACCGCAAGAACCCGAAGAAATCCCAGCCGCATTCCCCCAGAGCATAACCGGATCTTCGGAAATTAGTGGGGAGTGGGGAATCCATTGATTGTGGGGGAGGGTCCTCCATAATCGGGTGCTGAAAGCAGTCGCATCTGAAAGGAGGACCCTGTGGAGACTGATGGTAGGCGTATGTGTGAGGTGTTGGTCGGGTTGGGTGACGTGGACTTGGTAGGGGTGGAGGAGCTTTCGGGTGACCGGTTGAGGGTGACGATCAGATCGGGCGCTTTTCGTCCAGTATGCGATGAGTGCGGTGGTGGGGTGTGGTCGAAGGGCTATCGGACGGTGGGGTTGGTGGATTTGCCGGCGTTTGGGCGGCCGGTGCGGTTGCGGTGGCGGAAACGTCGTTGGATGTGTCCTGATGGGGAATGCGGCGTGGGGTCGTTTGTGGAACAGGACGAGTCGGTGGCGCCGGAGCGGGCTTTGTTGACGTCTCGGGCGGGGCGGTGGGTCACTTATCAGGTGGGCCGTTTGGGGCGTACTGTGTCGGAGGTGGCCGCCGAGTTGGGGTGTGATTGGCATACGGTGAACCAGGAGACCGTCCGATGGGGAAAGTCGCTGTTGGAAGCCGACACCGCCCGGTTCGGGCGGGTGGAGGCGGTGGGAGTGGACGAGACCCTGTTCTGGAAGAAGGGCCGGTGGCGTACCAAGCAGTGGTGCACGTCGGTGGTGGATGTCGGTGGGTGTCAGTTGTTGGACATAGTGCCTGGTAGAACCGTAAAAAGCGCGGCTGGTTGGTTCCGGAACCAACCAGCGGGGTGGCGTGAGGCGATCAAGTGGGCGGTGTTGGACTTGTCCGGCCCTTATCAGGTGGCCTACGACCAGGTGTTGCCCCACGCCTTTCAGGTGGCTGACCCGTTTCATGTCATCAGGTTGGCTAACCGCACCGTCGATCAGGTCCGATGCCGGGTGCAGAACGAGACACTGGGACACCGGGGACGCAAACGCGACCCGCTGTATCGCATACGACGGCTTTTGATAATGGCCCATGAAAGGATCGACAGCCACGGCGAATCCCGCCTCCGGGGCTTGTTACGGGCTGGTGACCCCTACGGAGAGGTACGGGATGCCTGGTCGGCTAAGGAAAGCGTCCGGGACATCTACCAGATCGGAGACCCACAACTGGCTTGGGAGTTCACCCAGCAGCTGGCCTCGGATCTGCAGGACCGGTCACTCCCTCCAGAGGTGAACCGCCTGGGACGGACCATCAGCAGGTGGGCCACCCAGATCACCAACTGGCATCACTCGAAAGTGACGAACGGACCCACCGAGGGACTGAACAACCTGATCAAACGGATCAAACGAGCAGCATTCGGTTTTCGGAACTTCGACAACTACCGAATCCGAGCACTCCTCTACGCCGGAAAACCCAACTGGAAACTCCTCGCAACCATCACTCCCCACTAATTTCCGAAGTACCGCAAAACCGGACCTCCCATGACCCGCGCAGAGGACGGTGGGACCAGGGGCCTCACCCCGCTCCGGCAAGCTGTGAAACCCAACCCTAACTCGCGAAAACCGCCCATCCCTACCTGTCCGATGGGCCCATCCCCCGCCTACCACCACCGAGGAGCGAACGCGGGTTGCCGTTCTCGGGGAACCCGGTTCGTAAGAGATTTATGACCTGTCCCCGCCGGGCGAGGCGCGGCCCGTTGACGTCAGAGCGGACCGCGAGGTGTTTCGACCCAAACAGCATGCACCCCTGCTTGTGACAAAGTCAACCTCCCGTCGTCCCGATTTTTCGCGACCTGTGAAATGGCCGGGCACACTCGGCCATGGCCTCAGGGTGGCTGTTGGGCATCCCCCTGTTTCTCCGCCGATTGGGAGGAGGCCTGATCTTCGCGGCGCCTTATCCATTCCATGTTGATCGGCGCCAGGTACTGGCGGAAGAACTGGGCGAAGTCCTCCAGGATCGAAGGTCGGAGACCGGCCAGGGCCACGCCCCGCTCGCCGGCGCCGGACACGGTCATCAGCAGTCGCTGGCCGGGAAGGAAGTCATAGGCCTGCTTGGCGGCGGCATGACCTTCGGTGTCCCCTCCCCCCGCCACGATTATGCGCATGGCCTTTGCTCCCCCCTTCAAGAACTCAGGGGACATCTTCGGGGGTGAGACCACGATGTGCACCGGCGCCCCTTCCCGAGCGCCCACGCCCACCGACCCCCGGGTCGTCTCGCCACAAACCACCAAACCGCAGGGACCCCACACCCCGCTGGTTTGCACCACCATGTTCTTCAGGTCCTCGGGGATGGTCGTGGGATCGGGTTCGCCGCCCGACAGGCCGTGACCGGTGAGTTCCAGGCTGATCACCCGAAACCCGGCGGACGCCAACCCGGCGGTCAACGATCCCCACTCGTCCAGATCGGCCCCGTAGTCGTGAACAAAAATCACCGGTGGACCCGGCGTGGGCCATTCCAGACCCCGAAGGCTCTTGCTCCCCTCCCCCACCACCTCCACCGGAATAGGCGACTTCGTCACGCAACCACCAGGGGTTGGGGATTGAAACAGCGCAAATCCCGCCCTTCTTCCGTCACCAACTCGGGATGCTCCTCCCAACAGCGCAGCAAGGCCTGCGAACACCGGGGACTGAACAGACACCCCGGAGGGGTGAACTGGGGCGGTGGCACCCGCCCGGGGATGGTGTGCAGGGACCCCTGCTGGTGGCGACTTTGGGGAAGCGCCCGCAGAAGACCCTGGGTATACGGGTGCTGTGGGTCGGCGAAGAGCTGCTCGACGGTGGCCTGCTCGACGATTTCTCCCGAATACATAACCGCCACCCGATCAGCCACCGAAGCCACCACCCCCAGGTCGTGGGTGATGAGCAGCATCGACATGCCCCGGCGGCGCTGCTGACCCACCAGGCGGTCGAGAATCTGAGCCTGTACGGTCACATCCAGGGCGGTGGTGGGTTCGTCGGCGATCAGAATGTCGGGGTCGAGCATCAGCGCCATGGCGATCATCACCCGCTGGCGCATGCCTCCGGAAAGCTGGTGGGGATACTGGCCCATCCGGGTTTTGGGATCGGGCAGTTCCACCTCCCGCAGGGCCTGCAGAGCAATGGCCTCGGCCTCCGACCGCCCGATCGAACGATGGCGGCGGATCACCTCGATGAGCAGATGACCGATGGTGAACATGGGGTCAAGCGAGGTAAGGGGATCCTGAAAGATCATGGAGATGTCATCACCTCGCACCTCCCGCATTTGCCGCTCGGGCAATCCCACCAGGTCCCGGTCGCCGAATCGAACCGAACCGGAAGTGACCTGGGCGGCCGGCGCCGGGATCAGGCCGATCAGGGACAGGGCGGTCATTGTCTTGCCGCACCCCGACTCCCCCACCAGCCCGAGGATCTCATTGGGATAGAGATCGAAAGAAACCCCCCTCACCACCTCGAATCGGATTCCCTCGGTGCGGATCACCGTGGTGAGATCGCGAACGGACAGAAGCGGCCCGGCCATCAGACCTTCCGAAGCCGCGGGTTGGCGGCCAGATATCCCAGATCGGCCAGCCAATTGCCCAGCACCACCATCACCACCAACACCAACGAGAAAAACTGGGCAACCGGGTAGTCACGGCGCAACACCGCGTTCACCAGCACCTGTCCCAGTCCCGGCCAGCCGAAGATCACCTCCACAATCAGCGCATACCCCACGATCTGACCGATCCGCAGACCCGCCAGGGAGATGATGGGGATCAGGGCGTTGCGGAAAACGTGCTTGCCGATCACCCGGGCCTCCGAAAGACCTCCCGCCCGCAGGGTCCGAACCCAGTCTGAGTCAAGATTCTCCAACATGGCGGAGCGGGTCATGCGCACGGTGAGAGCCGTGCCTTCGGCGGCCAGCACCAGGGCGGGCAGGATAAGTTGCTTGGGCTCGCAACACCCCGCCGACGGCAACCATCCCAGCACGCTGGCAAACAGCCAGATGCTCAATAAGGCCAGCCAGAAATTGGGGACGGCCATTCCGGCCACCGACATGCTCATGATCCCCCCGTCAAGGAATGTGTTGCGTCTGACCGAGGCCAGCATCCCAAGCGGCACCCCCACCAGGAAAACCAGCAGAAACGCTGCGGCGCCCAAAATGATGCTGTTGCGTCCGTGTTCAACCAACATCTTGGAGATCAGGGCATTGTTGGTGAGGGAGTTGCCCAGGTCGCCGCTGAGCAATCTTCCCATGTAGGTGAAATACTGTTGATAGATCGGGTCGTTGAGACCCAGGATCTCTCGGAAGGTTTCCCGGTCGGCTTCCGTTGCGGATGCGGGGAGTCGGGCGGCGGTGGCGTCTCCTCCCGACAGCCGGATGGCGTAGAACACCGCCACCGAGGAAATCGCCAAAATGATCAGCATATAGACGGTGCGGCTGGCCAGGTATCTCATGATTCGACACCTTTGGCCTCATGGCGCAGCCGGGGATCGAACACATCCCGGAGACCGTCGCCGATCAGGCTCACCGCCAGCACCATCAACACCAGCGCCACCCCTGGAATGGTGGTTTCCCAGTGGTTGAGCTGCAGAAAATTGCGACCCTCGGCCACCATCTGCCCCAGGCTTGGAAGAGGAGGCTGAGCGCCCAGACCGATGAATGACAGCGCCGCCTCGGCGATGATGGCCACCGCCACGTAATAGGAAGCCAGCACCAAGGCCGGCGCCAGGATATTGGGCAGGAGGTGTTTGCGGATGATCCGCCAGTTGGAGAGCCCTCCCGCTCGGGCCGCCTCGATGAATTCCCGTTCCGACAAGGCCAACACCTCGCCCCGCACCACCCGCGCAATGGCCGCCATGTTCACCAGACCCACCGCCAGGATCACCGACAACAGGCCCTCGCCCAATCCTCCGGCGAACAGCACCGCCACCAGAATGAGGGGAAACCCCCAGATGAAGTCCATCACCCCGCTGAGTGAGCGGTCGGTCCATCCCCCCCGGAATCCGGAGATGGTTCCGATGACCAGACCCACCACCAGCGCCAGCCCGGTCACGCCCACCGCCACCGCCAGGCTCACCCGAATGGCCACGAACAACCTGATGGCGCTGTCCCGGCCCAGGTGATCGGTACCCAGCAAAGCCCCCTCACTGAGGGGCGTGGCGTGGGTGTTGGAAAAGTTGATCAACTCGTAATCGCCACCCATAATGATGGGACCCACCACCCCGGCGCCCACCACCAACACCGCCAGCACGGTTCCGAACAGAAGCAGACGGTTCCGGAACAGGTTGCGGACCGCCCTCTGGAACACCGACACATGCCGGCTTTCCTCAAAATCCAACAGCCGCCGATTCCAATCGGCCAGGTAAGACTCCGAAGTTGCAGCAGTCACTAGAGGATCAGTGTAGAGGCGCCGGTGAAGGAGTCCAGGATAACCAAAAGGGCCTCCGTCCCCGGTGAGGAACGAAGGCCCCCTATGGCAGGATCGGAGACTAAGCCTCGATCCAGGTGTCGTTGTAGTAGGGGTAGAGCAACCAGACGAAAGGCGCCCAACCATGCACACGATTGTTTTTCACAAAGGTGGCGTTTTGGTTGATGAAGGAGAGGTTGGGCAGTAGTTCAGCCCAAGCCAACTGCAGGTCCGACTGAGCCTTCTGAGCCGCCTCCTGGGTACCTGCCGCCTGCCAATCGGCGATCGCCTGGTCGATGCGGTCTTCCCTCGCATGCGACCAGTTCGGCGAAGGTATCACCGCCGAGTTGCAGAACAGCGGGATGATGTCGGCCGAGATGGGCCACAGCCACATGAACAGGCCGGCGGGAACCTGGTCGCTTCCGGCTCTTTCGAACCACACGGCCCGGTCCACCACGTTGACGTTGGCCTGAGCGCCGACCACCGAAAACTGGGCGGCCGCCGCATTGCCGATCGCTACCTGCAGGGACTCGTTTTCGACCATGAACTCGAACTCCAAACGGGTTCCGTTCCGGGTGCGCACCCCGTCGCCGCCCATCTCCCAGCCGGCCGCGTCCAAGATGCGGTTGGCCTCGGCCACGTCGTAGTTGTTGAGCTTCTCCACTTCCGGCTCGTAGTAGCGGTCGGGAGTGGGGAAGGGACCGTAAGTGGCAGCCCCGTTGCCGAACAAAAGGGCCTGCACCATACCTTCGCGGTCCACCGCATGCGACAGACCCCGGCGGGTTTCCAGGTCACCGAACAGTTCGGGGAAGTGCTCTTGGTTCATGAACATGAAATAGCCCGACCACTCCGGATGGCGATAAACCGTCAAGTCCGGGTTCGACTCCAAACGAGCCAGGTCCTGGTGGGCGGGGTTGATCAGGGTATCGATATCCCCGTTCTCCAACTGGGTGGCCCGCTGGCCGGCCTCGGTGATCACCGACCACCGGATGGCGTCCAAGTGCGCCGGACCCTTGTTTTCGAAGTAGGGGACATTGGAGCCCGGGTACTCATCCCAGCGCTCGACGTAGGAGTGGCTGCCCGGCACCCATTCGGTGTGCTTGAAGGGACCGGTGGCGTCCACCACCTCGGTTCCGTAGGTGGAGGCCACCACGCCTTCGCCCGCCAGGCCGGTCTCATCGTCGTATTGGCCGACTTCCTTCCAGGTGTTGATGTTGGCTATGCGCCAATAACCCGTGGCGAGGGGACCGTAGGTGCCCACCCATGCATTGTTCATCTCGGCGATAACCCGGTTACCTTCAGATCGGTACGAACCGATAGGCGCCGCCAGACCGGCTATGAAGCTGAACTTCTGAATCCGGTAGAACTCCGCCACGTCGGCCGCGGTGATGGTCCCACCCAGATGGGACTGGCGGTCTTCCACCTCAAACCAGTACTCCAGGCCGTCGTCGGAAACCCCGAAGTCCTTGCAGTACTGGGGCACAAAATTGCCATCGGGGTCAATGGTGACAATGGCTTCATAGACAGCAAAGAATGCCGGGTCGTACCAGTTGGTGGTGATCGGGTCGTGCTTGGAGACATCCCGGTTGTAGCCCTCCCGCAAAGTGCCGCCCCTGACCGGACCCATATCGGCCGGGGCCGCCGTGGTGGTGGGAGCGGCGGTGGTTTCGGCCGGGGTGTCGTCAGCCGGGGCCGCCGTGGTGGTGGGAGCGGCGGTGGTGGCCGCCGGTTCGTCATCTCCCCCGCAGGCTGCCAACAGAGCCGCCGCGGCAGTGGCGCCCACACCGGCCGCGCCGACCTTCTTGAGAAACTGTCGGCGGCTCAGCTTCTTCTGCTGATATTCCTCCACAATCTCCTGAATCTGGGAACTGTTGTCGGTCATTGGTTTATCTCCTTGATTGGCAACCGTGGGACTAATTCGGTTTGCGAGCGGCGCAAACTATCCGTGAACTTTGCGATTCAGGATAGTCAACTGGTATACAGGTCTCCCGACTATGGTAACCCGGCCCCTTTTTGCCCCTGAGGCTCACCTGATGTCTCCTCGACCCGCCGGGGTCTCCATGGGAAAACCCGAACCTCGTAACATCTGCTGAAACCCTTGCCCATACCCCATACCGGAGAGGACACGGCGATGTGTACCACCGGCGCCTTGCGGACCGACACGGGATATCTGCTGTTCAAGAACAAGGACTTCGGAAGGCCGGACTTCGAGGACCTGCTGGTGATCGAAGAGGATGTGTTCGGAATCGCGGGAGTGGAAACCTGGGCGGGAACCGATCCCGACCAGGACCGGTTCTCGGGATTCTCCCTGGGCGCCAACCGTCACGGACTGCTGGTTTGTGATTCCAATGTGCGCACCGTCCCCGGCCTCAACTACGACCGGCTCACCGAGATCGCTCTCCGGGAAGGAACCGACGTGGCAAGCGCCGTGGGGGCAGTGAAGAAGGCAATCAGCCGCGATCGGTATGTGTGGGGGAACCTGGTGCTGATCGATCGGTCCCGACTGGCCACGGTGGAAATTCGAGGACAAAAGCTGCGGGCAACTATTCACCGAGCCGATCGCATCGCCCGCTCCAATCATCACGTGGAGTTGGGCGCCACGCCCGACGACGACGACACCGTAACCACCGACCCTCGACTGCGATCGGCCACCGCCCGCATGCAAAAGGCCACCCGCCTGTCGGATATATTCCGATTGCAGGAGTCCCACGACCACGGCGACAGCGGAATCTGCAACCACACCTCCTACGACACCGTCTACTCCTATGTGTTCGAACACCGGGAAGACGCCACCCATCTGCACGTCACCAAGGGCAAACCGTGCCAAAACCCCCACCGCCTGAAGCTTCGTCTGCCATTCGGCCGGGAGTGGAACCCCGCCGCGGTTGCTGCTCTGATAGACGCCTACCCGTCAACCAGAGCGATGTCCCCAACTTGAACGGACCCCTGCGGCGACCCTCACCGTGACGCTTCGAGCGGGAACTCCATCAGGAATACCACTCGGAGGGGTTCACCTGCCTCCTCCAAGATATTAATAACTTGCGCACATATCCCAGATATTTCGCTATTGTAGCCAAAGATATTAATATCTTTAGGGATTGGGGTAAACTATCAGCATTTCTCAGCCAAGATATTATAATCTTTCAAGATGCATCCTGTCAGCCTTGAAGACATGCCGGACCGCCTCTCCGTAGAGGAATTCTGGGACTTCTTCGGCAAAATTGAGCATGAGGAACTCGACTTCAAGGGAGGCGTTTCCGACACAATCCTCAACACGATCCCGGCCATGGCCATGACCAACGGGGGAGTCATCATCCACGGCATCACGGACGACCGGAGAATCGTCGGTTGCCCGAAGTCCCAAAACACGCTGGATCGGATCACTCGACGTGCGTACGAATGCGGGGTGGAAGTCCAGATTCGGTCAATGGTCGTGGGGGAGAAGGAACTGACCATCACGGCAATCCCTGAGATCAGAGGACGTGTGGTAACTACCCCCGACGGCAGGCTTCTCAGACGCGTGGGCGGAGATTGCCTACCCCTGCGAGGAGACGCCCATGGCTGGTTTGTACGCGACCGAATAGGCGTTTCCGGCGAAGACACACCAGTCAAGAACCTTGCCTCTTCCGACATGGACCTCTCCTTGGTCAACCTGGCGCTCCAGGCCGACGGGCGATCCAGTGTCAGTTCCAAACAGGTATTCAGGGCACTCTCCGACATGGGAGTTGCCGATCCGGGATCATCCTCTCCCGCAACGAAGGCTCTCCGCGCCGCGGTGGTTCTCTTCGCCAAGGACCCTCAACGCTTCATACCGCGCGGTACAGTGCAGCTGGTTCGACGCGAAGGGGTGGGACCGGGGCCGGGACCCGCTTTGGAACGAAAGGAGTGTTCAGCGCCTCTGCCCGAGACGCTGGAACAATGCATGGAGTTCATTGCCCGGCATAGCAAGCAATACGAAGTCGTCGTGGGCACGACCCGTGATGTCCTTCCCGAGTATCCGACACCCGTGCTACGGGAAGCGATTATCAATGCCCTGGCACACCGAGATTACAACCTCACCGGAGCCACCGTCGACATCACGATTTGGGACGACCGAATCGAAGTCCAGAGTCCGGGACCCCTCCCCGCCCACATAACGACTGAGAACATGCGGATTGAGCATTACAGTCGAAACCCTCGGATCATGCGTGTCTTGAAAGCCATGAAACTGGTGGAGGAATACGGTGAGGGAGTGGACCGCATGTACAGGGAGATGGAAGCACGCCTCATGGAAGCCCCCATTTTTCGCGACAGCGGCAGTTCGGTGACCGTAACGCTGCTAAACAAGTTTCTGGTCGATGTCGAAGATCAAGTTTGGTTGGCCCTTCTCGGGAATTATCAGCTGACAACAGACGAACGTGTCACTTTGGTAGCTGTCCGCAAGGAGGGCGCTCTTACGCCAAGGCGGCTTAGGCAAATATTGCCGGGTAGACAAGTCGGAAAACTCTTGTCCGGAGGGTTGGCCAAAGGGTTGCTGACAAGAATTGGGAAGCGCGGAGGTTCTCGATATGTGCTATCAGAGGAGGTCATGCTCAGAGTGGGCAGCACTGCCATGGAGGCGCAAAGTCGCAAGAGGCAAATGCTCCTGGACGAGATCGACCGAGTTGGAAGCATATCAACAGCAGAAGGGGCACAACTCTTGGATGAAGAGATGTCCATGGTGAGAAGCATCCTCAACGATTTGGCCAGTGCGGGGCTGGCTCGGGCGGAGGGGCGGACCAAAGCAAGACGTTATTACCGCGTTTAGGCCCTCAAGATATTAATATCTTTGCCCAATAAAGGAGGTCGGGGGCCATTATTAAGTAAAGATATTAATATCTTTGCCCGGATCCCGGGGGCAAACCCTCCCCAAAAGCCTCAGATAGAAACCACCGATTCCACCAGATTCAGAAGCGGCTGAGGGAAGACTCCCGCCACCAGGGTGAAAGCCGTGGCCAGGCCCAGGGACCAAAAGGTGGGCCGGTCCAGGGCCACCGCGTCTTCGGTGACCGCCGACTGCATGTACATGGTCACGATCACCCGCAGATACAGATAGATGGCCACCGCCGAGGCCAGCACCGCCACCACCACCAGCCACTCCACGCCCTGCTGCCAGGCGCTGATGAACACCCCCAACTTGGCCACGAAACCGGTGGTGAAGGGAATCCCCGCCATCCCCAGCAGAGCAACCGACAGGGTCACCGCCAGGAACGGACTTCGCCGGTACAGCCCCCGATAGTCCGAGAGGGCCGAACCCGAGGATGCCGGACCTGCCAGGGTCGAGATCACCGAGAACGCCGCCACCAGTTGCACCGTGTAAACCGCCAGGTAGAACCAGACCGAGGCCAAGCCGGGCCATCCCGAAACCAGGCCGGTGAGAATGAAACCGGCGTGGGCCACCCCCGAGTAGGCCAGCAACCGGCGAATGTCGGGCGAGATGATCGCCATCACGGCGCCCACCAGCATGGAAAGGGCGGCGATGGCCGCCACCACCGGCGCCCAGTCGGTGCGGTAGCTTTCGAAACCGATCAGGAGCACCCGGGCCAGGGCGGCAAACCCGCCCACCTTGGCCACGGCCGCCATGTAGCCCACCAGGCCGGCCGGAGCGCCCTGATAGACATCCGGCGCCCACACGTGAAACGGGGCGGCCGCAACTTTGAAGCACAGGCCCACTGTCAGGAGTCCGATCCCGATCAGTATCACCGCGGGGGACAGCAACAGGTTGCGGCTCAGGAACCCGCTGATGTCCACCAGTCCCAGGTAGCCGGTTCCCGCAAACACCAGAGCCGCTCCGTACATGAACACGGCAGAGGCCACCGCCCCCAGCAGCAGGTATTTCAGCGCCGCTTCGTCCGACCGCACCCCGTCTCCGGTGATGCCGGCCAGAATGTAGAGCGAGATCGACCCCATCTCCAACCCCAGGAACATCATCACCAGGTTCTGCGAGGCGGCCATCAGAACGAACCCGGCCGAGGCCAACAGCATCAGAACCAACCCCTCCGCCGCCCGGGCGCCCAACTGAGCCACCAGGTTGCGCCCGGCCGAGAGGGATAGACCGGAAACCACCAGCAGCACCAGTCGCGCCAGGGAAGCCGTCCGGTCGAACAGCAGCATCTCGCCGAACGCCAGTTCCCCGCCCGCTTCGGTGACCGTCCACTGCCAGATTCCCAACCCCAGCGCCACCGCCAGGATCACCATGGCCGCGCCCCACAGAGCGCCCGGCCCCGGCTTTCTCTGAACATCCCACAAGAGAAGCGCCACCGCCCCCAACACCATCACCAATTCGGGTGCCAGGCTCGCCCAGGCAATCTCCATGGACACCGAAGAACCCATTACTCGCCCTCCCCCCACCCGAACACATCAGCCAGGCGTCCCGGCGCCGGCGCCTGATAATCGGTGGTCTGCTCGATCCGATCCAAGATCGCTTCCACCGAAGGGGCGGTGCGCTCCAAGAGGATCCCCGGATAAAGCCCCAACAGCAGCACCAGGGCGGCCAGGGGGGCCAGCACCGCCGTCTCCTTGCCGGACAGGTCCGGGACATTGCGGTTGGCGGCGCCGGTCAAGGGGCCGGTGAACACCCGCTGATAGGCCCACAGCATGTAGATGGCGGCCAGCACCACCCCGAAGGCCGCCACCACCGCCAGGGCCGGGAGGGTGGGGAAACTTCCCACCAGCACCAGGAACTCTCCGACGAACCCATTCAAACCCGGCAGGCCGATGGAGGCAAAGGCCATGAACAAGAAGAACCCGGCCATGATCGGAGCGGGGGTGGCCAGGCCTCCGAAGTCACTGATCTTTTTGGTATGGCGGCGGTCGTAAAGCATCCCCACCAGCAGGAAGAGCGCCCCGGTGGTGAGGCCGTGGTTGACGTTTTGGATCACCGCCCCCTGCAGACCGGCGGAGGTGAGGGCAAAGATTCCCAACACCACGAAGCCCAGGTGGCTCACCGACGAATAGGCCACCAGTTTCTTCAAATCAGGCTGCACAATCGCCACCACCGCCCCATAGATGATGCCCACCACCGCCAAAATGGCCAGCACCGGAACCAGGGAAACAGAGGCTTGCGGAAACAGGGTGAGGTTGAATCTCAGCAACCCGTAGGTGCCCAGCTTCAGCAACACCCCGGCCAACAGCACCGAACCGGCGGTGGGCGCCTCCACGTGGGCGTCGGGAAGCCAGGTGTGAAACGGAAAGAGCGGCACCTTGATGGCAAAAGCCAGGGCGAAGGCGCCGAACAGCCACATCTGGGCGGTGGAGGAAATGTCCAGGTTCAAAAGCGCCAGGTAATCGAAACTGAGCATGCCATCGGGGGTCTGGGCGGAATGCATAACCGCCAGAGCGATGATGGCCGCCAGCAGCAGCGCCGACCCCACCGCGGTGTAGATGAAGAACTTGACCGCCGCATACACCCGGCGCTCCCCTCCCCAGATCCCGATGATCAGGTACATGGGCACCAGGATCACCTCGAAGAACACAAAGAACAGCACCAGATCCAACGACAGGAAGGTTCCCAAAAGACCGGTCTCCAGGAACAGCATCGCCACCACAAACGCCTTGCGACGGTCGGTGATGGAATCGGAGACGGCCAGGCTCAGAGGAAAGAGGATGGTGGTGAGAGCCACCAACCCCAGTGAAATCCCGTCCACCCCCAGGTGCCAGGAGATCCCCCACGGTTCCCACCACACCATCTTCTCCACCATCTGGAAGGAGGCCCGACCTCCCTCGAAGGTGAAGAACACCGCTCCGGCCACCCCCAGCGGCGCCACCGACAACGCCATGCCCAGCGGCAGGAAAAGCTCCCGGCGCCGGGCGGGGACCAGGGCAACCACCGCCGCTCCCAGGAGCGGGGTCAACACCAGAAGCGTCAGCATGGCTCCAACCTCACGCCCCCGCTCCCACCACTATCCAGATCAGGAGCGCCACCAGCCCCAGGCCGAACCACAGACCGTACTGGCGGATCAGACCACTCTGGGCCGGGCGGATGCGGCGACCGGCCGCCTGCACCAGCCACGCCACCCCGTTCACCGCACCGTCCACCAGCCTGGTGTCCACCCCGAAGGCGGTCCGCTCGGCCAGGCGTCGTCCGGGAGACACCAACGCAGCGCTGTAGACGTCATCCACCCGGTAAGCGTCTTCCCACAGGCCCCAAATCCGGCCGAATCCCGCCTGGAAACGCCGCCACGCCTCCGGCGGTCGGTGATAGGCCAGATAGGCCATGGCCGCCCCCACCAGACCCGCCGCCACCGACAGGGCGGCCAACACCAGGATCAACGTCACCCCGTCGGGAGGATGTCCCAGTTTGACTCCCTCAAACGACGGTTCCAAGAAATGCTCCAAACCCAATCGGAAGGGGGTGTTGACCAGCCCGGCCCCCACCGACAGGAGCGCCAGGAAGATCAGGGGAATGGTCATGGAACGGGGCGACTCGTGGGGCGTGAGCCCCTCGGGCCAGCGTGGCTTGCCCAGGAACACCAGCACCAACTGGCGGAACATGTAGAAGGCGGTCAGCAGCGCGGTCACCAGTCCCATCAGCCACAAGATGGTGAACCAGCCTCCCTGGTTGAAAACCACGCTCAGGATTTCGTCTTTCGACCAAAAGCCCGCCAGCGGAGGGAATCCCGCAATCGCCACCACCCCCACCGCCATGGTGACGAAAGTGACGGGCATGGCCTTGCGCAGGCCGCCCATCTCCTTCATGTCCTGTCGGCCGCCCATGGCATGAATCACCGAACCGGCCCCCAGGAACAGCAGCGCCTTGAAAAAGGCATGGGTCATCAGGTGGAAAATCCCCGCCACGTAGGCGGTCGCCCCCACCGCCAGGAACATGTAGCCCAACTGGCTGATGGTGGAATAGGCCAGCACCCGCTTGATGTCCGACTGCCCCACGGCGATGGTGGCCGCCCATAAAGCGGTGAGCGCCCCCACCGCCGCCACCACCCCCGACGCCACCGGGGCCATCTCGAAAATCGGGGCCGACCGGGCAATCACGTACACCCCGGCGGTGACCATGGTGGCGGCGTGTATCAGGGCCGAAACCGGAGTGGGACCTTCCATTGCGTCGGGGAGCCACACGTACAGGGGGATCTGGGCCGACTTGCCGATGGCGCCGGTGGCCAGCATCAACCCGATCACCGTGGGGACCCAGCCGTCCAACTCCGAAGCCGCCCGGTCGAACACTCCGGCATAGGAGAGGGTCCCGAAGGTGGCGAAAATCAGCATCAGGGCAATCAGAAACCCGAAGTCGCCGATCCGGTTCACCACGAAGGCTTTCATGCCCGCCGAGGCGGCGGCCGGTCGGGTGAACCAAAAGGAGATCAGCAGATAGGAGCACAAACCCACCAACTCCCAACCCACGAACAGCATGGCATAGTTGCCGGCCAGCACCAGGATCAGCATCGAAGCGGTGAACAGGTTCAGGTAGGTGAAGAACCGGGCAAAACGAGGATCGCCGTGCATGTATCCCACCGAATAGACGTGGATCAGCGACCCCACCCCGGTCACCACCAGAGTCATCAGGGCGGACAGGGGATCCCAGACGATCTCGAAGGAAGCGCCCACCGCCGGCATCCATTCCCACAGAAGGGACTGGGCGGGGTGACCCTCCCCGGTGAAGAACGGGACGGAGGCCACCGCGGCCACGGCAAAGGAGGCCAGAGAAGCGGCCGCAGCCAGATACCCCGCCCGGGGCTCACCCAGCAGGCGACCGGCGAAATGCAGCAGCAACGCCCCACCCAGCGGGAAGGCGATCACCAACCACAGCGCTTCTGTGGGAAGCTCGATCATCCCCGCAACGCCGCCAGTTCGTCAACCGAGGCGGTTTCCCGACGCCGGAAGATCGCCACGATGATGGCCAGGCCCACCACCACTTCGGCGGCGGCCACCACCAGCACGAAAAAGACGGTTATCTGCCCATCCAGCACTCCCGCCGCCCGGCCCGCCGCCACAAAGGTGAGGCTCACCGCGTTGAGCATCAGTTCCACGCACATGAACATCACCAACGCGTTGCGCCTGATCAGAACCCCCACCAGGCCCAGCAGGAAAAGCGCGGCGGCCAGGGTCATATACCAGCCGGGGGTGACCGAGAGCATCACTTCTCCGCCGGGGTTCGGGCCGAACGACGATGGAAGGCCAACGCAATCGCCCCCACCGCCGCGATGGTCAGCAAGAGCGCGGTTACCTCCACCCCCAGCACCCAGGTGGTGAACAACTCCCCTCCCAGAGCCTGGACCGTTCCGTTGGGAATCGGAACCGACTCCGGGGCGGCCGGGGTCCAGGAGAACCGGCCTCTCCCCACCAGCACCGCGGCGCCCACCGCCACCACCACCGCCAACCCGGCCACCAGTTTGCGCTGGCGGGGTATGGTTTCCGCGGTGTCCTCGGCCCGGTCCACCCCGATGAACATGATGACGAACAAGAACAGGGTGAGCACCGCCCCGGCATAGACCACCACCTGCACAGCGGCCACCAGATGCGCCAGGTTGACCACATAGATGACCGCCAGGGACACCAGCGACGCCAGCATCCCCATGGCGCAGCGGACCGGATTGGCTGCCACCACCACCGTCACCCCTCCCGCCAGGGTGCTCAGCCCCATCAGCACAAAGATGACGAGTTCAACCATCCGGGGCGTCCCGGGTTTCCTGGTCGGGCTCGGGTTCCCACGAAGCGGGCCCGGGAGTGGACTGCCACATCTTCTGGCCCTCGTAGGCGGCCGCCCCACTGGGAGCGGTGGCTCGCAGCCAGCCGTCGGCGGCGTCCAGTTCGGTGAGATCGGCGAACGGGTCGTCGGAGTAGATGTGCGGCACCGAACCGTCGGGGGCCATCAACAACTCGTCCTTGGTGTGGATGGCGTCGCTGCGATCGGTGACCGACATTTCGAACAGGTGAGTCATGGTGATGGCTTCGGTGGGACAGGCTTCCACGCACAGGCCGCAGAAGATGCACCGCAACATGTTGATCTCATATACGTACCCGAACCGTTCCCCGGGGCTTTGGGGATCGTCGGGGGAGTTGTCGGCGCCTCGCACATAGATGCAACTGGCGGGGCAGGCGCCGGCGCACAGCTCACACCCGATGCACTTTTCCATCCCGTCGGGATAGCGGTTCAGCACGTGGCGTCCGTGGAACCTGACCGGTTTTTCTCGCATCTCCGAGGGATACCGGGTGGTGACGATGTCCTTGCCCAGCAAACCCCGCAGGCCGATCCGCCCCGTTACCTTGAAGCCTTTCCAAAAGTCCTTGAGCATTCCCATCAGTATCTCCTCATTCTCAAAACGGCAGACCGAATTGGCGGAACCCGATCACCACCGTGGAAATCACCAGCCACACCATCGACAGGGGGATCAGCCGCTTCCAGCCCAGAACCATCAGTTGGTCGTAGCGCAACCGGGGAAGGGTGGCCCTGATCCAAAAGAACACAATCACCAGCGCATAGGTCTTCAGCATCAGCCACACCACCGGGAGCAGCGCCGAAATCCATCCGGGAACCACCCCCTCCCACACCGGACCGTTCCATCCCCCCAGGAACAGGGTGGCGGCGATGGCGCACATCGAAAAGATGTTGATGTACTCGGCCAGAAAGAACATGGCGAAACGTATGCCGGAATACTCGGTGTGAAACCCTCCCACCAACTCCTGCTCGGCCTCCACCAGGTCGAACGGCGCCCGGTTGGTCTCGGCGACCGCCGCGGTGAAGAAGATCGCAAAGGCCACCACCTGGGGGAAGACATTCCACCGCGGGATCAGATTCAGCACCGGATCCAGGAATCCCACCGCCCCCTCCCAGGTGCCCGACTGGCGGGCCACGATCTCGGCCAGCGACAGAGTGCCGCTTTGGGCAGCGGGAGCGGTGGCGGAGAACATCACCACGGCCACCATCGCCAATCCCATGGCCGCCTCGTAGGAGATGGCCTGGGCGGTGGCCCGCACGCCCCCGAGCAGCGGATACTTGGAACCCGAGGACCATCCGGCCAGAACCACCGCGTAAACAGCCATGGACGACATGGCCAGAACGAACAACAGGCCGATGTTGAGATCGGCGCCCTGCAGCGGCACCGACCGGCCCGCCACCTCCACTCCCGGACCGAGGGGAACCATCATGAAGATCAGAAAGGCGGGCACCACCGCCAGAAAAGGCGCCAGAAGGTAGGCCCCCAGATCCACTCTCCGGGGAGTGATGTGTTCCTTGAAGAACAGCTTCAGCCCGTCGGCCATGGTTTGCAGGATCCCCCAGGGTCCCGCTCGCATAGGACCCAACCGATTCTGCATGTCCGCCACCACTTTGCGTTCCAGCCACACGTTGACCATGGTCACCAACAGCAACAGGACGAAAACCCCCACCACGCGGGCGGCCACCAGTAACAGATCTATCCAGTCCATCTGGGGCTGGTCGACAGGTAGGAGAGCACGGACACGGCCTAGGGGAGAGATTAGAAATGCGCACCTGTATCACAAAACCCTCCCCCGCCTGATCGGGCCGCCAACCCGGTGGGCAAGGAGACCGGACTTCGGGATGCGGGCCGCCGCTCCGGCCCGCGCCATCGGGTTAACATTATGTAAAACAACCGGACGGTTTCATGTTCTGAACCCCGCCGCTCAACCTCACAGGAGACGCCTCGTGACCCCACCCGCCATCCCTTCCGACCTGGATATCGCCCAAGCCGCCCGGGTCCTGCCGATCACCGAGATAGCCGCACGGGTGGGGGTCAACACCGACGAACTGATCCCCTACGGGCACGACAAGGCCAAGGTACATCTCGACATTCTGCGGCGGGTCCGCAATCGCCCCCGGGGCCGCTATGTGAACGTGACCGCGATAACTCCCACTCCCCTGGGCGAAGGAAAGACCACCACCACCATCGGGCTGACCCAGGGGCTGGGCGCCCGGGGCCGCAATGTGATGGCCTGCATCCGCCAGCCCAGCATGGGTCCCACTTTCGGGATCAAGGGAGGCGCGGCGGGGGGCGGGTACAGCCAGGTGATTCCCATGGAGGAGTTCAATCTGCACCTCACCGGGGACCTGCACGCTATCGGAGTGGCCCACAACCTGGCGGCGGCCGCCATCGACGCCCGGTGGTACTTCGAGGAAAGACTGAACGACGAGCAGATGGCGGAACGGGGGCTGGATCGGCTGCGAATCGATCCGCACGCGGTCCTGTGGAGACGGGTGGTGGACGTCAACGACCGGGCGCTTCGCAACATAGTGTTGGGGCTGGGCGGCCGGATAGACGGACTGCCCCGGGAAAGCGGCTACGACATCACGGTGGCCAGCGAGATCATGGCGATTCTGGCCCTGGTGGACGGGCAGGACTACGCCTCCGCCCTCCGGAACCTGCGCGAACGCTGCGGGAAGATCGTGTTCGGCACCTCCAAGACCGGCGATCCGCTCACCCTGGAGGATCTGGGAGTGGCGGGGGCCGTGACCGTTCTGATGAAAGACGCCCTGCATCCCACTTTGATGCAAACCCTGGAAGGCCAGGGGGTATTCGTCCACGCCGGGCCGTTCGCCAACATCGCCCACGGCAACTCCTCGGTGCTGGCCGACCGGATCGCTCTCCAATTGGCCGACTACACCATCACCGAGTCAGGCTTTGGGGCCGACATGGGCATGGAGAAGTTCTTCGACATCAAATGCCGCACCTCGGGACTGGTTCCCGACTGCGTGGTGCTCACCACCACCATCCGCGCTCTCAAGGCCCAGGGAGGAGGACCACCGGTGAAGCCGGGACGGCCCCTGCCGCGGGCCTATGTGGAGGAGAACCTGGGGATCCTGGGAGAGGGGGTGGTCAATATGCAGGCTCACCTGGACACCATCAGAAGGTTCGGGGTGCCGGCGGTGGTGGCGATCAACGTGTTCCCCACCGACACCGACCGGGAAATCGAATACATCCGGGCGGCGGCTTCCGAATCGGGCGCCCACGCCGTGGCCGCCACCACCCACTGGGCCGACGGAGGCCAGGGGGCGCTGGAAATGGCCGAGGCGGTGGAAGACGCCTGCACCCGGGAGGGCGACTTCAGCCTGCTCTATCCCAACGAGTTCTCCCTGAAGGAGAAAATCGAGACCATCGCCCGCAACGTTTACGGCGCCGAGGATGTCTCCTACACCCCCTTGGCCAACCGCCAACTCGCCCAGTACGAGCGGGCCGGGTTCGGGGATCTGCCGATTTGCATGGCCAAGACCCATCTGTCCATCAGCCACGATCCCAACCTGCGGGGAGCGCCCCGCGGTTACACCCTCCCCATCCGAGAGGTACGAGCCTCGGTGGGCGCCGGGTTCATCTACCCCCTGGTGGGAGCGGTCCGCACCATGCCCGGCCTGTCCTCCACCCCGGCCTATCTCAACGTGGACATCGACGCCGACGGCAAGGTAGTGGGCCTCTTCTGACGGTCAAGAGGCCACTGCCAACGCCGGCTGGTGAGACCTTTCGGCGATCCAGTCGGCCAGGCTCCTGATTTCGTTTTCCACCTGGGCGGGCGAGCCGGACATGTCCAAACCCCGGGCGTGAAGGGTCTTGTCAGCCTTCCGGACGGTGTAGTGACCATGGGTTGAACCCGAAGTGTCGGGATCCCGGCAGTAGATCAAGGCGCCCTGGGGAAGGTCCAGGACCGTGGTATAGGCCAAGAGTTGGTAGTAGTCGGAACTGGGCAGACCTGCTTCGCTCTCCGCCAACTTGTATTTCACATCGGCCACAAAGGACGGCGCGCCGCTTTGGGTGAACACCAGATCCGGGCGAACCATCCATCTGCTCGCCCTGTCAAAAGGAGTTGAATACTGTGGCTTGACCCCGAACCTGCCCTGCAGAGCCCGTTGGAGGCGGTCGGTGACGAATCGCTCGAACAAGAGGTTCATGTCGACCATGAACGAGAGGGCCTGGGTCTCACCCGGATCATCGGTCAGGGTCAGATTCTCCAACAACAACCTGGCCAGGCGCAGGGTGGGTTCGTAATGGGTATTGAGCCGATTGAAACCGATCCGATCCACGTCTTCCGGCCTCACGAACACATTGCTCACCTCTTCGAGAGTCATCAGGATCCGATGGAGGCGACGACGGTCTTGGGGCAACACTCCGGGGACCAGAAGGGCCTTCCACACGGCCGCCTTCAGATAGCGATTCTCCGCAACGTCGGCCGTGTGCTCGTCGAAACGGCAGTCGATCGGATGCACAATCCCGGCCCGGGTCATCTGCGCCGGAGAGTCGATCCGACCTCGAATGGTCGGAAGACGATCCCGTTCCTCCCGGTAGGAGCGGTAGACCCCTCTTCTCAGAGTGAGGTCGGCCGAACGGGTGAAGAACGACACCACCGCGGGGAGCAGGTCACTGGCCAGGGCATAGTGGGTGGCGGCCTTCTTCCAGTCCTGCTCCCGAAGGCCGACTCCCAAGAGCAGAAACAGGTTCTCGATCCTGATCTTCGGCTTGATTGAGATCCGCACATCCTCCACCACCAGATTTCCCACATAGTGCCGGGCGGTGACTTCCCAGTATCCGGGTTCAGGATCGGGCGCCACCGTCACGTAGCGGGTCTCTCTCAAACGCATCACCGCAGATCGGGATAGCCGGATGCGGCTGGTCTGATACTCAGTCAGTCGGTGAGGTTTGGTCTTCATCGGTTTGGGACTCGACGGCAGCCGGATCCTCGATATCCCTTTTCGAGATGTACGGCTTGATGACTTCTTCCCAGCGGAACGACCTGACCTGGTCGGGGTCGTCGAAAAATTGCTCCTCGATGAACGGCTCCACCGTGTACCGCCACACCATCTTCATCTGGCCGGTTTCGAGGTCACTGATCCCTTGTTTCATAAAGTGACTGTGCCCAAGCTGGAGATGAGGCCCGCCCAACGCCTCGGACAGTCTCCCGTTTACCTCGGCCACCAACTCCCCTACCCACCGCTGTTCATTGTTAGCCGCCAACCAGCGTTCCAACAGGCCCTCCATGGGTCCGGAATGGGGAAAGAACGGCACGAAATGAAACCGCCGGCGCAGCGCGGCGTCCACCAGGGCGATCGACCGGTCGGCAGTATTCATGGTTCCTATGAACCACAGATTGGGTGGCAGCCCGAACGGCTCGGAAGGCCGATAAAGGGGCAGCACCGTGTCGTCCCGATATTCCAGCAGAAACAGCAACTCCCCCAACACCTTGGGAAGGTTGGCCCGATTGATCTCATCGATGATCATGATGTACCGATCATCGCGGTTGGCTTCCGCCCGCCGGGCAATGTGGCGCAGAGGGCCGGAAGTCAGCCGGTAGCTCATGGCGCCATCATCCCCGGTGTGAGGGCGATACCCCTCGAAGAAGTCCTCGTAGGACATGGAAGGGTGAAACTGCACGAACGCCCGCTGGGAGTCATCCGGCGCTAGGCATTCCGCCAACTCCTTGGCCAGAAAAGTCTTACCGGTTCCTGGCGGCCCGTAGAAGATGACCTGCCGTTTGTCCTCCAAGAGGTTGATGATCTCTTCCATGAAACTGGGCTGAAGCAACAGCTTCTCAGCCAACTCCGCAGGTTTTTTCGGTTCACTCTCTGGCTCACGACGGGGAGGCTCGTTCGTTTTCGGGGGATGATGGCTGAACTCCGTGAACTGGTCAAGGAGGTCTCTCACCTGCACACTCAGTTCACTGGCCGTGACAAGGGCCACCTTGCGAAGATCCGGTGGCAAGGCGTCGGAGCCCCAGAACCTGCCGTACATCACCTGATCAGGTCGCCAACCGAATTGGTGTCGAGTCTCCAGAGCAGACCTGTGTGTACTGATCACTTCACAGCCTTCCACGGTCCACGAGCCCATAATCTGAGCAGCCTTTCTCGTCCATCCCGCTCTTCCAAGACCGCTGTCCGCCCCGATGAAGAGACCCTTTTCATTCATTCCGACCTGTATCCCCGGCCCAAGCGTCTCTCTAATCGAGCGGAATATCACACATGTGTCTCCCCGGGGTCGATCCTTGACCCACTCCAGAGGCGGAAGGTACACATAATCCAGATCAAAAGACTCTTCCATAGCTTCTTTGAGGGCCTCCGCCCAATAGCCAGCCACTTTTACCAGCGCCTTGGCATTTATTCGAAGTTGGTCTGCCATATCCGCGTCCCAACGCCGTCCGAACTCGCAACGATCGGCTAGCACCGGATCCATCAATACAGGCTTCTCCTTGTCCCACCACGCCGCCACCGTCTCGAAGCGTTCATAGTCGGAATCCAAATCCCGCACCAAATCCAAGAAGGTTCCGTAACGCTCAGATGGCGTCTCCGGCAAGTCCTGTCCTGTGACAAACTCCACAAATCTCGACGCGCTGGGCCAGAACACCGGCCACTTGCTTTGGTCGACTAATCCCCACTGGCAGGAAAGAAAGAAGGGACTGTACCCTGCCGCGGGCGCACTGCCCTTCTTGATCGTCCCCACGTAATCAACCAATCTGTCGATTTTTCTTGATGCCTCAGCCTCATCAGAGGGAACCCGAAGCACATCGGTAAGCAAATCTGCCAGGGCTCCCATGTCAGTGGTGTAGTTGGCTATCTGATTCAAATACATCTGGCCAGCAAACCCGTTGAAGTACGTTGCACTCTTGCCCGACCAGCTCTTCATGGCGTCACGAAAGGCTTCAACATCCCTGGTTGAGTAGAAGCTGTCCCGAATTGGGAGATATGAGGATGCGGACTGGCGCACCTTTTGCCAGTCGACCCCTCCCCCCACCTTTTCGGGTGTCGGCGCGGGCTCGGGTGTGGGGGTCGGTTCCGGCTCCGGCGTGGGAGGCTCGGGAGTGGGCGTAGGGTCAGGCGTTGCAGCGGCGGCTGCTGGGACGCCCGTCGGCGACGGCGCACCCTCCACCGTGTACTTCGCTACAAACTCGGCCGTTGTCAAATTCTCCTTCTTGGCAGCGTTGATCAGAGCGAAACTGACCGCCTGGTGGTTCGGAGGGGTGCCCCCTTTGGTGGCCACGCTCAACTCGTCCAACTGGGCAGCTATCTGCACGTTGGACAGCCCTTCCGCTTTCAACGTGAGGATCTAATCCAACGACTCGGAAACGATATCTCCCTGTTTCGGAACAGGAGCGGCATAAAGGTCGGGCAACTCGGCCGTGGTCAAATCCTCGTCATAGCGGTTCACGTGAGCCTCATACCACCGGCGGCGGAAATCTCGCTCTTGGTCGTCGTAGTTACTATCAGCCATCAGTGATCAAAGATAGCGCGAGGGGTGTGACACAGGCCCCGGACGGGGACTTCGAGAACCCCGACCTCGCCATTGCTCTGGCCGTCGCCCACTTGGGTGCCCAAGCGGTTCGGGCTACTCCCCGACGGTCCGCCAACGTTTCGTTCAAGGGTGACGCCGATCCGGTGACCGACGCCGATCGCCGGTCCCAGCAGGTCATCCTGAAATATCTCCGAGATCACCGCCCCGAAGATGTGGTTGTGACCGAAGAGTCCAACCACCAAGCAAAACTCCACCAGGGCAGGGTGTGGCTGGTCGATCCGTTGGACGGCACCACCAATTACCTGCATGGCTTTCCGTGGATGGCGGTTTCGGTGGCTTTGTGGGTTGATGACGCTCCGTCGGTGGGGGCGGTGGTGGACATATCCACCGGAGACGAATACGCGGCTATAGCAGGACAAGGGGCCTGGCGGAACGGATCGGCCCTTAAGGTGAGTGCCACCACCGACCTGGGTAAGGCATTGATCGTCACCGGGTTCCCTTATGACCGATCCGAGCGAACCGGGATCTGCGAAACCAGCTTTCGGAGCGTGCTGCGGGCGGCCCAGGGCGTACGCCGTTTAGGAGCGGCATCCTTGGACCTGTGCATGGTGGCCGCCGGAAAACTGGACGGCTACTGGGAAGAGGACCTGTCCCCCTGGGACATGGGCGCCGGGGTCCTGATGGTGACCGAGGCGGGCGGCCAGGTCACCGACCAGGACGGCCGACAAATCAGCGCCTCCACCCCGTTCGTGGTGGCCGGCAACGGTCGAATCCACCCACAGTTCCTGGAAACCCTGCACGACCCCCGCCTCTCCTGATGCTGCACCGACGCCTGCTGGACCTTGCGCTACGGGGCAAAAGGATCCGAGTGGGCATGGTGGGCGCCGGACAGATGGGCGAAGGGCTGGCGGTGGTCCTCGAACAGATGACAGGTATGGAGCCGAGCGTGGTGGTGGACGCCGAGCCGGAGCGGGCCAGACAGGCCTTCGCATCGGCGGGCGTCCCGGCTTCGCAGGTGGTGGAGACCGATGATCCCGACCGGGCAACCTCCGCCCTGTCCGACGGACACCGTGTGGCTACCCGCAATGTCGCCATCGCCTGGTGTGAACCCATCGACATCTCGGTGGAGGTCACCGGCGTCCCCGAAGTGGGCGCCCAGGTGGCCCGGCAGGCCATCGAAGCGGGAAAGCATGTCATGCAGATGAACGTGGAGACCGACGCCACCGTGGGATACGTCCTGCGCCGGCGGGCCAAAGACGCCGGAGTGGTCTACACCCTGTCGGGAGGAGACGAACCGGGAGCGATCATGGAACTCTACGACTTCGTCACCGCCCTCGGTTTTGAGGTGACCAGCGCCGGGAAGGGCAAGAACAATCGACTCGACCGCACCGCCACTCCCGCCACGGTGGCCGATGTGGCGCGGAAACGGCGGATGAACCCCAAGATGCTGGCCTCTTTTGTGGATGGAACCAAGACCATGGTGGAGATGACTTCCCTGGCCAACGGGATCGGGTTCATCCCCGACGTGCGGGGCATGCACGGCCCTCCGGTCACCGTCGACACCATCGCCTCCACCTATATCCCCTCCTCTCAGGGCGGGGTGCTGTCGGGATCGGGCCGGGTGGACTACGGACGGGGCGTCGCCCCGGGGGTTTTCGTGGTGTTCACCACCGATCACCCCAAACTGGTTCGAGATCTGGGATACCTGTCGATGGGTACGGGTCCCTATTACGCCCTGTATCGCCCCTATCACCTGGCCAACCTCGAGACCCCCGTTTCCATCGCCCGGGCGGTGCTCACCGAAGACACCACCTTGGCCACCGACCATCCCCCCACCGCCGAGACCGTGGCGTTCGCCAAACGGAACCTGGCCGCAGGCGAGGTAATCGACGACCTGGGCGGGTACCTTGTGTATGGCATGATCGAAAACGCCGAACGGGCCGCCGCCGAAGGGCTGTTACCGGTGGGGCTGGCGCCCGGAGCGGTGATCACCTCACCGGTAAGCATGGGAGAACCCATCACCTTCCGAGACGTACAGTTGGATGAGACATCACATATAGTCTCGCTTCGGCGGAGACAGGATTCATTAGTAGAGCGAGGAACACCATGTTGAAACGCACAGGAATCGGGGCCTCCCCGGGGATCGCCATCGGCCCGGCCTACCTTCATTCGGCCACCCTCCCCGACATCACTCGCCGCTTGGTCTCCGACCCTGCCCCCGAACTCGAAAAGCTGGAACGCAGCCAAACCGCGGTGCGGAAGCGCCTGGAGGGTCTGGCAGAACATCACGGCGAGGATTCCGAGGAGGCCGAAGTGATCGGAGCGCATCTTCTCATGCTCGATGACCCCGAGTTCACCGGGGAGATCCACTCGGTAATCGAAAACGAATCACTGTGCGCCGAGGCGGCCGCCGCCCAAGTCACCGAAGAGTCCGCCGCCATGCTGGAATCGTTGGACGACGAGTACCTGGCGGCCCGGGCCGCCGATGTCAGAGATGTCGGCACCCAGTTGCTGAAAGCGATTCTGGGACTTCCCCTGGAGACCTGGGACAACCTCACGGTCCCCTCGGTGCTGGTCGCCTCCGACTTCTTTCCGTCGGAAACGGCCACCATCCCTCCCGGAATGGCGCTGGGACTGTGCACCGAGGAGGGGAGCCCCACCTCGCACATTGCCGTTTTCGCCCGGGGCATGGGTCTGCCGGCGGTGGTGGGGGTTGATCTTCCCCCCTTGGAGCCGGGCGCCATGCTGGCCTTCGACGGCGAGACCGGCGAGGTTTACATCGACCCCTCCCCCGAAGTCACCCAACAGCTCCGCCAGCAACAAGTGGAACAGCAGCGAAGCCAAGCGGGCGCGGCGGCCCGGGCACACGAACCGGCGGTAACCGAGGACGGCGTCCGAATCGAGGTGGCCGCCAACATCGGCGCAGAGCAGGATGCGGCCCGGGCGGTGGAGCAGGGCGCCGAGGGGGTGGGTTTGTTCAGAACCGAGTTCCTGTTCCTCGACCGGACCCGTCCCATTTCAGAAGAGGAGCAGTATGAGGCTTACCGGGCGGTGCTGTCGGAGTTCGGCGATCACCTGGTGGTGGTGCGCACCCTGGATGTGGGAGGGGACAAGCAGGTTCCCGGCATCGAGATCGGCGAGGAACTCAACCCTTTCCTGGGTTTGCGGGGTATTCGGCTCACTCTGGCCCGTCCGGAAATGATGCACGCCCAGTTGCGGGCGCTGTTGCGGGCCGGGAGCACCGGGCGGTTGGGGATCATGGCGCCCATGGTGGCGGGAAGAAGTGATCTGATGGCATTCCGGAAGGCCCTGACCACCGCCGAGCAGTCGCTTCGGGACGACGGGTTGGACTTTTCCCCCGACTATCAGGTGGGGATCATGATCGAAGTGCCCTCGGCGGCCCTGGTGGCTTCCCGTCTGGCGCCCCACGTGGACTTCTTTTCGATCGGCACCAACGATCTCACCCAGTACACCCTGGCGGTGGATCGCACCAACCGGGAAGTGGCGGCCCGAGCCGATCACTTCCACCCGGCGGTGCTCCGCCTGATAGCCGAGACCGTGACCGCCGCCCAGGCCCACGGCCGTTGGGTGGGAGTCTGCGGAGCCATGGCCGGCGATCCACTGGCGGTTCCGGTGCTGATCGGCTTGGGAGTCACCGAGTTGTCGGTGGCGATTCCCTCGGTCCCCGCCATCAAGGAACGGGTCCGCTCGCTCAGTATGGAAGAGTGCCGGAACATGGCGGCCAGGTGCCTGGAAGCCGCCGACTCAGCCGGGGCGCGGGAGATCTCGGAACCCTCCCTCTGATGTCCAAGCCAATCCCCGGATGCCGGCCAATCAGGTTACTTGGAGCCTGCGCGGTAGGTGGGGGGGTCGCGAAAAACAGGGTGGCTGATGGCTTGACTTTGTCTCCCGGGTGACACATAGTGATAGGAGTCAAGCACCTCCCGGTCTGTTCCGACGTCGTCCAGACCGGCCGCAGGGAACATATCCTCGGGAATGCGAATTCCTCGTTCTGCGTGGTGGATTCGCGTCCCGACCCCAGGAAAGGTGGTGGCGGGGGTGGGTCCCTCGGGACAGAAAATTCAGGGATGTTTTCGCGAGATAGTGCCTGATTTCACAGGTTATCTCGCCCGCCCGCCCCCTACCTGTTATCCCTCTTCACGATTCCTTCAACCAACTCGGCGGGTAGGTGAGCAAGAATCTCAGCACCTTCGCTACCCGGCATTTGGGCCAGCCGCCTGGCTGAGATTTCGGGAGGAATCTGCAGGATTTCTTCGATCTTTTCCTCGAATGGACACTGGAAAAACAGGGTGTCCGCCACCTTGGCTACCCGTGCAAGGGACTCGGGCGAAGCGGGTTGGCCCCGGCTCTCCCCATCCCTCATGTTGGGATCTTCCGCTATCGCGATTATTTCCTGATAGTCAAGTTCGGGAACCACGATGTCAAACCTAACCCTGCTCCGAACTCTTGAACGCCGGGTAAACACCCCATTCCCCTATAGCAGCCATGGTCCAGCTGCTTTGGGCGACTCGGCCCACGGCAACCCTTGGTTCTCGTCCTCAGCCCTCCTCGGACAGAAGCGCCCTGAAGTCGGCAATCACCTGCTCGGCGTCGTCGCCTTCCACTTCGATCGAGACGGTGGTGCCCTCGGTGGCGCCCAGTTTGAGGATGCCCAGGATGCTCGTGGCATTCACCGGGCCCTTGTCGTTGGCGGCCACGGTGATCTTCGAGGAAGAGGCCTTGGCCCGCTGGACGAATAACTTGGCGGGCCGGGCATGCAGCCCCGCCGGGTTGGTGATGGTGATCTCTACCTGCATCATCGCTCTCCAGAGTGGGGGATCAAAAAAAGCTTACCGAAACCGATCCCAGCCGGTCGAACGATGCCCACACAGAGTCTCCGGGGACCACCGGAAAAGCAGCATGGAGCGCGCCGGTCAAAACGAAAGAGCCCGCCGGCAACTCTTCGTCGTACTTGGCCAACTCATTGGCCAGCCAGGCCAGGGCTGTGAACGGGCTTCCCATGCAGGCCGCCCCGGCGCCGGTTCCGGCCAGTTCCCCGTTGTGATAGATGGCCGTCCCGCACACCCGCAGATCGAAATCAACCGGAACCACCCGGTCACTGATCACCGCCGCCCGGGAAGATCCGAGATCGGCAACGGTGTCCACCAGTTTGATCCTCCAGTCCGCCACCCGCGAGTCCACCACCTCAATGGACGCCACCGCACCCTCCACCGCCCGAGCCGCGGCCAGAGCGGTTACCCCGGGGCCCCGCAGAGTGTCTCCCATCAGCAGGGTGATCTCCGCTTCGGCCTTGGGAGCGATGGCGTTCCCGATATCCACCCGTTCGCCCGAGTTGTGCGACATGGTGGAAAGCACCGGAGCGAAGTCGGGGGTGCTCACTCCCAACAACTCCTGCATCGGCTTGGAGGTCAATCCCAGCTTGTATCCGATCACCTCCCCGCCCAGCCACGATTGCAGCATGCTCACCAACATCTTCTGGATCAGGTGTGCTTCCTTCACCCCCAATCCGGGGTCGGCGTCGCTCAGGGGTTCGATGGGAGTTCCCGCGCGATAGGAGTCGAAGAGCAGCTCCGCCCATCTTTGTAATTCTGCCTGCCCTGTCACGTTGCACACGATACCAACGCGCCTTGGGAACCTGCCTGGCCGACGGGCCCGACACCGGAGGTTCGATGTCGGGGTAGCCTTTTCCACATGGCCCGTCTGCTCTTGGTTCGTCACGCACCGGTTGCCACCACCGGCAAGGTGCTGTACGGGAGGGAAGGAGGCCATCACCTCACCGAACCCGCCAAGGTCGACACCCGCGCCCTGGCCGGGCGACTGTCCGAAATCGACCTTGCGGCGGTTTTCTGCTCTCCGTTGGAACGCACCAGAGAGACCGCCCAACTGTTGGCCGCCCCCCACGGGCTCGCCCCCCTGGCCGACCATCGTTTGACGGAAGTGGACTACGGGGAGTGGACGGGAAAGACCCTGGCGGATCTGTACAAACTACCGGAATGGAAGACGGTGGTTCACCGGCCCTCGCGGATGCGTTTTCCCGGAGGAGAGTCACCCGCCGAAGCGCAACTGCGAGGGACCGCCGCCGCCCAGGAACTGGCAGATCGACACCCCGACGGCACCATAATGCTGGTTTCCCACGCGGACATCATCCGCCTGCTGCTGGGGTTCTACCTCGGGCAGCCGCTCGACCTGTGGTCGAGACTGACGGTCTCCCCCACGTCGGTCTCGGTGCTGGACTTCGCCAAGAACGGGGCCGTCGCGGTAACGGCGATCAACACCAACGGAGACCCGAGCACATGGCAATAAACAACCTGGGGCCGGCCGAGCGATTCTTGGTGGGGGCCATCGGCCCGCCCGGCAAACGTCGCTTCTACTTTCAGATAGTGGCCAATGGGGAGCTTCACTCCATGCTGGCGGAAAAGCAGCAGGTGCAGGCCCTGGCGACCCAAGGTTGGCGAAGTTTGCAGCAGTCGGGGGTGGTGGTTGACACAGCCGCGGTGGAGTCCCTTTTGTCCACCGACCTGGAGATATCCGATCCCCACGGCGAGGAGGACTTTCGGGTGGGGACGATCAATGTCGGCATCCGGCCTTCCGGTCTGATGAATCTCTCCTTTGAATCCGACCGTGACGAACAGGGCCTGATGTTCATGGTCTCCCCCGAGCAGTTCCGGGCGATGGTGGTCATCACCCGCCGGTTGATCAGAGCCGGACGGCCGACCTGTCCCTGGTGTCGCCTTCCCAAGAACCCCGAGGGACATGAGTGCCCGGCCCGGAACTGAGCATTCAACCCGGCTGACCATCGCGGAGGTGGTGGGAAGATTCAGCTCCGCCTCCAACGCAACCTTCCTGGGAACCGATCCCGATGGCGCGGTGTGGGTGTACAAACCGACCGCTGGTGTCCGTCACCTGTGGGACTTTCCGCACCAATCCCTGGCAGGTCGAGAGATCATGGCCTATGAGGTGAGCGCCCACATGGCATTGGATTTGGTTCCCCGCACGGTGGAGGCCGACGGTCCCCTGGGGCCGGGGGCGGCCCAGCGTTTTCTGCAGGTCGATCCCGACTTCGACCAACGTGGATGGTTTGAGGACGGAACCGATCCCTGCCTGTGGCCGGTGGCGGTTTTCGATCTGGTGATCAACAACGCCGATCGAAAACTCGGGCACCTGTTGGTGGAATCCCGGACAGAAAGACTCTTCGCCGTGGATCATGGCCTTGCCTTTCATCACCAGGACAAACTGCGCACCGTTCTGTGGGGATTTGCCGGTCTGCCGATCCCCGACCCGTTGGTGGAGGCGTTGGAGCGACTTCGGAAAGCGCTCACCGGCGATCTGGCGCCTCGGGCCGCGGAACTTCTGGATCCCGACGAGGTGCAGGCGCTCCTCCGGCGCACCCGCCTACTGCTTGACCATCCCGTCCACCCTGATCCTCCCACCGACCGGGCGGCGTTGCCCTGGCCGATTTGGTGAGCCGGGCCGCAATCCGCCCACAATCCCGACCGCCCATCCCGAGAACTGGCTGTGAAAACCAACCCTATCTCGCGAAAAACCCACCCGCCTTTCCCCCGAAGGGCCCGCCCCCGCCGCCACCTATCCGGGAACTCGGACGCGGTCCGGCGGACGCCGGGAGGCCCGCGTTCCGAAAGAGTATGACCTCTCCACTCGCAGGACGCGTCCTGCGCGGCCTGAACGATATCGGAACAGACCGGGAGGTGTTTCGACTCCCACAATATGCGCCGACGCCTGTGACAAAGTCAAGCCCCGGCCCCCCATATTTTTCGCGACTTTCCCAACTCGGTGCGTTCTCCGGACCGCCGATTATTGAATAGCGGCCAACACCGACCTGATGCCCTGGCGCGACTCATCGGTCAAGTCGGGGTCGGTGAGCGCCGCCAGCAGGGACGGAACATGCCGCGCCAGTTCGGTGGAGACCACCGCCGCATCCTCGGTCCGGGTGGCCCTAGCTATCTCGGCGGTTTCCGACAGCCGGTAGGCCAGCACGTCGACAAAGGTGGTTATCACGTCCACTCGCCACAATCGGTCGTCCGAGCGGGCCACGGTCAGCTTGAAAGTGCGATCCTCCGGACCTGTGGGCAGCCCCAACCGAAAGTCCACAAAGGACCTTTGGCCTTCCTCATAGTTCCTCTGGGACACCACCTGAAGGTCTTCGATGGAACCGGCCAGAAACTCCTCCGCCACCTGGGTGAACCCGGACCAGAAATTGGCCCCCACTCCCAGTTCCCCCAGCCGCAGATAATCGGAGGCGGTCTCAAGGTCGGCGCCTTCCGCCAAGGCCACCAGGGCCATCTGCCCCACCACTGTGATCCGGGCCGCCTCACCGAAGCGGTCGGCGGCCAACATCTCCATCAGAACCGAGACGGTCTCGGTGGGCTGTGGGTATCCGGGGGGCATGGGCGCAGCCGTTCCGGTGAAGACCGGGGGGTCGACCGCACCTTCGTCCCCGCAGCCGGTGAGGACCAAACCTCCTACCGCCACCGTGAACAAAGCGATGATTACCGCCCGGGCGCCACCGCCCCGCGATTTCCCGCTCATCGCCCCAACCTCCCCGTCTCAAAGAACTTCCGCAAATTGCCCCAATCCGTCAGAACGGCTTGACGCATGACCACCCACAGATACGCAAGGCCGATTCCTTCCAGCACCCATCGCCATGGATCCGCCAGCGCCCGACTCCAGGCCCCCGGCCAGAAGGGAAGGTCGAAGGCCGGAAAGGACCACCCCCCGAACGGCCACCAGAACACCCGCGCCTCCAGCCATATACCGTCCGCCAGCAGATGAATCAGCCAACCCACCGTCAGCACCATCAGGTTGCGGCGAACCTGGCTATGGCGTCGGGTGGCCAACAGCGCCAAGGCGCCGATGGCCATGGCCACGATCAGACTGTGGCCGAATATCTCCGACGATGCAAAGGTCTCGGCCCAGATCAGGGTCCCCACCGGCATGTCCACCACATCCGGCCCCAATGCCCCGGCCATCAGCCACCGCAGATCGGCCCCGGGGTCGCGGAACACCCAACGAAAGCCGAACAGAGCCGTGGCGAGATGCCACAGAATCACGAGTCAAGGGCCTGGTTGGCCAGCCGGTCGGCATGGCGATTGGCTTCGCGGTGGACATGTTCCACCTCGACCTGAGGCAATTTTCCCAATAGCGCCCGCGCCTGCCGGTAGAGGGGTTGCAGTTTGGGGGATCTCACCCGGTACTCCCCCAGCAGTTGACGCACCAGCAACAGGGAGTCAGAGCGGAGCACCAAATAGGAGGGATCATGTGGGATGGCCATCTGCAGCCCTTCGATAACCCCCCGGTATTCGGCCACGTTGTTGGTGGTATGGCCGATGGCAAGGCTCAGCTCCTCCACCACCTCAACAGGGCCGATGGGACCCCGGTACAGCACGGCCCCCACCGCCGCCGGACCGGGGTTGCCGCGGGCCGCCCCGTCCGTATAGAGCCAGAAGGTCTCCGCCAAGCTCTAAAACACCAGGATCCGCCGACAATGGGGACACCGGGGAGGGCTGCTTTCCGCCGCTTCCGCCCGCTCGGACTCCGAAAGGGCAAGATGGCACCCTCCGCAGGTCCTCCCCTCCAAACGACCGACCGCCACCCCCTCCTTTTGCCGGCGAAGGTGCTCGTAAGTTTCCAACACTGCCAAAGGGACCGCCGACACCAACCGGTCCCTTTCCGATCGGAGTTTCCCAAGCCGGGCATCTATCTCCTCCCATGCCTTGCGGACCACCTCGGCCAGTCGGGCTTCTCTCCCACGGGTCTCTTCCAACTGGGACGAGAGTTCCTCCCTCCGGGAAGCGGTGGTTTCCCGGCGGTCCATCAGGTCCAGGGCCTGGGACTCCTGTCGGCTGATCTGCACCCGCAGCGACTCCACCTCCAGGCGCCGGTTTTCCGTCTCCTTGGAACTCATCCCTCCCCCGAACAGTTTCTTCTCGGCGATTTCCAGCCTTTCCTCCATGATTTGCAACTCGCCGTTGCTCCGGTCGAATTGCAGGTCGAGCGATCGCAGGTCGGCCTCAACCTTCTCATGCTCGGTTTCCACCGTCTTTTTGGAGTACAGCAACTCCCGCAGTTCCTGCAACTCGGGCAGGCTGACCTTTTCTCGCTCCGATCGATCGATCTGAAGGTCCACCGCCTGCAGCGCCACCAAATCGTAAGGGAGGCTCATTCTCCGGCCCTCCTGACCATGGTCCCGGGTCCGGGACGAAACCCGGTCAGGTCAATGGTGTCCGGCGACACCTCCGCCACCAATTCCAGCAGCCTCCCCACCCCGGGCGCCTCGGTGGCGGCGTGTCCGGGATCGATCACTCCCACCCCCCGCTGCTGCGCCTCCGCCATCCGATGGTGGGACAGGTCTCCGGTCACCACCGCCTCGGCGCCCACTTGGGCGGCGGCGCCTACAAACGACCCGCCCGAACCCGGCAGGACCGCCAGCTTCCGAACGGGCCGGTCTCCCGCCGAAACGTATCGGACCGACTCGATTCCCAGCCGCTCGATGACCTGCTTCGCCAGCCGGGCAGTAGACATCGGTTCGGGCAGGACTCCCAGCCTCCCCGCCATGGGAAGGTTGGACGACACCGGATAGAGATCGAACGCCGGTTCTTCGTAGGGGTGGGTTCTCCCCAGGGCCGCCACTACCCGGTCCCGAGCGGAGGCGGGGGCGATCATCTCCAAACGCACCTCCGCCACCCGATTGTCCTCTCCCACTTCCCCCACCACCGGCGCAGACCCGGTTTGCGGCGCAAAAGCACCGGTGCCTTCGCTGCGATAGCTGCATCCCCGGTAGTTTCCGATCTTTCCGGCGCCCGCCGAGGCCAGGGCGTCGGCCACGTCCTCGGTATAACGAGCCGGAACGAAAGTCACCACCTTCACCTGAGCCGCCGTTTCCATGGGACCGAACCCGACCGTGGCCCCAAGGCTCAACCGGTCCGCCAGAGCATCCGCCGCACCGCCCGGGCAGGCATCGAACGCGGTATGAGCCACCGCCAGGGAAGTACCCATCCGGATCAACCGAAAAGCCATCCCACCCGGATCACTCCCGGCCCGCAGGGTCCGAACCGGCCGCAACAAAAGCGGGTGATAGGTGAACAGCAAATCGACCGGCGTCTCCGCCAGGGCCGCCATCACCTGGTGGTTTACCTCATGACACACCGCAGCCCTTCTCACCGGCTGGTCGGGATCTCCCAGAGTCAAACCGCTCACATCCCAATCAGCCGCCCGGTCCCAGGGGATGGAGGATGCGAGATCCTCCAACACTTCCGACACCGACAGCCCTGACATTCCCATCAGAGGCTACCCGTGTTTGCCCCGGGCGGGGTCAGTTGATGGACTTGGGTTCACAGTGTGTCAGGCTGTTTCCCCAGGTTGCAACCTACCTACTCTTCACCGGAGGTTGGCGAGCCCATCAACATGGCTCCGGTTACCTCGATCTCGCTGCTGCGGAACCAGACTCCCGCCGGGAGGTCAGCCGGAAGGTAGCGAAGGCCGGGGATGATGGCCTCGCCGTCGGCGCTGACGAATCCCACTTCGGTCCGGCCGCCGGACACTCGCCGCGCCCGGATCCTGCCGATCGAGCTTTCCCCCACTTCGACATCGCCGCTCACGTGCCACGTTCCCGCCGTTGCGTCTACCCGCAGATATCGTTGCGGCGGCAGGATTCGCTCGCCACCGGCCAACTCGACGCCGTGTTCGATCCGTCCTTCCACCAAGCGGGCCACTATGCGCAGCCGATGCGATTCGACCACGGATTCCGGCGCCGGCGGGGTACCAAGGCCGAGCATCCGGCGAAACTCGGCGCTGCGGCTGATGGCGAGACGTTGCAGGAATCGGAGGTGCGCGGCGCCGGTCGCCTCAACCGCGCACAACGCGTTGTCCACTCCCAGCCCGTGAACCGGACGGATCGCCCGCATCTCGGCGTCGAGAGCAAGCAATCGGTCGACATTGGCGCTGCCCGATGTCCCCAGCGCCTCGCGCAGGGCGTCCGCTCCGAGGTCGCAGGCCGCCTGGTCTGCCATCATCTCCCCGACGGCGGCGTCTTTCCATCCCTCTTCGGCAGCCCGGGCCGCCCTGACAATCCGCCCGGCCGTCTCCGCCGCCGTCACGACACTTTCGGCATAGGCCACCTGGGAATGCATTTGCAGCGCTTCGTGGAAGGACAGCGTCCCGCCATTGTCGATCCGCCGCTGGAGCGAGCGCCAGGAGGAGGCCATCCAGGCGAACTCCGAAGCCGCCGCGTCGGCTACCTGCAACACGGAATCCTCGATCACTACCGGATTGAGGGCTTCCCCGGCGGCCAGGGAATCGACCATCCCCGATGCGCCGCCAACCGAGGCGTATCTTTGGGCAAACGCTTCGAGGAGCGTGCCCGACGACAGGTCCGCCACGGTGACCGGGGTCGGATTCGCCCCCTCCGACAGTGTGGAGATGCCGGGCCGATCGAACACGTCGTCCAGTAACTGGGTCAGCACCCCCGCCGCATAGATGGCTCTGAGCCGAACCTGCGTCTCCACCTGGGCGTCCGGGTCGGCGGCGGATCGCACCTCGGTCGTAACCCTTCCGTCGCGGTCGGCTTCCGCGGACACCGTGTACCCGCCGCCGTCCACGCGCACTTCCACGGGTTCGAAGGTCGGGCCGCCCAGTACAAACAAGTTCTGCCACAGGCCGTGGAACCCGATCTCCTCACCGGCTCCGTCGTAGGTGACGACTGCCACGAACAGCCACGACGGACCGGACCGATTGAAACTGACCTCGAACGGAGCAACGTCACCGATCAAAGCGCTGCCTGCGCTTGCCGCGCCGGATCCGGTGTGATAGGAGACCCCGGCTTCCCAATGCCCCGCCACCGGGGCGAGGCGTTCAAAAACGCGGGGTCCCACCACGTACAGCACGGCGTACCCGTCGGCGCCCAGATCACCCCCGACGTTCCCGACGCGGTAGTGCACGGGGAAGTGATCGCCTGAGACCACCTCGGCTGGGACCTGAACCTCCTCGATTTTCAACTGGGCCTGCTTCTGTTGGGCCTGCTCGTCCACCAAATGGACCGTAAGGTCAAAGTCGGCCCGCAGAGGTTGGTAATCGCGCTCCAGGTAGGTGGTCGCCTCGATAAAATAACCACCGGCCGGCAGGTATTTGTCGATGCGGGAGTTGCGGTACTCCCCGCCATCGTCGTTGGCGGCGATTATGCCACCCGACAGTGACCCCAGGGACAGCACCGGATCGCCATCCTGCGAGGTCAGGTCGATGCGCACGCGACCACCCTGCACAAGGTTGAACGTATAACCGTGAGCGGGGTGCTCAACGACAAAGCGCGACCCGCACGTATCAAGTGTCCAGGACCCGGACGCGGTCAGATCGGCCCCCGTTTCCAGGGTGCCGAGATGCACCGGTTCGCAACCGGAAACGTAGCTTACGGAGATGGCGAAGTCCGCGGGTCCCCGGCCCCGCCCGCCGACTGTCGTTGCCTCGATCACATATGTCCCGGGCAGCAGGTCTCGCTCAACGCGGGCGTCGATCCTGTCTCCGCCATCATCATCGTCGGCGATGCGGCTGCCATCCTCCGCCAGCAGATAGAGATAGGGATCGGCCCCGGCGGATGTCAGGTCGATCCTGACTCGTCCTGCCGTGGCGACTCCAAACCGATAGGTATGGGCGTCGCTTCCGGCGCGGAAGCGTGATTCGCAGTCCTCGTTCGTCCAACGCCCGACGGCCTCCAACCCGTCGTCGCCCAGGGTCCCGAGGTCTATCGTCTCACAATCTGTGGACTCCTGCCCCGAGACGGCTCCCGTTCCCGGAAGGGCGAACAGACTCGCTACGAGGGTGAGGGCGACGCCGACTCGCACCAGCCTGTGAACATCCGCCCTATCGGCAAAAACTCGTCCCATTTCCAACTCCTCCTGCTCCGGGCTGCTGTCAGATAGTCGCCTTGTGCCGCCCGAGGTCAGTGACGGTCAGGCGCCGACAGTCCCCGGCATTTGCTCTTGATAACCAAAGCTTAAAAACCCCAGCCAGATAGCCCAAACCAGAAGACACTGTCTCACCCGTCCCTACCCGGATCATGCCGAATGGCCCCCTCGGAATCCAGGAGGGGTAGCAATAGCGGCGGGGGGTGAGAGCACCCTCCCGGCCATCCAACCTCCCATAACCGCAAACCCGGACTCATCCAACTATCGGTTGTGAGGCTTTCGTTGTCGCTGTGTCAGACAAAGGTCGGTTGGGAGGTTCCGCTAGTGTGACCCGGGTGGACCGGGACACACCACTGAACCCGCCTGTCCCGGGTTTTGTGATGTGAGCATGAACGCCAAGGCCGTTATGTCAATGAGCGGCGCCATGTTCCTGTGGTCATGGGTTCCTCTGGGAGTGGCCGTCTCAGGTGGCTCTCTGGGACCGTTCGCTTTCCTGATGTGGATAACGGTTGCGGAGATGGTCGTGTGGTTTGCGTACCTGGCGGGGTTTGATCGTGACCTTATTCGCCGCAGAAAAGTTTGGGGGTTTGTGGTCGGACGCCTCCGCACCCGTGACGGCGTCCTCTCGGTGGCAGCCACCTTTTGGATCATATTCTTCGTATGGGCCACCTATTACATCGACACCATCCTGGTGACAGTGCTGACCGCCACCTCTCCGATCCTTTTCGTCATCTTCCGCCAACTGCAGGACAAACAGCGGAGCACGCGGCGGTACAGATCTGTGGCGCGGTGGGATTGGGTGCTGTTGGGCATCGCCCTGGCCGGTATCAGCCTTGTCACCTTGTCACAAACCGGCGCCCTGATTATCGAAGGCAGCTGGTGGCGGATTCCCGTGGGACTGCTGCTGTCAACCGCCGGCGCGCTTTGTGTCTCCGCAATGGCCCACCGGTTCAAGCTCGGGGAGGACCTGTACGCAACCGGTCCCATTGCGAACCCCACAGAGCTTGCCTGCCTGCTGGTGGTGATGCTGGTCACAAGCGGCGTCGGGTTGGCGATTGCCTGCCTGGGGCATTTGGTATTCGGACCGGAGCCCGCGTTTTCGGTTGCAGCCGGGGGTGTTGTCGCGGTGGGGCTGGTGTCGGGCGCAGGCGGCGTCTTGTTTCGCCATGCCAACCTGGAAACCGTGAACCTGGGGATCAACGCACTGCAGTATCTAAGGCCGCTTTTGTCCATGGCCTGGTTGGGATTGTTCGCCACGGTGCAAGTCCACCGACCCGGTTGGCTCATGATCGGCACCGCCGCAGTGATAGCCGCCAACCTGTTGATCAACTTTCGCCACGCCCTGTTTGCAGGTGGGGTTGACCGACGGTTCCGCGGTCCGCCCCGCCGTCGGTGAACATCACCATCCCTGAGGTACCATCAGGTCACAATTCCGGCGCCACAGAACGCGTCTACCCCGCCCTTGTGGGGCTGGCGCGTAAATGCCAAAGCGCAGGTCACGGGCCTGCATGGAAAGGGCTTTGCCACGGTATAAGCTCGAATCTGCCACGGTTTTGATCCCTATTGTCCCGGTTTGAGGTGCGGTAGGGGGTTCTGGGGCGTGTCACACTTTGGGGTTCCTCGCCAGAGTGGCTACCACCCCCTAGCGCGGAGGCTTAGCAGGGAATTCCGGGAGAATGCCACGAATCAGAAGTCTTCTCGGGTGGGGTTCGAGGGTCATGAGCCTCCATCGGCTGCGGGTGCGGGGGTTCTTGCCTGGGTGCTAGTGAACATCAACGGGTTGCGTAATAGTTCCGGCAACGGTATTATACGGCACATGGGTTTGATGGGGGTGTCTGATGCAGCAACCGAACTGGGTGTCAGCCGACGCCGAGTTCGACAGATGCTTGCTAGCGGTACGATCGTCGGCCAGCGGGTTGGGAACGCCTGGATCATAGAACGCAGCGCACTGAGGTCCTCGAGACGGCGGCGCTCCGCCGTGGGCAGGCCATGGCAGCCACAGTCGGCCTGGTCGCTGTTAGCTATCGCCTCTGGCCGCGATGTCGACCTGACGCCTTCCCAGCGTTCTCGGGCTCGGCGTCGCTTAGACGCAGGGCTGGTTGGTTGCCTTCCGCAGTTGTCAGCACGGGCTACGCAGCGTTTGTTCTACGCACACCCTTCAATCCTTCCGCTTCTAAAAGACGAACCGGACGTTGTCCTCTCGGGCGTAAGCGCAGCAGGTCATTACCGACTTGACATAGTCGTTGTCAACCATTTCGAGGGTTATGTTCCGGCCGCTGTGTTGCCTGCTCTTGTCAAACGGTTCGCTTTAGACGAGAACGCTGCACGGCCAAACGTTACTTTGCGGACTGTCGTTGATCACTTGTGGCCGTTCGGTTCCGATGAAGAGGTTGCTCCTGTCGCGGTCGTGGCTGTGGACTTGCTTGAAGCCGATGACGACCGGACCTGGCGAGCCGGTGCCCAGTTGCTGCAATCCTTGTGAGTCGCTGGCCGGTAATCAAGCGGGAACCCGTCCGGTTGCCGATGCTCGTCGGGTACGGGCTGACGCTTTGGGAGACCCTGATAGAACTCGCTGACCTTCGACCTGGGGAGTGGACCCTCATCGGGGGCCAAATGGTGTTCGTTCACGCCATCGAGCAGCGGGTAGAACCACTGCGGATGTCTTCGGATCTGGACGTGCTGGTGAACGCCCGGATTGTCACGGGCGGAGTCAGAGAGTTTGTCCGGGCTATCGAACGTCGGGGATTCGAACTCGCTGGTTGGTCACCCGCAGGACTAGCCCACCGTTATTACCGCGGGCCTGTCAACCTTGATGTGTTGGTGCCCGAAGGTCTCGGACCTAGAACCAACGTCACTACTACCCCACCGGGACGCACCCTGCAGGTTCCGGGAGGCACTCAAGCACTAGCTCGCACCGAACTAGTGCCTATCGCCGCTGGGTACTCCGAGGGACTGGTGCCCCGACCATCTCTACTAGGCGCAATCATCATCAAAGCCGTAGCCATCGACGCCGACGACCTGCCTCGCTCACAACAAAGCGACCTGGCTCTGCTCCTAAGCCTTCTCGAACAACCCACCGCGATACAGGGGCTACTCACCCCAAAGGACCGGAAACGACTCAGGAGATGTTCCGAGATGCTCGACCGCGAGCATTGGGCCTGGGCGGCCCTACCACACCACCTATCGGACCGCGGTCATAGTGCACTGCGTCTGCTCATCGACTGATCTGCTCAACTGTCGCTGGCCGTCTCGCGCTACCCAGTCTGCCACGGTCACTTGTGTCGGAAGGCCGTCAACTATCAGCAGCAGATAGTTCCGGGCGGTGGGTATCAGGTCCGATAGGTGGGGGCAGGGCCCCACTGTTGGTGATCAGCCGGTGAGGCGTAGTTCCAACTCTGCTGCCAGGTTCACCAGGTTGCCGCTGTCATGGGACGGCTCCGCTGGCGGTTCTCCACGGTCGCGGTGGGAGGTCAAGGTCGCCGTGTCGGGGGGTGCAGTTGGATCACCGCCACTGTGAAATCGTCGGTGTTGCCCGAATGCTGCGCGGTTTTCAAGAGCCGGTCGGGTATGGTTTCCAACGGTCCTATCAACGCCCGGGAGAAGCCCATCCGGGTGGCGCGGCCGAACACCCCATCCGTCGCCGCGATGATCCTGCCGGGCGGGAAGGGTTGGGTGGTGGTGTGAACCTGGATGGGGTGAAACCATGGGTAGCCTCCCAGCGTCTGGGTGATGTACCCATCGTCCCAGTCGTCCACCGTCACCTGCGTCAGGTCCTCGCCGTTGTGAAAGTAAACGCGGGAGTCGCCCACGTGGAACACCGTCACCGCTTCGGATGTGACGAGGGCACCGGCGATGGTGGTGCCCATCTCACGCAGGCCTTCGTGAACAAGCATCGCGTCGTACAAGTACCGGTTGGCCTGGTCAACAAGCGATATCAGGTCCTGTTCCGTTTTGACCTGTGACCTTCCCGCCGCGATCACTTCGGCTGCGAGGGCTGCGGCTATGTCCCCGGCGGGATGACCACCCAGCCCGTCGAACACCGCGATCAGGCTCAGCGGTTCGACCTCGAACATGACTGTCGACGGCTCGTTGCTGCCCATGATCGTGTCGTTCACCAACACCCGGTCCTGGTTGACATCCCGGCCCGAACCTCGCCGAGTGAGAACAGCAACTCTCAACCGGTCTTCATGCTCCAAACCCAAAACCCTATGCCCTTTCCTGAAGTCACCAACAAACACCCCCGCTCCCGTGAGGGGGCTTGTCTCATTGTCCAATGGCTCCTTGGTGATGCTATAAGACCAGGGTGTGACACCTCAGCAAGGGGTTCTCCAGATCTGACGCTGGTGGCTGGCGGGGTCCCACCCGGCCTCTCCAGGGCAGGAAGGCTCCTTCTTCGTAGCCGAACAGGCAATGCAACTACCCTGAACACGCCTAACCGCCGGTCCGAACGGACCAGCATAGCCCCAAACATTGTGCTGGTGGGGATCATGGTTCGTTGCTGGTCGGTGGTTGCCGCTGGTCGTGTCTAACTCTTCTTGGGATTAGCGAGGTATGAAACGGTCCGACGGTGGCCATGTCGAAGAGGGTTCGTACTTGAGGCCCTGGCCCAGGTCCTCGCAGGCTCCAATGGGAAGAGGTAGTGTGTCTGGGTCCGCTTCCGGAGCCGCGGGGGCGATGTGGTCGAAAGCGCGGGTGAGCCATTGGGCCATTTCCAAACGGGTGAGAGCGTCGCCGGGGCGCCACAGTCCGTCGGCGCCGACGTCGATGCCCAGTTGGGCGACACGCAGGGTGTAGTTGGTGTACCACGTCCTCGTAGGGATTGGTCGTGGCCGGTGGGGGGTCGGGTTCGTCCGTGGCGCGTAGGAGGAAAGCGGCCATTTCCGCACGGGTCACGTCGTCGTCGGGGCAGTACAGAGCGGGCGTGGTGGAACACCCCCGGGTGATGCCCATGTCGGCTATGCGGTTGATGTCCGCCTCGTGGGTGTTGCCGTTGTCGTCGGTGAAACGATCGGCGGGGGGCGCCTCGTCGAAGATTTGCACTTCGTAGGAATCGCCGACGCGTCGCAGGACGGTGATGTAGAGCTGCACCAGCCAAGCAGCCTAACCCGAACAACCACCAGACCCGGACCCCTTCTCAATAAAGACGCCCCAACACACACAAACCTGGCTGTCACCCCTCTCCTCCCACCCAAAACCAGCACCCCACACCGGCCCAACGCCCGATTACCCTACAGAAACAACCTCCCACGACAGCCACAACCAATTACGCGCCAAATTACGCGCCACCCCCGCCCTTGTAGCTCAGGGGATAGAGCAACTGCCTCCTAAGCAGTAGGTCGCAGGTTCGAATCCTGCCAAGGGCGCCGATATGACTACCAGTGGATCGAGGGTGAAGGCCGCCATGAGGCGGCATCCCTGGATTCTGGGAGTTACTTCGGCCTACGTGGCAGGTTGGACGGTGTACGGGCTGGGGACCCGATCGGACCTCACTTTCCCTTATCTTTTGTGGATGCTGTTCGCCGGGGGCATCCTGCTGTATGTCGAAGGCCGGGTGCGCTTCTCCACTCATGTGCTGGTGCTGCTGTCGGTTTCGGGGTTCTTTCACCTGGCGGGAGGTCACCTGGTGTTCGCCGATGTTCTGCTGTACGAACAGGACTTGGGGGTGATCGGCTACGACCATCTGCTGCATGTGGTGGGAATGGGCAGCGCCGGACTGGCGATTTGGGAGGCCACTTCCTGGAGGCTGCGGGCCACCAGCGGATTCGAGGCCGCCTTGGTGGCTTTCCTGGGGGCCAACGCGGTGGGAGCCATCATCGAGATCGGCGAATACCTGGCGACCTTGGCGGTGGCCGTGGCGCGAGTGGGAGACTACGCCAACAACATGCAGGATCTGATCGCCAACCTGGTGGGCGCCGCGTTGGCCGCCTGGTGGGCGAGCCGGGGACCCCGCGGCATACCTCGCCCCTGATTTCGGGCGCCGGACGGCAAAGAGAACGTGTGAAATCAGACACTATCTCGCGAAAACCGCCCCCGAAATTCCTGTCCCGAGGGACCCACCCCCGCCACCACCTTTCCTGCGGTCGGGACGCGAATCCATCACACAGAATGGGATTTCGTATTCCCGAAAATATGGTCCCTGCGGCCGGTCTGGACGACGCGTCGGAACAGACCGGGAGGTGCTTGACTCCCATTACTATGTGTCACCCGGGAGACAAAGTCAAGCCAACGGACACCATCTTTTTCGCGACGCCCCAAATCACTCACCCAAACAGGCTCTTGATCCTTCCGAATCGAGCGCCTTTTCGGAAGGATAGATTTGTATTCTTCCGCAAATGAGAGTAGATCCGGTAACTTCGCCCGGCTATCCGATGGAAGTCGAGTGGCGAGGCCGACCGGTTCGAGCCTGGATTCCGGCCCCCCTCCGGGATCGGCCCATTCATTTGTCTGTTGCTGCCGTAAGGGCCGCTGAACGGGCATGCGCCGCCCTCCGCTTGGCTGACGCCCGCCTTCCCGACGCCTGGGAGCCCCTGGCCCGGGTAATGCTGCGAAATGAGGGGATGTCCTCTTCCGAAATCGAAGGTTTGAATGAGTCCGTCGAATCGGTGTTGATCGCCGCCCACACCGGCGCCGGAGGCGTGGCCGGCTGGGTCGCGGACAACCTGGTGGTGATTGACAGAGCGCTCCGCACCGCCCACCAATCCCTGACCGTTGAGCGCCTGCACGCCTGGCACCGGCAACTCATGCGGCACGGGAAGTTACCCGAACCCATGATTGGGGCATTTCGCCCGGCATTGGGTTGGGTAGGCGGAAGCACCCCGATGGAAGCGGCGTATGTTCCCCCGCCACCGTCGGAAATCCCCCGGCTGATCGACGACCTGATTGCCGTCGGTAACGACCTTCGCTCAGACTTGGATCCGGTCTCCCACGCGGCAGTGGTACACGCCCAATTCGAAGCCATCCATCCCTATGGCGATGGCAACGGGCGACTGGGCCGGGTGTTGATAAGCAGAATCCTGCGACGAAGGGGGATTGCCACGCGATCAACCGTCCCCGTCAGCATGGCCATTGCCCGCGATCCCGGTGGCTATCTCGCCGGTCTACGCCTCTTTCAGCAGGGAAGATTCGATCCATGGATCACATGGTTTGCCGAAATCGTCGGGCAGGCGGCGGTCACCACCAATCAGATCATCGATCACGTCACCGACCGGTTGGCCCGATGGGATGAAACGACCGCCGATCTGCGAAGCGACCATTCGGCGCGCCGCCTGCTCCCCCTACTTCCCGGCCATCCCGTCACCCACGCCGGAGCGGTGGCAGGGATACTGGGAGTCAGTGAACGAACCGCCCGCACGGCGCTCCGGGCGCTGGCGGAGCGCCGGGTACTGTCTCCGATCGATGTCCCATCCGCCACCCCCGGGCGTAAGCGTCATTGGTTCGCGGCCCGTCAACTACTCAACCTGTGGCAGGATTGACCGCCATTCGGACCAACCTGCCGCCACCTACATGGAGCGACGGGCCGCCAGCAGTACCGCCGGCCAGGTGCGGGCCGGTTGGGAGTGACTCAAATCGGGATCGGCGTTGATCGACTCGGCCCGGATGATCTCCATCCCCGAAAGGGCGCCGGTCAGTTCAGCCACGGTGACATAGGCTTCGCTTTGGTCGGTGACTTTCCACTCCCCCACTACCAGCAAACCCCCCGGCGCCAGCGATTTCTGCGCCACGGTGAGGACAGCCGACCGCTCCGGTCCCCGGGGTGGGAGTGCGAACAGGTTGATAACCAAGTCAAACAACTCCTCGGGTTCCCAGACGGTGAAGTCGGCCCGGTGAAACCGAGCCGCAACCCCGGCCTGTTGGGCGCTGATGCGCGCTGATCTGATCGCCTGGCTCGATGAGTCCATTCCGGTGACCGTCCATCCCCGTTGCGCCAGCCCTATCAGGTTTCCTCCTCCTCCACATCCCAGATCAAGCGCGGTCCCGGGCCGCAGCGCCAGGACGTCGGCCAGCATCAGGTGGTCGAACGGTTCGGTGTCGCTCCCGTCTCCGGCGTAGACATCGTCCCAGGCCGCCCCGCCCGGGCCGAGGGTGGACATCACATCACTTCAGATCGAGATGCTTGGCGGCCTCCCGAAAGGAAAGCCCCGACAAGCTGTCGCGGTTCTCAACCAGGAATCGGGCAACCTCCTCGGGCGCCACCCGGGCGTGCTGGCGAAGCGCCCAACCGATGGCCTTCCGGATGAAGAACTCGCTTTCCGCCATGGTGAGCAGGCAGAAACGAAACAGGCGCCTCTGATCGCAGGCTTCTTTCCACTTGAGCTGATGCAGCAAGGCTGCCCGCCGAAGCCATAGATTGTCATCGACGATCCACCTTTCCATCACCCGAACGGATCCCGGGAATCTCCTCACGACGCCACCCGCCACGGTGCCCGCCAGAGGATCGCAGGAGTCCCACCAGGACTTGGTGACGATCATCCAACGCAGTTGCGAAAGGAACTCTTCGCCGAGGCGCCCCGAGGCCTTGCGGAGTTGATCGATGGCGGCGTACTGGTATTCGCGTTCGGGGCTTTCCCAGCACAGTCTGCCAAGATGTTGCAGATCCCTCTCCGTGGGTACGGGAAGGCCCTGCAGAGCGGCCCGCATCAACTGGCGACGTTGTGGAGACGAGATGCCCACAAACGGGAACCGATTCTTCATGTAGGCGCTCATCTGCTCTGCGCGGGAAGGGTCCCGATGGGCCGAAAATGCCTCCACTATGGCCTGGTGCATGGTCTCGGCGAGGGCGGTCACAGCAGAACGGTCAGGATTGGGCCGGGGCGCCGTCGGTGAGCAGATCCCGCAGCAGGTCGTCGACCGACCCGGGTAGTTCCTCCACCCGGGTCAGCATGGCATGCCAACCGTCACGGGTGAGGGAATCAAGGACCTGGCGGGGAGGACTGTCCGGTCCGGCGATGAGTTCCACCGCGTTCGACTCGGACAGCAAAGTCGTAACGGTCAAAGGAAGCGACAGAAACGACGCGAACCAAACCAACGCCATCACCCCCAAGAGGAGCCACCCGACGCCCATTATCGCCCCGCCCGCCCGGTCGGCGGTGTTGAGCCCGGGCAGGCGGGCCACCCGAGCCAGGGCGTGAAGCGCCATCGCTCCGCCGACGGTGATCGTCCCGAACAGCCCCAGACCCGCCAGCAGCAGTCCCGCCTCATACGGGATTCCCAGCCAATCCTCCACCGCCGAAGCCCAGGAGGGCGTGAGGCGCACCGCCACCAACAGACCCAGCAGAAAAGGGAGCAGGGTCGCCAACTGGCGAAGAAGTCCTCTCCTCCACCCACGGATCGCCAGCAGCACACCGGCTACCAGCACAAACAAGTCGAACACCGGCGGGTCCTACACCAACGCGATGCGCATTCGCTTGTTGGATCTGCCCTTGCTCTCGGTCTTCACCACCTGTACCTCGCCTACCTCCAGGGTGGAGCGAACATGGGTGCCCCCGTCGGCCTGCCGGTCAAGCCCCACAATGTCGATCACCCGGATCTCCTGCACCCACTCGGGAATCAGATTGACCTTGGTGCGGATCAGGTCGGGATCCGCCAGCGCCTCGGCTCGGGCCATCCACAACACTTCGGCGGGATACCCCTTCACAAGTTCCAGGTTGAGGCGCCTCTCCACCTCTTGCCCGAATTGGCGGGAAATGCCCTCCAATTCGAAGTCCATGCGGGCGGTTCCCGCTTTCATGTCCCCGCCGGTTACCTTGGCGCCGTAGTCCCGCCACACCACCCCCGACAGGGCATGAAGAGCAGTGTGAGTGCGCATGATCGCATAGCGACGGTCCCAGTCGATACCGGATTCCACCGGGGTTCCCGGCTCCGGCAGTTCGGAGGTGGCCACCCTGTGGATCACCCGTCCCCCTCGGCGGACGGTGTCGGTGACCGCCACCTGCCCACCATCCCACCGGATGACCCCCGTGTCGCCGGGTTGGCCTCCTCCCCTGACATAAAAGGGGGTCCGATCGAGCACCAAACCACCCTCCCGGACTTCCCGGACGGTTCCCTCGGCCACCGCCAGGTAGGAGTCGTGGGCAGCCAGTTCCTGGGTGGGGGCCGACCGGCTGGAACTCATAGAAAAGCAAGGCTACCCCAACGGGAGACCTTTGCCGGGGATGTCCCCGCCGGGTACCTTATGGACTCATGACCCCACGAACCCACCGCACTCTTCCCGCCGGAGTGGAGTTGGCGATCATCGGAGCCGGCGTGGTGGGCGCCTCGACCGCTTTCTGGGCGGCCCGGGCCGGGCTCCGTGCGGTGGTGCTGGAGGCTCGTCCCGCTCCCGCTTCTCTCACCACCCCCGCCTCCACCGGCGCCTTCCGCCTGCAGTTCGACAACCGGGAGGAGACCGAACTGGTGCGGGAATCGGTGGAGTTGTTCCTGAATTTCCGCCAGATCACCGGCCAGGCGGCCGGGCCGCTTCGCATCCGTCAGCCGGGATACCTGTGGGCAACCACCTCCCGAGAGCGGGTCCGTGAACAAAGACGCCTGGTGGCGCTCCAGCACTCCTGGGGACAAACCGACATCGAGACCCTCACCGGCGCCGAGGCCCGGAAGCGATTCCCCTATCTGAGCCCCGAGGTGGTCGGAGCCCGGTACCGGGCCGGTGACGGCTTCGTCGATCCGCTGGCGATGACCCTGGGGCTGTTGGCGGCCTCGCAGGCGCCACTTTACACCTCGTGTCGGGTGGGGTCACTCCGGGAGGCGGCATCCGGAGGATTCCGGGTTGGAACCAACCGGGGAGCGATCCGGGCCGATCAGGTGGTGATCGCCGCCGGCCCCTTTACCGGGAAGGTGGCCGCTATGGCGGGGGTGGAGTTGCCACTGGAGGGCAAGCGCCGGCACAAGGTGGTGGTGCCCGATCTGCCCCAGGTTCCGCCCGATGCGCCGATGACCATCGACGATGACACCGGGACCCATTGGCGCCCGGCCCTTGGGGGCGCCTACCTGCTGGACGCGGCTCCCCGCGGTCCCGGCGTGGAGCCGGAGGAGGACGTTCCCCCCGATTCGGAGATGGCGTTCGCGGTGCTGGATCCCCACAGTCCAACCGCCGCAGCCCGGATCAGCCCGTTCTGGGAAGAGGCGTGGCGCAACGGCAGACTCCGGTGGATGGTGCATTCGGGCCAGTACATGATGACCCCCGACCACCGGCCCCTGATCGGGGAGACGGCTGTGTCGGGATTGTGGGTGAACAGCGGCTACTCGGGGCACGGCATCATGTGCTCCCCCGCCGCAGGCCGCATTCTGGCCGACCTGATCTGTGGGCGGATCAAAGACTCGCCCTTTGCCCCCGATCGCGCCTTTGTTCCCAGACCATTGGACCAGATATAGATAAGCCTGTTTTGCAGGGATAGCGGGTAGGGGGCCGGGTGGCAAAGAACCTGTGAAATCAGGCCCTATCCCGCGAAAACCGCCCCGGTGCCCCTTAATTTCGAGGGCCCACCCCCGCCATCCACCTATCCGAGGTTGGGCCGCGACTTCCCCACGGTAAAGAGGGTTTGGTGATCCCAACGATATGGTCCCTGCGGCCGGTCCGGACGACGTCGGAACAGACCGGGAGGTGCTTGACTCCTATCACTATGTGACACCCGGGAGACAAAGTCAAGCCATCAAGCCACCCTATTTTTCGCGACCCTCCCAAATTAATCCACCCGCAGGCCCTTACTCCTCCTCTTCCTCCGCAGGCTCAGAGGTCTCCCGGTTCTGGGTCTTCCAAAAACGCAGGAGCAATGGGGGTCTAATCCTGGTGACGATCGATTCCTGGGCCTGATGCCAATCCTCTCCCAGCACCCGGGTCCGCCAGAAATGGCCGCCCAGCAACCGGAACAAACCCACGGCCGGCACCGCCGTCAGCACCCCCAGGAAGCCGGCCACCGTACCCCCCACCACCAGGGCCACCACAATGGTGAAGGCCGACAGCTTCACTCGGCTTCTCTGCACCATGGGAGTCACCACATGATTGTCGAACTGCTGGATGGCGGTAAAGAGCAGGATGGCAACCAGGCCGGTCACCGGTTGGCCCACCAACAGCGAAGTCAAGAACGCCAGCAGGGCGCCCGCCACCGGGCCGGCGAAGGGGATGAGGTTCAGCACCCCCGACAGAACCCCCACAATCAGCCAGAAGGGCAGGTTCAGAGCCCACATCACCAGGCTCCCCAGCACGGCCACGATCAACGCCACCAGCAATTGCCCACGCGCAAACCGGCTGACCGTGGAAGTGATGGCCCCGATCAGATGCACCACTTCCTCCCGGTGCCGGTGCGGGGTCAGGCTGAGCAGCAGTGCGCGCAGTCGCGGGAGATCGACCAGCAAATAGAAGGCCAGCACCGGCGCCAGCAGAATATCCACCAGGATCTCGGCCACCAGGCCCAAGAAATGCCAGAAGAACCCGCCGATGCCACTGAATCCCTCGCTTCCGATGAGACCGGCCCACCCTCCCAGATTGTCGCGCAACCACTCCGAGATGTGTTCGGTGTCCTCGGGCAGGCTGACCTGCAAACCAACACGACCCGCCAGGTCCTCGATCCGGACATAGAACGCCTGGTAGACCTCCGGGATCCGGTCGGCCAGTTCCCCCACCTGCTGAACCACCGGAACACTGAGGGCCGAACCGAGCCCTATCAGAGCCGCCAGGGACAGCACATAAGCGATGGTGGCGCCCACCGTCCGGTGTAGTCCCAGGCGGTGCAGACGACTCACCAACGGGTTGAGTAGCACCACGATCCCGGTGGCGAACACCAGAGGCAACCAGATTATCCGCACCTGCCGCCCGATCCACACCAGGAAACCGGCCAGCAACAGGGCTCCGACGATGCCCCAGATAATCACCACTATCCGGTGGAGGCGGTTCCCTTCGGAACTGGTCGGCATAACCATTATCGCACAAGGCTACCGGCGACAGAACCATGGAGCGGCGCCACCCCGGGCACTATACTTTTGCCCATCCGACCCCATCGAAAAGCGAGGACCGCGAAATGACTTCGTCCGTCAGCACCGCGCCGGCGACCCGCCTGGGGGGCTTGGCGCTTATGGCCGGCATCGTTCTGGCCGTTGTCTCATCGATTCTTCATCCCGGGGGATTGCTGGTCGACCCGGTGGATCAGACCGATTTTGCCCTAGCGATCGGTGCGATGGCCGACAACGCCAGTCTTGCCCATCTGGTGACCATGCTGACCTCCATCGGGATGTTGCTCTACATCTATGGATTCTCCACCCTTTTCCGCCTGTCCCGCCAAACCGGAGGGGCCGGTATCGCCCTGAAGTGCGGAATCGCGGCCAGCATGTTCGGTTGGGCCATCTTCGTCATCGCCATGAGCATGAGACACCTCACCATCCACCTGATGCAAAGGGCGGAGAGCGCCGAACCCGCCATGAAGGCGGGGTTGGAGGGTCTTGCGCTGAACACCTACGTTGCGATGGCCGGGGTGGTGTTGACCCTGATAGTCACCTACCCCTTCGGGTCCGCCCTGAGCGGCATCGGCCTGGCCGGGCGGTTCTCCTCCGGCAGCATCTACAAACTGGCGTCCCATGGCCTGACGGTCATCGGCGTCGCCGGGTTGTTGGTTTTCCTCCTCGTCCAGCACACCACGGGATTGGAGCCCGCATCGCTGCTGCTGCTCAACACCGGCCTGCTGTGGATCGGCTCAGTGTGTCTGTTCATCATCGGGTGGGGAATGTATCAGGGCCGAAGCGAGCTCACCTCGGCAGACTGACTTCACCCCCCTGCCGGGGACGGCCCCGGCGGCCGCCTCGAGCGCTGGCCGGGGTGCACGGGTTGGCAACAGGTGGGGCATCAGCAAGAACCGCAAAGAGGCTGAAGCAAACTACCCGGTTCCGGTCGTCACCTGAACGCTTTCCCCCTCGCTGACTTCAATCCGCCATCCGGCGTCCGACTCGCCCACCCAGGCGATGTCCTCCTCCACCGTCCATTCTTCGGGAACGATGGCGGCCCCCGCCACGCTCACCGCAGCCCCGGGCGGCGCTTCCACCGAGAAAGTCCCATGAAGAGCAACCTGCACCGGTCCCGGCGCTTCGCCCAGGCGAAGGTCCCCCTCTCCGTGCACCACCAGAGAGGCAATGGGAAGGTCTCGCAGATCGGCGGAGATTCGGGGAGCCGACAGGGTGAGTCTCCAGGCGGTGCGGGGATGAAGGAACACCTCCCACCCGGCGAAACGCAGCCAGGCGTTGTCCCTGACTTCGATGTCCAGGTCCCCGGGCAAAGGCCGGCGGGCGTCGATCACCCTGACCTCGCCTCCCTCCGCCCCTTGGCTTTCCACCGCCACCGGCACTCCCGCCCCTCCACCGCCTCGAATCATGTCCACCCGGTAGGCGGCGGGTCCGGACTCGGCCGACACCAGCAAGCGCCCATCCAAAAGTGCCACCGAAAACGTATCAAATCCGGCTTGATCGGCCGGAGGACCCCGCAGGTCGGCGCTGCTGGAGGGAAGGCCCGGGAGATCGGCCAGGTAGAAGGCGGTCGAGACCAGCATCCACGAAAAAAACAGCAGTCCGAAGAGAGGGACTTCGGCCAACCGACTGTCGCCCCGGAACGTCTTCACCACCCATCCCGCTCCCAGAAGACCCGCTCCCACCGGCCACAGCGACCCGATGTCCAACAATACCGCCGGAGACAAATAACGGGTCGCCACTCCCAGGGCCAACAGGGCCAGCAGGCCGGCGTTCAGACGCCAGGCGCCCCCTCTTGGTGCGGGAAGGCTCCGAGCGGCGATCACTCCTGGAAGGAGCGACCCAGGATCACCAGCATGTCAACCCCATCCTGCACTTCGGACGCAGGCTCCAGCACCGCATCGGGGATCAGCGAGTCCCGAAGTTGCTCGGCCTCACGTTCCAGGCCCGCTCGATACTTGATCAGGGAGTCGTCCAGGAACAGTTCATGGTTGTCGGGACTCGCCACTCCGTAACCGGCCTCTTCCAGTCGGGCCGTGGTTCTCCCCGCCACACCACCCACCCCGTTGGCGTTGTACACCCTGACCACCAATTCGTCCGGACTGAGCGGGGCCGGGATGGTGGTGGTGGGGGCTTGAGTGGATGGCGGGTTGGTGGTGGTAACGGGTTCGGAAACAATGGTGGAAGCGGCGGTGGTGGCGACTGTGGAAGGGGCGCTGCTGGGCGCCGAACTCGGCGAAGTGGTGGGCGGCGCCTGGGTGCTGGTCGCTCCGGCGGAGTCCGAAGTGGTGGACACGGCGCCGGTGAACAGGTCGTCCTCGGAAAACAGCCACCAGATGAACACCACCATGGCCACCAGCAACAACACCAGAAAGGACCGCAGCAGGATGTCACGCCAAAATGGAGACCAGCCCGAAGCGGCGTGACGACCCCTCATCTACCGGTTCCCCCCGATAACAAACACAAGAGCCACGGAGGCTCCAACGAGCCTCTCCGACGTGACGGCGACGGTCTCAGGCACCCTCCGGTAGCTTATCGGCGCCCGGTGTCTATTCGGTTGCTTTCCCCTCCTCCCAAAAAGAGCCGTATGCGCCGGCTCGTGGCCTTGTGCCCCCGACACTGCAATGGCCCGCGCCAGTCTGGAGTTGTCAAACCGAGCCCACCCCCCCTATCACCCCAACCGTGCGAAACCGGCGGAAAGCCTCGCCGAACCGCGCCGTGGATCGCGTGAGCCGGCCACCCGAGAGATAGCGCGTTTTCGTGGGGTTCGGGCGTTCCGATACCCGATGTAGGCCGGTCATGCTACGAGGCGACCCACCCCTCGGGCGCCAATTACCCGCCAACCGGAGCTGGCGGTGGGACTCGAACCCACGACCTGCTGATTACAAATCAGCTGCTCTGGCCGTCTGAGCTACGCCAGCGTGGAACCAACGAGAAATCGTACCACTTCGACGGGTCAGGCGTCCCCGGGTTTGCGAAAGTACCCTCGTATCCGGGCCAATTCGAACAGGGCCAACCCGGCGGCCACCGCGGCGTTGAGACTGTCGGCGTCCGAATGCATGGGGATGGACGCCAGGTGGTCCACCCGTTCGCTCACCAGCCGGGAAAGGCCACGGTGCTCGGCCCCCACCACCAACGCCACGGGTGCGGTCAGCAACTCCAGTCCGAACAGCGAGTCGGGCGCCTCCCCGGCCAGCCCCACCGTCCAGATCCCGCGCCGGGACAGTTGACGGATGGCCTCGGGAATGGAAGAAACCTGGCAAACCCGGACGTGTTCCAGCGCTCCGGCCGCGGCCTTGAACGCCGACGGTCCCAGCGGTGATCCCCGCCGTCGGGGGATCACCAGGCGAGGGGTCCCGGCCGCCACGGCACTGCGGGCAATGGCCCCCAGGTTGCGGGGATCGGTGAGATGATCAACCACCACCAGCGCCGCCGGGTCCCGTTCGGAGATCAGGTCTCCCAAGGCCACCGGGCGCAGGAGCCGGCATTGGGCGATCACCCCCTGGGGGGAGGAGGTCACCGCCATACTTTTCAGGCTGCCAACCTCTTGGATCTCCACTCTCATCCGGTGGGCGGACTCAAGAAGTCGCGCCATTCGGGGCGAAGAAGTCGAGCCGCTCGCCACCTGCAAGACCCGTACCCGGCCCGCCCGGAGCGCCGCCTCCACCGCGGGGATTCCCTCGACCCTAGCGCCGTACCCAGGTGGTGCCATCTCGGGTGTCCTCCAGCGCTATTCCCAAGGCGGCCAGGTCGTCCCGGATCTGATCGGCCCGGTGGTATTCCCCCGCCGACCGAGCCTTCGATCGCCGCCGCACCAGGGAATCCACCACCTCCTGCGTGTCCCCGGCGGGCTCGATTCCCTCCCGGTCGGCCAGCGCAACCACCGCCGCGTGCAGTTCGTCGAGTTCTTCGGAACGGTCGGTCGGATCGGATGACCGGTCCAAGCCCAGCACCCCGGCCAGTTCCCGAACCGCCGCCGCTTTGGGCCCCCCCGAGCCGGAGACGTCCAGTTCCCGGTTGGCTTCCCGGACCGCCGCGAACAGTTGTCCCAATGCCCGGGGAGTGGCGAAGTCGTCGTCCATGGCCTCCTCGAAACCCGCCAGCACCGACGGATCCGCAGGAACCGACAGTTCGGCGGTTTTTTCCAGCACCCGGCGGACACGAGTGAGCGCCTGCCGCGCATCCTCCAAGAGATCGGACGAGAACTCCTGGGGAGACCGGTAATGAGCCTGCAGATAGAAAAGCCGCACCGCCCGGCCTCCGAACCGGCGGACCGCCTCGTTCAGATCCACCAGGTGGCCGGTGGACTTGGACATCTTCTCCCCCCCCAGGTTGAGCATGCCGTTGTGCATCCAGATCCGGGCAAACGTCGTTGCGGCGGCGCCCTCCGATTGGGCTATCTCGTTTTCGTGGTGGGGGAAGATCAGGTCGCTTCCTCCCCCATGGATGTCGAAGGTTTTCCCCAGATAACGGGCCGCCATGGCGGAACATTCGATGTGCCAACCGGGCCTTCCTTCCCCCCAGGGCGACTCCCAGCGGGGTTCACCCGGCTTGGCCTGCTTCCACAACGCAAAATCCAAGGGATCGTCTTTGTGCTCGGAGATCTCCACCCGGGCGCCGGCCACCAGATCGTCGGGGTTGTGGCCGGACAGCTTGCCGTAATCGGCCAGAGTGCGAACCTTGAAATAGACATCGCCTCCCCGGGGATAGGCCAGGTCTTTTCCGATGAGCCGTTCGATCAGACGGATCATGTCGGGGATGTGCTCGGTGGCTTTCGGCTCCACGTCGGGGACCGTCACCCCCAGCCGCTGATAGCCGCGATGAAACAGTTCCGTGATCCGCACCGCATGCTCGGACGGATCCACCCCCTCCTGTCGGGCAATGGCGATGATCTTGTCGTCCACGTCGGTGATGTTGCGCACGAAACGGACCGAGAATCCCTTCCAGGCCAGGTAGCGGCGCACCACATCGAACACCACCGCCGATCGGCCGTGGCCCACATGAGGGGGGGACTGCACGGTGGGCCCGCAGACGTACATACCCACCGACGGCGGATCAACGGCCCGGAAGGTGACCGGCGCCCGACTGAGGGTGTCGAAGATCCTCAAAGCACCGCCGATGTTAGATCAGCCCGGCGGGTCGGCGGCTCAGGCCGATCACTGCGCGGCGGCGGACGGCCGGCGGCTGAGAGCCTGGGCGATGCTGGGTGATTGGGGAGGGTCGCGAAAAACAGGATGGCCGTCAACTTGACTTTGTCTCCGAGGTGTCACATAGTGATAGGAGTCAAGCACCTCCCGGTCTGTTCCGACGTCGACCAGACCGGCCGCAGGGACCATACTCTCGGGAAAGCGAAATCCCTATTCTCTATGGCGGATTCGCGTCCCGACCCAGGAAAGGTGGTGGCGGGGGCGGGCCCTCGGGACAGGAATTTCGGGGACGTTTTTCACGAAATAGTGTCCGAACTCACAAGTTCTCTCTTTGGCGCCCGGCCCCTACCCGCTACCCCCCCCCCCCTCAGCCGCTGACACTGGCCAAGGCGGTGGCGGCTATCCCCTCATCGCGACCCAACCAACCCATCCCGTCGGTGGTGGTGGCCTTGACGGACACCCTGTCCACCTCCAAACCGAGCGTCTCGGCCAAGGCTCGGCGAATCCGGTGACGATAAGGGGAGACTCGCACCGTTTGGGCGATGACGGTGACATCACAGAAGGTCGGTTGCAAGTCGGCTTCCCGCACCCTCTCGACCGTGGAGGCCAGCAACTCCATGCTGTCGGCGTCCCGGAAGCGAGGATCCGACGACGGGAAATGGAGGCCGATATCTCCCAGGACTGCGGCGCCCAGCAGCGCATCGATCACCGCGTGGGCCACCACATCTCCGTCTGAGGTGGCTTCCACGCCGCGGCTCCGGTCTACCTCTACTCCGGCCAGGAGCACCGCCGCCCCCGCCCCGAACCGGTGGGCATCAATGCCCCAGCCCACCCGACAGTCCGGGCGGGCCCGGTTCACTTCTTTTTACGGGCGATCGGCTCGAAGGTGGGAAGCGCCCGATCGATCTTGGTTTCGGCTTGCTCGGGGGTGAGTCCCTGCGAGAAACGGACCTCGGTGATCAGGGCGGTCCGGGCCCGGTTGAGCATCTTCTTCAACGCCGGAGAAATCCCCTTGGTCTGATTGGAATAGCTGAGGTCTCTCACCACCTCGGCCACCTGAAAAATGTCCCCCGAATACATCTTTTCCTGAAGAACCTTGTACCAGCGGCTCCAATTGGCTCCCGACTCTTGGGGGTCCTCCTTCAGTTTCTGCACCACTTGGGTGGCTTCGGTCTTGTTGATGAGCGGGCGAATGGTGTAGATGGTCTTGTTGGTGGGCACGCTGATCATCATCTCTTCGGTGGGAAAGTCCAGAACGAAGTATTCCTGGGTTTCGCCGAAATCGCTCTTCATCTGGATATCGGAGATGTGCGCCACACCATGTTGAATGTGCACCACGTAATCACCTTTTTTGTATTTGGGTTCCTCCTCGGGGATACGCCCTTTGGCGCCGCCCACCCGCCGGGCATGCCGGGGCAGGCGGGACTTGGGTTTCCGCTTCCCGCCGGCCACCCTGGACTTCGCCACCGGCTGGCCGGGTTTTCTGGTTGTCGAAGGTTTTTTTGCCATACCGGGCCGGAATTATATGTCAGTAGCGACTTGTCAAGCCGCTTTGTCCGATGGGAGGGACCGAAGATAATAGCCGGTCGAAGGCGAATCTCAACCGGGTGGCGCTCTTGATCCCGATTCCCTTCACCTTCATGAAGTCTTCAATCGAGCAGTGCAACATGGCCTGGGCGTCGGGAAAGGCCTCCAATACCAGTCTCTTCAAACGCACGGACGGAAATCCCACCTGGTTCAGCAGCCGGTGCCCCCGGGGCGCCACGCCATCCTCCAGTTCATCCAACCCCATCTCCGACACGACCAGCCAATTGTGACTGAGCCGGTGGTTGTCCATCTCGGTGAGCCTCCGGCGGGCTGCGTCCGCCCCGCCCCCGAAGTAATCCTCCAGGGTCATCCCGATCAGCCGGTCCACCCCCAGCAGTCGGTCGGCCACCAGGGTCTCGGTGGGAGCGGAATCCTGATCGGTCTCGGCCAGCATGGCCTTGATCTCAGCAGCCGTCCTCCGGACCATCTCTCCCAACCGCAGGACGCTCCCCACCTCCCGGGCCGTCACCAGGCCCAACAGTTCCATCCTCAGCAACTGCTCGTCTGACTGGCCGAAGAGGTCTCGCATTTCAAACAGAAAGTGCAGATGCTGGACTATGCGTTCCCCCATGGTCCACCGGGGCGTCAAATCCACCTGTTCGGCATTGATATAAAGAGTCACCACCGCCCGATCCTTGCTGACCGTGACCACGGGAAGGCTGGTGATCTGCGCCACCCGCTGGGCGGTGCGATGCCGGGCACCCGACTCGTTGCTGGGGATGTTGGGAGGAGGAGCAAGGTGGGCGTTGGCGGTCAGGATCCTCTGCCAGGCGTTGTCCAGGATGATCGCCCCGTCCATCTTTGCCACCTCCGCCAGACGGGGAGCGTCGAGCGCAGCGGCGGCTAGGTGCAGCCCGTCCACGCTGATATCCCCCAGGTCGGAATTGTTACCCAACACGATCAGCGCCCCCTCCCTGGCCTGAAGGATTCTCTCCAACCCGTCCCGGATAGGTCGGTGTGAGAACAATCTCTCGACAACCCTTTGCAGCGCACCCTTGGACACGGGTGGGAGTCTACAAGACGACCGGCCCGGGCAGGGATCCAAAACACCCGTGGGATCGGTTGGTTCCCGATCAACTCACCCAGGCCGCCGCGTACCCTTGAAATAAACCGCAACCACCCAAAGTTGTGCCAGAATAGAACCGGCATGAGGCAAATTTGCGGTCGATGCGGCGCGGACGTGGGCAATGCCGATTTTTGCTCGTCGTGCGGCGCTCTGCTCGAACGGGTTCCCAAGAGAGAAGAGGCGCCCTCCGCCGACCCACCCGCTTCCCAGCCCCCCGCTCACATGGTGCCCTGCTCCCTGTGCGGGCACCTGAACCCACCGTCTCGACAAAGTTGCGAGCAATGCCAAATCCGGCTCAGCCATTCGGACATGCCGATGGCACCCCGTCCCACCATCAGGACCAACGCCCGGGTCCGGGCGGTCATCGCCACGGGCGCCACCATCCTGGCGGTGGCGGTCTTCGCCCTGCTGTTCAATCTCTTCACCGGGGATCCCGAAGAGGAGCAGGCATCCGAAACCACCACCACTTCGGCAGAGACCACCTCCACCACCGCGCCTCCCCCCATCCCCACCAACCAGGGAGTCCTGAGCGTGCAGTGTTCCCCGGTGGGGCTGGGCGCCAACTACGAATGTGACAACCTGATCAACGGCAAGAGCGGGGAATGGCAAATCCGGTGGACGGATGTAACCCCGGGAACCCAGGTCACCATCCAACTGATATTCGAACAGCCCATCACCGTTCGGCGGCTGGAATGGGTGAACCTTTCCGACGAAACCCGCTTCTACCAGAACTTCCGGGTGCGCACCATGGAAGCGGGAAGCGACAGTGGCGTGGCGGTCCCCCTCAACCTGGTGGATCGCCCGGGTTCGCAGATCGTGGATCTGGCCATCATGCGCACCAATCAGCTGAGTCTGAACATAACCACCGTGTACGACGCCGAGGTTCGCAACGGGACTGTATACAAAGAATTGGCGGTGCAAGGCATCAATGTAATCGGATATCCCGCCGCTCCTCTGAGCGTAGAAACCACCACCACCCTGCCGGCCTCCTAAAGCCTGCGCCGGTAGGAGCCGGGCGGCCAAGATAACTTGTGAAATCAGACACTATCTCGCGAAAACTGCCCCCGAAATTTTCTGTCCCGAGGGCCCTCCCCCGCCACCACCTTTCCTGGGGTCGGGACGCGAATCCACCATACAGAATGAGGATTTCGCTATCCCGACAATATGGTCCCTGCGGCCGGTCTGCGCGACGTCGGAACAGACCGGGAGGTGCTTGACACCTATCACTATGTGTCACCCGGGAGACAAAGTCAAGCCAACAGCCACCCTGTTTTTCGCGACCCCCCCAAATCATCCACCCGCGCCGGCTCTAAACCTCCGCCACGGCCCATCCCGCCAGTGTCTGTCCGGGTCGAGGTCACCCGGCGAGGCAACCTACCGGTTACCGGGGTCCCGGTTATACGAATTCCAAACGGATCGGGAGTCTATGGACGCCTCGGAATACCAGGCTGGGGGTGCGTTCCCGGGGGGCAGGGACCAGTTCGAACCGACTGACCCGCTCCAACAGCACCTCGAAGGCGACCTTGAGTTCTTCTCGGGCCAGGCTCGCTCCCACGCAAAAATGCACTCCCCCACCCAGCGACACGTGCGGATTGGGGGTGCGGCCCAGATCCAGCCGATCGGGACGTTCGAACACCTGCTCATCATGATTGGCCGACCCGAACAGCAGGCCCACTTTCGACCCGGCCGCAAGCTCCGTTCCCCTCCAATCCACATCCTCGGTCACCCACCGCTCGAACATTTGCAACGGAGTGTCATAGCGCAGCAGTTCCTCCACGGCGGTGGGAGTCAGTCTCCGGTCTTTTCGCCATCGTCGCCACTGGTCGGGATGGGCGGAAAGGGCCATCAGACCGTTCCCGATGGCCTGCACGGTGGCTTCGTGACCGGCGTTGAGCACCAAAATGGCGGTGGCGATCAACTCCTCCTCACTGAGAGCGTCCCCCTCGTGGCGGGCGCGGATCAGGTGGGAGAGCAGATTGTCTCCCTCCCGGGTCCGCGGGGAGCGGATCAGGTCCCGCAGATAGTCGGCAAAATCGATGCCGGCCTGCTCGGCGGATTGCCCCTCCTCGGCGGTGCAACCCTCGTCGAACAGGCGGACCAGGCGATGAGACCACTCCACCAGGCGGGGTTGGTCCTCGCCGGGCACCCCCATCAGTTCGGCGATCATCACCAGCGGGATAGGCGTGGCGTAGTCGGCGATGGCTTCCATGGCCCCCCGCCCGGCCGCCTGATCGAGTCGGCGGTGCGCCTCGGCCTCCATGCGGGGACGATAGCTCCGCGACGCCCGCCGGGTGAAGGCCCATTGCACCAGACGTCGGATGCGGGTGTGGCGGGGAGGTTCCAGGTCGATAAAGGAGTCCCTGATCAGGCGGGTCCACATCGGATACCGGGGAGGGTAGATGCGTTGGTAAACCTCCGGATCCACCCGCCGGGCCGCTTCCGGAACGTGTCGGATATCCCTTTCGAAACGACGGTCCCGCAGCATCGGTTCCACGTCGCTGTGCCGGGCAAAAAAGGTCAGGTTCCACCGCTGGTCGTAGAAGATGGGGCTTTGGCGCCGCAGGCGGGCGTAGGTTGGATAGGGATTGTCCAGAAAGCCGGGTTGATAGGGGTCGAAATCGACCCTCACAGCTGCTGGCCCCGCCGGTATGGTCGTCCGTCGGCGGCGGGCATTCGCAGGTGTTGGGAGGCCAGGGCCATCACCACCAGGGTGGTGACATACGGGGTGATGAACACGAACTCCCGGGGAATCGAGTCGGTGGACAGGAACACCGACAGTGCCACCACCGCGGTCCCCACCAGCCACATCGCCGGAACCCATCGTCGGCGGTATCCCATCCAGATTGCCAGGGCGCCCCCCACCAGGGAGATCAACAACAACAGCGCATGCACCGCCGGTTCGTCCCGCAACTCCAGGGCGAAAGTGAACCCGAACAGTCCCCCGGCGGCCGCCGCTCCCCCCGGACGCCAATTTCCCATGATCATCGACGCCAAGCCGATGAATCCTCTCCCGCCCGTCTGTCCCTCCCGGTAGATACGGGCGAATTCGGTCACCAGCATGGCGCCACCCAAACCGGCCATGGCTCCCGACAGCACCACGCCCAGGTACTTCATCTGATACACCTTCACCCCCAGCGACTCCGCCGCCACGGGGTGCTCACCCACCGACCGCATCCGGAGGCCGAGCGGGGTTTTCCACAGGAACCACCATGAAGCGGGCACCAGCGCCACCGCCAGGATCACCGCCCAGGAGACATCCACGCTCAGGCCCCGCAGCAGACCGGCCAGATCGGAGAGAAAAAACCAACGCTGTTCCTCGATGGTCCCCAGCAGGTCGGGACTCTCCCAACCCAGGATCTCGCCCCCCGACAACACCGGCGCCGAGGCCTTTCCGATCACGTCGGAGATGGGGGGCGACTGGGTGGCGCCTCCTCCGGTCTCCCCTCCGTAGGTGACCACCGAGAGGAACCTCATTCCCCCGAACGCCAGAATGTTGATCGCCACCCCCGAAACGATGTGGTCCACGTTGAAGGTCACCGTGGCCAGGGCGTGCAGAAGACCCCCCATCGCCCCCGCCGCCACCCCCACCAACAGGCCCGTCCACGGTCCCCACAGCCATCCCGCCCAGGCGCCGAACCAGGTGCCGAGAATCAGCATCCCTTCCAGGCCGATGTTGACCACCCCCACCCGCTCGGCGTACACCCCGCCCAGGCCGGCCAGGAATATCGGGGTACCCAGCCGCAGGGCCGCTCCGAAGGTTCCGCTGGAGGTGAGGTCGGGAGTGCCGGCCAGAAGCCGGGTGACCGACAAAACCGCCACCACCGCCAGAGTCAACAGCAGCCATCGGTTGACACCCAGCAGGCGCTCGCGGGGCGACAGCAAAGACGTCATGCGTCGTCCTCCTGCAGGACGCCGGTGACCGCCTGGCTCTCCGCCGCCCGGATCCGCACCTCAACCACCGCATAGGCCACCACCACCGACAACAGAATCACACCCTGGAGGATGAACACGATCTCCTTGGGAATGCCCCGCAGGTCGAGAATCTGAGTTGCGCGGTCGAACCATCCGAACAAAAGCGCCCCGCCCGCCATCCCCACCGGGTGGTTGCGCCCCAGCAGGGCGACCGCGATTCCGGTGAACCCCAACATGGTGGGAAAGTCGATGGTGTAGCGGTGGAAGAACCCCAGCAGGTGAGCCATTCCCACCAACCCGGCGATGGCCCCGCTGATCACCATGGTCAGCAGCACCATCCGTTTGGGATCGATCCCGGCCATCTCCGCCGCGCCGGGACTCGAACCCGAGGCGCGCAATTCGAAACCGAAGCGGGTGTGATTGATGAGCAGGTGAAAGCCCACCCCGGCCGCCACCGCCACCACCGCCATCCCGTACAGATTCACCCTTCCGGGATCCAGTCCCACCATCTCCAGCACCCGGTTCAGAGAGGGAAGCCGCCCCGACGGAGCGATCTCGGGGGTCTTGATAACCAGGTCGCCTTCCGGGTTCTCCTGCCGCAGCCAGTTGGCCAGCAAGAAGGCGCCGAGACCGGTGGCGATGTAGTTCAACATGATGGTGGAGATAACCTCGTGGACCCCCCGCTTGATCTTCAGGTATCCGGCGAACCCCGACCAGACCGCTCCCACCGCCATGGCGGTGACCATGATCACCAGCACATGCAGGGGCGGGGGAAGGACTATCGCTCCCCCCACGGCGGCGGCGATCAGCACCGCGATCCGGTATTGGCCCTCAACGCCGATGTTGAACAGGCCCATTTTGAATCCCAACGCCACGGCCATGGCGGAAAAGTACAGGGGAACCGCCCGATTCACCGCCGAGGCCATCGAATCGACCCGCACCCCGTATTCGAACATCTGGCCGTAGGCTTCCAGGGGATTGGTGCCCGACACAGCCAGGATGACCGCAGACACAGCCAGGGCGAACACGATCGCCAAAACGGAGGAGACCACTGCGTAGACCAAACGTCGGTTGAGGGTCATCCGTCGGCTCCGGTCATGTAGGCGCCCAATTGGGCGGGAGTGATCTCGGCGGGGTCGAGGGCCGCCACCAGCCTGCCCCGCAGTATCACCATCAGGGTGTCGGACAGACCGATCAACTCATCGAGATCGGCCGAGATGAGCAGCACCCCCAAACCTTGGGAACGGGCCACCCGGATGCTCTCCCACACCGCCGCCTGGGCGCCGACGTCGATGCCGCGGGTGGGATGGGAGGCGAGCAGCACCGCCGGGGTGGCCAGCATCTCCTTTCCCACCAGCAGTTTCTGCTGGTTTCCTCCCGACAGACCGTGTATCTTGACATCCACCCCGGGAGTGCGCACATCGAAGGCCTCCACCACCTGTTCGGTGCGTTGCCGGGCGCCGTTTCGGTCCACCAGCAATCCGCGGACGAACGGCGGGCGACCCTGATGGCCCAGCATGGCGTTCTCCCACAGGGGGGACTCCAGCAGCAGACCACGACCGTGGCGGTCGGCGGGAATCAGGCCCACCCCGGCCTCCCGCCGGTGCAGCGTCGACATCTCGGTGATCTCCCCACCGCTCAGCCGGACCCGGCCCGCGTGGGCGGGACGGACCCCCATCAGGACCTCCACCAGTTCTCGCTGGCCGTTTCCCTCCACTCCGGCTATCCCCAACACCTCTCCTCGCCTTATCCGAAACGTCACGTCTTCGATCACCCATCGGTCGCCCTCTTCCGACCGCGATCCCAGGCCGTCGGCCTCCAGCAGAACCTCCGATTGCACGGTGGACTCTCGGACATCGGGAGTGGGAAGTTCGGCGCCCACCATCAACTCGGCCAGCATGGCGGTGGAGGTGTCGGACGGATCGACGGTGGCCACGGTCCGCCCCGCACGGATCACGGTGATCCGATCGGCGATGTCCAGCACCTCATCGAGTTTGTGCGAGATAAAGATGATGGTCACCCCCCGGTCCCGCAACTCCCGGAGAGACCGGAACAGTTCTTTCACTTCCTGGGGAACCAGCACCGCGGTGGGTTCATCAAGTATGAGAATCTGCGCGCCCCGGAACAGCACCTTGGTGATCTCCACCCTTTGTTTCTCACCCACCGAGAGGTCCTCCACCAGCCGGTCGGGATCGAGGGTCCCCTCCCGGGAGGCGCCCATGATCCGATGTTTGGCGTCGGCGAAGTCGATTCTCAGCCCTGCACGAGGCTCGGCGCCCAGGATGACATTCTCCAACACGGTCATCTGCTCGGCCAGCATGAAGTGCTGGTGCACCATCCCGATCCCGGCGTCGATGGCATCCCGGGCCGAGTCCATGACCACCGGCTTTCCCCTGATGCGAATCTCGCCCTCGTCGGGGATCAGCATCCCATAGAGAATCTTCATCAGGGTGGATTTTCCGGCGCCGTTCTCCCCCACCACGGCATGAATCTCCCCTTCCCGCACCGCCAGATCAATCCGGTCGTTGGCAATTACCCCCGGAAAACGTTTGGTGATCTGAAGCAGTTCAATGGCAACCCCGCTCACGGACCCGACACTACCACCGAATGTCCCACGTTCTCCAGAATCGGGGCCGTTGGTCTGCCTTAGAGGGATAGCGGGTAGGGACGAGGCGGCAGGGAGAACTTGTGAAATCAGACACTAATCCGCGAAAACACCCCCGAAATTCCTGTCCCGAGGGCCCGCCCCCGCCACCACCTTTCCAAGGGTCGGGACGCGAATCCACCATACAGAATGGGATTTCGCTTTCCCGAGAATATGGTCCCTACAGCCGGTCTGTACGACGTCGGAACAGACCGGGAGGTGCTTGACACATATCACTATGTGACACCCGAGAGACAAAGTCAAGCCAACGCCACCCTGTTTTTCGCGACCCACCCACTCATACTTGCGCTGGCCCTAATTTGCAATCCTCGGCGCAGCCGTCCCGCCCATCCGGGCCATAGCCGGTGGGGTTGTCTTTCCCTGTTTAGTGATTGTTTTCACAGATTCGCTATAGCGATCTGGTAAGTGTCACAGCCGTGGTTTATATTGGTTGGCATGAAGCAAGGATGTAACGCAGGCAGGGAGGACTCCCGGATCCGAGTGGTCATGCCCGCCGGCCCCGTAACCGAGTTGTCATCACAGGGGCTTGAAGACCTGATCGTTTCGGCCGGCCGAGCCGAAGCTCAAATCACTGCGTTGCGGCTCCGGGCAGTGGCCGAACTGACCCGCCGCAAAGGGCGGGCCGTCACCGAAAAGACCCTTCGGCAGGAAACCCATCGGTCCACCCGTCAATCCAAACGAGAAGTGGAAACCGCCCGCCAACTCCGGGGTCTTCCTGCAACCAGCAAGGCGCTCGACAATGGGGACATCTCCTACCAACATGCCGAAATAATCGCCCGCTCCGCCCGGCAGGCTCCCAACATAGACGAGAACCAGTTGGTGGAACGGGCCAAGGGCCAGCCAACCGACACGTTCGCCAAGACGGCCCGCCGTCAGGTGCTGAAAGCCTCCGATGATGACGGCATGAGCCTGTTGGACAGGCAGCGCCGCAATCGCACCGCCTCGGTTCGTCTTGATCCCAGCGATGGGATGACCGTGCTGTTCGCCCGGTTTGATCCGGTCACCGGAGCGCAGATCAAACAAGTTATCTCCCAGCGGGTGGAAGCGCTGTGGAGGGCAGAAGGCCCCAAGAACCGTCCCACCACTACACAGCGTATGGCAGATGCGTTGGCGGAACTGATCCTGGCCGGTCCTTCATCCCGGGAAGAGACCGGGAATGGTTCTGAAGGGCGTAACAGCACTCTGCTGCTGATCGCCGATTACGACACCGTCACGCAACAGATTCAGAACCTGCGACTGGGCGACAACACCCCTCTCCCCGCAGGCGCCCTGGCTCGTTTGGCATGCGACGCCAAGATAGTGCCCGCCTTCTTCAACCGCAGCGGGCAACCGATGTGGTTGGGACGATCCAGGCGGATCGCATCCGCGGGACAAAGAATCGCCCTGGTGGCTCGAGATCGGGGATGCGTGGGCTGCAACGCCGACCCCTCCTGGTGCCAGGCCCACCACATCGTGCCCTGGGCGCAGGGAGGGGCCACCACCCTCGACAACATGTGCCTGGTATGCAGCCGATGCCACCACCAGATCCATGATGAAGGATGGCGGATACTCAGACACCCCCGAAACGGAAGACTCACGCTCCAGCCACCCAAACCCACCTGAATTGAAAGAAGCGGGGCATCCGTTTCCGGGCGCCCCGCTTCTTCGCGTTGTCTCTATGTTCGGTTATGGAACCTATGGCGCCTGAGGAACGGTGATCGCTCCGGAAACGACCTGGGCCTTGAGGTCCTCCAGTTGGCCGACGATGTCGGACAGATGGCCGCCGCTCTGGGCGTATCCCACCCCGTCGATGGACAGGTCGAAGGTGCGGTATCCGCCTTCGAAGCTGTCGTCCACCAGGGTGGAGATGGTCTCATAAACCGCCACGTCCACACGCTTGAGCATCGAGGTCAGGATATAGGGCTGGAACTCGTCACCGGCGGTGAGAAACTGATCGGAGTCCACTCCGATCGCCCACACGTGACTGCCGGAACTTTCGCTGTGCTCCTTGGCCGCCTGGAAGAGTCCGCCACCGGACCCGCCCGCCGCGTGATACACCACATCGGAACCGGCCTGATACATGGCGGCGCCGATCTCCTTGCCCTTGGCCGGGTCGGTGAAACCGCCGAAATCGGGAGGCTGGCTGATGTACTTGATGTCGATCTCGATTCCCGGATCAACGTGCCGGACGCCGGCGACAAACCCGGCCTCAAAACGCTTGATCAGGTCGATTTCCACCCCGCCGATGAAGCCCACCTGGCCGGTTTGGCTCTTCAGAGCCGCGGCTGCTCCCACCAGGAAGGACCCCTCGTGCTCGGCAAAACCCAGCGACACCAGGTTGCTGTCGGCCGTCAGATCGGGTACAAACCCGTCGATCAGTCCGAAATTGGTGTCCGGGTAAGCCGCGGCGGCGGCGGTGATGGCGTCGGTGAAAAGGAAACCGACTCCGAACACCAACTGCGCGCCATCCTCGGCGGCCAGGTTCAGAAGTTCATCACGGTTCTCGCCACCGGCGGTGGGTTCCAGTTCACTGGCGGTGATCCCCAAATCCTCCGTCGCCCGGTCCAGTCCGGCGGCGGCCGCGTCGTTGAATGACTGGTCCCCCCGCCCACCGATGTCGAATACCAGGTAGACGGAATTGTCCTCACCGCCCCCACAGCCGGCCACCAGTAGGGCCATCACCGCGGCAACGGAGAGACCGATTAATCTTTGCTTCATAAAGGCCTCCTTTTGGCAATTGCGATCCTCTCCTCCCTGTCGTTAAGCATACCGATCAGTGAACCTCCCCTATCCCGAACCTGCAGCAGATCCCCGTCGGTCAGCACCGCCCCGCCAATGGGGGGTGGAGGTTGTGCAGCAGGAAATCTCCCGGACGGCCGAACGGTGGCGGCATCAGGACTTCCCCTCCCCCGCTTTCGATTACCCCGGCCCGCCTGATCGGCTTCGTGACGGTCCGTGGTTCGACTACTGCGTCCTGGCGGTCTCGGTGTTGGCCTGTCTGTGGCCTCCCTCCGGGGCCCCGGAGTGGTCGATCAACCACCGCGGACAGAGACTGACCGACGCTCCGGCCCTGTTCGGCGCCTTGACCCGATGGATCGGAGAAGGAACCCGGCCCGATCCGGACCGTTTCGCGGCGATCACGCCCGCCGACGCCGCGCAGTTGTTCGCCGGAGAGGGGATCCTGCAAATGATTCCCGAGCGGGCCGCGCGCCTGGCCGAAGTGGCGTCGGCCGTGGGAGACCGCTGGGACGGAACGGCCCTCAACCTGGTGGAGGAGGCCGATTGGAACGGTCCGGCGGCAGTGGAACTGCTGGCGGCCACCATCCCCGGCTATGAAGACGAGGCGCAGGTGGGCGGCCATCACCTCCGTTTCCGCAAGCTGGGCCACCTGGCCACCGCGATCATGTCCTCCCGTTCGGAGATTCGATGGACCGGGTTGGAGACCTTCCCGGTGTATCCCGACTACATGCTTCCCCGCATACTCCGTCACCTGGGCATACTGCGTTATTCCCCGACATTGGCCCAGATGGTGGACACCGGCGCCCTCATCGCCCCCAATTCCCCCGAGGAGGTGGCCATTCGCTGGGCCACCGTCAGAGCCGGGCGCCTTCTGGGAGAGGAACTCAGCCGGTTGGGCGCCTCGGTCACCGGACCCCGCCTTGACTATTTCCTATGGTCGCGGGCGGTGCTGGGACCGGACGCCCACCAAATGGGCGAACATCACCGAACCTTGACCCTGGCCTACTAGTTCGTGGGCCCCGGTCAGCCTTGGGAGGCGGCCTCCGCCGGGACGGCTACGTCGAATCCCTCCAGCACCAACTCGTCGGTTTCCTCGTCGTGGCTCACCAGCACGGTGGTGCCGGCTGTGAATTCTCCCACCAACACCTTTTCCGACAGGGGATCCTCCACATGCCGCTGGATCGCCCTGCGGAGAGGCCGGGCGCCCAGGTCGGGGTCGTATCCCACCCGGGCCAGGTAGCCTTTGGCCGAATCGGCCAGCACCAGTTCCAGACGCTGCGCCCGAAGCTGTTCCTTTACCCGCTCCATCAGCAGATCGATGATCTCCTTGATCTCGTCGAGAGTCAGTTCCCGGAACACGATGATCTCGTCTATCCGGTTCAGGAACTCGGGCCGGAAATGTCGTTTCAGCTCATCGAACAGCTTGGTGCGCATCTGCTCGTAGCCGACATCCTCGGAGTCGGTGTGGAATCCCACCGACTTCTTCCGCAGTTCCTTGGTGCCCAGATTGGAGGTCATGATGATCACCACGTTCTTGAAGTCCACCGACTTGCCGTGAGAATCGGTCAGGCGACCATCCTCCAGAATCTGCAGCAAGAGATTGAAGACATCCGCGTGGGCTTTTTCGATCTCATCGAACAGCACCACCGAGAAAGGCCGGCGCCGGACGGCTTCGGTTAGCTGCCCACCCTCGTCGTAACCCACATATCCGGGTGGTGATCCGATCAGGCGGCTCACCGCGTGCTTCTCCATGTATTCGGACATGTCGATCTGGATCAGGGCGTCCTCGTTGCCGAACAAGAACTCGGTGAGCGCCTTGGCGGTCTCGGTCTTGCCCACCCCCGAAGGCCCCAGGAAGATAAACGAACCGGCGGGGCGCTTGGGGTCCTTCAGTCCGGCCCGGGTGCGTCGGATGGCCCGGCTCACCGCCGCGATTGCGTCGTCCTGGGCGACGATCCGCCGATGAAGCTCCTCCTCCATGTTCACCAGGCGGGAGGTCTCCTCTTCGGTGAGCCGATGAACCGGGATCCCGGTCCACTGGGCCAGCACCTCGGCAATTTCCTCCTCGTCGATCACCGAGGCCGCACTGTCCACCTCTCCTCCCTTGGCGATGGCCTTTTCCACCTCTTTGCGGACCGCTTTCTCCTGGTCCCGAAATTCCGCCGCTTTCTCGAACTCGTCGGCGTCGACGGCGTCTTTTTTCTTGAGCCGCAGTTCGGACAGCTTGATGTTCAGTTCCTCGACCTCCGGCAGGGGTGACAGGCTGTACAGCTTCTTGCGGCTTCCCGCCTCGTCCATCAGGTCGATGGCCTTGTCGGGCAGGAACCGATCGGAAACGTAGCGGTCGGCCAGGTTGACCGCGGTGACGATCGCCTCATCGGTGAACACCACCTGATGGAAGCTCTCGTAGCGGTCTTTGAGTCCCATCAGAATCTCCACCGCGTCGGCCACCGAGGGCTCTTCCACCTGCACCGGCTGGAAGCGCCGGGCCAACGCTGAGTCCCGCTCGAAGTGCTTGCGGTATTCCTCCAGGGTGGTGGCCCCGATGGTCTGCAGTTCCCCCCGCGCCAGCATCGGTTTGAGGATGGAAGCCGCGTCGATGGCGCCTTCGGCAGCGCCGGCGCCCACCACGGTGTGGATTTCGTCCAGGAAAATGATGACATTGCCGCGTTTTTTGATCTCTTTGAGGACTTTCTTCATGCGCTCTTCGAAGTCGCCCCGGTACCTGGTGCCGGCCACCATCGCTCCCAGGTCGATGGTGTACAGGATCTGGGTGCGCAGGGAATGGGGTACCTCTCCTGCCACGATCCGCTGAGCCAGGCCCTCCACAATGGCGCTCTTGCCCACCCCGGGTTCTCCGATCAACACCGGATTGTTCTTGGTGCGGCGGGCCAGAATCTGCATCATCCGGTCAATCTCCCGCGATCGCCCGATCACCGGGTCGAGATCCTTTGCGCGAGCCGCCTGGGTGAGATTGCGTCCGAACTGGTCCAGAATGCTCGATCCGGACCGGCGACTCTCCCGACCGGCGCCGGTGCGGGCCGCCTGAGGGGTGGGCTGGCTCTTCCCTCTGCCGCCCTCGCCACCCGATCCCGACAATTCCGTCAGCACGGTTTGGCGAATCTTCTGAAGCCCGGCATCGGCCTGACCCAAGACCTGGGCCGCCACCCCCTCGCCCTCGCGGATCAACCCCAACAGGATGTGTTCGGTGCCAATGTAGTTGTGCCCCAACTGCAAGGCCTCCCGCAGCGCCAACTCCAGGACCTTCTTGGCCCGGGGCGTGAAGGGAATGTGGCCGGTGGGCGCCTGCTGTCCCACCCCCACCGTCTGGATCACCTTTTCCCGGGTGCTGGTCAGGTCGATCCCCAGGCTCCCCAGGGACTTGGCGGCGACCCCGTCACCTTCGGCCAAAAGCCCCAGCAGCAAATGCTCGGTGCCGATGTATTTGTGGTTCATCTTGCGCGCCTCTTCCTGCGCCATGACCACTACTCGCCGGGCCCGGTCGGTGAATCGCTCGAACAACTGATCTCCTCGGGTGGCTATTTTCCCGGCGTCCGGGGGTTCCTAGTCTATAACAACCACCGAAGCCGCTTTCCTTCCCCCGAAATTATAGAACCGCCTCACCTTAATAATTCGCGTTTCCTTTTCTTATGGACGATTTCCGCCACCTGATCGACCTCCCCGAGGTTTGGGACAGCCTGGAAGAGGTGGAAGACCGGTTGCTGGCGGTCAGCACTTCCCAGGATTCCTACATGACGGAGGTCGCCCAGCATCTCCTCAAAGCGGGAGGCAAGCGCCTGCGCCCCCTGCTGGCGCTCCTGGCGGCCCGGTTCGGACCGGCCCGTGATCATCGGGCGGTGGAGGCGGCGGCCGCGGTGGAGTTGATCCATGTGGGGAGCCTCTATCACGACGACGTGATAGACGAGGCGGACACCCGCCGGGGAGGCCCTTCGGTGAACACCAACTGGAACAACACCCTGGCGGTGTTGGCCGGCGACTTTCTGATTTCCCGCGCCTCGGAACTGGCCTCCACCCATCTTGACATGGAGTCGGTGCGCATGCTGGCGGTCACGTACACCGAACTGGTGGAAGGGCAAACCCTCGAATTCCGCCTGGCGGGTCGACTGGACCACGATATCGCTGACTACCAACGGGTTATCGACCTGAAAACCGCCAGCCTGATCCGCACGTCGGTGTACGTGGGCGCCCGTGCGGCCGAGGCGCCTGAGGCAGTGGCGGAAACCCTCAGCAGGTGGGCGTTCGAACTGGGCAGAGTCTTTCAGATCGCCGACGACGCTCTCGATCTGGTCGCCACCACCGACCTGTTGGGCAAACCGGCGGGGGCCGACCTTCGGGAAGGGACCTTCACCCTCCCGGTGCTGCTCGCCGCTCGGGGAGATCAAGGAGCGAGGCTGATCGAACTGCTGGACCATCCCCCGCCCTACCCCGAGGAGGCGGCGAGCGAGGCGATCTCCATAGTGCTGGAAGGCGGCTACGTGGACCGGGCGCTCGACCGGGCGTTGGGTCACGCCCAGGTGGCCGCCGAAGCACTGGCAACCCTGCCGCCGACCATAACCACCGGGGTCCTGCAAAGCCTGGGCGGGTTCCTAATAGAAAGAGTGGAATCTGCCCGCCGGGCGCTCGGATAAGCGCAGTGGCCTGTTGATTTGGCCCGGGGTGTGCCGGCGACCGGCCCAGAATGTGAAAACCTACCCTATCCCGCGAAAACCTCGGCCCGCTTTTCACCCTTCGGGCCCATCCCCCGCCCAACCACCACCGAGGAGCGAACGCGGGTCGTCGTTTGGGTTATTCCCGTTCGGACGAAGCGTTCGACACAGAACTTATGACCTGCCCCCGCCGGGCGGGGCGCGGTCCGGGCGACGTCGGACCGGACCGCGAGGTGTTTCGACCTAACCAATATGAACTCGGGGTTGTGACAGAGTCAACCCCAGTGGCCGTTCTTTTTTCGCGAGAACTGGAAACTCCTCGCAACCATCACTACCCCACCCCCTTGGGAGCAGGCGCAAAACCAAAGTCGGCCCTTCTGTCGCCAACCCCTTTTACAATGTTCAATGCTAAATAATCGTTGTGTTAAGTTGGATACCGTTGGGTTAGACCACCGAGGGTTTCCGAGCTACCTACCCCGGCGGCCAATCTCGTAGAACGACACCCGCCAGTGACACGGGTTCTAACCCTCAGGCGCTACCCCGAGGAATCCCTTCTATGTGGGAGGCTAGCCGACCCCTTGCCAGTCCTCCAATGGGATGCGATGGCAGCCATCTCTTTGCGCTGCTCAAGGTCCGGACGGAAGGCTCGGGTCGGCTCAGTTCCAGACCGAACGCAACAGCCGGATCCAGCTTCGGCCCATGATGTCGTCGATAGCTTCGGCCGGGTAACCGCGTGCCTCAAGTTCCCCGGCGATGCGGGGAATGTGCCCCGGCCCGCACAGGCCCTCGGGCCAGTTGACCTGATCGGAGGGGATATCGGCCCGCCACCGCCGATCTCTGGTCCACTCCGAATAATCAATCGGGATATCCGACCAGAAGTCCAGCGCCAAGCCAACGTGTTCGGAGCCGATCATCTCCACCAGGTAGTCGATGTGATCCACCACATCCGACAGGTTGGCGCCCACGCCATCGGTGCGCAGAAAAGCCGAGACGGCGTTGACGCCCACCAACCCTCCTGACTCGGCCACCGCCCGGATCTGCTGATCGATGATATTGCGAGGATGGTCGAAGAGTCGCCGAGCGTTGGAATGGGAGAACACAGTGGGATGAGCGGACGCCTCAATGGCCTCCAGGGTGGTGCGACACCCGGTGTGGGAAAGGTCGATCACCATCCCCAGGCGGTTCATCTCCCCGATCAGATCCCTTCCGAACCCGGTCAGGCCCCGGTCCTCGGGGTCCATGCATCCGTCCCCCACGGCGTTGCGATGATTGTAGGTGAGCTGGATCATCCGGACCCCTAGGCCGTGGTATTCCCCCAAAAGCCCCAGACTCTCACCCAGCGGCGTGGTGTTCTGGAAGTGAAACACGATCCCCAAACGACCATCCCGCAGGCGATCGAGGTCCGAAAGAGAATCAGCCAAAAAGACCTCTTGATCGCCGTCGATCCACCTCTTCCACTCGCCCACCCTTCCCAACGCCTCCTCGGGACCTTCATGGGTGGCCACGGTGGGCATCGCCAGGTGCACCCCGCCCGCCACCCATCCTTCCCAGGCGCCGGGTTTGGAGAGCAACGGAGCGCATCCGTCCACCAAGGGCGCCCGCGGCGCCGTGTTTTCATCAGCCATTGGGTGACACATTACCGGATGGTCTTCCGACCATGACCCGGCGGCCACCCCCAACCGGGCGCCTTGGTCTAATGATGTTCGATGCCGGCCACCTCGATGATCGGAGTGTCGTCGAGAGGGATCTCCACGATCATGGTGGTGGTCTCGCCCGGCTCGGTCTCCACCCGGATCAGTCCGCCGTGCTGGCGGGCGATGTCGCTTGACAGCGCCAACCCCAGGCCCACTCCCTTGTCGGTGGGCTTGGTGGTGAAGAAGGGATTGAAAATCTTGTCGATGACCTCGTCGGGCACTCCCCCGCCGTTGTCCCACACCCGCACCACAATCCGGTCCTCCGTCCGCTCGGTGGTGAGGCGCAACTCCGGCATGAATCGCTCCCCGGCAGCCTCCTCTTTGCGCCGCCGCTCGTCGGTGGCATAGCAGGCGTTGCTCACCAGGTTCAAGAACACCCGTCCCAGATCCTGCGGTATCACTTCTATCTCACCCATATTCTCGTCGTACTCCTCGGTGATGGTCAGGTTGAAGTCGGGATCGAGCGCCCGGGCGCTGTGATAGGCCAACTTCATGTGCTCCTGTACGACGTTGTTGAGATTGGCCAACCGCTTTTCTCCCGAATCCCGCCCCATCATCAGCATGTCCTCGACGATCCGGTTGGCCCGCTCGCCGTGGGAACGAATGCGGTCGAGATTGTCGTTGAGGTCCCCGGCTATCTCCAGAATGTACTCCATGTCGTCGTCTTCCACGTCCTCGCTTGCGTCGTCGAGCACCTCCTGCAGTTCCTCCAGCAACTCTTCGGAAGCCTCGGCAAAGTTCTTGACGAAATTGAGCGGATTGCGGATCTCGTGGGCCACCCCGGCCGTCAACTCTCCCAGGGCGGCCAGCTTCTCCTGGATCACTATCTGTTCCTGGGCGGTCTGCAGATCGGCCAGGACCTTCTCCAGATCGGCGTTCTTCCCTTCCAGTTCCTGGGCAAGCTTCTCCACCAGGTTGAGACGCTGCACCTCCAGGGCATTGATGCGAAACACTTCCAAGGCGGCCGCCATGTCGGCCACCTCGTCCCGACCCCTGATCTCAATGCGGGTCTCCAGATCGCCATCCGCCATTCCCAGCATCCAGTCGGAGAGTTGATTCAGGCGACGCAACAGCACCCGACCCACAAACAGCCAGGCCATCAGAACAGCGCCCACCACACTTGCCGCGCTGATGGCCAACAGCAACGTCCGACCGGTAAGAATCGCCTGATCGGAGGCGGTGGTGGCTTCCTCGGCCCGCTGCTGAGCGGCGGATACCAGGTTGTTGACCTCTCCCAAGACCTCCACTGCCAGCAGCCGGTTATCCGTCAGCAGGGCCGACTGGGTGTTGACCAACCGCAACTGCTGGACAATCAGATCAAAGGCGCCCCCGCTTCCCGCCGCGTTGTCGAACAGCCGGCTGAACACTGTGGAGAGTTCCTCGTGATAGTCGGCCCCCACCAGCGCCGCCAGACTTGATTCGATCTGTCCCTGGGCGCCCTCGAAGCTCTCCCGGATCGGCTCCACCTGGGAGGGATCGGAGAGGGTGAAGGCCGTGGCCAGCAGTTGGGTGGCGATGTTGTTGTTGGCGTTGATTTCGCCTATGTGCCGGTATCGAACCAGTTGGTCCTCGGTGAGATACTCCTCGCGGGAAATCGGAAGCTCCCAGAGCCTTCGATAGCCGGTCATGCCGAAAAAGTACTCGTCGTCCAAGGCCGGTATCACCAGCAGGTCGAGTTGGTCGCCGATCACGTCCAGCTCGTTGCGAAGCTCCCACCCGATCTGGTCCAGTCGCTGCACTTCCTCCTCGGCACGCTGAATGGCCCCGATATTGGCGATCAGAGAGTTCACCAGGAAGCGCAGTTGCTGGAACTGCTGCAGGGCCGACTCCGGTTGTTGAGCCTGCATGATGGCAAGTTCGTCCAACAGTGCGGTGGTGGTCTCCTCAACTTCGGCGACGATTTCCTCCATCGCCTGAGCGGTGGTGCTGGCGGCCAGGTTGGGCGCCGCGTCCACCAGGGTGCTGCTGTACTGGGCGATGCTGAAGGCGGTGGCCAGCTCCGGCACGGTCTCCTCGTTGACCACCGTCTGGGCCTCTCCCACCCGGTTGAAAGAAAACCACCCCACCAAACCCGCCGCCACGGTCAGGGCCACCGCTCCCCAGATTCCCGAATACAGCTGGGTGGAAATGCGAAACCGGCTCTCCAGAAGTCTTCTGAACAACCTGCGAAAGCGCATCATTCTCCCAGTCTCTCGATAGGGTGATACTGCCCATCCGCCCGCAGGACGGTCCAGAACACCGAATCGGATCCCTGATTGTCACCCTCCCCGAAGTGAAGCTCGAACCCGCCCAGGTCGAAATGGCCCTCCGACGCGAGACGTCTGGTGAAACAACTTCGGCTCACCTCCGGCCCGCATTGCTGCAGAGCGGCGATGGTCAGACGCCCCGCCAGGTAACCCTCCAGGGAAACAAATCCGGGATCCGCCCCGGGGACATGGGCCTCCAGGGCAGCCAGATAGTCGGCCACCACCGGAACGCTGTCATCGGTGGGGAAGGGGACCACCTGGGTGACGAACACCCCCACACCGTAGGGCCCGAGCTCTTCTTTGAGGGCGTTGCTGCCCACAAAAGAGATGTTGACGAACACCGGGTTGAAGTTGGTAAAGCGGGACCAGGCAATCATGGCGGCGGCCGGCTCATAGGCCCCGATGATGATCACCGCCTCCGGCTCTTCCACCGCGATGTCCAGCATGGCGGTTTTGATGGCGGTGGTGTTGCGGGTGTAGGAACCCACCGCGGCCGGCTGCATCCCGCGCCGATCCAAGGCGGCCAGAACCCCGTTGTAACCGGCCCTGCCGAAGGAGTCGTCCTGAAACAGGATGGCGATCTGCGTGATCCCCAGGTCCTCCGTCAGGCGTTTGACCATCTCCTCGGTTTCCTGGCCGTAGGATGCCCGCAGGTTCACCACGTTGCCCAACTCATCGGCGTCCCGCAGGAAAGCCGCCCCCGTGAAAGGAGCGATATACGGAATCCCCGCTTCTTTCGCCACCGGCGTGGCCGACCGGGAGGTGGGAGTGCCCACCGCACCGATCAGGGCGAACACCCCGTCTTGCTCGATCAGCTGCTGGGAGTTGATGATGGCGTCCTCGGGCTCGTAGGCGTCATCCAGGGATATGAGCCGCAATTGCCTTCCGAAAACCCCGCCGGCCCCGTTTACCTCGGCGAACGCGGCCTCGATGCCGGCGCGCATGTTGATCCCCAGTTCCCGGGCCGGTCCGCTGAAGGCGGCAGACTGGCCGAACAGGATGGCGTCCTGGGTGACTCCGGGAGTCCCACGCCCCTGGCCCGGGTCGGGGTCGGTTTGATCGCCCGGAGCGACAGTGGTTGCGGTGTCCGCCGCCCCGGAATCAGGCGAGGAAGCGCCGGAAGTTGACGGATCGGAGGCGCAGCCGCCCAGGCCCAACAGGACCACCAACATCACAGACGGGACCAGCCTGGGAAAGATCCCGGATGTGATCGGCGAACAAGGCCGACGCCTCATGCACGAACGCGGGTGATCAGCCTCAGGTGATTGGCGCCGTCTTCCCAGCGGTAATGGACCTCGTCCATCAAGGTTCTGACCAGATACAGCCCCAGTCCGCCGATGGGACGTTCCTCCAAGGGGGAGGTCAGATCAGGCGGCGGGGCATCTCTGAGGGGATCGAAAGGTTTTCCGACATCGGAAATCTCCAGGATGATGACTCCCCCCTCGGCGGCGAGTCGTATCTCAATGGGTTCTGTTCCACCCCGATTGCCGTAGTTGATAACGTTCATCGCCAACTCCTCCAGGATCAGTTTGATCTGAAAGAGCAGGCCGTCGGGCCACTCCTGCCGGTCGGCAAAGTTGTCCACCTCGCCGAACACCCTCTCCAACTCGGCGGGCTGCGGATCCATCAGGATGGTCGACAGGGAGTCTGTCACGCCCGTGCCCTATTTGTCTCGATGAAGAGTCAGACAGGTGATGTCGTCGAACTGTGCCGCCTCCCCCATGAAGTCTCTCACATGCCGGAACACCGAATCGGTTCCGTCGCGGGCGCCCAGGGAACCAAGGGTCCCGGCGAAGATCTGATGCAAACCCTCCACCTCAAACGCCCTCCCCTGCAGGTCCTGAGCTTCGGTAACCCCGTCGGTGTAAAGGACAATGGTGTCACCGGGCTCCAGGGTGACGGTGTGCTGCTGATACTCAAGGTCCGGCACCACCCCCAGAGCAATCCCGTCGGTGAGGGGCAACAAGGTGGCGGTTCCATCGGCCCGAACCAACAACGGCGCGTCATGCCCGCCGCTGGCATAGGTGAATGCGCCGGTGGTCGGGTCGTACAGGGCGTAGAGCACGGTTACGAACAAGAACGTCTCGTTGTCCTCGTGCAACAGTTGGTTGACTTCGCTCAGCACCGCTCCGGGCTCGGACAGGCCGATCGCCACCCCCTTGAGCAGCGTGCGACACGACATCATGAACAGGGCCGCCGGCACCCCCTTATCGGAAACATCGGCGATCGCCAGACCCAGACGCCCCCGGTCGAGGTCCAGGACATCGAAGAAGTCACCCCCCACATCCCGGGCCGGTTCCATGTGACCGTGCACCTGGAATCGCAGGTCATCGGGAAACTCGGAGGGAAGAATGGATTGCTGGATCCTGCTGGCAACTTCCAATTCGTTCTGGATGGACACCAGCCGGTCCCGATAAGAAAGGGCTTCCTGCCATTCCCGCATGTGGTTGAGCGTCCGCTCGATGGTTATCTGCAGGTCTTTGAAGTCCACCGGTTTGGTGACGAAATCGAAGGCGCCCCGGTTCATGGCGGTTCGAATGTTCTTCATATCACCGTAGGCCGATATGATCACCGACCTGATATTGGGGTCCACTTTGGGTATCTGCTCAAGCAAGGTGAGCCCGTCCATTTGTGGCATGTTGATGTCGGAGAGCACCATGTCGATGTCTCCGTCCTGATTCAGCCGCTCAAGGGCCTCCACTCCGTTACGGGCGAACACGAAGGAATAGAGCCCTTTTCTGATGTGGCGGCGCATCCGCTGCAGCATGAGTGGTTCGAGATCCGGCTCATCGTCCACCACCAAGATTTTGTAAGGGCGTTCCATATTGCTCCCGCCACCGGCGGCGTTCTATCCCGCGAGGGCTTCGGTGGCCTCTCCTTGGGTGTCGTAGATCGAAACTATCTTGTCAAATCCCACAATCCGGAAGACTTCGCGGATCGGATCCTGAAGCGCGCATACGGCGAACTTCGAACTTCGTTTCTGGAGTCCTTTGGCGATCAGCAGGATGGATCGTAGACCGGCGCTGCTGATGTAACTCAGATTCTCCATGTCCAAGATAACGGCTCGGTCACCATCAGTGATAACACTCTCCACCGCCTTCTGGAACTTGCGAGCATTGGCGCCATCAACCCGACCCTCGGCCGATACAATCAGCGCATCCTCCCTGCGCCGGCTGGTTATGTCCATGAATCAGTTTCCTTTCTGATGGTATAAGCCGCCGCCCTGAGGAGGGGGGCGACACGTTGCATGATGATAACAGTGTCCGGGCAGAGTTTAGACCAATCCCCACCGGGACAGTTGCTCTCAGCCCCCACCCATGCTGCGGGTTTGTCCGCTTTCGCCGGAACGGGCGCGGCTCGGGCCGAATGACAGGGGGCGTGGAAGGAGAGATCGGACACTTTCAGGAGGGGACCGACCGGAAGGGAAACCACAGCCAATGGCAGACAACCAGGATCAGAAGGGGTTCCGGTGGGGAAGGGTGAGCGTCGGTTTCGCGAATTCAAGCCCAAACCCGCGAAAACCGCCCGGCCCCGTCGCCCCCCGAGGGATCCCCACCCCCGCCGCCCACCTGGCCGAGATCGGGACGCGAGGCCGTCGTCGCACGGTACTCGCTGCCCCGATTTTGATCCCTGTAACACGGCCCGCCGACGTCGGTTTTTCGGGCCGAGTGGTGTTTCGCTTCCACCACCATGATGCTTCTATGTTTTCCAAATCGGGTTCGGGGGGTGTTCAGCGGTTGGGGTGGAGGGGGTCGGTTCAGGGGTGGTTGGGGGGTTTTCGAGGAGTCGGTAGAGCTGTCGGGCGATGTAGCGTTTTAGGCAGCGGCGGGTTTCGCGGGTGGTTTTGCCTTGGCTGGTTCGTTTGGCGATGTAGGCGCGGGTTTTGGGACAGTGTCGGGTCCGGCTGATGGCGATGGTGTGGAGTGCTTGGTTGAGTTGGCGGTCACCGCGTCGGTTGAGTCGGTGGCGGGTGTGTTGTCCTGAGGAGGCTTCCAGTGGGGCGACACCGGCGAGCCGGGCGAAGGCTGCTTCGTTGCGGCATCGGCCTTTATGGGACCAGGCGATGTACACCTGGGCGGCGGTGATCGGGCCGATCCCGGGCTGGTTCAACAGGTGCGGGGTTATGGCAGTGACCAGTTCGGCGATGGGTGCTTTCAGTTCGTCGATCTCGGTGGTGAGCGTGCGGATGCGTCTGGCCAGGCTGCGCATGGCCGCTTTGGTGGCGGTGAGTTCACAGATAAGCCCGGAACGGAGACGGAACCGTGCGCATTTGGTGACAAGCGCGGTGGTGGTTGACCCTCGGAGTTGATCTCTGAGATCAATCGGCGCGGTGACCAGCAGGGCTTTCAGCTCGTTGATCGCCGATGTTCTAGCTGATATAGCGCCGCGTCGGGTTGTTTCCAACACTCGCAGGGCTTCTCGGTCTCCCCGAGCTCGAGGGGTGGAAGCCCAACGGCGGCCCAGCGCCTGGCGGGCTGCGCGGCGAGCGTCCAGTGTGTCGGTTTTGGCGCCGTCAGCGGTGGGGGTGGGATTGCTGAACTCCACCACCCACTCGTCCCCAGACGCGAGATAGGCTGTTACGCCTGCTCCGTAGCTTCCGGTCCCTTCCACAGACCACACCCGCTCAGACGCGGTGGTGTGTTGGTCTGCCCACTCCAACAGCTGTTCATATCCTTTTCGGGTGGTCTCGAACACCGCAGACGCTTGTTCTCCGGTGGTGGCGGTGTCCACTACCGAGGCGGTGATCCGGTCACGATCCGGGTCGATCCCGATCACATGTTCTACTATTTTGGCCAACACAGGAACCTTCTCCTTTCTTGTTCGTTTACAATTTCGGTTGGCCCAAATAAGGTGCGAATCCGCAAAACGGCGGGACTGTGATGGGTCACACCCCCCAGGGGGTGGACAGGCTTCTGATCAGGCCAGCGCGGCGCGCCAGGCTGCTGCTGGGGGTCGGTGTCGGACAGATCAAGGCAAAGACACATGAGGTCAGTCAAATCATGGGTCACGACACCACCACCAGCAGCCATACCTGAATAGCCTTCAAAGGGCACCCCCCACACTCTCACAGTCAAATCTCGGCGACATAGTCAAGAGCCGACTTCCCCATTTTTTCGCGACCATCCAAGCCCACCACATCTGGCAACTTGTGGTTAGGATTGAAGGGGAATTATGGACCCTCACCCTTCGCATCCCCACCACGATCACTCGGAGCACGATCATTCCGGACACGACCACCACGACCACACAGACCATTCCGGACACGACCACCACGACCACACAGACCATTCCGGACACGACCACTCCGGACACCACCACGACCTGCGGGGGGCCAGCAAACGCAACTTGACCATCGCCCTGGTGCTGATTGCCGGGTTCATGATGGCGGAGGTGGTGGGTGGGGTGTTGTCCGGCAGCTTGGCCCTGCTGTCGGACGCCGGTCACATGGTCACCGACGCCATGTCCATTGCCCTGGCCCTGTTCGCCATGAAGTTTGCGGAACGTCCGCCTTCGGCCGAACGAACTTTCGGCTACCGGCGCGCCGAGGTGCTGGCCGCCATGTTGAATGCCCTGAGCTTGTGGTTGATCGCCGCCTGGGTGCTGTTCGAGGCATACCACCGTATTCGGGATGTCCCCGAGATCGAGGGCGGCCTGATGCTGGTGGTGGGCATTCTGGGACTGCTGGTGAACGTGGCGGCGGCCTGGGTGCTGCACCGATCGTCAGGGCACAGCATGAATGTGGAGGGCGCTCTGAGGCATGTGATGGCCGACCTGCTGGGTTCGGTGGGAGTGGTGATCTCAGGCATCATCATCGTCACCCTGGGGTGGACGATCGTCGATCCCATCCTGAGCGTGGTGATCGCCCTGTTGGTGGGCCACAGTTCCTGGCGCCTGACGGTCAAAGTGTTCAAGGTGCTCCTCGAAGGCGTCCCAGATCACATCGATGTCTACAAACTGTGCAGCGACATCGAGGATGTCGAGGGCGTCACCGTGATCCACGATGTTCACGTCTGGACCATCTCCTCAGGACTGGAGGCCCTCACCGCCCATGTGTTGATCGATCCCTCCTTCGAGGGAAGCAACGAGGCGCTGCTGCGCAGTCTCAGACGGATCGTTCACCACGAATACGGGATCGATCATGTCACCCTTCAGGTAGAGGAAACGGTGGAAGGGTGCCTTGAGGACCATCACGTGGAACACCTGATAGCCCGCTCGAAACCCCTCGGATAGCCAGGGCGGTAAATCCCCGGCCAAGGGGGGTTCTCAGCCTCCCCGTTTTCCGCCGGGCATACGCAAAAAGTGGCTCCGGCTACCAAGAACCGAAGCCACTTTGAGCCTTTGCGGGCCTAGAAGTTAGTGCCCGTGGTGTTCGTGGTCGTCGCACTCATGGGGATCATGCACGTGACCGGGTTCATCCCCGTGATGCTCATGAGTATCACACTCATGGTCGGTATGCGCTCTCATACGACGCAGACCTCCTTTATTTAATTTGGGCCGATGGGTCAGAATTGACCTTGAAAAGCCATTGTAGAGAACTCCACCGGTTGGTCGTTCGTTTAGCCGGGATTGCCGGCTGTAGGCCGGCAATGGGTCGGCTACATCGGACCCGGCGCGCACGTGCGCAATTTCGGGCTGACCAAAACGAACTCGGACAGTCAGGTCCGAGGATATATACATGTGGGAGCGCTGGCCGGCGATGTGGAGAGAGACCGCGTGAGCGGCGTGTATTCCCATCTGCCCGTATCAGGCGGCGGCTATGTGGGCGGTCTGGCCGGCTCCAACTGGCGTTACGGCTTCGTGATCGAGAGCTACGCCACCGGCGACGTGTCCGGCAGGGATTACGTCGGCGGACTGGTCGGGATACTGAACTGGTCGGGGGTCGCGGCGAGCTACGCCACCGGCAACGTGAGCACTTGGGATGGATTTACGGGCGGCTTGGTGGGCTACTGGCCCGGCGGACGGATCAGGGCAACCTATGCCACCGGATCGGTGACGTTGAACGGGGCCGCATACGTGCAAACCAACGGGATAATGCGATCGACCGCCGGCGGCCTGATCGGCGCTGCCGCCCATTGCGGCGCCCGCGGTGGCCTCGGCTGCGGGCCAATTATGCCATCGGCGCGGTGTCGGGGCCGCAGGGCGCAAACGTGGCCGGATTGACCGGGGGATGCATTTCCGGGTCCACAAACTCCACCGCAGGTTTGAGCTACTGGGACACCGATACTTCCGGGGCAGCCACCGGTGAATCGCACCGGGTTTTCCGGAGACTTTCTATCTTGAGAGGATGGAGATTTATGGTAAGACCTAGTAGTTATTCGCCGGAGGTGCGGGAACGCGCGGTTCGGCTTGTGCATGTTCAGCAGGGTGAGCATCGTTTTGCGGTGGGCGGCGATTTGTTCGGTTGCTGAGAAAGTTGGTTGTTCTGCGGAGATGTTGCGTAAATGGGTGCGTCGGGCAGAGACTGATCAAGGGGTTCGGTCGGGTTTGACCACTGAGCAGTTGGGAGAGTTGAAGGAGTTGCGGCGTGAGAACCGTGAGCTGCGGCGGGTTAATGAGATACTTTTGGAAAGCGTCCGCGTATTTCGCCCAGGCGGATGCTTCGACCGCTCTTCCGAGCAGATGACCGCGTTTGTGGACGAACACCGCGACGCTTTTGGGGTCGAGCCGATCTGTGCCGAGTTGCCCATGCGCCCCTTTCCACCTGTCTGCGAGCACAAACGCCGCCGGCGCGAGCCGGGGCGGTGTTCGGCTCGTTCCCGCCGCGACGCCGAGGCTGAGACCGATGGTTCGCCGGGTCCATGAGGAGAACTTTGGGGTGTACGGCGCTTTGGGGGGTGTGGCGGCAGCTGCATCGGGAAGGGATCCGGGTGGCGCGGTGCACAGTGGAGCGTCCAAAAACGTCGCACGACGGTCTCTGACAAAAACGCTCGGAGACCGGCTGATCTGGTGGATCGCCAGTTCAACGTGTCAGCGCCTGATCGCTTGTGGTTAGCGGACATCACCTATGTTTCCACTTGGTCGGGATTCGTTTACGCGGCGTTCGTGATCGATGCCTTTTCGAGGTTCATCGTCGGATGGCGAACAGCCACCACCCTGGCAGCCGATCTGACGCTTGACGCGTTGGAACAGGCCATCTGGGGCACGGCGGGGCGAACCCGGAGGACGCCTGGTGCATCACATGCGACGCCGGCGGTCAATATCTGTCAATTCGCTACACCGACCGCCTAGCCGAAAAGGGGCATATCACCATCGGTCGGAACGGTGGGCGATTCGTATGACTGTGATGAATAATGGTGGGGTTGTTGGGTCGGGTCTGACTCTTGCTACGACTGGCCACAGAGTGCCTTTGCGTTGATCTGTCGGCCCGGCTCGGCGGCATCTAAAGCACGGCCAGCTGTCCGGGAAGGCAGTGACCCAATAGGGGCCTGGTAATGAAACCGACTCATCACAGTCTTGTCCGCCGATCCCGGACCAGCTGGCGTTTTCCACCCGTAGGAGGAAACATTATGACCAGTATCGCATCCGATGTTTCGTTGGACAAGGTGATCATCGGGGTCGACACTCACAAGCACATCCATGTGGCGGTAGCGATCAACCAGCACGGCACCCTTTTGGGAGACCGGGCAGTGAGCGCGGACCGCGGCGGTTACGCCCGGTTGGAAGCATGGGCACACCAGTTGGGCCTGGTTGACCGGTTCGGGATCGAGAGCACCGGCAGTTACGGTGCTGGGCTCACCAGCTACCTACGACGCTGCGGCCATCGAGTTGTTGAGGTGAACCGGGGTGATCGGCGCTCACGGCACAGCAACGGCAAGTACGATGTCATCGACGCCGAAGCGGCCGCACGGTCGGTCCTGGCCGGCACCTCGACCACGATTCCCAAGACCGCTGACGGGCTGGTGGAGATGATCCGCCAGGTCAAAATAGCCAGAGACACCGCCCGCAAAGGCCGAACCACCGCAATCATCACCCTCAAGGCTCTCATCGTCAACACCCCCACCGGGCTGCGCGAATCCCTAGACGGGCTCTCCAACAAAGCACTCATCAACCGTTGCGCCCGCTTTCGGATCGCCACGATCAACAGCACCACGACCTCGGCGAAGCACTCACTGAGAGCATTAGCACGCCGCTGGCTCCACCTCGACACAGAAATCCGCTCCCACGACGCGGTGCTCGACGAACTCACCGCCCAAGCCTCCCCAACACTACGAGACGCATATGGCATCGGAGCCGACTCCGCCGCGGAGCTTCTCATCGTGTTCGGTGACAACCCCGAACAGATCCGTTCCGAAGCCGCATTCGCCAAACTCTGCGGTACCTGCCCGATCCCGGCCTCATCAGGACAGACCAGCCGGCACCGCCTCTACCGAGGCGGACACCGTCAAGCCAACACGGCACTGTACCGAGTAACCATCGTACGAACGCGATTCCACCAACCCACCATCGACTACGTCGCTCGTCGCACCACCGAAGGCCTCTCCAAAAAGGACATCATCCGCTGCCTGAAACGCTTCCTCGCCCGCGAGGTCTACCAACGCGTCATGACCGACCACAAAACCCGACAACACACCACCCCTAAACCCAAAATTTGACTATAGGGGCATCAACGCCCTCGCCGAATCGGTCATCGGCCTGTACAAAACCGAACTGATCCGCCAGAAAGGACCCTGGCGGGACCTGGACCAGATCGAGTACGCCACCCTCGAATACATGGACTGGTTCAACCACCGACGACAACTCGAACCAATCGGACACATCCCACCCGCCGAAAAGGAGGCCAACCACTACAGTAAACCACCACCAAGAACCGGAGAACTACTCACACAAAACACTCTCCGATAAACCCGGGGCGGTTCAGACACCGGTTGTTGCGCATTTTTTGCGAAAGGATGCGGAAAAAGCGAATCCAGCGAGGCCTCAACCCCTAACCAAGGACCCCCTCCCAAACCCGCTCCCCACAATTACGCGCAGCCTCCTTAATGCTCAAGAATGTCCCCAGTTCCCGAAGCTCAACAAGGCCGTGTCTGCACCAAGAGAGTCCGAGGCTGCGCCCACGGATCCGCAGGTCACGACCGGCGGACCACAGGCCACACACTTCGCTCCCGAGGACGCCGACCCCCTGGATGTCAGCTATCCTCCATGCTTCGCTTTACGGATTCGGAGGCCAGGCCGGTTGCCAGGTCGGTGAGCCAGTTCCGGTAGGCGTCTTTTTCCAGCATCATTCGGGCCTTGTTCTGGTCGATGGAGGTCCGCATGGTTCGGAGAAAGTCGTCCACCTCCAGTCCCGGTATCTCCTCGGCTGCTTCGATGAGACGGCTGGCGCCTTCGATGAGTCGGAATGAACCGTATATGGCCCTCTCGTCGAGGGTGATACGAGCGGAGGTGATCAGGTAGAGGATGAAGTCGAAGAGAGGATCGTCGTGCCTGGCCTCGCTCACCGTGTGTTGCTCCAATCCTGTCCGTAGAGGTTGTGGTGGACGTCGGGGTGGAATCCTCTGACGGGCTTGGGGTGGTTCTTGACGGGTATCCCGATCGCCATCATGACTTCCGGCCTTATATGGTCGGGAAGTCCGAAGATGGCTTGGACCACCTCCTCTGTCCAACTGGTTACCTTGCACACCCCGATTCCGAGTGTGGGAGCGGCGATGGTGATGTAGCCGGCCGCGGCGCCGGAGTCGAGCCGAGTGACTACCTCTACTCCCCGGGGTCCCATGACTTCCTGGGCCTTTTTGAGGTCGCTGCAGATAACGATGATGGCGGGGGCGTTGTTCACGAAGCCCGGACAGGCATGCCGCACCGTCCGCACCAGCCGCGGGTCGGTTACGACGATGAGATGCCTGATGCCCGGGCGGGCGACTTGCGCCCGGCCGGCCGCGTAGACAAGTCGATCGAGGACCTCGGCGCTGGGAAGTTCGGGGGTGAAGACACGGTGCATCCGTCGAATACGCATGGCCTCGAACACGGCTTCTGCCGGGCTGCCGCTCGTATCGGGTCCGCTTTGGGTCACGGAGAACCATGCTACAGCCACCCGGAGGACACCACTTGAAGGTGATCTCCTCAGGCGTGGCTTGTTCTACACCGGGTCCTCCTCGCCCTCGGCGTAGCCGTGGATGACGCCTGAATAGGCTGACACCCATACTTCGTCGTTGAAGGGGTCGTAGGGACGGAACTGTTCAGCCGAGCAGAGCCACGCCGATGAAGGGTACGGCAATGAACATGCCCGCCACGTAGACCACGGCCAGCAGGCGCCGCTCGACCGCCACCCGGGCCAGGATCTCGGCTCCGCGGATGGGGATCTGTCGGAGGGCGGTGACCGGGTAGAGCAACAGGATTCCGCCGATGTTGAACAGCGTGTGCACCAGAGCGATGGTGAGCGCCTCGGGTCTACTGGTCGCCAGGGCCGCCAGCAGGGCCGTGATGGTGGTGCCGACGTTGGCGCCAAGGGTGACAGGGTAGGCGTTGTGGAGCGTCAGGACCCCGGCGGCGGCCAGCGGGATCAGCATGGAGGTGGTGATGCTGGATGACTGGACCGAGATCGTGACAACCATCCCCACCGTCAGAGCCACCAAACCGCTGCCCCTGCTCAGAGCCGTATTCAGGGTACGCTCCACGCGTTTTGCCACCAACCGGCGCATGTTCTTGGTCACGAATGCGAGCGCCAAAAGCACTGTTACCACCCCGCAAGCCACCAGTAGCGTGCCGAGCGCGGCACCGGTTGCCCCGAGACCGCTCCACAGATCCTCGAGCCAGCCCACCGGCTGCTTCACCAATCCCTTGATGGGGCTCCTCCACTCCGTGCCTGCCGCCCCGACCAGCGGTTCGCTGATTCTCTCGGCAAGGGAGGAGATAACACCGGTGAGCAACTCCAGGGGTAGAAGGACCGCCACGATGACAACGTTGAAGAAGTCGTGCACCACCGCCGCCGCAAAAGCCCGCATGAACTCGGCCGACCGCCTGAGATGGGCGAGGGACACGAGCGTGTTCGTCACCGTCGTGCCGATGTTGGCGCCCATCACCATGGGCACCGCGTATTCGAAACCCAGCACGCCGGAGGCCACCAGGCCGACTATCACCGATGTGCTGGCCGACGATGACTGCACCAGCACGGTGCCGAGAATCCCGACGAACAGCCCGGCGAGCGGGTTCCTGACAGTGGAGAAGAGGGTCTCCTGGGCATCGGCGCCCAGGAGTTTGATGCCGGTCTCGAGGGATGAGACGCCGACCAGGAATAGGTAGATCAGACCAATTACCAGCGCCGCTCTCGCAGCCGGAGGCATCGAGCCACTGTCAACCCTGTCCGGAACGGTCAGGTGGTCGACATCGTGATGGGGCATCGGCAGGTTATATGGTATTCGGATCTTTCTATTTGTCCGCATGGGGCGCACAGCGGCTGGATGAGTACATCCTCGACCCGGCTGGAGTCGAGTCTTCAGCCCCCCGGATCGGCCGGAAAGGAGGGCGCGCTGCTATGCGGCCGGGCGGCGTCACCTAAACCTGAATCACCGATTTGACTGCGAATCAAACCCACTCATACTTGTAGGGTCGGTGCGATTCGGAATCCTGCACCAGAAGGGGGGACAATATGCCGGGTGACCCGGGATGTTAGTGATGTTTGCAACCTCAGGTAACCAGTTGAAAGGTGTGGGCCCGGCAGGACTCGAACCTGCAACCAACGGATTATGAGTCCGCTGCTCTGACCGCTTGAGCTACGGGCCCCGGAGCTTTCCCATTTTACCGGTGACGGTCGGCCAACCCCGACTGTTAGAATCCGATGCCGTATCGGGCTGTGGCGCAGTTTGGCAGCGCGCTTGACTGGGGGTCAAGAGGTCGCCGGTTCAAATCCGGCCAGCCCGACCAATCCGCCGGATACCCTGCGGAATCCAGGGCGCCCGCCATCCTCAACCGCCCCCCTGGGAGATCAGCCACGCCACACCCTGGGCCAGACGATAGAGCAGGTACAGGGCGGTCAACCCCACCGTCACTTTGAACCCGATCGGATAGGACTCCTTGTTTTCCGCCGGCCCGTCCCGTTCGGGAAGATGAGATCCCCGATGACTCATAGGGAAGCCTTCGCCCGCCGGCGGGTCACAAACCGCACCGGAGTGCCGACTAGGTCGTAACGCTCCCGGAGTTTCCGCTCCAGATAGCGCAGGTACTCGGGCGCCAGTGATCCTCCCGCGGTGAAAAGCACGATGGTGGGAGGCCCCACCCCCACCTGCACGGCGTACATGATCCGGCACCTGCGGCCTTTCCGGGGCGGCGGTGGCTGGGCGGCCACCCATCCGGCCACCAACCGGTTGAGTTCTCCCGTCGGGACCCTCCGGGTCGAGTTCGCCAACACCATCTCCACTGCCGAACCCAGCCGCCCCACCCGGGCGCCGGTAAGAGCAGACATCCGAAGCACGGGCGCCCAAGAAACAAACCCCAACCGGGCCGGAACCGACCGTTCGGTGAGTTCCCGCTGGTCGGGATCAATGGCGTCCCACTTGTTGAGCAGCACCACCAGAGCGGTCCCGGCCTCCACCGCCGCAGTGGCGATCTTCTGATCCTGATAGGTGGTTCCCTCCAAGGAGTCCACCACCAGCAGGGCCGCATCGGCCCGGGACAGCGCCTCTCGGGCTCGCAACACCGCGTAGTAGTCGGCTTCCTCGGTGTTGCGGAGGCGGCGGCGGATCCCGGCCGTGTCCACCAGTCGGTAGGTCACCCCGTCCAACTCCACCTCCACATCCACCGGATCCCGAGTGGTGCCCGCTACTTCGGAAACGATCACCCGCCGGGTACCGCACAGCAGGTTGACCAGGGTGGACTTGCCGGTGTTGGGACGCCCCACTATGGCAATCCGGCGAGACTGATCCACAGGATCCGCCTCCGTGCCGGGCAGGATCGACAACACTCGGTCGAGAAGTTCCCCCACCCCCCGGCCGTGAATGGCGCTGACCGGCGTCGGTTCGCCCAAACCCAGTGCCCAATACTCGGAAATGGTCATCTCCTGGGAAAGATTGTCCACCTTGTTGGCGGCCACCACCACCGGCATGCCGCTTTGCTTCACCACCCTGGCCATGCCTTCATCGTCCTCACTGAGGGCGGCCGTGCCATCCACCACGAACACCACCGCGTCGGCGCCGTTGACCGCCGCTTCCGCCTGCAGACGGATCTCCCGGGAAAAAGGCGACGAAGGGTCCGTCTCCCACCCGCCGGTATCCACCAGCACGAAATGTCTCTCCGCCCATTCGGCTTCGAAGGCCCGCCGGTCGCGGGTCACTCCCGGTTGGGACTGAACCACCGCCGCCCGCCGACCGATTATCCGGTTGACCAGGGTGGACTTACCCACATTGGGTCGGCCCACCACCGCCACCACCGCCGCTCTGCCCGAAGACATACACGCAAGACTACGGGCAGCGACCACACCGGGTGAGAATGGTCGGCGTCGGGGGCCGCCATGGCGGATCCGCCCCTCGGCCAACCACCCTTCGCGGGGGCGGCCGAAGGCAAGGATCCCGGGGGTCGCCACTTACGTCTAACATCACATGGGATGGTTGAACGGGTGGTGTTGGCCGAACCTCGCGGGTTCTGCGCGGGAGTCGAGATGGCCATCAAGGCTTTGATCTGGATGGTGCGCATCTTCGATCCGCCGGTGTACTGCTATCACGAGATCGTGCACAACCATTGGGTGGTGAAGGGCTTCGAAAAGGCCGGAGTGGTGTTCGTCGATCACATCGACGAGGTCCCCGTGGGCCGTCCGGTCATGTTGTCCGCCCACGGTTCAGCGCCCCAGGTGGCGGTCTCCGCCACCGACCGGGCGGCGATAGTGATCGACTCGGTTTGTCCTCTGGTGACCAAGGTCCACCATGAGGTCAAAAGGATGGCCAAGAACGGTTATGACATTCTCTACGTCGGCCACGAGGACCATGACGAGGCGGTGGGAACCTTGGCGGTTGCCCCGCAGGCCATCACGCTGGTGTCCCCGGAAAAGGGGATTGAGAGGTTTCGACCCCGCGACCCCGACCGGGTGGCTCTCCTGGCCCAGACCACTTTGGGGATGCACGAGTGGGGAGCGGTCCATGATGAGGCTGCGCACCAGTTTTCCAACCTTTGGACCGCCCGTCGCTCCGACCTCTGCTACGCCACCACCAACCGCCAGTCGGTGGTTTTGAGCATGGCGGAGTATTGCGACCTGATACTGGTGGTCGGGTCGGAAAACTCGTCCAACACCCAGGCGCTGGTGCGGACCGCCAGAGATAAGGACGCGGTGGCCCATCGCATCAACCGGGCCGAGGACATCTGTGATGACTGGCTGAAGAACGCCGGGACGGTGGGGGTGACGGCCGGGGCCTCGGCGCCGGAACACCTGGTGCAGGAAGTGGTCGAAGCCTTGGCGCCCCGGCAGGGAGTGGAACTGGCCCACATCACCGAGGAGGATGAGTATTTTCCCCTCCCCCGCCAGCTTCGCGTTTTCGTGGCGGCGCTCGGCCAACTGGTGGAAGCCGGGATGACGCTTCGGTCCTCGGACTGGAGTGTTTGGCAGCGCGACGACCGATCGTGGTCGGTGACCGCCGAACTGACCAGCATCATCGGCTAGCCCGGCCCTCAGGCGCCGCTCCGGACCCACCTGACTCTGCGGGGACATGAGACCGGACGATTCACCGCCGGCCCGGGTGATCAGGCTGGTGCGTGACTCCTTTCCCGATCATCCCGCCCTGGACACTGCGGTGTCCCGGGCCATCCTGGACGAAGTAGCCCTGGGCGGTATGGGTGAGACCTTCCGGATTTACACGCCGGCCCGAGTGGTGGCCTTCGGGCGGCAGGATGTGGTGGCCGAGGGTTATGACCGGGCGGTGCAGGCGTGCCGCGCCCAGGGGTATGAGGCGGTGGAACGGCTGGCCGGTGGTCGGGCAGCGGTGTTCCACGAAGGAACCCTGGCCTTCTCCTGGGCGATTCCCACCGCTGATCCCCTTTCGGGAATAACCGAGAGATTCAACCTGATCGATCGGGTCATGGTGAGCGCCCTTCGGAAGTTGGGGTTCGACGCGCGGGTGGGGGAAATACCCGGGGAGTACTGCCCGGGGCGGTACAGCGTCAACCTGGAGGGGCGCCGGAAAGTGATGGGGGTGGGGCAGCGCCTCCGCCGGGGGGTGGCCCATGTGGGTGGGGTGGTGGTGGTGTTCGGGCGGGATCCCATCAACCGGGTCCTCGGCCCGGTCTATCGAGAGCTGTCGTTTGATTGGAATCCGGACGCCACCGGGTCTCTGCGCGCCGTCTGCCCGGACATAACCGCCGTCCAGGTGACCGACTCCCTGGTGGCCGAACTGACCTCCCTGGCGGAGGTATCCGATTGCGCCCTGGATGAGTCAACCTTGGAGAGTGCCAACCAGGTTGTGTCCGAACATTTGTCCCCCGGCCCCATATCCGAAAGTGAGTAGCCTCGGTGGCCATGGGAATGCGCATCGCCGTGATCAACGGACCCAACCTGAATCTTCTGGGAACCCGCCAGCCGGAGGTGTACGGCAGCACCACCCTCGACCGGCTGGTCCGGTTGCTGACCGCCTGGGGACGGTCGGTGGACGCCGAGATCACTCATTATCAATCCAACCGCGAAGGGGCCATCATCGATCACGTCCACGGACTGGCCGGACAGACCGATGGCGTGGTGATCAATCCGGGCGCCCTGACTCACTATTCCTTCAGCCTGGCCGACGCCCTGGGGGCGGTGGAACTGCCCGTCGTGGAGGTACACATCTCCAACATCCTGGAAAGAGAGGAGTGGCGAAAGCGTTCGGTGGTGTCCCCGGTGTGTGTTCGCACCATTTACGGGAGGGGAATCGAGGGATATTTGTGGGCCATCCGCCACCTCCATTATCGGCGGCTGGGCAATCCCCGGACGATTATCGGCCCCGGAGGGGCGAAGGGAGATCTCAGGCTGCCCGAGGGCCATGGACCCCATCCGGTGGTGGTGCTGCTGCACGGCGGAGGATGGCTGAGCCAGTGGCGAAGAGACCAAATGGACGGGATGGGGGTGGATCTGGCCGGCCGGGGCTATGCCACCTACAACTTCGAGTACCTGCCGCCCCGCGCCGGCGGGCGGTTCCCGGTCACCATCGAAGCCACCCGGCAGGCTCATCACCAGATCGCCCGTCGGCCTGAACTGGATGGGGACCGGGTGGCCCTTCTGGGACACTCGGCGGGCGGCAATCTGGCTCTGACGGCATCGCTTTGGTGGAAACGGTGGGGTCACGCTCCCCGCCTGGCGGTTTCTCTGGCCGGCATAACTCGCCTCCGACCCGACAGCGTCCTGGACCGCGCCTACCTGGTGGGCCAGGATCCCCAGGCCGCCTCTCCCCGCCGGCTGGTCCCCCTGGGAGTCGACAGCCTGCTGATCCACAGCGAGGACGATGACGTGGTTCCCCCAAAGCATTCCACCGCCTTCGCCCGGGCGGCGGCCGCGGCCGGAGACCGGGCCGAGGCCGCGCTCCTTCCCCGTGGCGGCCACTCGGGCTTTCTGGACATGAAGAATCGGGCTTGGGCGCAGGCCCGGAAAAGGATTGTCGCCGCTTTCCCGGCATGACCTCGACCCAGGGCCGAACCTTCGACCAGCCCGAAAGGGATTGGCTGCAACAGCTGAGACGGCGGCGCGCCATCTGGGTGAGCATTTCGTTGGTGGTATTGGTTCTGACGATGCTGGGACTCTTCAACCTGTTTTCCCGCCGCCGTCCCGCCCCGGTGTTTCCGGGAGAACAGGTGACCTTCGGGCTGCACGGCGCCGGCGCGGGTGGGGCGGCCGGGCAGGTGTTGGTATCGGCTCTCAGCGCCGGCCCCGGCCCGGTTTCGGTGGATCCGGAACCGGGTTCCGACCGATTGTCTGATTTCACGGAGGAGATCGGAACGAACCAGCCGGGAGCAGAGACCGGACCGTGGGACGCGCCCTTCTTGAGACGCAAGACCCTCACCTCGGCCCAGATCACCGATCTTGCCTCCCGGTACTTCTTGGAGGACGATGTGTTGCGGGCGTTGCGGGTGGCCTGGTGTCTGTCCGGATTCGATCCTCAGGCCATCGATCCCCTTACCGGGCGGATAGGGCTCTTTCAACACGATCCGGCTTTCTGGCCTGATCATGCTCAACTGGCCGGATTCCGCGGGTACGATCCCTCCGATCCCGTCGCCAACACTGCGGTGGCCGCCTACCTGGTTTATGAGGGTGAGGGATGGCAAACCTGGAACTGCCCAACCTAGCCGTCTGAGGATGAGCCCTTCCCGCTCCGCCGCCTCGGGCCGCCGCACCAATCTGGCCCTGGCCATGCTTCTGCCCCTGGCGGCCCTGACCGGACTCCTCTCCTTTGCCATCGGTGTCGATTGGCCGGTGGATCCCACCACCATCCATGCGGTGGTGGCCCTGGCGGTGGCGCTTCTGACCCCTTGGAAATCGGCCATCATCCGCCGGGGCATGGCGAGGCGGAGGAAAACCCGCTGGATCTCGGTGGCGCTGGGATCCCTGGTGACCATCACCCTGGTATCGGGGCTTACCCATGCCACCGGATTGACCGACCGCCTGGGCCCTCTGACGGTGATGCAGATCCATGTGGGAAGCGGCTTGGCGGCCGTGGTTGTGATGTGGCTGCACTACCGCTCGCACCCGGTCCGTCCCCGCCGCTTCGACCTGAGCCGGAGGGCGCTCCTGCGCGGCGCCGGGCTGGTGGGGATGGCCGCCGTGGTGTGGGCCGGATGGGAAGCGACCGTCCGGGCGACGGGATTCCGGGGAGGCCAACGCCGCTTCACCGGTTCGCACGAACGTGGCTCGGGGGATCCCACCCGGATGCCGGTCACTTCCTGGCTGAACGACCGGACGCCGCACACCGACGGCGCCGCCTGGCGCTTGAGGATGGGGGAACGGACCTTGAGCCTGCTCGATCTGGAGAACCTGCCCCGCGACCGTCTCACCGCCGTGCTGGACTGCACCGGCGGGTGGTATTCGGAGCAGGAGTGGGAAGGGATCCGCCTGGATCAACTGGTTACAGCGGGCGATGCCGAAAGTGTGGTGGTGAGGTCGGCCACCGGATATCAGCGGCGCTTTCCCGTGGCCGACCTCCCCCGCCTATGGCTGGCCATCCGGCTGGGGGGAGAACCACTCACCCCCGGACACGGGTTTCCCGCCCGTCTGGTGGCCCCCGGGAGACGGGGGTTTTGGTGGGTGAAATGGGTGGCGGAGATTGAAACCTCCTCCCGACCATCCTGGCTTCAGCTTCCCTTCCCTCCCACCTGAAGATCGAGACGGAAGGGTGCGGCGCCGCGGGGCGTCCCGGCGTTCGGACCCCATAGAATCGGGCGGATGTGTCGAAACATCACCATTCTGCGCGGCCTGGAACCGGCGGCCACCCCCGAGGAGGTGGAAGCCTCCGCCCGCCAGTACGTTCGCAAGGTAAGCGGGATACAGAAAACCTCGGCGCGGACCGAGGCGGCCTTCGAGAAAGCAGTGGCCCGGATCAGCCTGGTCACCACCGAACTGCTCGGCTCCCTTCCACCTCGTCGGGTTCCTCCCCGCTACGACCCTCCCCTTCGTCGGCGCGCTCACCACAACCGGGCTTGACCAGGCCGGTCAAACTCCGGTTCGCCGCCAAGAAACGGACGTCCTGCTAACAGGGATAGCGGGTAGGGGCCGGGCGGCCAAGAGAACCTGTGAAATCAAACACTATTTCGCGAAAACGCCCCCGAAATCCCTGTCCCGAGGGACCCACCCCCGCCACCACCTTTCCTGGGGTCGGGACGCGAATCCACCATACAGAACGGGGATTTCGCTTTCCCGAGGATATTGTCCCTGCGGCCGGTCCGGACGACGTCGGAACAGACCGGGAGGTGCTTGACACCTATCACTATGTGCCGTCCCGGCGACAAAGTCAAGCCATCAGCCACCCTGTTTTTCGCGACCCCCAATCACCCACCCGCAGGCTCTATGCCGCAAGTGGACTCCCGCTCTACTAGAGTGATAACGATTCTCACTATCGCGGAAGGATGCACAATGCTGAAACCAACCAGAATCCGCCTATGGATGGCGGCAATGGCGGTCATGTTGCTAGCCGCCGGCTGCGCAGGGGCCGAGGACGAACCGGTGGAAACGACCTTGACAGAAGCACCGGTTTCGGAGGCGGAGGAGGCTGCTACACCGAGCGACGACCTGTATGTGGTTGTCACCACCACCATCTTGGGCGATGTGGTGAAGGGCCTGGTGGGTGACACCGGAACAGTTGAGGTGCTGTTGCCGGTGGGTGCCGATCCCCACGATTTTCAATTGTCATCCCAGGATGGCGCCAAGCTCAGGCAGGCGGATCTGGTGGTGGCGAACGGCCTCGGCCTGGAGGAGAGTCTGGCGGCGGCCCTCGAATCGGTCCGTGAAGACGGAGGCCGGGTGCTGGAAGTGGGTGACTTTGTGGATCCCTTGGAGTGGGGTGCAGGAAGAGATCACGACGACCACGA
>CBDCRL010000003.1:0-2761 GCA_965220995.1 Acidimicrobiia bacterium | reverse complement strand
GCTCAGGCGATAGTCAAGAAACACTTGCGTTGGTTTGCTATGCCACAAGCGGGGATCTATCGGGTAACTTGACCTGCGATAGGTCTCCTAGTTAGTCGGATTCGTCGGCTTGGCCTGCGTGATTCTCCCAGGCTTGGTCGATTATGTAACCCGTTGAAGCGGGGAGAACCCGAAGAGGGTATGCGTTTTCCACCAACCGGTAGAGTTCCTCCCGAGATTTCAAACCGGAAGCTCTCAACAAGGCGGGAATGTCCTCCTTGTCCACATCTCTGCCCGCCACCAGTTTCATAGCAAGCACATAGGCGGCCGGAGCAGCATACACCCGTAGCCGGGCTCCCTCAAAAACCAGGATAGGCTCATCCACCTTGAGCGAGGGTGCTTTCAGCTTGGCTGCGTCGTTGAACCAATGTGGTTCGAGTCCATAGTCACCAGCGACACGGGAGATAGCAGTTCGCAGGTGTGGCGTCATTCCCTCCGAGACAACGTCCACGTCGTTGGTTATGCGCCGGTCGTCCCAAAGAAGAGCTATTGCAGCGCCACCAGCTATCAGCAAGTCATGATGTCGGTCCGTGAGGGCATAGAGCTCGGCATCAACCTCCAACAACAGCTCGACGATACGGGTTGGAGTTAGGTCCAAGGCGTCCACCAGTCGGGTGTGCCCTTGTCCAGCAACCTGCGGTGGAAAAAGACCCGATGGTGAACACAAGTGGGGGGTGCCTCTCTCACGGACCGCTCCCAAAAAAAGGATCCAGATTCTTCCGGGTCGCAGAACAAAGCCCAGTCCTCGTCAAGGCGGTGATCCCACACCCAATCGGGTGTCGACATGCTGTGCCGGTCGACCAGAGCATGAACTACCGAAGCCAAAGAGGGCAACAGATATCGATCAGGCCCTCCATAGGACGGTCCGTTTTCGATGAGGCTCGATTTGTTAGTCGAACGGTTCCAGTCGGCGATGAACCGCAGCAAAGGAGTCCGGTAGGCAACGAATCGGGTGTTTCCCACCATGACAGGCGGCAACTCCGCCACACAGCGGCGTCGCACCCGAAACGAAGGCTCACCTCGGGTAGGAACTCCAGCCGCTCGACGAACAGGAAAAATCATAACTCCCAACCATCAGAGGACTCCACAACCAGTCTAAAGCGAAGGCCTGGTCGGCTTGGAAGCTGTAGGAAGAACCTCTCCCTATGCTCGATCACCAGGGGCGACCCCAATGTTCACCCCCGTTTCCGATCGAGCGTAGCATCGCAGTTTGCCTTTCGGTGATCCTTCCGCCGCCGCGGCGGAGTATGCCTTTGGTGAGGGAACGACGAGCAGCCGGGACAAACCGATAACTGCTGTTATGAACGCGTAATATAGGGAACCGCTGCCGCGTAAGAGCGGGAGTAGCATGGTGGGGGTTATGGAAGGTTACGTGCCGCGGTTGGTGGACGGCTTGTTGGAGGAGTATCTTGCCGAGTTACCGGCGGTGATGGTGGTCGGGCCTCGCGCCTGTGGTAAGACCACTACTGCTCTTCGGTTGGCCACCAGTGTTGTACGGCTCGATTCCGCGGATGCCGCCGCTTTTCACGCCAGTCCCGACGCTGCTCTACGCGACCGTCCCGAGCCGGTGTTGTTGGACGAGTGGCAAATGGCGCCACAGGTGTTGGCCGCGGTGAAGCGGGCGGTGGACACCAACCGCCGTCCGGGACGGTTCCTCATCACCGGCTCCAACCGACGGGACTCATCGGATCGGTTGTGGCCCGGGACCGGCAGGGTGGTGATGGTCAACATGCAACCCCTGACAGTGGCAGAGCAAATCGGCTATCACGGTGGTGCTTTCATCGACCGGATAGCTTCGGGCAGGCCACCCCCCGCACCGGTGAATCCGGTGTTGGATCTGCGTGACTATCTGACAATGGCCCTGCGCGGTGGTTTCCCCGAGCCTGCATTGCAACTTGGTGAACGCACCGCCCGCGCCTGGCTGGAAAGCTACGCCGATCAAATTGTTCTACGTGACGCTCGTCTGCACAACACCAGCCCCGACGCGGTCAGATTACGACAGTATCTGGAAGCATGCGCGGTGAGCTCGGCGAGCGCCACCCACCACAAGAAACTGTACGACACGGCCGGGGTAAGCAGAAAAACGGCGGTCAGCTACGACAATCTGCTACGCGAACTCATGGTGATCGACCATCTGTCGGCATGGTCAACCAACCGTCTCAAACGCCTAAGTCGCACACCGAAACGGTACGTGGTGGACTCGGGTCTGCTGGGCGGGATCCTGCGGGTGACGGTTGACGACGTGTTGGCCTCGCCAAACCTGCTCGGCAGCATGATCGAAACGTTCGTTGTGGCCCAGTTGCGTGCCGAGGCCACTGTGGCGAAGACCCGCTATCGACTGTCCCATCTCCGTGAGCAAGACGGACGCCGAGAAATCGACATCATCGCCGAACTGGGAGGTGGTCGCATCATCGGTATCGAAGTCAAATCCGCCTCCGACATCAAAACCCGAGACGCCCGACACCTAGTCTGGTTGAGCCAAACCCTAGGCGACCGGTTCACAACCGGTTTGGTGCTGCACACCCGTCCCGACACCTTCCAGATAGCCAACCGCATCCACGCCGCTCCCATCTCCTCCATCTGGATCTGACGACTGGCCCCTGTCCACCTCCCAAACTGAGGGCGAGAGCGCCCCGTAGAAAGGCAGCGACTCAGGGAAAAACGGCTATTGTCCCGACCGTGGACGATGGCAGCGGTTGGATCGACCAGATAGTCGAAGAAT
>CBDCRL010000002.1:0-6856 GCA_965220995.1 Acidimicrobiia bacterium | reverse complement strand
GAGCCGCCTGATGCCCCAGAGCCAGAGGTGCTGATGATTGACGCCACTGACACAAAGCCCATCCCACGGCGTCCAGCCTCAACAAGGGGGGTGCCCCCCCCACCTGATTGGTGTACCAAGGGGAGCATGAGCAGCAAGCTCCATGGGGTCTGGTCTGCCACAGCAAAGGTGGTCGCCTGCGACGTCAACATCAGAGGTAACAGTCTCAAACTAAAACAAAGGGGGATATTTTCGATGGCGTTTATCCCCTCACAGCAAGTACGTCTCAAGTCTGAGACGATTTTGATATTTACTTGCTGTAAGAAGACAAACACCTTATTATTTGAATCAAAAGCAATCAATTCAACCAAGTGCTTGACAACTGCTCTAAGCCGTGATATAATAGAGGCTAATGAAAGGATTCCCAATGCCAGCAGCCACCTACACCTTCAACCAGTTTCAGAAGGACTACCCTAATGATGAAGCCTGCTTAGACAAGATCATGGAGTTGCGCTACGGTAAGGAACCAATCTGTCCAGCTTGCCAGCGTAAGGCCAAGTACCATCGGATCAGCAAGCGACGTGCCTATGCTTGCCAGTTTTGTGGTGAACATGTTTATCCTTGTGTTGGGACGATCTTCGAGAAATCAACAACTCCTTTAAGCAAATGGTTCTTTGCTATGTATTTGTTTACGACTACACGTCATGGAGTTGCAGCAAAAGAATTAGAGCGTCAACTTGGAGTTACCTATAAATGTGCATGGAGAATAGCTCATCAAATTCGTAAGTTAATGGGCACTATGAACATTGGGCAGATATTTGGGGAAGTAGAAGCAGATGAAACTTATATTGGTGGCAAGAAGCCAGGAAAGCGTGGACGTGGTGCTGCTGGAAAGGCTGTGGTTATGGGAATCAAAGGACGTGAAGGAAATGTTAAAACTCAAGTCATTAAAGATGCAAAACGCAAAACTATTGAGTCGATTATTCATCAAGAAGTTCCCAAAGGATCATCAATTTATACCGATGAATGGTGGGCTTACACTCATCTCAATAAACAAGGATTTATTCATGACACAGTAAATCATGGCACAAAAGAATATGCAAATCGAAACATCCACACAAATAGCATTGAGAGCTATTGGTCACAGTTAAAGAGAAGCATCAAAGGAACGCATATTCATGTATCAGAAAAGCATTTACCTAAATATCTAGGAGAGTTTGATTTTCGACACAATAATAGAAAGATTTCTGATAAGATGTTTTCTAAAATGGTCAATCTTCTTCAGTATTAGGGAAACGCTGGAAAACCCCGATTCAAGCCAATAATAAGAAGGAGAAAGCTGAATTATGTAATTGACAGAGCGTTTTCTGGGTCAAAAGGCCTTATTTCGCTTCTCAATGGCCTTCATGGTTCTTAATAACACCGTGAAAGCAGTGCGTTGACACACTACTCCCACGTCTATGCTGCCATTGCTAATAATCTATTTCTTGCCAGATAGAGATTGGTTAGACCTGCCAAAACCATCATTTTGCAGTGGTTCTTGGCCATGCCTCGCAGCCTGGTTTTCTGGAAGCCGAACTGCTGCTTGAGCACACGGAACGGATGCTCCACTTTGGCTCTGATATGGGCTTTGGCCTTCTCTACCCAATGGAGTAATTGCTCTTCTGAATCTTGACGGCGCAGTCGGCGACGCTGGCCCCGTCTCATCGCAATGCGACACTCCACATCTCGTCCGGCCATCTCCTCTCTCTTGTGCAGGCCCTGATATCCCGCATCGCCATAGACCACCTTCTCTTCTCCATGCAGCAATTCTGCTGCCATGGTCACATCGTGGACGTTGGCACCAGTGGTTACTATCGAATGGATCAATCCTGAGTCTTTATCCACACCAATGTGCGCCTTCATGCCAAAAAACCACTGGTTGCCCTTGCGGGTCTGGTGCATCTCTGGATCTCTTTCCTTCTTACGATTCTTGGTAGAAGTGGGAGCGTGAATGACAGTGGCATCCACAACGGTGCCCTCCCTCACCAGCAGACCTTTCTTGCTTAAGTGCTCCACTACGGTCTGGAAGATCTTCTCTCCAACATGGCACTCCTCCAGAAAGTGACGGAACGCCAAGATAGTGGTGGCATCCGGGATGTCCCCTGTCACAAGATCGATTCCCGCAAAACGGCGAATGCAGGGAATATCAATCAAGTCATTCTCCATCGCCTCGTCACTGAGGGAATTCCAGTTCTGCATCAAGTGAATGCGCAACATCACCTCCAGCCGATACGGCGGCCTTCCTCCTTGGAGACCGACACGGGGATAGAAAGGCTCTATCATCCTGATCAGTTCCGAGAACGGCACTACTTCCTCCATCTCTGCCAGGAACCTCTCTCGCCTGGTCTGCTTCTTCACAAAGCTGCGCTCATAATCGCCAAAATCCAGCTGACGCTCCTTGCTCGACATAGCCTCTCATTCAATTCCTCACCATTCTAACCTCTTCCGCAAGGCACTGCGAGGTTTTCCAGTGTTTCCTTAGTTGATTCATCTTCAGTTGAAACTGCTGCTTTCAATAGTTCTTCAAACAAGTTCCTATCGCCACTAAGAACAGGGCTCTTGGTGCCTTGTGGTGGTATTGGATTGGAAGGGTGCTTCATGGCTAGGAAAGCTGCAATGTGGCTACTCTAGCACAGTCTGGCTTGAATGGGGCAAGTCAGTTTTGCTAGGATAATCTCATTTAAGACGGTTTTGAGACGTACTTGTGGTGAGGGGATAATCGCCTTTTCGATTAAGGCCAGTGGGGACGCCACAAGGATTCAAGCGACCCCAGCCAAGGCATGATTTGTGTGGTCAGAGGTCAGAAGAGTGTGGAGAAGCGTAGCTTGAGGGAGTGGTCTGCGGGTGAGGGGGAGTTCTGCTCTTGCCGCTCCCCCTCCAGGGAGACTTCCCATGGTGTGCCCTGTTGGTGTTGGTGTTGGGTATAGGGTGCCACTGACCAGAGGAGGCTGTAGTTTCTGGTGGTGGTGGAGAGTGCCAGAGCGACAGCGGGTGTGAGGGTGATGCGGTCTTTGTAGGCGGGGAAGCCGTAGGCCAACTCTGCGCCAAACTGCTGGCCATTGCTGGGGGAAGCATCTAGCACCTGGATGGTGGTGGGATTGAGGAGTGCATCCATGCCACCGGATGCGGTGGCGCCCATGGTGTGGCTCAGGGAGAGGGAGGGACCTCGATCAGATGGGTCGGGTTCCCATGAGAAGGAGAGGGCCAGGCCGTGCTCCCGGAGCTCCTCCTCTCCATGGGTGAGGAGGGTGTGACCCTTGAGTTCGCCGCTGATGCCATACTCCGGAGCGCTCCAGAGGATACCGGCCCCCAGATCGAGTCCATAGCCGGTTTCTGCATCGCCGCTGTCGTATCTCATGCCCAGCTCCATGGAGGGGAGGAGGGAAGCACCCTGGGGGAGGGGGAAGTGCCTGGCGGCCTCCAGTCCGAGGCGGAGTCGGGAGAGGGCGCCTTCGGAGGATGGGAGGCCATCCGCCTCTTCGGAGGTGGTCTTCACCGTCATCAGATCGGCGGTGGCGTTGAGGGTGATGCCGGCCCCATTGTCTCCATCGAGGAGCGCCCCATCCAGCCCGGCGGCCGTCATGGCCATGGTGGTGCTGAGGCTGTACTCAGCATCCTCGCCGTCCGGTGCGAGGGAGAGTTCCCCCCATCCATAGCCGGCGGTGGCCCAGAGGCCGAGCCGTGGGGTGAGGGCATAGCGGCCATAGGGGAAGAGGCCTGTCAGGATGTTGCTGATGCGGCCATCAGCGATGTCATCGTTATCCCCCTGGTAGGAGCCGCTCCCCCAGGACTGGCTGAGGGCGACGCCAGCCTGCCAGCGGCCAGTGCTCCAGTCTGTCCCCAACAGGAGTGTGGTCACATCGCCTTCCAGGGAAAAGGCGTCTTCTTCCCCATCGAAGGAGGACAGGGCGCCCTGTCCCCAGAAGCCCGGACGGGGTGCATCCTCCTGCTGGGGTGGAGCGAACTTGAAGGAGGAGCCCTCCAGCAACGTCTGGGAAGTGACGGTGTTGAAGCCCAGGGCCTTGGAGAGTAACCCTTCATGCTCCAGCAGGGGAGGTGGTGCCGTGGGGCTGGTGACAGTCTCGCCTGCAACAGTGAGTTGCAGGCCTACTGCAGGAGGAGCGCTCAGGCGCTGTTGCAGGGCATCCACCACCTGCTGGGAGACGGTGCGGCCAAAGCGGAGGTGCCATGCCCTGTTCTGGTTGTCCACCAGAGCAGCATCTGTGGTGACCCTCACCCGCACATCCGTGATGGGGCCTTGATGGTTGCCCCGTGCGACGGTGTGGCTGAGGGTGATGGTCTGGCCAGCGAATCCTTCCCCTGCGGGCACGGTGATGGTGACGGCCTGGGGAGTACTCCAGTCTGTTGGTGTAAAGGTGAAGAGGGTGGGATTGACGTTGACAACGGCTTCACCATCCACCCTGCTGGAGACGTCACGTGGGCTCCTCGCCGGACTGGTGGCAGTGGAAGTGAGGACAGTGCCGTCTTCTCCCTTGACGGTGATGCTCACGGCCACATCATCAACAGGCTGTGCATCCAAGGCGATGGTGTAGGAGGCGTTGTCCCCTTCCGTCACTGTCAGCCTCTCCGTAGAGGGGGTCACCGAGGGGAGAGCATCAAAATTATCGGCGACAGTGATGGATGCGGAGGCATTGCTGCTGTGGGGTCGATAGCCCCTTCCGGTTTCCACCGTTGCGGTGATCCTCCCATCCCCTTCGGGATGCATGTCCTCTTCGGTGGGGATGGAGAAGCTGAGAGTGCCGGACGGGGTGATGGTGAACACCCGGCTGCCGATCTGGCTAGTGACGGCAAATTGGCCGCTGTCGGTGATCCTCACATTGACATCGATGGTCTGCTCTGCGGCAGGGGCGGGTGTAGCGGTCAAGGTGAAGCGTGCCGCCTCCCCCTCGGTGATGGTTCCATCATGGTCATCAGCGGTGATGCTCACCTCCATGTCGTTATCCACCACCGTGGCCAGCACATGGGAAATGGCAAGGCTTCTGTATTGCCCATTGTCCGAGGTGGTGGTGTGGGTGATGGTGACGGTGCGATTACCGCTCTGGTCCACCCCGTCGTCCACCCCGGTGACTGTCACCGTCTGGGGGGTGTTCCAGTTGGAGGGGGTGAAGGTGAAGGTGGCAGGGGAGACCGTCGCTGCTGTCGGATCGCTGGACGCCACCGCAATGGTCAGGTTACCACCTGTGGGCTGGGCAGTCATCACCAAGGTGTAGGACTCGCTATGGTTCGGACCGGGCGCCTCCGTCACGGTGATGGGGTCGGAGGCGGAACGGTTGAGGGTGACTCCTGTACTGTCGTCATCCACCACAATAGCGGTGACCCGGGGGGTGGGGATGGCGGTGTATCTCGCGTCGCTTGAGACGAGGGGGTGGGTGATGGTCACCCTGCTCCGCCTCTGTTGCTGCTCCACCGTATCGTCCACGGCGGTGACTGTCACCGTCTGGGCCGTGCTCCAATTGCTGGTGGTGAAGGTCAAGGCGGCAGGGGAGAGGGTCACCGCTCCCGGTGTACTCAATCCCATGTCAATGGTCACAGTGGAGGTGGGAAGGGTGCTCAGCGCCACCGTGTAGTGATCAGTATGGGTCGGACCAGAGGCCTCAGTGACCATGGTGGTGCCGTCTGTCTCGATAATGTTGACCCCCACGATGTCGTCGTCCCTCACTGTGGCGGTGACACTATCAATGCCGATGGCGCTGTAGAGGGAATCGGTGGAGGTGGCGTTGTGGCTGATGGTCACCGTCCGGTCGCTACTCTGGTTTATCCCGTCGTCCACCCCGGTGACGGTCACCGTCTGGGCGCTCTGCCAGTTACTGGTGGTGAAGGTCAAGGTGGCCGGGCTCACCGTCACTACTCCCCCATCACCCGGTGTCACGGCAATCTGCACATTGGCGGTGGGTTGGCTGTTGAGCACCACCGTGTAGTGATCGGTGAGACCACCGGCGGCCTCGTCCACCAGGGTGGCAGGCGGACTACCGGACTCGGTGATGGTGACACCTGCCAGGTCGTTGTCCACCACCGTGGCGGTGACAGAGGCGCTGAGGCCGTTATAACTTGTATCCGTTGAGGTGGCGTTGTGGCTGATGGCTACGGTGCGGTTACTGCTCTGGTCCACCTTGTCGTCCACGCCGGTGACCGTCATTGTCTGGGCGGTGTTCCAGTTGCTGGCGTTGAAGGTCAAGGTAGCGGGACTCACCGTCGCTGCTCCCCCATCAGCAGAGGCTGCGGCAATGGCCACGCTGGCACTGGGCTGGCTGGACAGCATGACCGTGTAGCGATCCGTGCGGCCCGGGCCGGTTGCCTCTGTCACCATGACACCGCCGGCCTCGTTGATGGCGATGGATGAGGTGTCATCATCCATGACTGTGACGGTGACGGAGGCGCTGACACCGTTATAACCTGTATCTGTTGAGGTGGCGTTGTGGCTGATGGCCACGGTCCGGTCGCTGCTCTGGTCCATGTTGTCGTCCACCCCGGTGACCGTCACTGTCTGGGCCGTGTTCCAATTGCTGGTGGTGAAGGTCAAGGCGGCCGGACTCACTGTCGCTGCTCCGCCATCAGCGGAGGCCACAGCAATCTCCACATTGGCGGAGGGCTGGCTGGCCAGCAGCACCGTGTAGGTATCGGTGCGGCCCGCTCCAGTGGCCTCGGTCACCGCGACGCCGCCCAAATCATTGATGCTGATGCTGCCCGTGTCATCATCCACCACCGTGGCCGTCACACTGGCAATGGTGATGCCGTTGTAGAGGGAATCGGCGGAGACGGCGATGTGGCTGATGGTGACGCTCCGGTCGTTGCTCTGGTACACGTTATCGTCCAC
>CBDCRL010000001.1:0-364371 GCA_965220995.1 Acidimicrobiia bacterium | reverse complement strand
CCCGCAGCGGCCCGGACAGATCAAGGCCCTGGGCGGATTCGATCTGCAAGCGCACCAGGTCTAGGCCGGTTATCTCTTCGGTGACGGGATGCTCCACCTGCAAACGGGTGTTCATCTCCAAGAACCAGAAGTCGCCTTCGGCCGACACGATGAACTCGACCGTCCCGGCGCCCTCGTAATCCACCGCCCGAGCGGCGGCCACCGCGGTCTCGGTGAGCCGCCGGCGCAGGGACGAATCGACGAAGGGCGACGGCGCCTCCTCCAGGATCTTTTGATGACGGCGCTGAATGGAACACTCCCTTTCAAACAGAGCCTCGGTGTTGCCGTGACGATCAGCCATGATCTGGACCTCGATGTGCCGGGGATCAGACACCCAAGGTTCGACAAACACCCGACCGTCGGTGAATGCCGCCGCCGCCTCCCGCCGGGCGCTTTCGGCGGCTGAAGTCATCTCTTCGGTTGAGTTGACCATCCGCATCCCGCGGCCGCCGCCTCCCGCCGCGGCCTTAATTATTAAAGGAAAGCCCAAAGCGGAGGACCTTTCCGGCCAGTCGTCATCTCCCACCCGCACCGATGCCAGCACCGGGACCGCGGCCCGGGACATAACCTCCTTGGCGACCAATTTGTCGCCCATCAGCGCCATGGCCCGGGGAGGCGGACCCACCCACCCAAGCCCCGCAGCAATCACCGCCTGTGCAAATCCGGGATCCTCGGACAGAAACCCGTAGCCGGGATGGATGGCGTCCGCTCCCGTCCGAAGCGCCGCTTCCACCATCGCTTCTCCCCGCAGATAGGAATCGGCCGGTGCGGCCCCTCCCAAACTGACCGCCTGGTCGGCCTCGGCCACGAACCGGGCGGTGCGGTCGGGTTCGGAAAACACGGCCACGGTTTCGATGCCCATTGCTCGACAGGTTCGGAAGATGCGGCGGGCGATCTCTCCCCGATTGGCCACCAACAGCCGGGCGATTCTCATCAGGCTGAGGGTATCACCGCTCCCCTCCCCTGCTTTCGGGCGCCCCAGCGGTCGGCGGCGCCCAAAGCGGGACCAATTCCTTTAATTAAGGAGCCTCTATCCCCAGCCGGGCCTGCAAACGGCTCATACCCGCCAACCAGCGGTCGTAGTCGGCGGCTTTGTAGGAGAAGTAGTCGCTCACCTCGGGGTGGGGAAGAATCAGAAAACGCTCGGCGGACAGGCCTTCCACCACCGCCTCCGCCACCTGTTCGGGAGACAGTCCCACCTGACGGGCCATACCCATCATCCCCTTGGGCAACAGGTCGTCCAACAGCCCGGTGAAAACAAATTGAGGACATAGCGCCGAGACCTTCAGCCCGCGGTCGGCGTAGGTGATGGCCAACCACTCCGCCAGCGCCACCACCGCATGCTTGGTAACCGAGTAGGCCGCCGCTCCCAGGTTGGTCAAAAGCCCCGCCGCCGAGGCGGTGTGCAGCAGATACCCCTCACCCCGGGCCAGCATGCCGGGAAGCACCGCCCGAGCCGTATAGACATGAGACATGAAGTTGACCTCCCAGATGCGCTGCCAGTCCTCATCCGAGGTTTCCACGCCCCCCTCCATCCCGATGCCGGCGTTGGCGCAGTACAGGTCGATGGGACCCAACCGATCCTCCACCTCGGTCACCACGCTTTGAGTGTGAGATTCGTCGGCCACATCGGCGCCGAACCAAAGACCGCCAATCTCTTCACCAACCCGGCCAGCGGCAGGGCCGTCGACATCCACCACCGCCACCCGAGCGCCTTCGGTGGCGAACCTCTGACACATCGCTTTACCGATCCCACTCCCCCCGCCGGTTACCACCACCACCCGATCAGCCAGTTCCATGCTGTTTGCTCCTTGATCGTCGCTGATTCCCCATTCTGGCAGACGAGCGGCCCTGCCTGGCTGATGCCATCCCACTGGTCATAACCTGGCCGCCAACCTAAGCTAGGCAGCCAACCAGCAGGAAAGGGGTGTCGACATGGCGCCGGCCTCGAGGCGAGTCGAGAAAACGTCCGCCCAATTAGGAAAGGACCAAAAACCAGACCCACGGGAAAGGGACTTTCCGCCGTTGCGAGAGCGGATCGAGAACTCAAGAGACCGCTGGGAGATTATCAAAACGGAGATGGCCCGCCACCAGGATGTTCTTGCTGACCTGGCCGACTCGTGATCGAGCCGAACTGGCTATCCGAGGATGAGGCTATAGACCTGCATGACGATGCGATTCTCGATCACGGGGGATCTCCCGGGTTAAGAGACCGAGGGCTATTGCAGTCGGCATTGGCGCGGCCTCGTCAGATATTCGCCTATGCCCCAGACCCAAATATCGTGGAATTGGCCGCCGCATACACCACAGGCATCGTAAGAAACCATCCCTTTGTGGACGCCAACAAGAGAACCGGCTATTCCGCAGCCGTGGCCTTTATGGTTCTCAATGGCTATCGGATCGCCAACACCCAAGGTATGAAGCAGGCGGTGGTGGGCCTGGCAGAAGGTACCTTGAGCGAATCAGAGTTTGCTGACCTCCTGGCATCGACGGTGGAGGCCATATAGTTTGAGTCCGGCGCATCCGGGGGACCGCTCAAGGGTCTCCACCATGATGAATCGGCAACCGGGGCTCCCGAAGTATGGGGTTAAAGCTTCCCCTGTAATCTGTATCGAAATGGAAATGTTCGACCTCACCGGAAAAGTGGCGGTGGTGACCGGAGGCAATCGGGGGATCGGATTGGGCATGGCCCGAGGGCTCGCCAAGGGAGGAGCGTCGGTGGCGGTGTGGGGACGCAACACCGACTACAACCGGGCCACCGTAGAAGACCTGCGCAACCTGGGCGCCGAGGCAATCTCGGTGGAATGCGATGTCGCATCCGAAGAGCAGGTTGAAGCCGCAGCCGACGCCACGCTGAAGAGATTCGGGCGGGTTGACTCCATTTTCGCCAATGCCGGGATCGGCAGAAGCGCGCTGTTCCCAGACCTTCATATCAAAGCGTGGGAGAAAATGATGGCCGTCAACGCCACCGGCACCATGCTGGCGGTCCGCTCGGTAACTCCAGCCATGATCAAGCAAGGCGACGGAGGCTCCATCGTGGTGACATCCTCCGTCGCAGCTCACTTCGGCATCCCCAACCTTCCACACTATGCGGCCAGCAAAGCAGCCCAATTGGGCCTGGTTCGCACACTGGCCGTGTCGCTTGCGCCTCACCGCATTCGGGTCAACGCGGTGAGTCCCGGATGGATCGCCACCGAAATGACCGGACCCGAACAGCAACGGGACGACTTCACCCGATACATAAAGGATCGCGTGCCCCTGGCCCGATGGGGAACCATCGAAGAATTCGAGGGCATCGCCGTGTACCTCGCCTCCGACGCCTCGGCTTTCACCACCGGAGCCGAAATCCGCATCGACGGCGGATTCTCCGTGTACTGAGCCCCAGCGTACCCGATAATCGGCACTGTCTCCCTGTTTTCGTCTTCGGCCACCGAGCGCCGTAAACGGAAGAAAACCATGCTATATCCTTGACTCCTGATCACTCACGAACCTATCCTGCATGAAAGGGGGGTTTCAGGGAAGGAAGCCCCCAGTTATCCGGAAGGGGTATTCGATGGCTTCAACAGCACCGACTAACGAACCAGATTGGTCCGAACCAGCCACCAAAGGCGACCTGCTGCTGTCACAAACAAGCCTTGAAGGCAAGATCAAGGATCTGCGGGTGGAAATGGTCAACATGGACCGCAGGCTCAGCGGAGAGATAGCCGGCCTGAGAGCATCAATGGCTTGGGTGGCCGTGGGAGTCGTCACAACTCTGGGTGGACTGATCACCCTCTTCGAATTCATCTCATAACCGACACACCCCAAGAGCCGCCATCCCGAAACAGGACCGCGGAATTGCAGTCGGGATTGCCTCCGAATCTTCCTGAGTCAAAACCACCAAGCGCCACGACCGGAAGAAAACGGTACAATATTCTTGACTCCCGATCCCTGACGAACCTATCCTGAAGCAAGGGTCTCGGGAAGGAGAGACCAGGTCAACCGGAAGGGGTATTCGATGGCTTCAACAGCACCAATCAGCGAACCAGCATGGTCCACACCAGCCACCAAAGGCGACCTCATTCTGCTGCAGACAAGCCTCGAGGGCAAGATCCAGGATGCACAGACGGCTTCCGCCGCCAAGATCAGTGACCTGCGGGTGGAGATGGTCAACATGGACCGCAGACTCAGCGGAGAGATAGCGGACTTGCGCACCGAAATGGCTGGCCTGAGAGTGTCCATGGCATGGATGACCGTGGGAGTCGTCACAATACTGGGCGGACTGATCACCCTCTTCGAATTCAGGTACTTCGGAAATTAGTGGGGAGTGATGGTTGCGAGGAGTTTCCAGTTGGGTTTTCCGGCGTAGAGGAGTGCTCGGATTCGGTAGTTGTCGAAGTTCCGAAAACCGAATGCTGCTCGTTTGATCCGTTTGATCAGGTTGTTCAGTCCCTCGGTGGGTCCGTTCGTCACTTTCGAGTGATGCCAGTTGGTGATCTGGGTGGCCCACCTGCTGATGGTCCGTCCCAGGCGGTTCACCTCTGGAGGGAGTGACCGGTCCTGCAGATCCGAGGCCAGCTGCTGGGTGAACTCCCAAGCCAGTTGTGGGTCTCCGATCTGGTAGATGTCCCGGACGCTTTCCTTAGCCGACCAGGCATCCCGTACCTCTCCGTAGGGGTCACCAGCCCGTAACAAGCCCCGGAGGCGGGATTCGCCGTGGCTGTCGATCCTTTCATGGGCCATTATCAAAAGCCGTCGTATGCGATACAGCGGGTCGCGTTTGCGTCCCCGGTGTCCCAGTGTCTCGTTCTGCACCCGGGATCGGACCTGATCGACGGTGCGGTTAGCCAACCTGATGACATGAAACGGGTCAGCCACCTGAAAGGCGTGGGGCAACACCTGGTCGTAGGCCACCTGATAAGGGCCGGACAAGTCCAACACCGCCCACTTGATCGCCTCACGCCACCCCGCTGGTTGGTTCCGGAACCAACCAGCCGCGCTTTTTACGGTTCTACCAGGCACTATGTCCAACAACTGACACCCACCGACATCCACCACCGACGTGCACCACTGCTTGGTACGCCACCGGCCCTTCTTCCAGAACAGGGTCTCGTCCACTCCCACCGCCTCCACCCGCCCGAACCGGGCGGTGTCGGCTTCCAACAGCGACTTTCCCCATCGGACGGTCTCCTGGTTCACCGTATGCCAATCACACCCCAACTCGGCGGCCACCTCCGACACAGTACGCCCCAAACGGCCCACCTGATAAGTGACCCACCGCCCCGCCCGAGACGTCAACAAAGCCCGCTCCGGCGCCACCGACTCGTCCTGTTCCACAAACGACCCCACGCCGCATTCCCCATCAGGACACATCCAACGACGTTTCCGCCACCGCAACCGCACCGGCCGCCCAAACGCCGGCAAATCCACCAACCCCACCGTCCGATAGCCCTTCGACCACACCCCACCACCGCACTCATCGCATACTGGACGAAAAGCGCCCGATCTGATCGTCACCCTCAACCGGTCACCCGAAAGCTCCTCCACCCCTACCAAGTCCACGTCACCCAACCCGACCAACACCTCACACATACGCCTACCATCAGTCTCCACAGGGTCCTCCTTTCAGATGCGACTGCTTTCAGCACCCGATTATGGAGGACCCTCCCCCACAATCAATGGATTCCCCACTCCCCACTAATTTCCGAAGATCCGGTTAACGACTAACCCAAGACAACTCCACTCCAGTGCCCAGGGCAACTCTGATCGCCCCGTCGTGCTGAGATTGCGTACAAAAACCTCACCGCCACGTAATAGGTGACTCTCGTCGACCACAGGCCCCACATATGTGAACTTATGTTTACTTTTCTGAGCCGGTTCCGGCGTCAGACAGCAGTCCTGACAGCCCTGGCACTGGTGGCCAGCGTCCTGGTCGCCGTACCAGTGTCAGCTGCTGACGACCCGCCGAAAGCGGACTATGAGGCCACGTTCTCGGCATGTGTTGGTGCCGCTACAGGAGATCAGGGTTTCACCGATGTTCCGTCGGGTCATGAGAACGCCGGTGACATCAACTGTATTGCATACTATGGGATCACCCAGGGAACTTCTGCTACTACGTATTCGCCGCTTATGAGCGTTACGCGTGAGCACATGGCCCTGTTCTTGACTCGTTTGGCCGCTCGGGTGGGAATCGAGATGGTTTCCGATCCTGCTGATGCGGGTTTCACCGATATCGGTGACCTGTCGGACGAGTCCCAGACCGCGATCAACCAGTTGGCCGACCTTGACATCACTCAGGGTACGTCGGCTACTACCTATTCGCCTGCTGATGCGGTGCAACGTGATCACATGGCCTTGTTCATCTCTCGGTTGATGGACAAGATGACGCCAATGACCGATGGTGACGATAGCGAAGGCGATTTCGGGTATACCCCGTCTGATGTGGTAGACAATGATCAGGACAAGAAGATCGGTTCACCATTTACCGATCTGGGTCCGACCACCAAATCGGCCTTTGATGCGATCACCAACCTTTGGGAGTTGGGTGTCGCGTCTGGTATTAATGCCACTTCGTATGGTCCTTCGCAGTCGATCACTCGTGCGTCGATGGCCGGTTTCATGGCCGGGGTGTTGGATCATTCCAACGCTCGCCCCGCCGGTTTGAGCATTCAGGCATCTCCCGGTACTGCTTATGGTGTGGTGGATAGCGGTTCGGTAGTGGTTTCGGTCCGCAGCGACGGTTTCGCGGCGGTAGCGGACCAGGCCGTAGATGTCTTTAACAGCGAAACTGGTGCTTTGGACGAAGATGGCAAATGCAAGACCGGTGAAGCGGCTCCTAGCGGTGATTGCACGTGGAGCAACAATGATGAGTTCACCGACGGGGACGGCAACATCATCTTGACAGGTGAGGCCACCGAAGGTGAGACCCGCGTGTATTACGCGTGGATCGGTGATGAGGACGGTGACGAGTTCGACTCTGACGATGTCGACGAGGTGACCGCTTCGATCGCTTCGAGCAACGCTGAGGGATCGATCAAGGTAAGCACGTCACTTGCTAAACAAACCATCGGTGACCAAGCCGACCTGGACAAGTTGAAGAGCGTCACGATCACAGTCCAACTGGTGGACGGTGAAGAGGACGGCGACGGAAATGCTCAGGGTGATCCGGTAGCGCGTGCCGGGATCAAGATCAGCGTGGGTGTGATGCAGTCTCCTGACGCCAACAATGATGATACGGGTGATCGTGTCGCCTATAACAACACGGCGGTGGCTACGCTAACCACCGACGAGGACGGCAAGGCCACCTATGTGGTTGATGCTCCCGATGACGATGACGACAAGAACGATGAGCATTCTGGTGCTGATGATGGAAATGGTGGGACGTTTGCCGCCACGGCCAATCTGGAGAACCGGATTGACGTAATCACCTTCACCAATCTTGCAGCTGACAGCGGCGGAAGCACTGTGCTAAGCGGTGGAAACGCTAACGCCTCGGTAACCATCACCTGGACCGAGGAAAACCCGGTTACTTCTTCGTCTACTGGCACGGCGCCTGTTTATGTCATACCTGATAAAGACGGTGATGTGACTATTACAGCTACCATGACCCTTTACGATCAGTTCGGCAGGGGTTTCCGTGAAGCGGCCGGTCACATGGTCGGAATCAACATCGGCACTGGCGGCGAAGGCACTGCCAATGTGAACCGCAACGGTACGGCTTCTCGCCGAGTAGTCCTCGGGGACGACGCTGGCGAAACCGTCACTGTTGGTACTGAGATTGTTGTGGCGTACGTGGCCGAACCAGGCACTGCCACAACAAACGATGCTGTCACTGACATTACCGGCGATGGAAATGCTCAGGGCAACAAGCAGGTGCAGGTTGTTACCAGGGCCGATGACGAGGACACCGGCGCTATGACCGTTGATAACCTCCTAGGTGATGACGATGAGTTCCTGGCCGACGATGGTAGGGTCACCACACCTAACTCTGATTTGGTGTACAGCTATGACGAAGACGATATCTTCATCAACGGTGTCGGAAGCACCGAGAGCACCGGTGAGCGTATCAGTATCGAGAAGTTCGAGGAAATGCTCGGGAGCAAACTCCAAGCAGCAAACACTCCGATCGTAACCGAAGCGGTTGTCCGAGTGATAGCCTACAAACCCGGAGGAGTCAGCATCTTCCAAGTCACCACAATGGCATCCGCAACCTAACGCTAAACCCACAACTCCTAAACAAGATGGAGGCTCCCCAACCGGGGAGCCTCCACTTCTTTGGGGTTAGAGTTCCGGATCAACCTGTGCTGGTGATTGTGAATATGCTGATTCCGTTGGGTCTGTATACCACGACATCCACTGTAGCTTTGCTGGTGGGGATACCGTTACTGTTTCCGTCGCTTAATAGTTCTTCGAACTCGTCGATGGTAAGGTCATCGCCTTTGTCGTATCCATTGGCTGTGGCATCGAAGATAAATGTGTCGTCCTTGTCATAGGAGTACACCAAGTCCGAGTTGCCGTCAGGAGTGTCGGCTGTGTCGGCGAGGAATTTGTTTTCCTTGGCCATCAGTCGGTCGGCCGTCACTGCTCCGGTGTTGCTGCGACCAGCCTCATCCACAACCTGCACTGCCGAAGGAGCCTCAACCTGATCATCGCCGGTCAGACCCGATATTGCTATGGTGGGGCTGATAGGCGTTCCAGCATCTGCTTCACCCCTTACACGTACAGACGCTTTACCGTTCCGATTCAGATCATCCGTCGGTGTCTGATCATCGGTGGTGTCGGCATTACTGTCGTCAAGGTTGAGTTGCGAATCGTCAAAGGTGAAGGTCACCTCACCTTCATTGATGTTGTCCGTCGCGGTGTCGTCAGGTTGATCATATCCAGTCCCGTATTGGTCGTACAAGACTGCCGAAACGGTAACCACCACTTCGTCGTCATCATCAGGAACAACATAGACAGGGGCATCACCAACAATCACGGCAGCGGCAGAAACAGCTTCAATCCAGTTGATATACACCACCACCGGATTGATAGCGACAGTGGCTTTGCCCTCATACGTCAAGGTGATAGTGTCCACCCGGCTGTCATCATCATCTGTGGATGTCGGACCGTTCACTACATACTCGATCTTGCCGTCTGCATCAGTGTCCCACTTACCAACACTGGTATTCCTACTTAGGTTTCCGTCTGCTGGGTTTTGGAGCACTCCGACATTGATGGTCACACCCTCCCGCGCAACCGGCTTATCAGCATCGTCCCTAAGCTGCACCGTAATAGTGACACTGCCGGTTCGACCCAAATGCACATAACTGGCAGACTGATCTGCGGTACCATCTCCATCGTGATCCACGTCGGTAGAGCCAACATTGTCAGGTAGCGAGGTAGTCACCTTCATAGAAGCCTCTGGCTTATGGGAAGCAATCGACACAGCAGAATAATTGGCGTCGTCCTTGTCGAACTCGTCACCGTCTTCAGTGCCGATCCAGACATAAACCACCGTGGTTTTCCCATCCTCGATCGCGTCATCTTCCAAATCGACCTGCAGGTTCCCCTGCTTGTTGGTCACCTCGTCACTGTCGGTCCACTCACAACCATCACCATCAATTTGATCTGTATTGCAAGTGCCATCGCCTTTGAGACCCATGGTCCTCGCGTGATTGCTGCTAAAAGCATCCACCGGCTGATTGGAAACCGGAGCGAACATTTCAGTCCGTACCGACGCAACCACCGTGGGAGCTATGGCAAACCCCGAAGTGGGGTTAGCTTGGACCGTCAAACCCGAGGGTCGGGCGTTGGAATGATGCAGCACACCGGCCATGAACTGTGCCATGGACCTGCGGGTGATCTGCTGGAAGGGACTGTACTGCGTTGGGGAGCCGTGAGAACCAGACGCCACACCCAGCTCATACAACCAAGTGATCGAGTCAAAGGTTTCCTTCGTCACCCGTTCCAAATCCGTAAACGGAGAAAGAACTTCCCGGGCCTTCCCATCATCCTGAACCTTGTTCTTCTTCACATCATCAGGGGTGTAACCCCAATCAGCCATAGTGTCCGCGCCGCCGTTAGACATAGGAGCCATTTGGTTCATCAACCGGGCAATGAACAAAGCCATCTGCCCACGGGTCACTGGATCCGCGGGACCGTACGTGGTACCCGAAGAATTGTTGCCCCTCGTGATCTCCAAGGCCTTCAACTGTGCAATCGCGGTCTGTGACTCGTCACCCAGATCACCAATGTCGGTGAAACCGGGATCGGCGGGATCAGAGGCCATCTCGATTCCCACCACCTTGGCCAAACGGATGAGGAACAAGGCCATATGCTCACGCGTAACGCTCATGAGCGGCGAATAGGTGGAACCATCACCGGTGCCCATCGTGATCCCGTAGTAACCGATACAATCAATATCGGCCCTGCCAGCATCAGCAGCCTGGACATCCGTAAATCCCTGCGAATCCTCAGCTTCACCGACACATGCCGAGAACGTCGCCTCATAACTGGGCTTCGGCGGGTCATCAGCAGCTGACACTGGTACGGCGACCAGGACACTGGCCACCAGGGCCAGGGTGGTCAGGACTGCTGTCTGACGCCGGAACCGGCTCAGAAAAGTAAACATAAGTTCACATATGTGGGGCCTGTGGTCGACGAGAGTCACCTATTACGTGGCGGTGAGGTTTTTGTACGCAATCTCAGCACGACGGGGCGATCAGAGTTGCCCTGGGCACTGGAGTGGAGTTGTCTTGGGTTAGTCGTTAACCGGATCTTCGGAAATTAGTGGGGAGTGGGGAATCCATTGATTGTGGGGGAGGGTCCTCCATAATCGGGTGCTGAAAGCAGTCGCATCTGAAAGGAGGACCCTGTGGAGACTGATGGTAGGCGTATGTGTGAGGTGTTGGTCGGGTTGGGTGACGTGGACTTGGTAGGGGTGGAGGAGCTTTCGGGTGACCGGTTGAGGGTGACGATCAGATCGGGCGCTTTTCGTCCAGTATGCGATGAGTGCGGTGGTGGGGTGTGGTCGAAGGGCTATCGGACGGTGGGGTTGGTGGATTTGCCGGCGTTTGGGCGGCCGGTGCGGTTGCGGTGGCGGAAACGTCGTTGGATGTGTCCTGATGGGGAATGCGGCGTGGGGTCGTTTGTGGAACAGGACGAGTCGGTGGCGCCGGAGCGGGCTTTGTTGACGTCTCGGGCGGGGCGGTGGGTCACTTATCAGGTGGGCCGTTTGGGGCGTACTGTGTCGGAGGTGGCCGCCGAGTTGGGGTGTGATTGGCATACGGTGAACCAGGAGACCGTCCGATGGGGAAAGTCGCTGTTGGAAGCCGACACCGCCCGGTTCGGGCGGGTGGAGGCGGTGGGAGTGGACGAGACCCTGTTCTGGAAGAAGGGCCGGTGGCGTACCAAGCAGTGGTGCACGTCGGTGGTGGATGTCGGTGGGTGTCAGTTGTTGGACATAGTGCCTGGTAGAACCGTAAAAAGCGCGGCTGGTTGGTTCCGGAACCAACCAGCGGGGTGGCGTGAGGCGATCAAGTGGGCGGTGTTGGACTTGTCCGGCCCTTATCAGGTGGCCTACGACCAGGTGTTGCCCCACGCCTTTCAGGTGGCTGACCCGTTTCATGTCATCAGGTTGGCTAACCGCACCGTCGATCAGGTCCGATCCCGGGTGCAGAACGAGACACTGGGACACCGGGGACGCAAACGCGACCCGCTGTATCGCATACGACGGCTTTTGATAATGGCCCATGAAAGGATCGACAGCCACGGCGAATCCCGCCTCCGGGGCTTGTTACGGGCTGGTGACCCCTACGGAGAGGTACGGGATGCCTGGTCGGCTAAGGAAAGCGTCCGGGACATCTACCAGATCGGAGACCCACAACTGGCTTGGGAGTTCACCCAGCAGCTGGCCTCGGATCTGCAGGACCGGTCACTCCCTCCAGAGGTGAACCGCCTGGGACGGACCATCAGCAGGTGGGCCACCCAGATCACCAACTGGCATCACTCGAAAGTGACGAACGGACCCACCGAGGGACTGAACAACCTGATCAAACGGATCAAACGAGCAGCATTCGGTTTTCGGAACTTCGACAACTACCGAATCCGAGCACTCCTCTACGCCGGAAAACCCAACTGGAAACTCCTCGCAACCATCACTCCCCACTAATTTCCGAAGTACCTGAATTCGAAGAGGGTGATCAGTCCGCCCAGTATTGTGACGACTCCCACGGTCATCCATGCCATGGACACTCTCAGGCCAGCCATTTCGGTGCGCAAGTCCGCTATCTCTCCGCTGAGTCTGCGGTCCATGTTGACCATCTCCACCCGCAGGTCACTGATCTTGGCGGCGGAAGCCGTCTGTGCATCCTGGATCTTGCCCTCGAGGCTTGTCTGCAGCAGAATGAGGTCGCCTTTGGTGGCTGGTGTGGACCATGCTGGTTCGCTGATTGGTGCTGTTGAAGCCATCGAATACCCCTTCCGGTTGACCTGGTCTCTCCTTCCCGAGACCCTTGCTTCAGGATAGGTTCGTCAGGGATCGGGAGTCAAGAATATTGTACCGTTTTCTTCCGGTCGTGGCGCTTGGTGGTTTTGACTCAGGAAGATTCGGAGGCAATCCCGACTGCAATTCCGCGGTCCTGTTTCGGGATGGCGGCTCTTGGGGTGTGTCGGTTATGAGATGAATTCGAAGAGGGTGATCAGTCCACCCAGAGTTGTGACGACTCCCACGGCCACCCAAGCCATTGATGCTCTCAGGCCGGCTATCTCTCCGCTGAGCCTGCGGTCCATGTTGACCATTTCCACCCGCAGATCCTTGATCTTGCCTTCAAGGCTTGTTTGTGACAGCAGCAGGTCGCCTTTGGTGGCTGGTTCGGACCAATCTGGTTCGTTAGTCGGTGCTGTTGAAGCCATCGAATACCCCTTCCGGATAACTGGGGGCTTCCTTCCCTGAAACCCCCCTTTCATGCAGGATAGGTTCGTGAGTGATCAGGAGTCAAGGATATAGCATGGTTTTCTTCCGTTTACGGCGCTCGGTGGCCGAAGACGAAAACAGGGAGACAGTGCCGATTATCGGGTACGCTGGGGCTCAGTACACGGAGAATCCGCCGTCGATGCGGATTTCGGCTCCGGTGGTGAAAGCCGAGGCGTCGGAGGCGAGGTACACGGCGATGCCCTCGAATTCTTCGATGGTTCCCCATCGGGCCAGGGGCACGCGATCCTTTATGTATCGGGTGAAGTCGTCCCGTTGCTGTTCGGGTCCGGTCATTTCGGTGGCGATCCATCCGGGACTCACCGCGTTGACCCGAATGCGGTGAGGCGCAAGCGACACGGCCAGTGTGCGAACCAGGCCCAATTGGGCTGCTTTGCTGGCCGCATAGTGTGGAAGGTTGGGGATGCCGAAGTGAGCTGCGACGGAGGATGTCACCACGATGGAGCCTCCGTCGCCTTGCTTGATCATGGCTGGAGTTACCGAGCGGACCGCCAGCATGGTGCCGGTGGCGTTGACGGCCATCATTTTCTCCCACGCTTTGATATGAAGGTCTGGGAACAGCGCGCTTCTGCCGATCCCGGCATTGGCGAAAATGGAGTCAACCCGCCCGAATCTCTTCAGCGTGGCGTCGGCTGCGGCTTCAACCTGCTCTTCGGATGCGACATCGCATTCCACCGAGATTGCCTCGGCGCCCAGGTTGCGCAGGTCTTCTACGGTGGCCCGGTTGTAGTCGGTGTTGCGTCCCCACACCGCCACCGACGCTCCTCCCTTGGCGAGCCCTCGGGCCATGCCCAATCCGATCCCCCGATTGCCTCCGGTCACCACCGCCACTTTTCCGGTGAGGTCGAACATTTCCATTTCGATACAGATTACAGGGGAAGCTTTAACCCCATACTTCGGGAGCCCCGGTTGCCGATTCATCATGGTGGAGACCCTTGAGCGGTCCCCCGGATGCGCCGGACTCAAACTATATGGCCTCCACCGTCGATGCCAGGAGGTCAGCAAACTCTGATTCGCTCAAGGTACCTTCTGCCAGGCCCACCACCGCCTGCTTCATACCTTGGGTGTTGGCGATCCGATAGCCATTGAGAACCATAAAGGCCACGGCTGCGGAATAGCCGGTTCTCTTGTTGGCGTCCACAAAGGGATGGTTTCTTACGATGCCTGTGGTGTATGCGGCGGCCAATTCCACGATATTTGGGTCTGGGGCATAGGCGAATATCTGACGAGGCCGCGCCAATGCCGACTGCAATAGCCCTCGGTCTCTTAACCCGGGAGATCCCCCGTGATCGAGAATCGCATCGTCATGCAGGTCTATAGCCTCATCCTCGGATAGCCAGTTCGGCTCGATCACGAGTCGGCCAGGTCAGCAAGAACATCCTGGTGGCGGGCCATCTCCGTTTTGATAATCTCCCAGCGGTCTCTTGAGTTCTCGATCCGCTCTCGCAACGGCGGAAAGTCCCTTTCCCGTGGGTCTGGTTTTTGGTCCTTTCCTAATTGGGCGGACGTTTTCTCGACTCGCCTCGAGGCCGGCGCCATGTCGACACCCCTTTCCTGCTGGTTGGCTGCCTAGCTTAGGTTGGCGGCCAGGTTATGACCAGTGGGATGGCATCAGCCAGGCAGGGCCGCTCGTCTGCCAGAATGGGGAATCAGCGACGATCAAGGAGCAAACAGCATGGAACTGGCTGATCGGGTGGTGGTGGTAACCGGCGGGGGGAGTGGGATCGGTAAAGCGATGTGTCAGAGGTTCGCCACCGAAGGCGCTCGGGTGGCGGTGGTGGATGTCGACGGCCCTGCCGCTGGCCGGGTTGGTGAAGAGATTGGCGGTCTTTGGTTCGGCGCCGATGTGGCCGACGAATCTCACACTCAAAGCGTGGTGACCGAGGTGGAGGATCGGTTGGGTCCCATCGACCTGTACTGCGCCAACGCCGGCATCGGGATGGAGGGGGGCGTGGAAACCTCGGATGAGGACTGGCAGCGCATCTGGGAGGTCAACTTCATGTCTCATGTCTATACGGCTCGGGCGGTGCTTCCCGGCATGCTGGCCCGGGGTGAGGGGTATCTGCTGCACACCGCCTCGGCGGCGGGGCTTTTGACCAACCTGGGAGCGGCGGCCTACTCGGTTACCAAGCATGCGGTGGTGGCGCTGGCGGAGTGGTTGGCCATCACCTACGCCGACCGCGGGCTGAAGGTCTCGGCGCTATGTCCTCAATTTGTTTTCACCGGGCTGTTGGACGACCTGTTGCCCAAGGGGATGATGGGTATGGCCCGTCAGGTGGGACTGTCTCCCGAACAGGTGGCGGAGGCGGTGGTGGAAGGCCTGTCCGCCGAGCGTTTTCTGATTCTTCCCCACCCCGAGGTGAGCGACTACTTCTCCTACAAAGCCGCCGACTACGACCGCTGGTTGGCGGGTATGAGCCGTTTGCAGGCCCGGCTGGGGATAGAGGCTCCTTAATTAAAGGAATTGGTCCCGCTTTGGGCGCCGCCGACCGCTGGGGCGCCCGAAAGCAGGGGAGGGGAGCGGTGATACCCTCAGCCTGATGAGAATCGCCCGGCTGTTGGTGGCCAATCGGGGAGAGATCGCCCGCCGCATCTTCCGAACCTGTCGAGCAATGGGCATCGAAACCGTGGCCGTGTTTTCCGAACCCGACCGCACCGCCCGGTTCGTGGCCGAGGCCGACCAGGCGGTCAGTTTGGGAGGGGCCGCACCGGCCGATTCCTATCTGCGGGGAGAAGCGATGGTGGAAGCGGCGCTTCGGACGGGAGCGGACGCCATCCATCCCGGCTACGGGTTTCTGTCCGAGGATCCCGGATTTGCACAGGCGGTGATTGCTGCGGGGCTTGGGTGGGTGGGTCCGCCTCCCCGGGCCATGGCGCTGATGGGCGACAAATTGGTCGCCAAGGAGGTTATGTCCCGGGCCGCGGTCCCGGTGCTGGCATCGGTGCGGGTGGGAGATGACGACTGGCCGGAAAGGTCCTCCGCTTTGGGCTTTCCTTTAATAATTAAGGCCGCGGCGGGAGGCGGCGGCCGCGGGATGCGGATGGTCAACTCAACCGAAGAGATGACTTCAGCCGCCGAAAGCGCCCGGCGGGAGGCGGCGGCGGCATTCACCGACGGTCGGGTGTTTGTCGAACCTTGGGTGTCTGATCCCCGGCACATCGAGGTCCAGATCATGGCTGATCGTCACGGCAACACCGAGGCTCTGTTTGAAAGGGAGTGTTCCATTCAGCGCCGTCATCAAAAGATCCTGGAGGAGGCGCCGTCGCCCTTCGTCGATTCGTCCCTGCGCCGGCGGCTCACCGAGACCGCGGTGGCCGCCGCTCGGGCGGTGGATTACGAGGGCGCCGGGACGGTCGAGTTCATCGTGTCGGCCGAAGGCGACTTCTGGTTCTTGGAGATGAACACCCGTTTGCAGGTGGAGCATCCCGTCACCGAAGAGATAACCGGCCTAGACCTGGTGCGCTTGCAGATCGAATCCGCCCAGGGCCTTGATCTGTCCGGGCCGCTGCGGGCGGTGGCGATGTCGGGTCACGCCATCGAAGCCCGCCTGTATGCCGAGGACCCCACCAAAGGCTTTCTGCCCACCGCCGGGAGGCTCCATCGTTTTCAACTGGAGGCGTCGGGGATCCGGGTGGAGAGCGGCGTGCAGAGCGGTGATGAAATCGGAGTTCACTACGACCCGATGCTGGCCAAGGTGGTGGCTTGGGCGCCCAACCGGGAAGAAGCGGCGGCTCGGCTGGCCGGGGCTCTACGGCGGGCCCGGATTCATGGTCCGGTCACCAACCGGGATCTGCTGGTCCGCATTCTCGAGCATCCCGAATTCCTGCGGGGACAAACCGACACCTCCTTTTTGAACCGTTACCGCCCCGAGACCCTGGGAAAGCCCCTTCCCGGCGAGCCCCAGGAGCGGGCGGCGGCGGTGGCGGCGGCGGTGGCCTCCCAAGCGGCCCGCCGCAACGCTGCCCGGGTGCAGTCAACCATTCCCAGTGGATGGCGGAACAACCCATCCCAATTGCAAACGATCACCTTCACCGGCGCCCAGGGGGATTTGGAGGTCGGCTACCGGCTGGACACCAATCACTTTGAGGTCAACGGTGAGGCCATCCCCGTCACCGCGGCGCCCGTGGGTGGAAAGGAGCAGGTTGCTTTGGAGGTGGACGGGGTGTTGAGTCACTATCGGATCAACCGGGTGGGCAGGACCCACTACGTGGACGGGCCGGGCGGACTTTCCCGCTTGCTGGAAGGGGAACGCTATCCGGCGGTGGAGGGTGTTGAACAGTCCGGGTCGCTGCAGGCCCCCATGCCCGGCCGGGTGGTGGAAGTGGCGCCTTCGGTGGGCGAAGAGGTGGAAAAGGGACAGGTGTTGGTGATAATGGAGGCCATGAAAATGGAACACGGGTTGCGTGCGCCTCACGGGGGCCGGGTGGTGTCGGCGCCGGCGGCCCCGGGTGAGCAGGTTCAGAGCGGACAGGTGCTGGTGGTATTGGAAGAGAAAGGAGAACCCAGTGAGTGAGAGACTTGGATTTATCGGTTTGGGGATCATGGGCGGGGGGATGGCCTCCAACCTGGTGCGCGCCGGCCACCAGGTGACGGTGTGGAACCGCACCGCTGCCCGGATGGCGCCGGTTACCGAACTGGGCGCCCGGGCGGGCGGGTCTCCGCGGGAAGTTGCGGAAGACTCCACGGTGGTGATGATTTGTGTTTCCGACACTCCCGACGTGGTGGCGGTCACCGAAGGGGGCGACGGCGTGCTGGCCGGTTTGTCCGAGGGATCGGTGGTGGTGGATCACTCCACCATCAGTCCGTCGGAAACTCGGCGACTGGCCGGTTTGGCCGAAGACGCCGGGGGCGCCTGGCTGGACGCCCCCGTCAGCGGAGGAAGCGAGGGGGCTGCCTTGGGAACCCTCTCCATCATGGTGGGGGGAGAAGCCTCCCACTTGGAGCGGGTGCGCCCGTACTTGGAGGCTATGGGTTCGAGCATCACCCATACCGGGCCGGTGGGTTCCGGGCAGATGGTGAAGCTGGTCAACCAGGTGCTGGTAGTGGTGAACCAACTGGCCGTTTCGGAGGCCCTGCTGTTGGCGGAAGTGGGTGACCTCGACCTTGAGGCAACCCTGTCGGCGGTGACGGGCGGAGCGGCCGGTTCGTGGATGTTGGCCAACCGGGGTCCGCAGATGATCGTCCGCGACTGGCGACCGGGTTTCACCATCGATCTGCAGCAAAAAGACCTGCGTCTGGTGCTGGAAGCCGCCGACGAACTGGGAGTGCCCCTGCCGGGGGTGGCCCTGGTGTTTCAGCTATATCGGGCTCTGCAGCGACGGGGTTTGGGCGCCGAGGGCAATCATGCTCTGGTGAAAGCCCTGGAGCACATCGTGGGCGCCCGGGTGGGTGGGGATTCGGGTTAGGAGGAGTTTCTTTATGAAGCAGGTACTGATGGACTTGGCCGCCGAACAGGAGGCTTTGGATGGCCTGGTGTCCGGACTGGACAAAAAAGGCTGGTTGATCCCCACCCCTTCTGTGGGTTGGAACATCGCCGATCAGATCAGCCACCTGGCCTATTTCGACGATCGGGCCGCGCAGGCGGTGAGCGACCCTGACGGTTTCGCGGCGGAGGTGGCCGCTCTGATGGCCTCCGAAGACCCGTGGGGCTTGGAGGACCAGATCATGGCCTCGGGCCGGGCGATGCCACCGGCGGAACTGTTGGCGTGGTGGAGGAGAGCGCGGGCCGGACTCCAAACCGCCATGCGGGGGGTGGAACCCGACCGACAGGTCCCCTGGTACGGCCCTCCCATGAAGGCGCACTCTTCGGCTCAGGCCCGCCTGATGGAGGCATGGGCGCACGGCCAGGACGTGGCGGACGCGTTGGGTGTGCCATACCCGGTGTCCGACCGGATCCGCCACGTGGCGGAATTGGGGATCAAGACTTTCTCATGGAGCTTCCGCAACCGGGGTCTTCGGGTCCCGTCGGAGCGGGTGCGGGTGGCTCTGCGAGGGTCGTCGGGCCGTACCTTCGTTTGGAACGATCACAGTTCCGACTGTGTGACCGGGCCGCTTCGGGACTTTTGTTTGGTGGTGACCCAACGCCGGCATATCGATGACACCCGTCTGGTGGTGGAAGGCGAAATGGCCGCCGATTGGATGCGGATCGCACAAGCCTATGCCGGCCCTCCCGGTCCCGGTCGGCCATCCACGGCGCAGGAGGGATAAGAGCCTGCGCGATGCCGGGTGATTGGGGAGGGTCGCGAAAAACAGGATGGCCGATGGCTTGACTTTGTCTCCGTGGTGACACATAGTGATAGGTGTCAAGCACCTCCCGGTCTGTTCCGACGTCGTCCAGACCGGCCGCAGGGACCATATTGTCGGGATAGCGAAATCCGCGCACTGCGTGATGGATTCGCGTCCCGAACCCAGGAAAGGTGGTGGCGGGGGTGGGTCCCGCGGGACAGAAATTTCGGGGCCGGTTTCGCGAAATAGTGTCTGATTTCACAAGTTGTCTTTGCTGCTTGGCCCCACCCGCTATCCCCTAAGGCGGGCTCGGTCGGGCCTGGGTGAACCGTATAACGCTGAAAGCCGGTCGGATCCGGTGAGGTTCTCCGGGTTCGACCGGAGCAAGGTAGCATGACGATTTGATGAGTGGAACTCTTGCGATCGACTGTGTGGCGCCGGCCGACGCCCAGTTGGGAGAGAGTCCGGTTTGGGATGTGGATCGGCAGGTGCTGTGGTGGGTGGACATAAACGGCAAGGCCATCCATCGCTACGACCCCGCCACGGATTCGGACTCCTCCACCGCCGTTTCCAGAAAGCCTGCCGCCCTGGCGGTGCGAAAAGGAGGCGGGCTGGTGGTGGCCACCGACAAGGGCTTTCATGCCTTCGACCCCGACGACGGGCAACTCACCCGGTTGGCCCCGGACCCTGAGCCCGATCTGCCCCGCAACCGTCTCAATGACTCTCGCTGCGATCGCCGGGGCCGCTTTTGGGCGGGCAGCATGCACGACCCCACCTCCGACAAAATCGCGGCGGGGAGGCTCCACCGGCTGGATGCGGACCTTCGGGTCACCACTTTCATGGATGGCTTGGGGGTTTCCAACGGACTGGCGTTCTCTCCCGACGGCCGCACCATGTATCACGCCGACACCTGGGCCGAGACGGTGTGGGCCTATGACTATGACCCCGACGACGGGGTGCCCACCAACCGGAGAGTGTTTGCGGAGTTCTTCGACGTGGCGGGGCGTCCCGACGGGGCGACGGTGGACGAAACGGGATGCTATTGGGTGGCTCTGGTGCGGGGAGGCCGGATTGCCCGCCTCGATCCGCGGGGCAGGGTCGATCGCCTGATCCCGTTCCCGGTGACGGTTCCCACCATGCCGGCGTTCGGGGGCGCCGGTCTCGACACCATGTTCGTGACATGTCTGGGCGCCGGGGCCGTGTCCGGAGAAGATGCCCGGCCGGGTCTGGACGGCGGGTTGTTTGCGTTCGATCCGGGTTGTCGCGGGTTGCCCGAGCCCATCTTCGGCGGATGATCCACAACCTCACCAAGGCCAAACTCGCCGCGGGCGAGCGGGTGGTGGGGTGTTTCCTGCGGCACGCCACTTCTGATCTGGCCGAATACCTGGCGCTGTTGGGCTGGGATTTTCTGGTGTTCGACGGCGAGCACGGCTCGGTGACCTCCCGGGACGTGTCCGACCTTTCCCGGGCGGTCGAACTTCACGGAGTGACCCCCATGGCTCGAGTGCCCACCAATCTCTCCCATCCCATCCTGCGGTTTCTCGACGCCGGAGTTCACGGCCTGCACGTGCCGTGGGTCAACACCGCTTCCGACGCCAACCGGGCGGTGCAGTGGATCAAATACCATCCCCGGGGTGTGCGGGGGTTGGCCGGCAACCGAAGCGGGGAATACGCTCTGAACATCCCGTTGAGCGAGGCCGTGGAGTTGGCCAACCGGGAGACCCTGTCGGTGATTCATATCGAAACTCTGCAAGCGGTGGAGGCAATCGAGGAATACGTGAGGATCGACGGTCTCGATGTGTTGTTTCTGGGACCCACCGACCTCTCCCAATCGATGGGCCTGGTGGGGCAGAAGGACCACCCCCGGTTGCTGGATGCCATGGACAGGGTGGCGTCGGTGGTGGCTGACTCCGACAAGACCCTGGGACTGTTCGCGCCATCCCTTGACACCGCCGAGGAGTGGATCAGCAAGGGCGTGCGGTACATCACCACCGGAATGGAGGGTTTTCTGAAAGCGGGGATGGACGAGTACCTCCGCAGCGTTCGCCGGATGTGACATAGGCCGGTCACCAAACGAGCAGTCGGGGCTCGCCGATGTCGGCAGCGCGGCGGGTTCAGCCCTTTGCTTCGGTCAGATCACCAGGGTCATCAGTTTTTGTGCCCGCTGGTCGAGATCCGTGTCCCCCCTCCATGCTCCCTCGATTCTTCGGAGCGCCACCAGGGGCCCTTCCGCCAGAGTTCCCTCACCCGATGCGGCCACCTGCTTGGGCAGGACGGTTTGGGCGTAACCCAGCACCGCCATTTGTCGCAGCACGGTGGGATTGGTGGACTCGAGGGCCACCTGGGGTCGGATGCCCAATTGGGCCAGGCCCTGGTCCACCAAGAGCCGCGTCCGTGACCCCGACGGATAGAGAGCCCAGCCCGAGGGTGTGGGATGATCAACGGGGGAGTAGATGTGCATGGGTTCGGAGGTGATCGGGCTGGACTTGTACCGGCCACCGGCCGGACCCACCACAAACGCCAGGTCGATCCGGTAGCTGTCGAGCATGGCCAAGAGCGCCTCGGAGTCGTCCACCAGCAGTTGCAGGTCGATGGCGGAATGTTCTTCCCGCAGGCGGGACAGTCCGGCAGGCAGGGTGTAAAGACCGGCGGTATCGATCATGCCCACCCGCAGGGTGCCCACTTCTCCCTTCTCCCAACTCTCCAGCCATCGGAGAAGTTCCACCGTTTGTCCGAGAACCTGGTCGGCATAGCGGGCGGCGCGCTGCCCGGCCTCGGTCAGGGCTCGACCGCGGCCTTCTTTGCGAAACAAGGGCGCTCCCAACCGGCGGGAAAGTTCCGCCAGAGAGTGCGACAGGGCGGGTTGGCTGATGCCCATCTGCCAGGCCGCCTCCGTGAAAGAACCGTGCTGTTCCACTTCCAGCAGGCAGCGGAGGCTTCGGAAGTTGAGCGAAGGTATATCCATAAATAATCTTTATGAATAAGGATACAGCTATCTATTTGACTAATCAATATCGAGGCGGCAAACTGTTAGCGGATGAAAAGCGCCGAGGTGGGAAAGTGAACGAGATCAGGGTTGCGATCGTCGGGGTGGGCAACTGCGCGTCCTCTTTGGTGCAGGGAGTGGAGTTCTACCGCGAAGCTCCCGCCGATCAGAACATTCCCGGACTTATGCACCCGATTCTGGGTGGTTATCACATCGGCGATATCCGGTTTGTGGCCGCCTTCGATGTGGACGCGGCCAAGGTGGGCCAGGATCTTTCCAAGGCCATCGCGGCGGGTCCGAACAACACGATGGCCTTCCGTGAAGTGGCGCACGCCGATGTCACCGTAAAGCGGGGTCCCACACTCGATGGGATCGGGTCCTACCTTTCCGATCTGGTGGAGGAATCGGCGGTCCCCGAAGTCGACGTTGCCGAGGAATTGCGGAAGGCCCGGGTGGATGTGGTGGTGTCCTACCTGCCGGTGGGATCGCAGGAAGCCACCGAGTTTTACGTGGAGCAGGCCCTCCGGGCAGGATGCGCCTTTGTCAACTGCATCCCGGTGTTCATCGCGCGTACCGAAGAATGGGCACAGCGGTTCCGGGAGGCGGGTGTTCCGATTGTGGGAGACGACATCAAGTCTCAGGTGGGCGCCACCATCCTGCACCGCACCCTGGTGAATCTCTTCCAGGACCGGGGTGTGAAGGTGGACCGCACCTATCAGCTCAACTTCGGCGGCAACACCGATTTTCTGAACATGCTGGAAAGAAGTCGGCTGGTGTCCAAGAAGGAGTCCAAGACCAAGGCGGTCACCAGCCAATTGCAGACTCGCACACCGGTGGAAGACGTTCATATCGGCCCTTCGGATCATGTCCCATGGCTCACCGATCGCAAGTGGGCGCACATTCGGTTGGAGGGAACCGGCTTCGGGGATACTCCGGTGGGGGCCGAACTGAAACTGGAAGTATGGGACAGCCCCAATTCGGCGGGTGTGGTGATTGATGCACTGCGGTGCGCCAAGCTGGGCTTGGATCGGGGCATTTCGGGTCCTCTCCATGAGGCCAGCGCCTATTTCATGAAGTCGCCTCCCCGGCAGATGCGGGACGAGGCGGCTCGGGAGGCCGTGGAATCATTCATCGCGGGAGGTGCCGGGGCGAATCCATAATCCAAAGATCGGCGGGAAGGCGGGTTTCGAGCCAGGGTATTACCACCTTCGCGGACCCTCGTCTCCATTCGCGATAGTCACCCTCGTTCAGCCCGCCTAGCCGCCACTTCGGGGAATGCCCGGGCCGTTATTCTTGACTGGTGGCAACCGGCAGAGTGCAGGGGAGAATCAATGGCCAACGCAGGTCTACACCTTCCTGATCTTCACGTAGAGGGGTTTCGCGGAATCGACAAGCTCTCCATTCCGCGCTTGGGGCGCGTGACCCTGATCGCAGGCAGGAATTCCGTAGGCAAGACCACGGTCTTGGATGCCGTACGCGTTTACGCCTCCCGGGGTCACTTCCGGACTCTGTCCAGTCTCCTAGAGGGGCGGAAGACGCGCCGCAGGGCTGAAGTCCACGCCTGGCTCGCCACCAGGGAGAAGCCACGGCAAATGGGCCAAGCGATAACGGCCAGAGATTTGGATGTCGATTCGAAACTATGCCAGAGATTCGTGGCATGGCTGCGGCGACTATTCGGAGAGAAACCAGCATGACCGGCCAAACTTGTAAAACCGCCCTGGTGGTGGTGGATGTGCAAAACGACTTTGCCGATCCCGGTGGCTCCCTTTATGTGCAAGGCGCCGCTTCGGTGGTGGCTGAGGTGAACCGACTGGTGGAGGAGGCCGTGAATCGGGGATGGCCGATCTTCTACACCCAGGATTGGCACCCGGAGACCACGCCGCATTTTGCCAAGGATGGAGGCATTTGGCCGGTGCACTGTGTGGGTGAGTCTTTCGGCGCCGCCTTTCATCCGGATTTGCGGGTGGCGGGGGTGTCGGTGAAAAAGGGAGGCGCCGGGGAGGACGGCTATTCGGGATTCACCATGCGCGACCTGGTGGAGGACCGCGACCGGCCCACCGAATTGGACTCACTGCTGCGCGGGGAGGGAATCACCAAGGTGATTGTGGTGGGCTTGGCTTTGGATTATTGCGTCAAGGACACGGCGCTGGACGCGGCGAGGCTCGGATATGAGGTGGAGGTGCCTCTCGGCGCCACCGCCGCGGTGAACCTGCAAGAAGAGGACGGCAATCGGGCGGTGGTGGCGCTTCGGGAGGCAGGTGTGGCGGTTACCGGGTGAGGTTGGCGGAGCGACGTAGAAGAAGCCGCCGGTAGGTCTGCCAGAGGGGACTTTCGGTAGGCCGCAGGGTGGGAAACAGGATCACGTCACGGATGTGCATGCGGTTGGTCAGAAGCATCACCAGGCGGTCGACTCCCAGCCCCAGCCCACCGGTGGGAGGCATGCCATAGGCCAGGGCCAGCACGAACTCCTCGTCCACCGGATGGAGTTCGGGGTCGTCGGCGCCCAGGAGATGAGCCTGTTCCTCAAACCGGGACAGCTGGTCGGCCGGATCATTCAGCTCCGAGAAGGCGTTGGCGAACTCCACACCGGCGATGAAAAGCTCAAAACGCTCGGTTAGCCGGGGATCAAGGCGGTGTCGCCGAGCCAGGGGGGAGACCTCCAAGGGGTAATCCAGCACAAAGGTGGGTTCCCGCAGGCGGGGGGCCGCCAGCCGGTCGAACAACTCGTAGATCACCCGGCCGGGGGTCCATGCCGCCGGGACTGGAAGCCCCCGCCGTTCCGCTATTTCCCGGAGCCTTTCTGTGGGGGTGTCCAGGTCCACCGGCTCTCCCACCACCTCGCTCACCAGTTCCAGCATGCCGACTCTCCGAAAGGGAGGCTCCAAAGATATGGGAGTATCCACCATGGGACGATCCCCATCGGTTTCCCCACCCACCGTGGTGGTTCCGATTGCCCGCATGGCCACTTGGGGGATCACCTCCTCGGTGAGGGTCATCACGTCTTGGTAATCGCCAAACGCCTGATAGGACTCAAGGGTGGTGAATTCGGGGTTGTGGGAGGCGTCCACCCCCTCGTTGCGAAAAATCCGGCCGATCTCGAACACTCGCTCGAACCCGCCGATGATCAATCGCTTCAGGTGCAATTCGGTGGCGATCCGCATGTAAAGCCCGATATCCAAGGCGTTGTGATGGGTCAGGAACGGGCGAGCGGCGGCGCCGGCCGCCCGGGTGGAGAGGATGGGGGTGTCAACCTCCATAAAACCCCGCCGGTGGAATTGCCGACGGAGTTCTGCCACCACTTCGGAGCGGACCTCAAAGGTTCTGCGGCTCGCAGAATTTACCATCAGATCCAGATGGCGATGCCGGGAGCGCTGCTCCACATCCCGAAGACCCTTCCACTTGTCGGGCAGGGGCGCCAGGCACTTGGCCAGCAGTTCAATCCCTTCGACATCCACCGATAGTTCTCCCCGGCGGGTAGTGATCACCTTTCCCTCCGCTCCCACCCAATCACCCAGGTCCAATCGGGAAATCGTCTGCCGGGCCCGGGGCTGCAGGCCGGAGGTGGAGACAAATAGTTGCAGTTCCCCGACACCATCGGCGAAGGTGATGAACATAAGCCGCCCGAAATCGCGGATCAGCCTTACCCGGCCCGCCACCGCCACCATTTGCTCGGTGCGGGTGTCGGCCCCCAGATTCCCGAAACGGTCCCTGATTTCCGAAGTGGTGTGGGTCCGATCGAACCGGACCGGCCAAGGCTCGATGCCCAGGGAGGTCAGTTCCTCCAGGGTTTGCAGGCGGTCTTGCACCACCTTTTCCCACAGTCCGGCCGATTCGTGGTCGGGTTGGCCTGATCTCTGTTCATCCATTCCAAACGTCAACCTAACAGAGCCGCGACCATGCGGGCAAGATTCGCCATTTGGCCCTTACGCCATTTGACCCTTAAAGGTACCGACCCGCCCCCGGGAGGGGAGGGAGGGCGGGCCGGTGTATATGCCTGCCGCCCCGGGAGGGGTGGAGGGCGGGCAGGCTATCCCGCCAGCCTTCCGGGAGGGGACGGGGAAAGCCGGCGGGCGGTCTAAGTTGTTGGTGCTTGCACAATAGTAGACAGTATCCAAACGAAATGGTAAACGAATTCCTCGCAGGTGTCAACTGGAAACCAGTCAAAGGTTTAGTTCCAGCACCGCCCGCAAACCCCGCAGGGTCAGGTCGTCTTCGATATGGGTGATGGTTTCGCACACCGGTCCGATCAGCGAGGCCAATCCCCCCGTCGCCACCACCGGAAGGTCGCCCAGACCTTGTTCGTGGCGGATCCTAGTGACCAGCCCGTCCACCAGCCCCGCCCAGCCGAATACCAGGCCACTTTGCACCGCTTCGGTGGTGTTGCGTCCCGCTGCTCGGGGAGGGGCGGCCAGTTCCACCCTGCGAAGCGCCGAGGCGGCGGTGGCCAGGGCGTCTCCCGCCACCTGCACCCCGGGAGCGATAGCCCCCCCGCAGTAGGCGCCGGATGCGTCGATCACGTCCACCGTGGTGGCGGTCCCAAAATCCACCACCAGGACCGGGGCGCCGAACCGCTCCACCGCACCGATGGCGTTCACTACCCGATCGGCTCCCACCTCGCGAGGATTGTCAATCCGGATCTCGATTCCGGTACGAATTCCGGGACCCACCACCGTCACTTTGCCCATCGTCAACCCCTCCAAGGCCGGCCGGATGGCCGAGATGGCGGTGGGTACCACGCTGGAAAGCGCCGCCCCCCGCAGGGGCAGGGGGATTTCGGACAAAAGCCCCGTAATGAGGATGCGGTATTCGTCGGTGGTGCGGGAAACATCGGTGGAAATCCGCCAGCGGTGTTCCAGGGTCCGGCCTCGATAGGCTCCGATGACCGTGTGAGTGTTGCCGATGTCAACGGCCAAAAGCATGTTTTTCACCGGTAAAGAAGACTAGGCGCCCGAAGGCGAACCCCTCGGTCCACCGAGAAGCCGCCGGAGTGTCGGTCAAAAAACAGGTTGTCGATCAGCCTCACGCCCGCCACCGTGGCGGCCACTGCCAAAAAGGCGGGACGGTCGAGACTTGCCAGCAGCGAGGAGTCTTGCTGGTCGGCCAATTCGACGTACTCCCAGTTCACTTGGTGTTGGTGGCGTTCCGATCCCATCACCAGATGGCGGAGACGATCGGCGGATCGCTCCCCATCCTCCACCGCCCGACCTGCCCTCTCCAAACCATTGATAATGGACAGAGCCCGCTTCCGATGGGTGTTGGGAATCAGAACGTTTCGGCTGGAAAGGGCCAGGCCATCCATTTCACGCATGGTGGGGCAGCCCACTATCTCTATGGGAAAGTGCAGGTCGCGGGCCATCCGGGTGATCACGGCCAGTTGCTGGGCGTCTTTTCGTCCGAAATAGGCGCGGTGGGCGCCCAGGCCGGCCAGCAGTTTGGCCACCACTAGCGCCACCCCCTGGAAATGACCGGGCCGATGAGTCCCCTCCATATATTCTGCCACCGCTCCCGGTTCGATGGAGATGGAGCCTCCCGGCGGGTATACCTCCTTGGTGGAGGGAGCGAACAACACATCCACTCCGGCCTCGGCCGCGAGTCGGCGATCACGTTCAAAGTCGGCCGGATACGACTGAAAGTCGGCGGAACGGTTGAACTGGCGGGGATTGATGTACAGGGACATGATCACCGTTCGGCATTCTCTGCGAGCCCGGGCCAGCAGAGCAAGGTGACCTTCATGAAGAAACCCCATGGTGGGCACCAGCCCGATGCTTCCCTTCCCCGCCCGGGCGACCTGCGCTGCCGACCGGGCCTCGGCAAAGCTGGTAGCTACATTCATTGGGATTTGGTTGGCCGCCGACCATCGGCCAGGGCCGTGCACCTGTGAAAAACGATGCTATTTCGCGAAAACTGCGCGAACCTGTTTCTGGCCGCTGGGTCCCTCCCCCGCCACCACCTGTCCGAGAGCCCGAGCGCGGACCATCGGTGATCCCGGGCGTCCGGTCGGGAGAAGAATATGACCTGCGGTCCGAGCGACGTCGGATCGGACCGGGAGGTGTTTGACCCTTCCAGCATGCGTTGGTGCTGCGACGAATTCAACCTCTGCATACCCCTATTTTTCGCGACATTCGGCGTTTTTGTCGGGCAACGTATTGGAAGTTTCAAGGAAGCCGGTGATTTCGACGGCGTTGAGACGGGCAGCGGCGGCCTGACCGAGGATTCGATACTGTTGGGCCAGGGCCGGTGACCGATCGGCAGCAGCCCGCAGGTGACCGCCGATCGTGCCGAGATCCGAGCGGACCACCGGGCCGGTGAGGGATTGGTCGGGTCCCATCCGGAAGCAGTTCTCCAGCACCTGGGCGGCCAATGGCCGGGCGTGGCGCCAGGGCACGGTGGAGGCTTCGAACAGATCGGCCGCCACTCCCAAAGCGGTGGCCAGGCCCAGGGCCACAGTGGCGGCGCCGGCATGGTAAAGGGGCTTGAGCCGGTCGTCCAGCGGGAAGGGCGCCATGCCCAGGCTTTCGGCGAGGGAACTCAACTGCTGTGCGGTCTGTTCGGTTTCGGCGGTCACCGCCGCGGCGGAACCGGCCAGGGACCGAGCACCGCGCCGGGGGGAGGGAAGGGTTTGAAGAGGATGAAGACTCCCGATCTGCCGGCCGATCCTCCGGAGAGCCGCCAACCGGGCGATGGAGGCGAACCCAGACAGATGCGCCACGGTCGCAGACAGCGGTGGGTGGGCCGCCAAATCCTCGGCCACCTGTTCGATGGCGTCGTCGGGACAGGCCAGGATTACAAGATCGCAGGCGGTGAGTTGGCGGAAATGATCGACTCTGGTGGCCTCCAGTTCCGTTGGCATTGCTCCGGAAGGGCCCGCCACCGTTTGCACCCCATGACCGGCTGCCTGTGCGGCGATCGCCAGGGCGCCACCTGCCCGGCCAGGTCCGATCACCGCCAGGCTGAAGGAGGGCTTCACTCTCCCCCGAGCAAACTGGGGACCAGGGCCCGTCCCCGGGCGCCGAGGGGACGCCCCAAGATCTGCTCGATGATCGCCACCGCCTGGGCCGGGTCGGTCACCAGTCCGCTGTCCACCAGAAACCCGCCCATGAGGCCTCCCAGGTCTTCGTCAATCGTCTCCCGATGCACCAGCACCCGAGTTTCGGGATTGCGCAATAGTTCCCGCAGTTTGCCATACAGGCAGCGGCGGTCGGCTTCTCTTATCTCCGAACTGATCGGAACCTGGTGTGCCCCAAAGCCGGACTCCTGATAGACCTTGATGTTCTGATTGTTGGTCATCAGGCTGACCACATCGGTGATCTTCGCTTCTGTTTGTAACCAGAGCACTTCCTGTGATCGGCGTACTTTGCGATGAGTCGACCCCAGGCCGCCCAGTCGCTCGCTCACCGCCAAACGGGAACTGAGGATCCACCGAAAACCCCGAGGCTTGAGAAAACCGGCCGGCATCCGTATTCAGGAGGTGGGTTGGTCACGGTGGGTGGCGGCTGCCACCCTCTCCATGCCTGCTTCGGTCCCTCCCATCCCGGAAGGGGGAAGAAGCCGCACTTCGTGAGTATCGGTGGCCTCCCACTTGGGCACGTCATAGAAGATCTTCTCGATGTCATCCACGTCGAGAGTCTCCTGCTCCATAAGGGCTTCCACCATCCGGTTCAGGGCGGGTCGGTGGGCGTCGAGAATCCGGCGGGCTTCGGCGTGAGCGTCCCTGATCAGTTTGCGAACCTCGGAATCGATGTCGGCCGCCAACTGATCGGAATAGTCGGGCTGGCGCGTGTAGTCACGACCCAGGAAGACTTCACCTTCGTGCTTGCCGTACTGCATGGGGCCCAGTTCGTCGCTCATCCCGTACTCCATCACCATGCGGCGGGCAATGGCGGTGGCCTTCTCGATGTCATTGGCCGAACCGGTGGTGGGGTCGGCGTAAATGAGCTCCTCGGCGCCTCTTCCTCCCAGCAACATGGCCAATTGGTCCAAAAGCTCCGAGCGTTTCACCAGGTACTTGTCGCGGGTGGGCAGGGCGAGAGTGTGGCCCAGGGATCGACCGCGGGCCACGATGGTCACCTTGTGAACCGGATCGGCCATGGGAAGCGCCCATCCCACCAGGGCATGTCCGGTTTCATGGAAGGCGATCAGGCGTTTTTCATCTTCCGACATCACCCGGGCCTTGCGTTCGGGGCCGGCGATCACCCGGTCGATTGCCTCCTCCAATTCCTCCATGCCAACCTGCTCGTGCCCGCGGCGGGCGGCCAGTAGGGCCGACTCGTTGATGAGGTTGGCCAGGTCGGCGCCGGTGAAACCGGGAGTTCGCCGCGCCAGCACCTCCAGATCGATCTCGGGGTCAAGGGGCTTTCCCCGAGAGTGCACTTCCAAGATGGCCTTCCGGCCCCTGATGTCGGGGGAGTCGATCACGATCTGCCGATCGAACCGACCGGGCCGGAGCAGAGCGGGATCCAAGATGTCGGGGCGGTTGGTGGCGGCGATCACTATCACACCCGTGTTGGTGTCGAAGCCGTCCAATTCCACCAGGAGTTGGTTGAGGGTCTGCTCTCGTTCGTCGTGTCCACCGCCCAACCCGGCCCCCCGGTGACGGCCCACCGCGTCGATCTCGTCTATGAAAATGATGGCCGGGCTGTTCTGCTTGGCCTGTTCGAAGAGGTCGCGGACCCGGCTGGCGCCCACCCCCACGAACATCTCGACAAAATCCGATCCGGAGATCGAGAAAAACGGCCGTCCCGCTTCCCCGGCCACCGCCCTGGCCAGCAGGGTCTTGCCGGTTCCCGGAGGTCCGAACAGCAGGACCCCCTTGGGAATCTTGGCGCCGATCGCCCGGAATTTGTCGGAGTCGGCCAAAAAGTCCCGGATCTCGCCCAGTTCTTCGATGGCCTCTTCCAAACCGGCCACGTCCTTGAAAGTGACATCGGGATTGTCCTTTTTCACCATCTTGGCCCGGGTTTTGCCAAACTGCATGATTCGATTGCCCGATCTCTGCATCTGCATGAAGATGAAAACCATGAAACCGATCAACAGCAACCAGGGAAGCATCCCCACCAGCACGCTCCAAGGTCCGGGCGGTTCGTGGTCGGTGTCGTATGACACGCCCTGGTCTTCGAGGATTTCGGCCAGTTGCCCCTCGTAGCCTTCGGGGTACTTGGCCACGAAGTCGTACTGGCCGGGCGGCGCGGTGGAACCGTCATAGCGGCCCCTGGCCTCCAGGGAGCGGGTCAGTATCAGAACCGACTCTATGCGGTCTTCTTGGACTGCGTTCAGAAACTCTGCCGTGGTGATCTCCGCCGACGGCTCATCGTCGCTCCCGAAGTTTTGAAAGAGCAGCGCCATAGTGACGATCAGCAGACCGTAGATCAAGAGAATGCGGACGCTGCGGCGCAAAACTGCTCCTCAGAAGGTGGTTGGTTGGGACAGGTGGCTATCGAAACTGCGGATCATGGTAGGTAAATTGGGGTTCCCTGCTAAATGTTATCTAGGACTGGGACAAAATGCCCACATAGGGGAGATTGCGGTATTTTCCGTCGTAGTCGAGGCCGTAACCCACCACAAACTCCGGGCCGACCCGAAACCCCACGTACTTGACGTCCACCGGCACTCGCTGGATGCCCTCCTTGTAGAGCAGGGCGGCGATCTCCAAGGACGCCGGCCCGCGAACCTGGAGGCTCTTGACCAAATAGTTCAAAGTGAGTCCCGAATCGACGATGTCCTCGCAGATCAGAACGTGCCGTCCCGCGATCTCCTGGTCGAGGTCCTTGAGAACCCGAACCACTCCCGAGGTCTTGGTGGCGGCGCCGTAGGAGGAAACCGCCATGTAGTCGAACTGGGCCGGAAGCCTGATCTGCCTCACCAGATCGGACATCACCATGAACGTACCCTTCAGCACCCCCACTATCAGCAGGTCCCGCTCCGCGTAGTCGGTGGTGATGGAGTTCCCCATGTCCCGGAGCCGGTCGGCGATCTGCCGACTCGATATGAAAGGCCTGACCGAATCCATCGATATCCGTTACACCTTAGCCGTCCAGGGTGATAATCAAGCGGTCGCCCCTCCGAATGGCGGTCGCCCCTCCCTCCAGTTGGGTGCGAGGCACGGAACCGGCGGCCACCTGCAGCACCCGGGCAACTTCGGCGGAAGCCCCGGCATGCGGTCCGCGGAGCAATCGCAGCGCTCTGCGTATCACCCGCGACGAGATGGCGGTGGGAAGGGCTGCCAGGTCGGAACAGGAAATCTCCGGCCAGCCATCTGAGGAGACCTCCACCCGCGTCCGAGCCGCCACTGCCTCCAGGTAGCTCAGATCCGAAGCAGCCAGCGCGGACAGCCTGACCAGACCCTCCCGCAATCTCGGCTGGTAGTCACCCTCCAAATGAGGAATCAGTTGTCGCCGAATGCGGTTTCGCAGATAACGTGGATCGTCGTTTTGCGGGTCATCTTCCCAGGGGAGAGCGGCCAGGGTGGCGAGTTCCCGGGTTTCGGAGCGCCACACTCCCAGCATCGGACGGTGATAGCGACCGCGATGGGAGGGGATACCGGCTATTCCGTCCAGCCCGGCGCCTCGCAGCAGGTTGTGCAGCACCGTCTCGGCCTGATCGTCGGCGGTGTGGGCGGTGATTACCGCCTCATCGGGGGTCGAAGCCCTGCCCAAAGCCTCGTAGCGGGCCGAGCGCAGCGCCTGCTCCGACCCATTGTTTTGCTCCTTGATCGACACTTCCGACAGCGCCAAACCCAGGCGTTGGGAAATGGCGCGGGCTGCTTTTGCCATGCGAGTGGAATCAGGGAGGCGGTGATTGACGTGGACCGCTCGGCAAGCCCGGTTTGACTGGGTGGCCAGCCAGGCGGCCGCCGCGGAATCTGCCCCACCGGAAAGGGCGATCACCAGAGGACGGCGGGGAAACTCAACCCGAGAATGCAGAGCGGAGGTCAGATGTTCCAGCCGCCGGGTTGGAATGGGGGAGGCGCTGTTTTCTTCGGCCGGCCCCGCGTCGGGGGAGGTTTCAACCAACTGACTTGTAGCGGGACTTCACCACCCTGGTGAAGTAGAGGACCACCGTGATAACGCAGAAAATCAGCGCCAGGGCCAGGCTGGTGGGGACGAGATACCGGTAGGTCCAGTCGGGTACCGGTTCGGCCGGGATGGATTCCTCCACCACCACTGCCGGGACGATCTCGGCCGGTTCCTCGGGGGACTCCTGGGCCAGAGTGGGGAGAGCAACTGCCAACACCATCGCTACCAGGGTTATCGCCGGCACCATCCTGCGCCTGTTCATAACCCCCACAGGTTACCCGACCCTCATCAAAAACCCAGGCGCTGGGTTTCCTGCGCCAGTCTTCCCCGGAGTCGCTCCATAAACACTTCAGGCACCTCCTCCGTGAGGTGGTGCCTGATGGTGTAGCGGAAGCGACGCTCCACGATTTCTATGTCCTTACAAGGCGGACAGTATTCGAAATGCTGCACCATCCGGTGAGCGGTCTCGATTTCCAGCTCACCGTCGACATACATGTACAAGTGGGTGAAGACCTGGCGGCACTCTCTAGACATGTGGAACCTCCGTTGGGGTCAGTCCCCGCTTGCTCGCATACTCCCACAACGCTTTTCGGAGGGCATTTCTTCCCCGATGCAGCCGTGACATGACGGTACCCATGGGGACATCGAGGCTCTTGGCAATCTCTTTGTAGGACAAACCCTCCACATCGGCCAGCAGCACCGGGATGCGATAGATCACCGGTAGGTTCTCAATGGCCTCCACGATGTCGGATTCAAAGATCTGCTCGATCAACTGGTCTTCGGGGGCGCGGGACCATGAGCGGACCTGCTGATGGTCGCCGGGACGGTAGGGGATGAACTCTCCTCCGTCCACCAGTTCCGTCTCCTTAGGCCGGCGGGAACGCCGCCGATACTCATTGATGAAAGTGTTGGTGAGGATGCGGAACAGCCATGCCCGCAGATTGGTTCCCTCCCGGAACGTGTGGTAGCCCCGGTAGGCCCGCAACAGGGCGTCCTGAACCAGGTCCTCCGCGTCGGTGCGATTGCGGGCCAGGCGAAGCGCCATGCCATAGAGTTGAGGTATCAACTCGGTGACGTCGGCCTGGAAATTCTCGCGGTCCGCCATAGCTGAAACGGTAGCAGTCCCTGTGGGGGTGAGAGCCGCCTGAGGGTGTTGGGCGGCTCCCGGGTTCGGGAGGACGCGGCGGTTGGTAATGCTCACCGTATCTCACCGATGGTGACACCCGATCCACTTTTCAACTATGTCGTCTCGGGCCATCTCCCAAGCCGCAAAGGCACCATGGTATGTGGCGTCATCCAAGAGGCGAGGCGTGTTGAAGCCGTCGGGGGCCGGGCTCGATCCAAACACGCCAACGTGTTGTCATCCACTCGAGGTGCGGAGGGATTCGATTCACCCGATAGGGCTTCAGCAGGTAACCAAGGTTGGGGTTTGTCAGTTCGACCGTTGGGGGGCGGTCGCTCCACAAACCGGAACTTTGGTTGGGGCGCGTCTCCCACCCGGGCACAGAACACATAGCCGGGCTGGTGTCCCGGAGAGGCATCCATGCCCGAACCCGATCCCCAGGGAAGGGTCTTGATCCGGGATGCAAGATCGGAGGTCTCCAGTGCCTGACGCAGTTCCTGGCGATATTCCTCTCCCGACAGCGCTCCCCGAGAGGTGCCGCCCCTCTCGAACAGCCCGGCTTCTTCGCGGCGCAACCGCTTTATCTCCTCTCGGGTTTCGGTGAAAGTGACATCCACCGGGGTCTCTTGACCGGGCATTACCCACCCCACTCCCACGCTGGCCGATGGCCAGGGCCTGCTGGTGGCCGTTGAGCGCCGTGCGCAGCCGATCGCGGGCCGCCTTTTCGGGACGCACCGATTCTCTGCCAAGGGCGCGTTGGCGTCGCTCGGGCGGAGTGGGTTCCGCTCCCAATAACAGGCGTGCGCCGCTTACCTGATCCAGCGCATCGGCCAAGAGCGCGTATCCGCCCAAGTTGAAGTAGACGGTGGCGATATCAAGATTGGCGCCACTGGCAAGACCAGTGGCTGCATGTTTGATGAAGCCTGACAGGGCCTCTGTGACGGTTTCCCCGGCCCGATTGGTGGCTATTTCTGGTTTGGGGTGGATGGTCATGTCCTCGTTGAGGATGGGTCAGTCGTTCAGGAGGTCGCTGATCAAGCTGACAAACCTCGGGACGCTGGAGGAAATCGTGTGCCACAAGATGTCAGGGTCCACGCGAGAGTATTCGTGAGCAATGAAATTCCTCATAGCCTTGGCTCTGCCAACAGGCAAATCAGGCCGGAGTCTTATCACCTCCTCTGACAGGTTTTCCTGCCGCTTCACCAATGACTTCCAGTTGCCGCTCTGCCGCGCTTTGGACGATCCAGCTACTGTCGAAATGAGATCTGCCCTTTGAAACGATCTGTGCCAGCCTGCCGGACGCCTCCAAGATGTCGGCAAGCAGTTCCTCGTCTGTTCGGCTCACAGAGGTATGGCGTCGGACAGCATGCCGCGGCAACGCTCTTTGAGCCCAGAAAGGCTGATGATGTCCACGCTCTTTCCCAACAGGCTCTCTAGCTCAATTTGCAGGCCTGCCATGTCGAAGAGCGTCGTGCCCGGCAAGAAATCAACCAGAAAGTCGTAGTCGCTGGCATTGGTGTCCTCGCCGCGAGCGATTGACCCCACCAGCGAAATGGATCGAGCGTTGTGTCGGAAAGCCTCAGAACGAATGGTTTCACGGTGTTTGTCCAGGACATCATCACGGCGATCCATGACCGATTAGCCTACCCACCTGCTCAAGGGCCTCAGTGGGGGATTGCGGTGTTCAGACACATTCACTCCAGCGCCGGAAGTGTTCAAGGACCGCCGCGTGGCGTTCGGCGTAGCGGTTGGGGTCTTTGTGGTCAAAGGTCTCGTAGATCACGGCCAAGTCATCCTCGTCCAAACCGTATAGATGAGCAACACAGGCGTCGAGTTCGTGGATCAGGTCCTGCTTGATTTCGGGATCATTGGCTGAACCCACCGGCACTCCCACCTCAGCCGCCCACTCGGCGAAGCGTTGATCTACGGCCGCCAACCGTCCGGATATTTCGGCTACGCGATCGCGCGCAGGATGACCTGGCCCAGGATCGGGGATCGTCAACAGGCCAATCTACCGAGTACATGATGAAGGGTGGCGGATTGAACAGGCGCCTTCCGGCCAATACGTGATGCAGCCTCCCTTGCCCAACCGAAAAACCATCACCCCAACCCGAGCCCCGCGCTCTGGGCGGCGAAGGCCGGTTACCAAACTGTTGTTGTGAAAACCGGATCTATTCAGGGAAAACCCCTGGGCGCCCGGGGTTGACTCCGGGTCTCCATTCTGGACACAATGACAATGCTGCACAAACACCTGAACCGGCCTTCCGGGCCCTGAGCTCACCCCGGACGCCGACAATCTCTCAGGTCAATACCCGGAAGGGGACCCCACGCTCATCGGCGTGCACCCTTTCGCAATCTGTGCATCCGGTGGTGGCGGCGGGGGGCGGGCCCTTGGGGCGATTTTCGCGAGTCACCGCTGGTTTTCGCGAGAACTGTTCTTTCCTACGGGTCAATAATGCCTTGTGCTCTCCAAGGCATTCAGCAGTTGATCCAGGTCAGCGATGGAGTCGATGATGGCATCGGGTTTCGGTGACGGAGGGGGGGACTCGGTCACTCCGTTCAGTGTCAGCACCGAGTACCAGCCTGCTTTGACCGCCATCTGCAGGTCGGTTTCGGGTCGGTCTCCCACCATCAGAACCTGCGGGGAGGAGACTCTGTCGCTCACCAGTTGGATCATGGGTGAATGGGGTTTACCTGCCGGGAGTGCGGTCTGCCCCGTGGCATATTCGACGGCTGCCACTATCGCCCCTGCCGCCGGCCACATACCCTGATCGGTGGGGAAACTGGGGTCGGTGTTGGTGGCGATCAACCTCGCTCCCGCCCACACCGCCTGGCAGGCTTCCCGGAGGAGTCCGTAGGTGAGATGAGGAGCAAAACCTATCACCACCGCTTTGGCCTCTCTCCAGTTACCCACCACCTCAGCGCCTATGCCTTCCAGCGCCTCCACTATTCCCGGTCCTCCCAGAACAAAACAGGGCATGGGGTTCCCACTCAGCAGGTGAGCAGCGGCCATCGCCGAAGTGATTACCTGGTCGACCCGGGCCGGATATCCGGTGGTACGGTGGATCTTCTGTGCGGTGGCTGCCCGTGTACGGCTGGAATTGTTGGTGCAGAAGAGCACCTGGTGGCCCCCTTGTTCCGCCTCTGCCAGCGCCCGACCGGCCCCTTCCACTCCTTGGTCGCCGAGATAAACAACGCCGTCCAGATCAAAAAGCAAAGCGAAACCTTCGGTTTTCACAGACTCTCCAAGAGCGAATGCATGCTGGGAACCAAGGGGTAGTCTCGTATCTTGGCCAATGGAACCCACCGGACCTCGGCGGCATCGTCCCCGGCCTTCAGTTTCCCTCCTGTCACCTTCCCCCAAAAGTCGACCAGGGTGAAATGCCAGGCCGGGGGGTTGCCGGGACCCACCGCCTCCCCGACCCAGGCGACGGGACCGATCTCCACGTCCAATCCGGTCTCCTCGCGGGCTTCCCGACGGGCGGCCTCGTGCTGGGTTTCTCCCCAGCGGATCCGACCACCGGGCACCGCCCACAGGCCTGCTCCCGCTCCCTTTCCGCGTTGCACCATCAAGAGCCTCCTCTGTTGGTCGACTATCACCACTCCCACTCCGGGAACGGGCCGACGGTCCTGCGCTGTGGGTTCGGGGGTGTTCATTTGCTACGTTTCATCAGCTTAAGAAGCGATGAGCAGCAATGCGGGGGAGGGTGTCAAGAGCAGTCGACACAGATACTCGATCCGGGAGCGGATCTTTGATTCAGTCGCTTGACCAGAAAGCAAGCCTCGCATTGGAACTCGTTCAGCCGGATGTCATGATCATCGGGGTTGATGGACAGCTCCGCCCGGCGGATTTCGGCCACCTCCATTGCTTGTTCGGAGGTGAGCCCACTGTCTGAAACCCCTCGCTCCACCATGTTGAGTTCTTCGCCCTCCAACCCGGAAAGTTCATCCTCGTCTTCGGAATCGTCATCATGGTCATCCAAAAGGAGATCTTCATCGGCGTAAGGCTCTTCCGACGGATAATCATCGTTGAAATCATCGAATTCTTCTCTGTCGAAGTCGTCGTCGAAATCACTGGTCGCTTTCGCCAAAGTGGTGACTCCCTTTGTAAGCATGGGACCGGGCTACGGCCTCGAAACCGGAGCGAAAGTATAGATCATCCGGGGTCCGGATTAAGCGACAGTTTGGTGGCCGGTTCCATCATTGGGGCCCGAATCCCACGGAGAAGAGAAGGCAGCATTCTGGCTGCAATAGGGTATGAAAACCATCGTTATCCCGCGAAAAACTCGGGCCACTTTTTCTCCCGATGGGCCCGCCCCCGCCGCCACCACCAAGGAGGGGAACGCGCCGGGGTAGTCCGCCGGCTGGGGCGTTCCCTTGAAAGATATGAACTCCTTGCAGGAAGAACCTGCACGGTCCGAACGACGTCGCCACGGACCGGGAGATGTTCGACTCCTGTCAATATGGTCCTTGTGCTGTGACAGATTCAACCCCTCGGGGCCCTCTTTTTTCCCAACCTTGCAGCCCGGTCGGTCAAAGAGCCGGTCTCAGGCATGCATATGGGGAGCCACCACTCCTCGGTCTACCCGGCGGAGGGCGGAACGGGCCGAATCGGAAATGGTTGGGAAGGTGTCACGCAACTGCCTGAGAAGGTCGACCAATTGGCGGGCGGTTCTCACGAAATCCCCGGGAGTATGTCCGCTGTCCACCATGTCGGCCAGGGAGGCGCCTCCCGCCCATCGATACATGTCACCGGCGCATCCGGGCTCGGGATGTCTGGTGGGGTCGATCCGGCGGGAGGCTTCCGCCCGGTTCAACGATTCGGTGAGGGTCACCAATTCCTGCCAGCGTTGAGCCAGCCGAGGCGTAGGCCAGCGAGTGGAGGGAGGGGAGGTGTTGCGGGGATCATACACGAACACCGATCCCAAAGCGGCGGTCTCCTCGGCGGTCAGATCGTCGAAAAGCCCCTCGAAAACCGCGGCGGAGATCAGCAGATCCCGCTCGTTGTAAACCAGCCGCAGACGTTCTCCGGCTTCGGTGACCGCCCACCCGGACAGATATCCCCATTCTTCCATCAGGCCCTTGACCGAGGCGAAGCGGTGTTGGAGACCGGAGGTGGCCCATTCTCCGTCGGATTGGAGGCGGTCGAGGCGGCGGCGGGTCCGGATGGCTTTGCGAGCCTGTCGCAGATGAAAGTCAAGGTCAGGGCACCCAGCCACCGGATGCCGGGCCAACGCCGATGCCTGGTTGGTTCGAGCGGTGCGGGCGTATTTGGGAGCCGAACGACGTAGCCGGGCGGCCATTTCCCTGCGCAGGGCCCGCTGGTCGGCGTGTCGTCGCTTGGGCACCCCGATTCTCCCCAGCTTGGTGGCATCTCCCATCTCCCGGGCGCCCATCGACAGGGCGCGCCCCGATTCGGAGACCGCCAGCACCCGGGGAGCCTTGGATCGGCGCGCGATCCTGCGCAAGACCACGTAACGCCCCGAAGAACGACCGGACATCACCTCGAACACGTCACCGATACGCAGGGAAGTCAACAACCCACCCTGATCGCTCCTGACCCTGCTGAACTTCTCCAGGTAGTCGAAAACCGACCCCCGCTCGCACATGGCGTTCTGTTCCTCCTGTTCGAGCCTCTCGGAAAGCTGCGCGACCAGCTTTTCCTCCGCCTCCAATCTGGAAGCCTGCTGAAAGTTGGCAAAGGATGCCGAAAGCAGTTCCGAAGCTCGGTCCTCCGGATAGTTGGCCACCAGATTGGCCACCATGTTGTAGGTGATTCGAAAGCTTGACAGCAAAGGGTGGGCGCCGGATCCGGCCGCTTTGGTCACCTCATGGAAGGGCACGTACCGGGAGTGGAGCACCACTCCGAATCCCTCGGTGTCGATTCCCCGCCGGCCTGCCCGACCGGTGAGTTGGGTGTAGTCGCCGGGCTCCAGGGTCTCGTGGGTTTCTCCGGTGAACTTGGTGAGCGATTCGAGCACCACGGTCCGGGCGGGCATGTTGATGCCCAACGCCAGTGTTTCGGTGGCGAACACCACCCCCAAAAGCCCGGCGGCGAACAGTTCCTCGGTCGCTTCTTTGAAGGCGGGAACCATGCCGGCATGGTGGGCGGCCACTCCGGCCTGGAGTCGGTCCAGCCATTCGGGGTAGTCGAGAGCCTGCAGGTCCTGATCGGCCAGATGAGCGGTGTGGGCCTCGGCCACTTGGCGGATTCGCCTCCGATGTTCCCGGGGGATGAGGCGGATGCCCGCACTCACCACCGCCCCCGCGGCCGCCTCGCAACCCGCCCTGGAAAAAATGAAATAAATAGCGGGCAGATGGCCTTCGGAGTACAGGGCTTCCACCACCTCGGTACGGCGGGGAGGTGAGAACCTGCGACGGTTCCTCCCGCTCGACAAGAGCGAGATGATCCGCGGATTGGGCCTCTTCCGTCCGTTGGTCCTCACGAAGGTGGGGAGCAGCCGAAAGTGCCGGGGTCCCCAGCGGTCGATCAGAGCGTAATAGTCACGAAGCGGCACCGGTCGCCGGGTGGTTCTCACCAATCGGGTGGACCCCCGCCGCCGCCCGATCCACCCGGCGAATTGGGAGGCGTTGGCGACCGTGGCGGACAGACACACCATTTGCAGCGATGGGGGGGCATGAATAATGATTTCCTCCCACACCGCGCCTCGGGAGCGATCAGCCAGGTAATGCACCTCGTCGAGGATCGCCACTCCCACCCCCGTCAGGCGCCCCGGGTCGGTGTAGAGCATGTTCCGCAGCACTTCGGCGGTCATCACCACCACCGGCGCTTCGCCGCGAATGGAGTTGTCGCCGGTGAGAAGACCCACTTTTTCGGATCCGTAATGGGCGGACAGGTCGTTGAATTTCTGGTTGGAGAGCGCCTTGATGGGCGTGGTGTAAAAGGCCCGCCGTCCGGCGGCCAAGGCCAGGTGGATGGCAACTTCGGCCACCAGGGTCTTCCCTGCGCCGGTGGGGGCGGTGACCACCACGTTCGAGCCTTCTTCCAGCGCCTCAGCCGCTTCGGTCTGGAAAGGATCCGGCTGGAAGGGCAGGCCGTCCAGAAACCGATGAGCGATCGGCGCCCTGGTCATTTTCTCAGCACCAGCCGGACCAACCAATAGGTGATCTCATAAAAGGCGTAAAGCGGTCCCGACAGCATAGCCAGGGTGAGCACGTCCCCGGTGGGGGTGATGATGGCGGCGCCGGTCACCACCAGCAGAACAGCCCACCTCCGTCCCCGCGCCAGTTGCGCGGATGTCACCAGATTGGCGGCGGCGGCGGTGAAAAGAAACACCGGATACAGAAAAGAAACGCCAAAAGCCAGCAGAAACCGGATGGCGAAGGAAAAGTAATCGGTGAGGCGAAGGTTGTTGGCGACGTCCTCAAAAATCCCCAGCAGGAAGGCCAGTCCCCTGCCCATGGTCTGGTAGCCCACCGCCACTCCCAGGCAGAACAGGACCGTGCAGGCGATCACGATCGGGATCGCCCACCTTTTCTCCCGGCGGGTCAGAGCGGGGGTGATAAACAGCCAAAGCTGATAAATGATGACCGGGCTGGCCAGGATCGCCCCGCCGAAAAAGGCGATTTTCATCAGCACCGAAAACTCTTCGGTGGGCGCCAGCACCTGCAGAGTGTTCTCCTCGCCGGGAAAGGCGCGGTCGTAGGGCAGTTGGAGCAGGTCCTTTATATCGGCGCCGAAAATCAAGGCGATGATGGAACCCACCAACACGGCAACCGCCGATTTGACCAGCCTCCATCGCAACTCATTGAGATGGGAGAGGAGCGGTTGGCGCTCCTGGGCACTCATGACGGGTGGTCGGGCGCCTCGCCCTGACTTCGAGAGTCGTCAGACGGCCGGGCAACCGAAGTGGAGTCGGATTCCGGGTTCTCATCCGGGTTTTCGGCGGCTTGTTCATCTCGGGCGGCGCCCGGCGCGGTGTCGCCGGGGCGGGCCAGAGCAGGAGGGGTCCGGAGGGCCCGGTCGGATTCCGCCAGGGATTTTCGGGCCTCCTGGCCCGCTTCCCTGGTGGCGTCCACCACTTCCTTGGCGACTTCCCGCATCTCTTCCACCGCAAGTTCTCGTTCGATGCCCTCCCGAAGTTCGCGGGCCGCCGCCCGGAACTCGGCCATCATCTTGCCCGCCTTGCGCGCCATGGCGGGCAGACGGTGAGGACCGAAGACCACCATCGCAACCACCAGGATGACCAGGATCTCGCTCCACTCAGGCATGGGAATTCCCAATGGTATAGGCGTTACCTGCCCGTCCAGACCGGTGTCCGCTTCTCCACAAAGGCGGCGATGCCTTCCCGGGCGTCCTTGGTGAGCAGCGTGGCCGTGAGCCCGCCGGCCAAAAAATCCAAGCCCGCATCCAAACCCAGATCTCCGGTCATCCAGAATGCGTCCTTTCCCAGTTTCAGAGCAGAAGCACTGCGGGTCTGCAGGGCCGAGACGGTGTCGGACACTGCCTGGTCGAGTTGGTCCCGGTCCACCACCCGGGTGACCGCTCCCAAGGCCACCGCCTCGGCAGGAGTGAGCAACCGCCCGGTCATCATCATTTCCCAAAGGGGCCGCCGGGCAATGGTGCGGGCCAGGATGGCCGAGATGAGCATCGGCCACACACCCACCCGAACCTCGGGGGTTCCCAGCTTGGCGTCGGGGACGCAGATAACGATGTCGCAGGCACACATCAACCCGAATCCTCCGCCCAGGGCATGGCCGTTCACCCTGGCCACAGTGGGTTTGCCGCCCCGGATCATGGCGCGGAAAAGGTTCGCCAGGGCGCCTCGTTCCCGATGCGTTTTCACCGGATCGTCGAATATTCCCCCATCCAGGTCGGCGCCGGCGCAAAAGGCCTGATCCCCGGCCCCGGTGTAGATCAGCACGGAAACCTCCGGGTCGGACAGCGCTTGGCGGGTGCCGGCTATCAGGGCCTCCAGAGTCTCCACCGAGAGGGGATTCCTGCGATGAGGTTGATCGATGGTGAGGGTGGCCCGACCCTCGTGCACTTGGTAACGAACCATGGATAAGCCTTTTGTCCGGGATCCGCCTCTTGTGGGCGGGTTGATCCAAAGTATGCCTGCCGCGCCCTGCTTTTTCACTGGTATGGTTGGCTGACGGTGAAGTGGTGGGGTAGGGACGGGGTGGGGGCGGGGACAGCCGAACAATCACGGAGCAACGGACCGGGTGACGAAAGTGATTAACGCCGCCGAAATCAACCGACACCACAGGAATTGAAACAGATGGCATTGATAATGCTGGTCAGACATGGCCGGACTTCGGGCAATTCCTCGGGCCGGTTCATCGGACAGTTTGACGAGCCCCTGGACCGCACCGGCTTTGAGCAGGCTTCTCTGCTGGCGCCTGTTGTGGCCCGTTTCGGGCCGGATCGGGTGATCTCAAGCGATCTGGTGCGATGCACTCAGACCATGGAGCCGTTCGCGGCCGCATCGGGAACCGAGGTTGTGACCGATCGGAGGCTGCGGGAGGTGGGCGACGGCGAGTGGACCAACCGGACGCCCGAGGATCTTTGGCGGGGATGGCCGGATTTGATGGAGCGCTACCAACAGGGGGAGGATGTACCCCGTCCGGGGGGAGAGACCTGGGCCGACGTGCGCCGCCGGGTCCTGGCGGCTTTGGAGGAGATCATCGGCGATATGGCCGGGGACGACAGAGTGGTGATCTGCACCCACGCGGGACCGTCCCTGCTGATCGCCTCATGGGTGACCGGCGTGGACCTTCCGGGCAATGTCTTTTTGGGGCGACTGCGTCCACCGGGGAACGGTTCGGTGACCACCTTCGATCCCCATGTGCCCGCCCTGGTCAGCTACAACCAGACCTGCCATCTGTCCGCCGCCGACCGGGGTTGAGTCCGGAGCACACCGGGAACATCCGGCCGGGGCATTCAATCGGCCGAGGCCCCCTTGATGCGGTCGGCCAGCCCCGCCCATTCTTCCTCGGTGAAGTTGAGACTCGGGCCCATGCTGTAAATGGAGATCCGGTGAGTCCTTCCCCGGTATCGATCAATCAGACGGTCGGCCAGGTCCGGCATCGGCGCAACCACCGCCACCTGGTGGACCACTTCATCGGGAATCACCTCGGCCATCCGGCGCCATTCTCCCCGTTTGCTCATGGACCGCAGGGTGGGGCCGAAGTCCCATCCATGAATCTTCAGAATGGGAGCGTAACTGGGAGTTGAAGCGTAGAAGGCGATCTGCTCCTTCACCGGCCGCATCATCTCCTTCATTTCCCGGGAGTCTCGGCCGGTGATCACGAACACCGGGGTGGCGAGTTTCACATCATTGACAGTTCTTCCGGTCTGTGCCGCGCCCTGCGCGATGGCCGGGATCACCAACTTGTCCAGGTACTTGGTGGTATGGAAAGGGTGAACGTGGAAGCCGTCGCAGATCTCGCCCGCCAAACGGCTCAAGAGAGGACCGACTCCGGCGATGTAGATGGGAATCCGGGGCAATTCATTGGGTCCTGGGTTGAAGAAGGGAGTCATAAGCGTCAGTTGATAAAAATCTCCCTGGTATCGCAGCCGGGCGCCGTTCTGAAAGCAATCCCAGACTGCCCGGACCGCTCCGATGTAGTCCCGCAGCCGATCAGTGGGACGTGACCACTCGGTGGAAAAACGGCGGGTTATGTGAGGTTTGATCTGAGTACCCAGGCCGAGGATGAACTTGCCTCCCGCCACGATTTGCATGTCCCAGGCCAGTTGGGCCATCACCATGGGTGATCTGGGAAACGCCAGGGTGATGGCGGTGCCCATTTCCAGGCTCGGTTCGGCCTGGGACGCCAGGGACAGGGGAAGAAACGGTTCGTGACCGGTCTCGGCGGTGAAAAATCCGTCGTATCCGATCCGCGCCGCCCGCCGGGCGAACTCCGGGGCTTTGGTGGGGGAAAGACTTGGGAAGAGGTAATCGAACTTCATGGTTGAGGGTTTGTCTCCGGATCGGCGGCCTTGTCCATGACATTAGACTTGATGTCTATGAGAAGAGGCCTGAAACTAATGGCCCTGCTGGGCGGCTTGGGCGCCTTGGTTTGGAGCATGCGTGACCGAATCCGCATCGCAATCAAAAGGGCCGAGACTCCCGATCCCGACTATCACATCATTGATCCGGAAACTTCCGATGACCCGCCGTCCACCACGGAGGAGACTCTCGACCAGGTCAATGATGCGGGGGCCGATGAGGATTCCGACAGTCAAACCGAGGGCGACTCTGACAAAGCCGGTTGATTCCACCAAGGATCAATCGTGGAAAGCAGCCGTGCGGATCACACAGAGTCGGACAGTGGCGGGGGAGCAACTGATTCTCCGTACCTGATCCATCCCGAAGACCTGCACGAGGTGGTGGGCGCCGACCAGCCCGCCTACCGGTCCCGTCAACTGCGGGAGTGGCTCTATCGGAATCCGGTGCTCCACTCCCGGGAGATGACCAACCTGCCCAAGGCGCTGCGCGCCGAATTGGAGAATCGCCTGTGGCCGTTCGCGGCGGCGGTACCTCAGGTTGCCGACCGGGGCGCCACCTACAAATGGTTATTTGAAATGCCCGACGGTGCGGCGATGGAGGCGGTGGCCATGGGTTATGGGCGCCGAACCACCCTGTGCGTTTCCTCCCAGGCGGGGTGTGCTCTGGCATGCACCTTCTGTGCCACCGGACAGTTCGGTTTCCAACGCCACCTGAAGGCCGGGGAGATCGCGGCCCAGGTGGCCTATGCCAACGCCTATCTTCGCCGCCGGCCGCTTCGGGATTCACCGTCGCGGGTGACCAATGTGGTGTTCATGGGAATGGGGGAGCCCCTGGCAAACTACCCGCGTTTGCGGGAAGCGATCGGAGTGATGGTGGAGGAGATGGGAATTTCGGCCCGGTCCCTGACCGTGTCGACCGTGGGAGTGGCACCCGGGATCCGCCGGCTCGCCGATGACCGGTGGCCGGTCAGCCTGGCGGTCAGCCTGCACGCGGCCGACGACCCCCTTCGTTCACAGCTGGTTCCCCTGAACCGTCGCTATCCCCTTTCGGAGGTGGAGGCGGCCGCCCGGTACTTCTTTGAGAAGAAACGAAGAAGGGTGTCCCTGGAGTGGACCATGATCCGGGGAGTCAACGACGATGTCTCTCAGGCCGAGGGCTTGGCCAGGATCGCCCGACGCCTGCGGGCCCATGTCAATCTGATCGCCCTGAACCCCACACCTCTGAGCTCCGATCGGCCTTCGACCCCCGAGATGATCGAGCGTTTCGCCGGGGTTCTGGCGGAGCGGGGTGTGAATGTCACGGTGAGAGACACCCGCGGGACGAGGATCGACGCGGCCTGTGGTCAATTGCGAGTGGAGTCGGGGAAGGTGGCCGTGGCGAATCCGTCCCTTCGTCCCCCGAGGGTGGGCGTTCGATAGGGGTTGGTATCGTGGCCTCGATGGACAGCGAAACGGCGGTGACGCCCGAGTTGGTGGATGTCAGAGCGGACGAGCGATTCGACCAAGAGCTGTTGGCCGACTACCTCCGGGGCGCCCTTCCCGGCAGCGAAGCGCCTTTGACGGTGCGTCAGTTTGCCAGAGGCAAAGCCAACCTGACCTATCTGCTCGCATTCGGCGAACCGGGCGGGACAACCATCGAATATGTCCTGCGTCGTCCCCCTCTCGGCCCGGTTGCTCCCGGATCACACGACATGGGGAGAGAGTTTCGAGTGCTGTCCACTCTGTGGCAGGCTTTTCCCCTGGCGGCCCGGGCCTACCTGTTCTGTGACGACGAGTCGGTGATCGGCGCTCCGTTTTTTGTGATGGAGCGGCGGCGGGGAGTGGTGGTACAGGGAACGGTGCCCGCCGAATTCGGAGGGGGAGAGGATCCCGAATGCAACCGCAGACTTTCCGAGGTGGTGGTTGACACGCTGGCTGAATTCCATGCGGTGGCCCCGGGGGCGGCGGGTTTGGGCGATTTGGGTTACCCGGACGGATTTGTGGACCGACAACTGCGAGGTTGGATAGGGCGGTGGGTCAAGGCGCAGCACGAGCCCAACCCGCTGGTCGACGAGTTGGCCCGGTGGCTGGAAAAGACCAAGCCGCCTTCCCAACCGGCCACCCTGCTGCACAACGATTGGCGTTTGGACAACATTGCGGTGGATCCGGGCGATCCCGGAACCTGCGTGGCGGTGTACGACTGGGACATGTGCACCCGAGGCGATCCTTTCGCTGATGTCGGAACCTTGATGGCCTGCTGGTTTGACCGCGATGAGTTGTCCGTTGCTCTCAATCCCATGCCCACCAGGGTTTCGGGATTCATGACCCGCTCCCAGGCCATTCTCCGCTATGGGGCCCGATCGGGCCGCGATGTCTCGGGAATGGATTGGTACGTGGTGTTCGGCACCTTCAAGATGGGTGTGATCCTGCAGCAGATCTATATACGGTGGCTTCGGGGTCAAACCAGGGATGACCGGTTTGCCACCATGGGAGAGGACGCCGCTCGGCTGTTCGAATTGGCGGCCGCTCGCCGACCTTGATAAGAGCTTGTGCGGGTGGATTAATAGGGGAGGGTCGCGAAAAACAGGGTGGCTCTTGGCTTGACTTTGTCTCCGTGGTGTCACATAGTGATAGGTGTCAAGCACCTCCCGGTCTGTTCCGACGTCGTCCGGACCGGCCGCAGGGACCATATTCTCGGGATAGCGAAATCCTCGTTCTGTGTGGTGGATTCGCGTCCCGACCCCAGGAAAGGTGGTGGCGGGGGCGGGTCCCTCGGGACAGGAATTTCGGGGCTGTTTTCGCGAAATAGCGTCTGATTTCACAAGTTATCCTTGTCGCCCGATCCCTACCCACTATCCCCTTAAGTTCGCGGAGGCGGGGATGAGCTTTATTCTGGGTATTTTTTCGCGACAGTCTGTCTTGTTTTCGCGACAAACCAGCTCCCAGAATCACATGGCCGGGTAAAATGTCCACCACCGTACTCCTTTACCGAAGTCGGCTCCAAAAAAGGCCCAACTGTCAGGCCTTGGTGAGTTCACCTGTTCAGGGCCGCTGTTTCGGAAGGCTCCGTTGCCGGCGGGCCCGGCAACCGAAATCCTGCTGACAACAAACTATCAACCTACTTGTAGATATATTACAGTATATGGTATACAAAGAGATATAGCATCGGAGATCAAAAACGGCATCCGCACCGAATTTCTCCGCTAAAGTACCTCCGATGGAATACGAGGGTTCTTACAAGAAGAGAGTCGTGGCTACATGGCTCAACCGTCTACCGACCGCCGGAATGGGATTGGCGGTGGACTACCAACAGACCCACGGGCTGAGTTTCGTGGACGCCAAGGCCATGGAGTTATTGCACAACGCTCCCATGGGCCCCTGCCAACTTGCGGAGAAGTTGCAGATGAGCCCGGCGGGAATCACCAAGCTGGTGGATCGGCTGGAAGGGAAAGGACTGGTGAAGCGGCGACGCCATCCTGCCGATCGGCGTCGTTCGGTGGTGTCGATCACCGACAAGGCATTGGTTTCGGGTCTGCATCGACAGCAGGTCCAGGGACTGATCAACCGAGCCGTGCACCACGCCACCCGAAAACAGTTGGATGTGTTGTATGACTTCTTTCAGGAACTGGGTCATCAACTGGCCGACAAGGGTCTGACCAACCGCTGACGACTCGATGGGCGGGAGCCGGTAGCCTCACCCTGTGTGAGCATTCTGGCGGTTTCCGGGCCATCTGAAAAGTGTGCTGAAGCCGGCGCCGGCCTGGCGCGGGACGGCGGAAATGCGGTGGACACCGCGTTGGCGGCAATGATGGTGGCACTGGTTACCGAAATAGCCGTGATCGGACCGGGCGCGGGCGGGTTTGTGACCGTCGGGGGTCCGAATCATGCGCCGGTGGTGTATGACGGGGCGATGGTGATGCCGGGGCTGGGATTGCCGCCGGACCGGTTGGGCGGGGGCGGAGTGCCGGTCCACATCGGCTATGGGGGAGGGGTGGACACCATCGTCGGCCCGGGCAGCGTGGCCGTTCCCGGCGGGTGGGCCGCCATGGGGGAAGTCTGGAAGGACTACGGCACGGTCCCGTGGTCACAGATAGTGGCCCCGGCTCTGGACTACGCTCGGCGCGGCTTTCCCCTGGGTTCGGTGGCGGACTATTACCTGCAGTACTCCTTCGATCCGATCTATTCCCGGGACCCCCGGTCGCGGGCGGCCCTTCACAACGGAAACCGACGCCGGACCACCGGTGATTTGATCTGGGTTCCGGGATTGGCGGATGCCCTGTCAGCTATAGCGTCGGAGGGCGTCGAGGTTATGTACCAGGGCGAGTTGGGCGAGGAGATCTCTCGTGATCTCTTGGACCGGGGAGGCATCGTCACTCGAAGGGATCTGAGCGAGTACCGGGTCAGCAAGAGAAGTCCGTTGATCCTTCGGATGGGCGAATGGACGGTTGCTCTCAATCCGCCTCCGGCGGTGGGAGGGGTGGCTCTGGCCGGCATGCTCGCCAAGGTCGGATCCCAACCTCCCTTGTCGTCCCGGAAAATGGTGGAGGCGCAGTTGGAAGTTCTGAGGGATCGTCGCACCCTGGTGGACAATGCCTCGGATCGGCGGCAGGGAGTGGGAGAACTGTCGGAGCGGATGGTGGCCGCCATGGGCTCACCTTCCACGGTGAATATCTCGGCGGTGGACTCCTCCGGGTTGGCATGTGCGGTGACCCTTTCCTGTGGCTATGGATCCGGGGTGATCGCGGGCGGCAGTGGCATGTGGATGAACAACTCCCTGGGTGAGATCGAGTTGACGGGGGACAGATTCCACGGTGAACCGCCCGGTCGGCGCCTTATGTCGAACATGGCCCCTACCGTGATGTGGAAGGACTCCGGGCAGGTGGTGGCGGCCGGGTCGCCGGGGGCCGACCGCATTACCACCGCCTTGCAGTCCACCCTGCTTTCGGTGATGGTGGAGGGTTGCTCCCTGGCCGAGGCGGTGGAGCGGTATCGGGCCCATGTGGAGCACACCTCCGGGGGGTGGCGTCTCTGCTATGAGGAGGGGTTTGCGGTGGAGGGGCCGGAGATGGCCCACCGGGTGTTCGGGGAGCGACACATGTTCTTTGGAGGAGTCAGCGCGGCGGCCAAGGCCGCGGACGGATCGATGGAGGCGGTGGCGGACTCCCGGCGAGTGGGCAGGGGAATCGTGGTGAGGAAGGCTTCAAAGAGCCTGTCCAATTCCGTTGAGTCGGTAGGAGGACAAGATGCCTGACGGTGAGGTTGGTGGAGGTAAGACCCGTGGGTAGGAGGACCGCGGGGTCAAAGGGCGCTGACTATTCGTTTCTGGGCAGGTGGCAGTGGGGGGTGGCTCACCTGGCCGTGTTGGCTTTGTTGCTGCTGCTGGTCAGTTTGGGTCTGTGGCAGTTGCGGCGGCTCGAGGAACGCCGGGTTACCAACCAGGTGGGTCTGGCTCGCCATGCCGCCGAACCGCTTGATCTGCAAGCGATGGTGCAGGGCTCCGGGGCGGACCTGCACACCCTGGAGTACCGCCGGGCTTCCACCCGGGGAGAGTGGGATGCGTCCTATGAGGTGTATGTGCGGTCACAGGTGCGGGACGGGCGTTCCGGGCTGTGGGTGGTTACTCCTCTGGTGCTGGCGGACGGCCGGGCGGTGATGGTGAACCGGGGGTGGGTTCCGGTGGAGTTGAACCGGACGGAAGCCGCTCCGCCTCCCGGCGAGGTGGAGGTCATCGGGGTGGTGAGGACCTCCCGGTCGCGATCAGCCCTTGGTCCCACGGACCAACCCGGGGTGGAGGACACCATTGCCCGGGTGGATCTGTCCCTGCTTGACACCTATGTGCCCCATGCGTTGCTGGGGGTGTACCTGCAAGAGTCGACCGCCAACCCGGCCGCCTGGCCTCTTCGCCTGAAAGAGCCGGTGTTCGACGACGAGGGTTCTCATTTGATCTACGCCGTCCAGTGGTTTTCCTTCGCAGCGGTTGGGCTGGTGGGATACGCCGCTTTTATCCGAGCCACCGCCCACCGTCGCTACCGCCCGGCGGAATCGATCGAGTAGCAGAGAAGACCTGCGATCGGGGTTTGGCGACCCGGATCCTGCCCGAAAAGTCGCGAAAATCGCCCTGCCGGGCCCACCCCCACCACCACCGGACCGCAGGTTGGACTGAATCTGTGCAGCATGAAAGGGCGGGTTGGCCGGATCGGGCTGCGCTATTGGTCACGCGATATGATCCCTTGAGGTGGTCCGAACGACGTCGGATCGGACGGTTTCTCGGTGTTTGGTTCTTACCACTATGCAACCTGCATGGGACACATTTCAACCCCCCGGCTCGATTGTTTTTCACACTTTCGGACAAATACAGACACCAAGGACGGTCCCTGGGTAAACCCGGACGGGTGGTTCAGGATGGGTAGGCGAGATTCTCCACCACCGAGGCGTTGGGAAGGTGGCTCAGAAGGCGGGGATGGGCGAAGATCTTGGCGGTGCGCACCCCGGCGCCCAGCAGTATTTCGGTTCGCTCCATTACCGCCGAGTCGATGAGGAGGGGGAGGTCATCGGGGAGTCCGAAGGGATTCACCCCGCCGATCTCCATTCCGGTGACCTCCTTGGTCAACTCCGCGCTGGCAAAGGAAAGGCGGGACACACCCATCACCTGCTTGACCCGGTGGTTGGCATCGAGGCGGGTGGTGGCCAACAGCACGCAGGCCGCCAGCTTTCCCCGGGGCCGCTTGGACGCCACCAGTATGGTATTGGCGGCGTCCTCGAGGTCCACCCCGTACTTTTCGCAATACGGAAACGTGTCGGCAAAGTCGGGATCGCAGGGCACTACCCGGAAGGGCAGTCCGGTGGACCGCAGCGCGGCCGCCACCCGGGAGGGCAGCAGGTCGATGCTCACCCGGCAGGTCCCAGAGCCTGATCGAAATCGGCCTTGATGTCCTCGATGTGCTCGATGCCCACCGACACTCTCACCAGGTCGGACGTGACGCCGGTGGTGACCTGTTCCTCGGGGGTCAGTTGCGAGTGGGTGGTGGAGGCGGGATGGATGACCAGAGTCTTGACATCACCCACGTTGGCCAGGTGACTGGCCAATTCGGTCCGTTCGATAAACCGCTTGCCCGCCTCGTAGCCGCCGGCCACCCCGAAGGAAAGCACGCATCCAAACCCGTTGCGCAGGTATTTGCGGGCGTTGGAATGGTAAGGATGGTCGGGGAGTCCGGGATAACTGACCCAGCTCACCTGCGGATGGGCTCTCAACCACTCGGCCAACTCCAAGGCGTTCTGGGCATGGCGCTCCACCCGCAGACTCAGGGTTTCCAGCCCCTGGAGGAACAAGAATGCGTTGAAGGGCGAGGCGGCGGCGCCCAGATCCCGCAGGCCTTCCACCCGGGCGCGGATCGCGAACGCGATGTTCCCGAACGGCCCGTCGGGTCCGAAGACGTCTGAGAACACCAATCCGTGATAGCCGGGGGAGGGCTCGGTGAATATCGGGAACTTCCCGTTGCGCCAGTCGAAGTTCCCCGAGTCCACTAGGACCCCACCGATGCTGTTGCCGTGGCCGCCGATCCACTTGGTGGCCGATTGGCAGATAATGTCGGCGCCGAAATCGAAGGGTCGGCACAGATACCCGGCGGCGCCGAACGTGTTGTCCACCACCAGGGGAATCCCGTGACTGTGGGCCACCTCGGCGATGGCTTCAAAGTCGGGGACGTTGTAGTGGGGATTGCCGATCGATTCCAGGTAGATGGCCTTGGTTTTCTCGCCCAGGGCCGCCTTGAAATCGTAGGGGTTGTCACCGTCCACGAACTTGACTCCGAAGCCCATGCGGGGAAACGCCACTTTGAACTGGTTGTAGGTTCCTCCGTACAGATAGCTGGTGGAGACGATCTCGTCCCCGGCTTCCAAGATGGTGGTGAACGCCAGAAGTTGCGCGGCCTGCCCCGAGGAGGTTGCCACGGCCGCCAGGCCGCCCTCCAGGGCTGCGATGCGCTTTTCGAAAACGTCGGTGGTGGGGTTCATGATCCGGGTGTAGATGTTCCCGAACTCCTGCAGTCCGAACAGCCGGGAGGCGTGTTCGGTGTCGTCGAAGACATAGGAAGTGGTCTGGTAGATGGGCACGGCCCGAGAGTTGGTTCCCGGGGCCGGTTCCTGCCCGGCATGCACCTGCAAGGTGTCAAATCGATAGTCAGACATGGGTATGGCTCCTTTTCAAAGAATCAATTGGGGAGAAGCGATGATCGAAAGGCCCTCACGCCGCGAGATAGCGTAACCGGGAGCCGGTGATCAGCTCAGAACAACCACGCCTGACCGACTGCCCGAGGGCCGGTGGTCATTCGCATTCGATGCCGGCCATACCAAACCACCCGTGCGGTGGCGGATTCGGAGTCGGGGGACAGAAGATTCATATTGACCGGGCACATAGTATAGGCGGGCTTCGCACGCTCTCCAACCTCCGGGGTTGGGCGGGGGCCGGTTGGCCCCGGACTATCAGGAGTCCAGTTGCCGTTTCAGATCCGCAAGATTGTCCACCGGAGCGTCGCAGGTGAATCGATGGCAAACATAGGCGAGGGTTTTTCCCGGCGCTCCCCGGCCATTCAGAAGCGGCACGTCTCCCGAATATGGAGGATCGGTGGGTTCTGCGAATCCCAGCACCGTTCCCGGCCGACCGCCGATTCCAAGTTCTCGGGCCCACCGGGCCGCGCCGTCCCCCACCAGCGCAATTTCCCGGGGACCGGCCAACAGAGCCCGCGCCATCGCCAGAAGGCTCCCGGTGGCCGAGGGGGCCTTATCCATGATCACCCCGCCATCCCGCACGGCCTCCTCCGCCAGGGACCACCAACGGGACTCTCCGGTGTACTGGCCCAGGGTCAGAAGCGCCTCGGCCGCCAGGGAGTTGCCCGAAGGGGAAGGGTTGTCCATCAGGTCCTTGGGACGGGAGACGAGACGTTCGGCATCGCGCCCGGTGGCAAAGAACCCACCGGCGGGATCGGCGAACAGATCGGGGATGGCCTCGGTTAGCAGGGCGGCTTGCCGGTACCACTCTTCCTCTCCGGTGGCCTGATACAGAGCGAAGAGTCCGGTGGCCACCGCTCCGTAGTCCTCCAGGTAACCAGGACCTCCCCGGCGGCCTCGGCTCCATACCCGACACAGGCGCCCCTGCTCATCGCGCATTTCCGCAACCACGAACCGGGCGGCCGCCCGGGCTTCCGCCAGGTAGTCCTCCCGGCCCAGGACCGTTCCGGCCTCGGCAAAGGCGCGGATCGCCAGTCCGTTCCAGGCCGCCACCAGTTTGAAATCCAGACCGGGCCGCACCCGGGCGGACCGAACCTCCAGCAGGCGGTCTGCGACGGATCTGATCGAGTCGGGAACCGGGGCCAGGGCGGTCCGGCGGGTGAGGATGTTGGCGCCTTCGAAGTTTCCTTCCGCAGTGACTCCGAACCACTCGACCGCGCTGGGCCCATGTTCGGGTCCGGCCACCTGCAGGAACTCCGGTAGGGACCAGACGTAAAACAGTCCCTCCACGCCTTCGGAATCGGCGTCCTCTGCCGAGTAGAAACCACCGTCGGGGTTCCGCATGTCCCTTGACAGGTAGTCCAGGGTTTGGGTGGCCACCTCGGAGAAGGCCGGTTCTTCCAGTCGCTTGCCCGCCCAGAGATAGATTCTGGCCAGGGTGGCGTTGTCATAGAGCATCTTTTCGAAATGGGGAACCAGCCACTTTGCATCCACCGAATAGCGAGCGAAACCTCCCCCCAACTGGTCGAAGATTCCCCCCGAGGCCATCTTCTCCAGGGTGAGTCCCAGCATGGAACCGGCCCCCTCGGCCCATGGTTCATCCATAGCCGCCAACAGGAATTCCAACTGGGGTTGCTGGGGGAATTTGGGGGCTCGGCCGAAGCCTCCGTCCACCGGATCGAAAGAAGAGCGAATGCTCTCGAACGCCTGCTTGAGCGAATCAGCGCCGGGGAGGCGGTCCGCGGAGGGAATTCTTCTTCCGATCAACGACGACAGCTTCAAAGCCTGGTCGCCCACCTCTCCTCTTCGCTGCTTCCAAGCGTCGGAAATCGACCCCAGGACCTGTTGGAAAGACGGCATTCCGCCCCTGGGCCGGGGCGGGTAGTAGGTCCCCGCGTAAAAGGGCCGACCGTCGGGGTCCATGAACACCGTGAGCGGCCAGCCTCCTCGGCCGGTGAGCATCTGGCAGGCCTCCATATATATCGTGTCGATGTCGGGGCGCTCCTCCCGGTCGACCTTGATATTCACGAACCGGCGGTTCATGATCCGCGCGGTTTCCGGGTCCTCGAAGGACTCGTGCGCCATGACATGGCACCAGTGGCAGGCTGAGTAGCCCACCGACAGGAGAACCGGCACATCCCGGGCCTGAGCCTGCGCGAACGCCTCCGGTTCCCATTCCCACCAGTGCACCGGATTGTGGGCATGCTGCAACAGATAAGGCGAGGTGGAGGATGACAATCGGTTGGTCATACCAACAGAGGATACGGACGGCCCGACTGGCCGGAATTCAGATGAGCTGATAAGCCGTTGTTTCCCCGTAATATTCCATACTTGTGAGAACGCCCATCGATCGGGGAGGCCGGCATTCGGTGCTGAACAGGGGTTTTTGGAAGAAGAAGCTCCGGTCGGCGGCCACTTTGATCCTGGCCGGCGCCGTTCTGTGGAGTGGGGTCCCTTGGGCCGGCGGCGCCGCCGCGCCGGTGCTCGCCCAACAGATTCCTGACCCCCGGGCCGACGATCCTCTTCAGATTGTCCCGTTCGCCAACACCTCCCATCGTCTGTACTCCCTATCGGAGGACCTGTGGGAGGTGTGGGTTTGTCGGGTTCCCGGTTGGGATACCCCGGTGGACCTCGACGAAGTGGTGGAGTTTCTCAACGGTGAGGTGGCGCCCTATTTTCGGGAATTGTCGGGGGGCAGATACCGGCCCACCTTCCGTCCGGGAGGACGGGTGGAAAGCGACGATCAGGTGGCGAGCGGCCCGGGGCTGGAGGAGACGGTGTTCACGCCCGGCTGTGTGGAGGAGGTACGGCAGCAGGCCATTTCCCGGCAGGATGAAACGAGTCCCGAGGAGACCGGTCCCGCCGGGGCCCTGATAGTGGTGGAGTTCGAGGGGTATCGATCCGGCTACGGGACATTCGGCAACCTGTGCCCCGAGGTTTACCAGCCCGGTTGTGAGCCTTCCTATCCGGGCAACCGGCGACTGGTGGTGGTCGGTGCGGGAGCGGTGGTTCCCCAACCGCCGCTCGAAACTCCCTTTTGGTCTCTGGTGGTGCACGAAATGGGCCACGCGCTGGCCTGGCCGCACTCCTACAGTGGCCGATTCTCCACCGGCGGCCCCGGCGCCTTGGGTTTCTATGACAACCCGATGGACATCATGAGCAATATTCCCCTCACCGCCCCCCAGGGCACCACCGTCTACAACCGCTATGTCTCCGGGTGGGTCGATCCCTCGTCGGTTCAGGTCTATTGGGGGGGAAAGCAGGTGTACCGGCTTCATCAAGGAGGATCGGCCCCCGGTCTTATTCAAATGGTGGTGATTCCCGAGCAGGTCATCGCAGGGGAGGTTACGGAGCAAGCCAATCCGGCCGGGGAGGGGCTGTTCTACGTGTTGGGAGTGAGGAGGCTCTCGGGCATCGACTCGTTGGTGCCCAAGGTGGGGGTCGAGGTCTACCGGATCGATCAGCGCCGGGAAGCCTGTGGTTCGAGCCGGCGGTCGTGGCCGGATCATTGGCCCTGCTTCGCGGTGTGGACCAGGGTGGCTCAGGCGGTACCGCCCGAATTTTTTGGAGCGGTGGATCATGTCATATCCATTGATGAGCGGATCCAGTTGGGTAATACCCGCATCAGGGTGCTGAGCGCCGACTCGGTTTCCTTCGAGGTCAGTGTGGACACCCGATTGTCCGGGCGGTTCCTCGATGACGACGGTCTCGATGAGGAAACGGACATCGAATGGATTGCCTCCCGAGGGATAACGGTGGGCTGTCGGGCGCGCATGTTTTGTCCCGACCGGCCGGTCAGCCGGGCGGAAACGGCCGCCTTTCTGATCAGGTCCCTTTCCAATTCGCAAGCCCCCTCCTCGGGGCCGCTGGGCGCCGAAGCCCCCTGGGACGGACTCACCGGGACGGGCGCCCCGGTGTTCAACGACGTGCGTCCGAGTGCCTGGTTTGCCCCCTTTGTCGAACAACTGGCGGCCCGGGGAATCACGGTCGGGTATGGGGATGGCTCCTACCGGCCTCGGGAAACTGTCACCCGGGCGGAGATGGCGGTGCTGTTGGTCAGGGCATTCGGAATCGGCGCCCAGGACGCCACCGGTGCGTTCGAGGACGTGGCGACCGATGCCTATTACGCGGCGGCCGCCGAGGCCCTGTATCGGTCGGGTGTCATTGGCGTGTGTGCTCCTCCCGCAAACCAGGGCGCGACGGATTTCCAATACTTCTGCCCCCAACAGCAGGTCAACCGGGCGGAGATGGCAACTTGGCTGGCGCAGGTTCTGCGCACCACCGGATAATCCCAGATCCCGCTCGGTTCGGGTTGAGAATCTCCGTTTCTATAACATCGGTGATCACCTGTCAGGAACGTCTCCCAAAGGATCCCGCATGAGAACGCGTGAACGGTTTTTGGTCACCGGGTCGGCCGGTTGCATCGGATCATGGGCTATGCATTGGCTGTCGGAGGAGGGAGTGGAGGCGGTGGGATTCGATCTTTCCACCGACCACCGGCGGCTTCGACTGCTTACCGATCAGGTGGGGTCCATGAGATTTGTGCAGGGGGACATCACCGACACTGAGTTGGTGGTGGATCTGGTCGCCCGGGAGAACATAACCCACATCCTCCATCTGGCGGCCCTGCAGATCCCCTTTTGCCAGGCCGATCCGGTGGGCGGTGCCCGGGTGAACGTGGTGGGAACCGTGAACGTGTTGGAAGCGGCCCGGCGGTCGGAGGTGGCGGGATTGGCCTACGCCAGTTCGGTGGCCGTGTACGGACCCCCGGAGATGTACCCCGACGGGGTCCGGGACGACTCTCCTCTGGCGCCCAGCACTCTCTATGGCGTTTACAAGCAGGCCAACGAGCGGTCCGCTCGGGTGTATGCGGCCGATTACGGCGTTTCCTCGGTGTGCCTGCGACCCTGTTCGGTGTACGGTCCGGGCCGCGACCAGGGACTGACTTCGGCGCCCACCCAGGCGATGGTGGCGGCCGTGGCCAAAAAACCCTATCGGATTCCCTTCGGCGGGGGCTCCACGTTCCAGCATGCCGGCGAGGTGGCCCGGATCTTCATAGCCGCCGCCCGCCGGGAGGCGGAGGGAGCGCACGTGTACAACATGGGCGGTCCGGCGGTCAGCATTGCCGAGGTGGTGGACATGATCGGTGGCCATGAACCCGGCGCCGAGATCACCTACGGCGGACCGGCGCTTCCCCTTCCCGATCACTACGACGGGTCGGGTCTGGATCGCCTGCTGGGAGGGGTCGAGTATTACTCCATGGAGGAGGGTGTGGCGGAATCCATGCGTCAATTCCGGGAGCTGTGGGCCCGGGGTTTGGTGGAACCCCCCGGATAGCCGATCGGCGAGCGCCCCTTAGGACGCTCGCCGATTTTCGAATGGCTGAGGTTGCTGCGGTTAGCAGGTGTAGTTCATGAACTCGTAGTTGTGGACATAGAACGCCACCGTTCCGGGCAGGCTGTCCCATTCCAAACACGCGTCCTTGGCGTACAGCAGGTCGGCGAAGGCGATGGGAAGACCGAGATAGTTCTCATAGGCGAAGTCGAACAACGCCGCGGCGGTAATTTCCTTCTCCTCATCGCTCCCGCCTTCTCCGGACAGGGCCTCGTTGATCAGCCGGTCCAGTTCCTCCGACTCTCCCGAATAGGAGAGGCGGTCGGTGGTGCGGCTGTAGAAGCTCCACAACTGGGTACCGGAGTTGTAGACCGGAGGCGGATAGCAGAATGCGAAATTGGCTTCCCGCTGGCTGGTTTGTCCTTCCACAATCCCGTACTCGGTGAACTGGGTGTTAACCGAGATTCCCAGGTTGGTCCACTGCTGGGCGACGGCCTCCGCCACCTTGCCGCACCAGGGACGTCCCGGATGCTGGGCAAAGTCGATGGTGATCTCCAGATCGCCGGGGCTGGCGTAGCCGGCCTCGGCCAGCAATGCGGTGGCCCGGTCGGGATCGAAGGGATCGGATTGACAGTCGGGATCGAAACCGGGGAAGTGCGGCCACCATGAATGCACGCAGGCATTGTCGGTGGTGCCTCGGCCCGCCAGCACGAAGTCCACGATTTCCTGACGGTCGATCGCCAAGGACAACGCCTGGCGGATCAGCTTGGCGTTGCCCGGGTTGGTGTGGTCGCTCCACGGCGGGGGATTCTCCGCGGCTGCTCCGGTGGGGTTCACGTAGTTTCCGGTCAGGTAGATGGTGGGCATGCTCTGGTTGGGCAGAGATTGGATTCCCAGCTTGGCCGCCTCGGCGGTGGGAATCTGCTCCGCGCTGAGAGTCATAAGATCGGCGTCGCCCACCGCCAGCATGGCCAGGCGGGTACCGAACTCGGGCACGGCCCTTCTCACCACTTCTCCGATGGAAGGTGGCCGGGCGTAGTGATCATCGAACGCCTCGAACACCACTTCCACTCCCGGGGTGTGGCTCTTGAACTGGTAGGGACCGGCGCCGATGGGATGCAGACCGGCCGCTTCTTCTCCCACCTCTTCGATGTACTTGCGAGAGGTGATCGGGAAGCTGAGGGCCATCTCGCTCAGAGCCGGCACCACCTCGGGCGCCGGAAGACCATCGGCCGACACCAGCTTGAAGTTGTAATCGTCGATGACTTCCACCGTCACCCGGCTCAGCACCCCGGCCGCCGGGCTGTTGGTGCCTTCCCGGATAGCCAATTCATGACTGAAAACGATGTCGTCGGTGGTCAGTTCTCCCCATCCCTGGTGGAACTGGACACCCTGGTGGATTTCGAAGACGAACTCGGTGAAGTTGTCATTGACCGACCAGACCTTGGCCAACCGGCCCTCTCCTTCCACCATCTCTCCGGTGTCGAAGTCGTGATAGATCAGAGGTTCATAAATAGGTTGCAGGTTCAGCAAAGCGCCCAGGCTGCAGTTGGGACACAGCCAATCCTCGCCTCGCAGGGCCGGCAGCAGCACCACCATGCGGTCCTGCACTTCTTCAGGGGCGGCTTCCACCACCTCGGCCTGGGCTTGCGCCAACGCCGCTTCGGCCTCGGCCGCCTGAGACTCGGCCTCTGCCAAGGCGGCTTCCGCTTCCGCCAGAGCCGCCTGCGCCTCTTCGCCGCCCTCCGCGGCGGCTTCCCTGGTGGCTTGCAGTTCGGTCTGCGCTTCGGTCAGGGCCGCCTGCGCGGCGGCGGCATCTGCCTCTGCCTGGGCCGCTTCGGCGGCTGCTGCTGCGGCTTGGGCTTCGGCGGCTGCTGCTGCGGCTTGGGCTTCGGCGGCTGCTGCGTCGTCGGCGCCGGCGTCTCCGGTGTCGTCTCCACCACAGGCGGAGGCAAACAGGGCTATGGCGGCTATCAGAACCCATGCCCGATGCTTACCAATTCGAATCATGATCAACCCTCACTCCTTGATGTTGCTTTGGGCGCGCACAATGTGCACCCCTGAAGTTAGTAGATAGGGCCTCTGTCAATAGTGAAACTGGCAGGTTTATTCCGATAATGGGCCACCAAAGTCCGATGTGAGAAGGCGGACGAAGGGTCCCGGCTCCTCTTTGTCAGATACAGGTGGGTGCTTCTTGTCAGATACAGGTGGGGCTGCCGGGATGTATTGACGCGGTGAACGAGGCTTCGACATGTCGCTATTTTGGGGCGCCATGATGGAAACAGCAGATCGGACGGCGGTGGTCACCGGGGCGGCGTCGGGGATCGGTCTGGCGATGGCCCGGCTTTTTGCCCGGGCGGGGATGAGGGTGGTGGCGGCTGATGTCGATGCCGCCGCCTTGGAGAATCTGAAGTCCGATTCCCGCCTGGGGTCCTCTGTCCGGTTTGTTCGTACCGATGTATCGGATCCCTCCTCGGTGGAGTCCTTGGCGGAGATGGTGTTCGACGACTTCGGCGAGGTGGGGATTCTGTGCAACAACGCCGGAGTGGGGCCGATGGGAACCATTTGGGAGGTGGAGGTCCCCGAGTGGGAATGGGTGCTGGGAGTGAACTTGTGGGGGGTGATAAACGGGGTGCGGTCCTTTGTGCCACGGATGATCGAAAGCGACATGCCGGGGCATGTGGTGAACACCGCGTCGATGGCCGGGCTGATCGCCGGAAGAGAGATGACTCCCTGGAAACTGGGCGCCTATGCCGCTTCCAAGCACGCGGTGGTGGGCATCACCCACACCCTTTACGCCGAATTGCGCTCCGCCGGAGCGCCGATCGGGGTGTCGCTGCTCTGCCCGGCGGCGGTGAACACCCGTATCTGGGACACCGAACGGCTGCGGCCCACTCCACTATCGGCATCCGGCGCCCGTGAGAAACCGCCCGGGGAAGGAGATCGGCTGCGGGAGCAGCTGCGCACGGGGGTGGAGATGGGAACAGCCCCGGAGGAAGTGGCCCAACTGGTGTTGGAAGCGGTTCGCCAAGATCGCTTCTATGTTTTCACCTCGCCCCGATCTCGCCAACAGGTCGGCCGGTACCTGCAGGACCTGGTCGACCTGCGCAATCCCTCGGTTCCCGGATTAGGGGGATAGCGGGCAGGGGAGCCGGGCGACAAAGAGAACCTGTGAAATCAGACACTATTTCGCGAAAACCCCCCGAAATTTCCGTCCCGAGGGCCCGCCCCCGCCACCACCTTTCCTGGGGTCGGGACGCGAATCCGTCACGCAGTGTGTGGATTTCGCTATCCCGACAATATGGTCCCTGCGGCCGGTCTGGTCGACGTCGGAACAGACCGGGAGGTGCTTGACTCCTATCACTGTGTGTCACCTCGGAGACAAAGTCAAGCCAACGGCCACCCTGTTTTTCGCGACCCCCCAAGAACCATCTATTCGCGCAGGCTCTCAGTAACCCGGGGCAAAGAGAAGAGGGACCGGGAAAGTCCCGATCCCTCTTCATCAAGTGCTTTGAGTGAGATCAGCTGGTGTAGCGGAGATACTCGTAGCGGGTCATGTAGGGGTTCCAAGGCGCCGGGAGACCGATCCAATCAAGATTGTCGGCAAACACCAGCACCGAGTCCACGTAGCCGATCGGAATGCCGAGCGTCCGGTCGTAGATGTAGTCGAACACCGCTCCGTGCGCCTGGGCGACATCTTCGGGGAAGACTTGCGCCACGCAGGTGTTCATCAGGTCGTTGAGTTCCTCCGACTCTCCGGTGTAACTGAAGAAGTCACCGGTGCGGGTGTAGTAACCCAACAGTGTGCATGGGTTGTCGAAGAAGGGAGCGGAGTACACGAATGCTCTGTATGCCCCTTCCTGACCCGACAGCGCCTGGTAGGTGCGATAGTCGGTCTGCGAGCTATCGATCTGGACTCCCAGGGCCGCCTGCCACTGCTGAGCGACCGCCTGCATGACGGCGCCCGTATAGGTGAGCTGGGGATGCTCGGCGTAGTCAACCGGAATAACCAACTGGGAAGGATCGGGGATGTCGGCTTCGGCCAGCAGGGCCAGGGCGGCTTCCGGATCGTAGCTGTCCACTTCGCAATCGGGGTTGAAACCGGGGGCGGCGGGCCAGAATGACTGGACGCAGGCGCCTTCGGTGGTTCCCCGACCGCCGAACAGGAAGTCGATGATCTCCTGGCGGTCGATCGCCAACGACAGGGCTTTCCGCACCTTGATGTTGTTTTCCTCGTTGTCAGTGGCCCACGGCGGCGTGTTCTCCGGGTCGTACTGGCGTTCCAGGTACTCACCGGGCAGATACACCGACGGGAACCGGACACCGGACAGCGAAACGACCTTGAGGTCCGGATCGGCGTCGAGGCGAGGTATCTCGTCGAAGGTGGTGGGGGCCATCTGAGCCTCGCCGGCGTCGATCATGGCGGCCATGGTGGCCTCTTCGGTGACCACCCGGAATTCGATGATCTCCACTCCGGGGGTGACCCGCCAGTGGTTGTCAACCGCCTCGAACGCCACCGAGACATCCAGTTCGTGGCTGTGGAACTCATAAGGGCCGGTTCCGATGGGTCGGAAGCTGGCCTCCTGCTGTCCCACCGTCTCCACATAGGTCTTGGAGACAATCGGCATGGCCGGGATGACCTCGTTGAGGATGCTGGGCAACTGGACGTTCGGTTCGGTGAGATTGACGATCACCGTGTATTCGTCCGGGGTTTCAATGCTTTCCACCCTGGAGAAGTCCGGCTTGTTGGGGTTCACGCTGTCCTCTTGGATGGCCAGTTCCATGCTGAACTTGACATCGGCCGAGGTCAACTCGCCCCAGCCGTCATGGAACTGAATGCCCTGACGCAGAACGAAGGTGTATTGGCTGAAGTCGTCATTGTGAGACCAGGTCTCAGCCAACTGGCCGGATCCCTGCACGACACTGCCGGTCTGGTAATCGCGGCAGAGGAGATACTCGTACATGGGCATCACGGTGGCCTGGCTCTGGAAGGGAGCGGTTGGGCCGAGCCAGTTCTGGTTGCCGATGCTGCCAAATGCGTAAACCACGGTTCCCCGGGCCGTTTGATCGGCCGTGGAGGGCGGTATGCAGGGATCGCCTTTCTGGGCCAGGTTGGTCTTGGCGGCGGCTGCCGCGGCGGCCATGGCCTCTTCTGCTTCCATGGCCTGCATGGAGGCTTCCTCGGCGGCGGCTTCCGCTTCTTCGAGCGCCATGGCGGCCTCTTCGGCGGCTTTCTCGGCTTCCGCCAAGGCTGCCTGCGCCGCTTCATCGCCTTCTTCGGCGGCCTGTTGGGTGGCTTCCAGCTCCGCCTGGGCTTCCGCCAAGGCTGCCTCAGCATCTTCGGCTGCTGCTGCTGCGGCTGCTTCGGCCTCGGCGGCGGCCTGTTGCGCCGCAGCCAACTCGGCCTCGGCGGCGGCCTGGGCGGCTGCTGCTTCGGCGGCCTGGGCGGCTGCTGCTGCTGCGGCTGCGTCGGCGGCGGCCGTATCAGCCTCGGAGGTGTCGTCCCCTCCGCAGGCCGACGCCAAGAGCGCCAGGGCAGTCAGAACCGCCAGCGCCAACAATGTGCGTTTCTTCATTGGTTCTCCTTTCTGGCTCCGGTCAACTCAAAGCCAGTGTTATCAGAGCTTCTTGGTTTGCTGTCATATGGTATACGGAAAGATCGGTGCTGCCCCGGTCGGGGACACCCTGAGGGAACTTCTAACCGACCGCGTGACCCTGGCCCATGGCGGAAACATCCTCTCCCGCCAGCCCCAGTTGTTCCAGCCAGCGCAGAGAATCGAAACCCACCCAGTGTTCGACGATCCTGCCGTCCTGCACTCGCTGCACCATCACGGCCTGCACCTTGATCTTGCGGCCCGTGGGCGCCGCGCCCATCACTTCCCGGGAATGGGTAGCCTCCCAGGTCCACACCATGGTGGCCTTGTCGCCCTCGGCGGTGAGCACGTCGATGGTGGTGAGCCCGTCGGGAAAGTTGGCCCCCACCGAGACGAACCGGTCGTACCAGGGACGGGACCCCTGCTTCAGCCCGGGCACGCCGTGCAGCACGATGTCCGGATGCACCAATTCTTCGAACAGTTCCCACAGGCGGTCTTTCCAGCTTTCGTCGGTGGGGTCGGTGAGAGGGAAGTCCTGTTCGCAATCGAGGGTGAAGCGCTTGACTATCCGGCGGGTTTCTTCGGTTTGGGGATCTGACATTGCCAAGGGCTCCTTTATTCGGTTGACTTCAGTTGACGGAAAGGTCGGCGGAGATGACCCCCAGTTGCTGCAGCCAACTGAGTTGGTCGATCACCGCCCAGTGCTCCACGATCTGACCGTTCTCCACCCGTTCGATGGTCATTCCCCGCACGGCCAGTTTGACCCCGGTGGGCGGAATGCCCATAAGCGGGGCCGAGTGGGTGGCCTCCCAGGTCCAGTCCACCGCCGCCTTGTCGTTCTCCACCACCATGACATTCAGGGTGGTGGCCGAGTCCGGGAAGGCGATCCCGAGCTTTTCGTAGAAGTCGTACCACAGGTCCCTTCCCCGGGGTACTCCGGGGACGCCATGGAGCACGATGTCGGGGTGAACCAATTCCTCAAAGAGGGTTCGGAGGTTGGTCTTGAAGACCTCCAGGTTGGCGTCGGTGAGGGGAAAGTCCTTTTCCCCTTCGAGAATGAAACGCTCGACAACTGCTCGGGTCTCATCGGTGGCGGACATGGCGCTCCTAACGGATCGGGGGTTTTAGGCGAATGTAAGCAGACGGCGGGGGTTGTGGATCAGGATCCGGTCGATCAGTTCCTGGTCGAAACCTTTGTATCGCATCAGTTGCTGGACAGTATCGGGGATGTGCTGCCAGCCGAATCCCCCGTAACGCCGGTACCAGTGCTGGAGGGCCAGGTCATGGGAGATCAGGAGTTGGTTCTCGTACCCGGCTTCGGCCAGGGTCATCAGGTAGTTGAGCCTCACCGCGTCGTTGGGGTCGTCGATCGGTCCGCGCTGGCGGTGGGAGGCCTCTCTTCCGAAGCCGTCGAGCAGCAGGGATGCTCCCGTGGCGGCCAGGTCCAGGAAGGGCTTGGGATCGAAGGAGTGGGGAGCGGGCCGTGAGGGGAGCCGATGCTCGACGTGGGAGAAGGCGATCCGGGACAGGTCACCTCCCTCCTCCTCGATAATCCTGATGGCGTCCCACACCGAGTCGGGGCTGTAGCCGGGATGGATCGAGAGACCGCACCCGGTCTCGTTAAGGGAGCGGATCGACGCACGGAACGACTTCTCCTCGTTGGGGTGGAGAGGCCAGGACAGGCCTACCTCTCCGATGATTCCCGCCCGAATGCCCCCGGCCACGCCGTCCACGATATCCCCGGTGATTAGTTCCTGCACTCGGCCGATGTCCAACTCCGACATGTTGGCCGGATGGTGGTGCTGGGAGTAGAACCCGGTGCCCATCACGATGTGCACGCCCGTCGCCCGGGCGATCTGCACCAGCCCGCGGGGGTCGCGGGCCAGTCCGCGGGGGGTCTGGTCCACCAGGCATGACCCCCCGTGGCGCTTGAAGAGGTTGGCCTCGTAGATGACGTCGTCGATGTCGGTCAGCCGGTAGTTGCCGTAGAAGAACCAGTAGCGTTCGATGTCCCCCCGGGTCTCCAAAGTGACGGGCCGGCCCCATTTGGCGGTGAATGAAGCGGCCACTCCCGGTCCGTTCTGTCCCGGCTCCAGTCCCGCTTCGGGTTGGGCCGACGCCCTCTCCACCGACTCGGTCGAACCCAGAAGGGCGGTAGCTGAGGACGCTCCCATGGTCATGTCGATCAGCACATGCTCGTGGGGGAGGGTGATGCCCACTTGCTCGGGCGGAACAGACCCAAGGACGGTCTGGATGGTGCCGGAGCGGGTAGGCATGGCCCAACAGTGTAGAGAGGAGGGAGGTGTTGCCGACGACGACAGGCGCCCGGATCCGTCTTGAGATGGCGATGTCGTTCCTCGTGTGATCCCACCGGGGCGTGGGTTTGGGGATTGGCGACGGGCCGGTGCCGGTCCGCGGGGACGAACCGGAGGGCTATTCGGGGACCAGGTCCCTGTGCCTGAGCAGCAACCCGGTGACGGTGATCGAGATGATCGCCAGTGCGGTGGCTTTGGCGACTGCACCCCCCACGCCGACCTCCACTCGCCCCAGCACTTCGGTGACGGTCTCCAGATTGTCAGGTGTCATGGCGGCCAGGTCCGCCCAGGCAGAAACCACGATTCGATAGATCGAGGAGGCTTGGATCCCTTCGATCACGTTGCCGAGGGTCACTTCCCAGATCAGCAGATAGCCGAGCCCCACCACGGCGGCCCGGCCGACCACGAGGCCCAGGGGAACGAACAGGGCGGCCGACGCCACACTCTGCACTGCTGCCGCCACGGTCGTGGAAACCCCCACCGACCAGTCCCCGGTCACGGCGCCGACCGCTATCCAGGACGCGATCACCCCGGCCTCCAGAATCACGAAGGACGCCAGCGTGGCGGCTGTGATGACTCCCAGGGTGATCACCCATCGGGACGCCGGTTTCAGAAGCAGGAACGGAAGGGTGTGCGACTTTCGCTCTTCCCCCAGCGCGGCGGTCGACACGACCAGGGTGGCGACCGGGAACAGAATCGACAGCCCGAGGCCTACGGTGATGTCGTTGTAAAAGGTGGCAATCTGCTCGTCCGAGCGCCCGGGGGCCAGCACCAGGACTATCGGAGCGATGGAACCGGTCAGAACGAAGAGCCCGATCGACCGACGAAGGCCGAGCAGTCGGACCGTCACCGACCGCGTGATCACCAGGAAAGCCCTCACCGCTGCTCCACCAGGTACCGGAAGACGCTTTCGAGGGAGTCGTCCTCGGCGGACACGGCCGTCACCACCGAATCGGTGTCGCGGGCGGCCATTGCGATGTCATGCCCCAGGGCGCCCGCGTCGCTGGTCCTGATCTCGATCCCGGCGGGATCGACCCGCACGGATTCCACCCAGGTCCCGGCCAGGAGCCGTCGAGCCAGTCGCCGGGGGCGGTCCGTGTCGATCCGGATCAGGCGTGGGGTGTCGGACATGGCGTCGCGAAGGGCGGCTACCGATCCCGCCGCTGCCAGGCGGCCGTTGACCATGGCCACCACTCTGGTAGCCATGCGATCGACCTCGGCCAGCACGTGGGAGGAGACGATGATGGTTCTGCCCTCGCTACCCAGTTGCACGAAGAGTTCGATCAGGCGGGCGCGCTGGACCGGGTCGGTTCCGTTGAGGGGCTCGTCGAGTATCAGGATCTGCGGATCATGGACCAGCGCGGCCGCGATCTTGGTCCGCTGCCGCATACCCTTGGAGAATCCCGCAAGGGAGCGGTCGGCGTCTTCTGTTAGTTGGACCGTATCCAGCGCTCGTTGAGCGGCAGACTTCGTGTTCTCCACCTTGGAAAGCGCCGCGCTCCATTCGACGAAGCGGCGGGCGGTCATGTGGTTGTAGACCGCTTCGTCTTCAGGCACGAAGCCGACGTGGCGGTAGACGCCGGGATGTCTCCTGGGGCTATGGCCCAGAATGGCCGCTTTACCTGCGGAGGGCGACAGCAGACCGGCCAGCACCCTCAACAGCGTGGTCTTGCCCGCACCGTTGGGCCCCAGTAGCCCCGTTACGCCTGGTCCGAAGGAGCAGTTCACCTCCGAGACCGCCACTTTCTGGCCGAACCACTTCGAAAGGTCGGTGGCGACCACCGTGGCGTCGGAGACGTCACGGGCGTCCATGGCGTGAGGCGCGCCGTTCACGTCAGCCTCCGGTATCGCCAGCCCACCAGGAGCACGCTGATAACGGCCAAGGCGATCACCACCATGAGCGAGGTTTCCGGTCCGAAGCCTGCCTGTGCGGGGATGGCGACGGATGAGTCCAAGTCGAAGATCCAGTCACGGACGTGTCGAGGGTGCTGTTCCAGTGCCAGCAGGGAGGTCCACCTTGTGCCGGGCGCCGAGCCGGCTTCCTGGAAGAGGAGGGCGACAAGGTTGAGGCCCAACAGAACGGCGACAAAACCCGCCGCGGCGTTGCCGACCCGCTTGGCGAACGAGGCAGCCAGAAAAGCGAGCGAGGCATGCATCGTGAAGTAGACGAGGGCGGCTGCGGGTACTTTCCACAGAATGTCGGTGGTTCCTCCCAGGTAGGAGAGAAAACCAGCCGGTGACAGGGCAGCGTATCCCAGGTGGAGAAGAAGCTGTGGGACCAGCCAGAAGCTCAGGATGACCGCGGCGAAGGTTGCCCCCTTGGCCACCAGGTAGTCGCGCACCCCCAGAGGTCTCGAGAAGTAGATGTTCAGTACTCCCTGGGTCCGATCGGGGACCAGCAGCTGGGGACCGGTGAAGGCGGCGAAGAGCAGGGCGACGCTCGATATGAAGTCGAAGTACCCGGCGTACCGCGGGAACAGACCGGAGGTGTCCAGCGAGATGGGCAGGCTGGACGAGACCCACTCTATTGCCACCAGGACCACCGCCGATCCCAGCGCCAGGGCGATGAGTGTCCACGGGAACAACTTGCGTTTTGCTTTTCGCCGCAGACCGAGTACGCGCCGGTATCCCTCCTTGACAACCGCTGCCATGGCGCCGCGCCGCCCCGTGCGGGGCCCGTGGTAGCTGCGGTAGCCGCGGTCGAGGATGATCGCCGAGTCTTGACTGTTCATCGGAGGATCAGCCATTCGACTCTTTGGTTGCCGCCATGAACACGTCCTCCAGACTTCTCAGATCGGTTCCCATCGCCCGGACCGATGAGCCGGAAGCCGCCAATGCATCGCGGACTGCGATGAATACGTCATTGGAGTCGCTTACGGCGGTCACGACCCGACCGGCGTGGGTGGCTGCGATGCCTCTTTCGGTGAGAGCGGCCACCAGCGGCAAGGGATCGCCGAACACCTCCACCGACACGGCGGTGCCGTCGTCGGGAGGATCGAGGGGCGCCGAGCGGAGCAATCGGCCGCCATCCAGCATCACGACCCAGTCGCAGGTTTGCTCGATGTCGTCCAGGAGGTGGGATGAAAAGAGAACATTCATGCCAAACCCGCGGAAACGATCGATCACCTCCAGCATCTGGTCGCGCCCTGCGGGGTCGAGACCGGAGGCGGGCTCGTCGAGGAGCACCAAACTGGGGTCGTGCACGATGCTCTGGGCCAGTTTCACGCGTTGCTGCATGCCGGTGGAGAAGTCCCCGATGTAGCGGAATCGCTCCTCGTGCAGTCCCACCAGGAACAGGGTTTCGGAGGCGCGCCGACGGGCCTCGGCCGATGGGATGCCGGCCAGTTCGGCGGCGTAGGCCACGAAGTCGGCGGCAGTCTGGTCACGGGGGAGGCAACTCCCCTCCGGCATGTAGCCGATCCTGGCTCGCAGTCCGGTTGCATCTCTGGAAACCGGTGTTCCGAACACCGCCACATGTCCCGAGGTTGGCGCGGTCAACCCCAACAGCAGTCTGATCAGGGTGGTCTTGCCCGCCCCGTTGGCCCCCACCAGCCCTGTGATGCCGGGGGGCACGGTCAGATCGACGCCGGCAAGAGCGTGGACATCTCCGAAGTGTTTGTGGAGATCCCGGGTCTCGATAATGGGCGCGTCGCCAACTCCCTGACCGGTCGGTTTGCTGCTCATGGTCATCAACGCAGGGGGTACGTCCGGCCAGGCGAGGTCGTTCCGTTGCTCATTCCTTAAACCATGGGGCGTCCGAAGCAGCCCGTCTATGGGGTATCACCCTGGTATCTATGGGGTATCACCCTGGTATCTGTGGGGTATCACCTGAACGCAGCCCTCTTTGTCCGTGGAGCACCAACCCCCTGTGATCGCCTACACAACCTGGGACCGCCCCACGATGCTCCCGGCCAACTTCACGCCCTGCCGTATGCCGCCCGAAACCGAGATGCTAAGCGAAAGTCAGCAGCCGTCGGGGATTCTCTATGAGGATCTGGTCGATCAGGTCCTGGTCGAATCCCTTGTAGCGCATGAGTTGCTGGACGGTTTCGGGGATGTGCAACCAGCCGTGTCCCCCATATTTTCGCTGCCAGTGCTGGAGGGCCAGGTCGCTCGAGATCACCAACTGCTCACGATGGCCGGCCTCGGCCACCGCCATCAGGTAGTTGAGCCGGATTGCGTCGTTGGCCATGTCCACCGGGCCGCGCTGGCGATATGACTGCTCCCAGCCGAAGCAGTCGATGGAGAGGACGACCCCGGTGGTGGCCAACTCCAGGAACGGCGCCGGGTCGAAAGAGTGGGGGGCGGGCCGGGAGGGAAGCCGGTGTTCGAGGTGGCAGATGATGGTTCGGGAGAGGTCACCGCCCTCCTCTTTCACGATCCGAACGGTGTCCCAGATGGAGTCGGCGCTGAAACCGGGATGGATGGACAGGGGCGCACCGGTCTCCTTCTGGGACCGGATCGAGGCGCGGAGCACCTTTTCCTCATTGGGGTGCAGCGGCCAGGTCAATCCCACCTCTCCGATGATCCCGGCCTTGATGCCTCCCGCCACGCCGTCGACGATGTCGCCGGTGATTAACTCCTGGACGCGGGAGATATCCATCTCGGTCATGTTGGAGGGGTGGAACTCATAGGCATAGAAGCCGGTCCCCATCACGATGTGTACCCCGGTGGCCCGGGCGATCTGCGCCAATCCCCGGGGGTCGCGGGCCAGCCCTCGGGGGGTCTGGTCCACCAGGCATGTTCCCCCGTGCCGTTTGAAGAGGTTGGCTTCGTAGATGACGTCGTCGATGTCGGTGATCCGGTAGTCCCCGTAGTAGAACCAATGGCGAGCGATGTCCCCCCGGTTCTCCAGGGTGATCGGCTGTCCCCACTTGGCGGTCCAAGTGGCCGCCACTCCCGGTCCGTCCTGTCCCTTCTCCCACCCCGCCTCGGGGATCTCGGCCGCCTTCTTGGCCGACTCCCCGGAGTTCACAAGAGCCATGGCCGAGGACTGTCCCATGGTCATGTCGATCAGGACATGCTCGTGGGGGAGGGTTATGCCCAACAGGTCGGGGGAGACCGCTCCCAGCACAGTTTGGACCTTGCCTCTCTGTGTGCTCGTCGAAGCCATGTTGAGGAGATCGTACCAGGGGATAGGGCGGGGCTCCCCAGTTCACGTATGATGGGTCAGGTCCCGGTGAACAGGGCCACGCCTGATGTCCGAAGAGCACTCCGGCGACGCCCCAGAAGGGAGAGAGTTGAGGAATGAGAGTGGAGCGAGCGATCCAGGCCGTGGACCTGCATGCCGCAGGTGAACATGCACGGGTGATCGTCGGCGGGGTGCCGGACGTGCCCGGCGACTCGATGTTTGCCAAGATGCAGTACCTGGAGCGGCATGCGGACGGACTCCGAAAGCTGATGTTGCGCGAGCCCCGCGGCTACCCGGCCGCCAATTGCAACCTGGTCCTCCCTCCAACGGTCCCCGAGGCCGACGCCGGGTTCGTGATCATGGAGCAAACCGAATACCCGCCCATGTCCGGGCACAACACCATCTGCACCGTCACCGCCCTGATCGAAACGGGGATGGTTCCCTCCCGGGAACCTGTCACCGAGTTGACTCTCGAGACGCCGGCCGGACTGTTGTCGGTCGAGGCGCGGGTGGAGGGTGGCAAGGTCACCGCCGTGACTCTTGAGAACGTTCCCGCCTTCCCGGTTCATCTGGACGCCACGGTGGAGATTCCCACCCTGGGTGAAGTGGAGGTGGACGTGTCGTGGGGAGGGATGATCTTCGCCATCGTCGACGCCCGGCGCTTCGGGGTCTCGATCCGCCCCGAGAACGGCCGAGCCTTGGCCCGCCTGGGCGCCATGGTCAGGCAGGCGGCCCGGGAGCAGTTGGAGGCTGTGCATCCCGAGAACCCCGAGATCCGCCAGGTCAGCATCAGCATGCTCACCGAGCCCTTCGACAGGGAGGCGGGAGAAGCAAAGAACGCAGTCGTTCTGGCCACCGGCAATCTCGACTGGAACCGGACGGAAACCTGGACAGGAGCCCTGGATCGGTCCCCCTGCGGCACCGGCACCTCGGCGCGCATGGCCGTCCTCCATGCTCGCGGCGAACTGGCGATCGGGGAGACCCTCCGCCACTACGGCCCGCTGGGCACCGTCTTTGAGGGACGTCTGATCGGAGAAACGACCGTTGGGGGAGTCCCCGCCGTGATTCCCACCATCACCGGCACCGCCTGGATCACCGGCAAGGCCCAATACGTGGTTGACCCCACTGATCCCTTCCCTGAGGGCTACACCATCGGCGACATCTGGGGTTGAAGGCGCAGGTGCCCGGTGGCGAGGATGTAGTCCCGACACTCGGCTACCCGGGGACTCTGGTTGATGTGATTAGAGGCTCCGCTCGGTTGTTCGGATCAGGCAGGCCGGTAGTGAAACCCTCGTCCTCGACCGGACTCCGAGGAGGGAACGAGCAGGTTTTGTTCGGCCAGGTCTCGGAGATGTTTGGCGGCGGTAGCCGGCGAAAAGCCCGTCATCTGACGGTATTCGCTTGATGAGATCCGGCCCCGTTCCCGGGCCCAGGCCAGAGCCGATTCGGTCCATTCGCGGGTTGGTTCCAGCCCCAACGCCACCAGGGCCTGTCGATTCAGTCTCCACGCGGGCGGGGTTCGCTCGAGGACCTTGATGGAAACGAGGAGAGGGATTCTGTAAACGGCAGGCGCCTGATTAGTTTCCGGCATTCTTACCATGGTCGTGGCATCCGGGGGCGGAACGCGAAACTTGAGTTGGTAGTCGGCTACCCTGCGTAAGGTCTCTTCTGTGTCACCTGGAGAGCGTTGCAAGAGGTGTGCGCATGAACGACCGGTGAGATACAAGGATTCTTGCGTCGCCCACCACACCGAGAGAGCGGCATCCACATCATTCGGCCCGGTCGGAGGGACCAGGTTGCGAAAGAACTCGTACCAGTTCTGGTTGACCCGCCGGCCGTAGAGAACTATACGGACAGCGGGGTCGGGGAGACTCTCGATCAGCGGGGGTCGGCTGCCAATGCGAATCATCTCCGCGAACATCATGTCCATTCCGACCCCCTCCCGTTCCACGAGTCCGATCTTGCGTATGGCATCTGTGAAAGTCCGGTATCGCGTTACAGGTGGATGGGTGATGATGTTGTCCTCGGTAATCCCACCGATGAGGCCGCCGGGCGAAGTGACTCGCAATTGGTCCCCAATGTGCTCCACCACTATCGGATGAGGAAGGCTCCAATCTCGATGGCAAACCGCGTTCAGAATGCTTTCTCGTAGCGAGCGTCGTGGAATTACCTGCACCTTGTGGACCGAAAGACCTATTGTGATGTCGGTGGGTGGGTTCTGGCTGTTTGCCACTGCTTCCACATGGAGGACTTCCTCGATCAGCGCGCGGCCTCCTTCTGCGATCCGCACCGTGGAAGGGCCGCCGGGAACATGTCTGTGCGAATAGTCGATGGCCGGCTGATCCCGTTTCGTTAACAGCATTGCCCCGGCCGCATTGAGGTGGTCGCCATTTCCTGTGACGAGTCCGAGCCGACCCAGCAGGTCGCCCAGGGGCAACTGGGCCTTGTCGGGGTCATGCTCCAGGAGTTGGTTCCTCAGCGCCAGTTCCGCGGTCCAGGAGACGGCGCTGATCGGTGTGTCAGAAGGTTGATGGGAAGGGTCCACCGCCAGATCCACGAACAGCCCGCCCAACAGCTGAGTCGACGTGACGGGTACGCATCGGTCGTTCACTCGGTGCTGGTATTTGCCGCGGTAGGGGACCGGCTCGACGGCTTGCGGAGCGTCCACAACCAACAGCACTTTGCCCTTGACCTTGACGGTTTGAATGTCGACGGACAGTTTGCGGTCGGTGAGGTCGTAGATCCTGCTTCTCAGCCAGTGAGGGTTGGTGTCCGCTCCGATTATTTGACCTGTCTTGTCGTCCGCCCCGACAATCAAGGTTCCTCCTCCCTTGGTGTTGGCCATGCAGGCGGCCGCTTCGGCCAGTTGCTCGGCCGCCTGTTGGTTTTCTTTGGGACCGGGCCGGATCGACCCATCTTTCCCCCGCCGTCCCGCTTCCTCCTTGATGTCCACCGCCTGCGACTCCAACTCGTTCACCGGAGTGTCGCCTCTGCTCAGAGCTCGTAAGGCGTCTTCGACCTCCTCTTTGCGCCTCGGATGAGGCAAAAAAGTAAAGGTATAGGTCATATCCCACCCTTCCTATAGTTTTCAGATATCAAAACTATAGTTTATGTCTCTTCTACACACTATCTAAAGTATTATATCTCTAAATCTTTAGTATTCCCTCTCAATATGGGTCTTCGTAGGGTTTTTGGGTGTAAAATCTTGGAGGAATGGCCGGGGTGGGGTTTTCGTAGGGTTTTATTGTGGAAAACGCTTTTCTGTCGGCTATTCCTCCGCCAAGCCCCGGGCGATGGAGCGGGGGTTCTGCCCGCCCACGTGATCATCTGAGGTAAGAGCGCTGTGGGCGTGGGCCACCTGGTGCAGCCCGAAGGCGGTTGACATGCCGTCTCGCAGGCCCATGCGGTCCTCCACTGCGTTGAGAGCCCGTTTGGCGAGGGCAACCCCGAACCTGGGGCGCGCCGCGCACCGTTCGGCCAGACGGGCGGTGGTCTCTCGCAACTGCTCCCGGGGGACCACCCGGTTGACCATGCCCACCTGATAGGCGCGGTGGGCCGACATGCGATCGCCCACCAGCAGGAACTCGCGGGCGATGCGGGTGGACATCACGTACTGGTGCGCGAAGTACTCGATGCCGGGGATACCCATCCTTACCACCGGGTCGGCGAAGTAGGCGTCCTCGGAGGCCACGATCAGGTCGGCCGGCCAGACCAGCGATAGTCCGCCCGCCACGCACGCTCCGTGCACCATGGCGATCAGCGGTTTGGGAAGGTCCCTCCATCGCAGGGGAATGGACAGATAGGCCTCGTCCTCCCGCACCAGAATGGTTTCGGCGCCCTCCTTGTCGGAGTGGTCATACCAGGTGGTGGCCACCCGCCGGAAAGGCTTCTCCAGGTCACGGCCGGGGCTTCCCAGGTCATGGCCCGAGCAAAAGTGCGGTCCCGCCCCGCCGATCACCACCGCCCCGATGCGGTCGTTTGAGGCGGCCTGCGCGAGGGCCTCGTCCAGGGCGGTGATCAGGGCGACGTTGAGTGCGTTGCGGTATCGGGGACGGTTGAGCGTCAGCCACAACACCGGCCCTTCCTGTTCAGAAAGGAGCACCGGCTCGGTTTCAGCCATCGGCTGACAATCGAATCAGTCGACGACCTTGGTTTTCTCCTCTGAACAGGCCGATGAATGCCGAAGGGGCGTTTTCGAACCCGTCGATGATCTCCTCTCTGAACACCAGTTGCCCCTCAACCATCCATTCTCTCATCTCTGCCATGCCTTTTCGGAACCGAGGTAAAAAGTCCCAGACCACAAAGCCCGACATGGTGATCCGCCGGTTGATCAGCTCGCCCACCTCCCGGATACCCCGGGGTTCGGATCGGGAGTACTCGCTGACCTGGCCGGAAATCGCCACCCTGCCCCCATGGTTCATGTTGCGAAGGGCAGCATCCAGCGTTTCGCTGCCGACATTGTCAAAGAACACGTCCACGCCGTCGGGACAAGTCCCGGCTATGGCCGTGGCCAGATTGGGTTTCTGCCGATAGTTGATGCAGGCCTCGGCGCCCAGTTCTTCCACCACCAGGCGGGCTTTGGCTTCCGAGCCGGCTATGCCCACCACCCGACACCCCAGGTTGCGAGCTACTTGGACGGCGGTGCTTCCCACCGCCCCTGCCGCCGAGGAGACCAGCACCGTCTCTCCCGATGTGGCCCGGGCCACTTCCCGCACGCCGAAATAGGCGGTGAGACCGGAGACTCCCAAAGCCCCGATTGCCGCCTGCTCGGAGATGGGAGGGCTGAACACGGCGGGATCCAGGCGCAACACTCCCCGCCCCGAAGAGACGTAGCCCTCTCGCCATCCGTTGGCGCTGCTCACCCGATCCCCCACGGCGAAACGCGGGTTTTGGGAGGCGGTCACCACTCCCACCGAAAACCCGTCGATGACCTCCCCGGGCCGAAGGCGCGGCGCGTAGCTGTCACGGGTCAGCCGGTCCAAAACTCCCGGATCCACCGAAATGTAGGTGTTGGCCACCATGATGCCACCTTCGCGAAGCGGGGGCAGTTGCACCGTGACCATCTCAAAGTCCGAGAGTTTGGGCTCCCAGTCCGGGGTGGCGGCCAATAGCCAGCGGCGAGTGGTTGTGGTCGTGGTCATTTCCGGGTCACTTCTCATCATGGGGGACGATTACGGCCCGGCCCCGCAGGCTTCCCTCCCGAAGCTTACGATAGGCGAGGGGAGCTTGTTGCATGGAAAACCTTTCGGTGTCGCTTTTTATGGCGCCGGTTCCGGCCAGGTTCACAACCTCGGCCAGATCGGGAATCGTTCCCCAGAACACCGTGGAAACCGAAAGGCCCCGGGGAACATGGACATATCCCATGGGAAAAGACCCCGGCCCGATTCCCACCACCGTTATGTGTCCCCGGATCGCCGCCATCGAAACCGCCAGAGAAAGGCTGTCGTCGGTCCCCACGATGTCGAGGATCAATTCCGCTCCCCGGCCCCCGGTTGCCTCCCGGGCAGCGTCGGCCGCCTGGTCATTGGTCACGGCCAGGTGGGCGCCGTGGCGTCGGGCGATCTCCAGGCGGTCGGGGGCGATGTCCACCGCCATCACCCGAGCCGCCGACATGGCGCGAAGAATCTGGACCGCCAGGGATCCCAGACCTCCGATTCCGATGACCACCGCCGTTGCTTCGTGATGGAGTTTTCCCAGGCTCTGCTTGATGGCGTGATAGGTGGTTAGACCGGCGTCGGTGAGGGGAGCCGCCTCCACCGGGTCGAGACCCGCGGGAAGGGGCACCAGGTGTCGGGATTGGGGCGCCAGAAAGAATTCGGCGATGCCTCCGTCCCGACCCAACCCGGGCCTGCCCGGTCCCGACGCCACCACCGCCGCGGCGTTCTCGCAATAGTTCTCCGCCTGCGCCTGACACTGACGGCAGGCGTCGCATCCCCAGGCCCCGTACACCGCCACGGCCGTTCCGGGCTCAAGGTCGGCGCCTCCCGGTCCACAAGATTCCACCCAACCGGTGATTTCATGGCCCACCGTGAAGGGAAGCTCGTAGGAGGGGAGGCTGGTTCGGGGCCAGTCGCACAGATAGAGATCGGAGTGGCACACTCCCGCCCCGGCCACCCTGATCAGGGTCTCACCCGGCCCCGGGGTGGGCGTGGGCGCCTCGCGTAATTCGAAGTCCTGTTCAAATGCGGTGAACTGATATGCCAACATCTTCTTTGCCTTTTGCCAATGGGTTGCGGACTCGACTCGCTATTTTGAAATCCTATCGCCTCACCGGAGGCGCTTGATTAAAGGAAGGAACAATCATGCCGTCAGGCTTTCCCGACTGGACGCCGGAAGGCGACACCGAAGAGACCCGCAGACTGTTCATGCGGTGGCTGGAGGGACAGGAAGCAGACTTCCCCAACCCTCCTGATGACTCGTGGAAGGGGAGGCTCCTGGACCTGGTGGAAGAGTTCGTCCACCCCGACGTGATTCTCCACAACGTTCCCGTGCGCCGCCCCGGGCGGGACGGATGGGTGGAGTTTCTGATGGGGCTGGGGGAGTCCTATCCGGATTCCAACACCAATTACGACATCATCATGGTGGACGGCAACATGGCCGCCGCCCGCTGGCATTACACCGCCACGCAGATGTCCGATCACTTCGAGCACGAGGCCACAGGGAAGAAGGTTCGAGTGGAGGGAGTGATGTTCGAACGCTTCGAGGACGGCAAGATAGTGGAGCATTGGGCGATGATCGACCGCCTCAACTGGCTGCAGCAACTGGGGCTGGTTGACGAGTCGATCCAGCTCTGATACGGACCCGACACAAGACACCAAGAGGAGAAGAAGATGCCTGTTGTTCTACCCGAAGGAAACCCCGAAGGCGACACCGAGGAGACCCGCCGGATATTCATCGAGTTCATGGTCGGCCAGGAACAGGACTTTCCCTACCCGCCCGATGACTCCTGGAAGGGCCGGATGCGGGCCCTGGTGGAAAAGTACGTGGATCCCGATGTGGTGGTCCGCAACGTGCCGGTGCGCAGCCCCGGACGGGAGGGGTACGCCGACTTTCTGATCGCCCTGGGAAACGCCTACCCGGACGGACAGACCACCTTCAACATGATCGCAGCCGACGGCGACACGGTCGCCTCCAAGTGGACCTTCAACGCAACCCAGCAGGGCGCCCACTTCGAGCACGGCGCCTCCGGCCAGAAGATCCAGGTGGACGGCATGTCGTTCGCCCGCGTCCGGAACGGAAAGTTCGTGGAGTACTACTCGCTGGCCGACAAGCTCGCCTGGGCCAAGCAGTTGGGGATAGTCGACGAGTCCGTCCAGCTCTGAACCCCCGCCTGAAAGGCCGAAGAGTCCGGCTCCGAACCCGGCGCCCCCGCACAGGTCCGACCGCGACGCGGGTCAGGTGACCAGCGGACGGTAATCGATGTCATAGCCGAAGGCCCGGGGGCCCACAACCTCCAGTGCCTCGGGTGTCTTGAGCAGGTCGGGACACGGGATAACCAGGACATCGGTCCGCAATCCGTACCGCACCAACTCGGTGGTGATCGGCTCACCCTCGTCGCTGGTCACCAGGGTGATGAGGTCGGGGACCATCACCGGTACCTGATCATCTTCGCGGATCACAAGGTTCTCGTTCTGGAAATCAATCTCCACCCGGCGTCCCGCGTCGTCGTCCAGCCCGTCGACCACCAGGCGTCCCACGGCGAATCCCCGGGTGGCGCGCCGCTCGACGTCTACCACCTTGCCTCGGATGAACCGACGACCACCGGCCTGGCCTACCACCGCCTCCCCCGGGTCCTCGTGGCGTTTACGGGCTTCCAAGACCGCTCTGCCGATGCGGATGGCTAGTGAAAACGTGTTGGGAATGATCGCCCTGCGGCAGAAGGCCCCATCCATCACCGCCGTGGCCAGGCCGGCGTGACCACCCATGTCGATGGTGACCGAGCGGAGGATTCTCTCCAACCAATGGGCGTCGAGGATCCGGTCCACCACGATCCGGTTGCCCCGCTCGTCGGCCAGAGCGGCAGGGAAAGGCGATCCCCCGTAGATAAGGTAGGTGATCATCTGCAGTTCGGGAAAGGCCCTTCCCATGCCGTCGCCGTCCACGACCGGTATGCCGAGGCGGGCGCCGACCACCAGCGGTACCATCGAGTTGCTTCCGCCCATCTCGAACGGTGCGATGGCGGTGAACCGGCGGCCCAGGTGGCGCTCCAACGCCCGGACCGCGTCGGTCTCCTCGTTCCCTCCCGCCACCTTCTCGTACGCGACCACCGGAGAGCCCATGCCTCCCGCCGCCACCAGGAGATCGTCGTCGGCAATCTCGGTGGGATCGATGACCTCGATCTTCCTGCCGGCCCGCAACTCAGCCCGGGCCCGGAGGCGTCCCAGGTAAGGGTTTCCGCCTCCGCCGGTGCCGAGGATGGCCGCTCCGATCGCCGCGGCAGTGAGATTCTCCTCGGTCATCTTCCACATCGGTATCTGCTCTGCTTGCGAACCACCACCCTGGACAGTACACCTGGGAAGAGGACCGGCCCGACCATCAGAACGGGCGCGGTGGGGGTGTCGGCATCCTCACCTATCGGAACATTACGGTGGCTGACGCAGTCAGGCTCCCGATAGATTAGGAGAAGCTGCAGGAAGGTAAGGATGCGCCTCGGCATCGATGTCGGAGGCACTAACACCGATGCGGTCCTGATGAGAGGCCGCCAGGTTGTTTCCGCCTTCAAGACTCCGACCACTCCCGATGTGTCATCGGGCATCGGTACCGCGCTTGGTCGGATACTCGCTTCCTCCATGGTCGATCCCTCAGAGATGCGAGCGGTGATGATCGGCACCACCCACTTCACGAACGCAGTTGTCGAGGGCCGGCAGTTGGCCGTCACCGCCGCGGTTCGCCTCGGGGCGCCTGCGACTTTTGCGATTCCTCCCATGACCGACTGGCCGGATCGTCTGCGCCGGGCTTTGGGTGGTCATGTCTACCTGTGCCGCGGTGGTCACGAGTTCGATGGACGGGAGATTTCCGCCCTCGACCTCGACGAACTCAGACGTGTTGCCGCCGAGATCGGCGAGGCCGGTGTTGCTTCGGTGGCCTTGACCTCGGTGTTCTCGCCCGTCAACCACGAAATGGAGACTGCGGCTGCCGCGGTTTTCGCCGAGGAGCTTCCCGGGGTGACGGTCTCGCTTTCGAGGGAGATAGGACGGGTAGGTCTTCTCGAAAGAGAGAATGCCACCATCCTCAATGCTTCGCTGATTCCCTTGGCGAACCGTGTGTTGGACGGCTTCGAAGAGGTGGTGGTGAAAGCCGGGGTGAGCGCCCCCCTGTTCATATCGCAGAACGACGGGACGCTGCTGGGCCTCGACTACGCCCGTCGCTATCCGGTGGCCACCTTCGCGTCAGGCCCCACCAACTCGATGAGGGGCGCTGCTTTTCTGAGCGGCATTGCGGACGGGGTTGTGATAGACGTGGGAGGGACCACGACCGACGTGGGAATCCTGGCGGGTGGTTTTCCCAGGGAAGCCTCGGTGGTGGTTCATGTGGGTGGGGTACGAACCAACTTCCGCATGCCCGACGTGCTGTCGTTGGGCATCGGCGGTGGTTCACTGGTGGGGCACGACGGGACCGGGGTAACCGTCGGTCCGGAAAGTGTCGGGTATCGGCTCGACAAACGATCCTTGGTCTTCGGTGGACCGGACCTCACGGCAACCGACATCGCAGTTGCGGGGGGTTTGGCGTCCATTGGGGATCGAAGCGCCGTCGACCGACTGGATAGAGGGGTGGTTAGGCAGGCCCTGGACCGGATCCGTCACGAGGTTGCGGGAGCAGTTGACCGACTGAAGACGAGTGTCGACCCGGCCGTGGCGATCGTGGTGGGTGGAGGATCCATCCTCCTGGGAAACGATCTCCCCGGTGTCGGGGAGATGATCCGACCGGCCCACTTCGAGGTTGCCAATGCCATCGGGGCGGCGATCGCTCAAGTCGGGGGAGAGGTGGACAGGGTTTTCTCTCTCGACGACATCCGCCGAGCGGAAGCCCTGGAGGCCGCCCGGTCCGAAGCGGTGGACCGGGCGATAGGGGCAGGGGCTGACCCGGCCACGGTGGAGGTGGTGGATGTGGAGGAGGTCCCCCTCGCCTATCTTCCTTCCAATGCGGTACGGATCAGAATGAAAGCCGTGGGCGATCTGGCATTGTCATCCTGATACCGGTGGCTTCGCCGGAGTCTTCGTCCATGGGCCGTACGTACGATGGTTGATGTGGCAGCCGAGAGTCCGGCGGTTTCCAAGCGAGCCGGCTACCGGGATCAGTCCGACTCGGTGATCGCTACCGAGTTGATGGTCACTTCTGTGAGGGGACGGTCGTTGCGGTCAGTGGCAACTTTCTGCATGGCGTCAACTACATCCAGGCCTTTGACCACCTTGCCGAACAGGGAGTACTGCGGCGGGAGTCGGCGTCCGTTGGGTCCGCTGATGATGAAGAACTGGCTCCCGTTGGTGTTGGGCCCTGCGTTGGCCATGGCCAGCGAGCCGACTTCGTAGCGTCCCGGCTTTGGCAACTCGTCCGCAAAGCGATAGCCGGGTCCGCCCCGGCCCGTGCCGGTCGGGTCGCCTCCCTGGCAGACGAAGCCCTTGATGATGCGGTGGAAGATCACCCCTTCGTAGTAGTGGTAGCGGGCCAGCACCACGAAGTTGTTCACGGTGCGGGGAGCCGAGATAGCGTCGAGCGCGATGGTCAAGGTTCCTATGGACGTCTCCATCACCGCGGTGTAGGACTTGGTTGCATCTATGCACATGGGGGGTGGCTTCCGGAATTTGCGACGGACGGGACTGGATCCGTCCTCCGCCGGGCAGGGTGTGTCGGCCACGGAAGTCTCCTTTATTGGCTGTGTCTTCGGATTGAAGGGGACGGGCTAAACCCTAATCACACCCGCCGACACCTAGGCCACACCGGGGAGACCCGCTCCAAAAATCATGTTGCTCGGCTCAACTCTCGCGCCAGGTCGAGCAGCGGGACAGCTTCGGTATCCGGAGTGATCTTGTAACGCTCCGCTCCGGGATAGACGACGAATTTGCTCTCTGGGCTCACGTCGTTGCAGGCGCTGTGGAAGCCCTTGCGAGGCCGGGGATTGAGGCTCCGCTTCACCTCGATCGCCCACGGGCGATGGCCCGGCAACCTCACGACCAGATCGATCTCTGCTCCTCCCGATGAGCGGTAGAAGCTCGCCTCGCTTCCATCCGGCAACAGTGACACAAGGTTTTCGATGACGAACCCCTCCCAGCTTGTCCCGACCACGGGATGACCGAGCAGGTCCTCCTTGGACATCAGACCCAGCAGCGCATGCACGATTCCGCTGTCACGGACATAGACCTTGGGAGACTTGACAAGACGTTTCCCTACATTCTTCCGCCACGGTGGCAGGCGCCGTACCAGCAGCAGGTCGGCCATCAGGTACAGGTAGCGGGAGACGGTCTTGCCGTCCACTCCGAGGCCACGTGACAGTGCCGCCGCGTTGCCCCTGGGCGTGGGCCAGCATCACCCAGAATCGTCTGAGCGTCTCAGCGGGGATACGCCGACCGAACTGGGGAATGTCCCGCTCGAGATACGTCCGAATGAAGTTCTGTCGCCACAGGAAGCTTCGGCGGTCATCGGCCGATAGATAGCTGTCCGGAAACCCGCCTCGCACCCAAAGGGGCGACCAGCCACTTGACCCGACCTCCGTCACGTCCAGCGGACCGAGCTCAAGGTACGCGATCCGTCCGGCCAGGCTCTCGCCTGACTGCCGTAGTAGCTCCATCGAAGCGGACCCCACCAGAAGAAACCGCCCCACTCCTCGCCCGCTGCGCCTTCCCCGGTCTATCAGGCCGCGGAGTGCTTGGAAAAGGTTCGGTGTTCTGTGCACCTCATCGAGGATGACCAACCTGTGCTTATGGTCGGCCAGATACAACTCGGGGTCGGACAGCTTCGCCAGGTCAGACGGGGACTCCAAGTCGAGATAGACAGAGTCCATTGCATCGGCGATCTGCCACGCCAGCGTCGTCTTCCCCACCTGCCGGGGCCCGATCAAGGCAACGGCGGGAAACTCCGAGAGGAGAAATTGTACCTGTGAATGCAGTCGACGCGGAATCATCCTTGCAATTATGGCATAACATTCCAGATTTGCAAGGTTATTTGTGAGCCTTTGGGGTCTATTGGATGGGTGCTACCGGTGAGACAGTCGCCCTGGGGATCTCTGTCTGATTATGCCCCAACCGCGGCGGAGACTTGGCTTACCCCGATCCGTGCAGGGCTTGGCGCAACGCCGCCGATCTGACTTTTGCCCACCGTTGACTGGTCTCCGACATGGGAACCATCAGGTCGCTTCCGTGGAAAGCCCCGGGGAAGACATGAAGTTCGGTGGGGACACCGGCCTGGATGAGGCGCATGGCGTAGTCGATGTCCTCATCCACGAACAGGTCCAGTTCACCCACGATGATGAAAGCGGGTGGGAGACCTGACAGGTCCTCGGCTCGGGCCGGGGAGGCGTAGGGCGACACGTCGTCGGCTCCGGCGGGCTTGCCCAACAGGGCGCTCCATCCGGCAATGTTGGCCGCCCGGTTCCACACCTTGGGGTGTTGGACATAATGGCTGGCGTGGGTGATGTTGCGGTCGTCGAGCATGGGATAGATAAGCTGCTGAAATGCAATGTTCACCTCTCCACGATCTCGGGCCAGCAAGGCCAAGGCGGCCGCCAACCCGCCCCCGGCGGAGGCGCCGCCGATGGCGATCCGGTCCCGGTCCACTCCCAGGCTCTCGGAGTTGTCGGCAAACCATTTCAATCCCGCGTAGCAGTCCTCAATCGGGGCGGGATGAGGATGTTCGGGGGCCAACCGGTATTCCACGGACGCCACCACGCAGCCGAACTCGGCGGCCCACCCTTTGCAATTGAGGTCGTCCATGGGCACATTGCCCAGCACCATCCCCCCTCCGTGAATCCAGTACAAACCTGGGGCAGCGCCCTCTGAGCCGGCGGGTGTATAGACACGGACCATGACATCGGGATCCCCCGGCGCTCCGGGAACCCAGTGGTCCTCCATGTCCACTCCCGGAACGTCAGGCGCCTCTGCGAACATGGCCGCCATCAGTCCATCCACTGCCAACCGAGCATTCCGGATGGCATCGTGGCTGGACAGATCGAGCAGGCTGGCTGGGATCATCTCCAAAACCGCCTTGCTCATGTCATCGAGCCGGTCTTCGAAGTTCATCTTCTTCCTCTCGCTTTCGGATAGCTGGTTTCGATGGTAGGACTCACCGGGCCGGTCCCTCGGGCAGGAAGACAAGCAGTTTTCCCAAGTTGGCCCAGGTCGGAGGGGTTGGGAGTCCGGGTCAAGACCCTTGCCTCCGAAGAGCCCGTCCCGGGGTGGCGTCGGTCCGGCGATGGTTGTCGACCACCGGCACGCCGTTGAGGATCACGTAGGGGATACCGGTGGGGAACTGACGTGGGTTGGGAAGGGTGGCCGCGCTGCCTACGGTGGCGGGGTCGAATATCACGAGGTCGGCCTTGGCGCCGTCTCGGATTACGCCTCGGTCTGCGATGCCGAGCAGACCGGCGGGGTAGGAGGTCATCTTGCGGATGGCTTCTTCCATGGTCATTAGCCCTTCCTCCCTCACCAGGCCGCCGAGCATCCTGGGGAAGGTGCCGTAGGTTCGGGGGCTGGGAGCGTCGCCCACCAGTAGCGCATCGCTTCCTACCGCGCACAGGTCGTGGCTGAGCACCTGGCGCACCGTTTTCATGTTGTTGGAGTCGTGGCCGACATACGACAGGCCCAGGTTCTCCGCCAGGAGAAGATCACAGAGTGCGTCCAGCGGGTCCAGGCCCATCTCGGTGGCGATCCGGTCGAGGGGGACGCCTTCGAAGTGTCGGTAGTCGGGGTTCTCGAATCCACTGAGGTGCCAGCCGGCAGGGTTGCGCCAGCGACTCTGTCGGGGATCTGTTTCCTCACGCATCCTGGCTCGCGACGCCGGACTGGACAGATGCTCCAGCAGACGTTGGGGTCCCCCGTCTTGGACCCATTCGGGGAGGGCCACATGTGCCCGGGTGCCGCCCTGGTTGTAGGGGTAGGCGTCGAACGAGACCGGGAGGCCCTCCTGGCGAGCGTCCTCCACCAGGCCGATCAGATCACGGAATTCGCCGTCTCTTTTGGAGAGCGACGCGTAGTGGGAAATGTGTAAGGGGGTGCCGGTGCGGCGGGTGATCTCGACCACCTCACCGAATGGATCGGTGAAGGCGTCGCCCGCCCCGTAACGCACATGCGACACGTGCAGGGCGCCGTTGCGAGCCGCCACCTCAGCTAACCGGGTCAGTTCGTCGATGTCGGCGAAGCTGCCCGGCGGGTAGGTCAGGCCCGTCGAGAAACCGAAGGCGCCCTGGTCGAGGCCTTCCTGCAACAAGCGTCTCTGCGCGGCCACGTCCTCGTCGGTGAGTTGGACGTCGTACCAGCCGACGCTGGCCACCCGCAGGGGCGTGTTGCCGATCACATAGGCGATGTTCACCGGCACCGACCGGTCATAGACATCGAGGTACTCGGAGACCGAACTCCACCGGAGACCGGGCGGGCGGCGTCCGTCGAGCCCGGCGTTCATCATGCTCCAGCCGTCGAGGTCCTCGGCCGACGGGAACGGCGCGTAGGAGTTCCCGTCGACGCCGATCAACTCGGTGGTGACGCCTTGGCGGACTTTCGGTTCGTGGGCGGGATCGCCCAGGATCGCCATCGTGGAATGGGCGTGCATGTCGATGAAGCCCGGGCAGACCGCCAGGCCGCCGGCGTCGATCACCCGCCCCGCCTCCACGTGGGTGGTGTCGCCTCGCAGGACGACCAGGGAGTCCCCGTCGACCCCGATGTCCGCCCGGATCCACGCCGATCCGGTCCCGTCGTAGACGCGGCCGCCGCGGATCAGCAGGTCGAAGGTCATTTCGGTCCGAACCGCGCCAGGTACCGGCCGTTCTCGGGTCCCGCCAACTCGCCGTCTGACACGACCACCGAGCCTCCACGAATCACCAGGCTCGGGATGCCGCTGGTGGAAAGAGACTCGAACAGGGAATAGCCGGCGGCGGGTTCCAGGTACTGATGGGTCAGGCGTACTTCGGGCTGTCCCTCCGGGATGACCACCAAGTCGGCGTCGGAGCCTTCGGCCAGGACGCCCTTCTGCGGGTAGACGCCGTAGATCTGCGCCGCCCTGGTGGAGGTGATCTCTGCCAGCCGCTCGATCGTCAACCGGCCCTTTCGGAACCCTTCGCTGAATGCGAGCGGCAGCATGACGCCGGTGCCGGCGATGCCGCCGAAGGTGGCGTCGAGGATGTTGTCGGCGGCGAGTTTGACTTCCCGGCTCTTGGGTGAGTGGTCCGAGGAGAGATGGTCGATCCGGCCGTCGGCCAGGGCGTCCCATAGCGGGGCGAAGTGCTCGGCGTCTCGCAGGGGCGGACCCACCTTGCCCAGGGGGCCCCGTCGGAGGACCTCGTCGTTGGTGAGCAACAGGTAGTGAATCTGGGTCTCGGCGGTCACCGAGGCGCCCGAGCCCTTCAGGGTCCCCAGCATTGCGGCGCCCGGCGCCGAGGTGGTGTGGACGAAGTGGAGGCGGCATCCGGTCAACGCGGCAAACGTGGCGGTGCGGTTCATGCCCTCGGGTTCCAACTCCGCCGGTTGGCTGCGCAGGAAGCTTGCATTGGTGACTCCCTGTCGGCGTTCGACCGCGTCGAGGTAGTCGATTGCCCCGCCGTTTTCGGCGTGGACCAGGGTGACGCCGTCCACCGCCGCCGCCCGCTCCATGAGCAGGCAGATCGAGGCGTCGTCGAGCATCTGGCCCCGCTGGGCGTAGGCGACCATCGTCTTGAAAGAGGTGACGCCCACCTCCGCACTTCTGGCCGCCGTTCCTTCGATGTCGTCGCCGGGCAAAAACAGGGCGTTGATGAAGTAGTCGGTGGCCACACCGTCACGCTCCCGGCCGATCTCGCCTTCGATCGATTCGGCCACCGTGGTCACCGGGGTGCGTTGGGCGTACACGCCCATGGTCGTCACCCCGCCTCGCAACGCCGCCCGGGCGGCCTGGTGCAGATCATGCAGCAACGGCTCGGTGATCGAGTGTCCCCCCAGGGAGATGTGCAGGTGCGGGTCCACGGCGCCGGGCAGCACCCATGCGCCGTCGACGTCGGCCACCGTCCTGCCTTCCAGGCCTGTCCCGATCCGGTGGATGACGCCCTGCCGGAACGAGATGTCGCCTTCCAAAACGCCGTCGGCGGTGACGAGGCGTCCGTTGCGAACCACTCCGATCATGTGATCATCCCAGCCGGGCGGCGATCCGTTCCCGGGTCGCAGTCGAGGTGATTGCCTGCAAGGAAGAAGCCCACGAATCTTCGTCCCAGGGCACGTCACCGAGGGCGTTCAGGTGCGCCTTCATGGCCGCCAGCGCCGATGTGTCGAGTGCCGCGATCTCCCCGGCAAGATCTGAGGCGGCCTGCTCCAGGTCTTCTTGAGTGTGGACCGAACGTACGAAGCCGATGCGCTCGGCCTCTCGAGCGGTCAGGCGGCGGCCGGTCAACAGCATGTCGCGCGCCATCGACGCCCCCACCCCCCGAACCAGCCGGGCGATGTCGCTTTTGGTGATGACGATCCCGAGGGTCGCGGCGGGGATCGAGAACCAGGACCGATCGGAGGCGATCCGGACATCGCAGGCTGCGGCGACCTCGGTCCCCGCGCCGACTGCGGCGCCGCTCACCACCGCGATCACCGGTTTCGGGCATGCCTCGATCGACGCCATAACCGATTCAACCCCCTCCAAGGTGGCTCGCACCGCGGCGGGATCGGCGCCGTCGAACTGTTCGAGGTCGGCCCCGGCGCTGAACACCCGGTCACCGGTCGATGTGACGAGGACCACCCGCACCGCATCGTCCGTGGAGCACCGGTCCATGAGGCCGGCCATCTCGGTCCACATCGCCGCCGACCAGGCGTGCTTGCGCTCGGGGCGGTCGATAGTCACCCTGGCCACATTGCCATCGCGGGTCAGGCTCAACTCAGACATCAGGCGATCGCTTCAAACTCCAGATAGACACTCCTCAAATACAGCCACTCCGAAACAGTGTCTTTCAGGCCATCGCCGTCCTTCAGGGCGGCAGAGGCCTACCCCCGATTTCTCATGAGCGGTGAAGCTTTCCACGATTGTATGGCCGAGGGAGCTTTCATCCATGGGACGTACCGAACTTCTTGAGGCTGTCAACGAAACGCTTGGCATGCGGCGACGCGGTCGTCACTTTGTTCGGGTCGAGTCTTCCCAGTATTTGGAAACCATGCCGCCCCTTGCGGTAACTGCCCTTCGTGGTGTTACGGGTCGCGCGGCGGAGCTCGGAGAGCACATCCCCCTTTGGAACCCCCTCGACTTCCGGCCATTGTGGTATGGCGCTTGAACGGAAGTCAGAACCGTAATAGGCGGCAAGAGCTTCGCGGTCTGCCACGAACCAGGACTCCATAACCTGGACCATCAGGTGGCACTGGTCATCCTCCGTATCGGGCGGCTGGATCCATCCGTCACGATGTTGGAGATGTTGCCAAGGCGAATCTGCGATTACAGGTTCCTCCGAGTCTACGAGAAGGATTGCTACCGCTCCGGCCTCCCTGTGGCCGTCCTTGAAGTCATCAAAGGCTGCAGACCGAGAGCCACAGGCGATCACTCGGGGCATGTTCCCCCCCAGTCCTGTCTTTTCGATGAACTGGGAAAAGGCTCTGCGCAGTCCTGCTTGTTGTTGTCTTGTGTCACCACCACCCTCAACATATACCTTCACCCTCACCACCTATTGCCGCCGATTTCACCTTTCGACCAGAGTTCTCCGAGTTTGTATCTTTTCAGCCAGGGCTTGAGGTCTTCTCGATCCAACCGACGAAGACGTGTTGCTCCCTCTCGTTTCTCGCAAACTATGACGGTGTCGGGAACGTCGGATAGGGCATCTATGAGTATGTCGGAGTGCGTGGTGACGATCAGTTGCGTGCGTTTCGAAGCCGCAATCAGCAAATCTGCAATATCAGGGATGACATCGGGATGAAGACCCAGCTCTGGTTCTTCAATGCAGGTAATCAAGTGGGGCTCGGGGTGGCAAAGCACGGCGAGCAGGCTGAGATATCGAAGGCTACCGTCCGAGAGTCGAACTGCAGGAATGGGATAGCGAAGGCCTCTCTCGTGAAAGAAGACCTCCACCGTACGGCCGACTATCGCGGTGGCTATGTCCTCAATGTCAGGGTAAAAGGCACGCATGCGTCGCATTATCTCGCGTTTGACCGGCGGCTGATTCATCAGCGTGTTCAATACCAAGCCAAGATTTGCGCCATTCGCAAGCAGGGTGCCTTGGGGAAGGTCAGCGTTCTGCGGTAGGCGGAACGGAGTATCAGGTCCTAGATTCCACTCACGATAGATACCTATCCGCTCGATCTGTGTGGCAAAATAGGTCAGCTCCGGATATGAATCGGGATCGCGCCGCTGGGAGAGTATTGACTCCTCCGGATGCACTTTCTCTCGTTCAAGACGGCGTTTGACATCTGTTCCGTCAGACGAGGATGCAACGTTGATGACAGGATCGCCTCGTTGGTATCTGTAATAGAAGAACGTATCGTCGCGACCGTCCTGTGGTTTTTCGTTCTCAAGTACTTCATCCCACAGTTCAAATCGGTTTCGCACCTCCGTGAACGAAAGACCATACCTGAGCGGCATTCTCCCGGCCGGGTATTCGACGGTGATCTCCACAGACGAAGGAGCAAGCCGGTCTCGCCCCTTCCAGAGCCACTCCTGTGTACCTCCTCCTCTACGGATGGTCTCCGGCAGGTTGCGAGGCGCCCCCTTCAGAATCGACAGGACGTTGATGAGGTTCGATTTGCCGGAGCCATTCGGTCCGATGAGAACGTTCAGCGGTTCCAAGGCCAGTTCAACGGCGTCTCGTCCGTAGGAGAGGACGTCATGCAGGCGAATGGTCCGGATGAACCGTTTTCCTTCCATGATCACTCCACTTTATGGTTGTCCCTGAGGCATTGCAGGACGCCTGCTCTCCTGGCATGTAAGGCTACCAATCGCGGTCATCGAGGTACCTGTCAGCATTCACCGATGCATTCCCAGCCGAAGCCAGGACCTTTTGCAGAGTCAGAACACCCCGGCGGGGGAGGCGCCGTCAAGTTGGATCGCCGAGCCGGTGGCCGGAGCGGCGGCGTCCGAGCAGAGATAGGCGATCGCCTCGGCAACGTCCTCGGGGGTGGTGAAACGACCGAGGGGAACCCTGTCCTCCAGGTAGGCGGCCCGGAAAGCCTCGTCGGTCATCCCGGCGTCGGCGGCCCAGACCTCGATGGCCTCCTCCATGCGATCGGTGGTGGTGAGGCCGGGATTCACCGCCATCACCCGGATGCCGTGCGGTCCGCCCAGTTCGGCCACCGACTTGGTGAAGTGGAGCAGGGCGGCGTTCAGCGAACCGAGCACGTAGGCGGGAGAGGCCGAGCGCCCGGCCATGCCGACCACGTTGACGATCACACCCCCTCCGCCTTCCTTCATAATCCCGAACACGGCCCTGGTACACCTCACGTACCCCATCAGCTTCAAATCGATCGAGGACGACCAGTCGTCGTCGCTGACCGCTTCCAGGGTGCCGAACGGAGAGGAACCGGCGTTGTTGACCAGGATGTCGATCCCGCCGAGGGCGTCGGCCGCCTGCGCCACCGCCCGTTGCGGGGCATCCGGCTGCGAGAGGTCGGCCGTGATCGGTATCACCTCCACCCCGTGGACCCCGGCGAGGTGAGTGCAAGCTTCGGACAGTCGGGCTTCGGTTCGGGCCACCAGCGCCAATCTGACTCCGTCGGAGGCCAGGCGATCTGCCGTGGCGAACCCGATGCCCGCGCTTCCGCCGGTGACCAGGGCTGTGCGGCCGCCGAGCCCACGGGTCATTGGGGATCCTCGAAATCCATGGCTTGGTTGTGGCTGAAGTTGACCCGGGGTGGAGAGAAGGCCTCGATGGTGATCACCGGATCGTCCGAGACCGCCCGCCCGCCATGAGTTATCCCCGGCGGGGCGTGGATGACCTGCCCGGGGCCGACGATCCTGGTCTCGTCACCCACCGTGAACTCGAGTTTCCCCGCCAAGACACAGATGATCTGCTCCTGGGGATGGGAGTGAAGGCCGAAGTCGGTTCCCGGGGCTATTTCGGCGCGGATCACCTGCAGGCTCTCGCCGGTGACGTTCCACACCAGGTCGCCCGGAAGCGCCTCGAACCCCTCCTGCTCATTCCAATCGGTGAATCCTGCCATTGTCTCCTCTCTCCCTATTGGTAGAAGCCGTCAGGTGACTTGATGATGGTCTTCCACTGCTCGATGTCATGCGCCACCAGGATGGTTGCGCTGTCGCGGTCTTCGAAGCCTTTCAGCCGAGCGAGAGACCGGATGGCTGCATACTCATCGGTTGTGGTGGGCGGCGGGAGGCGGCGGTCGATGTTGTCCCGCCGGTAGGCCGCGTCGCCGGTGAGGACAAAACGACCCGAGGGCAGGTCGACCACCAGCGATTGGTGCCCCGGCGTGTGGCCGTCGGTGAGTACCGCATGAACGCCCGGGACGATCTGGGCGTCGCCTTCGTGGTACCGATAGGTGATCTCGGGCCTGTCGAAGTCCTTGCTGATGAACCCGGGCGCTCCGAACCGATCCGGGAACTGGGCCCACCTGCGTTCGGCCAGTTGCAGATGCACCGTGGCGTCGGTGAAGAAGCGGATACCGCCGGCATGATCCATGTGCAGATGCGACACGACCACGTGTGCCACGTCGGCGATGGCGATACCGGCCTCGGCCAGGCGCGCCACCGGGTGGTCGGCGTCTGACATCTCAAGGCGGAAAGCCTTCGCCAATCGTCCCCACGTGCCGAACGGATCGGTGGCTGCCTCCGGGTCGCATCCGGTGTCGAACACCACCCAGCCGTCGTCGGTATCGATGGCGAACATGGGGAGCGGCACCCCCACCTCGGCGTTCGACCCGCCGAGCTTGGTCCGGAATTCGGCCATGTAGCAGGTGCCGGTGGGCAGGACGAGCAGCCGGTGAGCGCCCACTAATGCACCGGCATGGCGTCGGGGGGAATGGTCACGAGCGTTCCGCGGTGGCTTGTTCCGCGGTCGACCTCGCCGTCCTCGTACAGCACATGGCCTCCGGCGATGGTCATCCGGGGCCAACCCCGCATCACCATGCCCTCGTACGGCGTGTAGTCCGAGTGCCCGTTTAGCACGTCGGCGTCGATGGTGACTTCCCGGTCGAGGTCGATCATCACCAGGTCGGCGTCGCTTCCCACGGCGATCGTCCCCTTGCGGGGTGACGCGCCGATCAGGCGGGCGAAGTTCGCCGACGTGACCTCCACCACCCGCTCCAGGGTCAGCCGACCCTGGTTGACTCCCTCCGACAACAGCACGGGCAGGATCATGGTCATGCCGCCGGGAAGGCCGGGACCGACGTCCCAGATGTTGCCCTGACGGGTCGGCAGGTCGTAGTCGCAGTGGTCGGATCCCATCCAGTCGATGGTCCCATCCGCCAGGCCCGCCCACAGCAGCTCCTGGTCGGTCTTGGTCCGAAGCGGCGGGTTGACCTTGCCCCAGGTGCCGAGGGGCATGTCCATGTCCAGCACCAGGTACTGGGGGCAGGTCTCCATGTAGAGAGGCGGGTAGCGGTCCCGCGCGGCGCGGAGGAGTTCCGGTCCCCGTCCCACGCTGGTGTGGATCACACAGAGCGGCGCACCGGCGTTCTCGGCGAAGATGCAGGAGCGGATGATCGCCTCCTCTTCGGTGAAGTGCGGGCGGTGATTGCTCCACGTGGCGGTGTCGGTGGCATCCGGGTCGGCTGCGATGCCGAGTTCCCGGTTGTGGAGGATCACGTCGATGTTCTCGGCGTGGATCAGCGCCATGACGCCGGGGCGGGAGGCCACCTGGCGCATGCCTTCGTAGATCAGCCCGTCGTCGAGTCCCACGATCCCGTATCCGGCCTCGGGTCCCTTCATCGCCATGTGGAACTTGTAGGAGGTGAGGCGCAGTTCGTCGACGGTCTCGGGGATCTCCCAGACCTGCTGGGCGTTGGTGACCAGGCCGTGAAAGCCCTGGTCGACGATGCTGTGTTCCTCGATGTCGGCGACATGTTGGGAGTGAGTGTCCTTGAAGGAACCGGGCGACAGCAGGTAGTGCCACATGGTGGTCACACCCCCGGTCACCGCCGCGGCGCTCTCCTCCCGACAGGAGTCCGCAAAGGGCAGGATCACCCCTAGATGCACGTGCGCGTCGATGGCGCCGGGAATGACGTAGGCGCCTTTGGCGTCGATGATCCGGTCGGCAGAGGGAGCGTCGCCCGGGGGAAGGAGCGCCTGGATGACCCCGTCGCTGCAATGGACGGTGGCTCTGGTCCGGCCGGCCGGGCTGACCAGGGTGGCGTCTTTGATGGTGAGCGATGTCATGTCTCGTACACCTTTTCGATGATCCGGACTTTTTTTCGTCCGGGTGATGGATATGTGCCGAAGGATACGACCTCGACCTCTGCCCTGACCCTGCACATGTCGGAGATGGCCCGGGCCAGCTTGGAACGCAATTCGTCGTCATCATCGGGGGAACGCCCTTCGCCCCGCTCCACGCGGACATGGAGGGGGCCGGGCCAGGCGTACTCGGGCTCGTGCTTGAGGATCCGGACCGAGCCGGTGGTGGCGGGTCGGAAGCCCAGGACGATGTCCTGGAGGGCGCTGGGGAAGAAATTGACCCCCTTGATGATCATCATGTCGTCGGTGCGCCCGAAACAGCGGATCTTGGGGCTGGTCCGCCCGCAGCAGCACTCGGTGTCGAGGACCTCGACGATGTCGCTGTGCCGGAATCGCAGCACCGGAGTCGCCTCCCGATCAAGGTGGGAGTAGACCAACTCTCCGGTTGCACCCTCGGTGATGTCCACCGGATCGCCGGCCCCGTCGATTATCTCCCAGTAGATGAATTCGGGGGCGACGAAGTGCATGCCGCTCTGGTCCTCGCACTCGGCCCACATGACGGGCGACAGGTCGGTGCCGCCCATCACCTCGTGCATCTTCGCCCCCCACAGCTCCTCGGCATGCCGGCGGAACTCCGGGATGCCGCCGCCTGGTTCGCCGCCCACGTAGATGCGCTCGATCGGCAGTTCCCGGGCGTCGACGCCCAACACCTCCCTGGCCTGGTTGCCCAGGTACACCGCGAAGTTCGGAGTGGCGACCAGCCCGTTGGGGCTCAGGTCAGCAATGGTGTGGAGCAGCCAGGTGGTCCCCGGCTCGGCGCCCGCCGGGATGCAAGCCGCCCCCAGGGCTTCCAGGCCCTGGATGACCGGCACTCCACCCACCCAGCAGCGCGACATTCCCAACGCTTGAAGAACCCGGTCGGCGGGACGGAAGCCGTGCGCCCAGAGCGTCCGGCGGGTGATCTCGGCCCAGTTGGCCCGGTCGCGGGCGGTGATGCCGACATAGGACGGTCGTCCGGTTGTCCCCCCGGATGCCTGGAATTGAACGATGTCTCCCGGGTCGGCGGCGAGATGGCTCCCCAGGGGTGGGTTGGCCGCCAGGGACCTGCGAATCTCGTCCTTTACCGTGAAGGGGACCCGAGTCAGATCCTCGATGCCTTTCACCGAGTCGGGGCCAAGGCCGGCGGCGCGCAGTTTCTCCTGGTAGAAGGGCGATCTTGCCCAGAGGTAGGCCCACTGTGCGGCAAGGCGCTCGCTCTGAATCGCCCGGATCTCGTCCGGCGGCAAGCCCTCGATTGCCGCGCCCAATTCAGCCATGTGCCCTCCTCGCCAAAGCGGCGCCGAGGGCAACCACCGCATCGGGGTCGAGAGCATGGTGGGCCACGACCCTGTCGAGGCCCACATCCCCCAATCGGGTCAGTCGTTCCGCCACATCGTCGGGGGTGCCGGCGACCGCCAGCAGGTCTACCAGGTCATCTGTGAGAACCGCGGCAGCCCCCTCCAGGCCGTGGGTCGCCTTCGCCTCCAGGATCCGGGCGCGGACCGTAAGGAGGTCTTCTCGCGAAACATCCGTCCCGACCAGGCGGGACGAGACGTCGGGGATTTCCGCCAGGTAGTACGCCACCGACCTCCGCACCGCATCCCTGGCGTCTGCGGGGTCGTCGGCCACCGCGGTGAGCACCAGGGCGCCCAACGTGTAGTCGTCCCTGGAACGCCCGGTTTTGGCCAGCGCCGAGTCGACCAGTTCAGCGCGTGACACGATGAATGTCGGAGAGCACATCACCCCCAGCAGCGCCCCGTCGTAGTGGGCGGCCGACATCCGGAGGGACTGCGGGCCCATCGATCCCAAGTAGATGGGCACCGGCGGTAGGGGAGAGGAGAGTCGCGCCCCGTTGTAGGCCGTCTCCCCTCTGAGGAGAGCGCGGGTGGCCTTGGCGGCGTCCCGCAGGCCGGTGACCTGATTGGAGGGGATGGTTCCCAGCCGGGACGAGCCGATGTGCGCCACCCCGTACCCAAGCGAGAACCGCTCTCCGTAACGCTCGGTGAGAGAGGACAACTCCATGGCCACCGATGCCGGGTGACGTATGAACGGGCTCAGAACGCCGAAGCCGATCCCGACCGAGGAGGTGGACTCGGCGGCCGCCGCCGCGATGGTGAAGACTCCCCGATAAAAGTGCTGCTCGGCGATCCAGATAGTCCCGAACCCGCCCCTTTCGGTCGCCCGGGCCACGGCGACGATCTCGTCCACTGTCCGGCCGTTGTCCAGGCCAACGTCGAAGCTCGGCGTAGACCGGGTCGTCATTGTGGCCACAACGATGCAACATAGAGCAACAGGGATATGGCGCCCAGCACCGCCCACAGGAATCGGGTCCTGGCGCGGCGGCACTTGTAGCAGCCGAAGGGAACGGAGCAGTCGCAGCGTGTGGCGGTCATGGCCGCGAGATGCGGGTCTCACCCCCGATCATGACCCGTTTGATGCGATGGCGTTCCTGGAGGATGCGGACATCGTCGAGCGGGTTGCCGTCGATGATCAGCAGGTCGGCGACCTTGCCCGCCTCCAGCGTCCCGAAATCGTCGTCGATCCGGAAGAATTCGGCGTTGCCCCTGGTGGTGGTGACGAGAGCATCCATGTTCGAGAGGCCGAGGCGGGTCTGCACCTCCAGTTCGTAGGCTTCTTCGCCGTGGGGATCGGCCGGCGTGCCCAGGAAGTCGGAGCCGATCGCTCTCTTGACGCCGATCGACTGGGAGCGGGGCAGAGTGTCGGCGTAGGAGTCAAGGGCCATCTTGCACCGCTCCACGTACACCGGATTGAGATCGAGGTCGTCGGCCCGTTCCACCGCCCGGGCCAGGTAGCCCAGGTTGGGATTCCAGGTGACATTGTGAGTTGCCATCATCTCCAGGGTCTGGTCGTCGATCCAGTACCCGTGCTCGATCGAGTCGGCGCCGGCCTTGATGGCCCGTTGCATGCCGATGCAGGACTCTCCGATGAGGGTGTTGCTGTGACAGGACAGAAGAGCGCCCACGTTGTGGGCCACATGGGCGGCGGCTTCGATCTCTGCGCCTGTCCAGGCCGACTCGGCGCGGATGAACGAGGGGTCGATGCCGCCGGTGACGCCCAGTTTGATGTCGGTGGCGCCGCCGCGGATCTGCTCCCGCGCCGCCTTGGCCACCTCGGCGACCCCGTCGGCCAGCCGGACGAACCCGGGTGGTTCGGGCCCCTGCATCCACTCCAGCCGGATGAAGGGCAGGTCCGGAATCCCGCCGGTCTCGGCGATGAACCGCCCCACCGCCCGCATGCGGGGACCGTTGACCTTGCCCTCCTCGATCGCCCTCTTCACCTGGAGGCCGTTGTCGCTCCCGCAATCCCGGATGAGGGTGTAACCGGCCCCCAGTATCTCCTGGACCTCGATCGCCGAGCGGATGGCGTGGAGCATGGGTGACTCCATGGCATACGACAAGAAGTCGTATCCCGGGATGCCGAACAGGTGGAGGTGGGAGTCGATCAGGCCCGGCAGCACATGAGCCCCGGCTGCGTCGATCACCTCGGCGCCTGCCGGAACCTCCACCTCGGCGCCGACGGCGGTGATGCGGTCGTCTTCGATCACCAGGCCGGCCGGCCCGTATGGTTCGGCGCCCGTCCCGTCGAAGATCGACGCGTTGGTTATGGCGGTGGCGCCCATTTGTCTTCTCCTTAGCCTTGCGGAGCGAGCTCTTCGATTCCCCGCTCGATGTCGCCGATCACCGTGATGATCGGATGATCGATCCCGGCGTCGATGTAGCGCTGGATCCCTTCGAGGCAGTCGTCGCGGGTGCCGTTGATGGTGAGATCATCGATGACCTCGTCACTGATGAGGTGCTGGCCGCCCTCGCCGCCCCCCTCATCCACGGCGGCCACCAGCTGTTGCCATCCGGCGCCGTCCTCTCCCCACACCGAGGTCCGGCGGGTGATGTCGGGAAGGCGGGCCAGGTACAGGGCCAGAAGGGGCCGCAGGAATCTACGCGCCGCCTCCTTGGAATCATCGACGGCCGCCACGATCATCATCCCGACCTCCACATCGTCGACCGTGCGGCCCGCCCGCTCGGCGCCCTTGTTGAGGTGCTCAAGCGCCCAGGTGACATAGTCGGTGCTCAGGAAGGCGTTGAGCGACGCCCCCTCGGCTATCTCGCCGGTCAACTGGCAGGCCAGCGGGCCGGTGGGCCCCAGCCACACGGGCAGGTCGCGGCGCACCGGTTCGAAGTCGAGTTCGGCGTTGTCGAGGTGGACCATCTCTCCGTGGTAGTCGAAGTGCGTCCCGTGGGCATGCCAGACGGCACGGCAGGCTTCCACATACTCGCGCAGCGCCTTGAGCGGCTTCACGAAATCGATGCCCTGGGCCTTGATGAGCACCCGGGAACCGGCGCCGATCCCCGCCACAAACCGACCGCCGGACAGTTCATCCAGCGCCGCGAAGGTGGTGGCCATCAGCAGCGGGCTGCGAGTGAAGATCGGGCAGACGCTCGGGCCGATGGTGACGCGCTCGGTCACCGCCGCGGCGGCCGCGCAGGCGGTTACGCCGTCGCGGGAGAAGTTGTGCTCGGCATACCACACCGAGTCGTATCCGAGTTCCTCCACTCGCTTGGTCAGCCGGACGGTCTCGGGGAGGGGGGTGTTCTGCAGCAGGCCGATACCGGTTTGGGTCATGTTTTCTCCTTGGTTGGGTCAGTCGAGGTATGGGCGGAGGATGATTTTCTGGAGCCGTTGAAACAAGCCTCCGAAGATCAGGCCGAGGATGCCGACCATCAGGATCGCTCCGTACATCTCGGCGGGGAACAGGCTGCGGCGCATGAACAGGATGAACCAGCCGAGCCCGTCGGTGGAAAGTATCAGCTCGGACGCCACCATCAGCACCAGGGCCACGCCCACCGCCTGCCGCGCCCCGGCCACGATCTGGGGGACCGCCAGGCCGATCACGGCTCGGCGCAGCACCAGGGTCTCGGCGCCGCCGAAGCTTCTCACCACGTCGGGCAGCAGCGCCTGCTTGGCGGTGCGGACGCCGAAGATCGTGTTGATCGCCACAAAGATGAACGAGGCCCAGGCGATCACGATGATGCGGGACAGGTCCCCGATCCCGACCACCAGCACCAGCACGGGAAGGAACAGGATGACCGGGATGGGCCGGAGGAACTCGAGCAGCGAGGTCGCCACTGACCCGGGCTTGTTCCACCACTCGACGACCACCCCGAACACCACGCCGACCACCACCCCGATGATCCAGCCCGCCACGGCCCGGTAGACGCTCTTGCCGATCTGGAACAGCAGATTGTCTCCCGACCGGTACGGGGGGTCGGTGAAGGCGGTGAAGGTGTCGGCGAACACCTGGGTGGGCGGTGGGAACAGGAACTGGTTGACCATCTCGGCGCGGCTTACGTACTCCCATGCGCCGAAGATGGCGGCCAGCACGATCATGGTCTTCAGCCACCTGGTCCACACCGACGCGGTCATGGCCGGTCACTCCCGCCCTGCAGGAGGTTCCACACCTGGTTGTACCTCTTTCGGAACCCCTCCGAGGAAACGAACTCGTCATAACTGGAGGTGTGCTTGCGTTGCTCGAAGTCGGTGAGCACCCGAGCCGGGCGGTGGTCGAGCACCACGGTGCGGTCGCCGAGGTAGAGCGACTCCTCGATGTCGTGGGTGACGAACAGCACCGTTCGGTCGAGAGTCTCCAGGATGTTGCGGAGTTCTTCCTGCATGACACGGCGGATCTGCGCGTCGAGCGATCCGAACGGTTCGTCCATCAGCAGCACGTCTGGCTCATACGCCAGCACCCGGGCCAACTGGACCCGCTGCTGCATGCCGCCCGACAGTTCCCGTGGATAGGCGTTCTCGAACCCCTCCAGACCGACCATCTCTATGTAGCGGGCGGCCGCCTCGGCTCGCTCGGTCCGGGAGGCGACGCCCTCGATCTCCAGGCCGAACTCGACGTTCTTCTGGACAGTCCTCCAGGGCGCCAGGGCGTTGGCATAGTCCTGGAAGACGAAGCCCATGCGCGGCTTGGGCGAACCGGGCTCGAAGCTGATGGACCCACTGGTCAACGGGGTCAACCCGTCGATCATCTTCAGGATGGTCGATTTGCCGCAGCCGGAAGGCCCGACGATCGTCACCAGTTCGCCCGGCCGGAACGAGAGGTCCAGGTTGTCGATGATTCTCAGGTCCTCGTCGTGGCCGCGCCGAGCGTACGTCTTGGTGACGCCGCGGAGGTGGATGGACGGACTGGAGGAGGTGTGGCGGTTGCTCATGCCAGGGAGGTCTCCGACCACCACGGGAACAGTCGCCGCTGCGCCTCTTCGAGCAGGCGGAATGCGACGTACCCGATGACGGCGATCAGGGTGATGGAGGCATACATGCGTCCGAACAGGGCGTTGCTCTGGGTACGGAGGATGTAGAACCCGAGCCCCGACAGCCCGATAACCATGTCGGCGACCACGATCACGATCAGGGCCACCGACACGTTCTGTCGGAGGCTCGAGAGAAAGTAGGGGAGGAGGCTCGGTATCCCGACCTTGCGCAGCACCTTCACCTCGCCGGCGCCGAAGCTTCGGGCGGCGTCCTGCAACGTGTTCGGGATGTGTTTCACGCCCGAGATCACGTTGATCACGGCCAGGAAGAAGCACCCCCACGCCACGGCGAAGGCGCCCACCAGGAACGAGTCGGCGAGGATCAGGAGAGCCATCGGGACCATGGCCACCGCCGGGATGGCGCGGAAGAAGTCGAGCGGCCCGCTCAACCAGGAGTCAACCGAGGCATACCTGCCCACCGCCATGCCGACCACCACGGCTGCGCCGAACCCGAACGCGTAGCCGACCAGCGCGGTCCACATGCTCTCGACGGTGGCGGACCCCAGGTTCGCCCAGTCCTCGATCCCCGCCGCCAGGACCTCGCCGGGCGGCGGGATGAACTCGGAATTGACGAACCCGGTGGCCGTCGCCGTCACCCATGCTGCGAGGATGACGGCGACGGCGGTGAGTCCAGGGAACCGCAGGGCTCCTGTCACGCTATTGCCTGTTTGGGTCGGCTAGGGCAGTTGGCTCGGATCCCAGGGGAAGTAGCGGCCGTTCTCGACCATCTCCTCTTCGCTGAAGGGGAGGTCCGAGATAAAGGCTCCGACATCCAGCCCTTCCCCGAGCAGGTCCGCCTCGACCATCATGTCCGCAACACGCTGCATCTGTTCGACGATGTTCTCCGGCCAGGTCACGTACATGTGCGGCGGGTTGTTCTTCTGCGCATCCGCCGGGACGCCCGAGATGGCCTCGGAGATATCCAGGGCCTCGGCCGGGTTGTCGACGATCCACTGGGAGGCGTCGCGGATGGCAAGCGCCCAAGCTCTGATGGTGTTGGGGTTCTCTGCCACGAACTCGGGAGAGGCGGCCATCGGGAACATACCGGCGCCGCGGGGTCCCAGCATCTCGGGGATGCCGTCGTCGCCGCCGATGTAGGGGTCGCCGATCGAGCGGAAGCCGTTCCCCTCGGTCTGGCCGTAGGGGATGATGCCGGTGATGAACGGGTAGATCATGTAGCCGACATCGATCTCGCCCGAGGTGAGGAGGTCGGGGTGCGCGCCCCAGAACGCTTCGATGAGCTCTACGCTGTCGGGATCGACGCCCACCTGGAGCAGGATCGAGGTGAGGAATGCCTCTTCGTTCGACCCGCGGGCGATCACGCCGATGCGGGCGCCTTCGAGATCCGCGACCGTCTGGATCGGGGAGTCCTCGGTGACGATCAGCCGATGCGTGCTGTAGTCAACCCCATCCACCACCGCGTAGTAGGCATGCGTGGTGATGAACTTGAGTTGCTGCCCGCGTTCGGCCAGTGAGAAGGCCAAGGGCCAACTGGTGTAACCCATGTGCGCCTCGCCGGACAGGGCCGCCTCGGTGGCGCGGCCGGCGCCGCCCTCGAAGGCGAGGATCTCCGGCTCGAGCCCGTAGTCGGCGAAGAAGCCCTTCTCCTGGGCCACATAGAGGGGCAGGAACTGCGCCAGGGTGGCCGGCATCACCCTGATGTCTGTTATCTCGGGTGTCATGTCGACCATGGCCTCGGTGGTAGTGGTGGTGGGCGCCTCGGTGGTGGTCGGGGCCTCCGTGGTGGCCGGGGCGGCAGTGGTGGCCGGCGCCTGGGTGGTGGCCGGGGCTGCTGTGGTGGTCGGGGCTGGTTCCTCAGTTGCTTCGTCGGATCCACATGCGGTGAAAACGAGTGCGAGGGCAATGAGGAGCGCCAGGGGACCCATGTTCCGGATCCTGCTCATGGTTTCTCCTTTGATCAGGAAGGCGTCGCCGCGCTTGGGACAGTTGCTTTGTGTAAGACAATAGAGCCCGAATGCCAAAAGCCGCCGCGAAACGGCTATAGAAATAGGCCGGACGCTTGGTGAGGGTGGTCAGCGCCGGGCGCCGGGTCGGGTTGGAACGCCCACTCCCACCAGGCTGTCCCGCGAGACGAGCCCCACCAGATCCTCTTCTTCCATCCCCTCGCTCTCCTCCGGTCGCACGGGCAGCACCATGTATCGCAGGTCGGCCGCGCTGTCGACCACCCGCACCTCGACCTGCTCGCTCACCTCCAGCCCGAACTCTCGCATCACGCCCCGGGGATCGACCACGGCCCGCGATCGGTAGGCGAAGCTCTTGTACCAGTCGGGGGGAGGGCCGAGCAAAGCGGTCGGGTAACAGGAACACAAGGTGCACACCACCAAATGATGCACCTTCTCGGTGTTTTCGACCACCACCAGTTTGGCGCCCGACACCGGGGGAAATCCCATCTCGGCCAAAGCCGCCCGCGGGTCATTCAGCAGGCGGCGCCGAAAGTCCGGGTCGATCCATGCCCGAGCCACCACCCGGGCCCCGTCGGTCGGCGAACGAGCCGCAATCACATCTTTGGTCCGCTGGACGTCGTCGGGGCCGATCACCCCCTTTTGCACCAGGAGTTCCTCCATGGCCAACATGCGCCGAGCCCGTTCGCTGAGGGTGATGTCGTCCGTCACACCGGGATGGTCATGGTTCCCGTTGCTGCTGTGATGGTGATCAGAACCCATGTTCAACCTTCCGAACCGACCGGGTCGGTGGCCGGTTTCAGCCAGTGTTCGAATATGTCGACCAACAGCCGATCGGCGGTCGGCCCCCGGTAGCCCTCGCCCCACAGGTGTTCCATCCGAAACTCCACCAGATACAGAGGCCGTTTGGGCGCTCCGACACCATCGTACGCCCTCAGTTCCGGGTCATAGAAGCTGCCTGACAGAGCATGCACCCTCCCTGTCCTGCCTTTGACGTATCCCGGCGTGCGGTGATGAGTGTCAAGCAGGGTCGACCGCACCCGGACCCGGTCGCCGGGCAGGAACCGGCCCACCTAAGCCCACTTCTCGGCGATGGCGTCTGCTCGGCTGTCGATCTCCTCGGTGGTGAGCAAGCCCTTCTCCACCATGAGAAGCTCGAGCGACGCCGACCAACGCTCGTAATAGTCCAGGCGCCGGTATTCGCCGGGCGAAAGCGCCTCGATGCCCCGGCGAAGCTCGTCGGAAGTCATGAGACGTTTCTGACAGAGCACATCCACCAACGCCCCGGTTCGGCGTTCCCAGTCGGTCAGGGCGCGTTCGGTCCGGTCGATGGGCTGGTCATCGGGCATGCCGCCCATGTCGTGCACTGCCTGCAAGGGTCATGTCCCCCTTTTTGCTTTGACCGGCTTCGAGGTCGGCGCGGATTGTCATTCCGACGATAGCCCTTCGCAGCCCTATCGGTGAGTTCCATTTGGGGCTGGTCGGGCGGTTCCTACCATTGCGCGTTGCGGATATGATTGAATTCGGACGACCAAGGCCCGGGCAATGACTGCTGTGGCCAGAGTGGGGATCTGCTTTCTGGATCGTCCCGACGCCCGTTCCCAGGTGGCTTTGTCCCGGCAGGCCGAGCGCTTGGGGTACGAATCGGTTTGGATATGTGAAACTCGCACCGCCCGGGACGCCATCTCGGTGATGGGGGCGGTCGCTCACCAGACGGAGCGGATCAAGATCGGCGCCGGGGTGGTGAACACTTGGACCAGACCTGCCGCCCTGATGGCGTTGACTTTCGCCAGCCTGGATGAATTGGCCCCGGCCCGGATGCTGCTGGGACTGGGCGCCTACTGGGATCCCCTGGCCTGGAAACAGGGAGTGATCCGCAGCCGCCCACTTCGGCAGATGCGAGAGTATGTGGAGGTGTGCCGCCGGCTTCTGGCCCTGGAGACGGTTACCTTCGAGGGAGATCTGGTGCAGGTGCGGGACCTGCGGCTGGAACTGGGCGAAGGGGCGGATCAAACTCCCAAGAACGTTCCCATCTATATCGGGGCGACCGGTCCGAAAATGCTGAAGCTGTCGGGGGAGATCGCCGACGGGGTGCTGCTCAACGGGTTCACGTCTTTGTCCTACCAGGCGCAGGCCTTGGAACGCATGGCCGAGGGAGCGGCCCGGGCGGGCAAGTCGGTTGACGATCTGGATCTTCCCCAGGTTGTGGTGGTGAGCGCCGATGACCGCCGCCCCGAGCGCGCCCTTCGGATCGCCCGGCGCATGACCACCATGTATCTGGGACAGCAGCCTCACATCGCCCGAGCCAGCGGGGTTCCCGAGCGGTTACTGGCCGAGGTGCGAGAAGAGATGGGGGGTTGGCCTCCCCGGGAAGGAGGGATAGAGGCGGCGATGCCGCTGGTGCCCACCGAGGTGGTTGGTTCCCTGTGTGTCTGGGGGGATCTGGCGTCCTGCCGGGAGGGTTTGGCGGCCTACGCCACCCGTCCCAACGTGTATCCGGTGCCCCTGCCCATCACCGACAACTATCAGGAAATGCTGGAGGCATTCGCTCCCTGATCCGAGCCCGCCCGCCCCGCTTTCCGGGGTCCGGGAAACAGCAGGGTCGTTGTGTGCCTCACCTTCGGAACGGTTCGCAAGACTTATGCTGCGGAAAAATTTTCGCAAATTTCCGTTTCCCCGGTAGGGAACCCACCCCCACCACCACCTGTCCGTCGGTCGAAGCAGTTTCGCCCAGCCTGGGGCCCGGATTGTTTTGACCGAGATGTGATCCCTCGGTAGGGTCCGAACGACGTCCCGGAACGGACCGAACTTCGGTGTTTGGTTACGCCAATATGCTCCCACCCCAGGCTGAAGTCAACCTCCGGATCAAGGTTTTTTTGACAACCTCACCCTGGTCCCTTGTAAGTGGAAGACAAACCCTTCAGGTGGCCACGGCGCCATACAGGTCGGGGCGGCGGTCTCTGAAGAATCCCCACTCGTTGCGGATCTGTGGGACCACGGAGAAGTCCAGGTCGGCGATGAGCACTTCGTCGTCCTGGTCGCCGGCCTGGCTGATGATCCGGCCCTTGGGGTCCACCCACACCGACGACCCGTAGAAGTGCGAGTCGGAGCCGTCTTGGTCGACCCCCACCCGGTTCACCCCGCCCACGTACATGATGTTGTCCACGGCGTGGGCGCGAAGTTCCAACTCCCACAGATAACGGCTCATCCCGGTGGTGGCGGTGGGGACCACCATCAACTGGGCGCCCTGTAACGCGAAGGCCCGGACCCCCTCGGGGAAGTGACGGTCGTAGCAGATGTAAACGCAGAACTTGATCCCGAAGGGGGTGTCGAAGGTGACGAACCCGGTGTCGCCGGGCGCGAAGTAGTACTTCTCGATGCCGGTCAGGGTGGGAGTGCTCACCAGGGGAATGTGACTCTTGCGATAGATGCCCAGCAGTTCACCGTCGGCGCCGATCACCGGGGCGGTGTTGAAGAGCATCCCCTCGATGGTCTTTTCGTAGATGGGGGCCACCAGCACCACGCCGGTTTCCCGGGCCACCTCCTGCATTCGCTCGGTGGTGGGGCCGGGGATCGGTTCGGCCAGTTCCAGGTGGCGAGGGTCCATCTCGAAAGGGAAGTAGATGGTGTTGAACAGTTCCTGCAGGCACACGATCTGCGCCCCCTGGTCGGCCGCTTTTCGCACCAGGCGTTCCCCTTTGGCCGTGTTGGCTTCCTTGTCGTAGACGGTGGTCATCTGGATGAGGGCGGTTCTGACAGTGGTCATGTTTTCTCCGAAGGCTCAGCTGATCAGGTCGGTGGCGATTGTGTCGGACGGTCGACGTTTGATGAAGCTCCCCTGCCCGGCCCGGCCCACGAACTTACCGTCGGAGACCACCGGTTCACCCCGCACCAACACCGTCTCGGGGGCGCCCTGCAGCGTCCATCCCTCGTAGGGGTTGTAGTCGCAGTTGGTCATCTGGGTTTCGGCCGACAGCGTCTGCTCTCGCTCCGGGTCGAATATCACCAGGTCGCCGTCGGACCCGGGGGCGATTTCCCCTTTTTGGGGGTACAGGCCGAACAGCTTGGCGGCGTTGGTGGAGGTGATCTCCACCCAGCGGTTCAGCGAGATCCGGTTTTCGCGCACCCCGAAGTGATAGAGGAGGCTCACCCGCCATTCCACCCCGGGCATTCCGTTGGGAATCTTGGTGAAGTCCCCTCGCCCCATCTCCTTCTGTCCCCGGTAGTGAAAGGGGGCGTGATCGGTGGCCACCAACTGCAGGTCTCCCGAGGCCAGCCCTCCCCACAGTTTTTGGTGATGCGAGGGAGGACGCAGGGGAGGCGAGCACACATATTTGGCGCCCTGAAAGCCCGGCGAGGCCAGCTTGTCGTCGGACAGCAACAGGTACTGGGGGCAGGTCTCGGCATACACCGGCAGACCCCGGCTGCGGGCCTGCCCCACCGCGCCGAGAGCCTCGGCGGCCGACATGTGCACCACGTACACCGGCACCCGGGCCATTTCGGCCAGGGCGATGGCTCGGGAAGTGGCCTCCCCCTCGGCGATGGAGGGCCGGGTCTGGGAATGAAACCGGGGTTCCTTGCGCCCCGCCGCGATCGCCTGCTGGATTAGCACCTCGATGGCCGGGCCGTTCTCGCAGTGGAGCATGATCAGCCCACCGTGGTCGGCCGTCCACTGGAGCGCCGAAAAAATCGCCCCGTCGTCCAGCATCCACGCATTGGGATAGGCCATGAACAACTTGAAGCTTGAGACCCCTTCTTCGATCAAAGCGCCCAAGGAGGGGAGATAGGCGGGGGGCAGGTCGGCGATGATTTGATGGAACGCCCAGTCCACCGCCGCTTTTCCCTCGGATTTCCCGAACCATTCCTCCAGGGACACACGGGGGTCGTCGCCTTTTTCCTGGATGGGAAAGTCGATGATGGTGGTGGTTCCCCCCACCGCCGCGGCCACGGTGCCGGTGTAGAAGTCGTCGGAGATGAAAGTGTTGCCGGCCGGGGTGTCCATGTGGGTGTGCGGATCGATACCCCCGGGGATCACCAGTTTGCCCGAGGCGTTCACCACCCGATCGGCGGGCAGGTCACCCACCGCCCCCACCCGGGTGATCTTTCCGTTCTCGATGAGAATGTCCTCCACCGCGTCCCGGGAGGCGGTTATCACCCTCCCTCCTTTGATCAGTGTGGTGCTCACCAACCTCTCCTTGTTCAGCTTTCTCCTAGCCTATTCGACTATCTTGCCGTGATTATCCCTATCGGGGGACAGAACCTGAACCCAGATTACGCATCGCACGCCCCCAGGGGCTTTTCTTCGCCCCGGCAGGTGGCCGACATGCTGCACGGCTGTTCTTACCTGGCCGACCGCGGTTTGGCCACCGCCATCTATCTGGCTCACAGTCTTCCTCAGCCTTTGATGCTGGAGGGGGAGGCGGGAGTGGGGAAGACCGAGGTGGCCAAGGCCCTGGCGGACGCCCTGGCGGTCCCGCTGATCCGGCTGCAGTGTTATGAAGGGATCGATTCCGCCCAGGCTCTCTATGAATGGGACTACACCCGCCAGCTTCTGCATCTGCGGGCCGCCGACCTCCGGGACGATGGGGGAGGGGATATATACGGGGAAGAGTTTCTTTTGGAAAGACCGTTGCTGCGGGCGTTGCGCTCGGGGGGAAGATGCGTGTTGCTGATAGACGAGATCGACCGGGCCGACGACGAATTCGAGGCCTTCCTGTTGGAAATCCTTTCTGACTTTCAGATCAGCATCCCCGAACTGGGCGTCATCCATTCGTCCACGCCGCCCTTGGTGGTGCTGACCTCCAACCGCACCCGCGAACTGCATGACGCCCTCAAACGGCGCTGTCTCTATCACTGGATCGACCTCCCCGATCCGCTCCGGGAGGTGGAGATCATCAGGGCCAGAGCTCCGGAAGTGTCGGAGGCCCTGGCCCGCAAGGTGGTGCGCGCCGCGGCGCGACTGCGCCGGGCCGACCTGGTGAAGACCCCCGGGGTGGCGGAAACGATCAGCTGGTCGCGGGCGCTGCAGCGACTGGGAACCATCCGGTTTGACACCGACACCGTGCGGCTCACCTGGGGCGCGGCGCTCAAGGAACGGGACGATGTGGAAACGGCCGAGGGGTTCATCGAGGAACTCGCCGATCTTGAATGAGAACGGGGAGCCTCTAGATTCACTGATCCACTTCGGCCAGCACCTGCGCGGCATCGGTTTCAACCTGGGGCCGGGCCGCATTCTGACCTTCGCTCGGGCGGCGGCCCGGCTTGATCCCACCGACCCGGTGGACCTGTACTGGGCGGGCCGTCTGGCCCTGGTGGACGACCATCGTAGGTTCCCTGATTACGACCGGGCTTTTGCCGAGTGGTTTCTGCATACCGAGGAGGACCCTTCCACCCGACCCGGAGAGGCAGTCTTCGGAGGGTGGGACGACGACGGAGCCCCGCTCGGATCCCAATCGGTGGCCACCATCGAGGAGGTGGCGGTGGTCGATCCCGCCGACGACGGGCAGAGTTCCAGCGGCCCCACCGCTTCGCAGGACGAGATCCTGCGCGACAAGCGATTCGACCATTGGACCGAGGACGATCTTCGCCAACTCCAGCAACTGGTGAGCGGGATCGCGGTGAACCTGCCCAAGAGGGTGGTGCGGCGCACCCGGGTGGGAACCGGGGGTCGCATCGATTTGCGAAGAACGGTGCGGCGGGCGCTTCGCAGTGACGGCGAGCCTTTCTATCGGGCTTTTCGTCGCCGGATGATCAAACCACGGCGGCTGGTGTTGATCCTGGACATTTCCGGATCGATGGCCGGGTTCTCCCGTCCGCTTCTTCACTTCGCCTACGCCACCCACCGGGCCGCCCACGGGGTGGAGGTGTTCTGTTTCGGCACCAGGCTCACCCGCATAACCCCCCAACTGCGGTGGCGGGATCCCAATCGTTCCATCCAGGAAGCGGCGGTGCGGGTGGTGGATTGGGAGAGCGGCACCCGCATCGGGGAGTCTCTCACCGAATACGTGCGACGGTACGGGCCGGATTCCCGCAACCGGGGGTCGGTGGTGCTGATCTGTTCCGACGGCCTGGAGAGGGGAGACCCCCGGATGCTCGGGTCGGCCATGGCGCGTTTGTCCCGCCAGGCTCACCGGGTGGTCTGGGTGAATCCCCTGATGGGTGATCCTCGATTCCGACCTCTGACCCGGGGCCTGATCGCCTCGCTTCCCTACATCGACTCGATGGTGGCCGGTCACAATCTGGCCGCTTTGGACCAAATGGCCGCACTGTTGTCCGAATAAACCTGCCTTATCCCCTTTCCCGGCAGGGCTTTCACCTATATTGGGCGGGAAACAACTTCAGAAAGATGGGAGAGCGATGAAACCCGCAGCTTTCGAATATCACGCTCCCGAATCTGTCGATGACGCGGCAGGGCTTTTGAGCAGTCAAGAGGACGCCAAGGTTCTGGCCGGGGGCCAGTCGCTGGTCCCCATGATGAGCTTCCGCTTGGCGAGGCCCGCCTCGATCGTCGACATAAACGGGATTTCCGACCTTGACTACCTCCGATGCGAAAACGGCGTCCTGAAGATAGGGGCCACTGTCCGCCAAACCGCCGTGGAGGAATCTTCGGAGGCGGCCAGATGCGTACCGCTCCTGGTGGCGGCCACCGGCCATGTGGGCCACCGGGCGATACGCAACCGCGGGACCCTGGCGGGAAGCCTGGCCCACAACGACCCGGCCTCCGAATACCCGGCGGTGCTGATGGCCTTGGGGGCCTCGGTCACCGCCACGTCTTCGAGCGGATCACGGGTGCTGTCCGTGGAGGACTTGGTGAGCGGCCATTTCCTCTCCACGGCTCTGGCCCCCGACGAACTCATCACCGAAGTAAGTGTTCCCGCCCAGTCGGGCGGTCACGGATTTGCCGAGTTTGCCCGCCGACACGGCGATTTCGCGGTGGCCGGAGCGGCGGCGGTGGTGAGCATGAACGGCGCCGGAGTGGCGTCGGCTTCGATCTCCGCATTCGGCGGCACCAGCCCGGCCAGGCTGGACGAGGCCGAGGCGGCGCTGGTCGGAACCGACGGAGGCTCCACCGCGGTGGCCGAGGCGGCCGCCCGGGCAGCCGCCCAGTTCCCTTCCACCGATGATATCCACGGAAGCGCTGACTACCGCCGGGCGCTGATAGACGTGCTGACCCGCCAGGCGCTGGCACAGGCAGTCGCCCACGCTCAGGAGATGGAATGATGACCCAGGTAGCGATCACCCTCAATGTGAACGGAAGAAACCAGACCACTTTGGCCGAGCCCAGGGAGATCCTGGCCGACGTGCTGCGTGACCGGCTGGACCTCACCGGAACCCACCTGGGATGCGAACACGGCGTCTGCGGGGCCTGCACGGTTCTCCTGGATGGTGAAATGGTCCGTTCCTGCCTGATGTTCGCCGTTCAGGCGCAGGGCGCCGAGATAACCACCATCGAGGGCCTGGAGCAGAACGGCGAACTCCATCCCATGCAGAAGGCCTTCTCCGAGTACCACGGTTTGCAGTGCGGGTTCTGCACTCCGGGAATGATCCTGGCCGGGGTGGACCTTTTGAAGCGCAATCCTGATCCCAGCCCCGACGAAGTGCGGGAGGATATGGGAGGAAACATCTGCCGCTGCACCGGATACCAAAAGATTGTGGAGTCGGTGCTGGGAGCGGCCCGGGAAATGAACGAGGTGACATCATGACCACCACCCAATGGATCGGCGCACGAGCGCCGCGTCGGGAAGATCCGGCTCTGATCCGGGGTCGGGGCCGCTACATAGCCGACATAAACCTCCCCGGGACCCTCCACATGGCGATCCTTCGCAGCCCCTACGGCCATGCCCGCATCGACTCGATCGACGCGTCGGAGGCGCGGGCGATGGACGGGGTGCACATGGTGATCACTCCCGATGACATCCCCGAACACGTCACCCAGTTTCCGGTGGTCTGGAGGCTGCCCGGCCAGAAGGACTCGGGAACCCCCGCCCTGGCCCAGGGCAAGGTCAGATATGTGGGCGAACCGGTGGCGGCGGTGGTCGCCGAGTCGCGCTACCTGGCCGAGGACGCCCTGGACGGGATCGACGTCGATTACGACCCCCTCGATGCGGTCACCGACGCCGAAGCCGCCCTGGAAGACGACGCGGCGGTGATCAACGAGGACTGGGGCGACAACACTGCCATCCACCATGTCTTTGCCGGATACAACGCCCTGGGAGAATGCCACTACGAGCCCGAGGTGTTCGAGAACGCCCCCGAAACCGTCCGGGGACGCCTCACCATCGGTCGCCACTCGGGGATTCCACTGGAAACCCGGGGGATCGTGGCCGACTGGGACGAGATCCACGGACGGCTCACGGTGCATTCCGAGTCGCAGGTGGCGCACCTGTTCCGCACCGAACTGGCCGCCTCGCTCGGTCTGCCGGAAACGGCGGTGCGGGTGCTCACTCCCAACATGGGCGGGGGCTTCGGCAACAAGTGGGACCGCTATCCCGAGGACCTGCTGGTGAGCATCGCCAGCATGGAACTGGACCGCCCCGTCAAGTGGATCGCCGATCGTCGCGAGGGACTGATGTCCACCGTGCACGGGCGCGCCCAGATTCAGGAATGGGAGATGGCGCTGGAGAGCGACGGGACCATCCTGGGGCTGCGGGGCAAGGTCATCAACGACCTGGGCGCCCATCTTCACAGCGTGGGGATCGGCCCGGCCTGGGTGACCGGCGCGGCGGCGCCCAACCAGTACACCATCGCCAACTACTACTGCGATGTCATCGCGGCGGCCACCAACAAGACCCCTTCCAGCACCTTCCGCGGTTTCGGAGGCCCCGAAGGGATCTTCGGTATCGAGCGGATGATGGACAAGGCCGCCAAACATCTGGGTATGGACCCGGCCGAGATACGCCGCAAGAACATGATCCAACCCGATCAGTTCCCCTGGTTCAACGCGGCCGGGGCCGTCTATGACTCGGGCAACTTCCCGGCGTGTCTGGACAAGGCTCTCGAGGCGGCCGACTACGACCGGTTGCGGGAAGAGCAGGCCGAACTTCGCGAGCAGGGGATTTGCCGGGGCATCGGCATCTCCAGCTACATCCACGTGTCGGGCTTCGGTCCGTCGCCGATTCTGGGATATCTCAGCTACTACACGGGCGGATACGAAGGGTCCACCGTCAAGGTCGACCCCAACGGCAAGGCCACCGTATACACCGGAATGATCCCCATGGGGCAGGGCACCGAGACCACTTTGGCGCAGGTGGCCGCCCATCATCTGGGAGTCGACATGGCCGATGTTCGGGTGGTGTGGGGCGACACCGACCAGACCCCCTACACGGGGTTCGGATCGGCCGGGAGCCGTTCCAACGTGGCGGCGGTGGCGGTGATCAAAGCCATTGAGGAGATCAAGGCCAAGGCCGTGCGGATCGGCGCCGGCATGTTGGAGGCCGACGTCGAGGATCTCGAATACGGCGACGGCGCCGTTTCGGTGAAAGGCGCCGAGGAGATGCGTTCGGTCACTTTGGCGCAGGTGGCGCAGCAGGCCTATTGGGCGCATGCCCTGCCCGAGGGCGACCAGCCCTTCCTGGAGGCCACCTACGTCTACGACCCGCCCAACTTCACGACCGCTTCGGGGTGTCACCTGGTGGTGCTGGATGTGGACACCAACACCGGCAAGATCACCTGGCGCAACTATGTGGTGGTGGACGACTGCGGCCCGGTGATCAACCCGCTGCTGGTGGAAGGCCAGATCCATGGCGGCATCGCCCAGGCGCTGGGCGGGGCGCTGTTGGAGGAGTTCGTTTACGACGAGGACGGGCAGTTGCTCACCACCTCGTTCATGGACTACCTGCTGCCTTCCTTCACCGACGTGCCCGACATGGAGATCCACCACGTGGTGACGCCCTCTCCCCACACCGAAGGGGGATTCAAGGGAATGGGCGAGGCGGGCACCTTCCCGCCCGGCGCGGCGGTGGCCAACGCGGTGACCGACGCACTGAGCCATCTGGGAGTGGAAGCGGACGAGCTTCCCATCACTCCCGCCCGGCTGTGGACTCTCATCCAGGCGGCCACCGGGTAGGGCATGGACACTCAACTGAAGGGCAAGGCGGCCCTAGTCACCGGCGCCAGCCAGGGCATAGGCCGGGCGATCGCCGTGGCCTTGGCCCAGGAAGGCGCCCAGGTGGGTCTGGTGGCGCGCAGCCGCCCGGGCCTGGAGGAGACTCTGGAGATGATCGGAGGGTCGGGGGTCGTGGCGCTCTGCGACGTGACCGACCCTTCCGCCGTCACCGGGGCGGTCGAAGCCGTGGTTTCGGCTTTGGGAGGCCTGGACGTGGTGGTGAACAACGCCGGCACCAGGCAGAACTTTCATCGACTGGACGAGTTGCCGGTGGAAGAGTGGGACCGGGTGATCGGCACCAACCTCTCGTCGGTGTTCTATGTCACCCGCGCCGCCGTCCCCCATTTGCTCGAACAGCGCTCCGGGTCGGTGGTGAACGTCTCGTCTGTGGCCGGTCCGCTGGGGTTTCCCACCATCGGGTCCTACAGCGCCTCCAAGTCGGGAATCAACGGCGTCACCCGGACCATGGCCGCCGAGTGGTGCGAATTCGGGGTGAGGGTGAATGCGGTGGCGCCCGGATGGACCTCCACCCCCATGAACGTCGAGTTGCGCACCGACCCGGCCAACGCCGAGATGCTGGCCGGCATTACGTCCAACATCCCCATGGGCCGCTTTGCCGATGCTTCCGAGGTGGCCCACGCCGTGGTGTTCCTGGCCGGGGAAACGGCCAGCTTTATCACCGGGCAGGTCCTGGTGGTGGACGGCGGCTGGGGCGTGGTGTAGCCGAGAGGTCGAGGATGCCTGACAAACAGCAAGTCTCTGCGGCGCTCGATCGGGAGTTGGCCGATTACCGGAAGGCCAATCCCCGCTCCATCGAGATGTCGAAGCGCGCCCAACAGGTGCTGCCGGGTGGCACCACCCGCACCACCACCTTCTTTCCGCCTTTTCCACCCTTCCAGGCGCGGGGTGAGGGATGTCACATGGTCGATGTGGACGGCAATCGCCGGGTGGACTGCCTCAACAACTACACCTCGCTGATTTGCGGCCATGCCCATCCACACATTCTGAAGGCCGCCCAGGAAGCGGCCGAGGGTGGCACGGCCTTCGCCGCCCCCACCGAATACGAGGTGCTCTTGGCCGAGTTGCTTTGCGAGCGGGTGGATTCGGTGGACCTGGTGCGGTTCACCAATTCGGGTACCGAGGCGACCATGGCCGCCGTTCGACTGGCCCGCGCCTACACCGGGCGGGCCAAGATCGCCCGTTTCGAGGGGAGCTACCACGGCACCCACGACTACGGCACGTATCCCTCGGCAGGTGTCCCCGGCCTGATCTCCGAACTGGTGGTGGACCTGCCCTATAACAATGTGGAAGGGTGCCGGGAGATAGTGGAGGAGGTGGGAGACGACCTGGCCGCCGTCATCGTGGAGCCGGTGCTGGGCGCCGGGGGAGTGATCCCCGCCCGTCAGGACTTCTTGGACTACCTTCGTTCGGCCACCACGGCCTGCGGCGCCCTGCTGATCTTCGACGAGGTGCAGACTTTGCGGTTGCACACCGGAGGCGCCCAGGCCATATACGGAGTCCGTCCCGATCTCAGCACCTTCGCCAAAATCATCGGAGGGGGCTTCCCGGTGGGGGCGTTCGGAGGGTCGGGCGAGATCATGGAGATCATGCACCCCGTGTCGGGCGACATCTCCTGGGGCGGCACCTTCAACGGCAACCCGGTGACCGCCGCCGCCGGAGTGGCGTGCCTGGAGATGCTCACCGACTCGGTGATCGCCGATCTCAACCGGCTGGGCGATTATGCCATGGCCGGAATCAAACAGGCCTTCGATGAGAGCGGCGTGCCCGGCCAGGTCACGGGGATGGGTTCGCTGTTCAATCTCCACCCGACCTCGGAGCCCGTCACCGACGTCCATGCTGTCAACCGCTCCGACCCCGACCTGCGGCGTCTACTTCACTTCGGGCTACTGAACCGGGGCTATTTTCTTTCTTCTCGGGTCAGCGCCTGTCTGTCCACCCCCATGACCAGAGCCGAAATCGACGGCCTGATCGACGCCACCGCCGACGTTATCCAGAACTTGGCGAGTTGAACCGGCTGCCCGTGCGTGGTTCTGTGGCACGGGCCTTCGCAGCCGGTTGGCAGGGAGTAGTTGGAACGTGGACACCGGACTAGCGGGAAAGGCAGCCCTGGTCACCGGGGCCAGTCAAGGAATCGGCCGCGCGGTTGCCGTGGCTCTGGCCAGAGAAGGCGCGCAGGTGGCGCTCTTGGCGCGGAGCCGGAGGGGTTTGCGCAAAACGCTGGAAATGATCGGTCTATCCGGTGGGTTGGTGATCCCCTGCGATGTCACCGACATGGCGGCTGTTTCTTCAGCTGTCGAGCGGGTTCTCTCCGAGTTTGGGAGACTGGATGTGGTGGTCAACAATGCGGGCCGGCGGCAGGACCGTGCTCGCCTTGACCGTTTGGAAATCCGGGAATGGGAGGGGGTGATCCAGACCAATCTTTCGTCGGTTTTCTATGTTTCTCGCGCCGCCGTCCCCTACCTGCTGGAGCAGCGCTCGGGGTCGGTGGTGAACATCGCATCCATCTCGGGGCCGTTCGGCATCCGCCGGATCGGTGGGTATGCGGCCTCCAAGTCGGGGATAATCGGTCTCACCAGGACCATGGCGGCCGAGTGGGCCGAGTTCGGAGTAAGGGCGAACACAGTGGCGCCGGGATTCATAGAAACACCCATGAACGCCCCGTTCCGCAACGATCCCACCAATGCCCCGCAGGTAGCGGCCATCAAATCAAAGACCCCGGCGGGGCGTTACGGCTCGGCCGAGGAGGTAGCTGACGCAGTGGTCTTCTTATCCGGCGCCACCAGCGCCTACATCACCGGCCAAACCCTATTTGTAGACGGCGGCTGGAGCGTCATCTAGCGCCGACCAGGATCAGGCAGCCAGAGGAGCCTAGGCCAAAGAGGGATAACCGCATACCGAGAGTAGGTTCCTAGCCGCCTCATAGTCGCGGTTCCTTATGTGATCCATCAGCGTGAACTTGCTTGACGGATAAGGATTCGAGTGCCAAGGTACCGACCGTTCGATGGGGTGGTACATCTCGATCACGTCGCCGATGATTGCTTGGAGTTGCCGGTATTCGCTGGGTTGCATCCCAGACGGGCAGGGCACTGCACCGGGGCCTTTTTCAAGCATTTTGGACACTAATTCGTCCATTTCGTCTTCAACGTTCCACGCCACGGTCATAATCGGCAGGATATCAAGTCCTTCTGAATCGGCAGGTGGATAGAAAGTTATAGCAACATCCAAGCGGTATCAGCAGCAAACACGAACCGCAAGCTCACAAGCGGTCAACGGGTAATGCCCAGGCCGCTGCGGAGCCGGTCTTGGTCGGCTTGGGGAGCCATGTGGTTTCTCGCGACCCGGGTCTTGACCCTGATCGACTGCGGGACAGCCAGCTATAGTTACCGGGCACCCCCCTGGGTGAGTAGCCCAGGGCCTACGGCCCCGACTGCAGGCGGGGCCGTTTCCCTTTTCGGGTCCGCACCTCCAGCAGGGGCGTTTCCCACCGCTCGGCTCGTAGGCGATGCTGGTAGATGGCGTCGCTCTCATCCTTGGTGCGAGCAACTATGCCCAAGATACGGACTTCATCCGTCGCCGCCAGACGATCGGTCGACCATTGTCTTGCTGCTGTCGTGGAAAGGCGTGCCACCTGCTTCCTATTGGTGTCCAGCACCCTGACTCGACCGTTATGACCGTTGGCCAGAGTCACGAAATCTCCGGCCTGCAAAGCCAGCAACCGCCTGTGGATGGGATCACCGGGCGTCTTGGTCCCGGCGAGGTCGAGATAGAGGTCTTTCATGCCCAGTACCTGGTATTCGAGGTCGGTGTCGGGTGACTCGGGGTTGGCGACGGTTGTGGTGCGGCGGAGCACATGGGGGCCGATCTGGCGGAAGTAGGGGTTGGGGCTCTCGGCACTGTCGATCAGGGTGAGCGTTTGCCGGGCCCGCGTAAGCGCTACGTAGTAGAGTCGACGCTCCTCCTCCGGGGAGCGGGGTTCCTTGCGGGCGGTTCGTTTCCTGCCGCCCAGCACCAACACATGATCGAATTCCAGTCCCTTGGCGGCATGAATGGTGCTTACCAGGACCCCTTGGCCGATGAGGTGGGAACGGTGGTGGTCGGCCAAGCCTTGGTGGATGGCCCCCGTCACGGTGGTTGCATCGACGGCTTCGATCCCGACTTCTTCTTGAAGTGCCTCCAGCATCCGGTTGGCCATCGCCACCCAAACCGTTCCGCGCCCCCCGGCGCCACAGATCCTTGGTAACTCTTCAAGCAAATCCGGGATGCGAATTCGCTGTGGGCCGACACTCTTCAGATATTCCAAAAGGAGCTTGAATTCCCGTATCCGATCCAATCTGGGTAAGCCTTCAGGTATGGACCGGCGCACCGGCACACCCTTTTTCTCCAATAGCGCCCGTACCGGCGCCAGATCGGCATGACTCCAGGCCAGGACGGCAAAGTTTTCCCACTCGGGAGTCTTATCCAACTCCCTCAGGCGCTCGATCTCGGAGAGAGATACAGCAGCTAATCCCGGCCCGCGCACCTGCAAATGCGACACTCGACCGCCAGTGAGGGAATCCAATGCTGCCCAGCGGCCGCCTTTCGGCTCGTCGGCCCTTGCGGCGTTGATCCGGATATGGTGTCTCAGCTTCATCCGGTCACGGTTTCTTTGAATCAAGGCGTTCGACGCCGTGATGATGTTGCCGGTGGAGCGGTAGTTCTCAACCAGGTAGTGGCGTTCCGCCCCAAAGTCCTTTTCGAAGTGTCGCAAAAAGCGGACATTGGCGCCCCTCCAGGTGTAGATGTTCTGATCGTCGTCGCCCACCGCCAGAATGGTGGCCCGCCGGTCGGCGTCATCCTCCTGTCCGGCTCGCTGAGCGATGTGGGTGATCATCTGGTACTGGGCTTGATCAATGTCCTGGTACTCATCAACCAGCAGATATTCGAACCCCGACAGGAGGCGATCGCGCAGTTGGTCCGGTTCGGCGCCGATGATCGGCGCTTTCCCCGACAAGAGGCGATTGGCGTCTCGGATGATCTCATCGAAGTTGATCTGACGGTCGCCGGAGACCTGGATGCGTTCGGCAATGGAACGCTCGGTGATTTGCAGCGCCAGGGAGTGATAGGTGTGAACCGCCACCCGGCGGGTGACATCCCCCACCAATTCCCGCAGCTTCACCCGCAGTTCATGCATGGCCGAGCGGTTGAAGCAGATCACCAGCAGCCGCTCGGGGCGGATGCGCTTCACTATCAGCAGGTAGGCGGCTCGGTGAACCACCACCCGGGTCTTTCCCGAACCCGGGCCGGCCAGCACCAGAAGGTTGCGGTCGGTGGGCGCCGTGACGATTCGTTCCTGGTCCGGGTTCTTGAGACTCTTGACAATCTCGGAGTAGTTCTCGGCGGAGGTGGCCCTCTTTACCGATTTGGATTGGCCCCTGAAATACCGCCGCTTGAACTGTTGGTTCGTAAGTCTGAAGTAGTCGTCCAGGTAGGTGCCGGACCATTTCCCCACCCTTATGTGCGATTCCTCGGCGTACCGTCCGATGGCGTGTATCTGAAACACCCGCTCTTGGTAATGGGCCCGGAGGGGTTCGTAGTCTCTCTCCGAGTACCTCCTGCCCTTGGCCTCCTTACGGATGCAAATAGTCATGGCCTGTCGGAATACGGACAGTCCCCTCTCCAGCCGGATGACATGGTGCTCGTCCAGGAACAGGAGGGTCTTTTCCAAGGTGGTGAACGGGTCATCAATCTGGTCTCCCAATCCCAGGTGTTCTTCGATGGCCCGATGGAGTTCCTCAAGCGAGAACAGCACAAGTCGCTCGCCGGTGAATCCCCGCTGGTCGGCCTTGTCCCCCAGCGCCTTCAAAATCACCCGGCCCACCTCGTTTCTCGTTTCCAGTTGCTCGGTCAGTTCATCCCAGGAGACATCCAACCGCATCCCGAGTCTCCTTCGACCATGACTTTGCAGGGAAAGGGGCGAATCTTGTTGGGTGATCTTCCTACCCCAGCCACCCAGCAATGTAAGCAAAGAATCGCTAAGGATGTTCCCAAGTTGGCTTCTCAGCTGCTCTTGCAGTTGGGGAATGGAGACTTCGAATTCCTGTCCGGCGCCGGCTTCCGGCCATTCTGCCTTGAGGGTGTCGACCAGTGTCGTTTGTGCTTGAGCAATCTGATCCAATCGGTCGATGGATCTATTCTTGGTCTTGTGGTGAACCCACGCTGAGAAGTAGAAGCCACTCTCCAAGACTCCGGCACGGGTCATTTCGTGCAAGGTGCGAAAGATCTCCTGGGTGATAGCTCGGTTGGCTCGCGCCGGATCATCCGGGTGCCGATGTGCCAGGGTATCGAGCCGTGACCGGAAAAAGGGGAGACTGGCGATTCTGTCAACTTCGATCCCCTCCCTCAGATCGGCATGGTGAAGGAGATTGAGCACCTGCATCCATTCCCCTTTCTTGGAAGGGGGAAGATCAAGCGCTTTCACCTTCTCAAGGGACTCTTTCAGGTCACGAACCGCCGGCACTCCCTGGTAGAGGCGAGTCCGGTTCTCGTTGCGCAGCAGGAATTTGGCCCGCTCCAGCCAGGAAACGGCAGTCTTCACCCGAGTGCTCGCGTACCGATCATCATCATCAAAGGAGAAATCGGCGTCAGGAGTGCGTAACAATTCTCCCGGTGACACCACGATCTCTTCGGTATCCCGGCGGCGGGCCTGTCGAATGGCCCGCAGTATCTGGGCTATGTCCCGTTTGATCAGCCGACTCCCGGAGACCAGATCGAACTGCCTTTCCAGATCACCCTTGGCAAACAGCAATACGCATTGTGCTCGCTGGCCATCTCGTCCGGCCCGGCCAGCCTCTTGGAGGTAACTCTCGATGGACGCAGGAACATCGGCATGCACTACCAGGCGCACGTCAGGTTTGTCGATCCCCATGCCGAATGCGTTGGTGGCCACGATGATCGGGGTGTCACCGGAAATGAAGGCATCCTGTACACGCTTTTTCTCTGGCGGATCGAGCCCTCCATGGAAGTGCTTAGCTTCCCATCCCTGTAGGCGCAGCTTCTCAGCAAAGTTCTCCGCTCTGTGGCGGCTGCGCGCATAGATGATCGCGGCGCCCTGCGGAGCGCTGCCGGGCATGCCTGCAATGTGATTTCGAAGCAGTTCGTCGATGCGCTGTGCCTTGCGTGCGTTGGGCGTTTCCTCCACCGAGAAAGACAGATTCTTCCGGTCGATGCGATCGGCGGCCAGAACTTTCAACTTTTTGCCCAGAACACTTCTGAGATGGGAACGGATGTCCTCTCTCACATCCGGCTTGGCCGTGGCGGTGAAGCAGGCGATCGGGGCAATCGGGACCCCTTCCTCCTCGGAGAACTCTTTGATAAACCGAGCCGCATACAGATAATCGGGCCGGAAATCGTGGCCCCACTTGGAGATGCAGTGCGCCTCGTCGAACACCCAGGCGGCGATCTCTCGATGTCTGATGGCGGACGCGAAAGAACGACTGCGTAGTTGCTCCGGAGATACGTACAAGAGTGCATATTGACCCAGCCGAATCCCTTCCAACACTTCGCGGCGCTCGATCATGGTCTGCAGACCGTTCAGGGTGGCGGCCAGTGTCAGGATTTCGGTCCGCTTGTTGAGGTTCTCCACCTGGTCTTTCATCAAGGCTTGGAGCGGAGAGATCACCACGGTTAGCGCGCCGGTTTGCTCGTTATGAACGATGGCCGGCAGTTGAAAGCCCAGCGACTTGCCCCCGCCCGTGGGCATAATGGTCATCACGGATTCTCCGGCGATCCTCTCTTCCACGATTCTCTTCTGCAGACTTTCGCCGTCGCTGGTGGCTGGCGCCGAGCGAAATCCCTCGAACCCGAAGTACTCCTGCAGCTTTCGCTCCGGGTTATGGTGGATGGAGCAATACCCGCACCCAGGCCGCCCACAGGAGACGCTGCGTATCTGTCGGATGAACTTTGCCGCTTCCGGGAACCGGTAGTGAACCCAGCGAGGCAACACCGACTCCGTACTGGCCACCATGAGCCAGGCGACCGAGTAGGCCGCCACCGGTCGGTTCTGTGGGTGGTTCAAGAGAGCAGGAAGGAGTCGATGAAGGGTCGAAGAACAAGCACTGTCGCCAGCGAAGTGTTTCACCCCTTTGGCAAGTACATGGTTAGCTAACATTCGGCCGCCGATCTGTTCTATGAATACCCCGGTTCCGTCCAGCAGCAGAGACAAGTTTCCATTGCAAGGAAGATCAACGAAACAACTGCGGTAGACGGAGAGAAGCCATGGATCCTGCTTTCCCTTACTCCGAAGAATCTCCCAGCAGTCCTTGAGGAGTTCGAGTGTGAGATGGCAGTCGGCTACCGGATTGTTCGGCTCGGCGCCGATCAGCTTGTAGTCCTTGACGAGTCTGTGATATGGCCGCTGGGGGTTTGCGAGGGGGGACAAATACAGGGTGTCCACCACCGGGAGTTCCAGGAGGCTGGATTGCGGCAGATATTGCTCAATGAAGCGGCGATCATGGGCCACAATGTTGTGTCCCACCACGAAGTCCGTTCCCGACCCGAATTCGTCCAATTTCCGTACGGCGTGTTCGGAAGAAGAAATGTTGGGGAGGTGCAGTTTCCTGTTTCCCCGGACAGCGCCGATTGCGACGATTCTCTCGTTGTTCTTGTCAACTTCCAGATCCAGGATCAGGCAATTCTCGACAAAGGCTCTGAATCGGGGATCGCTTAGTTCAGACCCATCACTGGCGATTTGGGCATGGGCCTCTGTAATCACGTATGTTCATAGTAAATCTTGGTAGCTGTGTTTCTTGGCTTTCTTTCCCCAGTTCCAGCCGCTATTGCCATGGAGATGTCGTGTTCGGCATAGGTGGCTTGGAAGTGGGGAGGCGATGATCGTCGAATCGTATGTATATCGAGATGCCGTCGAATCGGGCTATCTCAGGCATTGTCCCCTCCCCCTCGGTCTAGGTCCTAACGGCTACTCCTTGGCTCCGTCAGGCTGTTTCTGCGATGAATTCCCGAGGGTGGGCCAGCATTCCAACCAGGCGCAGATTTCCATTTCCTTTCCCCAGGTGAGGTGGGAACCAGCGATCCTCACAGACTCGAACACGCCTTGATCGCTCCATGCTGCGAAGGCCGGGTGGCCAGCGAGATTAGCCAAGTCCAACTCGCCGACTGAACCGTCTTCCCACTCGATACGGAGGCGATACCCCTCCAGAGGCTTCACAGAGATGGCGCGGGTGGGGGAGGGTCCCCCGATAGGCCAATCGTCGGGAAGCGCCTCTATGGGATCCGGATCATGACCCTCGGCACATCGTTCCCAAGCCTGTAGCAAGTCGTCACGGTGGAGCGTAAGCCACTCTTGGATGGACAGTCGATCCAAGGTTTGGAGTTCTCCCGCAATGACGGCAGAGTCGGTGATGCCGATCTCCGCTCTCCATTCTTGGTCGGCTGATTGCACGGTGACAGCAGGTTGGTCACGATCAAGGCTCAAACAGATGACCATGCCATGGAATCTGGAGATCTCTAAAGCGGTAGAGGTGGCGGCGACCATGGCCGGGATGGTAATGGGTGACCGAACTTGTGAGTGCTGCAAAAACACCTACTAACCCCTGCGGTGGGCCGCAGGATGGATCTGTTTTGACTAACTCCGGTCGACCAGGGCGCCGAAGCCTCCTCCGGTGTGCCAGAACACGACGTGGTCGTCGTCATTGAAACGTCCTGCGGCGATTTCTTTGCGCAAGCCGTAGATCGCCTTGCCGGTGTAGGTGGGGTCGAACAGCAGGCCGGTCAGTCGGGTGGCCTCGGCCTGGGTTTCGACCAACTCGTCGTTGACCATGGCGTATCCGCCGGTCAGGTAGCGGTCTATGTAGTGGAGGTTCGGCTGCGGCATGTCGCCTCCGAAAGCCTCGACTCCCGACTCCCAGATCCGTTTCACCCGCGCCTGCAGGGACTCGGCCGGTTCCGATATGCAAAGCGCCACGAGCGGCGTTTCAAAGCCGGTGCGGTCGGCCCCCCATCCGAAGCCGGAAGTGGTGCCACCCGAAGAGCCGGTGTGCCACACCTCGGCCACCTCGGCGCCGATCTGCTGAGGAATCTGTTCCACCAGTTCCCGAAAACCCAGGGACATTCCCCACATCCCCAGCTTGTCGGAGGCGCCTTGGGGAATCACCCACGCCTTGCGTCCCCGGGCGGCCAACTTGTCGGCTTCCTCGGCCATAATGGCGTCCCGGTCGTCCCACTGCGCCTGGGAGATATAGCGGATGGTGGCGCCGGCCAACGAGTCGATGATCAGATTGGCCACCGGCGTGGCGGGCGGCTCTCCATCGGGGGTGCGGAGCACCAGACGCGTGTCGAACCCATATCGGGCGCACGCCAAGGCGGTGGCCCGGCAATGGTTCGACTGAAAGGCCCCGCAGGTGATCACCGTGTCGGCGCCGCCCTCCTGTGCGGCCGCCAGATGAAACTCCAGTTTGCGAACCTTGTTGCCCGACAGGCCGAAGCCGGTCAGATCGTCGCGTTTCACCCAAATGTGAGGGCCGCCCCAGGTTTCCCGCAATCGGGGAAACTCCTGCAGGGGAGTGGGGGTTTGGGCGAGATCGAGTTGCGGCAGTGGCTGGGAGAGGCGCTTGGTTTGCATCGACTGGACTATATGCCCAACTATCCCTCGTACCAAAGCCTTCGCAATATGGACAGGCGCTCCACGGCGCCGATATGCGGGGCCGTGAAGCGCCTGTCTCTGGTTTTGTTGTTTGGCCGGGTCAGGGAGTCCAGTTGATCCCGGCGCCGACGGTGTTGACCGAGAGGTCCTCGTCGAAGACCACCATCTTGCCTTCTCTGCGAGGCTCGTCTTCTCCGGCGGCCTTCTTCTCAAGAGCCTTGAGCACGGCCTCGGGGGTGATGGGGAGTTCGGTGATCCACACTCCCACCGCGTCGTGAACCGCGGTGGCGATGGCGGCCGGTTGGCTGTTGTTGGCCATCTCGCCGATCCCTTTGGCGCCGTAGGGGCCGTCTTCTGAGGGGTTTTCGATGATGATGGTCTCCAAATCCGGCATGTCCATGGCGCTGGGTGCATAGTAAGACCCGAACCCGCTGCCCCGGTGGTCCACCGACGGGTAGTAGGGGTAACTGTTCTCCAAGACCCCCAGGCCCAGGCCCATGATGGCCCCGCCTTGGATTTGGCCCTCCACCAGGGAAGGGTTGATGGCCCTGCCCACGTCGTAGGATTGAGTCAACTTGGTGACCCGGACCTCGCCGGTGGTGTCGTCGACCTCCACCTCCGCCACGCAGCCCGCGTAGGAGATGGCGGCGTGAGGGGGACCGTCGACCTCGCCGGTGCCGGGGTCGGTGAATGCCGCGTAGGGATTGAGTTGCGCGCCGGTGCCGGTGACCAGGATTCCGTGGCCGTAGGCGGCGGCGCCCGCCACCTCCGCTACGTCCATGCCCTCGTCAGGTTGGCCCTTCACGCTTACCCGCCCGTCTTCGATCTCCAGGTCCTCGGGGCTGATCTCCATCTCCTGGGCGGCGACGTCCAAGAGCTTTTGCTGTACTTCCCGGGCGGCTTTGAGCACCGCCTTGCCGGCCACGAAAGTGGCGCGGGAAGCGAAGGTGCCGGTGCATACCGGCGAGGAGTCGGTGTTGGAATTGTCGAAGGTCACCCAGTCGTAGGGGACCCCGACGGTGTCCGCCACGATCTGTGACTGGATGGTCTTGGCGCCGTTTCCGATGTCGGCGGTTCCCGAGAACACATCGATCCGGCCGTCGGGCTTGACCTTGATCCAGGCCTGGGAGGGATCACCGTTTTGGTTCATTCCTGTGGGGTATTCGATGGCGGCTACGCCGCGGCCTTTGTGGACAGCCATTAGTGTCCCTCCGTCTTCAGTTGTCCGACCAGGTGATCGGGCAGCAGGTCTCCCGAGCGTGGATCCCTGGTCATGCCCGCATAGGCGGGCTCCAGCTCAACACCCTTGGCGTTGGCCAGGGAGTGCAGCACATCCACGGTGCTCGGATCTGTGTAGCGGATCCGGTTGGGTGAGGTGTCGTTGATCCGGTTGGCATTCAACAGCCGGATCTGATAGGGATCGATGCCCAGTTCCAGCGCCACCCGGCTCATGTGGGTCTCCACCGCGTAGGAGATCGAGGTAACCCCGAATCCGCGCATGGCGGTGGTGGGGACCCGGTTGGTGAACACCACGTAACCGTCGAAATGCAGGTTGGGGATGGTGTACGCCCCGGTGTGGTGGAAACTGTGCTTGGTAACCCCGTAGGGGGAGAACCGGGCATAGGCGCCCGAGTCGTGGAGGGTCAGCATCTTGCGACCCAGGATCCATCCGTCGTTGGTGACCGCGTCGATTATCTCCATGTGCCAGGGGGCCCGGGTGGAAGAAGCCAGGAACTCCTCTTCCCGGGTCCACCGCCACTTCACGGGCCGTCCGGCCTTGAGGGCGGCCAGCGCGGTGACGGTATCGCTGGCGGTATCGACCTTGCCGCCGAAGCCGCCTCCCACCGTTCCCCCGATCACCTTCAGCTTGTTGAGGGGAACCTGCAGGTGGGCGGCGATCACTCCCATGGTGAAATACAGCGCCTGCGTGCACGAGTAGACGGTCAGCCGGCCATCGGGCTCGGGAACCACCAGGCAAACCTGGGTTTCGACCGGGACATGCTCGATGGCGGCCGGGCGGTAGACGCCCGAGATGATCTTGTCGGCGTCCTCGAAGGCCTGATCCATATTGCCTTTGCGGATCTTGCGCCGATCCATCTCGCCTTCGAAATGGGGATACCAGTTGCCCCAGGGGTGGATCCTGGGAGAATCGGCGTCGAAGGCCTTGCGGACATCGAACAGCGCCGGGCGCTCTTCGTATTCGATGTCGATCGCGTCGACTCCCGCCATGGCGGTGTCCACGTCCTCGGCGGCCACCAGCGCGATGGGCTGGCCCTGGTAGCGAACCTCGTCCTTGGCCAGAAGCGGCTCATCGGCGGGAATGCCCAGCGCTTCCAGGTGACCGTAGGTCAGATGCGGGACATCTTCCCAGGTGACCACGGCCCGTACTCCCGGCATGGCCTCGGCCCGGGAGGTGTCCACCCGGGTGATGGCGGCGTGGTGGTGGGGTGAACGCAGCATCTTGGCCCACAGCATGCGGGGCACCCGCACATCGTCAACGAACCGGGTGCTCCCGGTGACATGCCCCATTGCGTCGTATCGGGGCAATCGGGCTCCGACTGCTTTCATACTGCACCTCCCGTCTTGATGACGACAGTGTTTTTGTCCACCGCGGTGGAATCGAGATCGAACTCGGTGTCGTTGACCGCGGCGGCCACCGCTTCCAGGATCTTGTGATAGCCGGTGCACCGGCAGACGTGACCACTGATCGCCTCGGCGATCGAGTCCAGGTCGTCGGTTCCGCCTTGGTTCACATAGGCGGTGGCGGCCACCACCAGACCGGGCGTGCAGAATCCGCACTGCATGGCATAGTGATGGATGAACGACTGCTGTATGGAGGACGGCGCTTCGGGGGTTCCCATGCCTTCCACGGTGGTGATCTCAGATCCCGCCGCAGTCACCGCCGGGGTGAGACAGGCCCGCCGGGGCTGTCCGTCCACCAGCACGGTGCACGCTCCGCATCCCCCCGACTCGCAGCCGGCCTTGACGCTGGTGATGTCCATCTCTTCACGCAGGACCGCCAGCAATGAGGTCAAGGGGGGGCTTGTCACCTCGTGACCGGCGCCGTTGACTTCGATTCTCACGCTTGCTCCTTCAGTTGTTGGACGACTCTTTCCACCAGGGTGGGGAGGGTCCGACTCCGATACCATGCCGACGCCAGGGCGTCGTCCGCCGGATTCGCATCTCCCAATGCGGCCTGCCCGGCGGCCGCCGGGTCACCGGCTGCGGCTTCCGCCGACCGCAGGCGCACTCCGGCGCCGCCCACTCCGGTGGCGGCCAGTCGGATCTCGCCGGAGGAGGTTGAGACTCCGGAGACTGCCAGGGGAGTGAAGTGATGAGTGTGAGGACGACGAAGGGCCTCGAATGCCCCGGCCGCGGGAACCTCGAACGAGACATCCAACAGGAGCCGACCTCCGCCGTTCATCAGAAACTCCTCAAGGCTGTGGTTCTGTTCTCCTCCCGCTCCGGCCGAGCGCACGGTGGCGCCGAGTGCCAGGAGAGCGCCTTGCAGATCTCCCACCGGAAACTCGGGTGAGGAGGCTGCGCACAGGTTGCCTCCCAGGGTGGCCTGTCCTCTGATGGCGGGGTCGCCGACATTGGCGGCGCACGGCCCCAAAGGCGCGTCCATCCCGGTGAGATCGGCCAGGGAGGTCATGGCGCCGATCGTCACGTTCGACCCTTCCTGTTTGACATAGGAGAGGCCGGCGTCATGCAGTAGAAGCACCTTTGAAGGCTTGGCTCGATAGGAGTTGAGAAGATTCATAATGATTGTCCCGCCTGCCATCACCGTGATGTCTGACCCGTCTCCGAAGTCAGCCGCCGCGGCCTCTGACGAGTCGGGAATCCGAACGTCAATATCCATATAGCTCCATTCTGCGGTCTGTGGTTCCGGCCCCTGGTCGGGGCAGGATTGCTATATTTTTTGTAAACATTAGCGCAGCATGTGTACGCAATGCGCGGGAACCTGGCGTTTGATAGCATTCCTGCCAGAGCCGCATAGGTAAGGAGGAGCGATATGAGTTCCGTGGAAGCGAATTCGGACGCGATTTTCGAGTTGGTCTATCAGGGCGCGGAAGTGGTGAAAGCCGCCTCCGGTTTCATGTTCACCGAAGGTCCCATCTGGCACCCCAAGGACGGTTACCTGCTGTTCTCGGACATGCCGGGAGACGTTCGCCGTAAGTACACCCCCGACGGGACGGTGGTCGAAATGGCCAACCCGTCCAACAAGTGCAACGGCATGACCTACGACGCCGATCTCAACCTGATCGTCTGCGAACATGTCACGTCCGCTCTGATAATGGAAACCACCGGCGGCGAGCGGGTGGTCTTGGCCTCCCACTTCGAGGGCAGGGAACTGAACAGTCCCAACGATGTGTGCGTGGGATCCGACGGCTCGATCTATTTCTCCGATCCCTGGTATGGCCGCTTCCCGGTGTTCGGTGTGGAGCGTCCCCGTGATCTGGGATTCCAGGGCGTTTATCGCATCCCGCCCGGCGGTGAGTTGGAGTTGGCGGTCGACCGGGATGAATACGAGATGCCCAACGGCCTGTGTTTTTCTCCCGACGAGTCGCTGATGTATATCAACGACACCCCCCGGGCTCTGATCGATGTGTACGACGTCAACGAGGACGGAACGCTTTCCAACGGAAGGCGCTTTGCCGAGAACATCGGAAGCGGCGTGATCGAGGAGGGCATTCCCGACGGCATGAAGTGTGACGAGATGGGCAACATCTGGGTCACCGGGCCGGGCGGCGTATGGGTGTTCAGCCCCGATGGAGAGCACCTGGGGAAGATCCTGGTCCCCGAGAACGTCGGGAACCTGACCTGGGGTGATGACGATTGGCGCACCCTGTACATGCCGTCCTCAACGTCCCTCTACACGATCCGCACCAAGGTTCGCGCCCACGAAGAACCCTACATGCGGGCCTGACCGGGCGCGCCCGACCTCCCGGCGGATGGTCGGGCTTCAGTGAATACTGGTGATGGTCAGAGATTGAAAGGAACATGAACATGAGTGATGATTTCACTTTGGATGCCGGCCGCTGTGCATTGGTCATCCAGGATTTGCAGAACGACGTGATGATCGACGGAGGCGCGTTCGCCGAGACCGGGTCTCCCGATCATGCCCGTGAGCAGAACGTAGTGGCCAACGTGATGCGACTGGCCGAGGTGTGCCGCTCCAAGGGCATCCCGGTGATGCACGTCTGGTACATCGTTGAGGAAGGCGCTCCGGGCCTCAAGCTCAACGCTCCCCTCTTCGAAGGGGTGGTGGGCACCAACGGCCTGGTGAGAGGCTCATGGGGCGCGGCCCCCGCCGAGGGCCTCGAGCCGCAGGAAGGCGACCTGGTGGTCGAGAAGATGCGGATGAGCGCCTGGCAGGGAACCCGCATGGAGTCTTTGCTGCGGGGCCTGGGCCGTGACACGGTGATCGTGACCGGCGCCTGGACCAACATGTCGGTGGAGCACACTGCCCGCACCGGCGCCGACAAGGGCTATTACATGGTGGTGCCCGAGGACGGTTGCTCCACCATGAACGCCGACTGGCACAACGCATCCATCAATTACGCCCTCCAGAACGTGTCCACCGTCACCGACGTGGACGCGGTGATCGCCGCGCTGGGCTAGAGCCCGAGACCCGCTTGGTTACCAGGGCCGTCACCGCAAGCTCGAAGCAAAGATCCACCCTGCAGCGGGTGGGTCTTGGCATCGGCTTGCTTCTGGTGGCCCTGATCGCGGCCTGGGTGCTGTTTTTCGCCACCGGCACCCCCGCCGGTCCTCTGATCGCCGAGCCGAGGGACTTCCTCTCCACGCTGCTCAACGCCCTGACCATCGCCGGGCTCTACTTCATAGTGGCGGCCGGGTTCACCCTGATCTTTGGCTTGATGAGGGTGGTCAACCTGGCTCACGGTTCGTTCTTCCTGCTGGGCGGGTATGTCGCCCTGGAGTTGCAGCGGGTCATGGTGGGGAAAGCGGGAAACATCTCCAGTTCCGAGGTGAGCGCCGTGCGATGGCTGGTTCCCCTGGCTTTGGCGGCGGCGGTGGCCGGAGTGGTGGGACTGGTGACCCAGCAGGTTTTCCTGCGATGGTTCCAGGGCCAGGACATGCGGGAAACCCTGATCACCATCGCTATCTCGGTGATCCTGGCCGATCAGATGCTCACCCACTTCGGCGGTCTGGCCAAGGACATCAGGTGGCCAGCCGTTTTGGACCATTTCTTGATCGTGTGGGACTTCCGTTACTCGGTGCCCCGCTTGTTCATGCTGTTCGCCGCCATCGTGGTGGGAGTGGCGCTGTGGCTGTGGCTCCATAAGACCCGAACCGGGATGGTGATCCGGGCGGGGGTGGACGACACCTCCATGGTGCAGGCCCTGGGGATCAACGTGCAGGTGGTGTTCGCCCTGGCGTTTTTGGTGGGATCGGTGTTGGCCGGAATCGGGGGTGTCATGGGAGGGTCCTTCGCCAGTCTGGCCCCCGGGGTGGACGGGCAATGGTTGCTCAACTCCATCATCGTGGTGATCGTGGGTGGAATGGGGTCTCTGGTGGGCGCCATGGCCGGGTCGTTGCTGCTGGGACTGGTGACCGCCTTTGCGCCCGCCTACCTTCCGGCCGGACTAACTCACTACTCGGTGATATTCACTTTTGTGCTGCTGGCGGCGGTGCTGGCCTGGCGGCCCTACGGATTGTTCGGGAGACCGGAATGACCACCCGATCCCTCTCCGGTTCCCGCACGGTCACCCCCGAACAGGGATTGTTGCTGGCGGTGCTGGCGGTTTTGATCCTGGCGCCGATCTTTTCGACCACCTTTTTCGTCAGTTTTGTGCTCACCCAAACCCTGTGGTTGGGAATCGCGGCCGCCAGTCTGATTTTCCTGGCCGCCTACGGAGGCATGATTTCTCTGGCGCAGACCCTCATGTACGGTTTCGCCGGTTTTGTGATCGGCAATGCCGTGACCCAGGGTGGCAGCAAGGGACTGAACCTGGGTCTCGACCCCTGGGTGGGGGTGGCGATCGGCATCGGCTTCACCACCGCGCTGGCGTTCATCCTCGGTTTGGTGGCGAGTCGCTCCACCGGCCTGTATTACCTGATGATCACCCTGACCTTCGGGGTGATCGGGTTCTATTTCTTCGGGCAGGTCACCACCTTTTCGGGGTTTGGGGGGATCAATCAGATCGTGGCCCCCGACTTCATCGGCGAGCCGGGGGAACATCCGATGCGGCTCTACTACGTGGCACTGGGTGTTTCGGTGTTCAGCTATCTGTTGTTGCGGTATGTCACCCGCACTCCCTTCGGCCTGGCGCTGCAGGGAATACGCGACGACCCGATTCGGATGAGCGCCCTGGGCTACAACCTGGTGATCCACCGGGCGTTGGCCTTTGTGCTGGGAGGCTTTGTCGCTTCTTTGGCCGGAGTGCTCAACGTGTGGTGGAACCGTCAGATCGACCCGGCGTCGATCGGGATCGGCGAGATTCTGGCCCTTCTGATAATCGCCGTGATCGGCGGCATGAGCCGGTTGGAAGGCGCGTGGCTGGGGGCGTTCATCTATGTGGTGGTCAACAACTACGTCCGGTCCGTGCCGTTGGTGGACAGGATCGGAATCACCGAGGATCGGTTCAACACCCTGGTGGGTGTGATCTTCCTGGTGATCGTATTGGCTTCCCCCGATGGTCTGATGGGTTTGGGAGGCAGTGTGAGCAGGTTGTTCAAACGCATTTTCCGCCCCACCTCGGGGCAGGAAAACCCCGGCGAACCGTCCGGGAAAGTACATCAATCGACCAAGACTGGTTGAAAGAACGAAACGAAGAAAGGAGAAATGGTTGTCTTTTCGTAAATCAAAACTAATCAGGCTGGTGTTATGGGCGGCTTTGGTCGCCTTGATCGCCGCGGCTTGTGGCGCCGACGAGGAGGAGGCCGCCACCACCACCGCTGCGCCCACCACCACTGCTGCGCCCACCACCACCGCCGCTCCTGAGCCGGAGCCCGAGCCCGAGCCGATGGGCACCGAGGTCATCAACCTGGCCGTGTTGTCCGACTGCGAAGGCGCGTTCGGCGGCTTCCACGATCAGGACCTGGCCGGGGTGGTTGCTGCGTTCGCCGAGTACGCGGGCGCAACCGTCACCAACCCCAACAAGCCCACCGACGGCTTCACCGGCGCTTCGGTGGCCGGGGTCCCGGTGGAGTTGGTGGGGATCGGCTGTGCCGACGACACCGCCGACAAGGCCATCGAAGAGACCCGTCGTCTGATGGAGCAAATCGGCGCCGACATCATGATCGGCCCGCTGTCGGGTGACGAGTCGATCGCCGTGGCCAACTACGCCAAGGACCATCCCACCCAGACCTTTGTCAACGGAACGGCGGGCGCCATGGACACCACCATGCATGTCCAGGCTCCCAACTTCTTCCGCTACAACGGTGATGGCGCCCAGTGGAACGCGGGCACCGGCGACTACGCCAAGAACGTGCTCGGATGGGACACCGCCGCGGTGATCATGGACGACTACAGCTTCGGCTGGACCTCGGCTGCCGGCTTTATCGCCGAGTTCTGCGCGGCCGGCGGTGATGTGACGTCGCGGGTCTTCCCGCCGCTCAACACCACCGACTACTCGTCCTTCGCTGCCCAGCTTCCCGATCCCGATGAGGTGGACGGGTACTTCTGGGTGGTCGGCGGAACCGGGACCATCCCGTCGCTGAAGGCCTTCGAGGACGCCAAGGGCGAACTCAACCCCGAGCAGCATATGGGCAACTTGTTCTGGGAGTTCGCGGTCGGCGCCTTTGATCCGGTGATGGCCGGCGCCTATGTGGGCGGCTTCGGAACCGCGGCCGATCTGGCTTTGGACTCGGTTGCCGAGCACACCGCCATTTTGGACCGGCACTTCGATGACTTCCCCGATCCCGGTGGCAACATGGCCCCGGCGGCGGCCCAGGCCCATTCCGGGTTCCTGGTGAACTACTTCGTGGCCGCCAAGGCGCTCATCCAGGCGCTTGAGCAGGTCGGCGGGGACATCTCCGACGATCATCAGGCTCTGCAGGCGGCTTTGGGCGGTTTGACCGTCGAAGGCCCCTACGGACCGATCTCCCTGGACGGGAACCGTCAGGCGATCGTCGACTCCTATGTCCGCCAGATCGTGGCCAACGACGATGGTTCGCTCGGTTTGACCACAGTGGCGGTCATCCCCGGCGTCGACCAGAGCTTCGGCGGCGCGTTCTCGCCGGACATCCCCCCGCCCGGTCGTGAAGTGCCCACCTGTGATGCCCGTGACCTCCCCTGGATCGGTAACTCGATCTCGGTGGTCGACGGCGTTCCTCAGGGTTAGGCCCGGAAAGGAACCGAACCGATAAGCAAATGAACGAGACCAACGGAACTCCCATCCTGGCACTGCGCGGGATCGAGGTGATCGTTGGAGGCGTGCATGCCCTGCGTGGCGTTGACCTTGACGTCACGCAGGGCGAACGCCTGGGAATACTTGGGCCGAACGGCGCCGGAAAGACCACCCTTTTCAACGTGGTGTCCGGCGATTTCGCGCCCACCGAAGGGCGAGTGATCGTCGACGGGAAGGATGTCAGCACTGCTCCGGCCCGGGTGCGTCCCGGTCTGGGAGTTGCTCGCACCTACCAGCAGACCCGACTGTTCGGCGGCCTGACCGTGGAGGACAATCTGTTCGTGGCGGCCGCGGGCAAAAGCGGGGGGCGCCTTCGCATGTTCCACAAGGGGTTGGACGGCGAGTATCGTCGACTTGCCCGGGCGGCGGCGGCCGACGTTCGGCTGGGGGATCAATTGGGGACCATGGTGGCGGACCTCTCCCACGGCGAGCAGCGCCAGTTGGAGGTGGCCATGGCCATGGTGGTCGGCCCTTCGTTGCTGCTGCTGGACGAACCTGCTTCAGGGCTGTCGCGAGCCGAGCGGGAAAGACTCACCGGGTTGCTGATGGGTTTGGACCGCAGCATCACCCTGATGCTGATCGAGCACGACATGGATGTGGCCCTGGAAGTATCCGAACGGGTGGTGGTGATGCATGAGGGTCTGACCGTGGCGGAGGGAACGCCCGATGAGATTCGGGCCAACCAACTGGTCCACGACATCTACCTGGGAAGGGGATAGCTCACTATGGCTGACAATGGACGACCCCTCTTGGAGGTGAACAATCTGGCTTCCGGGTACGGGGCGGCGCAGGTGCTGCACGAGGTGTCGTTCCAGGTGGGCGCCGAAGCCGTGGCCGTGGTGGGCCGCAACGGAATGGGGAAAACCACCCTGTGTCGCACGATCATGGGATTGGTGGCCGCCCGCTCCGGCTCGATCCGCCTGGCCGGCCATGAACTGACCGGGCGAAAGCCCCACAAGATTGCCGAGCAGGGTATCGGATATGTTCCGCAGGGTCGGCGGCTTTTCGCCTCTCTGAGCGTGGACGAGCACCTGATGATGCTGGCCAAGGGGACCAAGGGCCGGCGTTGGACTCCCCGGGCCGTGTACGAACTGTTCCCGCGGCTGGTGGAACGCAAAGACGTGAAAGGCACGCGCCTGTCCGGCGGAGAACAACAGATGCTGGCCATCGGCCGGGCATTGCTGCTCAACGCCCCGCTTCTGATCATGGACGAACCGTCCGAGGGTCTGGCGCCCACCATCGTGGAGCAGTTGATCGACACCTGCCGGACCTTGGTGGCGGAGGGACACGCGGTCCTGTTGGTGGAACAGAATCTGGCGGTGGCGTCGGAGATCGCCCAACGTCACCTGGTGATGGTGTCGGGCCGAATCGCCGCCGAGATGGAACCTCACGAACTACTGGGAGACCCCGAGGCGCAACGGCGCCTTTTGGGAGTGGAATCCTCGGGTTGAGCCTCGCCGACCGGTCTCAGCCTGGGCCGGTAGCTTCTTCTGCCCCTTCTCCCGGTGTGCCCCATAGAGGGCCGGGTCAGAATGCCCACAGCCGGGGAATGAAAATCACCGCCAGGATCCAGAAAATGATGTTGAGCGGCACTCCGGCCCGCAAAAAATCGGTGTACTTGTATCCCCCGGGGTTGTAAATCATGGTGTTGGTCTGGTAGCCGACCGGCGTGGAGAACCCGGTGGAGGCGGCGAACGTGATCGCCATCAGGAACGGACGGGGGTCCACGCCGATCTGTTCCGCGGTGGAGATGGCGATCGGCGCCAGGAGCACCGCCGCGGCCGCGTTGCTCATTGTTTCGGTCATGATGGCGGTCAGCAGGTAGAACGCCGCCAACACAGCCACCGGACCCATGCCTCCCACCACATTCACAGCCTGTTCGGCTATCCATCCCGCCGCTCCGCTGGTGTGCATGGCGATCCCCAGAGGGAGAACCCCGGCCAGAAGAAAGATGACCTGCCAGTTGATGGAGCGGTAGACATCCTCGGGTCGCAGGATCCGGGTCATGACCAGGGCCACGCAGCCCAGCACCGCCGCTACCAGGATGGGTACCACGTCGAAGGCCGCCAATCCCACCACCACCACCAGGATCCCGATGGCCAGGGGCGCCTTGTGGCGCAGGACACTGCCGGGTATTTCGTTGAGGATGATCAGGTCGTCGCCCCGCCGCAGATCCCGTATCCGGGTTTCGTGGGCCTGGATCAGCAGGGCGTCCCCCAACTCCAGTTTCACCGAACTGAGCCGGTTGTTGATCGCTTTGCCCTTGCGTTGGATGCCCAGCACGAGGGCCTGGTAGCGACTGCGAAAATCGGTCTCCTTGAGTGTGTGCCCGATCAGCCGCGAATCGGGCGCCACCAGGGCTTGGACCAGGCGCAGGTTCTCTCTTTGCAGGGTTTCGTCGCGCAGTTCAAAGTCGGCGTTGATGCGGAGGCCCATCGTCCCCCGAAGGCGTATCAGATCAGGCAGTGAACCGCGCACCAGCAGCACGTCGTCGCATTGGAGGGTCCTTCGGAGCGGCGCCCACCCCTCTTCTCCGGCGTTGCGCAGTCGCAGCACCGTGATGTCGTGATCGGCTCCCAGTCGACTCTCCAGAACCGACTTGCCCACCAGGGGCGATCCCTCCCGGATTCGCAGTTCCGTGACGTATTCCCCCAGTTGATAGGTGTCGGCCAGGTCGGGCGTCGGCCGGTCGGGCAGCAACCACCGTCCGAACAACAGGAAGAAGGCGACTCCCGCCACGAAGAACACCAGACCCATGCGAGTGAACTCGAACATGCTGAACGCCCCGTAACCGGCTTCTTCGGAAATGGAACTGACCAGCAGGTTGGTGGATGTCCCGATCAGGGTGCACACTCCGCCGAACTGGGAGGCGTAGGAAAGGGGGATCAGAAGTTTCGACGCAGAGATCCTCCGCCGGGCGGCCAGGATAGTTACCAGGGGTATGAACACCGCCACCGCCGCCGTGTTGTTCACAAAGGCAGACATAATCGTGACGATCACCATGATCACCACCAGGGCGGTGTAGTGATTGCGGCTGAAACGAACCATCAGCCGACCCACCGCGGCGGTGGCGCCGGTCTTCTGCAACCCGGCGCTGAGCACGAACATGGCGGCCACGGTCAACGTAGCCGGATTGTTGAACCCCGAAAAACCCTCCTGAATGGTCACCAGTCCCAGGACCAACAGCACCCCCAGGCCCAGCATGGCCACAATGTCCAACGGGTACTTCTCGGAAACGAACAACACCACGATCCCGATCAGGATCCCCAACACCACAAGTCCGTTGCCGGTCACTGCGGCAGGATATTAGGGCTCTCTGTGGCAGCCCTTAACTGGGCAACTACCCATCGGGGCGGGCCCGTCACCCAAGTGCCTCAATGCTCAACCAAGCAGTCCATCAGAGCGGAGGCCGTTTCCTCCGATAAAGTCGGGGCGTTTCAGGGTGGTCTGGTGTTCTCTTCCAGTCACTCACGGCCGAGGCTCGTGGTTCCCTGGGTTCCCTCCCACCCGCGTGCCATGTCCCTTAGCATCCGTCGGGACCGCGGCAGGACCGGGGGCCCTACTCTTCCATGTTTATAACTATGTTGTCCGGTCCGCGGGCCAGAAACTGTTCTGACGGTACGTCATAGGGATTTGCCTCGATGTGCCACATGTGGGCAGGCACGAATAGAAAGTCGCCTGGTCCGGCCTCTATCCATTCCTTGAAATCCTCGCCGTAGTAGACCCGGACGTGGCCGGAAATGACGTACGCGGCGGTCTCGGCCTCTCCGTGCATGTGGGGCGGACCCTTGTGATTGGGCTCTGAGGTGACGGTGCCGAACCAGATCTTGCTGGCTCCTACCGATGACCCGTCGATTGCGGGACGGCGGACCAGGCCGGGAGTCTGTGCCGTTTCACTTGCCGGCCGGGTGCCGCGGACGACCTTTGGAAGAATGAGTTCGGTCTTCGGAACTATGAGTTCAGTCTTCGTTGCCAAAGCTTGGCCTCCTCGTTCGGGTAGGCGCCGCGGCCGACGCGGGGTTATCGAAAGTTCGCTTTGATGGTTAGGCTACAGGCACTCGCCCCGCAGGTTATGAGAATGTGCAGTGAATGTGCGGATGGGGACGACAGGAGGGCGGGTCTCCAAAAAAGATTCGTCGGTATTCGCGATCGACCGATTCACCAGTCCTGTCCCGGGAATATGCCCTGCTTGCCAAGTTGCGGCCAGGCGGCGGGCGCGGCGGCCTTGTCGAGCCGCTGTTCTATGGGCAGGCCTTCGTCCCAATAGTAGGCAATCAGGCGCATGCCGTTGATCCCGTCCGACTCCTCTGACGCCAGCCACACCGCGGGCCCGTTCATCACTTCCGGCCGCATGAGGATCGCCCGCCCCACCGCGATGTCATCGGGAATGATGTGAGTGTCGGTCTGGCCGCCGGGGATGAGTACGTTGGCGGTTACTCCTGTCCCCTCCAATTCACGGGACATGAGAGCGACGAGCGCCTCGTGACTTGCCTTGGATGGACCGTAGGGGCACATACCTGGCCGGTACATGGTGTCGACGCTGGTCGTGACTCCTATTATCCGGCCCCATCCCTGGTCGAGCATGTGACCCACTGCCGCCCGGGCCATGAAGAACGATCCGCTGGAATTGACCGCGATTATCCTGCTCCATGTCTCGGGAGTGATGTCCCAGAACTTGGGACGATTGCCGCCGGCGAGGTCCCCAAGGTGAATCGTTCCAGCGTTGTTGATCAGCACGTGGAGTCCGCCGAGCCCGGCTATCGCCTTGCGGACCGCGTCCTCCACGCTTTCGGGGTCTGAGATATCGCAGACCAAGTCCAGGACACAGTCGTCCCCACCGGCCGCTCGCACCTCGCCGGCGGACTGCTCCAGCCACTCCTCGTTGACATCCAGCATCGCGACGCGTGCCCCGGCCCGCACCAGGGCAAACGTCATGGCGCGGCCCATGCCGATGGGACTGCCGGCGCCGGTAACGATTGCCACCTTTCCCTTTAGCGGTTTGTGTTGCATGTCGACTTCCTAAGTGGCAGACCGGCCGCAGTAGCTGTTGTCTGTGGGCGTTGACGGAATCACCACACTTACCATAGTTTCAAAAATGGCGCTCCTGGTTCGCCCGCGGGGAACCGACGGTTCAACTCCAGCAAATCGGGGTTGTGGCGTGTACCGGCCGTGAGACCAAACAGGTTGGCGGCGGGGACCAGCACCACCGTGCCGGCCAGGTCGGATTGCAGCAGTCGGTTGCGCAATTCATGGACAGCCAACACCGCCAGGGGCTTGTCGCCTATCACTCCCGCCACGGATACGGGTCTGGTCAGGTTGAAATCTGCCGGAACCCTCCCGCACTCGGATTGAATGCTCCCTAGTCATAGAACTGCGGCAGGCCACCGGCGGTTTGGAACCCGCCGTCGGCTACCAGGGTGGCGCCGGTGACGTGGGCGAAGTCGTCGGAGGAGTAGGCCAGGATCAGCCGGGCCAACTCGTCGGGCCCGAACAGGCGACCCAGGGGAGTCATCCCGATAATGGCTTTCTCCCGTTCCGAGCCGGGGGCCATGTTCTGTCGAACGATGGGGGTGTTCACCACTCCCGGGCTCACGGCAATCACCCGGATCAGGTCCTCTGCCCACTCCAGGGCCAGCACCTGGGTGAGCGACTCCACTCCCGCTTTGGCCGCGCAGTAGTTGGCGTGAAGGGCGCATGACCGTCGGGCGGCCAGGGAGGCGATGTTCATCACCACCGCACCCCGTGCCCGGCACAGGTTGGGGTAGAAGGCCTGCGAAGTCATGAAAGTTCCTGTCAGGCAGACATCCAACACGCTTTGCCATTGGTGCGGGGTCATCTCTGCGGCGGGGGCCCGGTCTCCGAACCCCGCCCCGTTGATCAACAGCCTCACCGGGCCGGTTTGCTCGGCCACCCGGCCCAGAGCCTCGCGATCTCGGACATCGGCCATGTGCCAGGAGACGAAACCCAGATCGGGCGGCGGGTCGGCCACATCGATACCGGTGATCTCCCACCCGCGCTCGTGCAGCAACCGCACGCAGGACGACCCGATCGCGCCCGAGGCGCCGGTCACCACCGCATGTGAGATCGACATACAGAAAGAGAGTAACCCGATGGTCCCGCCCGATCGCGAGGGCGTCTCTTCGACCATCACCCCTCCCGTATCACGGTCACGCCGGTCGGCTATTCTTATCGGCTAGCCCACAGAAGGATTCAGGCAGGCATGATCGACCATGAGTATGTAAAACTGGTGCGCAAAGTGGTCGGGGAAGAGGACTTCTTCGGGAGGGCGGCTCGCAACGACCGGGAGTCACGCTATCCCTTCGAGAACATGGCTGCCCTCAAGACGGTGGGTGTTCCCTCCATGGCCATTCATCCGCAGTTCGGCGGTCCCGGCCATAACATCGCCACCCGCACCAAGGTGGCGGAGGTAATCGCCTATGGCGACCCGGTGTCGGCGGCCTGCACCAACATGCACTGGTCGGCATTGGACCTGATCGGCCCCTACGCCTTCGGCGACCCGAACATGGCGGCTTTGCTCCGAGACTGCGCCGAGAATCAATCGATGTTCTGCGGCGCCGCTTCCGCGCCTTCCGATGAGTTGGACGTGACCAAGGTGGGCGCCCGGTTTCGCCGGGTGGAGGGGGGGTGGCTCGGCAACGGACGGGTGGGATTCGCCACCAACTCGGCCGGCGCCTCCTATGTGGGCACCATTGCCTCGGTGGTGGATGAGCATGACGAATTGCAGGGAAGAACCCTGCTGGTGATTTTCGTTCCGGTGGGAACTCCGGGAATGACGATCAACGAGGACTGGGACGCCATGGGGCTGCGGGGCACGGCCACCAACACGGTGACCATCGAGAATGCTTTCGTTCCCGAGGAATATGCCCTGGTACGGGACCTCGATCAACCTCAGGCCACCTTCACCGACGACGAAGGGGAAGTCCAGCACATGGCGTTCGGGCTGCTCAACCTTTCGGGGGGCGGAATGCAGGTGGGGCATTGCCGCCGGATACTCGACTACATGGCCGGGTATCTGCGCAAACGCAAGGGCGGCATCGCGGTGGCCATCAAGGGTCAGGAAGCCAAGACCCGAGCCGATGTGGGATGGTCTCAGTCCACCTACGGGCGCATGAGCTTTTGGGTGCGGACGGCCTCCACGGTCCTGTACGACACCGCCGCCAAACTCTCCGACCCCAAATACCCCCAGGAAAGGCGCGCATGGATCAGCCTGATGGCGCTCTACCACGTCCGGCGCATGACCGAAGAAGTGGCCAGAGAGTCTTTCCGCCTGGCGGGAGCTCATGGAATAGTGGCGGTGAGTCCCTATGAGCGGCTCTACCGCGACCTTCTGGCGCAAACGGCCATCATTTTCAAGGCTCCGGAGATGGAGGAACACCTGGGCAAGGCCGAACTGGGCATGGAGTTCGACCCCATGCCGGGCGGTTGATCGTCCCGGACTTCACCCGAGCAGGGATGATCCGAAGCTGTCTCTACGTACCCGGTGATCGGCCTTCCATGCTGGCCAAGGCCGGGGGGCGGGGCGCCGATTTGCTGATAATCGATTTGGAGGACGCGGTTGCTCCCCGGGCCAAGCCCGCCGCCCGGCAAATGGTTCGGGAGGCGATGCCCCTGCTGGAAGGGGAGGGCGCCAGGGTGGCGGTGCGGGTCAACAGCGATCCGGACAATCTGGGGGCCGACCTGAAGGCGTTGTCCACCACGTCGGTGGAGACCCTGGTGGTGCCGAAAGCCACCGTGGCAAGCGTTGACGAAGTGGGAAAGCGGGCGGAAGAACTGGAGTTTGGGAGGCAATTGGGCCTGATAGCCCTGATCGAAGACGCGCAGGGTCTGTGGGAGGCGCGGTCATTGGCGAATCATCCCATGGTGGTGGGTTTGGGGATCGGCGAGGAAGATCTTGCCGCCGACCTGGGCTTGGAGCACGGCGCCGACGATCTGCTCTGGCATCCGGCCCGATCCAGACTGGTGTGGGCCGCTGCCGCGGCGGGAATTCCCGGTCCGAACGGTCCGGTATGGACGGATATCGGGGATCTGGAAGGGCTGGCGCGGTCGACCCACATGTTGCGGAGGTGTGGATTCGCTTCTCGTGCGGCCATCCACCCCGCCCAGGTGCCGGTGATCAACCAGGTGTTCACGCCGTCTGAGCGGGAATTGGAAGCCGCCCGTAAACTGGTGGCCGAATACGACCTGGCCCTGGCGGAGGGCAGGGGAGCGGTCCGCGACGCCCAGGGAAGAATGGTTGATGAAGCGGTGGTACGCCGCGCCCGCCGTCTCTTGGGTCGACTTGGCCCGCAGATCGATTGAACGGAGTCGTCAAGCTCCGGTTTGTCACCCGGATCTAGAATCTGCGCCTGAGGAACTCGTCGAAGAGCGGCACGGTAAATGCGGTGTAGCCATGGGCGGGACTGTAGAGGACGCCCTTGGAAATCAACCCCGAGCGGCGGGGCGCCACCGACTCCACCCGGACGCCCAGGCTCCGCAGCTATGTCATCAAACTTACCGCATCTTATCTTTCTTATGTCTAAAACAGATAAGATTTGTCAAATTGGTGTTGACCTGGCATTCCCTTGGCCAGGGGTTCGCTCAGGTGGCTATGTCTCTTCGGTCGATGCGCCTGATGGCCAGCCAGCCCATGGCCAGCGCACCGGCCAGGAGCAGAAAGTAGGTCGGTTCGAAACCCTTGGCCAACGGTGGCGTGTCTCCGAAGTACCAATAGAAGGGGGAGATCGCCCGGGCGGGCTCCAGGATGTCGCTGAGCGATCCCAGGCCGTTCAGCAGGAAGGCGCCGATCGCCACCATTGCGGTAACGCGAACCGCTGGGAAGGACGATCCTCCCACTGCCCAGACCGCCAGGGTCAGCCCCCCGAAGAACAAACCCAGAAGGCCCAATCCCGCACCGGCGGCCAAGATCCTGGAGGCCCCCAGCCCGGTCTCCCAGGCGGTGTCTCCCACCAGGGCCGCCGCCGTGAGTGTTGCCACCACCAGCACGGTTGACGCCACCACCCCCAATGCCTTGCCGGCCACCACCGTTCTGCGGGTGGCCGGAACCGTCAACACCAGGTCGAAGACCCCGGCGCTTTCTTCCTTGACCATGGCCACGGATACTCCTCTGACCACGAACATGATGATGAGAATCGGCCCGATCGCCTGGTATGTCCGGGAGGAAATAAACCCGGCGGCGGTCACTATGGCTTCGGGGTTACTCATCCCGAACATGGCAAAGACTTCTCTTGGCAGGGACGTGATGAGGCCCGCCAGAGCCTCGGCGTCGGCGGCGAGGGCCGGCCAGGCCGAAAACATGACCAGCGTCAGGAGTCCCAAGCCGCCTCCCCAGCCCCAGGCCGAGCGACGACGATCCCAGATGGTCTTGCGAAACGGTCCGGTCAACAGCCACGCCGCCCGGGGAGAGGATCGGCGTTGGCGGCTTCGGGAACGGCGGAGGAATTTTACGTCGGGCAGCATGGCCCGCTCGGTGGCGATGTCGCGGCGTCCGAAAAACCAGGCAGCCGCCGCCACCAGCACCACAGTCGCCGCCGCCAACCACAGTTGACCCACGCCGATCCCTTCGGTGAGGGGATGGGGATCCTGGTACCAGGTGAACGGACTGGCCCGATCGATGCTGTCGAGAGCGGGAAAAAGATCGGAAAAACCATGAGCGAACCAGGCCAGAAAAGCCAACCCGCCCGCCACTCCGCCGGCCAGCACGCTGCGGCCCGTGAATGCCCCGGCCACGAGCGTCAAGGCCCCGAACAGCATGCCCAACAGCCACAGGGAGAGTCCGGCGGCCGCCAGGCCGGAAACCGACAGGGACAAATCGAAGATCGGGTTGAGCACCAGGAGGGCCGCGGTCAGCACGGCCACCAGCACCAGGGACGCCAGAGCCACTCCGGAGGCCTTTTCCAAAAAGGCCCGGATCCGGGACACCGGGCAGGAAAGCAGCATGTCCATCAGTCCTTCTCGTTCCTCGGTGGGAACCTCGGCCGCCGCGGCGGCGATAACGAAGAACAGGACCACCAGGGGGGCGAGCAGCGAATACAGGTAAGAACCGAGAAAACCGGCGGCGGTCAGAAAGGTGGCCGGGTCGATTCCCATGGCGGACAACATCCCCGCGGGGAGATTGTCGACGAACTCGACGAAGCCTTCGGATTCGCGCATTACCGGGAACAACACCGCCAGCCACAGGGCCAGCACCACAATTCCCAGGCCGTATCCCAGGATGGCGCGCCGACGGTCGCCGAGGGTCTTGGCCAAGATTGCGGGCATCAGGGGTTCAACCGTTCGAGTCCCCGGAACTCTGGGACCCGTAGTAGGAGAGAAACACCTCGTCCAGATCGGCCTCTTCGGAGGTGACTGCCACAACGTCCCGGAAAGCGGCGGTTTGGATCACTGCCTTTTGGGATCCGGCGATGCTGAGCCGTAACAGACAGCCGCCGTCGGCGATGTCTACCACGGTCACCCCCTCGATGGCCGCGAACGGGGCCGGGTCGACCGGCGATCCGAACTTGATCGTCAGATTCGACTGGACCTTTGAGCGGAAGCCCGCCAGCGTGTCAACGTCTATCAGGTGCCCTTGTCGTACTATCCCCACCCGGTCCGCCACCCGCTCCACCTCGGGCAGATAATGGGAGGACAAAAACACCGTGCGTCCTTCCGCTCGGACCTCGGTGAGAAGTTCGGCGAACTCCTGCTGCATGAGCGGGTCGAGACCACTGGTGGGTTCGTCGAGGATCAGGAGCTCCGGTTGGTGCATGAAGGCGTTGACCACGCCGACTTTCTGGCGGTTGCCTTTGGAGTATTCCTTGATGCGCCGGTCGAGGTCCAGTTGGAAACGCTCGGCCAACCCCATGGTGGCCGAAGCGGTGTCGATGCCTCTCAGCCTGCTGAAATAGAGCAGGAACTCCCGGCCGGTCATCGAGGAATACAGCGCCAGGTCGCCCGGCAGGTACCCGATCCGGCGGCGGATTTCAAGCGATTGGCGAGCTATGTCCAAGCCGAGGATGGACCCCGTGCCCGCCGAAGCGCGCAGCAGGTTCAGCAGGAGGCGGATGGTGGTGGTCTTGCCCGCCCCATTGGGGCCGATGAATCCGAACACCTCGCCCACCTTCACCTGCAGGTCCAGATCTACGATTCCAGGGGTGTCTCCGTAGTACTTGGTGAGACCCGCGGTCTCTATCGCTCTCACGATCGCACCTGCCTTCTGACCACAACCCTTTGGTGGTCTGCTTACCCGGGCTTTGCCAGTTCCGCCAACTTTAGTTGCGTACCGTGTTCGAGGGCCGGGCCGGTTGTATCAGTCCGGTTGGTTGATCAGATGGGTGGCGGCGTTGTCGAAGTGTTCGAACATGAGAGTCCGGACCTCCGGGGGAAGCGGGCGTCCGGTGCCGTCCGACAGCCGGGCGGCGTCGAGCGAGGCGGTCATATGGGTCATCCATGCCTCCCGCTCGACCTTTCCAATCCGAAAAGGCATGTGGCGCATGCGCAGTCGCGGGTGGCCTCGTGTTTCGCTGTAATGGGGCGGGCCACCCCAGTACTGCGCCAGGAACCCGGCCAGTCGCCTCCTGGAGCCACGCAGATCCTTGGGATACATGGGCCGAAGGACCGGATCGTTCTGCACGGCGTCGTAAAAGCGACCGACCAGTTCATCGAAAAAGCTCTGACCTCCCACCGCCTCGTAGATGGTTGCGGGCGCGTCCATGGCCTCCCGCAGCGACCCGCGCAGGATCACCTCCGATGGCTGGCCCGGGATTTGGTCGGCGCCGGAGGACGCGGTGTCGGAGGTATTCACAATTGCCAACCGCCCTTCCAACCGTCGGACCTACCGGATAGGAAGCGATCAGATCTCAAAACCAAGGCTGCCATTGCGACATCCAACGGTACCGGTTTTGATGGGCTGGGACGGTGTGGTCAGCGGTTCCACACTGCGCGGGGAAGTCGTTTCTCTTTGTCAAAGAAGGGCAGCGTATCCACGGTCGCCTCATGACGCCGCCCGCTGCTGTCACTCAAAAGGACCGTCCGGCCGTTCCAGTCGCCATCGGGCGGGGGACGATCGAAGCGCACGTATCCCACCCCGCGGTCGAGCGTCGGCGACCATGTCCCGATGGTCATATGCCCCACCGGCTGTTGGTCGAGGTGGACGCGCATTCCGGCCTCGGGAGTGGTGGTGGGGCAAACCAGGCCGAACAGGAGTTGATGGCGATCAGCCTTTTCCAGGGCCGCCCGGCCGATGAAGTCCCCCTTTTCCATCCTGACGAACTGTCCGACTCCGGCGCCGTACGGGGTGAGGTCGGGCTCGATATCGGTGCCGTTGTCGAGGATCCCCGACTCCACGCGGCGCATGCCCATAGACAGCGATGAACCGAACTCCATGCCAAAGGGTTCACCGCAGGCCAGCAGTCCATCCCACAGGGCGTCGTGATCGGTGGGTTCAGGTCCGCTCTGGCAGTAGATCTCGATTCCCATCTCCCCGGTCCACCCGGTGCGGGACACCCATAATGTCTGGCCGCACACCTCGAAGAACCCGGCGTGGAAGTAGCGGAAGTCAGCCGAAAGCCCCCCGCCGATCGCCGCATCCAGCACATGAAGGGACTTGGGACCCTGGACCTGCAGAACCCGGGAATCAGGATCGGAGACCTGCGCGTCAAATCCGATGGCGTTGGCCCCGAGCCAGCTTTCGAACTCGCCGTTGGCCTTGACATACCAGAAGCGATCGGTGGCCAGGCGCATCAGCACGCCATCCATCAGGACTGTGCCGTCCTCTCGGCAGGCGATGCCGTAGCGGGCCCGTCCGATCGGGAGCGTTTCCACGTGGCAGGTCAAGACCTTTTCCAGCACCTTCCCGGCATCGGGGCCACGTATCTCGATCGGTTTTTCCGGCACGTCGTACAACATGACGCCCCGTCGCAGCTTCCAATACTGGGAAACGGGATCCTCGTGACGGGTGTGTCTGATGGGAAACAGACGGTCGCAATAGATGCCGAACACCGTCTGATCCGATGCGTATCGGTGGGCGAAGGGGGATTGGTCGAGTCGAAATGAACTGACCCCGACGGTGTCGAAAGAATCGACGTAGTAGTGCTTTATTACGGTCATGCACAACCTGGGTGTTCCGGCAACTTGGTCCTTGCCTGTCAGGGTGACTTTTTCGGCTTGTTAACGGTAACAGCGCAGATTGCCGCGCTGGCCGGGGCGCCGGAGCAGCGAGGGCCTGTGCACCGCAGGCCGCGGATGGGGTAGCATCGCCGTTGGTGGATCTGAGACAGTTCATTCGAGATGTTCCCGACTTTCCCCGGGACGGGATTCTGTTTCGCGACATCACCCCTCTGTTGGGAGATCCCCGGGCCTTCCGGCATACCATCGAGGCTCTGGTCGGGGACGCCGAGCAACTGGACGCCGGCGCCATCGTGGGAATCGAAGCAAGGGGGTTCTTGTTCGGCGCCCCCATGGCGGACCGCATGGGACTTCCGTTCGTGCCGCTGCGAAAGCCGGGGAAGCTACCGGCGGAGCATTGGTCGATCAGGTATTCGCTCGAGTACGGCCACAATCAGCTTGACATTCACCAAGACGCCCTGTCGGAAGGCGTGCGGGTGTACATAGTCGACGATTTGCTGGCCACCGGGGGAACCGCCCAAGCCGCGGTCAGGCTGGTGGAGATGGCGGGCGGCGAGGTAGTGGGATTGGGATTTGTGATCGAACTCGCCGAACTGGGCGGCCGAGCCAAGATCGCCGGTTACCAGGCTTTGAGTCTGGTCAGCTACTGAGCTTCCCTCGGCAAAGGGACAGTCGTTTGGAGGTGGCAGTGGTCTCCGATGGTGGATCGGCTCTGTTTTGCGGATCCGAACATCTTTCCATGTGGACTGTGGATTCGGGCTGGGCCAGCATTCGGATAGGTTCGGGTAAGCGGCTGGTTGGGTTTAGCCTGAGGGTGTATGGCCCGAACTAAAGAGGTTGCTTTCAATGCGTTGTTGGCCGAGGAGTTGATTGCCCGGCATCCTCGGTGGGACAAGAGTCTGGTGACGGCGGAGGCAACCGACGTTCTGGCCGGGAGCCCGGCGAAGAGCCCGGACATCGTGGTGGGGTACCCGGGGGAGTCGTCGGTGATTGTGGAGACGGAGTTCGAACCGGCCACCACTGTCGAGGATGATGCGCGCAGCCGGCTCGGAGTCAAAATCAAATCCACCGGCGACAACGTGGAACAGGTGGTGGCGGTCCGAATTCCTGCCGGTCTTCGCGACGCCGTCGGTAAAGGGATCGCCGAGGGACGGTTTTCCTATTGTTCGTTGTCACTGTTGCCCCCCACCACCCTCGATGAATCGGTAAAGGTGGAGCGGTTCCCGAGGCGGGATTGGATCAGAGGAGGGATAGATGATCTTGCTGGTTTCATCGAGCGGGCGGCGTTGTCGGAGTCCCGTATCAACGAGGGCGCAGATTTGCTGGAATTCGGGGTGGGGGGCGCCGCCGGGCGGCTGCACCAAGATCTTGAGGGAGCGTATGAACGGGTCTTGAGGCGGGTTGCCGCCCAGCTTCACCAGGAGGCCGGGGTTCAGACCACCCGGATGGCGATGGCGGTGGTGATAAATGCGCTGATCTTTCACATCGCGATCGCCGGGAGACACCAGATGGCCACTCTCGATGAGATCCGTTCAATCATGGGCTTCTTGACCAAGGTGGACGTGCTCGCGGCCTGGCGAGAGATTCTTCGTATCAATTACTGGCCGATCTTCGACATTGCGGTGCGGGTCATGTCGCCCATTCCGGACGGAATTGCCAACAAGATCCTCGACAGGCTCTTTTTGGTGGCGGGGCGGTTGTCCGGTTTGGGTGTCACCACCACCGGTGACATGGCCGGGCAGATGTTCGGACAACTGATCTCCGATCGAAAGTTCCTGGCCACCTTCTATACCCTGCCCTCCTCGGCTGCCTTGTTGGCCGAGTTGGCGGTGCATCGGTTGAAAATCGACTATCGGGATCCCGACCAGGTGACTGCGCTGAGGGTGGCCGACCTGGCCTGCGGCACGGGTGCTTTGCTTTCGGCCGCCTACAGCAGGATCTCCGCCCGGGTCCGGAGGGCGGGCCTGGATGATCAAACGCTCCATCCCAAGATGATTGAACAGGTGTTGGTGGGCGCCGACATCATGCCCGCCGCCTCACACCTGACCGCCGCAATCCTGTCCTCGGCGCATCCGTCGGTGACTTTCGGGCGCACCAACGTCTACACCATGCCCTACGGAGTACAGCCGGAGGGAAGGGCCGTGGCGATCGGCTCGTTGGACCTGATCGAGGATGTCAACGCCATGACTCTGTTCGGAACCGGAAGACGAGTCACCACCGGGAGCGGGGAGGTGGAAGTCGAGGAAAACACGAACTTGTTCGTAATGGACCACGGCTCCGCCGACCTGATGATCATGAATCCACCCTTCACCCGCCCCACCAATCACGAGACTGCGGCGGCCTCACAGGTGCCGGTGCCATCGTTCGCCGGTTTCAACACTGAAAAAGATGAGCAGTTGGCCATGGCTGCAACTCTGCGGGCCATTCACAACCGCAATAAACATCTGGTGGGACACGGCAACGCCGGATTGGCCTCCAACTTCTTGGATCTGGCTCATGCCAAGTTGAAACCGGGAGGGGTGTTGGCACTGGTTCTGCCGGTGGTGGCGGTCTCGGGTGGATCATGGGCAAAGGCCCGCCGACTACTGGACGCCCAATACACCGACATCATGGTGATCACCCTGGCAACCACCGGATCCACCAACCGGGCCTTCTCGGCCGACACCGGCATGGCCGAACTGTTGCTGGTCGCCACCCGTCGACCTTCAGATCATTCCTCCGACTCGCCGGCCCTGTGGGTGAATCTGAAGAGTCGGCCCTCAAGCGCCGCCGAAGCGGTGGAGATCGCCCGCCAGATCAAAGACGTCCCCGAAGGGTCCACCGGTTGGCTACGGGTGGGGAAGGATCGGGTGGGCAACTTTATTCGAGCGCCGCTTCCGGAAAGCGGTTGCGCCCAGATCACCGAGCCTGACGTCGCCGGTGCGGCCTTGGGGTTTGCGGACTCTTTGTTGATCCTGCCTCGCATAACACCGAAGTCGCTGCCACTCACCACCCTCGACTGTCTTGGACGCCCTGGTTTGGTGCACCGGGACATCAACGGAAGAAACTCCGACGGAACCCCACGGGGACCGTTTGACATAGATCCACTGCCCACCGGCCGGACGGCGTCATATCCCGTGTTGTGGTCCCACGACCACCACCGGGAAACTCTCTTGGTCGTCGAGCCGGACACTCAGGGCAGGGTCCGAGAGGGCTGTCACGAGAAGGCTCTGAAGGTGTGGGATAGTGCAACCCGGCTCCACTTCAATCTCGACTTTCAAATTAACTCCCAGCCTCTCGCAGCTTGTTTGACCCCTGATCTCTCAATAGGAGGACGCGCCTGGCCCAACTACTTACTCCATGAAGAGCAGTGGGAGAAAGTGGTGGCGCTATGGGCCAACACCACACTGGGACTGATGGCCTTTTGGTGGAAAGGGACCCGTCAGCATCAAGGCCGGGCGGTTCTCACCATCACCAGGCTGGGCAAACTGCCGGTGCTCGACCCCCGTCAACTGTCTCAGGATCAGATCAAGCAGGCCCAGTCCCTATTCGATGACTTCGCGGACCGAGAACTCTTGCCGGCCAACCAGGTCTACGAGGACCCAACCCGTATGGCCCTGGATGAGGCTGTGCTGATCGACCTGCTTGGCCTGTCCAAAGAGGTGTTGGGGCCCCTTGATGTCCTCCGCCGACAGTGGTGCGCCGAACCCACCGTCCACGGCGGCAAGTCAACCCGCCCCGGCGGCGCCCGATAGGTTAGGGAGAATGCCCCGATGACGATCGGCTGTGAGTGTCCTCCTTTGATGGAATCGGTTCCGCCACAGGGCTACCGATTTCCTGGGGGTGGACCTTTCGCTGCCAGGCCGTTCTGCCTCGGGGTGGTGTTGGGTGCGGTGCGGGCTTACCCACAGGGCGTTGAGATCGATTACATAACCCGGATGTCGGGGCTGGAACCGGATCATGCGAGATTGGCCTTGCAGCGCCTGAAAGGGGAGGGTCTGGTTTGGGTTGATGAGAGGACGATTCCCTGGTATTACGGCAGCCGGAGGGCAGACCGGTGGAGGGAAAGACCAGTCCCTGACCTGTTGGGCCAACCTATGCCCACCTTCACCCACCCGCCGGACAGCTCACCTCCCACCCGGATACCACCGCAGTTCTGGTGGATGTTCTGGTCGGGGACCGATCCCATGTTTCTTCGGCTGCCCGAACACGCCTGGTATGTGGGGTCTCGGATGCTGGCTCCGCAAGGTTCCATGCGCTATCTGCCGGGGGAGACCTGGGCTTTGAACCACTTGCCCGGTTGGGCGCTCCGCAAGCTCTTGGACTCCCGGGGTTACGAGGATTCGCCCGTCGCATCACGTATCAAGTGGCGACTTGCCCAGCCAGGGATTCCTGCCCTTGTTTGACGGACTGATCAGGTCGGCGACCGGCCGCAGTCTCCCCGGATCCCCTGACGACCACTTCTTTGGAAGGGAAGCGTCATGCATAAATCTTGGGCCGGTCCCGGATTGGAACCACCCTGTGATAGCTTCCAAGACTCGATACACTGCGCCCTGTGACAAAACTGGATTACGAAGCAATCATCCGTCTCTCGGAGGACCCTGAGGTGAATCTGGAGAATGTTCGCGGTGAGAAGGCTTCACCCGGGGATTACGAGAAAGTAGCAGAGTTGGCGGACGCGATTTTCTGTCAAAGTCCTATCGAGACCCAGATCAGGGTGTTGCGAGGATGGCCTACTCAGATAGCGGCTCGGCGTCTCGCATTGGTGCCGGAACAGCAAAGGGAGGATATCCTTTCTTGCCTGCCCTCTGATCTGGCCCAAGAAATAGCGTCACAGCTGCCCGTCGCCACTGCTTGACATCCTTTCCTACTGGATCTTTCATACTCCGCTCAGCGCGGAGCAAGTTCTCGGAAGAGGAAGTCCTCGCTGTCCTTGGTCATCCGAGGGGGATGGTTCTCCATTTTCCTCGTAAGGGGGTAACCGCGATAGGAGGGTTCAGCACAAGGGGGGCGCCAATCGTGGTTCTAATGGACATGGAATCTGGTTTGATCTTCCATGCTCAAAAATATGAACGTAAATACCGCCGCTTGTTCAGGTAAGAGATGCCGAGACGAACCCCAGTGGCTAACCGTCGTCCCCTGGGAGGATGATGGACTTCCGACTTCAGTTGTGTGTTTTGCGAACGCTTCTATGGCCGTTCGAAGATGGCCGCCATTCCTTGGCCGCCTCCTATGCACATGGTCACGATTCCGCGGCGTCCGCCGGTGCGTTCCAGAGCCCGCATGAGCTTGATGACCAGCATGGCGCCGGTGGCGCCCACCGGGTGACCCAGGGCGATGGCGCCGCCATCGATGTTGGTCTTTTCGGGGTCGAGTCCGGCATCTCGGATCACGGCCACCGCCTGGGCGGCGAATGCCTCGTTGAGTTCTATCAAGTCGATGTCGTCCAGTGTCAGGCCGGCCTTTTCCAGCACCTTGGGGACAGCCAGAGCCGGTGCGTACCCCATCACCTCGGGGTCGATGCCGCTGACGGCCCAATCCACCAGGCGCAGGAGGGGTTCGGCGCCCCGAGCTTCGGCAGTCTCTTCGCTCATCAGCACCACCGCGGCCGCGCCATCGTTGATTCCTGAGGAGTTGCCGGCGGTCACCGAGCCGCCCTTGGCGAAAACAGGGCGTAAGCGGGCCAGGGTTTCCACGGTGGTGTTGGGGCGGGGGTGCTCATCGGTGAGAAACGGGCTGTCCTTGGGACGGTCCACCCCCACGATGTCCTGATCGAAGAGTCCGTTCTTGATGGCGATAGCGGCCCGGCGCTGGCTTTCCGCCGCGAAACGATCCTGCTCCGTGCGGCTCACGCCGTAGCGGTCGGCCACCTTTTCCGCCGTCATCCCCATCGGGTATCCGCCGAAAGGATCGGTCACCAGTGACAGGGTGCCGTCGATGACCTTGCGAGGACCCAGTTTCCAACCGTCGCGAGCCTGGTAGTCCAAGAACGGTTGGCTGCTCATGTTCTCGTCGCCCCCGGCCACCACGATCTCCGCCGATCCCAACATGACCTGCTGTGAACCGGTGATGATGGCCTGCAGCCCCGAGGAGCACAGCCGGTTGACGTTCATGGCGGTGGTGGAAGTGGGAAGCCCCGCTTCCAGGGCGCACAGTCGGGCGTTGTAGGCGTCGGGGCCCACCTGGCCGATCTGGCCCATCACCACCTCGTCCACCTCTTCGGGCTCCACTCCCGCCCGGTGGAGCGACTCTTTGATGGTGATGGCGCCGAGCTTGTGGGCGTCGATCCCGCTCAGCGATCCACCGTAGCTTCCAATAGCGGTGCGAGCGGCCCCGGCCACTACCACCGAATTTGCGTTCACCATGTCATTCCTCTCTCAAATCTGACTCCCGACGCTGGGATCGGTCTCCGTGATACACCATGCACCGGAATAGGTCCACACAATGGTACTGAGATTGCCCACGGGAAACGTGGGACGACCGGGGAGTTCTTTCAACTTGCAGATTGCTCTCTTGAGTCCGGATGTTTGACACGGGTGATCAGTTCTCCGGAACCTGTATCCGCGGCACCTACCTTCAAGTGAGGGCGATTCTCAGAGGTTATGAATGGCCTTTTCGGCCCATTGGATGATTTCAGTAGAGATATGGGTGCATTTTCTGAGATGCTCCTCGGTCATCGGCTTGGCTGCCCAATATGGGGACAGGTACCACATGGAGAATTCCTCGAGTTCCTCCAGAGTGAACTCGGGCGCCGGGTCCGCCACCGTTTGGGGGCATTTCCGATAGAGCAAATCTATCCGGTGGGTTCTTCGATACGGCTGCTCGTGCTTGATATAGACCGTCTTGAGGGCGAGTTCCGCGGCATGAACAAAGTTGCGAGCCGCCACTTTCCAATGGTCCCTCCCCTGAGAACTATTCCAAATTGCTGTCTGATAGGTGGCGTAGGCCTCTTTGAAGAGTTCCCTCGCTTCTGCGCCATTGGTAGCAGGAAGAGAACTCATTGTACGACCGCCCGGTCGTACACCAGGAGGCCATGATCGGCAGCCCACTTGCAGGGGCTGGTAATGATATGTCGCCGGCGTACAAGGTCTTCCAAATCGGTTAAGAATGGATTCAACGGATACGGGCAGTAATACCGGCCGGTGACTCTGATGGAGCACTCCCACTTGTGCCACTGTTCCGGGGGCGCCCGGTCGATGGCCACCAACAGGTCAATGTCGGAATGGATGGTGTCCTCCTGCTGGACGACCGAACCGAATAGGAACACCTTGTCCGGGTCGTAGAGCAGCACTGCTTCAAGCGCCTGTTTGACCCAGTCACGGGGCAGACCGGGGTAGGGAAGTGGTTCTCCTCGGAAGATCGCCGATTCTTGGGCCTCGTACATATCGACGCCACGATGTTCCACTCGGGGAAGGGTGACGGCAGTTCTCATTCCAGTCTCGGATCATAACCTTGATCTCGGCGCCTGGAGAGTAAGGTTTCGAGTCTTTCCGGTCAATCCCAGACGTAGGGTTCGGGTACGAATCCGGGTTCAAAGCGCCCCAGTTCGGCCCGCGCCACTGCGCGGCGATGCACCTCGTCGGGGCCGTCGGCCATCTGCAGCCAGCGGCCCATGGTGTAGAACGAGGCCAGGGGGAAGTGATCGGTGAAACCGGCTCCTCCGAAGACTTGAATGGCTCGGTCGGCCACGTAGCAGAGCACTTCGGGCACCACCACCTTGATGGCCGAAATTTCCACCCGGGCCGAGCGTACCCCCACCCGGTCGATCATCCAGGCGGTCTTCAGCACCAGCAACCTGGCCTGCTCGATTCTCATGCGGGACTCGGCGATCCACTCCCGCACCACGCCCTGTTTGGCCACAGTCATGTGAAAGGCGGTCCGCGCCTTGGCGCGGCTCACCATCATTGCAAAGCATCGTTCGGCCGCTCCCAGAGCCCGCATGCAGTGGTGGATTCTCCCCGGTCCCAGGCGGGCCTGGGCGATAGCGAACCCCGACCCCTCGGCGCCCAGGAGATTCTCCGCAGGAACCCGCACCCGGTCGAAATGAATGGTGGCGTGCCCGCCTCGGTGCTGATAACCGAAAACAGTGGGTGTGTCTTCAACGGTCACCCCGGGGCTGTCCAGGGGAACCAGGATCATGCTTTGCTGCCGATAGGTGTCGGCGTCGGGATTGGTGACCCCCATCAGGATCGCTACCTTGGCCCGGGCGGACGCTCCACCGGAGGAGAACCACTTCCGGCCCCTGATCACATAGTGATCCCCGTCCCTTTCGATGCGGGTGCGGATATTGCGCGGGTCGCTGGACGCCACGTCGGGCTCGGTCATGGAGATGACGGAACGGATCTTGCCATCCAACAGCGGGTGCAGCCAGCGCTCCTGCTGATAGGGCGTGCCGAACATGTGGAGAATCTCCATGTTGCCGGTATCAGGGGCCGAGCAGTTGATTGCCTCCGGCGCCAAATCGGGACTGTGACCGGTGATCTCGGCCAATGGCGCGTATTCGGAAACCGACAGCCCCCCGCCGTGTTCGCTGTCGGGCAGAAATAGGTTCCAGAGTCCTTGCGCGCGGGCCTCAGACTTGAGATCCTCGATTATTTGAGGATGGTGATGAGGGTCGCCCGAGTCCTTGATCTGTTGTTCGTAAACAGGCTCGGCGGGGATGACGCGGTTTTGGACAAATTCCCACAGTTCTTCGCGAAGAGCCTCGACCTTGGGTGTGTACGAGAAATCCACTTTCCTATACCTTACCTTGAGATTGTGGTCCGGCCGATCCCGCCGGGACGAGCCACCCGAGGCCAGGCGTCCCCGGTTTAGTCGCGCTCACCCCACCTGAGGTTTTCTGTTCAGCAGTTGGGTGAAGTCAGTCGCGGGGCGACAGCACCCGGCGCCACCATTCTCGGGCCACGGGGATGCCTCCCACGCCGAACGCGATGGCCAAGGTGACGCCTACGGTGCCCACCACGCCGATGAACAGGGTATTCACAATCTCCTCGGCGATGTTCAAGGTATTGAGGGCGGCGAGGGCGCCGAATCCGATCACCATCCACCGAGCCGTTCCCGGAAGCCACCCGATGCTGTGATCCTGCGACCAGGGGGTGGAAACCTCGGCCAGGAAGGAACCGATGGCCGCCGCCACGATCACGATGATGATCGCCACCACCACCAAGGGCAGATAGGAGATCAGGGCACTCAGGAGATTGCTGAGATGCTCGACCTGAAGGGTCTGGGCCGCCAGCAGAAGGACCACCAGCAGGGCGGCCCAGTGAACCGCCCGAGCCACCAGATCGGCGGCAGTGATGTCCGCCTCCCTCAGGCGTTTGGCGAGCCCCGCCCTTTCCAGCAGACGGTCAAAGCCCACTCCCTGTAACAGACGAAGGGCGCCACGATGTATCAGGCGGGCCACTACCCAGCCCAGGAAAAGAACCACCACCGCTCCGAAAAACCTCGGCAGAAAGGTGATCACGTCCGTCCAGGCCTCCCGAAGGCCGTTGGAAACCCCATCAACGAATTCTTGCATCACAACCCCTTTCCTTAATCCTCATGTGCCGGCAGGGTTTTCCCGGTCCGAACAAGGGGGCCCGGGCCTGCCTTCCCCAGATGGCATCGTATGGTATTGCCCACTCCCCGTTACGCGATGGCTTTGTGAAAGCGTCACCCTGGTGGATCAAAACCGGCAACCGCAGGGCCAATCCGGACCGGCCTTTACGTCTTCCCTGAGCCCTCCGGATCAGAGATCGGCCCGCTCAGAAGGAAATGCTCGGGCGGTTGGGACATCGCCGGCCGTCTTCGTGGGCCTTTGGATCTCAGGTTGAGCGTTTGGCGAATCTCGACAATCAACATGACCAATGCGAACAGGGAAATGATGGGGAAACCGATCCGAAAGGCCACCACGGCAATCGCGGCGGAGGCGCCCAGGAAAAACAGGGTGGCGATCCTTTCCGCCCTCTTGGGCCAGATGATGTCGATCAGCGCTCGAAGAATGTGACCTCCGTCCAACAGGCGGATGGGGAGCCAGTTGATCAGCCCCCAGCCCAGGTTCACCCATACCATCCAGCCCAGGCTGAGATGGATCAGCCCGGTTCCCGGTCCTGCCATTCTCCACAGGGGATAGGTGGCGGCGCCCACCACCAGCCCCAACCCCGATCCGGCCGCCGCGATGGCGGCCCGCCGAGCGGGGGTGATCTCTCGCCCGCCCGGTTGCCAGGAGGTCAGCCCACCCAGCGCCCACAGTTCCATGGACACGGTCGCTCCGAACCTGCGCGCCAAGAGGGCGTGTCCCAGTTCGTGCAATATCACCGAAGCCACCGCCACCACCCACCAGATCCCCAGGCGGGCCAGCATCTGGACGGGGTCATAGGAGATGCTGCGCACCAGGGGCATGCCCAGCAGAAGAATCACGATCACAAACGAGAACCTGACCCGCAGGGGGATCCCGAGTATCCGGAATGTCACAGTCTTTCCAATGATGGCGGGTCTCTCGGGGTATCTGCAAGCGGTGGTCGGTGGGAGGTACCCTTGCCGCATGGGACTGATTCCGAGAGGGGAAGCGGCCGAACGTTCCGCCCTGCCCCAGAGTCCGGCGAGTCTCGATACGGCCCCCGCGGCGCCAAAAAGAGCCCTTTGAGATCGTGTCCAGGGGGTCCGTTCGGGTATGAGGCTGGTGATCGCGGAATGTACGGTCGACTATCACGGGCGGGTGGATGCCCACCTTCCCCGGTCTCGTCGGCTGATCATGGTCAAAGCGGACGGATGTGTGGCGGTCCATGCCGACGGCGGGGCCTACAAACCGCTCAATTGGATGTCGGCGCCCAACACCCTGGACGAGGAGGACGGTGTGTGGCTGGTCACCAACCCCAAGGGAGAGCGCCTGGAAATCATCCTCCACCAGGTGTTGTCGGACATCTCCCACGAATTGGGCGTCGACCCGGGTCTGGAAAAGGACGGAGTGGAGATCCATTTGCAGGAACTGCTGGCCGACAACCCCCAAGTAGTGGAGCCGGGGCTGAAACTCATCCGCCGGGAGTATCCCACGGCTATCGGACCGATTGATCTTCTGTGCGCCGATCCGGGCGGTGGAACGGTGGCGGTGGAAGTAAAGCGCAAGGGAGAGATTTCGGGGGTTGAGCAACTCACCCGGTATGTGAAGCAACTGGACCTCGACCCTCGGCTCACCCCGGTGCGGGGAATCCTGGTGGCCACCTCGGTTGCCCCCCAGGCGAGGGTGCTGGCCGAATCTCGCTCACTGGGTGTGAAGGAAGTGGATTATCAGTTGCTTCGCGACCCCGAATCTGGCCCCCCTCGGTTGTTTGATCACTACCATTGATGCAAGCAGACGCGGGAGCTCGGTAAGACCGGGCTGAGAGGGAGGTGCATCCTCCGACCGTTGGCACCTGATCCGGATAATGCCGGCGAAGGAAGCTTTCGTTTCGACATCCCCGGTGATTCCGGGCTCCCCAGAACAAGGAGAGCCCCTCATGCGTGGAAAACCGGCGGTTTGGATTATCGGCCTGGCCTTGGCCCTGGCCGCCTGTGGGGAGTCCGACCCCCAGACTCTGACCATCATCAGTCACGATTCTTTCGCCGGGGGAGTGAGCGAGGAAACCTTCGCCGGGTTTGTGGCCGAAACCGGGATCGAAGTGGAGGTGGTGCCGGCGGGAGACACCGGTTCTCTGGTCAACCAGGCGATTCTCACCAGGGACAATCCTTTGGCCGACGTGCTGTTCGGCGTGGATGACACCTTCCTGTCCCGGGCCTTGGAGGCCGATATCTTTCGCTCGCACCGGTCGGAACTCCTGGACACCACCCCCGAGGACATCCGACTGGATGCGGAGAACCGGGTAACACCCATCGATTTTGGGGACGTGTGCCTCAACTACGACCGGGAGATCATTCCCGATGCCTCGGCGCCCCGGCACCTGGCTGATCTGATCACCGAACCCTATCGCGGGCAGTTGGTGGTGGAGAGTCCCGCCACCTCCTCTCCCGGGCTGGCGTTCTTGCTGGCCACCATCGCGGTGTTCGGAGAGGACGGTTGGCAGGATTATTGGCGGGCGCTGGTGGAAAACGACGTTGAGGTGGTGTCGGACTGGGACACCGCTTATTACTCCTCGTTCACCCGTTACGGCGGCGACCGGCCCCTGGTGGTCTCCTACGCCTCTTCTCCACCCGCCGAGGTGATTTTCGCCGATCCCCCCACCGACGTGGCGCCCACCGGGGTGGTCACCGGAGGATGCTATCGGCAGATCGAATTCGCCGGGATTCTGGCGGGGACCGAGTTCCCCGACGCCGCCGGGCAGTTGATCGACTACATGCTGTCGGTGGAATTCCAGGAGCAGATTCCCCTAACCTGGTTTGTGTTCCCGGCCAATGCCGAGGCTCCCCTGCCCCCCGAATTCGTGGAGCACACCGCCGTTGCAGATAAGCCCGCCTCGGTTGATCCGGCGGCGATAGACGCCAACCGGGAAAGATGGATCCGGGAATGGACGGAACTGGTGTTGGGGTAGACCGCCGGGCGGGACGAAGGTGATGGGAGCGATCTGAATCAAACGGCGGATCAACTTCCGGTGGCTGGCGGCGGGGGTGGCGATGGCCTTTCTGGGTTATCTGTTCCTCTATCCCCTGGGGCGCATCCTGGGTCTGTCCCTGGGAGAAGAGGGGGCGTTCGGAGCGTTCGGGGAGGTGCTGGGCAATCCGGGGATGCGCGGCGCCCTGTGGTTTTCGGTATGGCAATCGGTCCTTTCGGTTTTGCTCACCCTGGTGGCGGCCGCTCCCATTACCTGGGCGATTTCCCGCTTTTCCTTTCCCGGCCGCTCCCTGGCCAAGGCCCTGGTCACCGCCCCCTTCGTGCTGCCCACCGTGGTGGTGGGATCGGCATTCCTGTCCCTGGGTCTGGAGGGAAGCATCTGGGCGATCTTGGCGGCCCACGTCTTCTTCAACCTGGCGGTGGTGGTGCGGACGGTGGGGGGAGTATGGTCCCGGATCGACCGAGGGCTGTTCGACTCGGCCCGGGCGTTGGGCGCCTCTGCCCGGCAGGTTTTCTGGCGGGTGACCCTTCCCCTGCTGCGCCCGGCGTTGGCCGCCTCGTCCGCCATCGTTTTCCTGTTCACCTTCACCTCCTTTGGGGTGGTGCTGATCCTGGGGGGATTGCGCTACCGCACCCTGGAGGTGGAAATCTGGCAGCAGACCGTGGTGTTCTTGAATCTGCCGGCCGCCGCCGCCCTGGCCATCGTGCAATTGGTGGGGGTTACCGCGGTTTTGGCCTGGTACTCCCGATATCAGGAACGCCGGGCGGTGGGTCTGGATCTGGTCGCGGAAAGTCAGAACCTCCGCCGCCCTTCCACCCCCGGGGAGCGATGGGGAGTGGGAGTGGCGGTAATCGGCACTCTTTCGGCCCTGTTGCTGCCGCTGGTGATGCTGGTGGCGAGGTCTCTGCGGGGCGGAGGGGCCGGCTGGCGTTTCCTGGTCGATCCCGGGCCTTTGGGGGTGACGCCCGGCCGGGCCATGGCCAATTCGCTGTGGTACGCCCTGGCCACCGTGGTGATCGCGGTCACGGTGGGCCTTTGCGCCTCGGCGGTGATCGTGTCCGGCAAGGGCCGGGCGTCGCGGTGGTTCGATGTTCTGCTGATGCTGCCCTTGGGGGCGTCGGCGGTGACGGTGGGATTCGGCATGCTGGTGGCGCTGGACTGGCCGATCGACCTGCGGGCCACAGTGGTGCTGGTGCCCCTGGCTCACGCCCTGGTGGCCACCCCGTTTGTGGTGCGGGTGGTGACCCCCATGCTGCGGTCGATCCGAACCGGGTTGCGGGAAACCGCCGCGGTGCTGGGGGCGTCTCCCTGGCAGGTGTTCCGAGAAATAGATTTCCCGATAGCGGCGCGGGCCACCGCGGTCGGGGCGGGTTTCTCGGCGGCGGTGTCCCTGGGCGAGTTCGGGGCCACCGCCTTTGTGGCCCGCCCCGACACCATTACGGTGCCCGCTCTGATCTTTCGGCTGCTGGGCCGTCCGGGAGCGGTCAGCTACACGGGGGCGATGGCCCTGGCCGTATTGCTGGCGGCGATGGTGACGGGGGTGATCATGGCGGTGGATCGGGTGCGGTTGGGAGAGTTGGGGACTTTCTGAGTAAACCCGGTTGGTTTGCGTGCCGAGGAGGTGGTTTCTCAGCCAATCCTCAGGCGGCGTTCAGGAAAGGCTCAGGTCGGCTTTTCAAAGTACTGGTATGCATGACCAAGCAAGGAAAGGAGCAGGACATGCGAAAAGCAATCTTTACCGGGGCGGTTGTGGTGGTTTTGACCATGGGCGGCCTGGTGTTGGCTGACCACGGCGGCCACAGGCAGCAGTCGGGCATCGTGGGATGGTCCAACCTGGGAGATTTCGGACGTTCCCAGCCTGGGCACTTCGGACCAGGAGAGGGCATCCTGCAGGAGGTTCTGGCGGAGATGGTCTCGGAAGGGACCCTCGCCCAGGTCCAGTCGGACGCCATCATGTCGGCTCTGCAAGAGAAACGAGAAGAACTGACGGCGGCCCGCACGCAGACCAGGGAGTTGCTCAAGTCCTTTTGGGATGACGAGGTCCTGACCGAGGATGAAATCGATCAGCTTCCCATGGCCGATCACATTCTGCAGTTGGAGGGTGTTTCGGAAGCCTTGGCCGACGGACAGATCACCAGGGCCGAAGCGGAGGAACTGCTTCCCGGGAAGGGGAAACATCACCGTGGGGGAGGGAGCCGAGGTCATGGAAGGGGGCGCCACTGAGGGCTTGATTCACTCTCCCGCCGCTTCAAGAACGGGTCTCGGGGCTTTGTCCCCGGGACCCGTTCTCTTGGTGGAGCAATCCAGCGATGACCACATGTGGGGAGGCTTGCAAATCTCCCGTTCTGATACCAACAGCGATGCGCCCGGGCTATGGTATCGGATCTGGCCTGAGGAACGGGCCGCCGGTGCAGAGCACCGTCCTGATCCCGGGAAATGACGGTCCCTTGACTCTGCCTTTTCTCCTATGGTCCCAATCAAAGGCTGTGCACCGGAAGGCTGAAACCAACCGCGGCGCCTCCCTCCGGGCGGTTTGCGGCAAAGACCTCTCCTCCGTGGGAGACAACCAGGTGTTGGACAATCGCCAGCCCCAAACCGGCGCCGGGCATGGATCGGGCATCGGCCGATCGATAGAAGCGGTCGAAAACATGAGGCAAGTCGTCGGGGGAGATCCCCGGCCCGTCATCCAGAACGGTCACACGTCCGCCCTCCAATCGGATTTCGACCCGGGTGGAAGTCCATCTGACCGCATTGGCCACCAGGTTGCCCAGGACTCGTTCCAGCTGGGAGCGCCGGCCCCTCACCACGGCCCCACCTCCGGTTACCACCAACTCCTTGTCGCCCAACCGCCGGAAACGGCGAGCCACATCGGCAGCCAGGTCCTCCGTGTCCACCTCATCGAAATCCTCCTGGTCCGGCCCCCCATCCGTGGACAAATCCACCAGTTCAATCGCCAGGTCCGCCAGCTGATTCGACTCGGCCAGAGCAGCCTCGACCAACTGGCGCCGCTTGGGGTCGGAGAGGTCTGATCCTTGGCGGAGCAGAACTTCCAGGTTGGTCTTCAGCGCCGTGATCGGGGTACGGAATTCATGGCCGGCGTCGGAGACAAGCTGCTGCTGCTTTCGCCTTGACGCCACCAGGGCAGAGACCATCGAAGAAAAGGCTGTGGCCAGGCGTCCGATCTCACCGGGGGCCGAGCGATTGAGTGTTCGGCCGGCGTCGAGTCTTTCGGTGGCCGCGATCTGCTCGGCCGCTTCGGTGAGTTCGGTGATCGGCCGGACGGCTCGCGACGCCAGCAACCATCCGGTGATCCCCGCCAACAGGATGCCCACCGCGCCGATGGGCACCATCCGGCGGGTGAAACCCGCCAGGTTGGCGTTCACCACCGACGTATCCCTGGCGATCTGAAACACAGCCCCGGTGTTGCTTTCCAACAAAGGGCGCCGAAGGCGGGCGGTAATCATTCGATAGGTGTGATGGCCGATTCTCACGTCGCGGATCGCGGATTCGGCCATGCCCTTCAACACCGCCCAGTCGGCGTCCTCGACGGGAAGGGTCTCATCCTCCAGTCCCACGCGGAGCACCACGGCGCCTTGTTGGTCGATCACCTGGAGCGCCGCGTCAAGATCCACTATCCGCGAACGACGTGAAGGTCGACCTTCCTGCTGTGTCGTGCGGAGAGCGGCCAACGCTTCCGCCCCCTGATTGACCTGCTCGGCTCGGTATCGAAGGTCGGCGTCAAGCGCGCCCCTCAGTTGCCGCTCCGCCGACAGGGTGGCAGCCCACGCGGTGAGACCGATCGCCAGGGCTGCCACCATTCCCAGGCTGAGAGCCCATCGCCAACGCAGGCTCACTTCACCGTTCCCTCGCCACATATCCCACACCCCGCACAGTGTGGATCAGTCGATCGTCCCCCGCAGCCTCCAACTTGCGGCGCAGGTATCCGATATACACCTCGAGAGGATTGGAAGTGGTCTCGAAGTCATAACCCCAAATCCGTTCCATGATCACATCCCGAGGGAGCACGATCCCGGAGTTGAACATCAGCAACTCCAGCAGATCGAATTCGGTCTTGGTGAGAGTCACCTCCCGAGACCCTCTGAACACTCGTCGGGCGGCCGGATCCAGATGCAGGTCGGCCAGCCGCAATCGGTGGTCCTGGCCGGTGACTCCCCCTCGTCTCAACAAGGCTCGGATCCGAGCCAGCAACTCTTCGAGGGCAAAGGGTTTGACCAGGTAGTCGTCCGCTCCCGCATCCAGCCCGGCCACCCGGTGGGAAACCTCATGACGAGCGGTAAGCATCAGAATGGGAGTGGTGTCCCCACCGGCTCGCAGTTTCCGGGTGGCCTGTATGCCGTCCAGACGCGGCATCATCACATCCAGGATGATGGCATCAGGACAGTGGGATTCCACCATATCGAGCGCCGCCCGGCCGTCAACGGCGGTGGACACCTCAAATCCCTCCAGGTCGAGAGCCCGGTGAAGCGATTCGCGCACCCGCCGGTCATCTTCCACCACCAGGAGTCGTCCAGCAATCATGGTCCGAAACTTACCTCTTGCGATCAGTTGCCTGTGGCTGTCATGTACACCGCCATCGAGTTTGACGAACCAACCTGAGAGAAACCTGAGATTCAACCCATTGGGGCGGTGGTGGCTAAAATGTGGGCCTGTGACAGCCACCATCGTGTTGGGCGCACAGTGGGGCGACGAGGGGAAGGGCCGCGTCACCGACTATTTCGCGGAGTCCGCCGACTTTGTCGTCCGCTATCAGGGCGGAAACAACGCCGGACACACCATCACCATCGGGGATCGTTCTTACGCGCTTTCGGTGGTCCCGTCGGGGGTGATGTACCCCGAATGCGTGCCGGTGATCGCCTCGGGCTGCGTGATCGACCCCGCGGTTCTGCTGGAGGAGATCGAAATGCTCACCCGCGAGGGGATCAGCCCCCAACGTCTGCGCATTTCCTCCAATGCCCACCTGATCATGCCCTATCACCGGGTGCTTGATGGTGTGATGGAACGCTATCTGGGCCGCAATCGGATCGGGACGACCAAGCGGGGGATCGGCCCGGCCTACACCGACAAGTACTCCCGGGTGGGGATTCGGGTACAGGACCTGTTTGACCCGCGCATCTTCCGGGAGAAGGTGGAGGCGGCCCTGTCCGACAAGAACAAGATACTGACCAGGGTCTACCACCGTCTGCCGATGGACCCCTCCGAGGTGGTTTCCGAGTATCTGGAGATGGCCGAAGGTCTCCTTCCCTATGTCACCGACACGTCACTGCTGCTGTGGAACGCCATATCCGAAGGTCGCAAGGTGCTGTTCGAGGGGGCGCAGGGAACCTTGTTGGACATCGACCACGGCACCTATCCGTTCGTCACCTCCTCCAATCCCACCGCCGGCGGAGCCCTGGTAGGAGCAGGGATAGGCCCCCCGACCATCGGATCGGTGGTGGGGGTGGCCAAGGCCTACATCTCCCGGGTGGGGAGCGGCCCCTTCCCCACCGAATTGTTCGACGAGGTGGGGGATTGGCTGGTGGACCGCGGCAGGGAGTTCGGCACGGTCACAGGTCGCCGCCGGCGCTGCGGCTGGCTTGACCTGGTGGCGCTGCGCTACGCGGCCCGCATCAACGGGCTGACCCACCTGTTCATCACCAAACTCGACATCCTCTCGGGGCTCGACACTCTGCAGGTGGCGGTGGGTTATCAGACCGCCGGGGACTCCTATACCGAGTTTCCCCGCCAACAGCGGGCGCTGTACAAATGCGACCCGGTTTATGAAGAACTGGAAGGATGGTCCGAGGACATAACCGGGGCGAGGCGGTTCGAAGATCTGCCCCGGGCTGCTCGTCGATACATACGTTTTGTGGAGGAGGTGGTGGGAGTGCCGGTTTCCTGGGTGTCGGTCGGCCCCGAACGACGCCAACTGGTGGTCCGAGGCGGTTAGAGTTCTCAGGCCGTTCTTTCATGGTCATCCACGGGCCAGGACGAGATAATGGCGGTGTTCACAGAACGCGCCGAGAACCAGCTGGCAGTGATGGAAATGTTGCCCTCAGCCTATGGCCGTTAGTCGGAGTGGCAGGCGAATGTCGTCCCAAAAGAACGGGTATCCGCACCACCGGTGATCCAGGGTTACAGATAACGCGAAAGGGGTGCGGCGAGATCGCCGTTGGGGGACACAACCACTTTTTTGGCGTCCAGCCAGTCGGCCATCTCGTGCAGTTCCTCGGCCAGGTTCCGACACACCCGGTCCACATCGATGTCAGACTCCCCGAAACTTCCGAGCACCCGGAGGCGGCGGGCCTTCCGATCGAGTTTGAGGTCAACCCGGGCGACCATGGCGTCGCCCAGCAGGAAGGGAAGCACGTAGTAGCCGTAGACCCGTTTGGGGCCCGGGACGTAGATCTCGATCCGGTACCGGAAGTGAAACAGCCTCTCAAGGCGGGGTCGGAACCAGACCAGGGGGTCGAAGGGGGAGAGCAGCGCCCGGCCTCCGATGCGGCGGGGGATCGCGACACCGGGATCCAGATAGGCCGGGTCCGACCACCCTTCCACCTCCACCTCTTGGACCACCCCTGAGGAGACCAGGTCGGACAAGGCCGCCCGGGCGGGCCTTTTGCCCAGGCGGTAGTAGTCGGCCAGATCGGCGGCTGTTCCCAACCCGCACGACCCAACAGCCAGCCGAAGCAACTCGCGTATTGCCTGCGCCTCTTCCACCGGGTGTTCCAGGGCGCCTGCGGGATGAACCCGCTCCGGGAGGTCGTACCAACGGATGAAACCCGGCCGGTCGGCGACGGTGACCTCCCCTTTCCAGAACAGCCACTCCAGGGCGCGCTTTCCCATCGAATGTCCCCACCAGGATCCGCCCGATTCTCCCGGTTCGGCCAGGTCGGACGCGCGAAGCGGCCCCCTTTCCGCCACCTCCCGGTGCACCTGCCGTACATAGTCGGGGTTGTCATAGTTGACCGACTCGATCCATCCCCGCACCGGTTGGCGCATCCGGTGAACAAACAGCGGGCGGTGGCCGATGGGGATCACGGAGCGTTCGTGTCCCCAGTATTCGAACATTTCTCCCGACCTCCACAACCAACGGTCCAAGTGGGAACGGGAATAGGCCCCCAATCGCGAATAGAACGGAACATAATGGGCCCTGGCCAGCACGTTCACCGAGTCCAATTGCGCAAGACCGGTGCTTTGGAGGACCTTGCGGTAATGACGGACATCCACCCTTCCCCGGGGCCGGGGGCCGCCCAGTCCGGTGGCCGAGATGGCTATCCGACGGGCCTGATCCAAGGTGAGCCGTTTCATTTTCCTGTCCAAGAGTATCCGCAAAACCGTGGCTCGAATACGCCCTTGCACCCCGTCGCGGACGGGTCATCGCGCATCGGGTAATCTCCGGTTGGGCAAGGGATCCGCCGAGTCTGCCCGATGACATGATCGATCGCTACACATTGCCGGAGATGGCCGAGTTATGGTCGGTCGAACGGAAACTGGCCACCTGGAAACAGGTGGAGGAATTGGCGCTTTCGGCTTGGGCGGAACTGGGAGTGGCGCCCCCCGAAGCGGCGGAGGCCATGGCCGCGGCGCCGGCGCCCACCGCCGAGCAGGTGGCGGAGCGGGAAGCGGTCATCCACCATGACCTGGCGGCCTTTGTGGATGTTCTGGCGGCCGGAATGAGCGAGGGAGGGGAGTGGGCGCACTACGGACTCACCTCATCGGATGTGATCGACACCGCGTCGGGGGTGATCATGGGACAGGCCGCCCGGATGCTGATCAAGGAGGTCGAAAAGCTCTTTTCGGTGATAAAGCAGGCTGCCCTGGAGCACCGGGGCACCTTGATTCTGGGACGAACGCACGGCATGTGGGCCGAGCCCACCTCCTGGGGCATGAAACTGGCCAACTGGGCCTTTCAGTTGGTCCGCGACCATGAGCGTTTGGGCGCGGCCCGAAAGGCCGTGGCGGTGGGCAAGATCAGCGGCGCCGTGGGCACCTATGCACAGTGTCCCCCGGCCATCGAGGAGATGGTGTGCCGCAGGCTGGGAATCGGACCCGAGCCGGCCTCCACGCAGGTAACCGCCCGGGATCGTCATGCGCAATTGCTGGGGGCGATTTCCCTGGCGGGGGCTTCCCTGGAACGTTTCGCCACCGAGATCCGCCTTCTGCAGCGCAACGAAGTGGGGGAGGTGGCGGAGGGATTTCGGGCGGGGCAGAAGGGTTCATCGGCCATGCCCCACAAACGCAACCCGATCACCTCGGAACAGATGGCCGGGATGGCCCGCCTGCTGCGGGGCTATGCCACCACCGCCACGGAAAACGTGGCTCTTTGGCACGAGCGGGACATCAGCCACTCGTCGGTGGAGCGGGTCATCATCCCCGACGCGTGCACCATCCTGCATTACATGCTGGTGACGTTCCGTCGGGTGGTGCGCAATCTGGAAGTCAACACCGATCGCATGCAAGCCAACCTGGCCGCCACCGGAGGACTGGTCACCAGCGGAGCGCTGTTGTCGGGGTTGATCAGGGAACAGGGCCTGAGCAGAAACCAGGCCTACCGCATAGTGCAACAGGCCGCCACCAAGGTGTTGGAAACCGGTGGGCTGCTGTGGGAGCGACTCGCTTCCGACCCCGAAGTGACCATTCCGACCGACCGACTGGAAGGGCTCTCCGATCCGCGCCGTTTTCTGGATCAGACCGGGGTGGTTTTCGAAAGACTTGCCGGCACAGAGTTGCCCGGGTCCTGAATGCCGGGGCGGTTGCTGCCCCAATCCGAAGCGGGGGACAACGACCTGCCCGGTGGTTGAAGGAGAAAGAAGGGAGCCGGGGTTTGGTCGACCGGGGGGCCGACCAAACCCAAGCTCGGTAGTTGAATAGTTAGCTGCGGGCGGTTGCCAGCCAGCTGTCGACTTTGTCGCGATTGGCGGCGATCCAAGCCTCGGCTTCGGCTTCGATGTCCGCTTCGGAGTAATCCCGTCCGGCATCGGCCATCCGGGCATTCTGCGCCGCGATGTCGGCGAACGGAATGGCCACCACCTCAAGGAGGCGGTGAATGTCGGGGTTGTTTTCCAGGAAATTGCTGTTGGCCACAGCCCGGATGTCGTTGACATTGGACTCTACCCACACCGCATTGTCGCCCGCCACCAGGACCGTGGAGGTCCAGTTGGGCGTCCAGGAATAGAAGAGCGCAGGATTGCCGGCGTTCACGTTGTCGATCACGCCTCTCACCAGCTCATCGTAGGTACCGGAGATCTGCTCCACGCTGGATCCCCAACTTTCGTCGGCGATCTGGTTGTCAATGACAACCTGACATCCCCATCCGACGTCACACCCGATCAGGTCGGCCTTGCCGTCGCCGTCGTTGTCGAACAGACCGGCGTTGGCGGCTACCCCGTCCATGGAGGTGATCCCATAGGCGTCGGCCGTGGCCTTGTCGACCATCAAGCCGTCGATCGCACCCTGGGCGATCTGCCACCCCACCGGTTCTATGGGCAGTTCGACTGCCTGTCCGGTGACATTCTCCCCTTCCAGGAAGATGTTGTGAGTGGGGAACCACCCGTTGGCCCACAGGTCGTACTGACCGGCGGCCAAAGCGGGATAGAAGGAGTAGGGCCGGAGGGTGTTGGCGGCCGGATCGGTGACCTCGTAGCCGAGTTCTTCGATCAGCTTGGCATAGATGGCGGCCTGCATGTAGCCGGAACTCCAGTTGGCCCGAGCAATTTTCACCGGGCCGTCCTGGCCTTCCACCGCGCAGGCGGAGAACATCAGCACAAAGGCGGACAGACAGGCTACCAGAAGGTTTGTCCTCTTGGTCACTTGCCACCTCCTCTGCCGAGTCTCTCCAGCAAACCGCTGTGCTGGGCCTTGAAGATCGCCTCGTCGTAGTGGCTCTCCAACAGGTCCAATTCTTCATCGAAGGCCTTCTTGAGGCTCCACAGCATGATCAAGAGCACGAACAGGAACGGCAATCCGGTGGCCACTGCCGCCGTTTGGAGGGAGGACAGACCTCCTCCTATCAGCAGCACGATCGCCACCAGGCCTTCCATGCACGCCCAGAACACTCGCTGGGGCTTGGGTGAATCGAGTTTTCCTCCGGAAGTGAGGTGATCCACCACCAGGGACCCCGAGTCGGATGACGTAACGAAGAAGGAAACCAACAACAGGATGCCCACGATCGAGACGAAGATGGTCCATGGGAAGGCTTCCAGCATCACGAACAGGGCGGTCGCCACGTTTTCGTTGACCGCGGTGGCCACGTCCAGTTCTCCGGTCATCTGGAGATTCGTGGCCGCGCCGCCGAACACTGCGAACCACAGGAAGCACAGCAGGCAGGGAAGGACGATCACACCTACGATCATCTCCCGCACCGAGCGTCCCTTGGAGATTCGGGCAATGAACATGCCGACAAACGGCGACCAGGAGATCCACCATCCCCAATAGAAGATGGTCCACCACTGCTGCCACTGTGTCTCGACCAGCGCCGCGTTCCAGAATGAGAACTCCGGCAGGATCTGAATGTAGACGCCCAGGCTTTCCACGTACAGGGAGAGCACCAACAACGTGGGGCCCACCAATAGCACGAAGAGCAGAAACGCCGACGCCAGATAGACATTGAGCTGGCTTAGCCGCTTCACCCCTGCGTCCAGGCCCGCCACCACCGAGATGGTCGCCAGCCCGGTGATAATGGCGATCAGGACAATCTGGAAACCGGTCCCCGATGGGAGGCCGAACAGTTTGTTCAACCCGGCGGCTGCCTGCCCGGCGCCCAATCCCAGCGAGGTGGCCAGCCCGAACAGGGTGGCGACCACGGTGAGAACGTCGATGGCGTTACCCCACCTGCCGTAGATCCTCGGACCGAGAATCGGATAGAAGACCGAACGGAAGGTGAGTGGGAGCCCCCGGTTGTAGGCAAAGAACCCCAGGGCCAGCGCCACCAAGCCGTACAGCGCCCAGCCATGGATCCCCCAATGAAGGTAGGAGGTGGCCAATGCGCCGCGGGCGGCCCCGGACGATAGCGGTTCAACGTCGAACAGCGGAGGCGGAGCCGTCAGATGGTAAATCGGTTCGGCAACACCCCAGAACATCAGTCCGATGCCCAGACCGGCGGAGATCAACATGGCGTACCAGGCACCCGTGGAAAACTCCGGAAGGGACCCCGGGCCACCCAGTCTGATCTTGCCGTACCTGCCTAATGCGAAGTAGAGCGCGGCACCTATGAAGATGTTGAACGAGATGATGTACAGCCATCCCACCTTCTCATTGATGAAGGTGAGAACCGCTCCGAACACGTCGCTGGCAGAGTCGGGGAAAATCAAAGTCCAGGCGATGAAGAGCAGCAGAAATCCCGCTGCGGAAAACGTCACCTGGGGATGTATGTCGAATCCCCATCTGACGATGTTCTTGTCACCCGGCTCCCGGTCTGCCACCTCGGGATAGAAGTCGATGTCAGGATCGATCTGAAGGCCCTCAAAGGGCGCTCGGTTGTGGATCGCCGCGTCGCGACGGCGTTCCTCTTCCTCTTCCCAATCCTCATAGGCTTCGGCGATCTGGGTAAGGTCCAGATCCTCCTTATTCTTTTCAGCCATAACACCTCCTCAAAAGCATTCGAGTCATATAGTCGTCTCCTTTCGTTGCGGACAGAAACAAGTATCTTGTGACACGATTCCTGTAACACTAACCACGGGCACCTAGTGCACTTGCAAGCATCGGGGATTCTTTTTTACAAGTCGTAAAGCTCCCCGGTGTCGGTTTCAGACCTGCTCGCTACGCTTTTTCGGACAAATGAGTCGCAAAAATATCCCGCTTGCCATGGGGGCGCTGGCTGTGATGGTGGCCCTGCCCTGGGGGGCGGGGTCCCTGGGCGCCCAGGTAGATGAGGCAGTTCCCGATGACAAACCCCCGGTCCGAATGGCCCGGGCCACATGGGACACCGGGTGGTTCCAGGCCGAGGTCTATCGCCTGTTGATCCAAAGATTGGGCTACCCCGTGGAAGGCCCGATGACCATGGAGAACGCCGACTTCTATGAAGCGGTGGCCGCCGGAGAGGTCGATCTGTGGCCGAACGGGTGGTTTCCAACCCATGATTCACTGGTGGTTCCCGGTGTGTCGGAACACATCGGCGCCCAGGTGGATGACGGCGCCCTGCAGGGGTACTTTGTTGACAAAGCGACAGCCGAGGCCCATGGCATAACCAACCTGGGCGACTTGGCTGACCCCGCCCTGGCCGCCGTGTTCGATCAAGACGGCGACGGTCTGGCCGACCTGATCGGTTGCGACGCCGGGTGGGGGTGCGCGGCGATCATCGATCATCACCTGGAGGAGTACGGGTTGGAGGGCGCCGTGGAACAGGTGCAGGGGGCGTACTCGCCGCTGATCAAGGAGACCATCGACCGGTACCGGCGGGGAGAACCGGTGCTCTATTACACCTGGACTCCCAACTGGACGGTAGGCGCCCTGCAGCCCGGGCGGGACGTCGCTTGGCTGGAGACTCCCTATCCGGCCCTGCCGGAGGACCAGTCGGCCTTCCTGGATCAAACCAGCATCGCCGGGATGGCGGGATGCGCCAACGACCCTTGCCAGGTGGGCTGGCCGCCCAATGACATCAGGGTGGTGGCCAACACCGCCTTTCTGGCCGAAAACCCGTCGATTCGGAGGCTCTTGGAGTTGGTGGTGATCCCGCTGGGCGACATCTCGGCGCAAAACGCCCTGATGGTGGCCGACGAGGGTGATCCCGAGGACATCCGCCGTCACGCCCGACAATGGGTGGAGGCCAACGCGGCTTTGGTGGAGGGTTGGGTGAGAGCGGCCGACCCTGAGGCGGTTGGGCTGGGAGAAGCAGGCGAAGCCGGTTCGGAGGGGGGAGGAACCCTGGTGGTGGCCGCCCGCGTTCTTCCTCCCTTTGTCATTTACGACAACCGCGCCTACAGCGGCTTTGAGGTGGAATTGGTGCGATTGCTGTCCGCCCGCCTGGGGATGGAATACCGCATCGAGGCGGTGGACACCGTGGCCAAACAGATCGACGACATTGATCGGGGTGTGGCTCGCATCGCCCTGGGAGGAGTGGCCATCACCGAATCAAGGGAGCGGCTGGTTGACTTCTCGCTGCCCGTGCTCGACACCGGGCTGACCATCCTGGCCCCCGTGCAGGCCTCAAGGCATGTGGGAGATCGGATCCTGGGCTTCCTGAATGCCATCTTTTCGTCGGATCTCCCCTGGCTACTGGTGTTTTTCGGATTGGCGGTACTGGTTTCCTCGCATGTTGTCTGGTGGCTGGAGCGGCATCACAACGCCGATTTCGCGGTGCCCTATCGGAGGGGGATTTGGGACTCGTTCTACTGGTCGGTGGTGACCATGAGCACGGTCGGATATGGCGACAAGGTGGCCCGGGGCACCAGCGGGAGAGTCTTTGCGCTGGTGTGGATTTCCCTGGGTACCCTGGTGTTCGCCAGCTTCACCGCTTCCATCGCCTCTTCTCTGGCCGTGAGTGAACTGCGCGGCGAGATTGCGGGACCATCCGATCTGCCCGGTCATCGGGTGGCCACCGTCGCCCTGTCGGCGGGGGAGACCTATCTGGCGTCGGAGGGGGTGGGGCCGGTGGTGGTCGATGAGATCGGGGAGGCCTATGCGCTCCTGGAAGCCGGGGATGTCGATGCGGTGGTGTTTGACGCCCCGGTGCTTCACTTTCATGCCGCCCGGGAAGGAGGAGGGCAGGTTGCCACCTTCGGTCCCGACTTCGAAAAGGTTCAATACGGATTCGCGGTGAGTGACGACGACCCCGACTTTCGCGAGCGCCTCAATCTGGCGCTGTTGGATCTGATCGAAAGCGGGGTCTATAAACAGATTCACGAGCGTTGGTTCGGCTCGACAGGTTGAGCAGCCGTTCTCTGTTCCCGGCGTTGCCCGGCTGACTTGTCACTGGTAGCCTTCGTCCCATGTCATGGCGGAGAAAACCCGATAAGCTTCCGACCCGGGACCGATCCCTGCCGGGTAGGGAAAACCCACTGCAGGTCCCCGAATTCCACGATGTGTCCGGAGCGCGGATCATCCCTCCCTTCCCCGACCAAACGGAAGTGATCTGGTTCGGCATGGGGTGCTTCTGGGGAGCGGAGCGGGTTTTTTGGCAGACCGAAGGCGTGTATTCCACCGCGGCGGGCTACCAGGGCGGAATCACCCCCAATCCCACCTATGAGGAAGTGTGTTCGGGCATGACCGGACACACCGAGGTGGTCCAAGTGGTGTACTGGCCTGGCCGCATCGATCTGGATCACCTGCTGCGGATCTTTTGGGAGAACCACGACCCCACCCAGGGGATGCGCCAGGGCAATGATGTCGGCACCCAATATCGCTCCGCGATTTTCGTCAGCCAAAAGGAGCACCTGCCGGCGGTATGGGAAAGTCTTGACGCCTACCAGGAAGAACTGCGCCGCAACGGCTACGACCCCGTGACCACGGAAGTGGGGGTGGACAAGCCTTTCTATTACGCCGAGGACTACCACCAGCAGTACCTGTCCAAGAACCCATGGGGTTACTGCGGGATAGGCGGGACCGGCGTTTCATACTGTTCACCGGCGCCCGCCCAGCCGGCCGGATAGATCCGGTCGGGCGGTGAAGGAGTCCCTCCGCTCCCAGGTTCCTCCCTTCTATGTGATGGAGGTGATGAAAGCCGCCGCCCACCGGGAATCGGGCGGCGGCGAGGTGCTTCATCTGGAGGTGGGACAGCCCATGACCCCGGCGCCCCGGAGGGTGCGGGAAGCGGCCCGGAGAGGCTTGCTGGAAGATCGCCTGGCCTACACCGCGGCCACGGGTCTTGCTTCGCTGCGACACAGAATCGGCCGGTTCTACGGGGAACGCTACGGATTGGAAGTGTCGGCGGACCGCGTGGTGATCACCATCGGGGCCTCGGCCGGGTTCGTTCTGGCCTGCCTGGCCTTGTTCGACCCGGGGGACCGGGTGGCTATGACCGTGCCCGGTTATTCGGCGTATCGCAATGTTCTCGCGGCTCTGGGCCTGGAACTGGTGGAGATCAGAGTGGACACCGACACCAGGTTCGTTCCCTCGGTGGAGCGCCTGGAAATGGCCGGTCCCCTGGACGGACTGGTGGTGGCCAGCCCCTCCAACCCCACCGGAGTCACCCTGACTGCTGCGGAGATGAGAAGGGTCGCCGGCTTTTGCTCTACTTCGGGAACCGTTCTGATCTCCGACGAGATCTATCACGGGATTCACTACGGCGACCAGGCCGTCAGCGCCCTGGAGTGCAGCGAATCGGCGGTGGTGGTCCAGAGTTTTTCCAAGTACTTCTCCATGACCGGGTGGCGGCTCGGTTGGCTGGTGGCGCCTCCCGAGATGTTCCGTCCCCTGGAGCGACTCGCCCAGAATCTGTTCATCGCTCCGCCCACCGTGTCACAACTCGGCGCTTTGGAGGCGTTCGACTGCGCCGACGAGTCGGACGCCAACGTGAAAAGGTACGCGCAAAGTCGGGCCATATTGGTGGAGGGACTGGCCGAGGCGGGAATCGGGCGGATCGCTCCCCCTGACGGGGCTTTCTATGTCTATGCCGACATCTCCCACCTGGGCGCCGACTCTCCCTCCCTGTGCGCCCGATGGTTGGAGGAATTGGGGGTGGCCGCCACCCCCGGAATCGACTTCGATCCCGAGCAGGGGGATCGCTGGGTACGGTTCTCCTACTCCGAATCCACCGCCGACATAGCGGAGGCGGTGGGTCGGCTGAAGGCGTGGGTGGCCGGGCGGCCCAACGGGCGCTGACCGGGAGGGTTTGACGACGGTGGTGGATCGATCCGAGTTGGATATGGGCGGCGGATTCGCCGAGATGGTGGGACTGGTGCTCGATGAGCAGTCTTCTTCGAGGGTGAGGGGACATGTCGAGGTGGGAGAGGAGCACCATCAGCCCTTTGGGATGGTGAACGCCGGATTGCACACCACCATGGTGGAGACCCTGGCCTCGGTGGGCGCCTTCATCTGGGCGAGGGAGCAGGGTATGGAAGCGGCGGTGGGTGTACACAACGCCACCGACTTCTTTCGTTCCCACCGTCTGGGCCGCCTCGACGGCGAAGCGGTGGCGGTCCACCAGGGTCGCAGTCAGCAGATCTGGCAGGTCACCATCACCCGCGCCTCGGACGGCAAGATGGTCGCCCAGGGGCGCCTGCGTCTGCAGAACCTGCAGAAAGTCCGCTAGCAGAACGACACCCCCGGGCGACCCACCAGCCTCCCGTCGTCAGGTTGGGGGAGCCTGTCAAGGAAGGGATCTGTTCCGAGGACCTTCGACGAAATCGCGAATTAAGTCCCTGATTCCCATGTTGGACGGGGTTGTGCCTATTAGTGTCCGAATAGCGGATGAAGTTTCCGGTTACCGAGATTTCGGTTACTGAGCAATGGATGTGAAACCAACGGTGCAGCAGCCCCTGGTGGATCGCTGGTCCGCTCCGGTTGGACAATACGAAGGAAGCGAAAGGAGCTTTGACTGATGAGTAGAGGCAGATCTTGGGTAAAGGCCCTCGTGGCGGTGGCTGTTTTGTCTATGGCGGCCAGTTGCGGCGGCACTGATGAACCCATCAAGCTGGGAACCATCTGGTTCAACTCCGGCACGGCCGTAGGTTTGGGCGACATTATGCGCAACGGGTTCGAGTTGGCTGTGAAGCAGCAGAACGAAGCCGGAGGCGTGCTGGGTCGCCAGGTCGAGGTCGTCCACTATGACGAAGGCTATTCGGCCGATGAATCGGTGGCTTCGGCTCGCAAGGCCATCGCCGACGGTGTGGCGGGTGTCGCCGGCGGCAACGACGCGACAACCTGTGTGGCGATGAAGGACATTCTCAAGGAGGAAAGTGTCCCCCTGGTGGTCACCGCCTGCGGCTCGGAGTTGATCACCACCCAGGGCTATGACGGAGCGGTGCATATCCGCGCCCCGGTCAAGCAGAGCCAGTCGGACAGCAACGCACTCTCGGTGCTGGCCCGCTGGATGATCCAGCAGGGATACAAGCGGGTCCAGGGTGTGGGAGTGGACTCGGACTGGGTGCTGCTCACCAACGACGAATTCACCCGGATTTTCGCCGAGGAGGCGCCCGCCGACTTCGAATACAGCGGAATGATCTACTTCCCCTATGGCACGGCCGAAGCGCGCGTGGAGGTCACCAAGGGCGTGGGCAACGATCCCGACCTGCTTTACCTGGGCTTGTGGGGTAAGGACGTGGTGGTGAACGCGGTGCAGGCTGCCCGCGAGATCGGCTACGACGGCGACATCATGATCAACGAGGTGGTGTACACCCCGGCCGAGGTGGAGGCCTTGGGCGATCTGGCCGAAGGCGTCTACAGCTCGACCGGCTGGATTCTCGATCAATCGATTCCGGAAGCTGCCGCATTCTCCTCGGCCTATGAGGCAGAGTACGGGGCGGCGCCCGACTGGTGGTCCGAATTGGGTTACACCGCGGCCCAGCAGCTGATGGCTGCGATAGAGGCGGCGGACTCCACGGACTACGACGAGGTTGCCCCCCTGATGAACGACGAGCACGGGTTCACGACTCCTCGGGGCAAGCCGTTGCGCTTCAACGAAAACGGTCTTCGCCTGGTGGATGACTGGATCATCATTCAATCCAGCAATGGCGTGATCCTGCCGGTGGACGCGGTTCCCCTGGCCGGCTAGACCACCTTTCAACACTGTGATTGGGTCGGCCTGACAGTCGGTCGGGCCGACCCTCCTCATAGAAGGGAGTCCGCGCGCGTTATGAACAGGGTTTACACACCAGTCGAAGAGAGCCTTTTCGAGGCCATCGGATCCAAGAGCCGCTGGAACGATGTGGTCCGGGCCGGGAACACCCTCTGGGTAACCGGTCAGCTGGGCTGGGACAGGACCACCGGCGTATTTGCGGATACCTTCGAAGGCCAGGTGGAACTGGCTCTCGGGAATCTGCAGAACGCCTTGGAACGCGCCGGCGCCGCTTTGAGCGACGTGGTGCTCACCCGGGTTTATCTGATCGATCATGATCACTATCACCGGTATGAACCGATCTACCAGCGATACTTTCCCGACCGTCAGCCTGCCCGGGTGTCGGTGGTGGTGGCGGAACTGATCCACCACGCTTTGTTCGACATTGAAGCCGTGGCCGTGGTTGATGAATGAGAAATGACCCCGACTCTGCGAAGGCCGCGTCCCGACATTTCCGGAATCCGGGCGGCACGTATCCATCCGAGGAAATAAGATGATCAAAACGGTGACTTTGCTCACCAGAAGGGCCGATCTGACCAGCGAGGAATTCCACCGGCACTGGAAGACCGTCCATGCGGATCTGGTCCTGGCCCTTCCCAAGGTTCGTCGCTACGTTCAATGCCGCCCTGTGGAGGCGCCCGGCCGGGAAGCGCCCTGCGACGGGGTCGCCGAGGTCTGGTACGACAGCGTGGAGGATTTCTTGGAGACCGCCGAATCGCCCGAATACGCACGGCTCTTGGCCGACGAGCAGAACTTCATGGGCGCCAAGACTTCGGAGTCGGCGTTTGTGATCGTGCAAGAGGATGAATTTGCGGTTGAGTAATTCCACCGGTCGCGGATGAGTGCTGTTCCCGGGAACCAGCGTGGCTCCCTCTCCAAGGGTCTACGGATACTGGCGGCCTTCGACGAGAGGTCTTCCGCCCTGACGATCGCCGACATCTCCAAACGAACCGAGATCAGCCGAACCAGCGTATACCGGCTGGCCGCCATCCTGGAGGAGTTGGGGTACCTGCAGAAGGAGGAGCGTCTCTATTGCCCTTCCAAGAAGGTGCTGCGGCTGGGGGTGGCGGCGGTGGAGTCCCGGGAGTTGGTGGATCACATCCGGCCCTATCTCGATCAGATCAGTTCGATGCTCCCCCAGGCGACGGCCATCAACTACGGGGTCTTGGAGGCGACCGACATCGTCTATCTGGCTCGCCGTCATCTCGACGACATCATCACCATCAACCTCCGGGTGGGGAGTCGCCTGCCTGCCTATCTGAGTTCCATGGGCAAGGCCATTCTCTCCGCCATGCCGCCCCAAAAGGCGCAGGAAGTGGTGGCGGAAATGACCTTTCAACCCCGGACGGCCCACACCATCACCAGCGCCGACGCATGCCTGCAACAAATCCGAGCGGCGCGCCGGAAAGGAATCGCACTCAACAACCAGGAACTGACGGTGGGGCTTCGTTCGGTGGCGGCGCCGGTGCTGTGCCGATCGGATGTGATCGGGGCGGTGGGGGTGGCCACTCTGGCCACTCGGGCCACTCTCGACACCTTGGAGCATGATTACGGACCGATTCTGCGGTCTGTCACGGAAAAGATCACAGAAGACATCTCGGTGATGCGGTTCGACAACCGAGTCCCGACCTATGCCTGATTGATGACCGGCATTCACCACTGCGGAGCGCCAAACGGGATGGAGCGGCGACGATGAGTTGGGACATCATCGGCCAGCAGCTTTGGAACGGGTTGCTGAACGGCTCGATTTACGTGATCTTCGCGGCGGGCCTCAGCCTGGTGTTCGGCGTAATGCGGGTGATCAACATGGCGCACGGGGAACTGACCATGTTGGGCGCCATGCTGCTGTACACGGTCACCAAACTGGTGGGCCTCGGCTACTTTGCGGGAGCGGTGCTGGTGGTGGCGGTGATGGCTCTGGCCGGTGTCCTGGTCAACCGGGTGACGGTCCGGCCTTTTCTGGGCCAGTCGGAACTGGTGGTGATTCTCTCCACGGTGGCGCTGAGCTTCGTCTTGCTCAATGGAAGCCTGGTGGTGTGGGGGTCGGAACCCAAGGGGGTGGACGAGCCCTTTAATCGCATTCTGGAGTTCGGGGGCGTGCACATCACCACCGCCGGTCTGCTGCTGGTGGGCGTGTGTTTTGCCGCGGTGCTGGGTCTCTATGTGATGCTCACCCACACCAAGCTGGGAAAGAGGATCCGGGCCACCGGCCAAAACTATTTGGGCGCCCGTCTGATCGGGATCAACACCAGGGCCGTGTATGACACCACTTTGATCATTGCCTCGGGGTTGGCGGCCCTGGCCGGGGTTCTGATCGTCCTGGTTTCCACCTCCTCGCCCAACCTGGGCCAGCCGCTTTTGATCACCGGGTTTGCGGTGGTGATCGTGGCCGGAATGGGAAATGTGGCGGGGGCGGTGGCCGTGGGTCTGTTTTTGGGAATAACCGAAGCCCTGTTCGGCCAGTTCATCTCCACCTACTACCGCCAGGGGTATTTGTATGTGGTGATGATCATCGTGCTGCTCCTGCGTCCCCAGGGTCTGTTCGGGAGGAGGTGAGATGCTGTTGAAAATACCGGGCAGGTACCCGCTGGGCATGGTGATACTGGCGGTGGCCCTGGTGGCGCCGTTGGTCCTGTTCACCAATGCCTACAACCGCGGCCTGCTGGTGCTGATCGTGATTTACGCGGTGGGGGGCCTGAGCCTCGACTACATCATGGGGGAAATGGGGCAGTTCTCGTTCGGACACGCCGCTTTCTGGGGGTTCGGGGCCTATGTCTCGGCCAAGCTTGCCCTCGACCTGGGCATCTCACCCTGGATCGGCTTTTTGGCAGCCCCGTTGGCGTCCGGCCTGGTGGGACTGGTGATCGGCTACATCGCCCTGCGAAGAACCCGCCAACTGGAATTGGCGATCGTCACTTTAGGTTTCGGGGTGCTGGCCTGGACGGTGGCCCTGCGCTGGAGGCCGGTGACCGGCGGTCCGTCGGGTTTGCGACAGGTTCCCCCTCCCAGCATCGGGGGATGGGAAATACGCTCGGAACTGGCGTATTACTACTTCGCGGTGCTCCTTTTGCTGCTGGTGGTCTTCCTGCTGTCGAGGTTGCGGCAGTCACGTTTCGGGCGGGCGGTACGCAGCATCCATGAGAACGAGGACCTCGCCAAGTCGATCGGGGTGCCCGCCACCAAGTACTACGTCTACGCCTTCACCTTCGCCTGTGCTCTGGTGGGTTTTTCCGGCGCCATGTACGCCCACCACTTCCGCTTCGTGAACCCCAACCTGCTGGGTCTCCAATACATGTTCATCTTCTTGATAGCCGTGCTGGTGGGCGGGACCGGAACTTTGTGGGGGCCGGTGTTGGGCGCCACGATATTTGTGCTGGTGAGCGAGCAGTTGCGGGCCCTTCAGGAGTACCGTTTCGTGATCTTCGGGCTGGTCCTGCTGTTTGTGGTGCTGTTCATGCCTCGGGGAGTCTTCCCCGAGTTGCGCCGGGCGGCGGAGCGCTTGCGGGAACGTCGCATGAAGAGGAGAGCCGTCTCGGTGGTTGATCGGGGCGGAGAGCAGGCGGAGCAATAAGCCGTGCCGATTCTTCAGACCACCGGGTTGACCAAACTGTTCGGGGGCCTGGCTGCGGTGGATGACCTGGATTTGGTGGTGCGAGAAGGGGAGATCATGGGCCTGATCGGCCCGAACGGATCGGGGAAGACCACCGCTTTGAACCTGATTACCGGGTTCATCAGACCCACGCGGGGCAGGATCAACTACCTGGGGGCCGACGTAACCGGCGCCCAGCCCCACGACTTGGCACAGATCGGCCTGGTCCGCACTTTCCAGATCACCACTCTCTTTGAGAACCTGACGGTTCGCGACAATGTGCTCCACGCCAGTCATCTCGACAATCCGACCTCCCTGTGGGGTGCGCTCACCCGGTCGGGGCGCTACCGGGAACAAAGTCGGCAAATGGAGGAACGGGTCCGGGGCCTGTTGGGTTTGGTGAACCTGGACCAAAGGATCGACACGATGGCCAGCGATCTCTCCGCCGGGGAACACCGCTATCTGGAAATCGCCATCGCCCTGGCCACCAAACCCCGGATGCTGCTGCTGGACGAACCTGCCACCGGGCTCAATCCGGAAGAGGCGGGGCATCTCATGGACCTGATCAGAACTCTCCGGGACCAGGGGATGACCATTCTGTTGGTCGAGCACAACATGCGTCTGATCACCAACATCTGCACCAGAATCACCGTCCTCAATTTCGGGGCCAAGATCGCCGAGGGAACCCCCGAGGAGATTGTGGACAACCAGGATGTGGTGACGGCTTACCTGGGGAAGCGCCGCGGTGCTTGAGATCAGTTCCCTCGATGTCGCCTACGGGCGGGTGCAGGTGCTGTTCGATGTTTCCATAGACGTGGCGCCGGGCGAGTTGGTGACCGTGATCGGCGCCAACGGCGCCGGAAAGACCTCGCTCTTGCTGACGATCTCGGGGGTGCTCAGGCCTCAGAACGGAGAGATCACCTTCGACGGGCAAAGAATCGATCATCTCCGACCACACGAGATAGTCGCCATGGGACTGGGTCACGTACCCCAGGGAAAGGAACTGTTTCCGGCCATGACTGTGCTGGAGAACCTGGAAATGGGGGCGCACCTGGTCACGCGGCAGGCCGAATACCAGGAGCGGCTTGATCGGGCCTTCGACCTGTTCCCGCGTCTGCGGGAACGGGCCCGGCAGCGAGCGGGGACTCTCAGCGGTGGGGAGCAGCAGATGCTGGCCATCGCCCGGGCCCTGATGGGCAAACCGGGTCTCCTGCTCCTGGATGAGCCGTCGGCCGGTTTGGCCCCCATCATCGTCGATCACCTGGCCGAGATCATCCTGGGTATGAACCAGCAGGGTTTGACGGTGCTGCTGGTGGAGCAGAACGCCTACCTGGCGTTGGAGATCGCCCAGAAAGCCTATGTGATGGAGTCGGGCCGGGTGGTGGAGAGCGGCGACACCGCGTCGGTGCTGGAGAGCGATTTGGTGCGACGGGCCTACCTGGGGATTTGACCATGGAGTTTCGGATCGGAGTGGATATCGGCGGAACCTTCACCGATTGGGTGATGGTGGGCGAAAACGGTCTGGTCCGGGTGGTCAAGACGCCCACCACCCGGGACGGTTTCTCGGGGGTGTTCGGGGCCATGGACAAAGCGGGAGTGGAGGGAGACCGGTTTCGCTCCTTTGCCCATGGCACCACCCTGGGTACCAATGCCCTGATACAAAGACGTCTGCCGCGGGTGGCCCTGGTGACCACCCGGGGCATTTCCGCGGTCCTGACCCAGGCTGCGCGAGGATCCAAGGAAGACATCTGGGACATCTACCATGAATCGCCTCGCCCGTCGATTGTTCTGCCCCGTGACCGATTGGAAGTCACGGAGCGGACCCTGAGTTCGGGGGAGGTCCGGAGTCCGCTTGACGAGACGGAGGCGCGCAAGATTGCCCGGATTCTGCGCGGGCGCGGCGTCCGCACCATCGCGGTTTGCTTCCTCCACTCCTACACCAACAGCCGCAACGAACAGCGGATGAAAGAGATCATTTTGGAGGAGTATCCCGAGGCGCTGGTCCGCACCTCCCACGAGACCATTCCCCGCATCCTCGAATACGAGCGTTTCACCACCACCATCCTGAACGTGGCCCTGATCCCGGTGATGATCGACTACCTGCAGGCCCTGGAGCAGGGGTTGGCGAGCCGGGACTACGGGGGCGATGTGCTGATCGTGCAGTCGGCGGGAGGACTGATGGGGGTGGAAGCCACCACCAGCACGCCGGTGAGGACCGCCAACTCCGGCCCCTCGGCGGGCGCCATCGCAGCCCGGGAGTTCGGCGTCCTGGCCGGGTTCAGCAATGTCATCGGACTTGACATCGGAGGGACCAGCACCGACGTGTCGGTGACGCTGGACGGCCAGGTCCGCACCACCGGCAACTGGGAGGTGGAGTGGGGCCATCCGATCATGTTCCCGGCGGTGGACATAATCACGGTGGGCGCCGGAGGAGGGTCGGTCGCCTGGTTCGATCCCGGCGGGAAACTACGTTCGGGGCCCCGGAGCATGGGGGCCGTGCCCGGACCGGCCTGTTACAACAAGGGCGGTGATCAGCCCACCAACACCGATGCCCACGTGGTGCTGGGCAACCTGCGACCGGGCGCCATGCTGGGGGGAGCGATGGACATCTCCCCCGAACTGGCCGAGCAGGTCATCGGGGAAGAGATCGGCCGAAGACTCGATATGGATCCGGTGTCCGCCGCGGCGGCGGTGATTGCGGTGGCCGAGGCCAACATGGCCAACGCCATCCGGCTGGCCACCATGCGGCGGGGTCTCGATCCCCGGGATTTCGCCATGGTGGCCTTCGGAGGGGCCGGGCCGTTCCACGGCGCCCGGGTGGCCTCCGAACTGCGGATTCCGACCGTGCTGGTGCCTCCCCGTCCGGGACTCACCTCGGCTCTGGGGTGTCTGATGGCCGATATCCAGCACGACCTGGAAGCCACCATGTTCTACGGGGACGCGGGGTCGGTGGACATCGGGGAGATGAACGATCGCTTCGACGAGTTCGACGCTTCGGTGCGGGCCGCCCTCGACCGGGAGGGCATACCACCGGAGCGCCAGATGGTGGATCGGACGATCGACATGTGCTACGCCGGGCAATGGCGGGTGTTCTCGATACCGGTGAGCGGGAGGATGACCCGCCAAAGCCTGCGCGAAAGCGTGGAACTGTTCAAGCGGCGTTACCTGCAGAGATTCACCTTCGACCTGGGAGAGCGGGAAGTGGAGATTCACGGCATCGCGGTGACCGGACGGGGCGTCACCGACAAATATCGGCCCCGGCCCACCGAACAGGACGCCCGGGAGGCGCCCGTTCCCACCACGCGTCCGATCTATTGGCAGGAGGCGGGGGATTGGGTGGAGACGCCCGTGTGGTCCCGGCCCGCCCTGCCGGTGGGCTTTGCGACGCTGGGTCCGGCGGTGGTGGAGCAGATGGACTCCACCACATTGGTACCCCCGGGAATGTCCATGGGGGTGGACCGGTATCTCAACCTGGTGATCGACACTGTCGGAGAGGAGCGAGCATGAAAGACCAGCGGGCCGGACCGCAACCGCATGCCGATATCGATCCGGTTACCTTTTCGATCCTGTCGAGCGCTTTTGTGAGCCTGGTGGACGAAATGGTGAGCGCCCTCCAGGAAGCCTGTCTGTCCTTTGTGATCTACTGCGGGGATGTCAGCGGGGGTCTGCTCAACGCCCGGGGTGAACTGGTGGCGCAGGGCACCCGTGACGTGGCGGTGCATGTCGGGGCGCTCCAACCCAGCACCCAGGCGGTCATCGAGGACTTCCCCGACGTGCAGGGTGGGATCGAGGAAGGCGATGTCTTCGCCTTCAACACCCCCTACCGGGGAGGCACGCACCTTCCCGACATGACCTTCATCAGCCCCATTTTCTGGGAGGGTGATTTGGTGGCCTTCACGGCGACCAAGGGACACTGGTCGGATGTGGGCGGGGCCACTCCCGGGTCGATGAACGCCCTGGCCGCCGACATTTACGCCGAGGGTCTGATTATCCCGCCGCTGAAGGTGGTGTCCCGGGGGGTGGTCCGCCATGACGTGCGGAATCTGATCATGGCCAACATTCGCATCCCGGTCAATTCCACCGGCGACCTGATCGCCCATATCGAAGCGGCCCGGGTGGGGGAGCGCCGACTGCACGGACTCATCGAAAAGTACGGTCCCGGCACGGTGCTCGGGTCGATGGAAGCCACCCTCGATCACTCCGAACGGGAACTGGCCGCGCAAATCCTGCAGTGCCGGGAGGGCGTCTGGGAGACCGAGGATTTCATCGACTACGATCCGCAGGCGCCCGATGAAGGCCCGGTGAGGGTGTCTCTGAAAATGACCATCCAACACGACCCCCCGCGGGTGATCTATGACATGAGAGGGTCCGGACCCCCTGTGCAATCCGGTATGAACGGCACCCGGGGATCAACTTTCGGAGCGCTGGTGGCCGGCACCAAGTACATTTTCCCCAAACCGCTGATGAACGCCGGATGGCTGCGGATCATCAAGGCCGTGTTTCCCGAAACGAGCGTGGTCAACGCGGTTCGGCCCTACGCGGTGTGCGGAGAGGTGTCGGGGGCCTATGAGAAAACCACCGCCTGCGTTCAGCGAGTGTGGGCGCAGGTGCTGCCCCAGCGTTCTTTTGCGGGGAACTTCAACCTCGAGTATGTGGTGGCCGGGGGCATCGATGATCGCCCGGGCCGGAACAACAATTACTTCGTGTACTACCACTGGCACACCGGCGGCTGGGGAGGAAAGTACGGGGCGGACGGCCGGGACTGCGGAGCGGCCATTTTCGGGCTGGGCATTCTGAATCAGTCGAGCGAGGTGATCGAGAGAATGTGGCCGGTCACCTTCCAACGGCTGGCGCCGGTCACCGACTCCATGGGGGCGGGAAAGTGGAGGGGGGGAGCGGGGCTGGAATCGGTGCTGCGAGTGGAGAACGCCGGTGGGGTGCGCCTGTCCTACATAGCCGACCGGGGAGAAGACGGCCCCGGCGGTCCGCAGGGCCTGTTCGGGGGAAAGGACGGGATCCCGATCCGGGTGGTCAAGAATATCGACACCAGTGAAGAGGAGAGCCTTCCCATCTACTTTGCCGACGAATTCGTCGGACAGCACGGCAACTTTTATCACGTCTCATCGGGGGGCGGGGGATACGGCGACCCGCTGGACCGGGATCCCGAGGCGGTGTTGGAGGACGTGATGGACAGATACATTTCAATGCGTTCCGCGGTGGAGAACTACGGGGTGGTCATCGAAGCGCGGGACGCCGACCTGTTGGACTACCACATCGACCTCGACGCCACGCAAGCATTGCGCGACAAAATGAGGGCCGACCGAACCCACGGAGGAAACAGCCATGAGTGATGCCAGACAGCAATTTATCGATCGTTACACCCGGCGCACCCCCCAGTCTCTGCGTTTGTACAAAGAAGCCAGAGAACACCTGCCGGGCGGAGTTCCCGGCAACGCCGGATTCCGCCCCCCCTACCCCCTGTACGTGGATCGGGCCCAGGGTCCGTACCTGTGGGACGTGGACGGCAACCGGTATATCGACTCGCTGATCGGCGGCGGTCCCCACATCCTGGGCCACTCCCCACCGGCGGTGGTGGAGGCCGTGGCGGAACAGATCTCGAGGGGCACCAGCACCATCGCTCCCTCTCCCAACAGTGTGGCGATGGCGGCACGGATCCGCAAGCACATGCCGCACATGGAAATGATCCGGTTCGTGCACACCGGGTCGGAAGCGGTGCACATGTCGATGCGGGTGGCGCGCGCCTTCACCGGAAGGCGGAAGATCGGCAAGTTCGAGGGAAATTTCCACGGTGGCTACGACAACCTGCTGATCAGCGGAACCTCCTACGCCGGGCCGGAGGAACGCCCCGTGGCCCTGCCGGAGGGCGGGGGGATTCCCCAGGGGGTCCTCGACGACACGGTGGTGCTGCCCTTCAACAACACCGACGCCACGGTGGCGTTGATCGAGGAACACGCCTCGGAGTTGGCCGGAGTGGTGGTGGAGCCGGTGGGAGGCACCTGGATGGCCGGGATCGTGGCCGATCAGGAGTTCCTGGAGGCGCTGCGGGAGGTCACCGCCCGGCATGGGATTCTCCTGATATTCGACGAGGTGATCACCGGGTTCCGGGTGGCCCTGGGCGGCAGCACGGCCGTCACGGGCGTCACTCCCGACTTGGTGGCGCTGGCCAAGACGATCGGCGGGGGGTTGCCGATGGGCGCCTTCGGGGGGCGGCGGGATGTCATGGACCAGGTGGTGACGCCCCGGCGGGGCCCCGACGACCGGCGACCCACCATCTTTCAGTCGGGCACTTTTCAGACCAACCTGGTTTCCCTGGCGGCCGGCATGGCGATGCTCTCGGAACTGGAGAAGCCCGGTATGTACGAACATCTCACCGACACCGGTGATCGGGTGCGCGAAGGGATCGAGAAGATGGGCGCCAACCTGGGACTGCCGGTGCAGGCCACCGGCCAGGGTCCCATCTTCGGTGTCTACTTCGCCGACGAGCCGGTCCGGACCATCCGGGACGTGCTGGCAAGCGACCGGGAGATGGCGGGCACCTTCTACCTGGGCCTGGTCGCCCACGGCGTATACATCACCCCCTATCACCTGGGATTCACCAATGCCTCCCAGGGGGAGGCGGAGGTTGACGGGGTGCTGGAGGTCTGCCAGACCGTGCTTGAGACCATCACGCAGGACTGACCGTTGGAATGTTCGGAGAAGGGATAGGAGATGCTGGCAGGCGTCACCGTTCTCGAATTGGGCCAGGTTATCGCCGGCACCTACGGCGGCATGATCCTGGCTGATCTGGGAGCGGAGGTGATCAAGATCGAGCCTGCCTGGGGCGACGCCGCCCGCAACCCCAAGATCACCCCGGTGGGGGAGGAAAGCGCCATCCACCTGCAGATGAACCGGGGGAAAAAGAGCATGGTGGTGGACCTCAAGAGCCCCAAGGGTCGGCAGATACTCTATGAGTTGGCGGCCGGGGCGGACGCGGTGATCGACAACTTCCGGCCCGGAGTGATGGAGCGTTTGGGAATCGACCACCACAGTCTTCGCCGTCACAATCCCCGGATAGTCACCGCCTCGGTCACCGGGTTCGGCGCCACCGGGCCGGCCCGCCACCGGCCGGCGTTCGATCTGGTGGTGCAGGCCTACAGCGGGCTGCTGGACATGACCGGCCCCGCCTCGGGTTCCCCGGCCCGGGTGGGCATTCCCCTGGCCGACATCTGCGGCGGGATATTCACCGCCCTGGCGGTGCTGGGCGCCCTGGTGGGCCGGGAGTTGAACGGAAAGGCGCGGCACGCCGACATCTCCATGCTGGATTCGCTGGTCTCGATGCTTTCCTACGATGCCTTCGATCACCTCAACACCGGCGCGGTGATATCCCGGCGGGGCACCTCCCATGCTCACATTGTGCCCTGGCAGGCCTTCCGGGCCAGGGACGGCTACCTGGTGGTGGCGGCCCGGGGAGACAAGTTCTGGGGAAATCTCTGCGACGCCATCGGACGCCCCGAACTGAAGGACGACCCCCGCACCCGGGACAACGCCGCCCGTTTGGAGAACCGCGACTACGTGGTGAAGATTCTCACCGAGGAGTTTGCCGATCGCACCAAGGCCGAGTGGATGGAGTTGACCACCAGGTACGACCTGCCCGTCGCCCCGGTCAATAACATTTCGGAAGTGTTCACCGATCCCCAGATTCGGGCCCGGGAGATGGTGCGCCGGTATGAGCACCCCACCCTGGGTGAATTGTCCTATCCGCCCAGTCCGATCAAGCTTTCCGATTGGGAGCCTCCCGATCTCCCGGCGCCGGGGTTGGGGGAACACACGGCCCAGGTACTGAGAGACCACCTGTCGTATTCCGCCGAAACTATCGGGGAACTGGTGGCCGAGGGAGTGGTGGGAATCGGAAAGGGGGCCGGCTTGTGAATCCCGGGCAGACCGCGACGCCGGCGACGCTCCCGGTGGAGGCCGCTGCAACCAAACAGCGCGCCGGTGCGCTCTTGGGCGGTCTGACCGATGACCGGTTGCTGGATGCTTTTCGGATTATGTACACCATCCGCAGGTTCGAGGTCGTCACCGAACGGGCGCACCTGGGTGGGGAACTCTATGGGCCGTTCCATTCTTCCATGGGGCAGGAGGCGGTCTCGGCGGGAGTGTGCATGGCCCTTCGTCCCGACGATGTGGTGACCTCCACCCATCGCGGTCATGGGCATGCCATCGCCAAGGGAGCGGACCTGGGCAGAATCTGCGCCGAGTTGTGGGGCCGGTCCGATGGATATTGCCAGGGCAAGGGCGGCTCCATGCACATCGTCAGCACCGAACACGGGTTCGTGGGACAGAGCCCGATCATCGGGGGCAGCGGGCTGCTGGCTACCGGGGCGGCGTTGGCGTTCGATTTGGAGGGAGGTTCACGGGTGGCGGTGGCCTTCATGGGGGACGGCGCGGTTGGCCAGGGGGTTTTCCATGAGAGTCTCAACCTGGCGGCCATCTGGAGGCTGCCGGTGGTGTTCGTGGTGGAGAACAACGGCTTTGCCCATTCCTTCCGGGCCGAGCAGATGCAACTCAACCCCGACATCGCTTCCCGGGCGCAGGGATACGGAATTGCGGGGGAGATGGTGGACGGGATCGACGTTCTGGCCGTGTACGGGGCGACCACCGCGGCGGTGGAACGGGCGCGCCGCGGCTTGGGCCCCACCCTGATCGAAGCCAAATGTTATCGGTGGAGGGGCCACAACCTGGGGGATGCTGAGCACCTCTATCGACCACGCGACGAGGTGGAGAAGGCCCGCCGGGACGACCCGATCGATCGGTTCCGAGACGTGATATCGCATCGCATATCAGCCGGTGCGCTGGAGGAGGTGCAGACCCGGGTGGAAGAAGAGATCAGGGCGGCGGTCCGGTTCGCCGACCGCTCGCCGCCGCCGTCGCCCGACCTGGCATTGGAGGGAAGTTTCTAGCCATGCGGGAGATCACCTTTATCGAGGCGGTACGGGAGGCGCAGGCAGACGCCCTGGCCGCCGACGACCGCGTGTTCATCATGGGACAGGAGATCGGCGAATACGGCGGGGTGTTCCGGGCGACCGAGGGTTTGGCCGAACGGTTCGGCGCCCATCGGGTTCGGGACATGCCCATCGCCGAGCAATCGATGCTGGGCGCTGCGGTGGGCGCGGCGGCGATGGGCATGCGTCCCATCGTGGAAGTGATGTTCATGGACTTTATCGCCTGCGGCATGGACGCCATTGTCAACCACGCCGCCAAACTCCGCTACATGTCGGGCGGCCAGTTGCGGGCGCCGATGGTGATCCGCACCCAGGGAGGTTCGGGGACCCATCATGGTTCGCAGCATTCCCAAACCCTGGAGAGTTGGTTCCTGCATATTCCCGGATTGGCGGTGGTGATGCCGTCGGCGCCCTCGGATGTAAAAGGGCTGTTCCAAACCGCCCTGGAGCTTGAGCATCCCGTCCTGTTCGTGGAGCACCGGGCGCTGTACCGCACCAAGGGGACGGTCTCCCACCCGGTGGCGCCCATTCCCCTGGGGGAGGGAGTGATCCGACGGTGGGGAGAGGACGTAACCGTGGCGGCGGTGGGAAAATCGGTCCCCCAGGCGCTTTCGGCGGCCCGCCGTCTGGAAGAGGAAGGCATTTCGGTGGAGGTGGTCGATCTGCGGACCCTGGTGCCCATGGATGTCGACCTGGTGCTTGATTCGTTGTCCCGCACCCATCGGCTGGTGGTGGCTCACGAAGCGGTGGAGAGGGGAGGATGGGCCGGGGAGTTGATCAGCCGGGTGGTGGCGGAGGGGTTCGACGAGTTGGACTCGCCGCCGCTTCGGGCCGGGAGCAAGGCCACCCCCATTCCCTTCGCCCGCGAACTGGAGGCGGAAATGATCTCCGACGAGCGGATGATCGCCAGGCGGGTGAGAGAAAGCGTGGGAATCTTGGAGTACTCGGCATGACCCGGGCGGCGGTTGACATCGGCGGGACCTTCACCGACGTGGTGACCGTGGACGATCGAAGCGGCAAGCTGATTCAGGCCAAGTCTCTCACCACCTACCCGGATCCGACCCCCGGGTTCCTGGCGGCCCTGGCCAAGGCCACCGATCGGGATGCTCTGGAAACGGTCGGCTACGGCACCACGCTGGCCACCAACGCGGTGTTGACCAAAAGCGGGGCCCGCACGGCGTTGCTGACCACCCGGGGATTTCGGGACGTGCTGGAAATCCGCCGCACACACCGGTCCACCCTGTTCGACATCTACGAGAAAATACCCGAGCCGATCGTGCCCCGGCCGCTTCGTTTCGAGATCCCCGAGCGGACCGCCGCCGACGGGAGCGAGGTGACGCCGCTCGACGAGCAGGCGGTGCGAGCGGCGGCCAGAAGCATCCATCGGGCCGGGGTGGAGTCGGTGGCGGTCTGTTACCTGTTCTCGTTCATGAACCCCGAACACGAGTTGCGCACCCGGGCCATCCTCCGGGAAGAACTGCCCGGTCTGTCCGACGACATCACCATTTCGTCGGAGGCCCTGCCCCTTCACCGGGAGTACGAGCGGACCAGCACCACGGTGATGAACGCCTACCTGACTCCCCTGGTGCGGCGGTACTTTCGGCGGTTGCGGTCGGAACTGCAGGAGAGCAAACTGTACGCCTGGCTGCAGATGATGCAGTCCAACGGCGGGCTGGTGCGTCCCGAGCGGGCGGCCTCCTTTCCCATCCTCACGCTTCTGTCCGGTCCCGCCGGCGGGGTGATGGCCTCGGCCTACCTGGGAGAATTGCTGGGTGAAACCCATTTGCTCACCCTGGACATGGGCGGCACCAGTTGCGACGTGGCGGGGGTGACCAATGGGGAGCCGGACACCCGCCTGGACTTTGAGATCGGCGGCTACGCGGTCTCCTACCCCACCCTGGATATCCACACGGTGGGAGCGGGTGGGGGAAGCATCGCCCGGGTGGACAGCTTCGGAAGGATCTCGGTGGGGCCCGAGTCGGCCGGTTCCGATCCGGGTCCGGCCTGCTACGGGCGGGGAGGGGAGATGCCCACCGTGACCGACGCCAACCTGGTGCTGGGGGTGTATGACCCCGGTTTCCGTTTGGGAGGAGAGATCTACCCGGATATCGACCTGGCCGCCCGAGCCATCGAACGGCACGTGGGCCGACCGCTGGGGCTTTCGGTCACCGAGGCGGCGGTGGGAATCGTCCGGCTGGTGAACGCCAACATGATGCATGCCCTGCGGACGGTTTCCATCGAGCGGGGGAGGGATCCCCGCGATTTCGCCCTAGTGCCGTTCGGGGGCGCCGGTCCCACCCACGGGGTGCACATCGCCGAGGAACTGGCGCTGCGGCGGGTGGTGATCCCGCCGATGCCCGGATGCAATTCGGCGCTGGGGATTCTGGCGTCCGATGTGCGCCACGACCTGTTGGCCACCCTTCGGGCCAGGATGGTGCGGCTCCGTCCCTTCGATTTGGGGAAGGCGATCGCCGTGCTGGCCCGGGAGGCCCATCAGGAACTGGAGGAGGACGGCATCCCGCCGGACCGCCGGACCGTGCGGGCCAGCCTCGATCTGCGCTACGCCGGGCAGGCCTACGAACTCAATATTCCGCTCTCCGCGTTGCAGCCCGACTCTTCCACCATCAGGCAGGCCATCGCCGATTTTCACCACCTGCACCAGACCCGCTACGGGCATTCGTTGGGTGACGACCTGGTGGATCTGGTGAACGTCCGGCTCACCGGACTGGGCGCCACCCCCAAGCCGCTCCTGGGAGGAGAGGCCGCCGCCACCGGAGAGGCCGAACCCAGATTGCACCGGCAGGTAGTTTCCGTGCGGGGGAAAGCGGACAAGGTTCCCATATATCATCGCTCCGACCTTCTTCCCGGCCAGACCCTGCGCACCCCCTCGGTGATCCAGCAACTCGATTCAACCACCTACCTGCCCTTCGGGGAGGCGCGGGTCCACTCCACCGGCTCCATCGTGGTGGATCTGCCATGAGTGGTCCCGACGTGCGAGGGCCGGCAGTGGACCCGGTGACCGTCGAAGTGGTGACCGCCGGCCTGGCCGCCGGGGCCCGGGAGATGGGAATCACCATGCGCCAGACCTCCAGTTCCACCATCTTCAACGAGGGCAACGACTACTCCTGCGGCATCTTCAACGCCCAGACGGAGTTGGTGAGCCACGGGGAGTTTCTCCCCATCCATCTGGGTTCGCTGCCCTATTCGGTCAATTACGCCATCGACGAGGTGGGGGTGGATCATTTCCGTCCGGGGGATTCCATCATCCTCAACGACCCTTTCCGGGGTGGTTCCCATCTTCCCGATGTGACCCTGGTGACGCCCATCTTCTACCGGGACCAACTGATCGGATGGGGCGCCAACCGCGCCCATCATCTGGATGTGGGGGGAACGGTGCCGGGAAGCTTCTATGCCCAGGCCCGGGAGAACTACCAGGAGGGCCTGCGCATCCCTCCCGTCAAGCTCATCAAGGAAGGCGAGACAAACGAGGAGATCATGCAGATGATCCTGGCCAATGTGCGGCTGCCCAGGAACATGCGCTCCGACCTGCTGAGCCAGGTGTCCGCCAATCTCACCGCCCGCCGGCGTCTGATCGAGTTGGTGGACCGGTATGGCCTCGAGACGGTGGAGCGTTGCATGGCCATCGAGATGGACAACTCCGAGCGACGGATCCGCTCGGTGATTTCGGGCTGGCCGGACGGGGACTACCACGCCACCGATTCCATGGACAACGATGGGATTACCGATGTCCCCCGCACGGTGCGGGTGACCGTGAAGGTGCGGGGCGGCGGGGTGGTGGTGGATTTCACCGGCACCGATTCCCAGGTGGAGGGACCGCTCAACAGCGTCCTGGGTTACACCGCTTCGGGCGTCTACATGACCATCCAGGCCGCCACCGATCCCACCATCCCACCCAACGGGGGGTGTTACCGTCCGGTGGAGATTATCGCCCCCGAAGGCACCATTGTGAATCCCCGCTTTCCGGCGGCCTGCACCGGCGGGAATGAGATCGTGTCCGTGATCCACAACGCGGTGTACCGCGCCCTGGCGGAAATCCCCCGGGACATCCCGAATCCGGTGCGGCTGATGGCTGCCGACCAGGGGTCTTCCAACAACCTGTTCCTCAGCGGGTACGGCGACGACGGGGAACGTTTCGTTCTCTACGAGTATCCCGAGGGCGGGTGGGGCGGCGCCGAAGGCAGAGACGGCCAAAGCGCCATCTATTCGATAGTGGGAAACACCTGGAATCTGCCGGTGGAAGCGATCGAGATGAAATATCCGCTGCGCATCGACCGCTACGAACTCCGCCGGGACTCGGGAGGCCCGGGAAAGTGGCGGGGTGGGCTGTCGATTCGGCGCGACTACCGACTCCTTGCGCCGTCGGGTGAGTTGTCGGTGCTGGGCAACCGGGTGAGGGTGCCGCCCTATGGACTGTTCGGCGGTCACCACGGGGCGCCCGCCCGTTACCGGCTTGATCCCGACAGCGCCAACGAGCAACCGGCAGCGCCCGAATTCGGCGCCAAAAAGTCGATGGTGCCATTGGTCCGCCACCAGGTGGTCGCCCAGGAAACCGCCGGCGGAGGAGGATACGGAGATCCGTTGGAACGCGATCCGCAAGCAGTGGCCCGAGACGTCCATTTCGGATACATCTCCGCCGAAAGCGCCGTGGAAGACTACGGGGTGGCGCTCGATGCCGAGGGGACGGTGGACCAGGCCGCCACCGCAACCCGCCGCCGCAACCTTCAGGAAAGCACCGGCGGGCGAAGCCAACGGAGGCTGCCATGAGAGCCTTGAGTCAACTCGCGAAAAAAAGACGATCCGAAGGGTTGCCGGGCAGCCTCTCTCGTTGCATATTGGGTGGGTCATCAAATACCTCCCGGTCGGTTCCGGACGTCGTTCAGACCGGTGGCCACGAGGTCAAACCATTGGAAGCGCGCCGCCTCCCTCCCTTGGCCAGGCGCGCTTCCAACCCTCCGGCGGCGGTGGCGGGGGTGGGCCCAAAGGGAACGGGGGAGTTTCGCGACTTAGCGTTGGGTTTTCGCGGGTTGCGGTGGGGGATGGCAGCGGTGATGGGAGGCTCTCGGCAGGCAGGAGGGACATGACGGGCCACGCTTCTTTCCGCCGCAAGATCGAGGCCCTTTACCGGGCGCGGACCACCGGTTCGCAGCTTGGATGGAAACAGGCCGCCGGGGTGCTGCCCATGGGAGTCTCGGGGACCGCCAAGTTCTACGATCCCTATCCGGTGGTGCTTACTTCGGCCCGGGGCGGGCATGTCACCGATGTCGACGGTCACGACTACGTCGACTTTCTGATGGGCGCCGGTTCATCACTGTTGGGGCACTGCCATCCCGCCGTTATCACAGCGGTACAACAGCAGATCACCCGGATGGCCACCGCCTTGGCGCCGACTCTGGTGGAGGCCCGGTTCGCGGAGAGGCTCCGGGAACTCATGCCCTACCTGGAACGGATCCGCTTCGCCAACACCGGATCCGAGGCGGTGCGGACCGCTCTCCGGGCTGCTCGGGCGGTCACGGGCAAAACCCGGTATGGCAAATTTGAGGGCAACTATCACGGATCGGATGACTACTTCCTGGTGTCGGGAGGGTCACGACAGGTCGCCGGGGAGGCTCACCGTCCCCTGCCGGTGTTCGATTCCGCCGGTGTCCCCGACCACATTGCCGATGACGTGGTGCTGTTGCCCTACAACGATGTGGAAAACACTGTCTCCCTCATCTCGGAGAATGCTTCCGAACTGGCGGCGGTGGTCATAGAACCGGTGGCGTTCTCCACCGGAGGGGCGGTGGCGGCCGACCGCCACTTTGCCCAAGCCGTGCGGGAGATCACCCGAAGACACGGCGTCGTGCTGATCTTCGACGAGGTGGTGACGGGTCTTCGGCTGGGAACCGCCGGCGCCCCGGGATATCTGGCTGTCACGCCCGACCTGTCCTGTCTGGGGAAGGCGATCGGAGGCGGACTGCCTCTCTCGGCGGTGGGAGGCCGGGCCGACATCATGGAGGCGGTGCTGGGAGCGGATTCGGCGGCCCGGGGAACCCGCATCTTTCATTCCGGCACCTTCACCGGCAATCCCCTTTCCGTGGCGGCGGGGATGGCGGTGTTGGATGTCCTGGAACGTGAACCGGTGCTGGAGCACATTGACTATTTGGGAGATCGATTGCTGGCCACGCTGCAAGAAGTGCTCGATTCTCACCGAATGGGACAGATGACCGGGTTCGGTTCCATCTTCCAACTGCACTTCACCGACGCCCCTCCTCGCAATCGACGGGAAATACTGGCCGGCGATCACGACCTGCTTGCCGCGGTCCTGCTCGGTCTCTGCGCCCACGGGATCCTGTGGCCGCCGGTCCACCCCGGTGTGTTGGCCTATGGTCACACCGAAGCCGACCTCGACCGGGCGGCCACGGCGCTTGACACCGTGCTGGGAATGGTTGCCTGATGGGCCGGAGGCGGGTGGCCATCGTCACCGGAGCGGGCCGGGGCATCGGCAAGGGTATCGCCACCACCCTGGCCGAGCGGGGATACAACCTGGTGATCACCTCCCGCACCGCCCAGGATCTGGATGCCACCCGGCAGTTGGTTGAAAAAGCCGGAGGGTCTGCTGCGACGGTGGTGGCCGATCTGAAGGATCCCGGAACGGCCTCTCGGTTGCTCGACACGGCTCTCCACCATTTCGGCCACTTGGACGGACTGGTCAACAACGCGGCGGTGAACATCTTCACTCCCTTTTGGGAACAGTCCGAGCGCAATCTGGACGAGGTGATCGCGACCAATCTCACCGCGCCCTTCTTTTTGTGTCAGGCCGTGGCCAATCACTGGGTTGACAATCACCTGGGCGGAGCGATCGTCAACATCAGTTCGGCCGAGGACACGATCGCCTATCCGGATCAGGTTCCCTACGCCTCCTCCAAGGGCGGACTCCTGTCTATGACCAAGGTTTTGGCCCTAGAGTGGGGGCCCCTTGGGATCCGGGTGAACGCGGTCAGTCCCGGGTCGGTCGACACCGAAATGACTCCCGAGATCTACCGCCGACAGGCTCCCAAGCTCATGCCGATCGGCCGGCTGGGAACGCCGGGGGACATCGGCGCCTGTGTTCACTTTTTGCTGAGCGACGACGCTGCCTTTGTGACCGGCACCGCGCTTTATGCCGATGGGGGGTACATGCTGCAATGAGCGGAAGACTGGTTGGCAAAAACGCCATCGTCACCGGGGTCGCATCGGGAATCGGACGAGCCACCGCCATACGACTGGCGAGCGAGGGCGCCCGCACCTTCTGTGTGGATCGCGACGAGGAGGGTTTGGAGAAGGTGGTCTCCGCACTCGGGCGGGGGCACGTAGGTTTCCCCGCCGATCTGAGCCGCGCTGACGAGTGCCACGGGGTGGTGTCAGCCGCTCGGGATCATTGGGGCGGCCGGATCCACATCCTGGTCAACGCCGCCGCCATCCTGATCCGCCAATCCACCCTGGAACACACCAGAGCGGCCTGGGATCTGACCTTCGACGTGAACCTGAAGGCGCCGTTCCTGTTATCCAGGGACGTGGTTTCCACCATGATCGAGAACGGTGTCCGGGGGGCGATCGTCAACGTGGCCTCCGTGGAGGCCGTGCTGCCCGGACGCGGCCATGTGGCCTACACCGCCTCCAAGGGAGCGATCACCATGCTCACCCGCTCGGCGGCCTTTGAAACGGCCCCCCACGGAATTCGGGTCAACGCAGTGTCGCCGGGGGTGGTCGCCACCAAAATGAACGCCGACATACGGAAGGACCCGAAGAGGTGGTCGGAGATGCTGTCGGGCACGCCCATGGGTCGCCACGCGGAACCCGAAGAAATCGCGGCGGTCATAGCCTTCCTGGCGTCGGACGACCCAAGCTTTGTCACCGGAGCAATAGTCCCCGCCGACGGCGGCTGGACTCTGCACTAGGGGAATTTCACAAGTAACTGAGAGCGGACTTAGAAATGCTGGAAAGGAACAGAAGTTGAACGAAATCCACCCACTGAAAATTCTGGAACTACGGGAAGTGTGGCCAAATCAGGGCTTGGCTTATTGATCCGGGTGTCGGGAACAGGAGCGTAAAGTGACTATGCACCTGGTGAAAATGCCGCGGTTGGGGCAGGACATGGAGGAGGGGACCCTGGTGGAGTGGGCCAAGTCGGTGGGTGATGAGGTCACCGAGGGGGAGATTCTGGCGGTGATCGACACCGAAAAAGCCGAGGTGGCCTTCGAGTCTCCCGCCACCGGGTATCTGGTGGCGGTCCTGCTCCAACCGGGGACCACCGCACCCACCGGCACGCCCCTGGCCTGGATAGCGGACGATCCCACCGCCCAACCGCCTTCTCCGGCGCCGGTTGCCGAACCCGGCGCCGCACCGGCCGAGCCTCGGGAACCGTCGGGCGCCCGCCGAATACCCTCTGCGGCCCGTCCCCGCACTGCCACCCGAAAGCCGGTGTCGCCATTGGCTCGGCGCCGCGCCCGGGAACTGGGGGTGGATCTGGCAGGGGTGGAAGGAACGGGACCGGGTGGCAGGGTGACCGAGCAGGACGTGCAACGGGCCCATCAGGCTCAAGAAGATGAAACGCCGGGACCGCGTGAACTTTCCCGGATGCGACTGGCGATCGCCAAGGCAATGACCAGATCCGCAGCGATTCCCCAGTTCCAACTGATGCGGGAGGTTGTTCTTCAAAAGCCCGCTGACAACGCTGAAGGCCCGAAGGTGACCTACACCGACCTGGTGCTGTGGGCCACGGCCCGGGCGCTTCAACAGTGCCCGGAGGTCAACGCCAGTTGGATCGACGGCGACCCACCCACGATCATGCGCCACCAAAAAGTCAATCTGGGGGTTGCGGTGGCGGTTGAGCAAGGTCTGATCGTTCCGGTGATACCCGATGCTGCTTCGTTGACCCTCCCGCAGATAGCCGGACAACGTCGCCGGGTGGAAGCGGCGGCCCGCCGTGGCAGATTGCGTCCCGACCACCTGCAGGGAGGCACTTTCACGGTATCCAATCTGGGAGGCGCCGGAGTGGATGAGTTCATTGCTTTGGTGAACCCGCCCGAAGCCGGCATCTTGGCGGTGGGGGCGGCCAAGCTGAGACCGGTGGTGATCGACGGAAAGCTGGTGCTCATGACCACTGTCCGACTCACCCTGAGCGGCGACCATCGGGTCTTCGACGGAATCCAGGGTGCGCAATTCCTGGAAGAGGTCGCCAAGCAGTTGGGAACGGTGAGAGGCCGGTGAAGCTTGTGATCATTATTGAGGGATGCCAATATCAAATGGGGCGCTACAGGAAGAGAGGAACAGCATGAGCCTTTACGAGCCGACCTACATGGAAGGCACACTGGGGACCATGGCGGTGGACTGGGAGGAACGGATCAACATGGCTCGGATGCGCGATGAGCGCAAAGCCCGGGCTCAGCATTACATTGCCCAGGCGGGATTGGGCTCGGTCTTGCTGCTGGACGATCCAAACATCCGCTATGTGACCGGCCTGGCCATGCTGGGAGGCTCGGGCGCCGACCACTACAGTTTTCTCACCGCCGGGGGAGACGTGGTGCACTGGGACACCGCCGATCACGCCAGCAACGAGCGCGCCAACTGCCCGTGGCTGCCCGACATTCGCTATGCCGCTCCGGGTTTGGGGAACGTGCCCCGCGCCAGTGGATCCCCCTCGGCGCGGGAGTTCTTGCTCGGTACGATGGCCGACCTGATTGTCGAGGCGGCTCATGACTACGGGGTCCATCAGGAACCGATGGGCATCGACGCCTCCCAGCCGGCTCTGGCCGCCAAACTTCGCGAGCGGGGATTGGTGGTAAAGGAGGGGGCCGCTGACGCTTTGCACACCGCCCGCCAGACCAAGACCAAGGATGAGATAGCGTGCTTTCGGGTGCTGTCGGCCATTTGCGAAGCGGGTTTCATGGCGATCAAAAAGGCCGCCGAGCCGGGCATGTTGGAGCAGGAGGTGTGGGGAGCGGCGGTCGAGGCGGTGCTGAGTCGGGGTGGGACCGTGGAAGGGGGCTATCTCACCAGCGGCCCCAATACCTGGCCCAAGCACCAGGCCAACACCACCGACCGGATGCTCCGTCCCGGCGACATAATGTACGCCGATTTCTACAGCGCCACCTTTCAGGGCTACCGGTCATGTGTCTATCGGACGTTTTCCATCGGCAAGCCCCGACAGCATTCCATCGACGCTTACGAGCGCGCCCGGGAGTGGATGTACAACGTGATCGAAATGATCCGTCCGGGGATCACCACGGGCGAGGTGGCGCAACACTTCCCCGACCGAGACGGTGAACACATGGACTGGTATGGAGCGCAGCACTACTGGCAGATGACCACCAACCAATGGGCCCACGGGCTGGGGCTTCAACTCTACGAACGCCCCTTGATCTGGCGGGGAATCTCCATCGACCATCCGATCGAACTCCAGGAAGGCATGGTCATGGCGGTGGAGACCCAGGAGCCGGACGGGCAGTCCGGCATGCGGGTGGAGGAGATGATCGTGGTCCGGGAAAACGGCGCCGAGGTCCTAACCCGCTGGCCGGTGGACGAGATCACGGTCATCGATTTCTAGGACTCGCCGAATAGCAACTGGCTATAATATTATGTACATTTCAACGTCTAAGGATGAATTGTGAGACAAACTGTTCCCATAACCCAGTTCCGCAATCAATGCCTACGGCTGTTAGAGCAAGTGAAGTCCACGGGGGAGGAACTGGTGGTAACCAAGCACGGAAGACCGGTCGCCGCAGTGATTCCAGTGGGGAAAGAACCCAAAGAGCCTTTGTTTGGCTGGAGTTCGGACATTATGCAGATTCAGGACGACTTGACCAAGCCGGCCATTCCCTCCGAGGATTGGCACATTGTCTCTGATCCCGACCGGATACTGACCGGCCGTCCCAGCGACTGAACAGTGGAACTAATACTGGATACCGATGCTTTGCTGTGGTTTTCAGAGGGCAGTTCCCGAATGGGTTCGAGAAGCAGGACGGCTATCGAAACGGCGGCTCGAACCGGGTCAGTCCGTTTCTCGGCAGTTTCGATGCTGGAAGTAACCCGCCTCTATTGGGAGAGGAGGGTCAAACTCAAGCTGGCCCCCACATTGTGGTACCAGGGTCTTCTCGACAGAAGATTCCATGAAATCCCGGTTACGTCCCAGATTGCGATGCTCGCCGGATCGCTGAAGAACCAATACGGGTTCCATTCCGATCCGGCTGATCAGATTGTAGCCGCCACCGCCATGGTTGCCGGACGAACGATGGTTACGTCTGACCGCAAGACCTTGGGCTGGGCATCCAACAGGAGAGACATCGAATGTTTGGATGCCCGTGTCTGACTCCCGACAAATGATCGGGCTGAAACCTGGTGGGGAAAAGGTTCGCTACTTGGTTTCCAGAGTGCGGTCTTCCATCAATGAGTCCACCAGCCGGTAACCGGTAAAGGCCCCCTGCCAAGGACTCCTACGGACTTTCCTTGACACGAGCCAAGACCGAACGGGCGGTTCTGGCCACCGCGTAGTCGATCATCCGGCCATCGGCGCCTATCGAGGCGGTTCCCTCGGCTTCGGCTCTTTCGAACGCCTCCAGGACGGCCCGGTGGTGCGCCACCTCTTCGGGAGTGGGGGTGAAGACATCGTTTATGACGCCCACCTGGCCGGGGTGGATGGCGAGTTTGGCCACGTAGCCCATGCGGCGCGCAAGTCGGCTCTCGGTTCGCAGGGCTTCCTGATCTCGGAAGTTCATGAACACCCCGTCGATGGGTTGGGGAACACCTGCTGCACGGGCCGCCAGAAGCACCCGCGACCGGGCGTAGTGAAGACCGGTTCCCCGGGGCTCCCACTGCACACCCAGGTCGGCCACCAGATCGCCCTGCTCGCCGCTTCCGAACATCACCGCCTCCGCCCGCGGGCAACCGTCGAGGATCTCAAAGGCCCTCTGCACCCCCATGGCTGTCTCGATCATGGGGATCAGGGCCAAAGTGCCTTCCGGGAGCCCGGCCCGGGTCTCCAGTGCACTCAGCGCTCCGCACACCTTCAACATCACGTTTCTGTCTTCGGCCTTGGGGAGGATCACCCCTGCCACATCGGCCCGAATGGCGGCCACCAGGTCTTCCCACAGCAGGCCGGTCTCAAAGCCGTTCAGACGCACGAAGACCGGAATGGCGCGGTCGGGCAAGGAAGCAAGATTGGACCGGGCCTCTCCCTTCATGCTCGTCGCCACCGCGTCTTCCAGATCCACGATCACCGCATCGGCCGCCGAACGGCAGGCCTTGGCGATCAGATCGGCTCGGTGCCCGGGGGTGAAAAGCATGGAACGAACCGCGTCCATTAGAGGGTTCCCTTCTCTGTCCTGCCGGGGCGAACGGGCAAGGCCCATATAGTACCGGGGATGGGCTCTGTCATGACAGTCACCGGTGAGATACCCGCCCACCAACTCGGCGCGGTGCTGATGCATGAGCACATCCTGTGCGACTTCCACCGGGTTACCAACGATCTGAACCAGATACTTGACGATCCCGACCTGGTGGTTGCGGAGTTGGACGAACTGCAGGCCACCCCGGTGCGAACGGTGGTGGAGACCACCAGCGTGGGGTTGGGCAGGGACCTACGGGGCCTGCGAAACATCGCCCGGCGCACCGGCCTGAACATTGTGGCGGGGTGCGGTTGGTATCGTGACCCGTTTCTTCCACCCCAGGTGTTCGAGAAAACGTCCGAAGGGCTGGCGGAATTGCTGATCTCCGAGATCACCCGCGGGAAAGGCGCCGACGGAATCAAGCCGGGGATTATCGGGGAGATCGGGTCCAAGCGGGTGCCCATGTCTCCGGCCGAGGAACGGGTGCTCCGGGCGGGGGGATTCGCCCAGTTGGAGACCGGGGTCTCGATATACACCCACGCCTCCCGCAGCACGGTGGGCATCCAACAGGCCCGGATTCTCATTGGGATAGGGGTTCCGCCCGGTCGGATAGTTATCGGGCATTCCGACACCGTGCCCCAGGACCGCCGGGACTACTGGTCGGAACTGCTGGACATGGGCGTCATCCTGGGTTTTGACACCCTCAAGCCTGACTTTTCCTATGAGGTGGGCGTTCGTGTTTCCGCTCTCACCTGGCTGGCCGAGCGAGGGTCGCTTGATCAGGTGGTGGTTTCCAACGACGTCTGCTACCGATCGCATCTTCGCATGTTGGGCGGGGGTGGCTACCCCTACTGTGTGACCGGTTTCTTCGATGAGCTACGTCAGGTCGGGTTCGGCGACAGCGAGTTCCAAACGATCTTCTGTGACACTCCGGTCCGACTACTGGAGGGACCCTGAGAAGCGGTCGCCCTGCGGCAGCTCTCTCGAATTGAATCAGGGGTGAGGTCCGCATCGCCCTTGTGGATCCGGTCGGCGGCTTATAGGTCGCGAATCAATGGCCCGCTCTTCGGTTGACATCTCCCGGCGCCAAGGCTATGGTCAGTGATCTGTGATCACATATCACAGAAGGATTTGGACCAAGATAAGGAGTTTTGGTATGAGGAACATGATTAACCCTCATAGCCGCCAGGCCTCAGGCGGGTGGCGGCTGGGTCTGAAAGTGGCGATTACTTTCTGCCTGGCCGTGTCACTGCTTGCCGGGTGCGCGGAAGATGAGCCAGAGCCTGCGCCCACCACCGCCGCGCCGGCAACCACTGCCGCGCCGGCAACCACCGCCGCGCCTGCCCCGGTCGACCCGGATGCGGAGAAGAGAGGCGGGGTGTTGCAATTGGGAACGCCGCAGCCCATTCAAACGCTTGATCCGCACCAGTTCGGCATCTACAACAACCGCAACGCCTGGCCAGGTCTCTTTAGCGGCCTGACACGGTACACAGAGGAACTCGAACCGGTTCCGGATCTGGCTGTGTCCTGGGATATTGATGATTCAGGAACAGCTTGGACGTTCCATCTGCGAGAGGGTGTGCAGTTCCACAATGGTCAACCATTCACTGCTGCCGACGTCAAGTACTCGCTCGACAGGTTGCTCCACCCCGATACCAACGCAGGCGTCTACGCCGAGGCCGTATCCACGATCGAAGAGGTCGAGGTGGTTGACGATCACACGGTTGTCCTGCACCTGTCCGCGCCTTCCGCGATCCTGCTGGCGGGGCTGGCAAGAGCCATGATCATTCCCGACGGGTCGGGTGAGACCATTGCCCAGGAAGGCATCGGAACCGGTCCCTTCGCGATGGTCGACTACGTCGCCGACGAGCGCCTGATCATGACCCGGAACGAGAACTACTGGGAGGAAGGTTTGCCCTACCTCGACGGAGTCGAAGTTACGGTGAACCCCGACACGACCAGCCTGTTCACGGCTTTGAGCGCCGGGGACGTCGACATCTACTGGCAGCTTGAGCCGCGGTTCGTTCAGCAGATCGCCAAGGAGGGCGAATTGCGCACGCTCTTTGCTCCCAGTTCTTCTGTTGTCACGTACATGAGCATCTACAACGGCGCCCCACCGTTTGACGATGTTCGTGCTCGCCAGGCGCTGCTTCACGCGCTCGATCTCGACACCATCAACACCCTGGCGTTCTTCGACACGGGAATAGCGGTGCCGACCAACAACCTGCTGCCTCCGGGGCACTGGGCAGAGGCTCCCGGTCTAGCCGAGTACCCGTATGACCTGGACCGCGCCAAGGCGCTGTTCGAAGAGGTGGGAGTGACTGAACTCAGCTACGTGGGACTCAACATCGTGCCGTGGACCCGGATCATCGGAGAGGTGATGGAGCAGTCCCTCGGAAAGATCGGGATCCAGTTGAATGTCGCCATGCCGGAACTGGGTGGATGGAGCGAAGCCTTCACGCCGCACCCGGATCCCGGCGCCATCGTGGCCAATGCGGCGTTGCCCGACTACGATCCGGCTTTCCTGTGGAACCTCGCCCACCCCGACGTCAACCCCTGGGGATTCGGTGACGAGTCGTTCTCGCAGCTTCTGGCGGATGCGGCGGCCGAACTGGATCTGGATGCTCGCATAGCGGCCTACGGTGAGGTTCAGGAAATCTGGAACGCGGAAGTTCCGACTCCGATCCTGTACTTCGACCGGTGGTTCCACGGTGTCCGAGATCGCGTTCAGGATCTCAAGCACCTCAATAGCGGAGACCTCGATTACAGGGAGGCGTGGCTCACCGATAAGTGAACCGGTAGCCTGTGAAAATCGTGGAATCTTTCACGACCCCGCTTCCGATGGAGGACGGTATTCGGCTGGCAACCGATATCTTCCTTCCATCCGGAAGCGGGGGGCCCTACCCGGCGTTGCTCATGCGAACGCCTTACGACAAGGCCCGGGTGGAAGATGGAAGGATGATCTACACCCGGATCATCGCTGAAGCGGTCGAGGCCGGCTACGCGGTGGCAATCCAGGATCTTCGGGGACGCTTCGAATCCGAGGGCGACTTCGTGCCATTTCACGAAAACCCCGAGAGTGACGCCCGGGACGGTTCGACGACCGTGTCCTGGATCAGAGCCCAGGAGTGGTGCGATGGCTCCGTCGCGATGTGGGGTGACTCCTACGGGGCCTGGACGCAGTGGAAGGTGGCTATCGACGGGGAGGAAAAACCCGACGCCATCTTTCCGTCCGGCCTCCCGATGAGCGCCCTGGATTCACCCGTCTTGCGGCCTGCCAGGCGGATCCTTTGGTATGTCGGCCGCATGGGGCCGGACTCTCGGAGACGCGCCGGCCGGGTCGGCCGCTCTCTCGATGAGGAGTCGGCTTACCGGAACTGGCGAACGGTGGAGAGGAGCCGCTGGCTGTGGTTCCTCCCATGGATCGAATTGCCGGACTACCTGCTGGGAGGTCTTTCAAAGCACTACCGGAGCCTGCTCGAAAGCAGGCCGGACGACTATTTGTCATGGATAAAACGGTGTGAAGAGTTCGAGGGGCCTGTGCTGCTCCTCACCGGGTGGTTCGACATCGACGTCGGCAGTGTGATCGAACTCCACGACCTTCTGCAAGAACGTCGGGACGAATCATCTCCCGCTTATCTGATCGTGGGGCCCTGGAAGCACATGGATCCCAAATACGATCTGAGCCGGTATCGGGGAACTATCGACTTCGGCGAGGCCGCCGAGTGGTCCTATCCGGATGTCCTGGTCCAATGGTCCGACTTCGTGCTGAAGGGAACCCCCGGACCCCTGTTCCCCGGACCTCCGATCCGTTACTTCGCGATGGGGGAGGGTTCCAACCGGTGGAGGGAGGCTGACCGCTGGTCTGAGGTGGTGGGTACCTCTCAACGCCTCTATCTCACAACCGGGGAGAACGGTGGCGCCCTCTCGGAGTCTCCGTCTCCGGAGACCGTGACCTGGAGCTACACCTACGACCCGAGGGACCCGGTTCCATCCGCCGTGGACGAGGACGCGTATTACGGCCCCTTCGATGTCGGTTACATGGACATGCGACCGGATGTGCTGTCATTCGCCGGCGACCCTATCGACCGACCGCTTGAACTGCGAGGATCGGTGACTCTGGACCTCCTGGTGACCAGCACCGCGGTCGACACCGACTTCTGTGCCTGGATTGCCGAAGAGCGCCAGGACGGCGGATCGACTCTGATTGCCAGCGGCTTCGTCCGGGCCAGGTACCGCAACGGGATCGATCAAGAGGAGTTTTTGGAACCGGGTAAGCCGGAGACGATCCGGATCCGGTGTCGTCCGACCGTCTATCGCTTGGCGAAAGGATCTCGCCTGGCAGTGAAGATCTCCAGTAGTGACTATCCCGATTATGACCGGAGTCACAATCTTGGGACCGATCCCTACTCGGATGCTCGCCTGGTACCTGCACAGCAGACCTTGACAAGCGGACCGGAGAAGCGGTGCAGCGTGTACCTACCGGTCTCGGGGCCGGTCTGATGGCCGAGCCCGCTCCGGCCGATCTTTCCCCCCGCAGGCGTGTGAGGGGCTCATCACCGGGATTCGTCGACCTGCGCAGCGACACCTACAACCGGCCCACCGACGCAATGCTGGCTCGTCTCAGGTCTGCCGTCGAGTCCGGCACAGACGGCGGGCCCGAGGCACATACCGAAGAATTGGAGCGCGCCGTTTGCGAACTGACCGCCAAGGAAGCCGCTGTCTTCCTTCCCACCTGCAGCGCCGCCAACCTCCTGGCGGTGATGGCGCTCGCCAGACCGGCCGAGAACGTCGTCGTCGATGCTGATTCGCACATACGATGGCTGGAGGCCAACAGCGCCGCAGTCACCGCCGGGGTTCAGTTGGTACCGGTGCCTCGCTCCGGAAGCGTTGCCGACCTTGGCTTGGTGGTCGAGACGGTCGAGCGATCCGCCCTGTTCGGACTGCCGCCTCTCGGCTTGCTCTGTGTCGAGAACTCCCACAACAACGCCGGAGGAACGGTGGCAACCCTGGCGGATATGAGAAGAGTCTCCCGCACGGCACTCGAATACGGGGCCGGCGTTCATGTTGACGGGGCCAGAATCTTCAATGCGGCCGCTCGGCTCGACGTCGACATCGGGGATCTGTGCGACCCGGTCACCACTGTCGCGTTGAGCCTCAACAAGAGCCTGGGAGCACCCTACGGCGCCGTGCTGGCGGGACCCGAGGATGCGATAAGACGGGCCAGGAGCCTGCGGGGTCAACTGGGGATCGCCTCCATCCACCAGGAGGGCCTGTTTGCCGCGATGGCATTGGAGGCTCTCGAGAACAACATGGAGGATCCCCACCTGGACAATTGCGTGGCAGGGGAGTTGGCGCGGTCGCTCACCCGGCACTTCGAATCCGAGTTGGCGGTCCAGGCCCCCCAAACGAACATCGTCCTGCTGGACGTTCTCACCGGCGTGACTGCCGCAGAATTCTGCAGGCGGCTTGCAGCCGAGGGTGTGCTGGCCAAACCTCGGTCGGTGAGCCGGACGGTTCGGCTGGTGGTCAACCGGGAGTCGAGAGAACACGACCTCGGACGGGTGATCGAAGCGTTCGCCGGGGCGCTGAGGAGTTAGGAGGGCTGTTGGGCTCTGTCGTAACGGTGACGGGGGAAGTGCCGAGCACCGAGGTTGGTGCGGTGTTGATGCACGAGCACATCATGTGTGACCTGTACCGGATCTCCGGCAATTCGGATCATCTGCTCGATGACGTTGACCTTGCCATCACCGAGCTTCGCCACCTGGCAGCCACTCCCGTGCGAACCGTGGTGGATGTGACCAGCGTCGGACTGGGGCGGGACCTTGCAACCTTGCGACAGATCGCTTTGGCCACCGGACTCAACATCGTTGGCGGCTGTGGCTGGTACCGGGACCCATACCTGCCACAGGAGGTCTTTGACACGACTTCTGACGGACTGGCCGACATACTGATATCCGAGATAACCCATGGGTCTGCCGCAAGTGGAATCCGGCCGGGCATCATCGGAGAAATCGGGGCATATCGGAATCCGATGACCCCGGCGGAGGAGAGAGTGTTGCGCGCCGGGGGGTTTGCGCAACTGGAAACAGGAGTCCCGATTTACACTCATGCTGCTCGCAGCACGGTGGGGATCGTGCAAGCCGACATCCTGCTGAGAATGGGGGTACCGCCCGAGCGGATAGTGATAGGCCACTCTGACACGGTTCCCCGGAGAGAGTACTGGTCGGAGTTGCTGGATATGGGTGTCACCCTTGGCTTTGACACGGTGAGACCCCATTTTCCGTATGATGTCGAGGTCCGCATCGCCGGGTTGGTGTGGCTGGCGGAGCGAGGTTCTATTGATCGCGTCGTGATTTCCAACGACGTGTGTTTCCGTTCGCATCTGCGTGCATTCAACGGGGGTGGTTACCCATATTGCGCCACCGACTTTTTCGACTCTCTGCGAGAAGTCGGGTTCGGTGACCGGGAATTCCAAACGATCTTCCATGAGAATCCGGTCCGGATTCTCGATCTACCCTAGATCTTCGATCTTGACAGGGCCATGACCGGGAACGCACCACCATCAAGAGGGGGCAGTCGTCCGCCGACGCTCGAGATCAGGGGTTTGACCCTGTCTCTCGAGGCAGTCGGCGCCGACCCCGTGGACTTGGTCAAGGGCCTGAGCCTGGACATCGAACCGGGCCAATGTCTCGGGCTGGTCGGAGAGTCCGGGGCGGGAAAGAGCCTGACCTCCAAGGCCATCGTAGGGCTTCTGCCCAGGGGGATCAACGTTACGGAGGGCTCGATCAGTGTAGGCGGACGCCTTCTGACGTCTACTCAAGTCAACTGGAGGGAGATCCGGGGTTCTGTGGTCGGAACCATCTTCCAGGATCCCATGGCCAGCCTCAACCCGGTGATGAGAGTACGGACCCAGGTGGAGGAGGTGCTCAAGGCGCATCTGTCCCTGACCAAGCGAAACCGGGAAGAGCGGTTGGTCGAGTTGATGGAGGCTGTGGAACTTCCGGGTCGCAAGGAGTTCCTCGCCCGCTATCCCCACGAGTTGTCAGGCGGCCAACAGCAACGGGTGGCCATTGCCATGGCCATAGCCTGCGATCCGTTGCTGTTGATCGCCGACGAGGCAACCACCGCGCTGGATGTCCGCACGCAGGCCCAGATCCTGAAGCTTCTCCGGTCCCTGGTGGACGGCATGGGGCTGAGCATGATGCTGGTCACCCACGACATGGGGGTGATCGCCAACGTTTCGGACCGATTGGCGGTGCTCTACTCCGGGCGTGTGGTGGAGAGAGGCAGAACCCCCGACGTCCTGTCCAAGCCGCGCCACCCCTACACCAGTGGCCTGATTGAGAGTTGTCCCCTGGACCTGAACGGCGGTTTCCGGACCGAGGTCCGGCCCATCATGGGCACCGCCCCGATCGGCGCCGAGTCAATCTGGGACAAATGCGTATACGCCCCCCGGTGTTCTCGTGCCGAGATCAAGTGTCGAAGTCATTCTCCCCCTCTTGATGATTACGGGGATCTACACAGTGCGGCCTGCTTCTACCCGTTGGGGGTTCAACCCGGCAATGATCCGGCTGTGACTGATGCGGGTGAAGGGATGTCGAAACCGGTTCTCCTTACAGCGATGGTGCGTGCTGCCCTGTCCGACACGGAGAATGGAGAAACCACCGATGACAGGAAAGAGGTCATTGTCAGGGCGGCGGGGTTGTCTGTCGCTTACCGGGAAGGGCACGTCTTCTCCTATGGAAGGAAAGCGCTTCCGGCCGTCCGAGAGTTCAACCTTGAGCTGAGGAAAGCAGAGACTGTTGCAGTGGTGGGAGAATCAGGGAGCGGAAAGTCCACTGTCGCACGCGCCCTGATAAGACTGGAGCCGGGTAACGCGGTTGTGGAGGGCCATCGCCAGATCCTCGGGGCCGATCTCGATGGTTTGGGCAAGAGCGCACTCAGGGATATGCGGCGGCGGGCACAGATCATCTTTCAGGACCCTTACGGAAGCCTCAATCCGCGGCGCAAGGTTGTCGATCTGCTTATGGAGGGCCCGCGAGCGCACGCCCTCGATTCGCCTGATCCTCCGATGCGCCATGCCGGTCGGTTGCTGGAGCGGGTGGGCCTGGATCCCTCATTCTCTGATCGATATCCGCACCAGATGTCGGGTGGTCAGCGCCAGAGAGTAGCGATCGCCCGAGCCTTGTCGGTCGAGCCTCAGGTGTTGATATGCGACGAACCGGTCTCTGCACTGGATGTCAGTATCCAGGCGCAGATACTGGAACTCCTGGCCTCTCTGGCAGAGCAGGAGGGACTGGCTTTCGTTTTCATCACTCACGACCTGGGGGTGATGAACATGCTCGCCGACAGAGTCATCGTAATGAAGGAAGGAAAGACCATCGAGACCGGCATCGTCGAAGAGGTGCTTACCCGGCCGGACACCGAGTACACCAGAGACCTCATACAAGCCAGCTTGGTGGTGATATGAATCGCCCTATGACACAAAACCCGCAATCCAACGATCCGATGTACAGGACCCTCGAAGACTTTGCCTACAGCACCATCCGTGAAGCAATCCTGTTGGGAGAACTGAAGGCCGGGGAGCGGATCCTCCTAAAGGACCTCGAGTCCACTTATCGAATCAGTCGAACTCCGATCCGTCAGGCGCTGAGACGGCTGTCGGAGCGGGGATATGTCACCCTTCAACCCCACTCCTCCATGCGGGTGCGGCCCTTGAGTCTTGGGGAGGTGAACGAGTTGTACTCCCTGCGCAAGGCGATCGAACCGATAGCCATGGCCGAAGGGATAAGGAGGGCCGACGACTCCGTGACGGGTCTTCTGGAGTCTCTTCTCGGCGAGATGCGCGAGGCGACGGAGAGGGAGGATCCCCTGACTCTCATAGGACTCAACACCAGGTTTCACAGATCGATGTACGAGCCGTCGGGAATGCCCCATCTGCTCTCGATATACGACCGGTTGCTGGGCATTTGCGAACGGTATCAGTGGACGCAGGCCGGCGCGCCGGTCGCCGAGCTGAGGAGGGATCGGCAGCACCACGAGGAGCTGCTGGATGCCTACCGCGGCCGAGACGAGGAGCGGGCAATCTCATTGATTCGCATCCATCTGGAACAGGGCCGTGAGGCGATCCTGCGACGCATGAATTCGAAAGGAGCTCCTCTTACATGAGAAAGGAGGACCTCGGTCACCCGAGAAACCGCCGAGAGTTCAACGCGGCCAACAAGGAGTTGAACGCCTTCGTGGCGGTGTGTCACGATGGGGAGAACCTGCAGGGCCCGATACCCCGGGTCCAAGCCGGCGAATCGCAGGCCCACTTCTCGTGGGGAGAGGACCAGGTCATGACGCTGGCCGTGAAGGACAACATTGGCGTGGAGGGCTTCCCCCTGGCGGCCGGACTGGGCGTACCCGTGCTTGAGCGGGACGCGACGGTCTCCGGGACCTGGGTCAAGTGGTTGGTTCGGCGAGGCTTTGTGGTCAAAGGCAAGACCAACATGTACGAACTCGGCTACGGCGCTCCGGGCTGCGGGCTGCCGCCGGTGGTGAATCCATGGGATCACTCCCTGATCCCCGGAGGCAGTTCAAGCGGCTCGGCTGCGGCCGTTGCCGCCGGGCTCTCCAGTGCGGCTCTGGGGACCGATGCGGCCGGATCCGTCCGCATTCCAGCCGAGTTCTGCGGCGTCCTCTCCTACAAACCGTCCGGTAAACAGGCCTGGCACAAGGATGGCATCTGGCCGGGTCCTTCCACTCTGGATGCCATCGGCGTCATGACCCGGGAGATGGACCTCCTGGCTCAAACCGTTCCGTCGCCGGGCGGAGGCGGAGTGGACGGGTACAACGGTCCCCACGCTCCATCCCGCTCCGGCTCGGGAACTCCCTGTATCGGGATTCTTGATCTCGACGGTGAGGAAGTGGACGACGATCATGCCGATCTGCAGGAGGAGGTGCGCTCCTGGGCGCATGATTGCGGCTTTTCGACGGTTAGTGTGCAACTGCCAGGTCTGGGTCGCCACGTCCGGGATGCAATCTGGAAGATATTCGCCTACGAGTACTCGCGGGCCCTCGAATCGCACCTGACCGAAGAAGTCAGAGGAGTGCTATCAGCCCCGTCACGTCAATTGCTTGCCGATGGACCCAAGACCTCGCGGGAGGAGTATTCGGGGGCATTGAGCGCCCGGCTTCGACTTCAGCAGCAATATGCGGAAGAACTGAGTGACTGTCATGCGTTTGTGACCCCGGTGACGCCGGTACGACCGTATTCATTGAAGTGGTCGCGCGCCTTCGCTCGGTGCGAGGAGGATGACGGCGCGGGCAGTCCGATCGACCTGTCGAACGTCGAGGCGCTGCTGACCAGGAAGACCCGGTATACCGCGCCCATCAACCTGGTCGAGTACCCGACCCTGACCCTTCCCATGCGCCTTCATCGAGATGGGCTGCCGGTGGGTATCCAGATTGCCTCGGTCCCTCAGAACGAGCCTGACATGTGGAGTGTCGCTCGTCGGATGTGGCGGGACATCGGGCCGCACACAGTCCGTCCGCATGCGCCCGGCCAGTTGTACGGAAGCTTTGTGGACCAGGAGTGAGGTAGCGAGATCCTTAAGGCATCCCTTCGGCGTTTCCTCCAGGCGGTCCCCGTTCTGCTGATCGCGTCGGCCCTTCTCTTCTTCGCGATGAGATTGGCGCCGGGCGATCCGGTTCTTGCCATGTACGGCGGTCAGCCGGGCGTGTCATTCGAAGAAATGGAAGCGGCGAGGGAGAGACTCGGTTACAACGATCCCCTCCTGGTTCAGTACGGAGGCTGGCTGTCTGACATTGTGAGAGGCGAACTTGGGAACTCCGTGGTGAATGGCCTGCCGGTCGAGCAGGTGATCGGCGAGAAGATCTGGCCATCGGCGCAATTGGCGGTCGTCGCACTGATCCTGTCGGTCTTCATCGCGGTTCCCGGTGGTGTCCTGGCTGCACTGCGGCGGGGAAGTCTGATCGACCGGTTCCTGACCGGTTTCGTCAGCGCCGGAATAGCGATACCGCAATTCTGGCTGGGAATCCTGTTGGTGCTGGTGCTGGCGATCCAGTTCCAGATCTTTCCGGCGTCCGGTTACGTCTCGCCTGCCGAGGGCGTAGGCGAGTGGGCCATGCACATTGCTCTACCCGCGGTGACGCTGGCCATAACCCTGGCCGCCCCAACCATGAGGTTTGTCAGGTCAAGCATGCTCGACGTCCTTTCGGAGCAGTTCGTGGACGTGGCGAGAGCCAAGGGCCTGTCCGGGCGCCGGGTCATCTGGGTGCATTCCTTACGCAATGCCCTGCTGCCCGCTCTGACGATCGTCGGTTTGCAGGCAGGCACGCTCATGGGGGGCGCCGTCCTGATCGAGTGGGTTTTCGCGTTCCCGGGCCTGGGGTGGCTCCTGGTCAACGCGGTTACTTCGAGGGACTATCCGGTGCTACAGGCGGCCCTTCTTCTGTTTGTAACGGCATTCCTGCTGGTCAATTTCCTGGTTGAACTCCTCTACCGGGTTCTGGATCCGAGGCTGAGATGACTTTTTGGAAGACCATGGTGAATCGGGACCGCGTAGCCCTGGCCGCGGCGGTGACACTCGGTCTCATCGCGGTGTTCGCCCTGATATGGCCATTTGTCAGCCCCTACGGCCCTCGGGAAATCCATGCCGACGCGGCCTTGAGCGGCCCGTCAACCCGGTTTTGGCTCGGCACGGACGACACCGGGAGGGACATGGTCACCCTGCTGGCTCACGGGGCCCGAATCTCGCTCGGCATCGCGGTGGCGGCGGAGATCCTGGCCGTGGTGTCCGGCGTCCCGCTGGCGATGATGGCCGGGTTGCTGGGAGGCATCGTGGACAGCGTCATCATGCGTACCACGGATGCTCTTCTGGGGTTCCCGGGAATCCTCATCGGGTTGATGGTGGTGGCGCTGTTCGGCGCATCCCTGGCCACCTTGATGATCGCCATCGCGCTCATGACCGTGCCCTATCTGATCAGAGTGGTCCGGAATGCGGTGGTCGTCGAAAAACAAAGGCTCTACGTTGTCTCATCGACTGCCCTTGGCGTGAAACCCGGCACGCTGCTGCGCCGGACGATTCTCCCCAACATCGTTTCGCCCGTGATAGTCCAGGTGTCATTCGGTCTGGCGGTGGCGGTCCTGACCGAAGCGTCATTGGGTTTTCTGGGCCTCAGCGTGCAACCCCCTGCCGCCTCCTGGGGAACCCTTCTCCAGGTTGGCTACAGCTACATCCGCATCACCCCGTGGCTGGTGACTTTCCCCGGCATTCTGATCTTCGTCAGCGTCTGGGCGCTGAACACTCTGGGAGATGCGGGACGAGACATCTTGGATCCGCGCCTCCGAGATAGTTTTGAAGGAACCCGTTAGGTCGGAGGCTCACGCCCCGGTCAGCGGGTGAAAACGGTCAATCGGCGCCGGCCGCCATATCCTGCAACGTCCGGTAGAAGTCCCCGGGCACCATTACCCCATTGGGGATGGTCTCCTTCCGAGCCGCGTAACGCCGATCGGAAGGCAAGCGGGTCCCTTCCTGGCTCAGCACCCGACCAAAAAGCCTCTCCGAGTGGCTGAGCGGATCTTGCGGATCTGCGTGAAAGTGGGTGGGGTCGATCGCTACGACCAACTCTCCGCCCAACGGCGGCATGTCTTCCCGGGGATCCGTCTCGGTGGCCTCGAAACTGAAGGGGGCGCCTATCAGGGCCCCGGCCAGCAGTTCGACCATCAGGGCCAGGGCTGCGCCTTTGTACCCTCCGAACGGCAATTGGGCGCCTTTCAGACCTTCAGCCGCATCGGAAGTCGGATTGCCATCCGTGTCGATCGCCCATCCGGGGGGTATGGGCTTGCCATCCCGGTGATGGAGCAGAAGGTCTCCCCGGGAACTGGCGCTGGAAGCCTGGTCGAACACCACAGGGGGAGCGCCCTCCCGGGGCCAGCCGAAAGCCATTGGATTGGTGCCGTAGACCCGTTGGGTTCCCCCGGCTGGCGCCACGAATGCCATGTACTGGGTGAATGCGAAAGAGGCAAAGCCACGTTCGGCCAACCACTCCACCTCGGGCCACAGGGCTGCCACGTGATAGCAGTTGACGATGGCGACGGCGGCAATCCCATTTGTCCCAGCCTTGTCAGCCAGCCGTTCTATGCCCACCCGGATAGCCAACGGGGCGTAGCCGCGGTGAGCGTCAACTCTCACCAAACCGGAAGAGATCTCCTCTACCTCGGGAACCGCCGTTCCATTGACTTTTCCGTCATCCAGGCCCTTCACATAAAAGGGCACCCGAAAAAGACCGTGAGCCTTGCAGTCATCCCGTTCGGCTGCGGTGATGGTCCGGGCCACCGCCTCCGCGTTCTCGGCTGATGCTCCATGGGCTCGCAGCGCCGCCTTGGTAACCCGATGGACCTCTTCCAGGGTGATTCTTACTTGGTCACTCTCAGGCATGTGTCGGATCCCCTCTTGGGAAAGCCCTAGGAGTGGAGCATACCGGTCGCTGCCGTCCGATGCCTGGCCACACCCAATCCGGTGATGGAAGTCTTTGGGTTTCCGTTATCACCGGTGGCGACGCCGTCCCAAGTTTCTGTGCGGGAAGGAAACCATCATCAACCCGTGCCGTTCGGTTGGGTGATCGGTGGCGTCGGGTGACGAAGATAGAACCGCCGACCTGCAACTGATTATCTGGCTGGACGTGTTCGCTCGCTACCGGAAACAACTCGGCAGCCAGGTCATCTTGGCGCGAGGCGTGATCTCCCGATGGGACGGCGCCACATCGGTGATCGCCAGCGCCATCCAGTCCGTCAACGTCCCCTGTCAATGCCCACCGCCCACGACTGGCATTGATCTGCCCATCAGGCTCAACTTGTCGGCCACCTCGGCGGCCTCCTGGCCGGCGGTGTACAGGTCCCGCGGTCGGACGGCGTCGCCTATGGGAAAGACTTCGGCCCGCAGGTCGGTCTGTAGCAGTGCATCCGCCAGGTGGTTGTTGGGAACCCGCCCTCCCACCACCACCGCGCCCACTTCCAGCCAACCGCGATCCCCCCGAGTCTGGATCGCCACCCGGCGGCCGCTGATGAGTTCGGCGGTGGTCTCCCGGTGGACATGCACACCGGGGTCGGCATCAAGTTCCATTTCCACCAGCAACCCGTTGAACTCCCCGTCAGACGCCAGAGAAACCGGGCCGGAGACAACGTGGACCTCCACGCCCAACCTTCGAAGATGCAGCGCCACCAGGCAGGCCGCGTGATCCCCGCCCAGTATCGCAACGGTCCGCTCCCACTCTGTGGACGGCCGTTCCAAGGCTGAGAAGACATCGAATAGCGGGATGGTCGGATCGGATTGATCGGCCCACAGATAACCTCCCCGCGCTCCCGTGGCCACCACCACCACGTCGGGGTCTTTTTCTCGTACATCCTCGGGGCCAACCTCTCTTTGGAACTCCACCCCCACCCCGATCCTGGTCAACTCTTCTTCCAACCAGTCGACCAGTTGGCCGTAGTCGGGCAGCGCTCGGCGCAAATAGTGAAGCTGGCCCCCCAATCGGCCGGTCCGTTCATGCAGTGACACATCGTGACCCCCCAGGGCCAACAAGCGGGCGGCGTGCATCCCCGCCACACCGCCGCCGATCACCATCGCTCGCAGCGGCGCGGTGGCCTGCTGCAGATCGCCTCTCGACAGTTCATGAACACTGACCGGATTGGCCGCACAACCCGCGGGAATTCGGGCCACTGTCAGGTTAACGCAGGTATTGCAACTGATACATGGAACTATCTCATCGGCTCGGTCTTCTGTGAGTTTGATCACGTAATCGGGGTCGGCATGAAAGGCCCTGGCCAGTGTCACGTACTCAAAACCCTCCCGTTCCATCACCTCGTTGGAGAAAACCGGGTCGTTCATCCGCTGGGCCACGCTCACCGGCGCCCGGTCACCCACCGCCCGGCTAATCAGGGCGGCCTCGGCTACGAAACCCCCCTTGGGCGCTTCGGGGCCCTGAAAGATCTTTGACATCGACTCATACGTCCCACCCGCCACGTCTATCAGGTCGATCCCGGCGTCGGCCAGCATCACCGCGAAGCGCGCAGCTTCCTCGGCCTGCAAGCCGCCTTCCAGGTACTCGGACGCCGAGATGCGATATCCGATCGGATAGTCGTCACCCACCACTTTGCGCACCGCCGAAAGCACCTCCAAGGCAAAGCGCGCCCGGTTACCGAGAGACCCGCCGTAGCGGTCGGTCCGTCGATTGGAGAGGGGGGAGAGGAACTGACCCAACAGATACCCGTGCGCTCCGTGGAGGTGGATCATGTCGACTCCCGCGGCCAGGCACCGTTCGGCCGCCCTCCCGAAGTCGTCGATCACCCGCCGGATATCCCGCAGGGTCATCTCCCGGGGGACCGATCCGGTGTCCATGAAGGTGGATCCGATCGCCGATGGAGCGATCGGGCGGCGGTGATGGACGGTGATCGACGCCTGGCGTCCCCCGTGGTGAAGTTCGGCGGCCAGTTTGGCCCCGTGCCGGTGGATCTCCCGAGCCATCTTGGCCAGCGCCGGTATCACATGATCTCCGTGGCACCCCACCTGGTAGGGATTGCCCCGCCCCTCGGGGGAGACATAGGTGGATTCCAGTTGGATCAACGCGGCCCCGCCCATCGCCCGGCGACGGGCATAGGCGATGTAGCGCTGGTTGAGGCTGCCGTCGGGGTTGGCCAAAGACTTCTCCATCGGGCCCACGATCAGGCGATTTCGCATGTACATCCCGTTGATGTATCCGGGTCGCAACAGGTTGTCAAAGGCCATTGCGGTTCTACCTCAGGGGGACAATCGAAGGGACGAGCGTTTCCACCAGCGCCTCGGCAAACCGGCGGTCGTTGATATGGTGGTCTACCTTTTTCAAGGAAACCGGGGGTCGCAGGCGGGATTCCACTCCCGCCACGAAGGCTTCGGTGGCTGCGGGGTCCCAGAACGGACCCCCTTTCGTGTCGAGGGCCGAAAAGCCCGCATGGGTACCAGCACCGTTGCCTCGGCCCGGGGACTGCCCAGACGTTCCGCCACCACTTCCCCCAGGCGGTAGTTCTCGGCCGGAGTGGTCCTGGCCAGGGTCACCAGGTCGTTGTGAACCGCAACGGTCCGCTCTCGGAACTCTTGGGGCAGGGTGTCCGGGGGGCCGAGACAGATCATGTCGATCGCTCCGGGGGCAATCACTTGGGGGATTCCCACCCGGGCGGCGGTTCGCAGCCGCCCGGACCCGGCGGGCCACAAGCCCCCGAAGAGTTCGTCGGTGATCTCGCTGATCGTGACATCGATCACCGCCGAGAGAAACCCCTCGGACAGGAAGGACTCAAAGGATTTCCCACCCGTTCCGTTGGCATGAAAAACCACCGATTCCAAGCCTTTGGTGGACAAGAGGGACCGGCAGTGGGTGATGCACGGGTTGGTCAACCCATACATCGTCATGCCCACCGACTGCGCCGAACCCCGTCGGTCGTCCAGTGGTCCCGATTCCACCAGGGCCACCGTCACCCGCGCCAGTCGCTCGATCATGGAACGGAGAATGCGGTTCTCTCCCTCTATGTCCAAGATGGGGTAGAGCATGGTCACGTCACTCCCACCCACCAGTGGCCGGGTTTCTCCGGCCACCGAGGTGGACATCAGCACCTTGGGGACTCCCAGGGGGATGACCGCCGCCAGGTGGGTGAACAGCGCCGCGGCGTTCGATCCTCCCATGCAGACCAGGGCGCCCACCCGGCCTTTCTCCACCAGGCCTCCCAGAATTAGCGCGGCGCCCTCCGCCATAGCCGAGTTGGCCCCGGCCCGACCGAGGCCAGCCAGCGCCGGAAGTGAGTACCCGGACGCCTCGGCCACCGCTTCGGCGGGATGGTCGCAACCAGGGGCGCCACTGAAGAGTCCGGTATCGACGGCGATGGGAGAGGCCCCCAGCCGGGTGAGTTCTTCCACCAAGAGTCCCAGTGGCTCGGCCTTGGTGTCGAAAGCTCCGGCCACCACCACCCGGCTCATGGCCGGACGGCCTCGGTAGGCAACGGGCGCCGGTGGGTAAGAGGCACTCTTCAGACGGTCAGGTCTTTGAAGCCTCGCACCGTGCTCTCGATGGCTACTTCGGTTGGCAGGCGCTCCATGGTGCTGGCGCCGATAAAACCGGGGCAACCGGAGGCGCGCATCACCAGGTCGACCTGTTCGGGGTTTTCCAGGGGCCCCCCGTGCAAGACCACCAGAATGTCGGGGTTGACCGCCTCCGAACGCTCCCGGGTTTCGATCGCCTGCTCCACGCAGGCATCCAGAGAAGTGGTAAAGGAGTCATCGGCGCCGATGCTGCCACCCGTGGTCAGTCCCAGGTGAGCGACCATCACGTCCACTCCGGCCTCGGCCATCATCGGCGCTTCTGTGGGGTCGTAGCAGTAGGCCAGGGTGAACAGTCCCCGCTGCGAAGCCTTGCGGATCATTTCCGCCTCCCTGTCATAGCCGAATCCGGTGGCCTCCAGGCTCCGGCGCCACCGGCCGTCGATGTACCCCATCGAAGGAAAGTTGATCACACCCGAAAACCCCATCGCCTTCACCTGTCCCAGAAAGTGATCCATCACCCGGGTAGGGTCGGTCCCGTTGACCCCGGCGATCACCGGGGTGTCCGCCACCACCGGCAGCACCTCCCGCTCGCCCATCTCCATCACGATGGCGTTGGCGTCCCCGATGGGCATCAGACCCGCATTCGACCCATGCCCTCCCATCCGATACCGGCCCGAGTTGTAGATAAGGATCAGATCGGCCCCGCCCCGCTCGGCGAATTTGGCCGAAATCCCGGTTCCGGCGCCCGCTCCGATGACCGGTTTTCCCTCCGCAAGGGTGTCCTTGATCCTTTGCCAGACCTGCGGGCGAGTGAACATTCCAACCTCCTGGTTCGGGCAGGGCGCCTGACAGCAGAGAGTATCAGTCCACCATCAGTAGGCCGCCGTTGACATGGATCGTCTGGCCGGTCACGTAGGCGCCGGCGTCCGACGCCAGGAAGATCACCGGGCCCATCAGGTCTTCGGCCACCTGCATGCGGCCGATCGGGATGTATTTCTCATAGGAGAAGAGGTACTCTCGGTGGTGGGCATGCATCGGGGTGTCAACGGCCCCCGGGGCGATGGCGTTCACCCGGACCCCGTGAGGCGCCACATCCTGGGCGGCGGCCCGGCTGAGAGCCTGCAGGGCGGCTTTGGCCGAGCAGTAGTCGACCCCGCCTCCGTCCTGGTTGAAGATCGAAGCCCGGGACGACCAGGAACTGCCGATGTTGATCACACTTCCTCGCCCGGCTCGGCTCATCTCTTGCAGCGCGGCTCGCATGATTCGCATCGGCGCCCGCAGGTTGATCCCGTACATGTGGTCCCACTGCTCGTCGGTGACGTCCAACATGTCCGAATATCCCATCACTCCGGCGTTGTTGACCAGCACGTCGATGCGTCCGCTCAACTCCAGCGCGGCCGCCACGATATGATCAGGGGCGCCGTGGGCGGTGACATCGGTATGAACGGTGGTCGCCCGCCGGCCGATCTCCCCGATTTCCCCGGCGGCCTCTTTCAGAGTGTCGGCGTTTCGGTCCACCAGCACCAGGTCGCTTCCGGCGTGGGCCAGGCCTTTGGCAAGCGCCAAACCGATGCCCTGGCCGGCGCCGGTGACCACGCTGCAGTAATCACTCAGGTCAAACAGGTTGTTGGAAACGTCGGGAAAGGCTAAAGCCACGGAAAGCCTACGGACTATACGACAGTGTGTGTTCGACGCTTGGCGTGCATTCCCTTATGTAATCGGTAATCTGGCCGCCGGTAACCACCGGAGTCTCACGGCAAGCTCTGATCGTGAAGGTGTACTCGGTGTTGGGTTCCCAAAACCAGAAGGGCTTTCTGTTGGAATGCACCGTCGATTCGTGATAGGTGCGCTCATGGTCAAAGAAAGGAGCGTTGGGATCATTGTAATCATATGTTACACAAGGGTCGTAGATGGGGTTGGACACTTTGTAGAAGGTCGCTCCCGCAACCGCGTCCCAGGTTACCACTACCTCGGTCCCGCTGGTTCCGTCCGAAAAATGGCCTGTGCCGACTTCTGCAACTTGCGCGTTGGTCGGTCTATCCGCGGTGTCCCATTCTGTTTCCGCAATGCCATCCGGCACGAACTCGTCGCAACTGGAATCCGGGTCCGGTGTGACCGGACCGGGGTCTGTGGTTGTTCCTGCGTTCCGGTTCACTGTAATAGTGAAGTGTGCGTAATCATGACAGTCGGCAAATGCATGCTCGTCAAAGCAAACTTGCAGCACCAGATCGATGTCCGATGATACCGCAGGCGCCAGCAAACTCGTACCGAGAGTCGCGCCATCCGAGGTCGTATATTCGAATGTCAACACGTACTGCTTGCGTCTGAGGTTTTCGATCACATCCATAGTTGTTGAGTTTGATAAATCCAGTCGAACGTTGTCGCCATTGGTGGCCGCAATGATGTATTGAGTCGCTCCGTCACGCGCCGGCCAGTCCACCCGGTATTCGCGATAGTATCTGTGGTTGTCCGAAGGGGCGTATTTCCATGCGTTTGATCCCAGATCAGTTACCTTGACCGTGGTTGATGGGAGTCTGGGCGTGAACCGTCGAATGTCGTAGCGGTCGGAGTTCTTGTAGCTTCGGTATCTTCCCTCCGAAGGCACCCAGATCGAGGAGGAGGCAGGTTCTCCCAGGACCTGCCCGGCCGGGGCCTGGATTCCGAAGTGGTTGAAGGGAATAGTGAAAGGCTCTGCCAAGGCGGCATAAAGAGGATAGAGTTCCAGGTGATGAATAATGGGGGACAGGCCGGTCATGGTTAGCTGAGTAGCCGCGGCGTCCAGCCTATGCAGCTTGATAATCTCGTCAGGGACCCCCTCCGACGTGACATTCGACAGTATGACGTAGTATCCGGTCAAAGGGCGGTCATACGACAGGAGGTTGGGTGGGTGCCACTTGAGGGTGGCCGAACCCTCGCCAACTGTGAACTCGCGAATCTCCGGTGTGGACCAGGAATGCAGCAGAACACAATTGGTGCTGGTGCGTGGCCAGCCCAGCAAATGTATGTGCAGGCATGAAAGAGCGATGCGACCATCAAAGTCCTGCGGCGTTTTCGGCCGTCCCAAATTGTATTCGGCCGCGGTGAATGATCCTGACAGGATCGAGGAAAGCAATGATCCCACGCAGGCGCCAAAGTTTCCACCCAATCCCGCCGGATAGTGACCGACCGCCAAATGGGTATGGGCCAAAGCGTCAATTACCGATATGAGGTAGTAATCACGGTGAGGTATACTGTCAACTTCCAGTCCGGTAGGTCCGGAAGAGCCCCACAGAACAGCCGCTTTACTCCCCCGTTCTCCAGTCCAACCTTTGAAAGCAAGCGCCCGTGCGATGTTTACGGTGGCCAGATCGACTCTGTCATGATCATCGCTGATAATGAGGTAGCTGGCCGACAGGTTATTGTTGCGTATCTGATTGATGCAAGGTTGGGCGGTGGTTGGTCGCAGAATGCGTCCCGGTCGGAAGGTAAACTCGAACAATCCCGATGATTGCCATTGGTAGAACAGTCCTACCGTGTCATCGAGCAACTCGACTGCATCGGACAGATTATTTGTCTTGAAACGTCCCTTTGGATCACAGTAGAAGACATCGACAAAATGTTCGCCGCGAGTCTGTATGTTGGCCGGTTGTTCGTACCATTCCAGAGCAGCGGTTGCCGGTACTCTGGTCACCTGTATTCGGCCGAGGGACTGGCTCTCACGGGGGCTGGGAGGAGGAGGAGCGGTGTTATGGCTGCCGGGGGGAAGATTCAGGTCGCCGGGGATGGTTTGGCTGCCGGTCGGCCCGGTGGCCCCGGCGCCGTCCGGAGTTGTGGTTGTGGTTGTGGCGCCGGTGGAGGATGGATCGCCGGGCAGATCCACCAGGTTGAGGGCGCGGGCCAGGAAGGTAGCCATCTGAGCCCTGGTAACCGTTTCGCCCGGGCAGAAACGCAAGGGATTCTGGGAGCAGCCGTTGGTGATGCCGGCTGCGGCCAGCGCATCGATATCAGCGGCGTGCGAACTGCTTCCGGTGTCGGTGAATCCGAACGACCCGGCGGACTCAAGATCAAAGGCGCGCACCAGAAAACTCGCCATCTGCTGGCGGGTGACATCGGTGTCCGGGCAGTAGCGACTCGAAGCGCATCCCTTGGTGATGTCCAACACGGCCAGGCGCTCGACATGCGGCGCCCACCAGTCTGTTGCAGGGTCCACATCTGTGAACCGAGTTGACGTGACCGCCGGGGGTTCGGTTCCATCAACCGCTCTTGAGAGCCACACCGCCATGGTCCATCTTTGGACCGAAGAATCGGGACAGATACGACCTGGCTCGCATTCGGTGCCGGCCAGGATGCCCTCTTCGGCCAGCGCGCTGACACTCTCTTCGTGGATACCCGACGGTATGTCGGAGTATGCGTCGGTTGCCATGGCAGAGGGAAGGGAGATCACCGGTGTCATGGCCGCCAGCAGGGCAATGGGCAGGAAACGGCCCAGGACCCTGACCATGCGGGAGGACCCGGCCTTTTCCACCCGACGATCGGGATTGTCAGTGTTCACAGAGTCGATGTTATTCGCCATCGGCTTATCATAGCTCATCATTGTTGGCCCACCCGTAGGAGCGGGCTACCGCCTCTTTCCAGCGGGCATATAGGAATTCCCGAGCCTCTTCCGACATTTGCGAGGACCACCGCCGGGACTCCCGCCAGTTGTGGCGCAGGTCGTCGAGGTGGACCCAAAAGCCCTCTGCCAACCCGGCGCCATAGGCGGCGCCCAAAGCGGTGGTCTCGCTGATCTGTGGGCAGACCACATCCGCATCGAGAATGTCCGATTGGAACTGCATCAGCAGTTGGTTGGCAACCATCCCCCCGTCCACTCTGAGTTCGGTCAAGGCAACGTCGGAGTCGGCTCGCATCGCTTCCAGTACCTCCCGGGTCTGGTAGGCGGTGGCTTCCAGGGCGGCCCGGGCGATGTGACCACGGTTGGCGAACCGGGTAAGGCCGACTATGACGCCTCGAGCGTCGGTTCGCCAGTGGGGTGCGAACAGTCCCGAGAAGGCCGGGACCAAGTAGACATCGCCGTTGTCGGGCGCCGAAGCGGCCAAGGTTTCCACCTCTTGCGCCGAAGAGATCAACCCCAGATTGTCCCGAAGCCATTGCACCAGGGAACCGGTCACCGCCACCGACCCTTCCAGCGCGTAGACCGGATCCGATCCGGCAATCTGGTAACCCACCGTGGTGAGCAGGCCATGGGTGGACGGAACTTTGTGGGCGCCGGTGTTCATCAGCAGAAAACACCCCGTCCCGTAGGTGTTCTTGGCCTCACCCGGTTGGAAGCAGGTCTGGCCGAAGAGCGCCGCCTGCTGGTCTCCCAGAATCGCCGAAATGGGAACTCCCCGCAGCACACCGGCGCCGATTCCCACCCTGCCGATGGAAGGCAGCACCCTGCCCATCGCCGAAGCAGGAATTCCCATTGTCTCCAGCAGATCCTCGCTCCAGTCCAAAGTGTCAAGGTCCATCAGCAGGGTGCGGGAGGCGTTGGTGACATCGGTTACGTGTTTTCCCCCTGCCACTCCTCCGGTGAGGTTCCAAACCAGCCACGAGTCGACGGTCCCCAAAAGCGCCCGTCCTCGATTCGCTCCCTGCTGCACTTCTTCCACGTTTTCCAGCATCCAAGCGGCCTTGGGGCCGCTGAAGTAGGTGGCCAGGGGCAATCCGGTCTGCTGTCGGAAACGGTCGATGCCTCCTTCTCGGGCCAGTCTCTCACAGATCTGATCGGTCCGAGTGTCCTGCCACACGATGGCATTGGCCAGCGGCCGGCCGTCGGCGCGGTCCCATACCACGGTGGTTTCCCTCTGATTGGCTATCCCCACCGCAATCAGGTCGCTGGCTGTCAGGTCCGCGGCTCGGAGCGCTTCGGAGATCACTTGCTCGGTGCTTCGGAGAATTTCCATCGGATCATGCTCCACCCAGCCCGGCCGGGGGAGGATCTGGCGGAACTCCCGCTGCGCCGAGGCGATCACCGCCCCGGAGCGGTCAAAGATCAAAAAGCGGGTGCTGGTGGTCCCCTGGTCGATAGCCCCCACTGCTCGTGTCCTACTCATTCCGCTGAAACAGTAGCTTTTGCGGCGGAGCGCCGGCCTCGACATCTGTGGGTCGGGGAATGATTCCGAGACCGGCGGTCAAGGGAAATCGGTGGCCCGACTCCCGGTCGGATCGGCTTTCGGTAGGATGATCCACGACATCGCAGAGCACAGGCTGTCGGCGCCAAGGGCGGCGCAGGCGGCCATCAGAAATCTCCCAGGGGGTAATCATGAACATCCGCAAGTTCGCCCAAGTTGAGGCCTATCAGCATGCCGACGACGGGTATTACTACCGGCCGTTGGTGGCGGGCAAGGAACTGTTCTCCTATGTGGCGCATGTGCCCGCCGGTGGCTACATGCCGCCCGACGCCGAGGAGGCCGAGTTGTTCGAGCTTTCGCTGTTCATGCTGGAGGGCAATCTCGACGGGATCCTCGACACCGAGCGGGTGGCCCTGGCGCCGGGGGATGCCCTGCACATTCCCAGGGGGATGCCGTTCGGGGTGGAAAACCGGGGTTCCGCCACGGTTTCCTTCGTGCTCAGCTTCGCTCCTCCACCGCCCAATGTCAACCTCGACACCATGAAGCAGGGGGCCATCGAACGGGGCCGGGTGGTGATCGAAGCCAACGACGTCGAGGATGTGGTGGGACCGATCACCTTCCCCGGATAGGCATGACGGTCGACTCGTCCGGGCGCGGGAGGGGTGGGAAGAACCCGGGCGCGGGAGCAAACTATCGGGAGGAGGACCGCCTAGTCGAGGTGGACGGCGCCACCCTGGCCGGAACCCTGACCCTGCCCGCCACCGATGGACCCTGGCCGGTGACCCTCCTCTTGGGAGGGACGTTCTCGGATCTGAGGGACGCGGACGCCGACCCCAGGCGGTTTCCCGGGGCTCCCAAGCGCGGCATGTACAAGATCCTCGCCCACGGGCTGGCGAGAGCCGGCATCGGGTCCTACCGGTTCGACCGCCGCGGCGCCGGCGAGAGCACCGGGGAGTTCGGCGTGGAACGCGCCCGGGAGGTCGCCGATGCGTGTGCGGTGTGGCGGTGGGTCAGGGGGTTGGCGGAATGCAACGGGAAGGCCGCCATGTTGGGTCACAGCGCCGGGGCCTACGTTCTGTGCCGAGTGGCCCGGGAGGAAGCCCAACCCGACGCGGCGGTGCTGCAGGGCGCCCTGTATCGGTCGATCGCCGAGTTGCTCCGGTACAACTACGCCCTGGTGCGCGATTACGTGCAACTTGGGGAAGAGCAGTCGGCATGGGTGAGGGAGCACGCTCCCAAGGCTTATGAAGACGCCCTGATGATGGATGTCATCGTGGACGCCATCGATCAGGGTCGTCCGGTCGCCCAAGCCGAGATCGACGGTGTGCCGTGGACCCGCGACCTGTTGAGTCTTCGCTATGACCTGGAACTTCCTCCGAAAGACCAGTTTGGCCTGCTCTCGGCGCCCACCCTGGTTCTCCACTCGTCGGAGGACCTGAACGTCCCGGTGGAAGACGCCTTTGACACCGTCCGCGCCCTGTGGGCCGCCGGAAACCGGGATGTCGAACTTCGGATCCTCCCGGGCGGCAACCACTCCTTCCAGTTCGACGCCGATGACTACCAGACCCGGGTGCGGGAGAAGATCACCATGCAGAACTTCGCCCGCCCGTTCGATCCCCTTTACCCCGGCGTTGTGATCGACTACCTGGCGCGCCGGCTTCTCTAATCTCCGGCATGCACGGGTGACGACCGCAATGAAGGCAGGACCAATGAAGCAGATGAGAACCGGATCCGGCGATCCTCCCATACCCCCGCCGTCGCTCGCCGACATCGAGGAAGCGGCCCGTCGCATCAGCGGCGCAGTGTTGCGGACCCCGCTGGTGCGGTACAAGACGATGGGCGCCAAGGATTCCATCTGGCTCAAACCGGAGAGCCTTCAACCCGTCGGATCGTTCAAGCTGCGAGGAGTGCTGAACTGGGCCCGATCCCTGTCCGCCGCCGAACTTGGCAGGGGAGTGAGCACCCAAAGCGCCGGCAACACCGCTCAGGCCCTGGGATATGTGGCCCGCCTACTGGGAGTCCCGGCCCGAAGTCTGCTGCCCGACAGCGCCCCGAAGGTCAAGGTCGACGGGGTCCGCTCCTACGGTGTCACTCCGGTTCCGGTGCCGTTCTCGGCGCTCATGGACTACGTGTTCGACAAGGGATGGGAGGACGAGCCCTACAGTTTCCTCAACCCCTGGGGCGATCGCGCCATGCTGGCGGGCTCGGGAACCATCGGAATGGAGATCCTCGAGGACCTTCCCGAGGTGGAGGCCGTGTATGTGCCGGTGGGCGGCGGAGGCCTGGTGTCGGGGATTGGCAGCGCTGTCAAAGCACTGAAGCCGGGCATCGAAGTCATCGGGGTGCAGAGCCAGGCTTGTCCCTCCCTGGGAGCGGCAATGGATGCCGGGCGGCCCACGTGGGTCGAGACCGGAGAAACGATATGTGACGGCACGATGGTGCCGGTGGTGGTCGATGAGATGTTCCCACTGGTCACTTCGGTGGTGGACAGGGTGGTGCTGGTGTCCGAAGACGCGGTCCGCCGCGCCGTCGCCGCCCTGGCTATGGGTAACAAGTTGGTGGTGGAAGGGTCGGGCGCCATGTCGGTGGCGGCGGCTCTGGGAGACGGTCCGGACCGGCCGGTGGCATGCATACTGAGCGGCGGGAGTATCGGCTCCGAACGCCTGGCGGAAATCCTCACCGCCGGAGCCTGCTAGGGAACGTGACTCAGCGCCAAGAGCCTTCTCCTCTTTATTACGAGGCCTCTCCCGCCAACCCGCCGACCCTGTGGGTGGAGCCGGGGGAGGTGTTCGAGGTGGTAACTCAGATGGGCCGGGCTCTCGACATCTCCTGTGTTCCCGAAGAACTTCGGGATGACTGGTTGCACTACACGTCGGAGCGGGTGGAACGCGCCAACCCGTCGTCGGGCGCCATCTGGGTGAGGGGCGTCCGGCCGGGGATGGCTGTCGAGGTGTTCATCGAGGACATGGAACTGGCGCCGGTGGGCTATACGGCTTTTTTGGGCGACAATCCGCTGTTTCCCAGCACTCCCGTCACCGGTTCAAAGCGGCGTTCGGCGCGGGTGGTGCGGATCCGGGACGATCAGGTGATCTGGGACGAGCGACTTGCTATCCCGACCCGTCCGATGGTGGGGATGGTGGCCGTGGCCCCCGCCCATGAAGCGCAGTCGACTGTGCGGGTGGGCCATTGGGGCGGGAACCTGGACGTGCAGGAGGTTTGCCCCGGCGCCGGGGTACGCCTGGTGGCCCATGTTCGGGGGGCGCTGGTGCACATCGGCGACGTTCATGCGGTTCAGGGCGATGGGGAGATCGCCGGATCAGCCATCGAGACGTCGGCTGTGATTCGCCTCCGGGTGGAGGTGATGGAACGTCCTCCGGAAATGATCTGGCCCAGGATCGTCACGCCCGATCGCATCTTCACGGTTGGTTCGAGCCGTCCTGCCGAGCGGGCTTTCCGGATCGCCGTCAGCGAGTTGATCGCCTGGCTGGGCGCCGACTACGGCCTGGCGCCCGAAGAAGCGGTCCTGTTGTTGGGACAGGTCCTGGAGGCGCGGGCCACCCAGGTGGTCAACCCCACCATCACGTACATTGCCGGCGTGAAACGAGAGATCCTGCGGGCGCGAGGCTGAAGCCGGGACACCGGTGGGCAGCAATCAGGAGGAGGAAACCCGTTCCTGGGTGTCCTTGTACACCTGTCCGCCCTTGATCACCGCCACTATGCGGTCGGGGTCGGCCAACACGTCGATCTCCTCCAGCGGCCGGCCCTCCACCAGGATCAGATCGGCGTCCTTGCCCACTTCCACCGTGCCGATGCGGTCCTGCAGGTAGAACAGTTCGGCATTGGTGGTGGTGGCGGTGGCGATGGCCTCGGCCGGGCTCATGAACTTGGCCTTGTTGGACATTTCCCGGCCGCGGCGGTCCTGGAGCGGTCCGACGATGTCCGAGCCGGAACCCACCTTGACCCCGGTTTCCCCCATGATCTCGATGCTCCGATGCACCCGCGATTCCACCGCCTTGAGCTTGGTGAGCTGCGATGGGGTCAACCCGGCCTCTTCGGGGTTGGCCAGCAGATCGTATTTGACCGCCAGGGTCACCACCGCGTAGGCGTCGGAGTCAACGATCTGCCGGGCGGCGTCCTCGTCGAGGATGCTGGCGTGCTCGATGGAGCGGATGCCCGCCGATACAGCGCGGCGGATGGCGTCGGAGGTATGGCAGTGGGCCAACACATAGGTGTGCCAGTCGGCCGCCGCCTCCACGGCCGCCCGCAGTTCCTCGTAGCTGAACTGGAGGCTGTCGAAGGGATCGGTGGGAGAGAGAACCCCACCCGAACTGAAAACCTTCAACTGGGTGGCGCCCTTGCGCAACTGCTCCCGGGCGGCCCGTCGCACCTCATCCACGCCATCCACAATCTCGGGGGTGGCCGACAGGCCGGGGATGCTCCCGCGGGGATGGGCCAGGTGATGGGCGGGTCGCAGGTCGCCGTGTCCGCCGGTTTGGGACAGCACCGACCCCGACGGAAGAATCCGAGGTCCGTCCACCACCCCCTGTTCCACCAGACGCGCCCAATGGGGGTCGAGACCGCCCGCGTCCCGGACAGTTGTGAACCCTTCCTGCAAAGTGTTTTCGATCACCCGGCGGACCGTGAACACGTAGTCGATCCACGGCAGATCTCCGATTCCTCCCGCCGAATCCACCAGGCCCATGTGGACGTGAGCGTCGGTGAGGCCGGGCATCAGGGTCAGGCCGGTGGCGTCGATCACCCGATCGGGCGAACTCCCGGCGCCGGGTCCGATTCCGCTGATGGTCGATCCCGTTACCGCCACGTCGGTGGCGGCCCGAGGGTCGGCGCCGGTGCAGTCCAGCAGTTCCGCGTCGCGGATCAAAAGGCTGGTCATTGCTCGTTTCCTTCCTGGTAGTCGAGTTGCAATTCGGGGATGACAAAGCTCCCTCGGTCGATAATCTGTCGGTCGTCCACCCAGATGGAGTGGTTGCGGGTGGGGATGTCGAAGTGGAATGGAACCCGGTTTTCTCCATCCAGGCCCCGCATGAAATTGGCGCCGAAGGCAATCAGCATGTTGCCGTAATAGCTCTCGGTATCCATCACCCCGCCCCATTCCCAGTGCCGCAGGCCCAGGGCGTTCCAGTTGGCCCGATGCTCGTATCCCCATCCGATGTGGGACAGGCCGTAGGCGCGCCGGTCGGCGGGCCGCTCGAAGAGATCCCGGGCCAGCCGAGCATCGGCGCCCCCCTCGATCGAGACGATGCTTCCCTCCCGAAGTTCCATGCGAATGGGCGACATCACATAGCGGCCCAGGTTGATCAGGCAGTCGGCCTCGTCCAACACCAGGGTCCCCTCGGCCGAGTGTTCGAGCGGCGCCAGCGCCACCTGCCCCGATGGCCAATGGTCCCAGCGGCCGGGTGTGTCCGAGTAGCCGTACTGGATGCCCACCGGACGCCCTTCGTAGCTGAGGGTCAGATCGGTCCCCGCCTCCGACCAGACCCGCAGTGTGGTTCCCGACTCCATCAGTGCCTGACTGACCTCCCCGCGGCGTCGTATTTCGGGGATGGGAAACATGCGGCGTAGCATGTCCTCGGGTTCTTCGATCATCAGGGTGCGGGCTCCGGCGTCCAGTGCCGCGTTGTGAGCGTCACTGTAGATCCATTCGGTGGTGAGAATCCCCACCACCAGATCGGATCCCTTCCAGGCGTCGATGATCGCCCGGGACTTCATCCATTCACTGTCGCCGGCCACCACGATCTGAAAAAAGTTGGCCCCCAGCACCCGCGCCGCCCCGGCCAGCGCCGTGACATAGGCGTCGTTGCTCATGGTGTCGGTGAATCCCAGGACCGTTTCGCCCGGTTGAACGTTGCACAGTTTCAAATGGTCGCGAAACAAGGGAACCAGTTCCGCTCCGGCCGCGGGGGTATCGGGCACTCGACGCATGGAGACTCCTTTCGCGGTGTTTCATCCTATGCTAAAGGCGGCCTTTTTCAGACTGTTGCTGCCCAGGCCGGTGTAAGGGCGTTTGATTGTTGTCCGAGCCGTTTGCTGTGCAAAATACCTGTAAAACGGAGTTTTTAGGCAATCTCGAAGGATTCTGTCACACCCTGGGGAATATTATGAGGCAGTGTTATGAGACCTTTTAGCAAAGCAACCAGAATCGCGGTATTCGATACCGAGACAACCGGCTTTTACCCCACCGACCGGATCGTTGAATTCGCGTGTGTGACAATCGTGGACGGCGAGGTTGTGGAGGAGTACGAGACGTTGCTTCAGCCCAACCGGGATCCGGGCCCGGTGCATATTCACGGCATAACTCCCTCTATGCTGGAGGCCGCCCCGGAGTTCCATTCGGTGGCGGGTGACATTGCCGCTCGTCTTCATGGAGCGTTGCTCGTGGCGCACAATATCAGCTTCGACCTGCGGATGCTCGGTCAGGAAATAAGCCGGATTCCCTCCATGACCTTTGATCCGGGAAAGGGCATCTGCACCTACCGGCTTACCGGGCAAAAGCTGTCCGTGGCAGCACAGGAGGCGGGCATCATCCCACCGGATCACACTGCTCTGAACGATGCCAGGACTGCGGCACAGCTGTTGTTGGCGGGATCGGACCGGTGGGCGGAATGGATTTCATCACCTGCCTCGTGCCGTTCGGAAGGGGAGTCCACGGGCCTTACTTTCAGGCGACCCGGAGCGCCACCCAGAAAAGGCGCTCTGAGCATGCTGGCGCTCCGCACGGCTTGGCCTCGCACCACCACCGAAGCGGAGGTGCTGTACCTCGACACCCTTGATCGTTGTCTTGATGATGGAGAATTGAGCGATGAGGAGCAAGTCTGGCTGACCTCCACCGCCCGGGCGTTGCAGTTGAACGAGGACCATCGGATGGACCTGCACCAGCGGTACTACGAGCGACTGGTTAAACAGATATTGGCCGACGGGGTGGTGACCCGGGAGGAGCAGGATCTTCACGATCAGGTAGCTGCCGCGCTGGTGATCGATGGTGATGCCCGACTCGATGAGGCCCCCCGGTTGGATGAACCGGCCGTGAAGTTGGCGGCGGGAATGCGCGTTTGTTTCACGGGGATGGCCACAGTGGACGGGGATCCCGTTCCCCGTTCGGTGTTGGAGCACCTGGCGCGACAGGCAGGCCTTCATCCCGTCAAGTCGGTCACCAAGCGTTGCGGTCTTGTCGTGGCCGGTGACGTTCGCTCACGGTCCGGCAAAGCTCGCAAGGCCCGTCAATACGGTCTCCCGGTTATCGACGCCCAGCATTTCATGACGCTCGTCGTCAAAGGGCAGGGTTGATGCCAGGCGATTACCGATCTCGCCTGTTCAATCTGGACACGCGGACCGGACGCATCACCGAGGCAGTGTCGGGAATCGTGGTCATCCTGTCTTTGGTCACTTTGGTGCTGCACACGGTTGCGACCGAAGGGGGCGCTTTCGATGTTTGGCTAACTGGCGTCGAAGTGGTTTTTTGGGTGGTGTTCACCGTGGAATATGTGGTGCGTTTTTTCGCGGCGCCTCACCGGTTTCGATACCTGCGCTCGTTCTATGGGATCGTCGATCTCTTGGCGGTGATAGCCGGTTTGACATCCGTAGCGGCGTTGGGCGCCGCCAAACCCTTGCGTCTGCTGCGGTCACTGCGGGTTTTGAAGTTGGCCCGTTACAGCGCGGCGGTGGATCGCTTCTCGGAGGCTTTCGATGACATAAAGGACGAACTGGCGCTCTTTTCGGGGGTTACGGCGGTTATGACTTTCATCGCATCGTACGGGATCTGGGAGTTCGAGCACGAAGTGAACGAGGCTTATGGGAATCTCTTCGAATGCGTCTACTGGTCGGTGGCTTCCCTGACCATGGGGGCCGAGGGCATAGCGCCGGCGACGGCGGCGGGCAAGATACTGGCGATGGTGCTGGTGCTGATCGGCCTGGGCATCGTGGCCGTACCTTCAGGCCTGTTCGCCTCGGCATTGTCCAAAACCAACAACCCCGGCCGTGGTGAGTCTGCCTAGCTGAGGTCCTTGCCCCGGCTCATGAGGCAGTTGCTGTTTACCGGATGGGAGCCTTTGGCGAAGTGGTGGGTGACGGAGGACCGACGGACTCCGAAAGAGGATCATTCGGGTTAATCTCTCAGAGAAACAGGACCTCGTCCTCCCAGCCACGTTTCTCATGGGCTCGGACGTTGATTTCGGTCGCCAAGAGATGGCCCGCCCTGCTAATTGACAATCCCTGTACTACCACAATCACACCGCACATCGGCCGTCCAGCCGCTATACGATCCCATGCGGACGGTGGCATGGTTCTCCGATCGTGAGTCAGCACCACGCGGTCATTGGCAGCGGCCCAATCGAGTATTGATGAATCACCGGCCCCCATTAAACCCGTATCCTGAACGCGGATTACCTCACACTCCAACTCATAAGCTTCGGCCAGGTTACGCAACACGATCAGAATGCCCCTGTTGAAGTCCTCGTCCGCCAGAAAGCGAACCAAACCGGCCCCTAAGCGAGTTGACTCTGTACGGGTCTCGTGCTCGGTTTTTCTTTGAGTTCCCGGAACTCTGCGATACGTGATTGGATGTCGGCACGAATGCGATCTGCGTTTTCATCGCTCCATACCATGTAGGCATCTACCTCTTGGCGACGCCCTCTATACCACTCCAAAATACTCTGCACCGTTTCTACCGACAGAGTGTCAAACGCCTCGACGATTTCCTGGGGACTGGAACCGCGGTGATGCTCGCAAATCACCGTCTCCAGTTTCAAACGGGTTCCGGGGATCCGGACCACCCCATGTGCTTCATCGACCCAAAGAGGTACGTTCTCACCTGGATGTATCTGTAATAGTCCCATTTACACCACCCTTTCCGGGACAATCCCCTGATTTTACCCTTGTCTCGGGGTAATGATCGTCCCGTTCCGGCCTTCCTGCTGCTATGTCAGGTGTCGCCGGCGGCGGGGATGAAGATGCCTTCTCCCAGGGGGTCGTCCTGGTCGAGCACCAATTGGTTGAATCCGGTCAGATAAGCGGCGCCGGTAATGGTGGGGGTGATGGCCGGTCGTCCCAAGACCTCGGTTTCGGCCTGTACCGCGCCGGTGAATGTGGTGTTGAGCACGCTTTCGTGGACGAATGTCTCTCCCACCCGAAGTTCGCCCCTTTCGAAATGCCAGGCCATGCGGGCGCAGCTTCCGGTTCCGCAGGGGGAACGGTCGAAACCCAGGCCGGTGGAGGTGGCGAGGTTCTGTCCGTGGGCGCCCGGAGTGGCGGGAGGCCCGAAGTAAAGCAGTTGATCGACGTTCCCGGGGGTTCCCGGCGGCCAGTCCGAGCGTTCTTTGAGCATCCGATTGATCTGACGGCGGATTCGATGGCTGAGCGCCACCAGGGCGGGCACCGTTTCCACCCTGATGGGCAAACCGGTCTGTTCGACTCTCACCAGGGCAAACCAGATTCCCCCGAAACCGAGGTCCACCTCCAGGGTCTGTCCATCGACCTCCACCCGAAGGCCGCGGGCTGCGATCCACGAGGGCACACCACGAAAAGTGACGGATCGAACCCTGCTGTTCTCCACCGCGGCCTCTGCTTTCACCAGGCCGCTCAGGGTCTCTACCACCACCGTGGTGACGGGTGTGGCAGGTAGGATTCTGCCGGTTTCGATCAAAGTGGTGACCGTACCGATCAGGGCGTGCCCGCACATGGTGAGCGAGCCGAGAGACGAGAGAATCAGGATGGAGAGGTTGGCGTCGGGGTGGGAGGGTGAAAGAGGCAGCACGGCATGCCACGGGGCGTGACCGCGGGGCTCACCCACCAAAAGCTTGGCCAGATCCCAGTGGTTGGCCAGCAGGTCGGCCTCCTTCTGCGCCAGGGTGGCCCCCTCCAAGTGGGGGAAACCGTCGGTAACCACCCGGGTCGGTTCCCCGGCGGTGTGGGAGTCGATCACATGCAAGCGTTGGATAAACGTCATGAGCTCAAGTCGAAATCAATGCCACGCCTGCCCATGCTAAATTCCGGACTGTCCTCCAGCAATTCGCGCAAAAGGTATAGAAACCATGGGAAAGATCACCTACGCCACCATGTCGGCCGACGATCCGGCTCTGCACCAAGCCTATGAAGAGGGTTTGGCCGCCGCCACGGAACAGATCGGGCAGACTCATCCCCTCTTGATCGGGGGAGAAAAGCGATACACCGACGACCAATACGTGGAGCGCTCTCCGATCGACTCCGATCTGGTGGTGGGGGTTTACTCCCAGGCTTCCGACGATGATGTGGATGAAGCGGTGGCCGTGGCCCGGGCATTTCAACCGGAGTGGGAGGCCACCTCCTGGCAAGACAGGGTGGCGATAATCCGCCGGGCCACCGACATGATGGAGGAGGAGACCCCTACTCTGGCGGGGTTCCTGAGCCTTGAGATCGGAAAAACCAGGTTGGAGGCGCTGGGAGACGTGTCCGAGGCGGTGGCCTTTGCCAACTACTACTGCGACCGCTTGGAAGAGGCGGGCGGGTTTGAGACCGCCATGGGAGAGTACGGCGTGGGAGATGTCAACCGGTCGGTTCTGCGGCCCTGGGGAGTGTGGGCGATCATCTCTCCGTTCAATTTCCCAATGGCGCTGGTGGCCAGCCCAACCAGCGCCGCCCTTCTGGCCGGTAACACCGTGGTGCTGAAGCCCTCCAACACCGGAGCGTTGGGCTCTTTGCTGTTGGCTGACATTCTCTACCGGGCCGGTCTTCCTTCCGGGGCCCTGCAAGTGATCACGGGCGGCGATGAGGCAGGTGACCGACTCGCCCACCACCGGCAGGTGGACGGGGTCACCTTCACCGGTTCCTATGACGTGGGAATGTATCTGTACCGGACGGTGGCCGAGAGTCGCCCCAAGCCGGTGGTATGCGAGATGGGTGGGAAGAATCCGGCGGTGGTGACCGCTTCGGCCGATCTTGACCTGGCCGCCGAAGGGGTCATGCGCGCCGCCTTCGGATTGTCGGGACAAAAATGTTCCGCCAACTCACGGGTGTATGTGGAACGTCCCGCTTTCGAGGAATTTGTGGATCTGCTCACCCAAAAGACCGACGAAATCCAGTTGGGTGACCCCCGGCGGCGGGAGATTTTCCTGGGGCCGGTTATCGATCAGGAAGCGGTCAACCGGTTCCGGTCGGCGGTGGAGGCGGTCAGGGAAGCCGGAGGCGAGGTCCTTTCCGGTGGAGAAGTGGTCACCGAAGGAGACCTGGATCGAGGCAACTTCGTACAGCCCACGGTGGTGACCGCTCCGCAGGACACGTGGATCTGGGAGAAGGAGTTGTTCGTCCCGTTCGTGGCGGTAACCCCGGTGGATTCTTTGGATGAGGGCATCGACAAAGCCAACGACACGGTTTTCGGACTGACCGCCGGGGTTTTCGCCGGTGAGGAGGAGGAAGTGGACCGGTTTTTCTCTCGCATCCAGGCCGGGGTTGTGTACGCCAACCGCCGAGCAGGTTCCACCACTGGCGCTTGGCCGGACATCCAACCGTTCGGTGGATGGAAGGGTTCGGGCACCTCGGGGGCGGGCAGCGGCGGCCCCTGGTACATGCGCCAGTACCTGCGGGAGCAGGCTCGCACGCTGATCCGCGAATAACCGAACCTCGGCTGCTCTCAGGAGTCGGCCGGGACCCCGCCGACGGCTAGGTGTCGGCCAGGATACGAAGCGCCGCGTTGCGGCCACAGGCCGCGATGATGCTTCCGCCCGGATGGGTGGAGGCACCGCACAGATAGACCCCCTCCACGGGGGTGCGATAGGGCATGCGTTTGTCCCATGCGTACGGGGGCAGGTGGTCGCCTTGGAAGATGTGCCCCCCGGTGAGGCCGGTCTTGGCTTCGATATCGGGCGGCCCCACCACCTCGCAGTGCAAGATGGTGTCCGAAAACCCGGGTGACCACTCTTCGATCATGGAGATCACCCGCCCTCCGACCCGCTCGCGATGATGATCCCAACTCCGGCCGTCTGCCCACGAATAGGGGAGGTGTTGCACAAAACAGGACAGCACCTCCACGCCCCGTGGAGCCACGGTGGAGTCGTGAGCGGTCTGGGGATAGAGTTCCGCCCAGATGGGACCCAATTGTCCGCGGGTGGTCGCCCGATGAGATTGGTGGAGCCGCTCCATCCCGCTTCCGATATCCACCATGGCTTGCCCCGAGGGGGCAAATCCGTTGATCACCGGCAATCGGGTGAGGGCGAAATTGACCTTGCCCACCGTCCCCACCATGGGCCAGGTGTCCACCTTGTGCCTGAACTCGTCCGTTATCCGGGCGTCCACCATGGCGAAGGTGCGTCGAGGGTCGGCGCTGGAAGCCACGATCGGGGCCGAGATGATCCTCCCGTCGGCGAGTTCCACTCCCCGGCCGGGGAGGATGGCGATCACCGGGGCGGCGGTGACGATCCGCGCGCCGTGGGATTGGGCGGCGTCCGCGATCGCCCGGGCCACCCCGATAGTCCCGCCTCGAGGAAAGGCCCAGGTCATGGCCGAGGGTCCGGCCAATCCCCCCGAAGCATGGTGGAATTTGACAAAGGCGGTGCCTCGATCCCGGGGTGAAGCGTTGGTTCCGATAATCCCGTTGGCCGCGATGGCGTCCAATATGCGCTGATCGGAGATGAACCCGCCCACCAACTCCTCGAAAGACTGCTCGAACAAGGTGTGCATGACTTGTGAATCGTTTCCCACCCGATCGGCGATCATCTGCCGGGTGGGTGCTTCGTGCAGCCACAGGTCATCGTCGTTTTTGGGACGCAGCTTGGAGCGGATGCCCTTCAGGTATTTGACCAGGGCTGCGAAACCCCTGACATCCTCCGGCGCCGCCCACCGCCTCATCTCCGACCAGGTTCGATCCTCATCCAGATAGTCCACGATCCCGATTCCCGGTTCGATGGGAACGTAGAGTTGCGGATCGGGGTAGGTGAGATGAAGACCCCGGCGATGCAGGTCCAGGTCGTCGCAGATGCGAGGGTGAAGCAGACCCACCATATAGGAGCAGGTGGAGATCGTCACTTCGGGCCAAGGCTGTTCGCTCCCGGTTGACCCGCCGATCTGGTCGCGCTGTTCCAGCACCACCACCTTCTTTCCCGCCCGGGCGAGATAGGCGGCGGCGGTCAGGCCATTGTGGCCGGCTCCGACCACTATCACATCCCAGTCGATTTGGTCGGCTCTCCCCGGGGAGGAGTTCGGGTCGGTCATGCCGGTCAGAATAAACGGAACCAAGAACGGAACCCGACCCCCGGCGGTATACTTCCCTTCCCTGGTCGGAGTGGCGGAAATGGCAGACGCGCTAGGTTGAGGGCCTAGTCCTCCAAGGAGGGTGAGGGTTCAAGTCCCTCCTCCGACACCGTTGAGGCATGTTGCCCCAGGTCAGAGGCCTAATCGGGTTTTCTTGTCACTCCCAAGGCTACGAGGGCGACAAAGAGGTACAGTGACCACCACAGCCACCGATGTTCTTGAAATAAGAGCGACGGCGCGCCGCAACAGACGGCGCCGCCAAGTCTCCCACTTCATGCACCTGGTGGTGGGGATGGTGCTCTTTCTGTTGTTCTGGCAGTTGTCGGCCGCGCCCTTCTCGCCCCTTTTCTCTCTCATTCCCACGCCGCTCGACGCCGTCACCCATTTTTGGGAGAACCTGTTTTTCAGTGAGCCGATGATGCAGCGGTTTGTTAACGCCTGCCCGGACCTAGTGGCGGAGTTGGAGTTCAAAAGGGGCAGGATGTCCGGTCTCCCCGACCACTGTTTCGGGTACATTCTCCACCTGGCGTGGACCATCCGCAATATTCTGATCGCAGTTGCGCTGGGGACGGTGATCGGCTTGACGGTTGGGCTGAGCACACTGCTCCTGCCGTGGATCGCCGACGTGGTCACCCCGGTGGCCGGTTTCTTCGGAACCACCCCGATTTTCATCGCCGCGCCCTTCTTCGTGATCTGGTTCGGGATCGACAATCCCCTGCTGGCCACCATCGGGGTGGTTGCCTTGTACACCGCTCTGCTCATGTATTTTTTCAGTCGCCGGGCGGCCGAGAACATACCGGTGGGGATCATTGAATCAGCCCTCACCATGGGAGGCGACCGCCGCACTATTTTCAGATGGATTTATCTGCGGGGAACGATTCCGGAGATCGCCGGAGGTTTTCGGATCGCTTTGGGAGGCGCCTGGGGTTTGGGGACTTTGGTGGAGGTGCTGGGACCACAGATGGGAGGCGGATTTCTGATCCGCATGTGGAGTTACGGGACGGGTTTCCCGGACGGTCCGACCGCGGTGATCTCTCTGATTCTCTTCTTCGGCGTGCTGGCGGTGGTGGTCGACGGGATTGTGGTTCTGGCGATACGCTCCTTCACCAAGTGGTCCGAGGCCGGTCGCCGGCTGGGTCTGTAGGGGGACAGTGTGAATCGGCTTGCCCGTTTCCGAAGCCTCTATTGGATTGGATGGGTGACCTGGGCTGTCCTGATTACCTGGATGCTGATTCAGGCGCCTGAAGGCCTTCCCTTCGTTACCTGGACACAGGCCGACGGTGTGATCAACGTCACGTGGTCATTAATCGTGTCCGGCTTGGTGCTGTTCTGGGCCTGGCCGGTCGTGTTCCGCACCAGTCGGGTCAGGGACTGTCTGGTGAAGGCGGGGCGGGGGATAGCGGCGGGGCCGCCCATGCTCTGGGCCGGCATGCGCCGTAACCCGCTCTTTTTCATTTCCTGGGTGGTGTTGCTCGTGGCCTGGCAGGTGGCGTCCTATGTTGTGCCTCACGGAACTCTCGAGCATCCCCTGGTTCCCGGATGGGACTACGTGTTCGGTGACACGTTGTTCGGAATGTCCAGATTCTGGACCGTCCGCGGGTTTGACCTTGGGTTTGTGACCCTCAATCTCGAGGGGCTGGCGCCTCTTCCCATCTTTCGTGGTGAGGCGACCTGGCCGGCCGTATTCCTGGCGTTCACTTATCACTCCGCCGCCACCTTTGTCAGGCTGCTGTGTGGCATGGTGATCGGTCTCACGCTCGGTCTACTGACCGGTCTGGCCCTTCCCTACTGGTCGGCGGTGCGCAAAACCGCGTGGGCGCCCATGAACTTTCTGCGGATGATCCCCCTCCTGGTGGCGGCGCCCTGGTTGCGGTTGGTGGTGGGCTCCACCTTCTTTGGTATCGCCATCTACATAGCCTTCGGGGTGTGGACGATCCTGGTGGTGGCCACCATGAATGCGGTTGCCAACGTGCCCGACCGGTACATCGAAAGCGCCCGTACCCTGGGCGCCTCCCGCTTACACACCTATTACAAAGTGATAGTGCCCGGGTCGATTCCGGAATTGCGCACCGCTCTGCTGCTCGCCATGGGCGGGAGTTGGTCGCTGGTGATCGTGGCCGAGTTCCTGGGTTTCCCCTCCGGGCTGGGGTACCTGGCCGAACGGGCGGTGCAGGAAACCAACACCGCGAGGCTATTGATAGTGGCGTTCGTCGTCGCCGTCTATTCTCTCACGACCTTTTTCCTGCTGAACGAGGGATTCAAGAAGGCGATCAGTTGGATGCCACGCCGCGCCACAAGCAAGACGGACATCAGAAAGGTGGCAGGAGCGGCAGGAGGGGCCTGACCCGGCCGAGCCAACCGGTGTCCTGGTCCGGGGGAATAGTCTGAGCGGAACCAGTCTGAAAGGAGTCTGCGATTTTCGTCTATAAGCCTGACAGGGGACATCTGATGCGTCTTGTGGCTCTGACCTTGTTGTTGGGTCTTCTGTTGGTGACGCCCGTCGTTTCCGCGGACGGGGATGCCGAAAACGGAGAGTTCACTTTGGTGATTCTCCACAACAACGACGGGGAATCCAAGCTGTTGGAAGACGCGGATGCCGGATATCCGGGCGTAGCTCGGTTTGCGACGATCATGCGACAACTCCAAGCTGACGCCACCGGAGCGGTGATCACTCTCACTTCCGGGGACAATTTCCTCGCCTCCCAGGAACTGGGCGTCTCGCTCGCCCGCCAAGGCGCCCCGCTTTATGACTCGGTAGCTCTGAGCGGACTTTACGACGCCATGGCCCTGGGCAACCATGATTTTGACCTTGGGCCGGATGTGACTGCCCGGTTCATCGAGGGTTTCACACCGCCTGTTCCGTTTCTCGCCGCCAACCTGGACTTTTCCGGTGAGCCCGCTCTCTCTGCTCTGGAGCAGGCCGGTTTGCTTGCCAAGAGCGTGGTGATCGAGATCGGGGATGAGAAGATTGGAGTGATTGGCGCGGTGACGCCCTGGCTGGCCAACATCTCCAGTCCCCGGAATGTGTTGGTCTCGGAAGTGGCGCCGGCGGTGGCCGAGGCAGTGTCCGAGTTGACCGGTGAGGGAGTTGACAAGATCATCCTGGTCAGCCATCTTCAGGATGTGGCTGAGGAGGTGGCATTGGTGGCCGAACTCACGGGGGTGGACGTGGTGATCGCCGGCGGTGGGGATGATCTGTTGGCCAACCAGGGCGATACGTGCATGCCCGATGAAGAACCTGCCGGTCCATACCCGCTGATGGTGGCGGATGCCTCCGGCGCCCAGGTCCCGGTGATCACCGCTCCCGGCGGATACCGATGCATCGGCGAGCTTACGGTGGTTTTCGATTCCGACGGCGCCGTGGTCGGAGCGAAGGGTCGCTCGGTGGGAGTGGGTTTGGACACCGTTGCAGATCCCACGGTGCAGGCGGCGGTGATCGACCCGCTGGCGGCGGCGGTGGCGGCCCTGGACACCCAGGTGATCGGGGTGAGTGAGGTCGATCTGGATGGTCGTCGTTCGATGGTGCGCACCACCGACACCAACGTCGGGAATCTTTTGGCAGACGCCATCCGTAGCCGGGCTTCACATCTTGCCCCCGATTTCGGCGCCTCCTCACCGGTGGTGGCGGTGATCAACGGGGGAGGGATCCGCAATGACTCGGTGATCCCCGCCGGGGATTTCACCACGGGGATGACCTGGGATATTGCCGTATTTCACAACTACGTGATGGTGGGGGAGGTCCCTCGGGAAACCTTCCGGCTCCTGCTGGAGCAGGCGGTGAGCCGCTTGCCCGGGGCGGGGGGTCAGTTTGCCCAGGTGTCGGGGTTCACCTTCGAGTACGCCCCCGAAGCCGCCGCTCAGGAGGTGGATCGGTCCGCCGACTGTGCGATTGTGGGATCCCCCGGCCAGCGGGTTCGGAAGGTGACCCTGTCCGACGGCACGGAGATCGTCCAGGACGGCGCGGTGGTTCCCGGCGATCCCGTGACTTTGGCAACGGTGGATTTCCTGGCTCGGGGAGGCGATTGCTATCCCCTCGGTGATGTCAAAACCACCCAGCTTCCGGTCACCTACCAGCAGGCCCTGGCCGATTACGTCGCCCTGGACCTGGGCGGGAAGATCACCGCCGCGGCCTATCCCACCGACGGCGGCGGGCGGATCACGATGCTCGAGTCAACCCGCTCCTACCGGGTGAAACCCGGCGACACTCTACGCTCGATAGCCCGCTCCCTGTTGGGATCCGAACTCCGCTGGCCAGAAATCTTCGCCCTCAACAAGCGCCAACCCCAGGCCGACGGGCGGTCTCTCACCAACCCCGATCTGATCCACATCGACTGGATTCTCAAGGTCCCCACCAACTGATCTTGGAATCACCGGCAAGCTTGGTGGTGGATAGGGGTGACCACTCCCTCATCGCCTTCCGCTCTGCCACCGGCAGAATCGTATCCTGCTCGTCTTCGCCACGGATCATCACGGCGGGGCACCCCCATTTTTGTGGTCGAAAACCGTCAACCGGAGACGTAAGGCGGGTGCTTGAGGTTGGATCATGATATGAACCGACGCCGGGTTTTGGTTCTGTAGGGGCCATTGACGTTGATTCGATCATTGTGTCCTATTTTCCCCAGGCTATTTTGACTAAAAGTGCAATATCACGCGCTCTGATGGCGTATTTCGTGATTTTCTCACCTAGAATGGGTTGAAAGTGCTTCCCAATGGCTCGGAGGACTTACCGTGTTGCTCAGTTTCCAGGTCTCAAATCACCGTTCTTTTCTCGATAGGGTCGAATTCTCGATGGTCGCCGTTGACACCGATCGTCCGGCGGTCCGAGAGTTCGAGCTCCTCACCGAACAGGTCCTGACGGTCGGAGGAATCTACGGCCCGAATGCCTCTGGAAAGAGCAATCTCCTACACGCGATCACGTGGTTGTCCACGGCTGTCGGTCGATCTCTTCGTGGCTGGGACGAGTATGTTCCACGTGCCCCCCATATTTTTAGGGATGGTCCTACCAGGCCATCGGCTTTTGATGTGTCTCTCGTTGCTGATGGGGTTGAGTACGAATACCGGCTTGAGGTCGATGATACGAAAGTGCGATATGAAAGTCTCTTCAGTTATCCGCAGCGCAGGAGGCGAACCCTTTTCGAGCGGGAAGACGATGGCATCCGTTTCCGTAGGGGTTTGAGTGGCGCCGGCGCCGTCAGAGAGCTGATGAGTCCAACTACCTTGGCTCTCTCGGCGGCCACCCGTTTTCGGATGCCAAATGTCGAGAAGGCTGGTCGAATAATCTCGGGAATGATTCCCATGGGAGTGTGGAGGATGCGTCCTTATCTTCGTGGGGGGTCTTCTCTCGGCCTATTTGCCAACAGGGGGAAACCGGGCGGCGCGTCCACAGATCAGGATCGGCTGGTTGCGTTGGGCATGTTGCAGTGGGCGGATCCGACCATCGTAGATGTGGAATTCACTGAGGTGACTGAGGGGGAGAGGCCTCCTGATGCCTCCCGTCGCGAACTGCGATTCAAGCGCCATATCGGGGAGGAGGAGTACGGGATTCCGTTCAGGGAGGAGTCCGCTGGTACGCAGGCCTGGTTCCGCACATTGGCGCCAATGCTTCAAGCACTCAAAGGAGGTCGGGTCCTGCTGTTTGATGAGATCGACGCAAGCCTGCATCCTAAGCTGTCCCGTCAACTGATCGAAGTCTTCGAGGATCCGCTGACCAATCCCCATAATGCTCAGTTGATCTTCACAACTCACGACCCATCACTACTGGAAGTGTTGAATCGCGACGAGGTGTGGTTCACCGAGAAAGGAACCGACGGGGTTTCAAGCCTCACAGCCCTTGCCGAATTCGGAACCGAGAGAGTAAGAAGGTCGGTGAATCTCGAGAAGGCATATCTGCAAGGTAGATTTGGGGGCATTCCCGAGGCCGACCAGGCGGCTCTTCGCAACACCATCGGATTGTCTGTCAGGGGATTCTGATGGCCAGGGGTTCTCGACAAAGGGTTCACAGAAGACGAAATCGACGCAAAGTCGGGATACGCAAGCCCAAGAAAACATTGCTGGTGTTTTGCGAAGGGGATGTAACGGAACCGGACTACATAAGGGCGCTGAAGGGAGACCCTTCGGTTCATCAGGTGGCTGCGGTGGAAATCCAGGTAAGCAAAGGGACAATCGGTATCACGCCCCCACTCAAGCTGGTCAAAGCAGCAGAGGACGCCTTACAACGCAGCACTTACGAGAGCAGAGAAATTGACGAAATCTGGTGTCTCTTTGATGTGGAGTGGCCGGACAATCATCCGGACCTCCACCAAGCGTTGGCCCTGGCAAAAAAGGTCGGTATCCATACTGCCGTATCAAATCCGTGCTTTGAGGTTTGGCTTGCTCTCCACTTTGAGCACTGTCGCCAATGGCTCACCAAGAAGGACGCTGATCGCATACGCAAGCAATATGACGGAAGCAAACCCGGAGAAAAGAGGGTGGACGGCGCAATGTACATGCCCAGGCGCGGGCAGGCAGTGAGACATGCTCGGTTACTGGAACAAATGCATGAGAGCGAGGGAAAACGGTTTCCGGACAACAACCCATCATCAGGCATGTACCTCCTGTTGGAAACCATCCCGGGAGTTGGGGTAGGCGATCATTGAAAGCACCCACTGCACTGCAAATGTCCGTGATGCGCCTGGGCAGAGGTGCCCGATTGCTCTCAACTCCGCTATCGCGCGTCGCCCGACCGGAAGGTCAGGGATTGTTCGGAATAGGTCTTCGAAGTGTTCGAGCTGATACCATCCTTGTACCCTGCCGGATTCACATCAGTTCGGGTTGGACCAGAGCATGCTGATGGGGCGGAGGTGGAGTCGGTCGCCTACCGTCACGGACTGTGGTCCGGTGTGGAGCAGGATCCCGGCCCGGAATTCTGCTAATCCGCAAATTCTCAAGGCACTATTCCACAATTTGTATGTTCACTATTCCCCATTTTGTCACGAAGCTCGGCCAGATCATCCCACGACCGCCGGTGATCGACACCGGGTGGGGTGGCCTTTTACCGGTGAGTCGTTCAGGTTCGCCGGCCCGGTTCAGCGCACCAATACGGTACTTCGGAAATTAGTGGGGAGTGATGGTTGCGAGGAGTTTCCAGTTGGGTTTTCCGGCGTAGAGGAGTGCTCGGATTCGGTAGTTGTCGAAGTTCCGAAAACCGAATGCTGCTCGTTTGATCCGTTTGATCAGGTTGTTCAGTCCCTCGGTGGGTCCGTTCGTCACTTTCGAGTGATGCCAGTTGGTGATCTGGGTGGCCCACCTGCTGATGGTCCGTCCCAGGCGGTTCACCTCTGGAGGGAGTGACCGGTCCTGCAGATCCGAGGCCAGCTGCTGGGTGAACTCCCAAGCCAGTTGTGGGTCTCCGATCTGGTAGATGTCCCGGACGCTTTCCTTAGCCGACCAGGCATCCCGTACCTCTCCGTAGGGGTCACCAGCCCGTAACAAGCCCCGGAGGCGGGATTCGCCGTGGCTGTCGATCCTTTCATGGGCCATTATCAAAAGCCGTCGTATGCGATACAGCGGGTCGCGTTTGCGTCCCCGGTGTCCCAGTGTCTCGTTCTGCACCCGGCATCGGACCTGATCGACGGTGCGGTTAGCCAACCTGATGACATGAAACGGGTCAGCCACCTGAAAGGCGTGGGGCAACACCTGGTCGTAGGCCACCTGATAAGGGCCGGACAAGTCCAACACCGCCCACTTGATCGCCTCACGCCACCCCTCTGGTTGGTTCCGGAACCAACCAGCCGCGCTTTTTACGGTTCTACCAGGCACTATGTCCAACAACTGACACCCACCGACATCCACCACCGACGTGCACCACTGCTTGGTACGCCACCGGCCCTTCTTCCAGAACAGGGTCTCGTCCACTCCCACCGCCTCCACCCGCCCGAACCGGGCGGTGTCGGCTTCCAACAGCGACTTTCCCCATCGGACGGTCTCCTGGTTCACCGTATGCCAATCACACCCCAACTCGGCGGCCACCTCCGACACAGTACGCCCCAAACGGCCCACCTGATAAGTGACCCACCGCCCCGCCCGAGACGTCAACAAAGCCCGCTCCGGCGCCACCGACTCGTCCTGTTCCACAAACGACCCCACGCCGCATTCCCCATCAGGACACATCCAACGACGTTTCCGCCACCGCAACCGCACCGGCCGCCCAAACGCCGGCAAATCCACCAACCCCACCGTCCGATAGCCCTTCGACCACACCCCACCACCGCACTCATCGCATACTGGACGAAAAGCGCCCGATCTGATCGTCACCCTCAACCGGTCACCCGAAAGCTCCTCCACCCCTACCAAGTCCACGTCACCCAACCCGACCAACACCTCACACATACGCCTACCATCAGTCTCCACAGGGTCCTCCTTTCAGATGCGACTGCTTTCAGCACCCGATTATGGAGGACCCTCCCCCACAATCAATGGATTCCCCACTCCCCACTAATTTCCGAAGATCCACCAATACGATCCAACGGTCTCCGATGGGTTGGATGGGGCGGTTGTTGGGGCCGCCGCTTCGTTGGAGCAGGCTGTTTACCTGGCTGGTTGAGATGGTTCTGGGTCGGCTTATCACGTACCAGTCGACCGGTTCGTCGCACGGGGGGGTGGTCTTGGAACCGTCGTACCGGAAATAGGTGAGGTGGGGCGGCAGAAAGTCATGAGCGCCAAGGTCGGGAGGGTTGGTGGCTTTTTGGTCTACCGGAGGGACAGCATCCAAAACCATTTGGATGAGTGCACCGGGGGAACCCAACTCGAACAGTTGGCCCACCACGGCCAGGCTGTCATTGTCGTCGGCATGCACCAGGTGCAGTTCTGCCGCATAGCTGACACCGTCCACATGGTGCTCGGACGGACAATGGAAGTGAGCGGAGGTCAGTTGATAGGAACGCTCGTCAACTCGGAAGGCGTTGCCCGGCGGAAAATCGATGTGAACGAACAAGCCGTCGTTTCGTATGCGCTGTGCGGGTGTGACGTATGAGAACCCGATCTTGCGGAGGTTTTCGGTTCTGACCTGGTATCCGGTGATGTCAATCGGGGATTGCTGTCGGCCCGTGGCGCAAGTCTGGTAGTCCTTTGACAGCGACCCCCAGTTTTCCGGTCTGCCCGGCCCGCGGTACCCCCATTCCACCACCGGTCCACCACGATTCTCCCTGGCTGTGTGCACTTTGCGCCTTTTCGATGCAGTCGGCTCCGCCACAAGCATAGGAAAGGGCCGAGTCTTCGGGTCGGGGTTCTTCCCGCATGGGCCGTGAAAGGCGGGGGGTGTCCTGGGCGGTAGCATCTTGAGGCATGCTTCGGTTTCTGACGGCAGGGGAATCGCACGGGCCGGGGTTGGTGACCGTCGTGGAGGGGCTACCGGCCGGATTGGAAATCCAACCCGAGGGTTTGGCCGGTGAGTTGGCGCGGCGTTGGATGGGATTTGGGCGGGGCAATCGACAGAAACTGGAGAAGGACAAGTTTGAGATCATGGGTGGGGTGCGGCACGGATACACGCTGGGAAGCCCGGTGGCGGTGATTATCCGCAACACCGAATGGCCCAAGTGGGAGAAGGAGATGAGTCCCTTTCCCGGACACGAACCCCGGCGGCAGATGACCGCCCCCCGTCCGGGTCATGCCGATCTGGCCGGGATGATCAAATACGACACCCACGACGCCCGCAACATCCTGGAGAGAGCATCGGCGCGGGAAACCGCCGCCCGCACGGTGGTGGGATATCTGTCCAAGGTGCTGTTGGCCGCCTTGGACGTGCAGGTGTTCAGTCATGTGGTGTCCATCGGCGGGGTCAGTGCTCCGGACTATCCGTTGCCGGATCCCTCCGATCTGATGGCGATCGACCAGTCGCCGGTGCGGGTGTTTCATCCTGAGGTGGAGGGTCCTATGGTGGCCGCAATCGAGGCTGCCAAGGCCGACCGCAACACCCTGGGCGGGGTGGTGGAGGTGCTGGCCTACGGTCTGCCTCCCGGAATTGGCAGCCACGTCCACTGGGACCGCAAGCTTGATGCCCGGTTGGCGGAGGCCCTGATGTCGATACATGCCATCAAAGGGGTGGAGATCGGGGATGGGTTCCGTTCCGCGGCCCGGCGGGGAACCGTGGCCCATGACGAGATCTTCTACGGGGACCAAGAGGGGTATTACCGGCTGACCAATCGGGCGGGCGGCACCGAAGGCGGAATCACTCTGGGGGGGATCCTGAGAGTGCGGGCCGCCATGAAGCCCATCTCCACCGTGATGCGTCCCCTCAAAACCGTGGACGTGGACACCCGCCAACCCCACAAGGCATTCCGGGAACGTTCCGATGTTTGCGCGGTCCCCGCCGCGGGGGTGGTGGCCGAGCAGATGGTGGCGTTAATCCTGGCCCAGGAGGTGCAGCGGATGGTGGGAGGCGATACCGTCCGCGACCTGAAGTCGGGGTGGAAGTCGCACTGGAGGAAGGTAGAGCGGTTTTGACCACCAAGCTGTGGCTGATCGGCATGATGAGTTCCGGCAAGACCAAGATCGGCAAGAGGCTCTCACACCGAAGCGGTCTGCCGTTCTTGGATGTGGACGACGAGATCGTGGACCGGGCGGGAATGACCATTCCGCAGATTTTCGCCGAGCAGGGAGAACCGGCGTTTCGAGCCATGGAGTCCGCCGAGATGGCCCGCATCGCCGGCGACGGGCGAGAGATGGTGGTGGCGACCGGCGGTGGTGCGATCCTGGATCCGGCCAGTCGGGTTCTGATGCGGGACACCGGCCTGGTGGTTTGGCTGAACCCGTCCATCTCGTCCCTGATCGCCAAGGGAAAGACCTATAATCGCCCCCTTTTGCAGGGGCACTCTGATCTGGGGGCTCGCTACCTGGAGATCTGGGAGGCCCGCCGTCACCTATATGAGGAAGCCGCCCACCAAGTGGTGGATATGGACGGCAAGACCAGGCAGTTGGTGGCCGAGGAAGTATGGAGGCTGTGGAAAACATCCTGATCGGCGAGCAGTGCGAGATTCTGATCTCCGACGGTCTGCCTTCTCCGCTTTTGCCTCCCCGCTCGGGCAACCCCGCCGCTCGGGTGGTGGTGCTGACTCAGCCCGGGCCGGTGCTCGAGGTGGCTTTGGCGGTAACTCGCCGTATCGAAGAGGACAACGCCCGGGCAAGTGCGCCCCCTTTGGATATCCACCTGTTGGAGGTTCCCGACCGCGACCATGCCAAGACCCTGGCGGTGGTGGAGGGAATCTACGGAGAACTCGATCGGCGGCGGGTTGACCGCCATGACACGATCGTGGGGGTGGGAGGCGGAGCCACCACCGACCTGGCCGGATTTGTGGCCTCAACCTGGCTGCGCGGTGTGGAGGCAGTGTACGTTCCCACCACCCTGTTGGGAGCGGTCGATGCCTCGATCGGAGGCAAAACCGGGGTCAATCGGGAGGGCAAGAACCAGATTGGCGTCTTTCGTCACCCCGCCCGGGTGGTGGTGAGCGTTGATGTCCTGCGCAACCTTCCCCGCAGTCTGCTGGTGGAGGGGATGGCTGAAACCCTGAAGGCCGGCCTGATAGGAGATCCCGGGCTGGTGGAACTCCTTGAGCAGCGCCAACTGGACGCCTCTCTGCAGGAGGTGGTGCCCAGGGCGGTGCAGGTGAAAGCCGACGTGGTGGGCGCCGACTTCTATGAGACGGGTACACGGGCGATTCTCAACTACGGTCACACCATCGGTCACGCGGTGGAGACCGCCGCCGGTGTGCCCCACGGCCACGCGGTGGCGATAGGGATGGTGGCGGCGGGAGCGATTTCGGCCGCGAAAGTGGGGTTTTCTCATCAGGATCGGCAACGGCGGGTAATCGCTTCGCTGGGTTTGCCGGTCACCTCCCCACCCCTTGAGCGCGAGATAGTCCTGGAACTGCTCGGCAGGGACAAGAAACGCTTCGGCGGCCCTCTTCCGAAGATGGTGTTGCTGGCGGATTTTGGAAAGCCGGTGGTGGTTGACGTCACCCATGCGGATCTGGAAATCGGATTGGCCGCGATCGGGTTGTGATCCTCTACACTTTGATCTGACTTTGGCGCTCAACCTGATTCGAACATGATCTCCACCAACGATGTCCGCCCCGGTATGGCCCTGGCGCTTCCGGACGGGGTGTTCAGCATCGTCACCTACCAGCATGTCAAGCCGGGCAAGGGCAAGGCGTTTGTCCGCATGAAGCTCAAGAACGCCGAGACCGGGCAGGTGCTGGATCGCACCTTCCGGGCCGACGAGGACGTTCCCCGGGCAATCATCTCCCGCCGGGATCACCAGTATCTCTACCGGGACGATCTCGGTTTTCATTTCATGAACCTGGAGGACTATTCCCAGTTCTCACTGAGCGAGGACGAGGTCGGAGAGGACTCGGGATACCTGGTGGAGGCCATGACCCTCACTATTGCTTTTCACAACGACCGGCCGATCGGAATGGAACTGCCTCCCTCGGTGGAGATGGAGGTCACCTATGCGGAGCCCGGAGTAAAGGGAGACCGGGTGTCGGGCGCCACCAAGGAAGTGGAGGTGGAGACCGGCATCACGGTCAAGACTCCGCTGTTTGTGGAACAGGGCGACCGCATCAGGGTTGATACCCGCACCGGCGCCTATCTCACTCGCGTGTGAGGGGCCCATCCGGATCGGAGGAGACCGCCGGGCCTTTCGACAGTTCTTCTGACGACCCCCGCCATCAGGCCCTGGGGGTGCTCTATGAAATGGAGATGTCAAGAGCCCCCATCTCCGATACCGACGGTCTCCTCCAGGGAAAACTTCCCAAGGCTCGCCGGATCGTGCGAGGGGTCCTCGGGGAAATGGAGCAGATCGACTTGATCGTGGAAAGGGCCGCCCGGGATTGGAAGTCTTCCCGGTTGCCGCCGGTTGATCGGGCCATTCTGCGGATGGCGGTTTACGAACTGCGCCACCATTCCCGGACCCCGGTGGCGGTGATCATTTCCGAGGCGGTGCGAATTGCCGGAGAGTTCTCCACCGAGCACAGCAGTCGGTTCATCAACGGGGTGCTGGGCACTTTGGCCAAATGGATCCGACCCGACCCGACCACCGCCGGGGTCGACCGGGGACCCTTTGCCACGAGGCGCCGCCGCAGGTCAAGTCCCGGCCTGTTGGTCACCGCCGACGGGGAGGTCTTCGCGGGGTGGTCGGTGGGCGCCTCGGGGACCGCGGTGGGGGAGGTGGTGTTCAACACCGCCATGAGCGGATATCAGGAAGTGTTCACCGACCCCTCCTACGCCGGGCAGATCGTGGTGATGACCGCCTCCCACATCGGCAACTACGGGGTGACCGACCTGGATTCCCAAGCCGGCGCCACCGCCGCGGCGGGGGTGGTCATGCGATCCTATTCCCATCGGTATTCGAGTTGGCGAGCGGAAGGGGAACTGTCGGAATTCCTCTCACGCCAGGGGTTGGTGGCGATCACCGGCGTGGATACCCGCCGATTGACCCGTCACATCCGGGAGCAGGGGGCGATGCCCGCCGCCATTTCCGACGCGGCGGCGGCCGATGAGTTGGCCGCACGGGCGGCTTCCGCGCCGGTGATGGCGGGACAGGACCTGGCGTCGGAAGTGTCCACCACCCGGTCGTACCTGGTGGAGGCCCAAGGCTCCTCGAGGGGCAAGGTGGTGGCGATCGATCTGGGCATCAAGCGTGACATCCTGGAGCAATTGGCGGAGCGGGGATTGGAGGTCGAAGTGATGTCCTGTGACGCAACCGCCTCCCAAGTGCTGGCCGCCCGTCCCGACGGGGTGTTCCTGTCCAATGGTCCGGGCGACCCCGAGCCGCTTGCGACGGTGATCGACACCGTCAGGGGCGTTCTGGGGAAGGTCCCGGTGTTCGGTATCTGCCTCGGCCAGCAGGTGATGGGCCTGGCGTTGGGGGCGCGAACCTACAAACTGGCCTTCGGCCACCATGGAGGGAACCATCCGGTGCGCCGACTTTCCGACGGGAGGGTGGAGATAACTTCCCAGAATCACGGGTTCGCGGTGGATCTGTGGTCCCTGGCCGACGGTGCGCCGCCGTCCCGGGAAGGTCTGGTCAGCCCGGATCTCTTGCCGTCGGTGGTCGAATCCGAATTCGGCGCGGTGGCGCCCACTCATCAGAATCTCAACGACGGCACCCTGGAGGGCTTGGAGTGTCGGGATGTTCCCGCCTTTGCGGTGCAGTATCACCCCGAGGCTGCTCCGGGGCCCCGCGATGCGTTGGGGCTGTTCGATGATTTCTTGGACCTGATGGAACGGGGGGCGTAGTCCTTATGCCGGCTCGGCGTGATCTTCGGTCGATTCTCCTGGTGGGGTCAGGCCCGATCATCATCGGCCAGGCCTGCGAGTTCGATTACTCGGGAACCCAGGCGGCCAAGGCCCTCCGTCGAGAGGGTTACCGGGTGGTGCTGGTCAATTCCAATCCGGCCACCATTATGACCGACCCTGAATTCGCCGATCAGACCTATGTGGAGCCCATCACCCCCGAGGTGGTGGAGCGGATCATCGAACACGAGCGGCCCGAGGCGCTGCTGCCCACCCTGGGGGGTCAGACCGCACTGAACATCACCGCCCAATTGGTGAGCAGGGGAACCCTCGGCCGATATGGGGTGGAACTGATCGGAGCGGGGATGGAGGCCATCGAGCGGGCCGAAGATCGGGGAAGGTTCAGGGAGGTGATGTCGGACGCCGGCCTGGAAACCCCGCGGGCGGGATATGCCCGATCGATGGCTGACGCCCGACGGATCGCTTCCCGGCTGGGCTTTCCCTTGATGATCCGACCCTCATACATCCTGGGGGGAGGGGGAACCGGGATGGCCCACGACGCCCGTCAATTCGAGTTGGTGGCGCGCCGGGGTTTGGCCGCCTCCCCGGTGTCGGAGATTCTGGTGGAGGAATCGGTGGAGGGTTGGAAGGAATTCGAACTGGAGGTGATGCGGGACCGGGCCGACAATGCGGTGGTGATCTGCTCGATAGAGAATCTGGACGCCATGGGAGTGCATACCGGCGACTCGATTACGGTGGCCCCCATCCAGACCCTGTCCGACCGGGAGTACCAGGAGATGCGCGATGACGGCATCGCGGTGTTGCGGGCCATCGGCGTGGAGACGGGCGGCTCAAACGTCCAGTTCGCGGTGGATCCTCGCACCGGGCGTCGGTTGGTGATCGAGATGAATCCCCGGGTTTCCCGTTCGTCGGCCCTGGCTTCCAAGGCCACCGGGTTTCCCATCGCCAAGATCGCGGCTCTGCTGGCGGTGGGCTACACATTGGATGAGATCACCAACGACATAACCGGCCAGACTCCCGCTTCTTTCGAACCGGCTCTTGATTACGTGGTGGTGAAGGCGCCCCGTTTCGATTTCGCCAAGTTTCCCCAAAGTCCTCGACGCCTGGGGTCCTCCATGCAAAGCGTGGGGGAGTCCATGGCCATCGGCCGTACCTTCCCCGAAGCCCTGCAGAAGGCGTTGCGCAGCCTGGAGACGGGCCGATTGGGGTTGGGGGCCGACCGGGCTTCCGGGCGTTTGGAGGAGTTGGCCGAAGATCAACTGTCCGAATTGCTGGCGACACCCTCCCCCAACCGGGTGGTGGCGGTGGGCGAGGCCCTGCGCAGAGGATGGTCGTCCGAGAGGGTGTGCGGCCTTACCCACTACGATCCGTGGTTCGCTCATCAAATCGCGGAGATCGTGCAGATTCGCGAGGAGCTTTTGATCCGAGGTCCCCAGGATGACCTGTGGGCCGACGCCAAACGGTACGGATTCTCCGACGCCCAACTGGCGTTTCTGTGGGGGCGCCGGGAAGAGGACATCCGCCGGGAAAGACTGGCCCGCGGGGTGCGTCGCACCTACAAGACGGTGGACACCTGCGCGGCGGAATTCGCGGCTCTGACACCGTATATGTACGGGACATTCGAGGATGAGGACGAGGTGCCGCCGGCCACTCGTCCCCGGGTGGTGGTGCTGGGCGCCGGGCCCAACCGGATCGGGCAGGGTATCGAGTTCGACTACTGCTGCGTGCAGGCCGCCTTCGCGTTGGGGGCGGTGGGATACGAAACGGTGATGGTCAACTGCAATCCCGAGACCGTTTCCACCGACTACGACACCTCCCATCGCCTCTATTTCGAGCCCCTGACCACCGAAGACGTGCTGGATGTGGTGGCCGCCGAGCAACCTGTGGGAGTGATCGTCCAATTCGGTGGCCAGACTCCGTTGAATCTTGCCCGACGGCTGGCCGAGGCCGGGACTCCCATCGCGGGCACTTCCCCCGCCTCCATCGATTTGGCGGAGGACCGGGAAAGGTTTTCGCAACTGTGCCGGCGGCTGGACATTCTGCAGCCTCGTCACGGATTGGCCCGGTCCCGGTCGGAGGCGGTCCGGGTGGCCACCGAGATGGGTTTCCCGGTGGTGGCGCGGCCATCGTTCGTGCTGGGCGGGAGACGGATGGAGGTTCTCACCGGCCCCGAGGAGCTGGAAGGCTATCTGGATGAGGTGTACGGCAACGTCGAAGAGGCCGATCTGGCGGGGGCTCCGCTTCTCATAGATTCATTCCTGGAGTCGGCGATCGAGATCGACGTCGACGCGGTCTACGACGGGCGGGAGTTGCTGATGGGAGGGATTATGGAGCACGTTGAGGAAGCCGGAGTCCACTCCGGGGATTCTGCTTGCATCACCCCGCCCCGCACTCTGGATGCTGCGGCTCGCCGAACCATTAATGAGATCACCGCCCGGTTGGCGGAGGCGCTGGAAGTGAGAGGATTGATCAATGTTCAATATGCAGTTCAGGGTGAGGATGTGTATCTGCTTGAGGCCAATCCTCGGGCATCTCGCACCGTGCCTTTCATTTCCAAGGTGCGGGGACTGCCGCTCGCCAAGCTGGCGGCCCGGGTGATGATGGGGGCCTCGCTGCGTGAACTGCGGTCCGAGGGCCTCTACCGGGAGGCGGAAGCCCCGAAGATGGTGGGGGTTAAAGAGGCGGTGCTTCCCTGGGAGCGCTTCCCGGATTCTCATCCGGTGCTGGGTCCGGAGATGCGAGCCACCGGTGAGGTGATGGGGGTGGCGAGCGACTGGAAGACCGCCTACGGAAAGGCGCTGCTGGGCGCGGGCGACCGGTTGACCAACTCGGGAACCGTGTTGATATTGCTGGGGGAATCCGACATAGACGAGGGGCGGTCGCTGGTTTCGGCCTGGGCGTCGAACGGACTCACCCAGGTGGCCGATCACCGCACGGCGGCACAATGGAATGACCCGCAGGTGGAATCGCTTCCACCCGGGGAAGAGGGTCGCCGCAAGGCGGTGCGGATGGTCGAGTCGGGGGAGGTGTCCCTGGTGGTCAACACCTATGGCCGCGACATCGGCCGCTTTGATGGACGAGACTTGTTTCGCGCCGCCCGGCAAAGGGGAATACCCTACATGACGACCCTGGCCGCGGCCCGGGCGGCATCGGAGATTATGAGTTCGGATCTTGAGGGTGTCACGGCGCCGCGGAGTCTCCAGGACTGGGGCGGATGAATCCTCTGACCGATAAGGTGCTGGTGCGCATGGGGGAAGGCGGAGCGGAGAGAGCGATGAGAATCGCCTCCGGGATGCCGCAAAGGGTGGGAGGTTTTGCGGTGGGGGTCGATTTGCTGCTGGGCCGCGGCCCCATCTTGGTGGGGGCGCTACGGGCCCTGGGAAAACCGGTGCTGGCCGATCTGGGTATTTTGGATCATCCCCGGGTGGTGGCCCGGGCGGTGGCGAGAATGGGCAAGCTGGGCGCCCGATGGGTGAGTATCTCCGGGTTGGCGGGCCGCAAGGTCATCGAAGCCTCCCGGGCGGAGACGGCGGGATACTCCGATTTGTCGGTGGTGGTTTCAGCCACGCAGGCAGGGTGGGCCGGCGATGAGGACCTGAAAGGGGTAGGCATCTCCGACACTCCCGGAAGCCAGGTTTCCCGGCTGACCAGGCTGGCTGTTCGGGCCGGCGCCGGGGGGATACTGTTCCCGGCGCGGGAGGTGGGGGTGGTGGTCCAGGTGTCGGGAAACCAGGAAGTGGGAAAACCCGGGACACTAACCAGAATCGCCGAAGTCTGGAGGGATATATCCTCCTCTGGGATAGCAGAAGCAATCAAGGGCGGCGCCCACTGGGTGGTTGCCACACCCGAACAGGTTGATGAGTTGGATACCGGCGTGTGACTCTGCCTCTACCATACGACTTTGGCTAATGTCCGCCATCATCAGCACATGGACGTCTGACATTTGAAGACTTAGGAGATTCGATGAACCCACCATCCCTTACCCCCGAACAACGCAAACAGGCCCTAGCCAAGGCGGCCGCGGTCCGCCGGGCCAGGGCGGAGATAAAAGCCGACCTCAGTGATCGGCGTTTGACGATGTCCGAGCTATTGGATCGCACCGACGATCCCGTGGTAGGGGGAATGAAAGTGTCGGCGGCGCTTTTGGCCTTACCGGGCCTGGGAAAAAAGCGCACCGGTCGTCTCATGGAGACAGTGGGGATCATGGAGAACCGTCGTTTACGGGGGCTGGGCGAGCGTCAGAGGGAAGCCCTGCTCCGAGAACTGTCCTAACCAGGCTTTTCTCGGGGTTTGGCCAAGATTCCGAGCCTGGTATTGGTGGTATCCGGTCCCTCCGGGGTCGGGAAGTCCACTGCCTTGGCCCGGTTGGGCAAACAGGAGCACGTGGAGGTGGTTGTTTCCTACACCACCCGCCCTCGCCGTCACGGGGAGGTGGACAAGGTGGACTACAACTTTGTGACCGAAGAGCAGTTTCGGGAGATGATCGCCGGCGACCGCCTCTTGGAGTGGGTCCGATACGACGGTCACTTCTACGGCACCCCCAAACGCTCCGTGGAAAAAATAGTGGAGCGAGGGGGAGTGGCGGTGTTGGAGATCGAACGTCGGGGGGCGATGGCGGTCCGGAGCAGTTTCCCGCAGGCGGTGCTGGTGTTGTTGAAGGCGCCTTTCCCGGAGGAACTGGAGAGAAGGCTCCGATCGCGGGGCGCCTCCGCCGAGTTTCTGAATCGCAGGTTGGCGTTGGCGGAACAGGACACCCCGATCATGGACGAGGTGTATGACGTGGTCGTTACCAGCACCCGAACCGGTGAGACGGTGGAGGAATTGAACCGTATAATCGGGAGTCGGTACTCGCCCCTCCCGGCGAAGGGAACCGAAAGGCGGCCTCAGAAATGAATATCGAAGAAGTAGTCGACAAAATCGGGAACCGGTTCTCCACGGTGGTGGTGGCGGCTCGTCGCGCTCGTGACATCCAGGGCTACTACGCCCATCTCGGCCAGGGTATCGGAAGATTCATACCCCCCCAGGTTCACACCTACCATCGGAAGGCCCTGACGATCGCCATGGAGGAGATCCTGGAGGACAAGGTGGTCCGCAAGACTGTCGAGCCCACCGTAGAAGACCAGACCCTGGAAAACTTGGAGGTTTAGTGCTCAGGGGACGAAGAGTCCTTCTGGCGGTAACCGGGGGAGTGGCTGCATTCAAGGCCGCTACCTTGGCCCGGATGTTGATCGACGCTCATGCCCGGGTACGGGCGGTGATGACCCGGTCCTCCCGCAGATTCCTGGGGGTCAACACCCTTTCGGCCATCACCGGCCGGCCGGTGATCACCGACCTTTTCGACGACGCCCATTCGGTTAGTCCCCATACGGAGGCGGCCGACTGGGCCGACTTGGTGGTGGTGGCGCCCGCCACCGCCGCTTCCCTGTCCCGACTGGCCTCCGGTCTTTCATCCGATGTGGTAACCGCCACCGTCCTGGCGGCCCCCGGTCCGGTGGTGGTGGCGCCCGCCATGCACACGGCAATGTGGGAGCATCCGGCCACCCGTCGCAATATCGCCGCCTTGGAGTCGGACGGGGTCACCATCCTGGGTCCGGTGAGCGGCCGGTTGGCGGGCGGGGAACGGGGACCGGGCAGGATGATGGAACCCGAGGACCTGTTCACCGCCCTTCAGGAAATGTGGGAGGCCCCCTTGCGGGGGGTGAAGGTGGTGGTGACCGCGGGCGGGACCCGCGAAGCGATCGATCCGGTGCGCTATCTCAGCAATCACTCGTCGGGGAAGATGGGTCATGCGGTTGCTACGGAGGCGGCCCGTCGGGGGGCGGACACCGTATTGGTAACCTGCTCACCTCTCGAATCACCGCCCGCAGTCAAACGGGTAGACGTGGTCTCGGCCCGGGACATGGCCGAGGCGGTAAGTTCGGTGGAAGCGGATGTGGCGGTGATGACCGCGGCGGTGGCCGATTTCCGTCCCAAGGTGGTCAGCAGCCAAAAGCTGGCCCGGGGCGAACAGCCCGGAGTGCTGGAGTTGGAATCCACTCCCGACGTGCTCGGTCAAGTGCTGAGCCGTCCGGAGCGTCCCAGGGTGGTGGTGGGATTCGCCGCCGAAACCGGGGGGATTGAACGAGCGGTGGGAAAGGCCCTGGCCAAGGGCGTCGATCTGATGGTGGCCAACGACGTCACCATCCCCGGTTCGGGTTTTGGGTCCGACAACAATCAGGTGGTCCTGATTCATCGCAACGGCGACACCGATCCGTGGCCTCTGCAATCCAAGGCCGCGGTGGCCGGCCGGCTTTGGAACGAGGTCCAAAAGCTGCTGGAAAACAACTGAGAGGATTTGGATTTTGAGCGCCAGAGTGTGGTCGTTTACCTCCGAATCGGTTGCCGAGGGGCACCCCGACAAGGTGGCGGACCTGATCGCCGACCGACTGCTCGACGCGGTGATGGACGCCCACCCCGGGTTTCCCCGGCCCCGGGTGGCCTGCGAGGTGCTGCTCACCGGGAACCGGGTGGTGCTGGCCGGGGAGACCTCTCACCCCCTCGACGAGGACGTGGTGGAGGCGGTTACCCGCCAGGCCATCGCCGATGTCGGCTACGGGCCCGGAGACCCCGAGTTCCCCTGCGACCAGGTGGAAATCAGCAACCTCATCCAGGCACAGTCCGGTGAGATAGCCCACATGGTGGTGGAAGGCGAGGAGATCGGCGCGGGCGACCAGGGGATCATCTTTGGTTTTGCCTGCGATGAGACCGCCCCTCTCATGCCGCTCCCCATTCATCTGGCTCACGGGCTGGCCCGCCGGCTGGCCGAGGTGCGGCGCCGGGGCCTGGTGGACTACCTGCGCCCCGACGGCAAGACCCAGGTGACGGTGGAGTATCGGGACCGGGCGCCGATTCGGGTCACCCATGTGGTGGTCTCCGCTCACCACAGTCGGGACATCGACCTGGCCACTCTGCGGGAGGACCTGGAGCGGTTGGTGATCAGGCCGGTGATTCCCGCCGCCCTGTTGGAGGGCGTCCCCCGGTTTCTCATCAACGAATCGGGATCTTTCACAGCCGGAGGTCCGGGCGCCGACACCGGGCTCACCGGACGCAAATTGGTGGTGGACACCTACGGCGGGTACGGACCCCATGGAGGCGGGGCGCTCTCGGGCAAGGATCCCACCAAGGTGGACAGATCGGCGTCCTACGCCGCCCGGCACGCGGCCAAGAACGTGGTGGCCGCCGGCCTGGCTCGTCAGTGCTCCATCCAACTCAGCTACGTAATCGGCATGCCCGAACCCCTGTCGCTTCACGTGGACTGCTCCGGCACCAACCGGGCCCCATTGGATGCCTTGGAGAAGGCGTTGCGGGAGGTGCTGAGTTTTCGCCCACAGGACATGATCCACCGACTCGGCCTGTGGGATACCCCATTCGGCGACACCACCCTTTATGGTCATTTCGGCCGGGAAGACGCCGGATTCTCATGGGAGAGGACCGATTTCACTGAGCAGTTGAAGGCCGCGGCGCTTTCTCGGTGATTCCCGCGGTCCGGGTGGTCCCGGGGGTACCCGCCTTTGAGGTGGACCAGGGATTCTGGTATTCGGTACCAGCCAAGCTGACCGGCCGGATCGGCCTGGGTAGCAAGGTGCGTGTTCCCCTGGGAGCGGGATACACCGCCGGATACGTGGTGGAGCAGGGCAGCGGAACGCCCCGGAAGCTGAAGCCGGTCACCTCGGTGAGCGGTGATTTGCCGGTCTTCGATGACGCTCTGCTCTCGGTGTGCCGTTGGGCGGCCCATCATTACGTAAGTCCCCTCTCCACGATCCTGGCGAAAACCGCGCCTCCCAACGCCCCCCGACGACCCCCCCGGGAGCAGGAGCCCCGGATGCCTGCTTCCCCGGTGGGTGGCGACCATGAAGCCGCCCGGTTGGGGGAGGATGCCGCGTCGGGGCGGCGCAGAAGACCGGGATGCCTCTTGATCAACCCGGCGGATCCCGAGTGGATGGGGCCCCTGTTGGGTCCGGTGCTGGAAGCCGGGCGGTCGGTGATGGTGGTGGCGCCCACCTCTTTGGAGGAGGAGCGGACCACCCGCCTCCTCCGCCGGATTTTCCCCGGTCGGGTATTGGGGGCCGGCCCCCGCCATTCCCATCGGCAAAAAACCGTGGTGTGGGGAAGGTTGGCGATCGAAGACGGAGGAATGGTGTTGGTGGGAACCCCGGGGGTGACCCTGTGGCCCATGGCGTCTCCCGGCCTGCTGGTGGTGTTGGAGGACGGGCGCCGCGCCCACAAGAGCCGTCAGGCGCCCACTGTGGCAACCTGGCGCGTTCTCCGGGAACGGGCCATCCGGGAAGGCTCGATTCTGGCCGTGGTGGGCGCCTTCCCCAGCGTGGATGTCCTGGCGCTGGGCCCCGATCTCTTTTACAGTCGCGGCCATCGCCGTTTGTGGGGGCAGGTCGAGGTGGTCGACCGAAGAGAGGGTGGCCGACGGGGCCTGTTTCACCACCGCACCCTGCGGGCTCTTGAGGTCGCTTCCTCGGGAAAGGGCGCCTTTGTGTTTGCCCATCGACGGGGATACGCCCCCGCCATGCGCTGTGCCGCCTGTCGGACGCTCCGCCGCTGTCCGAACTGCGGAGGGCGGGCGGAGAAGGGGCCGGCCTGCCAGAGGTGCGGGACGCAGTTGGGAGACTGCCGCAAGTGCGGAAAGCATTTCTTTGAACCCCTGGGCGCCGGGGTGGAGCGGGTGCGCGGCGAACTGCGTCGTTTTCTGGGGGAGAGTCGGGTGGGATTGGTGGGGGGGTCGGCGCCGGTCAAGGTGGGCACCGAGGCCTCGCTGGCCGGAGCGGCGGAGTTCGACCTGGTCGTGGTGGTGGACGCCGATGGGTTGCTCTACGCTCCCCACTACCGGGCCGACGAGGAGGCCCTTCGGGTCATGGTGCGCCTGGCCGGACATCTTGCTCCGGGAACCGGACGGAGACTCATGGTGCAGACCTCCACGCCCGGCCATCGGGTGTTGTCGGCCCTGCGCAAGGGGGAGGGGGTTGCCTTTCTGCAGGAGGAGTTGGACCGCCGGGTGGAAGCCGGGTTCCCACCGCAGGGTCAGTTGATGGCGATCGAGGTGCGGGGGATCGAACCGAAGGCCGGCGGTCGGATCGGCGGGGAGATCGGCGGGTTGGAGAGCCGGGGGGTTTCGGTGCACGGCCCGGCGGAGTTCTCTTCCGGCCTGCGCTGGTTGGTGGAAGGAGGCGACCTGTGGGATACCAAACACCGGTTGCGCCCCCTGGTGGCCCGTTGGAGGCATCGGGGCTTTTCGGTGCGGGTGGATGTCGATCCGGTGGATCTCTAAAATCGGGTAGCGCTTGTGGCAGTACTTCCCATCCGCGTGTTCGGCGACCCCGTGTTGCGATCTGCCTCCAGGGAGGTGGAAGGGATCGATGGTCGGACCAAGAAACTGGTGGAGGACATGATCGAGACCATGTACGACGCTCCCGGGGTGGGTCTGGCCGCGCCGCAGGTGGGGGTGGGCCGTCGGGTGTTCGTGTTCGACATCGGTGATGAGCAGGGCCCGCAGGTGGTCATCAACCCGGAGTTGGTGGAGACTTCCGGAGAGTGGGAGTACGACGAAGGATGCTTGTCGGTGCCCGAGTATTTTTGGCCGATTCGCCGTCCGTCCTGGGCAGTGGTCCGAGGACTGGACCTCTCCGGCGCTCCGGTGGAATATGGGGGCGATGAACTCCTGGGCCGGGTGCTGCAGCATGAGTTGGATCACCTCAACGGCGTGCTGTTGCTGGAGCGGCTTGATCGCAGGGTGCGCAGGCAGGCCCTGCGGAGCATCAGGGAAAACGCATTGGGATAGCCACGGCTACCGGTTCCCCGCACCAGGGGGTGGTTTTCCTGGGAACCCCCGCGGCGGCGGTTCCCCCTCTCCGTGCTCTGTCGCAGCGCAGTGAGATCGCCCTGGTGATAACCCGGGGAGACCGACGACGGGGGCGATCGTCCAAAAGGACCCCCTCGGAGGTGAAGAAAGCCGCCATCGAATTGGGGTTGGCGGTGGCGTGCCCGGAGAACCGGAGAGAATTGGAGCAGGCGTTGCGGTCGGTGGGTCCACTGCGGATGGGGGTGGTGGTGGCCTATGGGATGCTTCTCACTCCGGCGATGCTGCAAATACCCGAGTTGGGCTTTGTGAATGTTCACTTTTCCCTCCTGCCCCGCTGGCGGGGAGCGGCGCCGGTGGCGGCCGCCATCGCGGCCGGTGATCCGGTGACCGGTGTGAGCCTGATGCGCATCACCGAAGGTCTTGACACCGGTCCCGTGCTGGCTTCCGTCTCCGTTCCGATCAGTGGCGAGGACAACCGGGGAACCCTGACCGAACGGCTGTCGCTTCTGGGAGCGGAACTGTTGGCGAAGCAATGGCCGGTCCTTTGGGCGGGGGATTGGAAGGAAAAGCCTCAGTTGGAGCGGGACGCCACCTACGCACCCCGTTTGCGACCGGAAGACGCCCAAATGCACTTCCACCGACCGGCGCAGGAGTTGGCCCGGCAGGTGAGGGCCTTGGCGCCCCGTCCCGGCGCTTACGCCCGGTGGGAGGGAAACCGGATGAAGATCCTGTCAGCCCGCTTCTTCACAGACCCCCCTTTTCCCCTGCGGCCGGGGGAGTTGGCCTCAACGGACGGAAAAGTGTGGTGCGGCAGCGGCGAGGGCGCCTTGATCCTCGATGAAATCCAACCGTCCGGTAAGAGAGTGATGGCGGCTGCGGCCTGGGCCAGGGGGGTGAGAGGCAAGCTGGGATTTCTGACCGCCGGATGAGAGGGTCCGAAAGTTAGTCTTGGAGCCTGTGATCCGAAAGTTTCGCGTGGCCCCTTCGGTCCTGGCTGCTGATCTGGGGAGTCTCCGATCGGAGATGCAGGCAGTGGCCCCGGTGGTCGACATGTTCCATCTGGATGTGATGGACGGCGTTTACGTTCCCAACCTGACCTTCGGCCCTCCGGTGATCGAATGGGTCCGTCCGGGCCTGACCAGCTTTTTTGATTGCCACCTGATGGTTTCCCGGCCTCTCGATCTCCTGGCGCCGCTCGCCGAGGCGGGCGCCGATCACGTCACTGTGCACACCGACGTGTGTCCCGATCCTGCTCCGGCTATCCGCCGCGCCCACGAGTTGGGACTGCAATTCGGGCTGGCCCTTTCCCCGGCGGTTCCCGCTTCGGTGGTGCGTCCCCATCTTGCCTATCTGGACATGGTGGTGGTGATGTCGGTCGAGCCGGGGTTCGGCGGGCAGAGTTTTATGCCGGCCACTCTTTCCAAGGTGGAGACCATCCGAGCTTGGATCGACCAGGAAGGACTTCAGACCGCCCTGCAAATTGACGGAGGTATCGATGTGACCACCGCTCCCCTGGCCGCCGCCGCCGGCGCAGATGTATTTGTGGCGGGAACCGCCATTCTCGGTCAGTCCGACCCAAGGCGCGCGGCGGAGGACTTGCGAATGGCCATCGCCGACACCCTGTCGTTGTCGGGGGTCTAGCGCCGCCATGATCGCCGTTGCTCCCAAGCGCCGTCTCCTGCGCCGGGCCTTGGCCATGGCTGTTTCGGTCCACCCGCATCCCAATCCCAGGGTGGCCGCCCTGGTTCTCGATTCGGAGGGACGGCAGGTGTCAAGTGGCGTTCACCGGGGTGCGGGTGGTCCCCATGCCGAGGTGCTGGCGTTGGATGAGGCGGGAGAGCGGGCCCGGGGCGGGGTGGTGGTCACCACCTTGGAACCGTGTGTGCACCACGGACGGACCCCTCCCTGTGTTGATCGCATCATGACTGCGGGGGTGGCGTCGGTGGTGGTGGGCGCCCTCGATCCCGATTCTCGGGTGGCCGGACGGAGCAGGGCGATACTGGAGTCCGCCGGTGTGGAGGTACACGGACCGATCCTCACCGATGAGGTGGAAGAAGCCGATCCCGGTTATTTTCATCATCGGCGCACCGGACGACCTCTCTTCACTCTCAAGGCGGCTGCCACCCTGGACGGCTGGATGGCCGCTTCCGATGGAACCTCTCAATGGATTTCCGGCCCAAAGGCCCGGCAGGACGGCCATCGTCTGCGGGCGGCGGCTGATGCGGTGATGGTGGGCGCCGGGACACTGCGGGCCGACGATCCCCGGCTGACGGTTCGGATCCCGGGCCATGAGGGTCCTCAACCTCAGGCGGTGGTGGTGGCCGGGGGCGCCCCTCTGCCCGAGATTCGCCAACTCTGGGAGAGACAACCACTGATCGTGGTCCCCGTCCCGGTGGAGGGATTTGCCGAGGGGCGGCAGATTGTGGCGCCCGGTCGAGACGGGCTGGTGGACCTGTCGGCGGCGGCTTCGGCCCTGGGAAAACGGGGTATCTTGGAGGTGTTGGTGGAGGGAGGTCCCCGGCTGGCGGGCGCCTTGTGGAGAGCCGGACTGATTGATCGGGGCGTGTTCTATCTGGCGGCGCGCATGGCCGGGGGAGAAGGACTGCCGGTGATGAGCGGGCCGTTTACCACCCTGTCGGATGCCCGCGGGATCAAGATCGAGGATGTGCGACGCGTGGGGGCGGACCTGAGAGTGGCGTGGAGACGTTCCAAGAGGGATAGCGGGTAAGGTCGGGCGGCAATGAGAACTTGTGAAATCAGACGCTATTTCGCGAAAACGGCCCTGAAATTTCTGTCCCGAGGGCCCTCCCCCGCCACCACCTTTCCTGGGGTCGGGACGCGAATCCGTCACGCAGAACAGGATTTCGCTTTCCCGAGGATATGTTCCCTGCGGCCGGTCTGGTCGACGTCGGAACAGACCGGGAGGTGCTTGACTTGTATCACTGTGTGGCGCCTCGGGGACAAAGTCAAGTCATCGGCCATCCTATTTTTCGCGACCCTCCCCAAATCACCTACCCGCGCAGGCTCTGAGGAGGATTGATGTTTACGGGCATAGTGGGCGAAGTGGGCGAAGTGGTGGACTGCCGCGGGACCGATCGGGGGAAGCGTTTGGGGATTGCGGCTCCCCGCACCACAAAAGGACTGCCGGTGGGCGGGTCGGTGGCGGTCAATGGGATTTGTCTGACCGCCGTGCGGGTCGAACCTCCCCGATTCTGGGTGGAGGCCGTGGCTGAGACCCTGGCTCGAAGCAACCTGGACGGGTTGGCCGGAGGCTCGGCGGTCAACCTGGAGCGCCCTCTGCCCATCGGTGGAAGGCTGGACGGACACATAGTGCAGGGGCATGTTGACGGGGTGGGGGTGGTGGAAGAGATCCTGTCGGAGGGTGACGGCCAACGGGTCTCGGTTTCGGTTCCCGACGGATTGGAGCGGTATCTGGTCTACAAGGGCTCGGTGGCGGTGGACGGAGTGGCTCTGACGGTCACCGCGGTGGATCGGGGGTCCTTTCAGGTCGCACTGATCCCTCACACCCTGGAGGTCACCACCCTGGGGAATTGGGCGGTGGGTCACCGGGCTAATCTTGAAGTGGACATCCTGGCCAAGTATGTGGAAAGGCTTTTGGGGTTGCGCACTTGAAATTCGCTTCTATTCCTGAGTTGCTCGACGAGATGCGGGATGGTCGGATGGTGATCGTGGTGGACGATCCGGATCGGGAGAACGAGGGGGATCTGATCATGGCCGCCGAGAAGATCACCCCCCAGCAGATGGGCTTTCTGATCCGACATACCAGCGGCATCATCTGTCTCCCGATCATCGGGGAGCGGCTGGACGAACTGGAAATACCCCTGATGATTCCTCGCAAGGACCCCTCCGACCTGGGGACCGCCTTTACGGTGGCCGTTGACGCCCGCCACGGCGTAACCACCGGGATATCGGCCGCCGACCGGACCAGGACGGTGCGGACCATGATCGATCCCGAGACCCGCCCGGCCGATATTGATCGTCCCGGTCACGTCTACCCACTTCGTTATCAGCCCGGAGGGGTTTTGAGACGAGCCGGGCATACCGAAGCGGCGGTCGATCTGGCCCGGTTGGCCGGGTTGTACCCGGCGGGGGTGATCGCCGAGGTCATGAACGACCAGGGCGAGGTGGCCAAGCTCGAGGACCTGGCCGTATTCGCCGAAGAACACGACCTGCTGATCGGATCGGTGGCAGATCTTATCGAGTATCGCCGCAGAACCGAGGACAAACTTGTTGAGCGGGTGGTCAGCGCCCGTATTCCCACCGCAGTGGGGGAGTTTCGGACCTTCGGATACCGGTCTCTGGTGGACGGCCGCCAGCACGTCGCCATGGTGGCGGGGGAGATCGGGGACGGTGAAGACGTACTGGTGCGGGTGCATTCGGAATGTCTCACCGGCGATGTTTTCGGGAGTATTCGCTGCGACTGCGGGGAGCAGTTGAACCTGGCCATGGCCAAGGTGGCCGAGGAAGGCCGGGGGGTGGTGCTCTACATTCGCGGCCATGAGGGCCGGGGAATCGGGTTCTTTCCCAAGATGGACGCCTACAACCTGCAGGATCAGGGTCTGGACACGGTGGAGGCCAACCAGAAACTGGGGCTGCCGGTGGACGCCCGCGACTATGGGGTGGGCGCCCAGATTCTTTATGACCTGGGGGTCCGGTCGATGCACCTTCTGACCAACAATCCGGTCAAAAGGGCAGGCATCGAGGGCTACGGCCTCACCATCCGGGAACGGGTTCCCTTGGCGGTGGCCCCCAATGATCAAAACCGCCGTTACCTGGAGACCAAGGCGTCCCGCATGGGGCACCTGTACGCTCCCGATCACCAATAGCCCCATCTCCACCGGTCGTTTTCCGGAGGGTTCCAAGCGGGTGCTGTGATTAGATTTATGGCAATCCGAGCGAAAGGACACAGACATGAGGAAGGCGTTGGTGGGAGGAAGGGTGATAGACGGTACGGGTAGGGACCCGATCGACGACGCGGTGATTTTGATAGAGGGGGACCGCATTGATGCGGTGTTTCGGCGGGGAGAGTGGGAAGTTCCTTCCGGGGCGGAGGTGACGGACATCTCCGGATCCACGGTTATCCCGGGTCTGATCGACTGTCATGTCCATGTGGGGGTGCTGGCCGACAATTCCTTCCTGCAGGTGGAGGACCCGAAGTCTTTGGCGAACCTGTTCATGACCACTTTGCTGAGTCATGGCGTGACCACGGTTCGGGACACCGGCAACTTTGATCCCGACGAGGTGTTTTCCACCTTCAAGGCGGGCCGGGCCGACTGGCCTCGCTTTTTCGGCGCCGGTGTCATCCTGGACGGACCGGCCGATCCTCCCGCGCCGTGGAGGTGGCTGGCCATCATCGACGACGAGGAGTCGGCCCGGCGGGAGGCGTCCAAACTGATCGACCAGGGCATGGACTTTCTGAAGGTGTATGTGTGGGCGCGGCTTCCGGTGCTGCGGGCGGTGGTGTCCGAAGCTCATCGCCGGGGCGTGCGGGTTTCGGCTCACGTCGGCCACATGGTGACGGTGGAAGAGGCGGTTACGGTGGGGGTGGACGCTCTGGAACACGTTCGAATCGGGAGAGAACTGGTGCCCGAGGAGCGAAAGGAAGAACTCAATGCCCTGACGGGCCGGATTTTGGACCCGCTGGTCGGCTTTCAGCCCTGGCGATTCATCGATCCGCAGTCGGACCTGGCCGATGGCCTGATCGCTCTGATGGCGGAGCGGGGCACCTATATAACCCCCACTCTCACCCTCTCTCAGGCCATCCTGACGGGCAACACGCCCGAAGCGGTCAATCCGCCGGGTCTCGACGAGATGCCGGGACCGGTCCGGGAACAGTGGGGCCAGTACGCATACCCGTTCGACTACAGCGAGACCGACTGGGAGCAGGCGCCGGTGGAATTTCGCAATCAGATGGAGTTCATCGGGCGCGCCCAGGAAGGGGGAGTCAACGTCACGGCGGGAACCGACCTCACCAACCCGTACGTGGTGCCCGGGCACAGCATGCACGAGGAACTGCGCCTGCTGGTGGAAGGTTGTGGCTTTTCGGAACTGGATGCGATCGTGGCCGCCACCAGCCGGGCGGCAGATCTGTTGGGCCAGGGCGACGAACTGGGCTCGGTGGAAAAGCGCAAGCTGGCCGATCTGGTGGTTCTGGACGCGGATCCTCTGGAGAACATCACCAACACCCAACGGATCTCCGCGGTGTACAAGGGCGGTGAGGTGGTGACAGCCTGATCTAACCGGAGGAGATTCTGATCCGCACCCCCGAGGCGGCCTCGGGGTCGATGTCGAGGCCCTCGGGGGTTTCCCAAAAGGGAACGCCCCGCCGGACAAGCACCCGGGTGGTGTCGGAGATGTCGGGGGTGGTAAGGATCAAACGGTAGGGTCCCGGACCCAGGCTGTGCAGTTCTCTCCCCATCGGCCCTGAAGCGGCGGGTTGGTTGAGACTCAGGGACACTCTGCCCAAATGATATCGGCAACTGCGGGTGGTCGTCCCGGGAGCCGGAGACTCCGAGGCGGATACTCGGTGAGACCGAAGTCCCAGGGCCTGGTCGTAGAGTCGGGTGGCCGCGGCCAGGTCTTCTACCACCAGGTCGATTCCCACCACACCGGTTATCCCCGACTTATGGTTCCCCGGAGGGTCCCAGTCCAGGAGATCGGCTTCGGGGGTGATCCAGTCGATCAGGTAGGGCCATGGTTTGCGCCACGGCGATCCGCCCGGCACCACCAGCCGCCATTCCAGTCGCCGGCCGTCGGGACGGATCCGGTCCATCTCGAAGGGGCCGTCGGCTTCTATTCCCAGGTTCCTGAACCCATCGGCTGGTCTTCTCAGGTCGGTTCCGGCCAGCACGTACCCCACCAGTCCCGAGGTTTTTCTCAAGAAATCCACCAGTTGCGCTCCGAACGGCCCCCGCTCCTCTGCCCGCTCCGGGTCTTCCACCGTCAGTAACTCCAGGTAGTCAAGGCCGAACCGCACGATGGCGTTGCGGGTGCCCAGGGAAGGGTGGCGTCCCCCTTCGGTCACCTGCAATCCCAACCGGCGAAAGGATGCCATGCCATCTTCCAGATCGGGTACGCCGATCACCGCGTGGTCGAAACGGTGGATCATGGTCGCCCTAACCCAACAGCGCCGGTAGCACCTCGTGGGTCACCCTGTGGAACTGGTGGGCTTCGTCGTAGCCGACCAATCGGAGGGTGATGGTGGTGGCCCCGGCCCGGACGAACCGATTGATGCGCCGAACGCACTCGGCGGGAGTGCCGATCGCCACCCATCTTTGCAGAAACGCCCGGTCATAGTCGGTGCTGTAGTAGTCCCGCATGTAGGAAAACACCTCGTCCATTCCCCGGTCGGGGTCCTCGGTGACGTGGATGTTGTAGTAGAGGCAGGCTTCGAAGTCGTCTCCCAGGGGGCGACCCCCCTTCTCTCCGTATCCCTTGATGGCGGCCAGGTTGGAGGCGAGGCTCTCGGGCGTGTTGGCGGTGGTCATCCATCCATCCCCCAACCGGGCCACCCGCCGCAGAATCCTCTCGGACAGTTTGGGGAATGCGGGGTTGGCGTGGCCCGTCATCCAGATGGGAAGAGGGCGCTGTATCGGTCGGGGGAGCACGGTCACGTCCCGAAACCTGTTATAAGTCCCCTGGTAGGAGGCGTTTTCGGTCTCCGACACCAAACGCAGGATCTCAACCGCCTCTTCCATGCGCCGGCTTCGGGTGGCCGGATCGATTCCAAAGCTTGCGAATTCCTCCTCGAACTTGCCCCCGCCCGCCTCTCGCTGCCCCTGGCAGGCCACAAATATCGACCGCCCCCCGCACATGAAATCGAAACTGAGCCACTGATAGGCCATCAGCAAGGCGTCCCGAAGCGGTGTGCTGGCCATACAGCCCACCCCCAGTTTCACCCGTTCGGTCCGGGCAGCCAACGCCCCGAGCGCCACAAAGGCGTCGACCCGCGGCTTGGCGAAGATCGAATCCCCCAGCCACACCGAATCCCAAACCGCCGCCCGATCGGCCTGGACGGCCAAGTCCACCATCTCATCCACCGTGGACAGCCCCAGCAGAACGCTTCGGTTGGACAAGGTCAGCCCGTATTTGGCTCGTCCCATGATCCTCCGGCTAGCGATCAACCAAATCTACCAACCAAAAGGGGATACCTGGATTGACGTGTCGTGCAGTTCACCGGGGCGTGCCGCGACATTACCGGCCGGTGGTCCGGGTTTCTCCATTTCCCAGCGGATCGAACGTATCGTCAATCTGGTGAACAGCTTTGCCAACGGCGCCAGGTTTCCTTCGTTGGCCCTGTCCAACGCATCCAGATAGGCGTCCCGCCGTGTGCGGTCCACCACCAGCGGCGGGTAATGATTGCTTACCAGGGAGAGAAATGTCAACGCTCTCGCCACCCGTCCGTTGCCGTCCTGGAAGGGATGGATCTGGACAAAGCGGTGGTGCAGCCAGGCCGAAGACACCACAGGGTGTGCTTTGCTCATGTCTTTGAACCCCGCCACCAACCTTTCAATTTCGCCGTCGACCTGTTCGGGTGGAGCAAACTCCAGAAGCGATCCGTCCGCCAGGCGCACATTGTTGGCGAGGGTCTTGAACTTCCCGTGAATCAAAGGGGTCTCTACCGGCCTTCCCAATGCGTCGGTGGCCTCGTAAAACCTTTGGGTGCGGGTGATCAGGGCATGCAGCTCCTTGATGAAGGAGGTGGTGAGCGGATGGCCCTGCCGAATGTATTCGGTGACCATGTCCAGTCCCGCCAGTTGGGACTCGATCATCTCCAATACGCCGTCGGACAGAGCACTGTCAACTCGTGCCACAACTTCCGGGTTGAAACCTTCTACTACCAGGGTCTCGGTTGTCTCACCGTCGATCTGATACAGGCGTTCGATGATGCCGGTCTCGATGGCGTGTCTTCGGAGCGTCCGGCGTCTCAAGGAAGTCCGGTGGCTTTCATCCACTGAGTCGGCGAAGTCTCGCCAAGTTGCATGAAGACGATCCAATGCCGTCAAATCTCCTCTGAGAGTCTCCGCCACCGCCGGATCAAGAGGCTTGATGGGTTGCCATTGTTTATCCATGAGGGCGTTACCCTACCGGTCTCGGTCGGCCACCAGACTCCTGTTTTGTGGACAGCGGCGGAAATCTGATCCACACCTTTCGGAGCTATTGTCCCGCGTTCACCATCGGACCAGAAGCGCCAGCCTTTACTGAGCCACAAAGAACTAGCCCTTTCTTTTATGCTTATGGGTGTGAACCCAAAGAACTTTGCAGCTTCCTCCCTCGGGCGGGTCGCCAAGAGGCCAGGACCCCACGGCTACTGGGCCTACCACCCGGCGCCGCTACCCGAGTCCATTGATCTGCCCGCCGCCACTCTGCTTCTGCTGTCCGAGGCGGATCGGGCTCTGGGGCGACTGGCCGGATCGGGACGACTGCTTTCCAATCCTTATCTGCTGCCAAACCCGTACATCTCCCGAGAAGCCACCGCCAGCAACAGAATCGAAGGGACACAGGCCTCCTTATCGGATGTCTTCGATGCCTATGCGCGTCGGGACGAGCCGGAACCTTTACGGGAGGTGATCAACTATGTCCGTGCCCTGGAGTATGGCCTTGATCGCTTGCAGACGCTACCGATCTCGACGCGTTTCCTGTGCGAGATTCACGCCATTCTCTTATCTGATGTCCGAGGGCAGGCGCAACGCCCGGGCGAACTCAGAACAACTCAGAACTGGATCGGCCCCCCCGGTTGCACTCTGGAACGGGCCACCTTTGTCCCTCCACCCCCCACTGAGATGGTGGCGGCTATGAGCGACTTGGAAAGGTTCGTACATTCGCAGGCGCCTATCCCACCACTGATCCAGATTGCCCTGGTCCACAATCAGTTTGAGACGATTCACCCCTTCCTTGACGGGAACGGACGAGTCGGACGACTGCTCATCACGTTTCTCTTGTCTGATCGAAAACTGCTGGTCAACCCGCTGCTCCAGCTCAGCCCCTACTTTGAGCGAAGAAGGAGTGCGTATTACCACCATCTTCAAATGTCGCGAGAAAAGGGGTCCTTTGCAGAGTGGATCAACTTTTTCTTGGAAGGAGTCCTGGAACAAGCCACCGAAGCGGTCCGTCAGGCCGAGGTCTTGGCTGACCTGAGGGAGAAATACCGAGCCAGGTTGACCGGAGGCCGATCACGCGCCATAGAAGTGGTGGACATACTGCTTCACAACCCGGTGCTGGTGGCCGGCCAGGTGGCGGCACATCTGGGCATCACAAATCAGAGCGCCTTGAACCATCTGCGGCGGCTTGAGCAAGCCGGACTGATTCGAGAGGTGGCGGGTGTACCCGGTCGCTCCAAGCGGTGGGTGGCCGAAGAGGTATTCCGGGTCCTTGCCCCCGGGGAGAACATCGGGTTTTCCTGATCCAACTGCCCGTTACGGGGATCAATCCTGGGGAATCCCGTTGGTCTTCACCATAAAATGAGTCCCAACCAATAGGGGCGTTGCCCCATCCTCGCGATAGGACGTCCTGATCGCATCATCGTGGAGGGATAGTGATATGGCAGACAACACGGTACCCATCACCGGTGAGGTTCTTGCCTGGACTCGTAAAGGAGGCGGGTCTATGCGGGATAGGAAAGCACAGCCATGAGGCGACGGCGACAAGTTGAACTGCCCAACGGGGAGAGCAGGAGGCTGCCGGAACTCGGTTTTTCGTTGGGCAGCCTGGTTCAGACCAAGGCTGCGGGCCAGATTGAGGTCAATACTCAGACCAAGGAGAGAACTTCCCTGATTGGTATCTGGGCTGAGAAGGCTGCTTCTCAGGCTTACTTTGAACGAACCGATGACCTACCTGGGTATCACGCCTACGTTGAGGGGGCAAGGGGAGCATGGGGCTTGGGCGCAACTCAAGACGAGGCGCGGGAGGACTTGGAGAAGGTCCTGGTTGAATGGGCGAAACTCATGCTTGACCTTGGGCGAGACGACATCCCTGCTATTGGGGGCATGGACCTTTGCTCGAATAGATGAGCCGTCGGCTCACCCCTGTTACCCGAACCGAACTGATCAGACGTTTGATGAAGTTAGGGCTGCTACAGGTACGTGTAGAAGCCTCGTCCGCTCTTGCGGCCGGTCCAGCCTGCTTCGACCAGGCGGGCCAGGAGGGGTGGGGGGGCGGCGGCGGGGTCTCGGAACTCCTCGTATAGGACTTTGCCGATCTCGTAGATGGTGTCAAGACCGATGAAATCGGCCAGTTCGAAGGGACCCATGGGGTGGTTTAATCCCAGCTTCACGGCATTGTCGATGTCCTCTCGGGTGGCCACTCCCGATTCGAGCATTCTCACCGCCGACATCAGGAACGGGGTTACCAGGCCGTTTACCACGAACCCGGCCTGATCGCGGCACAGGACCACTTCCTTGTTCAGTTGGTCGGCGACGAATTCCTTGACCGTCTTGAGGGTCTCCTCCGACGTGGTGATGGCCGGAATGACCTCCACCAGCTTCATGACCGGGGCGGGATTGAAGAAGTGGATGCCCACCACCCGGTCGGGGCGGGAAGTAGCAGCGCCTAGGCGCACGATGGGAATGGAGGAGGTGTTGGAAGCCAGGATCGCCTCTCGGTCCTCCACCAACTCGTCAAGGCGTTTGAATATGTCAACTTTCAGGTCCACCAGTTCCGAAACCGCCTCGATCACCAGTTGGCTTTGGGAAAGACTGGCCAGATCGTCGCTGACGGTCACCCGGGCGAGGGTGGTCTCCTGCTCTTCAGCCGTCATTTTCCCCCGTGCAACGGCCCTTCCGGTAGAACCCATAATTCGCCCGTAGGCGGCTTCGGCCCGCGCCGCATCGGCTTCCACCATGGCTACCTCTGTCCCCGCCCGGGCGCAAACCTCGGCGATGCCCGAGCCCATCAGGCCCCCTCCGATCACTCCCACTCTGGTTATTTCCATCGGTTTCTCCTGATCTCTCGGTTGTTTTTCCCTACCGACGCCGGTCTTCGGACCCGCTCCCGTGGGGACCGTCGCCGAACAAGGCGTCCTGTTCTCGCCTCAGAGAAGTGATGGTAGAAGACTCCACCAGTTCGACGTCGCCGTAGGTGAGAGGAGCACCCGCTTCCAGAGTGCTGACCATCCGGGCGCCCGGCGCCAGGCCCAGGGGAAGCAGTCCCTGGCGGTGGGCAAGGTCGGCTCTTTCTATCACTCCGTGGACACAGAACCCACCTATCCCGTCAACGACCTCACCGGGCCGCAGGGCCTTCTTGGCGATGGTCACCGTTTCCGCCGACGGGGGCAGGTCGGTGGCCAGGGTGGTTTCCCCCCGGAGTACTGCCTTGGCGATGGAGACGGGGGTTTCCAGGCTGGTGAGATGGTACGGCCGATAGAGCGCCCAGTAGGGTCCCTTGCCCACCTTCAGATACACCAGGTCCCGGGCCAATTTGGGTTGATCGGTGGTGAACACCACGAACACCCCGGGGGCCACGCCCCGCCCGTAGTCCACCCGCCGGGGACCGGACAGAATCCCCCCGTCACTCTCGGGAATATAGGTGGAGGCCAAAGTGTCGGGAGTCACCTGCGGCCCGTGCATCCCGCGGCGGTCGGGGAGGTATCCCAGGGCGTTGGCGATGGTGGTCATTTCCATCATGGTTTTGCTGCCGTCCACAAAGGAAGCCAGCATTTTGGGATTCATCATCTGCCGACGGGCGGTGTCCGCCATCGTGTGGGGATCGGCCGATGGGATCAGGGGGTTGTTCTTGCCTTTGCCGACACTGACCACCTCGTATCCCAGGAAAGTGGCGAAATCGTACAACTCGGAAATGGCGCCCGGTTCGTCCCCGCCCGACAGGGAGTAGATCACCCCCGCCTGCCGGGCGCGGCGGCGGAGCAGCGCACCCACCGTGGCGTCGGCCTCCACATTCATCTGCATCACGTGCTTGCCCGCCGAGATCGCCCCCAAGGCCACCTTGGCCCCCATCTCGGGAATCCCGGTGGCCTCCACCGTGATGTCAAGCGGTGACGCGGCGGCCAAATCGGGGTTGGTGGTGTACACCCGTCGGCCGTCGGCAATGGCTTCGGAAGCCTCGGCCAGATCGTCGGTCTGCACGATCCGCCCTTCTTCCACCCCCATGGTGCGGTAAATCTGCGCGCCCCGGCCGCTTCCCCTATCCACGATCACGAACGCTTTCATCCCCTCCATTTGCTCCATGGTGATGGCCAGTCCCTCTCCCATCTGCCCGGCGCCGACAATGCCCACCCGGATGGGGTCCCCGGCCACCTGTCGGGAATGAAGGAGGGAGCGCAGGCTCATGTGTTCGGCCCCAGCCCGGCCAGGCCCCTTCTGCTGTCTGACGGTCTGTTCATACCAGCACCCCCGGATTGAGTATCCCCTGGGGATCCAGGTGTGACTTGGCCAGGGCCAGAACGTCCCCGAACAGTTCGGGACGCTGTTTTTCGTACCACGGCTGATGATCCCGACCGATGGCGTGATGGTGGGTGATGGTCCCGCCGTTGTCTATTACCGCGTCGGAGACCGCGGCTTTGATTTCCCGCCATTGACGCAGAGCGGCGCCCGGATCACCGGCGCAGTGGAAGGCAAAATAGGGGGCGGGGCCGTCGGGATAGGCGTGGCTGAACCGGCAGGACACCGCGCCCTTCTGCCCGGTGGCTTCGCCAATGGCCGAGACGGTGGCTTCTCGCACCGAGTGATAGAAGGAGTCGAAGCGATCCCAGGTGATGGCCGACTCGAAGGTGTCGGAGATTATGTGCCGCGGCGTAAGGATCTCCCGGTTGTAGGGCATCTTGATGAAAGCCTCCCGCCAGGCTCCCACCGCTCCCTGCAGGTGGCTGTTCGGGTTGGCTCTCCAGTCGACGTCCGGTGAGCCTCCGTGATCCCGGGCACACTCCCCGGCCCGTTCCATCCACGGTTCCACCGGGTGGTCGGAGGATTCGAAGGAAACCACCAACAGGGTGAACGAACCGTCGGCGGCGCCGTTCACCGCCAGTTCCACCCCATCGACGATCCGCACGTTGGCCGGGAACAGTCCGGCCTGGGAGATGGCTCGGACCGCCCCGGCGGCCCGCAGGAAATCCGGGAAACGGAACCCGGCGGTGGCTTTGAATCTGACCCGGCCCTGCAGTCGCACCCAGGCTTCGGTAATGATCCCAAGCGCCCCCTCCGAGCCAATCATCAGCCGGTCGGGGCTGGGACCGGCGCCCGATCCCGGCAGGCGACGAGATTGTATTCGCCCCGCCGGGGTGACCATGGTCACGCTCTCCACCAAGTCGTCGATGTGGGTGTAGAGGGTGGCGAAGTGCCCACCCGAGCGGGTGGCGATCCAGCCTCCCAGAGTAGAAAGGAGAAACGACTGCGGGAAGTGGCGCAGGGTCATCCCATGGGGTTTGAGGGCGGTTTCCAGTTCGGGGCCCCGCGCCCCTCCCTGGATCAGCGCCGCCCGTGACACCGGGTCGACTTCCAGCACTCGGTTCATCCGGGAAAGGTCCATGGTGACCACCCCGGTGAACCGGTCGTCCAGGTCGGGGGTCACCCCGCCCACCACCGAGGTGCCGCCCCCGTAGGGAATCAGGGCCGCTCCCTGCTCGCCGGCCCACTCCAGCAGGCCCATCACCTCGGTTGAATCCTTGGGATAGGCCACCAGGTCGGGAGCATGGCCGAAGTCGCCGGCAAAGATCCGGATCGAATCGGGCTGGGATTGCCCGAAACTGTGCAGGATGCGCTCATAGGGTTCCTGCGTGCACCAACCCGCCAGACCCGCCGGGGGAGCCAGTCGAGGCTTGGGCAGGTCTATCTCCCCGATGGGCGGGACCCCGGCGCCGGCCGCGCCCTCTATGTCGAATTCTTCGGCCAGCCTTCTGAGCAACGTTTCCTGATCGGGTGGAGACAATCCTTCTCCCTCGTATCCCCAACCCCAGTATTTGAGTCGCTGCGTCATCGAAATCCGGTTTTGTCGTCGAGTAGGACTTCCGAGCGGAAGACTACCTACCCAACCCCGCACGCCGGTCCCGGGCGAAGCGGGCCGGACGCCGGCGGCCGGTAATCTCTCTGGCATGGAATACGACGTAGCGGCGGTCGAAACCAAGTGGCAGGACCGGTGGGAGCAGGAGAAGACCTTCTACACCACCGAAGACCCCGAGCGTCCCAAGTATTACAACCTGCAGATGTACCCCTATCCCTCGGGTGATCTTCATATGGGGCATCTCCGCAACTACACCTACGTGGATCTGCTCACTCGCTACCGGAGGATGCAGGGTTACAACGTGTTGTCTCCCATGGGCTGGGATTCGTTCGGTCTTCCCGCCGAGAACGCCGCCATCGCCACCGGTGTCCATCCCCGGGAGTTCACCGAACGGCAGATCATTCGCATGAAATCCCAGCTTCGGCGGCTGGGGGCGGTGTACGACTGGAGCCGGGAGTTGGCCTGTCACACGCCGGAGTACTACCGGTGGGACCAGTGGCTGTTCCTGAAACTGTATGAGCGGGGGCTGGCCTACAAGTCGCGCTCGGCGGTTAACTGGTGTGAGAAAGATCAGACCGTGCTGGCCAACGAACAGGTGGTGAACGGCGCCTGTGAGCGGTGCCACTGGCCGGTTACGCGCCGCGACCTCTCCCAATGGCATTTTCGCATCACCGAGTACGCCGACCGCCTTCTCAACGACCTGGAGGGTCTTGATTGGCCCGAACGCGTCAAGACCATGCAGGAAAACTGGATAGGGCGTTCGCAGGGATGTGATTTCACCATCCAAGTAGCCGACGCCGACGGGGAGTTCGAGGTTTACACCACCCGGCCGGACACCGTTTTCGGTATGACCTTCGCGGTGCTGGCGCCCGAACATCCCCTGGTGGAACAACTGGTGTCCGGCACCGAATACGAAGAGAGCATCCGCTCCTATGTGGAGAGGGTGTCGGCCGCCAGCGAATTGGAGAGAATGGCGACCGGCGAGAAGTCGGGGACATTCATCGGGCGGTACTGCATCAACCCGGTGAACGGCAAACAGGTGCCGCTCTTCATCGCCGACTACGTGTTGATGGGCTACGGGACCGGGGCGATCATGGGGGTGCCCGGAGAAGACCAGCGAGACTGGGACTTTGCCTCCCAACGCGGACTGGAGATCATCCGAACCGTGCAGCCCCCGCTGGGGTTCGAGGGGGAGGCCTACACCGGCGACGGGGCGGCCATCAACTCGGAGTTCCTGAACGGGTTGGAGACCTCCGCCGCCAAGGAGCGAATCATCGCCTGGTTGGAGGACAGGGGGATCGGAAGGCGGACCACCAAATACCGGCTGCGCGACTGGCTGGTCTCCCGGCAGCGCTACTGGGGGTGCCCCATTCCCATGATCAACTGCGACGCTTGCGGCCTGGTACCGGTGCCCGAAGAGGATCTGCCGGTGATCCATCCCGACGTTGAGGAGTATCGGCCCAGGGGGCAGTCGCCCCTGGCCCTGGTCGCCGACTGGGTGGAGGTGGAGTGTCCCCGGTGCGGGACGGCGGGAAGGCGGGAGACCGACACCATGGACACCTTCGTGGACTCTTCCTGGTACTTTCTCCGCTACTGCGACGCCCACAATTCCGGGCGGATCTTCGACGAGGACAAGGTCGGCTACTGGATGGCGGTGGATCAGTACATCGGGGGAGTGGAGCACGCGGTGTTGCACCTGCTGTACGCCCGGTTTATCACCAAAGTGCTGTTTGACATGGGGTACAGCCCGGCCGAAGAGCCGTTCACCCGCCTGTTCACCCAGGGAATGCTGATCAAGGACGGGGCCAAGATGTCGAAGTCGCGGGGGAATGTGGTGACTCCCGAGCCCTACTACGAGCGGTACGGGGCCGACGCCATCCGTCTCTATGAATTGTTCATCGGTCCTCCCACCGACGACGCGGTTTGGATTGACGGGGGAGTGGAGGGAACCGCCCGGTTCCTGGATCGGGTGTGGAGACTGGGCATGGGGGAGGTCGGCTCGGTGACCGACCGGGAGGAGGATCGGCGGGACAAAGCCATCCTGGGAGTGGCGCACCGCGCCCTCGGCAAGGTCACCTCCGACATCGACCGGTTTCACTTCAACACGGTGGTCTCCACTCTGATGGCGATGATCAACGAGTTGATCGCCTATTTGCGGGGCGGGGGACGCACCGAGACCTTCCGGGAGGTTTATCGCCTGCTGTTATTGATGTTGGGTCCCCTGGCGCCTCACGTTTCCCACGAGCTTTGGGAGCGGCTGGGATACGGGGGGATCCTGGCCACCCAGTCCTGGCCGAAATGGGACCCGGAGATTGCCCGCGAGGAGACGGTGGTGATGGTTCTGCAGGTCAACGGCAAGGTCAGGGACCGCGAGGAAGTGCCGGTCGACATCGACGAGGCCACCGCCGAGCAGGTGGCTCTGCGATCAAAGAGGATCCAACGATGGCTGGAAGGTGGAAGGATCACCCGGGTGATAGTCCGGGCGCCCCGCATCGTCAACGTGGTGGTGGAGTAACGGGTGGTCCCTCGGGGGGACCCTAACCCTTTCCTTCCGCTGCCGCCTCGGCGATGGCATCGTCAATTGCTTCCAGGGTTACCGGTGGGCCGTCGTACTGCACGAATCCATAGAGGGACTTGATGGATTTCTTCGGCCTTCTGCGCACCGCCATAAGCGCCGAATAGAGTCGGAAGGCTGTTTTTCGGATGTTCATCGCTCAGAAGGCTTAAAGTTAGGCGGACTTGAGCAGGCGGCGCCCTTCCGTTATGAACAGTACGGGCAGCACCGAGTCGATGAGATGCCAGATCGTCCAGGCGGCGGCGTCGTTGGTGTGCTCGGTGAAGGCTTCCCCGAACCAGTTGGGGAAAAAGGCCAGGGCCAACACTGCGAAGCCGAAGAACATAATGGCCGAGGAGCAACAAGCGTCGCCGCTCTCGGCCATCCGGCGCCGTTGGTTGGTGGTGATCAGGGCCAGCACCAGTCCGATCGCCATGAACCAGTCCAGAGTAAGCCAAATGTTGATCCCGACATCCGAACCGTGCCCGTAGAGGGGGTACAGGACGAATTGCACGGCCACCGCGATGCCCACGATGGTCAGGTAGATGCCGATCAGTCGATTGTTGCCCATTAGGCGGTCCTCCTTTGGCCGGTCCCCCGGGTTGATTGACCTGTAACTATAAAGAACGCCATGCCCGGCGCGGTCCCGGCAATGGTGAAAATTCTCTGCCTTCTTTTTCAGAAAAAACGATGTCCCAAAGTGGACTTTGGGGTAGGGGGCGATCCATAGTCAAGTATGGAGAAAACACATTGGGGCTTGGTGGCGGTGATGGTGGTCACCGCCCTGGGAGCCGGACTGTTCTTCGGGCTGTGGCGCCCCCGCCCCCCGGAGCCGATTGCCCAGGGTGAGACACGGGTGGTCCTGCCATCCGCCCCGGCGGGTGCGGTGGAGGCGTCCCCCGACGAGTGGTTGGTGGTGCACGTGGCGGGAAGGGTCCTGCATCCGGGGTTGGTCAGGGTCCGCCCGTCCGCTCGGGTGGGTGACGCCATCGGCGCGGCGGGAGGCGCCCTGTCGGATGCCCGACTGGGAGAGATCAATCTGGCCGCGCCGGTGTTCGACGGCGACCGGGTGGTGGTGCCCGGTCCTGCCACGGAAACGGGGCAAGAGGAGGTCTGGGCAACTGCGGGAGCGAATTCCCCGGGCCGGCCAAATCTGAATCGGGCCAGTGCCCAGGAGTTGGAAGAGGTCCCCGGTGTGGGTCCGGTTTTGGCGGCGAGAATCGTGGATCACCGGGTTGCCAACGGGCCGTTTCAGACGGTGGAAGATCTACTGGATGTCCCCGGGATCGGCGAAAAGAAGCTGTCGGGGATCCGGGACTACGTTGTCCTGCCTTGACTGAGGAGAGAGGGGATCGGTCGGTAGGGAGGGGGAGGTGGCGGGTGGCGCTGCCCACGGGGGGCGAGGCCCGGATGCTGGTGGCGGCCTCGCTGGTTTGGTCGGGGGCCTTGCTGGGAAGACACCCCTTCGGGCTGTGGGCGGCGTTGGCCGGCGGCGGGGCAATATTGCTCGTGAAGCGGTCGGCGAGGGTGGCGGTCCTGGCCGTGGCGCTGGCCGCCGGGGCGTGGGCGGGGTGGGGAGCGTTTCACCGGGAGCAGGCCATGCTTTCGGCGCCCGTGGTGGAGGGGCCGGTGACCATCCGGGCGGTGGCTCGCACCGACCCGGTCGGAACTCCGGATCAGGTTTGGTTGTTGGCCAAGCCGCTGGCCTACCGGGTGGCGGAAGAGGATGGCTGGAAAGAGTGGTCGGGTCCGGTGGTGATGGTGGAGCCCTCCGACGCCGGGCAGGTGGCGGCGGGAGAGGTGTTCGAGACGTCCGGTCTTATCAGCAAGAGACCCGGTCGCCGGGGCACGGCCGCGTACGCAGCACGGATGCGAAGTGGTGGGTTGGCTCGATTGTCACCCGCTCAGGGTTGGCTGGTGGCGGCCGGCAACCAGATGAGAAGGCGAGTGATCGGCAACCTGTTGACCGGCCCGCCCGACGGGTTGGCGTTGGTTGCCGGGTTTCTGGTGGGTGACACCTCGGGGCTTTCGGCTATCGACCTGGCCAACCTGCGGCGCTCGGGTTTGAGCCACTATGTGGCGGTCTCGGGAGGTAACGTAGCCCTCTTTCTGGGGGCTCTTTGGATGCTGATGTGGCCCCTGGCCCGCAGGCCCGGGCTGCGCGCCGGGGTGGGACTGATCGGCCTGGGGATGTTTGTGGTGGCCACCCGTTGGGAGCCTTCGGTCCTGCGCGCCGGGGTGTTGGCTTCCCTGGTGATGGGCGCCCGGGCGGTGGGTTACCCGCTGGGCGCCTGGACGGCGATCGGCGCCACCGTGGTGCTTGCCCTGTTGGTGTCCGCCGAGTTGGCGGTCAGCCTGGGGTTCGCCCTGTCGGTGGCTGCCACGCTGGGGGTCATGGTGGGTATGCGGTTGGCCGCCGATCGTCGGCCCCGGTGGGTTTGGCAGACCCTGGGGGCGACGGTGGCCGCGCAGGCGGCGGTGGCCCCCCTGGTGTTGAGCTTTTTCGGAACGCTTCCCCTGCTCTCTCCCCTGGCCAATCTGGCGGCCGGACCCCTGGTGGCGGTTTCCACCGGCCTGGGAGGTGTGGGGGCCTTGGCGGGTTGGCGCCCGCTGGTGTGGTTGTCTGCCTGGGCGGCGGAGGGAGTGCTGGCGGTGGCGAGATTCGCCTCTCTGTTTCCTCAATTGAATTGGATGGGTGTGGTTGTGGTGTCGTGCGTGGGAGCGGCGGCTTGGCGATGGCCGGTGATCCGAGGTCCTGTTCTGGCCACCGGGGTGGCTTTGCTGGTGGCCGTTCCCATGCTTCCTGTTTTTCCCTCCCTGGCCGGATACGGGGGCGCCGATCCCCCGGCGGTGGTGTTCCTGGACGTGGGCCAGGGGGACTCCATTCTGGTGATGGGGACCGGTTTCACCATGTTGATCGATGGAGGTCCCGATCCGCTGGTCTTGGCGGACAAACTCCGGGCCTATGGGGTCCGGGAGTTGGATTTGCTGGTGATCACCCATCCCCACGCCGATCATGTGCGAGGCTTGGAGGCGGTGGTGGGCGAGATTCCGGTGGGGGCGGTGTGGGATGCCTCCCACCCCCACCGGACCCCGGCCCATCGGGTGTTGCGGGAGCGGATCGCCGCCCAGGAAATCGCGGTCCACCGACCCCTCCCCGGGCAGCGGTTCAGTGCGGGGGACCTGCAGGTCGAGGTGCTGGGCCCGCTGCGTCGGTATGAGCACATGAACGACCAGTCGATCGTACTGGCGGTGGACCTGGCCGGAACGTCCTTCCTCATGGCGGCCGACATCGAGGAGGTGGCGCAGGCCGAACAGGGACCGATTCGGCCCGATGTCCTCAAGGTGCCTCATCAAGGCGCCGCCACCTCTGATCGGGGGTGGCTGAAGGAAAACGGGATCTTCGGAAATTAGTGGGGAGTGGGGAATCCATTGATTGTGGGGGAGGGTCCTCCATAATCGGGTGCTGAAAGCAGTCGCATCTGAAAGGAGGACCCTGTGGAGACTGATGGTAGGCGTATGTGTGAGGTGTTGGTCGGGTTGGGTGACGTGGACTTGGTAGGGGTGGAGGAGCTTTCGGGTGACCGGTTGAGGGTGACGATCAGATCGGGCGCTTTTCGTCCAGTATGCGATGAGTGCGGTGGTGGGGTGTGGTCGAAGGGCTATCGGACGGTGGGGTTGGTGGATTTGCCGGCGTTTGGGCGGCCGGTGCGGTTGCGGTGGCGGAAACGTCGTTGGATGTGTCCTGATGGGGAATGCGGCGTGGGGTCGTTTGTGGAACAGGACGAGTCGGTGGCGCCGGAGCGGGCTTTGTTGACGTCTCGGGCGGGGCGGTGGGTCACTTATCAGGTGGGCCGTTTGGGGCGTACTGTGTCGGAGGTGGCCGCCGAGTTGGGGTGTGATTGGCATACGGTGAACCAGGAGACCGTCCGATGGGGAAAGTCGCTGTTGGAAGCCGACACCGCCCGGTTCGGGCGGGTGGAGGCGGTGGGAGTGGACGAGACCCTGTTCTGGAAGAAGGGCCGGTGGCGTACCAAGCAGTGGTGCACGTCGGTGGTGGATGTCGGTGGGTGTCAGTTGTTGGACATAGTGCCTGGTAGAACCGTAAAAAGCGCGGCTGGTTGGTTCCGGAACCAACCAGCGGGGTGGCGTGAGGCGATCAAGTGGGCGGTGTTGGACTTGTCCGGCCCTTATCAGGTGGCCTACGACCAGGTGTTGCCCCACGCCTTTCAGGTGGCTGACCCGTTTCATGTCATCAGGTTGGCTAACCGCACCGTCGATCAGGTCCGATGCCGGGTGCAGAACGAGACACTGGGACACCGGGGACGCAAACGCGACCCGCTGTATCGCATACGACGGCTTTTGATAATGGCCCATGAAAGGATCGACAGCCACGGCGAATCCCGCCTCCGGGGCTTGTTACGGGCTGGTGACCCCTACGGAGAGGTACGGGATGCCTGGTCGGCTAAGGAAAGCGTCCGGGACATCTACCAGATCGGAGACCCACAACTGGCTTGGGAGTTCACCCAGCAGCTGGCCTCGGATCTGCAGGACCGGTCACTCCCTCCAGAGGTGAACCGCCTGGGACGGACCATCAGCAGGTGGGCCACCCAGATCACCAACTGGCATCACTCGAAAGTGACGAACGGACCCACCGAGGGACTGAACAACCTGATCAAACGGATCAAACGAGCAGCATTCGGTTTTCGGAACTTCGACAACTACCGAATCCGAGCACTCCTCTACGCCGGAAAACCCAACTGGAAACTCCTCGCAACCATCACTCCCCACTAATTTCCGAAGTACCGCAAAACGCCGGTCGATTGGCGGTGATCAGTGTGGGTCCCAATGACTATGGGCATCCCGCCCGGTGGGTGGAAGAGGTGCTGGCCGAGGGAGGCGCCCGGGTGCTGCGCACCGATCGGCACGGGGATGTGGTGGTGCGTCCGTCCGGGGCCGAACAACTGTCGGGTCCGTCCGCCATGGCAAAACTCGGGTAAGAACGGGAAGTTTCACCGGCGGCTCATCGCCGATTCCTGATCGGATCGCCCTTACCGTTCGAGTTCCGAAGACACCGATGTTCCGATTCCGGAAGCTTTTCCCGAATCGGGCGCCGGGGGGAAATAGGCACCGCATCAAGCGTCTCTGAGAGGAGGGAAGCTGTGAATAGTTATCTGCCACGATTGGTGGTCCCGATTGCGATCGCGTTGCTGGCGGGATCGTCCTGTGGCGAGGAATCCATCGACAACCGCGCCACTCCGATAGCCCAGGATGGTCCGATGAGCATCGTGACCGCCCCGGTGACGACCGCGGTTACCGAGCCTGCCACCCCGCAAACGCCGACGACCGCGGCCAATGCGGCGCCCGAGACCACCGTCACCACCGACTCGACGGTTACCACCCGGCCGGTGGGCGACCGCACTCCTCCGATTGCCTCGACCCTCAACCGTCCTGCTGATACCACGGCCACCACCGCCGCCACCGGGAACGCCCTCCCCATTGCTTCGACCGTCACCGCTGACTCGACGGTTGCCACCCGGCCGGTGGGGGACCGCACTCCTCCGATTGCCTCGACCCTTAACCGTCCTGCTGATACGACGACCTCCACCACTACCGTGGCGCCGGCCCCACAGGAGATCGCTCCTCCGAATGTCACGGCCATGGAGATCCCGGTTACCTCCGACTCCGGCCCAAAGCCGCCCGCCCCCGAGCCGCCATCCCCTCCCGAGGAGGTGGCAGCCCCGGAGCGTTCCCAACCGGATCCGTCGGTGATCGGGTCAATCATCTGGTGGCGACCGGGTCTGCAGGAGGAGGCCTTCAGGGCCATCGACCCGAGCAGTACCGGAGCGGATCTTTGGTACGAGGAGAAGCAGGACCGAGGCACCACGCCTCATCGGTTCTACCGGTTCTACTACATGGGGGAGGAGGACACGCAAACCGAGATGTGGCGGCGTTGGCAACGCACCCTGGATGTGTTCTGGTCTTCTCCCATGATCTACTATCCGGTGCGCTACGACCTGTCCTGGCACGACCACCCGGACACGGTGAAAGTGGTGGCCACCTGGCCCCTGGGAGAACAAAGGGAACTGCTGGTCACCGAGGACGGGTTCCTGGCCGACATCGAGCTTCCCTTCAGCCCACCTCTTCCGCTCACCATCCCCTATGCCGAGCCTCGGTTTCCCGAAACCGCCCACCTGCTGGGCCGCGACTGCCCGCCGGTGGAGCAACTGTGGTCACCGGAGGCGCCGGTGGAAGATTCCTGCACCCTGTCCGCGGTCCGCACCGCCTTCCAGTTCGCCCATGCCGCGGCCACCCCCGAACAGACCCAGGCCGCAGTGCGGGATGGCCATGTCCTGGCGGAAACCATCCGGCAAGTCAGGGAGGACCACCAGGACAGTTTCTCGGCCTACTGGTTCGATCCGGCCAACCCCGGCCACTACCTGGCGGAGGTGCGGAACGTTCGGTGGGCCGGCCTCTTCCCCGGCGCCTCGATGATCTCCGCCGAGTTCCGCCTCTATGCCCGTCCGGGATTGGCGGATTCCGACATGCAGGAACGGGCCAGGGCGAAGATTCAGGAGCAAGTCGATGCGGGTCTGGACGTTCCCGAATGGGCGCTCAGTGGGGAACTTCCCACCGGTCCTCCCCCTCCGCATGAGGGATTCTGGGACACCATGATGGTGGTGCGCACCGCCGACGGAACCTGGCGCATGTCCTATCCCATGTGGTGCTTCTCGATGGAACTCAAGGTCCATTACGCCTTGAGTTGCCCCGATGACCCGAATCCGGTGTGGTCGGACTCCATATGGGACTTTGATCTCTTTCCCCCCAATCATCTCGACTTTTGGCTCAACGCCACGCCCGAGCAGAGGCGATACCTGGGAATCCCCCCGTCCTGATGGGAAAATCACCTACCCCCTTCAACCGCACTCTCACCGGAACGGCGGCGGCGGTGTTGCTCATCTCCCTGGCGTTGATGCTGATACCCAATCCCCCGAAGACGGATGCCCATGTACGAACCAAGGCGGGGACGGTCACGATGAAGATCGTCTATGCCTTTGCCCGACCCGTGAAGTATTCCCTTTGCAAACGCTTCGGGGATTTGTATCCGACGGGCTATGGATGCCTGCAATGGGTGACCAAGATCCGGATGGAGAATTGTCCGGGCCCGGGTCCGGGGTGCAGCGTGGTCAACAGCTACACACGTGTGGAGTGTTCGGGCTACTGGGCCGGGACGGCCTGCCGGGATACGGTTACGCACCGACATCCCACCACCACGACCACCACCCGACCCCCGACCACCACGACCACCACCCGACCGCCGACCACCACCCGATCACCCACCACCACCCGACCGGTGACAACCACCACGCGGGCCGTGAGTCTGCCGAGCACCACCCGGGCCACCCGGCCCCCGACCACCCGGCCTCGGCCGACTCCCACCACGCGGGCCACCCGGCCTCGGCCTACCCGCCCAACCCGTCCGGTTCCGCCCCCGACCACCCGGCCGCGTCCCTCAACCACTACCACGACGCGCCCTCCGGATCCGACCCACTGCCGCCCACTTTCGGACGCGGACCTGGAACTGGTGAGAGACCGTTTCGGTTGGGACACCGTGTTGGGCAGACCCGAAGGCCTGGCGAGCGGCGTGGCGGGAGGCGACGAGATCCCGGTGGGGACCGGGTCGGCCCGGTTGTTCGTGACTTCCAACAAACTGCTGGAGTCGGCCTCGGCGGAACCGAGAATCTGGCCATTGGTCCCCGAGGGAGTAACCGTGGCGAGCCAAGGGGCGGTGGGAGACACCCCGACCATTGTCGAATGCTCGTGGGATTTGCAGTCCGTGCGGTCCCGGTGGCGAGAACTCCTGGTGTGGCGATGGGCCGATCGGACACAGTTGCGGAACGCGGCCCCCGACCTTGTGGAGCAGTGGGAACGGATGGGGGAGTCCCGGCGGAGGGCGGTCCAGGCCCGTCACCGCTCTTCCGGTGTAACCAACCCGACGGAGGTGGTCTGCAAGGTGGGACAGCCAGGGCGCCGCGATTGCGTCTTCTTCGTCTCGCATCCCTCGGTGTGGGAGTGGAAGCTGTGGGCGACATTTCGCACCGCCGACGGTGACACCTCCCAGGAGCGGACTTTGCTGGTCCAAAGTGGGGTTTCCCGCCTGCAGCGTCTGGTTGACTACACCTCCTCCACCGCCAGGGTCTGCACCGGGGAGGACTGCTGATGCCCCGTCACAGGATGGTGACGCGGTCCTTTTCGATACTGAGGCTGATCGGAGCGCTGGCCATAGTGACGGTTTGCGTGGCGTCCGTCTGGTTCCTGGGTCGCCGGCCGGTGGAGGATGAGGTAGCGGTGCTGCTCACGGCCGAGCCTTGGCCGGCCGGAACGACCGGCTTGTTCTATGAGGTGTTGGTGCCCGAGTCCTTGAGCGGTCTGTTCGGATTGCCCGATCATTTGGAGGCGGGGATGGTTTCCTCGGTGTTCCTCCCCGAGGGAGTGGTGGTGCCGTCCGCCGTCCTCGGTGAACCCTCCGCCCGGGGAACCGGATCCGAGATGACCTCGTTGCGGTTGGAGGTGGATCGGTCGTTGTGGCCTTCGCCGGGTCCGAGGCCGGGGGATCGGGCGGTGTTTGCGGTGGAGTTGGGTGGTTGCGCTCTGGGGGTGATGGAGTTGTTGGCGGTGGATGAGCAGGCGGTGACGGTGATGGTGGATCGGAAGTCCACCGAGATGCTTTCGGAAGTGGCGGGACTGGTGGTCTGGGAATCGCCGGATGCCGGATGGGAGCCCTGTCCGACCCTCCTGGAAGGGGAGTTGGTCGACCCCGATGAGACCTTGTTGCGGTTGGAGGTGGATCGGTCGTTGTGGCCTTCGCCGGGTCCGAGGCCGGGGGATCGGGCGGTGTTTGCGGTGGAGTTGGGTGGTTGCGCTCTGGGGGTGATGGAGTTGTTGGCGGTGGATGAGCAGGCGGTCACCGTGGTGGTCAATCGAAGGTCGGCGGAATCGCTCTCGGCGGCCGAGGGCCTGGTGATGTGGGAGGCGCCCGCCTCCGGTTGGGAACCGTGTTGAAGTGCTGTTGATCGTGTTCGAACGGGAACTTCGGGGTGAGCCGGCGGCCTGGATGAAGGCGGCGGTCAAATGGAGCGTGGATCGGAGGCTCCGAGGGGTTGTGCTGGCCGGCGCCTTGTCGGACGGTGATGTCTGGGGCGCCCCGGGGGCCCTGTTGGCCATGTTTGACGATGAACCGGAGCAGTTTCTCCAGGCCGCGGCCTCCGCCGCCGCGGCAGTGATGGTGGTGACCACGGGACGGCCCGGCGCCATACGAGAGAAATTGGGACTTCAAACGGGTGAGGCTTCCACGGTGCCTGTCGGTCTGGTGGTGGTGTCCGATCAGGCGACCGACGGACGGGCGATCGGGATGTCCCTGGCGGCGGAATGGGTCAGGACGGTGTCGCCGATGGTCACCAAGGCGGGACAGAAGTCGTTGGGCAAGGTCGGGCGCTGGGCGGCGGAGGCGGCGGCCGCTCCCCATCGGTTGGCCCGACTGGACGGCACATTGCGGCGGGAGGTGGCGGCGGAAACGGCCCTGGACCAGGTGCGGGATCTGCTGAAGGAGGAGGGGGTGGAGGAGTTTCAAATCCGGGGAGCGGATGCCATGTATGCGCTGTTTGCCGACGGGACCAGGGAGAAACGACTTTCGCCCTTCGGGACCGAGGAGGAACTGATCGACGCCATCAAGTTCCTGGCGGCCTACGGGGGTGACCATCCCCAGCGGTTCGACCAGTTGGATCCTCGCCTGGACATCCAGATATCGGGTCGGTGGCGGCTGCATGCCGAGGCCTATGTCACTTCTCCCCCCAACATGGTGCTTCGGTTCAATCGAGGGCGAACCGGGTTGGAGGAGTTGAGTGTGGCCGACCAGCGACTCAAGGCCCTGCTGCAGGAATCGGTGTCGGGAAGGGTCCGGGCCAATCTGGTGATCGCCAGCACCATGGGAGGCGGCAAGACCACCCTGTGCCAGGCGCTCTTGGCCGACGTGCCGGAGTTGGAGCGGGTCGACACCATCGAGGACACCCCGGAGTTGCGGTTGGCGGCGCACGGCATCCATCCCAACACCTATGAGCGGCTGACGCGGGACGCCAACAACGACGGCTTCGGCAAGCACTCCATGGCGGATCACATCCGGGACGCCAAGCGGGCCAACACCTCCAAGCTGGTGGTGGGGGAGGTGCGGGGCGAAGGCACCCTGGCCTTGCTGGACGCCATGTCGTCGGGACTGGACGGGTGCCTGGTCACGGTCCACTCCCGGCCCGGAACAGCCGTGATCGAGAAACTGGTCGCCTACGCGGTGGTGGAAGGCGCCGACGCCGAATACGCCCGCCGGCAGATCGCCTCCGCGGTGCACCTGCTGGTGTGGCTGGGGCGCAATACCCATGGGGAGCGGGTGGTGGGTGACGTGACGGAGTTGGTGGGGATCAATGAGAGCACCTCGTTGATTGAAACGAGGCCGAGGTGGTCCTGCCGCCCGGGGGACCGGTGGGCCACACCGGTGGGCGGACCGCCCGAGGGAAGACTGGGAGAGCTCTACGAAGCGGCGGGAGTGAGACTGTGACTCCGGCGCCTCTGATCGTGTCGGTGGGAGGGCTTGCCCTGCTCGGGTTGCTGTTTGCGGAGCCCCGCACCGGCGCGGTCCCGGCCCTCGACAGGGCGGAGGGTGGGCGGCGGGCCGGAGTCCGCCTGGTCCGACTGGGGTTTTGGCCGGTGCTGGTGGCGCTGGTGGCGTGGATGTGGCTGGGCGCGTGGGGGATCGCCGCTTCGCTGGGACTGGTGACCGGGCTGTGTTTGAGCGCCTGGATCACCGGACAAGAAGTCAAAAGGGCCGCCGACCTGGCCGAATCCGTTTCCTCCCTGGCGACCGTACTGGCCAATCAGGCCACCGCCGCCACCACGGTGATTGATGCGGTCCGCAACGCCGCCCCCCTGGTTGCAGGACGGGTTAGGACCGCCACCCTTCAAATGGGCGCTGATTGTGAGATCATCGGGGTGGAAGCGGCCACGGCTCGGTTCAAACGGAATCTGGGGATCCCGTCGGCTGATTGGCTGGGTGACATTGTCGACATCAGTTCGGCCGGGGGCGGACGGTGGATGGATGTGGCTCACATATTCGAAGCCGAGGCCGGGGAGGAGGCTGAGCTTCTTCGATATCTGCTCCGCAGGGTGGGTTCACAGCTGCCCACTCTGGTGGCGGTGATGATCCTGTCGGTGGGCATCGTGACCGGACTGGGATGGATGTCGTCCGAGGTCGGGCGATGGCTGCTGGCGCCACAAGGCCAGGTGGCGGTGGCGGTGGCAACCGGGCTGACCGCGCTGCTGGTGGGTCGAATGTTGTCCTCGGTGCGGGGCATGCTTCGATGACCGAGGCAATCGCCGCGGCTTTGGTGGGGGCGCTGGGAGCCACAGAATTGGTGCTGCGGGACGCCCAACCCTGGTCGAGGGCCGAGGAAACGGCGGCCATGGGATGGACGCCGCTTCGGTTGGGCCTGGTCTCCGGGGTGGTGACCTTGTCGGCGACCGCCGGGATTTTTGCGCTGGCCGCCTCGCTGTTCGGGATCCGGGCGGCGGTGGTGATCGGTTTGGCGGTGGCGGTTTGGCTGCCGCGGCTCACCGGGCGCCTCTTCCGTTGGGCGGTGGCGGCGTCGTTTCGGTTTGCCCGGGATCAGGCCCTGCTTTCCTGGTTACGCCGAGTGCGACTCTACGTGGGCGCCGGCCAGCCCATCGCGGCGGCGGTGCTCGGGGCCGCAGAAAGAGTGCCGGACGCAGCCTTCGGTCCGATCAGGACCGCCGTGAGTCAGGCCCTGGCCCATTCCCGGGATCCCCTGGCCGCGGTGAGCGACCGCCTGGCGGGTTCCGCCGTGGAGCCACTGGTGTCCACCCTGGCCGAGGCCGAGCGGTCCGGAGCAGCATCCATCGCGCTCCTGGACCGGGTCCTGGACAGGTCGGTGCGGGTTCTGTCGGCAAGAAAGAACGAGCGGATCGAGCAAAAGGCGCGGTCGGTTGCCTTGGTGAGCACGGTCGTCACCCTGATTACCACCGGTCTGGTCATGACCGCCGTGGTTTTCACTGTCATCTATTGATCTTGGCATTCGCAAGGAAAACCGAAGAAAGGAGAAGGCAATGGAAAGCCCGATAGTAAGAATCGCAGTGTTGGCCGCCGCGATGGCAATGGTCCTGGCCCTGGTGGCGGTGGCATGGGACCTCTTCAATCAGAGCGCCCCCAGCGGCAGTCCCGGCGACGTGGATCCGGCTCTGATTACCAACCAGGTGGTCTGCGAAGCGCTCGGTCACAGCTGGTCCGCCGACAAATGCGGCTAGGCGGGGGACTCCCGGGGGTCTGATGGAGTACCCGCTCGTCTGGCTCAAGGTGGCGGGCCTGCTGCTGATCTCAAGCGGGATGATGGTCAGTCTGTTCTACCACCAGGCCGCCCGGATCGCGGCGGCCGCTTCGGCCTGGGCGGCGGCCACTTCGGTGGCCAGGTTCCTGACCGAGGCGGGCGCCGATCCTCTCCGGCCTTGGAGGTGTGAGATGGATGAAGACTGGTGGCCGAAGGCGGAAGAACTGGCTTCTTCGGTGGCGGTGAGCCGGGTGCAGTCCTTTGGGAGAGTGGCGCCGGCGGATGTGGAAACAGGGCTGGATGACGGGTGCGCGGTGGTCGTGAGAGTGGTGGCCAGGGTGAAGGGAGTGTGGGCGGCCCTGTCGGCCGGGGCCGTGAGTTGCGCCGAGACGGTGCACAATGTTCTCACCCTCCCTCCACCCTGCCGTACTTTGAACGTGACCTGATTCATGGACGAGGCGGTGGCGGGACTCTTGGCCCTCAATCTGGTGGTGACCATGATGCTGCTGATGAGCCTGCTGGCCGGGCAGGAGACCAAACAGGGGTCGATTCGCTACGCGGCGCAGGAGGCGGCTTCGGTGGCCGCCTCCCATCTGCATCCGGGGGCGGCGGCGGCCCGGCAGCGGGAGGCTGAGGAACGGGCCGGCGCCGCGGCCCGAAGAGCCCTGTTCGGAGTATGTGAAGGACCCAAGGTGAAGATGCTCCCCGCCTCCGGATCCGGGCAGTGGCGCAGTGGACAGGTGGCGGTGGAGGTCATCTGCGATCCGGACGCCGCTCATCCGCGGTCCGCACGCGGGCTGGCCTGGTTGCCGACCGGATGAGCACGGCGCTCTTGGCCCTGGCGTTGGTGTTCATGGCCACGCTCTTCACTCTCTTGCTGTCCGATTACGCCCGGTTCGAGCAGGAGATCATAAGGCTGGAAGCCCGAGCGGTTCGTACAGCGGAGCGGCTGGTGACATGTGAGCTGGAGGAACCTGATGATCCCCGCGCCGAGTGTGGGGCCGCTCTTTCGGAACTGGCCCGTGATCGCCATCTGGCGGCCTGTGTCGCCGGGTCGGATTTGCAGGTAACCCTCACCGGTGACTGGGCGCCGGAACTGTGGACGGGGCTGAACCCGGTCCAGGTCACCGCCGCCCGTCGTTTCGAGGGGTGGGGCGCTCTGAAGGCACACAGTCTGCTCAGGGTCTGTTCTCCCTGATCCGGCCCGGTGAACGCCCCGGCCGGGGATTGATCGGCGCTCCGGTCCGTTGAGCCGGGGCCCACCATGGCGGTGGTCCGAGGGTCGGGCTTGCTACCGTGAGATCGATGGGCGAGGTGCTGGCGGTGATAATTGCCGATCGGGGCGGCCCCGGAGAACGGGAGGAGGCGCTTTCGGCGGGGCGCCGTCATCTTCGCAAAACGGGGGTGGAGGTGGATCAGATCGTCCGGGTCGACGTGCCGCCCACCCGGGGCGGGGGCGGTGCTTCGTTGGGCGCCCCCGAACAGCAGGGGGTTTTTCGGTCCGAGTTGAGTGGGATAGTCCCGCTCCTTCAATCATCAAGCCTGTTCGGGCAGAAGCAGGGTGTGCTGCTGGTGGACGCCAATTTTCTGTTGGCGGCCGAAGCCAAGGCATTGGCCGACTTGCTCTCGACCATCGACCCCTCGGCGGTGGCGGTGGCGATGGTTGCCCAGCGTCGGTTGCCGGCTCCCCTGCCCGCCCTGATCAAAAAGACCGGCAAGGTGCAATCGGTTCGTCCGCTATGGGAGAACCAGGTGCACGGTTGGCTGAACGGGCAGATCAAATCGAAGGGTCTGCGGATGGGCTACGAAGCCCGCTCGGCTCTGGTGCAACGGTTCGGAACCGACCGGGCGGCCCTCGAAAGAGCCCTGCAGCAACTCCAGGGGGAAAACCGTCCGATAACCGCCGGCATGATCATGGAGCGATTTCGCAACCGGCCCGACCAACCGGTGTTTCGCATCCTGGACGAAATTGTGGCCGGAAACCGGAGCGCGGGGTTACGGCGCCTGGGCGATTATCTGGCCAATGCCAGACCGTCTGATGGTCGTCCCTACATCCTTTTGGGAACGCTGGAGTCCGACCTGCGGCTGCGTCTCCTGGCGTCCGGGGCCTCCGATCGGGAGCATTTCCGGCAAATGGAGGAAGGGAACGTGTTTTCCCGGATGCTGGAGAGCGCGGCCGGTCCGTTGGACAACCAGTCGGAGAGCAAGTTGCGTTCCGGCGCCCAGGGTCGGGTCCGGTCGGGCCAGAAGCGCCACGATCGCATTTGGAACCAGAGAAAGCCGTTCAATTCCGTCAGCCGCCCCAATCAACTGCAGGCCGCGCAGAAGGCGCTGTCTCTGGTGGTGACGGCCGATCGCACCCTGAAACTGTTTCCGGCCCCGCTTCACCAATCCGTGTTGGAAAGAACCGTGGCGGAACTGTGCGACCTTTACCCGGCGTTCTGTTCAGGGCGTCGCAAGTCGGGTTTTCGGCGGTAGGGTTTTCCCGAAAGCCGGCGGTTGACTATTCGCCGGCCGCCACTGCCCGGTGCAACTGCGACTTGAGCCGAGCCGCCTTGTTGGGGTGGATCACTCCCCGGGAGCAGGCCGAGTCGATGCGTTTTTGGGCCATGCGCAGCTGGGACTCGGCGTCCGGCGCCCCGGCCCGGGCGGCGTCCAGGGCGTTCTTGATACGAGTCTTCATCTCCGAACGGACACTCTTGTTGGCCATTCGCCGACGCTCGTTCTGGCGGTTTCGTTTCTTTTGGGATTTGATGTTGGCCATGTGCAGGTGAACTTTCCGGAATGGGCCGGGCGGTGGTCTCACAGACCACGAGCCGCGGCATCATTGTAACCGGAGTCCGCCGGTGGGGCAACTTGCTCCGAGCATCCACCGGTTTGTCTCCTTGCGCGAGTGGCGAATCTCCCGCGCATTCGACCCGGCGGGGTACCTCCCCGATCCGGCCCCGTTCACCCCATGGCCCTCCGATCTTCGGCCCGGGGTAAAATGAGGCCCCGAAACTCTTGTCCCAAACCAGGTCACACAGCTTGCCTTCCCGTTCCCTGATCAGGAACTTCTGCATCGTCGCTCACATCGACCACGGTAAATCCACCCTGGCCGACCGTTTGCTGGAATCGGCCGGGGCGGTGTCGCAGCGGGACATGCGAGAACAGGTGCTGGACACCATGGACTTGGAGCGGGAACGGGGGATCACCATCAAGGCGCAGGCGGTCCGGTTGGATTACCAGGCGTCGGATGGCGATCAATATGTCCTCAACCTGATCGACACCCCCGGCCACGTGGACTTCTCCTACGAGGTTTCCCGGTCTTTGGCCGCCTGTGAGGGGGCTCTTCTGTTGGTGGACGCCAACCAGGGCGTCCAGGCGCAGACCGTGGCCAACGCCTATCTGGCGGTGGAGGCGGGCCTGGAGATCATACCGGTGGTGAACAAGATCGATCTTCCCTCGGCCGAACCGGAACGGGCGGCCGAGGAACTGTCCGCCATCTTGGGCGGTGACCCGGCCGACACCCTGTTCGTCTCGGCCAAGACGGGGGAGGGGGTTGGGGAACTCACCGAACGGATCGTGGAGTTGGTCCCGCCCCCATCCGGCGACCCCGACCTGCCCCTGTCGGCTCTGATCTTCGATTCCTACTACGACACCTATCGGGGGGTGGTCTGCTACGTACGGGTGGTGCAAGGGACCCTTTCGGCCGGAGAAAGAGTGCTGTTCATGGCCACGGGAGAGAAACGGGACGCGGCGGAGGTGGGGGTGCTCACGCCGGCCTCGGCGCCGGTGGAGGCCCTCGAATCCGGTGAGGTCGGTTATCTGATCACCGGCGCCAAGGAGATAGACCGGGTGCGGGTGGGGGACACGGTCACCTCGGCCCACCGGCCGGCGGCCCGCCCACTGCAGGGCTACACCGACCCCCGCTCCATGGTGTTCGCCGGGATTTTTCCCACCGACGGCGATGATCATCCCCGCCTTCGGGAGGCGCTGGAGAAACTTCGGCTGAACGACGCCTCCCTGCAGGTCTCCCCCGAGTTCTCCCAAGCCCTGGGGTTTGGGTTTCGGGGAGGGTTCTTGGGTTTGCTGCACATGGAGATAGTGCGGGAACGCCTGGAAAGAGAATATGGTCTGGATCTGGTCACCACCACCCCGTCTGTGGCCTATCGGGTGACCCTGCCGGGAGAACCGCCCACCGAGGTGAGGTCGCCCGCCGACTTTCCGGGGGCGGGCCGGGAAGCATCGGTGGAGGAGCCTTGGATCAAGGCGCTGATCCTGGTGCCTCCCCTGTACCTGGGCGCCGTGATGGAAATCCTCACCTCGCGGCGGGGAGAATTGGGTCCGATCAACTACCTGGGTCCCGAGCGGGTGGAGTTGACCTGCCGTCTTCCCCTGGCCGAGGTGGTGTTTGACTTCTACGACCACCTCAAGTCCAAAACGAGAGGATTCGCCTCTTTCGACTACGAACCGGACGGCTACGGGGGGTCGGATCTGGTGAAGGTGGATCTGCTGCTCAACGGCTCTCCGGTGGACGCCTTCTCCGCGGTTGTGCACCGTCAGAGCGCCTACGAATATGGCCGGGAGATGGTGAAGCGGCTCAAGAAACTGATTCCCCGGCAGTTGTTCGACGTTCCCATCCAGGCCGCGATCGGAAGCCGGGTCATCGCCCGTGAGACGATCCGCGCCAAGAGAAAGGATGTTCTCGCCAAGTGCTACGGGGGTGACGTGACCCGCAAGAAAAAGCTCCTGCAGCGTCAGAAAGAAGGCAAGAAGCGGATGAAGATGGTGGGATCGGTGGAGGTTCCCTCGGAGGCATTCGTGGCGGCTCTGCGGGTGAGGGATTGACTTTGCCCTCGGGGGCGGTCCCGGCGCCGGATGACCCCGATCTGGCCGACCGGGCCGGGGATTGGCGCTCGGTTTACGTCCACATACCTTTCTGCGAGCAGGTCTGTCCCTACTGCGACTTCGCGGTGGCGGCCGACCAGGACCATCTGGCGGACCGTTACGGAAAAGCCTTGCTGGCCGAGATCGAGTCGGTGGCCGACTGGGGGCCCTTGGAGGCGGTGAACTTCGGAGGGGGTACCCCTTCCCGGATGCCGGTGATGTGGTTGGAGGAGATCCTGGCGCTCCTGGACGCCCGGTTCGGTCTCCGTCCCGGCGCCGAGGTAAGCCTGGAGGCCAATCCCGAGGATTGGACGGCCCGCAAGGCCGAGCAACTGGCGACTATCGGGTTCAATCGGGTTTCTGTGGGCGCCCAGTCCTTCGATCCGAAGGTGCTTTCCTACCTGGGGCGGCGCCATTGCGCCGATGACATAGTCCGGTCGGTGGCCAACGCCCGGCAAGCCGGGTTCCGGTCGGTGAATCTGGACCTGATCATGGGATCTCCTCCGGAGACGTCCGCATCCTGGTCGACCACTCTGGAGCGTGCTCTCGACTGTCACCCCGACCATCTTTCCACCTACTCGTTGACGGTTGAACCGGGGACCGCCCTGTGGCGATGGGTGCGGGATGGCGCTCCGGCGCCCGATCCGGACCGTCAGGCCGAATGCTGGGAGGAGGCCGACCGGGTGTGCCGGCAGGCGGGGTTGGTGCGCTATGAGGTTTCCAACGCCGCCCGGCCCGGGCATCCGTGCCGGTACAACCTTTCGGTTTGGGGGCAGGGCCGGTATCTGGGGTTCGGCGCCTCGGCCCACTCGTTCAGAGGCAACCGTCGGTGGGAGAATGTCAGGGATCTTCGCCGTTACCTGGAGGCGGTCCGAACCGGCCGGCCGGTCGCACGGAGGATGCAACCGATAACCGGCGCCGACGCGGAACGGGAAAGGCTGCTGTTGGGGATTCGAAGGAGGGCGGGCGTGAAGCCCGGCCCACTGGGGGAGGCCCTTTGGAAATCCCCGGCGGGCCGTCGGCTGAGGCAGGCGGGGGTGATCGCCTTGCGGGACAGACGATTGCGGGTGACGCGTCCGCTTCTGACCGACGAGGTGAGCCGGGCAATTCTGGGAGTTTCATCCGAGTGCGCCGTCCCGGCCGATACCGTGAACGAGGCGGAACCGAGTTTGGTACTCTGAGGGGAATGTTGGAGGATCGCCGGGCCGAGATTCTGGTGGCGTTGGTGGAGTGTCACATCCGCACCGCCGCCCCGGTGAGTTCTGCCATGGTGCTTGAACACAGTGGCCTGGAGGTTTCCCCGGCCACCGTTCGCAAGGAGCTGGCCCGCCTGGAGGAGGAAGGCTATGCGGAACAGCCGCATACCTCGGCCGGTCGGATACCGACTGTCCCGGCATACCGTTACTACGTGGACCATCACGCGCCGTTCCGGCTGCGCCGCGCGGTCCGATCCCGCATCGCGGAGTTCTTCTCCGAGGTGGAAATGGGACTGGACCGGTTGCTCCATTCCACCACCCAGTTCCTGTCGGATGTCACCCGCCTCCCGGCAGTGATGGTGGGTCCCCCGCTGGCTGCCGAACGGATACGCAGCATTCACCTGGTCTCGTTGCAGTTGCGCCTGGCCCTGCTGGTGGTGGTCACCGAATCGGCGCGGGTGCTGCAGGAACTGTGCCGGCTCTCGGCGCCGGTCACCACCGAGGAACTCAGAGAGATGGAGACGCTGGTTCGCAGCTACGCGGTGGGGACGCCGCTCGGGCTTCCCGTCCAGCCCGCTTTGGGGGCGCCCGCCGCGGTCGGTTCCCAGTTTCAGGCTTGCTTCCACGACGTGTTGGGCGCCCTGGAGAGAACCGCGCAGGGGGCTTCCGACGTTTACGTCACCGGCACCGGCCGTTTGGCCGATCTCTGGGATGATCTGGACGAGATCTCGCGGGTCCTGGGCATGCTGGAAAGAGAAACGATGGTGCAGGACCTCTTGGACGCCGACGCGGGAATGACGATTCGGATCGGCCGGGAGATTCCCGACCTGGAGATGGACTTGGCAGTGGTCTCCACCACCTATTTGGCCGGCCCTTCGCGTGGCCGGATCGGGGTTTTGGGTCCCTTGCGGATGGACTACGGCCGAACGATCTCGGTGGTGGAACGGGTCGGCGCCGGGTTGGCCGGTCGGATCGGCGGATAACCCTCCTCTCCGATGACCAAGGATTACTACCAGACCCTGGGGGTGCCCCGGGACGCAGATCCCGAGCAGATCAAAAAAGCGTTTCGCAAGCTGGCTCGACAGACCCATCCCGACGCCAATCCCGGAGACTCCGACGCCGAGAGTCGGTTCCGAGAGGTGGCCGAGGCCTACGAGGTTCTGTCCGATCCCGATCGCCGTCGGTCCTATGACCGGGGCGAGCAGGTGGACATCTCGGGCATGTTCGGGAACCTGGACGATCTGTTGCGATCGGTGTTCGGTGGATCGGGGTTCTTCGGCGCCACCGGGGCGGGTCACAGTTCCCGCGGGCAGGACATCCTGGTGAGGATCGGTCTGAGTTTGGAAGAGGCGGCCTTCGGTGTCGAGACCAAGGTGGAATTCGAAGCGGAAACGGTGTGTTCGATCTGCGGTGGAGAGGGGGCTTCGCCCGGCTCGCAGGCCATTACCTGCCTGGGCTGTGGGGGCGGCGGAATGGTTCGCTCCACTCGGTCGGGGTTCTTCGGATCGATGGTGACCACCTCCACCTGTCCCAGATGTCGGGGTCGGGGGCGAGTGATCGCCGATCCCTGCGGGAGATGTCACGGATCCGGTTCCCATCCCGAGACTCAGTCATTGCGGGTCGAGATCCCGGCCGGTGTAACGGATGGCACACGTCTGCGTTTGAGAGGCAGAGGGGCCACCGGACATCCGGGAGGCGCATCCGGAGACCTGTATGTGGAGGTGAGAGTCCGCACCGACTCCCGGTTCCAAAGAGAGGGGGATCACCTGTTTCACCGTGTCTCGGTGGGCCTTACCGAGGCGACGCTGGGGACGGAGGTGCAAATCCCGCTTCTTGAGGGAGGGTTCCACACCCTCCGCATCCCCCCGGGCACCCAGCCGGGATGGGTCGATCGGCTACCGGGTTACGGAACGCCGCGGATGGGAGGCAGAAAGCGGGGAGACATGTTGGTGGAGGTGGAGGTGCAAATCCCCAAGAAGGTGTCCGCGCCGGAAGAGGAACTGCTGCGGAGGCTGGCCGACCTTCGGGGGGAGTCTCCGCTGGCGAGATCCTTTCGGAGAGGCAAGCGCCGCGGTTCGGCCAAGAAAGGCAGGAAGGCGGGTTGACCTGGTGAGTAGCCGTACCGAGGCGGACAGGTTTACCGGCCGGATTCACCGGGTGGGGGCGCCAGGGTGATGGACACTTGTCTTTTCTGCGGGATAGTGGGAGGTTCGATTCCCGCCGACGTGGTGGCGGAAAGCGAAGAATCACTGGCCTTTCGGGACATCAGTCCCCAGGCGCCCACCCATGTTCTGGTGATTCCCCGCCGACACGTGGCGTCCCTCAACGAAGTGTCCGATCCGCTGATGGTGGGGGATTTGCTGGACCTGACCCGGCGGGTGGCCGCCGCGGAGAGCCTGGAGGACGGTTGGAGATGGGTGTCCAATGTGGGGGAGGATGGAGGTCAGAGTGTGCATCACCTGCACTTCCACTTATTGGGGGGCCGGCGGCTGGGTTGGCCGCCGGGATGAGTCCGAGACGCCTTTGTTCAGTTGCGGCGTCTAAGGTCTATTCGTACCGGTGAACATGCAGTCCGCTCAGCCAGAGGGATCGGAGCCGGTTCACCGGCAGATGGTGGTGGCCAGCCAGCATCTGCTGCGTGATCTGCTGGGAACCGGCGACAGCTACTTCCGAACGCTGCAGGAGTTTTTCCCGAAGGTCAGATTGGTGGCGAGGGGCGCCGAGATCTCCCTGCGGGGTCCGGCGGATGAAGTCACTCTGGCGGAGTCGGTAATCAACGAACTGATGTTGCTCGTGCAGGAAGGGACCTCTCTGGAGGGCCAGATCGGTCCGGTGGTGCAGATGGTGCGCGCCGAACTCCCCGATCCTGCCGGAGTCTTGAGCCTGACCCTGGCGGTGGGTCGAGGGAGATTGGTGAGGGTGAAGACTCACAACCAATTCCAGTATGTGCAGTCCATCCGGGAGAACACCGCCACTTTCGCCATCGGCCCGGCCGGCACCGGCAAGACCTACCTGGCCATGGCGGCGGCGGTGGAGAGTTTGACGCAGGGGGGTTGTCGTCGGATCATTCTCACCCGTCCGGCGGTGGAGGCGGGAGAGAGTCTCGGCTTTCTGCCCGGGGACCTCACCGCCAAGGTCGACCCTTATCTCCGTCCTCTCTACGACGCGCTGTGGGCCATGCTGGGCCCCGACGAGACCTCTCGGCTGGTTGACCGGGGGACCATCGAGATCGCACCGCTCGCCTACATGAGAGGGCGCACGCTCAACGACGCTTGCGTGATTCTGGATGAGGCCCAGAACACCTCCCCCGAGCAGATGAAGATGTTTCTGACCAGGCTGGGATTCAATTCCAAAATGATTATCACCGGAGATCTCACCCAAACCGATCTTCCCTCGGGTAGGTCATCGGGCTTGGAGGTGGTTCGCCGGATTCTCGGGGGTATCCCGGGGGTGGCCTTCGTGGAACTGACCAGTCAGGATGTGGTGAGGCACAGGGTGGTTGCCCACATCATCGAGGCCTATGAGCGGTATGAGAACTCACCTGTGTCAGGGAGGCGGTCGGAGCCCCGGCGGCCATGAATCGAGCGGAGAACGGGTCCCGCAGGCCGTGGGAAAAGCCACTGATACGGGGGCTGCTACTGGTCTCCATCGTAACGCTGGCCTGGGCGATCCTGACCTTGGGGGCGGCCAGCGGTGAAGTGGATCTGCGGGTGGGGGAACTGGCCACCCGGGAATATGTGGCCCAGCGCAGCAGCGAAGTGGTGGATCAGGAGGCGACCGAGGCGCGCCGGGAGGCGGCGGCCGACCTGGTGGAGACCGTGACCATACGCGATGAGAGCGTCGAACGACAGGTGAACGATGATCTCTCCCAGTTGTTCGCGGTGATCAGGCAGGGAGTGTTCGACCCGGCTCCCGAATGGGCGGGTTTCCTTTCCCTTCCTCCCACCAGCACCACCACCACTGTGCCGGTCACCACCACCACTAGCCCAACCACCACCACTAGCCCAACCACCACCACTAGCCCAACCACCACGGCGACCGACCCGGAGACGGCCTCCGACGATCCCGAAAACGCCGCAGGCGACACCGAAACCGATTCGCCTGCCACGGCCGGAGATACACCGGCGCCTTCCGGCACTGCCGCTCCCCCCACCACGGTGACTGTCCCGCCGTCTCCCCGGGCAACCATCACCGGACGGGTGTTCCTGGATTTCGATTCGGATGGGAGCGTAACCCAAACAGGCGCCTATCCCGAGCTTGGGCTGCAATTGGTCACCGTCCGAGCCGTGTCCTCCAATGGCGAGGGGTACGACACCCAGACCCAGGCCAACGGTGATTTCCGGCTGGAAGTGCCCCAGGGAGTGTGGGAAGTGGTGGTGGACAGCCGGGATGCCGATCTTCCCGCCGGTTTTGTGGTTGACCTTCCCCGCCGCAGCCAGACGGTGGCGTGTTTCGGCGAGGGGGAGTACGAGTGCGCCACCGCCCCGATTCCCTTCGTTCCCCTGATCAGGGACACCGGGGTGCAGATCCAGGAGATAGTGCGGTTCTATCCCCAGCTCAATACTGCTTCGGTGACGACCCTGGTGGAAGTGTCGGCCGACGATGGGATCCGGGAGGTATCGGGGATCGCGCCCGGGTTGGTGGAGATTGAGCGAGCCGCCCTGGAGTTGCTGGCCGGCGCTTTTGCCGACGAGATCAAGAGCGAGGATCTCCTCTCCGCACAGAGCCGGATTCTGTCCGATCCCCCGGTGGTGTTTATCGATGGGGTCCGCAACCCCGGCGCCGCCGAGGCGGCGGCGGACATCGCAGCCTCCTTTCTGAGACCCAACTCCCTGTTGGACACCCGCGCCACCGAGGAATTCCGCCAGGAGGCCCGGGACGCGGAGGATCCGGTCACGGTCTCCTACCGATCCGGGCAGCCCATCATCGCCGAGGGGGAGCCTCTCACTCGGCTGGCGATCGATGTGATCGCTCAGACGGGGGCCGCCACGGGCCGGCCCGTGCAAGAGGCCGGCGTGCTGGTGGTGCTCGCCGCGGTGGTGGCGGTTTTAGCCCTGTTCATCTATCGGATCCGCCCTGACCTGTGGGATCGGATACCTCTGCTGGCCCTGTTCGGGATGCTTACGATTCTGGCTGCGGGGGCGGTTCGAGGCGCCACCTTCATCGGGGAGGTGTTCGGCTATGAAGTGGGCATCTACCTTCTCCCGGCCGTCGCCTTCGGATATTTTGCCGTGGTGCTGCTTGACAACCGGGTGGGACTCTTGATGGCGGTGGTTCTGGCCATCATCACCGCGGTGGGCACCCGGGATCCGGGGGCCACCACCTACGCTCTGTTGGCCACCCTGGCTCCGGTGGGATTCGTCTCGGCCGCTTCCAGCCGTAGGGCCTTCCGCAATTCGGTGGCCATCTCGGCCGTTTCCCTGGCCGTCATCGCGGCGGCCACCGCCTGGATCTTTCACTCCAGCATTTCCCAATCTCCGGTGGGGGTGATGGTGCAGGCAGGAGTGCTGGCGTTCGCCTCCTCTCTGATCGGCGCATTGGTGGCGCTGTCCTCCATCACCTTCTTCGAAAGCCTGTTCGACGTCACCACCACCCTGAGATTGCTGGATCTCACCGATCGCAACCACGAAGCGTTGCAGCTGCTGCAGGAGAAGGCGTTTGGGACTTTCAATCATTCCCTGATGGTCGGGACCCTGGCCAGCACGGCCGCCAAGGCCATCGGAGCCAACAATCTCCTGGCCAGAGCCGCCGCCTATTACCACGATCTGGGCAAGACGGAAAACCCCCGGTTCTTCATCGAAAACCAGTTCGGGGTGGTGAATCCCCATGACCAGATGAGTCCGGAGGAATCAGCGGCGGTGATACGCCAACACGTGGAGGACGGTTTGCACCTGGCCTCGCGTTACCGGATCCCCTCGTCGGTCAAGGAGGGCATTCTCACCCATCACGGGACCGGGATCATGCGTTACTTCTATGACAAGGCCCTGGGCATGTACGGTGAGGACGAGGTGGATGTGGACGACTACCGGCACGTGGGGGAGAAGCCGCGCTCCAAGGAGATGGCCATTGTGATGCTGGCGGACGGGGTGGAAGGCGCCTGCCGGGCGGCATTTCAGGGTACCCACGGGGTGAACCCGCCGCCGGAGCCCACCATCGCCGCAGTCGGGGCGGTGATAGATGGGATCATCCGTGAGAAAATGTCTGATTACCAATTGAATGAGGCTTCTTTGACGTTCGCCGAACTGCAGTCGATTCGCAATGCCTTCGTTGACGCCATGTCCGGTCATTACCATCAGCGCATTCAATACCCGAATTTTCCCTGAATGGAAGAGCCTTCATCTGTTGGGACCGGAGCGCTCTCCGATTTGATCTGCCAGGCCTCTCGGTGAGCGTCCGAATCTTCGACGATCAGGGTTCTTCGGTGGATGTCGATTTGCTGAGGCGCCTGGGCCGGGTGGTGCTGGCGGGCGAGGAATACGGGGATGATTGCATGGCGGACGTGACGCTGGTATCCGACCGCCGAATGGAAGAAATGAACCGGGTCCACCGGCGCCGCGGGGAGGTCACCGATGTGCTGGCCTTCCCCCTGCAGGTCATGGACCCCCACCGCGGGCCACCCCCGGGATCGGCGAACGGTCCGCCGTTGCACCTGGGGGATGTGGTGATCGCCCCCCATCATGTGAGCCGACAGGCGGCCCGGTCCGGCTGGGATTATTCCGAAGAGATGGGCCTCATGGTGGTGCACGGCCTGTTGCATTTGATGGGTTACCGTCACGATTCCGACCGCCGGGCGGCGGTGATGGAAGAAAGGGAACGCCGCCACTTGGCGAAGGAGGGTTTGTCGAGGAGATGATCCTGATCACGATCGGGGCGGCGCTGGGGGTAGTGGGCATTCTGCTGCGGATGGCGCTTGGGGCGCTGGCCGGCATGGACCGGGCCGGCGAGGCGCAGGCGGCTGCCGAGGGCATGGTGCGGGCCGAGCGGCACAATCGGCTCCTGAGGGGGGACCGGTGGATGATGGAGGCCGGGTGGAGAGTCGAGGGCTCGGTGGCGATGGTGGTGGCGGCGCTTTGGGCCGGCGGACTGGTGGCGGAGGGAATGAACGGGTGGCTGGCGGTGGTCTGGGCGGCGGCGGTCTGGGCGGCGGTGAGATTGGGGGCCGGCTGGTTGGCCCGGCGATGGGAGGGGGCGACCCGGCTGAGCAGATTGGTGGAGATTGCTGCCCGGCTTCATGCCCGGGTGGGGGCGTCCGGGGCGGTTGTCTCCGACCACTCGGAGACCGGGACGCAGGACCTCTCGGAGGAAAAGGAGATGATCTCCTCGGTTCTGGAGTTTTCCGAAACCATCGTCCGGGAAGTCATGGTTCCCCGCACCGACATGGTCACGGCCAACCTGGATGCGGGGTTGGACGATCTGGCGGAGATCGTCAAGGAGTACGGTTTTTCCCGCTTTCCGGTGCTGGACGGAGGGATAGATCGGGTGGTGGGGATGGCGCTGGCCAAGGATCTCCTGTCGGGATTGGTGGAGGGTGAGGGCGACGCCACCGTGGCTGATATCCAGCGGACTCCCCTCTATGTTCCCGAGACCAAGGCGGTCTCCGATCTCTTGCGGGAGATGCGGCGCAACGGCGATCATATGGCGGTGGTGATCGACGAGCACGGTGGTACGGCCGGGTTGGTGACCATCGAGGACCTGCTGGAGGAACTGGTGGGAGAAATAGTGGACGAGCACGACGAGCATGATGAATGGCTTCGGGCCGAGGAGGGGGGAGTGTGGTTTGTGGATGGCCGCTTTCCGGTGGACGACCTGGGGAGCCTGCTGGGCGTGTCCCTGCCTCAGGAGGATTGGGACACGGTGGGTGGTCTGGTGCTGGCTCTGGCGGGCCGGGTCCCCGATGTCGGAGAGGTGCTTTCCACCCAGGGGGTTGATTTCAAGGTGGAGGAAGTGCTGGGGCATCGGGTGTCCGAGTTGAGGGTGCAACTGGGCGGCGAGAGGTTCGGAGGCGAGATGACCGCCATTTCGGCCTGATCTGCAGCCGAAGTTTCCGATTGTTGTGAAATCCGGTTTCGTTTCGGTGGTGGGTCGCCCCAACGTCGGCAAATCCACCCTGGTCAACGCCCTGGTGGGACACAAGGTGGCGATCACTTCTCCTCGTCCCCAGACCACCCGCAACACCATCCGGGGGGTGGTCACCGATCCCCACCGGCGCCCGCCCCGCTGGCAGATGGTGCTGGTGGATACTCCCGGCTTGCACAAACCCCGCCACGAATTGGGCGACCGTCTCAACCGGCTGGTGTACGGCGCTTTGGCTGACGCCGACGTGGTCGCCTTCCTGGTGGACGTTCGCCGGTCCATCGGGCCGGGTGACCGGAGGATTGCCCAACGGCTTTCCTCCGACCCGTCCAAGGTGGTGGTGCTGGTCAACAAGACCGATCGGTTCTCCAAAGAGAAAACCGCCGCCTGCCTGCTGGAGGCCGCCCGATGGGACTTCGCCGCCTATGTTCCGATCAGCGCGCTCGGGGGAGACAACCTGGACGCGGCGGTGGCGGAACTATCCCGCCTGCTGCCCACCGGACCCATGTATTTTCCGCCCGAAGCGGTCACCGACCAACCCGATTCCTTCTTTGCTTCCGAGGTGATTCGAGAAAAGTTCCTGGCCGGCCTGCGGGACGAACTCCCGCACTCCCTGTTGGTGACCGTCACCGAACTTCGGGTGCGCGACGACGGGTTGGTGACGATCAGGGCCAAGCTGGTGGTGGAAAGCCCCTCGCAAAAGGGCATAGTGATCGGAAAAGGAGGCGCCCGGCTGCAAAAGGCCGGGGGAGAGGCCCGCCGGGAACTGGAGTCCTTCTTCGGCGCCCGGGTGTTCTTGGATTTGCAAGTGGTGGTGGAAAAAAAGTGGCAGCGCCGGGAAGCGTTGCTCGACCGCTTCGGGTTTTGAGATAGTTGGGGGTGTCCGGCGGTCATGCACTTGTCTGCAAGATTCGCCAACCTGGGATAAGAGACCTGTCGGCGAAGACCGAGGGTGGCGCCCGAGCGACCCATTGAGCCATCAGCCCGGACAGGGAAAGAGAATGGGCCGGCCAGGTATGGTGAAGACATAATCGGTTCCACCCCGGCTGCCGCAGACCATGACTTGCTGATTTCCAAGATTGCAAGCTCGGTCAGAAATCACGCAAAGGGTGCGATCAGAGCTGTGCTGTTTGGTTCGCTGGCCCGCGGCGAGGCGCAGGCCACCAGTGATGTTGATCTTCTGTTGGTGGCCGAGCGATGTTGATGAGGATGTTCGATGGGATGTAGCGATGGAAACGGCCCATCATGTCGACAGAATCGCCGAAAAGATATGCCTTCCCCTTATATACGCGGAAGACGAATATCGGGAGTTGTCCCGAAGCCACCCGCAACTGGCGAATAGCATTGCTCGGGACGGTATAGACCTTCTTTCCCACTGACGGACATGGCTTCGGCCTGTTAATCTTTGGCCCATTGTGAAGAAGATTCTGGCTGCCAATCGAGGGGAAATCGCGATCCGCATTATGAGGGCGGCGACCGAACTGGGGCTTCGTACCGCCACTGTTTATTCCAATGAGGATCGTTACAGCTTGCACCGCTTCAAAGCGGACGAGGCCTATGAGATCGGGGGTGACAAGGGGCCGGTTGCCGCCTATCTGGATATTGACGGCATCATCGCCCTGGCCAAGGAGAGAGAGGTCGACGCCATCCATCCCGGGTACGGTTTCCTGTCGGAAAACGCCCGATTCTCACGCGCCTGCGCGCAAGCGGGGATCACCTTCATCGGCCCCGCTCCCGAGTTGCTGGAGTCCCTGGGTGACAAGACCGCGGCCCGCCGGCTGGCCAAACGGGCCGGGGTGCCCACCGTACCCGGCACCGGCCTGGCTCCCGATGATCCCGGGGAAATTGTTCGCATCGCCGAGTCGGTGGGTTATCCCTTGATCGTCAAGGCATCTTTCGGTGGCGGGGGACGGGGAATGAGGGTGGTCGAAAGCCCCGAGGAGCTGTTGGGGCGGCTGGAGGAGGCGCGGGGAGAAGCACAGCGTACCTTCGGGGACGGGTCCGTGTTCTTGGAGCGTTATGTCGCCCGGGCGCGCCATATCGAGGTACAGATTCTCGCCGATGCCCACGGTTCGGTGGTCCATCTGTGGGAGCGTGATTGCTCGGTCCAGCGCCGGCATCAGAAGGTGGTGGAGTTGGCGCCCGCCCCCCATCTGGATGACGACCTCCGCGACCGGATCTGCCAGGCGGCCATCTCGGTGGCCCGGACCACGGGCTACGTAAACGCAGGCACTGTGGAGTTTCTGGTGGACGCCGACACGGGCGAGTGGTTTTTTATCGAGGTGAATCCGCGCATACAGGTGGAGCACACCGTCACCGAGTTGATCACCGGCGTCGACCTGGTGCGGTCTCAGATTCTGGTGGCTCAGGGTTGTCGGCTCCACGAGGCGCCGCTGTCCATTCCCCCTCAGGACCAAATCCCCCGGCGGGGTACGGCTATTCAATGTCGCATCACCACCGAGGATCCGAAGAACGAGTTCTCGCCGGACTACGGACGCCTGCAGACCTATCGGAGTCCGGGAGGCTTGGGTGTCCGCCTGGATGGAACGGCTTATACGGGAGCGGTGCTCAGCCCTTTCTATGACTCGCTGCTGGTGAAACTGACCTCCTCGGACACGGATCTGCGCGGCGCCTGCACCAGGGCCGACCGGGCTCTTCAGGAGTTCCGCATCCGGGGGGTGGAAACCAACATCCAGTTCCTGCGCAATGTGATCAACCATCCGGAATTTCGCAACGGGGCGGTCACCACCCACTTCTTGGATGAGACGCCCGAACTGTTCGAGATAAGGGCGCCCCGTGACCGGGCGAACCGGTTGATGGCCTACATCGGGGACACCATCCTGAACGGCAACCCGACCGTGGCGGGCATGGAACATCCCAGAAACCTGAAACCGGCGCCGGCCGTGCCGGTGGACCTCAGCGCCGATCCGCCGCCCGGCACTCGGGACATGTTGTTGGAAATGGGGCCGCAGAAGTTTGCCGAGTGGGTGTGGAAACAAACGCGTCTGCTGGTCACCGACACCACTTTCCGAGACGCTCACCAATCCCTTTTGGCCACCCGGGTCCGCACCTTCGACCTGTTGGGCACCGCCGAGGCCGTGGCCAGGAGGCTGCCCAACCTGTTCAGTGTGGAGATGTGGGGAGGCGCCACCTTCGACGCGGCCCTGCGGTTTCTGTTCGAGGACCCCTGGGAGCGGCTGCGGCTGATGAGGCAGGCGATTCCCAACATCTGCTTTCAGATGCTCCTGCGGGCTTCCAATGCGGTGGGATACACCAGTTATCCCGACAATGTGGTGCGAGAGTTCACCATCGAAGCCGCCCGGCAGGGTATCGATGTCTTCCGGGTGTTCGACTCTCTCAACGACGTGCGCAACATGGAAGTGGCGATGGAAGCGGTGCGGGACACCCATGCCATTTGTGAAGCCGCCATCTGCTACACCGGAGATCTGCTTGATCCGCGCCGTCCCAAGTACAACCTGAACTATTACGTCGACCTGGCCCGGCGCCTGAAGGAAATGGGGGCGCACATCCTGTGCATCAAGGACATGGCGGGACTTTGCCGCCCCTATGCCGCCGATCAGTTGGTCCGGGTGCTGCGGGAGGAAGTCGGTTTGCCGATTCACTTCCACACTCACGATGCCAGCGGCGTGCAAGCCGCCACCCTCGTCAAGGGTGGGGAGGCGGGGATCGACATCATCGACGCGGCCGTGGCGGCGGTGTCCGGGTCCACCAGCCAGCCCAATCTCAACACCATCGTCGGCTCGCTTCAGGGAACCGAACGTGACACCGAACTAAGTTCGGAGGCCCTGGGAGACTGCTCGCTCTACTGGGAAACAGTCCGTACTTACTATCGGCCCTTCGACAACTCCCCCAAGTCGGGGAGCGCCCGCCTCTACGACCATGAAATCCCCGGTGGTCAGTTCACCAACCTCCAGCAGCAGGCCACCGCCCTGGGCCTGGGCGGGCGCTGGCGGGAAGTGGAGGAGATGTACGCCGATGTCAACCGGATGCTGGGCGACATAGTCAAGGTCACGCCTTCCAGCAAGGTGGTGGGCGATCTGGCGTTGTTCCTGCTCTCCAAGGGAATGACCTGCGACGAGGTCCGGGCTCTACCTCCCGAGCACAATGTCGGGTTCCCCGAATCGGTGGTCGACATGATGCGAGGGTCGCTCGGCGAGCCTCCCGGGGGGTGGCCTCCCGATATCCGCGAGATTCTCTTGTGCCGCAACCGGCCGATTGACGGACGGGCGGGGGCCAAACTTCCCAGCGCCGATATCGAGGCGGCGGTCGGGACCGCCGGGGAACTGCTCGGAGGACCGGCCGGGTGGGCAGACGGTCTCAGCTATCTGCTCTATCCGGTCGAATTCCAAAAGTTCGCCGAGAATCGTCACAAGTACGCGGATGTCAGTCTGCTTCCCACCCCGGTCTTTTTCTATGGCCTGGAAGAGGGGGAGGAGTGTGTGTTCGATATCGAACCGGGAAAACGTCTGATCGTCAAGTACCACACAGTGGGAGAACCCCAACCGGACGGAACCCGCGCCATCTTTTTCGAACTAAACGGGGCCCCTCGGGAGGTTCGGGTCCGGGATCGTTCCCTGCAGTCGGACCGACCGGCCGCCCGGAAGGCCGACAGCGCCAACCCGCAGCACATCGGCGCTCCCACTCCCGGGGTGGTTACCGGTGTGTTTGTCGGTGTCGGGGATGAGGTGAACGACAACACCAAGTTGCTCACCCTGGAGGCGATGAAGATGCAGAGCACCATCTACGCCCCGGAGGCCGGGACAATCAAGGAATTGCTAATCGGGGCCGGTAGTCAGGTGGAGGCCAAGGATTTGCTGGTGGTGCTGGAGTCATAGCGGGATACGCCTGATCCGTCCGCAGCGGCGCCGGTCGGGACCGGTTGGTCGCCCCGGGATCCCGGGGTGGTGCTCGGAGCGCTGCAGAGGTCCAAGAATTGCGGATAGAACCCCGGTAACCTGTAGTCTGCCGCGAGGCAAATGTTTCTCAATTTGTGAGGTTGTGTCATAACCATGCCGGGCAAAATTCGAAGAGCAGACCAAGGCTTGATCACTCCCGACCAACCCATCATTCCCTTTATCGAGGGCGATGGAATAGGGCCGGACGTATGGGGAGCGGCCCGTCGAGTGATAGACAAGGCCGTGGAGAACGCTTACGGGGGAACTCGCAGGATCGAATGGAGGGAAGTGCTGGCCGGCGAGAAGGCCTTCAGGCTGACCGGGTCCTGGCTGCCCTCGGAGACGATAGATGAGATCCGGGAATACCTGGTGGCCATCAAGGGTCCATTGACGACCCCGGTGGGAGGCGGCATCCGCAGCATCAACGTTGCGCTGCGTCAAAAGCTGGATCTCTACGCCTGCGTCCGTCCCGTGCGGTGGCTGAAGGGAGTCCCCTCCCCGGCGCTTCGGCCCGACCTGGTCAACATGGTCATCTTTCGGGAAAACACCGAGGACGTTTACGCCGGGAAGGAAGTAGAAGCCCACAGCCCCGAAGCCAAGCGCCTGCTTTCCTATCTGCAGGCGGAGCTTGGGTGGGACATCAGGCCCGATTCGGGCATCGGGATCAAGCCGGTGTCCGAAACCGGCACCAAACGTCTGGTGCGGGCGGCCTTGCAGTTTGCCCTGGATTTCCGGCGCCGGTCGGTGACCCTGGTGCACAAGGGGAACATCATGAAATACACCGAGGGGGCTTTCCGCTCCTGGGCATACGAATTGGTGCGCGAGGAGTTCTCGGATCGGGCAGTGAGTTGGGAGGACTGCGGGGGAGACCCGGGCGACCGACTGCTGGTTCAGGATGTGATTGCTGACGCGTTCCTGCAAAAGATCCTCACCCGGCCCGCCGAATTCGACGTGATCGCCACCCTGAATCTCAATGGCGACTACATCTCCGACGCCTTGGCGGCCCAGGTGGGGGGGATCGGGATGGCGCCCGGAGGGAATGTGAATTTCGAGGATGGGTACGCCCTCTTTGAAGCCACCCACGGCACGGCGCCCAAGTATGCCGGTCTCGACAAGGTCAATCCCGGATCGCTGATGTTGTCCGGTGAACTGATGCTCTTCTACATGGGCTGGCGGGAAGCCGCCCGATTGATTTCGCGGGGAGTGGAGGAAGCCATCATGGACAAGACCGTCACCTATGACCTGGCCCGTCTCACGGAAGGGGCCACCGAAGTGAGCACCTCCGGTTTTGCCGATGCGGTCATCGCGAGGATGTAATCTGTCGGTAGGACCGTGACCGAAGAATATGCAAAATGCCCGGTCGCGGTAATCTTGGCCGCACCTCCCAACCGCTGACCATGACTGCCACCACCCTCGAAATCTCTCGCAAGCCGCAGGTGTTCCCTCCCGAGGAACGGGCTGCTCTGGAGCCCGTGATAAGGGAGATCGAGCAACTCAAGCAAGAACGCCGGGCGTTGATCACCGCCCACAACTACATGACGCCCGACATCTACTACGGGGTGGCCGATCTGGTGGGGGACTCCCTGGCCCTGGCCCGGATGGCCGCCCGTAGCGACGCCGAAGTGATACTGATGGCCGGCGTGCATTTCATGGCCGAGACATCCAAGATCATCAACCCCGAGGCCACCGTGCTGATCCCCGATTTGAGGGCGGGGTGTTCTCTGGCGGAGGGGATCACCGCCTCCGACGTCCGGCGTCTCAAGGACGCCTACCCGGGGGCGCCGGTGGTCAGCTATGTCAACACCACCGCCGAGGTGAAGGCCGAATCGGACATCTGCTGCACTTCGGGCAACGCGGTGGCGGTGGTGGAGTCGCTCGGGGCGGAGCGGGTGATATTCCTGCCCGACGGATTCCTGGGCCGCTACGTGGCCGCCCACACCGATGTGGAGATAATCCTGTGGGAGGGGCGTTGCATAGTCCATGAACGTTTTGAGGGCGCCGAACTGGAAGAACTTCGGGAAATGTTCCCCGACACCCCGGTCATCGCCCATCCCGAGTGCGCCCCCGAGGTGCTGGACCAGGCCGACTACGTGGGATCCACCCATGGGATAGTCAACTGGGTGCGGGATTTGCGTCCCGCCCAGGTGATGATGCTCACCGAATGCTCCATGGCCGACAACGTCGCCTACGAGTTGGACGACGTGGAGATCGTGCGGCCCTGCAACCTGTGTCCTCATATGAAGAAGATCACGCTCGAAAACATCAGGAATTCGCTGGCCACCATGACCCATGAGGTGGTGCTGCCCTCCGACATCGCCGACCGGGCGCGGCTGGCGGTGGAGCGGATGCTGGCGGTGGGACGCAACTGACCGCCCCCTCAGACCTGCAGCACCTGCTTCGGCGAGCGTTCTCTGAAGATCTCGGAACCAAAGGTGATCTGACCACCGACGCCCTGATCGCCGACGACCTCGAGGCAGAGGGCCTGGTGATCTTCAAATCCGAGGGGAGGGTGGCCGGCCTGGAAGTGGCGGAAGCGGCCTTTCGATACTCGGATCCGGGGATCAGCTTCGAGCCGAACACCGTGGACGGGACCGATCTGCTCCCCGGATCGGAGGTTGCTTCGGTGAGCGGGCGGGCCGCCGGCATTTTGGCGGGGGAAAGGGTGGCTCTCAACCTGCTCGGCCATCTGTCGGGGATCGCCACCGCCACCCGGGAAATGGTGCGGGCGGTGGCCGGTACGGAGGCGCGGATCAGCGACACCCGCAAGACCACTCCCGGTCTGCGGATTTGGGAGAAGGAGGCGGTGCTGATCGGGGGAGGAATCAACCATCGCATGGGCCTGTGGGACGCGGTGCTGATCAAGGACAACCATCTCAGCCTGGTGAATAACGCGGCCGACGCGGTTCGGACAGCCCGTCGGTACACCCGAGGGCAGGCGAGGGTGGTGGTGGAGTTGGCGGATCTGCGACACCTCGAAGAAGTGGTGGAGGCCCAACCGGACGTGATCTTGTTGGACAACATGACCTTGGCCCGGATGAGGAAGGCGGTACGACGGGTGGGAGGACGAGTCGTGCTGGAGGCGAGTGGGGGCGTCAGCCTGTCCGGCGTCCGCGCGGTGGCGGAGACCGGTGTGGACATTATCTCTGTGGGGTGGATCACCCATTCGGCCCCGGTGGCGGATGTAAGCCTGCGGTTGTCCGGTGTCTGATCCTTCACCGCCGCCCCAAGGGGAAAGGGGAGCGGGAAAGCGGTTGAGAGTGGTGATCCCCGCCCACAACGAGGCGCGGGTGGTCGGGGAGTTGGTGTCCGACCTTCGTCAACAGGATTACCCGGCTCACTCCTATCAGATCTGGGTGTTGGCCGACCGGTGTGCGGATGGCACCTCCGGGGTGGCCGAGAACGCCGGAGCACAGGTGGCGGAGCGGAGCGAGGGCCCCGAGGGCAAGGGCGCCCTTCTGCACTGGTACCTGGCCGACCATCCGTTGTGCGATGACGAGGCCCTGGTGGTGCTTGACGCCGACAACCGGGTGGGGCCGGAGTTCCTGCCCAGGCTGTCGCAGGCCCTGGACGAGGGCGCCCAGGTCTTGCAGGCGTCGGTGCTGCCCTCCAATCTCGACGCCTCGCCGATCGCGGCGGCGGCCGGCCTGGGTGACTGGATGGCGCGGGAGATGGTGTACATACCGAATGCCCGCCGAGGGTGGCCGGTCGAATTGGGAGGCGCCGGGATGTGCGTAACCGCCGCGGCGCTGGCGGAGGCGGGGGGATGGAGCGGATCGTTCACCGAGGACTTGGATTTGACGGTCCGGCTGCTCCTGGCCGGTCACCTGGTGAAATACCTGCCCGGGGCAAAGGTGTGGGACGAGAAGCCCACCGATTTGCGGAGCGCCGTGGGACAGCGCCGCCGATGGGCTTCCGGTCGCACCGAGGTGCGCCGGCGTCGAGGTCGGGGCCTGTGGAAAACCGCCTGGGACCGGCGCTCGGGGCCCATGATGTTGATGGCGCTGCGTCTGGCGGCGCCCGGCCGGGCTTTCCGATTGTTGATGGCGCTGCCACCGGCCGCGGCTTCGGTGTTCTGGACATGGGGTTTTCCGTTTTCCTGGCCGATTTGGACGGGGATTGTCCTGTGGTTGGGCGGCAGGCCGCTGTGGGTGCTGGGGCGCCGCAGGGAGGTCCGGCCCTATCTGCGGTGGTATCCGCTGACGCTGGTATGGGGATTGGTGTGGCTGTGGGTGCGGATCACTCCTTCCCGCCCCGGCTGGTTTCACACTCCCCACCATGGCGGGGCGCCGAGGCGTTGAACAGACCGGGCCTGTCCACCGCGGCATCCGAGAGAAGAACTCTCGGGATTTGGTTTTGTCCGCCCCTGACAAGGTGTATATACTTGCCCTTCGTGGTCTTAGTACCTCAAGCCGTCTCTTAAGGGCTCTCCGCCTGACCCGGTCTCGGAGTGTCCCTCCGGGTGCGGTCAGAAAGCAACAGAGGACGAACGGGATTTTTGCGCGCGTGCGGAAGAATGCCGTTTCTCCCGTGAAGGAAAAGCATGCCGACCATCCAGCAATTGGTACGCCGTGGGCGCAAGCCGAAGAAGAAAAAGGTCAAGACCGCCGGTCTGGCCGGAGCGCCTCAACGGCGGGGAGTGTGCACCCGCGTGTACACCGTAACCCCCAAGAAGCCCAACTCGGCGTTGCGCAAAGTGTGCCGGGTGAGGCTGTCCTCGGGGATCGAGGTAACCGCTTACATTCCCGGGGAGGGCCACAACCTGCAGGAGCATTCCATTGTGCTGGTGAGAGGGGGCAGGGTCCGTGATCTTCCCGGGGTGAGATACAAGGTGATCCGGGGAACCCTGGACGCGGCCGGGGTGCCCGACCGCCGCCAGGCTCGGTCCCGCTACGGAACGAGGAGAGGCCGATGAGACGGGCCGCCGCCACCAAGCGCAAGATCGATCCCGATCCGGTGTTTCGCAATGTGCTGGTCAGCCGGGTCATCAACAAAGTGTTGTGGAAGGGGAAGAAGGATCTTGCCCGAAGGATCGTGTATTCCGCCCTGGAACGGGTGGAACAGCGGACTCGGCAGGATCCGGTAAATGTGCTGAAGAGGGCCATCGAGAACCTCAAGCCCCAGATGGAGGTGCGGTCCCGGCGGGTGGGAGGCTCCTCCTACCAGGTGCCGATGGATGTCCGCCCCGACCGGGCCCGGTGCCTGGCTATCCGATGGTTGGTGGGATATGCCCGCCGGCGTCGGGAACCGACCATGGCGCTGCGACTGGCGGGCGAGATCATGGACGCGGCCAACCATAACGGGGCGGCCTTCAAGCGGCGCGAAGACATGCACAAGATGGCGGAGTCCAACAAGGCCTTCGCCCACTATCGCTGGTAGAAGGCGTTGCTGTGGCTGCTGACCGAGGACACCGTTTGCTCAGCATGCGCCAGGTGCCCCTGAGCCGCACGCGCAACATCGGGATCATGGCACACATCGACGCCGGTAAAACCACCCTCACCGAGCGGATTCTGTACTACACGGGTCGCAATTACAAGATTGGCGAGGTGCACGAGGGCGCCGCCACCATGGACTGGATGGCGCAGGAGCAGGAACGGGGGATCACCATCACCTCGGCCGCCACCACCTGCATCTGGCATGATCACAGCATCAACATCATCGACACCCCCGGGCACGTGGACTTCACCGTCGAGGTGGAAAGGAGCCTGCGGGTTCTGGACGGCGCGGTGGCGGTGTTCGACGGTGTGGCAGGGGTGGAACCCCAGTCGGAGACCGTGTGGCGCCAGGCCGACCGGTATGAGGTTCCCCGCATCTGCTTCATCAACAAACTCGATCGGGTCGGGGCCGACTTCTACGCCGACGTGGAGGCCATCCGCACCCGCCTCGACGCCACTCCCCTGGTGCTTCAGTTGCCGGTGGGAGAGGAAAGCGAGTTCCGGGGAGTCCTGGACTTGGTGGAGATGAAGGTTCACGAGTGGCGGGGGGACGACGGCAAACACTGGGACACCACTGATATTCCCATCGAGATGCAGGACCTCGCCCATGAGTACCGGGCCAGGTTGCTGGAGCAGGTGGCCGAGATCGACGAGAAGCTGTTGATCAAATTCCTCGAGGACCTCTATATCACCCCCGACGAGATTCGCACCGCCGTCCGGGCCGGGGTTCTCCAACACATATTTACGCCGGTGCTGTGCGGGGCGGCCTTCAAGAACAAGGGCGTGCAGCCCCTGTTGGACGCCATCGTGCATTACCTGCCCAGTCCCTTGGACCTTCCTCCGGTGAAGGGCTTTGCTCCCAAGGATCCCGAACAGGAGTTGGAGCGGAAGCCTTCCGATGATGAGCCCTTCTCGGCTCTGGCCTTCAAGATCATGAGTGATCCTCACGTCGGCAAGCTCACCTATTTTCGGGTTTACTCGGGATCGGCCGCCAAGGGCGGTCCGGTGGTGAACACCTCCAATGGCCGGAAAGAGCGGTTGGGCCGGTTGCTCCGAATGCACGCCAACCATCGCGAGGATGTGGATTATGTCTACACGGGGGACATTGTGGCTGCGGTGGGGCTTCGCCACACCACCACCGGGGACACCCTGTCGGCGGCGGGCCACCCGTTGAGCCTGGAGGCGATGGCGTTTCCCGCCCCGGTCATCTGGGTGGCCATCGAACCTCGCACCAGGGTTGATCAGGACAAGCTGTCTCATTCGCTGCAGAAACTGTCCGAGGAGGATCCCACCTTCCTGGTGAGAAGCGACGAGGAAACCGGCCAAACCATCATTTCGGGAATGGGGGAGTTGCATCTGGAGGTTCTGGTGGATCGGCTCATCCGGGAATTTCGGGTGGCGGCCAATATCGGGAGGCCGCAGGTCGCCTACCGGGAGACGATTGTCTCGTCCGCCGCAGGAGTAGAGGGGCGTTACGTTCGCCAAAGTGGAGGACGGGGACAGTACGGTCATGTGGTGATCGATATAGAACCCACCGGTCCGGGAGGGGGTTACGAATTCGTCGACCGGATCAAGGGTGGTCGGGTGCCTCGCGAGTACATTCCGGCGGTGGCGGCGGGCATCGGGGAGGCGCTTGACGGGGGCCTCTTGGCCGGGTACCCGGTGGTGGATATGCGGGTGACCCTGGTGGACGGTTCACATCACGAAGTAGATTCTTCCGAATTGGCCTTTCGGATAGCCGGTTCCATGGCGGTTCGCGCCGCCGCCCAGAAGGCGGGGTTGAAGCTTTTGGAGCCGGTGATGGAAGTGGAAGTGGTTGCTCCCGAGGAATACATGGGAGAGGTCCTCGCCGACATTTCTTCTCGCCGGGGCCGAATCGGAGAAACCGATCAGCGCGGAACGGCGCGGATAATCACCTCGACGGTACCGCTGGCGGAGATGTTCGGATTTGCGACCGATATTCGTTCTCGGACGCAGGGTCGAGCGACATATACGATGCAGTTCAAGGCATATCAGGACGTTCCGGAATCAAAATGTGAAGAGCTTCTTCACATGCGAAACGGCAAATATTGAAAGGGGGTTTTGGTTGTGGGTAAGGTGAGGTTTGAGCGGGTGAAGCCGCATTTGAATGTGGGGACTATGGGTCATATTGATCATGGGAAGACGACTTTGACGGCGGCGATTACGAGGGTGTTGGCTGAGCGGGTTGGGGGTGGGAATGTGTTTACGGGGTTTGATGATATTGATCGTGCTCCGGAGGAGCGTGAGCGGGGGATTACGATTCAGATTGCGCATGTGGAGTATGAGACGGTTGGGCGTCATTATGCGCATGTGGATATGCCGGGGCATGCGGATTATATTAAGAATATGATTACGGGGGCGGCTCAGGTGGATGGGGCGGTGTTGGTGGTGTCGGCGGTGGATGGTCCGATGCCGCAGACGCGTGAGCATGTGTTGTTGGCGCGGCAGGTGGGTGTGCCTCGGGTGGTGGTGTTTTTGAATAAGTGTGATTTGGTGGATGATGGGGAGTTGTTGGATTTGGTGGAGTTGGAGGTGAGGGATTTGTTGACGGAGTATGAGTTTCCGGGTGATGAGGTGCCGGTGGTGCGGGGTTCGGCGTTGCGGGCGTTGGAGGGTGATGTGGGTGCTATGGATGGGGTGATGGAGTTGTTGGGGGCGGTGGATGAGTATGTGGAGGTTCCGGTTCGGGAGGTGGATCGTCCGTTTTTGATGCCGATTGAGGATGTGTTTTCTATTACTGGTCGGGGTACGGTGGTGACTGGTCGGGTGGAGCAGGGTGTGTTGCGGGTGGGGGATGCGGTGGAGGTGGTGGGGTTGGGTGATACGCGTGGTTCGGTGGCTACGGGGGTGGAGATGTTTCGGAAGTTGTTGGATGAGGGGCGGGCGGGGGATAATGTGGGGGTGTTGTTGCGGGGGGTTGGTAAGGGGGAGGTGGAGCGTGGTCAGGTGTTGGCTGCTCCTGGGTCGATTTTGCCGCATGTGGGGTTTGAGTGTTCGGTGTATGTGTTGACGAAGGAGGAGGGGGGGAGGCATAATCCGTTTTTTTCGGGTTATCGTCCGCAGTTTTATTTTCGGACTACGGATGTGACTGGTTCGGTGGTGTTGCCGGATGGGGTGCAGATGGTGATGCCGGGTGATAATGTGGTGTTGGGGGTGGAGTTGATTTCTCCGATTGCGATGTCGGTGGGGTTGGATTTTGCGATTCGTGAGGGTGGTCGGACTGTGGGTGCGGGTCGGGTTACCAAGATCACCAAATAACCACCAACACAAACGGCGAATAAACAAAAGAAGATCTACCTGAAACGGCGATAATGAATATCGTGAAAACAGCAGAAATAGGCAAATGAACGGTTCTCACAAGATACGTATAAAGCTCAAGGCTTATGATCACCAAAGCGTGGATGAGTCGGCGCGCAAGATCGCGGCCACAGTGACCCGCACGCAGGCCAAGATCAAGGGTCCTGTGCCTCTGCCCACCGAGATTCATCGTTATTGCGTTATCCGCGGGCCTCACGTGGACAAGGACTCCCGGGAACACTTTGAGATGCGGATTCACAAACGGCTGATCGATATCCTGGACCCGACCGCCAAGACGGTTGATTCTCTGATGCGTTTGGACCTTCCTTCGGGAGTGGAAGTAGAGATAAAACTATGAACACGATTCTGGGCGCAAAACTGGGGATGAGCCAGATTTTCGACGATTCCGCCAGGGCCCTTCCGGTGACGGTGGTAAAGGCCGGACCCTGCGCGGTGGTGCAGGTCAAGACCACCGACAAGGACGGATACGAGGCCGTGCAACTGTCCTTGCAGACGGACAAGCCGGCCAAGGTCAACCAGGCTCTCTCCGGCCACTTTGCCAAGGCCGGGGTCTCGCCCTCGGTCCATCTGGTGGAAACCTCGGTGGAGGACGCCGGGGCGTTTCAGCCCGGGTCGACCATCAGCGTGGAGGATGTTTTTCAACCCGGCGTGCGGGCCGATGTGACCGGAGTCTCCAAGGGGAAAGGCTTTGCCGGAGTCATGAAGCGACACAATTTCTCCGGTCAGTGCGCCAGTCACGGCAACCACAAAAAGCACCGGGCCGGCGGCGCCATCGGCGCCTGCGCCACTCCGTCCCGGGTGTTCCGGGGAAAGGCCATGCCGGGTCGGATGGGAGCGCAGCGCACCACCATTCTGAACCTGGAAGTGGTGAAAGTGCTTCCCGAGGAAGGCCTGCTTCTCCTCAGGGGCGCCGTGCCCGGACCCAAGGGAGGGCTGGTGCTGGTCAGAAAGGCGGTCAAGTCGCGTGGCTGAACTGACCGCTCCCCTCTACGACGACGCCGGAGAGCCGGCGGGAGAAACAGTCCTGGATCCGGCGGTGTTCGGCATCTCTCCCAACCTGCCGGTGCTTCACCAGGTGGTGACTGCGCAAATGGCCGGCAAGCGTTCGGGGTCCGCCTCCACCAAGACCCGGGCCGAGGTGAGGGGCGGGGGTCGCAAGCCCTGGCGGCAGAAGGGAACCGGCCGTGCCCGGCACGGCTCCATCCGATCCCCCATCTGGAGAGGAGGAGGGGTGGCTCACGGGCCCAAACCGCGCGATTACCGGCAACGCACTCCCGCCAAGATGCGCCGCTTGGCATTGCATAGCGCCCTGTCCGCCCGGGCCTCGGAAAACGCGGTGCACACCCTGACGGAGCTTTCGTGGGAAACACCCCGCACCAAACGGGCGGTGCGCCTCTTGAACGGGATCGCGCTGCACGGCAAAACCCTGTTGGTGGCGCCGCCCCGGGATCAGGTAGTGGAGCGGTCGTTTCGCAATATTCCCACCGTGCGCATAGTTGAGGCCCGCTACCTGACCGCCTACGATGTCCTCTGGGCGCGGGATTTGCTGTTCTGCGCCGGAACTCTGCCGGGCGCCTCCTCGCAAGGCGCGGGGCGAGAGCGGATGGAGGCCAGGGCGTCATGAAGTATCCCCACGATGTGATCCTGGGCCCGGTTGTGTCGGAAAAATCCTTTGACCTGATCGAGGCCTACAACACCTACTCCTTTCTGGTCGACCCCAGAGCCAACAAGACCGAGATCCGCCAGTCGGTGGAGACCGTCTTCGGGGTGGAGGTCATCTCGGTCAATACATACAATCGACGGGGCAAGACCAAGCGCACCCGTCGCACCCTCGGTCGGCGCAAGGACACCAAGCGGGCGCTGGTGACCCTGGCCGAAGAGGATTCCATCGATTTGTTCGGGTTATAGGAAATGGCTGTCAAGAAACGCAAGCCCACCTCGCCGGGACGCCGGTTCCAAACCGTCTCGGACTTTTCCGAGATCACCCGCAGCCGTCCCGAAAAGTCGTTGCTGGCGTCGCGCTCCTCCAAGGGCGGGCGCAACAACAACGGTCGCATCACCTCCCGCCATCGGGGCGGGGGCCACAAGCGTCGTTATCGGGTGATTGATTTCCGCCGCAATAAAGATGGGGTGCCCGCCAAGGTGGCGGCCATCGAATACGACCCCAACCGCAACGCCCGGATCGCCCTGCTGCACTACGTGGACGGGGAAAAGCGTTATATCCTGGCGCCGGTGGGAGTGGGGGTGGGGGACAAGCTCAATTCGGGACCCAAGGCCGAGATTCGGCCCGGCAACGCCCTGACGCTTCGCAACATCCCGGCCGGGAGCACCGTACACGCCGTGGAGATGCGTCCGGGGGGCGGCGCCAAGATCGCCCGTTCCGCCGGCGCCTCGGTGCAGTTGATGTCCAAGGAGGGCGGCATGGCGCTCCTGCGTCTGCCTTCGGGCGAGATGCGGATGGTTCCCCTCGACTGCCGGGCCACCATCGGACAGGTCGGAAACACCGAGGCCGAGTTGGTGAAGTTGGGCAAGGCGGGCCGCAACCGGTGGAAAGGGGTCCGTCCCCAAACCAGGGGAGTGGCGATGAACCCGATCGATCATCCGCTGGGAGGCGGGGAGGGCAAGTCCTCGGGAGGACGTACCCCGGTCAGCCCCTGGGGCAAGCCGGAGGGCCGTACCCGCCGCAAGAAGAAGCAGAGCAACAAATACATCGTCCGCCGTCGTTACGCCAAAGGCCGGAGGTAGTCGTGGGCAGAAGTTTGAAAAAGGGACCGTTCGTGGACGATCACCTGTTGGAGAAGATCGAGGAACTCAACCAGGCCCGCCAGAAGCGAGTGATCCGCACCTGGAGTCGCCGGTCCACCGTGATACCGGCCATGATCGGCCATACCATCGCGGTGCACGACGGACGACGCCATGTGCCCATCTACCTCACCGAGTCGATGGTCGGGCACAAGCTGGGCGAATTCGCTCCCACCCGGACCTTCCGCAAACACCCGGGCGGCAAGAGGGACAAGGCGGTGAGCAAGCGGTGAAGACTCAGGCGCGGGCTCGTTATCTCCGCCATTCCCCCTACAAAATGAGGCGGGTGGCCGACCTGGTGAGAGGCAAGTCGGTGGAACAGGCGGAAGAGGTTTTGTCTCATGTCAACCGGGGCGCGGCGAGGGCGGCCCTCAAGGTTCTGCATTCGGCGGTGGCCAACGCCGAGAACAATCTGGAAATGGATGTCGATCAACTCAAGGTGGGGGCGGTTTACGTGGACGAAGGGCCCACCATGAGGAGCTTTCGGGCCCGGGCCCGGGGCCGGGTTACCCGGATACGCAAACGCACCTGCCATCTCACCGTGGTGGTGGCCGACTCCGACGATGAAGAGGAGGCCTTCTGATGGGCCAGAAGACCCATCCCTATTCCTTCCGGTTGGGCGTGGTCACCGACTGGAAGTCCAAGTGGTACTCGGACAAGGACTACGTGAACCTGGTCAACGAGGACTGGCAGATCCGCGACTACCTGCTGGGCCGGCTGGTCAGGGGCGCGGTTTCCCGGATCGAGGTGGAGAGAACCCGGGACCGGGTGGTGGTGGAGATCCACACGGCCCGGCCGGGGGTGGTGATCGGGCGCCGGGGCGTGGAAGCAGAGCGGCTGCGCAAGGGCCTGGAAAAGATCACTTCCAAGTCGATCAAGCTCAACATTATCGAGGTCAAGGATCCCGAGGTGGACGCCCAGCTTTTGGCGCGCGGTATCGCCGATCAGTTGGAGAACCGGGTTTCATTCCGCCGCGCCATGAAGCGGGCCCTGGGCACCGCCCGCAAGGCCGGGGCGCAGGGCGTACGGGTGGAATGCAAGGGCCGGCTGGGCGGGTCCGACATGGGACGCCGCGAGTGGTACCTGGAAGGTCGGGTTCCGCTTCACACCATCCGGGCCGACATCGACTACGGCGTGGCCACCGCCCACACCATGGTGGGGTCCATAGGCGTCAAGGTTTGGGTGTACAAGGGAGATGTTTTCAAGACCCGCTCCTCGGGAGAAAAGATGGCGGCCGAGGTGGCCCTGGCGGCCGGTGGCCCCACGCGGCGTCGCCGCACCCCCGCCAAGGCCCGGGCCGAAGCCGCGGCCGGTGGACGGAAACCCCCTCGGCTGATCGAGGCGGGTGGAGGAAAGCGTCCCGTGGAACCCGCCGCGCCCAAGCGGGATGGCCGAAAGCGCCTGATCGAAGCCGGGGGCGGAAGGAAGCGATCCGATCGGACCTCCCAGGAGAACTGGCAGGACGATGTGGAGGACGCCGGCGACTCCCTCGATACCCCGGAGGAGAGTTCCTGAGATGTTGATGCCCAAGAGAACCCGTCACCGCAAGGTGCATCGTGGCCGCCGGAGAGGCGTGGCCAAAGGCGGAGCCAAGGTGAACTTCGGCGAATACGGCCTGCAGGCCTTGGCTGCCGGATGGATCACCGCCCGTCAGATCGAGGCGGCCCGCGTGGCTATCACGCGATCGGTGCGCCGTGGCGGACGGGTGTGGATAACCATATTTCCCGACAAACCGGTAACCGCCAAGCCGGCCGAGACCCGGATGGGCTCGGGCAAGGGCAACCCTGAATTCTGGGTGGCGGTAGTGAAACCCGGCCGGGTGATGTTCGAACTGGCGGGGGTTACCGAGGATCAGGCCCGGGAGGCGATGCGCAAGGCCGGACACAAGTTACCGATCAAGACCCGACTCGTCAAGAGGGAGCAGGCATGAAACCGGCTGAACTTCGGGAACTCACCTACCGGGAACTGGTGGAGAAGCTTGCCGAATCCAAAGAAGAGTTGTTCAATCTCCGTTTTCAGCTGGCCACCAACCAGTTGGACAACACGGCCCGGATCAATGCTGTGAAAAAGACGGTGGCCCGGACTCTCACCATCCTCCGGGACCGCGAGATTCAGCTGTGGTATGCCCAGCAGGAGGAGTCGGCCTGATGAGCGAACGCCCCAATCGCAAGAGCCGCGTGGGAGTGGTGGTCTCCGACCGCCGGGACCGCACCATCTCGGTGCAGGTCGCCACTTCCTACAAGCACCCGCGCTATCACAAAGTGGTGCGCAAGGCCACGGTGTACCACGCCCACGACCAGGACAACCAGGCCCGGGAGGGCGACACCGTCCGGATTGTCGAGACCCGTCCGCTGTCACGTCAGAAGCGTTGGCGCATGGAGCGGATCCTGGAGCGGGCCAAGTGATCCAAAAGGAGAGCAGGTTGCGGGTGGCGGACAACACCGGGGCTCGTTCGGTGCTGTGTATCGGAATGCTGGGCGGCACTCGTCGGCGCTATGCCCGGGTGGGAGATGAGATTGTGGTCACCGTGAAAGAGGCCGTCCCCGGCGGCGTCATCAAGAAGGGCGAGGTGGTCCGGGCGGTGGTGGTTCGGACCCGCAAGGAAAAGCGCCGTTCCGACGGCACGTACATTCGGTTCGACGACAACGCCTGCGTGATAATCGAGGGTCGCCAGCCTCGTGGAACCCGCATCTTCGGGCCGGTTGCCCGTGAGTTGCGGGAGAAGCGATTCATGCGGATCGTATCCCTGGCGCCGGAGGTGCTATGAGACTGCGGGCCGGAGACCGGGTGAAGGTGATTTCGGGCAAGGACCTGGGCCGGGTGGCCCGCATCACCCGGGTGATCCCCAAGGTGAACAAGGTGATCGTGGAAGGGGTGAACACCGCCAAGCGTCATCAGCGTCCCCAGGGGGGAACCATGCAGGGCGGGATTATCGACAAGGACATGCCGATCGATGCTTCCAACGTGATGATCGTGTGCGAGGAGTGCGGGCCCACCAAGGTGGGAAAGAGATTTGATGAGCGGGGCAAGCGCCGGGTGTGCCGCAAGTGTGGAGGTGACCTGTGACCGCCCGGGCCGACACTGCGGTCCCCCGCCTCAAGGAGCGGTTCCTCACCGAGATCGCTCCGGCTCTGCAGGACGAGTTGGGCCTGCCCAACCCCATGCAGGTTCCCCGCCTGGACAAGATCGTGGTGAACATGGGGATCGGCGGGGCGGTGCGCGACCGCAAGCAGGTGTCTTCCGCCATGGACGAACTCTCCCTGATCGCCGGTCAGAAGCCCCGCCTGAACCGCGCCCGCAAATCGGTGGCGGGGTTTCGCATCAGAAAAGGTATGCCGGTGGGCGTTTCCGTGACGCTCCGGGGTGACCGGATGTGGGAGTTCTTCGACCGGGTGATGTCCATCGCCATTCCCCGGGTTCGGGATTTCCGGGGCATGAAGCCCACTTCTTTCGACGGCCGCGGGAACTACTCGTTCGGCTTCGATGAACAACTGGTGTTTCCCGAGATACACTATGACCAGGTTTCGGAACCCAGAGGGATGGACATAACCATCTGTACCACCGCGACCGGCGATGATCACGCCCGCGCCTTTTTCCGGGCTTTCGGGTTTCCTTTCCGGTTACGAGAATCCTTGTACTGAGGAGAAGCATCTGTGGCTCGCAAAGCATTGATCGCAAAAGCAAAACGGACCCCCAAATTCAAGGTGAGGGCCTACAATCGCTGTCGTCGCTGTGGGCGTTCGCGCGCCTTTCTGCGGGATTTCGGCATGTGCCGTATATGCGTGCGGGAACTGGCCTCCCGAGGGGAGTTGCCCGGAGTGAGAAAGGCATCCTGGTAATCATGATGACCGACCCTGTCGCCGACATGCTGACCCGGATCAGAAACGCCATCTCCGTCCGGCACCCGAGAGTGGAGATGCCTTCCTCCCGGTTGCGGGAACGCATCGCCCGGATCCTGGCCGCCGAAGGCTTCGTGGACGGGTTTTCCTCCTTTGCGGCGGCCGAGGGCAAGCCGCATCGGACCCTGAAGATAGAGCTTCGGTATTCGGAGGAGAACACTTCCGCCATATCCGGGCTTCGCCGGATATCCAAGCCCGGCCATCGCCGCTACAGCGCCGCCTCGGACATAGAACGCGTCCAGGGGGGCATGGGTGTGGCGATCGTGTCCACCTCCCAGGGCCTGTTGACCGACCGGGAAGCCCGTCGCCGCCGGCTGGGGGGCGAAATCCTCTGTGAGGTGTGGTGATGAGCCGAGTAGGCAAGGCCCCCGTTCCGCTGCCTCCCGAAGTGGAGTTGAGGATCGACGGATCGGATGTGTGGGTGAAGGGCCCCAAGGGGGAGCTTTCCCACACCTTCCATGACCGGGTGCGGATCGACCTGGACGACCATCAGGCGGTGGTGGCTCGCCGGGACGAGTCGCGCACCTCGCGTTCTCTTCATGGCCTGTCCCGCACGCTGTTGGCGAACATGGTGACCGGGGTGATGAAGGGCTACAGCAAGGAGTTGAACGTGGTGGGAGTGGGCTACCGAGCCATCCTGCGCGGCCCGAAGCTGGAATTGCAGGTGGGGTACAGCCACCCGGTGGAGGTGGATCCGCCCGACGGAATAACCTTCGAATCGCCTCAGGCGACCAGGATCATCGTCAAGGGCATCGACAAGCAGAAGGTGGGTCAGGTTGCCGCAGAAATCCGGCGTATCCGGCCGCCCGAGCCCTACAAGGGAAAGGGCATTCGCTACGCCAACGAGCAGGTTCGTCGCAAGGCAGGTAAGGCGGGAAGAGTATGAAAAGGTCTCGTGGGCGGGCCCGGTTGCGTCGTCACCGCAGAGTGCGCAAAAAGATTCGGGGGACCGCCGAACGTCCCCGGCTGGCGGTGTACCGCTCCAACCGCTACATATATGCCCAGATCATCGACGATGATCTGGGTCACACCCTGGCGTCGGCTTCCTCGCTCGAGGCGGATCTGCGCAGTCGCAATCTGAGCGTGGAAACCGCGGGGCTGGTGGGTAGCATGTTGGCGAAGCGATGCCGCCGCGTGGGGGTGGAAACCGTAGTGTTCGACCGGGGCGGATACCAGTTCGCGGGAAGGGTCAAGGCCCTGGCCGACTCCGCCCGGGCCGACGGATTGACTTTTTGAGGTATTGATGGCTGACATACAACAGTACGAAGAGCGGGTCATCAAGATCAACCGCGTGGCGAAGGTTGTCAAAGGCGGACGCCGCTTCTCCTTCACCGCCCTGGTGGCGGTGGGAGACGGAGCGGGACGGGTGGGGATCGCCCATGGCCGGGCCAAGGAAGTTCCGGTCGCCATCCAAAAGGCCATGGAGATCGCCCGACGCACCATGATCACCGTTCCCATGACCGGGGCAACCGTCATCCACCAGACCATTGGCAAACATGACGCCTCCCGGGTGCTCATCAAGCCGGCCTCTCCGGGAACCGGGGTGATCGCCGGGGGAGCGGTCCGCCAAATCCTGGAGGCGGCGGGCATCAAGGATGCTCTCGCCAAGTCCCTGGGCTCTCCATCCCACCTGAACGTGGCCCGCGCCACCATGAATGCCCTGTCCGGTCAGCGGCGCCCCGAGGAGGTGGCCCGCCTGCGGGGCAAACGCCCCGAAGAATTCGTTCCTCCCGCCCTGCTTGACGCCTACCGCTCCACAGAAGCCATGCGGGCAGCTTCCAAGCCGGTCAGATGAGTTCCCAAAAGACCATTCGGATCACTCTGCGGCGGAGCGTGATCGGCCAAAAGCCCAAGACCCGCGCCACGGTGCGCGGTCTGGGTCTGTGCCGCATAGACCACACCGTCGAGCATCGCGACCGGCCTGAAATCCGAGGTATGATCCATCGGGTCCGACACCTGGTGGAAGTGGAGGAAGCCCATGGCTGATCGCCTGATGCTTCATGATCTCAAGCCCGCCCCCGGATCCCGGCGGTCTCGCATCCGGATGGGCCGGGGGTCGGCCGCGCGACGCGGCCAAAAAGCGGGCCGGGGCACCAAGGGCATCAACGCCCGCAACCGCCTGCGTCCGGGGTTTGAAGGAGGGCAGACTCCCCTGTCCCGTCGTCTGCCCAAGCTGAAAGGCTTCAACAACCCTCACCGAACCGAATACACGGTGGTGAACCTGGGCGCCCTGGCCGGTTTCGATCCCCGGGCGGTGGTGGATCCCCCGACTCTCCGGCGCCGGGGCCTGGCGAAGCGCCGGGGCAAGATCAAGATCCTGGGAGACGGAGAGGTTGATTCGGCATTGACGGTCCGCGCCCATGCCTTCAGCGCTTCGGCTCGTCGCAAGATCACCGAGGCGGGCGGCAAATGGGAAGTGGTTTCTTGATGTTGGAAGGTCGGAGGGCGTCGGGGGACGGCGGATGCTGAGCATCTATCGGAACATGTTCAAAGTCCCCGATCTTCGGGGAAAGATCCTGTTCACCCTGGCGATCTTCGGCGTCTACCGACTGGGGGCCACCATCCCGGTGCCCGGGATTGATCTGGAGGCGGTGCAAGCGTTTCAGGAGCAGCAGCAGGCGGGAGGAATCTACGGGCTGCTCAATCTTTTCTCGGGCGGCGCCCTGGAGCAGTTCTCGGTGTTTTCCCTGGGAATCATTCCCTACATCACCGCCTCGATCATGATGCAGCTTCTGACCGTGGTGATCCCCAAACTCCAGGCCCTTCAGGACGAGGGAGAAGCCGGGCGGAAAGTCATCACCCAGTGGACCCGCTACACCACGGTGATTCTGGCGTTGATCCAGTCGACCGGCTTCACCTATCTCTTTCATGTCGGCCGGTTCACCAACGGGATAGATCTGGTTCCCAACTACACGCCCGGCCGGGTGGCGCTGATCGTGTTGACCATGACGGCCGGCACCGCCTTCGTGATGTGGCTCGGTGAGCAGATCAGTCAACGGGGCATCGGCAACGGGATGTCCCTTTTGATCTTCGTTTCGATTCTCAGCCAATTCCCCTTTGTGTTCGGCCAGATCTGGGGACAGACCGCCGCGGTGGGATTGTTCCTCCGGTTTGTGGTGATCATGCTGGTGTTCATGGTGGTGATCGTCACCATCATCTACGTGGATCAGGGTCAGCGGCGGATTCCGGTGTCGTTCGCCAAGCGGGTGCGGGGACGTCGGGTTATGGGAGGTCAGAACACCTACATTCCTCTCAAGGTGAATACCGCCGGGGTGATCCCGGTGATCTTTGCCACCTCCATGCTGCTGCTGCCTTCTTTGATTGTCACCGCCATCCCGTCGGACGCGTCCTTCGTGCAGGCCCTCTATCGGTGGGTCGACGAGAACCTGGGCGGCGGAGGCCAGATCAGCTGGTGGTATGTGGCTCTGTTGTTCTCGCTGATCATCTTCTTCACCTACTTCTACAACGCCATCCAGTTCGACCCGACCCGGCAGGCCGAGATGCTGCAGCGGCAGGGTGGGTTCATTCCCGGCGTCCGCCCGGGAGGACAGACCGCCTCCTTTCTGGGAAGGATTCTCAATCGCATCACGCTCCCCGGTTCGGTGTTCCTGGCGGTGATTGCGGTGTTGCCGGCTCTGGCGGGACTGCTGTGGAACATTCCCATCAGCTTCTCGGGAGTGTCCATTCTGATAGTTGTGGGAGTTGGCCTGGAGACCATGAAGCAGATCGAGAGCCAACTCACCATGCGCAACTATGAAGGCTTCCTCACCTGACCGAGGTGTCGAGCGGATGAAACTGCTGTTCATTGGGCCTCCCGGTTCGGGAAAGGGCACCCAGGCCGCCCGGGTGGCCGGCCGGTTGGGCATTCCCCACATCTCCACCGGCGAGATGTTCCGCCAACACGTTTCGGGGGGCACGGCGCTTGGGAGACACGTGCAGGCCTTGATGGAGGCCGGAGAATATGTCCCCGACGAAATCACCACCAGAATGCTGGAACAGCGGTTGACCGAGTCCGATGTGGCGCCCGGATTCATTCTCGACGGCTTTCCCCGCACCACTGCGCAGGCCGAACAGTTGGACGAACTTCTGGGAGCAGAGCCCTTGGATCGGGTGGTTTCCCTGGAAGTGCCCGACGACCATTTGATGGAGCGCATGCTCTCGCGGGGCCGGGCCGACGACACCCGGAGAACCATCCGCCGGCGCCTTGAGGTCTACCAGAGCCAGACCGCGCCCCTGCTTCGCTTCTACGGGGGTCGTGATTTGATCGAGCCGGTGGATGGGTCGGGTTCCATCGATCGGATAACCGAGCGGATTATGGCGGTGCTGCGGTGATCCGCCCGGGTCGGGGCTGTCTTTGATAACTTTCAAGACTCCGGCCGATTTTGCGAAGATGGAAATCGCCGGGCGTTGCGTGGCCAAGACCCATGAGGCCGTCCGCTCGTCCGCCCGGCCGGGCGTCACCACCCTCCAGTTGAATCGGATCGCCGAGCGGGTGATCCGCGGGGAGGGGTGTATCCCCTCATTCTTGGGATATAGGGGCTTTCCCGGATCCATCTGCGCCTCTCCCAACGATGTGATCGTCCATGGAATCCCCGATCGGCGGAGGCTGGTCTCGGGGGATCTGCTCTCGGTTGACATCGGCGCCATCTATGAAGGCTTCCACGCCGACGCCGCCTGCACCTTCGGGGTGGGGGAGATCTCTACGGAAGCCGAGCTTTTGTCCGATACCACCCGCCGGGCGCTGTGGGCGGGACTCCGGCAGGCTCGTCCCGGCCGGCGAATCGGCGATATCGGGGCGGCGGTGGAGTCGGTGGCCCACCGACGCGGCTACGGAGTGGTGGAAGGGTATGTTGGCCATGGAATCGGTCGGCAGATGCATGAGAAGCCCGACGTGCCCAACCTCGGTCGGGCCGGCCGGGGGGTTCGCCTGCGGATGGGGATGGCCATTTGCATCGAGCCCATGTTCAATCTGGGTGGCGCCGACACCCGGGTGGACCCCGATGGATGGACGGTGCGGACCGCCGACGGAAGCATATCTGCCCACTGGGAACACACCGTCTGCCTCACTCCCGACGGGCCCCTGGTCACCACCTCGGAGGTCCCGGTGAATTTGCTCGAAACGGCTGGCAGTCGCTAACATGTCACGAATTGGCGCGAGTGATACCGAATGACTGAAGACGATTCGGTCGTTCGGGTACAGGGCACCGTTCTGCAAAACCTTCCGAATGCCACGTTCAAGGTAGAGGTGGACGGTGGTTTGGTGGTGCTGGCGCATGTCTCGGGGAAGATGCGTATGAGATACATTCGCATTCTTCCTGGTGACCGAGTAGACCTGGAATTGTCGGCGTACGACCCCACCCGGGGAAGAATCGTCTGGAGATACCGATGAAAGTGAAGCCATCAACGCGCAAGATGTGCGAGAAGTGTCGGATCATCCGGCGGCACCGGCGCGTTTGGGTCATATGTGAAAACCCGCGACACAAGCAGCGGCAGGGCTGAGATGGCGCGTATCGCCGGTGTTGACCTGCCCCGCGACAAGCGGTTGGAGATTTCCTTGACTTACATCTTCGGTGTGGGCCGGACCCGCGCCCTGGAGATCTGCGACTACATGAGGATCGACCCCGGCACCAAGGTCAGGGATCTCACCGAGGAGGAGGCCGCCTCCATCCGTAGGTTCATCGACGCCAACTACCAGGTTGAGGGAGATCTGCGCCGCCAGATAAGCCAGAACATCCGCCGCAAGACCGAGATCAGCTGCTATCAGGGCATCCGGCATCGGCGAGGATTGCCGGTCCGGGGTCAGCGAACCCACACCAACGGGCGGACCCGGAAGGGAAGGCGGATCGCCATTGCCGGCAAGAAGAAACCCGCCAAGCATTAGAACGTCAGAGGACTGATATGGTTGCCAGAGGACCACAAAGAAGAGTGCGGCGCCGTGAGCGCAAGAACATCGCCAACGCCAAGGCGCACATCAAGGCCAGTTTCAACAACACGATCATCAACATCACCGATCGCCAGGGAAACACCATTGTGTGGACATCGGGTGGATCGGTGGGGTTCAAGGGTTCCCGCAAGTCCACTCCCTACGCCGCCCAGTTGGCCGCCGAGGAGGCGGCCCGCCAGGCCGGGGAGCACGGCGTGCGGAAGATCGAGGTAATCATCAGCGGCACCGGTCCCGGCAAGGACGCGTGGCGGACCCTGCAGCACATGGGTCTTGAGGTGTCGGGATCTCCCCGCGACGCCACTCCCACGGTGCATAACGGCTGCCGTCCCAAGAAGCGGAGAAGAGGCTGATGGCCCGCTACACCGGTCCCCGTCACAAGGCTTGCCGCCGGGCCCGCCAAACCATCTGCCAGTCCCGCAAGTGTCCGGTTGACCGCCGCCCCTATCCACCCGGCGAACACGGTCGCCGAAGGGTCAGGGAAAGCGACTATCTGATCCGACTGCGGGAGAAGCAAAAGCTGCGGGCCATGTACGGCGTGTTGGAGAGCCAGTTCCGCGGGTATTACGAAACCGCCGCCCGGGGAGAGGGCGTCACCGGCGAAAGCCTGCTCAGACTCTTGGAATTGCGCCTCGACAACGTGGTATGGCGGTCGGGTATGGCCGCCACCCGGGCACAGGCTCGCCAGATGGTCAATCACGGCCATTTCGAGGTGAACAACCGCAAGGTCGACATTCCCTCCTATCAGACGCGCAAGGGCGATGTCGTCACGCTGCGGGAAAAGAGTCGAGGTCTCTTGATCGTGCAGCACGCCATCGACACTCTCACCCGCAATATTCCCGAGTGGATGACCGTGGAACACGACCAGCGCCGGATCGAGATTTTCAGTTTGCCCGGCCGGGCGGAGATCGACACTGCTATCAACGAGCAGTTGATCGTTGAACTTTACTCGAAATAGAACCGACGGGAGACAAAGGGGTTTTGCCATGTTGATAGTCCAACGTCCCGAGATCGTGGAAAAAGAGAAATCCGAGGTGCGTTCGGAGTTTGTGATGGAGCCGTTGGAGCCCGGTTTGGGGCACACTCTCGGCAACACCATCCGCCGCGCTCTCCTTTCCCGGGTGCCGGGCGCCGCCATCACCGCCATCCAGATCGAAGGGGCCGATCACGAATTCACCACCATCGAGGGAGTGGTGGAGGACGTGGTGGATATCATTTTGAACCTCAAGGCCGTGGTGATTCGCTCCGACGAGAACGGTCCGGAGAGATTGACGCTCAGAGCCAGGGGAGCGGGTCCCGTGCTGGCCGGGGCGTTCGAGGCCCCCGCCGGGGTGAAGGTGGTGAATCCCACCGCTCACATCGCCACCATTTCCAAGCGGGGCAGTCTGGAGATCGAAGCCTGGGTGCATGCGGGAGTGGGTTATCGATCGGCCGAGGACAACAAGCAAAAGACCAGCGGCGCGGTGGGAGTGATCCCGATCGACTCGATCTTTTCCCCGGTTCGGCGGGTGTTCTATGTGGTGGAGAACACGCAGGTCGGTCAGATGACCAACTACGAGCGCCTCATCCTGGATGTGGAAACCAACGGGTCGATACGTCCCGCCCAGGCCGTGTCCTCGGTGGGCAAGACGTTGGGGGAGTTGGTCGGGCTGTTCGCCGGTATCGGCGAGGGCCAGGGACTGGAGTTGGCCGATTTCTCGACGCCGGAGCCCGAGAGCGACGATCTCGATCTGCCCATCGAAGCGCTGGAACTCTCCGAGCGTCCCCGCAACTGTCTGCGCAGGTCGGGAATAGCCACGGTGGGGGACTTGGTGAATTGCACCTCCGCCCAGTTGCTCGATATCACCAACTTCGGCCAGCGGAGTCTCGAGGAGGTGCAGGAGCGCCTGGACGAGATGGGTTTGAGCCTCAGCGACCAGGAGACGTCCGATGCCGCGGCCTCCTAAAGGCACCCGCCAGGGGGGTTCTCCCGCTCACCATCGGAGGATCCTCTCCAATTTGGCCGCTTCGCTTATCTCCCGCGAAAGCATCCAGACCACCCATTCCCGCGCTAAGGCGGTTCGTCCCCTGGTGGAGAAGCTGATCACCAAGGCCCGTAGGGGGGATCTGCACGCCCGGCGAATGGTGCTGAGGACCATCTCCGACACGGCGGTGGTTACCAAGCTGTTCGACGAGGTGGCGCCTCGCTACAGTCACCGTCCCGGTGGCTATACCCGCATCGTCAAGCTGGGTCCCCGCCGGGGTGACGGGGCGGAGATGGCCGTAATCGAGTTGGTTTGATCTCCCGCCCGGCGGGTGGTTCCCCCCAGGCGGTGCGAACATGATCCCGATACGCTGCGCCGCGCAGGTGGCGTTCTTTCGCAAGGACGCCCTGTTCGCCATTTCGATCGACCACCGGGCCACGGCCGATGCCGCCCTGCTGGTTTCGGGGGTGGCGGTTGCCGGATACTTGTGGAATGTGGTGGCCGGACGGGGTTTTTCGTTCTGGGCGTTCTTGGCCACCGCCCTCAATTCGGTGATGGTTTGGGTTGTCATGGCCGGCCTGACCTTCTTGATCGGGAGGCTCGTCTGCCAATCCCGGACCCCCGTGCCCAACATTATGCGAATGCAGGGTTATGCGTATCTCCCCCTGTTGGCGCCCGCCTTGTTCCCGGATTCCTTTTTGGCCTTGGTCTGTCGGGTCTGGTTTCTGGTGCTGTTGGTGTTCGTCACCGCCGAAGCCTTGGAGACCGTCTATCTTCGCGCGGCCGTGACGGTGGGAGGAAGTCTGGTGGGATTGTTCGTGGTGGGTCAACTGTTGTGGGGCGGTCGGCTGTTTTAGGATGACCGAGGTCGCAACGGTTCCGGGCAATCATTATCGACTCGACCTGTCCTATGACGGAACCGGTTTTCGGGGGTTTGCCCGTCAGCCCACCGTCCGCACCGTGCAGGGGGAACTGGAAAAGGCTTTGGCGGTGGCGCTCCGGGAAGAGGTCATCACCACCTGCGCCGGGCGGACCGACGCGGGAGTTCATGCCCGCCGCCAGGTGGTGAGCATGAGCCTCACTCGTCCGATCGACGACCGATCGGCGGTGGTGCGTTCTCTCAATCGCCTCCTGCCCGCTGACCTGGCGGTGAACGGTCTCGGCCCGGTTCCCCACGGTTGGAGCGCCCGTTTTTCCGCCCTCCGGCGGACATATCGCTATCGGGTCCGCACCCACCCGGTGCGGGACCCGCTCACCCGACACCTGGTTTGGCATCTTGGCAGAACGCTTGACCTGCCGGCTATGAACGAGGCGGCCGCCCACTTGGTGGGAGAGCACGACTTTGCCTCCTTCTGTCGGGCGTCGCCGGGCCGGTCCACCCGGCGAGAGGTTCTGAGAGCCTCGTGGACCGAGTGCTCACCCGCAGAATTGCGATTCGAGATCACCGCCTCGGCCTTCTGCCATCAAATGGTCAGGTCGCTGGTGGGATGGTGTGTGGAAGTGGGGTTGCGGCGCAGGTCGGCATCGGAGACCCCCGGGGTGCTGGCCGCCCGTTCTCGCCAGGCTGCCGGCCGGGTGGCGCCGCCGGGAGGACTGATTCTGTGGGAGGTAGGCTATGAGCCGCGATCCCCGGTGGGCGAGCCGGAATCGCCGGGGGACGGCGGAGGGACTTCGTGACGATCAAGGCGGTGCTGTTCGACGCGGGCGGGACCCTGGTGCTGCAAAACCCCGAGATAATGGGGTCCATGCTGAGGGTGCAATTGGATGAGGATTCCTGCTTCCAAGCGCATTATGTGGCGATGGACGCCTACTCGCGCATGTTGACGGATGGGGTCCGCGGCCATGGATGGGAATGGTGGCTGGAACGCTACTTCACCATCCTGGGAGTCCCCGCTCCATCGGAGGCCGGTCCCGCCATCCGGTTCGGACACGCACTGTGGAACCTTCCCATTGCGGGGGTGAAGGAGGGTGTGGCAGAGCTCTTGGGCCGGGGGATAAGATGTGCGGTGATTTCCAACTCCGATGGGTCGATCCGGGCCTCCTTGGAGGAGGCCGGGCTTTCGGAGCTTTTCGAGTTTGTCATTGATTCGGCGGAGGAGGGGTGCAAGAAACCCCAGCCGGAGATATTCGCCCTGGGAGTGCATCGACTGGGCGGCGTTTCCCCCCACCAGGTGGCCTACGTGGGGGACTCCCTGTTTCACGATGTCAAGGGGGCGCTTCGTTTCGGATACGGACAGGCCTGGTTGGTCGACCCGCTCCATCTGTATCCCGAGCAGGAAAACAGGGTCTCCTCGGTGGCCGAGATGCCGGGGGCGCTTCGGCGCGGGCCGGAATCCGATCGGTTTTGATCTGTGGCCAGGGGGATTATCATTGCCGAAAGGCCCGGGGTAGTCTCCGGTCCTGCCCCTTTCTTGGTCTGATGGAGTTTCTGTGACCGCGCCAACCAAACCCGCGATTGCCAAAACCTACTCTCCGTCCGGTGCAGGCCCTGCGCCGGGTTGGTGGGTGGTGGACGCCACCGACCTGCCCTTGGGGAGGCTGGCGTCCGAGGTGGCGCAGGTGATCCGGGGCAAGCACAAGCCAACCTTCGCACCCCATGTGGACGGGGGCGATTTTGTGGTGGTCGTAAACGCCGCCCGGGTGGGGTTGACGTCTTCCAAGAGCGAACGCAAGGTTTACTACCACCATTCCGGTTATCCGGGAGGGATCAAGTCCGAGTCCTTCCAGTCGCTCATCCAACGACGCCCGGAGATGGTGATCGAGCGGGCGGTGCGGGGGATGCTTCCCAAAAACCGGCTCGGTCGGAAAATGTTCCGAAAGCTCAAGGTGTACCCCGGACCGTCGCATCCTCATACCTCCCAGGGTCCGGCGCCATTGGAGTTCGACATTCGAAAGGTGGAGAGAAGATGAGCGCTCCCCTGGTTCAGGCGACCGGACGTCGCAAAGCTTCGGTAGCCCGGGTGAGGCTGTACGAGGGAAGCGGTCAGATCACTCTCAACAATCGGCCCATCGAGGACTTCTTCCCCACCATCGCCCGGCGAATCCGAGTGCTGGAGCCACTGGAGGTGACCAGCACCCGTGGTCGGTATGACGTGTCGGCCACCCTGCACGGGGGTGGGGTCACCGGCCAGGCCGATGCACTGCGGTTGGGTATCGCCCGGGCGCTTGCCCAGATGGAGCCCGGTCTGCGGATCACACTCAAGCGGCAGGGACTGTTGAGAAGGGACGCCCGGGTGGTGGAACGCAAGAAGTACGGTCTCAAGAAAGCCCGCCGCGCTCCCCAGTACACCAAGCGCTGATCCCTTCTCCCTGATGCGCCAGGATCGGACAGATCCGGTGAAATCCCGCACCCTGTTCGGCACCGACGGGATCAGGGGACGGTACGGCTCGGAAATAGACGCCCGCCTGGCGTTCTGTGTGGGAAAGGCCGCGGGGGAAGTGATCGGGGGAGGCAGGGTCCTGGTGGGAAGAGACACTCGTCCTTCGGGACCGCAGTTGTCAGGAGCGCTTCAGGAAGGCTTGGCGGCCGCCGGATTGCAGACTCTCGATCTGGGGGTGATCCCGACCGGGGGCATCAGTTATCTGACCACCGTCGCGGAAGCGGTGATGGGAGTGGTGATTTCCGCTTCCCACAATCCGGCCTCCTACAACGGGATCAAACTGCTGGGACCGGACGGCGCCAAGTTGTCCGACCGACAGGAGGCGCAGATCGCCGCCCGGGTGGGGGAGGTGGAAGGGCAGTGGCCGCCCGTCGGCGGCGCCCCGGCCGGGCGGGCATGGCCGGAGGGACCGGACCTGTACATGGATTGGCTGGTCGGGTCGACGGAAGCCGACCTGTCCGCTTTGTCGGTGATGGTGGATTGCGCCAACGGGGCCGCCTATCACGCCGCTCCCCGGGTGCTGCGCAGGATGGGGGTTGACACTCACACCACCGCCGACAGTTCCGACGGAGCGACCATCAACCATCATTGCGGCGCCACCCATCCCGAGTGGGTGGCTTCCCGGGCCGAGGGACGGGTGGGGCTGGCACTGGACGGGGACGCCGATCGACTGATCGCCACCGATGAAACCGGGCGGGTGGTGGACGGTGATTTTCTGATGGCGATCCTCGCCCGGTATTTGCACGGCAAGGGTCGTTTGGACCCGCCGTTGGTGGTGGCCACGGTGATGTCCAACCTGGGGTTTGGGGCAGCCATGTCGTCGGTGGGAATCGAGACGGTGCTGACCGGGGTGGGCGACAGGTACGTGCGCGAGGAGATGAAGCGCCGGGGGGCGGTGCTGGGCGGCGAACAGTCGGGACACATCATCTTCGGTGACCGGGCGGTGACCGGTGACGGCCTGCTCACCGCGGTGAGGCTGCTGGAGGTGATGGCGGTGACCGGTCGGAGTCTGGCCGAACTGCGGTCCGGGGCGATGCGGCGCTACCCGCAGGTGTTGGTCAACGTGGAGGTGACCGATCCGGCCGGAGTGGAGAGTCGCGCTCCGGTCTGGGAGTCGGTGGCGCAGATGGAAAAGCAGATGGGAGACACCGGTCGGGTGCTGGTGCGGCCTTCGGGGACCGAGCCGGTGGTGAGAGTGATGGTCGAATGTCTTCGGTTGGACCAGGCGCAAGGGTATGCTGAGCACTTGGCGGGGGTTATCGCCTCGGCCATGAACGTTCCGTCCTGAGAAAGGAGGTGTTCCCCGCCCGCCACCGAGCGCACCGCGAAGTCACAAAGCAGATACACAAGCGCCCGACCTTGCCCGGTTGATTGGAGAATCCCGGTAGAAGGCGACGAGGAGAAAGGTGATCGAATTTTTCGGCGGATGCCTTTCCGGCCTCCCACGGTCGTGACATTCGGAACAAATCCCGCCGGTGACGGCGGGGACAGAGGCCGTTTGAAGTGGGGATTTCCGCGGCACGCGCCTGCGCCGGGGGTGGGGTTTTCGATCATGTGTGGGATAGTTGGCTATGTGGGGCCTCGTCCGGCCAGGGAGTTGCTGCTGGCCGGATTGGAGCGTCTGGAGTACCGCGGCTATGACTCGGCCGGTCTGGCCATCGGGGACAACGGGAGGTTGCGAAGTGTCCGTCAAGCGGGAAAGATCGCCGACCTGGCGGCGGCGGTTGGGGATGGATCGGGGTCGTTTCCGGGAAGTTACGGGGTGGGACACACCCGGTGGGCAACCCACGGGGCGCCCACCACCCCCAACGCCCATCCGCACTTTGACTGCCGCGGAGAGGTGGCGGTGGTGCACAACGGGATCATCGAGAACTGGGTGGAACTGAAGGCGGGGCTGGAGGCTCGGGGGCATGCTTTTGCCTCCGACACGGACACCGAGGTGGCCGCCCACCTGCTCGAGGAGCTTTCGGCCGCGCCCCTGGCCGAGGCGGTGGCCGAGGTGCTGCGGCGCTGCGACGGCGCCCTGGCCCTGGGTGTGATCCGCCGGTCCGAGCCGGGCCTGGTGGTGGGAGGCCGAAAGGGCAGCCCCCTGGTGATCGGTCGGGGAACGGGGGAGAACTTTCTGGCTTCCGACATCCCGGCGTTTTTGGCGCACACCCGCCGCATGACGGTGGTCCCCGAGGACCGGGTGGTGGAGATCCGTTCCGACGCGGTGCGGATCACCGACCTGTGGGGTGAAGAGCAGATTCCGGAGGAACAGGAGGTGGAATGGGATATGGAGGCTGCGGAGAAGGGCGGATACTCCACTTTCATGCTCAAGGAAATTCACGAACAGCCCCATGCCGTGGCGGAAACCCTGCTGGGCCGCCTGGGCGCCGACGATCGGCCCCGCCTCCGGGGTTTCACGGCCGAGGTGGCCAAAGAAGTGGACAAAGTGTTCGTGGTGGCCTGTGGGACTTCCTATCACGCCGGCATGATGGCCAAATACGCCCTGGAACGCTGGGCGAAGATCCCGGTGGAAGTGGACCTGTCGTCGGAGTTCCGCTATCGGGATCCGGTGTTGAACCGCAGGTCCCTGGTGATCGGGATCAGCCAGTCGGGCGAGACCGCCGACACCCTGGGAGCGGTCCGCTATGCCCTGGGTCAGGGGGCCCGGGTGGCAGCGGTCACCAACGTGGTCGGCTCGTCCCTAGCCCGGGAGGCGCACCTAGTGCTTCAGACCCGGGCCGGCCCCGAGATCGGAGTAGCCGCCTCCAAGACCTTTATCGCCCAGATGGTCCTGCTGCAGCTTCTGGGTCTCCACATTGCCTTGGAACGAGGCTCGATGACCCTCGCCCAGGCGGCCGGACCGGTGAATGCTTTGCGTACCCTGCCCGATCGCCTGGAAGGGGCGCTGGGACTGTCCGATCTGATGCTGGAACTGGCCCGCAGATGGAGTGACGTGCGCGACTTCTTCTTTCTGGGTCGCTCGGTCGACTATCCGGCGGCCTTGGAAGGCGCCCTCAAGCTCAAGGAGCTTTCCTATGTGCGGGCGGAAGGGTACGCCGCCGGTGAAATGAAGCACGGTCCGATTGCCCTGATCGAACCGGGGGTAGTGGTGTTCGGAGTGGCCACCGATCGGCGTCTGCGTTCCAAGATGTTCTCCAACCTCTCGGAGATGAAGGCCCGCGGCGCCACGGTGGTGACCCTGGTGGGCGAGGACGACCGGGAAGAAGCCCAGGTCACCTCCGATCTGGTGATTCCCCTGCCCGAGGACGCCGATCTGATCGGAGCGGTCCTGGCGGTGGTGCCCCTGCAACTCTTTTCCTACCACCTGGCCACCCTGAAGGGTCTAAACGTGGACCAACCCCGCAACCTGGCCAAGACCGTGACCGTGGAATAGGGCGAGGCTCCGGATGGCCGGCTCCGAGATTATGAGGTTGTCGGAGTCGGAGGGACCCCAGTACATAGGCAAGCGGAAGTCCTTCGTGGTGATTCCGGCTGAGTTATGGCCCACCGATGAATCACCCCGCAAGCCATTGGGACGGTGGCTCGTGGAAAACACGCCGCGCGGTGTGGAACTCGAAATACCTGATCGCCGAGAACCGCCCCGAGGCATTCCCTTCCAATCCCAACCGCCAAAGTGACCGGTTTTCTTCTCGACACGAATGTGTCGGACTTCTCCGGTCTTGACATCAGCGTCGTCAACCCCTTGGGAAGCGCAATGAAGAGCCGATCGGAGGGCCTACTGCGCCGCGATTGCCGGTGACACCGAAGGGTCCGGTCCCGCATATTCAAGGGGGACCTACCGCCCGGCGGGGAATTCCTGGTTGATCTGCTGCTCTGTCCAGAAACCGGGGACGGGTCGGCGGGTGGTTTGGTCGCCATAGGTCCGAAGCCGCCGGTTGTCGGAGGGTTCAAGGAGTTCGATAAGGTCGAACAGGCGCCGCGGGCCGACCGCTTTGATGGCTTTGGCCGCCCAACTGCGGGGTTTGGGAAGCTTGGGGGTCAGGACCAATACCGGGACACTGCCGCCCGGGTCGGTCTGGTGGAGCACGTGAGTCTTGCCGAGGGTTTCCCACGCCACCGCGCCTCGTCGCAGTCCCGGCTGGATGGTAGTGTCACCACCCGCCACATCCACGTACCACCGTAGGCCATGTTGGTTCTCAACCAGCAGGTCGTAGGCAACCCCGGTTGTCCCGACCTTGGGGGAGGGCTGCACGACGGAGAACCCTGCTTGTTCCAAGACCCCCCGGGCCCGGGCCCGGGCGCCTTCCACCAACCCGGACGGCCGCACACCTTGCTGCTCGCCGGCCTCCACCGTGGCGTCCCGCACTCTGCGTTCGGCGGTTTTCACGTACTCGGGGTCGATGTCATATCCCACGCCTCTTCGCGACGCCCGGCGGGCGGCTACCAGCGTGGCGCCCGATCCCATGAAAGGATCGAGCACCAGATCATCCTCGTAGGTGTAGAGATGAATCAGCCGAAGCGGCAAATCCACGGGGAACGGGGCCGGATGGCCCACCCGGCGGGCGCTTTCGGCCGGTATGGTCCACACGTCCAAGGTGGCCTCCATGAATTCGTCGCTGTTGGTGGTGGGAAGGTGGGGCAGACCCAGGCTTTCCCGTCGGGAGGCGTTCAACGCCCGGTCGAACCTTCCCACCGAAGCCACCACGATTCTTTCGGTCACGTCGCGCAGCACCGGATTGGCGGGGCTTCGAAACGACCCCCATGCACAGGATCCGCTGCTGGCCCAGGCCTTGCGCCAAATGATCTCCCCGCGCAGCAGGAGGCCGAGGTCCTCAAGAATTCTGATCACGTCCGCCGACAGGCTCCGGTAGGGCTTGCGACCGAGATTGGCGACGTTCACCGCCAGGCGGCCTCCGGGTTCCAGCACCCGGCGACACTCCGCGAACACGTCATGGAGGAGCCGAAGGTACGCCCGGTAACTGCCGGGTATCTCCACCGGGACCTCCCCCGAGCGAGAGGCCGCCATTACCTCGTTCTCGTACTCCTTGCCCACAAAGTAGGGCGGGGAGGTGACCACCAGAGCCACACAGTTGTCCGGCAGATCGGTCATCGAGCGAGAATCGCCCAGAAGCGGCCCGGTCCGCCGGGGACGGCTGCCCACCCGGTCGTCGGGGTCGATCAGCGGCGGAGTGAAACGGGCATAGAAGGCGGAGGAGTCGTGGCCCTCCCGTTTGCCCACCCCAAAAGAAGATGTCCGGGTGGTAATTCTGGGTGAATGAGAGGCGTCGGTGGGCATGGTTGTCATCGTACGGGCCGTGCGCGGCGCCTCTCGGTAAAGGGGTTGGTCCCTGCTCGCATCGCCCTCCTCCGCGCCTGGCTCCCTTAATCGGCGTTCGCGTAAGGCTGGTATTCCACCAGGGCGGACTTTCCGACCATCTCGATGAAGCGCGCCTCAAGCCGGTAACCGTTAACGTCGGTGAGCAGCAGAGGTTGTCCCAGTTTGTACTGCACCGGTTGGGTCTTGCCCTCGTCCACCGCCACGTTGGTTGTGTACAGATAGGTGCGATCGAGGGTGTCGAGGATGGGATTCAGCCTTCCGACCAGGCCCGGCAGGTGGCCGGTCTGTTCGGTAAAAACCACCGATCCGCCACCTGGTAGATCTTGCAGGTCGATCAGCAGAGGTTTCGGGGGACGCCAGCCTCTCTTCGTATAGCCGCCGAATCCGGGCGCTGCGCAGAGAACCGTTATCGGGAGTTCGGAGTGGAAGTCGAAGCCGGCGCGGCCGAAGGTGTCGGTCTCCTCGGCCAACCAGGTGCCATTCGGATAGTGAACCACCACCATGGCCCCCGGCAAGGGTCGTCCGAGGGCGTTCACGGTTACCGCGCCTTTGATACCTTCCACAGGTGGGGGCGCGGCAGGCATGGTGAGGCACAGTTCGGTTCCTCCCGGCAGTTCGTAGGTGGGGTCCCGACCGGTGAGGGCATTGGTCTGCTGGTAGATGATGGGAACCCCCTCGCCGCGTTCCTGCAGGAAATATCTCCTGTTGCCGGCGCCCGGAATCTCCCCGATATTCAAGCGGCGCAGCATTGAGGCCACGGTTTCGTTGCGGGTGGCCTGGCGGGTACGCATGGCGTCAATCGGCAAAGTGTTGGGGAGCGCTCCGGGTGAATACAGCTCCAGACGGTCATCGAAGATGAATAGTCTTGTTTTGGCGTTCTCCATTGTGTAGTCGCGATGAACAACTGCATTGACCACCGCCTCGAAAACCGCCCTGGCGCTGAACTGAGGCATCTCCACGAATCCCGGGGTGCGTCGGGCGGAAACCCTGATGTTGCGAGCGGCGAATCGTGCTGCTCGGCGAATCTGTTCATCCAGAGGACCGGTGATCGTCAGGGCATCATGCTGTTCGGCCTTGCCAAGTACGGCGCCGCGGTACCGAACCGCCTCCACAACGGCCCCCCGAAGGTAGTGGTGAGGTTGTTTCCGTACACAGCAACACCCCTGCCACCGTAGCTCTCAGCACACCGGCCCGGTCGATTCTCAGCAATCCCAGCTTTACCAGTTGATCCACGGGCGGTTCGTCACTGCGGGAGCTCAGGAAACGATCACGGAGGGTCGGATCAAGAGAGCCGGCGCCGGTTCCCTCAACGACCAGTTCGTCGGGACTTATCAGACCGGAGCGTCCCCTCTGCTGAAACAATCTGCTCAGGGCCTCCGGGGACAGCTCTCTTTTCGAGCTGCCCTGGCGCTGTAGGTAACCGCCGGGACTTCGGTGAACCAAAACGCTCTGGGGGATGTCCACCACCAACATCGGCCCTTCGGAGAGAGAAAATCGCTGAGTGATGAAGGAAAGCGGGGGAAGAATGCTGTCGGCGCATATTTCGCTGACAAACGACTCAAGTCGATCTAAATCATCCCGGTCCAAGGCGCGTACCTTGCCCCGATCCGACACGCTGAGGATCACGGTACCCCCCAGGGTGTTACCGAACGCTGCGAGTTCATCGGCAAGATTATCTCGTCGAGGGGCCGCTACTCGCCTGCTCCGGAAGGAGGTCTCTTTGAACTCGACCCGGCTGTCCTCGCCGAGTTCCAAGCGTTCCTTCAAGGATTCCTTGGTCCAATAAGATGGCACGATCTGCTTCTTTCAGGTAATTGCCGCCGCTGGCGCCCTGGGCCGGCGATGGTTGTCAATAGGTTGATGGTACAGGTCGTGTAGGAGGCCCCATTGGCATATTGGTCGGCGTAAATCAGGTGAATTGTCTTCAATGACGGCAAGACGAGAGGGGGGTTCCATACCGAAGCCGCCGTGCGGGTTTTCCCCACCGAAACCCTGCTTTGGGATGGTCGTTTGCCCTTGGACAAGGGAGGGGCGATCTTCCGGTAACGGCCCGGCGGGGATGGTGTAGCCTTGGGTCAGATGGCAGACCCCAAAGAGATCCCTCAGCAGGTATCAGACCTGATCGATCTGACCAAACGGTACCTGCGCCAGGAGACCGTGGCGCCAATGAAGAACGTCGGCCGGACGTTGGCCATCGCGCTGATGGCGGCCCTCCTGCTGATGCTGGGAGCCTTGTTCCTGGCCCTCGGCCTGCATGGGTTCCTGGTCGACATTCTCCCCGAGGCCCGATGGTGGGGGGCGGCGTCGGCGGCTATCGCGGCGTTGGTGTTCCTATTGGCCGCCGCCGTGGTGGGCAGGAGGCTTCGGACCGGCGATGAGTGACCAAAACGGCGCGGTGAGCCGAGAAGACCTGGAGCGGCAGGCGCAGGAGATTGTGGACGCACTGACCGAAACCGGAGAGTCGATGAAAAGCCCGGCTTTTCTTAAGGGATTGGGGGCGGTGGCCGCGGTGGGAGTGGTCTACTGGGTGGGTCGCCGCCGGGGCCGAAGTCGAATCCGAAAGGCCATTTCGGAACTGGCCCGCATGGTGTAGCCCGCGGTCGCTCTGGAAACCACCGGGACTTACCCGGCTTGAACTTCGGACTCAGCGCCGCTTTCGTATCCGGGCGGCCGCCCATTTCCACAGCAGTAGCCCGGTTGCCATCAGCCATGCGTCACCGGTGCGAGCGCCTCCGAAAGCGCGGGTTTTGGCCAGGCGTTTGAGGTGGTGCAATATCACGGGTCTGCTATCGGGGGGTGTTCTATTAAGGTATGGGTCTTAAAGGTAGGCAGGCAAAGCCTGGACCCGCAAGGTAAGGGGGCGTTTTGAGAAACAACCGGATACGGAGAGTTTTGGTCTGGCTCCTGGTGATGACCCTGATCCTCACCTTGTTGGGTTCGGTGGTGTCGGTGTTTCAATGAAGGTCCTGCTTCACCGGCCGCGACGAAGCAGGCGACCGTGGTCCGGATAGCCGCCCGGCGCTCTTTGTGACCCCCAACCCCGCTGTACGGGGCGCCTTTCGAGAGGGAGAAATGGCGCTTCTGATCGACGGCAAGGGCCGTCGATTCATGGTGCTCCTGCACCCCACTCGCCGCTTCGAATTTCACCGGGGGGTGGTGCCCCACACCGACATCATCGGACAGCCCCAGGGGGTCATGCTCACCTCCTCGTCGGGCGCCCGCCTGCGGCTGCTTCGGCCTCGGTTGGCCGATTTCATCCTCAAAATGAAGCGGGGCGCCCAGGTGGTGTACCCCAAGGACATCGGCCCGATACTGATGTGGGCCGACATCGGGCCGGGGATGACGGTGGTGGAGGGAGGAACCGGATCGGGCGCCCTAGCGATGGCGCTGGGGCGGGCGGTCGGACCCGACGGTAGGGTGGTGTCGGCCGAGATCCGCCCCGATCACGGAACCCATGCCCGCAAGATGATCACCCGGTGGTTCGGTGAGATACCCCCTCAACTGGAGCTTCGTTCGGGCCGGGTGGAAGAGTCGATTGCCGATGTGGGTCCCCAACGGGTGGTGCTGGACATCCCCGAACCGTGGCATGCGGCTTCCGTGGCGGCCTCGGCCCAGCCCCCGGGGGGAGTGTTCTGTTCCTACCTGCCCACCGTTCCGCAGGTGGAAAAACTGGTGTCCACCCTGAAGTCAACCGGCGCATTCTGCGAAACAGAGGTCTTCGAGACTCTCCATCGGGAGTGGAACGTGCGCGGCCCATCGGTGCGCCCCCGCCATCAAATGGTCGGCCACACCGGGTTCGTGGTGGTGTCGAGAGTCAAAATACCGGACCACCCGTCCTGATCAATCCGGACGTGCCGAAACCGGCGTGATTCGGGTGATGGCCCCCTCCACTATGGGCACGTTTCTTCGTCGGAAGGTTTACAAAGTCCTATTATCCCAGGTCAGGAGGCACTTTCACCGCATTTCACCCCCACCCACCACCAACCCCACCGGTAATCCAGGTTAAAACCCAGTCTCCCAACCCCTTGCCTTCTCCAGGTGGCGGAGATTATTATGAGCGGCATGGCATTGTCGCAGGCCGAACCCGTCGTGAATCTGGACGACCTGGTAGGCGAAATGTTGAAACGGGGGCCTGGTGAGGTTCTTCGGCCACAGGGCTTGTCTCAGAGCGATTTCGACAACCTCCAGATGATCGTGGACAAAGTCATACGCATGTACCATCCCGGCGAAAGGCACGTCCCTTGGCAGCCGGCACTCCAGCGGGGCAACCGAGGCACTTTGATGGATTACCTCAGAGACGGTGACTACCGCGGTGCTCACGGGTTCCTTTCTGTTGAGGCCGATTTCATCCCCGCCTAACCCACCAGGCTGGTGATCGACGCTCCTGTAACTACCTATAGCGGTGCGGCTTGGAGGCATTGCAGTCCCGAATATCATCCGTCCAATGGGGTGGGTGCGTGGTGGAACGGGGGGAGGTTCAACCCGAAGGGAGTGTTTACCCTTTATCTTTGCACGACCAGGGCATGTGCCGTGGCTGAATACGAAAAGGTGCTCGAAAGGGCACATTGGATCGCCCAGGAATCTTCCATGCCCGTAACGGTGCCCCGCAAGAACCTCTATGAATATTCCGTCAGGCTGGACAGGGTATTGGATCTCACCACACCGGCAGCTAGGAACGCGGTGGCGGTATCCGCAGAAGACCTTATAGCGGACAACCACCGGAGATGCCAGAGGATAGGAAGCGAGGCGTACCTGTCGGGCTTCCAAGCAGTGATCTCGTTCTCATCCGCTGGAAGAGACGAGATCATGGCCGTGTTCGTAGGAAGAACGGGCGAAGGTGGCCTCTTTTGGGAGTTGCGGGAGGAGTGGCCAATAGTTACATATTGACATCTCAACAGAGTAGAGCTTTTCGGAGGAAACACCGAGACGCGGTTTCGCCGATGTCCCGATACCGGCTACGTAGGCGGATCGCCGGTTTCTGTCTCAATGAAGTCCCAAGCAGCCTCGTAGTCGCGGTATGAGTGATCCATGATAGAGGCAGTGTTCGGAAGTTGCTGCCAACCGGGTTGATACAGCGTTTGACGCCGTTCGGCCTGCCCTCGCCCCATCCTATCAGGGTGCCTTTCCGGGTCAGTCAGACTCAAATGAGCGGTGTCCCGGCGGCGGGTTTGTTGCGAAGGCGATGGTCGCCTGCGCCCGGTTCAGGGCTCTATGAAGATGCACTCCCCGGGGCACTCTTCGGCGGATTCGATGGTGATGTCCTCCTGGCCGACGGGAACCACTGCCAGCCCTCCGGCGCCTTGGACATGTCCTTCCGCCTCCGCATAGATGGTTTCGCCGTCCCGAACGTAGGCCAACCCGTCGTCGAGGAGAACGAAAACGTCGGGGGCAATCTCTTCACACAGACCGTCGCCGGTGCAGAGGTCCTGATCAATCCAAACCTTCATAACTGTCGTGGTCTCCCGTTCTCGGAGTGATTGGTGTCAATCATAACAACCTTCGTGTGTCGAGGATACATTCCCGGTTCGTATACTCATCCCAGAAGACGAATCTCCCAGGCAGGCTCATGTTCGAAAAGCGCCGACCCGACTACTCCGATCCCTCCGCGGTCATAGCCCAATTGGAAGGGGAGTTGGCTCGGTTGCGTTCGCAGACGCCTCGTCGGATCGATGCCCTGCAGCACCAGGTGGACCAGACCCGCCGCCAACTGGATCGGGTGCGCGCCCAAAACGAGAAACTCGGGGGCCTATTGACCGAGGCGCGGGAACAGTTGGGCATGCTCCGCACCGAGATCGAACGGCTGACCAGCCCTCCCAATGCCTTCGGAACGGTGTTGCAGGTCCACACCGACGGAAAGGTGGACCTAGTCACCGGCACCCGCAAACTCCGGGTGGACGCCCAGCCTTCCATCGAGGTCAAAAAGCTCCAGCCCGGACAGCAGGTGTTGTTGAACGAGGCTTATTCCATCATTGACGTGCGTGATTTCGACGGCGCCGGAGAGGTGATGGTGGTGAAAGATCGCCTGGGACAAGACCGGCTGTTGGTGCAGGCCCACGGGGACGAGAACCGGGTGGTGTGGATCGCCGGCCCGTTGCAGGAGACGCCTCTGCGCATGGGTGACAACGTGCGGGTGGACGTGCCGGGCGCCATGGCGCTCGAGCGACTGGCCCGTCCCGAGGTGGAGGAACTGATTCTGGAGGAAGTTCCCGATGTCACCTACACGCAGGTGGGGGGTCTCCAATCGCAAATCGAGATGATCCGGGACGCGGTGGAACTGCCCTACGTTCACCGTGAACTGTTTGCCTGTTATGACCTCAAACCTCCCCAGGGCATCCTGCTCTACGGTCCTCCCGGTTGTGGCAAGACCCTGATCGCCAAAGCGGTGGCCAACAGCCTCGCCACCGCGGTGGCCGAGCGAACCGGCCAACCCGACACCCACTCCTATTTTCTCAACATCAAGGGCCCGGAACTGCTCAGCAAATGGGTGGGGGAGACCGAACGCCAGATCCGATTGATATTTCAGAGGGCCAAGGAAAAGGCGTCGGAGGGAGTTCCGGTGATCGTGTTCTTCGACGAAATGGACTCGCTGTTTCGCACCCGCGGCACCGGTATCTCCTCGGATGTGGAATCGACCATCGTTCCCCAGTTGCTGTCGGAACTCGACGGTGTGGAGTCACTGCGGAACGTGATCGTGATCGGGGCCTCCAACCGCGAGGACCTGATCGATCCGGCCATCCTCCGGCCGGGTCGCCTGGATGTCAAGATCAAGATTTCCCGTCCCGACGAGGTCGCCGCCCGGGAGATCTTTCGTATCTACCTGGCGCCGGACCTTCCCTACCACGCCGGCCATCTGGACAACTATGAGGGAGACGCCGATCGGATGCGGGAAGAACTGATCGCCGCGGTGGTCGATGACATGTACTCGGAAAAGAAGGAGAACCGCTTCTTGGAGGTCACCTACGCCAACGGCGATCGGGAGGTGCTGTTTTTCAAGGACTTTTCCAGCGGCGCCATGATCGAGAACATCGTCCGCCGTTCCAAGAAGAGCGCTATCAAGCGTTTTCTGAGCGGAGGAGAGTCGGGCATCGAACCCCGGGATCTGCTGGCGGCGGTCCGCCGGGAGTTCCGCGAGCACGAGGACCTTCCCAACACCACCAACCCCGATGACTGGGCGAAGATCTCCGGCAAGAAGGGGGAGCGGATCGTTTACGTACGCACCTTGCTGGAGGACGGCGAGGGTCGGATGGTGGAAACGGTTACCACCGGCCAGTACCTCTGATTCTTTCCCGAGCGGGATCCTGATGTCCATCCCCAAGGTGCTGGGCACCGAGACCGAATTCGGCGTGATCATCCGAAATCGTCCCCATCAGCACCAGGCGCTGGCCGCCGCGGCGGTGATCGACTCCTATCCGGGAGGTCCGGCGAAGGTGCAGTGGTCTTATGAGCACGAATCTCCGGGCAGCGATTCCCGGGGCTTCGGGCACGAGAACTTCGGGTTGCCCGAACCCGAATCGGCCATGATCAACTCGGTGTTGACCAACGGGGCCCGTCTCTATGTGGACCATTCCCATCCCGAATACTCCAGTCCCGAATGTGTTGATCCTCTCGATGCGGCCCTCTACGACAAAGTGGGGGAAACGGTGATGGCCCGGGCGGCCCAAAAAGTGCAGAGCACCCTTCCCCCCAATCAGCAGATACGTGTTTACAAGAACAACAGCGACGGCAAGAGCAGCAGCTACGGGGCCCATGAGAACTATCTGCTCGCCCGTCGCATTCCGTTCGGCAAGGTGGTCCGGTATCTTCCCACTTTCCTGGTGAGTCGCCAGATATTCACCGGTTCGGGCAAGGTGGGGGCCGAGAATCACCGGCCCACCTGTTCTTATCAGATCACCCAGCGGGCGGACTTCTTCGAGGAGGTGGTGGGGTTGGAGACCACTCTGCGGCGTCCGATTGTCAACACCCGGGACGAACCGCACGGCGATCCGGCCCGGTACCGCCGCCTGCATGTGATCATTGGCGACGCCAATCTCTCCGAGGTCCAGATTTTTCTGAAACTGGGGGTCACCGCCTTGTTCCTGCACGCCTTCGAGGACGAGGCCCTGCCCTCTGCGCTGCAACTGGCCGATCCAGTGAAGGCCTGCTGGCAGATCAGCCACGATCTGAGTCTGTCGGAGCCGGTGGAGATGAAGAGGGGTGGCGCCGCCACTGCCCTGGAGTTGCAGTTTCAGTATCTGGAGTGGCTTTCCGAATACGCCCGGCGCCGGATGGAGGGGGAGGTGTGGTCGATGGTGCTGGACGAATGGGAGAGCGTGTTGGCGGATCTGGAGCGCGATCCCCTTTTGACTGCGGATCGGCTGGATTGGACCGCCAAACTCAGGCTGCTTCGGGCCTACCGGGACCGACAGGGTTTGAGTTGGTCGCATCCTCGACTCTCCGCGCTCGCCCTGCAGTATCACGATGTTGAGCCGGCCCGCAGCATCTACCACCGACTGGTGCGCAGTGGGGCGATCCGGCGGCTGTTCACCGATCACCAGATCGAAGAAGCCGAGCGGCTTCCCCCCCGGGACACCCGGGCCTGGTTCAGGGGGTCGTGTGTCTCGCGGTTCGGAACCTCTCTGGTGGCGGCCAACTGGGACTCGCTGTTGTTCGAGATGAATCCCGGAGACCTTTATAAAGTGTCTATGATGGAACCTTTGAAAGGAAGCAGAATCGATGCTGGCGGCCTGCTGGAGGCGGTGTCCGATCCGGCCGATTTGATTCGGGCTTTGGGTGAAAGAAATGGCTGAACAAGAATTCGAACGGCGCCGCCGCCGATCCAAGGGTGGGCCTTCGCCTGCAGACAGTGATATGGGGGGTGTGGGGATGGCACAGATGGATTCGGAGAAGATCGACGATCTCTTGGATGAGATCGACAGCGTGCTGGAGGAGAACGCCGAGGAGTTCGTGAAGAACTACGTCCAGAAGGGAGGGCAGTGACCGAGTCCCCCAATTGGGGTTTGCCCTTGGGCGCTCCGGCCCCCGGCGCCAGCTTCTCCGATCTGCTGGACTCCTTGGGCCTGGCGCCCCGGTGGAAGGTCCCCACCTCGCCGGGTCGGGAGTTGAATCCGCCCGAGGGCACCACGATACTGGCTTCCTGCTACCGGGACGGGGTGGTGATCGGTGGTGATCGCCAAGCCACCGAGGGTCATCTGATCGCCCATCGTCGGATCCGCAAGGTGTACCGGGCCGACCGGATGTCGGCGGTGGCGGTGGCCGGAACCGCCGGACTGGCGTTGGAGATGGTGCGACTGTTCAGCGTGGAATTGGAGCACTATGAGAAGATTGAAGGGGCCATGCTCAGCCTGGAGGGCAAGGCCAACTTTCTGGCCCGCTTGGTTCGCTCCCAACTCCCCCTGGCGTTCCAGGGTCTGGCGGTGGTTCCGCTGTTTGCCGGTTACGATCAGAACACCGACCAGGGTCGGGTATACACCTATGACGTGGTGGGGGGGCGTTATGAAGAACAGCAGTACGGCGCCGCCGGCTCGGGGGCGGTGCAGGCCCGGGCATATCTGCGCATGGCGTGGCAGCCGGACATGGGAGAGGACGAGGTTATCGAAAGGGTGATGGGCGCCCTGGTGGCGGCCGCTGATGTGGACGTTGCCACCGGAGGACCCGATCTGCGGAGGGGGATCCTTCCCAACCTGGTGGTTATCGACCGGCGGGGGGTGAGAGAGGTCTCCGAGGATGATCTGGTGTCGGTGGCCGGTTCGGCGTTGCGGGAAGGCCGATGAACCCCGGTTTCTACGTTACGCCCGAGCAACTGGTCCGCGACCGGGCCGAATTCGCACGCAAGGGCATTGCCCGTGGACGGTCCATCGTGGCGATGGAATACCGGGACGGTGTGCTGATGCTGGCCGAGAATCCGGGGGGTTCGCTCAACAAGATCAGCGAGGTGTACGATCGGATCGCCTTTGCCGGGGTGGGCCGCTACAACGAATTCGAGACGTTGCGAAAAGCCGGGATACGGCAGGCCGATGTGATGGGGTACCTGTACAGCCGCGACGATGTCACCGCCCTGGGGTTGGCCACCGCTTTCTCGCAAACCCTGGGAGTGATCTTCTCCCATGAGACCAAGCCTTTTGAGGTGGAACTGCTGATTTGCGAACTCGGGCAGGAGGGACATCCCAACCAGATGTTGCAGATCAGCTACGACGGCACCTTGCTGGAAGGACAGGGGACTTTGGCCATCGGGGGAAAGGCCGATGTCCTGGGGACGCAGCTTCGGGAGCGCTTCGAACCCGGGTTGGCCCGCGACGACGCCCTCCGTCTGGGGATGGAGGTCTTTGCCGAAACCGAACGCCGCCCCTTGGACGGCTGGGAAGCGGCAGTGTTGGAGCGGGGACCGGCCAGACGGTGTTTCCGCCGCCTGACCGGTCCCGAGTTGGAAGGAGTCTCGGCCCAGACCCCTTCCTCCTGAAAGATCAGCCGGTCAGCCCTTCGGCGATCAGTCGGGCGTTGGTAACCAGCCAGGTCGGATAGGTTTCGGCCCCGGAGCCGGCCGGTCCCAAAGACCCGGTGTAGAGTTCCACCACCCGAAGCGGTGGGTCGAACTCGGCAGCCACCGTACGGGGGAGCCTCGCGTCGGCGGTGGTTTCGGCGAAGATGGCCTTTGTCCCTTCTTCCCTGATGGTCTCCACCAGGTTGGCCAGGTGAGCGGTCCCCGGTTGCGCCAGGGTGCTTCCTCCCGCCAGGATGGTGTCCAAGATTTCAAACCCGAAGTACTCGCCGAAATACAGGAAAGAGTCATGGTTGGTCACCAGTTTGCGCTGGGAGGCGGGTACCGCCGACAGAATGTCCTGAGCTTCGGCCGCGGCTTCGCGGATCAAAGCTATTTGTTGGTCGGCCCGCTCGTTCCACTCCGCAGCTGACAGGTTGGAACTCACCTCGATCAGTTCGGCGACAATCACTCGGACGGCCGCCTCGACCCGAGACGGATCAAACCAGAAGTGGGGATCGAATGCCCCGCCGTGGGCGTGCCCATGGTCGTCTTCGTCGTCGTGGTCGGCGTGGTCCTCGTCCTCGTCGGCGTGGTCTTCGTCGGCGTGGTCCTCGTCTTCGTCGGCGTGGTCTTCGTCGGCGTGGTCCTCGTCTTCGTCGGCGTGGTCTTCGTCGGCGTGGTCCTCGTCTTCGTCGGCGTGGTCTTCGTCGGCGTGGTCCTCGTCTTCGTCCTCGTGGTCTTCGTCGGCGTGGTCCTCGTCTTCGTCCTCGTGGTCTTCGTCGGCGTGGTCCTCGTCTTCGTCCTCGTGGTCTTCGTCGGCGTGGTCTTCGTCGGCGTGGTCCTCGTCCTCGTTCTCGTGGTCGTCGTGATCTCTTCCTGCACCCCACTCCAAGGGATCCACAAAGTCACCCACTTCCAGCACCCGGCCTCCGTCTTCACGGACCGATTCGAGGGCCGCCGCCAGACTCTCCTCCAGGCCGAGGCCGTTCGCCACCACCAGATCCGCCTGCCTGAGCTTGGCGCCATCCTGGGATGACAATTGAAAATCGTGGGGATCGGCACCCACCGGCAACAGCACCTCAACTGTTCCGGTGTCACCCACCAGGCCCTTCACCACATCGCCCAAGATGGTGGTGGTGACAACCACATACAGGTCGTCGCTCGGTGTAGCAGCCTCCTCCGCCTCCGAAACCGGTGCTTCTGTCAAGGTCGTTTCCACCGGTTCGTCCTCGGCCCCTGCGCAGCCGGCGGCTAGCAACATGACCGCCATTGCCGCCATCCATAGGCGGATTCTGGTTGGTTTCAGCATTGTGCATCCTTCCGCGATAGTGAGAATCGTTATCACTCTAGTAGAGCGGGAGTCCACTTGCGGCATAGAGCCTGCGGGTGGGTGATTGGGGGTCGCGAAAAACAGGGTGGCTGATGGCTTGACTTTGTCGCCGGGACGGCACATAGTGATAGGTGTCAAGCACCTCCCGGTCTGTTCCGACGTCGTCCGGACCGGCCGCAGGGACAATATCCTCGGGAAAGCGAAATCCCCGTTCTGTATGGTGGATTCGCGTCCCGACCCCAGGAAAGGTGGTGGCGGGGGTGGGTCCCTCGGGACAGGGATTTCGGGGGCGTTTTCGCGAAATAGTGTTTGATTTCACAGGTTCTCTTGGCCGCCCGGCCCCTACCCGCTATCCCTGTTAGCAGGACGTCCGTTTCTTGGCGGCGAACCGGAGTTTGACCGGCCTGGTCAAGCCCGGTTGTGGTGAGCGCGCCGACGAAGGGGAGGGTCGTAGCGGGGAGGAACCCGACGAGGTGGAAGGGAGCCGAGCAGTTCGGTGGTGACCAGGCTGATCCGGGCCACTGCTTTCTCGAAGGCCGCCTCGGTCCGCGCCGAGGTTTTCTGTATCCCGCTTACCTTGCGAACGTACTGGCGGGCGGAGGCTTCCACCTCCTCGGGGGTGGCCGCCGGTTCCAGGCCGCGCAGAATGGTGATGTTTCGACACATCCGCCCGATTCTATGGGGTCCGAACGCCGGGACGCCCCGCGGCGCCGCACCCTTCCGTCTCGATCTTCAGGTGGGAGGGAAGGGAAGCTGAAGCCAGGATGGTCGGGAGGAGGTTTCAATCTCCGCCACCCATTTCACCCACCAAAACCCCCGTCTCCCGGGGGCCACCAGACGGGCGGGAAACCCGTGTCCGGGGGTGAGTGGTTCTCCCCCCAGCCGGATGGCCAGCCATAGGCGGGGGAGGTCGGCCACGGGAAAGCGCCGCTGATATCCGGTGGCCGACCTCACCACCACACTTTCGGCATCGCCCGCTGTAACCAGTTGATCCAGGCGGATCCCTTCCCACTCCTGCTCCGAATACCACCCGCCGGTGCAGTCCAGCACGGCGGTGAGACGGTCGCGGGGCAGGTTCTCCAGATCGAGCAGGCTCAAGGTCCGTTCCCCCATCCTCAAGCGCCAGGCGGCGCCGTCGGTGTGCGGCGTCCGGTCGTTCAGCCAGGAAGTGACCGGCATCCGGGTGGGATCCCCCGAGCCACGTTCGTGCGAACCGGTGAAGCGGCGTTGGCCTCCCCGGAATCCCGTCGCCCGGACGGTCGCTTCCCATCCGGCCCACACCACGGCGGCCATCCCCACCAGCCCGGCGCCGCGCAGGAGCGCCCTCCGGCTCAGGTCGAAGCGGCGGGGACGGACCGGGTGCGAGCGGTAGTGCAGCCACATCACAACCACGGCCGCCAAGCCGCTTCCCACATGGATCTGCATCACCGTCAGAGGGCCCAGGCGGTCGGTCAATCCGGTGGCATGGGTAAGCCCCGATACCAGGGTGATGGTCACCAGGGATCCCAGCGCCACCGAGATCCAGCGGGTTTTCCTCCGCCTCGCCATGCCCCGGCGGATGATGGCCGATTTCCAAGGGGTCAGAAGCGCCACCGCCAGGGCCACCACCGCATGGATGGTGGTGGGATCCACCGGCCAATCGACACCGATGGCAAAGGAGAGGAGTCCGGTCAGGGCCGCCAGGGGCAGAAGCATGGCCAGGGCCAGATTGGTGCGGCGGCCCGAGGCGGCGGAGCGGGAAGGGCTCATCCTCAGACGGCTAGGTTGGGCAGTTCCAGGTTTGCCATCCCTCACCCTCATAAACCAGGTAGGCGGCCACCGCAGTGTTGGCGACGGGATCGGAGGGATCGTACCCGCGGAATCCGGCCAGTTGAGCATGATCAGGCCAGAAAGCCGGATCGTGTTGAAAGAGCCCTATCCGCCCGGTAAGGGGATCGATGGCCTGAGGATCGAATCCGGACAGACACCAGGCCACCCGCAACGCCCGCAACACATCGTCCTCCAAGAAGTACCGGGAGGCAAGATCGGTGATCTGGGCCGAGGTGAGGGTCTTGCGTCTCAAGAAGGGCGCGTCCCACGGTCCGGTCTCTGCTCCCGGCTGGTTCGTTCCGATCTCCTCCGTGAAATCAGACAATCGGTCGGAACCCGGTTCCGGATCCACCGAAACCGGGCCGGGGCCGGCGCTGAGAGCCGATACCAACACCTGCCCGGCCGCCCCACCCGCGCCGGCGCCGTGCAGCCCGAAGGTCACCTGTTCTCCCGGAAACACCGGGGCGGGACGGCGGCGGGAAAACAGGTTGAAGAGTCCCAGCATCGTCAGAACCAATACCACCAACGAAATGCTCACCCAGATGGCGCGCCGCCGTCTCAGCTGTTGCAGCCAATCCCTTTCGGGCTGGTCGAAGGTTCGGCCCTGGGTCGAGGTCATGCCGGGAAAGCGGCGACAATCCTTTTCCGGGCCTGCGCCCAAGCCCGATTCTTCATGTCCAGAAAGCCCGAGTGGCCGCCACGGGGAAGGAGCGCGGCCTCGGCCCGGTCTCCGGCCGCGGCCGCCGCCCGGGCGAAGGCGGTGGAATGCTTTGGGGGAACCACGTCATCGTCCTCGCTGTGGATCAGCAGGCTGTCGACTCCCAGGGGGACCAGCCGGCGGGGAGAGGCGGCCTGGGGATCCTGGCCCACCAGGTAGGCGCGGTCCAGGACGCTGTCGGGTCGGAGGCGAGTTATGCCGGCCAGAGAAACCGCCAGGCGGGGAGCGTGACCCCACCGTTTCCACCAAAGCGATGCCGTCAGAGCCAGATTGCCGCCCGCCGAGTGTCCCAGAAGGGCCACCCGGTCCCCATCCAGTTCAGGCCGACGGGCGATCTGGTGATGAGCCTGCCGGGTGGCTTCGATGGTGACCGGGAACCGCCCGCCGGCGCGGGGCGGCAGGTACTCGAAGTTGTAGGTGGCATAGCCCCGGCCGGCCAGATCCACCCCCATCCCGTCCATTTGGTCTCTTCGCCACTGGCTCAGCCATCCTCCGCCGTGCAGCAGCACCACCACCGGATGGGGTCCATGGCCCTCGGGCAGCCTGAGATCTCCCTTCGCCCCTCCGGGGCCGATAATCGTCCGGGGATTGCCCAGCCGCCGATAATGGAGGTGGCGGATGGCCCACAAATATCCCTCGATTCCCCTCCCGTAAATGGTGCGAACACACACCGGGGACACCACCGAACGCTTTCGCCACTCCTCTCTTTCCAGGATGTTGGAGATGTGTACCTCCACGACGGGCAGTTCCACCGCCCCCAGGGCGTCGGCCAGGCTGAAGGAATAGTGAGTCAGGGCGCCCGGATTGATCACCACGCCATCGGTCTGTCCGGCCAGTCCGTGGACGTGATCGATGATGGCCCCTTCGCGGTTGGATTGATAATGAGTGATCTCGGCGTCCACCGACCGTCCCCAGGCGGTCAGCAACCGGACCAGCCGGTCGAGGGTGGTGCTGCCGTACACCTCCGGCTGGCGGGTTCCCAGAAGATTCAGGTTGGGTCCGTTGATCACGGCGATGCGCATTCCCATGGCCACCGAGGCTACTCACTTTCGGATATGGGGCCGGGGGACAAATGTTCGGACACAACCTGGTTGGCACTCTCCAAGGTTGACTCATCCAGGGCGCAATCGGATACCTCCGCCAGGGAGGTCAGTTCGGCCACCAGGGAGTCGGTCACCTGGACGGCGGTTATGTCCGGGCAGACGGCGCGCAGAGACCCGGTGGCGTCCGGATTCCAATCAAACGACAGCTCTCGATAGACCGGGCCGAGGACCCGGTTGATGGGATCCCGCCCGAACACCACCACCACCCCACCCACATGGGCCACCCCCCGGCGGAGGCGCTGCCCCACCCCCATCACTTTCCGGCGCCCCTCCAGGTTGACGCTGTACCGCCCCGGGCAGTACTCCCCGGGTATTTCCCCCACCCGCGCGTCGAACCCCAACTTCCGAAGGGCGCTCACCATGACCCGATCGATCAGGTTGAATCTCTCGGTTATTCCCGAAAGGGGATCAGCGGTGGGAATCGCCCAGGAGAAGGCCAGGGTTCCTTCGTGGAACACCGCTGCCCGACCACCGGCCAGCCGTTCCACCGCCTCATACCCCTGGGCGCGGCACGCCTGCACCGCCCGGTCATAACCCTCGGCCACCACATCCTGCCGCCCGAAGGCCACCACTCGGGCCGGCGTGTAAATCCGGAAGGTCTCACCCATACCGCCCAGGGCTACTTCGTCCAGGATGGCCCGGGACACCGCAGTGTCCAGGGCGGGATGATCGGGAAAGGAGTCACGCACCAGCCTGATCACCCGGGCCGGCGGTGAATCGTCCGGTCTCATGTCCCCGCAGAGTCAGGTGGGTCCGGAGCGGCGCCTGAGGGCCGGGCTAGCCGATGATGCTGGTCAGTTCGGCGGTCACCGACCACGATCGGTCGTCGCGCTGCCAAACACTCCAGTCCGAGGACCGAAGCGTCATCCCGGCTTCCACCAGTTGGCCGAGCGCCGCCACGAAAACGCGAAGCTGGCGGGGGAGGGGAAAATACTCATCCTCCTCGGTGATGTGGGCCAGTTCCACTCCCTGCCGGGGCGCCAAGGCTTCGACCACTTCCTGCACCAGGTGTTCCGGCGCCGAGGCCCCGGCCGTCACCCCCACCGTCCCGGCGTTCTTCAGCCAGTCATCACAGATGTCCTCGGCCCGGTTGATGCGATGGGCCACCGCGTCCTTATCTCTGGCGGTCCGCACCAGCGCCTGGGTGTTGGACGAGTTTTCCGACCCGACCACCAGTATCAGGTCGCAATACTCCGCCATGCTCAAAACCACCGACTGGCGGTTGGTGGTGGCGTAGCAGAGGTCGGAGCGACGGGCGGTCCAAAGGTTGGAAAACTGGTGCGCAGCCTCATCATGGACCGCTCCCCACTCGTGCATCCCCAAAGTGGTCTGGGCCAGGAGAGCCACCCGGTCGGGGTCGCGGGGTCGAAACCTCTCAATCCCCTTTTCCGGGGACACCAGCGTGATGGCCTGCGGGGCAACCGCCAAGGTTCCCACCGCCTCGTCATGGTCCTCGTGGCCGACGTAGAGAATGTCATAACCGTTCTTGGCCATCCTTTTGACCTCATGGTGGACCTTGGTCACCAGAGGACAAACCGAGTCGATCACTATCGCCGCCCGGTCGGTGGCGGAGACCGCCACCTGGGGCGCTGAACCGTGGGCGGACAACATGACCGGACGGCCCACGGGGACCTCGTCGATGTGATCGACGAACACCACTCCGGCCTTTTCGAAGCCCTTCACCACCCAATGGTTGTGCACGATCTCGTGATAGCAGTACACCGGCGGATCGAAGATGCGCACCATCCAGATCAAAGCCTTGATGGCCATCTCGACTCCCGCGCAGAACCCGCGAGGTTCGGCCAACACCACCCGTTCAACCATCCCATGTGATGTTAGACGTAAGTGGCGACCCCCGGGATCCTTGCCTTCGGCCGCCCCCGCGAAGGGTGGTTGGCCGAGGGGCGGATCCGCCATGGCGGCCCCCGACGCCGACCATTCTCACCCGGTGTGGTCGCTGCCCGTAGTCTTGCGTGTATGTCTTCGGGCAGAGCGGCGGTGGTGGCGGTGGTGGGCCGACCCAATGTGGGTAAGTCCACCCTGGTCAACCGGATAATCGGTCGGCGGGCGGCGGTGGTTCAGTCCCAACCGGGAGTGACCCGCGACCGGCGGGCCTTCGAAGCCGAATGGGCGGAGAGACATTTCGTGCTGGTGGATACCGGCGGGTGGGAGACGGACCCTTCGTCGCCTTTTTCCCGGGAGATCCGTCTGCAGGCGGAAGCGGCGGTCAACGGCGCCGACGCGGTGGTGTTCGTGGTGGATGGCACGGCCGCCCTCAGTGAGGACGATGAAGGCATGGCCAGGGTGGTGAAGCAAAGCGGCATGCCGGTGGTGGTGGCCGCCAACAAGGTGGACAATCTTTCCCAGGAGATGACCATTTCCGAGTATTGGGCACTGGGTTTGGGCGAACCGACGCCGGTCAGCGCCATTCACGGCCGGGGGGTGGGGGAACTTCTCGACCGAGTGTTGTCGATCCTGCCCGGCACGGAGGCGGATCCTGTGGATCAGTCTCGCCGGATTGCCATAGTGGGGCGTCCCAACACCGGCAAGTCCACCCTGGTCAACCTGCTGTGCGGTACCCGGCGGGTGATCGTTTCCGAAGTAGCGGGCACCACTCGGGATCCGGTGGATGTGGAGGTGGAGTTGGACGGGGTGACCTACCGACTGGTGGACACGGCCGGGATCCGCCGCCGCCTCCGCAACACCGAGGAAGCCGACTACTACGCGGTGTTGCGAGCCCGAGAGGCGCTGTCCCGGGCCGATGCGGCCCTGCTGGTGGTGGACTCCTTGGAGGGAACCACCTATCAGGATCAGAAGATCGCCACTGCGGCGGTGGAGGCCGGGACCGCTCTGGTGGTGCTGCTCAACAAGTGGGACGCCATTGATCCCGACCAGCGGGAACTCACCGAACGGTCGGTTCCGGCCCGGTTGGGGTTTGTTTCTTGGGCGCCCGTGCTTCGGATGTCTGCTCTTACCGGCGCCCGGGTGGGGCGGCTGGGTTCGGCAGTGGAGATGGTGTTGGCGAACTCGACCCGGAGGGTCCCGACGGGAGAACTCAACCGGTTGGTGGCCGGATGGGTGGCCGCCCAGCCACCGCCGCCCCGGAAAGGCCGCAGGTGCCGGATCATGTACGCCGTGCAGGTGGGGGTGGGGCCTCCCACCATCGTGCTTTTCACCGCGGGAGGATCACTGGCGCCCGAGTACCTGCGCTATCTGGAGCGGAAACTCCGGGAGCGTTACGACCTAGTCGGCACTCCGGTGCGGTTTGTGACCCGCCGGCGGGCGAAGGCTTCCCTATGAGTCATCGGGGATCTCATCTTCCCGAACGGGACGGGCCGGCGGAAAACAAGGAGTCCTATCCGATCGGGTTCAAAGTGACGGTGGGGTTGACCGCCCTGTACCTGCTCTATCGTCTGGCCCAGGGTGTGGCGTGGCTGATCTCCCAGGGGGGCGGTTGAGGATGGCGGGCGCCCTGGATTCCGCAGGGTATCCGGCGGATTGGTCGGGCTGGCCGGATTTGAACCGGCGACCTCTTGACCCCCAGTCAAGCGCGCTGCCAAACTGCGCCACAGCCCGATACGGCATCGGATTCTAACAGTCGGGGTTGGCCGACCGTCACCGGTAAAATGGGAAAGCTCCGGGGCCCGTAGCTCAAGCGGTCAGAGCAGCGGACTCATAATCCGTTGGTTGCAGGTTCGAGTCCTGCCGGGCCCACACCTTTCAACTGGTTACCTGAGGTTGCAAACATCACTAACATCCCGGGTCACCCGGCATATTGTCCCCCCTTCTGGTGCAGGATTCCGAATCGCACCGACCCTACAAGTATGAGTGGGTTTGATTCGCAGTCAAATCGGTGATTCAGGTTTAGGTGACGCCGCCCGGCCGCATAGCAGCGCGCCCTCCTTTCCGGCCGATCCGGGGGGCTGAAGACTCGACTCCAGCCGGGTCGAGGATGTACTCATCCAGCCGCTGTGCGCCCCATGCGGACAAATAGAAAGATCCGAATACCATATAACCTGCCGATGCCCCATCACGATGTCGACCACCTGACCGTTCCGGACAGGGTTGACAGTGGCTCGATGCCTCCGGCTGCGAGAGCGGCGCTGGTAATTGGTCTGATCTACCTATTCCTGGTCGGCGTCTCATCCCTCGAGACCGGCATCAAACTCCTGGGCGCCGATGCCCAGGAGACCCTCTTCTCCACTGTCAGGAACCCGCTCGCCGGGCTGTTCGTCGGGATTCTCGGCACCGTGCTGGTGCAGTCATCGTCGGCCAGCACATCGGTGATAGTCGGCCTGGTGGCCTCCGGCGTGCTGGGTTTCGAATACGCGGTGCCCATGGTGATGGGCGCCAACATCGGCACGACGGTGACGAACACGCTCGTGTCCCTCGCCCATCTCAGGCGGTCGGCCGAGTTCATGCGGGCTTTTGCGGCGGCGGTGGTGCACGACTTCTTCAACGTTGTCATCGTGGCGGTCCTTCTACCCCTGGAGTTGCTCACCGGTGTTATCTCCTCCCTTGCCGAGAGAATCAGCGAACCGCTGGTCGGGGCGGCAGGCACGGAGTGGAGGAGCCCCATCAAGGGATTGGTGAAGCAGCCGGTGGGCTGGCTCGAGGATCTGTGGAGCGGTCTCGGGGCAACCGGTGCCGCGCTCGGCACGCTACTGGTGGCTTGCGGGGTGGTAACAGTGCTTTTGGCGCTCGCATTCGTGACCAAGAACATGCGCCGGTTGGTGGCAAAACGCGTGGAGCGTACCCTGAATACGGCTCTGAGCAGGGGCAGCGGTTTGGTGGCTCTGACGGTGGGGATGGTTGTCACGATCTCGGTCCAGTCATCCAGCATCACCACCTCCATGCTGATCCCGCTGGCCGCCGCCGGGGTCCTGACGCTCCACAACGCCTACCCTGTCACCCTTGGCGCCAACGTCGGCACCACCATCACGGCCCTGCTGGCGGCCCTGGCGACCAGTAGACCCGAGGCGCTCACCATCGCTCTGGTGCACACGCTGTTCAACATCGGCGGAATCCTGTTGCTCTACCCGGTCACCGCCCTCCGACAGATCCCCATCCGCGGAGCCGAGATCCTGGCCCGGGTGGCGGTCGAGCGGCGCCTGCTGGCCGTGGTCTACGTGGCGGGCATGTTCATTGCCGTACCCTTCATCGGCGTGGCTCTGCTCGGCTGAACAGTTCCGTCCCTACGACCCCTTCAACGACGAAGTATGGGTGTCAGCCTATTCAGGCGTCATCCACGGCTACGCCGAGGGCGAGGAGGACCCGGTGTAGAACAAGCCACGCCT
>OZ244856.1:0-1029795 GCA_965220995.1 Acidimicrobiia bacterium | reverse complement strand
ACCTCCCGAAATGCTCTCTGTTTAGGTTAGACCCTACCCGTGGCAGCCATCACCAGTATCGGCATTCCGATAAGTCGGGGATTGTCACCATCGCCGGCAAAATGAGTAACGACCCGCCCCGCGCCCATGGAATAGTCATTTTCAAGTAGGGCCGGGATAGACAAAGGAGAAGTGAGGTGAAATACACCGTCGTCATCGAAACAACCGACAACGGATACTCGGCATTTGTCCCGGACCTACCCGGTTGCGTCGCCGCTGACACGCATGGCGAAGTGAGCAACCTGCATAGGCGAAGCGATTCTCCTGCATGTCGATTCGCTCCGCGCCCATGGCGATCCTATACCAGAGCCGCAGGCATAGGCCACCACGGTTCAGGTGTAGTGCCTGAACAGGGTTGCAGGGCAAGGGGTGGGGCAACCGGGATTCGGCGGTTCATTCAAAAGGGTGAAGGGAAGCCGAACCCCTACCGCCACAATACCCGTCTATCCCCGCAGCGGAGCGCCGGCGAAGGCGTATTCCTCCACCACTTTGCCTCCGATCAGATGCTCGTCGACTATTCGATCCAAGACCTCCGGGGTCACATCCCGATACCAGACCCCTTCGGGGTAGACCACCGCGATGGGCCCCTGCTCGCAGATCCGCAGACAGTCCACCTTGTTTCTGAGTACCGTGCCGTCACCCGGCGCCTCGGGTTTGGCCTCCACACCGGGATTGCGTGACCAAAGCGGCGGCGCGGTGGCCAATCCGTCCTCTTTGCACCGTCGTTTGAGCCGCCGCCACACTCGATCCGACTCTTCCCGGGTGGCGCAGCGAGGCTTGGACTGTCCGGCGCACAGAAAGATGTGACGCCTCACACCCCCTATCGACAGCCCGTGTGCTATCGCCTGAAGTCGTTCATGCTCTTTGATCTTGTGCACTCCCCGCCGGACGATGCAATATCATAAGCCTTCCGGAAACAGTGGAGACAGGAGAGTTTCGTCTATGTCCTTGGTGAGACATTGGATCGGCGGCCAACTGCTGGATGATGCGCCCAATCGGACCGGCCCGGTGTTCGACCCGGCCCGCGGCCACCAGACCTCCGAGGTGGCCATGGCCGGCCTCGACGAGGTGAACCTGGCCGTAAGCACCGCGGCGAAGGCCTTTCCCGGATGGCGGGACACGTCGGTGGTGCGTCGGCAGCGTATCCTGTTCGCTTTTCGCCAACTTGTGAACGATTACCGTTACGACCTGGCCAAACTGATAACCGCCGAACACGGCAAGACCATCGACGACGCACTCGGAGAGGTCCAAAGGGGGCTGGAGGTCATCGAGTATGTGTGTGGCATCCCCCAACTTCTGAAAGGGGAGCTTTCCGAGCAGGTTTCCACCGGAGTCGACACCTATTCCTTCCGGCAACCCTTGGGGGTGGTGGCCGGTGTCACGCCTTTCAACTTCCCGGTGATGGTCCCCATGTGGATGTATCCGGTGGCCATCGCCTGCGGCAACACCTTCGTCCTCAAGCCCTCGGAAAAGGATCCTTCGCCTTCCATGCTGGCCGCCGAGTTGTTTTCCGAGGCGGGGTTGCCCGACGGGGTGCTCAATGTGCTGCACGGCGACAAGGTGGCGGTGGACGGTCTGCTGGAACACCCGGATGTGGCGGGGATCAGCTTCGTGGGATCCACTCCCATCGCCCGCTACATCTATCAAACTGCCGCCCAGAACGGCAAACGGGTGCAGGCGCTGGGTGGGGCCAAGAACCACATGGTGGTGCTGCCCGACGCCGACATGGACCTGGCGGCGGACGCGGCGGTCTCCGCCGGCTACGGATCGGCCGGGGAACGCTGCATGGCTATCTCGGTGGTGGTGGCCGTGGGAGACTCGGCCGATCGTCTGATTCCTCTTGTCACCGAGCGAATTGGTCGGCTGCAGGTGGGGCCGGGCGCCAACGACCAAAGTGAAATGGGCCCTCTGGTCACCGCCGAGCACCGCCGGAGGGTGGTGGGATATGTTGAACAGGGTTTGGAAGAAGGGGCCGATCTGGTGGCGGATGGGAGAAACCTGTCGGTGGAAGGGCACGAAGAAGGGTTTTTCCTGGGGCCTTGCCTGTTCGACCGGGTTAGTCCCCGTATGTCCATTTACCGGGAGGAGATTTTCGGGCCGGTGCTGTCGGTGGTGCGAGCCGACAGTTACACCCAGGCCATCGACCTCATCAACGCCAACGCCTATGGGAACGGAACGGCGGTGTTCACCAACGACGGAGGCGCGGCCCGCAAATTCCAACGGGAAATCACGGTGGGGATGGTGGGGATCAATCTCCCCATTCCCGTGCCGCTCAGCTTCTATTCCTTCGGAGGCTGGAAGGAATCACTGTTCGGCGCCCACGCCATCTACGGCCCCGAGGGCATCAACTTCTACACCCGCCAGAAAGTGGTGATCTCCCGCTGGCCCGACCCCATCCATCGGGGCGTCGACCTGGGGTTCCCCAAGTCGGACTAAAACGACGAATAAAGGATTCATCGCGACTACGCATTAGATTCCGGGCCTCTTACAATCGCAGGGCACCCGGGGGAGCTTGATGAGCGTACGAACCAGACCGAACAAGGCAACCGTTTCCTTGAGAACGGTCCAGGAAGACTGGGCCAGAATTGCCAAGGACTGGGAAGCAGTTGTGGGAGCCTGGCGACCGGTCATGGAAGACGGGGCCAAGACAGCCAAGGACTGGGAGGCAGTCCTGCGCAGTTGTGTCGTCGCCGAGGACAAGTTCTTGGCTGAGATTTCAAGGACTATGGATGACCGATCTCTCTGAGTCGGCAGAAGGGGAGGGCGCTCAAAGAGATTCCGGTTCTCAAATAATCCAGGCGTCCATTCAGTCCCCCTGCTTCCCCGAGAATGCTCATTGAAGACGGTGATGTGATTGCCGACGTTCCGGAACCGCAAAGGGCAGCAATAGCCCCCGCGCCTTGAACTCAAACCCTTTGGGGGTCAGGTAATCGCCAGGGTGAGGGTCTCCGCCACCAGGGCGGGACGATCCTCTCCTTTGATTTCCACCGTCACCAGCCGCTTGATCAGGTACTGACCGGGGCGGCGCTCCGTCACGTCAGCCAGGGTGACCCGGGCTCGGACCCGGCTGTTCACCGGCACGGGCGCCAGAAACCGCACCTTGTCGGTCCCGTAGTTGATCTCCACCTTGGTTCCTTCGGGCAGCAGCTTTACTCCCGATCCGAGGTGAGGAAGCAGAGAAAGGGTCAGAAAGCCGTGGGCAATCGTCACCCCGAAGGGAGATTCCGCGGCCGCTCGGGCCGGGTCCACATGGATGAACTGGTGATCCAAGGTGGCGTCGGCGAAGGCGTCGATGCGGTCTTGTGTAACCGTGAACCACTCCGACACCCCGATCTCGGTTCCCACCCGCTTCATCAAATCTGCGATGCTGATCGACCCTTTGCTCATATTCGACTCCTTCCCTGGGCCCCGGGGGCCCGAAAGGACGCCACCCCGGTGAGAGCCTGGCCCAGGATCAGGGTATGGATCTCCTGGGTTCCCTCGTAGGTGTAAACCGTCTCTAGGTTGGCCATGTGCCGCATCACCGGATAGTCCAGGGTGATCCCGTTGGCGCCCAGGATGCTTCGCGCGGTTCGGGCCACCGATAGCGCGTCCTTCACATTGTTGTACTTGCCCAAAGAAACCTGCTCGGGGGAGAGCCTTCCCTCTTCTCGCAGCCGCCCGATCCGAATCGCCAGCAGGATCCCCCGCTGGACCGCCACCATCATCTCCACCAGCTTGGCCTGGGTCAATTGGAATGAGGCGATGGGCGTCCCGAACTGAACCCGTTCCGACGCATAGCGCAGGGCCGCCTCATAGCAGGAACGGGCCGCGCCCATGGCGCCGAACACGATCCCCAGACGCGCCTCGGTCAGACAGGAGAGCGGCCCTCGCATGGAGGCCACCCCGGGCAGCATCATCCCATCCGGGACCCGCACTCCATCCAGCACCAGATTGGAGGTGACCGAGGCCCGCATGCTGGCCTTGCGGTCGATGGCGTGGGCGGAGAATCCCGGAGCGTCGGTGGGCACCAGGAATCCCCTGACGCCCTCGGGGGTCCTGGCCCAGATCACCGCCAGGTCGGCAACGCTCCCGTTGGTGATCCAGGCTTTGGCGCCGTTGATCTCCCAGTCGCCCCCCACCCGGCGGGCGGTGGTGCGCATGGAACCCGGATCGCTCCCCGCGTCGGGTTCGGTGAGCCCGAAACACCCGATCACCTCTCCCCTGGCCATGGGGGCCAGCCACTGCGATTTCTGTTCCTCCGACCCGTAGGTGCGGATGGGGAACATGCACAACGAACCCTGCACGGAAACAAAACTCCGCAATCCCGAATCTCCCGCCTCCAACTCCAGGGCGGCCATCCCGTATTCCACCGGTCCCAAGCCAGCGCAGCCATAGCCCTCCAGGTGCATTCCCAGCATTCCCAGTTCCGCCATCTCCGCCACAAGATGTCTGGGAAACTCGCCGGCCTCCCACCATTTTCCTATGTCGCCCAGCACTTTCTCTTCAACAAATTCCCGCACTGTCTTGGCAACCAGGCGCTCGGATTCCGACAGCGCTCCGGCCGTGTCAAGAAAATCATGGGGATCAGGCGCCATAACCGAAAGTCACCTCCCGCTTGACGTCAACCAACCTAACACCAGCCACCGGTCGTCTGCCAGAGGAAGGACTACTTCTTGTTCTTGTGACGATTCGCCTTGCGCCGCTTGCGATACTTGTGTTTCGACATTTTTCTGCGGCGCTTCTTGACAAGCGAACCCATAACTGGCCTTTGATCCGGTGTAAATAGCGACGGTCGGGTCGCCCCGGCCGCCAGGAAACGTTAAGTGTAGCAGGGCGTTTTCTCGCCCCACCCCCCGGAGAACCGATCAGGAGCCGATCAGAGTCAGAGGACGCCCTGCTCAGCCAGGTCGAGATGAAGGATCTGCGCCCCCTCGCCCACGCCCTCTCCAAGAGATCCGGCTACCCGTCCGGCTTCCTCGACCCTGGTGAAGACCAGAACGGAAGGACCGCTACCCGACCAGCAGGCGTACACCGCGCCGGCCTGCAGCGCTTCCTTGATGAGTTCACCAACCTGGGGGCGCACCCGGTTGCGGCTCGATTCGTGAATCTCGTCCCCCAAGGCGGATCTCAGCAGCCGGGTCTCTCCGGAATGAAGTCCCGTGACCAGGGCCGAAGTTCTGGCCATGCTCCTGATCACCATTGCCCGGTCGTATTGTTGGGGAACCGCCCGGCGAGACTCCTTGGTCCAGAATCGAAGGGACGGCACCACCACCAACAGACCGTAGGTCCGGCTCATGGGAAGCTTCCGAACCTGACTTTGGGGATCCACCAGCACCAAACCTCCGAATACGGTGGCGGCGGCGTTGTCCGGATGACCTTCGAGGTCGCTCACCATGGCAAAGACCTCCTCCCGATCCACCGGGCGGCCCGCACAACGGAGAGCCGCCGCCGCTCCCGATGCGAACGCCGCCGCCGATGATCCGAGGCCACTCCCGATGGGGATTCGATTATCCACCTGCAGATGAAGGGGGTGCTCGGAGCCGATCGCCGCCCGGGCGGAAGCCAATACCGCATCCGAGGATCCGGAGGGAGGCCGGTGGCGTCCGACGTGTTCCACCCCCCAACTCGTGCTGCGTCGAGCCTTCACCCGACAGCGGAGTTCCAGCGCCACCGCCAGGCAATCGAAGCCCGGCCCCAGATTGGCCGAGGACGCCGGCGCCGAAGCCGCCGCCTCAAAGAGGGTCATAGGGTTCTATGAAAATATTGGTGGCCGAAGGGACCTTGGCCCTGATGGCCTCCTCCACCCGGCCCACCACCTCGGCGATCTCGGACGCACTGAGAGATTCCCGAAATGACGCTTCCACGTTGACCAGCACCTCGTTGGGACCCAGGTGCATGGTGAGCAAGCGGCCCACCCCGGTGACCTCCTCCATTTCCCGAAGCGTCGCCCCGATGATGGCCCGCTCACGGCGACTGGCCGCCTCGCCGATCAGCAGCGCCTTGATCTCCACCGCCAAGAGCACCGCCACCACGGCCAGCATGACACCGATGAGCAGTGAAGCGGCGCCGTCCCAACGGGAGTCTCCGGTGACCCGGGCCGCCGTGACTCCCCCCAGGGCGAAGATCAGCCCCAACATGGCGGCCGCGTCCTCCAGCAGGATCACTATCAGCGAGGAGTCCTTCGATTCCCGAATTCCCCTCCAGACCGAGGCGGCGCCCCGATGACGGTTGAATTCCCGGACCGCCACCCCGAAACTGAACCCTTCCAGCACCAGAGCCAGCCCCAGAACCACAAAGCTGGCGGTCAGATCTCCCAGGGGCTCGGCATGGAAGATCGCCTCCCACCCGTGCAGCATGGCCCAAACTCCCCCACCGAAGAACAGCATGATCGCCACCAGGAAACTCCAAAAGTAAGTCTCCTTTCCACGGCCGAAGGGATGGCTGACATCGGCGGGATGGCGAGCCGCCCGCGACCCGTACAACAGCAGTCCCTGGTTGGAGGAATCAGCGACCGAGTGAATGCACTCGGCCAACATTGCCGCCGAACCGGTCACCAGGAAAGCAAAAAGCTTGGCGACCGCCACGGTGAGGTTCGCCACCAATGCGGCGATCACCGCCAGTCGCGATCCTCCGCTAGCCATGGCGGGGAATTCTACGGGGTGTCGACGGCCACCCCACGGACCCGGCTGTCAGACGGGCGCTACCACTCCAATTCTCGGACACCGTCCCGGACCACCTTTCCCCCCAACCGGCATCGCTGTCCGTCCCAACTCAATTCGATCAGCGATGGATGGCCGACCTCGGCGCCCTGTGAGATCTGAACATTTCCGGAAGCCATGCCGTCGGAGCGCAGCACTGCCGCCAGGGCCACCGCCGCGCTGCCGGTGGCCGGATCCTCCACCACCCCCGCTCCGGGAGCAAAGAACCGGGCCTTCACCCGACCAGGAGAGGAAACCCAGGCCCAGGCCAGGGTCATCCCCAGGTCGGAGGGGGGCGGTCCCAAAGCGGCCACCTGATCGGGGGTATTCATCTGCCAAACCGAGTAGGGCAACGGCATCTCCACCTCCCATGCGCGGCCCGGAGAGCACCATCCAAGGGTGGGCGGTTCTTCTTCGACCCTCACCGGCTGTCGAAACGGGGGCTCGATCCACACCCGGTCACCCTGGGCCGAGATGCCCACCTCGCCGACTTCGCAGGTCACCCGGTCGACGCCGCCGGGTCCGGCCCGGAGCAGCAGCCAAGCGGCGCCCACCAGGGGATGGCCGGCGAACGGCAACTCCATGGTGGGCGTAAAGATCCGAACCCGGGGAATCCCACCGGCGGGCCAATCGATGAACACCGTTTCGCTAAACCCCAGTTCGGCGGCGATGGTCTGCATCCGGCGGGAGTCGAGTTGCACGCTGTCCGCCACCACCCCCAGGTGGTTCCCGCCCCTCTCGCCGTCGGTGAACACCCTCAGAATCTGCGCCGGCCGGGCCATTTCAATCTTTCTTCCCCGAGCCTGCCATTATGAAAGGGAACCCGGCGGCACGGAGAGCATCATGGCGGAAATACTAGGGCTGGACATCCTGGCAACCCAGATGATCCTGGCCGTCGGATTGGCGCTGGTGGCAGGAAACTCCTGGGCGGCGATCAGGCACCTGAGGGGTCGGCCACCACCGCAAGCGCGGGGCCCCTTCCGACCGCGGCGGGTGGCGTTCTTCATAACGGTGGGGGCGCTGATGGTGATCTGGAGCCTGGCGTCGTTGCTGTCCTGATGCCGGCGCAAAGGCTGCTCGGCCGCCTTCCTATTCTCCGCTCGTGACCTCCTGGCCTTTCTCGCCTCCCCTCAAGACTATGGAGTCTCGTGTCGCCGAGCGCTGGCCCAGGGGATCTTTCGCCTACGAACCCAAGTGGGACGGATTCCGGGTGCTGGCCTGGAGCGGACCGGGGGCCCGCCTTGACTCTGGGAAGAACACGAAAACACTGCTGCGCTATTTCCCGGAACTCGAGCCCGCGTTGGAACAACTCCCGACGGGGACCGTGGTGGATGGAGAGGTGGTGGTGGTCAAGGACAACGTCACCCAATTTGACCTACTACAGATGCGCATCCATCCGGCCGCCAGTCGGGTGAAAAGACTCTCGGAGGAATATCCGAGCCAACTGGTCGCCTTTGACATCTTGGCCTTGGAAGGAGAAGATCTGAGGGATCAGCCCTTTGCCGTGCGACGCCAACGACTCGAAGAAGTGTGGGGCGGTTTAGCACTTCCCTGGCATCTCACTCCCAGCACCACCGACCAGGCGGTGGCACAGCAGTGGTTTCGGGAATTCGAGGCAGCGGGTTGCGATGGGGTGGTGCTCAAACGGCTTGATGAGGGTTATGTCAGCGGAAAGCGGTGGATGATCAAGATCAAACACCGCCGCACCGTGGACTGTGTGGTGGGGGGATATCGGGTGCACAAGGACGGCAACAAGATCGGTTCCCTGCTTTTGGGTCTCTACAACGCCGAGGGAGCGCTTCATTTCATCGGCCATTGTTCCGGATTCGCAAAGGCGAACATCGATCAGGCGGAGATGCTCGCCATGTTCGAAAGCCTGCGCACCAGCGACTCATTCGATACCGGCGCCCGTGCCCCCGGCGCCCAAAGCCGGTGGTCGGGCGGCAAGAGCAAGGAGTGGACACCGATCCAACCCGGGGTGGTGGTGGAGATCAGCTACGACCAGTTGACAAACCATCGATTTCGCCACGCCACCCGGTTTCATCGGTGGAGGCCCGACAAGCCTGCCCGAGAGTGCACCATGGACCAGTTGGCCAATCCGGTGGGCCCGGGTTTCGCGGAGGTCGTGTCTGCATAGGGGTCTCCACCCCGGGCCGCAGCGGGAGAACCAGGCAGCCCCCCGGTTACAACCCGATGGTCACCGGAGGCGGAACCACAACTCCCCCCTGCATCACCATGCGCATTGTTCGCAGAGCACGGATGTCGCGTAGAGGATTCCCGTCCACAACAATGAGGTCCGCCTCCTTGCCCGCCTCGACGGTCCCCACGAGATGGCCCACGCCCACGGCCTGGGCGGCGACCGCCGTTGCGGAGCGGATGACATCTGCGGGACTCATACCCGCCTGGACCTGGAGTTCCAACCCCAGGCAGTAGTCGCCGAAGGACTGGATGGCATCGGTGCCGGCCACAATGGAGACGCCCCATTCCGACCAGAGCCTCCCCAGAAACTCCACCTGCTTGTGGCACTTGACGTGCAGATCTTCCAGGCGACGGCTCTCCTCCGGGGTCAGGGGATGGCCCTGCTCCCGCCTCGCCAGCAGCTTTTCTCGCTTCCGGTAGCCGGTCTGGACCGTGGGGCTTACCCGGACTTCCTGACGGGCAATGCGTTCGGCGATCCACGGGTTGAATCGGTAGGAGCCGTCGGGCTCTATAAAGGTGGCGTGCTCGATGGAATCGACGCCTGCGTCCAGGGCGTTGACGATGCTCTGGGTGGCTATGCAGTGAGCCGTGGTGGGCCTGCCCAGGCTGTGGGCTTCGTCCACAATGGCCCGCAACTCCTCCACGCTGTAGGAGGGACGGCGGTGGTCGGTGCCGGCGGTGCCGCCGCCCGAAGCCATGATCTTGATAAAGTCGGCGCCGTCCCGGACCAGGTGACGCACAGCTTTCCGGACGCCCTCCACCCCGTCCGCCTCCTGGTTGCACCACCAGAAGTGGCCACCGGGGACCGTCATCGGACGGCCACTGAGTAGCAATCTCGGCGCCGGCGCCACCCCTTGGCGAACGCCCCGACGGAGATCGAAGGTGATCTGGTTGCGAGCGCCGCAGTCCCGCAGGGTTGTGACCCCGGCGCTCAGGTGTATGTGGGCATTGCGGGCGGCTCGAAGGAGCATCACCTGATCGGAGTCCCGCTCGATGACCTCCTCGTAGCTCATGTCACCGGCGCCGAACATGAGATGGGTGTGCCCATCAATGAGGCCGGGCAGCAGGTAGGCGTCGCGGTGGTCCAACTCCTGCACATCCGGTCCCCGGGGAGTCTCCACCGCCTCCTCTGATCCGGCTGCCACGATCCGGGATCCGTTCACCACTACGATGGCGTTCTGAACGGGTGGGGCCCCCGTACCGTCGACGAGCGCCCTAGCCCGGATGACCGTTTGCACGCTGAGTCAGGGTTGCCATGGCTTTGCAGCCAGACCATACAATCGTTCTCACCCACTGTTGAAACAACCCAGAGAGGGGCCCGGATGGAACTGGCCGGCCAACTAAGCACGATCTCGATCGTCATCGGGGTCATAATGGTCATCTTGGGGCTGATCAAGTTTTTCCGGGAAAGGGCCGGGTCAAAGAGGCGACGGCCACGTGAGGCGCCCCCGGATGACCGGTAGCAACGGGTCCAAACGACTGGCCCAAGCCGCTGTCTTGCTCTTGTGGCTGGCGGCGGCCTGCGCCGGAGAGGAAACGGCCGAGTATTCCCCCGAAACCGACGCCGTGGGCGCCATCATGGTCACCGTACCTGAACTGTCGGATACCGCTCGGCAGGGTCAGGAGATATTCACCGCCCACTGCTCGGAATGCCACGGCATCCATGCCGAAGGATCATCGGAAGGCCCTCCCCTGGTCCACATCATCTACGAACCCGACCACCACTCCGACTACAGCTTCCACGTGGCGGTGATGCGGGGGACCCGGCAACACCACTGGCAATTCGGGAACATGGAACCCCGCCCCGAAGTGGCCGTCGAAGACATCGACAAGATCGTCTGCTACGTGCGGGAGTTGCAGTTCGCCAATGGCATCTTTGCCGATCCCGACGCCCTGGCCGCCTGCCGACCATGAGATTCGATCACCCGGTGGACGCCTGGTGAAGAGGCCGGCCAGACCCTTGCGGATCGGCTTGCTGGTGTGCGACCATGTCATGCCGCAACTGCTTCCCATCGCCGGAAGCTATCCGGACATGTTCACCGCCCTCTTTTCGGGGCGACCGGAGATCGAACTCACCCCTTACGACCTGCTCCGGGGACAGTACCCCGAAGACCCCTCCGAATGCGACGGCTGGATCTCCACCGGGTCCAAGTGGTCGGTGTCCGACGACGAACCTTGGATCCGATGGCTGACCGGTTTCTTCCGTCGCTTGCACGAAGAGAGATCGCCGCATGTGGGGGTGTGCTTCGGCGCCCAGATGATCGCCCATGCCCTGAACGGCGAAGTTACTCTCAGAGCCGCCGGCTGGGGAGTGGGGGTAGCCGAAACGAGGGTAGCCGCCCCGGCCGGGTGGATGGCGCCCCCTCATGCCTCCTATCAGGTGGTGGTGAGCTACCAGGACCAGATCACCCGCCTTCCGAGCGACTCCACACTGTTGGCCTCCACCGACCATTGCCCGGTATCCATGTTCACCACCGGCGACCATTTCCTGGGCGTCGGCGGCCATCCCGAAATCCCCGTTCCCTACATCAGGGCCCTGATCGAATCGCGCCGCGGCGACCGCATTCCCCACGCAACAGCCCACGCCGGCCTGGCTTCCCTTGACAACACCCCCGACGCCACCCTTCTCCGAGACTGGATCACCCGGTTCCTGTTGAACGCCCAGCCGTCCAAATAACTGTGCCGCCGGCCCGGGGCGGCCGGGTGGCGCCGGTTAGCATCCTTATTACACCGGATGCCACGCCGGCCCAAGGTAGGCGCGGCTGACAAGGACCGGATAATGACCCTTCCAACACGGTTTGACGAATTGATCGAAGCGGTGGAAAGGGGCGACGCCGGACGATGCCGGGACATTGCTGATCGGCTGAAGGTCGAATACGTGGTGGTCCACGACGGTCTGCGCAATGCGGTGGCCCGCACCCTGGCGGAAGCGATCGAGATAGCCGGACCCGAAGAAGGCGAGGCCATCGGACGGCGGGTCGTGCTGGATCTGATGGGGGACGGCGAGATACCCCAGTACTCACAGGGATCGATCATGCAGCGGCTCAACAACATCGCCGCCGGATGGCATTGGCATGCCACAGAATTCGAACTGGTGGAGGACCCGGAACGCTTCACCTTCATCCTGGGACCTTGCGGCAGTGGAATGCGCCTGATCCAAGAGGGCGCCTATCAAGGCAAGAAGGCCCTGCCCCTCTCTGTCCGTCCCAGCCTCTCGACCTTCATGTCCACCGACTACCCCAGCTATTGCAACCATTGCTCGGAGATGGGGCATGCCGCCCTTCGCTTCAACAAGGCCGTTTTCATCGTGGAAGGCTGGACACCTCTCCGCCAACAGGGCCTCTGCCTGCAGCACACCTACAAGGATGGCCACCTTCCCCCCGACGAGTTCTACCAAAGAGCCGGGCTGCCTCCTCCGGAAAGGGCGGCGCTCGAACTCAAGAGCGCCGACACAGAGCGCTGGCTGACCGATGATCAACTCGCCTGGGTGGCAACGCATCCTCTCGACCGGGTGATCCGCCTCATGGAAACCGGGGGCCGGGAACAAGCCAAGGACCTGGTGGACGAGTGTCTGTTCGGTTGGCGGGACGCCATACACGATGTGTATCGGTTCTGGCTGGCGCTGCTTTGGATCGAGGTCCGGGAAACGCTGGGGTATGGCGCCATGGAAAGGGTGGTCAGAAGCTCGGGCTACGAGTTGTTCGGGACACTCGATCCTCTGGAAAGCCCCGATCCGGCCAAGGCGTGGAAAGAGTACTGGCGGTGTCATCTCCGTCTCAACGACTACCACCTGGACCAAGGGATGGGCGTCTACCGAAATGCGGTGGAGGCCCTGGTTGATCCTTCCCTCACCGACGCCGGAGAGGATGCCGAAACCCTGATAGGTCTGATCAGTGAGGGAATCAGTAGGAACGGAAACGGTCGGGGCCGGTTGCACTTGGACGGTGATGAACTCGTGCACGAGGTGCGGTTGCGTTGGTGACCACCCAACGGCTGGGGATCGGTCTGGTGGGCGCCGGTGAGATCGCCCGAGCCGCCCATGTTCCCGCCTATCGCGCCAATCCCGATGTGGTGGAGCTTCGGGCAGTGTTCGACGTCCGCCCCGAAAAGAGTGAGGCCCTCGCACGGGAGGCGGGAGTTGGCTCGGCCGCGGCGCTCGCCGACCTCCTGGACGATCCAACGGTGGATCTGGTGGACATAGCAGTTCCTCCGGGAGCCCAGCCCGAAATCGTGGCGGCCGCCCTGGGGGCAGGCAAGCATGTCCTGGCCCAGAAGCCCCTGGCGGTCGACCTTGGGACAGCCACCGAATTGGTCCGTATGGCCGAGCGCGCGGGAAAGGTGCTGGCCGTCAACCAGCAGATGCGGTGGGCGCCGGCCATTCTGGCGTTTCAAGAATTCGCCCGTGGTCGTTCGGTGGAATCCGTCCTGTTCGATCTGGTGTGGCCCTTTGAGAGCGGGGATGGGTTGCCCCGATGGCTGGCAGAGGCTCCTCGCTTCGTCGGGCTGTTCAACACCATCCACTTTCTTGACGCCTCCCGGTGGCTGTTCGGAGAACCCCGGGAAGTCCGGGCCTGGCTCGGCCCGGCCGACATTCCCGGAATCACCGGCGAATCGGCCCTCTATGCCATTCTCAGATTCGACAGCCTCGCAGTCACCATCCGTGACACGCGCCGCACCGAAGGACGGCACGGCGCCTCAATGCGGGCGGTGGCGGAAGACGGATTGTTCTTCGCCCATCTCGGAATCTGGGACGCCTATCCGAATCGGAGTCCCGACACCTTGGTTGAAACGGTGTCAGGCGCCCCGCCGACGATGACTCGCACTGCTGATTCCTGGGTGCCGGATGCATTCTCCAAGGCCCTGCGGCAGTTGACGACCGCCATTGCCGAGGGACGACAGCCCCGGATCTCGGGACGGGACAACCTCCGCACACTTCGCCTGGTGGAAACCTGCTACCGGTCGGCCCGCAATCAGGGAGAACCCACCAGGGTGACCGACGCTCGGTAGCGGGGCGTCAACCAACCTGCCGCACTCATATGACCGCAGGCTCCCACTGCCCCTTGAGAAGCGAAAGCAGCTGCCGGGATTCCTCGGTGACATCCACCTGATCGCATCCCCATCGTTCCATCCACACAAACTCAGCGCTGTACCACCCCCGATAGGCAGCCTCCTCCAGAGCATCAGTGATCGGATCGAAATCTATCTCGTTGTGCTTCACCCGTACCTGCACCTTGTCGCGCCCTCCGGGCCGGAACTGAACATGACGGGTCCGGGCCGCAAATGAGGCGATCTCCTCCACGGTCATTCCACAGAAGAACATCATGGAGATGTCCAGGGTGAGAGTCAGGCCCTCCACCGCGTCCAGCAGGTCCGCCACCCGCCCGGCGGTATCGATCAGAGAACCCCAGTGGGGCTCCACCGACAATCCGAGCCCGTGATCGGCGGCAACCTCGACCCGGCTGCGAAGAGTCCGTGAGGCCCGGCGGAACGCCTCCCCGTGAGTGTCCCCCTCATGAATGACCCCCGGAGTGATGGTGACGCCGGATACTCCCAGGCTCTCGGCCAGCCGAGCCGCCCGTTTGAAGAGCCGGGCTGCCTCGGTCTGCTCAGCCGGGTCGGGATGGGAAGGCGTGAGCCGGGACAGGTCAACGCTGGGAATCAGGAAGACGTCGGCGCATTCCAGTTTCTGATGGTTGAGTTGGCGCCTGATCCGGGCCGCCGTTCGGCTCCATTCGGTGAGGTCGGACACTTTCAGGTGAGTTATCTCCCCGAAAATGCCGATGTCAAGACCGTCATAGCCTAAATCCGAAGCTACGGCCATCACGGTTTCGTGCCGTAGGGAGGGCCAACCGTAGTCGGCGCAGGAGTATCGGGTCCCCATTGTCAAACAGGCACCTTACCAGGTGGCTTATTCCCGGTAGCCCAAAAAAAGATGTGGCTTTTATCGGAAAAACCCCCTCTTGCGGGCAATAATGAGCCACAGCGTTGGATACGGAAAACAAAGACACTGGCCTATAAGGAGGAGAGCTATGCAAAGGCTCCCACGTACGATTATCTCGGCCGTCATGGCATTGTCGCTGGTCTTGGCGGCCTGCGGCGACGGGGATGCTGAAGAAGCACCCGCAACCACGGCGGCCCCGGCAACCACCGCCGCACCGGCAACCACGGCGGCGCCCGAAACGACCGCCGCACCCGAGACCACCGCCGCGCCTGCCGGAGGACTCGGCGCTGTGATAATGGAGCTTCCCACCACGATCGCCAATGCCGAGCAGGCCGAAGCGGCCACCTGGGTTGTTTGGGACGAGAGCAGTTGCGAATTTGTCGAAACCGATGACCATCCCGACTTTTATCAAGCAGTGCTCCGGGAGGCCGGTGACTCCGGGTATCGGTTTGCCTGGACTCCCGAAGACAACGTCTTCGACACTCTGATCGTGGCAAACGAGAGTTTCCGGGTGGCGGCCGCCGCCTCGGGCGCCGACGTAACGGAGTTCGACAACCTGTACCCCAGCCAGGAACAGCCCTTGGTGGTGGCCGACCTGGTGGTCCAGCACAACCCGGACGTGGTGCTCTCGATGAATGTCCTGGCGGACCTCAACCCGGCGATCATGGGCCAGTACAAAGACGCCTGCATCCCGGCTGTCGCCCACTCGGTGCCCCATCCCGGCCAGCCCTTCTTCGGAGGGGGCGAATGGTACGCGGTGGGCCGCGCCCAGGCGGATTACCTGATCGAGGTGGCGGAAGGCCGCGGATGGACCACCGGTGACACCACCGTCCTGCTGTGTTCACACTCGGCGTTCGTCCAGGACCGCACCAGTCCCTACGCCTCCATCATCGGCTTCCGAGAGGTGGTGGAAGAAACGTTCCATGTGGGAGACGACAACATCCACGAACTGGAATGCCCTTCGGACATCGTCACCGACCAGGCCAATGTGGCCGACTGGTTGACCGCTCACCCGGATACTCAGAACATCATGGGCTTCGGCATCAATGACTTGCGCACCCTGGGAATGGTGAATGCCCTCCGCGAAGCGGGTCGGGCCGAGACCTCTATTGCCGGCGGCGTGGGACTCTCCCAGGAGTCGGTCGGGCCTCTGTGCGCCAACGATCCCACTTTCCTCACTTCGGTGGATTTCGTTCCCCAACTGTGGGGTGAGTACGGCATAGCCATCGCGCAGGATGTGGCCGAGAGGAATCCGATCCCGATGGAGATCTATCCGCAGGCGACTGTGGTGGACGCGGCAAGCATCGACCAGTCAAAGTGCTGATTGACGGGTAAGAGACTGATCTGCCTGTGACCGGTCAGAAACCCCGGGCCACCCGTGGTTCGGGTCGGATCCGAGCGAACGTCGGCGGAAGTCGGCGTTCGCTTGGTCTGGCCCTGGCGATCGTCGTCATCGGGATAGCGATGACGGTGGTGAGTCCCTTTTTCTTCGGGACCACCAATTTCCTCAACATTGCCCGGGCGGTGGCCATAACCGGGATCGTGGCGGGCGTATCCACCCCGATGCTGATTTCGGGCAACGTGGACCTGTCGGTGGCAGCCACGATGGGTCTGTCGGGAATGACGGCCGGGGCGCTTTTGGTGCAGGAGGTCTCCGTGCCCCTGGCGATCATCGGCGCCTTGGTGGTGGGACTGATAATGGGGGCGGTCAACGCGGTGATAGTGGTGAAATTCCGGGTCAACTCCCTGATCGCCACCATCGGGACCGCCTTTATCGCCCGGGGTGTGGCCTTTATTATCAACGGTGGGCGATCTATCTTCATCCCCGCCGAGTCCTATGTGGATCTCGCCCAGGGATCGGCTTTCGGGATTCCCAAACCGGTCTTCTACATGGTGGTGGTGTTTGCTCTGATCGGTTTCGTGATGCGATACACCAAAGCCGGCGCCCACGTCTATGCGGTGGGAAGCCATCCCGAGGCGGCGCGCCGGGCCGGAATCAGTGTTCCCAAGATCACCTGGGGAGTCTTCCTCGCCTCGGGGTTTTTCTCGGCATTGGCCGGGGTGGTGCTAACCAGCCAGGCCGGCTCGGCGTTTCCCTACGGAGGCCAGGGCAAGGAACTGGAGATCATCGCAGCCGTGATCGTGGGCGGGACCGCCCTCACCGGTGGACGCGGTTCGGTCACCGGAACCATTCTGGGGGTGGTGCTGCTGGGCATTATCGCCAATTCTCTCAACCTGCTCGGTCTGCCGGCTCCCTACCAGGACATCTCACGGGGACTGTTGCTGGTGGCGGCCGTGGCCACCGACCAACTCTCCGGACGGACGATGGGAGGCAGAGGGGTCTTCAGGGGCCTTCGCGCCGGAACGGAGGAGGGCTGATGGGGGCCGCGTCCGGTGACGTGGTTGTGGAGGGGATCGGTCTCAGCAAATCGTACGGCCCCATAACCGCGCTCGACAACGTGGATATCAAGATCCGGGCCGGGGAGATAACCGCGCTGGTCGGGGACAACGGGGCGGGCAAGTCCACCCTCATCAAGATCCTGGCGGGGGCGGTGACTCCGGACGAGGGTGAGGTGCGGATCAATCGCGAAAAGGTCACACTCCGAAGCCCCGCCGACGCACGCGATCTGGGCATCGAGACCATTTTCCAGGATCTGGCTCTCGCTCCCGACCGGGACGTGGTCACCAATCTCTTTTTGGGTAGAGAGATGGTGAGAAAGGGCATGGCCGGCCGGCTCGGCATGTTGGACAAAGGAGCAATGACATCCCGCGCCTCCACTCAGATAGATTCGCTGGGAGTCAACATTCCCCGGTCCACCGGGGTCCCTATCGGGCAAATGTCGGGAGGACAGCAGCAGTCGGTGGCGGTGGCGAGGGCGGCATTCTGGGCGACGACCGCAATGTTCATGGATGAGCCCACCGCGGCCCTCGGGGTTCGGGAATCCTCCCGGGTCCTTCATCTTGCCCGCCAGATCGCCGAACGGGGGGTGGCGGTGGTATTGATCAGTCACATACTTCCCCATGTGATGGAATTGGCCGACCGGGTGGTGGTCCTCCGGCACGGTCAGCAGGTGGCCGAACTTACCGAGGACATATCCATGGACCGCTTGGTCACCCTAATCGTCGGGGTGGACACTCCCAACGCCGCCACCTGAGGAGTAGGGCAGGTACCCGGGGTCGTCCTGGGTGAGCTCAACCGCGAGCTCCAACAAAGCCAGATTTCGGAGTGTCTTCCTGCTCCACATTTTGCCGGGAATAGCACAGCCCCTTTTTATAGTTGATATAGATAGACTCAGATTTTCTTATAGAAAGGGAGCATATCCAGATGTCGGAGATCTTCGAACGACTCACCGCCCGTAGCCGCCAGGCAATAGTCGACACCGAGGAACTGGCCCGCCGGAAGCGCCATCCGCAGATTCTGCCACAGCACCTGCTGGCGGCCATGCTCAGCCAGACCGAGGGGCTGATGCTGCCGCTGGTGGATGCAGTGGGCGCCCAGCCCGCTCTTCTGAAAGCCGATGTCGATCAACTGCTCGACTCCCTCCCCAGCGCCTACGGCGGAACCGGCCCGGTTCCCGGCCGGGACCTCACCGAGGTCCTGCAACGCGCCGATCGGGTGCGGGCGGAGTTCAAGGACGACTACCTGTCGGTGGAACATCTGCTGCTGGCCCTGGTGGACCAGGGCGCCACCGCCGATCTCTTGCAACGCCACGGCATCAACCGTGAGAACATCTTGGAAGCCCTGACCAAGCTGCGGGGCGCCCATCGCATCACCACCCCCGACCCCGACGCCACCTTCGGCGCCCTGGAAAGGTTCGGGCGGGACCTCACCGCCTTGGCCCACCGTCAGAAACTCGACCCGGTGATCGGTCGGGACGACGAGATACGGAGGGTCACCCAGGTGCTCAGCCGCCGCACCAAGAACAACCCGATCCTGATCGGCGACCCGGGGGTGGGGAAGACCGCCGTTGTGGAAGGTTTGGCCCGCCGCATCGCCGACGGAGACGTGCCCGATGGTCTGCGCACCAAGCGAATCGTGGCCCTGGACATGGGAGCAATGGTGGCCGGCGCCAAATATCGGGGAGAATTCGAAGAAAGGCTGAAAGCGGTGCTCACCGAGATCAGCGCCTCCGACGGTGAGATCATCACGTTCATCGACGAGATGCACACCATCGTGGGAGCCGGGGCGGCGGAGGGGGCCATGGATGCCTCCAACCTGCTCAAGCCGATGCTGGCCCGAGGAGAGTTGCGCATGATCGGCGCCACCACCACCGACGAGCACCGCCTGCATATCGAAAAGGATTCGGCGTTGGAGCGGCGCTTCCAACCGATCTGGGTGGCGGCGCCGTCGGTGACCGACGCGGTGGCCATCTTGCGAGGACTGAAGGAACGTTACGAGGTCCATCACGGGGTGCGGATAACCGACTCGGCCCTGGTGGCGGCGGCTACCCTCTCGGACCGCTACATCACCGGCCGACACCTCCCGGACAAAGCGATTGATCTTATCGATGAGGCCGCCTCGCGCTTGCGGATAGAGATCGATTCGATGCCCGAGGAGATCGACAAGCTCACCCGGGTGGAGACCCGGCTGGAGATCGAGCGGGAGGCACTGAAGATGGAGTCCGATCAGAGCGCTCGGGATCGCCTGTCGGAACTCGAACAGAAGTTGGCCGACACCCGCGAGACTCTGAGAGGTCTCACCGCCCGGTGGCAGCAGGAAAAAGAGGCCATCTCGTCGGTCAACCGCATCAGAGAGCAGATCGAAGAGGCCCGCGCCCAGGCCGAGATGGCCGAACGACGCGGCGAGTTGCAGCAGGCGGCCGAACTTCGCTACGGGATGCTGGTGGGTCTGGAAAAGGACCTTCAGCAAAAGGAAGAGCGCCTGGAAAAACTGGCGGCCAACGGTCGGATGCTGTCCGAGGAAGTGACCGGACAGGACATCGCCGAAGTCGTCTCCCACTGGACCGGCGTGCCGGTGGCTCGGATGTTGGAGGGAGAAGCGGCCAAGCTCCTCCACCTGGAGGACCATCTCCACACTCGGGTGGTGGGACAGCACCAGGCCGTTGCGGCCATCTCCAACGCCATCCGACGTAGCCGCTCGGGGCTGGCCGACCCCAACCGGCCGGTCGGGTCCTTTCTGTTCCTGGGCCCCACCGGAGTGGGCAAAACCGAGTTGGCCCGCACCCTGGCCGACTTTCTCTTCGACGACGAGCGGGCCATGGTGCGCATCGACATGTCCGAGTACTCCGAAAAGCACTCGGTGAGCCGCCTTATCGGAGCGCCGCCCGGGTATGTCGGATATGACCAGGGAGGTCAACTCACCGAACTGGTCAGAAGACGGCCCTACACGGTGATCCTGCTGGACGAGGTGGAGAAGGCCCATCCGGAGATCTTCAACACTCTGCTGCAACTGCTGGATGACGGTCGTTTGACCGACGGCCAGGGACGGACCGTGGATTTCACCAACACGGTGCTGATCATGACCTCCAACCTGGGGTCGGAGCGGATCGACCCGGGTCTGGGACGGGAAGTGACAAAGAGCCGGGTAATGGGAGCGGTCCGGAGCCACTTCCGACCCGAATTCCTGAACCGGGTGGATGACATTGTGGTGTTCAGCCGGCTCAGCCCCCAAGATCTGAGGAAGATCGTTGACCTGCAGTTGGATCTTCTGCGTCGGCGAGTGGCCGAACGCGGTCTGCGGTTGCGGGTGTCCGAGGAGGCCAAAAACCTCTTGGTCGAGGAGGGCTATGACCCTGCCTACGGCGCCCGTCCTCTCAAGCGAGTGATCCAACGGCGCCTCGCCGATCCGCTGGCCATCCTGCTGCTCGAATCGGAATGGCCCCCGGACTCCACCGTGGAGGCCCACGCCGAGCAGGGGGAGATAATCTTCCGATCTCCCAACCGGTAAGCGACATGCGGGGCGGCGTCCCGCCCGGCCAACGGGTCGACGCCGCCCATTAATCTTTGTTTGGATGGGCGCTCGGAGAGATTGGTCGGAAATGTGGGTGGGGTTGCGGCTTATCTCCACCGGAATGCTGCGCTACCCCCGCCTGGTGGTGATATCCGTGCTGGGGGCGCTCCTGTGGATGGCGGTCACCGTCATCACCCCCTTTCTGCAAAAACTGGTGGTGGATGACGCCATTGGAGCAAACCGGCCCAATCTCCTGGTACCGCTGGTCCTGATCGTTCTTTTGGCCGGAGTGATCCGGGCAGCCAGCATCGCCTGGCGCCGCTGGAACGCCTTCAAGCTCGCCTACCGCTTCGAGGTGGACCTGCGAGCCCGGATCTTTTCGGCCATCCAAAGGCTGGGTTTCGACTACCACGACCATGCCTCGGCCGGAGAACTCATGGCCCGGGCCTCCACCGATCTCACCCAGGTCCGGTTGGTTTACATGATGCTGCCGATCACCGTGGCCAACATCATCACCGTCACCATGGTGGGAATCATGTCGTTTGTGCTGGATCCCGTGCTGGGAGCGGTGGCGGCGGTGGCCCTTCCGGTGATGGTGGGATTCGCGGTGTTGTACGCCCGGAGGACCACGGGCATTTCCTTTGAGGTGCAAAGGGCCCTGGCCGAGATGAGCAGGACCGCCCAGGAGGGTATCTCGGGCATCGCAGTGACCAAGGCGTTCGGCCAGGAAGCGCGGGAAGCCAAGAGAGCCACCGCCGTGGCCGCCGACATTTTCTCCAAATCCCTGGGCCTGGCCCGGTATCGCTCGATCTATCTGCCCTGGTTCGAACTGATCCCCACCCTGATAACCCTATGCGCCCTGTGGCTGGGGGGGATCAGGGTCACCAACGGCGACATGACCATCGGAGACCTGGTGGCGTTCACCCAATACCTGGTGGTGTTGTTCTTTCCCATCCGGATGACCGGTTGGTTCTTTGCCGAACTGCCCCGCTCGTCGGCGGCCGCCGCCCGGGTGGTGGAACTCCTGGCCACTTCTCCGTCGGTGACCGCTCCGGCACATCCCCGCCGATTGCATCCCGGCAGGGGCGAAATCCGCTTCGAGGGCGTTACATTCGCCTACGAGGGGGTGAACGTACTCCAAGACTTGGACCTGCACATCCCCGCCGGAAGCAACATTGCCCTGTTCGGCGCTACCGGATGCGGGAAGACCACGCTGGCGCAGTTAATCCCCCGGTTCTACGACCCCGGAGCCGGGAGCATCTCGATTGATGGAATCGACATCCGCCACCTGGACCTCGCCGAGTTGCGGCAAGAGGTTTCGGTCGCCTTCGAGGAGCCCTTCTTGTTCTCGGCCACCGTGGCCGAAAACATCGGATTCGGCGCGCCCGACGTCCCTTTGCCCGGGATCGTGGCGGCTGCCCGGGTGGCCGACGCCCACGAGTTCATACAAGGTCTGCCGAATGGATACCAGACCGTGGTGGGTGAGCGGGGAATGAGCCTTTCGGGAGGGCAACGCCAACGGCTGGCCCTGGCCCGGGCAATAGTGGGCAATCCCCGCATCCTCATCCTGGATGACGCCACTTCGGCGGTGGACGCCATCACCGAAGCTCACATTCACGCCGAATTGGCGGAGACCATGGCCGGAAGAACCACCATCGTGATCGCCCACCGCACCTCCACCTTGCTTCTGGCCGACCACATCATCATCCTGGAGGACGGGAAGGTCCTGGCCTTCGGCGAGCACCAGGACCTGTGGGACAATGTGCCCCGCTATCGACAACTTCTCGCCCAGGCGAGCCCGGTTGGATAATGTACGCCCGCTACGGAACCGACGATCCCGTCCCCGACCGGCTGAACCTCATCCGCCGGGCAGCCCGAGACTCCCGCTACATGGCGCGGCCGGCGGCCGGAGCGGCGGTGGCGGCGGTGATAACCACCCTGACCAGGGTGGCGGGGCCGTTGGTCATCCGGGAAGGGGTGGATGGAGGCATCATCCCCCAGGACACGTCGGTAATCACCACCGCGGCGCTGGTGTTCGCCGTCATAGTGGTGGCGCAGTACGTCACCACCAGATACACCCTCTACACGGTGGGATGGTTGGGCGAGAGATTCATGATGGATCTGCGGACCCGGGTGTTCACCCATGTGCTGGGCATGGACATGGCCTTTTTTGGACGCACCAAGACGGGAGTGCTGGTGTCGAGGCTCACCTCCGACATCGAATCCCTGCAGGTCTTCGCCACCGAAGGGGCCATTCAGGTGGTGGGCAGCACCATGATGGTGGTGGGCGTGTCGGCGGCCCTGTTCGTGGTCGACCCGTTCCTGGCCCTCCTGGTGATGCTGCTCATGCCTTTCCTGCTGGGGATTTCCTACCGGTTCGGCCGCGACTCGGGCCGCGCCTACCGCGAGTGGCGAGGCCAGGTGGGGAAGGTTCTGGCCGCTTTGTCGGAGAACATTTCCGGAGTCAGGGAAGTTCAGGCCAACGCTCAGGAACAGCGCCAGGAGGAACGGTTCTCCCGGATCGACGAAGGCTTCTACCAGAAGGGAATGGCGGCGGCCAAGACCGTGGTCACCTACTTCCCGGGAGTGGATGTGCTGCGGGCCGTGGGGTTGTCGTTGGTCCTGTTGGTGGGGGGCAACCGCGTGCTGGACGGGGAGATGAGCCTTGGGTCCCTGATCGCTTTTCTCCTGTACCTGAACTGGTTCTTTGAACCGATAGTGCAGTTGGCCAACATCTACAACCTGCTGCAGGGCGCCTTGGCGGCTCTTTACAAGGTGTACGGGGTGGCCGACGAGCAGCCCGCCATCAAGGAAGCCGACCAGACCACGCCTCTGCCCCCGAAGGTGGAAGGCGCCATCAAGGTGCGGGGGGTGACCTTCGGCTATGACCCGGACACACCGGTCATATCGGACATGAGCCTGTCCATCCCCCCTGGGCAGCGGCTGGCCGTGGTAGGGGCCACCGGATCGGGAAAGAGCACCCTGGCCAGGCTGATCGCCCGGTTTTACGATCCTCAATCGGGAGTTGTTTCTCTGGATGGCGTCGACCTACGGGAACTCGGTTTTGGGGATCTGCGGCGGGCAGTGGCCCTGGTCCCCCAGGAGGGGTTCCTGTTCGAGGACTCCCTGCGGTTCAATCTGTCCTTTGGCCGGGAGGAGATGACCGAAGACCAGATTTGGGAGGCCTGCCGGGCAGTCGGTATCGCCGAGTGGGTGGAGAGCCTTCCCGAAGGTCTGGACACCCCCATGCGGGAGCGGGGAAACCGCCTGTCTTCAGGCGAACGGCAACTGGTGGCCCTGACCCGAGCCCTGGCCGTGGATCCGGCGATAGTGATCCTGGACGAGGCCACCTCCAACCTCGATCCCGGCACAGAAGAGCAGATCGAAACGGCCCTGGAGACCCTGTTGATGGGCCGTACCTCGGTAGTGGTCGCCCATCGCCTCCGCACCGCCCAAAGAGCCGACCGGGTGCTGGTAGTGAAAGACGGCCAGATTGCAGAAGACGGAACCTACGAGGAACTGGCTGCCCTGAACGGCCCCTTCGCCGACCTGATCCGAACCTGGGAGACCTCTGAGGGACGCTAAAACAACTCATTCATCAGGTGAAATGTTTTGCAACGGGGTATTCCTTTGGTCCAAGCATGCTCCGGCGGTTGGTCACATGGATAAAAGAAAGGTTGGGAACGGTATTCCAACCGGATAGGACCCGCGCGGCGAGGTCAGGACTCTCGGAATCGCCCGAAGACCACCCCCGGCCACCGGAACCAACGCGGGCCGAAAAGGGAGGGGCTGCCCAGTCTCCTTCCTGGCAAGATGTACAACATGTGTTGCATTGGCCAGCCGCTATTTGATGCATTGGCCAGCCGCTATTTGATGCATTGGCCATCCGATATTTGCTACATTCAACTCTATGTTGAGGTTGCCTCGGGTACCCGAACACCCAGTAGGCAGCCAACGTCTTGCTGCGCCTGCGCAACAAAGTGGATCGCCGACATATGGGGGCTCCGTCCGACCTGGTGGTGATAACAGCCGCGGGCTCGGGGTATCGCCACCCCGACGGGGTCTTTGTGGAACTTCGATAACTACCGAATCCGAGCACTCCTATACGCCGGAAAACCCAACTGGAAACTCCTCGCAACCATCACCCCCCACTAACTTTCGAAGTACCCCTTAACTCCCTGGCCAAACCTGCAGAATCACTGCCTCGGATCGAGAATGTTCAACATCCCCGTCTGCCTGCCCCACTCAACGATTCAATTGTCTGCGGTGGCGAGCGTGTACCCACCGACGATGGCTGTGGCGGCAATAATGCGATCGGCCGGGTCGGGATGAAAGCCTTGGAAACCCAGTTCTACAGCCCGGAAAGCAATCTCCTCATCTACCGGCACAGTCCAGAGCCCATCGTTCGTCACTCTCCGGTGAAGGGCACGGGGAAAGAGATCCAGCTTAAGTCGGCGTTTGGAATGAAGCAAAGCAATCTCCCAGAATGTGAACACAGAGGCGGTCACGGTCCCCGCCTCCCACTGGTGTTGGATGTCGCTCTTCGCTGCTTCTCCCAAATCAACTGCGCCCGAGATAAGCCACAAGAGGACATGAGTATCCAGGAGAATCACAGGCTTGTCGTACTACCAGGATCGAGCACTCGGTCTGGATTGCTGATGGCTTCCCATTCCTGGTCGGGAGCGCCGGAAGACATGATGTCACCCACTATATGAACCTGCTCGCGGTATCGACCCCACATCTCGGGCACCGGCTTTTTCGCCGGAATCAGCCGGGCCACCGGCTTGCCGTGTCTGGTTATCACGATTTCTTCGCCGGTCTCATTCACCTCGTCTATGAGTGAAAGACACCTGTCTTTGAATTGGCTTGCAGTGACCGTCCGCTGACCTCTGCCGCGAGGGTGCATGTGTGTTATCTCCCGAACCGCGATCACTCCGTGCTGCGATCTCTGGGAAGGGCGATTCTCCGGCGCTTGGCTCTTTCCACCACGAATCGCGCTGCCACAGCCATTACGCCGGCCAGGACATTGAACCAGATGTCGATGGGGTCGAAGACTCGGAACGGCACAAACAACTGGATCAACTCGTCGAGCGTTCCGATCAGCCCGGTCAACAGGATCGCCGCCAAGGCGGGAGGTGGGACCCGGTCAACGTGTGTTTTCCGCTCTCTGATCGCCTCATAGATGAAGGAGGCCAAGACCCCGTATTCGATGAGATGCGTGCGTTCTGCGTGCGTCAAACGTAAGGAGAGCATCAGGACAATGGCTGCCACTCCCACCGCAAGGCCTATATCGAAAGCGCTGGAGGGTTTCCAGAGGCCTTGGAACACAACCGTTGCCCCAACCAGCAGCATGGCTGTGGCAAAAAGAAACGCGCCGAGCCCACTTTCCTCGGGCAGATCAGGCAGCGACCCTGCCAGTCCCAGAGTCGAATAGATCCCCACCACCACTATCAGCGCCCACAGCCAAAGGCGGCGCTCCCGATCCGAAACGAACCACACCATGAGGGTCTATCTGATCAGGCTCGTGCCCCTGATCCTGGTGGGGTGGATGAAGACAGCGGCTCGGCGCTCGGCGGCCATTACTCGGTCGTATTCGTCCCAGTCGTCGTGGGTACCCCCCGCCGCGGTGAAGACGTCTCTCAGCACGCCCGGAAGGTCCGCCATGTCGAAATTCTCCATCGGGTCGTCGGGGCTGACCAAGGTAACCTTGCCTTCCACGCCAATCCATGACCACCCGGCCCGGAAGACGATGGTCGCCTGCGGATGGCGCCTCCAGTGGCGGACTTTCACGGTTTTGTTCGGGGCCACCAACGCCACCACCCCCTCGCCCGTGACCGGATGGGTCATTACCCCGGCGTTTACCAGGGTTGAGTGCACCGTGCCATTCCGGCGGGCGAAGGACACTATGGCCAATCCCTGGTCGGCGGCCGCGAATTCTCTGACATGTTCAATGGTCCGCCTCATCGGCTGTTCCTCTCGATCGCTTTGGGATGAACCGCATCCGAGAATAACCCCGAGCGGTTGATATGTTATGGGGGCGTGTCAGGTCAAGGTCGATTGCCATCAGCCACCCGACGATGGCTGCGAAGCTGTGGGGATCCAAGCCTGTCCGCCAAGATCCGGGTATTCCCCGACGGGACCAAGACCGCCGCCGACGCGGCCCGGGCGGTGGGGTGTGAAACCGGCGAAATCGTCAAGTCTCTGGTGTTCGAGGTGGATGGCGAGGCGGTTCTGGCGCTGGTGCCGGGAGACCGCATGCTACAGCCAAACCGGCTGGCGGACGCCGCGGGAGGCAAGAAGGCCCGTCGGGCCTCTTTGGAGCAGGTGAAGCAAGCCACCGGCTATGCGGCCGGGGGAACCCCGCCCTTCGGTCATAACCATCCTCTCCAGGTGTTCGCCGATCAAGCCTTGCGAAGGCACGACACGGTCTGGGCGGCGGCAGGCACACCCACCACCGTGTTCCCCCTCAGCATCTCGGACCTCAACCGGCTGGCCGATCCCTTGTGGTGCAGACTGTCCTGAATCAAGCCGAGTGGCGCAGCGTGTAAGAGGGATCGAGCATCGCCAGGAAATCCGCGCAGCGTTCCGCTTCGCCCTGCTCCCCTATCTCGTCGGCCATCCGCCGCAGGCCGTCCAAACTGGTCAGAAACCCACGATTGGAAGGATGCGACCAGCGCACGTACCCCGAACCACGCCACCCGTTGCTTCTCAGGGCGTCCAAACCGCGGTGATAACCGATCCGGTAGTAGGCATACGCCTCCACCCGGCCTCCCAAATCGGACGCCTCCTGTTCGCAACTCTCACCCAGCGCGGCCCATACGTCGGGAAGTTCGGGATTGGCCGCCGCCGCCATCACCAGTTTCTCACGGTCGCCCTGCCCGGCAGCCAAGGCGGCGGCCACCCGGGCGGGCAAATCGGGCAACACGGTCTCGGGGGCCCCTCCGGGCGTCAGTTGGACCTCGACCACGTGAACGAGTCCTTCTAGCCGTCGGCGTTGCGAATCGCGGCTTGGGCGGCAGCCAAGCGGGCACCCGGAATCCGGGGAGGACTCATCGAGACGTAGTCGAGACCCACCCGGTGACAGAAATCGATGCTGTCGGGATCGCCCCCGTGCTCACCACATAACCCCACCCACAGGTCCGGTCGGGCCGCTCTGCCCTGTTCGGTGGCCCATTTCACCAACTGCCCCACCCCCTGCTCGTCCAGGGACTGGAAGGGATTGCGAGACAGGACCCCATCGGCCAGGTAGGTGTTCAAGAAACGCACCTCGGCGTCGTCACGGCTCAGCCCGAAGGTGGTTTGGGTGAGGTCGTTGGTCCCGAACGAAAAGAACTCCGAAATGCGGGCCAACTCCCCGGCCAAAAGCGCCGCCCGGGGAATCTCCACCATGTTGCCCAGCTTGACCTTCCGATCCACCCCGAACGCCGCCTGTTCCTCCTCCAGCATGGCGGCCACCCTCTCCATTTCGGCCGGGTCGGCCACCAGGGGAACCATTATCTCCAAGTGCGGATCGCCGCCCGCTTCCAAGCGACGTCGGATGGCTTGCAGGGCCGCTCGGATCTGGACCTGATAAAGCGACGGGCGAATCAGCCCCAGGCGCACTCCCCGTAGCCCCAGCATGGGATTGGCCTCCTCCCAACTGCGAACCACCTCGATCATTCTCTCCACCTCGGTGGTGGACTCACCCGCCGCCGCCAACTCGTCGTATTGGTCACGCAGATCCCAGCGGTCGGGGAGGAATTCATGAAGAGGAGGATCGAGCAAACGGACCACCACCGGTTTGCCGTCCATCGCTTCCAGCAACGCCGTGAAGTCGTCGGCCTGCAACTTCTCCAACTGCGCCAGGGCCTTGCGGCGGCCCTCGTCCATGATGATGCGACGCACCACCGGCAGACGGTCTCCCATGAACATGTGCTCGGTGCGAGCCAACCCGATGCCCTCGGCGCCCAGTTCGGCGGCCCGAGCCGCATCCTTGCCGGTGTCGGCGTTGGCCCAGATTCCCAGACGCCGGGTCTCGTCGGCCCACTCCAAGAGGGTGGTCAACTCCGGGGGAGGATCGGGCGCGGTGAGCTCCACCTCACCGATGAACACCCGCCCGGTGGTGCCGTCGATGGCGATCTTGTCTCCCGTTTCGACTCGCAGCCCTCCCGGCGCCCGGAAGAATCCCCCTTCGGCGTCGATGGAGATCTCCGCCGCTCCCGTCACCGCCGGAGTGCCCATGGCGCGGGCCACCACGGCGGCGTGGCTGGTCTTGCCCCCGTGGCTGGTGAGAATCCCCTCGGAAGCAAACAACCCGTCGATGTCGTCGGGGGTGGTCTCCCAACGCACCAGGATCACCGACTCTCCCTGCTCGGCCCATTCCACCGCGGTGGGAACATCGAACACGGCTTTGCCCACCGCCGCTCCCGGGGAAGCCTCCAACCCGAAGAAAGCCGGCGGCGGAGAAGTCCGCTCGTTGATTCCGGGCACCAGCAAGCGCTCCAACTGGGTGGGGTCCACTCTCATCAAAGCCTCGCGACGGTTGATCAAACCCTCGTCGGCCATCTCCACCGCCGTCCTCACCGCCGCCGCGGCCGACCGCTTGCCCACCCGGGTCTGAAGGATCCACAGCTTCCCTTTCTCGATGGTGAACTCGATGTCGCACATGTCTGTGTAGGCGGCTTCCAGAATTTCCCCCACTTCCCTCAACTCGGCCGAAATAGCGGGATGATCCTCGGCCAGCTGGGATATGGGGGACGTCTGGCGGATCCCCGCCACCACATCCTCCCCCTGAGCGTTGGCCAGGTAATCACCGAACATCTCTTGGCGTCCGGTGGCCGGATCGCGGGTGAAAAACACTCCCGTACCCGAGTCCGGGCCCAGATTTCCGAACACCATCATCTGGATATTGCAGGCTGTTCCCAGATCATGGGCGATCCCATTGAGCCGTCGATAGCTGGCGGCCCGCGGGGAATTCCAAGACTCGAAAACCGCCAGAATGGAGTTTCGCACCTGCTCCAACGGATCGCCCGGCACCCGACGATCCTGGGCCGAGAGCAACACCCGGAACCCTCGAACCGCCTCCACCAGGTCGGAAGTGGGAAGCCGGGAGTCCTCGGTGACGTTCCGGCGTTCCCGGAGGCGGTTCATCACCTCCTCGAAGTCGTCGCGGTCGGCGTTCAACACCACATCGCCATAGGTCTGGATCAGCCTGCGGTAGGCGTCCCACGCGAAACGGGCGTCCCCCGACCACCGGATCAACTCCGAGACCACCGCATGGTTGGCGCCCAGGTTGAGCACCGTGTCCATCATCCCCGGCATGGAGTCCCTGGCGCCCGAGCGCGCCGACAAGAGCAACGGTGGGCCGCCCACTCCTCCCAGAAAGCGACCGGTCTCCGTTTCGATCCGCCCGAGCGCCTCTTCCACCTGCGACCAGAGTTGGGCGGGAACCTCGCCGTGGCGCAGAAAGTGACGACAAGCGGCGGTGGTGATGGTGAACCCCGGAGGGACGGCCAATCCCATTTCCACCATCCGGGCCAGCCCGGCGCCCTTGCCTCCCAGAAGATCATTGTCCCCCGGATCGGCTTCGTCGAAGGAAAAAACGTACTGTGGTGCGGCCATCAGGTATCGGTCTCCCGGAGGGTGGGTCAGCAGGGCGAATTCTATGGAACAAGCGCAAGCCTAGAATTGAAATCGGTCGGCAGCCCGTGAAGAGACCCTCTGTTTCTCCGCAAATCGCCATCGGCAGGAAAGGACAGGCGTCATGGACAGCGAACTTTGGAGATGGCTGTGGCTGGGGTTGGCCGTCCTGATGGGGATCGGAGAAGTGGTCACCGCCGGATTCTTCCTCTTGCCCTTCGTGATCGGGGGAGGGGTGGCCGCCGTCGTGTCATGGATAGGCCTTTCTGTCCTCGCCCAATGGCTGGTGTTCTTCGGTGTTTCGCTTTTGTCATGGGCTGTCCTGCACAGGTACATCCGACGCCAGGACTCGGAAGGCCAACCTCAGGTGGGGGCCAACCGGTGGGTAGGGTCCACCGGGCTGGTGTTGGAAGAGATCGACCCCATCAGCGGACAGGGGATGGTACGTATCTCCGGGGAGGAGTGGCGGGCCACGGCGGAAACCGGGCATGGCAACATTGCGGCCGGAGACACTATCGAGGTCACCGGGGTGGAGGGCACCAAACTGATCGTGATTCCCCGATCCTGAGATTTAGACCCAAACAGTTTTAGAAAGGAAGTGTGTCCATGGAGGACTTAGCCGTTATCGGATTGTTCGGGGCGGTGGCCCTGGTCTTGATTCTGTTCGCCGCCGCCGGATTGAAGGTGATCAGGCCCTACGAAAAAGGTCTGATCGAGATGCTGGGTCGCTATCAAAAGACGGTTGATTCCGGTCTGCGATGGGTGATGCCTTTCGTCAAGCGGATCATCAAAGTGGATATGCGCGAGCAGGTGGTGGATGTTCCCCCACAGGAAGTGATCACCAAGGACAACGTGGTGGTGACAGTGGACGCGGTGATCTATTACGAGGCCACTGATCCGGTGAAGCTCAAGTACAACGTGGGCCGCTTCATCGTGGCGGTCACCAAGCTCGCCCAGACCAACTTGAGGAACGTTGTGGGAGACCTGGATTTGGACTCGGCGCTTACCTCACGAGAGGTGATCAACACCAAACTTCGCCAGATTCTTGACGACGCCACCGACAAGTGGGGAACCCGGGTGGTGCGCGTGGAGATCCAACGGATCGAGCCTCCCGCCGATGTGACCCAGTCCATGCATCGGCAGATGAAAGCCGAGCGAGAGAGAAGAGCGGTGGTGACCGAGGCCGAAGGCGACAAGCGCTCCAGAATCCTCAAGGCCGAAGGCATCAGGGAGAGCCAGATCCTGGAAGCCGAGGGAGAGGCTACGGCCATCAAAACCGTGGCCGATGCCGACCGGTACAAGCTGCTGACCGTGGCCGAGGGTGAAGCGCAGGCCATCGTCACGGTGTTCGGCGCCATCCACGAAGGAGACCCCTCCGCCGACCTGATCGCCATCCGCTACCTGGAGACCCTCCAAGGGATCGCCGACGGTCAGGCCACCAAGATCTTCCTGCCGCTCGACACCAGCGGAGTCCTCGGCAGCGTGGCCGCCATCGGAGAACTCCTCAAGGAAGCCGGAACCGACCGTCCAACCGCATAGCCTTGCCCCCCACCAAGGGTTTCGGACCCTTCCCAAAGTTGGGTCTCCCGAAGACAAACATTCCCTGAAGTGTCCACCAACTGGCTCCGGTGCTCAAAGATGACAGACGACAGGATCAGGAGAATCGCCTGACATCCAACATACTTGGCGGTTGAACGTGTGGATAGTTGGGAGAATCAGGTAGCAATAATCTGAAGTCCGGGAGGCCTCACTGCACCCCTACCGCCAGGCAACTATGTCAGGAGGGGCGGCGCAGTTGCTTGATTCGCCGGACGGCGGGTGTCCACAGCCATTCGGGTTCGGTAAACCGGCGATGGTTCTCGCCGGGCAGGCCCATGGGGTCGTAGAAGCTTTTATCGGAGTTCTTGCGCAGGTAGCTGGTCCGCCGCAGCACCTTCAGACTGGCATAGAGCGTTCCCCTGTTAGTCCAGCCCTGCCGCAGATAGTTCCAGTTGTCGGGCGCCAAGTGGTGCGCTGCGGCAAAGTGCCGCCTGGCGCGTTTGCTGTCGCCCACCGCCTCGAAGTGCAGGGCCAGCTTGAACGTGGCTTCGGCCAGTCGGGTGTCGTCGTCCACAGGTTTGAGCCGCTCAATCAGTTCCGCTTTCGACCAGACGTATTCGCTGTCGGCTCCCCGCTCGATCCAGTCGCGAGTCGCATCGGCAAATGAGTTGTCGCCCACGTGGACCCTGCCCAAGCCGAACCCGATGGTCATCTCACCCGGATACGCCCCTTCGTTGCTGCGCACGATGGTGCCCTCCTCGTCGATCCAGGCGGCCGACGGCACGTTCACCCAGCCGAACAAAGAGCTGATCTGGTGGGTCGGGTCGACAACGCACCGGAAGGTCGGCGCGGCCCGCTCGAACCATTTGTCCACCGCCTTGGCGCCCCCCGAGTCCTGCGCCACGCTGATGAGCTCGAATCGGTCCGGACCGATGGATTCGTAGAGTTCCTGCCAGACCGGCAGGCTGAAGCGGCATCCTCACCACGACGACCAGGTGAACAGCACCACCTTCCGACCACGCAAGTCCGACAGCCTCAAAGTGGCGCCGCTCCGTTCGGTTACCTCGAAGTCGGGAGCCACCGCCGATTGCAACCCGGCGCCATGTACCTCAGGTACCGACCCCAGGCTCCACACAACGCCGTCGCGCACGTACTTCTGGCCGATCATGTCCGCAAAATCCGAATAGCAGAACCACACCCAGTCGTCGGCGTCGGCGATCCACTCCTCAAGCCGGTTCTCCGGCAGCGGCACGCACAGATCGCCCAGACACATGCCGCGCAACTTCATCTGCCAGCCGGTGGCGCGGGGGAGATCGCCAATCCGTACCCACAGCTTCTCGGTGTCATCGCTCCGTTGGATGAACTCCTCGGTTTGGCCGTTTGCCAGGATGATCACGTCTGCTCCGTGACATCGGTTTCCCCTGCCGAGTCTCCGGCCCTCAGCACTTGGTACAGGTTTGGTGATAGATGGTTGATCCTGGGGATTGCCGTGGACTCCAATGGCCGATGAGAGAGCGCCACTAGCCCATGGCTGCCGCTGTGGCTGATGTTGCAATGCACCGCCACACGATCGCCTTGAAGGAGTGGAATCGGCTTGCCGTACTCGGAAAACTCGAATGCGAGTTCTCCGTTGTCGCAACCCAAGGCCACACATAGCACTGCCCGGAGGGCGGCCCGGCACAAGATGAACTGGCGCCGTGGGACCGGGTATAAAAACCTGCGGCAACGTTGCCGCTCCCCACTATCAAGCAGGTTCCAGGCCGCTGCTTCACGACCCGAATGCGGGGTTAGGGCAACATGGAACACCTCAATCGGGCCTGAACTACGGTATGGTCGCCACCAACGGAGGTCGTATTCCACCAAGCCACCAACCCCGCTGACCCGTCGTCATCAGACCGTCAGCGGTGCAAGGGGCCGACAGAAGTCGGTTGTGTTGAAGTTAAGGGGGTTAGGCGGCCTTCGCATCCAGGAACTCTATGAGTTCCCCCACCGAATTAATGCTCGCGCACTCCTCCATGCTCACTTCGACGCCGAACTCCTGGGCCACCAACTTCGCGAACGCCACAAAATCCAACGACGACACCCCAGAATCCCGGAGACTTGAATCCAAATCTAACGGGCGGCCGGGGGGGCGACCCTCGATCTCCAGATTCTCGTCGACCAGCACCCTGATCCTCTCTGCGGTGGAAGACATGCGCTTCTCCTGTCTCAAGTTCTGTATCCGTTGTCGACGCATCGCGAAGGCAGCGTCAAACACAATCAATCCTAGTGGAGTTAGAGGTCCCCACAGAAACCTGGGCAGATGTTTAACCGACGCTGACTGAGGATCAACCGGGTCCAACATCTGCTAGCCCTGCCTAGACGCTTGCGGTGTCCCCTGGAGGCCTAATCCAGTGCCGCCGGCGTTGGAAGGGATAACCCGGAAGAGCCACTCGCCGCCGGGCCTCACCTGCAAACAAACCGCCGAAAGAAATGTCCATCCCTGCCTGGTAAGCAAGTGCCACCGCTTCAACAATCCCGGGGCCTGAATCCGGTGCCTTCCCGTTGGCGGATGGACTCACGAGGGTGGGGAGTACCACCGGGGTCCCTCGAGAATCGGGCCGGCTTCTTTCAAGTCCCTCGCCGAGCCACGACTCGGGCCCTATCACCACTATTGCATCCGTCCGGAAGGGGGCCAGTGTTTCCCCCCAACCCCGGACATCGGGAGAACCCCGGATCTGCCGCAGCCAGTAGGCGAAATCCAGATCCTTCGAAGACTCCACCACCATACCGGAGACACTACTCAGAAGGGGTACGGATGCGGCCGCTGGCGCAAGGCCGTCGAGCGCAGCCTCCAGGACAGCCCGATCGTCATGATCGGACGGGGAATTCTGGAGAATCCCCAGGACGGCCGCCAGTCCCAGGCCTTCCTCCAAGCTGAATACCCCGGCCGCCTGCGCCGCCGCTATCGCTCCCGGACCACACCCAAACACAACGTTGGGACGAATCCCCACGCTCGCCCACTGGGCGGTAAGAGCGCACGCCAACGCATAGAGGGCCGGGTAAGCCTTTGCCGGATCACTCGGATCGCCGACCCCGTCACGACTGAACACCTCTTCAAGAATTGAAATCCCCCGCTCCTGGCGCATTACCGCGTCGCAGCGGTCCAACACCGCCCGAGCTACCGGCTCGCTGCGATACACCGCTTCGCCGATGGCGCGTGAAAAGCCCTCCGCTCCTGGGTAGACGAATGCCACCCTGGTCGCTCCCTCAGGCGTTTCCCAATCAGGGAACTCATAGGTTTCAGCCGCAACCCGCAGTTCCCGGCGCAGTTCGCAGACATTGCGGAACAGAATCCCGGCGCGGTGAGGGAAATGGCTCCGGCCCACTCCCGCAGTCCAGGCCAGATCGGACAGATATGCATCGGAGAGTATGCCATCTTCGCCATCGAGCCAGGAGAGGTAACGCCTCGCCAGGTCTCGGAGGGCACCCGCCGACTTCCCGGACAGGGGCAAAAGACGAACCCCGCGCGCAGGGGGCTCTTCTGATGTCGAAGAGCCGTCAATCCCTGGAGGGAGCGTGGCGGGTACCGTCCAGGTGCCCCCCGCCACCAGATAGGCTCCGCTGCCGGCCATCGAACCGTTCCCCAGCGGCCGGTAGCCCTCGACCAGAACATGGGCGTTGGCTCCGGAGAGCCCGAACGCATTGATCCCAGCCAGGGGAAGGCCGCGGGAGTCAGACGGCCAGTTTGTTCCCTCGGACGTCACTCGCACCCGGAGCCGATCCCAATCGACATGTGGATTGGGATCACGGAAGTGCAGGTGGCTGGGAATCCTGCCCTCATTCATAGCGAGGACCGTCTTGATAAAGGCCGCGATCCCCGCCGCCCACTCGATGTGACCTATGTTGGACTTGACCGAGCCGACTAGCAGCGGACGTTCCTCTGAACGCCCGTCGCCGTAAACCGCCGCGGCTGCATTCAACTCGATGGGATCGCCCAACTGCGAACCGGTGGCGTGTGCCTCCAGATAATCGACCTGGGAACCGGCAATCCCGGCTTGCAGCAAGGCTTCCCTCATCACCCGTTCCTGGGCCGGGCCGTTCGGCACAGTCAGTCCGGCACTTGCCCCGTTCTGGTTGACCGCAGACCCTCGTATGACGGCCCATATCCGGTCGCCGTCAGCCTCGGCCTCCCTCAATCGCTTCAACACCACCATGCCGCAACCTTCGCCTCGTACATATCCATCGGCGGAGGCGTCGAAAGGACTGCAGTGCCCGGTCGGTGACAACATACCGATGTCCATCATGAATCTGGACACCGAAGGAGAGAGCACCACGTTCACTCCCCCCGCCAGAGCCAGATCCACCTCGCCGCGCTGCAAGCCCACCACAGCCTGATGGACCGCTGCCAAAGACGAGGCGCAGGCCAGGTCAATCGGCATCGCAGGTCCTTCCAGGCCCAGCGCGAAGGCCACTCGGCCCACCGCAACGCTCCCGGTGGTACCCAGGTAACTGTCCGCCCTGTTGGCGGCGTCGATCAAGTCCCGGTACTCGGCGCTGCCCACTCCGGCATATACCCCGGTGCGGCTGCCCCTCAGGCTGTCGGGATCGAACCCCGCGTCTTCCAGGGCCTGCCAACTCGTCTCGAGAAGTATCCGCTGCTGGGGATCCATCAGCTGCGCCTCTATCGGGGAAATTCGGAAGAACCGTGAATCGAACCGGTCGACGTCGTCAACGAAGGCTCCCCGTCGGTATGCGACATCCGTAGCCTGGGGATCCCCCACCACCCCATGCCAAATCCCGGCATCCCGGCGGCCGTCGGTGACGGCATCAATGCCGGCGTCCAGCAGCTCCCAGAACGCCGCCAGGTCCTCCGCGCCCGGGAATCTGCAGGCCATCCCCACCACCGCGATCGAATCGTCATCGCCACCGGCCGGAAGGCGCGGCTCAGGTGCGGCTGGCTCGGCCGATGTCGTGGCCTCACCCACCTCGCCACCGTGACCGAGTTCTTCGGTCAGATGCCGCGCAAGGGCGGCGATGTCCGGGTAGTCGAAGACAACGGTGTTGGAAGCCACATACTCACCCGCAAAGGCGCGGTTCAGGCGGTTACGCAACTCCACAGCCATCAGCGAATCCATTCCCAGGTCAAAGAAGCCAACCGTCGGTGAAGGCGCCTTGGGCAACCTGAGCACCGCTTGCACCTCCTGCTGCAGGAAGGACACAAACACTTCTTCAGGCTCTTTAGTCGGCGCGGTCCTCAACACGGTCAGCAGGTCCTCCGAGGAGACCGAATCATCGGATTCATCGCCGGAATCCGAGGACAACAGGTCCTCCAGCAGAGGGGGACGGTCCTCGACAGCCTCCTCGAACACCGACCAGTCCATGGACATCACCACCGACCCGGTGTTGTCTTGACGCACCAGTCTCCCAAGAGCCCTCAGTCCTTGCTGCGGGGTGAACCACCGGCCTCCGAGGGCCGCCCGGCGCCGCTCGATGCGGTCCCGTTGTTCGGCGGCCTCCCCGATCTCCGACCATGCGCCCCAAGCTATGGCCTGGCCGGGGAGGCCAAGCGCCCGTCGATGGGCGGCAAGCTGATCCAAAAAGGCGTTGGCGGCGGCATGATTGGCCTGGCCGGGATTGCCCATAACGCCGACTCGGCTGGAGAAGAGACAGAAAAGGTCCAGGTTCCGACCCTCGGTGGCGCGGTGCAGGTGCCAGGCGCCCACGATCTTGGGCCACAGCACCTGTTCGAAGCTCGCCCACGTTTGGTTGGTGAGGGCAGCGTCCGATAGCACGCCCACACTGTGAATGACGCCACCCAGCGGCGGCAGGTCGGCGTCGATCCGCGCCATCATGGCGTCGACCGCCTCTGGGTCGGTGACGTCCGCCAGTTCGACTTCCACCCGGACGCCGCGTCGCCGCAGCGCTTCTATGGCTTCCGCCGCCGCGGCATCGGGATCCCGGCGGCCGTTCAGAACGATCGCGCCGGCGCCCCGATCCGCCAGCCAACCGGCAACCGCACACCCGATTCCCCCCAGGCCCCCGGTAACCAGATAACTGCGATCTCCCCGCAAGTGACCTCGCGCTAATGGATTGGCGGTCACAACGATCTTTCCCAGGTGGCGGGCTGCTCGCATGAATCCCAGTGCGGCGCCCGCCTCGGCCAGCGGCCACCTGCTGTGGACCAGCGGTCTGAGCTCTCCCGAGGAGAGTCCCTCCATCACCTCCCTCAGAACTTCTCCAACCCACGCCGGGTCGGTCTTCTTCAGTACATCCAACTCCAAGATGTCATAGGACACATCCGGACGCACCTCGGCCATCTCCTCGGGGCTGAGGATGTCCCGCCTGGCCAGTTCGACGAACCTGCCGCCCTGGGCCAGACAGGACAGGCTGGCGTCTATGAATCCCTCGCTCGTGAGGCTGTTCAGCACTACGTCAACACCCTCCCCTCCGGTGGCCTCCAGGATCTCCTCGCCGAACCTGGTCTGGCGGCTGTCGAATATGTGCTCGACGCCCACCGATCGCAGGTATGCCCGTTTCGGCGCGCTGCAGGTGGCGAACACCTCGGCGCCCCGGGCCTGCGCAAGCTGGATGGCAGCCAGCCCCACTCCCCCTGCGCCGGCGTGAATCAGCACCCGGTCCCCGGCTTCCAGCCCGGAGAGTTTGTACGAGAGAGCAGCCGAGACAAAGGCACTGGGGATTGTGGCCAGCCCCGAGACCGACACTCCCTCCGGCGCCGGGGCCACCAACTCCTCATGGGTGACCATCTGCGGAGCGAACGCGCCGAACCCCAGTCCGACCACATGGTCACCAACCGAAACGGAGGAAACCTCCGAACCGGTATCGACAACGAATCCACACATCTCTCTTCCGAGATCCCCCTCCTCGATAAAGCCGAGCGAGCGGAACACGTCCCAGAAGTTGAGACCGGCAGCTTCCACCTCCACTCGGACCTCTCTCGGCTCCAGAGGACGGACCCCCAGGGCCTTGATCCGTGGTCGGTCGAAGATTCCTCCCCGGTCCGGAGCGAGTACCCAACTGGCCTCCTCCGGCAACGCCAGTCGCCCATCCACCGCATCAGGGCGAACCAGGCGCGCTGCTCTCCGACTACCGAACCGGTAGGCAATGTGGTTCTCACGGTCGGGATACAGCAACTCGTTTACCAGATCGACCATGGGTCCGGGGATGCCGGGATCAAGATCGATCATCCGCGCCTGCAGGTGCGGCGCCTCTAGGGCCATCACCTTGCCAAGACCCCAAAGCACCGCTCCGGCCAGTTCCCCTCCACGCTCCCTCTCCAACACCTGGGCTCCCCGGGTGACGAACCATACGCCCTTGGCCGGGATGAGATCGGAGTCGGCCAAACCCTGTACCAGCGCCAGCGCGCTCGCTCCGGAGTCTCGGATATCCGCAGCCATCTCGCGGGTGGTTGCCCTATCCCCGTGACCTTCCAGCGCACCCAGGTGCACCACGCCGTTGAGCGGCAGGTCCCGGGGCAGATCCTCGATCAGCGATCTCCATGACTCCCGGCACTCCACATCCAGGGTGGCCTTGACTGGCCCCGGTCCGTCGGCCGTCACAATCCTCGCCGGTGCTCCCCTGCTGACCAGGACCACTGTCTGATTCCGGGTCGCCAACTCCAAGGCCAGGGTGTCTCCCACGCAGCTCCGATCGGCAGCCAGCACCCACACGCCGGGAGGTTCGGTCACCTGCGCCGGCCCCTGTGCAACGATCACTCCCTTATCCAACATCTCGAATGTGAACGAGTCGTCCACCCCCAGGACTTCAACTTCCTGGAAACCGGCGTCGCCCAGCGCCTGTCGCCACACTTCGGGGGTGGCCAGGGCGTGGTGCGGACGGTAGTGATCAGCGAATCTCCACCATCCGTCCAGTTGACCGAAGGTGAGGTCCATCCAACCCAGGCCGCGTAGATTCTCCAGGGCCACCAGTTGGCCGGATGGCGCCATCAGGGTCCTGCAGTGCCCCAGGGTCTCTTGCAGATAGCGAGTGGCGTGCAACACGTTGGAGGCGATCACCAGGTCATAGCCGTGTCGGTCAAAGCCCTGTTCAACGGGGTCCTTCTCTATATCCAGCGGCCGGTATTCGATGCACCCGTCGCCATCGCCGAACCGCGCATCCGCCTCCGCGAAGAAACCAGCGGAGATATCGGTGTACATGTAATCGAACCGTCCGGCGGGAAGCTCCGGAAGAATGGAGGCGGTGGCAGATCCCGTGCCCGCCCCCACTTCGATCACTCGAAGCCGCCGACCCTCCGGCAGACGCTCCAGTAGCGCCCTGACCGCGTCTCGCAGCAGGGCGTTGGCAGCCCGGGCCACCGGCGCCTTCAAATACAGGTCGGCGGCGGTCGGTTCACCGCTACTGAATAGGAGAGTCAGCGGGTCTGCCCCGCCGCGCAGCACGTCGGCCAAGGCAGCGCCCGACCGCTTGAACAGACCGATCTCAATCAAGCCCTGGGAATACCGCTCGACCATCTCCTCGGCAAACCCCTCCGGATCGGAGGGTTCCTCGGGCAACGGATCGTCGGGCCCCAGCAACACCCTGAACACGCCATCTTGCTCCTGCAGAACTCCGGAGCGGGCCAGCATCTCGAACATCCGGCGGAAGAGGCGCCGGTGCTCGGGAATGACCTCCAGGGACTGTCTCAACTCCTCCGGATCGACGACCTGTCCCGCCTTACGACGCCAACCCAACTTCTCAAGGGTGAAGAGGGCATAGGAGCGCGACCAGCGCTCCAGATCCGCCAACAGGGCGTTGCGTTTCCGGGGATCGACCCCGGCGGCGACCAGATAATCGGGAAACAACTCAAACCCGGCCGCCACCCTGCCCGGTGACGGGAAGAAGTCGGCAGGCACCAACCCCGATTCAAGGGGTCGTTCGCGCCAAACGATCTCATACAGGAGATCCTCCACCCCTTCGAAAGCCGAGAGGAGCGCGGCGCGCGTGGCCCGTTTCACCGTGTACCCGGTCAACCCGCCGATCAGAACGCCGTTCGGATCGTAGATGCGAATCTCCCCGCTCAGGACCTCCGGCGGTTCACCGGATCCCGACTCGGCTGATCGGGAGGCTTCACTCATCAGCACATGGCATAGCACCCTATCCGGCAGCCGCCTCGCCAGCCATAAACCTTCCCAGCCGAACGGCAGATAGGTCGCCTCTTCCGGACCCCCCGCCATGTTGCGCGCCACGCCCACCACCTGGAAGCACCCGTCCAGTACCAGGGGATGGATATCCAGTTCGTTACGTCCCAGGGCTTGGGGCAGAGAGACCTCCGCCAACGCCTCTCCCGGACCGGACCAGGCCGCTTCCAAGGTGCGAAACGACCGGCCCAGATCGATTCCGGTGTCGGCCTTGGCCCGGTAGTAGGCGGTCACATCGGATGGCGACAGGCGGGCCTTGAGTTCCTCCAGATCCACCCTATCTCCCGCTTCGGCCGGTGGGGTACCCGCCAGCAGGCGCCCTTCCACATGAAGGGTCCACTCTTTCTCGGTCCCTTTGCTGTACACCTGCACGAGGCGCGAGGCGGCTTGCCCGGAGTTCTCCAGCACCACCTGCATCTGCCTTCCCTCCGCACCCGTCCCGTCCCCCGAGTCCTTCTCCGAGAAGACCAGCGGGTTGTGCAATTGCAAGTCCTCCATCACCACCGGACCGCTGCCCTCCACCAATGCGGCCGTGGCCGCCATGGCTCCGTACAGGGCTCCCGGGGCAACCAACCGGTCGAATACCCGGTGATCCTCCAACCAAGCCGGATCCGACCCGAATACCTCGGTCTCGAAGGTCACCTCCCCGCGAGCGGACTCGTGCCGGACCCCCAGCAGCGGATGACCGGAGGCCGGACGCCGACGCTTGGGCGGGTCCAACCAGTGGCGTTCCCTCTGGAACGGATACCCCGGCAGGGGAATCCGGCGCCGGCTCTCCCCTGTGAATAACCCTTCAAAGGAAATCTCCAGCCCCCCCTCATATGCTTCGGCCACCGCATCGAGAAAACCGCGCTCCGGCTCTGCGGAAGCCCCGCTCCTCGATGGTCGGCGCATGCTGGACAACACCGCCGGAACCTCCGGGGCGTCGCCGCCCGGCCCTGCCTCGGGCCAGGCCAGGGTGGCCATCGGACCCAGGACCGCGTGCGGGCCTATCTCTACCACCAGGTCCACCCCCAGATCCGCCATCGTCCTTACCCCTCCGGCGAACGCCACGGGTTGACGAGCATGGCGCTTCCAATACGCTCCGTCCAGCGGGGCGCCGGAATCCACCGCCCCGCCCGTCAGGTTGCTGATCACAGTCACGGTGGGAGGTCCGATCTCCACGCCGTCCAGGAACTCCTCCAGTTCGGCCAAGGCCGGATCCACCAACGCACTGTGAAATGCCCGTGTGGTATTGAGCTTTCTGGCCCGGAATCCGTGCGATTCGAAGTCTGCCAAGATGGCCTCGATCTCTTCCGCCGGGCCACTGACCACCTGGTGGGCCCCGTTGTCGGCAGACACGCTCAGCCCCACACCGGTTGACTCGGCGTTCTGCGCATCGACTGTCGCCGCCACCTGCTCCGCGGACGCGAACACCGCGGCCATGGCACCCGGCCCTGTTCCCGAGAGAATCCTTCCCCGCGCCGCGGCAAACCGCATCCCGTCTTCCAGGCTGAATACCTCCGCGGCCTGCGCCGCCGCCAACTCCCCGACGCTGTGCCCCATCACCACGCTGGGACGAATGCCAACACTGGACCAAAGGGCGGTCAAGGCGCATTCCAGCGCGTAGAGAGCAGGCTGCTCCCAAGACGTGTCGCCAAGGTCTCCGTCCGCTCCCTCTCGACCGAACATCACGTCCAGCAGAGAGACGCCCCTCTCCTCTTCGAACACCTCCTCGCAGCGGTCGAGAACCGCCCTTGCCACCGGCTCGGTCTCGTAGAGGTCCCGTCCCATGCCCACCCACTGACTTCCCTGCCCGGTGTACACAAACGCAACCTTGGTCGGCTTCGGCGCCTCGCTTCCCGCGCCCGACTCCGCGATATCACGCAAACGGTCCCGGAGGGAAGCGACATCCCCGAACACGACGCCTGTTCTGTGGGCGAAGTGACTCCGTCCGACCCCTGCCGTCCAAGACATGTCCGAAAGGATCGGATCCACGCTGACGCCCAGCAAGTCGATCCCCACGGCCCGATCGTCGACCCATGACAGGTACCGCTCGGCAAGTTCTCTCAAGGCGCGGTCCGACTTGGCGGACAACGGCAGTAGACGGTTCCGGCGGGGCAGGACGCTTCCCATCGTCCCCGGAGCGCCTACTGTCAGGTATTCTCCGGCGGGATCATCCTCCCCAGAGGGATATTCCTCCACAACGATGTGAGCGTTGGTGCCGGAGATCCCGAATGAATTCACACCCGCCAATCGAGGGCGCTTGGGGCCGGGCGGCCAGTCCATCATGGTCGAGGTCACCCGAAGAGGCAGTCGATCCCAGTCGATGCTCGGGTTGGGGTTGCGGAAATGCAGGTGCTTGGGGATCACCCCCTCCTTCACCACCAAGGCTGCCTTGATCAACCCGGCTATTCCCGCAGCCGATTCCAGATGGCCGATGTTGGTTTTCACCGAACCTATGAGAAGAGGGCGGGCGGTTTGGCGGGCGGGACCGAAGACATTCCCCACGGCATTGATCTCGATGGGATCGCCGACCGCCGTCCCGGTTCCGTGCGCCTCCAGATAGTCGATCTCCGACGGCGTCACGCCCGCCTCGGAGAGAGCGGTCTCCATCACTTGTTCGAGCGCCGGCGTATTGGGGACGGTCAACCCGGTGCTGGCTCCACCGTGGTTCACTGCTGCCCCGCGGATTACCGCCCAGATCCGATCCCCGTCAGCCTCAGCCTCTCTCAGCCGCTTCAAAATGACCACTCCGCACCCCTCACCCCGCACATATCCGTTCGCTGAGGCATCGAATGTCTTGCACTGGCCGTCGGGAGAGAGCATCATCGCATCCGCTCGCAACTCATAGATCCGAGTATTCAGGATTGCCTGGACGCCGCCCACAATGGCCAGATCGGCCTTGCCCTGCTGGAGGTCCGCCACCGCGTCATGAACCGCCACCAGGGATGAGGCGCAGGCGGCGTCGACGGCTTTGGCAGGCCCGACCAGACCCAGCACGAAAGAGACGCGCCCGCTGGCACCGTTGAGGTTTGTGCCGCTCAGGGCGTAGAGGGAACCGGCCGCCTCGGCGGGTTTGTCCGATTCGACAACCAGCATCCGGTACTCGTCATTGCTGATCCCCGTGTACACGCCGGTCCGGGTACCTCTCAGCCCATCCGGATCGATACAGGCATCCTCCAGAGCCTGCCAGGCCACCTCCAACATCATGCGCTGCTGCGGGTCCAGGAACTGTGCCTCCACCGGGGAAATACGGAAAAAGGCGGCGTCAAACTGATCGATCCCCTCCACAAACGCGCCGTAACGGCATGCCTCGTTCCGGACCTCAAGATCGTCGAACAGACCGACCAAGCGTTCCCCACTGGGACCGGGAAGCCCGTCCGTCACGGTATTCCTGCCCTCCAACAGAAGCTGCCAGAAGGCGTCCAAGTCACCGGCGCCGGGGAATTTGCAAGCCATTCCTACAATGGCTATCGGCTCTGCGCCCTGTCGCATCATCCCTTCTCTGATCCCAGTCTCCCCATGGTTGTCTCTCCCGGGACCCTCAAGGTCTCCAAATGCAATCATGGCAAATGTATTTTAGATATTCGGCGGCTCATTCACACCGACAGGCGGGGCTGCACCGCGCGGGGAGAACCACTGCAACGGTGACCGACGAAGGTCCGAGAATAGCCGAACCATGAGAACTCGCTTTGAGGGGAGAGACGACCAGTTGCTCAAGAACGCCTTCGCGGCGGGCATGACTTCCACCGATGATCCCAGGCGAGGGTGGGGACTGACCCGCGTGTTGTCCTGGGTGGAGGCGCACGCCGGATCGTTATCCGTGGAAAGCGGGGTCGCAGTCGGCTTTTACGACGGCGCCGAGTTCTGGTGTCTCACCAAATCAGATCGCCACCTGAAGGGAACAACCGTCCAAATCCGCTATCCATAGGCAGTTTCCCCAATCGACGGCAACAGCTCGGTCCCACCCTGGAAACTCCGCATTGGCGGGAAAGCACCGACCATTAACGATGCTCTGTCAGAGATGACCTGCGTTGGGCAACGAGGCCATTCGCCGGTCCAGGGTAAGGGTTTCCAGACCGGCGTGGGTGTAATCGTTGACAATGAGCCTGTCAAAAACACCTGGCTTGGCAGCCGCGGACAGGGCGTCGATTACTGGGCTCCCGTGTAGCGGAGCTACCAAACCGCTGGAAAGCACATCCGCCAAACCTGACCGGGCATCCTCACCCGACAGGTGGTAGTGTTGTATCAGAGCGGCGTAGGCCTCCCCAATCACCTGGTTGGACGCCAGTACCTCATGTCTCCGCTCCTCCACCAGAGACCTTAACCGACTCACACACCTCTCGAAATCACCACGGGGATCTTTGGCTACCAGTCGGACGAGGATCGAGGTGTCAACGCCGTAGCGAAGGACCATACCCTTCCTCCCTACCATCCCGGAACCTGCGGATGTCGAAAGGCTCTGCCTTTGGATCTATCTTGTCATGAAGCGTCCCCAACTTCGAATAGTCAATACGTCTGGGCTTCAGCAAATAGCCAGTCGGACCTTCATGAAGTTCGAGGTGATCGCCTGGACCAACCCCCATCTCCTCCAAAACATGTTTAGGAAAAGTGACCTGCCGCTTTGAGGTAATTTTCATGATCATACCATCCTCCTTACCTAAACCGGATATTAGTAAGGCACCCAGCCAATCCCTTCCCGTAAGAGCGCCAAAGGGATAGCCATTTTACCATCCCCCCGGCTTCGTTGTTCTCTTTGGAACGGTGGTGATAAGGGCAGTCGGGTTATGCTCAAGCTAGCGTCCGGCAACTGTGGGACACGGCCGTCTGCGATGCTCTCGGATGGAACCAGGACGAAATCGCCCATCTGCGGAAACTGCTCCACGACGAACCTCATGTTCGCGGCCTCGGCTACGGCCAGTATCAAGACGAACACCATCCCAGTGCGGACCTCGCCTGACTACCACTGGTTCAACACAGAAAAAGAGGGGCCGGGATCCCTTGCGGAGTCCCGACCCCCTTCGTTCATCTCCGCCCGCTTGTGGCGAAGTGATTTTGTATGGTCAGCCTGCGGCTGCCACTGCTTGTTGCAGGGCTCTGCCGGTCATGACCACTGCCAAATGCGATTTGTACTCGACGGTGCCGAACAGGTCGTCCAAGACTGTCACGCCTTCGATGGCACGCTCGGCGGCCGCGGCGATTGCGGCGTCCGAGCCATCGGTGCCGACCAGGGATTCCGCCACTCCTTCCGCCAGGGTGGGCTTGGGGCCCACTCCGGTGAGGGCGATCCTTGCACAGCACACCACTCCGTCTTCGATATCCAACCAGGCCGAGGCGCCCGCCACCGCATAGTCGGTGTGACCGCCGCGGCGGCCCAGCTTTTCATAGGCTGAACCTCCGCCCCGCTTAGGAATGCGGATCTCGGTGAGGATTTCACCGGGCGTCAAAGCGGTGGTGAGCGTGTCCACGAAGAAGTCCGCAGCCGCGATCTCCCGCACGCCGTCCGACGAGGTGGCCACCATGGTGGCGCCCAGCGCCAAGGCCGCCGACGGTTGATCGGCGGCGATGTCCGCATGAGCGATTGCCCCGCAGGTGGTGCCTTGATTGCGCACCTGCACATCCCCCGTCCAGGAGGCGGCGGTGGCCAAGGCTGCGGCGTGCTCGGCGATCAACGGGCTGGAAGCCGTGTCCGCATGGCGCACCAGGGCGCCGATCCCGATGTGATCACCGCGGTCCTCAATTGAGGAAAGCCCGGGCAGCCGCCCGATGTCCACCACCACTTCCGGCGAGAAGAGCCTCAGCTTCATCAGGGGAAGCAGGCTCATTCCCCCCGCCAGGATCTTGGCGTCGGAGGTGGAGGCCAAAACGGAAGTGGCCTCTTCCACCGAACCTGGAGAAACGTACTCGAATGATCTGGGATACATCAGCTCACGCTCCCGTTAGTGCTGGCGGCTTGGATCGCCTCCCACACCCGTTTGGGGCGTAGGGGCATGTCAACGTGGGTCACCCCAAGGGGCGAGAGCGCATCGACCACCGCGTTGACCACGGTCTGCGCGGACCCGATGGTACCCGCCTCGCCGATCCCCTTGACTCCCAAGGGGTTCACGTCGGTGGGAGTGACCGTCCGGTGCAGCTCGAATGAGGGCAGATCGGCGGAGGTGGGCAACGGATACTCGACGAACGACCACTTCAGAAGGTTGCCGTCCGACTCGTAATCGCCGTCCTCGAACATCGCCTGTCCGATACCCTGCGCCAGCCCACCGTGGATCTGTCCGTCCACGATCATGGGGTTGATGACGTTTCCGCAGTCGTCCATGGCGATGTAGCGAAGCAACTTCACGTCGCCGGTGTCGCCATCCACCTCCACCAAAGCCAGATGGGAACCAAAAGGCCAGGTGGCGTTGCCGGGGCTGAACACCGCATGGGCCTCCAGACCTCCTTCCATACCTTCCGGCAGGCGGTGAGGCTGATAAGCCAGGGTGGCGATGTCAGACCAGGAAACCGTTTGATCGGGGGAACCGGCCACATGAGCGCCACCGTCGGCGAAGATGATGTCCTCCGAGGAGGCCTCCAGCAGATGGGCGGCCAGCTTGGCGGCCTTGGCCGCTACCTTGTTGGCCGCCTCATAGGTGGCTGCTCCGTCCACCGCCGCCGAACGGGATCCGAAGGTCCCGATCCCAAGCGGGGATTCGGCGGTGTCGCCGTGGCTGACCCGGATGTTCTCCACAGGAACACCCAGTTGCTGGGAGACAATCTGGGCCCAGGTGGTCTGATGGCCCTGGCCCGAAGGCCCGGTGCCGATGATCACCGAAACGGCGCCGTCGGCCTGCACCCTGACCAGTCCCGACCCGTTGAATCCGGAAGGTATCTTGTAGGCCGCCCAGGAGAATCCCAGGTCCACCAGGGCGGAAGGCCCGAATCCGCAGACCTCCACATAGGTCGCCAGACCCAAACCGGCCAACCGGCCCTCGGCGCGCATCTGGTCTCGCTCGGCTTTGAGTTCGTCATAGCCGGCCGTCCCGAGCAGCGCATCGAGATTGTTCTCGTAGTCTCCGGTGTCCATGGGAAACCCGATGTGGGTGGCGGCGCCGGGGAACTGGTCGGCGGGGATGAAGTTCTTCTTCCGCACCTCGGCCGGATCCAAACCGACTTCCCGGGCGAAGGCGTCGATGGCCCTCTCCAGGTAGTAGGCGGCTTCCGGACGACCGGCGCCCCGATAGGCGTCGGTGGTCATGGTGTGCGTGTGCACGCAGGCCACCTTCCAGTGGGTGGGGAACTTGTATTGACCGGCGCCCACGAACAGGCCCAGGAATGGGATCGCCACCGTGAAATTCTGGCTGTAGGCGCCCATGTCGGCGATTCCGTCCAGCTCATATCCCAGGATCTCGCCGTCTCGGGTTCCCGTGACCGCGGCGGTTGCCACCCAGCCCCGACCGTGAATGGTGGAGCCGGCGGCGTCCCGTCGGGTCTCGGTGAACTTGACCGGACGACCCAGTTGCTGGGATGCGTAACAGACCAGGATCTCGTCGTTGTAAATGTTCAGTTTGCATCCGAAGCCGCCGCCTACCTCGGGGGCGATGCAGCGGACATCGGTCAGGGACAGCCCGAAGGTCTGGGCCACGGCCCCTGCCAGGGCATGGGCGATCTGAGTGGACGAGTGGACCGTGAACCGGCCGTACCCGGCGTTCCAGTCCGCCACCACCGCACGGGGCTCCATCGGCATGGGCAGCAGCCGCTGATTGACCGCTTCCAGGGAAACGGTCACCGTGTCGTCCCGCTCCTTGGCGGCGGCAATGGTCTCCTTGGTGGCGGCGATTCCATCTTCGTCACCCCAAGGGCCGCCTTCCCAAGCCAACAGCACATTGGACTCCATGTCCTCGTGCACCGGGGCGGCGTCGGAGGCCGCATCATGCAGGTCGATCACCGCATCAAGCGGCTCGTAGTCCACGTCCACCGCATCGGCGGCGTCACGGGCCAGGTAGCGGCTGTCGGCCACCACCATCGCCACTGCCTCCCCGACATGGTTGACCCGATCACCGGCCAGGAGCGGACGGAGCTTCCCAACCGCCACCTGGGTGACCAGATCTCCCAGATGGGCGACGTCGGCCCCGGTGTAAACCGCCCGGACCCCATCCATCGCCAGGGCGTCGGAGGCGTCTATCGACTCGATTCGGGCATGGGCGTAGGGGCTGCGCACGAAAGCCACGTGCAGCATCCCCGGCAATTGGAGGTCGTCCACATAGAGGCCGGTGCCCCTGATCAGGGCCGGATCCTCCCTGCGCTTGACCACTCCACCCAAGACACTGGTGGTACTCACGTCGACTCCTCCCACTCGGCAGGTGGAGGTTCTTCGTCCCGCATTTTGGCGGCGGCGTACTCCACCGCCCGGACGATGTTGTGGTAGCCGGTGCAACGACACAGATTGCCTTCCAGCCCATGGCGTATTTCGTCTTCGCTGGGAGACTCGTTGTCAGACAAGAGGCCCACCGCCGACATGATCATTCCGGGGGTGCAAAAACCGCATTGCAGGCCGTGCCGTTCCCAGAAACCCTCCTGAACGGGATGCAGGTCGCCGTTGTCGGCCAACCCTTCAATGGTCGTGACGTCGGCGCCCTGAGCCTGAACGGCCAGCATGGTGCAGGACTTGACGGTTCTTCCGTCGAGAATCACCGTGCAGGCCCCGCAATAGGACGTGTCGCAACCCACATGGGTGCCGGTGAGTCCCAGCTCCTCCCGCAACAGGTGCACCAATAAAGTACGCGGCTCCACATCGGTCACTGCCCGCCGGCCATTAACCGTGAGTGATACGTGCATAGACCTCCTCTCTCGCAATAGTCCCCCCAACGGTATCAGGTTTGAATCGACCCAAAAGCCCGATGGTGGGAAAAAAGCGGGAAATCCGCCAAAAAACTCCCCATGGTCGGTCGATCCAATTCCGGGCGGGCTAACAAAATGTCAAATAGAGCCCGTTGGGGGAGGTGCAGCAACTGTGACATCCCAGGATTCCAGCCACCCGGATCTGGAGAATTTCGGAAGGCTTGCCCGACAGATGTTTGATGACGCGCTCCAATACGAACAGGAAGCCGCCCTCTTGCAGATCCGGCGAATGGGAACTCTGCGAGACCGGTTGATCGACGCGGAGGATGGGGGATTGACGGTCAGGATCTGGGTCAAGGGGGGCCATCTGTGCGAAGGGGCGCCGTCGGTGGTGGGACAGGACCATGTGGAGTTGGGAGATCGCCGTCCGTTTCTCATTCCGTTTTCCTCCATCGAAATGATTGAACTGATTTGATTCCCCGGGTAGTCACCACCGTGGGCCCGCTGTGGGAATCGGAAATGGTGGAGCGCGCCAGGCTGGTGGGAGCGCTTCGCATCACCGAGCGAGCCGCTCACCCGGCCGGGGTACAGAGGGGTCTTCGGGAACGAGCGGCGCGGGCGGTGATCGTGGGGGCGGAAATACCCTGGTTGTCGCCGTCTTTGGTGCGCACCTGGCAACGATCGGGAGCGGTGGTGATCGGGATCAACCCGTCCTGCGATTTCACCCAGGCTCGGCTGCTGGCCCACTGGGGATGCGATCTGGTGCTGGAGACCCCCGATCCCGAAAGTGCGGCGGCCGCCATCAGGGCGGTCCTGCCCCCAATTGACACGGATCCGGCCCCCGTGCAACATCCCACCGTGGTGGCGGTGGGGGGCCCGCACGGGGCGCCGGGAAGGACCGAGGTGGCCCTGGGCCTGGCCCAGCTTGCCTCTCGAAACGGCTCGTGCCTGTTGATCGAGGCGGATCCTTCCCCCGCCCTGGGCTTGCGATTGGGCCTCAATCCCCCCGACCGCCCCTACGAACCGGTAGCGGTCGGCGAGATCGACGTACTGCTGTGGCGGGCCGACACCTCGACGGCCGGGATGCTGAAGAGTGGTTGGTCACGAATGTGGGAATACCAGACCACGGTGGTGGATGTGGGACCGGGGCGCCAAGCCTTGAGAGAGTGGCCCGGCCGGCAGGTGTTGGTGTGTCGGGCCAGTCCCTCGGGGATCGTCCGGGCGGCCTATTTCCTTGCCAGGCTGGATCCCGGACCAAGGACCCGGGTGGTGGTCAATCACCTGGATGCCGAACAGCAGACGGGCGGGGAAGTTGTGGAACAACTGGCCGCCTGGGCAGGCCGAGAGCCTGATGCGACCATCGGGAAACTTGACGACCTGCGGTGGGGAGAGCCTCCCCCCGACTCACTTCTCAGTAGCCTCGCACCGCTCCTCGCCGGCCTGCAGGCCACCGGCCCAGGCTCATGGGGCGACCTGATAGCTTCCCAGCATCCGAAGGTTGCTGACCGTAACCAGGTCCGGGTCGAACACTTTGGCCAGGCCCTCGGGCCCCGGAGAGTGAATCAGGTCGACGAAAAACCGATACCGCCAGGCTTCGGTGGAGGGACGAGATTCTATCCGGGTGAGGTTGGCGCCCCGGGCAGCTAGCTCGGTGAGCGCCAGGGCCAGGGAACCCGGGCGGTGCAGCACCTCAAACACCACCGATGTCTTGTTGGCGTCATCCGGCACCGACGGCGTCCCGGGGGCGAGCACCACGAAACGGGTGGTGTTGTCGTCCCGGTCCACCACCGTATCCAACAGCACCTCCAGCCCCAGCGCCGCGGCGCTGCGGTGGGCGAGAGCGGCCTGCTGGTAATCACCCTGGGAGGCCACTATCCGCACCGCTCCCGCAGTGTCGTGCACCGGCGCCGGTTCCCATCCTCTCCGGGCCAAGGTCCTCTCCGCCTGCGCCAGGGCCTCGGGGTGGGAGAACACCCGGCGGATATCCGACAACCGGGCGCCCGGCAGCCCCAACAGGCTGTGGCTGGCCCGTCTTTTGTGCTCTGCCACGATGCGCAGATCGCGGTCCGCCAGCCGGTTGAGCACCGGCAGGACGCTTCCCGTGGTGGAATTCTCGATAGGAAGCACCAGCCGGTGAACCTCGGTGTTTCGGATGGCCGAGAAGGCGTCGGCAAAGCGAGCATAACCCCGCAACTCGGCGCTGGGAAACAACTCCTGGGCGGCTTGGAAGCTATAGGAAAAGACCTCTCCCTGATATCCGATCACCCGGGGCGACCCCAATGTGCTCATCCCCGGTTCCGATCGAGCGTCGCATCGGCCAACATCTCGGCCAGATCCCGCACCACCACCTCGGAATCCCGGCCCGCTTCCTTCACCCCGTCGTCCAGCATCACATAGCAATAGGGACAGGAGACCGCCAGTTCCGAGGCGCCGGTGGCCAAAGCCTCCTCGGTGCGCTCGGTGTTGATCTTTTTGCCGACCCGCTCTTCCATCCAAAAGCGCGCTCCTCCGGCGCCGCAGCACAGCGCCTGGGTGCCGTGGCGGGGCATCTCCACCATCTCGACACTGCCCGAGGCAGCCACCACCTGTCGGGGCGCCAAATAAATATCGTTGTGTCGACCCAGATAACAGGGATCGTGATAGGTGACCCGCCGGGGTTCGGCGCCGTTGCCGGACGGGGTGAGCGCGCCCTGTCGCAGGAGTTCCGCCAACAGTTGCGAATGGTGGATCACCTCGTATTCACCGCCCAGTTGGGGATATTCGTTGGCCAGCGTGTTGAAACAGTGGGGACACTGAGTGATGACTTTGCGGACGCCGAAGGAATCCAGGGTCTCGATGTTCTCAAAAGCCAACTGCTGATAGACGAACTCGTTGCCTCCCCGGCGAGCGGGATCCCCGTTGCACGTTTCCCGTGGGCCGAGCACCGCGAAATCAATCCCGGCCTCGTGCATGAGCCGGGCCAAGGACAAGGTCACCGCCCGGTTGCGATCGTCAAACGACCCCGCGCAGCCCACAAACCACAGATACTCCGCCGAATCCACTCCGTCCACCCCCAGCACCTTGACCGGGAAGTCCAGTTGTCTGGTCCATTCCAGCCGTTGCTCCCGGCTCAGACCCCAGGGATTGCCCTGGTTTTCCATGGCCACGAAAGCCTTGGCCAGTTCGGCGGGGAATTCGGCTTCCATCAGAGTCAGGTAGCGCCTCATGTCGAGGATCTTGTCCAGAATCTCGATGTTGACCGGGCAGATATCGTCACAGGCGCGACATGAGGTGCAGGACCATACCTCTTCGGAGGTGATCCGCTCGAAAAGGCTGTCGGTATCGATGGCTACATCGGAGGGGAGGGCCACAGGAGCGGTCACCACCGGATCACCCGAGGCGGTGAGCACCTCGCCCGCCTTGATGACGATCTCCCGGGGATCAAGCGCTTTCCCGGTGATATTGGCCGGGCACACCGAGGTGCAGCGGCCGCAGATGGTGCAGGCGTCGGTGTCGAAAAGCTGCTTCCAGGTGAGATCCCCGATGGTCCCCGCTCCCACCGTCTCCAGATCCTCGGCTTCCATCAGGTTGGGCATGGCCTTCATGGCGCCCTTGGGCCGATCCTTGGACGAGAGGAACATGTTGACCGGCGAGGTGACGGCGTGGCGCAGCTTGGTCATCGGCAGCACCACCAAAAAGGCCAGGAAGGAGGCGGCATGCACCCCCCAAACCACTTGATGGAACAACCGGGGGTCGGCCGGCATCCAAAACGAGATGGGATAACCCACAAAGGACCATTTCTCGAAGTCGGGTTGGCCGTCCACCGCAATCCGGGCCGCTTCGGTGATCACCCCGGTGACGCCCACCAGAATCAGAAGGCCCAGCACGATGGCGTCCTCGGGACGGGTCTTTTTGGCGATGCGGTCCGGGGGCCGGATGTAGCGGCGGAAAACCGCCCAGGCCAGGCCCCCCAGGAACACCAGGGCGAAGAAGTCCAACACCGCCGAATATCCCAGGTAGAAAGGTCCATGGAGGAACTTGAAAGACTCGGGCAACAGATGGTCTATCTCCAAAGTGATGGTCCCGGCCAACAACACCAGGAATCCGTAGTAGATCATCGAATGCATCAGCCCCGACGCCGTGTCCCGGAGCAGGGTCTTCATGCGAAGTCCGTCCACCAGGTGGCGAACCCGTTCTTTCCACAGGCCCACTCGCTTTTCGCGGTCTCCCCGCGCCCAGTTGCGGGTCCGCAGGGAAAAGAGATAGAAGGACAGCCACAGGAAGGCGGCCACCGAAATGTAGAAGGCCGCTTCCAGACCCACCGGAATGTTTCCGAAGACCTCCCTGCCCACCTCGCCGGGCGGTTCGGCGTGCATCACCGAGCCCAACCACCACAACGCCATCACCCCTACCGCCGACGCCACCCCCAGAGCAAAAAGCACCTTTGAGGCCTTCATGCTCGGGATTCGCTCCTTGGTGTCATTTCAGCAACCTGCGCTTCAACAGGCAGGCTGGGGGCTCCGCGGTACGCCGCCTGTTCTCGGGAGAGAATACTCGCCGCCGTCCGGCGGATTGCGCGGCGGATGCCCGGTGGTCAATCCATGAACAGATTTGCCCCAGGTCGCCGGCCAGTCCCCTGGCGCCGGCGAGCGCCGGTCCTGTGGTGGTTCGCTTCGGGCTATCCGCCCAATTCTATGGAACGGGCGAGGGCGGCTTCCACAGCCCTGACCATCAACTCGGAGAATCCCCCCTGGCTCATCACCGTCAGCGCCGCCTCGGTGGTGCCTCCCGGAGAAGCGACCTGCCGACGCAGGTGGGCGGCGTCGTGCCCGGTGCGGACCAGCATTTCTCCGGCGCCCAGCACCGTGTAGTTCACCAACCGAGCGGCCACCTGGGGGGAGAGGCCCATCCCCACGGCCGCCTCGGTCATGGCTTCGGCCAGGGCAAACACATATGCGGGGCCTGTCCCGGACACCGCAGTTACGGCGTCAAGAAGGGCCTCCTCCAATTCGACCACCTCTCCCACCGCTTCCATCACCATCCGGGCCAACTTCATATCGCCGGTTCCGGCGTGGGTGCCGCTTGCCATCCCCGCTATGCCCTTTCCCAACAGCGCCGGAGTGTTGGGCATCACCCGCACCACCGGCGCGTCGGCCAAGGCGTTCTCCAACGTTTCGATCCGCACCCCCGCCGCCAGGGTTATGACCAACTGTCGGGAAGTGACCTTCCCGGTTAGTTGGCTCAACAACGTCCCTATGTCCTGGGGCTTGACCGCCACCACCACCGCCTGTCGGTCTCTGACCGCCTCGCCCGGATCGGTAACACACCGGCAGCCCAGTTCCCCCTCCACCTGAGCAGCTCTTTCGGCCACCACCTCGGCCAGGATCAAGTCGGACGGCCGCCAACCGGCGCCCAACAGGCCCTTGGCCAAAGCAGTCCCCATGGCGCCGGCACCCAGGATCGCGATAGTGGGGGGTGATGACATGTCTCCAGACATTTTACGCTGAACCGAAGCGCCGATCGCCGAGGGTTGCGGAAGCACGCGCAGGAAAAACACGGCCTCCCACAGGAAAAACTTTCACCTGGTGGTTAAACATCTCACCCCTTCGGCCATACTTTCAATACAGGAAATCCGGATGAGTTGGTGATCAAGGTATTCAAACGGGTAGTGGTCAGCCTGGTTGCAGTCATGGTGGGAATGTCGCTCATGGGCGGCCTCGCCCTGGGACAAGCCACCACCGGCTTTCAGGATGTTCCTTCGGGACATGTCGCCGAAACCGCCATCCGGTGGGCGGCGGCCAACTCCATAACCACCGGGGTGGGGAACAACCGGTTCGGAATGGGGCAGACCCTCACCCGCTATCAGATGGTGACCTTTCTGTGCCGGGCTTTTGATCCGGGATCCTGTTCAAGCGGCACCGGGGGAAGCGACAAGTTCGCTGATGTCCCCGCCAGCCACTGGGCAAATCCCTCGATCGGATGGGCCGTGGACGAAGGAATCACCAGTGGGACGAGCCCAACCACCTTTGGCGGCGCCGCAACCCTCACCCGGGAGCAGATGGTCACCTTCCTCCACCGGGCCAAGGGATCGCCCACCGGTGGGCCGCTGGGAAGCGATACATACAACGACGCTCCCGCCGACCGGAGCCACTGGGCCAACATGGCGGTGGGATGGGCCTACGAACAGGGCATCACCGCGGGCATATCGGGCGGGGTGTTCGGGTACGGAACTTCGCTCTCCAGACAGGAAGTGGTGTTGTTCCTCTGCCGGGCGGTGGCGCCGGACGTATGCGCCCCGTCGCATAACCCGTTGCCGTCCGGAGTGACCGTCACAACCAGGGTTACCACCACTACCACCACCACTCCATCCGTTTCGACGACGGCCTGCGACTTTCCCGATCATGCCGCCCGGGTTTCAGAAGGGGTCTATCAGGTGCACGCCGGCCGGGGCATCGGCACGGCCTTTTACATCGGCAACGACGAGTGGCTGACCGCCGCCCATGTGGTGGGCAGCCTCACGAGCGTGACGCTCCGACGCGCAGGTGTGTCGTTGAACGCCAGCGTTGTGGGAAGCAATGCGGGTGCGGATCTGGCCCTTCTCCGGGCCACTGCGGGAAACGTCCCGGCTCTTCAATTCGGAAAGGTCTCCGACATCGGCCCCGGCCATCCGGTGTACAGCGTCGGGTTTCCGGTCTATGTGACCTCTCAGCCCTCCATCACCAGCGGAGTGTTGTCGCGCGTCGAGACCCACGCCGAACTCGGCCCTCTATTGGTGACCGACGCGGCGGTCAGCCCTGGCAACAGTGGAGGGCCGATTGTCAACCGATGTGGACAGGTACTCGGCCTGGTGGTCAGCAAAGTCGTGGGAGAGGGCGTGGAGGGCATCTCATACGCGGTGGCGGAGGTCTCCATGCGATCGCGGCTGGCGGAACTGCGGGCCGGGGGGACCAGCAACCCTCCTTCGTCAGGATCGGGCACCTCTTCCCTGCCGGGCAACTTTGGTGACTGGATTCGATTCAGCGGCGAAACCATCGATGGCAAAATCGAGGGCTACTACCTCCCAGCGGCGGAACACAGCGGTTACACGTGGGAAACGCTTCCCACCCTCTATGTGAGATGCGGAGTCTCCGATCAAGCGTGGGACGACATCTTCGTTGCGACAGACTGGCTAATCCAAAGCGACGTGGGCGATGACGGGGACGTGGTCGTGGAATTTCGGTCTTCCACAATGGAGGAACCGGTCAGCGAATGGTGGTGGAGCAATGAAAAATTCAAGTCCGCGGTCTTCGCCTACGAGGCGGATACAGATTTCGCGTTGATGTTGAGCGAAACCATGACCGGTTCTCTGTGGATGAGGATCTGGAATGGGTTCACCGAAGAGTCTTATTCCATGCGCTTTGAGATTGACGGCGCCGCCACAGTGCTCAGCGATCTCAAATGCTGGTAAAAGCACAATTGATCTGAAAGAATGGCCGAATCGATGATTCAAGTAGCACTCAACTCCGAGCAACAGGCCCGCGTCAGGCTCAGGGCAAAGGAACTTGGGATCAGCAAGGCCGAATACATCCGCCGTCTTGTTGATCAGGACCTCGCCCACATCCCCACCCAGGCCGACCTGAATCTCGATCATCGGGTTGTTCGGATCCGGTGGTAGCGACATATCCAAGGAAAAAGACAAGGCTGTCCGCGCCGCCATCGCTGAACGACCAGAGCGGGCAAAAATCTAAGCGATGTCCAGATAGGCCCTAATTCGAGGGTTCTTCGGTCATCGGCCCGGTTCGAGATCAGGGGCGAGGCCCGAACACCGGGCCTACGGTCCGTTCTCGTTTCAGTTCCCAGATTCCGGGCTGGGCCGCCAGGGTGGCGAAGCTGTCGAAGAGCCTCAGGGCCGCCTCGCCGGTGGGCGCCGGGGAGATGACCGGACCGAAGTAGCCGTACTTACCGTCGAATACGATGGCCGGCACCCCGATATCGTCACCCAAAAGACCCAGCACATCCGCCATGGAATCCCCGATGGCCTCGTCCCATTGAGTGTCATCGGCGGCGGCGGCCCAGTCCGCCGGACGCCCGATGGCTTGCAGACATTCGGCGAGGTCGGGCAAATACTCCTGGTCGTTGTGGACCCGGGCGCCCAGTTCGGTGTACAGATCGCCCACAAACGACTCGCCTTCCCAGACCCGTCCCGCCTCGGCGATGCGCAGAGCCTCCCTGCCCCAGCCGGAGACGGTCCAGTAGTCCTCGGGCAGATCGAGCCCCTGGTTCTTCACATAGAGGCTGAAGGTGCGCCAGCGGATCTCCACCGGGCGCTTCGGCGCCACCTCGGCCAGCCAGCGGCTGGTGATCCAGCACCAAGGGCAAACCGGGTCGAAATAGAAGTCGATCTTCATGCCACAAGAGGATAGAGCCCGGCGGTCACCGCTTGGCTTTGGCGGCCTTTTTCATTTCCCGCTTGGCGGCCCGCAATTCGGCCACATCCTCCCAGCGGGCCACATCGGCGATGGAGGGTTGCCGGGCGGCCTGGGCCTCCCAGCCGGATGGTTTCACCCCCATCCGTTTGCCCAACACGCCCACGAACACCCGTGATTTCATCTCTCCGAAGCCGGGGAGTTTCTTCAGCCGCCGGTACAACTGCAGACCGTCCTCGGCTTCCTTCCACAGCCGTTCGGCCCGACCGCCGTAGGTGTCCACCAAGGCCCCGCACATGGCCTGGGTGCGCTTGGCCATCGACGCGGGATAGCGGTGGATGGCCGGTGGGCCTCGAAAGACAGAGACCATCTCTTCGGGATCCCAATCGGCTATCTCCCCGGCGTCCAGCGGACGACCCAGGCGTTCCGAAAGGAGATAAGGGCCGAAGAACGCCCTTTCCATGGGGAACTGCTGGTCGAGCAGCATGCCGATCAGAAGAGCCAGACTATCGGAGGCCAGCAGGCGGTCGGCATCGGGATGGTTGGTCCAGGGGAGGGATTCGGGAGAAGCGGCGCTCATCTTTTCGTGTCCATGCGGGTCGGTTTTCTCTATTATCTGCCACAGCCGAAAGCAACCCCGATGAAACGAGGATCAACCATGCCTCAAAGGAAGTTTACCCTCTCCGAGTCTCAGATTCCCACCAGTTGGTACAACATGATTCCCGATTTGCCGGCCCCTCCCCCGCCGGTGCTTCACCCGGGAACCCATCAGCCGGTCGGCCCCGACGACCTGGCCCCGCTCTTTCCCATGGCGCTCATCCTTCAGGAAGTCTCAGGGGATTCCCGGATCGACATTCCGGGGGAGATCATCGACGTTTACCGAATGTGGAGACCCACTCCCCTGTACCGGGCCACCGGCCTGGAAAAGGCGCTCGACACCCCCGCTCGCATCTACTACAAGTACGAGGGAGGTAGCCCCGCCGGATCCCACAAGCCCAACACCGCGGTGGCCCAGGCCTTCTACAACGCCCAGGAGGGCGTCAAGAAACTGACCACCGAAACCGGCGCCGGGCAGTGGGGATCGGCCCTGTCATTGGCATGCGCCATCTTCGGCCTCGACTGCGAAGTGTGGATGGTGGGCGCCTCCTACAAGCAGAAGCCCTACCGCAAGTCCATGATGGAGGTTTGGGGCGCCACGGTCCATTCCTCCCCCTCGGAGGTGACCAACGCCGGGCGGACCGTGCTTTCCTCCGATCCCGACTCTCCGGGGAGCCTGGGAATCGCCATCTCGGAAGCGGTGGAAGTGGCCGCCACCAACGACGACGCCAAGTACTCGCTGGGAAGCGTGCTCAATCACGTCCTGCTGCACCAGACCGTCATCGGAGAAGAGGCCCTGGATCAGATGGCCATGGCCGAGGAGACTCCCGATGTGATCGTGGGCTGCACCGGAGGCGGTTCCAACTTCTCCGGCTTGTCCTTCCCCTTCCTGAGAGAGAAACTGGCGGGACGGATGAATCCCACCATCCGCGCTTCCGAGCCGGCTTCGTGTCCTTCTTTCACCAAGGGCGAATACCGGTACGATTTCGGGGACACCATCGGCATGACCCCGCTGATCAAGATGCACACTCTCGGGCATTCCTTCATCCCCGACCCGATCCACGCCGGTGGGTTGCGCTACCACGGCATGTCTCCCCTGCTCTCCCATATCTACGACCTGGGGCTGATAGAGGCGGAGGCCATCGGACAGAACGAATGCTTCGCGGCCGGCGTCCAGTTCGCCCGCACCGAGGGCATAGTTCCCGCTCCCGAACCCACCCATGCCCTGGCTTCGGCCATCCGGGTGGCGAATGAGTGTCGCGAGAGCGGCGAGGAAAAGGTGATCCTCACCGCCATGTGCGGGCATGGGGCCTTTGACATGGCCGCCTACGACAACTATCTGGCCGGCGGGCTGACCGACTATGAGTATCCGGATGAGAAGGTGGCCGCGGCCATGCAGCAGGTCCCGGTGGTGGGCTGACCACCCCAACTTGAACAGTCCGATTCTGTTCGACGGCGGGAACGGACGGCATCGGTTCATAAACTGCCTGTGCCATGGTGACCAGGCGAATCGGGACCGAGGAGAGACGCGCCCGGCTGGCCACCCGTCACCATCTGCATCCGGAGCACCCCGCCAAATCACCGGTGGCGGCGGCTCGCGACCAGGTGGGATTTCACACCAGTGACCCCGCCACCCCTTTTCTTTCCGCCTGGGCAAGAGTGGAAGGCCTGACCGTCGCCGACATGGAAACCTGTCTGTACGACGATCCTGCTCTGTTCCGCATCCTGGGAATGCGCCGGACACTGTTCGCCATTCCTTCCGACCTGATCCCATTGCTCCACCACGGCTGCGCCCTCCCCCTGGTCGCTGCGGAGCGACGCCGACTGGCAGGATACCTGGAAGCCGAAGGCATCACCGACGACGGATACGGTTGGCTGGACCGGGTGGGAAACGCCACCGTGGAAGCAATCCGCCGGAGAGGACAGGCGTTGGCCACCGAACTGCGGGACGATGTGCCGGAACTACGGAAGACCCTCACCTTCGGCAGAGGGAAGAAATGGGGCGGCAAGGTGGGCGTCTCAACCCGCGTCCTTTTCCTTTTGGCTACCGAAGGCCGGATTCTCCGGGGACGCCCGCGGGGAACCTGGCGCAGCGGTCAGTACCGGTGGGCCCCCATGGAGACCGCCCTGGCGGGCGGCCTTCCCGACCTTGACCCGGCCGCGGCCCGAAAGAGTCTGGTGGAACGGTGGCTACGCGCCTACGGACCGGGAACCGAGGCCGATCTCAGATGGTGGACCGGTTGGACGCTGCGCAATCTGCGCCCGGCGCTGTCGGCCTTGGATCTGGCCGAGGTCGAGGTCGACACCGGACCGGCATGGGTCATGGCGGACGATCTGGAACCGGTCCCCTCTCCCGCTCCCTGGGCCGCCCTGCTGCCAGGCCTCGACTCCACGGTGATGGGCTGGCGAGAGCGCCGCTGGTATCTGGGAGACCGCTGGGAGGGCTTGTTCGACCGCAACGGCAACGCCGGACCCACGGTGTGGTGGTGCGGACGGGTGGTGGGCGGTTGGGGACAACGACCCGACGGGAGCGTCGTCCACCGCTTCACCGAGGCCATCGGCGCCGACGGAGAGGCGGCAGTGGAGGATCGGGCCGAGGCTCTGGAGGCGTGGCTGGCCGGTGTACGGGTCACCCCCCGATTTCCCACTCCGCTCTATCGGGAATTGTCGCGGTAAGGGAGAGACCGATCGGCGTGTGACCCGGCCGGGGAGAGGGCAGAAGTCTATTTTAAAGGGACAGCGGGTAGGGGCCGGGCGGCCAGAGAACCTGTGAAATCAGACACTATCTCGCGAAAACACGCTTGAAACTCCTGTCCCGAGGGTCCGCCCCCGCCACCACCTTTCCTGGGGTCGGGACGCGAATCCACCACACAGTGCGGGATGCTTCGCCTTCCCGAGAGTATGGTCCCTGCGGCCGGTCTGGACGACGTCGGAACAGACCGGGAGGTGCTTGACTTCTATCACTATGTGTCGCCACAGAGACAAAGTCAAGCCATCAGCCACCCTGTTTTTCGCGACCCCCCAATCACCTACTCGCTCAGACTCTCAGAAGCGGGCGGCGTCGGCTTCGGCATACCCCACCACCTGCCGGTCGGCGCCCACCACGGCCTCCAGGTTGGCCACGATCTCGGCCAGTTGGCCGCTGGGCACAGCGCAGGTCAACTCGTCGTCGCCCATGCCGGTCCGAGCCCGTGACAGGGCACACCCCATGGAAACCGCCGTCTTGTTCTGGTCGATGGCGATGGGAATGATCTGACACTGCGGCTTCCCGCTGAGGTGCAGATCCACCGAGTCTCCCAGTTCCATGGCCTGACGAGGGCTGAGGCGCAGCAGCACCATGTCGGGATCCTGGGGCGTGTCGGCCAGCGGTGCGTAGATGATCGATTGGGGACGACGCTCCAAAGCGGCCACCCCGGCGAAGGCCTCCATGGTCACCCAGCCGACCTCCAGCAAGGCGCCCACGTCCTCTCGGTTGAGAATGTCACCGGCTTCAACCAGGCCGTGCGTGTATTCCCCCACCGAACAGTTGCCGTGATCCGCCGGCACGGTGGAAAAGGTGCGGTTGTGGCCGTGCATCCAGAACACGCAGGGCGCCGGCACCGCGCCCGACCGGCCATCCGCGGTGGGCTCCGACAACCGGACCCCAAAGGGCTCCACATCGCTTTCCGAGGCGACCGGCGATTCGGAAAAGGTGATGGCTACTGGTGCGTGTTCCAGTTCAAGCAGGTCGGTGAGACGTTGTGAGAGGTCTGTCCAATCTGTGGACATGGTGACTCCTTAATGCTGCGAAAGCCGTACCCAGGGAGAATACCCCTCCGAGCCTTTGGGCCCCGTCATCTCTTCCCCGGCGTCGCCCCAGCTCAAACCGGCGCAGGGACGCCGCCCCGGCCGGCGCTGCTCACCGTCCATATACTTTGGGGGAAGCCTGCGAATCCGGGGAAGCCCTTATGTCTGATGTCTATATCGCCGACGCCGGTCGGACACCCATGGGTCGGTTGGGTGGACAGTTGGCGGCCCTGCGGCCCGACGACCTGGCCGCCCATGCCCTGCGCAGCGTGGTGGAGCGCAACCCCGGGTTGGCCCCCCGCCACATCGAAGACGTAACCTGGGGCGCGGTCAATCAGGCCGGAGAGGACAACCGCAACGTGGCTCGGATGGCGGTGCTGCTGTCGGGCCTGGGGTTCGATGTGCCCGGCCAGACGGTCAACCGCCTGTGCGGGTCGGGCCTGCAGGCGGTGATCACCGCCGCCCAGGCATTGAACTCGGGATGGGGGGATGTGATGATTGCCGGAGGTTCGGAGTCCATGAGCCGCGCTCCGTTCGTGATCACCAAGCCGGAGCGGGGATATGCCCCGGGCGCCCCACAGATAGTGGACACCGTGCTGGGTTGGCGACTGGTCAACCCGCGGATGGAGGACGTCATAACACCCATCAATATGGGGGAGACCGCCGAAGAAGTCGCTTCCCGATACGGGGTTACCCGACGGGACCAGGACCGTTTTGCCCTCACCAGCCACCAACGCTCCGTTGCGGCCCAGGAGTCGGGGAAATTCGACGATGAGATTATCCCCCTGGAGGCGCCGGTGGGACCCAAGAAGCGCACCACCGCCGTGATCAAGTCCGACGAAGGCCCCCGGACCAACACCTCCATGGAGGCATTGGGAAGACTGCGCCCGGTGTTTCGAAAAGGAGGGACGGTCACCGCCGGGAACTCCTCGCCCATGAACGACGGCGCGGCGGCGTTGATCCTGGCCACCGAGCAGGGACTGGACAAGGCGGGAATGACTCCGATGGCCCGGGTGGTTTCCTCGGCCGCGGCGGGGGTGCATCCCGACGTGATGGGAATCGGCCCGGTCCCGGCCTCGCAAAAGGCATTGGCCCGCGCCGGCCTGGGAGTCTCCGATCTTGATCTGGTGGAGTTGAACGAGGCCTTTGCCGCCCAGGCGGTGGCGTGTCGGAATGAACTGGGGATCGACCCGGACATCGTCAATGTGAACGGCGGAGCGATCGCACTCGGGCATCCCCTGGGATGTTCGGGCGCCCGCATCCTGACCACCCTGGTGCACGAGCTTTCCCGAAGGGGAGGACGCTTCGGGCTGGCAACCATGTGCATCGGAGTGGGGCAGGGAATCGCGGTGGTGGTGGAGAGGGCGTGACCCTCGGCTCCGGCCCACTGTCGGGGACAAGGGTGGTGGAGATGGGCAACCTGGTGGGCGCTCCCTACGGAGGGATGGCCCTGGCCGATCTGGGAGCGGAAGTCATCAAAGTCGAACAGCCCGGCGGCGACCTCTCCCGCTCCTTTCCTCCCTTTGTGGGGGGAGAATCCGCCTTTTTTCTGGCCATGAACCGGGGAAAACGGTCGGTGGCGCTGGATCTTCGCGATTCGCGGGCGCGGCGGTGGCTGCGGGAGTTGATCGGCGCCGCCGACGTACTGCTGCACAATCTTCGCTCCGGCGCCATGGAGCGGATCGGCCTGGCCGAACCGCAGGTGCGAGAACTCAATGCCGGGATCATCTACGCCACGGTGTCCGCCTTCGGCGCCCGGGGGCCCGACGCCGCCCGACCGGGCATCGATCTGATCTTTCAGGCCGAATCGGGGATGATCTCACTGGCCGGACACCCCGACGACCAGCCCCAAAAGACCGCCACCACCATCGGTGATTTCCTGGCCGGGACCAACATTGCCCTGCTGATCTGCGCTGCCCTGGTGGAACGAGCCCGCACCGGCAAGGGAAAGGCGGTGGAGGTCTCCCTCCGGGACGGCCTGATCGCCGCTCAATCAACTTGGAACGCCATCGCGGTGGCCCAAGGCAAGCAGCCGACCCGCACCGGGACCGCCTCGCCCTTCACTGCTCCCAACCAGTTGTTCGAGACCCAGGACGGATGGTTGGCCCTGGCCGTGGTGGCGGATTCCCACTTTCGCAGCCTGTGTGCGGTGGTGGATCGTCCGGACCTGGCGGACCTCTACCCCACCAACCCCGACCGGGTAGCCAACCGGGCGGCCCTGGCCCGGGAGTTGGGGGCCATATTCCGGACCGGCGGGGTGGACGCCTGGGTGGAGAAAATCAGCTCGGCGGGTGTGCCGGTGGGGAAAGTCCTGACCCTGCCCGAAGTGATGGAAGATCCACAGGTTTCCGCTCAGGAGATGTTCTACCGGGAAGACCGTGGGGTTGGTGGCGAGACGACCCTCACCGGCTCTCCCTTCCGGATGAACGCCGAGACTGCCCGGTCCGACATTCGGGCGCCGAGGCTGGGTGAACACACCGCCGAGGTGCTGGCGGAACTGGGGGCCGAGCCTGGGGAAATCTCCACGCTGGTCTCCGAAGGGGCAGTCCTGGATTGCGGTGTAGATTGGCAGAGCCATGATACGTAGCTACTTGCGAGTGCCGCCCGGTTGGGAAGAGCGGCTGGCCGGGGCCGGCGTTGTCCCCGGCGCCATCGCCCATGGCCTGGTGTTCTGGGCGGATCAAACAATGGGAGACGACTGGCGGGACATCTCCGACGAGTTGACAGAAGCCTTCACCCTTTCCCGGAGCGCCGCCCGGGCCGCCGCCCCGGTGGTGTATGTAGTGGACAGCGCCGACCTGCTGGGCCGGCGGGGCGCCGGCAGGGCCATGGTGGCCACCGGCCTGTTGTCGGCGGCCCGCGATCTGGCCCAGGAGACCGTCCGGGCCGGGATACCGGCCAACGTGCTGGCCACTGATCACTCCTCCGATCCCCCGACGGTCGCCACCTGGATAGCCCGACTGCTCGACGGCCCGGGGACCACCGGGGAATTGATCCGGCTGGGCTCCACTCACCTGGCGCGGGCGCTTCCATGAGCCGCTCCGTGGCGGTGGTGACCGGGGCCGCCCAGGGCATCGGACGGTCGATCGCTCGCCGACTGGTCGAGAATGGACACCTCACGCTGATGGTGGACATCAACCCCGCGGTCACCGAAACGGCTGCCACATTGGGAGATGGCGACCAGGCGATCGCGGTGGTGACGGACCTGGGCGCCCCCGAAGGCAGGGAGGCGGTGGCGGAGGCGGTGGAACACCGGGGAGCAAGATTGGCGGCGCTGGTGAACAACGCCGGCATCATCCGGGACGCCCGGCTGGTGAAGATGACCGAGGAGGATTTCAGAGCGGTGGTGGAGGTGAACCTGGGCGCGGCATACCTGCTGACCCGGCGTCTGATCCCCTATCTGCAGGAAGGATCGGCGGTGGTGAGTCTGTCCTCCCGGGCCTATCTGGGAAGCTTCGGCCAGTTCAACTACGCCATGTCCAAGGGAGGGCTGGTGGGAATGACCCGGGCGATGGCGCGGGAATTGGCCCCCCGAATCCGATGCAACGCGGTGGCGCCCGGGCTCACCGAAACCACCATGACCCGCTCCATGCCGCCGGAAGTGAAAGAAAAGCTGGTCAGAAGCACCCCTCTGCAAAGGGCCGCCCATCCCGACGAAATCGCCGACCTGGTGGCCTTTCTCTGCTCCGACCGCGCCTCGTTCATCACCGGCCAGGTGATCGTGATCGAAGGCGGCCGCAGCCTCTGAGGCCCTGCTCGGCGTTTTGCGGTTCAGCCGCGGTAGGGGACGAACCCGAGTTGTTTGTCCACCACATTCAGCAGGGGTTGGCCTTGTTTGTAGCGGCGGAGATTGTCGAGGAACTGGGCGGCCAGGCGTTCTTCGAATCCGCTTCCTGACATGTGGGGCGACACATAGACGTTGGGCATGGCCCACAGCGGACTGTCCGGCGGCAGCGGTTCGGTGACGAACACGTCCAGGGCGGCCCCGGCGATTTGTCCGTCCTGCAGGGCCGCGATCAGAGTGTTCTCATCGGCCGAGGCGCCCCGCCCCACGTTGATGAACCGGGCTGTGTCCTTCATCAGGGCGAATTGCCGCGCTCCGAACAGGCCCCGGGTGTGAGGCGTGAGAGGAAGGGCCGCCACCACGAAGTCGGCCCACGGCAGCAGTCGATCAAGCTGAGTGACCGGATGGACCACTCCAAAATCCGGATCGGGCTGTCGATGGCTACGGGCCACTCCCTGAACATCCATCCCCATGCCGCGCAACACCCGGGCGATGTCCCGGCCGATACCGCCTGCGCCGACGATCAACACCCGCTGCCCCTCCAGCACCCCCACCTCCCGATAGCCCCAATGTCGGCGGCGTTGGAACTCCACGTTCTCGAACAGTTCCTTCACATAGGCGAGCACCATCATCAACACCCATTCCGCCATGGGATGATCGAACACCCCTGCGGCGTTGGTGAGCGCCACTTCGCTTTCCACCAACCCGGGGAACAGCGGACCGTCCACCCCCGCCGCCGCCACATGCACCCAGTTGACTTTCCGGGCCAAAGGCCACGAGTCCGCCAGCAAGCCCGACTTGTAGTTCCAGACCAGGACGATCTCCGCCTCCGGCAAAATGGCGTCCAGCCCCTCTCGGGTGGACGCCGCCCGAAGCCGGGCCTCCTCGCCCACCGGCGCCAGTTTGGACGGCAGGCGATCCGAATAGCTCACCACCGCCACCATCGGAGCACCACTGCGGGCGCCGCTTCGGCTCATCCGGCCACCGTACCTGGCATCGGGGTATCCATTACGTCGAATCGGGGGCTAGAGGAGAGGAAGGACCTCTTCGCCCAAACGTTGGATCTGCTCGGCGCACCGTTCATAGGAGTCGCCGGGCATGTGGGGGAACACCGTCAGGTGCTCCAAACCGCCCAAGGCCTCCTGGTAGAAGGCGATGCCTTCCGCCACTTCCTCGGGGGTTCCGATCACCCAGGTCTTCTGCTCCACCGACTGCTCCAGGGTGGGGATCAGCCCGGGCGGTGAGGGTTTTCCGTCCTCCCCCATGTATCCCCTGCTCCAACCGTAGGGTCCCAGGAATTTCCAGAACTCGTCGTGCCCCGGTCGGACCGCCTCCCAGGCCTGTTCGTGGGTGTCCTCCACTCGCACGTTGAGCACCAGCATCCGCTTTTGGCCGGGTTCCAGCGCCTCTCCCTGCGCCTCTTGGTACAACTCCGCAAAGCGGTTCCACCACCCCACGGTGAAGCGGTGATGCTTGAGCCAGAACACTCCTCCCCAGCCCCGCTTGGGCACGTACTCCAAGGTGGGAGGCGAGGTGATGGCCTGCCAGGTGTCGAAGGGATAGAGAGGGCGAGGCACCAGGGTCAGGGTCTGCACCGTCCCGCCTCGATCGGGAATGCCGGGTGGGGGATATTGGAAATGTCGCCCACGGTAGGAAAAACGCTCGTTCTCGAAGGCGGCCATGATCACGTCCATGGTCTCGTCAAAGGTCTCTCGGTTGATGCGGTCCGCCTCGGCCTTGTCGGGATTGTCATGACTTCCGATCATCGATCCGAGGGTCTGCGCCTCGCGGGGCACCGTGCCCCGACCCACCCCCAACACCCCCCGTCCTCCCGACAGGTTGTGCATGGTGGCGAAATCCTCGGCGAAGCGCAGCGGGTTCCATTGCGGCACGATATTGAACAATGCGCCGATCCGAAGCGTCTCGGTGCGTTCGGCCAGCACCGCCCCGAACAACACCGCATTGGGAATGACCTCGTACCCCTCGTACTGAAAATGGTGCTCGGTCAACCAGAAGATGTCGAAACCGCTCTGCTCGGTGATCACCCCCATGTCCAGCATGCGTTCCGCCGCGTACCACATTTGCTTTTGGTTGTAGCGCCGATCGGTGGGAAGCGGTGGGCCTGCCCCCACGTCGTCCATCTCCACTGCTCCGAACAGAAAAACGCCGGTCTCCAAGGGTTATCGCTCTCCTGTCGCGGGTCAGGTGGGCCGAGTGGGCCTGAGAGCCATTTTAGCCTCTCTCCGGGCAGGGACACCCGACGGCGTCCGCTTGCTGAACGGGGTGGGCCAGTCGCCGATCAGACGCCGAAATCGAACTTTCCTATTTCGGCCAATTGCTCGCACAGCAACTTCACCGCCCCTTCAAACAGGGCTTCACCCTGCTCGGCGGTGGCCCCGCAAGGGTCGCCGATGTGTCCGAGGGAACCGAAGTCATCGGAGGTCCATCCGAATGGAACCGACCCCCCGAAACGCACATGCCGGTTGTCGGCCAGTCGATCGGGGACCCGGCGGACGGCCAGGCTCATGTCCACCAGGTCGGGACGCAGGTGGAGCATCATCGAAGTTTCGTCATGGCCGCCGTGGATTCCCATGCCCAGTTCGCCGGTGGGGGCGGTGGTGGATCGTCCTCCGTGATCGGGAGGCAGAAACGGATGCAGCAGAAAGGTCTGAAGGCCCGTGGCCAGCCGGACTTCCCGACAGGCCACCACCAACAGGGCGGTGTTCCCCCCGTGGGCGTTGAGGAATACCAGACGCCCCGCCCCGGTGGTGGCCGCCGAAGAGGCGATATCCCCGATCACCGACAGCAGGGTGGTGGCCGAAAGCCACAGGGTGCCCGGCGCCCAGGCATGCTCGTTGGCCTTGGAAACCGCCAGGGTGGGCAACAGCCACAGGTCCAGTTCCCTTCCACATTTCCTCGCCACCGCCTCGGCGGCCTCCGATGCCACCAGATGGTCGGTGGTCATGGGCAGATGGGGCCCGTGCTGCTCCACCGATCCGATCGGCAACATCAGGATCGAGGAAGGCCCGACCATCTCTCTGACCTGGGGGAGAGTCAGGTCCTCCAAGCGTCGGGAGAGGGCAGCCACCATTGGAGGTATGGTATACCCTCGTTTAGCATCTTCTTCGATGCTGGCCGTGCGAAACGCCCGGGAAGTCTGGACCGGTTTCCGGAGAATGGAAAACGCGGAGGTGGTCTGTGGGGAGGGTCGGGTGTTGGAGTTGAGGTCGGATCCGATCTCGCCGCCGGCCCGGACCGACGGCGAAGTGCTTGACGCCACCGGGTGCCTGGTGATCCCCGGTCTGGTGAATGCTCACCACCATCTCTTGCAGAGCGGCTTCCGCACCCTGGAGGGCACCCGGCATCTTTCCATGGGCGACTGGTTGGGCGCCATGGCCGGCTACTACCGCCGGGCGAGGGTGGATCCCGCGCTGGGGGCCGCGGCGGCGGCGGTGGGTGTGGCGGAGGGACTCCTGGCGGGAGTTACCACGGTGGCCGACCATCACTTCACCTGGCCCGCCGGTGAGAACCCGCTGGAAATGGTGAACACCACGGTGGCCGCCGCTCGTCGCTTGGGAGGCCGGTTGGTGTTCGGCTACGGGTCGGCGGGCGACCCGCCCCAAGCCGTGGCCTCGGGACTGGAATCGGTGATGGACCACTACCCGGCTCACAGCCCCGATGGCATGCTGCAGATGACCTGCGGTCCGGCCGGGGTCCATTCCGATGGCCCCGAGACGTTCACGATCTTTTCCGAGGCAGCCCGCCAGTGGGGGCTTCGCCGTCGGACGCAAGCCAACGAGGGGGTGGACGTGGAACGCGCCGCCGCCCGCTATGACGGCCGCCGCCCCTTGGAGATCCTGGAGGAATGGGGGTGGCTCGAACCCGATGTCACCATCGCTCATCTGTGTGACATCTCCCCATCTGAGCGGACGCGCCTGGCCGACGCGCAGGTCTCCGCCACGCATGCGCCCGGATTCGACATCCCGATGGGTCTGGGGATCTGCGAGGTGGGCCGGTTGTTGGACGCCGGGGTCACCGTGGGCCTGGGCACCAGCGGCGGTGGATACAACGATGCCGGAAACCTGCTGGCCGACGCCCGCCTGGCGCTGCAGGTGGGAGGTCTCACCGACCGCCCACCCAACGCCCTCGAACTTCTTGGAGCAGCCACCACCGGATCGGCCCGGGGATTGGGCCGCCCGGAACTGGGACACCTGGAACCGGGCGCCGCCGCCGACCTGTGCTGCTACGACATCACCGGCCCCGAGGACGCGGGCGTGGGGGACAACCTGGCGGGACTCCTGTGGGCCGCCCCCGGACGCCGCCCTCGTCACGTGGTGGTGGCCGGACGAGTGGTGGTGCGGAACGGCGAATTGCAAACCGCCGATGCCCCGGCTCTCGCCGCCGAACTCCGCCGCATGATGGCCGCTCGCCTCGGCTGACTCGTTTCACAGCTCGGGGCCGCCCGCCGCCCCGAATTCGACCTTTAATTTTTGGGTTTCCCCTTCCGACCCGCCGCCGCCGTTCCGTCGAAATTTTGCGCACGGGCGCACGGCCCGTCCGTACCGAAGGATTTCTGCCGTCGGCTATTTGGGGGCCGGCCCGGGGAAACCGATTTGGGGTTCTTCACCGGGTAGCGCCCAAATCATGAGCGAGGGAGTCCGGACTGCCCTGCTATTTGTTGTTACTTCTTCACTATGGATCGGCGGTGGGACAAAAGTCAAGGGCGGGGACAGGGTTTTTTCCGGGCGATGCCGGCGAAAGGGCTACCGGCGCCGGCCGGCTTACATCTGCTTTCTGCCCGAGAGGGCGTGAAACACGGTTTGGGCGTCGGCGTAGTCCAGATCACCGCCCACCGGCAGTCCGAACGCCAGACGGGTGATTTGCACGCCCCGGGGTTTGAATACCCGGGCCAGATACAAGGCGGTGGCGTCCCCTTCCACCGTCGGGTTGGTGGCCACCACCAACTCGGTGATTCCCTCGGCTTCGATCCGGTTCTCCAACTCGGGGACTCGCAGTTGTTCGGGTCCCATTCCCCGCAACGGTGATAGGGCGCCCCCCAGAACGTGGTATCCGCCCCGAAACTCGTTGGTGCGGTCGATAACCGAGATGTCCTGGGGTCGTTCCACCACACACACCAAGGTGTGATCCCGCCGCGGGTCACGGCAGATAGAGCACAGCTCTTCGGAGGTGAGGTTGAAACACCGGACGCAATTCTTGACCTTCTCCGCCATCTCCAGGATCGCCTCACCCAGGCGCTCGGACGCTTCCCTGGGAAGGGACATGAGATGAAAGGCCAGGCGCTGGGCCGTCTTGGCCCCGATGCCGGGCAACCGGGCAAATTCGTCTATCACCCGCTGGACGGGCGCCTCAAATTTCATCACTTACCTCAGGGTATTGGAGAGCTGAGACAGCCTGTGGGAATCCCCCGTCAAAACAGTGAAACCCCCCACCTTTTCACAAAGCCCCGAATTCGCAACAGTCCGCCAAACGGGGAGCCCAAACATGGACAACAGCAACCCACCCAAACCCCCACCCCCAACACCTATTGATCAGCAGCCGCCTAGAACAGACTGGGACCCGATTGGCGCTCCACGTCGGTGACCGAGATCTCGGCCGCTTCGAAGAAGGCTGTGATATCGTCGGCGCCGGGTTCATCGTGGTCGGTGGGTTCGGCTCCCTCGGGGTCGGAAACCTCGACCCTTCCCCCTGAAGCCATCGCCGACGGCTCCCTACGGTCGTTTTCCGGCCCGGGGCTCGGAGGTGGCGCATCGGGAGCCTTCGCCGCCGGTGACGGCTCCGGGGAGGGAGCCGGTGGCGTTTGCTTGCCGCCGGTCGCCGCCAGGGAGACATCGTCACGCTGCTGGACGATGAACTCCACCTTGATTCTCCGGCCGATCAGCTTCTCCAGCTCGTCGCCTATCCGGCTGGGGGCGTTTCTTTCTTCCAGCCGGTCTCGTCGGAACACATCCGAGCAATCGATAACCAACCGTCCGCCTTCCAAAGCCACCGGGGTAGTGGGGCGAAGAAGAGCGCCGTCCATGCCGCCGAAGCCGCCCACCACCGTCGGCCAAAGGTCCCGCAGCCTCTCCAGGGTCGGGGGACCGGAGTCGGATGGGGCAACCTCGGGTGTGGGGGTGACAGCGGGTGGCGGAACAGGATCCGCCTGCTTGGGCGCAGCCTGCCCGGCGCTTACCGGGCGGGGTTGGGCCGATGGGGCCGGACCATCACGCCCCGTGGTCGGCCGCCGGACGACCTGACCGTCGGCTATCCCGCCCCCGTCTTTCACTGCCCGGCCTTCCCCGATTCGGGCTTCCAACGCCTCGATCCGCCGCAGCAGCGCCGCCGGGTGAAAGGAGGTTTCGGGACGGACAATCCAGAGGAGCGCCATCTCCAACATGAGCCGTTCCTCCCGGCCCTCCCTGATCTTGATCAAGGCCTCTCCCAATTGATCGATCACCCGATTGACCTCGGAGACTCCCAGGACTTCGGCGGTCTTCTTCCAGTCGGCGATCACCTCCTTGGGCTCTTCCACCACCGACTCGGGAGCGGGGAGATGGTGAGCCAGATAGACCCCCCGGAAGAACCCGAGGGCGTCGGAAATAAAGGAGCGGAGGTTCACCCCCCCTCGGTCGAGGCGGGCCACCAGCGACAGCACCGCCGGTGCGTCCTGATCGGCCACCGCCCGGGCCAAGTCGGTCATCGTCTCCCGGTTGGCCACCCCCAAGGCCTGCTCCACGCCCTGGGAGGTCACCTTCCCATCGCCCAGGGCGGCGACCTGCTCCAAGAGACTCAACGAATCTCGGACGCTTCCCTGGGCATGGCGGGCCACGGTCTCCAGGCCCCCCTCCGCCACCTCGTATCCCTCCTGCTCCGCCACCCAACGCAGATGAGCGGCGAGCACCTCGGCCGGCACGGGATGAAAGTCAAACCGCTGGCTGCGGGAGCGGATGGTGTCCAGCAGCTTGTAGGGCTCGGTGGTGGCCAGGATGAAATGAACGTTGGGAGGAGGTTCCTCCAGGGTTTTGAGCAGGGCATTGCAGGCCGCGGCGGAGAGCATGTGCGCCTCGTCGAGGATGAAGACCCGGTGAGCGGAGGGCCCGGCCGCCACCATGGTGACCTGCACCCGAATCTCTCGGATGTTCTCCACCGAATTGTGAGAGGCGGCGTCCAGTTCCTGGACATCGAGTGAACTGCCGGCGGTGATGGCTCCGCAGGTGGCGCACCCGTCGCAGGGCTCACCATCGGGCCGGGGATCCTCGCAGTTGATGGCCTTGGCCAGGATCCGGGCGGTGGAGGTCTTCCCGGTCCCCCGCGGCCCGGCGAACAGATAAGCGTGCGCCACCCGCCTCTCCCGCGCTTCTCGGACCAGGGTGCGGGTCACATGTTCCTGTCCTATCACCTCCCCGAACACCTGGGGCCGGTATTTGCGGTACAGCGCGCGATGTTCCATCCCTCCGAATGGTATATTCGGCCACGGACACATGCCCGAGGACCGCACCGCAAGCATCCGAAGAGGCCGACGCGGAGGGAGGGGAAGAACTTGAAGCCGCCGCCGGACAAACCGCCCATCCGGCTACGCGACCGTCGTTCTCGCCAGCGGGCGGAACAATCCCTGTCGCCCATCGCCACCCGCTCGGCGCGCTCGGCGGGGAGGGCGGCGCCTGAGCCGGACGACGACCTGCTGACCCCGTTTCAGATCGACCGGGATCGCCTGCTGTTCTCCAAGGCTTTTCGCCGACTGCGCAACAAGACCCAGGTCTTCCCCGACCCACCCGGCGACCACGTCATCACCCGCCTGACCCACACCATCCACGTGGCCCAGATCGGGAGGACCCTGGCCGTGGCGCTGGGCCTCAACGAAAGCCTCACCGAGGCGATCTGCCTGGGCCACGACATCGGGCATTCTCCTTTCGGTCACGTGGGCGAGGAAGCCCTGTCCCCCTACCTGGAGGAGGGCGAATGGCATCACGCCGCCCACGGGATCCGGCTGGTAAATCTGCTGGAGCCGCTCAATCTCACCTTCGAGACCCTGGACGGCATCCGGGGCCATACGTGGCGCATCGACCCCGGTCCCCGTACCCCCGAGGGCATGCTCTGTCGATTTGCCGACCGCATCGCCTACCTGACTCACGATCTGGATGACGCCTTCCGTCACAACGCGCTCTCCTCACGCGACATCCCGGCCGACATGATCGCCGGTTTCGGCCCACCGCAAATGTGGGTGTCGGGCATGACCCGAGCCGTGATCGAGGAGTCGGTTCGGACCGGAAAGGTGTCAATGGACCCGGCGGCCCTGGCGTTGATGACCGATTTCCGCACCATGATGTTCGAGAGGGTGTACGAGAGTCCCGACCGCAAGCGAGAACACCAATGGGCGGTGGGGGTGATCACCGCCCTGGTTGAGCATTACCTCCAACATCCCGAGGACCTGCCCCCCGAATACGGCCTTCCCGGCGACTCGGCTCGGATGAGGGCGGTGGATTACGTGGCCGGCTTCACCGACCGGGCGGCCATATCAACCTACGAGCGACTGTTCGGCCAGATAACGAGGTAGGCCTCTGGCGCCCCCGGAGACCGGCGCCGGTCAGGTTGCGTCATCCTCCCAAAGGGGTTGGTCGACCCGCCAGGCAACCGGACTGCCCCATCGGTCGGCGTAGGTCACCTGGTGGACCGGACGGCGGGAAGCCACTCCCCAACGTCCGGTGGGATACCCGCAGGGAACCGCCGCCGCCTGCTTCCATCCCCGGTCGGGGGGAACTCCCAACAGTTGGTCCACTTCCTCGGTTCGGAACGACCCCAGGATGGTGGTGAGACAGGTACCCACCCCATGTCCCCGGGCGGCCAACATGGCGCTCCACACCGCCGGATAGATGGAGGCCCCCGAATCATCGCCCCTCCCGTAGAAAAAGAGCCACAACGGCACGCGATCCGCATGCTCGGCCAGCCATTGTGCCGAACTGAACACCGCCAGGGTGGCCTCATCCCCCTTTTGCCGGGCCTTTTCCAGCGCCTTGCCGTACACCGTGTCCAGCAGCACCTCGAAGGCCTCCCGATAGAACGCGCCTATCTTGGCCCTCGTCTGGGGGTCGGTGACCGCCAGAAAGCGCCAGTTTTGTGAATTGCCACCCGACGGCGAGCGCACGGCCGCGTCCAACATGGCCTGCACCACCTGATCGGGAATGGGGTCGAAACGCACCCGCCGCATGGCGCGGGTGGTGTAAAGAGCCTGCGAAAGATCCATGTCGCCTCAGGCTAGGGGAAAACCGGTCTCGATGCCAGACCCGACTGCGGTGGCTGTCCGGTTCTAGGCTTGCCTTATGAGCAACTTCGCATCCACCAAAAAACACATCCAAGTCCTGGGGAAGCGCATGGCCTACACCGAGGAGGGGGAGGGTCCCCCCATCGTGTTCCTGCACGGCAACCCCACCTCCTCTTTTCTGTGGCGGAAGGTTATTCCTCCGGTGGCCGGGCAGGGTCGCTGCCTGGCGCCCGATCTGATCGGGATGGGAGATTCCGACAAGTTGGACGACTCCGGCCCGGGCTCCTACCGCTTCGTGGAGCATCGTCGCTACCTGGATGGATGGCTGGAAGCGGTGGGCATCACCGACAACGTGGTCCTGGTGGGACACGACTGGGGTGGGGCGCTGGCTTTCGACTGGGCCAACCGCCACCGGAACGCCGTGCGAGGCCTGGTCTACATGGAAACGATCGTGGGTCCGGTGTCCTGGGAGAACTGGCCGGGACCTGCCACTGCCATTTTCAAGGCCATGCGATCACCGGCGGGCGAGGAGATCGTGCTGGCCAAGAACGTGTTCGTGGAGAGAATTCTCCCCGCCTCGGTGTTGGACCCTCTGTCCGACGAGGTGATGAACGAGTATCGCCGACCCTACACGGAAGGAGGGGAAAGTCGTCGGCCCACCCTCACCTGGCCACGGGAGATCCCCATCGACGGAGAGCCCGAGGATGTAACCGAGATCGCCGCCGACTATGCCAAATGGCTGACGCAGAGCGAGGCGCCCAAGTTGTTTGTCAACGCCGACCCGGGGACCATCCTGATCGGAAAGCAACGGGAACATTGCCGCACCTGGCCCAACCAGACCGAGAAGACCGTGCGAGGAACCCACTTCATCCAAGAGGACTCCGGACCCGAGATCGGACAGATCATCTCCGATTGGCTGAAGGGCATCTGAGACGACGGACCTCCGGCGGGTTGTTTCGTCGAGGGATTAGGGCGGTGGGTGCGACCTCACCACCTCCAGCACCTCTGCACCGTATTTGGCAAGCTTCGCCGGCCCGATGCCGCTTATACGAAGCAGTTCCGACCGGTTGCGGGGACGATGGCGGGCAATCTCCTCCAGGGTGCGATTGTAGAAAATGATAAAAGCGGACACTTTGGTCTCCCGGGCCACCTCAAGACGCCATTGCCGAAGGGCTTCATAAAGAGCCTCATCATATGGAAGAACGGATTCCCTGGGGGAGTCACTTTCCGTTTGCTCGGCGCCGGGGACCGGTGGGACCAGCCGGTGGCCGGGACGCCGGCGCGGTTGAGGGCGGAACTTCTCGGTCATTTCCCGCAGGAACGGCGACTCCCTTCCCTTCTCGGCCACTACCACCACCTGTTGGCGGCCTCTGGTGATGGCCACATGGAAGATCCGGCGTTCCTCTTCCGGATCCTCCGCCAGGACATGGGGCATCAACCCGGCGTCGGCGCCGAATACGACTACCCGATCCCACTCCAATCCCTTTACCCGGTGGATGGTGGTGGCCATAACGCCCGAATCCGGGGAGGCCTTGGCCCGCAGCAGGTTACGTAGCTTGTCCTCGAAGGTGGCCAGGCGTTGGTACACGGCGGCCGTACGGCGCAGGGCGACCAGGTCGTCGGTGTGGGTGGAGCGATCGACCCTGCTCCGCCCGGAGTCCAAGGCGCCCGCCGCCCTGCCCAGGCCCACTTCTCGGGCAAGGTAATCCAGAAAACGGCCCGAGTCGTCCCGGGCCGCCACCTGTGCTCCCTCTTCGATGGCGTCGACGAATTTTGTCCAATTGGACGCCCGTCGTTCATCAAGCCCCTTGCCCACAGCGGCCAAATCGGACAATGCCAGGCCCTGGTCGGGAATCAGGTCATAGGCCAGCCGGGTGATCCGACGGGCCGGGCGGCGCACCGCCTCCATCAGATCCCTTTTGGTCATCGACTCGGGGCGCAGCGCCAACCTGATCCACGCCCGGGCGGCTCGTATGGTGGTGCGATTCAATAACCCCGGGTCAAGCCGGGAACGGAAAGGAATTCCCGTCCTCTCCAGAGCAGCCAACGCCGGGAGAAGGGCCGAGTTGACCCTGGCCAGGATGGCGATCTCCCCGGGCGGCGCCCCCTCCTTCAGCCATTCGCCGATGGGTTCTGTGGCCTCGACGGCCAGTTGCGGAAGCGCCGGAGTGATGATCCGGAGGCTTCCCAGTTCCGGCGCAGAAGCCGCCTTGATGGTCTTGGGCACTCGAATCCGATTGTGCGAGAGCAGGTGGGACGCGGCGGTGACCACCTCGGACGGGCAGCGGTAGTTGATGGTCAGCCCCGCAGACCCGGCCCCGGGAAAGTAGCGGTCGAACTCGATCAGGAACCTCGGATCGGCGCCGGCATAGCCGTAGATGGTCTGATCGTCGTCTCCCACCCCGAAGACATTCAATCCCGGAGAGGCCAGTAGTCGCAACAGGAGCAGGTAGGCCGGGGTCAGGTCCTGGAATTCGTCCACCAACAAGTGCTGACAACGCTTCTGCCAACGGCGCCGAAGGTCGGGGTCGGCCAGCAGCAGTTCCACCGCCCCGTAGATCTGTTCGTCGAAATCAATCTCGTTGCGATTCCGGAGCAGCGCCCGGTAGCGGGGGAAGATCTCGGCCAAGCCTTCCGCGTCATTTCGGCCTCCCTCGACTTCCACCGGATCCCGAAGGGCCATGCGGATTTCGGCCAGACCCTCGAGATAGGGCCCGATGATGTCGGTGTTGGGGCGGGGCCGGCGGGGGATCATGCCTGCCAGCCGGGACCGGACGGCCCGTTCGTCCAGGTGGGTGGCGTCCGGCCGGACATCACGGATGATCGCCCACCCGAGAGCGTGGATAGTGCGGATGTGCAGGTCGTCCCTCTGCAGGCGCTGCCGCAATTCTTCGGCCGCCCGCTTGTTGTACGCCACCGTGGTCACGATTCCCGGTTCGACGCCCCGGTCATCCACCAGGTGCAATAGGCGAGCCCCCAGGGTGCGGGTCTTGCCCGATCCGGCCGGAGCAATCACCCGCACCGGGCCGAAGGGGTGCTCCACCGCCGCCTGCTGGTCGTCGGCCAGATCGGCCCGGGAACCGCGGGCGGGAGGTTGCAGGAGCAGCCGCCCTTGCTCCACCGTCTGGCAATGGACTACCGGAAGGTCCAGTGAAGCCCGGGGTCCACCGTCCACCCACGCCTGCTCACCGCCGGGCAGGATGATGTCGGCCCGACCGCCGGCCTGCGCCCCCAGGCGCCCGGCCTTGGCGCTCCACCACCACACGGGGTTCTCTCCCCGCCCGTCCCAGTTGTTGGCCCACACCAAATAGTGCAGCCGTTCGAGCCCGGGGAGATAGCCGGGGCCGAGTTTCCAGGGGTCCTGCTTCTCCACCACCGGTTGACGCAGTTCGGAGACCTCCACCCTCAGTTCCACGGTCACCGGACGCCGCTGCGCCCATGTCCGATGCAAACGGTCCACCGTCTCCTCCAGGACGGACCGGGTGGACAAGACCGCATGGTCAATCACCACCCGCTCGGCGCCCCGAAGCGGCGACTCTCCGTCTGCTGAGACCACCACGCCTCTCCCCAACACATCGGGACCCGGAAATGCCATCTACCGAATGTATCAGCGCCATGTGACGGTTGCCTTCCTCTGCGGTTCATCCGGCGGTGGCGGCGGGGCGGAACCATGTGGCCATTACCGAGGTCGGGCCTCGGTCTATGTCCCTTATCCTTTCCGGTGTCACTTTCTTTGGCCCCGAGGACAGGAATGCAACACCCCTTCACCAGCAACCGGCGGAGACTGGCCGAAATGATCGGCGCCCAGGGTCTGGCGGTGGTGATGGCCGCGGCGCCCGCCGCCCGCAATCCCGATGTTGAGCATCCCTTTCGCCAGGACTCCGACTTTTACTACCTCACCGGATTTGAGGAACCCCATGCCGTGGCGGTGATCGCTCCCGGACACCCCAACGGAGAGTTCACGCTGTTTGTGCAACCCAAGGACCGGGAAAAGGAGATCTGGGACGGAAAACGGGCGGGAGTGGAGGGCGCCACAGAGGTCTACGGCGCCGACGCCGCCCATCCCATCGGAGAACTGAAGAAACGCCTTCTGGAACTGGCCGCAGGACGATCGGATATCTGGATTTCCCTGGCGGCCGACCCCCGGACCAGGCCGATCATGAACCTGCTGGACAAGGCTCACGCCTTGCGAACCCGGCTGGGGATGGAGTTTCCCCGCCGGCTTCTCGATCTTCGGGTTCTTCTGTCCGAGCTTCGTTTGCGCAAGTCTTCCCAGGAAATCGAGTGGCTCCGTCAGGCTTGCGCGTTGACCGTGGAAGGCCACCGGGAAGCCATGCGCGTCGCCGCGCCGGGTCGGTGGGAATACCAGGTGCAGGCTGCGATGGAAAACGTTTGGAGGATGGGAGGTTCCACCCGCGACGGGTATCCGTCGATTGTGGCGTCGGGGCCCAACGCCTGCATTCTCCACTACACGGAGAACCGCCGACGCATGGAGGAGGGCGACCTGCTGCTGGTGGACGCGGCCTGTGAACTGCATCACTTCAGCTCGGACATCACCCGCACCTTCCCCGTTTCGGGGTCGTTCACCACTGCCCAACGCCGGGTCTACCAGGTGGTGCTGGATGCCCAGCAGGTCGCCTTGGCGGTTTGCCGACCCGGGGCCCACATCAGGTCCTCTCACGAGGCGGCGCTGGGTGTGCTGGTGGAGGGGATGGTGGAACTGGGTCTTCTGCCCACCGGGGTGGAGGAGGCGATGGGAATGCACCTCTATCAGGAGTTTTTCATGCACGGCACCTCCCACTGGCTGGGGATGGACGTGCACGACGTGGGGGCATATCGGAGCAACGGCGCCCACCGCGCCCTGGAGCCGGGAATGGCTCTCACCGTCGAGCCGGGGTTGTATGTGGACCCGGCCCGCCCCGAGGTGGAGTTCACAATGCTGGAACATGACGCCGACGCCTGGACCAGGGAGCGAATGCTCGATCCCTCCGCCGCCGCCCGTCACAAGAAAGCGCGTGACGAGGCTCCCAAGGTCCGCCATGAAATACCGCCTGAGTTCCTGGGGATCGGGGTCCGGATCGAGGACGACGTGTTGATCACCGCCGATGGGGCGACGGTGCTGACCGCCGAACTGCCCAAGGCGCCCGACCAGGTCGAGGCGCTTTGCCGGGAGACCCCCCGGCATGGTTGAACCCGGGCAGGCGGAGACTGCTTGACTGTCCTCCGCATCGCCAACTGCTCCGGGTTCTACGGGGATCGGCTGGCCGCCGCCCGGGAAATGGTGGAGGACGGCCCGATCGACGTTCTGACCGGGGACTATTTGGCCGAATTGACCATGGCGATTCTCTGGCGCCTGCGACGCCGGGATCCCGGGGGCGGGTATGTCCGCACCTTTCTCACCCAGATGGAGCAGGTGCTGGGAACTTGCCTGGACCGGGGAATAAAGGTGGTGTCCAACGCCGGGGGGCTGAACCCGGCGGGTTTGGCGGAGCAGTTGGCGGCCATGGCGGATCGACTGGGATTGGCGCCCCGGATCGCCTGGGTCACCGGAGACGACCTCACCGATCGGGTCACCGAAATGCAACAGGCCGACGGACTGCGCCACTTTGACACCGGGCAGCCGCTGCCGCCGGGCTCAGAGCCCCTGACCGCCCACGCCTATCTGGGCGGGACCGGCATCGCCCGGGCGCTCGGCCGGGGGGCCGACGTGGTGGTGACCGGGAGAGTCACCGACGCGGCCCTGGTGATGGGGCCGGGAATGTGGGCCTTCGACTGGGGCGCCGACGATCACCACCGGTTGGCCGGGGCCTTGGTGGCGGGCCACATAATTGAGTGCGGCGCCCAGTGCACCGGTGGGAACTATGCATTTTTCGAGCGTGTGCCGGATCTGGCGCGGGTGGGGTTCCCGATCGCCGAACTGGAGGCCGACGGGTCGGCAGTAATTACCAAACACCCGGGAACCGGAGGGATGGTGACAGTGGGAACGGTCACCGCCCAGTTGCTCTACGAGGTGGGAGGTCCCCGATACCACAACCCCGACGTGACCGCTTTACTGGACACCATCAGGCTGACCCCCGACGGTCCCGACCGGGTGAGGGTAACCGGCGTCCGAGGAGAGCCGCCGCCCCCCACTCTGAAGGTGGCGCTCAACTATCTGGGCGGATACCGCAACGAGGTAACCCTGGTGATCACCGGCTTGGACGCCCGTCGAAAGGCCGAACTGGTCACCGAAGCGCTGTGGCACAGCCTGGGGGGCGCGGACCGGTTTGCCGAGTCGCACGTTTCCTTCACCGACGCCGGCCGGTCCGATCCCGCCACCAACCAGGCGGCCATGTCCCACCTGCGAATCACGGTCAAGGATCCCGACGCGCAGAAGGTCGGGCGGCGTTTTTCCCGCGCGGCGGTGGAACTGGCCCTGGCCCATTATCCCGGGTTCTTCATGACCGCCCCACCCCGGGACGCCACTCCCTACGCGGTCTACTGGCCCACCACCGTGGAGGCCTCCCAGGTGACCCAACAGGTCCAGATGGGAAACCGGACCGAGGAGGTATCCCCGGCCGGTTGGTCAACGGGGGCCGCCACCGGTCAGAGTCCCACCGTCGCCCTCCCAACCGAATCCGGGAGGGAAACGTCCCCGCCCGGCGGATGGCAAAGGGCGGAAACGGCCCTGGTCCCGTTGGGAAGGGTGGCGGGCGCCCGGTCGGGCGACAAAGGCGGGGACGCCAATGTCGGCGTGTGGGTGGAAAGCGCCGCGGCGTTCGAGTGGCTGGTTGAGTTTCTGACCGTGTCCCGGTTCCGGCAACTGGTGTCCGAAGCCGCCAACCTGCGGGTGGAACGCCACGTTTTCCCCAACCTGTCGGCCCTCAATTTCGTTGTCCGGGGACTCTTGGGAGAGGGCGTTTCTTCCAGCACCCGTTCCGATCCACAGGCCAAGGGCCTGGGAGAGTATCTGCGGGCCAAGTTGGCGCCCGTGCCGGTGGCCATATTGAGCGAGGTGGGCGGCGACCCCCTTTGATCCGCTCCTGGGAGTACCCGTGTCCGCATTTGTGTTAGCAACGACATGAACCCCCTGGCCCAGCCCGCGGTGATCCTCATGCTGGCCGTTGCCTTGGACAGTCTTCTGCCCGAACCGCCCAACTCCGTCCATCCGGTGGTTGGGATGGGGAGGGCCGTGCGGGCGCTGGAACGCTTCGCTCCCCGGAAAGCCGCGCCCGGTCTGGTGTACGGGGGGATCATCACCCTGGTGGTGGTGGGAGGCAGCGCAGTCGCAGCCTGGTGGATGATGTCCGCCTTGCGGAGTCTGGGAGAGATCGCTTATGTGGTGGGTGGGGCCTTGCTGCTGCGCACCACCTTCACGGTCAGGGGGCTCTCCGAAGCCGCCCGGCGCACCGAACAATCTTTGGTGGAGGGAGATCCCGAACAGACGCGAGTCCTGCTCCGGAGTCTGGTGGGTCGCCGTTTTGCCGCCCTCACCCCGTCGCTCGGGGCGGCAGCCGCCATCGAGTCGGTGGCGGAGAACACCACGGACAGCTTTGTGGCGCCTTGGTTGGCCTTCGCCCTGTTCGGTATGCCGGGGGCGGTCGCCTACCGGGCGTTGAACACCCTCGATAGCATGATCGGCTATCGGGGCGTCTACGAATACCTGGGGAAGGTATCCGCCCGACTGGACGACCTCGTCAATCTGATCCCTGCCCGCCTGAGCTCGCTGTTGCTGCTGCTCAGCGGGGCTTTGGACGGTTTGCCTGCGGGCCGGGGCGCAAGAATCATGCTCCGAGACCACCGGCTCACCGCCAGCCCCAATTCCGGGTGGACCATGAGCGCCATGGCCGGCCTGCTGGGGACCAGGTTGGAAAAGACCGATCATTATTGCCTGGGGCGCGAACTCAAGCAGCCCACCCCCTCGGACATCGGGCGGGCGGTGGCGGTCGGAGAACGAACTGCGGCGCTGGCCTTGGTCGTCACCCTGGGGCTGATGATGGCCGGGCTGAGCCTGGCAAGTTGATGGAATCGTCCCGTTCCGAAGCGACCACGGTGCATGGCGGCCTCGATGCGGCCGAACTCCGTTCCGTGGGCCTTTTGCCCGAACAGGTCCTGGACTTCAGTTCCAACATCAACCCCCTGGGGCCCTCGGCTCGGGTCAGGCGAGCGGTGTCGGGGGCCGCTTTGTCCGATTATCCCGACCGCCACAGCCTGGCGCTGCGAGAGGCGCTCTCCGAACGGTTGGGGGTGGACAAGGAGTGGATTCTGGTGGGCAATGGCTCCACCGAACTGATACACCTCTTGGCCCGCTGCCGTCTTCGTCCCGGACACAAGAGCCTGATATTCGAGCCGACCTTCGGGGAATACCGAGCGGCCTCCGCCATCGCCGGCGCCCAAGTGGTCGCGGTCCGGGCGGAGGCGACCAACAACTTCCGGTGGGGGGTTCCGGACGCCATCCGAAAGATCGAACAGCACCGCCCCCGCCTGGTGTTCCTCTGCAATCCCAACAACCCCACCGGCGTGCACCTTTCCCGAAGCGTCGTCCGGACGGTCCACCAAGCCTCCCGGAAGCATGGGACGCTGTTGCTGGACGACGCCTACATGACCCTGGCCGACCAGCCATGGGATACCATCTCTCTACTTGAAACGGGCGGCCTGGCGATCCTTCGCTCTATGACCAAAGACCATGCCCTGGCGGGTTTGCGGCTCGGTTACCTGATAGCCGACCCCGACCTGGTCTCGTCCATGCGCCGCATCCAGCCCGCCTGGAGCGTCAACGCCCTGGCCCAGGCGGCCGGGCTGGCAGCCACCGGAGACCAGGATCATCTCGACCGGGCCAAGGCCGTTATCGCCGAATCGAAGGACTATCTTCGCTCCGGGCTGAACGGCCTGGGGATCCCTTCGCCGGAATCCTCGGCAAACTACATTCTGGCCAAGGTTGGCGACGCTTCCTCGGTGAGAAGCGCGCTTCTGCAACGAAGGATCGTGGTGCGGGACTGTGCATCCTTCGACCTGCCCGAGTACATCCGCGTGGCGGCCCGGCGAATCGAGGAATGCACCTTGCTGGTGGAGGCCCTGACGGAGGTGTTGGGTGACCGGTAACCGTCGAGGGCGGGTGATCATGGTGCAGGGCACGTCCTCTCATGCCGGCAAATCCATTCTGGTAGCCGCGCTGTGTCGCATCTTCGCCCGGGACGGATACCAAGTCGCCCCGTTCAAGGCGCAGAACATGTCCCTGAATTCCTTCGCCACCCCCGACGGCGGAGAGGTCGGTCGCTCACAGGCTGTTCAGGCCGCTTCGGCAATGGTGTCTCCCCGAGTGGACATGAATCCGGTGCTGCTGAAGCCGGAAGGCAACCGGCGATCCCAGGTTGTGGTGCTGGGACGGCCCCGAGCCGCGGCTTCTCCCCGTGAGTACCACCAACTACAGGCCGGTTTGTGGGGCGAGGTCACCGGGGCGCTCGCCCGCCTGCGTTCCGAGTTCGATGTGGTGGTGATCGAGGGGGCCGGAAGCCCGGCGGAGATCAACCTGAAGCGCCACGACATCGTCAACATGAAGGTCGCTCTGTGGGAAGACTCGCCGGTCCTCCTGGTGGGCGACATCGACCGGGGCGGCGTTTTCGCCCATTTGGTGGGGACCATGGCGTTGCTTGATGCCGAGGAAAGGGCGCGGGTGAAGGGGTACGTGATCAACAAGTTCCGCGGGGACCCATCGCTGCTCGACTCCGGTTTGCACTACTTGAAGGAACGAACCGGAGTGCCGGTGGTGGGGGTGCTGCCCTACTTTTCGGACATTCACATACCGGAGGAGGATTCCCTGGGATTGAGCCCCGGGACCGACCATCCCGGGGAGACGGCCGTTGACGTGGCGGTGATCCGACTTCCGCGGATCGCCAATTTCGATGATTTCGACCCGCTGCGCCACCAGCCCGGGGTGCGCCTGCGATTTGTCGGACGGGCCGCCGAATTCGGCCATCCCGACCTGGTGGTCATCCCCGGCAGCAAGACCACCATCCCGGACCTTGGGTGGCTGCGGAACCAGGGTCTTGACCAGCAGATCCTCACCGCCCGCCGAAAGGGCACCCCGGTGATAGGCATCTGCGCCGGCTATCAGATGCTGGGAACCAGGCTGTCTGATCCCCACCGGGTGGAGTCGTCTCAAACCGTGGCCGCCGGGCTGGGCTTGCTACCTATTGCCACCACCATCACCCGGGACAAAGCCACTCACCAAACCGAGCTTCGGGTGGTGGGGGACCGCGGGTTGCTCAGAGACTGCCCGGGAATCCGGGCCGGCGCCTACGAAATCCATATGGGGGTCACCACCGGCCACGGATCGGCGGCGCCGTTTGTCATCAAGAAGCGATCCTCCCGGGAGACCGATCTTGCGGATGGTGGCATGGATGAAGAGGGACTCACCCTGGGCGCCTACCTGCACGGACTGTTTCACAACCCCCCTCTGCTCCGCTCCATCCTGAGGTGCGCCGCCCGGCGTCGCGGTTTGGCCCTGTCCTACAGCGAAGAACCACTGGACCAAAACAAGGAATACGACAAACTGGCCGAGTGGGCCCGCCAACACCTCGACCTGGAACACATATACCGGATGACCGGCTTGCGGCCATGAAGCATCCGCCCGAGTCGAGCCATCGAGGACCGATCCTGGCGCGGGCCGCCGCCCGGACGCCCGGAACCTGTGGCGAGTTGGCGCAAGGGATGCTGGACGGCGCCATGGTGATGGTCACCTGCCCGATCGACCGGTTCGCTACGGCCACGGTGGAGATCTCCCCCGGCGAGGGGGCAGTGTACGGGCCTGCCGATTGCCCCAAGTCGATTCGAGCGGTGGAACTGGCCTTGGAGTGTCTGGGCCGCACCGATGTGAATGCGGTGCTGGCGGTGGACAGTCCGATACCGAGGGAAAAAGGCATGGCCAGCAGCACCGCGGACGTCCTGGCTTCCATCACCGCCGCCGCCGCCGCGCTGGAAACCCACCTGTCGGTAAAACAGCAGGCGGAACTGGCGTTGGCGGTGGAGCCGAGCGACGGGACCATGGTTCCGGGGGTGGCGCTGTTCGATCACCTCCGGGGCCGGGTCAGCCGCTCACTGGGGAATCCGCCGCCGCTCCGGGTTCTGGTGCTGGAATTCGACGAGCAGGTCGATACGGAATCCTTCAATTCGGTGGACCGCCGAGCGGCCTGGGAATCACACTCCCAACCCTTCGAGGAGGCCCTGCAGATGATCACATCCGGGCTGAAGAGCGGAGAGAGCCGGCTGATTGGGCAGGGCGCCAGCATTGATGCGATTGCCTATCAGAAGGTGTTTCCCAACCGGCGCCTGGCCGATGTCCTGTCGCTGGGCCGAGCCACCGGCGCCTTGGGGGTGAACGTCGCCCACAGCGGAAGCGCATTGGGCCTTTTGTTCCCCCAAGACCACTCACGGTTCCCCCAGGCGGCCAGGGAGGCCCGGCGGCGCCTGCGGGGCCTGACCGCCGTGCATCGGCATCGGTTGATCGGAGGCGGCGCGCGTTTGTCCGTCCCGAGCCGAAGGAACCCATTGCAGGGAGTCTCGTAGCTCGGGCAATCGACCCGTGCAGCCCGGCTTGGTGATGGTTTGCGCCCGGAAACAGGCGGCCCGTCCGGCTTTATAATCCGGCCGGTGCCCCCCGCCATAACCGTCCGGAATCTGGTGAAGTCCTATGGCGAGGTTACGGTGCTGCAGGGTACAAGCTTCGAGGTGGGCGAGGGGGAGGTGCTGGCCCTGCTGGGTCCCAACGGGGCGGGGAAGACCACCACGGTTGAGATTCTGGAGGGGTACCGGGACGCCGACCAGGGGGAGATCGAAGTTCTCGGTTTTGATCCGTCGGTGGGTGGGCGGGCCTTCCGGGACCGGATCGGAATCGTGCTGCAGGAGACCGGAACCGAAGAGGTGCTCACCGTTGCGGAGACGATCGAACTGTACGGGGCGCCCTATTCCCGCCGCCGCCCGACCACCGAATTGATCTCGCTGGTGGGACTGACAGAGAAGGCCGACGCCCGGATCAAGACTCTCTCGGGCGGACAGCGCCGCCGGCTGGATCTGGCGCTGGGTCTGGTGGGAGATCCCGATCTGATCTTCTTGGACGAACCCACCACCGGATTCGACCCCGCCGCCCGCCGCAGGTCGTGGGACCTGGTGGAGGGTCTCACCGCCCTGGGCAAAACCATCCTCTTGACCACCCACTACCTGGATGAGGCCCAGCATCTGGCCGATCGGATCGTGGTGCTCAACCAGGGTCGCATCGTGGCCGAAGGCACCCCACAGACCCTGGGGGCCGATCGGGCCACCACGATTCGCTGCCGGATCGCCGACACCGGGGATCTTCCCATGATCGGTGATGGCCCCGAGGTGACGGACCAACAGGTGACCTATCACACCACCGACCCCACCGCCGATCTGCACCGGCTCACCGGATGGGCCATCGAACGGGGGGTGAAACTCGAAGGCCTGGAGGTGACCCGACCCAGCCTGGAAGACGTGTACCTGGAAATCATGTCCGACGCCGAAGGGACCCCACGGACATGAACTCGGGCGACCTCGGGTTGCTGTGGCGGCAGATCCGCCACCAGAACCGGGTCTTTTGGCGAACTCCGGTGGCTGCCTTCTTCACGTTGGCGCTGCCGATTTTCTTCCTGGTGCTGTTCAGTCTGCTGTTCGGCAACGAAGAGGTGGCCGAGGGGTATAGGTTCGCTCAGTTCTTTGCGCCGGCCATGGCGGTGTTCGCGGCGGGAACCTCCGCCTTCACCACCCTCTCGATCGGCACCGCTCTCTACCGCGATCAGGGCATCCTCAAACGGGTGCGCGGAACCCCGCTTTCGCCCTGGATCTTTATGGGGGGACGGATCGGCTCGGCCGTGTGGGTGGCGGTGCTGTCGGTGGTGATCATGTTCCTGGTGGGTTGGGTGTTCTTTGGGTTCGTCATGTTGTGGAGCAATCTCGGCGTGGCGGTGGTGGTGTTCCTGGTGGGCTTGGCCACCTTCTCGGCGCTCGGGTTGTCGGTGTGCGCACTGGTCCGGAGCTCCGACGCCACCCCGGCGGTGGCCAACGCCGTGTTCCTGCCCATGTCCTTTATCTCGGGCATCTTCATTCCGCTGGACGACGCCCCCCGGTGGCTGGTGACCGTGGGCGACATCTTTCCTCTCAAGCATTTCGTCGACCCGTTCGGCGCCGCCTTCAACCCTTACCACGAGGGCGTGGTGTTGGGCTGGGAGGATCTGGCCGTCATGGGCGCCTGGTTGGTGGCCGGGCTGGTGGTGACCATCCGGTTCTTCAGCTGGGATCCGAGGGATTAGAGCGTTAGCGGATAGGGGCCGGGCGGCCAGGATAACCTGTGAAATCAGACACTATTTCGCGAAAACAGCCCCCGAAATTCCTGTCCCGAGGGACCCACCCCCGCCACCACCTTTCCTGGGGTCGGGACGCGAAACTCCACGCAGAACGAGGAATCGCAATCCCGACAATATGGTCCCTGCGGCCGGTCTGGACGACGTCTGAACAGACCGGGAGGTGTTTGACTCCTATCACTATGTGTCGTCCCGGCGACAAAGTCAAGCCATCCGCCATCCCGTTTTTCGCGACTTTCCAATCACCCACCCGCTCAGGCTGTCAGAAGTAGGATTCGCCGGGTGAGAACCAAGCGGACTGTTCCCATGCCCAACCCTTTACTCACACCTCTCTACCGACTCTATGAGCGACGACTGCTCCGGCAGATGGACTCCTCTCGTTTTCCCCGGCACGTGGGGGTGATCCTCGACGGCCATCGTCGCTACGCCCGCCAGAGCGGATTGGGCGCCTATGTGGACAGCTACTGGGAGGGAATGCGCCGTTTCGAGGACTTCGTCGACTGGTCGGCCGAACTCGATATACCGGCGGTGACCGCCTGGGCTCTGTCGAAGGACAATCTCGGTCGCTCCTCGGCCCAACTGGAGCCGATCTATGAGGTCTTGACCAGTTTCTTCACACGCATCCCGCAACGTTGTCGGCGTCACGGCATGGGGTTGCGGTTAATCGGCAGCCTCGATCTCCTGCCCTCGGATTTGATGACCTCCGCCAAGGCCGCCATGGAAGACGCCGGGTCGGGCCGGGACAACCGGAGTCTGACCATCGCCATCGGATACGGGGGGCGCCAGGAGATCGTGGACGCGTGTCGCAACCTGGTGGCGGAACTGACCGCCACCACCCCCGATCCCCACGGGATAGCCGAGCGGATCGACCATGAGGGACTGGCCCGACACATGTACTCCGCCGACCTTCCCGACCCGGATCTGCTGATCAGAACCTCCGGAGAGTCCCGGCTGTCGGGCTTTCTGCTCTGGCAGTCCGCCTATGCCGAGTTCGTGTTCGCCGATGTCTACTGGCCGGCCTTCCGGCGGGTTGACTACCTGCGGGCGCTTCGTGATTTTTCCCGCCGGGAGCGTCGCTTCGGACGCTGAGTCAGGCCGTGACCTGCTCGGGGGCAAGGTGGGTCACATCCCCGAACTTCTCCAGGGCAAAGGTTGCGGCGTGCGCCATCGGGTAGACGCCCAGCACCGAGACCGCCGTGTGGAGCGAGCGGAACTTGTGCCAGGCAATGGGAGCGGGTCCGCATCCGAGCAGGGTCTCGTGGATCACCGCGTTGGTCCCTCCGTGGGCCACCAGGATGATGTGCTTTCTCTGGCCGGGTCGCCACAGGCGGGGCTCATCCGGCTCCACAATGCTCATCCCATAGTCCCGAAGCGACCCGAGCAGTCCGGCGACTACCCGTGTCCGGAAGCTGTGATACGGCTCTCCCCGGCGCACGCCCCTCCACAGTTCCTGGAGTGACGCCGACCCTTCCAGCCGGGAGATCCGGGCATCCACCAGGTCAATGGGCAGTCCGTCCCATTCCACCGGATCGCCTATCTCGTTCATCCAGGGTTGCACCCCGGGCTCCAGTTGAAGCTGTTCAGCCAAGGGAGCGGCGGTTTCCCGGGCGCGCCGAAGCTCCGAAACCCACACCTCGTCAACCTTATCCCATGTGCGTTGCGCCAACTGCCGCGCCTGGCGGCGGCCCAACTCGGTGAGCGTCGGGTTGCCCACCAAGCGTCCCTGCCGGTTTCAGGCGGGCTGGGCATGACGGATGAGAGTGAACTTCATTCCCTCCAAGGTACCCGGTGGATCCGGCCTCTCGTCAATTCCCGGGTAAACGGAAGGCAGCGGCCGCGGGGCCGAACCTGCGGGCGGTATCGTGTATCCCGTTCTCTCCGGGGAGAATCAATGGAGACCATCACCGTTCACAACTCGTCGAAGCGAAGCTGGCTGGTGGTTGCATTGGGCGGCTTGTTGGTGGTGGCGGCGCTCGAATTGCTGGTGGGAAATGGAGTGGTGGCCGAATTGGCGGAACGGGTCTTCCAGGGAGATGAGGTGTTGGAGGCCCGGGAGCGGGTGTGGGCGGGGATAATGGCCGCGGCGGGCATCGTGCTGGCCGTTTGGGGAGTCGCGTCGGGCATCAGGTGGCGACCCGCCCTGACAGTCGGGCACGAGGGGATCGACATTGCGCTGCGCGGCCCTTTTCGCCCACTCGACTCCCTGCCCTGGGAGGAGATAGAACAGGTATTCCCCCAGCCGGTCACCGACGGGGGGAGCGTGCTTGCCAGCCTCGCCATTGTTCTTCGGACCTCCGACCTTCGGCGCCATCTCCCCATTGATCCGTGGGGCGCCAGGTGGGCGGAGGGGCGCATCCTTCGGGTGTTGGCCTCCGATTGGTCGTTACGGCCCGAGGCAGTGGCGGCCGTGAGCAACCATTATCTTGATCATCACCTTGATCTTGTCGCCCGATCAACCCCGTCGGTCAACCATGAATAGCCCCCCTTTGATCGGGGCACACCTCTCCAACCGGACCCCATTGGCCGATGCCCGTGACATAGGCGCCCAGGTAATTCAGATCTTTCTGTCCAGCCCGCAGAGTTGGAGAAAGCCGCCGCCCCGAGACGACGCCGCACAACTGGCCGCCTCGCCCATCCCCATCTATGTCCACGCCCCCTACCTGGTGAACCTGGTGGCCGAGGCCAGCCGGGTGCGGATCCCCAGCCGCCGGATCCTGGCCGAAACCTGCGCGGCCGCGTCCGAGATCGGGGCGGCGGGGGTGGTGGTCCACGGCGGGCACGTGACCGGAGGAGGGGCCCTGAGCGAGGCTGGTCGACGCTGGCGCAAGGCCCTCCGGCAACTCGACACCGATGTCCCGGTTCTGATCGAAAACACCGCTTCCGGAAACTCCGCGGCGGCCCGTCGGTTGGAGGACATCCAACGGCTGTGGGAGGAGATCGGAGACTTGGAGGCGGGGTTCGTGCTCGATACCTGCCATGCCTGGGCAGGAGGAGAACCGCTGGAGGACCTGGTGGAGCGGATCATGGCGGTGACCGGACGGATCGACCTGGTGCATGCCAACAACTCCCGCGACCCGTTCGACTCGCGGCGGGATCGTCACGCCAATCTCAAATCCGGCGAGATTCCGCCGCATCTTCTGGCCGAAGTGGTCCGGCAGGCCCGTGCTCCGGTGGTGGTGGAAACTCCGTCCGACGGCCAGGAGGCGGACATCGTGTGGCTGAGCGACCAATTGGCCTCCCACCACCCCGACTAAAGGCGCCGACCACCTGGCCGGGAGCCCGGCAGGTAACATATCGGGACTGTGAACATTCTGGTCGAGACGCATTCGGGGCTTCGGTGGTTGCTCCTGGTGGGCCTGATCGCCATCGTGGTGATCGGCCTGACCAAATGGAGCAAGGAGTCGGGCCATCCCCCCGTTCTGGTGAGGGTGACCTCCGTGCTGCTTGACGTCCAAGTGCTGATCGGGATAATCCTCTTGATCGGCAATCAACGCTGGGACGACACCTTCTACAGCATCACCCATACCGGTTTGATGTTGGCCGCGGCCGCCCTGTTCAAGATCGGACGGATCAGATCCCGAAGAGACCAACAGCCCGCGCAGGGTCGAAAGCTCACCGTTGTCACCCTGGTCACCCTGGCGCTGATCCTCCTGGCAATTCCCTGGTAGCGCCGCCGAGAGGGTTCCCTCCTCGGGACTGCCAACCCCTGGCGCCCCCGGCCGCACCGACGCCGCCAATCCCGTTTGTTTTGTGAAATGACTCGCTTATCATGGGACCTAGCCGGCCCTTGGGGGCGGTCGACTCGAACCGAGCGCGCCGACCCCCGAATCCGGGCGGGCCCCAATCCCAAGAACCGATCCCCCAACCCCGGCGGTGGGGAGAGAGGAGCAGCACATGGCAAAGGTGACTGTGCCGGCGGTTTCGGCCCGCAAGGGCGTCGAGAAGATCGCCATGGTAACCGCCTATGACTTTCCCAGCGCCAAACTGGCGTCCGAGGCGGGCATCGACATCATTTTGGTGGGAGATTCCGCCGCCAACGTGGTACACGGGTTCGACACCACGCTGTCGATCAGCCTGGAGATGATGGCCCATCATGTGGCCGCCGTCGCCCGGGCGAAGCCCCATTCCCTGGTGGTGGCCGACATGCCCTGGATGACCTTTCACGTCTCATCGGAGGAGACGGTTCGCAATGCCGCCGTCCTGATCCGGGCGGGGGCGGAGGCGGTGAAGATCGAGGGAGGATCGGAACGAATCGAGCACATCGAGCGGCTGATCGCGGCGGAGATCCCGGTGATGGGACACCTGGGCCTCACCCCCCAATCCATCCATGCCGAAGGGGGCTATCGCGTCCAGGGTCGGCAACTCGATTCCGCCCACCGGATCATTCGCGACGCCGGCGCCTTGGAAAAGGCGGGCGTGTTTGCGCTGGTGCTGGAGGGAGTTCCCGACGTGGTGACCTCGGTGGTCACCGAGCGCATCGACCCTCCCACCATCGGCATCGGCGCGGGCCCATCGGCCGACGGTCAGGTCCTGGTGTTTCATGACCTGCTGGGAATGGGATTCGGCCGCTATCCGAAATTCGTTCGCCGGTACGCCGACCTGCGACAAGTTGCCACCGACGCCCTGCGACGCTACCGGGACGAAGTGAAGGCCGGCGACTTTCCCAACCGGAACGAGACCTACCACGTGGACATCGGTCTTGAGGAGGCGCTGCGGAAGGAGACCCCTTCAACCGCCAACGTTTACTCCTTGTAGCCTCGGTCGCCCTGCTGACCGGGGCCTGCATCTCGTCCCCGGCATCCGACCGGAATGACGGCGCTTTCCCCGACGCCGCCCTGACGGAGTCCGAAACCCGCGCCACCCCGGCAAACCGTCCGGCCTCCGGCGCTGAACCGACCACCACCGAGGCGCCCACCACCACGGAGGCCACCGCCCCCACCACCACCCCCTCAACCGTCGATACGGACCCCACTGCCATCGCGTCAACCACCACGGTGGCCACCACGACTTCCACCTCCACGGCATCCTCGGCCCCCACCACCACCGCGTCGACCGTCGACCCCGAACCCACCGTCACCGCCTCGACCACCACCGTCCCCACACCGCCCGCCTCACCGGACACCGGGGACGTATCGGGTTTTGAGATCGTCGCCGCCCGCCTGGATGATCGCTCTCTGCTGCTGGCCGTGGCGGACACCCCCGCCCTCCAGAGTCGGGGGCTGATGGGGGTGGAATCGATGGGCGCCCTCCACGGGATGGTCTTCGTCTGGGAGGATCCCCGTCCCGTCTCCTTTTGGATGAAGGGAACTCTCATACCGTTGGACATCGGGTACTTCGACGCAGACGGCCTGCTGTTCGGCGTGGTGTCGATGGTTCCCTGCACGACGGATCCCTGCCCCACCTATCCGTCGGACTCTCCGGCGCGCTATGCGTTGGAGGCTGATCCCGGCTTCTTCGATGAGGTCGCCTCGGGAGCGTCCCTGACCATCGGCGCCACCGTGGCCCCGCGGTGACCTCGCTTGCAACCCGGTGCGGCATTTTCATAATCCCCCGAGTCCGCTAGCATGGAGCACCGACCCCAAGGCGCCGTCGGCGCTTTATCCTGCCCCGACCGAAAGGGGCCTTCTGCTAAGCGGAGCAGTTGACCGAAGGAGGTGACGCGATTGCGTCTGTATGAATTGATGACTATCCATCGTCCGGAGATGTCCGAGGCCGAATACCAGGGCAAGGTGGCCGAACTTCAGGAGTTCCTTGCCCACCAGGGCGCCGTCAACCAAAAGCACGACTCGTGGGGAAAGCGGCGGTTCGCCTACAAGATCGACCACATTTCCGAGGGCTATTACACGGTCAGCCGATTCGAATCGAACCCCTCCACGGTGGACTCGGTTCGGCGAGTGCTGACTTTGGCCGACGATGTGCTTCGTCATAAAATCACCCGCCCTGCGATCTGAGCTAATCCCCAAGCAATGATTGGTCCCCCGACGAAGAGAGAGAAGATATGGCTTACAACTCAGTGACTTTGGTCGGAAACCTGGTGGAGGATCCCGAACTCCGCTTCACCGCCTCGGGAATACCGCGGGCCAACATTCGCCTGGCGGTAAACCGCCGGTGGCGCGGCCCCAACGACGAATGGCAGGAGGAAACCAGCTTTTTCGGCGGAACCGTGTGGCGCCAGTACGCCGAGAACGTGGCCGAATCCCTGGAAAAGGGCGCCAGGGTCATAGTGACCGGGCAACTGCAACAGCGCAACTGGGAAACTCAGGAGGGAGAACGGCGCTCGATCGTGGAGGTCCGGATCGACGAGATCGGGCCGTCGCTTCGCTGGGCCACCGCCGACGTGAGACGAACCACCCGTGAGACGGGAGGGGGATACTACGACGGCGCCCAACGAGGTTCACGGGCCCCGGCCGGCCCCACCAGTCCGACCGCCTATTCCGACGACGAAGCACCGTTCTAACGAAGGACCAGCATGGCAAGAAAAACCTCACCCCGCAGACGCCCTCGGCCCGGGTCGAACTATCGCCGGGTCAAGAAGAAGTCCTGTTACTTCTGCGACAACAAGATCGATTACGTGGACTACAAGGACATCACGCTCCTGCGCAGGTACATCACGGATGCCCGCGCCAAGATTCGCGGGCGACGCTCCACCGGCAATTGCCAACGCTGCCAGAATGCGGTAGCCCGGGCCATCAAGAACGCCCGGGAGATGGCCCTTCTGCCCTACACCAACCTATGAGCACCCGGCTGATCCTCACCGAGGACCTGGCCGGACTCGGCCACAAGGGGGAGGTGGTGGAGGTAAAGCCGGGATACGCCCGGAACTACCTTATCCCCCGCGGCAAGGCCATCAAGGCAACCTCCCGGGCCATCGCCCACATACAGGCCCTCAAGCAGGCGAAACTGGCCGAATATACGAGACGCAAGGCGGACGCCGAACAGGTCGCCACCCGGTTGGTGGGCAAGATGGTCGTGATAGCCGCCCGCGCCTCGTCCACCGGGAACCTCTATGGGTCGGTGGGTCCCAAGGATGTGGTGGAGGCGGTCCGACGGGATACCGGGTTCAACCTGGAACCCGACCATGTGGTGCTCGACTCGCCGATCCGCAGCATCGGACAGTATCCCATCACCATTCGCGCCCACGAGGACGTCCAGTTTCCGATCACCGTGGACATCTATCCGGCCGGAGAGGAGTAAGAGGGAACCGAGTGGGGGACAGTTCAAGACGCCGCACGCCATCCAACCGTCCCTGGGATCCGGTGGGATACTCCCGGGCGGTCCGGGTGGGGAACCTGATCGAGGTGGCCGGCACCACCGCCGGGGCCCCGGATGGATCGGTGATCGCCCCCGGCGACATGTACGGGCAGACCAAGGCGTGTCTCGAGATCATTCTCCGGGCCCTCGACACGCTGGGAGCCTCGACCAGGGACGTGGTGCGGACCCGGATGTTCCTCACCGACATCTCCCGCTGGGAGGAGGCGGGCCGAGCGCACGCCGAGGTGTTCGGTGACATCAAACCGGCCTCCACCATGGTGGAGGTAAGCGGGTTCCTGGACCCCGAATATCTGATCGAGATCGAAGCGACCGCGGTCTGCGAATAGGCGGTGCCTGTCGCCACAGGCCCCGATGCATTTGTTCTTGGTTACGACAGGAATTGGAAGACGGTGATCAGGCTCGCCAAGAAGGCTGCGACTCCCATTGTCATCAAGATCATCTGGATCCGCAGTTTGTTGATTTGGTCGCCTTGTCGATTGATGTCCCGCCTGATATCGGCGCCCATTTCGACCGTCTCCACCCGCAGGTCTTTGATCTGACCTTCCAAGTCGGACTGCATCGACCGCATATCAGACTGAAGATCCGACCGCATCGACTCCATATCAGACCGCATCACCTGCATCTCGGCCTGAAGATCCGACCGCATCACCTGCATATCAGACCGCATCACCTGCATCTCGGCCTGAAGATCCGACCGCATCACCTGCATGTCGGCCCGCAGGTCGCCCCTGAGCAAATGCAGGTCGGCCTTGGTGGCTGGTTCCATCCAGTTCTCCTCTTGCTGCCGAGCGCCGAGTACCACTTTCAACCCTCCTTTCGGGTTCCGTCCCTATGGATTGCTACAGCATAACCCCGCGCGGTTCCTTATGTCAAGAGGATAACACCACTATTTAGGGGAGACGATCATACCTGAGGACGTTTCCGGATGCCTGGAGGAGGGCAGGCGCCCAACCAGGGTGCGGTGGGTAGGAGGTCGGCGGCGGTGTAGAGACCCGGGGGCGCGGACAACACCGCCGGGATGCTGTTGACCAGCAGGGCCGAGGTGGTGAGAATCGACGTGGTTCCGGGTTGGATGGTTACGTCCAGGGTGTTCTCGCCCTCTATCCGGATGTGATCACGGGTCTGAATACCCACCGACGCCGGATCCACGTGAAGGGACAGGTCAAAACGGAGCCAGGGACGCTCGCCGACCCAACCGGTCGCATCCTGGACCACCCCGGCCGTCTCCCCGGGGGAGATCGCATACTCGGCGAGTTGATAGGGTCGCTCGGCGATCAATGGTTGGACATTCTCCTCGAAACGGTCGAGTTCCCTGCCCATCACCCTGGCGATGACCCGGGCGCTCTCCTCGAACCCGATGTGACCGCGGATGACTCCTGCCCGGCGGGCTTCCTCGAATCCGGCCGGACTGTACCCCACCCCCAACGAGCGATGGATGGTCCGCCCGAACACCGAGCAATCGAGCGCACGGGTTACCGCCAACCGCCGGACGTCCCAGGAAGCGCCGGCGATCACCACCGGGAGAGCATCGAACACGTACCCGGGATTGATGCCGGTGGCCACCACCGCCGCTCCCCCGGCGCGGCAGGCTGCTTCGATCTCTCTGGTCGCCGACGGGTCGGTGACGTCCGGGTAGGCCAGTTCTTCGCTCGAGGTGACCACGCTCACCCCCCGCTCCACGCATCTGATGATGTCATCTTTGACATCGGCGATCGGAGAGCGGGTGGCTATCAGGGCGACTTCCGGTCGGAGTTGGTCCAGTAGGAGGTCGGCGTCGGTCGACAACCGCAGATCGGCCGGGTGCTCCCCGGATTCAATACGCTCTCGAGCCGAGGCGCTGCTGCCGATCACCGCCCCCACCGGATGCAGCCACTCCCTGCTCAGAGCCAGTCGGAGAGCGGCCTGTCCCACGGACCCCATACCGAACAGGATCACCTCAACCGGAGCGGTACTCACAGGACGGCTCATGATCCCGAGAACAACCGACGGGGGTTGTCCACCGTCAGCGCCGTGGTGTCGTCCTCGGTGATTCCCCGCTCCCACAGGAGGGGGAGGAACCGGGTGAACACATGGTCATATCCCGTACCTCCGTATGATCTCATGGCGCCTCGCTTCCCCACGTCGGTCGAGAGCAGGATGCGGTCCCGATACCCGGCCCGGATGAGCCGGACGATGGCGTCCGCCCTCCGCTCGTCGGTCTGCTTGTCCAGTTGTCCGATGGCGTCGTAGGCGATCCAGACTCCCCACCGGAGCAACTCGAGATGATAGTCCACGTCCGGGGTGGTGTCGACATGACCGATCACCAGTTTGTCGAGGTTCGCCCCGGCTTCTTCGAACAACCTCACCTGTTCCATGCCGATACGGGTGAAGAGCGCATGGGTGGCGATGGGAACTCCTGTCTCCCGCTGTGCCGCCGCACAGGCTCGGATCACGCGTTCCTCGGCGGCTGAGATTCTCCGATGATGAGTGCCGATCTCACCGATGACACCCGCCCTGATGTCGGTTCCGTAGAAGCCCTCGGTCAGGTCTTTCACCAGCATGGCCACGATGTCCCGGCTAGTCATGTCCCGAAGCCACGGTGGATGGAATTTCTCCCAGTAGAAACCGGTCCCCGCGATGATGTTGATACCAACATCCCGGGCCACATTGCGCAACTGCACCGGATCGGCGCCCAGGCCGTGGACGGTCTGATCCACAATGGTGGCGCCGCCCGCCTCTTTGAAAAAGCCCAGTTCCCGGCGGGCGACCTTGGGATCGCAGAGAATCAGATGGGAGTTCATGGTGATCTCGTAGAGGTCCATGAAGACATGCTCGTGGGGCAGGGTCAAACCCATCCGGTCGGGGGTGATCGGTCCCAGAACGGTCTGAACGGAACCAGCCATGTCCCTTTCCGCCTAATACAACAGGAGAGCGCCGCTGACGTTGATGGTGGCGCCGCTCACGAAACTGGCGTGTTCAGAAGCGAGAAAGGCCACAACCTTGGCCAGTTCCTCGGGCTCTCCCATGCGCCCCAGCGGACATGCCGCTATGCCGGCCTCCACAAATTCGGGGGGAATGTCGAGGTGTTGCATGGGCGTGTCTATCTGCCCGGGCGACACGCAATTCACCAGAATGCCCTGTGGGCCGTAGGCGCGGGCAAATCCCCTGGTCATTGACACCACCCCTCCCTTGCTGGCCACATATACATGGCTTCCGTACACCGGCCCGGACAGCCAGGCGCCTGATGTGAAGTTGATGATGCGCCCCCCTCGGCCGGTGGCGATCATAGCCTCACCCACCGCCTTGTTCAAAAAGAACGACGCCTTCAGGTTGACATCCAATTGGGCGTCCCAGTCTTCGGGGGTGACATCCGCCAACTCCTTGCGCCGCAGGTAGGCCGCCACATGACCCAAGGCCCACAGCGGACCCAGGCGCCGTTCGGTGTCGGCCACCATCGGGGTGATGGCGTCGATGTCGCCCAAGTCGAACACCACCGGCAGGTGAGGGCCGGGGCCCTCCAGTTCGGACACCAGATCCCGGACCGACTCACACCGATCCAGGGCGGCCACCCTGGCGCCCAGGGCCGCCATGGTCCGGGCGGTCGCCTTTCCGATGCCGCTCGCCGCTCCGGTCACCAGCACCGCTCGGTCTCGGAGACCGGCGCCCAGGGACCAGTCCGGTGCGGTCATGCCTGTCCCCACCTGTCGGCGGCTTCTCCGGCTCCGAAGCCCGAGATCATTCGGCGGGCATCCGGAAGGGCTCGGGATCCAGGAAGCGGTTGAGGACGTTACGGCTCACTGCGGCCACGTTGTTGTCGTAGCCCGCGGCGCTCAGACTCCCCGACCAGGCGATCGAGCCCACCGAGAACACGGCGCCACCTCCGGCGCTCTCGTAGAACACCATGTCGGCCCGGATGCGGTCGGGATCATCGGGGTCCGTGGGCGGCAACGTATCGACCAGGGAAGTGACCATCAGGTCGTAAAGATTGGAGTGCGCCTCCGAAGAGGCGACCACCAATGCGTGCCGGGGGGTGCCCATCAGGAAGTCGGCGCGGTCTATCTCGTATCCGGCCGCCCCACCCATCAGCAAGCCGAAGTCGCCGATGAGTTCGTCGTCCACTCCCTCGAAGATGAAAGCGGCCCGCTCATCCTGAGAATCGGGAGTGCGCCGGTAGTAGGAGCACTCGTCGAATCCCTGGGTGATGAAACACACCCCCAGGAAGGTCTCGGGGGGACGGCCCGCCCAAGACCAGGTACCGGCCCGCTCTCCGGAGAACGAGAGATGACCCTGGCTGACGTCGGCCGCCCACAGCCGGGGAGCGTCGGGCCGGCGGACCTCCACGATCCCCGAGCGGGTGGGGTGATAACCGATCACCCAGTACCAGCCGTTGCCTCCCAGGTACATCATCCGTCCTCCCTGCCTGACGTGGTCCTCGGTGGCGTCGAACATCTCGGTGCTGAAGTACTCGGGATGGGAACTGGTGATGACCACCCGATAGGGCTCCAGGGCGGACAGGCCCTCCCGGTGCACGTCCTCGTCGGTGATCACGTCGAAGTCGTATCCGTCCTCCTCGAGCCAGGAGACCAGCAGCATGTCCTGGCAGAATTTGTAGATGCGGCCCTTGGGGCGGAAATTGGTGACCGGGCGCCGCATCGAGGCATAGACAACCGTGCTCCCGTCGGTGTGGCTGTCGTAGGTGGAGGAGCCGATCTCGGGAAACCGGAGCATCAGCAGATCGGTGTCGTCCAGCACCGTCAGGCGACCGTGGATCAACTCGTTCCATGGGAACACAACCCGAAGCCTCAGGTTGGCGTAGGCGCCGTAGGTAGCGGTGGACAGCAGCAACACCGCATCGGCCTCCTTGCCGGGAGTCGGACGCACCACGAAGGGCACGTAGAACTCGGCGTCGTCGGCCCGAAGGCGAGCCGCATAGCATCCGCTCTTCCAGTCCTCGGGTACCACCAGGGCGAAACTGGTCCGCCACCGGGCGTCATCGACGTCGTCGTCGTGGAAGTGGATGGCGCCGTACTGCTCGGTCCGCAGCCGCCAACTGTCGGTCTCACCCGCCCAGTTGGAGCCTCCCACCGCGCGGGTGGGCAGGTTGACCGTCTCTCCGTGACGGCCGTTGCCCGACACGTCGGTGACCGAATCGGTGTCGATACCGATGGAGAGGTCCCAGTCTGCATACGCTCCTGCAACCGGCGCCGGACCGGTCACCTCCGACAGACGGGAGATGTCTTCATGGTCCAGCAGCCGGGCGTAGACCCGGGGCCTTTCGATCCGGCCGTTGAAACAGAGCGCGGTGTGCTCCACGCCGCGGTCATCCACGGCTCGGGCGGCGCCTATGTGGAAGTGGCTTCCCCCCGATGCTCCGGGGGCCGCCCCCTCCATCCTCTCTCGGGACGACAGTGCAGATTCGAGGCGATGGCTCTCCATTCCCCGGGCGTGGAATTCCACCGTGCCGGCGCCAGGCTCATAGGTGACGGCCACCGCCGTCCAGCGGTGCTCCACCGGGGTGATCGAACTGGTGACTATGGCCGTGGACCCCCCACTTCCCACCGCGAGGGCGAGAGCACCGTCCTCCAGGACCAGGCTCAGGCCTGAATCGTCGATGGGACTGTGGGTGCCCAGGATGGCCTGGCGACCCGCCTCGGCCAGGGTGGGAAAGATGTTGGCACTGAGGGTTACTCCCTCATCCAGGGGAAGACCCCCCGGCATGGGGACCCGCACCGCCGAACCGGGATGAATGGGCTGCCACTCCGTGGGATAGTCACCGCAGACCTCGGTATCGAGTTCGATCTCGCAGAAGTCCGGGCAGTCGTCGCCCAGACCCACTTCCGGAGCGATCAGCCGCACGATGTCCGCCCGGTAGGTCTCCGGACCCAGCGCGCTCACCTTGAACTCGATGCGCTCTCCCGGCCGCACGCTCTGGCGGTCGGCGTATCCCATGACCGCGGCCTTGACGCTCACGACTCCGCTCCCGGGTCGGCGCCGAACATCTCCTCCCAGCGGCGGCGGAACACGAAGTATTCAGCGTCTTCGATGGTGGTGAAGACGTGCTCGGGCAAAGTCTTTGTGGTCAGGGGGAAGGTGTCGCTGAAACGGGCCAGCGTCCACTCCGAGTGAGGGCCGGTCAGCTTAAGGAAGTACTTGCCGGTGATGGGACCACCGCGCATGTACTCCAGCAGCGCCTGCAGGTCGGGAGAGTGCTTGCCGAACGGCTGTCGCTGGAATTCCTCCCACAGATCTCGGCGGGAACCGTCGATGCCGGCAGGAAGTCGGGGTCGCTTCAGAAAATCAGACATAGTTTCCGCTAACCCATGTTATTCGAGACTTCCTGGTACTTCCAGCCCTGGGGGTCCGCGATTCGGCTGGCGACCAAGAATTCCTATGGATTTTCGGAAGTTTCTGACAATCCCGGCCTAGTCTCTCCCTCACAGCCTTGACAATCGACAAGCCAAGGAGCAAGCCCCAATGAAGAAATTACTCGCCCTGCTGGCCATCCTGGCCTTGGTAGCAACGGCCTGTGGAGAGGACACTTCGGAAGCTGACGCCGCCGCAGCAGCCGAAGCCGAAGCCGCCGCAGCAGCCGAAGCAGCAGCCCGCGCCGAAGCCGAAGCAGAGGCAGCCGACGCACAGGCCGCCGCCGACGCCGCAGCGGCCGACGCCGCAGCCGCGGCCGCGGAAGCTGCCGACGCGCAGGCTGCCCTGGATGAGGCCATGGCGGAACTGGAAGCCACCAAGATGGCCGCCGAAGAAGGAGACGAAGCAGCCATGGAAGCATTGGCTGAGGCCGAAGCGGCCGCAGCCGAAGCCGAAGCAATGGCAGCCGAAGCCGAAGAGGCAGCAGCCGAAGCCGAAGCAATGGTAGCCGAAGCCGAAGCGGCAGCAGCCATGGCCGAACAGGAGTTGGAAGAGGCCGCCATGGCGGCGATGATTCCCCGTGGTGGGACTCTCGTCATCGCCCAAACGGCCGATCCAAACCAAATACATCCCAACCGGTACGGATCCACAGCTGGCCGCAACATCGTCACCAACATGTATGAAACCCTGGTTGAGTTCGACCTGAACACCTACGAGATCAGGCCTTTGCTGGCCACTCACTGGAATGTCTCAGAAGACGGTCTGACGCATGAATTCCATATTCGTCCGGACGTGGTCTTTCACGACGGCTCGGATCTGGACGCCGTTGACGTTGTTCGCTCAATCGAACGCGCGCAGGAGCCCGGGGCGGGAAGGACAGCTTCCTTGCTGACTCGAGTCGCGGAAGTCGTAGCGACTGGCGACCTCACCGTGGAGGTTCGACTCTCAGAGCCGGATCGCATATTGCACAGCACGCTGATCGACGTGTATATATCGCCTGCCGAGGACATCGACTTGAACGCGACGCCTACCGGCACCGGCCCGTACAGGTTCGTCTCCTGGGAGAAAAACCAAAAGGTTGTCATAGAGCGCAACCCCGACTACTGGGGCGACGCTTACCTGGACAGGATCGAGTACGTCACCGTTCCTGATGAGAACGTCCAGTCGCTTCAGCTTCGATCCGGCGAGGTCCACATGCTGGCCCAGGGTCCGTTGCCCGAGTTGGCAGCCCTCAGCGAAGCGGGCATGGTAATCGCCAGTCCTCCATCGGGGAACACCGGCCTGTATCACTTCCACGTCAACACCCGCAGGGACATCTGGTCGAATCCCCTGGTGCGCCAGGCGGTCAGCATGGCGATTGATCGCCCTGCGCTGCAACGAACCCTGCTGGGCCACATGCAGGTTATTTCCAACCCCATGGAGAGCAACGCGCAGTTCTTCAACCCGGACGCGGCCTCATACAACGTTCCTGACGTCGAGGGAGCGAAGGCTGTTCTCGCGAGTGCGGGGTATGCCGACGGCTTCGACGGCGGGGAGATGATTGTCTGCGCTACTAACATCGAGCACACCTGGCTGGCCGAGGCCGTTCAGGAGCAACTGAAAACCGGCTTGAACATCCAGATCGAGCTGAACATCATGGATGTGGCGACCTATGTTGACAGAACGCTCCCCACGCATACGAATGATCCTGACCAGCTTTTCCTGTACGACCTGGCCCAGTGCGCAATGGTGCCCAAGCCGGACGAGTACGACTTGCTGAACCATCCCTACAACAAGCTCTTCGTTGAGACCATGGGATGGATCGACCACAAGCCCGAGTTCTTCGAGTTGCTGGCCAGTGCCCGATCCATCGCCTCCAACACCGAGTACAAGGAAGCCATCTACCAGTTGCAGGTGTGGGCCATGGAGGAACAGCCCCAGATCGTCCTCGGAGGGCGACTGAACCCCATACCCCACAGTCCCGACGTGAAAGGCTTCATCTCGCACACACAAGGGACCCTCTACCTCACCAATGTCTATCTGACAGACGGTGGCTAAGTCCCGCTAAAGGCAACTGAGGAAGGAGGGGACGTTCCGGCGTCCCCTCCTCTCCTCCCGCCCAAACCTCGCACAGCAAGGTATCTTCAATCTCGATGCAAGTTCCGTTGCTAACCGTCGAGAACCTCTCGGTCCGGTTCAATATGCCTGATCAGGTGATCAATGCCGTCAATGGCGTGAGCTTCTCCCTCAACACCGGGGAAACCCTCGGAATAGTCGGCGAGTCCGGATCCGGCAAGACGGTGACGGTGCTGAGCATCCTGGGACTCATCCCCAAACCCCCCGGGGAGATAACCGGTGGAAGGGCTCTCTTCGAGGGGCAGGACTTGTTGCCCCTGTCCACGGAAGCCCTCCGCTCGATCCGGGGACAGGAGATCTCCATGGTGTTCCAGGATCCCATGACCTCGCTGAACCCGGTTATCAAAGTGGGGGAGCAACTGCGGGAAGCTCTGTGGACCCACAATCCTTCCGATTCCAGGTCCAATCACCGCCGGCGCGGCGTCGAATTGCTGGACATGGTGGGGATCCCGCAGCCGGAACGGCGCTACAACCAGTTTCCCCACGAGTACTCAGGCGGTATGCGCCAGCGGGCTATGATCGCCATGGCCATGGCCAACCGGCCCAAGCTGCTGATCGCCGACGAGCCCACCACCGCCCTGGACGTGACCATCCAGGCGCAGGTGATCGAAACCCTCAAGGCAGCCCGCCAGGAGACGGGGGCGGCTTCCATCCTGATCACCCACGACCTGGGGCTGGTCTCCCAGATTGCCGACCGGGTGATAGTGATGTACGCCGGTCGGATCGTGGAGGAAGGGCGCATAGGCGACATCTTCTCCCGGCCACGGCACCCCTACACGATCGGACTGCTGGCTTCCATTCCTTCGATCACGCAAAGGAGGACCAAACTCTACTCCATTCCCGGCCAGCCTCCCGACATGGCCAACGTCCCCCCGGGATGCCCCTTCCATCCCCGGTGCGCCCTCGGAGGGGAGCGTTCGGTCTGCCGATCCGACTCCCCGCGACTGCTGGAAGTGGGAACCCGACACCAGGCAGCCTGTCACTTCACCGATGAGGCGGCATCCTGGCTCACCCGGAGAGCAACATGATCACCGACGCCGCCCAGAGGCCAATTCTCGACATCCGGGACATCACCACCAGTTACCACATCCGACGCAGCGGCGCCCAGAAGGCCACCACCCTGGTGGCGGTGGAGGACGTCACCCTGTCCATCAAACCCGGGGAGACTGTGGGGCTGGTGGGTGAGTCGGGGTGCGGCAAGTCCACCCTGGGAAGAACCATCATCCGACTGCTGGAACCCTCTGCCGGAACTGTGAGTTTCGCGGGACAGGACATCACCCACTTCGATCACCAAGAGATGCGTCCCCTGCGCCAGGAGATGCAGATCGTCTTCCAGGATCCCTACGCCTCCCTCAATCCCCGGTTCAGAGTCCGCCAGATCCTGTACGAGCCTTTCCGGATCCATGGCATCTCCAAAGCGGTGGCCAGCCAAAAGATCCCCGAACTGCTGTCCCTGGTCCAGTTGCCACCCGACTCCCTGCGCCGGTTCCCCCACGAGTTCTCCGGCGGGCAGCGACAGCGGATCGCCATCGCCCGAGCCCTGGCCCTGGAGCCCTCTCTTCTGGTGCTGGACGAACCGGTGTCAGCGCTGGACGTCTCCATCCAGGCCCAGATTCTCAACTTGCTGGAAGACCTGCAAACCGAACTCGGCTTGGCGTATCTCTTCATCGCCCACGATCTATCGGTGGTGGGCCAGGTCTCCGATCGCGTGGCCGTCATGTACCTCGGCCGCATCGTGGAAGAGGGCCCACGGGACGCGGTCTTCAACGCCCCCCAGCATCCCTACACGATCGCCCTCCTGTCGGCGATCCCCGATATTTCCGCCGCCCAGGGTCGACAGACCCGGGAGCGGATAATTCTCACCGGCGACCTGCCCAATCCCCTCGATCCGCCATCCGGCTGCCGCTTCCGCACCCGGTGCTGGCGAGGCGACCAACTCTGCGTCGACCAGGAACCACCATTGGCACCTGTCTCCGACAGCTTGGTGGCCTGCCATTACCCGGGCGCCGAAAACCACTCGAGCGCTCGATCATGACCAGATACGTTACCCGCCGCCTGCTGCACGGGATCCTGGTCATGTGGATCGTCTCGACCGCCGTGTTCGTGATCTTCCGGCTGGTCCCAGGCGACCCCGCCGCCATGACACTCGGCCTCGACGCCTCACCGGAGGACTACGAAGCACTCCGAGAGGAGTTGGGCCTCAACGACCCCACCCACGTCCAATACCTTCGCTGGATGGGGAACCTGGCCCGCGGCGACTTCGGGAAGTCGATCACTCATGGCTACGCCGAGGTGTCCAGCCTGGTCTTTCCCGCCTTGGGGAGAACCTTGGAACTGGCTGCTCTCTCCATACTCCTGGCCGTGATTGTGGCCGTGCCCCTGGGGATGATCTCGGCCATCCGGGAAGGGACATGGGTGGACCACGTCGCCCGGGTGTTCACCACCCTGGGGTTCAGCATGCCCACCTATGTGATGGGAATCGGCTTGCTCATCCTGCTGGCGGAAGTGTTCCCCCTTCTACCTCCCGGGGGGTACGTTCCCTTTGGAGAAGATCCCGTCAAGCACCTCAGTCAACTGATAATGCCGGTGGTCACCATCGCGTCGGTGACCGCCGCCCGGCTGACCCGGTTCATGAGAGCAGGGATGTTGGAAGTGCTCAGCGCCGACTACGTGCGCACCGCCCGCGCCAAGGGCCTGACAGAGCGTCGGGTCAACTACTGGCATGCCTTCCGGAACGCCGCCATCCCGCTGGTCACCGAGGTGGGCGTCAACTTCGGATTGCTGGTGGGTGGGATGGTGGTTATCGAGCAGATCTTCATTTGGCCGGGGTTGGGATGGCTTATGATCCAGTCCATCCTCACCCGGGCGTTCGACGTGGTTCAGATAGCCGTGCTGGTCTCGGCCGCCACCTTCGTGATCGTCAACCTGCTGGTGGACCTGACCTATTCCTGGCTCGACCCGAGGATCGCCCGTTCATGAGCGCACAAGGACCAACCCGGATATGACATCTGCCGCACAGTTCTCGGAGAGACGCAAGATCTGGAGGAGGATCGTCCGCAATCCCCTCCACCTCTTCACGCTCAGCATGGTGGCGCTACTGGTGCTGACCGCGGTGTTCGCCGACCTCCTGGCGCCTTACGGCGCTACCGAAGTGGTCGCCTATCCCTTCGAGTTGCCTACCGGACAGTTCTGGCTTGGCACCGACTCGATAGGAAGGGACATCTTCAGCCGTCTCATCCACGGGTCGCGAGTCTCACTGTACGTGGGCTTTGCCTCCACCGCCATCGCGGTGGTGTTCGGGGTGCCGATGGGCGTGGTCAGCGGGTACTTCGGGAAGCTCACCGACACCATAATGATGCGCACCACCGACGGCTTGCTGGCGTTTCCCCCCATCATCCTGGCCATGGCCATGGTGGCGGTGCTGGGAACCAACCTGCGCAATACCATCATCGCCATCGGGGTAGTCCAGATCCCCCGGTTCGCCCGTCTGGTGCGAGGAATGGCCCTCTCCCTCAAAGAGAGTGAATTCATCACCGCGGGCAGAGCCTTGGGCGCCAGTCATGTATATCTGATGCAGCGGTCGCTCCTGCCCAACCTGACCTCGATCATCCTGGTGCAGTTCACTCTCACCTTCGCCACCGCGGTGCTAACCGAAGCCGCCCTCAGTTTCCTGGGTCTGGGCGCTCAGCCTCCCGCCCCGTCCTGGGGCGCCATGCTGCTGGCCGGCAAGACCCTGGTCTCCACCAATCCCTACCTGGCGTTGGGAGCGGGAAGCGCCATATTCATAACGGTGCTGGTCTTCACCCTTCTGGGCGACACCCTCACCGACCTCCTCAACCCCTACCGCACCGACCGGTAAACCGACCGTCAGAGGGTCTGGAGTCTCCCTGTCAAGGAGAGACTCCCGGAGCGATCGAGGATCACAGCTTGTACTTCTGGAGGACGCTCTCCTGCACGTCGATGCCCAGGCCGGGTCGATCCGGCGGGACGGCGACGGTGCCCCGATCATGGACGAAGGGGTCGGTGACCAGTTCATGCTGCATCGGGTTCTCGATGGGCTTGAACTCGAACAGCAGGCACCGGTTCGTGCTGAACGACAGCGCCAGGCTGGCCGCGGTCACCGGTGCGCCGCTCCACGCATGGGCGTTGAACCACACTCCTGCGTCTTCCACCAGGCGAATGATCCGCAGGGCGCCGGTGATCCCCCCGACGCGACCGGGGTCGACTCCCAACACGTCGGCGTTGCCGGTGCCGATCACCTCTCGGTAGCCGTCCTCGTCCCACTCCCGCTCTCCCCAGGCCAGCATGGTGTTCACCGCGACTCGGAGTCTCTGGTAGTTGATGTACTCGCGGGGCTCGAAGGGCTCCTCCATCCACCGCAATCCGTACTCTTCCCATGCGTTGATCAGCCGGATGGCGTGTTCCAGGTCCCAGGTGCAATTGACGCCGCGGTCCAGCATGATCCAGGCATCGGGACCCACCGCCTCCCGGAGACGGCGCATGAATTCGATATCCCGGTTGGCGTCGTAGCCCAGGCGGGTTATCCCCGCCTTGCCCAATCCGATCTTCACCCCCCGGTAACCATCTTCCTGCACCCACCGGCCGTGTTTCTCGATCTCCTCGTCCATGGTCAGGAAGGCGTGCGTACTGGCAATGGCCGGCAGCGACTCCCGGACGGGGCCGCCCATCATCTTGAGAACCGACTGTCCCAGGTCCTTTCCCTTCAGGTCCCACAGGGCCAGGTCGATCGCCGAGAGGGCGAAGTGAGAAAGCCCGCCGCGATATCCATACCACCAGGCGTGTTTGCGCAACTCCCGCCAGATGGCGATGTTGTCGGCCACGTCCCTTCCCAGGATGAGATCTCCCATCCCCGAGATGATCTGCTCGGTGGCCCGGCACGCCTCCGGCCACATGGTTATGGCCTCTCCCCAGCCCACGGTCCCGTCGGTGGTCTCGATCCGACAGAAGGTGAGGTGCCGGGTGGCGCCCGAATCGTTGGGCTCGGGATAGGCGACCGAGATTGGAGTTACTTTGGATATGCGCATCACTTTTCCTATTCCGGGACCGCTCAGCCCCTATTCCTGCAAGAAAACCCTATGAGGTAATGGTAGAGCCAGCCTCTCCGGCGCTCCGGTGGGAGACGGAGTTATTTGGCGGGGAGAATCCCCGGGCAGGGGCCGGTGTCAGACCGCCCGGACCTCGAAGCCCATCCACTCCGCCATCATCCGAAGCGTCCGGAGGTGGTGGCCGGGGGTCAGGGCGCTGTGATGAGTGGCGCCGGCGTTACAGAACCGCCCGAAGGCCTCGGACGCCGGACCAGAGGAGAAGCGGAACATCCCGTTGGGGCCCTCGATCGACTCGTGCCGCGAACCGATGATCTCCCCCTCGCCCACCACCAGCGCCCAACCTCCCTCGGCCCCGGCGATGGGAGACATGCTCAGCAAGGTGGCCGGGCCGGTGGGCAGAGAGAATACAATCGCCGTACCCGGGCCCTGTACCCCCATATAGTGGTCTTCCGGGAGAAGCGTTATGGGTCGGGTGGGATCGGCCATCGAAACGTCGCTCTCGCCGCCGTTGGCCAACAGCACCCAGTCGCCTTCGAAATCCACCCCGTAAACCTCGCAGTACAGGGACCCTCCGGCCACGGCCTTTCCGATGGTCAGAGCGATCCCCGCCGGAAGGTCGCCGGTGCAGGAAAGCGGGGTTCCCATCTCGGTCAGGCAGGTCACACCCAGGCAGGCGGTGATCCCGACCTCCGGGTTCCAGCGGAACATGTCCCCATGGCAGTTCACCGTCCCCCCCACCAGGTCGTTTCGTTCGCAGATGTCCTGAAGGGCTACGGCCAGCCGGGCGGACCGCTGAAGGGTCTCGTCGGGAGTCCGGTCGGTACCGAATCTGTCCCGCAGACCGTCAACGAGTTCCCCAACGCTCTCCTGGGATGCTCCGACAAAAGCCGCGTTCAGTTCCTCCCTCGATATCGAGACCATCTCCAGTCCCAAGCCGTCCACCTCCTCGGGGGTGGCCTCCACGTCCAGATACCCCCCGATCGGAGCCCCGATGGCCCCCACCCGCGCACCTTGCAGGCGTTTCGCCAGGGCGGCCGCCCGCACGGTCTGCGCCACCTCCGCCGCGAATTCCTCCGACTCCAACCGCCCCACCAGCGTCACCATCGGCTGTCCCTCCCGGGCCATGACGTTGGTGAACATCACCAGGCCCACCAGGGTGCTGCGCTGGGTCCCCTCCTCGGTGGTGTACACGTCGGGTATCGAGGTGAGCTCCTGGGCCGCCACCGAGATCACCGGAACATCCAGCCCGGAGATGGCCTCCCAGCCATAGCTGGGCGGAGCAGCCATGGCGGGAACGAAGACCACCACGTCCACCTGCTCGGCGGCGAACACCTCATTCGCCCTCCGTCCCGCCTCCTCTGAGTCCACCACACCCGGATAGACAACGTCTCCCCCAACAGACAGGAACTCGGTGAACCGATGAGCCAGGGCCTCCCGGTCGCGGCGGAACTCGGGAGGCATCGCCTCATCGAACAGACCGAAGTAAACCGACAGTTGGCCGATACGCGGAGGGCGGTCTGGGGGTGGGTGGCTCATTGGTTGGCCTAACTTTAATAACACGCACCATCCCGATTGAGAAAGGAACGACTCATGCGGCTCTCCTGCGCCGACTATTCCTTCCCGCTCCTGCCGTACGACGTGAACCTTGCTCTGCTCAAGGGACTGGAATTCGACGGAGTCGACGTAGCGGTGTTCTCGGGCAATCCCAACAACTCCGCCGAAGAGGTGCTTGCGGACCCAACGGGGGCAGGCAGACGGGTGAAGGGCATGATCCACGACACCGGACTGGTGGTGGCGGACGTCTTTCCCATCGTGATCACCGACTTCAGACCCGTGTTCGACGTGCAGTCGGCTGCGCCGAACAACCCTTCGGCCGAGGTGCGCCGCCAGGCTCGGGATGACTTTCGCCGGTTCGTGGAGTTCACCCTGGTCTGCGAGTCGCCGGGGCTCACCATCCTGCCGGGCTGCCCATTCGAAGAAAACGACCCCTCCCGGGATTGGGGGCTGGCAACCGAAGAACTGGCCTGGCGAGTACAAGTGGCCGAAGGCGCCGGCCTGGAACTGGGCTTCGAGCCGCACATCGGCTCCATCACGGAGACTCCGGAGGTGACGGCCCAGTTCGTATCGGAGGTTCCGGGGTTGAAAGTCTGTCTCGACTTCGCGCACTTCGTCTACCAGGGAATCTCCCAGGAACGCATCGAGACACTTCTGCCCATTTCGAGACACCACCAGGTCCGGCAAGCGGCTAACGGTGTGATGCAGGCCATCTCTTATGAAGGAACCATCGACATCAAGCGGCTGGTTCGACAATTGGTCGAACAGAACTACAACGGGTTCGTGGCTGCCGAGTACGTATGGATGAAGAAGTGGGCCTGCGACCGGGTGGACAACCTGTGCGAAACCATTTACGTCCGCGATCAGATCAGGGAGGCTGTGGCTGCACTGCGCCCCATCTGATATTGAGACGGTTGGCGAAGACCAAAAAGCCAGTACGACCGGATGGGAAGAGAATGACTGGTGGGCCCTTTATCTGAACAGAGATCGTCCTCCGTTCAGATGACCTTATCCGCCCGAACGGCCGTTCCGGTTGTGGAGGAACGATTGCCGAAGACCGCCCGGCAACTGTTACAGCTACTGCGGATCCACAGGCGGCTGTCCACCGGGGACATGATCGCCATCTCCGGCCGTTCCCGACCCACCGTTTTGCGTCACTTCAAGATGCTGGAAACCGCAGGGTTGGTCAAATGGGTAGGCAACTCACTGCACGATCCACAAGCGTATTGGATCCTATCAAGACAGCAACCCCTCAAACCCCTCATTTGTTCTCTAAACAACTCTAAAATTGTTACAGTAGCACGAAAACCCTGCTCAAGAGCACAATTAGTCACATGCTGTAACGCTTGTATGATAGTTTTCCCCCTGGGTTGGGCTTCCGGTGGTTTGCTTTCTATCGACCGTGGCGGCGATCCGCCATGGCGCGTACCGCCTCTTCGGGAAAGTGATCCCAGACGATCGACAGGGCGGAGGCGGCCTCGGGCGGCAGAGTGTCGATGATGTCGTCTATCTCCCGCATGTCGCCGGCTGACAACTGCCATTCGTCGGCCCCGGCCATCGCCTCGATGTGTCGGGGCGTCTTGGCGCCGATCAGGGTGGAGGTGACTCCGGGAGTGGCCAGGGTCCAAGCCACAGCCAACTGCACAAGAGTATGACCGTTGTCTCGGGCCCATCCTTCCAGTCGATTGGACAGACGCGCCCATTCCGGGTAAACGTCAGGATGGAAACGCGGAAGGTAAAACCGCTCGTCGTGAGTCGGGAAAGTGCGATCCGGCGACAGGCCGTCGGCGAGCAGGCCGCGAGCCAGGGGGCTGAAGGCGAACACCCGCACACTGTTTTGGCGGCACCAGGGAATGATGGATTCGCCCACCGGCAGGTGGATGCCGTCTTCCGTGCCGACCTGGTCATAGAGCGACCACAGGTTCTGGGTGGAGAAGAGTTGGACAGTCGTCGAGAGTTCCTCCATTAGGGAAACGGGGAGGTTGCATACCCCCACATTGAGGACATCGCCGCTTTCCACCAAACGGGCCAGGGACTCACCCACCTCGGCCATGGAAGGCGCTTCGTCGAAGGTGATCACCCAGTCGGGAGGGCCGTGCAACTGGAGAAGATCAACGCGGTCCGTGCGCAGCTTCCTCAGGCTGTTGTTCAGGGAGACCCGCATGTTTTCGTAGGTGTAGGGCTCGTTGGGAAACACCTTGGTGGCCAAGAACACCTGATCGCGGCGTCCCGCCAAGAACTGTCCCAGCCTCACCTCGGACTCGAGGTAACCCTCGGCGGTGTCGAAGAATGTCCAGCCGGCATCCAGAGCGGCATCCACGGTGGCGCGGGCCGTCGCCAACTCCAAATCGCCATACCCACCACCCAGGGGGTAACAGCCGAGAGCCAGCTTCGAGAGTTTCGGGTCCTTCATAGTCATCCTCCTCGGGGGTTCAACGACCAGGCGGGCGTTGCCGGCAACTGTGGATCAAAGAAGTAGAGACGGCAATCGTCGTCGGGAAAAATCTCCAGTTGGGCGTCCGGGTCAACCGGGCGATCCCCGTTCAATTTCACGACGAATCGGCTTTCCTTGGACATCTCCAACCGGTTCAGGACCGTGTCGTCGATGTCCTGGGCTATTTCGCGAAGCCCCTCGGTTACCACGGTTGGCGCGGGCACATCGACATGGACCAGTGTTTCCGATCCCAGCACCTCGGAGAACCGCACCTTCACGGGAATGCCCCGGGTCGATCCGTTGTGAGCCACCGTGAAGTGTTCCGGGCGCACCCCCAAAATGATTTCCTTCCCGTGAACGTCGGGGCTCGGCCGACCGGCCAGCAATGGGGAAGGCAATGGGAAGCTCCTTCCCTCACCGTACAGCAGGCTGACCCCGTGGGCGCCTACCTCCAGTTTTCCCTGGAGCAGGTTCATGGCGGGAGAACCGATAAAATCGGCCACGAACAGGTTGGCGGGCTCCCAGTAGAGCTCTCTCGGAGTTCCCACCTGTTGCAGCACGCCCCGCCTGAGGACCGCGATCCGGTCGGCCATGGTCATGGCTTCCACCTGATCGTGTGTGACATAGATCATGGTGGCGCCCAAGCGGCGCTGCAGTTCCCGCACCTCCGAACGCATCTGGGTGCGCAGCTTTGCATCCAGATTCGAGAGCGGCTCATCCAGGAGAAAGACCCGAGGGTCCCGCACCATGGCGCGGCCCATCGCCACCCGCTGCCGCTGGCCCCCGCTCAGCTGAGCGGGCTGTCGCTTCAACAGATCACTCAGGCTCAGGACGGTGGCGGTCTCCCCCACCACCCGGTGGCGGATTTCTCTGGCCACTTGCCGAAGCCTCAGGCTGAATCCCATGTTCTCGGCCACGGTCATGTGCGGGTATAGGGCGTAATTCTGGAAAACCATGGCGATGTTTCGCTTATCGGGCGAGACATCGTTCACCAACTCCCCTCCGATGAAGAGTGATCCCGCCGATATGTCCTCGAGGCCGGCGATCATCCTCAAGATGGAGGACTTTCCACAACCCGATGGTCCTACCAGCACCATCAATTCGCCCTCTTCGACGGTGAGGTCGAGGCTGTCGACCGCCACCGTGCCGTCGAGGTAAACCTTCCAGACGTTTTCCATAGTTACAAAAGTCATGCTGACACCCCCACAGGCTTGTCGAAGGAGGCGACAGGCTCGTCGACCTCCCGCCGGATGTAGTTGAGGCAGCCGTCCCACCGGAGCGAGTCGGCCGTGACGCGGCCTACGGTTCGGGTAGCCAGGTCAGGGGCTCCCGGTCGATCCAGTTCCGCCAGCACCAGGCGATTACCTGGTGAGTTGTAGTACTGGACGGGGAGTCCCCGCACCGCCTTGCCCCATTGCACCCACCGCCATCCCGGGATGCTGCGCAGGGCCGGCAGGTGCTTGCGGATGATCCAATCGTCAAACTCCTTCTTCTGCTGATCGGCCACCTCGAATCGTTGCATCAGAAGACACCCCTCCAACGATGGCTCGGGATCTCCCGGCCATCTCGGTCCAAGTTGGTAAACATTCCCGGTGTATGTGCTGTCGTCCAGTTCGTTGAACGAATCGAAGAACCGGCTGCCGTCCTCGATTGCCTCAGCCAGGCCCGGATCGGACATCCACCGCTTGAGCCCGGCCAGATCCTCGCCCCAGTAGGCCGCCATCCGGTTTCCGCTGCCCTGCCATGCCTGAGGAACCCCGGCCGTCCGGGTGGCGTAGTAGCTGACCCGGCGGACACCCGGCAATGCCACAAGGTCGATCAGATGCTTGGTCTGCTGCCACCGATCGAATTCCGCCAGCGCGTGCCGTTGCGGCCAGGCCCGGGCAATGAGGACGGCGCCGAGGTGCAGCGGCATCACCGGCCTCCCAACCCTGAGAACAGGAAGCCCTGCTTGAACCGCCTCTGCGCCAGGACGAACACGACCGCCACCGGCAGCACCATCAGCACCGTGGACATCATGAACATCGCCCACTGCGGGTCCCAGGTGGCTTGGTAGTTGGCCAGGATGCCCTGGGGCAGGGTCTTGCAGGCCCGTGTCTGGCAAAACACCAGTGGCCCCAGCAGGTCATTCCAAAAGTAGGCGAAGTGCAGCATGCCCAGGGCCACCAGCACCGGGACCGCCTGGGGCATGAGCACCAGCCACATGGTTCTCCACGGCCCGGCGCCGTCGATCAGTGCGGCTTCGTCGAATTCCCGTGGAATGGTCAGGAAGAACTGGCGCATCAGGAATATCCCGTACGGCGACCCTCCGAACCACCAGGGCAGGATCAACGCCCAGTAGGTGTCCACCAACCCGATTCTGCTGAACAGCAGGAACTTGGGGATGATGGTGGCCACGAAAGGCATGATCAGCATGCCCACCGTGAGGGCGAAAATGACGTTGCGGCCCGGAAAGCGCATCCGAGCCAGGGCAAAGCCTGCCATCGACTCCGCAACCAACGCTCCCAGGGTGCCCAGCCCCGCGTACAGGAGACTGTTCTTTGCGTATCCCCAGAGAGGAGTTGCCGTACCCTCCGGCGCCTTGAGCACGTTCTCGAATTTGATCGGATCCGGCAAGAACCCGGGCGGGAAAACGAACTCTCTTCCGAGTTCGGAGAACGCCAGATAGATCATGTAATAGACCGGGAGGATCATCACCAGCGCTATGAACGCCATGCTCAGGTACCACACGACCCTGCGTCGCCGCTGCAAACGTTGAGCCAGATTCCCGGTAGGAGTGGGACGAAGCGCTGTTCCAGAGGCAGTCACTGTGCTCTTCCCTCGTAGTGGACCCACCATCGCGAGGTCCGGAAAATCAGCCCGGTCACCCCGGCCACCACGATGAACAGAACCCATGACAGCGCTGAGGCATATCCCATCTCGAAGTCTTGAAATGCCCGGCGGAAAATCAACAACACCCAGAAGAGAGTCCGATTGGCGGGGCCGCCGTTGGTCAGGACCCAGGCGATGTCGAACACCTGGAAGGACAGCACGATGCCGATGATGAGGTTGAACAAGATCACCGGACTCAGCATCGGCAGCGTGATGTGCCAGAACCTGCGAGCGGCCGACGCCCCATCGACCGTAATCGCTTCATACAAATGGACGGGGATTGACTGGAGCCCCGACAGATAGACCAGAAAGGCCGAGCCGATCGACCAGAAGGTCAGCATTCCCACCAGGGGCAATGCCTGCCCCGGATCCTGAAAGAACCCCTGCCGCGGGATCCCCATCTCCTCCAGCAGATAGTTGATCAAGCCGAAGTCGGTGTTGAATATCCATCCCCACAGGACGGCGGCCGCGAACAGCGGGATCAGAGACGGAAGGAAGACGATCAACCGGAACAGGGCGGTCCCCCTCCCCGGCCGGTTGGCCAGAATGGCGACGAACAGCGAGAGGACAACGTACATCAACAAGAAGAAGGCCGTGTAATAGAGGGTCACTTTCAGGGCTTGCACGAATTCCCCATCGGTGATCATCTTCTCGTAGTTGTCGAAGCCGGTGAACTCCGCCGGTGAGATGATGTTGTAATCGGTGAACGAGAGAACGGCCGAGGTTGCCACCGGCCCCAGGTAAAACACTGCCAGACCAATGATCCATGGCACCAGAAAGGCATAGGCGATCAGGGTGCTTTTACGCCTCCACCGTAGCCTTGGTTTCTTGAATGCGGGAGACTCGGCCAGCGGGTCCCCCGCATTCGCTCTGACAGTTTTCAGGTTGGTGATGGTCGTCACCCAGGCTGGTTATGCCAGCGCTTCCGTGATTCTGTTCGCCGCATCCTGGGTCGCTTCCTCGGCGGTTGCTTCGCCGGCCCACAGTAGATCCAAGGCCGCGGCACACACGGTGTCCACCGCGAAGCCCTGCGTGGTGAAAGGCGTCCATGTCCCGGCCTCGACCATGGCAACCGCGTCCTTCTTCCACTGCACATCGTTGAATCCGGCGGCCTCCAGAGCGCTCCGACGAGTCGGCGTGGCAACCTGGCTCCATATCTCCAGGCCTCTGGTATCGGTGATGGTCTTGGTAAAAGCCCACGCAGCCTCGGGATTTTGCGACTGTGAGGAAATCGAGATGGTTCCCAACTCGAGTTTCCCGGCCCGGACTCCATTGAAGCTGGGAAGAGCGGTCACGTCATAGTCGAAGTCCAGGGTGCCCGCCAGGGCTCCGTACCACCACGGACCCATCAGGTACATGCCGGTCTGCTGGTTGCGGAAGGCCTCCAAGTGAGCTCCTCCGGCCACCACGGGATTGGGAGACTTGCCGTCTTCGATGAGCTTGGCAAAATAGCCGAGCATCTGGGGACTTGCGCCCTGATGGATGGTGGGTTCGAGGTTCTCGTTGAGAATCGTCCCTCCACCCATGAAGCAGAACGTGTCGTAGTTCCAGGACTCAAAGGACACCCCGAAGCGCATCCCGTTGTCAACCAAGGCGTCGATGGAATTGGTGAAGGCCTCCTCATTCCACTCACCGTTTTGGAATAGCACCTGCGGATCTTCCAGTCCCGCCGCGTTAAAGGCATCCCGGTTGTAGTAAATGACATACGGCTCCGTGTTGTCGGGCAGTCCGTACATCTTTCCGTTGACCTTGGCGCCTTCAACCGTGGTCGGAATGAAGTCGCCCATATTCAACTCTTCGGCGTCCCTTGCGATGTAATCGTCCACTTGGAGAAGCGCCTCACCCTCAGCAGTGAGCTGCGTCAACTGGAAGTTGAGCATCCTCATGACATCCGGCGCGTTCCCGGCCGCAAACCGGGCCAGAAGTTGTGGATACTCCTCGTAGCCATTGGCAGCCAGAGGCTCCCAGTTGACCTGCACATTCGGATACTTGCTATTGAAGTAGTCGATGCGCTGTTGAATCACCTCTCCTTCGAAGCCTGCGCCCCAGGCCCAAAGGGTGATCTCGCCGCCGACCTCGTCGGCGTCGGGCGCCGCCGTAGTAGTTGGCGCGGCCGTGGTAGCAGGCGCGGCCGTGGTAGCAGGCGCCGCAGTCGTAGTTGGGGCTGCATCGTCGCCGCACGCCGCCAGGAAGGCTGCAGCCGCCGCAGCCGTGCCGCCCAGCCGGATGAACTCTCGTCGGGACATTCCGGCCTTCCTTGCCCGCCGGATTATCTCCATTTCCTTACCTAGCCTCATTTCTCACCTTTCTTTACTCATTGGATTCTTACTCCGCCGGTGCTGCTAGCCAGCCTTGGTCGACCGGCGCCGTCGGACACCTCGGGTGCGGTCGTCAGACTGCGGACGGAATGTGGGACAGGTCTCGAACTATGAATTCCTCGCAAGCCTCACGGGTTATGTACGGCAACACCGCGTCCCAGCGAAGCGAGCTTTGGAGTATCTCGTTGTATTCGGAACGCCGAACGAACTCTTTCGGGTCAACATCCCCCTGCAACTCGCACCAGATCATCCGGTTGCCCTTGCCCAGATACCGGTTCCAGGGGAAGGCGTGGTCGGCGGTGCGGTCGCCCCGGCAGGTTCGAATTCTCACCCAGCCCTCCAACTCCGCATATTTGGCCAGGTGTGGGCCATCCAACCACTCGTCAAACTCTGCCTCGTGTTCGGCGCCCACTTCGAACCGCTCGACGACGCAACCCCCTCTGCCTACCTGGTCCCGCCCCAGGGCCCCTACCACCTTGGAGATCGTCATCATGGTTCCGTTGAACGGTTCCTGCTCCAGCGACGGGTACTGCGATTCGCGCTCCAGAGTGGGCTCATCCAGCCCTCCCGTCACCACCTCGCTTCCTATCCAGGCGTGCATGTCAGGAATGTTGGTGGCGACATATGGAATGAAACGAGTGGCCTGGGAGGCGTTGAATGCCGCCGGCAACCCGGTGTCAGGATCGAAATCGCGAATGATCTTGTAACTGGAGGCTCCCAGAACCGCGTAGTGGCGGCCGAAGTCATCAAAGTGCCAGGGGGTCCAATCGTCAAGTTCCTCCTGCAGAGGCGGGGGACAGTCGACTCGGCAAACCAGCAACGGGCGCTCGTCGGGAGGAATTCCCATAATCCTGCTCCTCAAGGTTGGGTTTGTTTCGTTTTCCAAGGTTGCCCTTCTACGGGAGCATAGGTTTGGGCAAGGTGGTTCGACCCCTCTGAACAGGGTTTTTTATCTGCGCCCATTCTGCCGACCCGTTGTCCCCCATTGCGGTTGTCCTGGAGTGGGGAAAGGCCCCCCAGTCCGAACCAGCCCTTTCGATCGAAAGGGCGTCGTCAGTCCAGGTTGATCCCGTGAGCCTCCGCCGCGGCCACGGCGGAGGAAACGGCTTCGGGACGACGGCTGTGGGCAGCGCGCAGGCCCGCTTCTATCACCGCCACCCCCAAAGCGGAGGCCACCGGATCGCCGTGGTTGGCTGCCCCGGTACGGCCCAACACCATATCGCAAAATGCATGCACGGGCGCCGCGGCCGGATAAAGGGTGGCGCCGCGCATCAACGGAAAGGAGTAGTCGTCTCCGTCCTGGCGCACCACCTCAATCCGGTCCCGTTCGAGGTCCACCACCGCCAAACCTTCGCTTCCGAACACCCTCACCTCCATGTGATGACGCTGGGAAGTGGGAACCCCTGCGCCTCCTGAAACCGAGATGAGCGGGCCCTGGCGGGTGGTGGCAACGAGTGCGTCGTACAGATCGCTTCCCGCGGGCCCCGCAGTGACGGCGCCGATGACCTCGTTGGGCACCAGTCCGGTGAGCCAAAAAACTAGTGAATACAGATGGCTCAACTGTCCGTAGGCATACCCCCCTTCCTCACCCACCCAGGTTGAGGGTTCCGGAGGACTCTCGGCGCCGGGGATGGCGTTCTCCTCGCCGGAGAACAACTCCCGGGCGGGGGACGCCATCTGCGCCACCACATGCTCCAACCGCCCGATGCGGCCTTCCCTGATCCATCGGCGGGCCGAAGCGGCCTGGGGAAGGAACTGCCATCCGTGGGGAACCAAGAGCACCACCCCCTGCTCCTCGGCCCGTCTCACCATGTCAAAAGCATCGGCGGCGGTGATGGCCAGGGGTTTCTCGCACATCACGTGCAGACCCCGGTCCAAGGCAGCCACGGTGTGCTCATGGTGAAAACTGTGCGGAGACGAAACCACCACCGCATCCAGTTCATCCCACGGCAAGTTCTTGTAGTCCTCGGTCGCCACGGGGACCCCGAACCGTTCCGCCACCGCCTCCACTTCCGCAGCGCCTTTCCGGCATACGGCCCGAATTTCCACATCAGAACGCGAGGCAAGGACCGGAAGATGGTTCTCCACCGCCCACCAACCGGCGCCGATCACAGCGACTCGCAATAGTGGTTGACCGGCGCCCATTACCGAGACTCTACCGAGCGACCCCCTGTGCCCCGCCTACGTCAAAGCGGTCGCCTACCGGGGATGGGTTGATCCTATAAAAACAACCCGATGACCAAGTCGGCCAGCACCGCCAAGCCGGTGGCCCCTATCACTCCCTTCAGCCACCGCAGGTCGTTGCGAATGGCTTTGATGGCGCCCTGCAAGTCTTGCTTGGTGACCAACGGATCAAACGGCATGACCAGAGCGTTGGTCTGAGGTTCGGTGAACCCTACCGCCTCCTGGTCTGATTTCATGACTTGCCCCCTTTCGTGTTCGGCCCCCTTTGCAAGACCACGTAGTTCTGTCTGATCTCGTCTCGGAATTCGGCCATTGGAACAGCAGAGCAACCCCTATAGAAAGAACCTGCTCGCCAACTCGGCGAGTACGGCCAGTCCGATGGCCCCTCCCACCCACTTCATCCACCGCAGATCATTGCGCAACACTGCCAGTTCGTTGCGAAACGCGGCCAGATCGTTGCGAAGCGCTTCTGCGACGCCCTGCAAGTCCTCCTTGGTAACCAGTGGCTCCAGAGCCATGGCCAGGGCGTTGGTCTGCGCCTCGGTGAACCCCGCCTCCCGGAGGGCCGTCCGTTGGGTTACTTTCATGGATTTCGCCTCCCGGTCAAGCTTCCTCTTTCGATAATAGGCGAAGCCCCGTTCTTATGTCTGTCCCAAGAGAGCCGACTCTCAGAGGTCGAACAAACGGGCTCCCAACTCCCAACCCATGTCCACACCGGAGGCGGACAGAGCAAAGATCAGCAGTGCGGCGCCGGCCAGGGAGACGTTCTTCATGAACATCGACATTTCGGTGGTCCTGACCGGCTCCTCATCAGACCAGAAGTGATGGACCATGAAAGCGGCCAGCAACACGTAGAGGGCCAGTCCGAGTGCCGCCAGGTCCATCCACACTCCCAGGATGACTCCGAGACCACCTGCGGCGATCAGCACACCCGAGATCCGGGCCAGCAATCCGGCAGCCGGCACTCCCCGCGACGCCGCATACCCGGCGGTGGCGCCGGGTTGAGCAAGATGCCCTATCCCCGCTCCCAGGAATATCAACGAGAAGAGAATCCGAGCGAACATCAACAAAGCTTCCACGTGCCGCCTCCTTTGAGCAACCCTGTTCGGATATGGTAGACAAGCTCTACCGACTCGAACTCCTATGAAACGGCGGTCACGTAGTCGGTGATCTCCACCTGGAGAGCCGCCTTCCGATCCTCGGGCAAAAAGGAGGCCTCCACCGAATTGCGGGCCAGTTGGATCAGATCATCGCGGGAGAGACCCAGAGCCGAGGCGATGCCCAGGTAGTTGTCTCCCACGTAGCCTCCGAAGTAGGCGGGATCGTCGGAGTTCACGGTCACCAGCACTCCGGCATCCATCAGGTCCCTGAGAATATGGTCCCGCAGGTCGGGAAATACCTGGAGCTTCTGGTTCGAGAGCGGGCACATGGTCAGGGGAATCTGCTCCCTGACCAATCTGTCCACCAGGGTCGGGTCGTCCGCGGCCCGCACCCCGTGGTCGATCCGTTCGATACCCAGTATGTCGAGAGCCGACCAAACGTATTCCGCCGGACCCTCCTCGCCCGCATGCGCTACCGTCCTCAACCCGGCCTCGACGGCCCGGCGGTAGGCCTCGGCAAACAACTCGGGCGGATTGCCCAACTCCCCCGAGTCGAGCCCCACCCCTTGGATGGAGCCCAGGTACGGTCGGGCCTGCTCGAACACCTCCACGGCTGATTCGGGCGGCAGATGACGGAGGAAGCACAGGATCAGGGTCGAGGAGACTTCGGCCACCAGTTGCTGCCCTTGGACCAGGCCCCGTATCACGGTCCCGATCTCGACGCCCCGCTCGGTGTGGGTCTGGGGATCGAAGAAGATCTCAGCATGGCGCACCCCGTCGGATGCCGCCTTGTCCAGGTAGGCCGCCATCAACTGTGCGAAATCGTCCTCCGTTTGCAACACCTCGGCGGCCTGGTAGTAGATGTCGAGAAACGACTGCAGATCGTCGAATTGGTAAGCAGCTCTCACTTCTTCAACAGAGCCGAACGGCAGCGACACGCCGTTGCGCTCCCCCATCTCGAACATCATCTCCGGCTCGAGGGTTCCCTCGATGTGAATGTGCAACTCGGTCTTGGGAAGGCCCCGGACGAAATCATCCATTCTCAGGTGCTCCTTGAGCAGGTCAGTCATTTGCCGGGACGTTGTAAAGATTCACTGGATACATTCGAAGTGGAAGCACGAGAGAGCGCCGGAAAGCGCTCTCTCGTTATATGTGGCTAAGCGAACGGTTTAGATGAACATCTCGATCCAGTCGCTGGCAAAGTAGATCAGGCTGGCAACCGAGACCACCCACATCAGCATGTGGATCTCGCTCGACTTGCCCTTGACCACCTTGATCAGCGTGTGGGTCACGAACCCGGCCGCGATCCCGACTGTGATCGAAAACGTCAACGGCATGAGGATGATCGCCAGCAGGGCCGGCAATCCTTCCTCCATGTCCGTGAAATCGATGTGCTTGAGCAACCCGACCATGAGGAACCCGATCAGGATCAATACCGGGGCAGTCGCCTGGTTCGGGACAATGCCGGCCAGCGGAGACAGGACAATGGCGATCAGGAAAAGTATCCCCGTGACCACGGACGTCAGTCCGGTCTTTCCTCCTTCGGCCACTCCCGCCGAGCTCTCGATATAGCTGGTGTTGGAGCTGACCCCGGCCACTCCGCCGAGGGCGGCGCCGAGCGAATCCACCAGCAAGAGGCTCTTCAGACGGGGGATCCCGCCCTTCTTGTCGGTCAAGCCGGCTTGTTCGACGATGGCTGTGGCGGTACCCATGGTGTCGAAGAAGTCCGCAAGCATGAGCGTGAAGATTGCCAGGAGCGCCGACAGGAAGCCGAGTTCAGCAAACGAGTTGCCGAGGTCGAAGCCTCCGAAGGTCTCCAGACTCACCGTTGCGGCGATGTTGTCCGGCACATTGGCGACTCCGGCTATCAGAGCCACGATGGTGGTGACCGCGATGGTGATGATCATCGCGCCCTTGACCTTGCGGGCCAGGAGAACCAGGCCGATCAGCACTCCCAATAAGGTAACGGCCTCGGCGGCCTCGGTGGGGAACACGAATTCGACGATCGTGCCCCCTTCTCCGTGGACCAATCCGCCATTGACCAAGCCGATGAACAGGATGAAAAGGCCAATGCCCACCCCGATCGAGTACTTGAGGCTGGTTGGTATGGCGGCCATTACGGCCTCCCGCAGCCCCAACAAGACCAGGACAGTAACTATTACGCCTTCCCAAACTATGACCCCCATTGCGCCCTCTATCGAGAGGCCCTGGGCCGTCAGGCTGTAGGCCACCACCGCATTGAGGCCGAGACCGGCCGCCATTGCGATCGGGTAGTTGGAGAAAACACCCATGGCGATTGTCATGATGGCGGCTACCAGCGCCGTTCCGGCTGCCACAGCAGCAGGATCGAGGCCGGCATCCCCCAGGATCAGGGCGTTTACGAACAAGATGTATGCCATCACCAGGAATGTGGTGATGCCAGCGCGGACCTCTGTGCCGACAGAGGATCCCCGCTCCGAGATTTGGAAATAGCTGTCTATACCCTGCACTATTCCCACCTCCTTCCACTGTTGTCTTTAAAGTGGACAACCGCCACTCCCCATGCTATTGACGGCTCACGGAAGGTTGGGGCTTTGCGGCGAAATTTTTTTCGCTGGTTCAGTTTCTATGTCAAATGGTGATCCTATAGAAAGAACCCACTGACCAACTCCGCCAGAACCGCCAAGCTGATGGCCCCTCCCATCCACTTCATCCACCGCAAGTCGTTACGAATCATTTCCAGGTCATTGCGGAGCACGTCTGCGACACCCACCAGGTCTTCCCTGGTCACCAATGGCTCCAGAGCCAAAGCCAGAGCATTGGTCTGCCTCTCGGCGAACCCCGCCTCCCGGAGGGACGTTCGTTGGGCTACTTACGAACCGAGTTTCTTCAGGACTGCCTCCTCCCTGCCGCCGCGTCGGTCCATCCGCTGGATAGGTCCTCTCCCACGGGAAGAGCGCCTGTTATGTCTCGATGATGCAGATGACCTCGCCGGTGACTACCTCGGCGTCTTCTCCCACCAGGATGTCGATCACCGTTCCGGCCACCGGGGATGGCACCTCGGTCTCCACCTTGTCGGTTTCCACCAGGGCCAGTTCGGTGTCCTCCTCCACCTCGTCGCCCACCTCAACCATCCACTCCAGCAGCACGACCTCATCCACCGTCTCGCCCAGCCGGGGCATCTTCACCTCAAAACCCATGAACACTTCCTCTCTATGCGGGGGCGTAGATGTTGCGGAACATAGCGTCAACCCCGGCCGGTGGACTTTGCTTTACCGTCTCCACCGCTGCTTCTATCCGGGAGGCGACCTCCTGGTCGACTTGAGTGGCCTGTCCTTCAACCAGCAGACCCTCGGATTCCAGTCTGGCCCGGAACGTGTTGATCGGGTCCCGCTCGTACCAACTGTCGAACTCGCCTTCGGGCCGGTACTCGGCCTTGTCGGCCCGGGAATGCCCGGCGTACCGGTAGGTCTTCATCTCCAGCAATGTCGGGCCTTCGCCTGAACGGGCGCGGTCCAGGGCTTCGCCCACCGCCGTCATGGTCTGGTCGGGATCCTGTCCGTCCACCATGATGCCCGGTATACCGTAGGAAACCGCCCGATCGGCCAGATCTTCTATGGGGGTGGTCAGGTTGATCCGGCTGTACTCCCCGTATTGGTTGTTTTCGCAGATGAACACCACCGGCAGTTTCCAGATGGCGGCCAGGTTGAGTCCCTCATGAAAGGCGCCGATGTTGGAGGCTCCGTCGCCGAACACCCCGATCGCCACATCGTCGGTTCCCTTGACCTGGGCCGTCAGGGCCGCTCCCGCCGCCACCGGAATACCGGCGCCGATAATGGCGAAGGTGGGGAGCAGGCCCAGTTCCCGGTCGACCAGGTGCATGGAACCGGCGATTCCCCCGATGCATCCCATCTCCCGTCCCATGATCTCTCCCAGAATCGACTCGGGCGTCATTCCGAGCGCCAAGCCCATGCCATGGCCCCGATAGGTACAGGTGACCGAGTCGGTGGGGCGGGCCACCGACGCAATCCCCACCGCCACCGCCTCCTGCCCCTGGGCGGTGTGGGTGGTGCCATGCACCAGTCCTTCCGCAAACAGGCCCTGCACACGATCTTCGAAAGCGCGGATCTCCACCATCCGCTCATACCGAGCCACCCGATCCTCGGCCAACACCCTCCGGCGTTCCATTTTGGTTCGGTCGCTCATCCTACGACGCTCCCTTCTCCCACCCACCACGGCTCCGGCAATCGGCCCGTGGCCATCAGTTGATCGATCTGATCGGTGACATACTCGGGGTTGGGCATGTAGCGCAACTCCAACTCCCGCCCGAAGGGCACGGGGACATCGGGACAGGTGATCCGCAGCACCGGCGCCTTCAAATCTCCGAACAGCCGGGAACTGACGTAGGAGGCGATTTCGGTTCCCCAACCCCAGGTGTAGGGGCTTTCCTCCACGATCACCAACCGCCCGGTCCGGCGGACCGCCGCCAGGATTGCCTCTCGATCCCAGGGAATCAGAGTCTGCAGGTCAATCACCTCTGCCGACCAGCCATCGGAAGCCTTCGCCGCGGCCAAGGCCACCCGAAGCATGGCGCCGGCCGTCAGGATGGTGACATCCTCGCCGTCTTGGACCCGGGCAGCCTGGCCCAGGGGAATGATTCCATCCTCTCCGGTGGTGACCTGAGCGCGCCCTCCGTACAGGGCGCGGGGCTCCAGCACCACCACCGGGTTGGGGTCGCGGATGGCCGATCTCATCAACCCGTAGGCGGATTGCGGGCTGGAAGTCACCGCCATCTTCAGACCGGGGGCATAACTCAGCCAGTTTTCGAAAGTTTGAGAATGCTGGCACCCGAAGCCCAGGCCCGCCCCAACCGAAGCCCGAACCACCATCGGGCAGTTGAACGCCCCTTTGGACAGGTAATGGAATTTGGCCGCCTCGGTTATCACCTGGTCGAGCGCCACTCCCAGGAATTCGACGAACATGATCTCGGCCACCGGGCGCAGGCCCGAAGCGGCTGCTCCCACCGCCATTCCCAAGAACCCCATCTCCGAGATGGGGGTGTCGCGCACTCGCAGGGGGCCGAACTCCTCCAGCAGCCCATCCGATGTCTTGAAGGGCCCACCGGCGACCGCCACGTCCTCCCCGAAGACCACCACGGTGGGGTCTTCCCGCATCTCATCACCGAGAGCGGCCGCCACCGCCTGGTTCATCCTCATCCGGGCCATTACCACAACTCCTTCAGCATCGCCACTCCTGCTTCCACCAGGATCGCCTCCGATTCGGGGGCTACCTGCTCGATCAAACCGTAACTGTGGTGGGCGTAGTCCACCTCGTAGCCACCATGAGGGTACTCAGCGGCGCTGGGCAGATAGGAAATGACCCCGTTGGAATAACCCGAGAAGATGGTCTTGGCCCGGTCGGTGGGGGAGCGATCCCGGATAGCCAAGGCGATCTCGGAAAAGGCCTCTCCCGGAATGGCCACTATGGCCGTGTCTCCTATGCGGATCGCCTGGATGAAGGCCGGTACCCGATCGTAGGGCGCCTCTTCCAGTTGAGCGATGGCCGCTTCCGCCCAGCTGATGTGATATTGGATGGGGTTGAGTTCCTCCCAACCTGCTCCGGCCCGGCGGGCCTTTTCCAGGTTGGCCCGGTAGTGATCCCGTTCGGCCTGTACTTCGGCGACAGTCGGCACCCGTTTGAGAGGCAGTTCCACCACCGTGGAAGCCACCGCCAGTTCCTGGGGCGGTTGGTCCTCCGAACGCTTTACCCGGTAGAGCGCAATGGGGGTGACAGAGCCGTAGGCGAGCCGGTCCACCCGGGTCTCGAAGGTCTCGATGGCGCCCATGGCGTGGAGAGTCTCGGCCGCCAGTCTTTCGCCAAAGTCTGTCTCGGCGCCGGTTTCGGGCACGAACGCCTGCAGGGGAAGGACGTTGCCGCCGGCCCCCTGAAGGAACACGCACATCGCTCCAGTGGCCTCCTCCACGGCCTCCCGCAACGGCCAGGGGAAGTCGGGGTTGATGGCCGGGTCCTCGGGCCCCACCGTCACCGGATGACATCCGAAACTCACCACCACCGCCAAGGGCGAGCCGTCCTCTCGATCCACCCGGATCACCCCCGCGTCCCGGTCGATGGGGCCGTCGGGATTCCAACCCAGGATGGTGTTCAGAGATCCCACCGTCCCCTCCACGCCCTGCACCCGCTCCCGGCGGTTGACCGACAGGCCGTCCACCTCCGCGCTGGTCGACCCGACTCTCACCGGAACCGTGTTTTCCGCCGCCAACAGCGCCGCCGAAACCAGTTGGTGGGGGAGGATCTCAAAGTACGCCTGCTCGGAAGGCTTGATCTCGTCCAGGCGTCCTCCCAGTTTCACCCGGCCCGGCGTGTGCGGCCCGGCGTGGGTGTGGCTGACATTCAGCAACACCGACTCGGGTCGGGTATCGATGGCCGCCGCGATTTGTCGGCGGATCATGGTGGCGTAGTCGGGGTTCAGAATCGCCAGGTCGATACCCAGAATGGCCACCCGTTCGGTGTCGGATTCAAGCACCAGGGCGGTGGCCGTCAACGGCGCCCGCACCTCGGTGGCCGGTATCCATCTCCGGACGTATCCAACCAGGTCGGCCGGCACAGGTGGTGTTATGTCGGTTCGGCCAACCCCTCCCCGGAGGCTGGTGAGAGAAGTGATGGGATCCTCCTTTGGTCGCGTGGCAATGGCGTCCCCGACTATAGGGAATCCCTTCCCAAATCGGCCCCCTGCCGGTGAACTGTCTTTCGGCGCCGGGAACCCGGGGATCAGTAGAAGAGCAGTCCCCCGCTGACGTTGATGGTGGCGGCCGAGATGTAGCCGGCGTGGGTGGACAGGAGAAACACCGCCACCTGGGCGATTTCTTCGGGTTTGGCCAGCCTTCCCATGGGGCAGGAGGCGGCTATGGCCTCCAGATCGGACTCCGTCAGCCCCACTCCCAGCATGGGAGTGTCCACCACCCCCGGAGCGATGGAGTTCACCGTGATCCCATGCGGGGCGTAGGCGGTGGAAAGGCCCCGGCACATGGACACTATGCCGCCTTTGGAGGCCGAGTAAACCACCGAACCGTGGCTTCCGCCCGTCCACCATCCCTGGGAACTGAGCGTCACCATCCGTCCGCCTCCCCCTCGGGCCACCAGCGCCTCTCCCACCGCCTGATTCAGGAAAAAGGAGGCCTTCAGGTTTATGTCGTGCTGAATGTCCCAGTCCCGGCGGGTGATCTCGGCGGTGCTCGATCGTCTGATCAATATCCCCGCACAGTGGACCAGTCCCCACAGGTCGCCGAACTTGTCCAGCGCCGCATCAACCACCTTTCCGGGCGCGTCGGGGCGGGTCAGATCGAGTTCCAGGGCCAGGTGATCCCCGGGGTTGGCCCACTCCTTGATTTCTTCCGCAAGGGCGTCACCGTTGAGATCCACCCCGCACACCCGCGCCCCGCAGGCTGCAGCCAATCGGGCGGTTGCTCGTCCGATCCCCGAAGCCGCGCCGGTGACGATCACTCCCCGGCCGGGCAATCCGGCCCCCAGCGAAGGCGGTGTTGGCGCCATCAACCAGAGGCTAGATTCCCCGGCATGGTGGAGGGCTCCAATCCGGTAGGGTAAAACCCGCCGCCCAAAGATGCCCCTCCTGCCATGAACCCTCCCGCCGCTTCTTCCCAACCCCGGCCACCCAGGCTGGCGCTCGTCCCCGACCTGGTGTGGAACCCGCCCGATCCGGCGCCCCGGCGCGGGCAGGCCTTGGTGATCTCCGGTGGCCGGATCGAAGGAATCGTCAACCAGAGCGCCCTCCCCGGCGGTTTGCAGAAGATGGCCTTTCCCGGCTGCACCCTGCTGCCCGGCCTGATCGACGCCCACGTACATCTGGCATCGTGGATGATCCCGGCTTTGCTGGCCGCCGGGGTCACCACCGTACGGGACATCGGAAACGACCTCCACTGGATCCTCGATCTCCGGCGGCGTATGGCTTCCGATCCTCGGCTGTCACCTCGGATTCGGTGTTGCGGCCCGGTTCTGGACGGAAAACACGTCAACTGGCCCCTGCTGGGCGAAGGGCATTCCACCCCCCGGGCCGTAGCGGACAAGATCGATCGGCTGGCCGCGGCCGGGGTGAACGAGATCAAGCTCTATGTGCACCTGGACCTGGAACAGGTGAAGGCGGCCGTGGTGGCGGGGCGTCGCAATAATTTGCCCGTGGTGGCTCACCTGGGCGACGTAAACGCCTTGGAGGCGGCCCGCGCCGGGGTGGCCGAACTCCAGCATCTGACCGGCATCATCGATCCCTTCACCGGCGCCTCCCTGGGCGACCTCCACCAGGTGGCCGAGACCCTGGTGGAGGCCAACACCGCCCTGTGCCCAACCTTGATGGTGTGGGACAGGCTGGCCCGGCTGGGCAGCTTTGTCGGCCAGCCCGACCAACGGCTTCGCTGGGTACCCCCCGAGGTCCGGGCAACCTGGGACGCCTTCCCCCACCGCCATGATCCGGAAGGCGCACGAGGTCGGATGGCGGCCACCGACAAGATGAGAAACGCCATCCCTCGCCTGCATCGCGCCGGGGTTTCGATCATCACCGGCACCGATGCCCCCTGGCCCTACCTGATCCCCGGGTTCAGCCTCCACGACGAATTGGCCGCTCTGCACCAGGCCGGCCTCGCCCCCGGGGAGGTGTTGACCGCCGCCACCCGGGAAGCCGCCCGCCGGATGGGAGTCGACCATCTGACCGGGACCCTGGAAGCGGGCAAGGCAGCCGATCTGCTGGTGGTGGAAGGCAATCCCCTTTCCGAGATCGGGGACATCGGCAGGGTGCGGGAGGTTTTCCGGGAGGGCCGAACAGTTGGAGTGTCAAGCCTGCAACCGGGCGCATTCTGTGCCGATGATCCGGTGAATCAGAGCCTGATCGCCTACGCCCGGGGAACATCCCGGCCAAGATAGGGGGTACCAGCCACTCCCTCCGATGTGTCCCCCTTACCGGCGGGGATGGGTTAGGATATTCTCAGACCGGCACCCACTGTATACCGACATACAGAGTCTGTCATGCTGACGAACGACGGGCGCCGGCCAAAGTTTGTTAATAGAGAAAGGTCCCAGAAATGCCACGCAAGCTATTGGTTGGAATTGCGGTTGTCGCCCTGTTGGCGGCGGCCTGCGGTGATGACGAGGAGGCGCCCGCCACCACCGCCGCCCCTACCACCACCGCCGCGGCCCCGGCCGACGAGCCGGCCCCCGAAGACGAGATGACCGAAGAGGAGCCCGAGGCTCCGGCCGGACCCTACGAGGCGGTTATCCGCCCGGCCGAGCAGCCTTGGAAAATCGGTTATGGGGATGGTTTGTCGGGTATTCCGTTTACGGACAGTGTGACGGACAACATCAACGCGGTTGCTGCGGAGATGGGCGTGGAGATCGTGTACTGCGACAACGCCTACGACCAGGAAAAGACCGTGGAGTGTTCCAACCTGCTGGTCACCCAACAGGTGGACGGGGTGATCTTCGCCAACTGGATAGCCGGCACCGAGGAACTGATCTCGGGAATCTTCTCCGACGCCGGGATCCCTTGCGTGTCCTATGACGGACCCCACCCCGGATGCGTGGCGTTCGGTCCCGACAACTACGAGGCAGGAGTGGCCGCCGGTCAGTTCCTGGCGGCGTTCGCCCAAGAGCAGGGTTGGGCGCCCGAAGAAACCGAACTGCTGTTGATCTGGACACCGGACGTGCCGGTGCACAAGGCCCGGGCGGACGGCGCCACCGACGGCGTGCGGGAAACGTTCGCGATTCCCGACGAGAACATTCACGACATTCCCACCGAGGGACTGACCGACACGTTGCCCAATGTGACCACCTGGGCCACCGCCAATCCCAACGCCAAGCATGTGCTGTGCTTCGGTCACAGCGACCAGCCGGGCGTGGACTGTGCCCTCGCTTTGGAACAGAGCGGGTTCCTGGGCCACGCCGCCGCGGCCAGCCTGGGCGCTTCCGACGAGGCCCTGGTGGACCTGCGGGGACGTTCCGACGACGAATCGGTGTTCAAAGCCACCATCTCCTACTTCCCCGAGCGCTACGGCACCTACCTGGTACCCGCCATCGTCGACCTGATCGAAGGGAACACCGTCCCCGAACGGCTCATCCCCTCGGTATCACCAGTAACCCGCCAAAACGTCGAGCAGTTGTATCCGGGCGGCGAACTGGACGAGCAAGCCATGGGTGACGATGCCTACGAGGCCGTGATCAGAGACGCCCGGCAAGGCTGGCGCATCGGTTATGGGGATGGTTTGTCGGGTATTCCGTTTACGGACAGTGTGACGGACAACATCAACGCGGTTGCTGCGGAGATGGGCGTGGAGATCGTGTACTGCGACAACGCCTACGACCAGGAAAAGACCGTGGAGTGTTCCAACCTGCTGGTCACCCAACAGGTGGACGGGGTGATCTTCGCCAACTGGATAGCCGGCACCGAGGAACTGATCTCGGGAATCTTCTCCGACGCCGGGATCCCTTGCGTGTCCTATGACGGACCCCACCCCGGATGCGTGGCGTTCGGTCCCGACAACTACGAGGCAGGAGTGGCCGCCGGTCAGTTCCTGGCGGCGTTCGCCCAAGAGCAGGGTTGGGCGCCCGAAGAAACCGAACTGCTGTTGATCTGGACACCGGACGTGCCGGTGCACAAGGCCCGGGCGGACGGCGCCACCGACGGCGTGCGGGAAACGTTCGCGATTCCCGACGAGAACATTCACGACATTCCCACCGAGGGACTGACCGACACGTTGCCCAATGTGACCACCTGGGCCACCGCCAATCCCAACGCCAAGCATGTGCTGTGCTTCGGTCACAGCGACCAGCCGGGCGTGGACTGTGCCCTCGCTTTGGAACAGAGCGGGTTCCTGGGCCACGCCGCCGCGGCCAGCCTGGGCGCTTCCGACGAGGCCCTGGTGGACCTGCGGGGACGTTCCGACGACGAATCGGTGTTCAAAGCCACCATCTCCTACTTCCCCGAGCGCTACGGCACCTACCTGGTACCCGCCATCGTCGACCTGATCGAAGGGAACACCGTCCCCGAACGGCTCATCCCCTCGGTATCACCAGTAACCCGCCAAAACGTGTTGGATCTCTATCCCGGATAGAGATAGAGAATGAGAGAAATGTTCGGCGTTCCGGCCATCGGTCGGGCGCCGGGCATCTCTCCCCCCTCCTCGGCTAAAGGGTTTATGGATAACAAGACTCAACCTCTGATCAGCATCTCGAATATCTCCAAGGCATTCGGACAGGTTCAGGCCCTGGTGGATGTGAGCTTGAATCTGTACCCGGGTGAGGTGGTCGGCCTCCTGGGCGACAACGGCGCCGGCAAGTCCACGCTGATCAAGATCCTGTCGGGCAACTATCACGCCGACCAGGGGACTTTCGCCTACCGGGGCGACCCGGTGACCATCAGCCACCCGGCGGACGCCCAGGCCCTGGGGATCGCCACGGTCTATCAGGATCTGGCCCTGGTGGAAACCCGATCAGTGGCGCACAACATCTACCTGGGCAGGGAGCCTCGCCGATTCGGGCTGTTCGTGGACCGTCGCAAGATGGAACGGGACGCCACCGTGATGCTGGACGACCTCAATATCCGGCTGCCGTCCCAGAAGGTTGACGTGGAGTTGCTGTCCGGAGGCCAGCGTCAGGCGGTGGCGCTGTCCAGGGCCATCGCCATGGGGGGAAACCTGCTGCTGTTGGACGAACCCACCGCCGCCCTGGGGGTGGAACAGACCCAGCAGGTCCACAATCTCATCAACAGCATGCGTCGCCAGGACAAGGCCGTGGTGGTGATCACCCACGACCTGAGCGACATTTTGGATATCACCGATCGGATCGCGGTACTGCGCCAGGGCAAACTCTGGGCCTATGTTCCCTCCTCTGAGACCTCCACCGATCAGATCATCGGCTGGATAACCGGCATTGCGCCGCCTCACATCCAAAACGGAGCGGACCAGTGATCTCGGCCTTCAAGAGACAGGACAACTGGACCCTGCTCGGGCTGTTCATCACTTTGGTGTTGTTGATTGCCCTGTTCACCTGGCAGACGGAATTCTTTTTCTCCACCCGCAACTTCATCAACATCGGGCAGGCCATCTCCATCAGAGGGTTGATCGCCATCGGATTGACCGTGGTGATGATTGCCGGAGGCCTGGACCTGTCGATGGCGGCGGTGGCGGCCGTGGCCGGCATGGTCACCGCCAGTCTGATCACCCTGGAAGTCAACAGCGTGGTGGTGGGTGTGGCCGGCATCGCGGCAGCGGGTGTCCTGGGGGCCTTCAACGCCTTGCTGGTGGTCAAGTTCCGGATCAATCCGATCATCGCCACCCTGGGAACTCTCCTTTTTTACCGGGGCCTGGCGTTCGTGTCCACCGGCGGCGACAACATCGTGGTCGGGGTGAACGCTTGGAGCGAACTGGGCAGAGGAACCTGGCTGGGCGCCCCGATCACCGTCTGGCTGTTCCTGGTGGTGGTGGTGGTGGGGATGCTGTTCATGCGTTTCACGGTGGCGGGAAATCACCTGTACGCCGTGGGCGGCAACAGCGAGGCGTGTCGCAATGTCGGCATCCGGGTTGATCGGCTGCGAGGCTGGACCTACGTGGCCCAGGCCTGTCTGGCGGGACTGGCCGGGTTGATGCTCACCTCCCAGAGCGGCACCGCCCTTCCCAGCGCCCTGAACGGCGCCGAGTTGGACATCATCGCCGCGGTGCTGCTGGGCGGAATCGCTCTGAGCGGAGGGCGCGGAGGATTGTTGGGCACCCTGCTGGGACTCCTGATTATCGGGGTGGTCCAAAACGGCTTGATCCACCTGAACGTGCAGATCTACTGGCAGTCGGTGGTGCGAGGCGCCATTCTGATCATCGCAGTAACGCTCGACAGCCTCCGACGAGGCGGCGGCTACCGCTGATCAACCCCCGGGACGGGATCGCCTCCGTCCCGCCGCACCACAAGGGCAGGCCCGCAGGCCAACCGCACCATCGGAGATGCGACTCGCCCGCGAGCCTTGAAGCGGTGTTTACAGGTTGTTGTAGATGGCGGTCTCGAAGTCCATGAAGCCTCCCACCGAGGTGGCGTCGGCAAACGGGAAGATCTGGGTGGCCCAGAATCCTCCCACTCCGTTCTGACGGTCGATCCAGAAGTAGAGGTTGGCCAAACCCGCCCAGGCCAAGGCGCCGGCCGGACGGCCGGTGGGGGCCACCTCGTCGTTGATCATGAAGGTCAACGCCCACGACTTGGGCATGCCGGGGAAGAACTCGGCGTAGTTGGACAGCACCGGATTGACGCCGGGCAGGCCCTTGATCTTCATATCTCCCAGACCGTTCTGAGCGGCCATCTCCACTGTGTCCGCTGAAAGGACCTGTCCGCCCGGACCCATGCCGTCGTTCAGCCACATGCGGATGAACTTGGCGTAGTCCTCGACGGTCGAATACAAGCCGTGCCCGGCCATGTGCACCTCGGGATCGGGAGGCAATTCGAAGTCCAGAGGCGTCAGGCCTCCGTCGTCGCCCCGCTGGTGGATTTTGGCCATGCGACTCCGCATGTCCTCGCTGATGCCGAACAGGGTGGAGTCCATCCCGAGGGGCTCGAAAACGCGCTCGGCCATGACTTCTCCCAGACGCTGCCCGGTGATCCCTTCCACCACCAAACCGGCCCAATCGATGTTCGAACCGTATTCCCATTCGTCTCCCGGATCGAACAGAAGGGGCGTCATCAGGGCGGCTTTGGAAGACGTGACCACGCTGGGCTGACCGTGTTCCTCCGCCAGCCGCGTGTAGGTCTCGTTGAAAAAGTCGTAGGCGAACCCTGCTGTGTGAAGGAGCAGCATCCTGGTGGTCACATCCCGTTTGGGCGGACGAAGCATGGGATCCCCGTTGCCATCGAAGCCCTCCAGCACCTGCAGTTCCCCGATATCGGGCGCATAGTTTTTGGCCGGGGCGTCAAGGTCGAGTCGACCATCCTCCACCAACTGCAGGCACACCGTTCCGGCGATGGCCTTGGTGGTCGAGAAAATGGCGCACACGGTGTCGGTGGTCATCGCCGCGCCGTTGTCAAGGCTGCGCACTCCCGCCGCCCCTTCGTAGATGTTGCCGTCGCGATTGGTGGCGATGGCCACCACCCCGGGCACCCGCGGGGTACCGGATATCACGCCATTCAGGACGTTGTTCGCTGCGTCGGTCATATTGCTCATAACTTTGGCCCCTTTCCGGCCGCTTGCCACAAAGGGTAGAAAGTGGGAGCCCACCTGCGGCGCAGACCGGCCATTTCTTCCCCGCAAGCCCGTAAACTGGGCCAACACCCGGCCCCCATGATGCGAAGGACAAGCCTTGTCAACCGCCTTGATTTCCGTTTCCCTCGGCGAACAGACCCTGGCCGAACTCGAACAACTGGGAACCGCTCAAAACCGCAAGGTCTACCCCCGGCACGGCGTCAAACCGCCCCTGTTCGGAGTCAGCTACGCCAACCTGCGCAAACTCGCCAAGCGCCTTTCGGACGATCACCGCCTGGCGGCGGAGTTGTGGGCCTCGGGTAATCACGACGCCCGGGTTCTGGCCACCATGGTGGACGATCCCACCCGGGTTTCGGCCACGGTCCTGCATCGCAGACTGGAGGACGTGGACAACTACGTGCTGGCCGACGCACTTGCTTCTTTGGTGAGCCGCACTGCCCTCCGAGATGAACTTGCGGGGGAGTGGACCCGGGATCCCGGGAATGAATGGGCAGGCGCCACCGGATGGTCCCTGGTCACCTCCCAGGCCATGGACCAAAAGAGCAACCTGTCCGACGATTACTTTTCCGAGCGCCTGGCGTTTATCGAAGCCCATCTGCCGGGGGCGGCCAATCGGGTACGCCACTCCATGAACGGGGCCCTGATCGCCATCGGGTGCCGCAGTTTGGGAATGAGACAGGCCGCCGAGCGGGTCGCAGAACGGATAGGAAAGGTCGAGGTGGACCACGGACGCACCTCGTGCAAGACGCCGGAGGCCATTCCCTACCTGGCCAGGGTCTGGAAACGCAAGAACTCCCGGTCGGGCTCCTGAGACCCCTCCTCGCCTGAACCAATCCCCGTTTCCGAGTCTTCCGGTGAGTAGTTTCGGCCCGAAGGAACCTGTTTGAGAAAGGCGGTCAGGTGCGGACCTTGCGGATGCTTGGACGAGGCGCTTTTCGCCCCGCGCCCGGCCTGCCACCGACCTGGGCGGTGATGGCCCTGTGGTTGGCCATGGGCGTGGGCGCAACGTCCTGCGCGCTGCTGGAGAACGAAGAATCTCTGCCTCCCAGCCCGACCATCACCGTGCTCACCACCCCGCCTCCCACCATCTCCACCACCCGGCCCCCAACCACCACGGCCGCTCCGGTCCCGGAAACCACCACCACGACCCTGTCCACCCCTACCACCGACCCTGCGGCTGAAACAGCGCTCCTCTACCTCGAACACCTTCTGTCGTCAGAGGCCGGGTTCACCGAGTTGGCAGCCGCCGTCATCGCAATCAACGACGACTGGGAGAATCGCTCCCGGACCGATGTCTCTCTGGCCGCCACCGAAGCGGCCTTGGAGGAAGCGGCCCGGCAGGCATCGACTCTCGGGGATTCTTTCCTTCTGATCGAACCTCCCCCCGAAACCGTCCTGAGGGACCAACATCGCATCGCCCAGGGCGCGGTGGAGATAATGGCGGCCGCTGCGCCGCAGATGCTGGAAGGACTGCTGTCCACCGATACCGGCCAGGCTCGCAGGGCGGCGGTGGCGAGTTTCACGACGGGCTTCGATCTATTGCGGGGGGTTACCGCCCGGGTCGCGGCGATAATCGGAGAGGAAGGGGAGGCTTTGCTCGCCGCCGGCCGGGTGTCCCCCTCGCTTCCGGCGGCGGACGAGTCGGAAACCACCTCGACCACTGCGCTCGCCGATGTGCCGCCCAATCCCGGCAACACTCGTAACTGCAGCGACTTCTCCACCCATGCCGAGGCCCAGGAGTGGTTCGACACCTACTTTCCCCTGTACGGTGACGTGGCGCAGATCGACACCAATCAAAACGGGGTGGCCTGCGAGTCGCTCCTGCCGTGAACTCCGGCCTCCGGGAGCCAGGAGTCCCGCCTGATCACCAAGGGGATTGGCCCAGCACTCGTTCCTGCGCCTCTGCCAAAGGCGGTTCGATTTCCGACGGCCGATTCGCATACACATCGTCAAGCCGGGCAGTTATCCGGCGCCGGTCCGCGGCCCCCGGCAGGCCTTGTACAGCCTCGGCGCAAAGACTTGAGGGGAAACGCCGCCGACGCTCCGCCCATCGCTCTATCGCTTCGAACATCGCGTCCGCAATGGATACCGCCATTTTCACGGTATTCAGGGTAAACGGATCACACCCACCCGGCAGTCAGGTGGGGGCGCTGTCAATACCGTGTTCAGACACCGAGCACCGGTATATTCCCATTCTGATGAACCAGCCTCTTGCCTTGGCCGATCATGCGTAGAGTCACGATCGCCCTCCTCGTTATCTCCATGGCCTTTCTGGGAGGTTCCTCCTGTCTCCTGGACCCCGTCGAGACCCCACCGGACGATTCCTCCGAGGAGACTCCCACCACCACTGCGGCGCCGACCACCGCCGCCGCCCTTTCCCCCACCACCACCGCGGCGCCGACCACTACCGCGGCTGCGACCACCACCACAACCACTCCCGCCGACGCCCAGGTCGCTTTTCCGGCCCAGGTGATCCAGGACTATCTCGAGAGAGTGCTCACCCAGGAAGTGGCTCTCAGCGATTCGGTGCAGCAGATCATCTCCATCAGCAATGATTGGGACAACCGGTCGGAGACCGAGGTGAGCTATCCCGACACCGAGGCCGACATGGAGGAGGCCAACGAAGATCTGCAGAGCGCCCGGGCTCAGTTCGACCTGATCCAGGCACCCCCAACCGCCAATTATCCGACCAGGCACCTGGCTGTCTCCTCGGCAGTGGCTCAAATGGCCGAAGCGGCCGAGGGGATGCTGGCCGGACTGCGTTCCACCGACGCCGGGGAGCAGCGCCAAGCCGCCCAAGTGGCACTCCGCGCCGCATTCGGGGTTTTCACCCAGGGTGTCAGTGACATCATCGCCGAGTACATCGGAAACGAGGAGATAACCACCCTGATCGTGAGCAGAGATTTGACGGCCATCGCCCCTGCCGCATCACCCACCACCACTACTACCAGGGCGCCCACCACCACAACCACGGCGGCGGAGACCACCACCACTACCGCGCCCACCACCACAACCACGGCGGCGGAGACCACCACCACTACCGCAGCGACGACCACCACCACTTCTCCCACTGATACGAAACCGGACAACTAACCCCATGGGGATGGTGCGCCGGCCTGGCTGGTGGGTTCCAAGGCAGGAAGGGAAGAAAGACGGCCAAGAACGGCGCCAAGGGCGGGAGTCGAAGAGGCGCCGTATCCAAGCGCAGCCAGATCCAGAATCCCGACCCCGCCCTCTGGACCAAGCGTGACACATCATCGGGGCGGTTCATAGCCACGACAAAGACCGGCGGGCCATTCAAGGGTGTGCGAAAGAAAGTTAAGGAGCCTTGGGGCCTTGGGCTCGTATCGACTTGACGGCTGCCACTAAGGGCATCCCGGAAACTGAGCCTTTCCCGGTTCAGGGTTGGTTTGGGTCCCGGTTCAGGGCTCGTATGAGGAATGAGGCGATCTCGTCGTGGCGGATCAGAGCCTTGGGACAGAAACGGAGGTCCGGCGTTGCCTGGCATCCCTGGGTGACCCCGGCCTCGTAAATACCCTCCACCGCCGCAGCGTGCGAGGCGTCGGCGGAGACATCGGCGAACACTCCCACCGGCGAATCGACAGGTTCCAACCCATCGAAAGCCCGGGTGAGGAACAGGGCCATCTGAGCACGGTTCACCGGATCATCGGGCCGGAAAGTCCCGTCGGGGAAACCCACCGTGATCCCCAAGTCGGCCAAACGTTCAACATGCGGCCGAAACCACACGTCGGCGTCCACATCCCCAAACCGAGGTGCGCCTGGGTTCGCAGTTGGCGCCTCGCCCAGAGCCGACACCAGCAGCACAGCCATCTGAGCGCGGGTGACGGGAAGGTCGGGCAGTAAAGCCTCAAGTCGGGATCGCATCCCCGTGTGATACCCCGGTTGGCCAGTTCGTCGATGTTCCGTTCGTGAACGCTGCCTTCATCGTCGGCGAAGGCCCCCCGGTAGGGGTTACCCACCCACACCCGGTAACGACCATCGGTCTGCTCAACTACCTCGATCCGGAAACCCTCGAAGGTAAACCCCTCACCCGGTCCGTACACATGGTCGGCACCGACATCAATCCGACCATGGTCACGGGGCGTGGAAACCGTCAGGGTACGGCGGACGGTGCCACCGCACTTCAGCCAGTCCGGGCCTTCATCCGGGATGGTAAATGAGCAATGGATGGCGCGTTGGTCGATTTCGTAGACTTCGACGCCTTCAGCCGGTATACCGGCATCGTAACCCTCGGCCTGGCGGGCGCCCATAGTCACAAAGCGCCCGCGGTCGCCAGTGGGGATCACCAGCATCTGGGTGCCGGAGCGACCCAGCGGCGCCAAGAGGTAGCTGGCCACCTCATCACGATGGACAGCCACGTCCTCGGGATCGATCCAACCCGCCGCGTACCGGTTGACCGCCGGGGTGCCGGCCACCAGCCCCAGATCGCCTACCTCCTCTGCCCGGGGGACTTGACTCATCACGTCCATCAGATTGTCGTATTCGTCAAGATACGGCCTGCCGTCTTCGGCTATCCGGATACGGCCGCTATTGGAGTGGGGCCAGCCCAGACCGTGACCCATTGTGTGCGCGACTATGTCCAGTTCGACATAGTCGGGATCCGGACAGTGGGGACCGCAGTGGACCGAGACCGGGACAACGGTCGAAGCCGCGACATGGACCGACCGACCACTTTCCCCGAAAGCAAGGGGTTCTACTCTCCACGTGCCGTCATCATCGTAGGATTTGGGGTTTCCCTTGTGTCCGATACTGCGTACTGCGGCGTCGTCGAGAACGATCAGCCCTCCATCCGCTTCTCCGTCCGACTGCCTGGCAACTGCCTCGTCACACTTGTAATGATTCGCGTAAAGGAATGGCCCTCGATCCACTTTGACTGTGCCACCCTCAACAAACGTCGGCTGATACCGCCCGCCGGACAACCAGGAGAAACAGGGGGGAAGCTCTCTTTGGAGCAACGCAACCATGTCTCCGACATCTATCGGAACGTCCCCGTCGGGGACATCACACAACCACACCTCCCACTCGTCCACTCCCGAGGCGTTAAGTCGGTTGACGCGATGTTGGGCGATCAGGCTCAGCGGATCAAAATCCTCCCGATTCGCGTTCATCCACGTGCCGGTGAATGGGCCCCGACCCACCGCGTTGACCGCAGCAATCATCACCCAGTACCGGCGGTAGTTGACCAATCCCGAAATCGTGTGACGGTGGGCATCGGAGGCAACCGTCTCGGCGAGCACGAACCGCGCCTGAGGATCCGTACTATCGCGATACCAGATCTCGTAGCCCGTGACAGGAGCGCCGCCATCAACTGCCCGCGGACTCCACCCCATCGTCACCGACCCTTGATCCGTCGCCACCGCCCGGAAATCGCCGGGGGCAGGCAGCAACCGCACCGATGGTGGATTCCTGCCCGGACGGGCCAACATCACCTCGCCATCACCGGCCCGCGTCCCGCCGTCGTGTAGCGCTTCCACCGCCACCTCGTACCAGACACCGTTGGCCGGCAGGCGGATGGTCGCTGACCGAGCCGAAGCCGATACCTTTCCTCCCCGCGCCTCAAGCCAAGGACGCCAACCGGGAGGCGTGCTATCGGGCCTGCTGTCGACCAGCCTGCGATAAAGGACACGGTATCCCCTCGGGGGCGGACGCACATCCCGCTCGACATCCCCCGCCTGGTGAACATCCCACCCCACCGTGACAAACCCGGAACCCTCCTCCAACACCCGCACGTTCACCGGATCCCACGACGCCGGGCCGCCGAACTGTCCAACCGAAGTACCGGGAACCAACAGAAGCAGCGCCGTTGTCGCCAGGGCCGCCAACCCAGCCCAACCAACCCGGTAGACCATGCCCTGCGTCACCCCAGTTTGTCGAGCTCCGCTTCCACCGTGGAAGCATCGAACAACTGGTCGCTGCCGCCACCCACCCGTTTCCCGCTTCTGTCGAGCAGCAGGTAGCTCGAAGAAAGCGGGACGCCCCCAAAGTGCCACAACACGCTATTGCGGTCATCCCACAAGTTCGCAAAAGTAAGCCGGTATGTTCGACAAATTGACGCGCCGTATCGAGACGGGACCTAAAGACGAGCGGATTGACTCCTATCACTACTACCCGGTCTTTGTTGTCTCGAGCCAACTGCTCGACTTCGGAGGCGTGCCTCTGACAGCTGGGTCACCAGATGGCCCAGAACCAGAGAAGCACCGTCCGGTCGCCGGGAATCAACGACGAAAGCGCGACTTTCTCCCCCGTGACGACATCTGTGGCTTCGACACTGTCGGGGATGTTGGAACTGATCTCTTGGCGAGAGGCGCGGTCCTCCTCAACCGTCTCCTTCTCACGGTTCAGCACCGCCCGGTGCAGGAAGGTCGCCATCTGTCCTCGCGTGACGAGCGTTGCGGGCAGTAGCTCAGCGGATCGGTCTTGCACCCAACCGTTATCCCCGCCGACGCCAGCGCGTCGATGTCCGCCTCATGGAACCCGCCCGCGGTGTCGGCGAATCCGGCCGGGACGGCGGCGGGCAGATCGAAAGCCCTCACCAGGAAGGACGCCATCTGTCCTCGCGTGACCGAGCGTTGCGGGAAGTAGCTGACCGGATCGGTCTTGCACCCAAGCGTTATCCCCAACACAGCAAGCTGCTCAACAAATGGCGCCCACCATGCCGATGGGTCCACATCAGTGAAACGGGAGGGACCCCCCGGGCTCACGTCATCACCGAGAGCGCGTACCAACCACACCGCCATCACCCACCGCTCAATAGGATCAGTGGGGCAAAAGAGACCCTCGCCGCATTCGGTGCCCGCGAAACACCCAAATCGGACAGCGCCGCCACGGACTTCTCATGAGCATTGCCCGCCACATCATCGAAGCCGCCGTCGGCCCCCGCCGAAATCGGGCCCAGAGTCGACACCACCAACGCAAACGTCACCGGCGCCACCCACCAGGTAAAGCGACCCATCCCCGACCGCCGTTGGCCCATCTCTTCACGATCTTTGAAACGCATCGACAAAACCGACCCAACCGCGCCTGCTATCCGTACTGATCTCTACCCGGATGCCCAGCCCTAGCGGCCCAGCGCCTGCAGGGGTGGGCCAGGGCCGGTCCAAATTATCCCCTCACGCAGGCATTAGTGCGGGCTGTCCTCGGAATCGGGACCGCCAACCACGAATCGCGGGACTGCCCCCCGCCACCCCTTGGAACTCACATCTGGGAAGGGCGGCGGTATCGGATCAGCCGGGCGGCCTCCGGATCCAATAGCACGGTGACCCGCGGGCGCCGCCGGATCAACGTGGCAGGCACCTCGGCCCCGATCGGCCCCTCCAGGGCTTCCCGCACCGCCTCCGCTTTGGCCCGACCGCCGGCCAACACCAACAGATGGGCGGCCCGGCTGATGGTGGCCAGTCCCTGTGTCACGGCATAGCGGGGCACTTGCCGTGGACCGCCGAAGTGCCGGGCGTTGGCCGCCCTGGTGTCTTCCGCCAGGCGCACCACCCGGGTGCGGGAATCAAAGGAGGAGCCCGGCTCATTGAACGCCAGGTGGCCGTTGCGACCGATGCCCAGAATCTGCAAACCCACCCGGGCGCGGCGCACCAGGGCTTCATAGCGGACACACTCCTCGGCCAGGTCCCGGGCGTCGCCATCCGGTGAGCACACATCGCGACCAGCAAGATCGACGTGGTCCGTCAACTGCCGGCGAATGACATTGGAGTACCGCTGCGGGTGCCCGTATCCCAACCCGACATACTCGTCCAGCAACACCGCCCGCGCCCCTGCAAAGCTCAACCGGCCTCGGGCGAACCGGTGGACCAGTTCCGCATAGAGTCCCTCCACGGTTGCGCCGGTGGCCAGGCCCAGCACCGGCTCGGAAGTGGAACGCAGGTAGTTCTGGACAAGGTCGGCGGCTTTAGAAGCCACCCCGGCCGGGTCGGCCTCCACCATAACCTCCAACCCCCGAGGCGCCGAAACCCCGGGAGAACCGAAGCCCTGCTCCAACCCCGATCTCTCCGTCGGTCAGTCGGCCTTGGCCCCGGTGATGAACCCCACCAGGTCATCGGTGGTCACCCCGCCCACCTCGACTTCGGCCACCTTCCGGCCCTGGCGGAGGATCACCGCGTCGTCGCACACGGCCGTAACGCGATCCATGTTGTGGGTGATCAACAGCACGGCAACGTCGGCGGCCCGCAGTGACAGAATCAAATCGACCACCCTCTGCGCCTGCTCCACTCCCAGGGCGGCAGCCGGCTCGTCCAACAACACTATGCGTTGCCCCCAGGCAACGGCGCGGCCGATGGCGATAGCCTGTCGCTGGCCCCCCGACAGCAGCCCGACGGGCCTTCGCAGAGAGGGCAGATCGATGCCCAGCCTGGCCAGGGTGTCCCGGCACTGTCGGTGCATTCGCCGCTTGTTCAAGAATCCGATCCGCGCTCCCAGGCGGCCTCCCCGGGTGTATTCCCGGTTCAGAAACAGATTCTCCACCACGTTCAGGCTGTCGATCAGAGAAAGGTTCTGGTGAACGGTCTCCACCCCCAACCGGCGGGCCACGTCCGGCGAGGCGACTCTGTGTATCTCCCCGTCGATGCTGATGGTTCCCGCGTCGGGCTGATAGACCCCGGCTATGCACTTTACCAGAGTGGACTTCCCGGCGCCGTTGTCTCCCAGCAACCCGGTGACCCGGCCCCGATGAATGTCCAAAGAGACATCGTCCAGCGCCTGCACGGCGCGAAACGACTTGGACACATTGCGCACCGAGAGGGCGGGGAACGTCATCCGCCACCCCAGGACACCGGCGCGCCCTCCACATTCCATATCCCCGCCACCTGAGCCTCGCCGGTGCTGACGCCCGACACGCCCACCACCAGAGAACGGGTTACGAAGGCCTGGATGCGAAAACCGGCGATGATCGTATCGCCCTCCTGCAGGGTCCGGCCCTGGGGGTGAAGCCGCGCGTAATAGTCGATTCCGGCCGGATCGGGCATATCGATCGACACGGGCGCCGCGCCTACGTCTTCGGGGCGGGAAGCGGCCACCACTCTCACCGGATACGGCTCGAACACCGGATCCACGTAGAAGCCGCCCCCGAAACAAAGAGGTGTGCCCTGATGTACGTGAGCCACCTCCGTGAGGTAAAGCACGGCCGGTTGCTCAGGCAGTTCCTCCACCGCATGAAGCGGCGTGGTGCCCGTCAACCCGTGTCCCGGCTCCACCTGGGTGGCGCCCACCTCGGCCAGGAGGTCCAAGACGGCCGCCGAAGTGGTCCCGGGCGCATTCACCTCGATGGGAAAACCGGTTCCCAGATGGCCGAGGGTCGTCTCCACCCCCCGGGCCAGGGTGCCGACATTGGGAGTGGGGCTCACCCTCTTGGTCGAAGCGTCGTACAGAAGCGCCGGGAAGGTGGTCAGCCCGGCAAACCGCAATCCCTCCAGCCGGTTGACAAAGTCGATGGCCCCCACCAGTTCATCAACATGAAACCCGCCCTCGTGCCCCGGATAGAAGATGTCGTCGTCGTCCCAGATGCGGAGCAGCGCCTTTTGGGAACCTCCCACAGCAGCCACCGCCCGCGCGGCCTCCACCGCCTTGTTCCGAGAAAACAGCGTCCAGTATTGCGGGGCCAATCCCGCCGCCTCGGCTGCTTCGGCCCTGGGAATCTGCACCAGGTGTCCCAGGTTCCCGATTACGTGCCCGTTGGCGGCAATGGGCCGGGCGCATCCCATATCCACCGCCACATAACCGTCGGCGCCTCCGTCGGTGATGGCTCGGAGAGCGCCCGGGGCCCGGCCCACCTGCTTGCTCATCGCGTACACGGTCAAGCCCCGGCGATGAGCCTCGGCCGTCATGTGACGGGTGTTCGCTTCCACTGCGTCCAGATCCAGAACGTAGCTGTTGGCCGGAATCCGATCCTCTTGGTGAAGGCGCACCGCGGCCTCCAGAAACGGACGGTTTCTCTTGATCAGAGACTCAAGGAACATCGTCACCCACACTTTCCGACGGGGCCCTCATGCTGAGGGCCACCGCCACAATGATGATCAGGCCCCGGGCGATCAACTGGTCCGCCACCTGCAGGCCCATAAGAATCAGACCGTTGTTGAGCATCGCCATGATCAGCGCCCCGGTCACCGCCCCGGCGATGGAGGCGCGACCCCCGAACAGGCTGGTCCCTCCGATCACCACCGCGGCTATCACTGTGAGAAGGTCGTTTTCCCCCAGGTCATGCCGGCCGATGGCCAGTCGTCCGGCCAGGAGCACCCCGGCAAAGGCCGCGGCGGCGGAACTCACCACCAGGGCGCTGATCCGGATCCGGTCGATGTTGAGACCGGCCGCCATGGCCGACGCCCGATTGGCCCCCGTCGCCAGCACATGCCTCCCCCAACGCAGATGATGGAGCGCGAAGTGCCCCAGAACGAACACGACCGCCGTCCAGATCACCAGCGAGGAGATGGGACCCAGCGACCCCGCCCCGAACAGCGCCGAGAAGGCATCGTTTCTGATCGGCATGGATTGCAGGTTGTTCATGTTGCGCGCCACGCCGCTGATGATTCCCAACGTGCCCAGGGTCACCAGAAACGACGGGATCCGAAGCTTCACCGTGATCAGGCCATTCACCAGACCGATCAGGACCCCCACCCCCACCGCCGCCGATGCTCCCAGGAGAAACCCGTAATCGCCCACCATGGTGGCGGCCACCAGGGAAGCCAGCGCCACGGTGGACCCCACCGAGAGATCTATCTCCGCCGAGGCCAAGGCAAACGCCATCCCCACCGCCATGACCGCGATGGGCGCCGCCTGGCGACCGATGTTGAGCAGATTCGACCAACTCAGGAAACCGTCGTCCCACAGGATCAGGGCGAAGACGATGAGAATGGATACGAAGGCCATATAGACCACGTACTGCCGAAACCCACCGTCGTCGCCCTGTTTGGTCCATGCCCTTCCCAACCGAGCCAGGTTCCCGGCCAGGAAATGGGCTTTCATCTGTGGTGACGTACCTCTTTTTCGCGATCAGTTACCCACAGCGGATCACCCGCCGAGGGCGGTCATTACTTCTGGTGGTGGGTCGGTGGCCAGCGACCGCCGGTAGGCGTCCACGATGTTGTCAGCGGTCACCGCAATGGCCGGTACCACCGCAAACGCAGGAGCGTCCTTGCCCAACAGCCCATAAGCACCCTCAACTGCCATGGTCCGTCCCAACTCATACGCCTCATCAGCCGCGATACCCACCACGTTGCCGCCCTCCACCAAATCCAACGAAACATTGGTGTCCAGATCCAAAGTAACCACCGCCACATCCGAAGCACCAGCCGCCCGCAAAGCAGCCAACACCCCATCAGCCGGCCCAGCCGACCACGGCGCATAAATACCATCCAAATCCGGATTACGAGTCAACAACGCCGAAGCGATCTCCTCAGCAGCAGCCGGATCAGCCAACCCCTGCTCAGAAACAATCTCAATCCCCGGATAAGCCTGCTCAATCCAAGACTTGAACGCCTGATCACGCTGATTCGTCACGTAATAAGCAGCATCATGAAAGATGAAACCCACCTTCCCCGAACCGCCCAACGCATCCGCCAACAAATCCGCAGCCGCTATCCCCATCGCCGCCAGATCATCAGTCACCACCCCCACATAATCAACACCGTGCACAAACCCCTCCGGCACATTGCTCAAAAACACCAACTGCACCCCGGCCTCGACCGCAGGACGAAACGCCTCCGCGCCCGACACCGGATCAATCACCAAACTGATAATGATGTCCGGATCCTGCGCCAACACAGTCTCCACATCATTGGCCTGCTGAGCCGCGTCGAACTGCGCATTCGTCTCCGCGATCACCTCAACACCCAACTCGGCGAAAGCATCCCGAGCACCCTGACTCACAGCATCAGTAAAAGCACCCGCCGTATGCCACAACAAAGCAGCCGTATACGAACCCGATCCACCTCCTCACCACTCAACCGAACCTCACCCGAAGCAGTAGCCTCCTCACCACCAGGCCCCTGAGTAACCGGCGCAACCGGCTCTGGAGGAGCTTCCGTCGTAGCAGGAGCTTGCGTAGTGGTGGCTTCGGCGGCGGCCCGGGTTGTAGTGGTATCCCCCTCGGTATCGCCGCCGCAACCAGGCCGAGTACTGCGACCAAACCTGTTACAAGCCACCTTGCGGATGTGCTACGTCTGACATTTACGGTTCCACTCATGGTTCCTCCTATGTTGTGGATTGGTAGGCCCCGCACCACGAGACCACGAAATGGGCCAGTGTGCGGGTTGAAGAGACGAACTCTTCTATCGGTAAACGTTCGAAAGGGGTGTGGCAGGTGGAGATGTCACCCGCCGCGAAATAGACACCGGGAATGCCGACCGACCGGAGCAAGGGTTTCTCCGACCAGTAGGGGGCGCCTTCTATCCTCGCCGGCAGGCCCGTGACAAATTCCACGGAGTTGGCCAGTTCGCCCACCGCCGCGTGATCGGCGGAGATCTCGTCCGGCGTACCACCGACGGAGTGGTCCCGGGGCGCCGAGAATCTCACTTCCGCGCTGACCCCGAACTCTTCTCCCACCCCGGCAGCCACCCGGCGCAGGGCGGCGGCCGCCTCCTCGAGGTCGTCGCCTGGCAGGAGCTTTTGGATGAGCGACAACTCGAATTTGCCGGGCACCGCGATGTTTCCCCCCGACTCGACGGTGGTGACCAGAAGAAACCGCCCTCCCAGCAACGGGTGGGGTTCTCCCGCCGCCAGGGTTCGGCTGTGATCCCACAGGGAACCGAGCAGTGCGTGCCCGGCCTTGAGAGCGTCGATTCCCAGTTCCGGCGTGCCGAAGTAGGCCGACTTTCCCCCCAGGGTGATATCGGCGATCAGAAAACCCATCTGGGCGGTGTAGATGGCCCCGGTGGTCGGCTCGGTATAGATGGCAAACCCGGGCGTGGGAACGGAGCCCGACAGGAAATCCCTGACAGCCGCCCGCATTCCCAACGACACCCCGCTCCCGGGCTGTCCGGATTCCTCGTCGCTGACGAACACCCCCGATGACCGAGCCCCGCAGTCGGATTCCTGCGCGGTGGATGGCCCGGAGAGCTTCGATGATGGAGCAGATGCCTCCCTTCTGGTCGGTCACCCCCCTCCCCCAGATATCACCGTCGATGACGTGGCCGGCAAACGGGTCGGCTCGATCGGTGCCCGACCACTCCTGTATCCAGTCCTCGGCATGAACCGTGTCCAGATGCCCGGCCAACACCAGAGACCTCCCCGATTCCTGTTCGTCTCCCGCCCTGGCATAGACGTTCGGCCGGCCGGGTTCGGGCTCCACCATGCTCACCTGATGCCAGGGGCCGGCTTGCAGTTGGCCTTCCGCCCACCGGGCAAAGGCCCCCTCGTCGGGGGTGACGCTGGGAATGCTCACCGCCTCGGTGACCAACTCCACCAGAGCCTCGGCATCCACCGCCGCGGCCGCCGCAGCCGCCCAACTATTCATTTCCGCCCCTCCGTCCCAGCCGTTTGACCACCAGGGATTTGCGCACCGAGGACAGGGCGGTGGTGATCGCTCCCAAGAAGGCGGCCCGGCCTCCGATGGTGGAAGGAATCATTTCCGGGACCACGGTCAGGTACCGGCCGATCCTCGCCCTCACCGCGTCCACGAAGATGGGATTGGCGCCCACCCCTCCCCCGAACACCACCATGGCGGGGTCATTGACCCAGCAGAAATAGGAAGTGGCGAAAGCCACCGCGTCGGAAGCGATGCGCAGGGCCGCCCCGGCCGCTTCGTCGCCCTCCGTCGAGGCGGAGAGGATGGCGGGAACGTCAACATCGCCTTGCAGACCGGTGCGGTTCCCGGATTCAACCGCCCGATGAAACAGCTTTCGGATGGCCGGCGCCGACGCCACGTCCTCCAGGGTCAGGGCGTGAAAAACATCTCCTCCCACTCGGGGGAGGGTCACGGAGCCGATCTCCCCCGCCGCGCCGTGGGCGCCCCGGTACAGAACTCCATCCAGCACCATGCCCATACCGATACCGGTCCCGATCGAGATGGCGGCGAAGTCTTTCACCCCCTTCTCCAGCAACGCGGCGCTCTCGCCCACCGTGGCCAGATTGACGTCATTTTCGATGGTCACCCCGGCGCCCAGGCGCCCGGACAGTTCGGACGCCACCGCCAAGTCTCCGAAACCGGGAAGGTTGGGGGCCATCTCCACCCGGTCGGCATCGGACCGATAGACCCCCGGAACTCCCACGCAAACGCCTTCCAAACGGGCGCCGCAGGCCCCCAACCCCTCGAGCAGCCGGCGGGCGGTCCCCACCACCGCATCAATCGCCGCCCTCGCGTTGGGTGGCGTCTCGATCCTCTCCATGACCATCACCTCGCCCAGCAGGTCCGCCGCCCCGACCAGGGTCTTGGTTGCTCCCATGTCCACGCCCACCACCACCGCCGAATCGGCCACCAATCGGTAGGAGGCCGCCGGCCGTCCGATCCGCCCATGGGATTGGGCGGGCGGCGCCATCTTCACCACCCCGGCCTGCTGCAGATCGGACACCAAGGCGTTCACCGTGGGTTTGGACAGGCCGGTCCTCCTGGCAATCTCGGTTCGGGAAATCGGCTGTCTTCCGGCTGCCAGGAACCGGCCGAACACCGCTTCGCCGTTGCGCAAACGGAGCATCCCCGTACCTGACTCTTCCATCACCAACTCTTCGCTGCCTGCCTGGGGGGCCTTGTGCCGTCAAGGAGGCGGAGGTACCCGCCAACCTCTCAAAGTCGGAGTGTAAGGGTGTCCAAGGCTATTTGTCAAACACTTTTACAAATAGCGCAGCATGCTTTCGGAAGCGCTTCGGTGCATACTGCCGCAAGTAGTTCGGTTGGTCGACTCCCTCATTCCCAAAGGCGCGGATAAGGGGAGCTGACGGTCGCCTATCATGTCTGGTTCAGAACGGCCGCTTCCGAGGAGAATGATGTCCACTTCCAACCGCCGTCAGGGGGCCCTGGTGGGCCTGGTCCTTTTGGTTCTCGGTGTTCTGTTCCTGCTGCAGAACTTCACCGACTGGGATATTCCCTGGGGCCGATGGTGGCCCGTGATCCTGATCGCCCTGGGGCTGGGGAGCCTGTTCAAAAGCGGCTCATCCTGGGTGGGAGGAACGGTGCTGGTCGTTTTGGGAGCGCTCTTTTTGATGGACACCTTGGATGTCTGGGATTACACCATCGGTGACGTCTGGCGGCTCTGGCCCGTGATCCTCGTCCTGGTGGGGGCCAAGATTCTCTTTTCCCGCAGAAAGAAGCCCGCCGAGAAAGCCTCTCACCAACGCTTTGACGACCATTCGTCACCGGGAGAGGTGAACGTCACCTCGGTGTTCGGCAGCAACCACAAGCGGGTCACCGACCAGGCGCTGGCCGGAGGACAGGTGGTCTCCGTGTTCGGCGCCACCGAAATCGACCTGAGCGGCGCCTCCCTGGCGGGCGGGGCAGCCACTTTGGACGTAACGGCCGTGTTCGGGGGCGTCTCGATCCGCGTTCCCGCCCATTGGAACGTCGATCAGCAGATCACCAGTTTCCTGGCAGGGGTGGACGACAAACGCGACCCGGTGTCCCCGGCCGCAGGTTCGGATCGGCTCACCCTCACCGGAACATCGGTGTTCGGGGGCATCGAACTGCAGTCCTGAGTCCCCCGACGGCCGGAACAGTCCGGGGGTCGGAGTCCCTGATCAGGCGTCGATTCCCAACTTGTGGAGGAAGGCCCGGTTGTCGGGTTCTCTTCCCAAAAAGGCGCGCAGCGTCTCCAAGGCGTCTCTGGACCCTCCCTTTTCCAGCACCTCCCGACGATATTCCATGCCCACCTCCGGGTTGGCAACCCCCTCCTCCTCAAACCGCCGCCACATGTCGTCGCCGTAGACCTCCGACCACAGATACCCGTAATAGCCGGCGTCATACCCGGACAGCAGATGCCCGAAACTGGCCGGAAAGAAGGTGCCCTCCTGCCGGGGAAACAGGGACACCTCGGTGGTGCGAGTCAGGATCTCGTCGATGTCCTCTTGGGAATCGGGGCCGTGCAGGGCCATGTCCAGCAACCCGAAACTGGCCTGCCGGAGCTTGGAGATGGCGACATTCAGCAGTTTGGCGCCGGTGAGCTTTTCCAACAGTTCGGACGGCAAGGGTTCCTTGGTCCGGTGGTGATGAGCGAACCGGGCCAGTACCTCGGGGCGCCAGGTCCAGTTCTCCATGATCTGACTGGGCGCCTCCACGAAGTCGCCCTCGGTGCTGGTTCCCGAAAAGCGGCCCAGTTCCGTGCGGGTGAGCACCTGGTGCAGAATGTGGCCGAACTCGTGGAAGAGCGTAAGCACCTCCGAATGCTGCAACAGGGCGGGGGTATCACCCGAGGGGGGAGTGAAGTTGGCGACGATGGCCGAGCGCGGCGCCTGATAGGACCCGTCGGATCGCAGGCGACCCCCCACCAGGGTGAAGGCCGCGGCGTGGCTGAACTTTCCCTCCCGGGGAAACAGGTCCATATGGAAGTGGGCGATCCGCTCTCCCGACGCCCAGTCATCCACCGCATAGGTGGTCACGTCCTCGTGCCAAACCGGCGCGTCCACCAGGCGGTACCGCAGCCCGAACACCTCCCCGGTGAGATCCAGCATCCCCTCCACCACCTGCTCCAAGGGAAAATAGTTGGCGATTTCCATCTGGTCCACCCCGTATTCGGTCTGCCGGATCAGATTGTCGTAATACCGCCAGTCCCAAACCTGGACGGGTGGTTTCTCCCCGTCCGCCTCAAGCATTCGGGCAAGGCGCTCCAACTCCCGGCGGCCTTCCTCCTGGAGGGGGTCCAGGAGCAATTGGTAGAACTCTTCGACTTTTTCCGGCGTGCGGGCCATGCGGTCCGACAGACGGTGGTGCGCCCAGGACGCCTCGCCGAACAACTCGGCAATCTCGGCCCTGATGGTCACCGCCTCCTCCAGCAATGGCCGATTGGTGTCCACCGCCCGGCTGTTGAATTTCGCCGACAGAGCGCGGCGCAGTTCACGGCGGCGGGCGTTCTCCACAAAGGGCGTGACGTGAGGGTACGCCATGGTCACCCGGTATCGCTCCCCGTCCTCGGAGCGAGGCAGGGCATCGATATAGGCGGCGGGCAGACCGTCCAGTTCCTCCCGGGTGACTTCCAGGGCGTCGTCGTATTCGGCGATGTTCTGAGAGAAGGCGACACTCAGTTCGATCAGCCGGGCAGTGAGTTCCTTCACCCGGGCCTGGTCGCCGGGGGGAAGGTGATGTCCGGCCTTCCGCAAATCCCGACGGACAAACCGGAGCAGGCGGGCTCGCTCGCCGGACAAGGCGGCGGCCTCCTCGGTGGAGGAGAACTCTTCCACCGCCCGGAACAGCTTCGGATCGAAAGCCAGATCCGTCTGCCACTTGGAAAGCTGTTCGCTTCCGGTCCGTCCCGCGGTTCTCACCTCCTCCTCCGGATGCACATAGCCCATGAATCCCGCTTCCCCGAAGGCCCGGCTGATCACCTCCCCCACCTCCTCCAGCGGCGCCAGGGTGTTGCGGTAGGTCCGCTGCGGTCCGGCGTCGGCCACCCGGACCCGCAGCCTTTCCCCTTCGGAGATGGCGGCGGCGGTGATCTGTTCCACCACCGAAGCGGTGACCGACGAGTAATCGAACATGTCTACGGTGGGTTCAGCCATTTTCTCCTCCTTGGGACTCTCTCCGCACGGCGGCGGCCAGCACCTCCCGGAACCTTCGGTGAAGGCGCCGGTTGGTGGCCACCACCATCGACCCGTCCCGGGGCGCCTCCTCCTCCCACAGGCCGGTCGCCCTGCCTCCGGCTTCCTCAACGATCAGGATTCCGGCCGCCAGATCCCAGACCGCCAGACCCTGCTCCCAGAAGGCGTCGAACCTTCCATCGGCCACGTAGCAAAGATCCAGCGCCGCCGACCCTCTTCTTCTTACCCCCTGACACCGGGCCAGCACCGCCCCCAGCAAGGCCGCGTACTCCGACGCCCTGGCCTGTCGGTCATACGGAAAGCCGGTGCCGACCAGGGCTTCGGTGAGCACCTGGTTGGAACTCACCGAGATCGGTCGGCCATTGAGCGCCGCGCCCTGCCCGCGCTCCGCGGTGAACTCTTCCTGGTGGACGGCTTCGATAACCACCCCCACCAGGGGGGAGCAATCCTCCCAGAGCGCCACCGACACGCTGACCGGCGCCAACCCGTGGATGAAATTGACCGTTCCGTCCAGGGGATCAATGATCCAGGCGCGGCCTCGGGAAGGAAGCGCGCCCCCCTCCTCTTCTCCCACGATGGCGTCGGACGGACGGTGGAGCGCCAGCATTTTCCTCATGTCGGTCTCGACCCGCCGATCCACTTCGGTAACCGGGTCCACTCGCCCCTTGAATCTCACCTGGGCGCCTTTACCCAGAGCCTCCCTCAGCGAGGCCGCTGCCCGGCGGGCGACCATGACGGCCAACTCCAGATCCTCGGTGACAACGACCTTGTTCACTCAGCACAGAATACCGGGGATCGGCGGTGGGGTAGCCTGACCAAACAAGGTGCCCCCCCTCACCAAGCGAGTCGCCCCCGTTCTGCTTTCTGCGGTAGCCGGCGCCGCATTGTCAACGGCCTTTCCCCCGCGAGGGTGGTGGTGGATGAGCGTTCCGGCGGTGGCGGTGTTCCTGCTGCAAACCAGGCGGCTTTCCACCCTCCCGTCCGCGGCTCTGGCCGGTGCGGTGTTCGGTCTTTCCTTCTTCGGGCTGCTGTTGCCCTGGCTGGGGGAACTGGGACTGATCGCACTGTTGCCCCTGTTGGCGCTCCTGTCGCTGTGGCCGGCTCTCTATGGAATGTTCCTTTCCCGAGCCGCCGATCTCTCGTCCTCCCAGTGGTTCATCAGGGCGGTGGGGGGCTGGGCCTTGATGGAATGGCTTCGGGTCCGATGGCCCTTGGGAGGATTGGAGTGGGGACTGTCCGGCTACGCCCTCAGCGCCTGGAGTCCGCCCCGGAGCGCCGCCCGGTGGATCGGCGCCACCGGCTGGACGGTGGTGATCGCCGCGGTCGCCGCGGCCCTGGTGGTGTTGGCCACCCGCCATCACCGGCGCGGGCGTCCGTGGCGGTTGCCCGCCTCGGTGGGGGCCGTGACGGTTCTCTTGCTGGTCTTCGGGGCGCTGTGGCCACCGGAAGTGGAAGGGGAGACGGTCCGGGTGGCGGTGGTGCAGGGCAACAACCCCTGCCCGGGGCGGCATTGCGCCAACGAGCGCTTTCAGACCTATGAGAACCACCTGCGGATCACCCGCTCTCTGGAGGAGGGCAGCGTCGACCTGGTGATATGGCCGGAGGGTTCCACCGGTTCATGGACGGCAGATCCCGTCAACGCCCCGGAAGTGGGAGCGGCGATGGGGGCGGAGGCGGCCAGGATCGGCGCGGTGCTTCTGGCCGGGGGAGACCGACCCCTCAACGACACCCATTGGGTCAACGCAAACGTGGTGTTCGACCAGACCGGGAGGATCGTCGGGGAATATCACAAGCAGCATCCCGTCCCCTACGGGGAGTACATTCCGGCCCGGCGCTGGTTCAAGTGGGTGGAGACGTTGCACGAGGACCTGCCCAGCCGGGATATGCTGGCAGGCGACGGGCCGGTGCTGTGGGACCTGGGATTCGGGCGGTTCGGCTCGGTGATCTCCTTCGAAGGGTCCTTTGCCCGCTATGGCCGAGAGAACGCCCAGGCCGGGGCGGGCCTCCTGATCCTGGCCACCAGCCAGGAAAGCTACCCCTATACAGTGGCGTCCGACCAGTTCATCGGCATCACCCGCATGCGGGCCGCGGAACTGGGTATGCCCTTGATCCACAGCGCGGTGACCGGCCGCTCCACCCTTATCGCGGCCAACGGCGACACCGGCCCCCGCACGGCCTTGGCGGAGGAGGCTCTGTTGGCGGGAGAGGTGCAGGCCCGATCGTCCGAACAGGGGCCCACCCTGTATGTGCGTCTGGGTGACTGGCTGCAGACCCTGGCGATATTGACCCTGGTGGGCGATTTGCTGCGCTCTGTGTACCGTCGGCGATATCCCCGGACCTCCCGTTAGTAGGCGCCCGGCGGCGCCGTCCCAACCGCCTGACGGCCGCATCAGGTGACCGTGGCTTCCGCTGCTCGGCGCCGGTGGCCGAATACGGACGACGACCTGCCCACCGATGCCGGGTCATCTACCATGTTCATATCGGGAACGCATCGGCGCCCAGGACATTTACGCCCCGTTACGGGGAAGCCAATCGATACACGACGAAGGAGCGCACCATGGCGGAAACCCTGGAGAACCTGCTGATAGCAGAGAGCAACTCTGCCTCGTTCGCCGCCCTCCACACCTAATGTCTGCAAATCTTGAACAGGAATCCCTCCGGAATCTCCGCAAGGCTACATTAGACACCCGCTACGTCTCTCTTGGGGGTCGGCGTACGGCATCTGTTCATGAATTCTATCGCTATCCGGCTCGCTTCTCGCCGCGTTTCGCCCGTGCCGCGATAAAGGCCTTTACCAAACCTAGAGACTTAGTAATCGACCCCTTCAGTGGTGGCGGTACTTCTGTGGTAGAAGCCCAACTGCTAGGACGTCACGCAATTGCGGCCGACATAAGCCCACTCGCAGCTTTCGTCACAAAGGCCAAGACGACGTTGTACAGCGCCCACGCTCTTTACAACGTTCAACAACTCGCCGACACCGTCTCTACGCTACCTGTGAAAGCAACCGTCTCGTTGCAGAACAAGTGGGCACAGCAAGGGTATTGGCGGAACATTTCGAGCCGACAGACATGGCGAATAAGGAATCTCCTCCTCAACGGCCTGCACACCGTAACCCACTTGCCAACGCTAGAAGCGCAGAGGCTCGGCAGATGCGCTTTGTTGCGAACAGGGCAATGGGCACTTGACATGCGAGAAGTTCTGCCCACCGTAGACCAGTTCCGAAATCAGCTATCTAAAGACATCCAAGCGATGGTCTTAGCTGCATCTACTCACTATCGACGCGTCAGAGACGAATGGGGTAGCCAAACGACCTGCCCCACAGTTATCCAAAGCGGCCTGCCCACTTCTGCCAAGAACCCGCTCATGATGTCTCGTGGTTCTCCAGACCTTATCCTCACCTCCCCGCCTTATCCGGGAGTGTACGTCTTATATCATCGATGGAAGGTCCAAAGCAGAAGAGAAACTCCTGCACCCTTTTGGATTGCAGATTGTCTAGATGGACGCGGAATAAACCATTATACTATGTCTGCCCGTGGCAAGGATTCCCTGCGCCTGTATTTTGAAAAGCTCGCCAGTGCTTTCGCTGGAATCGTCCGCATCATGTCAACAGATACTTGGCTAATACAGGTGGTTGGGTTTAGTGAAGCGTCACCACAACTCAACCAATACCTCAGTTTGATGAACGACTTGGGCTTACAGGAAACCAAGCTGCCAGCTCTAGCAACTACGCTTGATGGACGACTCTGGCGCGCCGTTCCCGGCCGGCGATGGTGGGTTTCAGCAAGAAGCAAAGCGGGCACCGCGCCAAATACCTCACGGGAGGTCATCCTGCTCCACAGGCTACGGTAAGAAACCATCACGCTTTGTCATCTAATGAACTCATTGCGTCCAGTGTAGGTAGAACATAGGGTGCTAAGCGGCGAGTTATCTCACGGATAAAAGATTCCAACTTTTCTTCCTCTATAACGCTCTCGGTCAACCCTGCCTTCGATCGCTCTCTGGTCAGGAGCCCCATCGAGTAGAGGACCAGAGAATAGAGAAACTGTGCTCTTAGCATGTCGGGATCCCGCTGAGAATGCTTTTGTGCTGTCAATAGATACTTATTGTCACAATTGACATAGAAATCGTAGATCTCTTTTCGGTTTTCCGTGCCCTGGCCAACCACCTTGAGCGCGGAGAGTTCATCAAAGTTATAGTCTTCCCAATTCTCCTTATAGACAGGAACGATATTCGGAAGGGCCACAGGACCTGAATCATCCCCTTTGCCAGCACCAGCATTGGTATTGAGATCCTTCCCAGATCCGCCGGAAGATGGCTGGGTTGGTTGAGCCACCTCCAAAACCGCCTCCAGTTCAAAGGCATCAACGCGAGATGGATCTGTGACTTGGATCCGCAGGATTAGGCACTGACCGACCTTGACATCCTGGGGAAGCTCGAACAAGAGGTTGGCAATACCTCTTGATGGGCCATTCAAATGGAAGTCAGCAAGTGGTTCCCAATCCTCGATAGAATCACGCAGCAGAGCGATCTCGATAGATCCTCTGTCTCTGTCGCGCCCAAAATAGTCATCCTGGGCATCCGTTTCCAGTTTAATCCGAGGGCTGGACAACAGGTGCACTTTGCGTTCGAGAACCTCTCCAACGCCTTTGTTACGGAATCGAAAGTACGTAGGAAACCGTTTGCCAGCAAAGGCGTTCGGACTCTTGCCGTTGTCAGTGCCCTTTCCAGGAAACGGAGATGGAATCTTTTGGCCTGGGTTCAACAGCTTTGACAGGGCAGGCGTTTGCTTCACCAACGCCTCGAGAGCGTCGGCGAGAGGTTTGTCGTCCCGCAGCCGCTCAGCGATTTCTCGTTCCCGTCGACGGTTTTTGAGTTCCTTCAGATAAGGATGGGTCTTCAGAGCCTTTTCCAGCTTCCTTTCAAGCTGGGCGCTCAGAGGAATGTCGCGAAGCCGATCACGGCTATTCATAAACAGGTCTTCTCTCAGCTGGCCCTCAATGTTAGAGCAATCGACTACCACCAATAAAGAGTCTGCCAATTGGCTTAACCCGACAGCCTTTCTTCGGAAGAAGTCTATCGGCTTTGTTGCATGGGTTTGCCCATTGATAGTGAACACTATAGCCTCCCTCCCTGACCGGTATTCTTTAGCGCTGCCCTTCAGCGCATATATACACACACGCAATTCTCGATTCTCCAACTTGAGGATATCATAGATAGGGAATGGAGCCTCTACCATACCTCTTCGGTCGCGGTCAAGGCGGGCACCAACGCCAAGAACGTTGGTAGCGAAGCTTCCTGCATGACCGGCGTAAGTCTCTCGACACTCATAGAGTCGGATTGGAAGAGCCAATTGCGGCATACCAAAGTCCACGCGTTGAAGAAGGCCGCCGCCCGAACGAATGATGGTAGACCGATTACCGTCTAGCCTGTATTCGTAGAGCTTGATAAGGCTCCCATGTATAGCCTGTCGCCTATATGCATCTCTAGTCGACTTGTCAACATGAGGAAAGATCGGCCACCGGTCCGCTTCAAAGGACAAGACCTGGCCGTCCCTGCCTTTAATGACTTCCACAGGGGCAAGATAGGTGAAAACAGAGTTTCGCCTGCCCTCTGTTGGAGCCTCCCTGCGTACTACCGTAAACCCCCATGCTCTGTCTCTGGGTCTGTTGGTTGCCAATAGCAAAGGGTTTCGACGTGAGACAATAAGCTGGAGGCGAGATTTGGGACTGCAAAACTGCAAAGCGCCTGTTCCCCCCATATTGAACTTCCCTTGCACGAACGGAATCCGTAGTTTGTTGCTTCGATGAAGAGAAAGAAAGGTGTTAGGAAAGTTGTCCGGTGTTTGCCCTTCGCCAGCATCTGCTACAGTGAAACTAGGCAATCCTGATCCAGTTCGGGGTCCGTACCCTGTGGCTGCAAGGGTCAACAGTTGCCCTTCTTGGGTTGCTTTCTTGTCAGTCCAGAGCGAAATCAACCCTGCGTCAGAGGGCAGGCTCGGCCCATGTTGTTCAAAAAACCTTCCAACAGCCTCTCTTATGCTAATAGGAGCGGTTGGGCCTGCAGGATCAATTCCTTGTTCTAGGCAAGCATTTAGCAAACGCGCATCCACGCCGTTCACCAGCTTTTCTATTAGGGCAGGAACGGGATTACTTTGTTGGTTGCCGATAGAACTGTAGTTGTTCTCCTTGTCCCCCAAGTATCGCCAGGCATCTGCATCGTCCCAATACCCCGCTCCCTGCAGTAGCCCAATAACCTCATCCTCCTTGTCGGCCCGCATTAGAGCCATACACAAGCGTCCGTTATCCATCTTGGTCTCCCTGGTTGCTAACGTAGGCTCGTCCTTCATCTGTGATCTCCCAGATGCCACGCGGGGCCTCCCTTGCCATATAGCCCTCTCTGATCAACGACAGCCGGACGAACTGCACCCGGCTCTTCCAACGGACCTTTCCTGAACTGAGGGTTTTTCGATCTGTTGCCGTCAATTTGCCGTCGAGTCTTGACTCCAATAGCTCCACCACTCTAGACACAGGAGCCGACCCGCCTAGCTCCATCAAGACCTCTAGCAGCGGGACCACATAATCCTCCTCGGGGAGCAAAGACCCTTTGCGGGCCCTTTCGGGTTTGCGCGCCTTAGGGGCTCGGATCCTTCCACGATTGCCCGCCTTGCTTTGAGGCACGCCGGTTTTCCGACTTGCCTGCGTGTTGGCGCTATCTGCAACCGGCTCCGACTTGGCAGGACCATCTCGATCTGCATTCTTGCTGGAAGGATCAAGGCCCAAGACCCTGCGCAGCACAGAATCTCCATTGTCTACAAGCGGTTCAGCGTGTTTTTGCAGTTCTGCAAACACCTCCTCGCTTATTTGCAACCAACGATTGTTCATTAGAGCGCCTCCTTTAGGCCGCCTTGCCCACCTGTTTCGGTGATTATAAACGTAGATTATAACCAACCCGTTTATGGCTGGCAACCTAGTTTAGATGGGAGGTTTTCCGGTATCTTGCTTGGACAACTAGATCCAATCCCCGACCGGAAGCTGGTGGCGCCGACCCTGAAGACAGTCATCGCTATCCCAAGGCAACCTTCTTCCACATGGCCAATTTGGGTGTTACCGAGGTGGATCCGAAGCACGGGCTTGGACACGCTTCTGCATGCGGTGAAGAATCCCCTGTCTCCTCTAGTCTTTATCGGGAAGATCAACGGCCTCGCCGACGAAGGAGCGCACCATGGCGGAAACCCTGGAGAACCTGCTGATAGAGGAGAGGACTTTCCCTCCCGCCGCCGACTTCACCGCCCGGGCCAATGCCCAGCCGGGCATCCATGCCGAGGCCGACCGCGACTGGATGGAGTTCTGGCGCACCCAGGCCACCGAACGTATCGACTGGTTCACCGAGCCCACCAAGGTCCTCAATGACGAAAACCCGCCCTTTTACAAGTGGTTCGAGGACGGGGAACTCAACCTCTCCCACAACTGCCTGGATCGCCACCTCGCCGAACACGGCGACCAAGTGGCCTACCACTGGATCGGAGAACCCGGCGACACGCTGACCATCACCTATCGCGACCTGCACCGACGAGTCTGCCGGTTTGCCAACGCCCTGCGGGATCTGGGGGTCGAAAAGGGCGACCGGGTGGCCATCTACATGGGCATGATCCCCGAATTGCCGGTGGCCATGCTGGCCTGCGCCCGTATCGGGGCGGTGCACTCGGTGGTGTTCGGGGGTTTTTCCTCTGATTCTTTGGCCGACCGCATCCTCGATGCCGACGCCCGGGTGGTGATCACCCAGGACGGGTCATGGCGAGCCGGCAATGTGGTGCCCCTCAAAGAGAACACCGACGTGGCCCTTCGGCGCTGTCCCGAGGTCTCCTCGGTGGCGGTGGTGAGAAGAACCGAAACGCCGATCGAAATGGTCGAAGGACGGGACCATTGGTGGCATGATCTGGTGGAGGGACAATCCGAGGATGCCCCTCCCGCCCGCCTGGGCGCCGAACATCCCCTCTACATTCTCTACACCTCGGGGACCACCGGGCGCCCCAAGGGGATCGTCCACACTCAGGGGGGCTACCTCACTTCGGTGATGACCACCCATTCCTACGTCTTTGATCTCAAGCCCGATGAGGACATCTACTGGTGCGCGGCCGATATCGGCTGGGTGACCGGTCACTCCTACATCGTCTATGGTCCGCTGGCCAACCGGGCCACCAGCGTCATGTACGAGGGGGCGCCCAACCATCCCGACCTGGACCGCCTCTGGTCGATCGTTGCCGAGTACGGCGTCACCCTTTTCTACACGGCGCCCACCGCCATCCGGGCTTTCATGAAGTGGGGCGACGAGTATCCGGCCCGCCATGACCTCACCTCCCTGCGGTTGCTCGGCACGGTGGGAGAGCCCATCAATCCCGAGGCTTGGATGTGGTATCACCAACTAATCGGCGGGCAGAACAGTCCGATCGTGGATACCTGGTGGCAGACCGAGACCGGAGCGATCATGATCACTTCCCTCCCGGGGGTGGTCACCACCAAGCCCGGCTCGGCCACCTTCCCCTTTCCGGGAATCTCGGCGGACGTGGTGGATGATGACGGCGAGTCGGTTCCGCTGGGTGGGGGCGGATATCTGGTGATCAACCGACCCTGGCCGTCGATGGCTCGCACCATCTACGGAGACCCGGATCGCTATGTCGATACCTACTGGTCACGTTTCCCGGGGCGGTACTTTCCCGGCGACGGCTGCAAGCGGGACGAGGAGGGCTATTACTGGCTTCTGGGCCGGGTGGACGACATCATGCTGGTGTCGGGTCACAACATTTCCACCACCGAGGTGGAGTCTGCCCTGGTGTCCCATCCGGCGGTGGCCGAGGCGGCGGTGGTGGGACGCAAGGATGATATAACCGGGCAGGCCATCGCCGCGTTTGTGACCCTGCGGGGAACCGCCACCGGCGACCGCGGGCTGATCGGGACACTGCGGGCGCACGTACGGCAGACGATCGGCCCGATAGCCAGCCCCAAGTCGATCGTTTTCACTCCCGATCTGCCCAAGACCCGGTCGGGAAAGATCATGCGCCGGTTGCTCAAGGACATCTCCGAGCAACGACAACTGGGGGATGTAACCACTCTGGCCAATGCCGACATCGTCCAGCAGATCGCGGAGATGGCGGCGGTCGGCGACGAAGACTAGGGCGGGACGCGCCAAACGCGCCCTTCCCAGGGGCCTTGGCCGGAATCCCTGCCCTTTGGGCGGGAGTGGCCGAGTCCCTGTCAGGCGTTTTCCGGCAGCACCCTTCCCCGGACCCGGGGGTACCGGATCGGTGTGTGGTTGTAGCAAAACTCGCGCCGGTTGTAGCGGTTCAGCTTGACTCCGCAGTCCTGGCGGGCGCAAACCCGGCCCACCCCATAGACCTTCGGAGCGCGCTTTTTGCCGCGAACCACATAGCCCTTGGTGCTATCGCTCATCTCTGCCCTCCCCCAGTCGTCGTCATGATCATCGCCCTCCTGTTCGTTGGGCTCTGTAATGATGCGAGAGTCAGGGATAACCCGAATTTCCCGCAAGCAGTTCGTCAAGCAAGCCTGTCGGCCCGGGGATAAAAACCCCGTAAACCTCAGTGGCTGAGGATCTGGCTCAGGAACATCTTGGTGCGGGGATGGCGGGGATTGTTGAAGAACTGGGAGGGGGGACCCTCTTCGATGATCTGGCCTTCGTCGAACAGCAGGATGCGGTTGGCGACTTCTCGGGCGAAACCCATTTCGTGGGTGACCGCCAGGATGGTCATGCCGGTTTGGGCCAGTTCCTGCATCACTTCCAGGACTTCTTTGATCATCTCGGGATCCAGGGCGGAAGTGGGTTCGTCGAACAGCATGATCTTGGGATCCATGGCCAGGGACCGGGCGATCGCCACTCGCTGCTGCTGGCCGCCGGACAGTTGCCCCGGGTACTTGGAGGCCTGTTCGGGAATGCCCACTCTCTCCAACAGTCGGCGGGCCCGTTCCTCGGCTTCTGTCCGGGTGCGCTTGCGGACCCAGATCTGGGCCAGGGTGATGTTCTGCAATACCGTGAGATGGGGGAACAGATTGAACTGCTGGAACACCATCCCCACCTCCGAGCGGATCCGTTCGATGTTTCGGACATCGGAGGTGAGTTCGGTTCCTCCCACGATTATCCGGCCTTCCTGGTGTTGCTCCAACCGATTGATGCAACGTATGAAAGTGGACTTGCCGGATCCCGACGGACCGATGATCACCACCACCTCTCCCTCCTCCACCGAGACGCTCACACCCCGCAGAGCCTGAAAATCTCCGAACCACTTCTTGACGTTATCGCAGACAATGATGTCGTTGGTCGCTCCGTTATCCATACTTTCTCCGTCGGGTCAGCGGGTTCCTACACCCAGTCGTTTCTCCAACCGCTGGCTGGTTCGGCTGAAGGTGAACGCAAAAATCCAATAGACCACCGCCGCCAGCAGCAGGTTTTCCAAGACGCTGCCCAAAGAATCGGGCTGGTTGGGCACCACGTCGCGAGCCACCCGCAAGAAGTCGGCCAAACCGATGATGGCCACCAGGGAAGTGTCCTTGAACAGCGCGATGGCCTGGCCCACCATGGCGGGGATCACCGCCCGCAGGGCCTGCGGCAAAGTGATGAGCATGGTCATTTGGGCGGTGGTCATCCCCAGCGACCGGGACGCCTCGAACTGTCCGCTCGACACCGCCTGCAGGCCCCCCCGGACATTTTCCGCCAGATAGGCGGCCGAGAAGGCCGCGATGGCCATGAGCGCCTTCACCTCCCCGGCGAAGTCAAGACCCTGGGGAAGGAAGCGGGGAATGACCTTGTCGGCGAAGAACAGCACCGTGATCAGGGGCACCCCTCTCACCACCTCGATGTAGGCGGTGGACATCAGCCGGAAGATCGGCATGGTCGAGGTCCGTCCCAGGGCCAGCAGGACACCCACCGGGAAGGAGAGGGCGATCCCGCCCACCGCCAGCAGGATGGTCAGGTTCAATCCACCCAGAAACTCGCCGCGGGTGCCAAGTTCGGTGGATCCCACTCCCAGCAGGAAGAAGTAGAGCAGAAACGCCGTCGTCGCCAGCCATGACCAGTAGAAGGCCCGGCGAGCCTGCGGGCTGGAGGCAAAGGTGGGCGCGGCCAGGCAGAACAGGGTCAGCACTAGGACCAGCGCCCGAATGGCCATCGGCCACTGGACCACCCAGGCGCCAATCGCCACGGCGCCCAGCAGGAAGTTGACCGTCGCCGCCTGTTCCCGTCCCAGGCGACTGACCAGGCCGATCACCACCAGGCCCGCCGCAGCCGCAGCCGCAGCCCAGGGCAACCAGGGCGTCACCTCGTCCCAGGCCACGCTGGGATTGCGCTGGACATGAAGGTAGATGAACGGAAAGGACAACACCCACAGGAGGGTGATCACCCGCTTGTAGGTCCGCTGCGAGAGGGAGGCGCCAACCAGGCGTCCGATCCCATGGAAGGCCAACAGCAACACGGCGGTGACCAGCAAACGCCAACGCCACTCCCCGGCCGCCCCGGGCTGGATCAGCCACACTGCCGCCATCCCGGCGGCCATCATCGTCGCCAGGGCGGTGGCCACCGACACAGTTCTCTCCTCCCGAATCGACCGGGTGGCGGCGAAGCCGGCGGCGGCCAGGAAAAGTCCGCCCCAAATCAAAAGGTTCTGGAAGGCGTCGCCCGCCGGAGACCACAGAGACAACACCCCCACCACCAGGGCGGTCACCCCCCCGGCCCTGATTCCCGCCAGGACCTTCACCACCGAAACCCGGCCCTTCATGCCCACCAGCGCGGTGGACAGGCCGGTCAAGGCGGCGATGATCCACAGCGACAGCCACACGTTGCCCAGGTCGTCGCGGGGGTAGGAACCCACCGCGTAGTTGGTGGTGTTGGGGGGTATGACCTCCCATCGTCGGTCCGGGCTGAACAGGAATCTCAGCACCGCCGAAATCCCCAGCAGCAGTCCCACCGCCAACAGCACGGTGAGCGTTCCGTTGAACACCGAATTGAAAAGCCTCTGGCGCACCCAGTTGATCCCGGTGGTGCGATGCGCTTTGGGAGGGGACTCAGGGGGGCGAGGGGACTCGTGCGGTTCCAGGCTCATCTAGCGCTCCACCAATTTGGTCCGCCGGTTGTAATAGTTGACCAGCACCGAGAGAAACAGGCTGATGGAAAGATAAAAGCCCATCCACAGAAGGATCACCTGGATGGTGTCGCCGGTCTGGTTGAACATGGTCTGGCCGACCTGCACCATCTCCGGGTAGGCCACCGCGATTCCCAGGGAGGTGTTCTTGGCCAGGTTCAGGTATTGATTGCCCAGGGGAGGGAGTATCACTCGAAAGGCCTGGGGAAGGATCACCATCCGGAAGAGTTGTCCCCACCGAAGCCCCAGCGCATATCCGGCCTCGCTCTGGCCCTTGGGCACCGAAAGGACGCCGCCTCTCACGATCTCGGCCACAAACGCGGAGGTGTAAAGCGTCACGCCCATCCAAATCCCGAAAAAGGAGGGGGTCATGGTCATGCCGGTGTCGGCGATCTGGGGGAACCGTCCGGGAATCTCCACCGATGGTTGTCCCACGGCCAACGGGGCCCCGGTGCGGAGAACCTCGAACTTGCTGTCGAAGAACTCCAGCAAGGCAGCCAAAACGTCGGTGCCAAGCTCCGTGATCCCGGACATGGTCAGCAACACCGCCGCGGCGGCCAGTCCCAGGAATCCCGCCAACGCCATCCGGAAGTAGTCGTCGTCGGTGAGCTTGGCCAGCCCGGCCGGACTGCGGCGGGAATCCAGGAAGCGGCGAATCCAGCGCTGGCCCAGATAGATGCAAAGGGCCGCCAGCATCACCTGATAGGCCAACAGGGGGATGGCGACCACCGAGGCTCCCAACAGCCCGAAGGCAAATCCCACCACCCCGGCCAGAGGATGGGCGAACCATCCCACCAGCGCCGCCGCCAACAGCACTCCCATCGCCCACAAAAGCGGCCGGGTGTCCTCTCCGGTCTCCTCGGCCCGCCGCATTCGGTTGCGGTGGACGCGGCGGGCCATCCACAGGCCCACCGCCAGGAACACCGCCCACTGCCAGAAGGTGTCCTGGGGGAACGGCCAGGCAAACGAGATCCCCTTGCGGCTCACCAGCAGCAGGCCGGGGATGGGTCCCGAACTGTCGGCGTTGAGGGCGGGAAACAGGATGGACGCGAAGAAGAACCAGAACACCACCTGCACCAGCACCGGAATGTTGCGAAAGGTCTCCACGAAGATGGTGGCCAGTTTCGACACCAGCCAGTTGGAGGACAGCCGGCCCACTCCCACCACCAGTCCTATGGCGGTGGCCGCCACAATCCCCGACATCGCCACCCGCAGCATGTTCACCGCTCCGGTGTAAAACGCCTCCAAGCCGCTCTCGGGGTGGGTGAAGATCCCCTCGCCAAGTTGGATTCCGGGCGGGTCGGTCAGAAGGTCCCAATCCAGGGACAGCCCCTGCGCCCTCATGTTGGACATGGCCTCCCCCACCAAGACCCCGCCGAGAGCCACCACTCCCACCAACGCTCCTATCTGGGCGGCCCACTTGAGGAAGGTGGCGTTGCGCCAGAAGGGCGGTCGGGTGGGGGGACGGAGGCTGGGAGAGTTCACCGCGATGTTTGGCTCTGGGATGTTTTGCTCTTGGGGGAGGATGGGGGTCGGCGAGAAGGGTCGGTTCCGAGTCTAGGTCATAGGGGCGCCTCCGGCCGGTCTCTCAACCGGCTCTGATCCCTCCGCCGTCTGACGAACCCCCTTCCTCCTGTCCACCGGCGGCGTCCGGCCGGGGCGCCCGGGACTCAGGAAAGCTCGGCGCGGAGGGTGCCGATTTGAGCGGCGATGCTCTGCGGGCCGCCGCCCCCGGGGGTCGATCTGCGCGCCACCGACACGGCCGGGTCGAGGAGGTCCAGATCCGATGGCCGGAAGTCGGGATGGGCTTCGGCCAGATCCGTGGCGGTCAGAGACGAGAACTCCCGTCCCGCCGCCGCCAGCCGGGCCGCGATGGCGGCGGTTGCCCGGTGCGCCTCTCGAAACGGCGTCCCCCGGCCCACCAGGGCCTCCGCCAGGTCCAAGGCGGCGGTTTCCGGCGCCGGTGGGGGCGGGTGAAAGCGGGCCGACCGGATCAGCCCGGCCAAGGCGGGGACGGCGCCGGCCAGGTCGTCGTCCACCCGAAAAAGATGCTCCTTGTCCTCCTGCAGGTCGCGGTTGTAAGACATGGGCAACCCTTTTTCCAGGGCCAACATGGCTGTCAGCCCGCCGATGGCGCCGGCCGCCTTTCCCCGCACCAGTTCGGCCACGTCCGGGTTCTTCTTTTGGGGCAAAGCCGAAGAGCCGGTGGAAAATCCGTCGGCCAGGGTGATCCAGCCGAACTCCCGGGTGGACCACAGCATCAGGTCCTCTCCCAAGCGGGACAATGACACCATGGCCCGGGCGCAGCACCAGACGTACTCGCTTGCCCGGTCCCGGGAACCGACCGCTTCCAAGGAATTGGCGAAGGCCTCGCCGAACCCCATCCTGCGGGCGGAAATCTCCGGCGAGATGGGAAGGGAGGATCCCGCCGACGCCCCGGCGCCCAGCGGTGAGCAGTCGAGCCTTCCGCCCAAATCCAGGAACCGCCGCCGGTCGCGGGCCACCATGTGTGCGTAAGCCAGGAGATGGTGGGAAAGCAGGGTGGGCTGGGCCTGCTGTAGATGTGTATAGGAAGGAACCACCAGGTCGGCGCCCAAATCCGCCGCCACCTCCACCAACACCAGACCCAGACGGGCCAGGCCCTGTGCATGGACGGCCGACCGCCGCCGCATGTAGAGCACCAGGTCCAGCGCCACCTGGTCATTGCGGGAACGGCCGGTGTGAAGCTTGCCCCCAACCGGGCCCACCAACTCGGTCAGACGGCGCTCCACCGCCGAGTGGACGTCTTCGTCGGCCTCGGTGAACGCAAAGGACCCGGCGGCGGCTTCAGCCGCGATGGCCGAAAGGCCGTCGGTGATCTCCTCGGTCTCCTGCTGCGACAGAATGCCCACCTCCCCCAGCATCCCCACGTGGGCCAGGGAACCTTCCACATCGTCGGACAGCAGGCGCCGGTCGGCGGGGGAGACCGTGAAGTCCCACATCTCCGCGGCCGGGCCTTCGGACAATCTCCCTTCCCAGAGAGTCACAGTCCACCCATGGCGCCGCCCTATCCCGAGGGGGGCCGAAGGCGCAGCGAATTGACCCGGATGAAGCCACCGGCGTCCGCCTGGTCGTAGACCTTGTCCTCCTCGAAGGTGGCTCGATCGGGATCGTAGAGGCTGTAGGGGGCCCGGCGACCCTCCACCATGGCCGACCCTTTGTAAAGCCGAAGCCGCGCCTCGCCGGTCACCGACTCGGCCATCTCGTCGAACAGCGTCTGCAGCGCATAGCGTTCGGGAGCGAACCAATAGCCGTTGTACGCCATCTCGGCATAGCGGGGCGCCAGTTCGTCCCGCAGGTGGGCTACCTGACGGTCCAGGGTGATCGACTCCACCGCCCGCAACGCGTGGTAGAGGATGGTCCCCCCCGGCGTCTCGTAGACCCCGCGGCTCTTGATGCCCACGTACCGGTTTTCCACGATATCCACCCGTCCCACTCCGTGACGGCCGCCCAGACGGTTCAGTTCCTCCAATAGCGCCACCGGCGGAAGCCGTTCACCGTTCACCGACACCGGGTTTCCCTTTTCGATTCCCACGGTGATCTCCTCGGGCTCCGAAGGCGCCGAGCGGGGATCCACCGTGAGGGCGAACATGTCGTTCGGCGGAGCAGCCCAGGGGTCTTCCAGCACCCCGCCCTCATAGGAGATGTGCAGCAGATTGGCGTCGGTGGAGTAGGGCTTTTCAGGCGACACCGGAACCGGGATGTCCCTTTGACGGGCATATTCCACCAGGTCGGCGCGGCCCCGAAGATCCCATTCCCTCCACGGGGAAATCACCTTGATATCGGGTTGCAGGGCGTAGGCGGACAGTTCGAAGCGGACCTGATCGTTGCCTTTGCCGGTGGCCCCGTGGGAGATGGCGTCGGCACCGGACCGGCGGGCCACCTCGATCATCCCCTGGGTGATGATCGGCCGAGCCAGAGAAGTGCCGAGCAGGTAGTAGCCCTCGTACAGGGCGGCGGCCCGGAAGGCCGGGAACACCGCGTCCACCACGAACTCGTGGCGGAGATCCGCAACCACCGCTTCCACCGCCCCGGTGCGAAGCGCCTTGCGGCGGGCCTCGGCCACCTCCTCGCCCTGGCCGACATCGGCCGTGAAGGCGATCACCTCTGCCCCGTGCTCCTCGCGGAGCCAGGCCAGAATCACCGAGGTGTCCAGGCCCCCCGAGTAGGCGAGCACCACTTTGGTCATACCCTTTCCCCTATCAATTCCAGTCGCTTCTTGAGATTCCGGCCACCCGAGGGCCGGGTCGCCACCACCAACACCGTATCGTCGCCGGCCACCGTTCCCAGGACATTTCCCACCTCGCCGCTGTCCGAGGCGGCATCCACCGCCGAAGCCACCACCCCGGCGGAACCCGGGAAAGTCTTCAGCACCACTAGGTTGGCGGAGGCCTCGATGGAGATCGTGTAGGCGTTGATCACTCTGCCCAGCCTGCGTTCGAGATCGGTGAAGCGCCGGGGTTCGTCGCGGGGTTCGTCGTGATTGACCGAGAGCCGATACCGGCCGTGCGGATCCTTGGCCGCCCCCAGATAACGCAGGTCCCGCGAGATGGTCGACTGGCTGACCGGATAGCCCTCGGCAGCCAGTTCCCTGGCCAATTCCGCCTGCTCGGCGGCTTCCCCTCTCTCCAGCAAACTGCACAGGGCTCTCCTCCGGGCACCGGCCGAACCCATCTCACCCCTCCCCGCCCATCGTGTCCGCCAGGGCGGTAGCGAACCGCGACACCGCTTCGGCGGTCTCCTCGGAGGTGATGGTGAGGGGCGGGGCGAACCGGACCGCGTCGGGCCGGACATTGTTGACCACCAGGCCCAGCGCCAGCGCCCGCCTGGTGACTTCCGCCGCCCACTCTCCTTCCAGGATCGCCGCCAGCAGCAGTCCCCGTCCTCGCACCCCCGCCACGCCTTCGAGGGCGCCCAGGGCTTCGGTGAACTGGCGGGAGCGAGCCCGACAGTTGGCCAGCAGGTCCCGCTCCTCGATCTCGTCGAGCACCGCCAAGGCCGCCGCGCAGGGCACCGGCCCACCGCCGAAGGTAGTGCCGTGATCACCCGGACGAAAGGCCACAGCCACCTCGTCGCGGGCCAGGCAGGCGCCCATTGCCAACCCGTTGGCCATGGCTTTGGCCACCGTGGCGATATCGGGCTCAAAGCCCAGGCCCTGCCATGAGAACAGGTGCCCGGTGCGGCCCATGCCCGCCTGGACATCGTCCACAATCATCAGAACCTCCCGGCGTTGGCAGATCTCCCGGACCTCCTGGAGAAAGGAGGCCGGCAGGGGCACCACGCCCCCCTCTCCCTGGGTGGTCTCCACCATTACCGCCGCGGTTCGGCGGTTCACGGCCTTGTCCAATGCCCTGATATCTCCGGGAGGGACCTGGCGGAACCCGGGCGGCAGGGGCTCGAAGGTCTTCTGCTTGGGAGGCTGTCCGGTGGCGGCCAGGGTCGCCAGGGTGCGTCCGTGAAAGGAATCGAGCAGGGAAACGATCTCGAAGCGCTTGGTTCCGTGTTTTGCCTGGGCGAAGCGTCGGGCCAGTTTGATGGCGGTTTCGTTGGCGGTGGCCCCGCAATTGGCGAAGAACACCCGGTCCAATCCCGAGAGCCGAGTGAGGCGAGCCGCCAGGTCGGTCATGGGCTGGGTGTAGAACAGGTTGGATACGTGCACCAGGCGGTTCAGTTGTCCGGCCGCCGCCCGGGCGACCCGCGGGTTGGCGTGCCCCACCGCCACCACCGCCAGACCGGTCAGGCAATCCAGATAGGCCCGACCCTGGTGGTCGTAGAGCCAGACCCCCTCGCCCCGGGCGAACATAACCGGCGTCCTGCCGTAGGCGGGGACCAAGGTCCGATCGGCGTCCTCCACCCAGGTCATTCCGAATCCTCTTCATGGTGAATGATCATGGTCCCGATTCCTTCGGGGGTGAACATCTCCAGCAACAGGGCATGCTGCACCCTTCCGTCCAGAATATGCGCCTGGGCGACGCCGTCCTTCATGGCCGCCACCACCGCCCGCAACTTGGGGAGCATCCCACCCCTGAAACGGTCCACCATAAAGGCCAATTCGGCCAGGGTCATCTTGGAAATCAGGGAACCGGCGTCCTCGGGATTCCGGTATACGCCCTCCACGTCGGTCAGGAACACCAGCTTTTGCGACTCCAGGGCAGCGGCCAGGGCGCCCGCCACCGTGTCGGCGTTCAGGTTGTACACCTCCCCGTCCACCCCCAGGCCGAGGGGCGCCACCACCGGCGTCATCCCCGCCTCCAGCAGATGATTCAACAAATCGGGGTTGATCTCCACCAACTGACCCACCCTTCCCAGGCGGTCATCCAATTGGCGGCAGCGCAGCATCCCGGTGTCCACCCCGTTCAGTCCCACCGCCCGGGCGCCGTTGCCGGCCAGCAGTCGAATGATTTCTCCGTTCACCTCTCCCCCCAGAACCCTGCGAACCAACTCCATGGTGCGCCGACTGGTGACCCTCAGGCCGTCCACCCAGGTGGGGGCGATTCCCTCCCTCTTCATGGCGGCGGTGATCTGCGGTCCCCCGCCGTGGACCACCACCATTTTGATGCCCACCTGGGAAAGGAGGGTGACATCCCGGGCGAAGGAGGTGGCGAAGGTGGAGTCCTCCATCGCCGAGCCACCGTATTTGACCACCACCGTGGCGCCGGCGAAACGCCGGATGTAGGGCAGCGCCTCCATGAGAATCGCCGCCTTCCCCATCGAGGTGGCGATCCGGGGCTTGAGTCGGGTGGGGCGGGTGTGTCCGGTGGTCATGATGGCTCCCCGTTGTAGGTGACATATCCGGGGGTGAGGTCGCAGGTGAGGATCTCGGCGGCCCCCGGACCCTCCCCCACCGTGATCTCCACCGTGAAATCTTCCTTCAGTTCTGCCTCCACCGCGGTCAAATCCACGCCGGTGAACATCCCGTTGGAAGCCACCGGGATTCCCTGATAGGCAATGCCGATTCGGGAGGCCTCCAGTTTCTCGCCGCAGGCGCCCAGGGCCGCCACCAGCCTTCCCCAGTTGGGATCACCCCCGTAGAAGGAACACCGAACCAGGTCCGAGTCGGCGATCGCCATTCCCATGCGGCGGGCCGAGCCACTGTCGGTGGCGCCCCGGACCCGGAGGGTGATCACCCGGGTGGATTCTTCGGCGTCCACGATGATGTCACGGGCCAGGCCGGCGCACACCAGCCGGACCGCCTCCGTCAGGTCCTCCGTGGAAGGCTCCACCCCCGACGCCCCGGAGGCCATGAGGATCACCGTGTCGTTGGTGGACTCACAGCCGTCGATGTTGATGCTGTTGAAGGTTTCGTCCGCCACCTGCCCGAGAACCTCTTGCAGTCGCTTGGGCGAAACCCGGGCGTCGGTGGTGACCACTGCCAACATGGTGGCCATCTTGGGGCGGATCATCCCCGCTCCCTTGGCCATCCCTCCCACCCGGAAGGGTCCGTCGGCGCTTTTCTCCTTGCGGAAGGTGTCGGTGGTGAGGATCCCGTCGGCGGCCCGCCGGGCGGCTTCGGGAGTGTCGGAGACCTGATCGGCCAATTGCGCAACCGCGGGCACGATCTTTTGCATCGGCAGATGCGGGCCGATGGGTCCGGTGGAGCAAACCAACACCTCGGCCGGGCGGCAATTGACCGCCTCGGACGCCGCCGAAGCCATACCCCGGGCTGCCCGGGCGCCGCGCGGTCCGGTGGCGGCGTTGGCGCAGCCGGAGTTGAGGATCACCCCCCGCACCCGGCCTCCGGACGCCGCCATGTGACGACGGGACAGGTCAACCGGGGGGGCCGCCGCGGCGTTTTGGGTGAACACGGCGGCCGTGGGAACCGGTGCGGCGGCCAGCACCAGGCTCAAATCCAGGGCGCCGGAGGGCTTGATGCCCGCCGCGGTGGCCGAAGCCAGAAATCCTCTGGGAAAAGTAATGCTCATGGCATCCATCCTGTTCGATCAAGGCCGGTGGCCTCATCCAGACCAAAGGCCAGGTTGGCGGCCTGCACCGCCTGTCCGGAAGCGCCCTTCAGCAGGTTGTCCAAGGCCGCCTGGGCAATCACCGCCCTGGTGTGGGCATCATAAAAGGCGGTAACCATCGCCCGGGCGGATCCCGCCACCCATCGAGTCTGCGGCGGCCCGTCCACCACCTCCACCAGGGCTCGTCCCTGGTAGGCCTTGCCCAACGCTCCCAGCAGATCTTCCTGGTCGGGTTCGGGGTGGCTGGCCGGCATGGTAACGGTGGCCAGCATGCCTCGCTGGATAGGGACCAGGTGGGGGGTGAAAGTCACCCTGGCGGGAACCCCGGCCATCTCCATCCCCATCTCCATCTCGGGGCGATGGCGGTGGGCGGCGACCTTGTAGGCCCTCGCTCCTTCCGCCACCTGGCCGAACAGCAACTCCGGGCGAAGGGACCGGCCTGCGCCGGATACGCCCGACAGGCAATCCGCCACCACCGGGCCAGCGGCCATCCCGGCCGCCATAAGCGGCGCCGCCGCCAGCAGCACCGCGGTGGGATAGCAACCCGGCAAGGCCACTCTCCGGGCCCCTTCCAGGTCGAAGAGTTCCGGCAGGCCGTAACGCCAATCCTTCAAACGATCACCGGCCGGATGGGGAACGCCGTAGGCGCTCCGGTATCGAGCAGAGGTGTCGAATCGGTAGTCCGCCCCCAGGTCGAAGACCGCCGCCCCCCGTTCCGCCAATTGGTGGCCCAGTTGGTGGGAGGCGCCATGGGGAAGGGCCAGGAACGCCGCTTCCACCTCCCCCGGAACGGACGTGGCGTCCGAAGCGGCCAGCCGCCGATCTCCACCGGTGAGATGGGGGTGGACCTCCCGCAAGGTCTCCCCGGCCCGGGAGTGAGCGCCCAGCCAGATAAGGTCGAACACCGGGTGGGCGTCCAACAACCTGACCAGTTCTCCGCCCGCATAGCCGGAAGCTCCGACCACCGCGGCGGGGATCCTCATTTGACGGTCGCCTGGCTCATGATCCCGCATTATAACTGCATACTAGCGCAGTCAAATTGCGCATATTCGCATAGAAATCGTTTGCCTCGCCCCGAGGCGGTCGTTTCTATGGGCCGGGCGGGGGGCCGGGATCGTCCCATCCCCGGCTGATCGCCCACTCCCGGGCTATTTCCAAGGCCTGCAAGGCCGGATAGGGACCCTGTTCGATGCGGCGCTCCAGCAGAATGTCCATGATCTCGCCCACCGGAGGCCCCGGAGAGATGCCCAGGTAGGACATGATCTGATGGCCGTTCACCGGGGCGCGCAACCGGGCCAGATCCTCTTGCTTTCGGAGTACGGCGATGCGCTCCTCCAGGGAATCGATGCGGTTTTGGATAGCCTCGGCCCGACGCCGGTTGACCGTCGTCACATCACAGCGCACCAATTCGTTGAGATCCTCCAGCAAGGGCCCGGCGTCTCTGACATACCGCCGGACCGCGGAATCCGTCCAACCCATCTTGAGGGTATGGGGACGCAGGTGCAACTCCACCAACCGGGCCACGTCGTCGACCATCGCCCGCGGATAGCGCAATTGCTCCATGCGGCGCCGGGCCATGCGGGCGCCCACCACCTCGTGATGATGAAAACTGGCGCCCTTCGGCCCGAAACGGCGAGTAGCGGGTTTCCCGATGTCATGAAGCAGGCAGGCCAACCGTAGCCGCAGCCGGGGGGACGCCTTTTCCACCACCGCCAGGCTGTGCGCCAGGATGTCCTTGTGGCGGTGCCTGGGGTCCTGCGCCACCTGCAGGTCCCCCAGTTCGGGCAGGAATTGTTCGGCCAGGCCCGATCGCACCAGGCCCAAGAGCGCCTCGCCCGGACGGGGGGCGATGATCAGCTTGTTGAGTTCGTCCCTGATTCTCTCCGCCGACACGATGCTCAGACGCCCGGCCATGGTGGTCACCGCCCCCAGGGTGGGCTCGGCGGGCTCGAACCCGAGCGATGCCCAAAACCGGAACAGGCGGAGCATTCTCAGCGGGTCGTCCGCGAAGGTGCTCTCCGGCGGGCCGGGGGTTCTGAGAACCCGTTGCGCCAGGTCCCCCAGCCCCCCGAACGGATCCACCATCTCGGCCTCCGGCACCTTGATGGCCATGGCGTTGACCGTGAAATCCCGGCGCGACAGGTCCTCTTCGATGGTGTCGGAGAAGGTCACCCGGGGATGGCGACTGTCGCGGCGATACACGTCCTGTCGGAACGTGGTTATCTCGAAGGCCTGGCCCGCCTTGGCGCCCGCCACCGTGCCATAGGTCTCCCCGATGGTGTGGATCCCCTCCGCCCAGTCGCCCAGGATGGCCTTGATGGCCGGGGGGCGGGCATCGGTTGCGAAGTCGAACTCACCGCCGGTATCAGGGCCGTCCCTCCCCATGAAGGCGTCCCGCACCGTGCCGCCCACCAGGTAGAGGAGGTGGCCGCTTCTGGCAAAGCGGGCGCCCAAGCGCCCGGGAATCTGCTCGGGGCCCAGCAACCAGGCAAGTCTTTGAGGAATCACCCGCTCAATTGTGGTCGGAGCGGTTCGCAAACCGACCCCGGATTCTTCGCTTCAACCCGCGGCCCTGCGGTGGATGCCCACCAGCATGTCAAGCAGGCGGTGGACCCGGGAAGGGGAGGCAAACGAAGAACCGGGGCCATCGAAGGGCTTGCCGGCCAATCCCAACAGGGTGGCTCGGGTGGAACGAGCGATGGCCCCCAGGTGGTACCCCCCCTCCAGGAAAACCATAATCCGGTTGGCGGGAACAATTTCCAGAAGCTGGGAAGCCATGAAGTGGTAATCGGCGGCGGTGAGGCGCAGACCGGCCAGGGGATCGAGATGATGGGCGTCGAACCCACAACTCACCAGCACCCAATCGGGAGCGTAGGAGCGCAGGCGGGGAATGAGCATCTCCACGAACAGCCTCCGGTAAACATCTCCCGCCGCCCCCTGCGGCCAGGCGGCGTTGATGGTATACCCCTCTCCCCGCCCTGACCCCACCTCGTCCAACGCCCCGGTGCCCGGGTAGTAGGGCCATTGGTGGGCGCTTATGTAAAAGACCTCGGGCTCGGCGGTGAACTCGGCGTCTGTGCCGTTGCCGTGATGCACGTCCCAATCCACGATCGCCACCCGGCCGCCTCGACCCAGAAGGTACCGAGCGGTAATGGCCACGTTGTTGAACAGGCAGAACCCCATCGCCCGATCCACCAGCGCATGGTGTCCGGGAGGCCGGACCGCCAGCAGCGCCGAGCAGTCCTGCTCGGTCTCCAGCAGCCGGGCGGCGTGGGGTCCCGCCCCGGCCGCCCGGACCGCCGCTTCCCATGACTCGGCCGAAGCCGCGGTGTCCGGGTCGAATCGGCCGCCTCCCGCCTCTATCACGTGCCGTACATGAGCGATATAGGAGGGGGTGTGCGCCAAGCCCAACAGGTCTTCGTCGGCCGCGGGGGGCTCCACCATCTGGACGGGGAGGCCGCAATCCTCCACCCCCTCCTGCACGGCCCGGAGCCGCTCGGGCCGTTCGGGATGATGGGCTCCGGCGTGGTGTCGCAAGAAGGCGGGGTGAGTCGAGTAGAGAATCTTCACGGTCGAGGTGGATGCTAAACCCCGAGCGCGCCCGGGGTATATCGGAGAGGCGGAGATATTCTTCGGCGGCGAACCCCCATGCCTCCTCCTCTCCCAGACCGCTATCGCCTCGAGGTTCGCCTCGGTCACAACCAGGGGGTGGAAGAGTGGTTGGCCACCGACACGGTCTTGGACCGCCCGGTGCAGATTCGAGTGATCGGCCCCGAGGCGACTTCGGACCTCCGAGAGGAGTACCTGGCGGCCGTCCGGCGATCCACGGTGGCGTTTCACCACCATCTCCTCTCGGTCTATGACGCCGGTCCGGTTTCCGGCGGGGTGTTCGCCGCCTACGAGTGGACGGGGGGAACCGCCCTTTCCAACCGACAGGCGGCCGGCGCCCGCCCGGACCCCCTCCAGTTTCAACTGAACGCGGCCGGCCTGGCCGGCGCCCTGGCCACCCTTCATGATGCGGGAGTGGTCCACCGCGGCATAAGCCCCAATGCCATCTATTACTCCCTCGACCACCCGGCCAAGCTGGGGGGAGTGGGAGTCCCCCACGAGGAGAGTGATTTCACCGAGGATGTCAAGCAACTGGTCGCCGCCCTGGAGCAATGGGCGCTCGGTGGCCCTTCCCAGGGATTGCCGCTGTCGGAACTGGTGGACGGCATCTCGCCCGCCATCGACCAGGTCTTCGCCGAAGCCGCCCGCGGCCAACTGGATGCCTCCCAGTTGTCGGGTTTGCTCTACTCCCTGCCGGATCCCTCCCCACCGCAGCCGGCCACCACCCGGGCTTCGCACTTGGTGTTGTGGACGGCTGCCGCCCTGGCCTTTGCCGCCATCGGCCTGGTGGCGGCTGGGACCGTGCTCCAGTCGGGATCGAACGTTGCCTCGCTGCCGGCTTCCACCACCGCGGCCCCCACCACCGCGGCCCCCCTCACGGTGACCACCTCCACCCCATCCACCACCTCTCCCTCCCCGGCCACCACCAATCTCCCCGAAGCATCGGTGCTCACCACGCCGCCGTTGCGGCTCTTGGATGCTCCCGAGGTGGCCACCTTCGATCCCTACGGAGGCGGGGGGGAAATGGACCACCGCCTGGATCATCTGGTGGATGGGGACCTGGAAACCACTTGGAGGACGGAGCGCTACTACGACCCCCTTTCCCTGATCAAGGCCGGGGTGGGGCTGATGGCCATTCCCCCCGACGGGGCGCGCCGTCTCGAGTTGCTGAGACCCACGCCCGGGACCGTCTACACCCTGGCCTGGGCCGAGGACTCCACCGCCTCTCTGCGCGACTGGGAGCCGGTGGCGGCCGGGCAGATAACCTCCGGCGCCTTCTTTCTGACCCTGCCCGACCGCCCGGCGGGAGCCTGGCTGATCTGGTTCACGGAGTTGCCTTATCTGGGTCCCGAGAACTATTCCACCTCTATTGCCGAGGTTAGGTTTTGGGGCTAAGCGATGTTTAGTGATGGTAAAGCGTTGTCTACCATGCCGATGGGGCTGCGGTAGCGCGGTCGCGGCGCGCTAGCCTCTGGGAAATCGTGCATTTGGATGACCTCCCCGCGCGTTTTGCCGACGCACTCGAGTCGGGCGCCGCCCGCGTCAGGGCGCTTACCGCTGATCGGTTGAATAACTGGATCCGGTTGGCCCTGTTGCTGGCGGTGATTGTCACGCTTGCCCTGATCGGCTTGGTGTTGGTTTTGATCGCCTCCCACCGCCTCTTGGCGGTTTGGCTCGGATCCGCCGGCGCCTCCACCGCCTTGGGAGGACTATTTGTGGTCGCCGGGTTGTTGATATGGAACAGAGGAACCGCAAGCCCCCCGGGTGACAAGTGAACGAAGCACACAAGATTCTCATAATCGGTGGAGGTCCGGCCGGTTACACCGCCGCGCTGTACGCGGCCCGCGCCGAATTGGCGCCCCTGGTGTTGGAAGGGAGTGCTCCGGGAGGCCAGTTGATGATCACCACCGACGTCGAGAACTATCCCGGCTTCCCCGATGGAATCCTGGGCCCCGAGATCATGGAGAAGTTCCGGGCGCAGGCGGAAAGGTTCGGCGCCGTTTTGGAAACCCAGGACGCTACCTCGGTCGATTTCTCCCAGACTCCTTTTCAAGTGACCGCCAATGGTGGGATTCATCAGGCTCACACCGTGATCGTGGCCACCGGGGCGAGCGCCAAATGGCTGGGAATTCCCGGCGAGGAACGGCTCACCGGAAGAGGGGTCTCCGCCTGCGCCACCTGCGACGGTTTCTTCTTCAAGGAAAAGGACCTGCTGGTGGTGGGAGGAGGCGATTCTGCCATGGAGGAGGCTCTGTTTCTCACCAAGTTCGCCTCGTCGGTGACCATCGTTCATCGCAGGGACGAGTTTCGGGCGTCGGCGATCATGGCGCGGCGAGCGCTGTCCAACCCCAAGATCACCGTCGACTGGAACACGGTGGTGGGGGAAATACACGGAGACCAGGTGGTCACCGGGGCAACCTTGCTCGACACCGTGAGCGGATCTGCCCGACACCGGCCGGTGGACGGGGTCTTCGTGGCCATCGGTCATCGTCCCAACACTGATCTGTTCTCTGAGTGGATCGATTTGGATGAACGCGGCTATGTAACCCTTCCGGCCCCCGGCAGCACCGCCACCTCCCTCCCGGGCGTGTTTGCCGCGGGGGATGTGGCGGATTCGATCTATCGTCAAGCGGTCACCGCGGCCGGCACCGGATGCCAGGCCGCCTTGGATGCCGACCACTATCTTCAGAACACCCTTGGGCTGTCGTAAGGCCCTGGTGCAAATCGAGAAAGGAACAACAAATAGATGGCCCCCAACCTGCTAACCATCAGCGATCAAAACTTTCAGGACGTCGTGTCCGGCGACCGCCCGGTGCTGGTCGACTTCTGGGCCGAATGGTGCGGTCCCTGTCGGCTGGTCGCCCCTCACCTCGAGGCATTGGCGTCCGAACATCCCGACCTGTTGACCGTGGCCAAATTGAACATCGACGACAACCCGCAGACTCCGGCCAACTACGGCGTTATGAGCATTCCCACCATGATCCTGTTCAAGAACGGCCAGGAGGTGCAACGCATAGTGGGGGCCCGCCCCAAGGAGTGGCTCTACAAGAACATCAAAGAGCACCTTTGAAGAAGGCCGCGGCGGGTGGCGAACAGCCCCCGAGCACTTGATCTATCCTGATCGGGAGATGGCTCGGCCTTTTCTCAACCATCAGGATGTCAGATGCGCCGTTTTCAACTAGGTAGTACCGGAGAGGGCGTTCGGGACATTCAAGAACGTCTCTCGGCTTTGGGTCACGATTGCGAGCGCGACCCGCCAGGTGAGTTCGGAGAGTCCACTTTGGCGGCGGTCCGCGGCTTTCAGAGCAGCCGTGGCCTGCCGGTTGACGGAGTGATCGGCCAGGACTGTTGGAGGGCTCTGTATGAAGCCGGTTACCGCCTGGGAGACCGACTGCTGTTCTTGCGGCGCCCCATGATTCGAGGCGACGATGTGGTGGAGTTGCAACTCCGCCTGGATGCCCTGGGTTTCGATTGCGGCAAACCCGACGGGATTTTCGGCCCTCAAACCGAACAGGGACTGCGGGACTTCCAGCTCAACCGGGGACTGGGGATTGATGGCATCTCCGGTCCGGAAGTCATTACGGAATTGCGGCTGGTGGCCCGTGGGACGATGAGGGCGGGCCGGGTGGTCCTCCGAGAGCGGGAGTGGCTTCGGTCCCGGCCTTCCACCATGGTGGGCGCCCGGGTCTATTTCGATCCGGCCTGCCGCACGCAGGAAGAGGGAGCGGCAAGTTGGGAGGCGGCCGCCGCCGCGTCCGTAGCTCTCCAACAGCGGGGCGGCGCCCCTATCCTGTCCCGCGGGGTGGACAGCGTCTTTCCCGAGAGAGTCCGGGCCCGCCGGGCCAATCGCATGGGGGCCGACATCATTATTTCCTTCCAGTTGGCCGAACAGGCCCCGGGCGCCATCAACTATTTCGCCTCTCCCAGAAGCCACAGCGTGGCCGGCAAACTGATTGCCGAATGCCTGGCCGAAGTCCTGTCGCTGACCGTAGCAGGTCAGGCCACCGCCATTCTCAAGGAAACCCGATCCCCGGCGGTGGTGATCGCCGCCCACGATTTGGGGGAGGCAACCGGCGAAGATGCAGTCATCGGGTTGGAACGGTTTTTCGCGACGCGCGGCGCCTGAGCGCCCGACCGGCAAGGGCATGTTTCACGTGAAACACGGCCCCTACCACTATCCCTCACCGCCCGGGGAGCGGCGTTGCCCGTGACATCCGGGTCGGTGGAACGGGAAGATCCCCTGTCCTTGGTGAGGCGGGCGGCCGCCTGGGCGGGAATTCGCCTCGACGCGGTTGGCGAGGAACAACTGGGGGCCTTGGCGGCCTGGCTGATTGCCGAGGCTATCCCCGCCGGCGGCCTCGGACCGTCGGAAGGTCCGGTGGTCTTTTCCCGACACATTGCCGACTCCCTTCTGTTTGCCCGCGCCTGGGACCGCCCCTCTCCACCCGCCTCGGTGTTGGATGTGGGGTCAGGCGTGGGCCTTCCCGGCATTCCCCTGGCCATCGCCTGGCCCGAGACCCAGGTGACACTGCTGGACAGATCCGCTCGCCGCGGTGACCTGGCCCGCCGCGCCATCCGGATCCTGCAACTCGAAAATACGCAGGTGGCCACCGCAGAACTCAAAGATTGGACCTCCCGGTGCGAAATGATCGTGTGTCGGGCGGTGGCGGCTCCCGCCTCGCTCCACAAGGACTTTATTCGCCTGCTGCTTCCCTCCGGCGCCGCCGTAATCGGGGGATCTCGCCGATCCCGGCCCCGCGTATCCGGTTACCGCGTCCGGCAGGCCCCGAAAAGTATCATGGGCTACCCGGTATGGCTCCTTAGCATGGACGGCACATGATCTCCTCTGCGTTGATCGCACTTACCAACCAGAAGGGTGGGGTAGGGAAGACCACCACCTCCGTCAATCTCGGCGCCGCCCTGGCCGGTTTTGATGAACCGGTCCTGGTATTGGATCTCGATCCCCAGGCCAACGCCACCTCCGGTTTGGGTCTGAATCAGGACGAGATCGAGATTTCCGTCTATGACGTCCTCTTGAAGGAGGCCAACATCGAGGATGCCATCGAGCCAACCGCGGTCCGCAACCTCTATATTCTCCCCTCCACCCGGGATCTGGCCGACGCAGCCATAGAGTTGGTGCCTCTTTTGGCGCGGGAGCAGGTTTTGCGCAACTCGCTGCGCGCCTTGGACGGCCAATACTCCTACATACTGATCGATTGCCCTCCCTCGTTGGGTTTGCTGACCGTCAACGCCCTGGCCGCCGCCCGGTACGTCATCATCCCCATGCAATGTGAGCAATTTGCGCTCGACGGTTTGGTCGAATTGCACCGCACCATCGGTATGGTGCGGTCGGCCCTCAATCCTTCTTTGGAACTGGTGGGGGTCTTGCTGACCATGATGGACGAGCGAACCCGCCTCTCCAAGGAAGTCTCCGCCCAGGTCAAGGGCCACTTTGGCGATACGGTGTTCACCACCTACATACCGCGCCGGGTACGCCTGGCCGAGGCCGCCTCCTTCGGCGAGCCCATCGAGATCTTCGATCCCATGAACCGAGGGGCTATCGCCTACCGGAGACTGGCCGACGAACTGCGCGGCCGGCTCCAACCCCAAGAGGCGGCCCACCGATGACCGGCCGCCGCGGAGGATTGGGCCGGGGTCTGAGCAGCCTGATCCCCACCGAGGAACCGTCGGTCGGTTCGCCCTACCGGGAGGTGCCGGTCAATCTGATTCGCCCCAATCCCGCCCAGCCTCGCACCCACTATGACGAAGCTACCCTGCGGGGACTTTCCCGGTCGATTGTCGAGGTAGGCATGTTGCAACCGGTGGTGGTGCAGGAATCCCCCGGCGGCTATGTCCTGATTTCCGGTGAGCGCCGTTGGCGCGCCGCTCGGATGGCGGGCCTGGAAGCCATTCCCGCCCTGATCCGGCAACCTGACGACACCGGTTCCCTGGTACAGGCCTTGGTGGAGAACCTCCAACGGGAGGACCTTACGCCCTTGGAGGAAGCCACCGCCTACAAGACCCTGATGGATGAACACAATTTGACCCAGCAGGAGATCGCTCACCGGGTGGGCAAAGGCCGCGCCACGGTGGCAAACACCATCAGGTTGCTACGCCTTCCGCCCGCCATCCTCACCCTGCTCGAAACCGGCCAACTCACCGCCGGGCATGCTCGGGCGCTATTGGCCGTGTCCGATCCCAAATATGCCGGCCACATAGCCAAACGAGCCGTGGCGGAGGGGTGGACCGTACGTCAGGTCGAGGAGGCGGTCAAGGCCAGGGCGCCCGGGCCCAAGTCCTCCCGGCGCGGCCCGAGGATGCGGCCCACCGAGATCGTTGAGTTGGAGACCCGCCTCGCCGAACAGTTGGGCCTTCCTGTCTCCATCAGTTATCGCAACCAGAAAGGCGCCCTCAAGGTGGGTTTCCACTCCATCGACGATCTCCAGTTGGTGTTCTCCAAGCTAACCCGCTGAAGCCGGGATCCCTTCTCCCGCAGGTGGGATTAGATCATTCCACGTATGCTAACACAACATAGCGTTGCGGAGCGGCGCCTTCTGAGAACGAACGCACGTTGTCGTGCCGGGCCACGGTGTCGTGGATCACCTTGCGGTCGGCGGCGTTCATCGGCTCCAACATCAATTCTCCCCCCTCGGCCTGAACCTGCTCCACCAGTCCGGTGGCATAGATGGTCAGGGCTTCCCGCCGACGGCGGCCGTAGCCGGCCACATCCAGGCGCAGTCGGGCGCTGCCCGAAGTCTTGCGTTTGATGACCGATTTGGTGATGGTGTGAAGCGCCTCGATTCCGCCTCCATGGCGGCCCACCAGCATCTCTGTTTCTTCACCCTCCACCTCAGCCACAATCAGATTCTCCTCGAACCGGGTTTCTACCTCGCCAGGCGTCTCGATGGCCTCCAAGAGACCGGCCAGGAATCCCTTGGTGGCCTCCGCCTGTTGTTCCAGGGAAGAGTCGTTCTCCTTCTTGGCAGACTTGTTTCCCGGCGAGCCCTTACCCGATTTGGCCCCTCGGGCCGGCTTGGCGCCCTGCTTGGGCCGCGATCCCCCGGCGGATCCGCGGTTTGACTGACGCTTGGCGCCGCCCGCGCCCTTCTTCCCCCGCCTTTTGCGCCGGCGAGCCGGTTTGCGTTTTGCCCTGACGATGGCGTCCTGTCGACCCACCCCCAAGAATCCTCGGGCAGGTTCCTGCAGTATCTCCCATTCCACTCTTTCGCGATCTTTCAATCCCAGTTCCTCCAAAGCGGCCTGTTCCGCCAACTCCAGGGTCCGGGCTCGTACTTCCACTAGCTCCATAGTTAGTTTCTCCTCTTCCTCCTCCGCGACTTTTTGGCTGATCGGGCGTGCGGCGGAGCGGCAGACTCCGAGCCTCCCGAATCGGGTTTCCCCTCTTTGCCCAGCGGCGCCGGCGGCTCAGGGCGCCCGTCCATCCAGTTTATGGTGATCTGCTGCCCCAATCGAACCATGTTGGAAGTCGTCCAATAAAGCAACAACCCCGCCGGGAAATTCCAAGAGATAAACCCCAGGAACAGCGGCATGATACGGGTGAACATCTGCATCTGACGCTGCTGGCGCTCTCCCCCCGCCACCGCCGCCTGATCACGTTGCGTGTACCACTGTTGGATGTATTGAATGGTGATCATGATCACCATGGTCACCAGATAAGGTATGGCCGCCACCAGTCCGGCGCTGATCACCTCCGAGGGCGCCAGCGCCAGATCCATTCCCACAAACCCGGCGTCATCGGCCCGGATCGCCTCCCATAGGGCACTCCCGGCGGGAACCGGAGAGAAACTGCTCTCAAGCCCGGTCGGATCATTGAGCACCCGAAAGATTGCGAACAGGATCGGCGATTGGACCAGAAGCGGTCCCAGGCAACCCAGGGGAGAGGCGCCGTGACTGCGCTGCAACTCCGTCATGCGACGTTGCATCTCTTCGCGTTGATCGCGGTATTCGCGGCGAATGCGCTGCAACTCCGGCTGGATGGCCATCATCGCCCGGCTGGACCGGGTCTGCTTGAGAGTGAGGGGGAACAGCAAGGTGTTGATGACGAAGGTCACCAGGATGATTGCTATGCCGAAGTTGGGAATGAAGGCATAGGCGGTGGCAAAAGACCAGCCCAGACCCTCTTTGATCAAGTCCCAAACCGTCCACCAGGGATCCAGCATGCTCTACCCCCTTCCCTCTGCGGAGGGCGCCGGATCGTACCCTTGCGAGCCGAAAGGCCGACAGCGCGCCAGGCGACGGGCCGCCAGCGCGGTTCCTCTAACCGCTCCGAACCGTGTGAGCGCGGTCATTGCGTACTCCGAGCAGGTGGGCAGGAACCGACAGCGTCGCCCGAAGGCAGGACTGATCGATCTCTGATAGAAAGACAACGACTTCAACAACCACCGGGCCAAGGCGCCCGTCCTCGCCGCTTCGGTTTTGTTGCTGATCGTCATCTATCGCCCTCCAAGCCCGGATCTAAGCCATCCCAGCAGGGTCGGGAAGGTTGCCTGCGCCACTTGTCCGGTGGCGACAATCACATAGTCGCCGCCCGACACTCCGTCCAGTTCCGTCAAAGCGGCTCGCAGTCGCCTTTTCACGCGATTGCGCACCACCGCCTTTCCGACCTTTCGTCCGGCCACCAAGCCGATCCTGACTCTGTCCGGCTCGCCCGGTAAACAATGGACTGTGATGCCGCCTACCCGACGTCGCTTGCCGTGGGAGAATACCAATGCGAAATCTTGGCTGGTTCGCAGTGGTTGAAAAGTCGCTATCAGGCAGCCAGACGCTTGCGGCCTTTTCTCCGGCGGGAACGGAGCACCGCCCGTCCCCCCCGGGTGCGCATGCGGCGCCGGAATCCGTGGCGACGCTTGCGCCGGCGCACCTTGGGCTGGTAGGTCCTTTTCATAGTTCACACCCGAAGACAACTGGTCGGAATAGGGGACTTCCCCAGGATATCGCAAAGCCCGTCGGCAGTCAAGACGGGTATGGTTAGCCTGGCCCGGTCCTACGGCGCCGCCGGCCCGCAACGGGACAACAACTCCCCTCCCTCTGCGGGAGACCAACCGGCCCCCACCGGACTCGCGCAGAGTTTCTGACAAAGTAGTGAAAAGTTTTCCCTTGGTTGGCAAAAAAACTCCGCCGGTTCGCGAAAAAACCGCAACTGTGAACTACGCCCCTGTATTTCCGCAGGTAATCGGTTTGAGACAACCGAACGAATTATGCATATGGAAGAGCACTTCCCGCAGGTAGGCCCCACAATTCTCCCGGTAACCCCCTCGGCCGCCATTTGGGGTGACCGCCGGTATCGAGGCGCGATCCCGGCGATTTACGCTTTTGTGAGCAACGCCGCCCCCGACCAAACGCCCCTGACCCCACCCACCCCAAACCACATGCCGCGGCCCCGCGTTGTCTGTTCTCCGGACAAGGGCGACGCCTCGGCGTGGGAGGCCCCTTGACCTTGACTGCCCGCACCATTGATCGCAGTGTGTTTCGCGAGGTTCTGACCGCTCACACTTCCCCGGCCGACTGGTCGCGGTGGTTCAAGGATCTCCACATTCAACTCACCGGGTCGGAGATTCTCCTGGTGGCGCCCAGCCGGTTTGTGGCCAATCAGGTGGCCGGCCGGTTCCTCTCCGAAGTGAAGTCTGCGGTCCGAACCGCCGGAGCAGCCGACCCTTCCGGAATACGGGTTACCGTCGACCCCAATCCCGCCCCTCCATGCCCGGCCCCGGCGATAACCCCGCTCCCGGCGGCCCAGCCCAGGTCCCAACCCCGGCGGCGGCCCCGCCATCCCTCCACCCATCACCGTTTCGACAATTTCAAGGTGGGATCATCCAATCTTCTTGCTCATGCCGCGGCCACATCGGTGGCGGAGAGTCCCGGCGCCCGCTACAACCCGCTGTACATATATGGGGCCTCCGGCTTGGGCAAGACCCATTTGCTGTTGGCCCTGGCGCAGCGGGCCAAGGAGCACCGTGCCGATCTTTTGGTTCGCTACTCGACATCGGAACGTTTCGTGCAGGAGTTCATCGAGTGCGTCAGCAAACGCCAAATGCATTCTTTCCGCCGCCGCTTTCGGGAAGTGGACATGCTCATCCTGGACGACTTCCAGTTCCTCCAGGGCAAGGAACAAACCCTCGAAGAGTTCTACTGGACTCTCGACTGCCTGCACCAAGGAGGAAAACAGGTCGTACTGGGTTGCGACCGGGCCCCCCGTGAACTGGACGCCATTGCCGACCGCACCCGGAGTCGTATCTCGGCCGGGCTGATCGCGGAAGTCACCCCACCCACCTTGGAAACCCGAATCGCCATCCTGGAGGCCTTGAATCGTCTTGGTCCGGTGTTTCTGACCGACGATGTGCTCCACATGGTGGCGGAGCACATTACCAAGAACATCCGTGATCTGGCCAGCGCCCTCCGACAACTGAATGCGTATGCCCAACTGACCAACCAGCCGATCACCCCCGACACCGTTTGCCGGCAACTGGAGCCGCTTTCGGGACAGCCTGCCATACCCCGGACAACCGAGAGCATCATCGCCGCCTGCGCCCGGGTCTTTGAGACCACCGTGGAAGAAATCCTGGATCACAACCGTCGTCCCGTACCAACTCAGGCTCGCCAGGTGGCTATGTACCTCGCTCGCCAGATCACGGGTCTTCCCTTTGCCCGGATCGGGGCGGTGTTTCTGCGAGGGCACTCCACCGTCCTGTCCGCCCACCGGAGAGTCGCCGACCAGATATCCCGGGATCCCCGGTTTGCCCACCGAATCACAGATATCTACAACCTTATCCACAACTCGTGATCAAGCCACCGGGCGCCGCCCCCGATTGCCCTCCTGTCGCCATGCGTATACCGTCTGCCGGTATACAAACATGCGTGTGGTTCTCCCAGCATTCGCCCAGATCGCGCCCGGTTATCGACTGCCGACACCATCTACTGCCTCGACGGGTTATTTTTAAAGAAAGATTTCTATTGAAAGGGGACCCTTTGTGAAGATCCAAGCCAACCGGGAACAGATAGCCGATGCCCTGGGACGCGCCCAACGGGCGGTTGGTTCCCGCAGTTCCCTCCCGGTGTTACAGGGACTGTTGTGCGAAGCGTCCGACGGCAAACTGGCTGTGACGGGGACCGATCTGGAGGTGACGGTTCGAAGCGAGATAGAAGCCGAAGTCGGGGAGTGGGGAAAAGCCGTGGTTCCGGGAAGGCTCCTGACCCAGGCGGTGCGTCGGATGCCTCCCGGGAAGGTGACGCTCACCGCACGGGACCAGGCGGAGTTGGAGATCTCGGGAGAGAATCCCCAGCCGGTGTACACCCTGAGGCAATTGAGCGAGGATTTTCCACGGATCACCTCCTCGGGGGGCGCCGGGGCGGAAGTGGACGGCGAGGGGTTGGCCGCGGCTATCAAACAGGTGACGCCGGCCGCTTCCACCGATCTGGGGCGAGCGGTATTGACGGGCGTCCTGTTCGAGTCCACCGAAGAACGACTGCGGATGGTGACCACCGACTCTTATCGCCTGGCGTTGCGGGACCTGCCGGCCATCGGGGTTTCCGCCACCGGACTCCTGCCGGCGCGAGGTATGCGGGAGTTGCCCAACACGGTGGGGGCCAGCCAGATCAAGGCCTCCTTTACCGATCGGGAAGGGGTGTTCAGTTCCACCGCGGGAACCTTGAGGCTGCGCATGATTGAAGGCAATTTCCCCAAGTACGAGACGCTGCTGCCCAGCCAATACCCGAACCAGTTTGTGTGCGACCGGGAAAACCTGCTGGAGACCATTCGCCGAATGGAATTGGTGGCTGAGGATCACTACCCCATACGTATGACCATCGGCGACGGGGGGGCGGAGATCAATGTCATGCGTCAGGACGTGGGACGCGCCACCGACTATGTGGCAGGCGATTTCCAAGGAGAGGCCGCCAGCCTCACGGTGGCTTTCAACCCCCGCTATCTGGCCGACGGCGTGGTGGCCACCGGCGCCGACCAGGTGCGGATGCGCATCATCGACGGAATGAAGCCCAGCGTCATCGATGATCCCGAAAAGGACGACTTCCTCTATCTGTTGATGCCGGTCAACGTATAGGATGGCACTGACCTGGCTGGCCCTGGCCGGGTTCCGCTCTTATCCCCAGTTGCGGTGGGGCCCGGCGCCGGAGATCAACTTGCTGGTGGGGCCCAATGGCGTGGGTAAAACCAACCTGCTGGAGGCGGTGGGGTTCCTGTTCACCGCCTCGTCGTTTCGCAAGGCCTCGGACGTTGCCATGGTCGCCGGAGATCGGGAGATGGCGTCCGTGAGAGGGGAGATGGGGGCGGACACGCCGCACACCGTGGAGATGCTGCTGCACCGAAGGGACCGCCGGAGGGTGCTCTTGAACGGCGCCCGCCTTTCCCGGATGACCGAGTTGCAAAAGGTGGGCAGGATGCTGGCGTTTGTGCCGGAACACCTGGGTCTGGTGAAGGGAGGCCCTGCTCGGAGAAGGGAGTGGCTGGATGAGACCGCGGCCCTGTTGCGTCCGGCGGCGCAGGCGGACCAATCGGAATACCAAAAGGCGCTTCGCCAACGTAATGCCTTTTTGAAATCCGGCGACCGGGATGACCTGATCACCCTGGAGGTGTGGGATCACCGGACGGCGCTGTCCGGCGCACGGGTAATGGCGGCCCGGGCCCGCGCCTTCTGTGAAGTGAGGGCTTTCCTGGCCGACGCGGTGGCGGCGATCGCCGGAATAGACGAACGGATCTCGATCGATTACCGATCGGCCTGGGGAGGCGCCCTCGACGCCGGTGTGGAGGCCTCGTCCTGGCAAGAGCGCCTGCAGGCCGCCCTGGTCCACTCCCGAACCACCGATTTCAGGGTGGGCGCCACCACCGTGGGCCCCCATCGCGACGAACCGGTTGTCACCCTCAACGGCTTTGACGCGCGAACCTACGCCAGCCAGGGCGAACAACGCACCCTGGCATTGGCGCTGCGGTTGGGGGCCTACCAGCCGGTGGAGAAGGCGGCAGGGTCCCGGCCGGTATTGGTTTTGGACGATGTCTTCAGTGAACTGGACGAGCAGCGGGGGCAGGCGTTGGTGGAGTGGCTTCCCGCCACTCAGATCTTCATCTCGGCGGTGGACGAGCAGCGGGCGCCGGTGGGAGGCAAGGTCTGGAGAGTGTCGCCCGGGAAGGTGACGTGAGGCGCCCGTCGTCGGATCCGATCCGCGCTTCCTCTCAGGTGGAAGGGGCGTTGGCAAGGATGGGAGTCCCCGGGGTGGCGGCCAACCTCCGCATCCGTAGGGATTGGGAGAAACTGGTTTCCGGGCCGTGGCAAAAAAGGGCTCGTCCGTTGGTGCTGGAGGAGGGCTGTCTGGTGGTGGAGGTGGCTTCCCCGATGGACGCCACGCTGCTTCGCTACGGCGGGGCGGGCCTGGTGAATCAACTGAACGAGGCCCTGGGATCCCAAATGGTCCTCCGGGTCCGGACCCAGGTGTCCCGTTCTTGGCACAATCAATGAAACCCCAGGTCAAAGGCCAAATAGTGGCTTATCGCAGAGCAGCCAAACACCGGAATTGTCACAGGGTTTCTGCTACACTTGGGAGGAGAAAAGCGCCGGCTGAAACCCGGCCTCACCCAATGCCCAAGGCTCCTTCTGAAAGGGTTCTCCCCAAGTGACCATCACAGACCGTTACTCCGCCCGCGACATCGTGGTTCTGGAAGGGTTGGAAGCGGTCCGCCGCCGGCCCAGCATGTACATCGGATCCACCGGCCCGCGGGGATTGCACCATCTGGTGTGGGAGGTGGTGGACAACGCCATCGACGAAGCGATGGCCGGACACTGCACCCGGATCAATGTGACGCTGCTCGACGACGGTGGGGTACGGGTCTCCGACAACGGGCGAGGCATTCCGGTGGGCTTGCATCGGCAGACCAAAATGTCGGCCCTCACCACCGTGCTGACCGTGCTTCACGCCGGAGGGAAGTTCGAGAAGGGCTCCTATCAGGTGTCGGGAGGCCTGCACGGGGTGGGGGTGTCGGTGGTCAACGCCCTGTCGGCCCGGCTGGAGGCGCTGGTGCGTCGCGAGGGTCGGTCGTGGACGCAGAAGTTCGAGAGGGGCCAGCCGCTGGGAACGGTCGCGAGGGGACGCAAGGTGGAGACCACCGGAAGCACCATCACCTTCTATCCCGATCCCGAGATCTTCCGGGAGACCCTCAGCTTCTCCTACGCAACGGTTGCCTCCCGCCTGCGGGAGTTGGCCTTTTTGAACCGCAACCTGCGGATACGACTCACCGACAACCGGACGAACCCGGTGCAGAGCGAGTCATTTCGCTATCAGGGAGGCCTGCGTGATTTCGTATCGCACCTCAACCGCAAGAACGACGTGGTCAACCGTCGACAGATCCTGGTGGAGGACCAGGATCAGGATGCGGAGATGGAGGTGGCGCTGCAGTGGACCACCGGCTATCGGGAGAACGTGCTCTCTTTCGTAAACAACATCAGCACGGTGGAGGGGGGGACGCACGAGGAGGGATTCCGTCGGGCTCTCACCAAGGTCACCAACGACTTCGGGCGGCGCAAGAATCTCATCAAGGACAAGGACTCGAACCTCACCGGGGAGGATGTGCGGGAGGGACTGACCGCGGTGCTGTCGGTTCGGGTGAAGAACCCGCAGTTCGAAGGCCAGACCAAAACCAAGCTCGGCAACACCGAAATCCGCTCCTACGTGGAGAAGGCGCTCAACCGGGCCTTGCCCGAATGGCTGGAGAAGCATTCCCCCGAGGCCAAGGCGATCGTGACCAAGGCCCTGGGGGCCGCCAAGGCGCGGGAAGCGGCTCGCAAGGCCCGGGAACTGACCCGCCGCAAGTCTCTGCTGGAGTCGACCAGCCTCCCCGGAAAGCTGGTGGACTGCTCGAGCCGGGATCCCTCCGAAAGCGAGTTGTTCATAGTGGAGGGAGACTCGGCGGCAGGTCCGGCCAAGCAGGCCCGGGACTCCCGCATCCAGGCGATCCTTCCCATCCGGGGAAAGATCCTCAACGTGGAGAGGGCCCGGCTGGGCAAGGCGCTGATGAACAAGGAGGTGCGGTCGATCATCACCGCCATGGGCACCGGGGTGGGCGAGGAATTCGATATCGACCGATGCCGCTATCACAAGGTGGTGCTGCTCACCGACGCCGATGTGGACGGGTCCCACATCCGCACCCTGCTGCTGACCTTGCTGTTTCGCAACATGAAGGGGCTTTTGGAACGAGGCTACGTGTATGTTGCCCAGCCCCCCCTGTACCGGATCAAGCGAGGGGCCAAGGTGATCTACCTGAAGAACGACGAGGAGTTGGAGGCGGTTCGCCAGAAGTACCCGCGGATCAACCCTACCCGCTTCAAGGGTCTGGGCGAGATGAACGCCGACGAACTGTGGGACACCACCATGAATCCGCAAACCCGCACCCTGCTCCGGGTGCAGATCGACGGCCTGGGGGCGGCCACCGAAACCGATGAGCTGTTCAGCACCCTGATGGGGGACGATGTTCCGTCTCGCAGGGAATACATCCGCACCCACGCCTCCGACATCCGGTTCCTGGACGTATGAGCGAAGTTCCTCCGCCCCTGACTCCCACCCTGTACAGCGGTCCGGCCATTGAGCTGACCGACGAAATGTCCCAGTCCTTCATGGACTATGCCATGTCGGTGATTGTGGCCCGGGCGCTGCCCGACGTGAGGGACGGACTCAAGCCGGTGCAACGGCGGATCATCTACTCGATGAGCCAGGCCAATCTGGTTCCCACCGGACGACATCGCAAGTGCGCCACCGTGGTGGGGGATGTGATGGCCAGGTTCCATCCCCACGGAGACCAGGCCATCTACGACGCGCTGGTCCGCCTGGGCCAGGACTTCAGCCTGGGCCATCCGCTGGTGGATCCCCAGGGCAACTTCGGCAGCATCGAGGATCCCCCGGCCCAGATGAGATACACCGAATGCCGACTTTCGCCCATCGCCCTCTCGATGTTGGAGGGCATCGGCGAGGACACGGTTGACTTTGTGGAGAATTACGACGGAGAGCACCGTGAACCGATGGTCCTGCCGTCGCGGTTCCCCAATTTGCTGGTGAACGGGGCCCAGGGGATAGCGGTGGGCATGGCCACCAACATCCCTCCCCACAACCTGGCGGAAGTGATCGATGCCTGCGTCTACCTGCTCGACCACCCGGACTGTCCGGGGTCCGACCTCCTGCAGTTCATCAAGGGGCCCGATTTTCCCACCGGCGGGGAGATCGTTTCCAACGGGGCGGTGGCGCAGGCCCTTTTGACCGGCCGGGGGTCGATCAAGGTCCGGGCCGTTGCGGAACCACAGCAGATCCGCCGGGGACGCACCGCCATCGTGGTGACGGAGCTTCCCTACCAGGTTTCTCAGGACCGGGTGTTGGAAAAGATCGCCGACCTGGTCAATCAGAAGGTGATTCGCACCATCGCCGATCTCCGCAACGAGTCCTCGTCGCGGGTGGGGACCCGGCTGGTGATCGAACTGAAGAGGAACGCGGTTCCCGAAGTGGTGCTCAACCAGCTCTACAAGCGCACGCAGTTGGAGAGTTCCTTCGGGGTGAACATGGTGTCACTGGTGGACGGGGTTCCCCGCACCCTGGGGATCACCGAGGCGCTGGGCCACTACCTCGATCACCAGATGGAGGTAGTGGAGAGACGAACCCGCTATCGGCTGGAGAAAGCGCAGGCGAGGGCCCACATCCTGGAAGGCCTGTGCATCGCGGTGGACAACATCACCGAGGTAATCGAGATGATCCGTTCCTCGTCCGACACGCCCACGGCCCGGGCTCGCCTGATGGAACGTTTCGAGCTTTCCCAGATCCAGGCCAACGCCATCCTGGAGATGCCGCTGCGGCGCCTGACCGCATTGGAATCGGAGAAGCTGGCCACCGAGTTGGCGGAGTTGCGGGTGACCATCGCCGACCTGGAAAGCATCCTGGCCAGTCCCGCCCGCCGCCGGTCCATCATCCGCAAGGATTTGAGGGCCATCAAGCGAAAATTCGCCACGCCGCGCCGCAGCCGGCTGATCCCCGACATGGGAGAGTTGTCGATCGAAGACCTGATCGCCGACGAGGAGTTGATTATCACCGTGTCCCGAAGCGGCTATGTGAAGTCGGTCAAAGCAGGCGCCTACCGCACCCAGGGTCGGGGAGGCCGGGGCGTGAAGGCGGCCAAACTGGCGTCCGATGACGTGATCTCTCACCTGGTTCACACCACGGCCCACGCCTACCTGTTGTTCTTCACCAACCGGGGGGTCGTTCATCGCTTGCGCGCCCACGAGATTCCTCGCCAGGCCCGCACCGGGAAGGGGGTGCTGGCCCACGCCGTTTTACCCATCGAGTCCGAGGAGCGCATCCAGGCCATCATCGACACCCGCGACTACGAGACGGTCAAGTACCTGGTGATGGTCACCCGCCAGGGGAAGGTGAAAAAGACCGCGTTCAAGGCCTACGATTCCCCCTATAAGAAGCTGCGGGCCATCAACCTGGCGCCCGGGGACGAACTGGTGGCGGTCCGGTCCACCAACGGCCACAATGACCTGTTGCTGTTCACCGCCAAGGGCAAGGGCCTGCGCTTCCATGAGGGGGATATCCGCCCGGTGGGCAGGATCGCCCGCGGTGTGATCGGGATGCGCCTGGCCGAGGGAGACCGCGTGGTGGGGGCGTGCTCTGACCGGGAGGGCGACGAAGTTTTGCTGGTCACCTCCAAGGGATTCGCCAAGCGAACCAAAATGAAGCTGTTCCTACCTCAGAATCAGGAGATGAAGCCGCGGCACCGCGGTGGGCAGGGTGTGATCGCCATCAAACTGGCCGCCGCTCGGGGAGAACTGGTGGGCGCCCGGGCGGTTGGTCCCCAAACCGAAGTGATGTTGATCTCCGCTCAGGGAATCGCCATCCGCACCGCGGTTTCGTCGGTGAGCGTCCAAGGCCGCTATGCCACCGGGGTGAAGGTCATGCAGGTCCAAGAGGACGAGACGCTGTCGGCGTTCGAGATCGTGCCGGGCGACAACGGGAACTGAGCAGGGGAACCGTGGTTGTCGAGCGGCCGGTAGTCTCCCGGTGGTGGTAGAGACCCAGCCCACCTACTCGGTTCACCGGGTCCGCAGAATCATCCGGAGGGTGGACCCCTGGACGGTGTTGAAGGTCTCCTTCATCGTGTATCTGGTGGCCGCCTTCGCCTTTATGCTGGCCTCGGTGATGTTCTGGGAGGTGGTGGAACGATCGGGCATTCCACAGCAGATCACCGAATTCCTGGTGCAGATCACTCTGCTGGAGGAAGGCGAGGCGCCCTTCTCCAACACCGAGCAATTCATCCGCCTGTCAGCCATCCTGTCCGTTACCTGGGCGGTGCTGGCCTGCGGACTGACCACCATGGCGGCCGTCATGTACAACCTGGTGGCCGATGTGGTGGGGGGCGTGGAAGTGGTGTTGCTGGAGGAAAACCTGGTGCCCGTGATGCTGGCCACTCCTCCCGAATCCTCCTCCCCGGCCCTCTTACCTGCCGCTGATTCGTCCGCCTCGGGATCTTCGGACGAGCCCACCATGCTGGTGGAAGCCGACTGACCCGTCCCGGCCGGCGGTGGGTGCCCGTCGGGGGAAGGGACCAGAGCGGGCGGTTATGACGCCCCGACCTCGATCACCAGGCGGCAGTGATCGCTTGAGCCCCATTCGGCCACAGAGTTCATGGCCCGGACGGTGACTGCCTGATGGAACCCGTGCGAGGCGAAGGCGTAGTCCAGTTGGTTCTGAGCCGTCGCCGGTTCCTGTCTCACAGTGTGATAGGTGGGAACGTTCCTGGTGTCGGGGGGCAGTCCCCGGGGAGGGGGGTCGGCTTTCCTGCCATGTGGGTGCAGCAACTCGAGACCCAGGGCATCCATTCTGTCGAAGATGGTCCGGTCACGGCGGGGCAGAGCCAGTGGGTGGTCGTCGGTAGCGCCATAGATGGTGTTCAGGTCCCCGGCGGCCAGGATCCGGTGGGTCCGGGGGTCGGTGCTCCCGATGAAGGCCGACAAGTCCGAGATGATCCGATGCGCCGACCCGTCGGGGTACCCCACCCTCCAGTGGGTGTGGGCGGAAGGATGCGGTTTGATCCACCTTGCATACATGGACACCGCCACGAAGGGTTTGACCGCCTGGTTCACGGGAACCACCCGGGCCGCGGCGATGGTGCCGATACCGCTGACGGCAATCTGGTCCTCCGCGGCAAGGCTTATGGGCGATACCTGCTTGAACCACTCCACCTCGACGCGGTCGGAGAGTTTCACCACCTTCGGCCATCGTTCGAACAGCCGTGTCCAGCCTTGTTCCCTGTACCAATCGGAGTTCCAGACATGGGAGTCCCAGTGTTCCCGAGGTCCGGTGTCGACACTGTCGGGAAGATCGGAGGGCGTGTTCCCGGTTTCCTGCAACAGGGCCACATCGGCGGCCATGGTGGCCAGTTCGCGCCATGCCTTGTGTCTCTTGGCGATGTTCCAGCTCACCACCGTAATCGGCCGGTCAGCCCGTGAGTCCGCGGAACCCGACATGATGAAGCAGGCTAATGACGCAAGACCAACACCCATGGAGTCTCCCAGGAGAGACTCCTCGGAGGATCTCAGTCTCGGGCCTTTTCGGGTGTCGGCTCGGCCCAGCGACGGACGTAGTCGTGTTGTTCCGGGGTTTGCGGCGAGCGGGGATGGTAGCGGGACTTGGGTACTCTGCGCCACCAGCGGGCGAGTTGGCGAAGCGCTTCCTCTCCGGTGTGTCCGTGACGCACCAGCCAACAACCCACCACGGTTCCGGTTCGGCCCACTCCTCCCCAGCAGTGCACATAGACCGTCCTGCCCTCCTCCACGGCGGAGTCGATCGCATCAAGGATGCCGGCCATCTGCTCGGGGCGATCGGGGACCGACACGTCGACGATCGGGCGCCGTTCATAGGCGATGACCCCGCCGCGGCGCCGGGTCTCCTGCTCCGCAATGCGGGCATAGGGCGCCATCCGATCGGCCGGATGGGTCAGATCAATAAAGTGGTCGATGCCCGCATCCAGCAAACGGCCCACCTTTCGGGCGGCTTTGCTCGGGTTGAGGTCGCCGGGATATTCCCCCGCAGCCAGATGCCCGGGAACCACCCAGTAGGTGTTGGGCGCCGGCGGATCAGGACTCGGCGGCGCGGCGCCGGGCACGCGAAATCCCCCGGAGGTTGTGAGTCGGCATGTGGTGGGCCCACCTGGATTTGAACCAGGGACCTCATCCTTATCAGGGATGCGCTCTAACCAACCTGAGCTATGAGCCCTTTGCGGGATTCTAGATATTACATCGAGGCCGGCCGGCCATCGGGGCGAGTATCCTCCGGCTTGCGGGGACGTAGCTCAGCCTGGAAGAGCGCCTGGTTTGCAACCAGGAGGTCGTGGGTTCAAGTCCCATCGTCTCCACGCCATCTCGAACCCCGACAACCCGAGAGGAGCAGGCAAATATGAAATCGGCCGTCATCGTGGATGCGGTCCGCACCCCGGCGGGCCGAAGGAAGGGCAAACTCTCGGGAATTCACCCGGTGGATCTGGCCGCCATACCGCTGCGGGCGTTGGTGGAACGCAACGACCTGGATCCGGGTCTGGTGGAGGACGTGATTTGCGGATGCGTGAGCCAGACCGGCGAGCAGAGCCTGAACGTGGCCCGCAACGCGGCGCTGGCGGCCGGGTTTCCCGAAGACGTGGTGGGTGTAACCATCGATCGGCAGTGCGGATCCTCCCAGCAGGCCGCTCACTTCGCCGCCCAGGGCGTGATGGCCGGCGCCTACGACGTGGTGATCGCGGCGGGGGTGGAGTCCATGACCCGGGTTCCCATGGGCATCACCGCCGAGCAGGGCCCGGGACTTCCGTTCGGGCCCAAGATGATGCAGCGCTACGCCAATGGACTGGTTCCCCAGGGGATCTCGGCGGAAATGATCGCCGACAAATGGGGATTCAGCCGGGAAGAACTGGACACCATCTCATTGCTGTCCCACCAAAGGGCCATGCAGGCCACCGACCAGGGCCGGTTTCAATCCCAGATCGTGCCGGTGACCGTCCGCGTCGGGAGCGCCCGGGAAACGATGACCACCGATGAGGGAATTCGGCGGAACACCAGCATGGAGGCCCTGGGGGGACTTTCTCCGGCTTTCCGGGCGGACGGAAAGATCACCGCCGGCAACTCGTCCCAAATCTCCGATGGTGCGGCGGCCTTGCTGATAATGAGCGAGGAACGGGCCTCCCAACTCGATCTGACGCCCCTAGCCCGGTTCGTTTCCTTCGCGATGGCGGGGGTGGACCCGGTGATTATGCTCACCGGGCCGATCCCGGCCACCTCCAAGGTGTTGAAGCGCGCCGGGTTGGGGATCGACGACATCGACCTGTTCGAGATCAACGAGGCCTTTTCCTCGGTGGTGGCGGCTTGGCGCGCCGAACACGGCGGAAGCGACGTGGACGAGCTGTGGGATCGCACCAACGTCAATGGCGGAGCGATTGCCCTCGGTCACCCCCTGGGGGCCTCGGGGGCCCGCCTGATGACCACCCTGGTGCATGAGATGGTCAGAACCGGCGCTCGTTACGGCCTGCAGTCGATGTGCGAGGGTGGGGGGATGGCCAACGCCACCATTATCGAGAAACTGTGAGAAATCTCCCGACCGCAAGGGCATGATCAGCGTCTGGAACCTGGTCATAGCCCTCGGCATCGGGGTGGTGGTTTGGCGGCTGTGTATCTGGTTTCTGCGCGCACTGGCGGTCGCCCCGACGGAGCCGGACCCCGAACAGGTGGTGGAGGCGGTCCAGGATTACCGGTGCACCATCTGCGGCACCGAGTTGACCGTGAGGGTGGCCAGCATCTCCGAGACGGCCGCGCCCCGCCACTGCCGCGACGAGATGGCGGCGGTCTGGCGCCCGGGTGGTTCCGGCTAACGGTACCCGGTGGTCATCAGGAACCCGACGGCGATCAGGGCCAGCCCGCCCACCAGCCAGAGTTGATCGAGCCCCAGAACAAACCGAAGCAACACCAGGATCAATCCCACCCCCATCAGGGCGGCCATGGTGATCACGTACCACCGGGAGGAGGGGGTGGTGGCCTTCACCGGATTGCGGGGGCGGGTGGGTCCGGAGCGCTTGGCCCCCTTGCGTTTCTTGGAAACCGGCATATTGGACCCAAACAATAGCGGCGCCGAGGTTCGCGCCGATCGGGGTCGGGCAGCAGGCGCGGATCCCGACACGGGCGTCAACCGAGGCCGCCCGCCCCCGGGTTGGTATATTGCCGGGAGGATGCGGGTTTTGATTCTGGACAATTACGACTCGTTCACCTTCAACCTGGCCCAATACTGCGGGGAGCTGGGCGCGGAGCCACTGGTGGTGAGAAACGACGTGGCCTCCGCCCAGGAGGCACTGGGATGGGAAGTCGACCGGCTGATCATCTCGCCGGGTCCGGGGCGGCCCGAAAACGCAGGCTTCTCGGTGGACTATGTGAGGACCCTGGGTCCCCTGATCCCCACCCTGGGGGTTTGCCTGGGGCATCAGGCGGTGGCGGTGGCTTTCGGAGGCGAAGTGGGCGCGGCTCCCGAGCCGCTCCATGGGAAGACCTCGGCCATCCGTCACGACGAGCGGGGGATTTTCGCGGGTTTGGAGAACCCGTTTGTGGCCACTCGTTACCACTCCCTGGCGATAACCACCATGCCTTCGGCGTTGGAGGCGTGCGCCTGGAGCGAAGAGGGAGTTATCCAGGGGGCGCGCCACAGCCGCCTGCCCATCACCGGCGTGCAGTTTCACCCCGAGAGCATCCTCACCTCGGAAGGCAAACGCCTGCTGGGGAACTTTTTGGGCGGAAACTCCGGGGAGCGGTGAACATTTCTCGATCGGATAAAATGATCTGGTGGCCCGGATTCTGCTCGGAGGTGGCCCATGCCGATCGCTAGCCCTGCTCAATACCTGGACATGCTGGAAACGGCCCGTTCGGAGGGCTACGCCTTCCCGGCCATCAACGTCCATTCCAGCGAAACCCTCAACGCGGCCCTGGCCGGATTCGCCCAGGCGGGGTCCGACGGGATTATTCAGGTCTCCACCAGCGGGGGCGGGTTCCTGTCGGGAACCGCATTGAACGACATGGCCCTGGGCGCCCGGGCTCTGGCCGAGTTCGCCCACACCGTGGCGGCCCGGCATCCGATGCTGATCGCTCTCCACACCGATCACTGCCCCCCCGACCGGGTGGACGATCTGATCCGGCCCCTGTTGGCCGAGACCGCCCGACGCCGGGCCAAGGGTCTGGGTCCGCTGTATCAGAGCCACATGTTGGACGCCTCCGCCCTGCCGCTCCGGGACAATCTGGCCCTGGCCTCCCGGCTGCTGGAGGAGTGCGCGGCCCAGGATGTGCTGTTGGAGCTGGAAATAGGAATCGTGGGGGGAGTGGAGGACACCATGGATCACACCGATGTGGACCGCCGCAAGCTCTACACCACTCCCGAGGACATGGTGGCGGTGGCGGAGCGGTTGGGCACCGGCGAGCGGGGCGGGTACCTGTTGGCGGCGGTGTTCGGAAACGTGCACGGCGTCTACAAGCCGGGCAAGGTGGAGTTGCGCCCTTCCATACTGCGCGAAGGGCAGCGGGCCACCGAGGAACGCTTCGGCTATCGTCACTTCCTGGTGTTTCACGGAGGGAGCGGTTCAAGCCCCGATGAGATACAGGAGACGATCGGGTATGGGGTGGTGAAGATGAATATCGATACCGACACGCAATACGCCTTCAGCCGGCCGGTGGCGGGCCACATGTTCACCAACTATTCGGGGGTGCTGAAGGTGGACGGCGAGGTGGGCAACAAGAAAGTGTACGACCCGCGCTCCTACCTGAGGGCGGCCCAGTTGTCGATGACCGAGCGGGTGGTCCGCGCCTGTGCCGACCTGGGGTCGGCGGGCCGCTCGATCCATACCTAGCCGGAGCAGACGCAAATGATGAGAGAACCCCTCCACGAGACCTGGATCAACTCCAACCGCTTCGTGCCCCGCCGCTTTGTCCGCCCGATTCAAAAATTCATGGAGATAGAGCCCTCCACCGGGGCAGTGTTGCTGCTGATGGCGGCCGCGGCGATGATCTGGGCCAACTCCCAATGGTCGGACAGCTACTTTCAGCTGTGGCACACCCACGTGGAGGTGTCGGTGGGCCCCATCCACCTCTCCCAGTCGCTCCAGACTTTTGTCAACGACGCCCTGATGGCCATCTTCTTTTTCGTGGTGGGCCTGGAGATCAAGCGGGAGTTGGTGTTGGGAAGGTTGCGGGATCCCCGGGCCGCCGCCCTGCCGGTGATGGCCGCGGTCGGCGGAATGCTGGTGCCGGCTCTGGTGTACGTGGTGCTGGTGCTGCCCGAAGGCGGGGAGGCCCTCAACGGTTGGGCGGTCCCCACCGCCACCGACATAGCCTTTTCGCTGGGAGTCCTGTCACTGGTGGGAACGCGGGCGTCACCGGGGGCCAAGCTTTTCTTGCTGGCGCTGGCCATCGCCGACGATGTGGGGGCGATAGCCATCATCGCCCTGTTCTACTCGGGGGACCTGCGCTGGAACTGGTTGACGTGGGGGATAATTGCCCTGATTGCCGTGGCGATCGCCGCCCGGGTGGGCATACGGGCCCATTTCTTCTATGTACCCATGGCGTTGGTGGCCTGGTACTGCATTCACGAATCGGGGGTGCATCCCACCCTGGTGGGGGTGGCCCTGGCCTTCATAACCCCGGCCCGCCCCATGTATTCGGCCGAGCAACTCTACGACAAGGGACAGGCGCTGCTCCAATCGTTTCCCCGTCACATCGTCAACTACCACCAGCGGGAAGAAGCCGATCACCAGATCATGACCCTGGCGGAGGTGACCCGGGAGTCGGTGGCGCCCCTGGCGAGAAACGAGCAGCGGCTGCTGGTCTGGAGTTCCTTCCTGGTGCTGCCCATCTTCGCCCTGGCCAATGCCGGGGTGCGGATCGGGGGGGATCTGACCCCCCTGCTGCAGCCGGTGGCGCTGGGCACCGCCGCAGGGCTGTTGTTGGGGAAGACCGTGGGGATCTCGATCTTCACCTGGCTGGCGGTGAGGATCGGATGGGGCCGGTTGCCCGAGGGAATGGGAGGTCGGGAGGTGGTGGCCCTGGCGGCGGTGGCGGGGGTGGGATTCACCGTGGCGATCTTCGTCTCCAGCCTGGCCTTCGTGGACCCGGCGCTGACGGATCAGGCCAAACTCGGGATTCTGGCGGGATCGGCCCTGGCCGGGCTCCTGGGATTTGTGATGCTCCGGTTTGGTCGGCCCAAGGCGCCCGAATAGGACAAACCTCCATTCGGTCACCACTCCGGCCGATTGTGGCGGCGGGAAAAGGCCCCGGGCGCCCGAGACAGGCGATAGAATCCGACAGCAAGAAAACCACCGGTGTCACCTGGGGGTGATACTGGATTTCGAGACCCGATTCATACTGTGTGAGCCCGGTTCCCGGGCGAAGGAGGAACAACCTCTATGAGAAAATTAGCTATCGCGTTGGTGGTGATGGGATTGCTGGCCGCGGCCTGCGGCGAGGAAGCCGAGGAAACCACCACAACGGCTGCTCCAACCACCACTGCCGCACCGGCGGCCCCGGCCGCCCAGGACGTGCTTGATGCGGTGATCGCCCGCGGAGAGTTGAACTGCGGCGTCAACGAAACCATCCCCGGGTTTGGCTACAAGGACACCTCGGGTGAGTTCATCGGCTTCGACGTGGACCTTTGCCGAGCGGTGGCGGCCGCCATCCTGGGCGACAGCCAAGCGGTCAGGTTCGAGGCGCTCACCGCCGCCGCCCGTTTCGAGGCGGTCAACTCCGGTTTGATTGACCTGCTGGTGCGCAACACCACGTGGACGCAAAGCCGCGACACCGACCTGGGCCTCGATTTCGGGCCCACCACGTACTACGACGGTCAGCAGTTGATGGCCCGCGGCGCCGACGGGTTCAGTTCGGCTTCCACGTTGGACGAGGTTGAAGGCGCCGTGGTGTGCGCCATCGCCGGAACCACCACCGAGAAGAACATGACCGAGGCGGCTGCGGCCATGGGGGTCAACATCACCCTGAACACCTTCGAGGACTTCAATGTGGTGGTGGAAAGCTTCAAGTCCGAGGCCTGCGACATTGTGACCTCCGACGGATCGACCCTGGTCTCCCGCAAGGCCACCGAGGGCGCCGCCGGCGAGGACTGGGTGATCTTCCCGTCGGTTCCGATCTCCAAGGAACCCCTGGGCCCCAGTTGGATACAGAACCAGTCACGCTTCGGCGATGTGGTGAACTGGACGGTCTTCGCCATGCTGATCGCCGAGGAGAAGGGTGTCAACTCTTCCAACATCGACGACATGATGAACGTGGACGGAGAGGCCGGACGGTTGTTCGGCGCCACCGCCGACGAACTGCAGACCAAGATGGGCCTGCCGGCCGACGCCTACTATCAGGTCATCAAGCAGGTCGGCAACTATGCCGAGGTCTACGACCGTCATCTGACGCCCCTGGGCCTGGAACGAGGCTTGAACGCCCTTTACACCGACGGCGGACTGCTCTACCCGCCACCGGCCCGCTAATTTCCCGAACGAGCGACGAGATGAGGCCCGAGCCGCGCTGCTCGGGCCTCATCCTTTTGTACGGGTAGGATTCCGATACGTGACCCCCACATCGGTTGACGAGGTAACCGCCGCCTTCGCCGGCTGCCGATATTTGGCAGACCGTCCGTTGGCGGTGGCGGTGCACCTCTCCTACAGTCTGGGTCGGCCCTTGTTCCTGGAGGGGGAGGCAGGGGTGGGGAAGACCGAGGTGGCCAAAGTCCTGTCCCAGGTGTTGGACACGGAGCTGATCAGGTTGCAGTGCTACGAGGGGCTGGACGCCAACCAGGCTCTCTACGAGTGGGACTACGCCCGACAGATGCTGGCCATCCGCCTGATCGAGGCCGGGGCCCGGGAGGAGCAGGCCTCGGTGGGCAGCATCATGAACCGCGATTACCTGCTGGCGCGTCCCCTGCTTCGGGCGGTGGAATACTCCTCCACCGAAGGGAAGCCCCCCGTGTTGCTGATCGACGAATTGGATCGGGCGGACGAAGAGTTCGAGGCATTCCTGTTGGAGATTCTCTCTGATTTTCAGGTCACCATTCCCGAAATAGGAGTGGTGCGGGCGACCGTTCCCCCGGTGGTGGTGATCACCTCCAACCGCACCCGGGAGATCCACGACGCCCTGAAGAGACGGTGCATCTATCACTGGTTGGACTTTCCTGATCCGGACCGGGAGGTGGCGATTGTTCGGGCCAAGGTGCCGGACATCGATCTGCGACTGGCCCGACAGTTGGCCGCCGCCATGGCGGACCTCCGGGCACTGGAGTTGTTCAAGCCTCCCGGAGTGGCGGAGACCCTCGACTGGGCCCGCGCCTTGCGGGTGCTGGGCGCCGGAGAACTGACTCCCGCCGCGGTGCAGGACACGCTGGGGGTGGTGTTGAAATACCGCGAAGACGTCGAGACGGTTACCCAAAGGGGTGTGGACAGCCTGGTCCCTGCGGGCAGCTGACCGATGCCCGACGCCCGTATTCTGGTGGAGTTCACGCGGGAGCTTCGTTCCGAGGGGCTGGCGGTGGGTTCCACCACGGCCTGTGATCTGATGGCCGCGGCGGACGAGGTGGGGTTGGCCTCCGGCTTGGACGTGTACGCGGCCTTCCGCTGTCTCACGGTCTCCTCGCCCTGGCAGGTACCCATTTTCGACCGGGTGTTCGTGCGGTTCTTCGGTCAGAACCTTTCGAGCGGAATAGCGATGACCGCCCCGCCCAGGCCGCGCCTTTGGACGATCAGCCGGGCCAAGCAGGAAGGGGCCGAAGGAGACGGTGATTCGGCCGGGCCGGAGATGGAGGCGTTCACCGGCGCCTCTTGGGCGGAGCGTCTTTCCGACAAGGACTTTTCCGATCTCACCAAGGCGGAGCAGGCCCAGGTCCGCAATCTCCTGACCCGGATGATGTGGCGTCCGGCGCCGATGACCACTCGCCGACGGCGTCCCTACCACAAGGGGGACCGCCCGGATCTGCGGCGCACCCTTCGCAAGTGCGTCGGTCCGGAAGGGGACCTGATCAACCTGGAGAAAAGCGTTCGCCGGGTCCGTCCCCGACCCATCCTGTTCATCGCCGACGTGTCTGGTTCCATGGAGCGTTACACGGAGATGCTCCTTTACTTTGCCCACGCGGCCCGCGCCCGGCTGGGCAAGATGGAGACTTTTGTCTTTTCCACCCGTCTGACCCGCATCACCCGTCAGTTGCTGCGCCGCAATCCCACCGAGGCGCTTTCCCAGGTTTCCGAAGCGGTGGACGACTGGTCGGGAGGCACCAGAATCGGAGAATGCCTGCGCACCTTCAACTTCGAATGGAGCAGACGGGTGACCAGGGGCGGACCGGTGACGCTCATCATCTCCGACGGCTGGGATCGGGGAGAGCCCGCCCTGCTTTCGCAGGAGATGGAACGGCTGCGGCGGACGGTACACCGGCTGATATGGGTGAATCCCCTGGCGTCGCGGGAGGGATTCTCTCCCCAAACGCGGGGCATGAAGGCCGCTTTGCCCCACGTGGACGATTTCCTGGCGGGGGGCCGCCTGTCAGATCTTGCTACCCTCGTATCACTGCTGGAAACGCTGCCGGACCGGAAGAGATGATGGAAGAAGCCATCAGAATCAGAGACAGTTGGGTGTCGGAAGGAAAGGAAGTGGCCGTCGCCACCGTGGTGGCAACGGCCGGTCCCTCACCGCGGCCGGTGGGCGCCAAATTCCTGGTGTCCTCGGCGGGCGACATGGCCGGATCGGTGTCGGGAGGATGCGTCGAGAACGATGTCTTCGAACATGCCCGCGCCGTGCTGGCCGATGGAGGCGTTCGGCTGGTCACCTACGGGATCAGCGACGAGGAGGCGTTCACGGTGGGACTGTCGTGCGGCGGGACCATTCAGGTATTCGTCGAACCGTGGTGAGCCTCTCCCATCCAGAGGAGGTTGCAGACCGGAACGGCCCCCAGAGGCGGGGGTGAAACCGCCGCCCAATGCCGAGGTGCTGGCCGCCTGCTCGCAGATGATCGCGGGGCGCCGGCTGGGCGCCCGGATCACCGTGGTGGAGGGCGGGGAGGCCGGAGCCTCCCTGGCCCTGGATGCAGAGAGGGGCCCGGTGGCGGGCGCCCTTCCCGACGCTTTGATATCTGCCTCCATCACCGACGCCCGCGCTTTGATGAGCCGAGAAAAGTCCATGACGCTCTCCTACGGCGATGCGGACGTGTTCGTCGATGTGATCACCCCCCGTCCGCACCTGATCATCTTCGGAGCGGTGCATATCGCCCAGGCGCTCTGCGCCCTGGCCCGGCATCTCGATTTCGACGTGACCGTCTCCGACGCCCGTCCCGCTTTTCTGACGCCCGAACGCTTCCCCGACGCCCATCACCGGCTGGTGGGCTGGCCCGAGGAACTGTCCGATCGGCTTTCTTTCGACCATCGGTCCTATGTGGTGATCCTCAGTCACGACCACCGTTTTGAAGCGCCCCTGTGGCCCATGGTGCTCCGGGCGCCGGTGCGGTACATCGGAGCGATGGGTAGCCGGGGAACCGCGGCCGCCCGTCGGGAACGGCTGGCCGAGGCCGGGTTCACCCCCGAGGAGATCGGCCGGATCAGAGGCCCGATCGGGATCGGGATCGGCGCCGATTCGCCGGCCGAGATAGCAGTGGCCATCCTGGGCGAGATGATCGCCGCCCGACGACGCCCCACTGCGCCCTTGGATCTGGTGGGCCGCCGTCGCCGTCCCCGCAGGCAGGACGACTCATGATCGCCAACCTGGTGCTGGCCGCGGGGGGTTCAACGCGGCTGGGAAGACCCAAGCAACTGGAGCCCTGGGGGGACACCAACCTGCTGGGGGCGGTATTGGAAGCGGCGACGATGATGGGTTCGGAGGAGACGTGGGTGGTCCTGGGAGCGGCGCACGAAAAGATACTGGCCAAGGTTGACCTTTCCGGGTGCCAGGTGGTGATCAATCGAGACTGGCGCTCCGGTATGGCTGGATCGCTGAGAGTGGGCCTGGATGCCCTGGAACGGGGGTCGGCCGCCACCGCCGCCCTGATCCTGTTGGGAGATCAGCCCAATATACCCTCGGAAACCGCCGACCGGTTGCGGGCCGTCTATCAGCCGGGCGTCACCCCGGCGGTGGTGCCCCGATACCGTTATACCAACTCCAATCCCGTGCTGGTGGACAGGATATTGTGGCGTCGCCTGATGATGATGGAGGGCGACCGCGGCGCCATGCCCCTTCTGAAGACCCACCCCGAGTGGGTCACCGAAGTGTGGTTTTCCCAACTGGCCCCCGAGGACGTGGATGACCAGGAGGATGTGGAGAGGCTGCGCCCCACCCGCCAGGGAGGTGGTGACAGCCGTCGTCGCAGGCTGGCCGTGGGGGACGGCTCCGGAGCGAAGGCGGTGAGGCGGTGACCACCATCGCGGACGTAGCGGGCATTGATCGCCGATCGGCCATCCGCCTGCGGAAGGCGGGAATCAAAACGGCCGAAGCGTTGATGGCAAGGATCAACGGGCCGGAGCGCTTGGTGTCGCTCTCCGAACAAACCGGCATTGACGCCGATGCCCTGCTCGACATAACCAAGACCGTTGAACTGATGGGGCTGGAAGGGGTGGGGAGCAGATACTGCACCCTGTTGAAGGCGGCGGGCATCCATACCGTCGAGGACCTGGCCGGCCACTCGCCACAGGAGATCTTGGAGAACCTTGAGGCCGCCAATCACCGGATCCGATTGGTCCGCAGGCTTCCCAACCTCGATTACGTGGAATCCTGGGTGCGCCAGGCCCGGGAAGCGCAGGACGGCGCCGGAGCCGGCTAGACAACCGTCAACCGGGAGGGAAGCAACAAACGGAGGGGGACGGTTATCGGTATTGACAACCCCGCCCTGTTTCGGACCTGTCGGCGGAAGAGCCATCGAAATCCAACCCGTCGTTGAAGTCCGGGGGCGCCGGTCGGGGTTCCTCACATGTTGCGCCGGTAGCGACCGCCCACCTCATAGAGAGCGTTGACCATTTGACCGAGGCTGGCGACCTTGGCCGTCTCCATCAGTTCGCCGAACACGTTCTGTCCGGTGGTGGCCGTTTCCTGCAATGACCGAAGGGCCGGTCGGGCGCGACGGGCATGATGGGCCTGGAAATCTCTGACCTCCCGGATGCGCTGGTCCTTTTCCGCGTCGATGGATCGGACCAGGCGCTCCGGGGCGACGAACGGCGACCCGGTTTCCGACAGGAAAGTGTTGACTCCGATCAGGGGAAACTCCCCGGACTCCTTGACCCGCTCGTAATGGAGGGACTCCTCCTGGATCCGGGAGCGCTGATACTGGCGCTCCATTGCTCCCAGGACCCCGCCGCTGCGATCCAGTCGGGCGAATTCGGCCAACACCGCCTCCTCCACCAGGTCGGTGAGTTCCTCGATGACAAAGGAACCCTGCAGGGGGTTCTCGTTCTTGGTCAGGCCCAGTTCGCGGTTAACGATCAGTTGGATGGCCACCGCCCGGCGGACCGACTCCTCGGTGGGGGTGGTGAGGGCTTCGTCGTAGGCGTTGGTATGCAGAGAATTGCAGTTGTCGTAGACGGCGGACAGGGCCTGCAGGGTGGTGCGGATGTCGTTGAATTCCACTTCCTGGGCATGCAGCGACCTTCCCGAGGTCTGGATGTGGTATTTGAGCATCTGCGAGCGGGCGTCGGCGCCGTATCTGTCCCGCATCACCTTCGCCCAGATGCGGCGGGCCACCCGCCCGATCACCGCGTACTCGGGATCAAGCCCGTTGGAGAAGAAAAAGGAGAGGTTGGGAGCGAAGTCGTCGATGTGCATGCCCCGCGACAGATAGTGTTCAACAAAGGTGAACCCATTGGCCAGGGTGAAGGCCAGTTGGGTGATGGGGTTGGCCCCGGCCTCGGCCATGTGGTATCCCGAGACGGAAACCGAGTAGAAGTTGCGCACCCGGTGGTCGATAAAGAACTGCTGGATGTCGCCCATCATCTTCAGGGCGAAATCGATCGAAAAGATGCAGGTGTTCTGAGCCTGGTCTTCTTTGAGGATGTCAGCCTGCACCGTCCCTCTCACCCGCCCCAGCGTTTCCTCCTTGATGTTGTGATATACCCCCGGATCCAGCACCTGGTCGCCGGTCACACCCAGGAGCAACAGGCCCAATCCGTCGTTTCCCTCGGGCAGCGGTCCCCGGTAGCGGGGGCGGGGACGGTCGGCGAAGCGGGCGGCCAGTTTCCTTTCCACCTGCTCGGTGAGCCCCTCCCGGCGGATGTGCAATTCGCACTGCTGGTCGATGGCAGCGTTCAGAAACAGCGCCAGAATCATGGGGGCGGGCCCGTTGATGGTCATGGACACCGAGGTGGCGGCGTCACAGAGATCGAAACCCGAGTAGAGTCGCTTGATGTCGTCGAGAGTCGAGATCGACACTCCGGAATTGCCGACCTTTCCGTAAATGTCGGGTCGTTCGTCCGGATCCTCCCCATAGAGGGTCACCGAATCGAAGGCGGTGGACAGCCTCCGCAGACGGGTTCCCTGGCATAGGTAGTGAAACCGCCGGTTGGTCTGCTCGGGCGGTCCTTCTCCGGCGAACATCCGGGTGGGGTCCTCGGAGGTGCGTTTGAAGGGATAGACCCCGGCGGTGTAGGGGAAACTGCCCGGCAGGTTCTCCTGCAGGAGCCATCTCAGCCGATCTCCCCAATCCTGATAGCGGGGCAGCGCCACCTTCGGAACCGCGGTGCCGCTGAGACTGGTTGAGGCCACCGCCACGTTCACGTTCCGATCGCGCACCCGATAGGAAAAGCGGGGGCCGCGGTAGGAGGCCGCCATCTCGTCCCAGTTGCTCAGGGCCGCCCGGTGATGGGCGGTCAGGCGGGCGGTGGCCGAGCGGATCGCCTCCGACAGCGCCGGGGAGGCCGCCGCGTTCGGATCGGATTCTTCCAGCAGGTCCCGGGCGGCCTGCAGCTGATGAAGTTGCCGGGCGGCCGTCTCCTGCTCGGCCGCTTCGTGGTTGTATTGACGAACAGTGGCGGCGATCTGGGCCATGTAGCCGGATCGGTCCGAGGGAATCACTGCCCGCCGGGTGGCGGGAGGAGAGGAAAACGTCGAAGGGTGCCCCAGTTGCTTGGTGAGGGCCCGGTAGAGACGGTCCACCCCGTGGTCGCCGAAGGCGGAGGCGACCGTCAGGTACACATCCTGGATGGGATCGGGATCGTCAAACGCCAGGCGATTGCGCCTCACTTGGCGGCGCACGTCTGCCAAGGCGTCTTCGGCGCCCGGTTTGTCCCCCTTGTTGATCGCCACCAGGTCGGCGTAGTCGAGCATCCCGATCTTCTCCAATTGGGTGGCCGCCCCGTATTCGGGGGTCATCACATATAGGGAGAGGTCGGCCAGTTCCATCACGGAAGTGTCGGCCTGTCCGATGCCGGAGGTTTCCAGCAGGATCACATCGAACCCGGCTGCTCCGAACACGGTGAGCGCCCGGCGCGCCGCCTCGGGCAGAGCCCTTTCGCTGCTCCGGGTGGCCATAGATCTCATGTACACCCGCGGGTGGGGCAGCGAGTTCATGCGGATCCGGTCTCCCAGAAGCGCCCCTCCCGTTCGGCGAGAGGACGGATCCACCGAGAGCAGCGCCACTCGTTGGTCCTTGAAATCGGAGAGGTATCGGCGGAGCAGTTCGTCCACCAAGGAAGACTTGCCCGATCCGCCCGTCCCGGTCACTCCGATCACCGGGGGCCGGGGGTGGCCGGTGATCGAGCGCTCCAACTCTTCGAAAACATCGGCGTATTTGTCCGGGTAGTTCTCCGCGGCCGAAATCAGGGTGGCCAGGGTGCGGTGATCCCGGGCCCGCAGACGATCGATGCGCAGTCCGTTGAGTTCCCCGGTGGGGAAGTCGGCCCGGGCGATCATGTCGGTCACCATGCCGGTCAAACCCAGGGCCCGTCCGTCGTCGGGGGAATAGATGCGGGTGATCCCCTCTGCCTGAAGTTGGCTGCCCTCCTCGGGAAGGATGGTTCCGCCCCCGCCGCCGAAGATACGAATCCGCCCCCCGCTCTGTCGGTCGGCGAGTTGATGAAGGTAGCGGAAAAACTCCATGTGGCCGCCCTGATAGCAGGTGACGGCAATGGCCTGAGCGTCCTCCTGCACCGCGGTCTCCACGATGTCGGGAGCCGAGCGATTGTGTCCCAGATGGATGACCTCGGCGCCGGAGGCGGCCAGGATCCGCCGAAACACGTTGATGGAGGCGTCATGGCCGTCAAAGAGCGTGGTTGCGGTGACGAACCTGACCGGGTAGGTGGGGCTCGGGGGTTTTGTGTTTGCCATGTGCCTCCGCCAAGACCGGGAGAATGTGTATTGGAGGATACAAACCGGCCTGGGCGGGGAGGGATCCCGCGGTCGAAGGGGGGTTGTCCACCGGGCGCAGAGGATGGCCGGAGGCTAGTCTTGGATCGCAGCGAAAGGATGGAGGTTCAGGATCATGGCGGCAGAGGTACAGGGGATAGTTTCTCTCGAAAAGGGGGCGCCGGTCTCTTTGGAGACGGTGGTTGTTCCCGACCCGGGCCCCGGGGAGGCCCGTGTGTCGATCAAAGCCTGCGGGGTGTGTCACACCGATCTGCACTACCGGGAGGGCGGCATCAACGACGACTATCCGTTCTTCTTGGGTCATGAGGCGGCCGGGATAGTGGAGTCGGTGGGGCCGGATGTCACCAAGATCTCCCCGGGGGACTATGTGATCCTCAACTGGCGGGCTGTCTGCGGGGATTGTCGGGCATGCGACCGGGGCCGTCCCTGGTATTGTTTCGCCACCCACAACGCCACCCAGAAGATGACCCTGGCTGATGGGACCGAGTTGTCCCCCGCCCTGGGGATCGGGGCCTTCGCCGAACTGACCCTGGTGGCGGCGGGACAGGCCACCAAGGTGGACAGCCGGGCGCGGCCCGAGGCTGCCGGTCTGCTGGGCTGTGGCGTGATGGCCGGAATAGGGGCCGCCATCAACACCGGAGGGGTGGGACGGGGTGATTCGGTGGCGGTGATCGGCTGCGGCGGGGTCGGATCGGGTTCGATCGTGGGCGCCCGGGTGGCCGGGGCCGGGACCATCATCGGGGTGGACATCGACGATCGCAAACTCGAGTGGGCCAAGGGGTTCGGAGCGACCCACACCATCAACTCCCGCGAAGAGGACCCGGTGGAACGGATCCGGGAGATCACCGGCGGTCACGGAGCGGACGTGGTGGTGGAGGCCATCGGCCTGCCCGAAACCTACGAGCAGGCCTTCTATGCCCGGGATCTGGCCGGGGTGGTGGTGTTGGTGGGAGTCCCGACGCCCGACATGAAGATCGAACTGCCGTTCATCGAAGTGTTCGGCCGGGGCGGCGCCTTGAAGTCATCCTGGTACGGCGACTGCCTCCCCGAGCGAGACTTCCCCATGCTCATCGACCTTTATCTGCAGGGCCGACTCGACCTGGACGGGTTCGTGAGCGAGACAATCGGCGTGGGCGAGGTCGAGGAAGCCTTCCACCGCATGGAGAGGGGAGAGGTGCTGCGCTCAGTGGTGGTCTTCGACTGATCCAACAATGTGCCGGGGGCAAACCATCCCCCTGGCGGGTCTCACCGCAAAATCACCCACTAACTCGCGAAAAACGGTGCCACGCCCCTCCCCGAAGGGAGCCCACCCCCGCCTTCCACCACCTGGGCCGGGGCACGCTCGGCCAGGGTCTGGCGGCGGGAAGCGTGTCCCGAAAGTATGTATCCCTTTGCGGCCCTGACGACGTCTGATCGGGCCGGGAGATGTTCGACTCCTGGCAATATGCGTTGGGGCAAGAGATAAAGTCAACCTCTGCCGGGGAGCTTTTTTCGCGAACTTGCCGCTTGCGGCCCGGCCTCTAACCGCTCAACCCCAAGCGGGAACCTTGCGGAAGGAATCGATTGTGTGCCCAGGGTTTGCCTGCCTGGGTCGGTGGGCAGAGACGGGCTACCAGCCCCGGGCTCGCCACTCTCCGGTGTGAGGCTTTTCGGCGGCCACGGTGGTGTCGTTGGCGCCGTGCCCCGGGAAAACCAGGGTCGGACCGGGAAATCGGGAGACCAGGTCTTCAACGGAGTCCATGACCTGCCCGAAGGACGAGTAGTCCCACTGGGTGGCGCCGGGACCTCCGGGGAACAGGGTATCCCCGGTTAGCAGCCACGGTTCCAGAACGAAGGTGGTGGACCCGGGAGTGTGGCCGGGAGTATGGATGGCATGGATCAGCAGATCGCCCACCTCGATCTCCTGGCCGTCCTGGATCAAACCGTCCGGCGCAGTCTTTTCGATTCCGGCGTCGGCCAGCAAAAAAGTGTCGGCCGGGTTCAGAAGGAAGGGAATGCCCAACTTGTCGGTCACGCGGTCCACCGCCTGCAGGTGGTCCATGTGCCCGTGGGTGGTCAGGAGGGCCTCAACTTCATAGTCGCCCACCTCATCGAGAATCCGGTCCGCTTCGTCGGCGGCGTCCACGATCACCGCCTTGTTGGTGTTGGTGCACCCCACCAGATAGACGTTGTTCTCAAAGGGTCCCACCAGTAGCTTGGTCAGATGCGCCCCCTCGATTCGATGCTCCCACCGGTTCATTGCACTGGCCCTTTCTCGCGTGCGACCTGTCTGGGCGCAAGACTACCAAGCCGACCGAGGCCGGGAACGAGGGCCACAGCTAACCGGTCCGAGGTCCGGTCCCGGCCCAAACCGCCCGGTACACCGCCCGTCCGATCCGCGAACCCCATCGCGACCTCGGCCCGGCGAAACGCGCCGCCACCGGACCGGGCGGCCACACGATCACTACTGCGTCGGTGGCGGTCCCCGTCCCCTGGATGCCGCGGGCCGCCAAGGCCTGGGTCTTTGCTTCCGTGGCTGTCACCACCGCATTCACCGCCGCTCCCGGATCGAGTCCGACCGGCGCCTGAATCACCAGGTTGATCGTGCCTGGCCCGGCCGGCTCCTCCGTCCCGGGTGAAGCGGCCGCCCAGGTGGGATGGCTGATCCCCACGGTGGCGTCAACCACCACCCCATCGGCAAGGCATCGTTGCCGGCGGCGCAAGTCCACTGCGGTGAACATCACCGCACCCGTTCCCTCAAGGTTGAGTTCATCCGCCACCTCCCGGGCGTGCTCGGCCAGGTCGGTGCGGTCGTAACCCGACGCGACGCCTATGTTGAGCACCCATTCCACCATGCTCGGCCCCCCGCCCACCGGCGCCGAGGACAGGGCCGGCATAGGAGTCCTCCACCGCCACATCATCACCCCCCTATGCCCGGGTCCCGCAGGGAAAAGACGGGGCTCGACCCGTAGGCTCAAGAGCGGAGAGTGCGGTAGGTCACGCGGGTCAAACCGGAACCGGGGTGGGCCCGCTACAGCCGGGGGTTGATTCGTTCCTCGAGCGAGAAGGCGATCAGGGCGAAGCCCAGGGAGGCCAGCATGATCAGAAGACCGGGCGGCAGGACCCACCATTTCCAGGCGGGGGTCAGGAAGGCGCCCCGGGTCTGGGCCCAGTAGAGGGTCGACCCCCAGCTTTTTTGGATCGGGTCGCCCAGGCCCAGGAAGCTGAGGGCGGCCTCCAGCAGGATCGCCCCGGACACCGCCCGGACGAACGATCCGGTGGCCAAAAGCGCCGTGCGGGGAACGATGTGTCGCAGGATCGTCCACCGGTCGGGGGCGCCCATCGACCGGGCCGCCAGCACATATTCCCGGGAACGCAGGGACAAGACCTGCGAGCGGATAATGCGGGCCGGCTCCGCCCAGATGAGCAACCCGATAACCAGGATGGTGTTCAAGAGGCTCCGGCCCAGGTAGGCCGCCAGCACGATGAGGAGCGGCAGGAAGGGGAGGATGAGGATCACGTCGACCCCGCGCATCATGGCCGACCCCAGGCGCTTGGGGTAATAGCCCGCCACCACGCCCACTGTCGTGCCGATCAAAAGCGCCACCGTGGCCGCCACCAGTCCCACCAACAGGGACACACGCGATCCGTAGATGATCTCCGATAAGAGATCGTGACCCACGTCATTGGTGCCCAGCGGATGTTCGGCGCTGGGAAACAAAAAAGGCCGCGCGATCCGTTCCGTCGGGTCATACGGCGCCAGCCAGGGGGCGAACACCGCGGTGAACAAAAGCGCCCCCACGATCACCATTCCCGCCGCCCCGAGGATCGTGGGAAGCCGCGAGCGCATCCGCACCGACCTGCGCACCTTGCGGCCCTGGTCTCCGGCGGCCGTCACGATGTCCTGCTGCGGGGGTCGATCAGCGGATACAAGAGATCAGCCGCCAGATTGGCCACCAACACCGCTCCGGTGAACACCAGGAAAGCCGCCTGCATCACCGGATAATCGCGGCCCGCCACCGCTTCGAAGACCAGGCGTCCCAGTCCCGGATAGGAAAATACCGTTTCGATGATCACCGTGCCTCCGAAGGCGAATCCCAGACGGATGGCCAACACCGTGATCACCGGGGCGATGGTGTTGCGGGCCACGTGCCCGAACAGCACCCGGCGCTCTCCGGCGCCCTTGGCCCGGGCGGTTCGGATGTAGTCCTCTCCCAGGGTCTCCAGCATCGAATAACGCATGGTCATGTAAACACCCGGCGTCCCGACGATCGAGAGGGCGGTCACGGGCAGGATGGCGTGGCTGATGATGTCCCACACGTGGGCCCAGCCCTCTAGATCCGAGGCGGGGGTCACCGCCCCGAACGACGGCAGCAGTCCCCACTGGACGGCGAACAGCGAGATCAGCACCATCCCCAGCCAGAAGGAGGGCAGAGATTCCACCGAGATCATGCCCGACAGCAGACTCAGGTCGCCCTTGGTGCCTCTCCGCCACGCCGAGATGGCGCCCAGCAGGATTCCCAGGACCGCCGATACCAGAAGCGACAGGCCGGTGATGAGCAGCGTCCAGGGGAGGCGCTCCCAAATCATGTCCACGATCGGGCGACTGGATCGGAACGAGAACCCGAAGTCGCCGGTGAAGATATCGCCCCAATACCGCAGGTACTGCATCCAAAGCGGCGCATCCAGACCCACCCGGGCGACGATCTCGGCCCGCTGATCCGGGGTAAGCATGCCGACATCCACTCCGGCGATCAGGGCGAGCGGATTGCCCGGCATCAGCCGGGGAAGCAGGAAGTTGAGCGTCACCGCCACCACCACCACGAACCCGTACTGGGCCACCCGGCGAAGGTCGATGCGTCTGGTCAACCCTGCAACCCGGCCTGATGGGTGGCCGCCCTCATGTGCGGGGGCGGGCCCATCAGGCCACTATCAGGTGGCAGCCCGAAACGCCAGGCGCAATCGGGCGACGGGCTGCCACCAGCCGTCATTATTCGGTTTTCTCTTACGGGCGCGCCGAGGCCGGGAGCAGCGACAGCTTGCTCACGATGCCCTGGCCGGCGATGAACTCCCAATCGGCGTAGACGCTGGAGTCGTACACGTAGGCGCCGTCCGGATACAGCAGCAGCACGAACGGCAGGTCTTCGGCGATTATCTCCTGCATCCGACCCAGGATCGCTTTGCGCTCTTCGGGATCGGGTTCCACGGCCAGCGCCTCGGAGAGTTCATCCATCTCGGCGTTTCCGTAGCCGGTCAGGTTGAGGAATCCCCTGTCCAGGGCACTGTGGACCAACCAGGGAAGGCGCAGCGGGTCGGCCTGCACGGGAGGCGACCATCCCCACATGGCGATCTCGTAGTTACGACCGTTGTTCACGTCGAAACCAGGCCACACGGCGTTCTCCCAGACTGCGGTATCGACCGGCAACACCTCGGTCTCTATGCCGATCACGGCCAGCATCTCAACCGTCAACTCGGCGATCCGCAGACGCAGAGAGTCGGAAGCGTTGGTGATGATCTCGAACGACATGGGCTGTCCGTCGAACTCCCGGACCCCGTCGCCGTCGCTGTCGGCGTAACCGGCGCTGTCCAAGAGGGCGTTGGCCGCAGCCGGGTCGTACACGGTGGCGATCCCGGGGTTGTACACCGAGTGTCCCGGATGTATCCAGCCGGGGCTTCCCACCGTGGCCGCTCCCAGATACACGGTGTCGACGATGTCCTGGCGGTCCATGGCCAGATTGATGGCCTGGCGGACGGCAACGTCGTCGAAGGGACGAATCGAGGCGTCGTAGTTGATCATTTGGGTGGCGAACTCGGGTCCCAGGATGACATCCAGGGGATCCTGTGCGTCCAGCAGGTCAATCTGCTCCGGGGGTATCCGTTCGAAGATCACGTCCACTTCCCCGGTCCGGATGGCCGCCTGGGCGCCGGCGTCGTCGGCGAAAACGATCACCACCAGTTCGTCAACCGCCGGGGCGCCCCGGAAGTAGTTGGGGTTGGCCGCAAAACGGTAGCTCTGGCTCTCTACATATTCGGTCAGCATGTACGGGCCGGAACCGATGTTGGTACCGCCTTCGAACTGGTGCTCCGACGGAAGTTCCACCGACCCCCAGATGTGGCGTGGGATGATGGGCGCGTCGGCCAGCGCCACCACATCGAACCCGGGGTTGGCGCTTTCGAGGACGAAGGTGACGTTGTAGTCATCGTGCACCACCACATCCGCCACTCCCCTGAAATCGCGAGCAAAGCGGCTCGCCTCGGGGTTGGTGGTGTAGAACTCGACACTGAAGGCCACATCGTCGGAGTTCAATGGCTCTCCGTCGTGAAAGGTCACCCCTTCATTCAGGGTCACCGACCACTCGGTGAGGTCGGCGCTGACGGTGACGCTCGAGGCCAGCCACGGCTGGGGAACCCCGGCGGCGTCCAGTTGCATCAGGGAGTCGTATTGGAGCATCAGCAGGTTCCAACCGGGGAATCCGCTGATGTAGGTGTAGGGATTCAGGGTTCCTTCATCCCCGGTCACCGCGGCCCGGACCGTAACCGGTTCCGGAGGGGGCGGCGGTGCTGCAGTGGTGGTGGTCTCGGGCTCGGGTTCCGGCTCCTCGTCGGGCGCGGACGGCGCCGCAGTGGTGGCCGGCGCGTCCGCGGCGGCGGTGGTGGCCGGAGTCTCGGGCGCTGCAGTGGTGGCGGTTTCTTCCTCGGCGTCGTCGCCACAGGCGGCGACAACCAGCGCCAGAACCACCAGGAGAATTGTCTTTCTGAACTTGAACAGGCGTTTCATCTCTTGCTTCCTTTCTTTCGCCCGGCACTTGCCAAAAGCTCTACGCGATAGCCGATGCCTGATTGCCAGGCTGACCTTGAGCTTAACCGCAGAAAAGCCCTTCTGTGGTTCTGAGAGGCCGGGAGATCGCGGTTGGGGGGCACAACTGCTGTCCTTGCCGAACTCACTCCCCGTAGGCGTAAGCGGCTATTGGCGGACGACCGGCGGGGTGACCTGCTCGGTCTGCGACGGGGGACTGACCAGGTGGCAAGAGACCCACCGTCGGGGTCCCACCTCAACCAGCGCCGGCTTGACGGTGGAGCACAATCCGTCAATGGCCACCGGACAGCGGGTGTGGAAGCGACAGCCGGATGGGGGGTCGGCCGGGCTCGGTACATCTCCGGTCAGCCTGGCCCTCCCAGGGGTCTCCCGGCCGGGCTCGGGGGCGGGCACGGCCTGGAGCAGCGCCTTGGTGTAGGGGTGTAGGGGTTCGGAGTACAACTGGTCGCGCGGGGCCCGCTCCACGATCTCTCCCAGGTACATCACGCCCACCTCGTGGGAAACGTGGCGCACCACGGCCAGATCATGCGCTATGAAAACCATCGCCATCCCGGTCCGGGCCTGCAGGTCGGCCAGGAGGTTGACCACCTGGGCCTGCACCGAGACATCCAGGGATGACACGGGTTCGTCGCACACCACGACTTCCGGGTCGGCGGCCAGGGCGCGGGCGATGGCGATCCGCTGCCGCTGTCCTCCGCTGAACTCGTGCGGATAGCGCCCACCCGAGTCGGGAGGCAGGCCGACCTGGTCAAGGAGTTCGGCCACCCGATGGCGGGCGGTCGCCGGGTCGGCCAGCCGGTGTATCCGGAGAGGCTCGGCGATAACCTCCGACACCCGCATGCCGGGGTTCATGGCGGAAAAGGGATCCTGGAAGATCATTTGCACCGTCCGCCGATGTCTGCCGCTTCGGTGGTTGATCGGCGCTCCGCCGATCTCGATCGTTCCGGCGGTGGGCTGCACCAGGGACACCAGGGACCGGCCCAGGGTGGTCTTTCCGCACCCGCTCTCGCCGACAATCCCCAGGGTCCGGCCCCGGACCACATCGAGCGAAACGCCGTCCACCGCCCGGATGGCCTGGTGGCGCGACCGGCGGAAGCCGCGGACAATCGGAAAATGGACCGCCAGGTTCCGGATCGCGATGACAACGTCGTCGGACTCCTCGGCGCCGGGTGGGCCGGTGGTGGCCGCTCCTTCCGGCCAAAGGACCGAGGCCGGCCCCATCATGTGGTGATGAATACACGCCGACCGGTGCCCCGAGGGTCCGACCGCCTCCAACTCCGGGAGAGCATCCTGGCACCCCTGTGCCGACAGGGGACACCGATCGTCGAACGGACACGCCTGCAACTCCTTGATCACCCGGTAGGGCGCACCCGGTATCTCGGCCAAACGGGTGGTTACCGGGCGGTCCAGTCGGGGGATGGAACGAAGCAAACCGGAGGTGTAGGGGTGGCGGGTGGTCCGGTAGAGGTCGGAGGCGGGGCCGGTTTCCAGAATCCGCCCCGCGTACATAACCGCCACCCGGTCGGCGATCTCGGCCACCACCCCCAGGTCATGGGTGATCCAGGCTACCGCCAGGCGATACTCGGCCTGCAATTCCCGCACCAGATCCACAATCTGGGCCTGGACGGTCACATCCAGGGCGGTGGTCGGTTCATCGGCGATCAGGAGTTTCGGCTCGCAGGCCAAAGCCATGGCGATCATGGCCCGCTGGCGCATACCTCCGGAGAACTCGTGGGGGTAATCATCCACCCGGGTCCGGGCCGACGGTATCCCGACTCGGTCCAGGAGGCGGATGGCATGACGCCGGGCCTCGGCCCGGCTGACGCCTCGGTGGATGCGGAGGCTCTCGCCGATCTGCCGTCCCACGCGGTGCACCGGGTTGAGTGAGGACATGGGTTCCTGGAACACCATGGCCACGTCACTCCCGCGCAGCCGTTTCAATCGGCGTCCCGGCATACCCAGGACCTCTCGGCCCTCCAGACGAATGGACCCCGACACCACCGCGGGCGGGGAGGGAAGAAGGCCCATGACGGACAGCATGGATACGCTCTTGCCGGACCCGGACTCTCCCACCAGGGCGAAAGTTTCGCTGGGGGCCACGGTGAGGCTCACGCCGCTGACCGCCCGGATGGTCTCGGTGGGCAACTCGAAGCGCACCGCCAGGTTCTCGATCTCGAGCACGGGTGGTCGGGCGGTCGAATTGACCGGAGAGGGTCCCCGCCCGGCCACCGCGGCGCCCGCCGTCATTTGACCCTCCTTCCCATTCCGCTCGTTCTCATGGCGCCGATGCCCCGGAGTGGGAAGCGGGGCCGACCCGACGCCGTCGCCCTTTTCAATCCGCCAAGCGTCGGCCACCGTAGCGGTTCGACGCGGCGGTTCCGACTCATGCCCAAACAAAGATACACCGTTGGCGGCCCCGCCGCCCGGTCCGGTCCGGGGCGGCGTCCGGCCCGTTCGCCAACACCGCCCATCCAACCAAGGGCCGGCCTCAGTGGCTATTGCGCCGGGCCACATTACCCTATGGGCAGATGCGAGCCTGGCAATTGCATGAACTGACCGGACCCGGCGCTTTGTCGCTGGACGAGGTTCCCGCCCCCGAACCCGGACCGGGACAGGTGCGGGTCGGTCTTCGGATCATCGCTTTGAACCATCTTGACATCTGGGTAACCCACGGACTTCCCGCTCCCCCCGGCCTGCCGCACATCCTGGGAGGAGACGGCGCCGGGGTGGTGGACGCCGTGGGGCCCGGCGTGACAGGCACGGAAGTCGGCGACGAGGTGATCGTCAACCCCTCCCTTTCCTGTGGGGCATGTCAGGTGTGCGCCGGGGGAGAGACGGTCTACTGCCCCTCTTTCGGTGTGCTGGGAGAGCACAGCCCCGGAACTTTGGCGGAGCAGGTGGTGATCCCGGCCGCCAACGCCGCGCCCAAGCCTTCCAACCTGTCCTGGGAAACCGCCGGCTCCTTCGCCCTGGCGGCAGGCACGGCCTTTCGGATGCTGCGCAGAGGGCGCCTGCGGGAAGGAGAGATCCTGGTGGTGGTGGGAGTGGGAGGCGGGGTGTCGAGCGCCGCGGCTCTGCTGGGGGTGTCCATGGGCGCCCGGGTGTTCGTAACTTCCCGGGACGAAGAGAAGATCGCATGGGCGGTGGCCAACGGGGCCGAGGGGGGTTTTGATTCGAGCGGACCGTTCTCCAAGGAACTCAAGCAAGCGGCCGGGGGTTTGGGGGATGTGGTGATCGAAAACGTGGGTCCGGCCACCTGGCCGCAATCGCTTCGGTCGCTTCGGCCCGGAGGGCGAATGGTGGTGTGCGGCGCCACCAGCGGCGCCAAGGCCCAGATCGTCATTCCGGCGTTGTTCTTCCGGCAACTGGAGATAATCGGTTCCACCATGTTCACCCCCGCCGAGTTCCGGGAGTTGCTGGATCTGCTGGCCTCCGGCCAGGCCCAGGGGCCCCCGGTTGACCACGTATTTCCGTTCGAAGAGTTGCCCGAAGCGGTGGCGAGGCTCGATTCGGCCCGCCAACTCGGCAAAGTAGCCCTGTCGCTTCGCTGAGGTAGAGCCGGCCCCAAACTCGGTATAGTGTTCCGGAACCTGGGATATACTGAAGATTCGGCGCCGAGACCCAACCGGCGCCGGGTAACTGGGGGCGTAGAACAGTCTGGAGTGTTCGCTGGCCTGTCAAGCCAGAGGCCGCGGGTTCAAATCCCGTCGTCCCCGCCACGGGTCGAGAGGCCAGGTAGCTCAGTTGGCAGAGTATCGGTCTGAAAAACCGAGGGTCGGCAGTTCGATTCTGCCCCTGGCCACCGGTTCGGAATAATCCGAATGTATCCATCATGGGACCTCGCCCGATGGAGGAAGGCTCCTCCCTTACTGGAAGGCGGGATCTACCGCGTGTTGGCGGCGGCCTTTGGCCGGGATCCGACCAGGGTTGCCCTGCAAACCCCCGAAGGCGGGACGCTCACCTACGGGGAACTTGGTTGCCGGGTGGAGGCGGCCCGGATGCAGTTGGCCGATCTGGGGGTGGCCCCGGGCGATCGGGTGCTGGCCTACCTGGAAAAGTCGGTGGCCGGGGTAGTGCTTTACCTGGCGTGCCTGAGTCGGGGGGCGGTGTACATTCCGGTCAATCCCGACTACACCTCCGCCGAACTCGACGGGGTGGTGAACGACGCCCGGCCCCGCCTAGTGGTTGGCGATGGTTACCGGGCCGCCCAAGTGTCCCGATATGCGTCCGAGTCGGTGGTGGGAATACTGCGGGAGGATGGGACCATCGCCCGGCGCTCGGCCCGGGCCGGAGCCGCCGACCCCCGACAAAGCGGCCCGACCGGGAACGATCCGGCCGTCATCCTCTACACCTCGGGGACCACCGGCAAGCCGAGAGGGGTGGTGTTGACGCACCGGGCGGTGCTGGCCAACGGGCTGGCGTTGTGCCGGGCATGGAAAATGGCGGCGGGCGACGTGCTACTCCACGCCCTTCCCCTGTTCCACACCCACGGGCTTTTGGTGGCCCTCAACTGTGCCATGATGAGCGGGGCCTCCATCCTCTTTGCGCCCGCCTTCGATTCCGGGCAGGCGGCGAGGCTCTTGGGTCGGGCGACGGTGTTCATGGGGGTGCCCACCTACTACACGCGGTTGTTGGAGCAACCGGCCCTTTCCCGGCCGGCGGTGTCACGGATAAGGCTTTTCACCTGCGGATCTGCTCCGCTTCTTCCGCAAGTCTGGGAGGAATTCGAGGCGCGAACCGGCCATCGGATCGTGGAGCGCTACGGAATGACCGAGGTGGGGATAATCACTTCCAACCCTTACGAGGGACCCCGGATGGCCGGGACGGTGGGGCTTCCGCTGGAAGGAGTGGAAATCAAGGTGGCGTCGGGCGGACCCGGGCCGGCGGACCCGGGGACGGTGGGGGAACTGCAGGTCAGGAGCCCGGGCGCCTTTTCCGGATACCTGAATCAGCCGAAAGAAACGGCACGGGTGGCGGCCCCCGGCGGTTGGGTACGCACCGGGGACCTGGGTGCGGTTGACCGCCAAGGGCGGGTGACCCTGGCGGGAAGGGCCAAGGATCTGGTGATAACCGGAGGGCTGAATGTCCATCCCCTGGAGGTGGAAGCCGCCCTTCAATCCCTGCCCGGGGTGGTGGAGTCGGCCGTGTTCGGAGTTCCCCATCCCGATTACGGCGAGGCTGTGGCGGCGGCGGTGGTATGGGAGGGACCCGACGCCGACGCGGCGCGGGCGGTGCGGCGGGGCCTGGAATCCCGGCTGGCGGGGTACAAGATCCCCAAGAGAATCCTCATCACCCACAGCTTGCCGCGTAACGCGATGGGCAAGGTGCAAAAGCAGGTGCTTCGTTCCCAAAACCGCGGACTATTCGTTTAGAGCCGGCTCGGGTGGGTGAGTGGGTGGGTCGCGAAAAACAGGGTGGCCGGTGGCTTGACTTTGTCTCTGGGGTGTCACATAGTGATAGGAGTCAAGCACCTCCCGGTCTGTTCCGACGTCGTCCAGACCGGCCGCAGGGATCACAATTTTCGGGAAAGCGAAATCCTCATTCTGTATGGTGGATTCGCGTCCCGACTCCAGGAAAGGTGGTGGCGGGGGTGGGTCCCGCGGGGACAGGAATTTCGGGGGTGTTTTCGCGAGATAGGGTCTGACTTCACAGGTTCTCTTGGCTGCCCGGCCCTATCCGCTATCCCTTAATGTCGAGGTCCCCGGTTCGGGGCCGGCGGTTCAGCCGCCGGGGTCCCGTAGGTAGTCCTCAATTTCGGAGATCATCCGGTCGCGGGCGTCGTCGAGGTTGGCCGGATTGAAGTGGGTGTCCTGGGTCAGTTCCTCTTCCAACTGCCTGATGTACCCGGCGAGATCCTCTGACTGGGCGATTACCTCCTCCAGATTCCGGTAGAACTCGGAGACTTCCTTCTCCAAGGGAGAGGTTTGGGGGCTGATGTCCAGGATCTGGGAGGCTTTTCTGACCAGCGCCAAACAGGCGGGTGGATACTCCTGGGTGGACAGATAATGGGGGACCGCCGCCCACAGGGTAAGGGCGTCCCAGCCTTCCTGGGAGAACGCCTGATGAAGGACCCCGACAATGCCGGTGGGGCCCTGATAGCTCGAACCGAACAGGCCGTAGTCTTGAAGCTGATCGGGATGCGCGGCCCTGCCCACCATGGGAACGGGAAAGGTATGGGCCGTCTGGCCTATGAAAGCGCCCATGGTCAGCACCCTTTGCACCCCTGCTGCGCGGCACAGGTCCAGGATGCGCCGGACATAGGTCTTCCACCGGGCATGGGGCTCGTCGCCGGTGATCACCAGCAGGGGATTCCTGTCCGGAGGGGTGGTGAGGTGGATCTTGGTGCTGGGCCAGCTTACGGAGACATCCCCGGCGTTCTCGAATCGGATTTCGGGCCGAAGCACCTGGAAGTCAAAGAACTCCTCGGCGTCGATTTCTTCCAGGAGCACCGACGGGTAGGCGGACAGCACATGTTCCACCGCCCGACTGGAAGCCTCTCCCGCGTCTCCCCAGCCTCGGTATGCGACCAGGGCGGTCGGCTGTCCCAGCGGTCCGTATCTACGCCAATCGACACCCGGCACGCCGTCAATCCTACCGCGGTTGGGAGCTTTCCGCCCATTGGGGCGAAGCGGGGTCCGTAAACGGATAGTTCCAAGGACGCGCCATTTCCAACTGTCCGGCCAGATTGAACAGGTGGTCCTCTCTTCCCAGCCTTCCCACCAATTGGACCCCCACCGGCAGCCCTTCGTCGGTGCGGTGGAGAGGAAGGCTCATGGCGGGCTGTCCGGTCATGTTGAACAACCAGGTGTTGGGAATGTGGTCCATGTTCCTGACCGACAACTCCTCCCAGAGAGCGAAGGCCGATCCGCGGGCGCGGCCTTCCACCACCGCGGCGATGCGTTCCAGTTGTTCGGGATCGGGTTGCAGAAGGCCATGGGGCCAAGGCGGAGCGCCGACGGTGGAGGTGAGCAGAACATCATGTTTCTCCATGATCCGCCCAAGGGTCCGTCCGTAGCCGCGGATCAGGAACAGGTTGGCGGCGAACTCGGTGGCCGAAACCTCCTCGCCGGCTCTGACCGCCAGTTGGTTGGCAGGCTCCAGGAGGGTGCGGTCGATGCCGAAGGTTCCCACCATCCAAGCCGTGTCCACCGACGAGAGGGTCAACATCCCTCGCCTGCCCGGCCCGGGGGTGATCCCGGTGGTTACTTCCTCCACCCGATGGCCGAGTTCGGCCAGCAGCGAAGCGGCGCCTTCCACGGCAGTTCGGTTCTCGGGCGCCAGGGCCACGTCATTGGTGACCGCGCCCTCCACCATCCCGATGCGCAGCCTCCGGGGCGCCTCCGCGTAAGAGTCCAGGTAGGTGGTGCTCGGAGGGGCAGCCGCGTAGGGATCCCCCGGTTCGGGTCCGTGGCTGATGTCCAGGAAGGCGGCCGAGTCGCGCACCGTGCGGGTGACCACATGGGAGGCGGCCAGACCGTACCACCCCTCGCCCACCACCGGACCCACCGGGTTCCTCCCGCGGGTGGGCTTCAGCCCCACCAGCCCACAGGCGGAACTCGGTATGCGGATCGAACCGCCCCCGTCGCTGGCGTGGGCGGCCGGCACGATGCCCGCGGCCACCGCCGACGCCGATCCTCCCGAGGAACCACCGGCCGTGACCTCCGGATCCCAGGGGTTGTAGGTAATGCCGTAGGCGGCCGGTTCGGTGACCGAGGCCATCCCGAATTCCGGCGTGGAGGTCTTGCCGGCGATCACCAGGCCGGCGGCCAGGTAGCGGGAGGTGAGAGTGGAGGTGAAATCCGGGACAAACCCCGCAAGCGCCCGCGACCCCGACGAGGTGGGGACGCCCTCCCAAAACTGGCCGAGATCCTTGAGCAGGAACGGTACGCCGGCCAGGGGGGTGCGCGGCAGGGGCGATTGGGCGATTTTGGCCGCTCGGTCATAGGTGGTGTGGACCACCGCTCCCAAGGCGGGGTTGAGGCTGTCAATCTGTCGGATGGCAGCCTCCAGGGCTTCTGTGGCCGAGATTTGCCGCTCGGCGATCAGTTGGGCCAGCCCCAGGGCGTCGTGTTGACGATATTCTGCTGTCTTCATGTCGACAATGATGGCAAACCCGGGCGGCGGACCCAATCCCACCGGCGGGGGGACGTCCCGGTAGCATGGCCGTTCGGCGGAAGGGACGAGTGCACATGTCGTTGGTTGCCCATTTGGGGGAGATCTTCGGGAAGGCCTTCGGGGACCTGGGTCTTGACCCCGCCTTCGGCAAGGTGTTTCCTTCCCAGCGCCCCGAGCTGGGCGACTTTCAATGCAACGGGGCCTTGGCCGCGGCGCGCCCGGCCCGCAAGGCCCCCGCCCGGTTGGCGGAGGAGATAGCCGAGCGCACCCGGGAACATCCACAGTTCGACCGGGTCACCACCGCCGGGCCGGGCTTTGTGAACCTGCGGTTGTCCGACGACTTTGTGGCGCAATGGGTTGCGAAGATGGCGGCCGATCCCCATCTGGGCGCTCCCCGCACCGACCGTCCCCGCAACGTGGTGGTGGATTACGGCGGTCCCAACGTGGCCAAACCCATGCACGTGGGACATCTTCGGTCCACCATCATCGGAGACTCCCTGGCCCGGATCTTCGCCGCCCTGGGACATCGGGTGACCCGCGATCCCCACTTTGGGGACTGGGGGACCCAGATGGGCATGTTGATCATCGGGGTTCGGGAACAATCCCCGGACCTGGCCTACTTCCGGGACGGTTCGGGGGACTATCCCTCCGAGCCTCCCCTCGACCTGGCCGAGTTGTCGCAACTGTATCCCCGGATCGCCGCGGCCTGCGCGGCGGACCCGGCGATGGCCGAAGATGCGCGCCGGGCCACGCTCGACCTCCAGGAAGGCCGGCAGGGATATCGGGCGCTGTGGGAGCAGATGGTGCGGGTCTCCATGGAGAGCCAACGGGAAGACTTCGCCCGGCTGGGGGTGGAGTTCGACCTGTGGTACGGGGAGAGCGCGGTGGCCGACCGGGTGGAGGCCATGATCCGCCGGATGGAAGGGAGCGGGCTGGTGACCGAAAGCGACGGCGCCACGGTGGTGGAAGTGGCGACGGCCGAGGACCGCGCCCCTCTGCCCCCCCTGATCCTGCGCAAGTCGGACGGGGCGGTTCTCTACGCCACCACCGATCTGGCCACCATCGAGATGCGGGTGGACGATCTGGACGCCGATCTGATTCTGTACGTGGTGGACGCCCGGCAGGCCGATCACTTCCGGGGGGTGTTTCGGGCGGCTCGACTCACCGGACTGGCGCCCCCGGCGGTGGGCCTGGAACACATCGGATTCGGAACAATGAACGGCCGCGACGGCCGGCCCTTCCGAACCCGGGAAGGGGGGGTGGTCAGGCTGGGCGATCTCATCGACACCGTAACGGAGGCGGCCCGCCGGCGGCTGGGCGAAAACGATCTGGCCGGATCCTATCCGCGCACAGAACGGGAGGCGATCGCCCGGGCGGTGGGGTTGGCCGCCCTGAAATTCGGGGATCTGTCCGGACATCGCTCCTCCAACTACGTGTTCGATCCCGACCGGTTCGTCTCGTTCTCGGGTAAGACCGGCCCTTACCTGCAGTATGGGGCGGTGCGGATCAAGTCGGTGTTGGCCAGGGCGGCGAAGCAGAACCTGGAGCACGGCCCTCTGGTTGCGCCGACCACGCCTGCCGAGCGAGACCTGATGATCACCCTGGCTCTGCTGCCCGGCGCGCTGGAGCGGGCGGCCTCCGAGCGCGCTCCCCATCACCTGGCCGAATACTGCTACCGGGTGGCCGCCGACTTCACCCGCTTTTACGATCAGTGCCACATACTCAGCGAATCCAACCCGGGCCGCCAGGGCTCCTGGCTGACCCTGACCTCCTATTCGGGGGAGGTGCTTTCGATGCTGTTGGGCCTGCTGGGGATCGAGGTTCCCAACCGAATGTAAAGGGGGATCAGGCCGGAGGGGAGAAGAGCAACATTATCAATAGAACCCAAACCCCGAACAGGGGATACGGATCCCACCGGGACTTCCAGAAGGTCAGCCGGACCGACAGCAGGGCGGTCAGGGGAGGCATCAGAGAACAGGTGATGAGGCCGGCCAATCCCGCCGCCCTCAGAGTGGCCCTCCCGTACGCAACGGTGATGGGGAGACCATCGGGAAGGGGGCTCAGTATGCCCATCAGCAGGAGGGCGATCGAAACCACCAGTCCGGCCACGATTCTTCCGCCGGCGCGGCGCCACAGGTCGTGCTCCTCCTCCAATCTCGCCGCGCCATAGGTGGCCTCCGCGCCCAGGCCGAGTATCGCGCCGCCCACGGCCCCCACTCCCACGATGGCCCCCAGGGCCTCCATGACGGTCATCTCAGGTCCGCCGGCCACCCAGTCCAACTCCAACAGGAGTGAGGCCAGGGCCAACCCCAACAGGGCCACCCCCGATACCGTGAAGCCCAGACGGAGCATCGAGCGAAAGGATCCCGCCGCCAGGCGATACCAATCTGCGGGACTGTAGGTGGTGGGTCCCGAGTCGGTCACCGGCGGGCCTCCGACTCTTCCTGCAGAGCCGCCGCATACAACTCCACCGGGTGCAGGACCCGATATCCCTCGCCCAGATGGGAGCGCAGTTGCATCTCGCAGCCGGGATTGGCGCTGGCCACCACCCGTGATCCGGTCTGATGAATCTCCTCCACCTTGTTGCGGCCCAGTTGCTCGGAGATTTCGGGATGCAGTAGAGAGTAAAAGCCCGCCGCCCCGCAGCACATGGTGTCGATGTCGGAAGGTTCATAGCCCGCGGCCGCCAAAATGGCCCGCGGCTCCGCGGCTACCCGCTGAGCATGGTTGAGGTGGCAGGGATGTTGAAGAGCAGCCTTGCCGCGGGGGGAGGAGAGTTTGGGAAGCCGGCCCTTTTCGATGGCCAGGGCGATCAGTTCGTTGATGTCCCGGACCTCCCAACCGGTCAGATCGTCGGAGGAGACCCAGTGAGGATAGTCCTTCAGATGGGCGGAACACCCGGCCGCGTCGGCCACCACGTAGTCGACATCCCCGAAGGCCGCCACATTGCGGACGGCCATGCGTTGCGCCCCCCGCGCCGCGCCGTCGTGGGCCGCCAGGGCGCCGCAGCAGGTTTGATCGGGAGGAACCACCACCCGATATCCCGCCTGCACCAGCAGGGAAACAGCAGCCTGATGGACCTCGCCGAACCAGGGGGTCATGATGCAACCGGTCAGAAAGCCCACGGTGCCGTGTGGCTCGCCCCGGGGTTCAAAGGTCTGCCCCCGCAGTGACGGAGCCTTCCACCTGATTCTTCGCAGGCCCCCCAGCCCCCGCCGCAGGCGCCGTGGGGCGATGGCAGCCAACCTGGCGCGCTGCACGAACGCCGCGCCCCAGGTGATCATGGTCATGATGGCGGGGCTGCCCAACCATGAGACCATGATCCAGGCTCGGAGTTTCCGGGCGATCCCACCCCGCTCGGCGGCGATTTCCGCCCGGGCGCCTTCCAGGGTTCTGCCGTAGGGCACCATGCTCGGACAGACCGGTTCGCAGGCCCGGCATCCCAGGCACAAGGAAAGGGTTTCCTCGAAGACCTCATCGATTTCGACCACTCCGTCCAGCACCGCGGTCATGGCGGCCAGTCTTCCCCGCGGCGAGGCGGTTTCCTTGCCGGTCAGTCGGAAGGTGGGACAGTGGGGCAGGCACAGGCCGCATTGGATGCAGCTGGAAAGCTCGGATCGGGTGGGAGCGAAGTCGGTCTGATAACCCATTCAGATTCCTCCTGCCAATCGGCCCGGGTTGAGAATTCCGTAGGGATCGAATTCGGCCACCAGCCGGCGTTGATATCGCAATCCGGGCGGGGGGGTCCCCCAGGGGTCCAGGCGCTCATACAGGGTGTCCGGGCCTTCAACCAGAACCAGTGCCCCGCCCACCGACTCGGCCCATTGGCGGAGTCCTGTCGCCGACTCCAGGTCTGTGTCACCGGTGGCGCATTCCGCGATACCCACCCCGTGTTGCATCACATAGTCCCAGGACACCGGAAGGCGTCGGGCCGCCTCCCGGAGGTGCGAGGGCGGGACCCGCAAAGACCAGCGCACCGTTCCCGAGGGTGGGTCGGGCCAGTCCAGTCCTGATTGGATCCGCCCTCCTGCTCGAGCGGTTTGGGACTCCACCTCGGCGGGGGTCCCCCACAGATAGACGCGATGGGCGGTGGGGGTGGAGAGAATTGCCAGTGGCCGGTAGAGATCGGCCAGGGCCCGGGACGGATCCTCCACGGTCACGGTGGCCGCCGCCGATGGGACGGGGGCCAGTTTCAGGCAGACCGAACCAATCAGTCCCATCCTGCCCAACGATCCCACCATAAGGCGGGGAATGTCGTATCCCGTCACGTTTTTCACCACCCGGCCCCCGGCGCGGACCCTCCGGCCGTCGCCGGTCAGCACCGTGCTCTCCAACAGGCGCTCCCGGGTGGGACCGTAACGAAAACGTTGGTAGCCGCTCAGTCCCGCCGCCAAGGCCCCGCCGATGGTGGCGGTCGGGTTCGGGTTGGGCAGCAGAGTGGTCTGGCGGCGCTCCCCCAACATCTCCTCCACCCGGGCGACCGGCGTCCCCCCCTGGGCCACCAGCGTCATGTCCTCGGGTTCCCAGACCTCCACCCGATCAAGGGAAGTGGTGACCAGCACCAGGTCGGGGTAAACCCGATGGCCGTATCCCTGATGGTTCCCCCCTCCCCACACCAGCACCTTCATGCGATGATCGGTGGCGGTGCGGAGGGCTTGGGCGGCTTCTTCCAGGGAAGTGGGCGCCAGGGCAAATTCGGTGGGGGGCAATCCCGCCGGGTCGGCCGGCGGAATGGTTCCGAAGGGGTTTTTCACACCCAGGCGCCTTCGGGCACCGGCCTCCCGAAATCAAAGCACCGGGAACCTTCCGGTAGGACTTTCCCCGGGTTGAAGACTCCTTGGGAGTCGAATGCCTCCTTGACCCGGGCCTGGGCGTCGAGGTCCACGTCGGAGAACAGCAACGGCATCAGGTGCCGCTTTTCGATCCCGATCCCGTGTTCTCCCGACAGCACCCCTCCTTTTTCCACGCACAACTCCACCAACTCGTCGGCCGCCGCCTTGACGGCCTCGAGCCGCCCCGGTTCGGAGGCGTCGAACGCCATGAGAGGATGAAGATTGCCGTCACCGGCGTGGAAGACGTTCATCATGGTGATCCCGTGGCGTTCCCCTATCTCGTAGACCAGGCGCATGACCTCCACCAACCGGGCGCGGGGGACCACCGTGTCATGCAGGTAGTAGTCGGGCGCCATCTGCGCGATGGCCCCGAAAGCCGACTTGCGACTCTTCCACAGGACCTCTCTTTCCTGGGCCGAGGCCGCCACCTGCACGGACCGGGCATTGTTGCGGCGGGCGATGTCGGCCACGATTTCCGCCTCGGCGTCCACCGCTTCGGTGACTCCGGTCACTTCGGCCAGCAAGAAGGCGCCCGCCTCGACCGGGAGGCCGGCGTGCAGCCAATTCTCCACCGCCTTCATCATCAATTGGTCCATCATCTCCAAGGCGGCGGGGATCAGGCCGGCGGCGATAATCCCGGAAACGGTGGCGGCGGCGTCCGCGATGTCGGAAAAGGCCACTGCCAGGGTGCGTATGTCCGGGGGATTGGGGGTAAGTTTCACCAAGGCGCGGGTGACGATCCCCAGGGTGCCTTCGGAACCCACCATTATTCCCCGCAGATCCAAGCCGATCGGGTCGGGCGCCGCCCCGCCCACCACAATCACGTCTCCGGTGTCGGTGACCACTTCCAGGGCCAGCACATGGTTGATGGTGCTGCCTTCGGCCAGGCAGTGCGGCCCTCCCGAATTGCAGGCGATGTTTCCCCCCACGGTGCACGCCGATTGGGAGGAGGGGTCGGGCGCAAAGTGCAATCCGTAGGGAGTGGTGACCTGCGAGAGATCCAGATTGATGACCCCCGGCCCCACCCAGGCGGTGCGGTTCTCCACATCGATGTCCTCGATGCTGTTCATGCGGGTGGTCACCAGCACCACTCCGCCCACTTCGGGCACCGCCCCGGCCGAGAGTCCCGTCCCCGCTCCCCGGGCCACCACCGGAACTTCGTGCTCACGGGCGGTCTTCACCACCATCGAGACTTCCTCGGTGGTTTCGACCATCACCACCACGGTGGGGTTGCCCCGGTATATCCCGGCGTCCTTGGCGAAGAGATGGCGTTCCAGGGGGGTGTCCATTACCTTTTCGGTTCCCAGGCGCCGGATCAGGTCGTCGCGAAGTCCGTTGCTAAGGGCGGTCACCATGATGGGCTAGAATAACGACCGCCCGCGGCGCCAACCAGGAAGGTATCGCCCTGTGCCGACCACCGCCCACCCCACCCCCAATCCCAACGCCATGAAGTTTTCGGTGGGTGTTCCGATGGGAGGTCCGGTCACCTACCGGGCAGGGCAGGAGACCGATGACCCACTGGCCGCGGCCATCCTGGCCATCGAAGGCGTCACGTCGGTGTTTTGGACCGCCGACTTTGTAACGGTCCAAAAGGAGGCCGACCGGGAGTGGGCTGACACACAGCCCCAGGTGTTGGCTGTCTTGAACAGTCACCTGCGGCCACGCTGATTCCCGACCGCCGGGTTGTCCTAGCCGCCCGCGGGAACCGGTGACCCGTCCGGGCCGACCCAAAGGCTCACCGGCCAGGGGATACCCGCCTCATCGACCACCGCCCATTCCACTCTCCAGACCTCACCCGCCCGGCTGATGCGAGGTTCGCCGTCGGTGGAGTCGGCGCCGCTTCTGGTCATCTCTTCCCAGGCGGTTCTGATCACCGCCTCGGGAGGCGACTCGCGAGGTTCTCCCAACCACCATTGCCCCGGTTCGGCGGTGGGCAGGGGTATGAATCGGGGCAGATCGACCACTTCGGGAACGCCGGAGTTCATGTTGACCACCACTTCCACCGCCTGGGTCGGCAGGCGAGTGTACCCGACTCCGTCGGTGGAGACCACCCGTCGGAGCGCCACCTGCGTTGTCCATCTCCCATCGTCCAGCGATGCGATCCGAAGGGTCCTGACCTACTCCACGTGGGAAAGCGCGTCGGTGGACTCCCGAAAAGAGCCGTCGCCCAACCCTCCCCACCGGTCCGGTGAGGAGTCGGACCCGTCCAGGGTAAAGAATTCCAACACGAACCATTCGGCGTAGGAGGCGGCCTGCCACTCTCCGGGGAAAGGCGGTGGGGTGGGCGGATCCACGTCCCGCAGATCAACGTCCGCCATCAGATCGGCCTCCCGGGCCAACTCCGGGAGTTCCGGCGCCGGTTGCGTCGGCGCCGCCGTTGGGGACGGGGGCGGGGCGGTAACCGGATCAGGGGCGGCGCCGGTGGTCTCGGGCGGCGGCAGCAGGGGATCGGGCGCCGAGAAGGTGCGGGCCACGCTGAAGACGATCACGGCCAACAAGGCGGCGCCCCCCACCAGGATCCAGATCCGCCGGCGCCGGGCGGTGTCGCCCAGATCCCGAAGTTCCTCCCAGGGAATCGACTCGAACACCTCTTGGTCTGATGTTTTGGACTCTCTCATGCCCCAGTGTGCGGGTGTTCGGCGCCCGATTTCAAGAGGGTAAGGCGCCAACGCGAAAGAAAACGCTGGGTCGCGACCCTTGCTTCAGATGTTGTCTGAAAGCCGTTCCTCCCAACTAAGCTGTTTGGGAGATGGTGGTCAACCCCGATCCCAAACCCGGCCGCTGGTTGCTTCCCCTGGCGGTCCTGGCAATGTTCGCCTTCACCTTCATGTTCGTGCGAGCCCTGCCGGAGGCCGAGGTGGAGGAGGCTCAGCCCATCACCACTGCCGCCGTCTCCACCACCGCTGTCTCCGAATCCTCCGAGGAGGAGTCCGACGGCGAGGAGGGAGAAGAAGAGCCGGAAGAGGGGAGCGGGTCGGAGGTGGTCTCCGCTCCCACCACCCTGCCACCGGTGGTGACCTCCTATTTGGCTTCCATAGAGGCCCTGGGGGAGCAGTTGACCTCCCTGGCTGCGGAAGTCCGGGAGGTGAATGAGGCCTGGGACGCCCGGACGATCGGGTACGCGGAGACCGAGGAGCGGTTGGTGTCGGTGATGGATGACATAATCACCTGGCAGGACAGCGTGGTGTTATTGAATGCCCCATCGGTGCTGGCTGCCCCTCATCAGGATATGCTGGCGGCCTCTACGAGGGCCGCGGTGGCCGCCACCACCGTTGTGGAGGGCTTGCGGAGTTCCGACACGGGAGAGACGCGTCGGCAGGCCGCGGCCGACTTCCAGTCGGCGGCTTCGATCTTCGCTTCCGCCGTGCAACGGGCCAACACCACGATCGGCTGATAGCAGCCTCCGGGCATGGGCATCGAAATCCGGGAGATCGCTCCCGAACAGCTGGGCGAACTGCGCCGCACGGTTGCCCACGCCTTCGGACAGGATCCCGATGATGCGGAGCTGCAACGAGACAAAAAGCTTCTGGAATTGGGGCGCAACCGGGCGGCCTTCGACGGCGGGCGATTGGTGGGCGCCGCCGGGGCCTACAGCCTGGAACTGACCGTCCCGGGCTCAACGATGCCCACCGCCGGGGTCAGCAACGTCACTGTCTTGCCGACCCATCGTCGCAAGGGAATCATGCGGCGGATGATGGGCGAGTTGTTGGATGATGCCTGCCGCCGCGGTGATTTGTTGGCGGCGCTGTGGTCATCGGAAAAGCCGCTCTATGGGCGTTTTGGGTACGGGGTGGCCGGGGTTACCGCCCACCTGGTAATCGATCGGTTCCCATTGAACCCTCACCGCCTGGCCCCCGCCCCGGCTCAGGTGACAATGATCGACGCCGACGAGGCCCGGGTCGCCCTGCCTTCCCTGTTCGACCGCAAACGCCGCCAAGTGCCCGCAATGTTCGCCCGCTCACCGGCCTGGTGGGAGTTGGAGGTGCTGGCCGACTATCCGCGCCATCGCCGAGACGCCGGCCTCTACCGTTACGCCCTGGCCCTTGACCCGGGGGGCGAGCCCGTCGGGTATGCCCAGTACCGCACCCGGGGTAGCTGGGAGGGGATCTCGATCGGGGTGACGGTGACCCTGGAGGAGATGATCGCGCTAACCCCGGAAGCCTCCGCCGGGCTGTGGGGCTTTCTGGTGAACCATGATCTGATCCGAGAACTGCGGGCGTGGAACGTTCCGGCCGAGGTCGCCCTGCACCACCTGTTCGACAACTTCCGGGAGACGCAAACCCTCAGTGACGGTTTGTGGGTGAGGATCCTGGACGTTGAAGCCGCTCTGTCGGGCCGGCGCTATTCGGCTGACGGGGGCCTGACTCTGGAGGTGGCGGATCCGCTGGACAGCCGATCCCGTCGGTATCGGTTGGAAGTGGTGGACGGGGAGGGATCGTGCGAGCCGACCGCGGGCCGGGCGGATCTGGTGATGGATCAAGAAGACTTGGGCGCCGCGTTCCTGGGCAGATCGCGGTTTCGGCGGTTGGGCGCCCTGGGACGGGTTCGGGGACATCGAGATGCCCTTTCCCTGGCTGATGCGATGTTCGACTGGCACCCCCAGCCTTGGTGCCAGGAGGTTTTCTGAGCGGAACTCAGCGGGCGGCGATCGCTTCGATCTCGACTTTCAGGCCCGGAAGGGGCAACGCGGCAACTCCCACCGCCGATCGAGCGGGGGGCTCGCCGTCGAAGAATCCCCCGTAAACGCCGTTCACCGTCCCGAAATCCCGTATGTCGGTCAAAAAGACGGTGGTCTTGACCACATCGGAGTACTTCAGGCCCAGTTCCCTCAGGATGGCGCCGATATTGCGCAGAATCAGGTCGGTCTGGTCGGTCACCGTCTCGGGGGTTTCCCCGGTCCCGGGATCAATCGCCACCTGACCGGAGATGAAAACCAACCCCTGCGCCTCGGTCACCACCGAATAGGGGGCCAGGGGAGGGGGCGCTCCCTCGAGCTTGGGGACTTGCTTGGGCACCGGCGCCCGCTAGGCGAAGCTGTTCCCGCACCCACAGGAGCGGGACACGTTGGGATTGTCGATGGAAAACCCGGCTTCCATCAGACCCTCCCGGTAGTCCAACACCGCGCCCTTGATGCGCTTGGCGCTCTGCGGATCAACCAGCACTCGGAGGCCGCCGAAGTCGGACACGACATCGTCCTCCTCGACGTCGGCGTCGAAAAACATCTCGTAGGAAAAACCCGAACACCCACCGGGCCGGACCGCCACCCGAAGCCCCAAATCGTCATCGCCTTCTGAGGCAAGCAGACTCTTGATCTTGGTCACCGCGGAGTCGGTCACCTCAAGAGGTTTGGTGGTCGTGGAACTTTTGATGCTGAGAAGCTGCATGTTGAATCCGTGGTTGCCTAGCTCGAATAATACAAGACCGGTTTGGGATTATATCGGGCGCCCCGCCGGAGGGGGCGTCGATTAGGGAAACAACCCCCTGAGCAGCTTGGCCTTGACCACGCGGGAGACGCCCTTGATCAGGGCGGCGGTTCGCAAATCCACCTTTTCCTGTGCCGCCAGCTTCTGAACTTCCTCAAAGGCCCGGGTCATTATCTCGCGGAGGCGTTCCCGGGTTTCCTTGTTGGTCCAGAAGTAATACTGCAGGCCCTGCAGCCACTCGAAGTAGGACACGGTGACCCCCCCGGCGTTGGCCAGAATGTCGGGGACCACCAGCACTCCCCTGTCCTGCAGAATGCGATCGCCCTCCATGGTGGTGGGGGTGTTGGCGCCTTCCAGCACCACTGAGGCGGTGATCTTGTGGGCGTTGTCCCGGTGGATGACCTCTTGGACGGCGGCCGGAACCAGCACGTCGCAGTCGATCTCGAACAACTGCTCACCGTCGATCGGGTCGGCGCCCGAAAACCCCTTGACCCACAGGTTGTGGTCGACCCATCGTTCCAACGCGCCTATGTCGATTCCCGTTGGATTGTGTATGCCCCCGGACAGATCGCTGATCGCCACCACCCGGGCGCCCAACCGGTGTACGGCCCGAGCGACGCTTCGGCCAACCTGCCCGTACCCCTGGACCGCCACCCGGGCGCCCGGCAAGGGCAGGTCCACCATCTCAAGCGCCCGGGGCAAGAGATAGGCCAGTCCCAATCCGGTGGACTCCTCTCGAACGGCGGTGCCGCCCAACTCCACCGGTTTGCCGGTTACCACCCCGGGGGCGCCCTGTTCCACATGGTGGCTGTAGGTGTCCATGATCCAGGCCATCACCTGGGCGTCCGTTCCCAAATCCGGCGCCGGTATGTCGGTCTGCGGGCCGATGAAGGCATAGATCTCGGAGGTGTAGCGACGGGTGAGGCGTTGCTTCTCGGCGCTACTGAGTTGCTCGGGCGCCACCCGCACCCCGCCCTTGGCGCCTCCGAAGGGAAGCCCCACCAAGGCGCACTTCCAGGTCATGTTCATCGCCAGGGCCGCCACTTCCCCCAGATCTACGGTGGGGGCGTATCGAATCCCGCCCTTGGTGGGGCCCATGGTCAGCACGTGCTTGACGCGGTAGCCGAAAACGGTCTCGACCCGACCGTCATCCCTTCGGAAGGGAAAGCTGGTCATCAAGGACCGCTGCGGGATCCGAAGCCGCTGGGCGACGTTGGGGTCGAGGTCCATGTAGGCCGCCACCTGGTCGAATTGGTTGACGGCCTCCCGGTATAGACCGGAATCCCATTCCATGAGAGGGTTGCTGTTCTGCAACCCGGCTGTGTCCGAAACGGCCCTGACCACGAAGCCCAAAGTTTAGCGAGGCGCCGGTCGTATGGCGCCGCCGGTTAAGTCATGACGGCGGGGTGGAAAACCCTAACCGTCGAAGGTGGTTTAGTATGTGCGCTTGCCGGGACAGGGAGCGTGGTCCGTGTCTGACAATCCGAGGGCGCCGAGCACCGATCAGGTGTGGGCGGCGCTGCGCGGGGTGATCGACCCCGAACTGGGCGACAACGTGGTTGATTTGGGGATGATCTCATCGGTGGAGGCCACTCCCGACGGCCTGGTCACCATCGGTTTGGCCCTGACCATTGCCGAGTGTCCGATGCGAGGCCAGATCGAAGGGGACACTCGCCGCCGAGCGCTCTCCCTGCCGGGGGTGGAGGACGTGAGAGTCCACACCACCGCCATGACCAAGAGCCAGCGGGCCGCATTGATGTCCCGAGCTCGGGAGAAGGCCCGCGAGCGGGCCGAGCCAACCCAGGTCTCCCCTACCACCAGGGTGATCGCGGTCAGCTCGGGAAAAGGGGGAGTGGGCAAATCTTCGGTGAGTGTCAACCTGGCCCTGGCGGTCCAGAACCTCGGCTTCCGGGTGGGGTTGATGGACGCCGATATCTGGGGTTTTTCGGTTCCCCGTCTCCTGGGCGCCACCGACCGCCTAGAGGCCGACGAGCAGACCCGATTGATGATTCCGGTGAATGCTCATGGGCTGAAGGTGGTTTCCACCGGACTGATCATCGATTCCGAGGAAACGGCGCTCATGTGGAGGGGTTTGATGCTGGCCAAGGCTCTGGAGCAGTTTCTCCAGCAGGTCGATTGGGGGGATCTCGACTATCTGGTGATCGATATGCCGCCCGGAACCGGCGACATCCAGATGGCGCTGGCCAGAATGCTCCCCCAAGCGGAGATGGTGGTGGTGACCACCCCACAGCGGGCCTCCCAAAAGGTCGCCTCCCGCATCGCCGACATGGCGCGGAGGTCCCATATGCCGATAGTGGGCGTGATCGAGAACATGTCGGGGTTCGACTGCGGGCATGGGCAGGTGCATCATCTGTTCGGGAAGGGCGGGGGCGAGGAGTTGGCCAACAGCATCGGAGCGCCGCTTCTGACCCGGATCCCCTTCGACATCGAAGTGGTGGAGGGAGGCGACCGCGGCCGTCCCGTTTCCGCGTCGATGCCTGCCGGCCCGGCCGGGGCGGCTTTCGCCCAGACCGCCGAACGGCTGGTGCAGTTGATTCCCCCCGCCCAGGACGAGACCTGCACGGGACGCCTGGCCAAGCTGTTGGAGGGCCTTGCCCTGGCCGAGCCGGAGCAGGACCTGGTGGCATCCACGGCTGTCTAGGCAGGCGCAGTCTTGGCTCGAAGGGAGACACCTTTCAACATCGGTCGCCCAACGCTAAATTAGGACTCATGGACTCAGCCCATGAGGACGCCCCCCAGGGCCACCCGAGCGGTTCTGTGGCCCACTGGAAGGCGTCAACGGTTGTGGAGGTGCCTCCGGAACCCGAGCATCTCCCCGATGTCTTCGAGGCGGTGGAAGAGTTTGGCGAAAGGGCGGGGTGGCCGATGGCTTTCGGCTTGTCCGCCCAGTTGGTGCTCGAGGAAATGATGCTGAACGTGATGAATCATTCCGGCGCCACCGATCCGGTGTCCATGAGGTTGATGTCTGGCCGGGACGAAGCCGTCTTCGAAATCATCGACCGGGGAGTTCCGTTCGACCCCACCGAGGCCCCTGCTCCTCCGGAGACGGACTCCTCTTCGCTGGCGGAGATGGCCATAGGCGGCCTGGGGATCCACTTGGTGCGCTCCATGGTGAAAGAAATGCGCTATCGACGGGACGGCGACGTCAACCGCCTGACCTTGGTGTTGGAGCTACCGACCGCCTGAAAGTGCCCGGTGGCAGTCACGCGGGATTGGCCAAACCCTAATCGCAGGCTTCCACTGTCACGCTGTAGGGATTGACCGCCCGACCGCCGTTGGGGTGGTATTCGAAGTGAAGGTGGGGGATGTTGGGGGGAGAATTGCCGGTGGTGCCGACGGAGCCGATCCGGTCTCCCTGCTCCACCTCCACGCCGCTTCGGACCCCCGGGGCAAACGCATCAAGGTGGGCGTAGTAGAACTCATCGCCCCACGGGGTGCGCAGCCAGATGTAGTTGCCGCCCAACCCGCCCCGGCCCACTCGGAACAACTCGCCCGCGAATATGGCCCTTACCGGTCTCCCTCGGGCAGCCAGCAGGTCCACCCCCTGGTGGGTGCGGCCGCCCGAACGGGGAGCGCCCCAGGTGTCCACGAAGGTGTTGGGTTCATCGACCGGGCAGACCCCGGAAGTGCTGCCCGACGGTCTGGTGGTAGTCGTAGTGGTTGAGGTGGTAGTCGTGGTAGGTGGGAGGGTGGTGGTCGTAGTGGTTGAGGTGGTTGTAGTGGTGGGTGGCCTGGTGGTGGTAGTGGTAGTCGGCGGGACGGTTGTGGTAGTGGTTGTGGCGGTGAGGACCGTGGTGGTTGTGCTGGTCGTCGGGGGAAGGGTGGTTGGCGAAGTGGTGGTAGTAGGTGGGACGGTGGTTGTGGTGGTGGGTGGCCTGGTGGTGGTCGTAGTGGTTGAGGTGGTTGTGGTGGCCTCTTCCTGCTCGGCGTCAAGGGCCTCCACAAGGGACAGTTCCTGCTGGGCCTCGTCCAACTTCAGCAGCAATTCCGCGAAAAGCGACTCCTGCCGGGAAAGAATCTCGTCCAATTCCGCCAACTGCGATCGGCGCCGCTCCTGTTGGACTTCCAGGTCGGCGGCCACCGACCGATAACGACTCCACACTTCTTCCTCCTCCTCCCCCAGGGCGCCGAGATACCCTATTCCGGCGGCGAACCGCTCGGGGCCGTCGGCCAACCACAGGCTGAGGTTCCGGCCGGTTGTCACGTCCATGTACATCAGCACCGCCAGGTCCTCCACCGAGGATCGGGCCAACCAAAGATCCGATTCGGCTTGACGGAGCGCCTCCTCGGTGGCGGCCAGTTCCTCCTCGGCCTCAATCTGCGCAACCCAGGTGTCCTCGATCAACCGGGCCAGATCGGCCTGTTGGGCCTCCAATTCGGCCACCTTTTCCCGGGCTTGATCCACCTCATCGGTCTGGGCCCCAACCTGGGGCATATAAAGCACCGCCAGGATTGTCATTCCCACCAACAATGCCGCCCCCCTCGATTGGCGCCGCCGGCCGATCATGACCGGGGCGCCAAGTCCACCGGGGCGTCGGCGTCGCCCAAACCCTCGAATCGCACGACTCCCTCGTCCGCCAGCTTTCGCAGGTGGGCGGTCACCGACCAGGCGGCCAGGTCATGGAGAGCCGGCGCCACATCCCGATACACCAGTTCCACAACTTCTCCCACGGTTCGGCATCCGGTGACCACTGCCTCCCGGATCTCCTCCTCCCGCTGTCGACGATGGGCGATGTACCAGGAGATGGCTTCCGCCGGGCGCTCGATCTGTTGGCCGTGTCCCGGATAAAGGCGGCCCAGCCTCAGGTTCACCAGCCTTTCCAAGGATTTCATGTAGGCGGCGGCATCGGTGATCAACACGGAAGACCCTCCCATAATGTGGTCCCCGGTGAACAGCACATCCCCGCTGAGGAAGCAGAGATGGTCGTCGGAGTGGCCGGGGGTGTGGAGGGTTCGCAAGCCGGCGTTCCCCACCGCGATCGTCTCCCCCTCGGTGAGGCGATGGTCGGGCCGGAACTGCGGGCCCGGCTCGAATCCCAGGGCCGGAACCTCCAAATCGGCCGCCAGGGGATTGGCCAGCGGGGCGTGATCGGGATGGGTATGGGTCACCACCACGGCCTGCACTGCCAGTCCCTCTGAAGCCTCCAGTATGGCCCGGCGATGAGACTCCTCGATCGGACCGGGATCAAGGATCAAGGCCTCCTCCCCTTCTTCTATCAGGTAGGTATTGGTGCCTGGCCCGGTGAACAGGCTGGGGTTCGGCGCCAGTATCCGGCGTACCCTCACTCCGCCTCCTCGTAACCCGCGTCGCCCGGGAGCAGGGCGTCGACTTTTCCGGCTCGGACCACCAGCCTGGGTAGCACCGGCTCCACCTGCCGGGTTTCATCCACCGATTCCCACGCCTCGGCGGAATTGTGGAACTCCTGCAGGTATTCGAGGGTCTTGACGGTGGGAAGAATCATCTGCCATTTCCCCCTCCTGAATCGATCCAACGCCCGGGCGGGGGAGGTCCACACCCATTCGGTCAGTTCTGTTTCGGCCAGGAGCAGGCCTTCGTCTCCCGCCACCCTGGCCAGGTAGAACCGGGCGTCATAGCGTTGCGGCGCCGCCCGGGGGGTGACCCAGTTGGACAGATAACGGAGCCGCCCCGCGTCGAAGCGGGCGCCGTGACGCAACACCCATCGGTACACCTCGGCCCCGACCAACGACCTTCCGGGGGTGGGTATCGGTCGGTCGGTGAGGTAGATTCCCACCTCCTCGGCGGTCTCCCGCAGTCCGGCCGCCCGCCATGCCGCGCCCTGCGACCGGTTCCCCAGTGCCCGGGTGGCAAGGGGGCTGTGGTCGATCGGGTCCACTATCCCCCCGGGAAACACGAACAGTCCGCCGAACACGGCCGTCTGAGCCCTGCGCACCATGAGCACCTGCAGGGCGCCTGTCCGATCCGACATCAAGAGAACGGTGGAACTGGGTAGTGCGGGAACCGGGCGCACCGGGGCCGGGCTAGGAAGGGCCGATGTCATAGATCCCATGGTCGGCGGCGCCGGTTTGCGTGAAAATGCCCCTGCGGGACCAATAGGGGATCAACATGTTCCGGACCGGCGGCGCCATCAGAAAAAAGCCCACCACATCCGTGATGATTCCCGGCGTAATCATCAGAGCCCCACCCACCAGCACCATTATGCCTCCCAGGATTTCTTCGGCGGGAATCTCGCCACGGGCCAATCTCATCCGGGCGGTTCTCCACACCTCGGCGCCCTGTCTTTTCATCACCGCCGCTCCCACAAAACCCGTGGCCACCACCAACCCCAAGGTGTTGAGTAGGCCTATCCGGTCTTCCACCACCGCCAACACATAGAGTTCCAGGAGGGGTACCCCGACAAACAGGGCCAAACGCCACATGCCGGCTAACGATACTTGGGCTGTGGAGCGGGAAAGGCCCCTACCCGGCGGCGCCGGTAGCCTCATCTCCCATGGAAAAGCACAGGTTTCCATCGGTGGACCGTTTGGTGAATGTCCTGCATGACGGGTCGATACCGCGCAGCCTGGTGGTGGAAGTAGCGAGACAGGCCATTGCCGAAGCTCGGCGGCGCCAAGAGGGCGGGGCAGGGATTGAGGATGATATCCGCAGCCGGCTGGCCGATGTGCGGATGGGACGCCCCAGGCGGGTGGTCAACGCCACGGGCGTGTTGCTTCACACCAATCTGGGAAGAGCGCCCTGGCCGTCGGATTCGGCGCGTTTCGGTTGGGAGGTGGCGGTGGGTTATTCCAACACCGAACTGAACCTGGCCGACGGCGGGAGGGGCGGGCGGGCCGCCTACCTGCACCGGATGATGGCGGTGATAACCGGCGCCGAAGCGGCGCTGGTGGTGAACAACAATGCCGCCGGCCTGCTGTTGACCCTGATGGCCCTGGCGTCGGGACAGCAGGTGCCGGTCTCCCGTTCGGAACTCATTGAGATCGGGGGATCATATCGACTACCGGAGTTGATGGGCGCCTCGGGGGCCGCCCTGGTGGAGGTTGGCACCACCAACCGCACCCGCGCCGACGACTATCGGCGGGCGCTCGGCTCGCAAACCGCGCTGCTCCTGAAGGTCCACCCCTCCAACTACCGAATAACCGGCTTCTGGGAGGAGGCCACCACAGAGGAACTGGCCTCACTGGCTTCGTCGGCCGGAATTCCCCTGGTGTTCGACGCGGGAAGCGGCCTGATCGATGAGCGGGTCCCCTGGTGGCCGGGTCCGCCGCCTTCCTGGCTGGCGGGTGAGCCGGGGGTGGTGCAGAGCCTGGCGGCCGGGGCCGATCTGGTGCTGTTTTCCGGCGACAAGTTGTTCGGCGGCCCGCAGGCGGGGGTGATCGTGGGGCGGGCCGATCTGGTTTCCCGGCTTCGGCGCCATCCGGCGGCCCGGGCTATGCGCATCGACGGCCCGACCGCCGCCGCCCTGGTGGGGGCCGCGGAGGCCTACGCGGAAGGCAGAGCGGGGGAGTTGCCCTTTTGGAGGATGGCCGGCGCCGATCGGAAAGCCTTGGAGGAGAGGTCGCGCAGGATGATCCAGGAGTCGGGGATAGCCGCGGTGGTGGAGGAGGGAGGGGCCACTCCGGGAGCGGGAAGCGTCCCGGGCGCGGTGATACCGGGTCCGGTGGTGGCCGTGGAGGGCCGGGCAGATCGGATTTTCCGAAGGCTCTTGAAATCGGATCCGCCGGTGGTTGCCAGGCGGGAGGAGGGACGGCTCAAAATCGACCTGCGGACCGTTGTGCCGGACGATGATGACGTGGTTATCGGTTCTTTGCGGGCGGCATGCCGGTAGTCGGGACGGCCGGTCATGTCGACCACGGCAAGTCCACCCTGATAGCGGCCCTCACCGGCATTGATCCCGACCGATGGGAGGAAGAACGCCGCCGCGGTCTCACCATCGACCTGGGTTTTGCCTGGATGGGTCTGCCGAACGGGGGGCAGGTCTCGTTCGTTGACGTTCCCGGGCACGAACGCTTTATCAAGAACATGTTGGCCGGTATCGAAGCCATTGATGTGGCCATGTTCGTGGTGGCCGCCAATGAAGGCTGGATGCCCCAGTCCGAGGAGCATCTGGCGGTGCTGGACCTCCTGGAGGTCACCAGGGGGGTGGTGGCTCTCACCAAGGTGGACCTGGTTGATGAGGAACTGGCTGACCTGGTGGAGATGGACGTCGCCGAGCACATGGCAGGCACGGTGGGCTTCCGGTGGCCGGTGGTCCGGGTGTCCGCTCCCGACGGCGGCGGTCTGAATCTTCTGACCGAGAGGTTGGAGTCGGCGCTCTCGGGGCATTCCCCGACAGATATGGGCAGGCCGCGCCTGTGGATAGATCGGGCTTTCACCATCAGAGGCGCCGGCACGGTGGTGACCGGCACGCTGCTGGACGGCGCCCTGACAGTGGGGGATCGGGTGGAGATCTGGCCGGGCGCCGAGGCCGCCCGGATCAGGGCGCTGCAATCGCACGGGGAGTCGGTCCGCCGGGCGGATCCGGGCTGGAGAGTGGCGGTGAACCTGGTGGGCCTCGGTCGCCATACCCCACAGCGGGGTGACGTTTTGACCGCGCCCGGACAGTGGCGGAGCAGTGACTCGTGGCTGGCGGTGGTGCGACCGGCCCGTTATGTGGGAAAACTGTCTTCCAAGGGCGCTTACCACCTCCATCTGGGGAGTGGGGCCTGGCCGGTGCGGTTGACTCCGCTGGAACAGGGACCGGGCGAAGTGGTGGCCCATTTGCAGTCGGCCTCCCCTCTTCGGCTGGCGATGGGGGACAGGTTCGTTCTGCGGGAGACCGGGCGGCGGATGGTGGTGGCCGGTGGCCGGGTGGTGGATCCCGCCCCCCCGCACGGGTTTGCCCGCCGGAGGGAACAGGGAAGGCGCTTGGCCGCCCTGGCGGGCGCTTCTCCCGCCGAGCAGGCCGACGGGTTGCTGGAGGTGCGGGGTCGGGCGGAACTGGCCGAATTGGCCGCCCATACCCGGGGGGGCGCTCCCACGGGGTCCTTGACTGTGGGGGGCGTGGCGCTCTCGAAGGAACGGGCCGAGACGATCACCGCCCGGCTGGAGGCGATGGCGGGTGAATTCCACCGTCGGCATCCGTTCCGGGTGGGGTTGCCGGCGGCCCGGGCGTCCTCGGAGCTTGCGACCGAGCAGGCGATCCTGGTGGAGTTGATCGGATCGCATCCTCGTCTGCACCTGGAGGGGACGGCTATCCGGGACCCGGACGCCGAACTCGATCTCGACCCCGCCGAGGCTTCTGACTGGGTCCGAGCCCGCCGGGAGCTTGGGGAGAGGGGGCTGCTGGTCTCGTCGCCGGCCGAACTCGGCTTGGACGAGGATCTGGTGCACGCCCTGGTCAGAGCCGGAGACCTGGTCAGGGTGACTCCCGCCATTTGCTACCTGCCCGAACAAGTGGAAGAATTGTTGGACATCGCCGGCGGCATGGTACAGCCCTTCACCGTGAGCGCTTTTCGAGCCGCAGCAGGCCTTTCCCGCAAATACGCAGTGCCGTTCCTGGAGTGGACCGACGCCCAAGGCAGAACCCGCCGCCAAGGCGATCTGCGCTACCTGGTGGGCTGAGCGCAGTCCTCAGGCAGCCGTGAGGAGGCGTTCCAATTGATCCGGCCGCGACCACATGGCCGTTTGAGAGACGCTTTCCACCAAATGAAAGTCCTCCGGCTGCCAAACGTCGGTGGTGTCGTCAAAGAGTGAGACCAAAGAGGCATTCTCTGATTCTGACAGGTGAATCAAATCAACACATCCCGCTACGACATGTTCGCTGATTCTGCGAGCCGCAGAGCGGGAGCCGCTGCTCAGGAGGAACATCAGAAAGGTGCGAGATCCTGAGAGCACCCGATAGTCCACTGTCCATCTCAGTCCTGACCGCCCGTCATACCTGACGCTTCGATGAAACTCAAAGAACCGTTGTCCAAGCCAGTCATCCACATCGTCAGCTATCGAATCCCCTCTTTTGGTGCGGAAGGTAAACCAGAGGTCGGAAACGCGTACTACGGTTTGGGCGACACTTTGAATTGCTCTGCCCAAAGAGGCGACGTCTCGACAGTGCATTTGGAGTTCACCCTTGTTGAGATCAATGCCCTGCGTGAGAACCACATCATCCACCAACAGGCGTTGATTCGGGGAGAGTTTGCCGCCGGCTGACTGCATCAGGAGCCACCCGAACGCATCTCCGTAATCGGTCACTACGTAATGGTCTGAGTTCTCCTGAATGTATACATCAACGACCCCCCCGTCTGGATACAGCATCGGGGTACGGACCTGCGTCGTGCCTCTTGGCGCCAAGCCACACTCGTAGAGTCCAGGCAGGCTGTCGTTCAACGACCGGCACAGTTCATCTGGTTTCATAACGGCAATTCCTCCTGCGCAGCTGGAGAGTTCATCGTGCCGAGATGGGAGATTCCCACTTCTCTGCAGAATTGTCCCCAAACCTCGACCGGTTGATTCCACTCTGCCGTGATGTCGTTGGGGATGTAGGCCTGTTTGTCTCGGAATCGGTCTGTCCACCGGTGTTTGTGCGTTCGTCCAATAGTTCGGACGTGGGATTCCGATGAGCGACACGGCCGAGATCAAGGCCGATAATCCGACCCGCGACATCGTGTCTGAGGAGATAGGAGAGCTTACCGGACCGGGGGTCACCAAGCTATGGCAGTCAGCGGCCATCCGGGATTCGACAGCACCTTAACCCGAAACTGTTGAGCGGGTGGATGGTCCTTGCTGTCGTTCCAACGTATATCACCCTCAATGCGTTTCGTCCCATCCTCAAGGATGGACTCGAACTCCTGCTGAGTGATCATGTCAACGGGTCTCCATCTCGATGGCGGGCCTCTCCGTTGCTCTTGTCACCCTTGGTTGCGGGTTGTTCTTGTGTCATGGTCGATACCGGTGGCTGCGTTCCTACAAGCTTAAAGGGATGGGGTGACAGAGATGGGGGGCATGCAGCAACCATCGACCAAAGTGCGGGGATTCGCCACTTGCCGAACCCGGAGACGGCTCACTGCAAGCCTCGTTGAATTTCGCGAGATAAGCTGATCTTTTACCATGCCACCCTCCCGTCGCCCGTTTCCTCTGTTATCCCTTTATCGCCGCATCAAGGCGCGGGTGGCCACCTATCGGTACGGGTGGTTCAAGGTGCTGGTTTGGTTTCTGTTCGGGGTGATGGCCGTGTTCCTTTTTCCTGCCATGGTGGCCCTCTGGTTCTGGCGGCTTTCCTATCGGCCCGCGCCCCGGCAGGGGAGGCGCGTCTCGATGTTGATTTTGGCGTTGATCTTCGGGTTGGGCCAGTTGGTGTGGCTGAATGCGTTGATAATCGACCCGATGGCCGGAATCGGCGAGGCGCAGAACCCGGCTCCTGAGGTCACGGCCTCCGGTGCGCCCGCCACCGCCGATGCCCAACCCGCCCCCGAAGCCGCGCCGACCACTGCTCCCGACGAATCGGGCGGCGACCTTCAAATCGAAAACGGCGAGGTCGACTCCCCGCCCGCTACGGCCAGCGCTGCCGATGCGACTTCGAACCCGGCCACCACCAGCACCGCCGCGGCCGAGGTTGCCGCAGCCGCCGCCGAGGAGGCCACCACCACCACTTCTGCCCCGCCCGGCAACACCACCACCACTGCGGAAACGGCCACCGCCCAGACCACTTCCACCATCGCCACCTCTCCCACCACTGCGGCGCCGGTTGCAACAACCTCCTCTACCACCCTTCCCCCTCCCACCACCACAACTACGACCCCTCCCACCACCACTACGACCCTTCCGCCCACTCCCACAACCACGACGACTACTACCACCACCACTCTCCCACCCCGGACCAATCAACCCACCTCCGGCGGGACTCTGGCGGGATTGGCGGTGGCGGCGGAGAGCAACGGTGGGGTGGGGTACGATCGCGGCGAGTACGGACGGTGGAGAAGCGTCAGGTCCGGATGCAACACCCGATGCGCGGTGCTGGAGGAAGAGAGGCGCTCCGACGGCACCTGGCTCTCCTGGTACGACGGGAGAGTGATCTCCAACTCTTCGGACCTGGACATCGACCACATGGTCCCCCTGGCCGAAGCGCATTCGTCCGGGGCCTGGCAGTGGAGTTCCTCGCGGAAGAGAGACTACGCCAACGATCGGGTTCGCCCGGAGGCGCTCACCGCGGTCAGCGCCTCCTCCAACCGCTCAAAAGGGGCGCGCGATCCGGCCGAGTGGAAGCCGCCCCAGCGATCGGCCTGGTGCCGGTACGCTACCGACTGGATCACGGTCAAGATCGCCTGGGGGCTGACCGCCGACCGGGCGGAGGTAGACGCGTTGGAAGATATGTTGGACACCTGTGATTCGGGGGTGACTCTCACTACCACCGCACCGGCGCCAACCGCGGCCCCACCACAAACCACCACCACCCTCGCCGCCTTGGTCACCGGTGGAAACTGTCCTTATACGTCCCAGGCGGGCGACCCCTGCGCTGCCCTTCCCGAATTGGGCAATCAGAGCAACGACGTGAACTGCGGGGACATCCCGAACCGGTTCAAACCACTCCGGGTGGTGGGTCAGGACTACGACCGACTCGACGGCAACAACGACGGATTGGCCTGCACCAGCTGACCGGAGCACGTTTCCCAGAATCGGAAGGTAGCCTTGCGGCGGGAGGGTCACACCCGGACCGGCCAATCGAAAGGAGTGGGCAGATGCGGATCGTTGCAACCATAGGTTCGGAGAGTCTGGGGGCGCCCCGATCCCCCAGCGACGTTGTGACCGATGCGGTGGCCGCCGAGGAGGCGGGATTCGGTGCGGCCTGGTGCAATCACTTCAGCCGGCACATGGACTCGTTGACTATGTTGGCCGCCGCGGCTCGCGCCACATCGCGGATCGAACTGGGGGTAGGGGTGATTCCCACCTACCCGAGGCATCCGGTGGCCCTGGCCCAGGCCGCGGCGACGGTGCAGGAGTTGGCATCGGGTCGCCTGGTGTTGGGAGTGGGGGTTTCCCACCGGGTGGTGATCGAGAACATGCACGGCCTGGATTATGCAAGCCCGCTGGGGCACCTGCGGGAGTACCTCACCATCCTCAACGCTCTGCTCGCCGACGGCCGATGCACTTTCTCCGGCGAGCACTACCAAGTGCAGGCCGCTATCCAGTTTCCCGGGGCCGGGCCGGTTTCCGTGATAGTGGGGGCGGTGGGCCCGATGATGTGCCGTCTGGGCGGGGAACTGTCCGACGGGGTGAACACCTGGATGGCCGGCGCCCGGTACATCGAACAGGTGGTGGCGCCTGAGGCCGCCCGGGGCGCCGAGATCTCCGGGCGGGCATCACCGCGCATCGTGGCCGGTATCCCGGTGGCGCTCGATCCCGACCGGGACCGGGTGAGGGAGGTGGCCGCCTCCACCTTCGCCATGTACGGCATGCTTCCCAACTATCGGCGCATGTTGGACCGGGCGGGAGTGAACAGCCCGGCCGAGGTGGTGATCGGCGGCGACGAGCAGGCGGTGCGCTCGGGATTGCAGGCATTTGTCGACGCCGGCGCCACCGACGTGTGGGCGGTTCCGTTCGACACTGGAAACGGCACGGAAGAGACCCAGGGTCTCCTGGCCGATCTGGCCGATTAGATCAGGCTTCCCACCGGTCCGAGACGGGATGATGGTTGGACCTTCCGCGATGTTCGGAGTATGAGCACACCAGGCTGTTCAAACGGGTTGCGTCAGTTCGGGTAGTAGGCAAAGTTCTGGGTGACGTACAGATACCCACCAGACACCGCCAAACCCACTCCTATCCGGTTGAAGCGCGGGTGGATCATGTTCCCGTAGTGGTCCGGGCTGTTCGCCAGGCCTTCGAAAGCCCTGACCACGGCGTCGGCCAGATCGTCCCATTCGTCGGCTTCGCCGAAGATCGGATACCAGGCAATGTTCTCCCCGGCCGCCCGCCACCCCGGTGGATACTGGGCCGAGTAAGACGGATTGTGGTAAAACCCCTCCCGTCCGGCCTCAGCCATCGTTTCCGACCAGTTGCGAGCCACCGCAGCAACATACAGGTCGTAGTCCAGTAAGGGCAGATCCAGGTTGGCCCGCAAGCTGTTGACCAGGAACGCCATTCCCAACTCCCCGGCGACGACGAGTTCGTCGGGATGGCCGGGACCGTCCAGAATCTCATGCACCAGCGGGGCGAGGTCGATCCCTCCCATGGTTAGTCGGGAGTCCCGGAGCTCGGCAACGATGCTCTGGGCCCTCCACAGGAAGGTGGCCATCTGCGCACGGGTGGTGTCGCTTTGGGGGCAGAACATCGATCCATCCCCACAGCCCGCCGTTATCCCCGACGCCGCCAGTTTGGCCACGTCGGATGCGAACCAGGCATCCGACGGAACATCGGCGAATCCCGGATCGGGCCCGTCGGCCAACTTGAACGCCCGCGACAGAAATACCGCCATCTGTGCCCGCGTCACCCGGTCATCCGGGCAGAACAGCGTACCGTCACCGCAGCCCATCGTGACGTTCAACTCAGCCATCCGGTCGATAAAGGGAGCGTGGAACCAGGAGGGATCCACATCGGCAAAGCGCCCGCTCTGAACCGGCGAAGGGTCCTCTCCGTCGAGCAGGCGCACAATCCACACCGCCATCGTCCGGCGATCCAACGGTTGGGCGGGGCAGAACCCCGCCGGGCACTCCGTGTCCTCGAAAAGCCCGTCGGCGGCGAGCTCGTCTACCGCCTGGCTGTAATACGTCCCCTCATCCACATCGGCAAACCCGCCGGGAGGCGATTGCGCATCTGCCCCCGGGCCGACTCCCATGAAGGAGGCCGCCAGCAGGCAGGCGAAGGCAACTTTGGCGGCTCGCGCCATCGTCTCAGGGGGTCGGGAAGAAGGCGGTCCCCAACCGGCGACTATCTCCCAAATCATCGTTCCGACCGGATTGCTGCTCCCTCGCCACCGTTTGCAGCGTCTCGAAACGCAACCCGGCGCGGAGTGCTTCGGTGGCCAGAACCCGGCGCGGATCGATGTTGCCCAGGTTCACGTTGGGTCCGAACCGGTGGATGAAAGCCACCTGTTGGCTCTTGCGGGGCGCCTCCCACACCAACCGAACCAAGCCCTCTCCAACGTGGCGGGCAATGGTTTCCACCGCTTGTGGGTAAACCCCCCCGGCAGGGTTGAACACCCCCACGTTCCTGCCTGATTCCCGCCCCTCCACCACCACCCATTCGCTGCCGGCCTCCAGGTCACCCAGGGCCTGTTCGGCCAACTTCCGGGGTCCGGGTTGCCCCACGGGGTCCTTTTTGCCCACCTCCGAGATAACGGTCAACCCCGCCCGGGCCGCCTTTTCGATGTATGAAACCCGTTGGCCGGCGGGGAGTTCGATAGTTCCCTCCGATATCTCCACCGCGGTGAACCCGATCTCCACGGCCCGCTCGAAGTAGCCGTCGCCGTGGCCGTTGAGGACCGCCGACTCGAACAGGGTCCCTCCGGGAAAGACCAGTATGCCGGCGTCTTGGATCAGGGCCAGCTTCTCTTCGAGGACTTGTTCGGGCATCAGGGCGGAAGTCCCGAAGCTCAACTTCCAATGGTCGATCCAGCCACCGGCCACCGACAACACATCACAGCTGGCCGCCAGACCCATGCCGCTGTCGATAACCATGGTCAGGCCGGTGTCCCGACCAGGGCGCGAGCGGGCATTGATGACCTCGGCCGGTAGAGCAATCTCCCGCCAGGTGGTCATTGGATCGATTTAGAGGTCTTGGAGGTTCTGCGCTCCTGCCCGCAGGCGAGAAAGCTGGATGAAGTGGGTGGGATTGAGGAACAGTTCGTCCATCACCGCCAAATCGTCGATGGTCAGCCCCCGCTTGTACAGCTGGAACAGGTACTGGAAGGCGTCCCGGGCCCCGGCGCCGACGTGATGGGCGCCCACCACTCTGCGGGACTCCGAGGCGATGATCAGCTTCTGAAACCCCGACTTGCGGGGGTCGGCGAAGGCGTAGAGCATCATCCGGTCGGTGGCGGGCAACGCCACTTCCCAGCCATCCTCGCTGTCCGGCGGCATCTTGATGATGGTGACGTCGCCATAGACCTCGCGGGCCTCCTCCTCGCCCATCCCGAACCATGACACCTCGTAGTGGGTGTGCAGGAAGTCGGGAAACTCGTCGAAGGCGTAGTGGACATCCTCGCCCATGATGTGTCGGGAGGCGTACATCCCCGACTTGCGGGCCTTGAACATCTCCATCGGGCGGCCGATCAGGTCGCCGATGGCATAGACGTTGGGAACCGACGTTTGCATCTGCGGGTTGACGATCACCTGGCCCTCGTCTCCCACCTTCACGCCCAGTTTTTCCACCGCCGGCTCCGAGTTGGGAATCTCGCCCAGGCCGTGGAAAACGAAGTCGGTCTCGATCCGTCGGGGCCCATCGGGCGTGAGCACGGTTATGGCCTTCACCTTGCCGTCTTCGTCCCCCTCCAGGTGGGTGGCCACCGAGTTCTCCCAGATCTCCATGCCCTGTTCCCGCATCATGGTGATGGCGTAGTCGCGGGTCTCGCCGTCGGGCAGGATTCTCAGCAACTCGGAGCGGACCACCATGATGGTGCGCCGTCCGGTGGCCTGGAAAAAGCAACCGTATTCGACGGCCGTCTTGGAGCCGCCGATCACCACCACCGTGTCGCCCGGCTCGTAGTCGAGGTCCTCCACCAGGGTCTCGTAGGTGTAGACCCCGTGCAGATCGGCGCCGGGACAGTCCAGCGGTCTTGACCGGGCGCCCAGGCCCAGGATCAGGTTCTTGGCGGTGAATCTGCGGCCCGCCACCTCCACGGTGTGGGCGTCGATGATGGTTCCGCGGGCATTGAGCACGTATTCGAGATCAAGCTGTTCCTTGCTCTGAAAGTTCATGATGGCGTGGGGAGCTATTCGGCCCGCCCGGAACAAGTCGACGATTTCCTTGATCGAGGTGATCTTGCCGTCCATGTCGGGGAACCAAAACCGCCCGCTGAAAGTGCGGGCCAGCATGAGCTCGGCCGCCACCTCGCTGAACAGGTGATGGGGAACGCAGGCGTTGTGCGGACATGATCCACCCAAAAAAGGCCACGCCTCGATAATCAGTTGCCGCCCCCCCATCGCTCGCATGTACGCCGAGCCGAATCGGCCGGCCGCGCCGCCGCCCAGGAAAATGGCGTCGTAGGGACGGGTGTTGGTCTCGTCGACGTTGAATACCACCCGATCGTCGTCGGGATTTTCCAGCATCGAGTCGATCTCCGGTCCCCAGTCGTGGATGCTGATGACCTCGGGCCGGATATCCCAAGAGGTGAGCGTCATTGCCAGATGTCCTTTCTGTTCCGCCCTTTTCAGGGTCGCATTCGGTTGGCCGCGTTGATCTTCCAATCCACCGCGGTGGCGTGATCAGCGGTGACCATCACCGGGTTCAAATCGATCTCAACAATATCAGGGTGATCGTCCAGCAACCTCCCGACCGAAGACAGAATGCCGCCCAGGGCGGCCAGGTCGGCAGGCGGCTGTCCCCGGAACCCGGCCAGCAGGGGGTAGCCCCGCAGGGACTTGATCATGCGCCGAGCCTCCTCCGATCCGATCGGCGCCAGGGCAAAAGCGACATCTCCGGTCACCTCCACCGCCGTCCCCCCCATCCCCACCATCACCACCGGCCCGAAGGTGGCGTCGCGTAGGCCTCCCACCACCACTTCCGTGCCTCGCAGCTGGGGTTGCACCAGCACCGGCCCTCCCAGGGAAGCCAGATGGTGGTAGGCGTCGGACACCTCCTCCGGGTCGGTTAGTCCCAGCCGAACGCCCTGCAACTCCGTGCGATGTGCAATGGGGGCGCCGGTCTTCATCACCACCGGCCCCGGAATGGCTTCGGCGGCCCGGACCGCCTCGGCGGAAGCGCCGCAGGCCACTGTCTCCACCGTTCGGATCCCATACTCGGCCAGCAGTTCCGCCGCAGCCGTCACGGCCATCCGGCCTGCGGGAAGCCTTCTGGCAGGGACCTGGCCCGAAGGCGGGGGCGCAGACGGAGGCTTTTGCAGCGCGTAACGCACGGTTTGGCCGACGGCGCGGGCGGTGCGCTCGGGCCACTCCAGGCAGGGAATCCCGGCCTCCTGCAGGGGGTCGGCGTTGGATCGGGCCGCCCGGGGGGCCACCCAGCATATGTACACCGGCACCGGCACGCCATCGGCCTCCAGCCTTCCCACCGCGGCCACGATCCCCTCCGCCACGGCCGTGTCCATGGCCGCCCTCTGCAGAAGCATCGGGATGATCAGATCAACCTCTCCCGAGCGGGCGAGAGTTTCGATGAGCCACGGGTAAAGCTCGGCAAAGCGGGCCCACGCCGGGGTCATGTCCACCGGGTTGCGGGCGGAGCCGAAGGCGGGCAGTCGGGCGGCCACCTGCGCTCGGAGTTCCGAAGAAAGCTGGGGTGTCTCTACGCCCACCCTGCTTAGGAGATCCACCAATTCCACTCCCATGCCGCCCGAGTTGGTGATGATGGCGGCCCGGTTGCCCAAAGGGTGGGGCTGGGAGGAAAGGTAATGGGCGACGTCCAGCATCTCCAGCCCCGAGCGAACCGGCAAGGCGCCCGACTGTCGCATGGCCGCGCCGAAAACGGTATCGTTGGTGGCCAGTGCGCCCGTGTGCGAGCGGGCCGCCCGGCTTCCTGCTTCTGAGCGACCGGTCTTGGCCACGATCACCGGTTTGTGGGGCGTGGTCGAACGGATGGCTTCCGCCAGTTGTCTCCCTCCGGGGACCGACTCCAAGAGCAGGCAGATCACCGAGGTGTCGGGATCATCGCGCAGGTATTCGATCACTTCGTGATCCCAGATGTTCATCTTGTTCCCCGAGGAGTAGACCTTCCCGAAACGGATGTGGTCCTCCTCGCCCCGGGTGTGGATGGCCATGCCGTAGGCGCCGGACTGGGAGATGAGGGCCACCCCGCCCGGCTGCAGGCGCCCCTCTGTGGTGATGGAAGCGTTGAGGCCGACGGCCAGGTTCTGCACCCCCAGGCAGTTGGGCCCCACCACTCTCACCTCGCCGGCCGCCGCCGCCAGTTCCTCCTGGAGAGCCGCGCCCTCGGATCCGGTCTCGGCGAACCCTCCCGCCAGCACCACCATCGCCCCGACTCCCTTGGCGTGGGCCTGGCGGGCTATGTGGGGCGCAACTCGGGCCGGGACGGCCAACACCGCCAGATCGACGTCCCCTTCCACCTCCGGCAAGGAGGGGTAGGCCTTCACCCCGCCCACCCGGGAAGCCGACGAGGTCACCGGGATCACCTCGCCCCGAAACCCCGCCAGGTTCCGCCACAGCACCGATCCCATCTTTCCGGGACGGTCGGAGGCGCCCACCAGGGCCACCCTCTGTGGGTTGAACACCGAGTCGAGGGTCACAGCCGGAATGATCTCCGCAGCTCCGGCGGCCGGAACTCGTTGCGTCGGACGCCGAGCGGGTCGAGTCTTCTCACCCACTCGATCTGAGAGCGGTCGGGCGGGTCAACCTCGCTCAGATCCGCCGCCACCCGGAGTTCGAATCCGGTGGCTTCCCGGACTTCGTCCAGGGTCACATCGGGGAAGATCCTGCGCAGGCGAGCCTCGCCCTCGTAAAAGTCGAAGACCCCCAGTTCGGTGACCATCCAGTCGGGGCCTCCTCCGGTGTACCCCAGATCGGCCCGGTCGCCCGCCGGGGTGCGGTGGCCCACGTCGGTTATGAAGTCGCAGGCCGACACCAGGCATCGACCGGTCCGATGGTTGGTGCTCCAAATGGTCAGGTGTCCAACCGTGGCGGAGACATTGCATCCCCCGCCCCCTCCTCCGATCTTCACCTTGGGCTGGGGCATCCCGCCCACCGCGGTCAGGTTGGCGTTGCCATAGCCGTCGATCTGGATGCCGGAGAGGAACATCCGGTCGATGTCGCCCCGCACCGCCGCGTCGAAGAACTCCTCGAAACGCATCGAATAGGCCGCTCCCTGCTTGAGCGCCGCGTCGTTGCCGGTGGGAGGAATAAAAGGGGGGTTGGGGTCCACCGCGTACATGGCGCCTTCGATCAGCATCATGTCGGGTGCGTGGGTGCGTTTGGCCAGATGCATGGCAACCTGGGCGCACGGGCTGGCAAAGCCGTGGAAAACCACTTCTTCCTGTGCGATGGTTCGTGCCAGGGCCACCACAAACCACTCATCGAAGGTGAACCTCATGAGTAGAGAGCCATCCAGGCCTCGGTGGATTCGGTGTAGCCGGCCAGTTGCTCCAGGCGTGATCGACCGATCAGGCTGCGGTATTCGGTTTCGTCCACCGAGGTCACATATCGCTCCAGGTAGCCGGCGGCGCCCCGGGGCGTGGAGGCTGCTTTCACCCACTCGGCGAGATGGCGCCGATCGTAGGCGTAGCCGGGATACGACGAGGTGGGGTGGGCTCCGAACGGGACCTCCGCCACCGCCGCCACCTGATAGGACGGTATGACTATCCCCGCCTCGGCCACTTCCTCGGTGGAGACGATCCTGTCCACGGTGGCCACCACCGCCGCCGAACCGGCCGCGAATCGCTCATCAAGCACGTAAGGCTGCTCCAGGTGAAGATTTCCCGCCCGGTCTCCCATAGGGGCGTGGAGCAGGGCCACATTCGGGGAGAGCGCGGGGACCGCCACCAGGGTCTCCCCGGTGAAGGGACAGATCACCTCCCGGTATTCGGGGTGCAAATCTGCGATGTTGGTGCCCTTGACCCCCCGCACGGGGAGGAAAGGCAATCCCATCTCCGCCGCTCTGATCTGGGTCAGAACCGTATCGCAGCAGCTTTCCCGCACCTCGAGGTCGCCCGCCTGGGCCGCCCGGCGGAAGGCGGGGGCCAGTCCGTGGTCCTGCTCAAATCCGACATAGCTCTGCTCGCACACTTTCATAGCGCCGGCCGCCACCAGCATGTCCACGTCGATCGAGTGGGCGGAGCCCACCACATGCAGTTCCGAGGTCCCCTGCCGGATCAACTCCCGCACCAATGCCATGGGGAGCCGGGCCGACAGGCTTCCCCCCAACGCCACCAAGCCTCCGCTGGGAACCAGGCGGGCGGCCGAGGCGAGATCGGTCAGCTTGTCCGAGCCGAGATGGAATCCCATCGTTTACTGGGCGGTCATCCCGCCGTCCACGGCCCACACCGACCCGGTGACGAAACTGGCGTCATCGGACGCCAGGAAAAGTGCAGCCTGGGCGATCTCCTCCGGCTTGCCCAGCCGCCCGATCGGGTATTTGACGGTGGTCATCCTCATGCCCCGCTCAAGATCACCTCCACCGCGTTGGCGCAGGAGAGGCTCGATCAACGGGGTGTGGACCGTGCCCGGGCACACCACGTTCACCCGGATGCCCATGGGGGCCAGGTCCACCGCCATGGAGCGGGTAAGGGCCACCAAGGCGCCCTTGGCCGCGCCGTAGGCGGCCATTCCCCCCACGCCCACCAGTCCTGCCACCGACGCCTGATTGATTATCGAGGCCCCGGCGGCTTTCCGCAGGTGAGGGATGGCGGCCCGGGAAGTCAGAAAAGTTCCCTTGACATTCACGGCGAAGCAGCGATCCCAGTCTGCTTCGGTGGCGTCGGCCACCGAACCCCTCGAATCGACGCCGGCGTTGTTGTAGATCACAGCAAGTCCGCCGAAAGTCTCCGCCGCCCGATCCACCGCGGCTCGAATCTGTTGGTCGTTTGACACATCGGCTGTCAGGGCCAGAGCCTCCCCGCCCTCTTCGGCAATCATCGCCACCGTTTCCCCGGCTGCCTCCCCGTCGAGATCCACCACCGCCACCGATGCTCCCTGGGAAGCGAACAGCAGGGCGGCGGCTCGACCGATCGAGCCCCCGGCGCCGGTAATGAGAGCCGTCTTATCTGCTAGTTTGGCCATTTAGGCGATTCTAAACGCGCAGATGGCGTAGTGAATGCTGTACGGCAGTCGGGCAACGGAAGGTAGGAGATCATGGGTGTGGCGGTGGTAACCGGAGGAGGGTCAGGGATCGGATGGGCCACCTGTGGGCGTCTTCGCTCGGACGGGTTCCAACTGGGGGTGTTGGACCTGGACGGAGAGCGGGCGGCGGCCGCGGCCGGAAACGGGGTGGGCGTCGGCGCCGATGTCTCCCAGCCCGAGCAGGTGGAAAGCGCCTTTGCCGTCATTGAGGAACGGCTGGGACCGGTGGATCTGTTGGTCAACAACGCCGGGATCACCGGCTCGGCGTCGGCCACCCGGTTGCATGAGACGCCCCTTGGGGAATGGGATCGGGTGGTGGCCGTGAACGTGCGAGGGCTGTACCTGTGTTCCCGGCAGGCGCTGGCATCGATGGTTACCCGTCGGTCGGGGCACATCATCACGGTCGCCTCCGTGGCGGGAATTGTCCCGTTTCCCGGAAGGGCGGCCTACTCGGTGTCCAAGGGAGCGGCATTTCTGCTGGCCAAATCGATTGCGGTGGACTACGCCGCCGATGGCATCCGTTCCAATGCCGTCTGTCCCGGAATGACCGAGACTCCCATGACCTCCTGGCGTCTCGATCAACCCGAACTGAGAGCGGCCGTCGAGTCTCGCATTCCCCTGGGCCGGGTTGCCCAGCCCCACGACATCGCCAACGCTATCTCGGCGCTGGCGTCGGAGCGGATGTCCTATGTGACCGGGCATGGCCTGGTGGTGGACGGAGGTTGGACGGCCCAATAGCTGCCTGCAGTGTGACCAGCTCCAAAAAACCACCGTTTTGAGACTGTTCGCATCTGCTATTGGTATAGGATGCGGAAGGTCGGGTGAGGCGATGTGAGCGATCCGCCTTGGCGACTTGCGAGCGAAAGGGACCGGTTGGACATGTGCGAGCACCGGTCAGGCGAAAGGAGCAGCCATGCAGATCAGAGGCCAAGAGGTGACCATCCCCACCTCAATGGTGGGAAACTACCCCAATCCGCGGTGGTGGGACGCCCATGTGGCGCGCGAGTGGACCGGCGACCAGGAACCGCCCGACTCCTTCGTAAGGGAGGCCCTGGAGGACGCCATGGCGTCGCTGGCCACCGATCAGGAGAACGCCGGGCTGGACATCATCACCGATGGTCGGCTGCACGGCGACAACTATGCGGATCAGGCGCTTTATTACTACTACAAGCGCCTCGGTTATGACCTGAAGGGCGGGTATCTCGGATTCCCGATCTACTCCCGCCTCCACGCGGGGACCCTCACCCGGGAGGTGAAGCGGCGGGGAGCGGTCATGGTTGAACAGGCCCGGGCTCTGCGGCGGGCCACCAACAAGCCCACCAAGATCCAGTACACCGGAATCCAGGTGTTGGCCCAGGCCACCAACGATCTCCACTATGACGCCCCCCACGACCGGGCCATGGCGATCGCCGACGCGATCAACGAGGACATCCTGGAAGTGGACGCCATGGGAATCGACTTCATCCAGTTGGACGAGTTCACCTGGCCCTACTTCTACGAGGACTGGGCCATCGAGGCATTCAACCGGGCGGTGGATGGCGTCAAGAACGCCAAGATCATCGTTCACATCTGCTGGGGCAACTGGGGCGGAACCCCGGCATACTATCCCGATGAAACGGCAGGCGCCGGCGAGATCTTCGACCTCACCATCCGCGAGGGAGACGCTCCCGCCGCCACCGCCGCCATCGTGCCGCAGGCCTACGGCGGCAACTTCGATGTGCTCAACCTGGAGAGCTGCGGACGGCGTTCCGACGACCTCTCGGGGTTGGAGGTGATCAAGGAGCACCCCCTGCCGGACAACGTGAGCTTCTGGGCGGGAGTCATCGACGTGAAGTCGACCATCACCGAAACCGCCGACCAGGTGGCGGGCCGCATCCGACGGCTGTTGGAGTACATCCCCGCCGACAAGTTGGGCGTCACCACCGACTGCGGTTTGATCCTTCTGCAACGCTATATCGCCGTGGACAAACTGCACGCCCTGGTGTCGGGAACCGAGATGGTTCGCAAGGAACTGGCCGGCTGATCGGAACTCCCATCTTCGATAAAGGAGGTCATCCTGTCCCAGCCGGCAGGGTGACCTCCCATTACAATTGGGGGTTCCGCGACCCGAGAAGTGGCAATGGCGTTAGCTGAGCGGCCCTCACCCAACGCAAGGGCTCATCCCTACCGTGGGCTGTCGGTGCAACACATCGACCGCACGCCCGATTCCGACTTTATGGTGGACTATCTGATGGGCCGCGAGGTTTACCGGCGGACCGATTATGTGGGGTTGGTCCACGGTGACGAGGTGGGATTGGCGGCGGTTGCCCGGGCGGACTCCGATGACCTGTTCGTGTCGGTGACCGATGTTGCGGTGTGGGCCGGCCCTGATGAGGCCATGTTGGTGGAAGACCCGACCGTCGATTGCGGCAACGCCACCGCTCTGGCCGGCGCCGCCCGCCGCCACCGGCGTCCGGGGGTCTCGGTCTACCTGGTGAAGGGAATGTACGAGCACATCAACTTCATCTGGGAACCCTCGCCGCTGGTGATTCGGGTGACGGAGGTAACCCCTCCCGATCCTCCCAAGCTTTTGACCCAGGCCCGGCAGGTAGTGGCGTTCGACGAGGATCTCCCTCCCATCGAATTGGAGGTTTCGGCAGTCAGCTTTTCCGATCTGGCGGGCACGGCGCCGTCCGATTCCTACCTGGTGCCCTGTCGCGGCGCCGGCCTGGAAATGCCCGCCTCCCTCTCCTTTCTCGACACCCGCCCCGCCGACCGATCGGACTGGGTGATGATCGGATGCGAGCGATCCATGCAGTTCCATCGGCACTTCTACGGCGATGAGCCACCTCAGGTGGATATTTGTCCCAAGAAACGGGTGGACAGGGACGATCCCGACGGCCTGTGGCTGGTGAAGTGCTGCATGCTGGAGCGGGGAACCGAATTGTTCGACGGGCGGGCCGTGGTGCCGTGGGGAGCGAACCTCGACGAGGTCCGGGGGGCGCTTCGGTGGCTGGCCGGAGTGGATCAGGTGGCCGCTGCCGTAGGATGAGCATCTTTCTGGGCGACTCCACGGTCTACGGGCATCTGTGGGCGTCGGAGGAGGCAAGAAACATTCTCTCGGAGGAAGCCCGTTTCTCATCCTGGCTGGAGATTCTGGCCTGCCTGGCCGAGGCGCAGGCCGACGTGGGGCTGGCGCCGAAGACGGCGGCCGGGGCAATCCGGGCCCATCTGGGCGAGATGGACCTCGACCTGAGTCGGGTGGCGGAGGAAACCCGCGCCACCGGTCATTCCACCCTGGGCCTGATCAGGGTGCTTCGCCAAGAACTGCCCGAGGAGGCGCGGGAATGGGTGTACTACGGGGCCACGGTGCAGGATGTGAGCGACACCTGGGCCGCCCTGGTGATGAAGCACGTGGGGGATCTCCTGGAGGGGGACCTTGTTCGTTTGGAGAGGGCTTGCCGAAGCCACGCCGCCACCCATCGCACCACTCCCATGCTGGGACGAACTCACGCCCAACCGGGCCTTCCCATTTCCTTCGGGTTCAAGGCGGCGGTGTGGGCCGACGAGATCGCCCGGCATCGCCGGCGCCTTGGGGAAGGCCGCAAGCGGTGGGAGGTGGTGCAGTTGGGCGGGGCGCTGGGCACCATGGAGTTCTGGGGGGCGGCGGCCATCCCGCTGCTTGAAGCCTTCGCCCACCGCCTCGGCCTGGGAGTTCCCACCATTCCCTGGATCACCAGCCGCGACCGCCCGGCCGAGTTCGTACTGCTGTTGGCTATGGCGTCCACCACCGTCGCCAAGATCGGGAATGAAATCATGGAATTGCAGCGCCTGGAACTGGGAGAGGTGAGAGAGCCGTTCATCCCGGGAACGGTGGGCAGCATCACCATGCCCCAGAAGCGCAACCCGGAGTTCTCCGAGCACCTCGACACGCTGGCCCGGCTGGTTCGATCCCAGGCGGTGGTGATGACCGAGGCCATGATCCAGCTGCATGAGCGGGATGGCCGGTCCTGGAAGGCCGAGTGGGTGGCCTTGCCGCAGGCCTGTGCCCTGACCCTGGCATCCACCGGGTTCGCCGCCGTCCTGCTGGAGGGGCTGGTGGTGGACCGGGAGCGGATGATGAAAAACATCGAAGCGCAGCGGGGCTTTGTCTTCGCCGAGCCGGTCATGCGGGCACTGGCGGACCGGATCGGCAAGCACACCGCCCACGATGTCGTCTACGAGGCCTCCATGAAGGGAGTGGAGTCGGGTATGGAGTTCGTCGACGCGCTGTTGGCGGATGAGCGGGTGGCCCGACACCTGGGTCGCCGGGAGATAGAAAGCCTGTTCGATCTGCGCAAGGTGATGGGAGCGGCGCCGGAGTTTGTGGACCGGGTGTTGGGAGAGAGTGCTTGATTCCCCGGGTGTCGGTGGCCAACCTCCCCACCCCGCTTCAGGAGGCGCCCAGGCTGTCCGAGGCCCTGGGCAGGGAGGTGTGGCTCAAGAGGGACGACCTCACCGGGGTGGGTCTGGGCGGCAACAAGGCCCGGCCCCTGGACTATCTGATCGGCGCCGCCCTGTCCTCGGGCGCCGACTACTTTGTCACCGGAGGCGGCCCGGCCTCCAACTGGGTGCTCCTGGCGGCTCTGGCCGCCCGTAGCCGGGGCCTGGCGGTCGAGGTGGTTTTGTTCGGGGACCCCGATCCGCCGCCGGTCGGCTGCTTTCGGTTGCTGAAGCAGTTGCCGGGGGTGGGCATCACCTTCACCGGCGACCCGGTGCGCTCCTCCGTGGATCCATGTTTGGCCAGGGTTTCCGCTCAACTGCAGGAGCGGGGCCATCGACCCTATACGGTGGGCCGGGGAGGCGCCGATCCGATTGGAGCCTTGGGATATGTGACCGCGGTGGACGAGTTGGACGCCCAGTTGGATGCCCTGGGTGTCGAGGCCTCCGCCATCTGGCTGGCCACCGGGTCGTGCGGGACCCAGGCCGGATTGGTGGCCGGGCATCGCCGTCCGGGGCGACGGCGGAGGCATATCGTGGGTCTGTCGGTGCACCGATCCCTGGACGAGTGCCGAGAGCGGATTGCCGAAATGTCGGACGCCGCCCTCGATATCTTGGAAGTCGAGCGCCGCCCGGAGGTGGAATGGACGGTGCTGGACGGGTTGGCTTCCGATCCGGCCCAGGTCGAATCCGCAGCCCGATTGATGATCTCCACCGAGGGAATTTTCCTGGATCCCGAATTCGGCGCTCCCGCCCTGGCGGCGTTGGCCGAACGAGCTGCCCGAATCGAGGGAACGGTGGTGTTCCTGGTAAGCGGAGGGGCGCCGGGTCTCTTTGCGGGGAGTCCAGCGGCATGACCGAAGCACCCCCGGGGTACCTGGGATCCGAGGGCCGACTGGGCTCCGGTCCATCGCCCCGGTTGGTGGAAGCCGGATATGCCTTGGAGTTGGCCGACGCCGCGTTCCTGCATCGGGGCCTGTGCCTGGCGGACCTGGCCCATGTCCTGGAACTGGATGGGATCGGAGTGCTTCCCGATGGCGTCGCCGGTGCGCTGTGCCGGGAGTTGCTGGATTTTTGGTCCACCCCGGTGGAGGACTTCCCATACGACCCTCGGTACGGAGACGCTTACAACAGCCGGGAACGAGAACTGGAAAGGCGGCTGGGAACGGTGGCCGGGTGGCTGGCCACCGGTCGTACCCGCCGGGAGGCCGGCCGGATTGCTTTGCGAATCGCCCTGCGGAACCGGTTGATCCGGTTGCATGAGGCGGTGGCGGAACTGGCGCAGACCCTGGCCGACCGGGGCCGGGACCTGGCAGGGGCGGGTTGGAACGACACCACCTATCTGCAACCGGCCCAACCCTCCTCGTTCGGCTACTACCTGGCCGGTTTCGCCGAGCAGGCCACCCGCGACCTGGAACGTATCCGGGCCTGTTACTCGTATGTGAACCGATGTCCGGCCGGGTCGGGTGGGGTGGGAGGCACCTCCATCCCGCTTGAGCGGGAACGCCTGTCCTCCCGGTTGGGTTTCGACGGGCCCACCGCCCACATTCGAGATGGCATGTGGTCGGCCGATGCCCTGATCGACGCGGCTGTGGCTTCGTGGCAGGCGGTGTTGACCATCGACCGGCTGGCCGAGGACCTGGAGATTTTCGCCAGCCCCCAGTTCGGTTATGTGAAACTGGCCGGGGCATCCTCGCGGGCTTCGGTGCTGCTGCCCCAAAAACGCAACCCCTACTCACTGGCGGTGATCAGGGGCGGCGCCGGAACCCTGATCGGGAAAGTGACCGGGCTGATGGCCACCCAGCGCACTCCTTCGGCTCGCACCGACAACTGGTTGTACGCCTACGGGGAGGTGATCGACACCGTGGAGATGGCCACCGGATTGGTGAGGTTGGGTGCAGAGGTGGCCCGGGACATGGAGGTAGACCTGGAGGCCTTGGCCCGGTCCGCCGGAGCCCACTTCTCAATGGCCGCCGATCTGGCCGAACAGATGGTGCTGACCGGCGGGTTGGATTACCGAAGCGCCTATCGGATCGTGGGCCGGGCGGTGGCGTCAGCCGATTCGGAGGGTCGCCCATGGCCCGGCCCGCCAGACTTGGAACGGGCTACGGCGGAACTGGGCCTGGAAGTCCCGGTAGGCCGCTGGGATGCCGGATTGGTTTCCCCGCAGAGCGTTAAAGAGCTTTTGGGCCGGCGCCGCGGCGACGGGTCCTGCGCGCCGGATCGGGTGGTGAAGCATTGCCAATCGGTCGCGGAGCGGGTTTCTCAGGCCCAACAGTGGTCCCGAGTCGCTTCGGGTCAGGCCGAGGCCGCCACGTCGCGGTTGTTGAAAAGCGCCGTGGACATGGCCGAGGAATAGCCATGCCGGTGTTACATATCAAATGCCCTGATTGCGGCCATCAATATCGCTCCTTGGTCCCACCGGGCGCCGCAGTCCCCAAGGTGTGGGTGTGCTCAAAATGCAAGGGACGAAACGGCCGGCCGGAGGGCGAAATAGCCTCCGATCACCCCTGGTCGGCCGAAACCATGGACACCTGCTGCGGGTAGGCCTGACAGGCCGAAAAGCCTTGAGTCCGAAGTCAGTCGAGCGGTATCTCAATGTCCGTTACCCGTTGCCGGGATTCCTATCCTGAGCCTCATGACCAGGAAGACCGAAACTGTCAGGGACATCAGATTCGGCCGTCGGCTCTACACGGCGGCGAATGTTGCCCGCTATGTCGGCATGCATCCTTCCACCCTTGGGACATGGGCGTATGGATACCGGCGGCAGGGACCTGTGATCACCGCCTTGGAACCCATCGAGGGCGATTCTCGCCGCATCCCATTTGTGGGACTTGTGGAAGCCACAGTCGTCCAGGCGTTTCGTCGCACCGGCCTGCCGATGCAGAGGATCCGCAAAGCGCTCCAAGTGCTCATTGATCAGGGGGAACTGGACTACGCCCTGGCCGGCAAGAAGTTGTTTACCGACGGCGCGCAGGTGCTGTACGACTATGCCAAGCATGAACAAGATCGGCAGTTGCGACTGCTGACGGTGGTGAGCACCGGCCAGCGGGTGTTCCACGAAGTTATAACCGCATACCTGGAGAGAATCTCGTTCAACGGGGCTTGGGCAAACGAGCTTGTTCTGCCGGTGACCGATAGGGAGCTATTGAGGGTACGCCCCGACATCGCCGGCGGCGACCCGGTGTTTGTGGCAGGAAGCGCGCCCTTGACGGCAGTGCGCTCCCGATTTAACGCGGGTGAACCGGTGGAGTCCCTGGCCCACGACTACGGAGTGCCCGCTACCCACATTACAGAAGCCTTCCATGCCATCTGGCCGGCAAGCCAAGCCGCCTGATCCGGACCAACTCACCTTTTTCCTTGATCGGTCTTTGGGGAGGGAGGTGATAGCCTCCGCGATCCGCCACCAAGGTGCGAGGGCATTGCCGATGGTGGATGTCTATCCGGATGGCAAAGATCAGTTCATTGGCGATCCAGAGTGGCTCAGACGAGCGGATCGCAAGGGATGGGTGGTCATCAGCAAGGACAAATCCATCTGGCATGACCATATGGATGTATTGAGGGAGACCTCCCTCCGCCTATTCGTCTATACCAGCGCTAACTTGACCGGACCTGACATGGTCCAAAGGCTGATGGCCAATTGGGAAGCCATTCTTCGGCGCACTGGTCGACCAGGACCTTATGTGTATGCAATCTTGCCGGGGAAGCTTGAAAAGAGGTGGGGCCCCTCGGGTACGAAGAAAGGGCTCTAATCCCAGACAGTCACGATGATGGCCATGATGACATGGCCGATCACGCCGATCCCTCCGTTTACCAGCACCAGCGTCATTGACCGGCCCTCATAGGCGGCATTCACCCAGGCCTGGGCGGCAACGAACACCACTCCGGTGAACAGGCCCAGCACCAATCCGTCGCCGAATGACGAGGCGCCGATCCCCTGGGAGATCATGGCCAGCACCATCGCCATCAAGAAGTAGGCAATCAGAGTACCTACGAAAATCCAAGCCCGGGGCGACGCCTCCGATGGTTCAACCGCGGCGGCTTTCATCCACCGGTTGCCCATCACCCCCCGCTGATACCACAAGGCGCCAACCGCGAAGAAGGCTACGGCGGCCACCAGTATCGCCAGCCAGTTAAGGTCACCCAGAGAAAGCATGGTCGTCTCCTAGCTGGCTGCTGCCTGTTGCGACAGGACGAGGTTTCTTTCGGACTCGTTCATGCCTCCCCAGATTCCGTATGGCTCCTTGAGGGTCAGGGCGTACTCGCTGCAGGGAGCGATCACCTTGCAACGTCCGCAGATCGCTTTGGCCCGACTCTCGCGCCGTTCCTTCTCTTCCTTTTTTTCCGAGGTGCTGGGTGGAAAGAAGAGGCTCGATCTAACTCCCTTACACAGGGCCAAGCGCTGCCATTTATTGTTCATGCCCGCCATTATTAACTCCATCCGCCTTGAGTTGTTTGTGAAAACTAGGCAGGTCACCACGACTTGTCAAGAATTTTTTTCTACCGCTCCTCGGCAGCAACCACTTCCAGGGTGACGCCCTCCACCCCGGTCACCCGGATTGAATCTCCCCGACCAAGGCCCGCGGCACGGTGAGCAGACGCCTGCCATCTCCCCCCGTCCACCTCCACCACGCCGTCGGGGTCCAAGGCGGTTACCGCTTCGCCCGTCTTGCCGATCAGCCCTTCCCTCCCCAGGGCCGGAGCGCTGAAGCGCACCCGGGCCACCGTGGGCATGGCCAGGAGAAAGAAGAAAGCCACCGCCGCCACGGTCAGTGCCCACCCCGCCCAACCGAGGGGGATCTGACCTCCGTCATCGAACAGATAGAGGCCCGAGGCGGCCACCGCCGCCATTCCTGCCGATGAAACCAACAGCACCCCACCCCGCTGGTAGGAGAAAGCCAGCAGGCCGACTCCCCCCAGCATCAGGGCCGCAGCCCACCAACGCAGCGGAAGGGCCGCCGGGCCGTAGGCGCCCAGGGCCAGGGAGATGGCGGCCACCGCCGCAGCCACCCCCGGACCCACCGCATAGAACTCGAAGACCGCGATTGTGAGCCCCGCCATCAGGAAGAAAAACGCCACTTCCGGCCGCGTGGACAGTCCCACCAGTTGAGTCCACAGGCCGGGACGGCGCAACACGGTCTCCAGCACGGTCACACCTTGGCCGCCGTCCTCGGCGGAGAACGGTCGAGTGGTGACCAGTTGGATCGTTTCCCCTCCCACGGCTACGCCGGCGCCGTCCAGAAGTTGGAGCAGTTGCCGGGGCGAAGCGGTGTCGGCTGACGCCAGGTCGATCAGTCCGGGGATGGGGCCTTCCACTTCCACCACGCCCGGACCTGCCGTGTAGGCGCCTTCCAGGGGAGGGGCGCCGTCGGACTCGCCGACAATGGTTGGGCGCCATCGACCGATCGTTACCCCCGGAGCAGCCGAGCGGATCGGCGCCAAGGAGACCAACTGGGCGGCGCCGCCATAGGCCGCCGCCGGGGCAGGACCCACCCATGCCCCCAGGGGAAGAGGAGGATCGCGGACCACGGCCACCAGTTCCTCGAACAGTTGGGGATCGGCCACCACCCCGGGTGAGTCGATCATCAGAATCAAAAGCTGCACCCCTCCATCGGCCGGGTCGCCGGACAACCGTGAGCGGGCGGCGGCCTCAATGGTTTCCAGCACGAACTCAACCAGGTCGTTGTGGATGGCGCCCTCCACCGCCACCAACTCGATGGTGGCCGCCGGCGTCTGCGCCGAGAGTGGGGTCAATGGAACAATCATGCTCCACAGCATGGCGGCCCCCCCGGCCACAAGTCCCATGGTCCCCGACACCCGTTTGCGGAACACGCGGGACACCATTACCCGATGGGGTCCACGAGGACCGGGCGGCGGTTCGCGCAGGTACCCTTGTTGCTTGAAATGACCGCCATCCTTGTAGTTGCCGAGGCCCCCTGGGTTCGCAACGACGTATTGTCAGCCGCCGATGATACCTGGAGGGAGATCGTTGTTATCGACGACCCGCGGCAGGCGATCGAGCAGGCCGGCGGTTGTGACGAGGAAGCGGTGGCGGTGGTGGATATGCAGGTGGGCAGCATGGGTGGTATGGCCATCTGTCGGGCAATCCGGGAAGCCCGTCGCCTTGGTTCCCTACCTTCCGTACCGGTGGTTCTGCTGCTTGATCGCCAGGCCGATGCCTTCTTGGCCCGCCGGGCAGGCGCCGCCGGGTGGCTGCTGAAGCCTTTCTCGCCCCACCAACTCCGGTCGGCGGTCAGCGAGGCTGCCGGGGCGGGTTCTTCCTCGGTGGAGGTCCAGCCGGAGTCGTGACCTCCTTTCATATAACGGCGTTGGGAGGGATCATTCTGTGCATCCTTTCGTCGGGTTTCTTCTCCGGTTCGGAGACGGCGCTGTTGGCCCTGCCGCGGGAAAGGGGTCCGCAGTTGCAGCGAGAAGGCCGCCGGGGAGAAAAAGTGGTGCTGCTGGCAGAGGACCTGGAAAGAACCCTGGCCATGTTGCTGGTGGCCAACAACTTCGTGAACATCCTGGCCGCCTCGCTCGCCACCATCCTGGCGGTGGATCTGATCACCGCTTGGAGCGATCCCGGGGTGGGGGACGCCTGGGGGCCGTGGCTGGCCACCGGGGTTCTCACCGCGGTGATCCTGGTGGTGGGTGAGATCACCCCCAAGACCATCGCCGCCCGCTACCCGGAGAAGTACGCCCTGCGGGTAGCGCCTCTCCTGTGGGCGATTTCGCGGGGTCTCGATCCCATCGCCCGGGTCTTTTCCGCCGCCTCGGCCTCCCTGCTGCGCCTGGTGGGCGTTCGCCCCGAGCCGGGAAGCCCCGCCACCGAGGACGACATCATGGCCCTGGCCGAACTCAGCGCCGAGGCGGGAGAAATCGAGGTGGCCGAGCGGGAGATCATCGAGCGATTGTTCGAGTTGGCCGATCGCCCGGTCCGGGAGCTGATGACTCCTCGCCTGGAAGTTATCTCTCTGCAGGAGCCGGTGGACTTCGAACAGATCCGCCGGGCGGTGGCCCGCACCGGCCACTCCCGGTACCCGGTGGTGCAGGCGAGCGGGAATCTCGATGATCTGGTGGGAGTGCTCTATGTAAAGGATTGGTTGCGGGGCGAGGGCGCCCCGGACTCTGGGAACGCCACCCCCCGGAAACTGATCCGCGATCCGTTGGTTATACCGGAGAGCTACCCCACTCTTTCGACCCTGATGGTCATGAGGCGCAATCGGATCAGCCTGGCGGTGGTGATCGACGAGCACGGAGGGGTGGAAGGCGTGGTGACCGCCAAGGACCTGGTCTCCGAGTTGGTGGGAGGCATCCAGGATGAACACGACCCGGCCGTTCCCATCGCGTTGGCCACCGGCCCGAGCCGATGGGTGGTGGAGGGAAGGCTGCCCCTGGAGGATCTGGCCGAGATGATTTCCCGATCCCTTCCCTCCGGCCCCTACGACACGGTGGCCGGCCTGTACCTGTTCTTGGCGGGGCGGATTCCACGGCCCGATGACACCACCGCGGTGAACGGCGTGAATCTGCGGGTCCAGGCCATGGATCGGCTGCGCATTGCCCGTCTGGTGGTATGGGTGGACTCCCCCACCGACCAGGAGTAAACAGGTCTTTGACCGCCAAGAGATTGCGGCCGGTCGGGACGGCCGGATTTGAACCGGCGACCTCAGCGTCCCGAACGCTGCGCGCTGCCAAACTGCGCCACGTCCCGCCGGACATCCATTCTACCCAACGCTTTCGGATCGGGTTCGGGGGGTTTGCCGGTTCGGATAACATCCGATGATCCACCCCCAGCATGGCGAGGGCATTCTCGGCCAAGCCACCAGGAGCAACAGATATGCCGGCCAACCACCTTCCGGTCGAACGTTATGAATTCTCGGCCTGAAGCGACTCTCGGAATCGGACGTCGGCAGTGAACCCGGCGCGGTCGGTTCTGGGTCTGTCCTGCCTGCTGTGCGGGAAGCTTTACTCCACCGAGGAGGTGGACTATGTGTGTCCTCTGCACGGTGGGGCGGCCACCCTGTCGGTGAGCTACGACTACGAGTATCTGGCCGGTCGGATCGGCCCCGATCAAATGGCCTCGGATCCCGACCGGTCCATCTGGCGTTACCGCCATCTTCTTCCGGTCGATCCCCGGGCCCAACCCCCTCCGCTGCAGGTGGGGGGGACTCCCTTGCTGCGGGCCGGGGTTCTCGGAGAGGGATTGAAGGTGCGGCTGTGGGTGAAGGACGAGGGGCGCCAGCCCACGGCTTCGCTGAAGGATCGGGCGTCGGCCCTGGCGGTGCTCAAGGCCCAGGAAAAGAGAGCGGGGATAATCACCGCCGCCAGCACCGGTAACGCCGGCGCGGCGCTGGCCGCCCTGAGCGCCGCCGCCGAGATCCCCAGTGTGATCTTCGTGCCGGCCACCGCTCCCCAGCCGAAAGTGGCTCAGCTTCTCTCCTTCGGGGCCACGGTGGTGTTGGTGCGAGGTTCCTATCACCAGGCTTTCGACCTGTGCCTGTGGGCGTCGGGTCAGTTCGGCTGGTACAACCGCAACACCGGCTACAACCCCTACATGACCGAGGGAAAGAAGACCGTCTCATATGAGATATGGGAGCAGTTGGGCCACCAGGTTCCGGATGTGGTGGTGGTGAGCGTGGGAGACGGATGCATCATCGGCGGGGTCCACAAAGGCTTTTCGGACCTGCACAGATTGGGTTGGATCGACCGGGTTCCCCGGCTGATCGGCGCCCAGGCGGCGGGGAGCGCCTATCTGTTCGAGGCTTGGAAGAACGGAGAGGACCTGGAGTCCAAGCCGCCCATTCAGGCGGAGACCCTGGCCGACAGCATCTCGGCCGACCTCCCCCGCGACCGGTTCAAGGCCATGGCGGCCGTGACCGACACCGGCGGCGCCTTCGTGGAGGTCACCGACCGCCAGATTCTTTCCTCCATGGTGACGATGGGACAGCGGATGGGGGTGTTCGCCGAACCGGCCGCCGCCGCGGCGATGGCCGGGCTGAGGGTGGCGCGATGGCAGGGCTTGGTGGAGGAGGGCGAGAGGGTGGTGGTGATCAGCACCGGGAACGGGCTGAAGGACATCGACTCGGCGATGGCGGCGGTGGCCGAAAGCGGCGAAGGTCCGCTCATGGTGGACCCCGAGATAGAAGCCCTGGCGGAAGGTTTGGCGAGCCACCTGCTGAAGGGTTGACAAAGGCCCGAAGGCGGGGCAGGTTCCCCTGTGGGTAATATCGGCGGGAGTCTTCTTTACAAAAGGTAAAATTGCCGCCATGATTGATCTGACCATCGTCCCCGAGGTGCGCAGCCGGGCGGCGCGCCTCGCCGGGGAATTGGGGTTGCTGATTCCCACCTTCGCCCAGATGCGCAACCCGCAGACAGTTCCCGCATCGATCAAGCGCCAACTGGCCGACGTGGGGTTGTGGGATCTGCATCCGGCCAACCTGTTCAGGGTCACCTGGCACAACCAGCCCACCGAGCACGGCGGCGATTTCGGAGGGCCGAATTATCTGGAATTTCCACCGGAGCTCACCGGGGTGGACGCCAGGATCGTGGCCCTGGTGGGAAAGTGGTTTCCAACCGGGGCCCACAAGGTGGGGGCGGCGTTCGGATGCCTGGCCCCCCGTTTGGTCACCGGACAGTTCGATCCGACCAGCCAGTTGGCGGCCTGGCCTTCCACCGGCAACTACTGCCGGGGCGGGGCCTACGACTCCCGGATTCTGCACTGTCGATCCATCGCCATACTGCCCGAGGGGATGAGCCGGGAACGGTTCGAATGGCTGGATACCGTGGCCGACGAGGTGATCGCCACTCCCGGTTCGGAGAGCAATGTCAAGGAGATCTTCGACAAGTGCTGGGAACTGCGCCGCTCGGGCCGGGACATTGTGATTTTCAACCAGTTCGACGAGTTCGGGAATTATCTCTGGCACTACTCGGTGACCGGCCCGGCCTTCGCCGAACTGGCCTCCGAACTGATGGGGCCGGGCGACCGGCTGGCGGGGGTGGCCCTCACCACCGGTTCGTCGGGCACCTTGGCGTGCGGCGACTATCTGAAAGAACAGTTTCCGGGGTCCCGGATCGCCGCCGCCGAAGCCCTCCAGTGCCCCACCATGCTGCGGGGCGGCTTCGGGGAGCATCGCATCGAGGGGATCGGCGACAAGCACATCCCATGGATACACAACGTGCGCAACACCGATCTGGTGGTGGCCATCGACGACGCGGCGCCGCTGGGATTGATCCGGCTCTTCAACGAGCCCACCGGACGCGAATACCTGGCCGGCCAGGGAGTTGCCACCGATGTCATCGAGAGTCTTGATCTGGTGGGCATCTCCGGCGCCGCCAATCTGCTTTCGGCCATCAAGATGGCCAAGTGGTATGAACTGGGCGGCAATGACCTGGTGTTCACCGTTCTGACCGACTCGATGGATCTCTACCGGAGCCGCCTGGTGGAGATGGCCGGGGATCACGGCGAGTTGACCGCCGACCAGGCGGCCGGGATTTACCAACGGTATCTGCGGGGCGCTTCCACGGATCACATGGCCGAGTTGACCTATCCCGAGAAAAGACGCATCCACAGCCTCAAGTACTTCACCTGGGTGGAGCAGCAGGGCAAGTCCGCCTCCGAACTGGAGGACCAGTGGTACGACCCCGGATACTGGGAGAGCATTCGCCAGGCCGGAGAGAAAATCGACCCGCTGATCGATGAGTTCAACCGGATGGCGGGCGCCGCAACCCGGGAATGACCACAAACTCCCTTCCCATGTCGGTCCGCTGGGAAATGCCGGCTTGGGCGCATGATCTGATGAGTCCGGGCCAGCCCTTCCCAACCCCCGAGCAGCGCATGTCCGTGGCGATCGAACTTTCCCGGCGGAACATGCTGGAGCGGACCGGCCAGCCGTTCGGGGCGGCGGTGTTCGATCTCGCCACCACCCGGCTGATGGCCCTGGGAGTCAACATAATGGACCGGAGCGCCACTGTGGCCGCCCACGCCGAGGTGGTGGCGCTGTGCCTGGCCGGAGTGTCGGTGGGGGATTATCACCTGGGGAGGGGGACCGGGAGTCGGATCGAACTTGCGGCCAGTTGCGCTCCTTGCATGATGTGTCAGGGCGCCATTGTGGGATCGGGGGTGGGGAGCCTGTTGATTTCGGTCCGGGAGGACGACACCCGGGCGCTCGGCCTGGGTGGCAGTCGGCGGCCCCCCGAGTGGGTGGAGAGTCTGGAGCAGCAGGGGATAGCGGTCACCGAGGATGTCCTGCGGTCCGAGGGAGTGGAAGTGCTCAGGGAATACGCCGCCCGGGGGGGAGGAGGGTAGTCCGCCGCGTGGTGTCCGCTCTCCCCACCAAAACGGGTTGGGAACTGCCGGCCTGGACCCGGAATCTGGTCCACCCCGAGCAACGGTTCCCGGGGGTGGCGGAGCGGATGGAGGTGGCGGTGGAACTCTCCCGGCGTAACGTGGCGGAGCGGACGGGCGGTCCCTTCGGGGCGGCGGTATTCGACATGGCCACCGGCCGACCCCTGGCCGTGGGCGTCAATCTGGTGGTTGCCACTTCGTCCGCGGCCGCCCATGCCGAGGTGGTGGCGATCTGCCTGGCAGGACAGGGTCTGGGGAACTACGACCTTTCGGCGGGCAACCGCGGGCCGACGGAGTTGGTCACCAGTTGCTCCCCCTGCGCCATGTGTCTGGGGGCGGTTCCCTGGTCGGGAGTTTCCCGGTTGGTGATCGCCGCCCGGGAGGAGGATGCCCGGTCGGTGGGGTTCGACGAGGGCAACCGCCCCTCCGACTGGCTGGACGGACTCCGTCGCCGCGGTATCGAGGTAATGGAGGATGTGCTGCGGGCCGAAGCGGTGGCGGTGCTCCGGGACTACGCCTTGGGCGGAGGCCCCATCTACAACAGTTCCAAGACGGAGGGATAGCGACTTGCACGAGGTACAAAACCGGGCCGATCTCGCCGGGGCCTACGAGTCACCCTCCACGGTTGCCGAAGCCCTGGCGATCCTGGCCCGTCACGGATCACGGGCCCAGCTGATTGCCGGCGGGACCGATCTGGTGTTGGAGATACGCCGAGGGGCGCGTCCGGGGGTGGAGACCTTGGTGGACATTTCACGAGTGGGGGGGATGGACCGCATCGAACAGGACGCCGATGGAACGATTCGCCTGGGGCCATTGGTGACCCATGCCGATGTGGTGGCCTCTTCCGTGCTTTGGGACCGCGCCCTCCCCCTGGCGCAGGCTTGTCTGGAAGTGGGGGCGCCTCCGTTGCAGGCCCGCGCCACCGTGGTGGGCAATCTGGTCACCGCCAGCCCCGCCAACGACACCATTTCGGCCCTCACCGCTTTGGATGCATGGCTGACGATTCGTTCGGTGCGGGGGGAACGCCAGGAGCGGCTGTCCGATTTCTACCCCGGCTTTCGGCGCACCACTCTGGCCCCCGACGAGATGGTGACCGAGATCAGCTTCCCGGGTTTGGGAGCGGGACAGACGGGGGTGTTCGTCAAGCTGGGGCTGCGGATGGCCCAGGCGATCTCGGTGGTGCACATGGCGTTGGTGATCGAACGCGACGCCCGGGGCGTGACCAGCCTGGCTCGGCTTGCCCTGGGCAGCGTGGCTCCGGTGATTGTTCGGGCAAAAAGGGCGGAACTGGCGCTATTGGGACGGGATCTGGGCCAGGAGGTCATCGACTCCGCGGCTCGGTCGGCGGCGGACGAAAGCGAACCTATCGATGACCTGCGGGGGACCGCCGAATACCGGCGGCGGGTCACCGAGGTGATGGTCCGCCGAGCCTTGGCAGCCGTGGCAAACGGCCGGGAGCGGGAAACCGCTCCTGCTCGCCCCATCCATTTCGGCGCGGTTGGACAGCCGAGGTTGGCGGAGGCCGCCTCCCACCGGGAGGGCGATCGGATCGAGGCGCAGGTCAACGGCCGGCCGGTTGTGACGCACCGCGGCATCCATCTGACCCTCCTTGACTGGTTGCGGGACGTGGCCGGCCCGGTGGGCGGATCATCTCTCACCGGCGCCAAGGAGGGGTGCGCGGAAGGGGAGTGCGGGGCGTGTCTGGTGTACCTGGACGGGGAGGCGGCTTTGTCCTGTCTGACTGCGGCGCCCCGGGCTCACCGGGCGGAAATCGTGACCGTGGAAGGATTGGCCGACGGCGGGCTGAGTCCCGTGCAGGACGCGTTCTGCCGGACCGGGGCGGTCCAGTGCGGATACTGCACCCCCGGGTTCCTGATGTCGGCCCAAAAGCTCCTGGAGAAGGTCCCCGAACCCACCCACGGGGAAATCCGGGCGGCTCTGGGCGGGAATCTGTGCCGTTGCACCGGCTACTACCCGATTGTGGAGGCGGTGCGCCAGGCGTCGAAGGCCCGGCTGTGAGCGTCGGGCAAGCCGTCCACCGCCGGGACGCCCTCGACAAGACCACCGGGGAGGCGCGGTATCCGGCGGACCTTTACCGGCCCGACGCTCTCTATGCCAAGGTGGTGTTCAGCGGACGGCCCCATGCCCGGATGCGGGAAATGGACCTGCGGGAGGTATGGGCCACCCCGGGGGTGGTGGAAGTGGTGACCGCATCGGATGTTCCGGTAAACGAATACGGCCTCACCCGTTTCGACCAGCCGGTGCTGGTTGGTTTGGGAGGGACAGGCCGAAGCGTCGTGCCGGCGGAGGTCAGTCGCTGGGAGGGAGATCACATCGCGGTGGTGGTGGCGGAAACCCGCCGGTCGGCGGAGGAAGGCGCCCGCCGACTGCGGGTGGAATGGGAGGACCTTCCCCTGGCCCCCGACCTGGAGGCGGCCCTCGCTGACCAGGTGCTGGTTCATCCCGAGAACGAACTGGGCAGCAACACCTACAAGCACCTTCGCTTCCGGGTGGGAGATATGAACGAGGGATGGCGGGCCGCCCAAGTGGAGGTGAGCGCCACCTACGTGCTGCCTCATCAGGAACATGCCTACTTGCAGCCCGAGGCGGCGCTGGCCTATCTCGACAAGCAGGGGCGCATCACCGTGCAAATCGCCGGGCAGTGGACTCACGAGGACCAGGAGCAGATCGCCCATGCCCTGGATTTGCCGCCCGACCGCATCCGGGTGATCTACCCGGCGATCGGCGGCGCCTTCGGTGGCCGGGAGGATATGTCGCTTCAGATTGTGATGGCCCTGGCGGTCCGCAAACTTGCCCGGCGGGGCATTCACCGTCCGGTGCGAACTGTCTGGTCCCGGGAGGAAAGCATGGTTGGGCACCACAAGCGCCACCGGGCGGTAATCCACGCCCGATGGGGGGCCACCGCCGATGGCAGGATCACCGCAGTGGAGAATCGAGGCTGGCTCGATGCGGGCGCCTACAACTACACCTCCGACAAGGTGTTGGGGAACATGCACCTGTGTTCGGTGGGTCCTTACCGGGTTCCCAACGTGCGGGTGGATTCCCGGGTGGTGTACACCCATTCGGTTCCCGGGGGGGCCTTTCGGGGGTTCGGAGCCCCGCAGGGCGCCATGGCAGCCGAAGGACAGATGAACCGCCTGGCCACCAAGCTGGACATGGACCCGGTGAAACTTCGTCTGGTCAACTGCTACCGGGAGGGCGACATCGGCATTTGGGGATCTCGGGTCCCCCCGGTGGTCTCCCTTCCCGAGGTGGTCGAGGCCTGCGCCCAACGGGCGAAGTGGGACGATTCGCCCAAAACGGAAAAGCCCGACTTCCGGGTGTTCCGTTCGCTTCCGTCGGATCCTTCCCGTCTGCGTCGCGGTCGAGGATTTGCCTGTGGGTTCAAGAACGTCGGCTTTTCCTTCGGGTTCCCCGAACGTTGCGAGGCTGAGGTGGAACTGTGGGGCGACGAAGAGGTGGAGAAGGTGGTTCTCTACCACAGCGGGGCGGAGGTGGGGCAGGGCGCCCACACCGCTTTCGCCCAGATGGCCGCCGAGGCGGCCGGGGTGGATGTCGGGATGGTGGAAACCCGTTACTCGGACACGGCTTACACCGGCGACTCGGGTTCGGCGTCCGCTTCCCGACTGACCTGGATGGCGGGCAATTCCATTCTGGGCGCCACCGAGGAAGCCCAGAAGCGCTGGCTAGAGGGCGACCGACCGGCGTCGGGGAGATTTCGATTCGTCCCGCCCCCCACCGAGACCTTCGATCCCGCCACCGGGGCCGGGGAACTCAATTTTGCCTACGGCTGGATGGCCGAGGCGGTGGATGTGGTGGTGGATATCGACACCGGTCACCTGAGAGTGGAGTCGGTGGTGTGCGCGGTGGACGTGGGCAAGGCCGTCAATCCCGACCTGGTGGTGGGCCAGATCGAGGGAGCGGTGGTGCAGGCCCACGGCTATGCGGCCACCGAACGGCTGGTAACCGAAGACGGGCGGGTGCTCAATCCTCATTTCAGCACCTATCTGATGCCCGGCATCGGCGACATACCCCAACGGGTGGAGAGTGTGATCGTGGAGATTCCCGATCCTCGCGGGCCGTGGGGAGTGCGGGGCATGGCCGAGATGCCCTTTGTTCCCCTGGCGCCGGCCGTGTCGGCCGCCCTGTTCGACGCCACCGGAGTGTGGTTCGACGAACTGCCCCTGGCGCCCGGACAAGTCTCCGATGGGCTGCAATCTGCCCGGTAGAACATCGGGCACAGAGAAATAGTTTTCCCTGTTTTGGTTTTTTAGGTTTTCGGTTGTTATATATTTAGGCGGAGTGCCGGTATACCGGCATATAGCCACTTCGGGAAAAATCGCGCGCCATTAGGCGCGACGAGCAAGCGAGCGGAAGGAAGATCGAATGAAAAAACTTAGAGGCGTCATCGTTTTGATGGCGGCTTTGGCTTTGATGGCTTCGGCCTGCGGCGATGACGGCGCAGCTGACGATGCGGCTGCCGCCGCTGAAGCTCAGGCTGCTGCTGCCGAGGCTGACGCGGCTGCCCAGGCTGCTGCTGCTGCCGAGGCTCAGGCCGCCGCCGATGCGGCTGCTGCCGATGCCGCCGCGGCTCAGGCTGCCTTGGAAGAGGCCCAGGCCGAGCTGGAGGCCACCATGGCTGCCGCCGACGCCGGTGACGCGGAAGCCCAGGCTGCTTTGGAAGAGGCCCAGGCTGCTGCTGATGCGGCCGCCGATGCCGCCGCGGCAGCCGAAGAAGAAGCCATGAAGGCTCAGGAAGAGTTGGCAATGGCTTCGATGGTGGAGGCGCCGGAGGTGCGCGCCGCAGAGGTGCGGATGGGTATTTACCCCTGCTGCGCCGACCTCGCCTACTGGCAGATTCCGATCGAGTTGGGCTGGTGGGACGAGTTGAACATCACCATCACGCCCAATACTCCCACCTACCACTACTTCACCGCCAGCCAGGAAATCGTTCCCTGGTTGCAGCGCGGTGACGGTGACGTCGCCCAAGGCTGGGTGCCGGGAGTGTTCGGGACGCTGGAGACCTTCGGCCAGAGCATTCCGCCCATCCACTTCGCGGACATCTACGTCGGCTACGCCATCCTGGTTTCGCCTGACAGCGACGCCAAGACCGCTTTGGAATTCATGGATGAAGGGATGAGCTTCCCCGACGCCGCCCAGGCCGCCGTTGAGCAGTTGGTGGGCGCCGAAATTCACATCCCGCCGCACAGCACCACCCAGGCTCAGTACTCCGATGCCTTCTTCGCATATCTCCCGCAGTGGTGGGAAGATGTGGAAGAGGACATCCCGGTGCTTGACGCGGAAGGCAACCAGTTGGTGCTCCTGAACCGTGACGGCACCCCGGCGCTGGACGCCGACGGCAACGAGCAGCCGATCCGGGTCACCACCAACGACTGGCGTAACTATGCCCAGCCGGTGTATGTCGACGATCCCACCATCGTGGAACTGTCGGCGGTTGCCGGTCGGATCGACTTCGCCATGCCCTATGGCGCTCCGACCCTGGTGCAGATGATGCGCAACGGATGGGATCCGCTGATCAACTTCGCCATGATGTATGAGCACGATGCGGTATCCCAGCAGACCGCCATCGCCTCCGCCACAGTCGGCGGCACCGGACTGTTGGCCCGCCGAGAGTGGGTTGAAGAGAACAAGGACCTGGCTTATCGGATCATCTCCGTGGCCAACCGCATCTTCGCCGCTCTGGAAGATCCCGACACTCAGTACGAGCTGTGGGAAATCGAAGCCAACATCATCAACGAGAAGCGTTCTTTGAGCATGGAGCCCGAGGACATCGGAATCATCTGGGACACGATTGACCCGTCCTTCAACTGGGAAGACCAGGAAGCCCTGTGGGACCTGAGTCTGCCCAGCTATCACCCCGAGACGGTGTTCAGAACTCAGATCGAGAAGCTGAAGTCGCAGGGTACGCTGTCGGCGACCTACGACACCCAGGCCGGTTTGGAAGAGTTCTTGCTGGCCCAGGAGCTCTACTACGACCTCAAGGGCATGCAGGACCGCTCCGACGACCTGTTCGCCCGGGCCATGGACATGGATCTCTCCGAGAGCCAGCAGGCGTTGATCGATCAGGCTCATGTCTTCTATGACCGTTACAACTTCTACGATGCACAGCGCTTCCTCGAGGCCGCCCTTATCGGCTAGGCTCTGAGAACGTTTGTCTGAGTAGACAAGAGAAATAGCCGACGCGGGGTCGGACAAGTCCGTCCGGCCCCGCGTTTGGCCTGTAATACCTAAAAACAAAGGAACAGATCTCCAGTGACAATGACCAGCACAGATGTGCTTGATGTGAGAGCAAAGGCGCGGCGGGCCAGTCGGCGCCGCCGGGTGGCGTACATTGTTTATCTGACGCTGGGAATGCTGCTGTTCTTCCTGACCTGGGAGTGGTTGGCCTCGCCCATTTCCCCACTTCTGTTTCTGATGGACGATCCTCAAACCTTCATGCCGAGGCCTTGGAACACCATCACCCATTTCGTGCAGAACTTCCTGTTCAGCCAGGGTTTGGAAAGCAGATATATCACGCAGGCCTGTCCGGATCTTGCCAGCGAGAGGATCTCGGACATCCCCGACATCTGCTTCGGATATGTGCTCCATCTGGCGGAGACCACCAAGAACATTCTGATCGGCGCCGCCCTCGGCACGATCTTCGGCCTGTCGATGGGATTGGGCAGTCTGGTCTTCCCCAAGATTGCCGAGGTGGTGACCCCGGTGGCCTCCTTTTTCGGGACGGCGCCCATTTTCATCGCCGCCCCCTTCTTCGTGATCTGGTTCGGGATCGAGATTCCTCTCCTGACCACGATCGGGTTGATTACCTTCTACACAACTCTTCTTATGTATTTCTTCAGCCGCCGGGCCGCGGAGAATATCCCGGTAGGCATCGTGGAATCCGCTCTTACCCTGGGAGGGACCCCCAGATCCATTTTCCGATGGGTGTACCTGCGGGGGACGGTGCCGGAAATAGCGGGGGGCTTTCGGATCGCCCTGGCCGGCGCTTGGGGGCTGGGCGCCTTGGTGGAGGTGCTCGGTCCGCAGTTGGGAGGAGGGTTTCTCATCCGGATTTGGAGTTTCTTGATGGGCACTTTCGGTGCTGCGGAGGCACTGGTTTCCCTGACGGTGTTTCTCGGTGTGCTGGCCGTGGTGGTCGACGGTTTGCTGGTGTTGGGAATCCGTTTCATAACCCGGTGGTCCGAGTCCGGCCGCCGACTAGGGCTTTAAGACAAGGAGCGAAAACAAAATGTCAAGAGTCGTCACTTTCGAGAACCTGTGGTGCGTATTTGAACACCGGTCCGGCCAGTTGGTGAATGCTCTGCAAGACGTCAACTTTGATGTGCAGAGCGGTGAGTTCGTGTGTGTGGTGGGACGCTCCGGACACGGCAAGACCACCCTGCTTCGAGTGCTGGCCGGCCTGCAGCCTCCCACCGCCGGGCAGGTGAGATTGGGTGACGACGTGGTGACCGGGCCGGGCGCCGATCGGGCAATGGTGTTTCAGCAGGACACGGTGTTCCCCTGGTTGCATGTCAAGGAAAATGTGGAATTCGGGCTGCGGGCCATGAAGACGCCCGATAAGGAACGGAAGGAGATTACCGCCCACTGGTTGGATGCGGTGGGTTTGACCGATTTCGCCAACTCGTGGCCGCGGGAGCTCTCGGGTGGTATGCGTAAGCGGGTTGCGCTGGCCTCCGCCATGGCGGTGGGCTCGGATGTGATTCTGATGGATGAACCCTTCGGATCGCTCGACTACTTCACCCGCCGCAATCTGCATGACGTGCTGTTGGACTTGTGGGAGGAGAGCCAAAAGACCATTTTCTTCGTTACCCACGACATCGAGGAGGCGTTGATTCTGGCCGATCGCGTGATTCTCTTGGCCGAAGGCAAGTTGGTTGACGACATTCCGGTCACCCTCCCCCGTCCCCGTGATGAGGATGTCCGGGCCGGCGCCGAAGCGGTGGGGATCACCAAGGTGATCCTGGAGCATCTGGGCATCACCGAAGAAGAGGCGACCACGGTTTGAATAAGTCGCTTCACCCCAGCCTTTTCTGGATAGGGTGGCTGGTCTGGTTTCTGGTGGCCCCCTGGATTCTGCTGCTGCTGCCCGACGGCTTTTCGCTCACGACTTGGACGCGGCAGGAAGACGTTCTCAATGTCACCTGGTCATTCTTGATCTTGTGGGTGATTCTGTTCTGGGTTTGGCCTTTCGTCTTTCGCTTCTCGGGTTCTCTCAGGGCGCTGATCAGGATTGGTCGGGGTTTGCGAAACGCTCCCAAGAGGCTGCTGAACGCGATGCGGAAGAACCCGCTCTTTTTCATCACCTGGGCAGTGTTGTTGATCGGATGGCAAATAGTCTCCATGGTGGCCCCGGAAGGGACTTTGGAACATCCTCTGGTTCCCGGCTGGGACTACGTGTTCGGGGAAACCCTGTTCAGGATGTCCGGGGACTGGTTGCTCAACCAGGTTCCCATTCTTCATTTGGAGGTGCGGTTCGAGGAACTGGCCCCCTACCCCGGCTCAGGCGGTGAACGGACTTGGCCGGCGGTCTTCCTGGCGTTGAGTTTTCACTCCTTTATGACCCTTTCCCGGTTGTTGGTGGGGTTGTCCATCGGTCTGGTGGTCGGCATCGCCACCGGCATGGCAATTCCCTATTGGCCCGTCTTGCGCCAGACGGCTTGGGCGCCGATGAACTTTTTGCGGATGATCCCCCTCTTGGCGGCCATACCCTGGTTGCAGTTCGGCCTGGGCGCCAACTTCCGGGGCGCGGTTGCCTTCATTGCTTTCGGTGTGTGGGTTACCTTGGTGGTGGCCACCATGAACTCGGTAGCCAATGTTCCTGACCGGTTTATCGAAAGCGCCAGGACCCTGGGCGCCTCGCGGCCCTACACCTACTTCCGGGTGATTGTGCCGGGAGCAATGCCCGAATTGCGCACAGCTTTGCTGCTCTCCGCCGGTCTGGGGTGGTCTTTGACCATCGCCGCCGAGTTCCTGGGATTCCCCACCGGACTGGGACACATGGCCAGCATCGCGGTGCAGGAAACAAACACCGCCCGGTTGGTGATTGTCGCGTTTGTGGTGGCTTGCTACTCGCTTCTGACTTTTTACATGCTCAACCAGATGTTCAATCGACTGGTGAGTTGGATGCCGCAGCGGGCTGCCGGCACGACCGACATCTCCAAGGTGGCCGGCGCAGCCGGCGCCGCTCGCGCCGAGACCATGCACGAGGCCTAGAAACGAGCCCGACTCAGCCATTCCGCCTAGGAGCTTTCGCGAATAAGCCGGTGACTCCCGGCTTGGCGTCGGGTTGAGGTAACGCCATGCTGGGAATCGCCTTCGGGATGGTCACGGCGGTGACCCTGGGAGTTAACAATCTCCTCACCGCGGTGATCACGCGCCGCTTTGGCGTGCTGCGGTCCACCACGGTCACCCTCACGCTGGCGTTCGCGGTGATGATCGGGTGGGCCTTGACCATCGGGGTGCCTTTCGAGGTCAACCGAAGCCAACTGGTGTTCCTGGGGATCCTGGGAATGGCCGCCGCCGCGTCTTTTGTGGGAACCTACATGGCCCTGCGCCTGGGCCCGGTGTCGGTGGTGAGTCCCATCACCGCTCTGGCCGGAGCGATGACCGTGGTCTACTCCTATTGGTGGCTGGGAGAGGAAATCCGCACTATTCAGTGGTCGGGAATCGCCATCGCGGTGGTCGGCGCGGTGCTGGCGTCGCTGGTGATCGAACGAGGCGCCAGAATCCGACTGGTTACCTGGGGCCCGGTGTTCGCCATGATCGGAGTGCTGGTGGGGGCGGTTTCCAATGCGGGCCTCCGGATTCCCATCCTCACCGAAGGCGACCCGGGCTACGGGAGCTTTCATCTTCCGATCCTCGACATCCCGCTTCGAAACGACCTGGATCCCAACCTGACTGTCATCACCCAGCGGGCCTACACGGTGCTGTATGTGGCGATCCTGTTCGTGGCGGTTTCCTGGTGGAGGAACCACCGCCGCCGGCCCGGGGGAGGGGGACCCTTTGCGCTGGAGGCCGCCGATCAGGCCAAGTTCACCTGGAGGAAGGGGTGGCTTCTGATCATGGTGGGACTGATAGACGCGGTGTCATTCATCTCCTTCGGGTACGGCCTGGCCAACGCCCCCGCCTGGCTGATCGGTATTCTCTCCCAAAGCGGCCGGGTGATCGCGGTGATCGGCGGAGTGGTGTTCTTCAAGGAACGCCTGCACCGTCTGCAATGGCTGGGAGTCGTCCTGGTAGGCGCCGGGGTGGTCATGTCCATCGCCGGTTGAAGCCGGTATCCTCCGCGGTCGCTGCCAATCGATTCCATCTAATGGCGCTACAACGGTAATGCCGCTATAGTTATAGGCCCTTATAACAGTTATATCACCGCAGGAGGGTGCTTAATGGTGGATCCGGCCTTGATGGAGATTCTCAGCCAACAAAACCCGTGGCACAGGCAGAGGGAGGTGCCCGACTGGATGGCGCCTCCCAGAGAGAGAATTCCGGGCAGATGGCTTTGGACCCGTTTGGGAGACCATGTGCTGCGCCGTTTCCAAATCGTTCTGGGACCAAGGCGAACCGGCAAAACGGTAACCATGTACCAAACGGTTCGGCATTTGATCAACTCCGGGGTTAGTCCTCACCGGATATGGTGGGCGTCGCTGGATCATCCTCTTGCCAGGAGCGTCAGTTTAGATGTGCTGGTGAGGTTTTTTATCAAGAGGTCGCAGGCGACGCTCGACAATCCGAGTTTCGTGTTCTTGGATGAGCTTGTTTCTGCCGATATGTGGGATTTGTGGCTCAAGCAGTTCTATGACCAACATCTTCCCATCCGACTGGTGGCCAGCGCCAGTGCGGCCTCCGCTCTCAGACGCGGCAGGCTGGAAAGCGAGATTGGAAGATGGGACGAAACCTATCTTGGGCCGTGCCTTTTGAATGAGGCCATGGATCTGGTGGGGAGTGGGGAGCCTATCGAAACCGGAACTCACCTGGCCGCGACGTTTTCCGATTGCCTGCAGGCCAGGGTCCCTCCTCGGACGAGGGAGATAAGAGATCGCCTCTTGACGTTGGGTGGCTACCCGGAACTCCTGCTGGGAGCCGGTGTTGATTACTGGCCCCGGGACAGACAAGTGAGAAGAAGCCGCATGGTCGACTTGATGGGAAAGCTGCGAGCGGACAGTGTGGAAAGGGTGGTTTACCGTGACATCCAGCAATGGGTGGCCTTACCCGGCCCTTCTCGACTGAACAATTTGGTCTATTTGTTGGCGGATCGCACGGGAACGGTGGTTTCCCCCGAAAAGCTGGCCCGAGACTTGTCGGTTACGCCACGTACTGTCGAGAGCTATTTGTCCTATCTGGAGTGGTCTTTTCTAGCTTTTCCTCTCTTGAACTATTCGGCCGGTGAGGCGGCCAAGCAACGCCGCGGACGCAAGTTTTATTTGGTGGATCCCGCGCTTCGCAGCGCCATTCTGAGGCGGCTGCCCTTTGAGCAAGAGCTCGGCAGCATCCAGGGACAGTTGATCGAGAATCTGGCCGCATCACATCTGCATGCTCTCGGTCGGCAGGATGGAATCAGGGTGTTTCATTGGCGTCACCGAAACCGGGAGGTGGATTTGATCTACGATGACCCGCGCCAGCCGATGGCCTTCGAAGTCGCCTTGTCAAGGAGGCACGGTCGGACGGGCCTGCGGTCATTCATGGAACAGCATCCTCGATTTGGTGGGCACTGCTATCTGGTAGTGGCCCACCAGGCCATTGCTCTTCCCCCGGAGGAAAGCCCCGATGGTGTCGGGGAGATGCCGCTTGACCTTTTCCTCTTGGCGGTGGGTGGGCAGCACGATCAGGCGTTGGCCAGGCGTTTGGGTGTTGCTTTGGCCGAAAAGTAGAGGTCGGCGGGTTACACCTTGGGGAAGTTGTATTGGAATACGCCGCCGGTGCGGACCATTTCGGCGGCGATGCCGTCGGCGTGTTGGATGAAGCGGTTGAGCATGGCGTTGATCTGATCGGGAACATCGGCCAGGGCCTTGTGTCCGGCGCCCACCGGTTTGCCGATCACCACCTGGGGACACAACTCCCGGAGCAGTTCCAGGTCGAGGTCGGGCTGTCCGCAGTCGATGTACAGATAGGGGCATTTCACTCCGGCCAGGATGGGCCCGGCGTCGAAACCCATCATGCCCTTCCAGCCGTTGAGAATCACATGGTCGGGCACCTCGGCCAGCCTGTCGCTGATCCCATCCACCCGCGAAGGGTCGTCGGTGGGAAGGTAGGAGGCGCTGAGGAAGCCGCGCAGGGTTTCCCGGAAATCCTGGTCGGCGGTCATCAGATGGTCGAAGGGACCATGGTGGCGGTCATGCCATCCGGGGATGTTGCTGGGCGAGTCCAGGCTGGCGATCGCCCCCACCATCTCCGGATGGCGGGCGGCGGCCGAGATGATCACCTGTCCTCCCATGCTCTGGCCCACCAACACCGGTTTTTCCAGGCCCAGGTGCCCGATCAGAGCCGCCACATCGTCCCCATGCTGTTCCATGGTGTATATCTCGTCGGGTTTGTCGCTGTCCCCGTGGCCCCGCAGGTCCACCGCCACGCACCGGTGGTTGGGAGAGAAGTACTCCTCCTGGAATCCGAAGCCTCCCCGGTTTCCGAATCCCCCGTGAATGAAGATGATGGCCGGGTCGCCGTGACCCATTTGGTGGTAGGCGATGCGAACGCCGTCGGAGGTGGTGAACCGTTCAGTCATGGGATACGAGGATAGTTGCCGAACCGTGTTTCGCCCGCGGCCCGAACTTCCATGATGTCATCGGAAGCTCCCCCGCCACTCCTGGCAGGAAAGACGGCTCTTGACCCTGGCTGCCGGCGTTCAGACCTTGGGGAAGTTGTATTGGAAGACGCCGCCGGTGCGGACCATTTCGGCCGCGATGCCGTCGGCGTGTTGGATGAAGCGGTTGAGCATGGCGTTGATCTGATCGGGGACATCGGCCAGGGCCTTGTGCCCGGCGCCCACCGTCTTTCCGATCACCACCTGGGGACACAACTCGCGCAGAAGCTCCAGGTCGAGGTCGGGCTGTCCGCAGTCGATATACAGATAGGGGCAGCGAACCGCCCGGAGCGTCTCGGTGGGATCGTAGTCTCGTTTGCCCAGCCAGCTGTTGAGGATCACATGGTCGGGCACCTCGGCCAATCGCTCTGCCATCTTCCCCAGCCGGGAAGGATGATCGGTGGGGAGATAGGCGGCGCTCAAGAAGGCGATGAGAGTCTCTCGGAAAGGGCCGTCGGGGGTCATCAGATGGTCGTAGGGGCCGTGAAAGCGCTGGTGCCATCCGGGGATGTTGCTGGGTGAGTCCAGGCTGGCCACGGTGCCCACCCGGTCGGGGTAATGGGCGGCGACGGAGATTATTACCTGTCCTCCCATGCTCTGGCCCACCAGGATGGGCTTCTCCAATCCCAGATGCCGGATCAACTGAGCCACGTCATGTCCGTGTTTGTCCATGGTGAGGGGCTCGTCGGGTTTGTCGCTGTCCCCGTGGCCGCGCAGGTCCACCGCGATGCAGCGGTGGCGGGGCGAGAAATATTCTTCCTGATTACCAAAGCCCCTGCGGTTGCTGTAGGCGCCGTGAATAAAGATGATGGCCGGGTCGCCTGAGCCCACTTGGTGGTAGGCGATGCGTACGCCGTCGGAGGTGGTGAACTGTTCTGACATGGCGTCAAGCTTAGAAAGAAGCTCCGTGCCGGAACGGATCAGGACCATGCAACAAGAGAGGCTGTTCAACACCAAACAGCCCAGGGAAGGTCATTATCCAAACAGCCGTGTCAACCTACCGGATTCGGGTTTTCGTAGATAACAGCATCAATGTCATTGACAGGATCGATGTCGAGGGTTCCGATCAATTCATCAACCGGATCTGAACAGACCTCGGACCCTTTTGTCGGCGAAGCTCGGAGCGCTTCCCTCATCCAAGAAAAAAGTGACACGCCCAGGTGCCTCCGTTCAGCCCTTGGGGAAGTTGTATTGGAAGACGCCGCCGGTGCGAATCATCTCGGCGGCGATGCCGTCGGCGTGTTGGATGAAGCGGTTGAGCATGGCGTTGATCTGATCCGGTACGTCCTGCAGAGCCTTGTGCCCGGCGCCCACCGTCTTGCCCACCACCAATTGGGGGCACAGGCGCCTCACCAGGTCCAAATCGATGTCAGGTTGTCCGCTGTCGATGTACAGATAGGGGCACTTCATCCGGCGCAGGGACTCGCTCGGTTCGTAGGCGCTCATAGCCTGCCATGCACGGACAATCACGTGATCGGGTATGCCGGCCAAGCGTTCCTCGAGCCCTTCCACCCAGGCCGGATTGTCGGTGGGAAGGTAGGCGCCGCTGAGAAACGACCGCACCGTTTCCCGATAGGGACCGTCGAAGGTCATCAGGTGGTCGAAGGGTCCGTGGAATCGGTCCTGCCATCCGGGGATGTTGCTGGGTGAATCCAGGCTGGCCACGGCCGCCGCCAACTCGGGATGGCGCTCCGCCACCGAGATCACCACCTGCCCACCCATGCTGTGGCCCACCAGAACGGAAGGTCCGAGGTCCAGGTGGCGGATCAGTTCGGCCACGTCGTCCGCATACCGGGCCATGGAATAGGGCTCGTCGGGTTTGTCGCTGTCGCCGTTGCCCCGCAGGTCCACTCCCACGCAGCGGTGTCTGGGGGAAAAGTACTCTTCCTGGAGGCCGAAACCCAGCCGGTTGCCGTATATGCCGTGGACGAAGACAATCGGCGGATCGCCCGAGCCCACCTCGTGATAGGCGATGCGCGTTCCGTCGGAAGTGGTGATCCAAGAGGTCATGGTTTCCAGATTAGTTACGTGGACCCCGCCCTTTCCCGCCGCCCTCCTTCAGCCGGAGGCCGATAAGCCAGGCAGAGGAAGGTCGTCGGGGGATCTGGCCCGGAACGGGGATCGGGAGTGGGGATCCCGTTCCCGGAGATCAGAAGCGCCGGGAGACCGGATCGGCCCTTGGCCTCTCTGGGTATCGAGCATCCAGGCGATCATGCCGGAGGGGATCGCCAAAGTGGAAGGACCCTGCAAGTCGAGCAGGCTGCGGGTGGCCAAGATCCCGGTCCATGGCGATGCCTGAAGGGTGCGGCCCGTGGTGTTTCGCCAGGGACCCTCATCCACATATTTGGACTCGAACGCCAGCCCGCCGAAGCCGGGTCCCACAAAGTCGATTTCACGGCCGGCTTGGGTGCGATGGTGCAAGACGTGGTCAAAGTGCACATAAGAGCCCGGGTTTTCGCTTTCGATGTTGCGCAGTAGGGCCATGCCCAACTGTTGTTCGGACAAAACGGACAGGTCTACCGATTGGTTGGTCAACAGTCTGTACACCGGATCCGTGAAATAGAATTTCTTCTGTGCCGCCAGCCGTGGTTTCAATCCCCTTTCCCGGTAGCACGGCCAGACTACGAAGGCCTCCCGGAGGTTGTCCAATCTCTGTTGAACCGTGGTCTGCGCGACATCTACTTCTCGAGCCATCCGAGATACGTTGGTGGGATAACCAAGGTTGCGGGCAAGGCGTTCCAGCATGGTCCTGGTCTGAAGATCGGATTGCCGGGCCCTTCGAAAAGCATCTCCGCTGATGACTTCCCAGAGTCCGGTCCACAGGGCGGGATCGACCTGGCGACCCCGCAGGTATCCCGAGATCGCCAGGGGAAATCCTCCCACCCATAGGTAGGTTTCCCAGGCGTTCACCAGAATGCTCAGCCAGGGCGCCAACTCGAAGCCGGCCTCACGCAGGTGATCGGCGAGGTCCGCCACCGGCAATGGTCCGATCTCCTCGGGCAGTCTGCCGGGAGCAACCAAGGTCGCGAATTCTCTGAAGCCCATGGGCAGCAGGACTCGGTCGGGCGCCTTGGCCGCCCCTCTTCGGCCGGCCAGAACGCCGATCGCCTCCCGCAGATCGGCCGAGGAAGAGCCGGTGAGCACCACCGTATCGGTTTGGAAGCGGAGGTGATTGTCGCGCAGCCACTTCAGCCTTTGCGGCCAGCCGCCTTCAATACCGGTTATCTCATCGAGAAACCAGTAGCGGGGACCCTCCCGGGTCAGTTGCTGGGCGATGGTGATGAAGCGGGTCAGATGGCGGGCATGCCACCCTTCCATTGACATGTGAACTATCTGACGGGGGTGGACACCGGATGAAATCAGATTGGCAATGGTGAGTTTCACCTCAACCGATTTCCCCACTCGGCGCGGGCCTCGCAACAGATACAGCCCTCCTGGTGTTAGATCAGAGAGCACGCCGGCGGTGTAGTTGAACGGGGCTTTGGAAGCGTTGCGCAGATCGGGATCGTCTCGGGTCCATCCTGTCGGATCGTTCCACCAGCGGTTGGTGGCGGCTAGATGCTGGTGCATTTCCCCCGGTCTCATGGGCCCGATCCTCTTACCCTTTTTGGGTTTATACTACTATGTTTGCAGATTAAATATGAAAAAACCTATGTTAAATCTAGATATATTGGCTATTTACCTATGTTAAAACCCAAAAAGGGTGAGCAAAGAGCGCCGGTTCGCCTGGTCAGAGGGTCAGCCGCTCGGTGAGCTGAACTGCGTTGAGGGCGGCGCCCTTGCGCAGGTTGTCCCCCACGGCCCACAGGCTGATCCCTCCCGGTGTCCCCACCGTTGCTCGCACCCGGCCCACCAGGGTCGGGTCGCGGCCGGCGCTGTCGAGCGGCGTGGGAGGAGTGTCTTCCCAAACCTCCACCCCGGGGGCGTCGGCCATGGTTTCCAACGCCTCCGCCCGGTTCATGGGACGGTCGAACCACATGGAAGCCGCCAACCCGTGCCCCACCATCACCGGGACCCTCACGCAGGTGGGTTCCACCGCCAGCCCGGGAAGTTCCAGGATCTTGCGCGATTCGTTGACCAGTTTCCACTCCTCGTCGGTGTAGTGGCCGTCGGTCTCCGAACCGGCCAGAGGCAGCACGTTGAACCCGATGGGTCGGGGATAGACCTCCGTTTCCGGGTCGGCCCAACTCCCCTGGGTCAGCCCGGCCTGGTCGTCTCCCAACTGCTCGACCTGTCTCAGAAGTTCGGCCATTCCCTTCTGCCCCGATCCCGAAACCGACTGGTAGGAGGTGGCCACCATGGAGCGGAGCCCTGCCGCCCGATGTAGAGGGGCCACCGCCATCATCAGCACCATGGTGGTGCAGTTGGGGTTGGCGACGATGCCCTGGTGAGAACCGAGCGCATGATCGTTCACGTCGGCCACCACCAACGGTGCATCGGGATCCATGCGGAAAGCCGACGAGTTGTCCACCACCACCGCCCCCGCCTCGGCAAAGCGCGGCGCATGGATCCGGGACCGTTCGGCCCCGGCGGAAAAGATCGCCACGTCAATTCCCTGCGGGTCGGCCTGCTCCAGGTCTTCCACCTCGATTCTTCCCCATGCGGTGTCAAGCGATTTGCCCGCAGACCGCGCCGAGGCCATCAGCCGGAGCCTGCCCACCGGAAAGTTCCGATGGGCCAGGATGTCAAGCGCCGTCCGGCCCACCGCGCCGGTGGCGCCCACCACGGCCAGATTGGTGGTCACGGTCCCTGTTCGTTTCTTATCAGGGGAGGCTGAAACTCGCGATGGAGCGCCTGCACTGCGTCCTTCATCTGTGACTGCTCCACCACGCAGGAGATTCTGATGGTGGAAGTGGAGATCATCTCGATGTTGATCCCGGCCTTTCCCAGCGTCCGGAAGACCCGCGCCGCCACCCCCGGTTCGGTCTTCATGCCCGCCCCCACCAGGGACACCTTGGCTATGTCATGTTGGATCTCCACCGCGGATGCCTCCACCTGTGACCCGATCATCCTCACCACTTCCTCCGCCCAGGTCACGGAGCTTTTGGGAATGGTGAAGCTGATGTCGGAGAGACCGGCCCGGGACACGTTCTGAACAATCATGTCGACGTTTACCCCGGCGGTGGCCAGAGGTTCGAAAATGGAAGCCGCCACGCCCGGTTGATCGGGAACTTCCCGCAGGGTGACCTTGGCCTCCGAAGCATCGTGGGCTATGCCGCTGATTATGGCTTGTTCCATGGTTTCCATCTCCGTCGCCTTTCTGATCCACGTGCCCGGCGAGTCGCTGAAGGAGGATCGTACGTGGATCGGTACGCCGAACCTCCTTCCCACCTCCACCGCCCGGGGAATGAGCACCCCGGCGCCCCCGGCGGCCAACTCCATCATTACCTCGTAGGACACCTCCTCGAGTTTGCGCGCCTCGGGAACGATCCGGGGGTCGGCGGTCATCACGCCGGGGACATCGGTGTAGATTTCCACCAGATCTCCTCCCAAGGCTGCGCCCAGGGCTACTGCGCTGGTATCGGACCCTCCTCGCCCCAACGTGGTGATCTCCTTGGAGCGGGGACTCACCCCCTGGAACCCGGCTACGATCACCACTTTGCCCTCGGCGAGATTGTCCGTCACCCGCGAACCGGTGATGCCCTGGATTTTGGCGGCGCCGTGAGTGTCGTCGGTGAGAATTCCCGCCTGGCTGCCGGTCAGACTCACCGCTTCCACGCCGTGGGAGGCAATCGCCATGGCGGTCAAGGCGATGGAGATTCTTTCCCCGGCGGTCAACAGCATGTCCATCTCCCTGCCCGGGGGATGAGGATTGACCTGCAGCGCCAGATTCACCAGGTCGTCCGTGGTGTTTCCCATGGCCGACACCACCACCATCACCTGCGCGCCGGAACGACGCGCCTCCACCACCCGCGCCGCCACGCCTTGGATGCGATCGGGGCTGGCCAGGGAAGACCCGCCGAATTTTTGTACGATCCGCGTCATATGCAACCAATGGGAAGGAGAGCCAGACTTATCTTACGTCTTTCGCCTGCCTTCCCGGGCGTCATAAACTAAAGCAGAAGATGTCGCGCCTCGGCGGCCCGCCCGATCAGGGCGGGGCCGGGGGAATGAACATCTGTGGCAAGACAACCAGGGGAACCGGTAGCAGGTGGGCAAGGAAAAGAGACAGCGTCAAAAGGCCGCCAAGGCGGCTCGGCTTCAGGCTGAGCAAAAGCGGAAGTCCCGGATGGAAAACTTCCGCCGTCTGGGGATCGGGATCGGGATGGCCGTGGTGCTGGTGACCGTCCTGGTGGTATGTAGCCTGGGAGATGATGAGGAGCCTTCCGGCGGAGTGACAGAGGCCGAGATGTCCGATGCCTACCGGGAATACCGATCCAAGCCCACCGCCTGTGGAGCGGAGCCGCCTTCTCCCCTGCAGGGCAAGGTGTTCGCGGGGTTCGACCCCCAGGGGATCGAACCGGGGTCGACCGTTACCGCCCGGGTGAGGACCTCCTGTGGGGAGGTGGTGATGGAACTGGATCCCAACTACTCCGAAACGGTCAACTCCTTTGTGTTCCTGGCCCGGCAGGGGTTCTATGACGGTTCGGTGTTTCACCGGATTCTGGAGGGTTTTGTGGCGCAGGGAGGCGATCCGGAAGCAACCGGGCGAGGAGACGCCGGCTACGAGATAGCCGATGAGTTCCCCCCCGAGGACTTCCAGTACACCAAGGGGGTGGTGGCCATGGCCAATGCGGGCAAGGGAACCACCGGCAGTCAGTTCTTCTGGATGCTGGACGACGCCCCGTTCCTCAACCCGCAGTACAACGTGCTGGGTCGGATCACGCAAGGCTTGGATGTCTTGGACCGCATCGCTCAGATTCCAACCTCCCCGGCGCCCACCGGCGAACCAAGCCTTCCCCGCGAAGCCCTATACATCGAGTCGGTGGAAATAGTCGTCGGATCCTGATCCGGCCCCGCTGATGGGGGTGGATCTGCATACCCACACCACCGCCTCCGACGGGGCGGACTCCCCCGCCCATTTGGTGACCGCCGCGGCGGCGATGGGACTGTCGGCGGTGGCCGTCACCGACCACGACACCGTCGGGGGGCTGCGGCAGGCCCTGCAAACAGCCGATCGGGTGGGTATCGAACTGGTGGCGGGAATCGAACTCTCGTTGCAGTGGCCGAACGGGGCCATGCACATGCTGGCTTTGCTGGTTCGTGATCCCCAATGGCTTTCCGCCCAACTGGAGGAGGTGCGGGGGGGCAGGACCCTCCGCAATCTTCAAATAGCAGAGCGACTGCAGGCCCAGGGAGTTCGGATCACCATTGAAGAGGTGATGCAGGAGGGTGGCCCGGGGACCATCGGACGACCCCATTTCGCCTCCCTCCTGGTGAAAAAGGGCTATGTCAGCGATATCCCGGAGGCTTTCGTTCGGTATCTGGGCCGCCACCGTCCGGCCTATGTAGATCGATACCGCCTTCCGCCGGGGCAGGCCGTTGAGTTGGCTCATCGGGCGGGGGGAGTGGCGATTTTGGCTCATCCTCTGACTCTGGGGGTAGAGGGAGGGGAATTGGCCGGGGTGTTGGAAGAGTTGGCCGCCGCGGGGTTGGACGGCATGGAGGCCTACTACGGTGCCTACCAACCGGCCACCCGCCGAAACCTGGCCGCCTTGGCGAGACGCATGGGACTGATACCCTCGGGGGGCTCGGACTACCACGGGCGGTTCAAGCAGGACATCCGGCTGGGGGTGGGCCGGGGTGACCTGGAGGTCCCCGCCGAGGTGCTGGAAGAATTGCGGGAGGCGGCCGCCCGATACTCGGGAGGCCGCGTCGGGGAGAGCCCGTGAGGGGCAAGGCCATGGGAATGGGGACGGCCGCCTTGGTGGTTTCCGGGGGGGTGCTGCTTTCCCGGGTGCTGGGCCTGGCCCGGGAGACCGCGCTGGCCGCTTTGATCGGCGTCAACGCGGTGGGGGACGTCTACCGGTCCGCATTTCTAATTCCCGATCTGCTCAATTATCTGTTGGCCGGGGGGTTTCTGACCATCACCTTCGTTCCCATTGTGGCCGCCCGTATGGAGGCGGATGACCCCCAGGGGGGGCGGGAGGCATTCGTGGCGGTGTTCAGAGTGGTCACCGGCGTGACCCTGATCCTCACCGTGGGGCTGATGATCTGGGCCTCACCCCTGGTGGAGGCTCTGTATCCCCGGCTGTCCCCATCTCAGCTGCAGGAGGTCATCCGCCTCACCAGGATCGCCCTGCCCGCCCAGGTGTTTTTTGTGGGAGGGTCGCTCTTGATGGCCTACCAGTATGCCCACCGCCGATTCTTGGCGCCGGTGGCGGCGCCTATTCTGTACAACTTGGCCATCATCACCGGGGGTCTTTGGGGTGGTCTGCTGAACGATCCACCCCCTGCCGATGGCTTTGTCTGGGGCGCCCTGGTGGGCGCGGCCCTCGGCAACTTCGGCGTCCAGTGGTGGGGGGCGCGCCGGGTCGGGTTTCGGTGGGCGCCGAATATCGCTTGGGACCACCCGGCGATCCGAACCTATGTGGCACTGGCGGTTCCCCTGATGGTGGCCCAGTCGATTGCGGTGCTGGATGAGCAGTTCGTCCGATTCTTCGGCCAGTTGACCGGCGAAGGGGGGATTTCCGCACTTTCCTTCGCTCGGGTGCTCAACATGGTGCCGGTGGGGGTGGTGGCCCAGGCGGCCGGGGTGGCGGCCTTCCCCTTCCTGGCTGCCCTGGCGGCGTCCGGCCGCCGCGCCGAACTCACCGAGACCACCCTGCGAACCGCCCGGATGACGGTGTTCCTGGGGGCCGGGGCGGTGGCGGCCGTGCTGGCGGTGGGCGCCCCCGGCGTACGGTTGGTGTATCAGTGGGGGGCGTTCGGCGCCGCCGACTCCTTGGTGGTGACCCGGCTCTTGGCAATATACGCACTGTCCATTCCCGCCTGGGGTCTTCACCAGGTGATCTCGCGCTCCTTCTACGCCGAACGGCGGATGTGGCCCCCGGTGTTGATCGGCACCGGAGCCACCGCTCTGGCGATTCCTCTCTCCCTGGCGCTGGTGGAGGCGGGAGGGGCCCACGGACTGGTGTGGGCCAGTGTCATCTCCATAGTGGCCTATACGGTCGCTCTCACTCTCTACTGGTTCCGGGGCCGGGATGCCCACCGTGCGTCTTTGATATGGGGCGGAGTCCGTTCGCTGGGGGCCGGGGCGGTGGCGGCCGGCGCCGGATGGTGGGTGGCGGAGCGATTCGGGAGCCGGGGATCGTGGGAGGTGGGGGAGGCCTTGGGGGCGTTCGGGGTGGGAGGCGCCACCGTCGCCCTGGTGTTCGCCGCGGTGGCGTGGCTCCTGGGAAGCGCGGAACTGAGATCGCTTTGGGCGGGCCGGTTAAAAGAGACGACGTGAGGCCCCAAGGGAGTCCGGGGTCAAACTGAAAAGGCCTGATCCTTACTGAGAGGGATAGCGGGGGCCGAGCGGCCAAGAGAACCTGTGTAATCAGCCACTATTTCGCGAAAACGCACCCCGAATTTCCTGTCCCGAGGGACCCGCCCCCACCTTTCCTGGGGTCGGGACGCGAATCCACCATACAGAACGGGGGTTTCGCTTTCCCGAGGATATGGTCCCTGCGGCCGGTCTGGACGACGTCGGAACAGACCGGGAGGTGCTTGACACCTATCACTATGTGACACCCGGGAGACAAAGTCAAGCCATCGGCCACCCTGTGTTTCGCGACCCTCCCCAATCACCCACTGGCGCAGGCTCTAAAGAGCCGTTCAGGATCGGCCCATCGGGGCGCCACCGCTTCCGGCCTTGCGACCGGAGCGGATTTCAGTACATGTGAGGCTGCACCGACGCGGCGATCGACAGCTCGATTTCCCGGATGGCCTGGGCCATGGCCTGTCCGATCAGATCCATCTGGCGCACCTGGGCGATACGGTCGCCTGCCTTGCCGAGTTCCTCTCGGGACAGCAGATGGTTGAAGATGCCGCAGGCATCCACCAGGCAGATCAGCATGATGTCGCGGGGGTCGGGAATCTCTTCGCCGAACAGCACTTCCATGATCCGGAGCTTCACTTCCCGTTCCGCTCGCCCGTCCACCATGGGGTATCGGCGAGATCGAAATGCCCACAGGAAGCGTTTTTCCTCACGTTCCAGGATTCCCACCTCCACCAGCCTGTTCAGAGCGGCTTCCTGAAGCTCCTCCGCCCGTTCCACGGTCTGTTCCACCCAGTACCGGGTGGAACGGGTTTCCTCGTCGGCGATCTCGGCCAGCGTGGCGTCGAGCAGCCCGTCGCCCACCGGGGTCGAATCCACCAGAATCAGGTTTTCCAGGTCGGTGTCGATGCGGTTCTCCATGGCCAGATCCATCAGAACCCCTCCGGCCAGGGCGTATTCGAGCGACCAGCTGGGTACCCGCACGAACCGGCCGTCGTGGTCGCGGAGCAGGAGCAACATGATTTCTTCAACAAACCTCAGCATTACCCGGGTCCTCTCATCATCAGAATTCGTCCCACACCACAGCCTGTCCCTTGGGTCAGGGACCCGCCGGGCGCGGATCGCAAAGTCTACCCGCCGGCTACGGGGAGGGGCCGGTGACCGCGGCTCGGTCGGGATGGGCGCCGCTTTGCGCCGACTGTGACCTCAGCCAGGGGACCTCGGTTGGTCTGGTGGGGGCTCCATCCCCGTTCAGGCCCGGGTCGGGGCGCGGCATGGGATCGGCGGCGGTCAATCGGCCGGCCCGCATCCAGGCGGAAAGATGGCGGGACACTTTGGGCCGACGGGCCCGGGCCTCGTTTCTCCGCCGTCGGATCTGGTCGAGCACCGCCGCCAGAACCGCCGCTTCGTATTCCCCGGCGCCACCCCGTATCTCGAAACGCTCAGTCATCGGACAACTCCACCAGTTCGATCAGGGTCCCCGCCCAGTCGCGGGGGTGGACGAAGGCGATCTTGGCGCCCCGACCGCCGCGCCGGGGGGTCGGATCGATAAGCCGCGCCCCCTCACTTTTGAGGTGGTCCAGAGCAGCCTCTATGTCGGCCACCGCCCAGGCCAGATGATGAACCCCTTCTCCCTTACGGGCCAGGAACCGACCGACCGGCGTGTCCGGCCCCAGGGGTTGCAGCAGTTGGATAAAGGACCCTCCCACCGGGATCATCGCCTCCTCCACCCCTTGGGAGGAGATCGTTTCTCGGTAAAGGGGAGTTGCCCCGTACTTGGTTCGATACTCCTCCACCGAGCGGTCGAGGTTGTGCACGGCAATGCCGACGTGGTCGAGGTTGAGCAGTTTGATGGTTTGGGGCTCCCGCAGTCGGAGGTTTAGACACATTACCGGGCTGTGGGGTTACGCGCCGAGTCGAGCCTCATGGACGGAGTCGGAGTGGCCTTCAACTACCCTTCTCGGGTCATGAGGACTTCCCATCCGGTGATCTGTTCGGTGGCTCGCACCCCCATCGGCCGCTATTTGGGCGCCCTTTCATCGCTTCGGGCGGTGGATTTGGGCGGGTTGGCCATCGCCGGGGCGGTTGAGCGGTCCGGCATTCCCGGAGGCGATGTGGACGAGGTGATCTTCGGACATGTTCTGGTGGGAGGGGAAGGTCAGATCACCGCCCGTCAAGCAGCAGTCAGAGGGGGTCTGCCCATGACGGTTCCCGCCTTGAATGTGAACAAGGTGTGCATCTCGGGATTGGTGGCGGTGGGTCTGGCCGCCAATGCGATTCGTCTGGGCGAGGCCGGTTTCGTGGTGGCGGGAGGGATGGAATCGATGAGCAACGCTCCTCATATGGTGCGTGGACTCCGTTCGGGGTTGCGGATGGGAGACGCCGACTTGGTGGATCTCATGTTGCATGACGGATTGTTCTGCGCTTTCGAACAGTGCACCATGGGTGAGATGTCAGATGGGGTGAATGCTCGGCTGGGCATAACCCGGACGGGGCAGGATGAGTGGGCAGCGGAGAGCCATCGGAGGGCCGCCCGGGCCACCGAACAGGGCCGGTTCGCCGAAGAGATCGTACCGGTGGAGGTTGCCCGGCGCCGCGGCGGCCCGGCTGTGATCCGCGCCGATGAGGGCATCCGTCCCGAAGCTACCGAAGAGAAACTGGCGGGGCTGTCCGGGGCGTTCACCGCCGGTGGCTCGCTGACCGCCGGCAACTCGTCCCAGATATCCGACGGGGCGGCGGCGCTGGTGGTGGCCGACCGCTTGGCCGCGGAGGCGGTGGGCGCCCCCATCCTGGCCGAGATAGTGTCCTACGGTCAGGTATCGGGACCCGACGCCACCCTCCACGAGCGTCCGGCGGACGCCATACGCGTGGCGTTGAAGAAGGCCGATCTTTCCCCTTCCGACCTGGACATGGTGGAGATCAATGAGGCTTTCGCGGCGGTGGCTCTGTGGTCGGCCCGAATGCTGGGCATCCCCCATGCGCGGGTGAATGTCAACGGGGGGGCGGTGGCGCTGGGTCATGCCATCGGCGCCACCGGCGCCCGCCTGATGGTGACCCTGGTCAGCGCCCTGCGGGAGTCCGGAGGAGGTTTGGGGGCGGCCGCTCTGTGCGGAGGGGGAGGGCAGGGCGACGCCCTGGTGGTAAGGGTGGAGTGATGACCGCCGACGCCTATCGCAGTTACGCTCTCGACCTTGCCAATGTAACCGAACAGGCGGCCATTGCCGCGGCCCGCTGGCAGGGCCGGGGGGACAAAGAGGCGGTCGACCAGGCGGCCGTGGATGGGATGCGGGAGCGTTTGAGCACCATCGACCTGGACGGGGTGGTGGTGATCGGGGAGGGTGAAAAGGACCATGCTCCCATGCTTCACAACGGGGAACGGGTGGGAAGCGGCCGGGGAACCCCGGTGGACATCGCGGTTGATCCCGTTGATGGAACGGCCCTGACGGCCCGGGGAGGGCCCGGGGCACTGTCGGTGATCGCGGTGTCCGAGAGGGACACCATGTTCTCTCCCGGAGGCCTGGTGTACATGGACAAACTGGCGGTGGGCCCCGAGGCGGCCGGAATGATCGACCTGGAGGCGCCGGTCAGCCACAATCTGAGCAGGGTGGCCCGGGCCAAGGGTTTGGCTTTGCACCAGTTAACCGTGATCGTGCTCGATCGCCCTCGCAACCGCGATTACATACAGCAGGTTCGTTCGGCGGGGGCCCGCATCCGCCTGATCGGCGATGGGGACGTTTCCGCGGCCATCGCCGCCGCCCGCCCGGAGACAGGGATCGATCTGCTGGTGGGAATCGGAGGGTCGCCGGAGGCGGTGATCGCGGCGGCCGCCATGCGGTGCATGGGAGGAGAGATTCAGACTCGTCTGTGGGCGGGAACCGACCAGCAACATCGCTACGCGATCGACCACGGCTTGGACCTGGATCAGGTGATCACCACCACGGATCTGGTGGGGGGCAACGAGGCCTACCTGGCAGCCACCGGAGTGACCACCGGTGAGTTCCTTCGGGGGGTGGATTTCGGCCACGACCAGGCAATCACCCACAGCGTTACCATGCGAGCCTCCACCGGCGCCATTCGCTACATCCATACTTATCACAATCTGGTTCGATCGAGGTAGTCGGGCCCCCGGAGATTGACGGGGCGCTGGGATCGAGTCTTGGGATCGCGTTTCCTGCTCTACGGATGCCCGGAGGTTGTCCTCAAACCGGCCCTTCGGAGAGCCTCCATGAGTCCCTCGGCAAAAAAGCTCTCCAGGGTGGGGTCACCCAGAGGGTGATACCCGTGATGATTGATCAATATCCCGGCGCTCCCCGCGGCTTGGGCCGCGAAGAGGTCGTCGTCGGTGTCTCCGATCATGGTCACACGGTGGGCCGGAACTCCGGGTGCGGCGTTGCGGAGGTGAGGGGCGAACATGCCCACCTTGCTTCGATCGGGAGCGCCGCGCAGGCCTTCGACTTCCGAAAAAAAGTGGCCAATCCCAAGGTCGGAAACCAGGGATCTCAACCGGGGATGGGGATACAGGGAGAGGATTGACTGGGTTGCGCCGTTTCTTTCCACCGCTTCCAGAGCCGGTATGGCTTCGACGGCCAACTGAGCGAGATGAAGGCTGTCCTGGTATGAAGCGGCAAAAGTTCGGTTGACAAGCTCCCACTGGGTGGGTGTCAGATCCCGTCCCATGGCGCGCCGGTAAAAGACCGGCAGGGGTCGGGTGAACAGACTGACGTACTCGGGCAGAGTCAGAAAGGGTCCCCCTATGGCTCCCAGCGCCGCGTTGGTGGCGTCATGGACCTGAGGGAGGTCGTCCCACAGGGTTCCGTTCCAATCCCAAACGATATGGTCAGCCATCTGTCAGGAGAATACGGTGGGGTTGGGACACTGAAGGCCGGGACTGATCAATACCGTGTGCGGATAGCCCGTCGGAATACCGGCCCGCCCGCTTGCCGTTTTGTATCCTCTAGCAGGTGGTTCGCTGGTTGTTCGGAAGGAGCGCAGAGGTGGATGTCGGCAGGTTTGATGGACCTTGGTGGAGACGTGGTGTTGTGGTGGTCAGTTTGGTCGGACTGGTGTCGGGCATGCTTGGTCCGCTTTCGGCGCAAACCGCCGGGGACGGCGAGCATAGCCTGGGAGAAACCGCTCTCGGCCTGTTGGCGGAGAGGGGCATTTTGGAAGGCGTCGAATGCGAGGACGACGCCTATTGTCCGGATGAGATAATCGCCCGGTGGGAGGCGGCGGTCTGGTTGGGGCGGCTCATAGACAACGAGGCGCCATCTCCCTTGGAGAGTTCGCAGTTCGAAGATGTAGCTCCCAATCAGTGGTGGGCGCCTTACGTGGAACGACTGTGGGACCGGGGAGTGACGATCGGTTGCACTGCCGATTCGGATAGATTCTGTCCTGATCAGCCAGTGACCCGGGGCGAGATGGCCACCCTGATCGCCCGTTCGGTGGGGTTGCGCCCCGATCCGGTGACCGGGTTCGTCGACACCGCCGACAACATTCACGCCGGCCGGATCGGCGCCACGGCGGCGGTGGGCATCACCGGAGACTGCCCCGACGGGCTGTACCGGTTCTGTCCCGACGCGCCCATCACCCGGGGGGAAATGGCCCTTGCTCTGGCCCGGGCTCTTGATTTGATTCCCCCGCTTCCCGAGCCGGCGCCCAAGCGACTCGCCTACACCACCCTGTCGGCCAACGACGAGATAGTGGTGGTGGATGCGGACGGCTCCAATGAGATGCTGCTCACCCAAAACAACGTCAGGGACTCTGATCCGGTGTGGTCGCCCGACGGCGCTCATATTGCATTCCACAGCCACCGTGACAATTCCATCGACTTGTTCGTTATGGATGCGGACGGCTCCAACGTCCGTCGACTCACCTACAACAGCCTCCCGGATCAGAGCCCGGTGTGGTCTCCCGACGGCGCCCGCATCGCCTTCGTCAGCGGTGATGACCTATATGTGGTGGATGCGGACGGCTCCAACCAGGACCAGATCACTTCCAACGAACATCACGATTCCGATCCGGTGTGGTCGCCCGACGGGGCTCGCATCGCCTTCGTCAGCGACCGGGACGGCGACCGCGACGTCCTGGTGGTGAACGCCGACGGTTCGGGGGCGAAACTCCTCACTCACAACACTGCCTGGGACGGTGAGCCGGTGTGGTCTCCCGACGGGGCTCGCATCGCCTTCGTCAGCGACCGGGACGGCGACCGGGAGATCTTTGTGATGGATGCGGACGGCTCCAACCAGACACAGTTGACGGTCAACGACCACTCCGACCGGGATCCCGCGTGGTCTCCCACCGATTCCCGGATTGCCTACGAGAGTGAACCGGCCGGCAATTGGGAGGTGTTCGTTTTGAACGCCGACACCGGGGCGACGGTACAGCTTACCGATAACGATGAGTGGGATGGCGACCCGGCGTGGTCTCCCGACGGGACCCGCATCGCCTACGAGAGCCATGAAGAGGGGTTTGGGGTGATAATGGTGATGGATGCGGACGGCTCCAACCGCCGAAGGCTCAACGAGGGCGACTCGGTTACCGATGTCTCCCCTGCCGACCACAACGAAAAGCCGGTGTGGTCTCCCGACGGGACTCGCATCGCCTACACCAGCAACCGGGAACTCCGTTACGATGTGGCGGCGGTGGATGCAGCCGGTTCGAACCGGAGACAACTGACCGACACTCTGTCCTGGGATGCCCTTCCCGTGTGGTCGCCCGACGGAACTCGGATACTGTTCACCAGTCAGCGGGACGGCGACTCGGAGATCTTTGCAATGAATCCCGACGGGTCCAACCTGGAGCAGCTCACCGACAACGAGTTCGGGGACAGCCGCCCGTCGTGGTCGCCCGACGGCAGCCTGATCGTCTTCACCAGCAACCGGGACGGCGATGGTGATGTGTATGTGATGGACCCGGACGGCCAAAACGTGCGACAGATCACCGATGTGGACACCTTCGAATGGGGTCCGAGATGGTCACCGGACGGCACCCGCATCGCCTACGAGAGTTTCCAGGAAACCGGTTGGAAGATATTTACGATGAATCCGGACGGAAGCGAGGTGAGATTACTCACCGACAACGAACACGACAACGAGTTTCCCAAATGGTCACCGGACGGTAGCCGGATCGTCTTCGAGAGCGATCGCGACGGCGATTTCGAGATCTTTGTGATGGATGCGGACGGTTCCAATCAACGCCAGCTGACCCACAACGATGCGGTTGACGGGCGGCCGGTGTGGTCGCCGGACGGCGCTCAAATCGCCTTCCACTCCGATCTGGGCGGGGCGTACAACATCTTTGTGCTGGAAGTGGAAAGCGGCCGGATAACACAGCTCACCCACACCGACTTCCATGATGACCATCCGGTGTGGTCGCCGGACGGCGCTCAAATCGCCTTCGAGAGTTTCCGCGGTGACTATTGGCAGATATTTGTCATGCGGGCGGATGGCAGGAACATTCGCCAGGTCGCCATCAACGACTTCGACGACTTCGGCCTGGTCTGGTCTCCCACCGGCGAGTGACGGTTGGCCGTCGCTTGGGCGGCCACCCACGGCCTTTGACCGGAGGTGGGTGGAAAGCCGGAAGGGGCTAAAAGGGGGCTTGGCCCAGGCCTTCCACCGTCACCGTGACGAACTTGCCTTGTTCGGTCCGGGCATCGGGAGTGATCTGCGCCAGGGCGCGGACGCCATCGGTGGTTTCCACCAGGGCGGTCAGGCTCTTTCGGTCGAGACAGGAACCCTTCGACACGTTCAGCTGACCGCGCCAGGTCCTGCGACCCGGGTCGGTTATCTGCAGGTGGGAGGCCCCGATGTCCAATAGAAACCCGTTGGGATCCATCACTCTCAGGGCGCCGCGGTAAGAATCAATCATCAGGCACCTCAGACTAGCCCTTCCCGGCGTCATCAGGAGGAGAGCAGCCCTGATAGTAGATACGACGCAGACCCTCGAGTTCTCCGGAGACCGCGCTCAGTCGGTCGTCCAGTTCTCGGATGAGCTTCCGCAGACGCTGATTCTCCGCCTCCAACTGAGCCGCCCTTCCCACGGCTCCGGCCCAAATGTCCCTTTGGCGGCGCGCCCTGCGCTCCTCTTGGCGCATGGCTGAGATCTCATCCTGCAGTTCCATCACCATTCTCACCCCCTCCAGGTTGAGGCCCGCCGAGGTGAGTTCGCTGATCAGCAGCAGCCGGTCGATGTCCTCCTGCGAATACCGGCGGGTGCCGCCTTCCGTCCGATAGGGCGACACCAGACCACGCCTCTCATAAATACGCAGGGTCTGGGGATGCATTCCCGACAGTCGGGCCGCCACCGAAATGACGAACAGAGCATCGCTGCGGCGGCTCATCGGTCCACCCCGAAGTGGGAGCGTATATCGTCGGGGTCCAGTTCGGCCAGGCTTTGCAGGAGCCGCCGTTGCTTGCGGTTCACCCGCTTGGGAACCTCCACTCTGGCCTCCACCAGGAGATCGCCGGGTTTGCCCCGCGGGGATGGGACTCCTCTTCCCCGAACCCGGAAGGTCTTCCCATTGGGGGTTCCGGACGGGATTCGCAGTTTGACGGCGCCATTGAGAGTGGGGATCTCGAGCGTGGCGCCCAATGAGGCCTCCGAGTAGGTGAGGGGCAGCACCAGGCTTATATCATTGCCGGCCCGTTTGAAGAGCGGATGGGAATCCACTTTGATCCGAACCAGCAGGTCCCCCGCCGCCTGTCCCGGTGGACCCGGAGCGCCTCGTCCCCTGATTCTGATCTTTCCTCCATCCTTGACGCCGGGCGGGATCCTGACCTTGACATGGCGGGTGCGGTGCCGGGCGCCGCTTCCTCGGCATCCCGGGCAGGGGTCCCTGATCATTCTGCCCGTTCCCTGACATACCGCGCAGGGTCGGCTGAAGGAGAAGGGCCCCTGGTTCTGTACGGTGGATCCCTGCCCGTTGCAAACCTGACAAGGATCGGGGTAGGTGCCGGCTCGGCTACCCCGTCCGCCGCAATCGGAACAGGACGCCTGTCCCCGGACGGCCACTGATTTGGTTGCTCCTGCCACGGCTTCTCCGAAGGCGAGTTGCAGGTCGGCGGTGAGGTCGGCGCCCTTGCGGGCGGTGGTCTGTCGGCCGCGTCCGAACAGGTCGCCGAACCCTCCCAACAGGTCCTCCAGATTGATCTGGCCTCCGAAAGGCGATCCTTGCCCGCCTCCGGGGAAGCGACTGTACGCGCCCGACTCAACCAGCCGGCGGAACTCGTCGTATTCCCGCCGACTCTCGGTGTCGGACAGCACCGAATAGGCCTCCGAGATTCCCTTGAACTGCTCGGCTTTGGCGTCGTCGCCGGGGTTGGCGTCGGGGTGATAGCGGCGAGCGAGCTTCCGATAGGCGCGTTTGATCTCCTCGGGGGTACTCGACTTGCCGATCCCCAGAATCTGGTAGAAGTCCTTCTCTGCCCAGTCCCGATTCATCTATTCGGATTCTTCCCTTCTGGTCACCACCACCAAGGCGGCTCGCAACAACTGTCCACGGAGCCGATAACCGCGTCGAACCTCGTCGGAGACCATAATCTCTCCCTGGCCGTCGGGGGGAGCATTGACCGGCTGGTGAAGGTCGGGGGAGAACGGGTGTCCCGCAGTGGGAACCATCTCCAAACCCTGGTTCTGCAGGGTTCCCACCAACAGGTCGTAGGTGGCTTTCATGCCGGACAGCACCTGGCTTTCCTCTTCCGGGTACTCCTCTTGGCCCAAGGCGGCATCGAAACTGTCCAGGACGGGCAGAAGAGAGGCCAAGACCCGCCCGGTCGTGCGAGAGACTATTGCCTCCTGTTCCCGCTGCATGCGCTTTCGATAGTTCTCCAGGTCCGCCACGGCTCTCAGGTACGACTGGTGGGAGGCGTCGGCCCGTTGGGAGGTCTCCTGCAAGTCCTCCAGCGCCTGGGCCAGGGCTTCGGCCGGATCCCCGAAAGGATCGGCCGAAGCCTCCGTTTCCGCCTGATGGTTCTCCTCTACGATCTCAACCTGATCGGCCGGCACACTCTCCTGCGCCCGATCCTCGGTTGGTCCGTTCTGCGATTCGCTCACTGTCTACTGGTCCTCGTCATCGTCTTCGATGATCTCGGCCTCCACCACATCGTCGTCCGAGTCGCCTTCGCTTTCGCTCTGCTGGGCCTGGGCGGCCGCTTCCTGGTAGAGACGGGTGGCCATCTGCTGGCTGGCCGAGATCAGGGCCTCCATCTTCTCGCGCACCGCGTCGGAATCTGCATTCTGGTTTTCCAGCACCGCCTTCAAATCGGACAGCGCCGTTTCCAGGGCGCTGCGCTCTTCGTCGGTTACCTGCTCGGCCTGTTCTTCCATGAGCTTCTCGGTTTGGTTCACCAGTTGTTCGGCCTGGTTACGCGTTTCGACGGCTTCCCGCTTCTTGCGGTCCTCTTCCTCGTACTGCTCGGCGTCATTGACCATTTGGTCGATCTCATCCTGGCCGAGGGCGGTGCCGCCGGTGATGGTCATGGCCTGCTGCTTTCCGGTGGCCGTGTCCTTGGCCGAGACATTGACTATGCCGTTGGCGTCGATGTCGAAGGTGACCTCGATCTGGGGAATCCCCATAGGGGCCGGAGGGATGCCGGTCAAGAGGAACTTGCCCAGGCTCTTGTTGTCCATGGCCATGGCCCGCTCTCCCTGGAGCACGTGGATCTCCACCGAGGACTGGTTGTTCTCGGCAGTGGTGAAGATCTCCGAACGCCGGGTGGGAATGGTGGTGTTCCGCTCGATCATCTTGGTCATCACCGCTCCCTTGGTCTCCACCCCCAGAGTCAAGGGGGTGACGTCCAAGAGCAGCACGTCCTTCACCTCACCTTTGAGAACCCCGGCCTGGATGGCCGCTCCGGCCGCCACCACCTCATCGGGGTTGACTCCCCGGTGCGGCTTGCGACCGGCCAACCGCTCCACCAGGTCCTGCACGGCGGGCATGCGGGTGGAGCCACCCACCAGCACCACGTGATCGATGTCCGACGTGTTGATGCCGGCGTCCTTGACCGCGGAGAGGAAGGGCCGCTCCAACCGATCAAGGAGGGACTCGGAGAGCTTTTGGAACTGCGAGCGGGTCAGCTTGTAGTTCAGATGGAGGGGACCCGCCGAGGTGGCGGTGACAAAGGGCAGGTTGATCTCGGTCTCGGCCACGGTGGAGAGCTCTATCTTGGCCTTTTCGGCGGCCTCCCGAAGTCGCTGGCCGGCCATACGGTCCGAGGAGAGGTCCACGCCGTGCTCGGCCCGGAACTTTCCGTTCAACCAGTCGATGACGGCCTGATCCCAGTCGTCCCCGCCCAGGCTGGTGTCGCCGCTGGTGGACTTCACCTCGAATACCCCATCCCCGATTTCCAGGATCGAAACGTCAAACGTTCCCCCGCCCAGGTCGAACACCAGGATGGTTTGATCGCTTTCCTTGTCCAGACCATAAGCGAGGGAGGCGGCGGTGGGTTCATTGATGATGCGCAGCACGTTCAGCCCGGCGATCACCCCGGCTTCCTTGGTGGCCTGCCGCTGGGCGTCGTTGAAGTAGGCGGGGACCGTGATTACCGCGTCCGTGACCGCTCCCCCCAGGAATGCCTCGGCGTCGCGCTTGAGCTTGAGCAGCACCCGAGCGGAAATCTCCTGGGCACGGTAGGTCTTCTGATCGGCCTCGATCGACCAATCGGTGCCCATCTTTCTCTTGACTGAACGGACCGTGAGCCCCGGGTTGGTGATGGCCTGTCGCTTGGCCACCTCTCCTACCAGGATCTCCCCGTCCTTGAATGCCACTACCGACGGGGTGGTACGAGCCCCCTCGGCATTGGCGATGATTACCGGATCGCCGCCCTCGAGAGCGGCGATCACGCTGTTGGTGGTTCCGAGGTCTATCCCGACTGCGGATGCCATGCGTTCTGTCCTCCGTGTTTCTGTGAGATTCGACCCCCGGTCTGGTGGGTGGGGGCCTTGCGTGGTTGTCTATCTATACAACCTAACAAAGGGGGTATCATATTTCCGCCTTGCCTATTTATCAAATTGAAGACAGGGTGCCTGAGGCCGGAGGGGTGGGACATCGGGCGGCAGACAGCCGGGTCGCGAAAAAACTACCCCGCTAGGTGTTGAAATTGTCGCCTGCTCCGACCCACATTGTCAGAAGTCGAACACCCCCGGTCCCGTCCGGCGTCGTCGGGGCCGCGCAGGGAGCCTTGCCGTTTCCTGCGAGAAGCGAGGGTCATAATCTCTTGGGACAAGCTTCCCGCCAGACCCTGGCACAGCGCGTCCCGCCCAGGTGGTGGAAGGCGGGGGTGGGCTCCCATCGGGGAGAGGGCGGCGTGGCGGATTTCGCGGGATTGCAAGTGATTTCGCGATAAACCTCCCTTGGGATGGTTACCGCGCCGCCGGTCGCTCAAAGTGGGTGGCCGGTTGGGATTCGACCTGTCAGTCGGCCGGTTTGAGGTCCAGGGCGCAGGAGTTCAGGCAGTAGCGCATCCCGGTGGGATCGGGCCCGTCGGGGAAGAGGTGTCCGAGGTGTCCCCCGCAACTTTTGCAAAGAACTTCGGTACGGACCATCCCATGGGAGGTATCGATCCGAGTGTCGATCTGATCAAGGTCCATCGCCTCCCAGAAGGAGGGCCAGCCGGTGCCCGAATCATATTTGGTGTCGGAATCAAACAAGTCCACGCCGCATCCCGCGCAGGTGTACACCCCGGGAGTCTTGGTGTTCCAATAAGCGCCGGTAAATGGATGTTCGGTGGCGCCTTCCCGCAGCACCCGGTATTGCATGGAGTCCAGGCGGTCTCTCCACTCGGCTTCAGTTTGGGGGAGGGTGGTTCTTTCGCTCATATCCCAGGACTCTACAAAGGCGGAAACAGCACGGGTTGCGCTTTCTCCAGCTAAGAAGGGCTGTATTGGATCGGGCTGGGGAATCCCCTGGAATCCCGCGCAGTTCGGCCAGGAGCGGGTCTCGGGTCAGGCAGTAGGCGGATTGACCATCCTGGAAAGGTGATTCAAGAGAACCCTCTGGCTGGTGGGCATTTTGGTGTGGGCCTCCGACAGGGTGAACCACTGTACCCGATCTATTTCGGGGAACTCTTGTTGTCGGCCCGATCCCCGCGGCCATTCCATCGAAAACAGGCCGGGACGAAGCAGGGCCGGATCGAAGTCGGCCTCCATCGCCCAAATATCCATCACCTGATGCGGAGTCTTGACTCTGGGAAGCCGCTGCCAGGAGACGGAGGGAGGATCCCAGCCGGTCTCCTCTTGGAATTCGCGGACAGCGGTTTCAAGGGGAGTCTCTCCGGGGTTGCTTCTTCCCTTGAAAACGGTCCAGGCGCCTTGGTCCCGGTTGGCCCAGAACGGCCCTCCATAGTGGCCCAGGAGCACCTCCAGGGCGCCTCCGACCCCGCGGCGATAGATCAGCACCCCAGCGCTTGCTCTAGGGGGCAACGCTCCGCCTTGTGTTTCCAAACTTGTATGAGACAGCGGTCATCATCCTTTACGCTACAAGTCGCATTGGGGGTTAGGTCTTGCGATCAGTCAGAAGGACATCTCAAGATGAAAGTGAAGACGATAGATGCCGGAGACTTCACGAAGCAGTGTCCTGAGTTGCTGGATCAGCTTGATTTCGAGGGTTTGGTGATCACCAAACATGGCAAGCCGGTGGCGCGGGTCCTCCCGTATGAATCCGGGGACTCGGATCTGATTGGCAGCCTACGGCAAAGAATCGAAGTGAAAGGGGAGATATTCTCAACCCACCTCAATTGGGATGCAGCCGCTCAATCTCAGTCCTGACACTCACCTTCTCCTGTTAGCGGCTGGGGATGTCCTTGGTCAATGCGGCGACGATTTCAGGAAAGGCCGCGTCGGCCAGCGTTTGCATTTCCCGATCGCTGCGGTCCTGGATGGGATGGGGGGTAAGCACCCGATGAGGATGCATGCCCAGGGCCTTTCCCTGGACATCGGCCGCTTGAGAAAACCGGTCCGAAGCCACGAACACTCCCGGTATCCCGCGGTCCTCAAGGTCGACGAGATCGTGCACACTGCACGATGCACACGATCCTCAGTCGGCCAGGGCCTCCACCACCGCGGTGCATTCGGCGGCGATTCTCTGGCGCAAGTCGCTCGGCGCCGGTTTTGAGAAGATGGGTTTCCGGTAGCGCTTGACGGGTATGCCACGTCGGGCGAAGAGTTCATCGAGCCTGTCCAGGAAGATGTCGCCCCGCGGCTTGGAGATATCCAACAGGGCTACAGTTTCTCCCCTCAGGTCCGAGAGGCGGGGACTCAACGGACGGTTCCCGGGTCTGCTTTCGTTGGTGGGGTCCAGCAAGGGTTTCATTGGTGCTCCCCCTTTGGGTTGATAGCCACGGTAGTCATTTGGGAACTGGAGGCGCCGCCGATCCATCCCGAGATTATTGCCGAGAACATTCCCGCGTCACCTCCGGCGTACACAAACCACAGGCCTCCGGGTGTGAACTTGGCCAGGCGGGGCCGGTGGGACACCGAAGGCGGCATCCCCTCCGCCACCCCGCCCGCTCCGGCCAGCAGTTCGTCGGTGGGAAGCTCCAATAGGGAGTAGATCTCCTGGCGGAGGATCGCTTTGGTCCAGCCCACCTCCCCGAAGACTCGGGCGTGTTCGGGGGAGACCACCACTATTGCATCCGACATTCCGGTGATCTTGGGATGGCCGACCATTCTCAACTGCCCGGCGAAGGTACGGGCCAGGGATGCGGCGGTGCGGGACTTTTGGTCCACGATCTCGATCGGCCCGTGCCCGGCGAACAGAGTGATGGTGGAGGCGCCGGGGGGAAATCCCCGCTCCACCGCCAGCGATTCCCACGGGGATCCCTCCTCATCTTCGGGGAAGCAAAACGACAGTTTGCCCGGACTCCCCAAGGCGGCGCGGTCCACTCCCCCCGGGCGGGCGCCTCCCACGTTGCGGACCACCAGGTTGAGCGCCCGACCGATGGTCAGGTTGGCCCGGTTACCGGGGCCCAGCACGTTGATGCCCGCATTCATCCCGATCCGCCGCCGGATCGGACCGTTCACCACCAGCACCGGCCCGGTGAAATAGGTGGTGGCCGAAATGCCGTGAATATTGAACCGGCTCTGGGCGGCCGCCTTCACCGCCGCCAGGACGACCGGCAGATATTCGGGACGACAGCCGGCCATGACCGCGTTGATCGCCACCTTCTCGACGGTGCATTCAGCAAGGTCCGGCGGCAGGTCACACACCACCTTGCCGGGGGGAAGATGGGTCCCTTCCAGCATCGCCGCCACTCGCTCCTCGGTGGGCGGTGTCACCGGCAGGCCGTCCGTCCAACCGCGGGCAAAGGCTGCCTCGATGGGGTCTTCCGAACTCCCCAACTCCACTCTTCGGGAGGTCAGAAGGTGGGGGGAGTGGCGGCGTAATAACCGCTGGTGGTTGTGCGGCGACATGGTGTCGGAACCGCACCCGGGACGCTGATCGGGCAGGCCCGGCCCCAGACCCTCGACGCCGGTAACCTCTTCCCAGCCGCTTCGCAGCCACCCGGTCTGCAGGCTGACCACTTCACCCCTCTTGATCCGGTAGATGGTGGGGGTGGTCTCGGTCCCCAGATGCCAGGAGATATCCAGATCCCGGTCGTAAATCACCTCAAGGCCCGGGGGAAATCCCTCCCGGTCCTGTGAAATCACCACCATGGGCCCCGATTCCCGGCTCAACTGCTCCAGCACCGGCACGGTCAGATGGCAGGTCTCGCAATCATCCTTAACCACCACCAGCAGACCATCTGTGAGGGGGAGAAAAGTCGTTGCCGGGTGGTTGCTCAATGCTTCAGGGTGGAGGTGGGTTGGGCGCCGGAATGGCCCCGCCCAATTTACCGTGGCGGTGGGTTGTTGGCCACGATAGCGAAGGGCCCCGGGGCCCGGGAGGGGATGATGCAGGTTACGTATTCGTAGGGTGTTTGGGTCCTGCCTTCGATGCGGACCCCGGCCACCGTTACCGCAAAACACAGGTCGCCTCCCACGTGACCGGCCGGCGGGAGAGAGTCGCCAAGCCCGGGTATGTTCCATACGATGGACGGGTCAGGGACGTTTCGCGCCCCTGCAAAGGAAGAGTTACGGGTCAGGACTTCTGTCGGAACCGATCCGAAGTCGTTAGTTACGGTCACCGAAGCCTCCGAAAAGTCGGCGCCGGCCCGCGAAAAGGACCAACGATTCCACACGGTTCCCGCAGGTACATAGCCAGGGGGCGGCCAGGCTACAAATCCTCGCGGTTCACGAACCCGGGGATGAGGGTCCCAGAGGTTCTGTTCAGGTATGTACAGGGCATTGGCCGGTCGCCGACCGTTTTGCCCCGGTATGTCACCGGCGCCGATCTCCGGCAGATGGGGGTGCAGCAGAAGTCGGCGGTGCCCCACGCTCCGGTTGATGAGACCCTGGTTTCTCATGTATCCATCCACGGCCTCGGCTCCCACCGCTCCCAACAACAGGTTGCTGCGGGCCGCGGCGTCGGACCCCGAGGCGGTGTGGCAGGCCCACCCGGGGCCGGGGCGGTGAGAGAGGTCACCCTCGGCGGCCATCATCATGGCGGCTCGCTGCGCCAACTCCGAGTACTCGGTCCGCTCTGCCACCGTGGCCAAGCCCGCCATTTGTCGATACCAGTTGACACGCCTGATGACATCGGTTCGAAACGGAAGGCTGGTTGATCCTGGAAGGCAGTCGGTGACGTTACCGGTGTACCCCATTTCAGGCGGTCCTGTGCCGAACTCCTCGGTGTAGTGTCTCGAAACCGTCGGGCGGTCCCATGTGTCGAGGCCCTGGGTGGCCGGAGGGGTTTGGGAAGCACCGATCCTCACCAAGGGGGAAGAGGCAAGGTTCCCTTTGTGGGTGATGTCTCGGACGACACTGCGGGGTACTCGCACCACCACCGCGCCCACCGAAGCCGGGGAGATTCGGGCATGGAACGTATCCCCGCAGTCCACCAGGTCGGTGACCCGCCCATTGGACACCAAGATGTCTTCGGCAAGAAAACCGGTGACCGGGCGGGAGAACGCAACCATGATCTCAAAGGGCCCACTGACGGTCTGCGGGGCCTGGGAGGTGATGCGGGTCCACAGGGGCAGGAATCTGGGCATCTGCGGGTTGTGGTCCGGGGAGCAGGATGAGGATGCATCAGCCGGTGGAGGGATGGGCGGCGACCCGTGGGGTGACGGTCGCCAAGCGGGCGTTGCTCCGGTTTCAGCCAGGTGGAGTCGACCGGTTCCGTTTGCGTTGATTACTGCCAGTCCCCGGTCGGTTTGGTAGGCGATCTGGCCGCCGTCGGGTGACCACCGGGGGTGCAGTCCTGTTTGCAGAGTTACCGTGCGATGGTGGGCGCCATCGGCGTTCATCGAGAAGACGCCGCTGTCGCTACCGACATAGGCCAAGCGCTTTCCATCCGGAGACCAGGTCGGATCGCTTCCATAACGGTGGGTTGACAGCGGTTCTCTTCCGTCGGCTTTGCTCACCCGGATCTCGCCCGAGCGGGTGGTGTAGGCAATCCGGGTTCCGTCGGGTGACCACGCCGGGTCGGAGCCGTCGGAGACAAGTATCCGCGGATTGCGGCCATCCGCTTCCATGACATATATGGCGCGGCTGGACCCCGATGCCCACCGGAAAAGATCTTCGGCTATCACATAGGCCAGGAGAGTTCCGTCGGGTGACCACGCCGGGTCGGAGCCGTCGGAGGAGAGCACGCGTGGATTGCCGCCATTTGCGTCGACCAGGTGAATGCCCCCGAAGCGGGTGGTGTAGGCAATCCGGGTTCCGTCGGGTGACCACGCCGGCCCTTCTGTGTATTCGGAGGTAAGCCGAAGCCGGCTTTCGTCTTCGTAGTCCATGACCCAGATCCCGTCTCGCCGGGTAAAGGCGAGACGCCGACCGTTCGGGGACCATTGCGGATCAGAGCCCCCGGAGGCGATCTGTCGCTGGTTGAGTCCATCGGAATCGATGCCGTAGATTCCATCCAGGTGATGGCTGGTATAGAGGATCCGGGTTCCGTCCGGTGACCACACCGGGTCCTTACCGTGGTTGGTCAATCTTCGGAGATTCTCTCCGTTTTGGTCGGTGATCCAGATTCCGTCCGGGCGGGTGAAAGCGATACGGGTACTGTCCGGTGACCACGCGGGACCCCGGCCGACTGCGGAGAGTTGTCGCCGATCGGCGCCGTAGGCATCAATCGACCAGATCCCATTTCCTGTCCGCCCGGTATAGGCGATGCGGGTCCCGTCGGGCGACCATTGTGGAAAGACGCCGCCGTCGGTGGTGAGTCGCCGCTTGGACGCGCCGTCGGCAGCCATGATGTGGATGCCTTCCAGGTGATGGTTGACGTAAGCGACCTGGTCGCTGCCCGGTGACCAAACCGGATGGCGGGCCTCGATGGCGAGTTGTTGTTCCTGTTCGGCGCGGTGGGCGCCTATCACCCATACTCCCCTCTCCGAACGAGAAAACATGATCAGTGTCCCATCGGGTGACCATGCCGGGTCGCGGTCGGAGTTCACGGTCAACTGACGGGATGCTCCGGTGTGGGCATTGACCAACCCGATCCCGACCGGATTGGTGTAGGCCAGGTCCGTGCTGTTCGGCGACCAATTCGGGCCTCCCGTGAGTCCGTCGGTGAGGCGTCGTTGTCTTGTGCCGTCCGGGTTCATAATCCACACCCCGTCGTAGGTGGATCCCTGGTAGCGGGTGTAGGCGATCCTGGTCCCGTCGGGCGACCAGGCCGGATCTCCGCTGCGGTGAGTTGTGAGTTGGCGAGGGGTTCCGCCGCCGGTCTCGATCATCCAGATGGTGTCGCCCACATTGCGGGCATAGGCGATCAGAGACGGCGGGGATGGTTCATCCAAGGTGGCGCCGGCGTCCAACGGTCCGGCGGCGCCCATCATCAGAGCGGCGGCTGCCATCGCTGCTCGCAAGATCTTTGCGCTACGGGCATGGGGCGCCTGGGCCTGATGGCCTGTCATTTTTTCAGGGTCCCCACCGCTTCCGATCATCGGGAGGAGGGAGGTGTATCAGGTCGGCCTATTCGATGGCCCGTTCCAATTGGAGGAGCTTTCTCTTGTTGTCCGCGCCCCCGATGCCGTAGTGGCCGATGTGTCCGTCAGAACGAATCACCCGATGGCAGGGGATGATCAAGGGAACCGGGTTGGCAGCCATCGATCCCCCGATCGCCCGGGCTGCCCGGGGGCGACCGACGCGGTCGGCCAACCACCCGTAGGAGCGGGTCTGTCCGCGGGGAATGGCGGCAGTGTGGATCAAGACCTGCTTTTGAAAGGAGGTCACCGAATCAAAATCGATGGGCAGAGCCAGTGGCTGCCCCACCTCCAAGGCCTGTTGTATCAAATCGACCCACTCCCGGGGGGGATCAGCTTCTGACGCTGGCCTGTGAAAACGCTCTGCGAAGCGCGTCCCGAAGCCGTCATCGTAAAGATCGACGGCGGATATCCCCAGCGCATTGAATGCCACCGCCACCGGCCCCAAGGGAGACTCGAACACCGAGAAACCATCAGTTGGAGTCTGGACCGGGGTGATGTCCTGTTTGGTTGGCATGGGCGCGCTTTCGGATCGGCTACCGTGAGTCGGTGATGGCAAAGGACGCTACCACGATTGAGATCGGTGGTGAAACAGTGCGGGTCACCAGTCCATCCCGGGTGGTGTTTCCCGAGCGGGGATGGACCAAGTTTGATGTGATCGAGCATTTTGTCACCTGCGCGGAGGGTGCGCTTCGGGGAATATCTCACCGTCCCACCATGCTCAAGCGGTATATGCGGGGGGTGGAAAAGCCGCCCATCTATCAAAAGCGCGCCCAGCGGGGCACGCCCTTCCAGACGGTGGACATTCGTTTTCCGTCCCAGCGTCCGGGAGTGATGAATGTGCCCACCCGCCCGGCTGATGTGGTGCGGCTCGCCCAATTGGGGTGTTTGGACTTTCATCCCTGGCCGGTGCGGGCCGACGACATCGACCATCCCGATGAGTTGCGGTTCGACTTCGATCCCACCCCCGGTTATCGCTTCTCCCATGTCAAGGAGGCGGCGCTGGGGGCCCGGGATCTGCTGGAAGAGGTGGGTTTGTCGGGTTGGGCCAAGACATCGGGGAGCCGGGGCATCCATGTGTACGTGCGGATAACTCCCCAATACGAATTTCATCACACTCGCAGGGCTGTCCTGGCCTTCGCCCGGGAACTGGAGAGGCGGCTTCCGGGGTTGGTAACCACCAAGTGGTGGAAGGAAGAGCGTCGGGGGGTGTTTGTGGACTACAACCAAAACGCCCGGGACAAGACCGTGTCGTCGGCCTACGGGGTTCGGCCCACCGGATACGTCTCCGCGCCGCTCACCTGGGAGGAACTCCCCGACGCTCAGATCGAGGACTTTCCCATGGACCGTTTTGCCGATCGCTATCGGGAAGTGGGGGATCTGACCGACGGGATAGATGAGGTGAACGGGGACATCACTCCCTTGTTGGAGTGGGTTGTGCGAGATGAGGAGGAGTACGGCCTGGGCGATGCTCCGTGGCCGCCGCACTATCCCAAGCAACCGGGCGAGCCCCCGCGGGTGCAACCTTCCCGACAACGCCGCGCCGACCACGAATACTGAGCAGCCCCTCGGCGGAGGCCGGTGGGGTTTTCAGCAGTTAGCGGAAGTCCCGGTGGCTCCTGCTGGCGGTGGGACCCACCTGGCCCTGATAACGAGAGCCGGTTGCCCCGCTGCCATAGGGTTGGTCGGCGGCGGTGGTCATCTGATAGAAGCTGATCTGGCCGATCCGCATTCCCGGATAGATGGCAATGGGAAGCTGTGCCACGTTGGAGAGTTCCAAGGTGAGGTGCCCGTTGAACCCGGGATCGACGAAGCCGGCGGTGGAGTGAATCATCAAACCGAGTCTCCCCAGGCTCGATTTGCCCTCCAACCTGGCTACGACGTCGTCTCCCAGGCGGACTCGCTCCAAGGTGGCGCCCAGAGCGAACTCGCCGGGGTGCAGGATAAAGTGGTCATCCGGTTGCACCTGGTGAAGACTGGTGAGGTTCTCCTGTCGTCGGCGGGGATCTATGTAGGGATAGAGGTGATTGGCGAACACCCGGAAATCGGGGCCCACCCGCAAATCGACGCTGGAGGGTTGGAGGTTGGATTCCTCGAAGGGATCGATCTCCAACCGACCGTCCGACAAGGCCGCTTTGATTGATCGATCAGAAAAGATCAAGGTTCTCCTTATCCCCGACGACCACCGTCGGTCACCTCACTTGTGCCCTGGTTGCTCTGTTCATTCGTCCGCGCTGATGGGCCGGCGGACGATCTCCACGCGCCCCTCCTGATCGAACAGAGCCGCCGCCAGTGCCTTCACCGACGAGACGGTGACTGCTTCGAGGGTCTCCAGGGAAGCCTGGGAGGTGGGCAGGTGGTCGTCGTCAAGATGTAACCGGTTGATCAACAGTCCGAGCAGATCTCCATTGGTCACTTCGCGGTAGTCGGCCTCAACAACAGTCTTGGCCTGTTCCAGCTCTGCGGCGGTAGGCCCGTTGGCAACCATATCGGCCAGGATGGAGAGAAGCCGCTGGTAGGCGTTGTTGTAGCCATCGGCATCCACCGTGTAGAAGAGGTCCGAAGAAACCTTGGGTCGGGGCGTGAAAGAGGTGTTGACGGAAGCGCCCGCAACATAGGAGGCGCCCAGTTCTTCACGTACCAGCCGGAAGAGGCGATCATCCAGGATGGATTGCAGCACGCGGGCGTTCACTCGGGTGGACGTATAGTCGGAAATCCCTATTTCCGCCTCATAGGATGCTTCCAGCACGGCGCTTTGATCCGCGGTGATGGGAATCACGCGGCGTACCACTTCGCCGGGGAAGGGTGGGTGCCGGTCGACAAAAGTGTCGGGGTCGCCCGCCGGTAGGGTCCCGATGTAGAGACGGGCCAGTCTCTCGACCTCTTCGGCGTTGGTGTCGCCCACCACTACCATCATCATGTCGTCCACCTCCCCCAGGCGTTCCTGGTACAGGTTCAGAAGCGCCTCGGCGTTCAAGGTGGCCAACTGTTCCCGGGTGGCCACCGGGCGGTGCCAGTCGGTGCCGTAGCGGGCCTCGTGGTAGGCCACCCACGCCTGCCAGGCCGGGTTCACCTCGGCGAAGGACGTGCGAATGGCGGCGCCGTTGAGGGCCTGACCAAAGGCAAGCTCGTCTACCCGGGGGGCGGTAACCCCCAGATGGAGCAACTGGAACAGCGTCTCAAGGTCTTCGGTGTTGGCTGCGCCGTCAAAACCCTCAGCCGTCTCGCCGATTGCGGCGCTCAGGGTGGCATTGATGTCTCCGAGGAACCGGTCCATCTGCAGCTTGCTCAGATCGCCGAAACCACTGCCGAACACTGCTTCCGCGGCGCGAGGCGCCAGGGCCCAGGCGCCGGGATAGAGCGTTGACCATCCTCCCAGAGATCGCGTCCGGATGTTTACGGTGGCTTCTTCGATATCCGAGTAGACGAACACCACCCGCGCTCCGTTGGCGAACTCCCATTCGGTGGCGTCTACCACAGACAGATTGCGGGTAGCAACGGGACCCACCGGCTCCGGAACCTCCATCAACGCGTCGATTTCGGGCTCGATCGGAGGCGGCTCGCTGCGGGGTTCGGCGGCTTCCACGGCGGCTTCCAGATCGGCCGTCGAGGGAACGGCGTCCTCGTTGGGGCCGACTGCGATCACAATCAGAGCGCCCTGGTTCATCAGCCAGCGGAAGTGATCGGTCAACTCTTGAGGGGTAACGCCCTCCATGAGGGACGAGAGGCGGTCGTGGCGTTCCTGCGGCTCGCTTATGTCCACTCCCGACAAGAAATGGGCGATGTAGGTTTCCGCATATTCGGTGTCCCTGGTGGAACCGACATTGTCAAGCTGGTGTTCGAGCGAAGCAAGGTATCGTTCCGTGGCTCGGGCCAGGTCGTCATCGTTAAAGCCGTACCGTTGGACCGTCTCCAACACCGATACATAGTCTCTTGATGCGGTGTCGAGATTCTCTCCCTGCCAGTTGGTGCCGTAGTAACGCAGACCCTGGTTGTGGTTGAATGTGCCGAAGTGAGGGACATCCACCTGGGTCAGTTCCCCGCGATAGAAGGCGTCTTCGAGTCGGTTCTGAACCATGGTGGCGGCCAGGCTCTCCAACATGAGGAGACGCTCCCCGCCCACGGTGGAATAATCAAACGTGGGGATCGGGATGTCGAGGGAAATGAAAGACAGGCCGTATTCGTCGTCCGTCACCACATCGTAGGAGTTGGTGGAGGAAAGAGTGAGGTCCAGGTTGAAATCAGGGGCTTCACCGGGCTCCACCGACCCGAAGTGCTCTTCGACCAGAGCGTAGAGATCATTGGTGGGAAGGTCGCCAACCGCCACGATCGCCATGTTGGAGGGTACGTACCAAGTTTCGTAGAACTCCCGAAGGTCCTGTGCGGTGGTCGACTCGATCCCGGACACGGTCCCGATGGGGTAATAGCCCTCATACGAGGTCCCCTGGGTGTATACCCGGTCGAATTCGGCCGAAATCTGGCCACTGGCTGTGGCCGTCCGGTACCGGAGTTCATCAAGCACCACACCCCGTTCCGACGCCACCGCGTCGGGGTCGATCAGGGCGGCGTGGCCCATCTGTGACAGGACGTGCAACGCCGTATCGACGTTCTCGACGGGATCTGTGGTGACGGTGAGATCGTAGACGGTCTGGTCGTACCAGACATCGGCGTTCACATCGGGGCCGAATTCCGCTCCCAGCGAACGTAGGACGGCGTTGAACTCGTCGGGGGTGTATTCCTCGGTTCCCCGAAAGAGCATGTGCTCCACAAAGTGGGCCATTCCCAACTCCGGTGCGGGCTCGTTGATCGATCCCGCCTTGACTACCAGTCTCAGCGTCATGCTGTTGCCGGGGCGGTCGTTCTCTCGCAGGTAGTAGGTGTAACCGTTGTCGAGAGTGCCGGTCCGAACGGCCGGATCGCTTGGCAGCGGAGTGGAGTCCATGGCCGGTTGGTAGCCGGGCAGGGGCACCATCCCCAAGGCTCTTGCCAGCAGACTGGCCATTTGCGCACGAGTTACGGTCTCCATGGGGCAGAAGAGCAAAGGATCCGCGGAACACCCAACAGTTATTCCGGCCGCCCCGAGAGAATCGATATCGGCGGCGTTGGTGACACCTGCCAGGTCTCCGAATCCCACATAACCCACCCGCGGGAGATCGAATGCCCGAGCGAAAACGGTGGCCACCTCCGACCGGGTGAGAGTGTCCCGGGGACAGAAGCTGAGGGGATCGGTGCTGCACTCTTCGAAAATCCCCTCATTCACCAAGATTTCGATGTATGGGCCGGCCCACCGGACCTCGTCATCCAGGTCGGTGAACCGTGATTCCTCTCCCAGGTGGACACCGTAGATCGCTCTGCCCAGCCAGACCGCCGCCGCCCAGCGGGTAATAGGTTCGTCCGGACAAAAAGTGTCATCCGAGCAGTCGGTGCCGATGAAGAGGCCTACCGAGTCGAGGGCTTCGACCGCCGTACGATGGTAATCGTTGGATCCCACATCCTGCGGAGTTCCAGCGTCGGCCGCCACCTGGCCGACCGGCACCCCGGTCACCAAGACCAAACCAGCCAAGAGAGTCATCATTTTCCGGCGCAACTTTTCCACTTTGGAGTCCTTCATCTTTGTGTGTAAACCTATTCACAGGTTAGCTTCCCAGGGACCTGGTCCGGCCCGAAGTTAACTTGTCGGTGCAGGAACGAACCAGCCGGGAAGCGTCTCCGAAAAGGGAGCGGGTGAGGGGAATCGAACCCCCACTCCGAGCTTGGGAAGCTCGTGTTCTGCCATTGAACTACACCCGCGGGCGGTTCCGATCCCATTGTAGAGAGGTCCCATTGGACCGAGCATTGGAGTACTCTGATCAGCGTTCGACGGTTTGTCGCCTTCCGGTGCTACTCGACTTCATAACTGCGTCAAGCAGGCGATGCAGGCCTACTCCGTCCCGAAAATCGGGGTGGAAAGGTGGTCCTCCCCGGACAGTATCAGCGAAGGCGGTGAGCGCCCTGGCCACGTTGTAGGAGGAATGGCCTTCGGTGACCGAAAGATCCGAGAAATAGCCGGTGGGAATCGCTATTTCCTCCATTTGTTCTGATTCCCCCCGGCCCACCGAGACCTGCAGCGGTCCCCGGGATACCCGAACGGGGCTGAATTGGTAATAGGAGGGGGCGCCCAACACGATTTGTCCCTCCTCGCCGATTATTCGCAGCGAATATCCCATGGGCGGCGAAGTGGTGTTGGAGACGTAGGCCGTCCCCACTATTCCGTTGACCAACTCGGCCATGGCCATCACCGTGTCGGCGGTCTTCCAGGTGAATGTTCCGCCCTCGGTGTAGGCGCCCCCGGGCGAGAGAGTGAGTTGGCGGGCGGAGATGTTCTCCACATCTCCCAGGATGAAGCGGACCGAATCCATCACATGGCCAAAGGCCACGAACAGGGCCCCGCTGGCTTCTTCGTGGCGAACCAGCCAGGAACGGTCGGTGTCCACCTCAAACTTGGAAAGCATCTGGGAGACCACAAAGGACAGGGGTTTTCCCACCGCGCCGTCGGCTACCAGTCGGCGCGCCCAAGCCACCGCCGGGGCGAACCGGCCCTGCAGGCCCACCGCGGTGGGCACGCCTCCCTGCTCGGCCGCCGAAGCCATCTCCCGGGCTTCCGGGGTATTGAGGGCCAGGGGCCATTCGCAGAAAACCGGCTTTCCCGCTCCCAGTGCCGCCATAGTCAGGGGATGGTGCATGCGGGGACGAACCGCCACGGTTACCAGGTCCACGTCGGGATCGTGGCACAGGTCTTCCACACCCACATACCACTTGCGGGCGTCCCATTTGCGGGCGGCGGCCCGGGCGGTCTCCTCCCGGGTGGTGCAAACCGCTTCCAGGATCAGTCCGGGAGCGGCTTTGATCGCCGGCAGGTGCGCCCGGTCCCCGAAGCCGGGGGGACTCGCCCCCACCACTGCCACTCTGATTGGATCGTTTCCGGTCATTACTTGTCCTCGCGGTCGTACAACAGTATGCCCTCTTTGCGCACCCACATGCAAGGGCTGGTGACCACTTCCTTGCGGCGTTCCAGGTCTTCCACGTCGGTTATTTTGACGTCTACTTTGAAAGGACAAAACCGGCGAGCCGCCCAGCTGATGGCAAACGACCAGTCTTTCCAGCTGACCAGGGGAAGGTCATCCACCGCAACCAGCAAGTCGATGTCGGATTCGAGGGTGTCCTCGCCGCGCGCCACCGAGCCAAACAGGAATACCTTGTCCGGCTGGAACAGCCGCGCGGCGGAAAGAGCCTCGTTGACATAGTCGCGCGGCAGTCCCGGGTGGGGGAGGGGCCGTCCCTGGGTTTGTGCCTGCTTCTGCTCGTCCCGAAGGTCCCGGTCGGGCGTGGGAACCTCCGGCGGTGGCCGTCCTCCCTCCTCCTTCCCGACCACATACAGGGTCATAGCAGAGCCTCCTCCACCGATTTCACAACTTGCTCCGTTATCCGGGAACACCATATGTAGATACCTTGATCAGCGTCCTCCCCATCGGGATACACACTGAAGTAATAGCCGGAAAACCGATTGAGGGCCGTTTCAACGAAGGCCTGGCTCACCTGCTCTCGGACCGAGGCTAACGGGCAGGCAAGCAACAGATCCCAGAGAATGTGCCTGCGGGGTACGGAGATGTTCTCGGATATGTACACCGCTTTGACGGCCAGTTCCGCCGCACACACCAGGTGATGGCACGCCTCATGCCAATACTGGCGGCCGGCCGCAAAACCGGCCAGGTCAACCTGTATGCGGGCACGATCGAGCCAGGTGTGAGACTCCTCGGCGTTGTTGTCGGGCAGGTAGCTCATTAGCGTTCGACTATACGGGCATTGCGCCGGTCGGCTCGCAGTTGTTGGGTGGCCTGCACATCCAGGACATAGTCCTCGGGAAGGCGCACCATCTGTCGGGGGCCGCCTGTGTACTTCACTATCACTCCATAATCCCGTTCGGCGGCGGCGAGCGACACGTAGCCGTCCACCACATCGTCCAGCACCATTTGCGGATCACGTTCCAAGGGATCGCCGAACCCTCCGCCGCCGGGCAGATTCAATTGCAGTCGCTGTTGGGGTTGGAGGGTGAGAAGCGTCTTGGGTCGGGCCTCCTCCTGGCCATCGATCAGCAACTCTCCCTCGGCGCCGGGGCGACCGCCCAGTATTCCCTCCGGCGGATGGTGGATCCGGTCTACCATGGCCGAAACCGTCCAGGGCTGTTCGGTGCGGCAGCCCATCTCGGTGTACTGCCCGAGTCCTCCCCGGAATTGCCCCGGACCCCCGGAGTCCGGACGAAGCGCCCGTTGGTGTTGGATCAGCGAAGACAGGGTTTCCACGGCCTCGGCGGGCACCCCCGCCACCCCGCTGGGAAACCCGGTGGCGCTCAGGCCGTCCTTGCCGGATCGGGCGCCCCCGCCCCCGCACTGGAAGAGGCTGAAAGTGAAGAGGTCCGTTCGCTCCCGGGGGCGTCCCCGGAAGACGCTGATCCAAATGGGATCGGACCCGGCCGCCATCAGGGGCAAAGCCTTGGCCAGGGCGCCGAAGATGACTCCCGGAAGAAAATGCCCCAGGATGTGGCGGGAGGCAACGGCTGCAGGGGGTCGGCAGTTGAGGATGGAGCCCCGCGGCGCCGACACGTGCACCGGGCGAAAGGCCCCCTCGTTATGGGGAACCTCGGGGCTGACGGCGGCCTTCATGGCGAAAGAGGCGTAGGCGTGGGTGTAGTTGAAGACCACGTTGATTCCACGTGGGCTCTCAGGCGAGGACCCGGCAAAGTCGATGTAAATGTCCCGGTCCTCCACAGTCACAGCCACCTTGATCTTGATCGGGGCCTCGAATCCGTCGCTGTGAGTCTCGTGTTCGTAGAGGCCGTTGGGAATGGTCCGGATGGATCGACGCATAGCCTCTTCGGAGCGGTCCATTATCTCGTCGGCCACCGGATCGATGGAATCGAGATCGAACTCGTCCATGAACTCCAATAGCGCCCGCGCCCCCACCTCGTTGCTGGTGGTCTGGGCATACAGATCCCCCACCGTCTCGTCGGGGGTGCGTACGTTGGCCCGGACCAGTTTGATCAGGTCCCGGTTGATGTTCCCCTGTCGAAACAGTTTCATGATGGGAAGGCGCAGTCCCTCCTCGTAGACCTCCCGGGCCTCCGCGGAAAGGATCCTGCCTCCGATGTCCGCCGCATGGCAGGTGTTGGCGAAGTACCCCACTATGCGCCCTTGGCGAAACACCGGAGTGGCCACGGTGATGTCGTTGATTTGACCGGCGGTCATCCACGGGTCGTTGGTGAGCAGCACATCCCCTTCCGCCAGTCGTTGCGGGGGATATTCGGCCAGAAGGTGTTGCATGCCCGTCGCCATGGCGTTGATGTGCCCGGGAGTGCCGGTGAGGGACTGTCCCACCATTTCCCCCCGGGTGTTGAACACCCCGCAGGCCAGATCCTGGGTCTCCCGGACGATGGTGCTGAAGGCGGTGCGCATCAGAGCCACCTGCTGTTCATTCACCACCGACAACAGCCGGTTCCAGAGCACCTCCAGGAAGATGGGGTCCCGCTCGTTCATGATGCCGAATCCCGGCCGTCAACCGCGACCACCAGGTTCCCGCGTCCGTCAACCGAAATGTCACCCTGCGGTCCGATTACCGCAGTGGACTCCCGCTCTTCCACAATGGCCGGGCCCGCAATCCGGTCGCCTTCCCGCAGCCGGTATCGGTCGTAAACCGGCGTGTCCACATAGCCGGAGTGCTCGGGGAAATAGGCGGCCCGTTCTCCTTTCAGGGCCGCCCGTTTCGGAGGACGACCGAGGCTGGATTGATGACGGATAAGCGGTTTGGGTCCGGTGCTGACCACTCTCCAGGTGAGGGCCTCCAAGCCCACCTCCGGCCCGGCCCGGCCGTAGAGGTTCCGGTAGACCCGGTCGAAATCCTCTTGGAGGGCGGTGCGGTGCCTTTCGCTGAGACTGCCGTCGGGAACGGGTACCCGCACCTCATGACCCTGGCCTATATACCGCATATCCACGCTGCGGGTGTGAGTGATCTGCCGGGGCGCCGCCCCCGATTCGGCCAGCAATCGGGTACCCTGTTCTTCCAGTTCCGAAAAGATCCGGTTGAGATGATTCCAATCCAGGTCGTCCATTCGGGTGTAGTAGGACCGAACAAAGTCAAAGGCCAAGGGGGCCACCAGAAAGCCCAGGGCAGAAACCACCCCGGCGGCGGGGGGAAGAATCAGCCCCGGACTCCCGGTCAACTCGGCGACCCGGTAGCCATGCACCGGACCTGCTCCACCGAAGGCGATCACCGGCAGAGAGCGGGGGTTCTTTCCCCTCTCCACAACATGGACCCGGGCGGCGTTGGCCATGTTCTCGTTGACCAGTTGGTGTATGCCCCACGCGGCTTGCGGAGTGGACAACCCCAGGGGTTGGGCGATTTCCTCACCAATGGCCCGGCGGGCGGCATCGGCGTCCAGGGTCATGCGGCCCCCCAGGAAATAGTCGGGATCGAGATATCCGAGGGTCACATCGGCGTCGGTGACGGTGGGCCGGGTCCCCCCCAGCCGGTAACACACCGGGCCGGGATCCGATCCGGCCGACTCCGGGCCGATCTTGAGCAACCCCAGTTGGTTGATCCGGGCGATGGAACCTCCTCCCGCCCCGATCTCGATCATTTCGATCACCGGTGTCTTCACCGGAAGACCGGAACCCTTTCGGAACCGGTAGCGTCGGTCGACTTCGAAGTCGTAGGTGATCTCCGGTTTCCCTTCGGAGATGACACACAGCTTGGCGGTGGTGCCACCCATGTCGAAGGAGAGCAGGTCGGCTTTCCCGGTTTCCTCGCCGAGTTTGGCCGCCGCCAAGGCTCCCGCCGCGGGACCCGACTCAAGCAGTCGGATCGGAAATCGAATGGCGGTGTCCACCGTGGCGATCCCTCCGGATGACAACATGACAAACAGGCATCGCTCCAGCCCCAGGTTGTCGAGACGTTGTTCCAGGTCCCGCAGGTAGGTTTCGGCCAAGGGCTGGACATATACGTTGGCGATCGTGGTGGAGGCGCGCTCATATTCCCGGATTTCGGGGGCCACTTCCGAGGAGATGGAGACCAAAAGTTCCGGGGCGGCCCGGTTCACCGCCCGCCGGGCCGCTGCTTCGTTGGCGGGATTGGCGAAGCTGTGGAGGAAGCAGATCGCCACCGCTTCGATGCCCCGCCCGGCCAATTCGGCGGCCAGCATTTCGACTACTTCCTCGTCGGCCGCTCCCAACACCTCCCCGCCCGCCGCGGTGCGTTCCGGGACATCGAAGCGAAGATGGCGGGGTATCAAGGGTTTGGGCAACTCCAGGAACAGGTCGTACAGCTCGTAGCGGTGTTCTCTTCCTATTTCCACCGAATCCCGGAACCCCTGGGTGGCCAAGAGGGCGGTGCGGGCGCCCTTGCGTTCGATGATGGTGTTGGTGACCAGGGTGGTGCCATGCACCAGGTGGCTGATCTGGGCCGCGTCCAAGCCGACACGGTCCAAGGCTTCCGCCACCACCTGCTCCACTCCCCGGGAGGGATCATCCGAGGTGGTCAGCACCTTGCCCACCACCATCTCGCCGGAAACGTCGTCGATCAAGAGCAGATCGGTGAAGGTCCCTCCGATGTCTACCCCCATGCGATATTTGGCGGCATGGGCGCCGAGAGGTCTCATGAATGGGCTGGGCGAACCAAGTCGGGTCGTTAACGGTTCTGAGATTACCTGCGCAGTCTCTCGGGGCCGTAGTGGTATTGATGGGGTGGTTCGGGACACGAGGTTCCGTCGGATGTTGTGGCATAGTCTGGGAAGATGACTTCCACTCCGCATCAGGCGCCGACCATTCGGCGACCGGGGTTGGGGTTTGTCATGGCGCTTTCGGGAGGGACCTTGTTCGGTGTGGCGGGCACTGTGGCGTCAGGTCTCTTTTCGTCGATGAGTCCTGCTCAACTCAATCAGTACCGGTTGGTGCTGGCCGCCGGATTCATCTCCCTGATAGCCGCTCGCCGGGGCTTGATGCACCACGGAGGAATGTTCGGGCTGCTGGTCTTGCAGGGGGCCATCACGGCATTCATTACCTACGTTTTCTTTGTGGCCGTGGATCGACTGGGAGTGGGGCCGGGCATCACCATCCAGTACCTGGGTCCGATTCTGATGCTGATGTGGCGGAGATTCTTTCAGGGTCTACGGGTTCCGGCCACGGGATGGCTGGGCGCGGTGGCGGCGGTGGCCGGCATTGGTTTGATCACCGGCGCGTTCACCGCCGACTACGCCGATGCGATCGGGGTGCTGGCCGGTTTGTCCGCCGCCGTGGCCTACGCCGCTCTGACCATCACCGGAGAGAAGCTGGGGAGGACCCTGCATCCCCTCACCTACAGTTCTTACAGTTTGACCATCGCCGCGGTGATCTGGCTGGCTGCGCTTCCCGTGGAGATACCGCAGTTGTCCTGGGCGGGCTGGCTGGGAGTGGGGTGGGTGTCGATCATGGCGATGGGAGTGGGGTTCCTGTTGCTGATGAGTGCTCTCCGCCACATCAGCGCAGGGCCGATGGGAGTGGCGGCCACCTCCGAACCCATCGTCGGAACTCTGACCGCCTGGGTAGCCCTGGGTCAGGCCCTTTCTTCAATTGAGGTCACCGGAGTGGCCCTGACCGCCGTCGGAATCGCCCTGGTGCATTGGAGCATCCGCCGGACTCTCGGGTTCTGACCACAGAGTCAGGCCCCTTATGGGCCATGGTCCACCCGGTGACAATATCCCTCGGCGGCGGAAGGACAGTTCAGGATAGGCTTGGCCCGCCATATTGTCGGCTACCAGGAGCACAAACCGGAGTGCCTGCGATTGTGGATGTGAACAACGCGAAGACCCAACTGGAGAAGCTGGTGGATCGGGCTCACCTCGGGGAAGAGTTCATTCTGGCCAAGGCGGGCAAACCCTATGCCGTGTTGGGGCCTTTGCCACCATCTGCAACCGGTCGCCCATCCTTAACCGGCCGCCGTCCCGGACGGCTCAAGGGCCAATACGTCGGTCCGGAGATACTGGCTTCCCTTCCTTCCAGTGAACTGGAGGCATGGGGTGGGCATGTGAGAGCGATTGTTGTTGGATGAACACACGCGGCTGTATGGCGGGCTTGTCCCGGCTAAGATTGGAGGTCACTGTGGCAGTCAAGCATATGGACATCAATGTGGTCAAAATAGGGGCCGAATAGTAGAGTCGCGCTGATGCGCTCCTATCTGAAATCTCATCCGTGGATCACTTTCGACGCCACCGACATCAACGCGCTGGGGGCAAGAAGTTGGATGCTGTTGGGGGAGGCGCGGTCTCAGTGTGAGAGCCTGGCCGGAACCCCCCTCCATCCCGAGTTGGCTCAGCGTTTTTATGAGGTAGCTCTCATCAAGGGAGCAAGGGCAACCACCGCCATTGAGGGAAACACCCTCACAGAAGAGCAGGTAGCTGGAATTCTGCGGGGAACCTACCGTGCTCCTCCTTCCCGGGCCTATCAGGAACGGGAAGTAAGGAACGTGCTGGATGCACTGATCGCCATCGCCCAAGAGGTCACACATTTTCCCACCATCACCGCCGAGTTGATCTGTGAGTTCAACCGCCGGATATTGGACGGTACGGAATATGAGCCACATGTTGTGCCCGGGCGGATACGCGATTACCCCGTGGTGGCCGGGCCCTATCGGGGGGCTCCGGCGGAGGATTGCCCATACCTGTTGGATCGATTGGCGAACTGGCTGGAGAGCGACACATTTGTTTCAGACAACCCCGAGATCCGATTTGCTCTGGCAGTGGCGAGTGCGATCTACGCTCATCTATACATGGCATGGCTGCATCCGTTCGGTGACGGAAACGGACGAACGGCCCGGCTCCTGGAGTTCTTGATCCTGGCAAGATGCGGAGCGATTCCCCTGCCGGTAGCCCACTTGTTGTCCAATCATTACAACCTCACCAGAGACCAGTACTACAGAGAATTGGGCAAGGCCAGCCGAAACGGAGAAGCCACCAGTTTCTTGAGCTACGCGATCCAGGGCCTCGTGGACGGAATACGGGAGCAGATCGACCAGGTGCTTCAGCAGCATTTCCGAATGGTCTGGACCCACTTCGTGCATGAGACCATGAGGCGGTTCCCATCAAGCCCCGCCCGAGACCGGCAGGGTACGTTGGCACTGTCCATGCCTCCTGACATCGACACGCCCAAGAAGGAACTGCCGACGCTCACCCCCCAACTTGCCGCCCTTTACGCCCGGACCGGGCCGCGGACGCTGAGCCGCGATCTGAATCGGCTTCGCGATGTGCAGTTAGTGGTGTCCGGCCCGAAGGGATGGAGGGCAAATCAGGACGTCATCCGGGCCTTTTTGCCACCTCCGGCGGAAATCAATTGACCGGAGAATCCGACACTCCTAACACTTCTACGCCGGAAGCCCAAACCAAAAATGCCTTTCAATCATCATTCCCCGTTGGAATTCCGATGAGCCACTTCCCTGTTCAGCGGTCGTCCCCGGTCTGTGGAATACCGCTCCCCTTGAGGAAATTCACTCCGACGTAGACGAACCAGGCCACCCAGGGGAAATAGCAAGCTCTCGCCACCCTGACCATGTCCGGGCTCGGTCCGATGTGCCCGATAATGAAAGCAATCAGGGCAATGATCGACACCGCGGCAATCACCAGGGCGGCGGTCCTGCCGAAACCGCGAGGATATGTGGCCGACAGGCCCAAGCTGAAGGCAAGGACGCCGAATGCGACGACCACGCTCGATATAAAGGTCAAGCCCGAATCCATCCTGTAGATGGCAATCGCCTGCTGAAGTGACTGCTCACTCTCCATGGATGTCTGGGCGAGAACATGGTTAATCCCGGCCCCGAGGATCCAGCCGGCGCCGCCGATTGCCATGCACAGAATGCCCAGCCGTGACAAGCCACCGGACATTGTCTCTCCCTGCATCACCCGGCTGACACCGGCCACCCCGAAGATCATGAGCAGAATGCTCAGTGGCACCATGAGTGAGGACACATGAGCCAGCGCGGGATTCAATGCCAGGGCGGTGATGTTCCCGAACGCATCTCCCGGCTCCGCAGGGTCGATGACTATTCCTCCCGGTTCGAGCAGGAAAAACAGCAACGCCATTACGGGACCCACGATGAGCCCCAAAGATTCCATTTTGTTGATTGTTCTCGGGGCCATGGCTTTACCTCCTGAGGAAGGAAACCGACTTCCGGTTGCTAACGCTTATCGGTTGTTCTCCCATCACATACTTCCAACCGTCGAATCCCATCCTATCCGGTTTGCATGGGCCTACCTGTGTTCACCACCCGACTTTCCTCAGCGCGAACGCCGGATCTCCGACCTGGGTGAAGCACTCGTTATTGAGGCTGGGGCTTGGCTCGGCCAGAGTAACTGACAGGCCTTCAGGCGGCTAATGGAGTGTTGCGCAACACTCTGATCCTCTTCGCCAGCTGATCGATGTGATCAAATATCTGATCGAAATCACCGGATAGATTGACCGCGGCTACTTCCAGGCGCTTGCCAAGGTGCCGAACTTCGTGGACTGCCGGTTCAGCTTCACCCTCGGCGTAGATGAGCATCCCGCCCGGTAGATCAAGGGCGGTGGCGTAGGCCAGCAACTGGTAGAGATCGGCGTTGGGGGCGTGTTGGTGGGCGATTCGCTTGTACTTCGCGTCACCCACGAATTGACATTCGCCGCCAACCCACCACGAGAGATCGGGCTCCAGCCTCACACGGTGCTCTTGATCAAGCCACACGCCGTCCCTGCGCTTGACTTTCCGGAAAGTCCGGTCGGAAACCCCCAAGGCCTCTAGAAGCGCTCGCCTTATGAATTCTTCGAACAATTCATCCATATTGACCAGGAAGCCGGGTGCGCGCACCCCTCCCCGGGCGGACTGGAACTCGCTGTGCCGGAGGATGAGCCGGGCCAACTCAACCACCAGCCGGTAGTGTTCGTTCAGGCGGTCGAAGGCGATCTCCGGAACATTTCGAGCCGAGAATTCGACCCACGACACCCCGGCCAGCATTCCGTTGATCCACCCCAATCCCCGGCGCGCCTCTTGCGACCGCAGCTGCATCTCTCCCAGCCGTGCCCCTGCCGCCTTCACCAGTTGGTTGGCGAGGATGTCATTGGTGAACTCGTCGTACCTCACTTCAACCGGCATAGCGATGGCGAACCGACGGCGGAGCTGATCGTCGAACCGGATGCGGCCTCGTATCCCAAAGAGCGCTTCCTCCTCGGTGCGATACCCATGAAGCAGACCCCTCCGGAACGCTTGGCGAGCGGCGGACGCCAAGGCACAGGCCAGCACGTCCGGGAGAGCCTCCTCTGTGCTGAAATCGAACTTTCGAAGGTCCTGAAGTCTGATCATCCCCATGGCATAGCAGGCCAGGGACAGCAGTTGCGGGATGCCGATCTTGGGTTCTATCAACACCGACAGGTCTCCGATTTCCAGCGCTCCCACGGTTGATCCCGGCTTTAGGTAATAGGTACCGTCCTCGTCGGCAGGATCGAAAGCGAGGCTCAGGGAATCCCGCAGTTGTCGGCGCTCGGTGGCCGAGAGCGGATACGGGTCTTTGCTCGGCGTGTGCTCCCGCAGGTCAATCCGGCGCATCAGCCTGGTCGGATTCTGCAGCGGTATCATCCCTTCCCGGATTCGTAGCGTTGGCCTGTCTGCGCAGCTTGTCGAGATCCCACTCGTCCATGTTGCCCATGTCTCCGAACAGATGCTCCTCGATGTAGGGGAGGACACTGTGCTTCCAGATGCGGCGCACCGAGGTCTCGTCTTGAACCACGGCATTTCCTCTGTCATCGGTCGCCATGAAGTAACTGGGGCCGATGGCGACATGCCGGTCATCCTCCAGTTTCTTGTTGACCAGATCAATGACATCGGCCACCCACTCCATAGTGGAGGCGTTTTTACGCATCCACTTGCGGAGGAGGTCCTTGATGGGGTCATCGTCGGGGTGGAACTCCACGAAATAGAATCGTCTCCGCAACGCCAGGTCCACCAGCGCTATGGAGCGGTCGGCGGTGTTCATGGTCCCGATGATGTAGAGGTTCTCGGGCAGCGAGAATTCCTCATCGGATTGATACTGCAAGCGCATCTTCCGATCACGGTATTCCAGCAGGAAGTACAACTCTCCGAAGACTTTGGCAAGATTGCCCCGATTGATCTCGTCTATCACCAGGAAGTGATCCGAATCCGGGTCGCCACGAGCAAGCTCCGCCGCGGTGAGTAACGGCCCATCTCGCAAGACGAATCCTGCCTGATCGTCACTCAGGGTGGGACGGTATCCCTGCACAAAGTCTTCGTAGGCGTAGGAGGGATGGAACTGCACCAGGGTGATGCTTCCCTCCTCTCCCGCCAGGCATTCCGCCAGCTGCTGGGCAACATAGGTCTTCCCCGTACCTGGCGGGCCTTGGAAGACCACCTGCTTCTTTTCCTTGAGCAGGATTTCAATCTCCCTGAGAAAGCTCTCGGGAAGCAGCAGGTCCTTGGCGAGTTCCGGCAACCCATGTTTTCTTTCGGCATCCTTTGGCGGCTCGGGATGGACATCGCGCTTATCCGGTTTAGTTGGAGTCTCATCCTTGAGGATCATCCAGACCAGTGATTGTGCATCCAATCGGTGGCGTAATGCCAGTCCACGCTCTGCCGCTTCCTCAATGAACAGATCGAGAAAGCTCAGGGCGTGCTCATACAGCGCCGCCTCATCCGCGTCTTTGGCCGGCTTGTAGAATCCGGTCCCGTCGTATGCGTCATTGAACAGCGTGATTCTGAATGGCGGGTATTTCTCAACATCCAGTCCCATTAGGAACTGCGCAGCCACATTCATACGAGTTCCTGCTCCGCCGCTACCTATCGCCGACTCCGGAAACAGCTCGGAGAACGCCCGGATTCGTTCAGAGATCGATAGGTGCTCCCTCCTCCACAATTCATGCAATGCCAGAAAAGCGCCATCGGGAGAATCATTCAACCAGACACGGAGTCTGGCAAACGTTATGGAATGTACAAGGTTGCCGGTTAATCCAGCCTTCACCCGATCAGCCCAGTCGTCGGTCTCGGCGAGCACCGCCTCCCGCGCGGTTGTGAGCTTATCGGCGATTTCTCTCTTGTAGTCGTTCTCCTCGCTGTCTAGCCGCCCCGCCTCCACAAATGCACCAGCTTGGCGAACGAACTCGTCCCAACGCTTTCTTAGGCCGACATGCCACTTGCTTCGGATGTCGTTGGCGTAGAAATCTATGTCCCTCCCGTATTTAGTTTCCAGGCCTTGGCGGATTTGCGCCAGTTGGCGGTCAAGGTCCTTGGTAGGGGTAGTGACCATTTTGGAAAAGGCTTTCGTGATGGTGGTTGTGTGGTCTCGGGAAAGAATTGGCTCAAAGGTATCGGGAAAGACGAGATGGAGCAGAGCCTGCCTCTGGGCACGATAGGTCCCGTCGCCTTCGTAGTCCTTGAAAATCTGGCTTGTGGGATTGAAGCTCAGATGCTGTTTGAAAGCCCAGGGATCGTTGAGGAGGCGCTCCCGTACCTCGGCAGACCGGGCTTTCCATTGCTCGACGAACTCGACGAGATATCCGACCTGATACGGTCGAAATCTGCCGAATGCCTGCCCGGGGTTGGCTATGCCTTCTGACAACCCCTCGATGAGGACATCGGGAATAGCTATGCGTTCCTTTGACCATCCGAGCACCTTCTTAATATCTCGTTCTTTTGTGGCAGGTCTCATAGATTCGTGAAAGATGATCAAGTAATGGACGTACAGCACTTCGGCCGCAAGTTGATATACCTCTGTTGGGCTATTCCGGAGTTGTATCGCCAGTTTCGAAAGAAATCCACCGGCCTTTGGGTATGGGGGGTCCAGGAACCGTGTGTGGAGTTCTCCGAGCCATCGGCTTGACCAAATATCCTTACCGGGCGTGAAAAGTGAGTCGTTGGTCTTTAGCGCACTTTCCACCCACTGGTTTGCTACCGCGTAGACCGGCTGGATTTCCTTGTCTGTGGCCATGCTGTTCCTTTTCCTGCCGGGGTCGGCTGTGTCAGTTGACGAAGTGTCATCCTAACCATGACCTGTGACACCCGGGCAAGGGCTCACGACATCGGCGATGGAAGGGCCAACCGGGGAGATAGGTAGCGTCTTGGCCATGACCACATCTGTAACCATCACCGGGACGGGGATGCCGGTGCCGTCGCCGGATCGGGCGGGGGCGGGGGTGTTGGTTCGTTCGGGTGAGGTGGCTTTGCAGTTTGATGCGGGCCGGGCGACGGCCATGCGTCTGGCCTCTGTGGGGGTGTCCCCGGTGGAGTTGGATGCGGTGTTTCTGACCCACCACCACAGTGACCATGTGAGTGGCCTTGACGACCTGGTGATGTCCCGGTGGATCATGGATCGGCTTGACAAAGCACAGCCTTTACCGATCGGAGCGCCGGAAGGACCCGCGGCGGACTTTGTGGAACGGATGCTTGATCCTTGGGAAGCAGATCTGCAGATGCGGAGCACGCACACGGGGCGCGGTACCCGTCCCGGAATCGAGGTTGTTCCCTTTGGTGTCGAGGATGGAATAGAAAAGGTTTGGTCAAAGGGAAATATCCAGGTTTCCGCCGGGCCGGTTTGCCATGAACCGGTCACTCCTGCCGTGGGATACCGGATCGAAACACCGGACGGGGTGGTGGCCATCAGCGGCGACACCCTGGTGTGCCCCGAAGTCGCGGCACTGGCCGAAGGCGCCGACGTGCTCGTGTACGAGGCAATGCGGTTCGGCCTTATCCGGACTCTCCCAAGCTACCTGCACTTCGTGCTGGACTATCACGCCGACACGGTGCTGATCGGAACCCAAGCACAGGAATTGGGCATCCCCACCCTGGTGTTGACTCACCTCATACCCGAACCGATCACCGAGAAAGATCGGCAGGGCTTTGTGGACGATGTGCGCAGGGGCGGCTACACCGGCGAGGTGATTGTGGCCGATGACCTGACTACGGTGACTCTGGGATAGGCGCCCCATCTCAACGCTGCCTGTTCAGCCAAAAAGCACTTTCCGTTCCGACACAAAGGGGGCAAGAGGCCTACCGAAAGCGGGGTATGACCTCCCGGGCCAGGAGGCCGAGGCTCTTCATGGTGAGAGAAAAGGGCATTCCCAGCCAGGACATTCGGAAAATAAAGTGATCGAACCCGGCCCTGGCCAGCATTTCTATCCCGGAAGCGATGTCATCGGGGGAACCCCACAAGAAAGCCTTCCGACGCAGATCCTCAAAACTGGAGCCGAAGAATTCGAGATACCGGGAGTAGTCGGTGTACTCGTCACGAATGTAACGCCCCGCCTCCTTTTCCGCTTGGGCCTTGGTGGTTGAAACGTAGGTTTCCCGGATGATCGGAAAGCGGCGGATCTGATCCAGGCGACCATGCCTCTCGGCTTCTTGAAGGAACGCCTGCAAATTGCCGATCACCCAGCGCGGCTTGGCATGGGGCGAGGGAAGCCATGCATCCCCGATCCGGGCCGCACGGAGGATGGTGGCGGGAACGCCGGCGCCGATCCATAGGGGAGGGCCGCCCGGCTGGGCGGGGGGAATGCTGATGGTCTGATCCTTGATTTGAAAGAACTCCCCACGGTAGGTAACCGCCCCACCCGACCACAGCGCTCGAAGCACCTCCACGGACTCGACGAAACGCCGGCCGACCGTCCTTTGGTCCACTCCAAAACTCTGAAACTCGTGTCGGCGATATCCGGCGCCGACTCCCAGAATCATCCTCCCTCCCGAGAGCTGGTCCAAAGTGGCCACCTCTTCGGCGATGTGAACGGGATGCGCCAGGGTGCTAATGAAGATTCCGGTCCCCAACTCCATTTGCCCGGAGACCGGGATGAGTCGGGCCAGCAGGGTCAAGGGCTGAGGGATCTGCAAGGCGCCCAGGTAGTGGTGAACGCCGAACACCGAATCGAATCCCAATTCTGCCGCGGCGGACACCATTTCCACGTTCTCCTGCAAACGAATCGCCAGCGAGTCGGCCCGCGGGTATTGGTTGCTCAGCAGAATCCCGAATCTCATTGGTTAACCGAGGTTAGAGACGGCCTAAGGTGACGGTGGCCGACGACCCTGTTGCGGCCGGCTTGGCTGACCACGGGCCAAGCGTGGAAGGCTGCTCGGCCGGCGGGTTGAGGAAAGCGGCCGGCGGTTTTAGGTATGTTTAGGACCACTCGGTATGAATTCTCAAGTTTCACCCCCCTCGGGTTTGCCCGGTTTCGACAGCCTGACTTTTCGCAAGGCCTGTGGCCAATTCCTGACCGGAGTGACCATTGTCACCAGCATCGATCATGAGACCGGACCGGCCGGACTGGCCGCCAATTCGTTCACCTCGGTGTCGCTGCAACCTCCTCTGGTGCTGATCTCGGTGGATCGGGGGGCCGACAGCTACCGCGCCCTGGAAAGCTCCGGCCGTTATGCGGTGCATATTCTGGGGGCTCATCAGGAGGATTTGTGTCGGCGCTTCGCCCGCAGCGAACTGTCGGGAACAGACAAGTTGCGCGGCACATCCTGGACCCCGGGTCTGGGGGGAGTTCCCCTCCTGGATGATTTCTTGGCCCGCTTTCAATGCCGGGTGGTGCAGGCGATCCCGGGTGGGGACCACGTTATATATCTGGGTGAGGTGGAGAAGCTGGATTTCGAGGACACCGAGCAACCGGCGCTGGGATTCTTCCGGGGTGGCTATCTGCAATTGCAGAGTTGAGCCCACGGCAGAGGGAACTTCTCAAGGTGCTGGGAGGATGGCCTCCTCCTGGTGGGAGGGGAGACCATGTCGGGGACCGGGACTTCGGCAAGCCCCATAGGGCAAACCCCATGGCAAGAGGCCGGGGTATGAGTGCCCCGGCCTCTGCGAGTTTGCAGTAATTGTCGGGCCGGCGCCTCAGGCGTCGAGCACGATCCATTCGTCGGTCTGATCCACCATGCGGGTCCCGCCGTCTGGTCCCACCAGAACATTGTCGGCGATGCTGATTCCGCCCAGGGCGGCGCCCACCTCGGGATCCTCGAACCCGATGGCGGGATGCAGGTTGATCATCATGTTCTCCTCCATGATCCGCTCCTTGCCCGGCACCCAGGGTGGCTCCAGGGAGTCGACCCCGATGCCATGAGCCGTATAGGAGTTGGCGCCCATCGCCGAGTAGCCCCAGGCGTCGTAGACCCGGTCGCGGGCGTCGAGCACCGTTTCTGAGGACTCTCCCGCCTTCATGGCCTGAACGCATGCCTCAAAGCTCTCTACCCGCATCTCCCAGAAAGCCTTCTGCACCGGGGTGGGAGGCTTGAAGCTGTACACGCGACGAACTTCGACCCAGTATCCCATCGGGCCTCCCCACTCCAGGTCGATCACGATCACGTCGTCTTCTTCGATCACACCGTTGGTTCCCGGCCCGAAGCAGGCGAAAGGGGCTCGACCCATCAGGGCAATACCCTCCAGGCACCCCAACTGGCGAGCCAGGCGATGGGCCTCCGACAGCACATCCACCTCTTGGACACCGGGGCGCATCTCCGCCTCCAGGGCGCTGAAAACCCGGCGCATGATGTTTCCGGTGTGGATGGTGGTGTCGATCTCCTCCTGGCTCTTGATGGCCCGCACATCGTCGAACAGATCGGTGGCATCCACCAGATTGGCGTTGGGAAGGGCCGCCCGCATGCTGTTGTAGTCGGCCACCGAAGTTATGTCGGCCAGTCCCACAATTCCGATGGTCCCCTTCGCCAGGCCGTGATCCGACAGGATGGCCCCGATCTCGGTGCCGGCGTCGTCGGGTTGCCGGTAGTCGTTGAGCCACATGCCCTGCATGGCAAACCCGGTGCCCCACAGGGGATCGGTCACAAAGGTGGCTTCACCCTTCATGGGAAGCACCACAAAACCACGGCCCGCCCACTGGAAAATGTCGCTCACGTATTGGACGCGCCCCCGTACGAACTCGTCACCGCGGCTGCAGATCACAAGAGCATCCATCCCTGCTCCGGCCATGGCTTCTCGTAGGACGGCATAGCGCCGGGCGCGCTCGGCGTCCGAAGTGATGTGGTTGACTGGGACGTGTGTCATTGCGAGTGCTCCTTTTGGTCCGATCGCGAGATTTGAGCCGATACTAGTTGCGATCCCGAGCAGTGCCCCTCAAGCACCACGCCTCTTTGATGCGCGTCGCCATGTGGCCGACCTGGTTTCCTGTTATATAATCGAAAGTCAGAGTTTCCCGGATACCCGGTTCGGATGTGCCGGTCGGGAAGCGGAAAGGATTTGCCATTTCTCCGGCCAAGATAAAGCTTCGGGGTGAGAACTTCGCCCGACTGACCGGCGAATGGATGACCCCTCGGCGGAGGTTTCTGTCGGCGCTGTACGGCGGCCGGGTGGACAAGGTACCCGCCATGACCCTGAGTTCGGTGGTCACCCTGGAAGCGATGGAGATTGCCGACGCCTGGTTCCCCGAGGCGCATCTGGATGCCGAGCAGATGGCCCGCCTGGCGGCCACCGCCTATGAGGAACTGGGCCTTGACACCATCATGCCGGTGTTCCATTCCCAGTTGGAGGCGGACGCCTTGGATGCGGCCACCTGGTGGGGGACCGTGGACAACTGGCCGGCCACCAGCGACCATGTTCTCACCGATCCCGAGGACTTCAAGATACCGTCCGACTATCTCAAACGCCGGTCCTTTCAAGCGGTGCTGGGCGCCATCAGGTTGCTTCGCAAACGCTATCCGGACGTGGCGATCGTCGGCAAGGTGTACGGTCCCTGGTCGATCGGGTACCACTTGGTGGGCATCGAGAACTATCTGATGGACACCATCTTGGACCCGGACAAGATCCACCGGTACCTGGAAGTGATGCTACCGGCCGCAATGATGTCGGCTCATGCTCAACTGGAGGCGGGGGCCGACGCCATTATGTGGGCCGATCATGCCAACCGCGAACTGGTGAGCCCCGAAACCTACCGGGATTTTCTGTTGGAGATGCACAAACAGGTGACGGTGGAGATGGGTGGACCCAGCGTCTTTCACTGCTGTGGGGAGACCACCGACCGGATCGATTACTTCGCCGAGGCCGGTTGGGATTGCTTTCATTTTGAGTCCCAGGTCGATCCCTATGTCGCCAAGGAGATCACCGGTGACCGGATGTCCCTGATGGGCAATATCAACAATCCCACCACCCTGTTCAGCGGCACCTATGACGACACCTACGAGGCGTGCATGAAGGTGCTCCGGGCCGGGGTGAACGGCATAGCCCCGGAGGGTTCTGTGCCCCTTGGAACCAAAATGGAAGTGCTTCGGGCTCTCACCGACTCGGCTCGGGACTATTCCAACGCCCACCGGCCCGACAGTCGGTTGGTGGTCCATGATCCGCCCCTTCGAGAAACCGACAACCAGGTTCGGTGAGGCCGTTCTGATGCAACTATGTTTTGCCGGCAGATAGGGAACTGATGCCTGAACTATCTGATATAGCCAACGAGTTCATTCGGGAAGAGATCGAGGAATTCCTCGAGTTGCCCGAAGAGATCGAACGCAACATACGACTCTTCACCCGAGCGTCGCCTCTGATGCAGAATATCGCCGCCGCGTTGATCGATGGGGACATGTCCACGGTGGACACACTCACCCGCCAGGCCCTGGACGAGGGAGTGGGAGCCTTGGAAATCATGGATGACGGGCTGATCGCCGGGATGGGAATCGTGGGCATCAAATTCCGGGAAGGCTATGTTTTCGTTCCCGAGGTATTGATTTCCGCCCGGGCCATGAAAGCAGGGATGGCTCACATCGAACCGATCCTGGCCGCCTCGGGGGTGGAGCCGATCGGCACGGTGATTATGGGCACCGTCCAAGGCGATCTGCACGACATAGGCAAGAATCTGTGCATAATGCTGCTGCGCGGAGGGGGCTTCAGCGTGATCGACCTGGGGGTCAACACCAAGCCGGCCGAATTCATCGAAGCGGTGAGAGAGCACCAGGCTCACATAATCGGTATGTCCGCTCTGCTGACCACCACCATGCCCAACATGGCGAAGACGGTGGAGGCGTTTGTGGACGAGGGTCTGCGGGACGGGGTGCGGTTCATGGTGGGCGGCGCGCCGGTCACTCCCGAATTCGGCAAGGACGTGGGCGCCGACGGTTACGGCAAGGACGCCCTGGCCTGTGTGGAACTTGCCAAGAAACTCGCGGTAGAGGTCTGCTGACGGGCCTACATGTCCGATCCTGATCAGGAGGCCTTCGCAGAACGGCTGGAGCGGATGGCCGCCATCTTTTCCGACATCGTGGCCCACGCCGAGGAGTCGATTCTCACCCGTTGCCCCTACCGGGACCGGTTTGATCTGTGCACCGCACTCTTCCGATGTCGGAATCAGCTTCCCACTGATAAAGGAGATCCCGAGGATCTGGCCTGCGGACACGACGGCAAGTTCGACTACCGAAGCGCCTGGGAGTCCAATCCTCGAGCAGTGGAGCGGACCCGGGAGAGGATTGTTCGGATAAAGCGAGACGCCCGCCGCCGCCGGGCCCGCCCCGGGGAGAGTCAACCGGAGTGACCGCTTCCCATGGTGGAGAACCTCTCCTCCCGATGGTGGGCAAGACCATCTTCGACTACGCCGACCAACTGGAAATCGAGCTGGCCACATCTTGTCTGCGTAGCGGAGAATGCCACGAGTGCGTGGTGGAGATCACCCGGGGAATGGAGGCTCTGGCGGAACGGACCGAGGAGGAGCAGTATCTGAGGGGCGCCTACCGACTGGCATGCCAGGCGCGGGTTGTGCGGGCAAGCCCGGCAGTCAGCTTCGCACCGCTCCGTCGTCGTCCGAGGATTGTGGAGGACAGTTCTTTCCGGCCCGGCCGGGCGGTCGACTTTCGTCCTGCCGTAACCCGGGACGGCGCCCAGGTGATGTACGAGGAACGGGTGGTCGACCGCTACCGGCGGTCCATCTGCGGCCTGGCGATCGATCTGGGCACCACCACGGTGGTCGTGGAACTGGTGGATTTGGAAACGGCGGCCACCCTGGCGGTGGCCAGCTTCGAAAATCCGCAGCAATTCGGCGGCAGCGACGTGATGCATCGCATTTCCTACGAGGCCCGCCCGGGGGTGGCCGGCGAATTGCGCAAGGCGGTGGTGGCGGCCATAAACCAGGCCACCCGGGACATGTGCCGGGAGGCCGGTCGCCGTCCGCCCACCATCTATGAGATCGTGGTGGCGGGCAATTCCACCATGCGCGACCTCCTGTTCGGGCTGAGCGTGCAAAGCATCGGAGTGATGCCTTACAAGTCCCTCATCGAACACGACTACCTGGCCGGGCAGCGGCCCCACACCGGGATTTGGGCGGAGAGCCGCTCCTTGGGTCTTCGGGCCAATCGGCAGGCCAGGGTGTACGGGATACCGCTGTTGGCCAGTCATGTCGGCGCCGATGCGGTGGCGTGCCTCGATACGGTCCGGCTGGGAGAGGACGGGCGGACCGAGATGTTGGTGGACATGGGCACCAACACCGAAGTGATCCTCAGTCACGAAGGGCGTATGTGGGCGGCTTCCTGTCCGGCGGGTCCGGCGTTCGAGGGAGGCTTGATCAGTTATGGGATGCGGGCCTATGAAGGCGCCATCGAATCGGTCCGGCTCTCGTCGGACGCCACCGCTTCTTCCTATGAGACGATCGGCGCACAGCCCGCCGTGGGGATTTGTGGCTCGGGCCTGGTGGACATCCTGGCCGAACTCCGTCGAGTGGGGGTGATGAACCGCCTGGGCGCCTTTGTTCGAAACCCCAAGCAGTTTTCCGTCGAGATCCTGCCGGAGCGCGGCATCACCTTTTCCCGCCAGGACGCCAGCAATCTCGCTCAGGCCAAGGCCGCCAACTATTGCGGGCAGTACATCGTGATGCGCACCGCCGGGGTGGAGCCGGCCGACCTCGACCGTCTCTATTTGGCGGGAGGGTTTGCCACCTACCTCAACGTGGACAACGCCATCGATATCGGACTGATCCCACCGGTGGCGACAGACAGGGTGGTGAAAGTCGGCAATGCGGCGGTGGAAGGCGCCCGCGCCCTGTTGCTGTCCACCCGCAAACGCCGCTGGGCGGAGGCACTCGCCGAGCAGGTCACCCACATCGAACTGGAAACCACCCCGGATTTTTTTGATATCTTCGTGGAAGGATGCCAACTCAAACCGATGCCCTCCACGCTCTCGAACCTCAGTCTCACCCCACAGGGAGCCGCTTGATGACTTCCCCACTATTCACGGTGATCGGAGAGAACGTCCACACCACTCGGATCGTCCTGCGCAAGGGAAAGCGGGTCGCCACCCGAGGGGGGGTGGAGGGAGTCGTATTCGAAACCGAGCAGGGCGATCCCGGTTTTCTGCCGATCTCCGATTCCATGCGCGCCACACAGGCATATCGGGAGGGCCGGATCAAACACATCGCCCTGGCGGTGGAGGCCGCCATGGGTGGTGGCGAGCCGGCGGACACCGGCCGTCGGTACCTGCTCTCGGTGGTGCTCAACCAGGAGCGGGCCGGGGCCCATTACCTGGATGTGAATGTGGATGAGATTTCGCTTCGCACCGCCGAGCAACGTCGAGCCATGACCTGGCTGGTGGAGTACGTTCGATCGGTGACCGAGCTACCCATCTCGGTTGATTCCTCCGACATCTCGGTCATCGAGACCGGTCTTCAGGCCGCGGTCGGGGACGGGCGTCCGATGCTCAACTCCGCGTCGCTGGAACGAACCGAGGCCGTCGAACTGGCGGCTGAGTACGGTTCGCGGGTGATCGTCACCGCGGCCGGGGCCGAAGGTATGCCCTCGGACGCCGCCGAACGGAGCGACAACGCTTCGCAGATGGTGGAAAAGGCTCTGGCGGCGGGAATCGGCATCAGCGACATCTTCGTCGATCCACTGGTTTTTCCCATTTCGGTTGACGGCGCCTTCGGCATGCACACTCTCGATGCGATCCGGACACTGCGGCTCCGTTTCGGCCCCGATATTCACATAACCGGAGGCATGAGCAATGTTTCCTTCGGTATCCCGGCCCGCAAACTCATCAACGCAGTCTTCATCAATCTGGCGGTGGAGGCCGGAGCAGACAGCGGCATCATCGATCCGGTCATGAACCCTTTGGCCGAGGTGTTCAAGGCCGATCGGGATTCTGAGCCCTACCGCCTGGCCGAAGATGTGCTGTTGGGACGGGATGAATTCTGCATGAACTACATCACCGCCTGGCGCAAAGGCGCTTTGCAGGTTGTGAAATAACTCTACCGCCCAGAGAAGGGGAAGGCTGTTTTTGGACGCTTATAACTACGAAGCGGCGGGTATATTGGGCGGGGAGCCAGGTGTGCGGTGGACACGCCGATGATCAGCTGAGGGAGGAGCGTGATGGCTTCAGTAGAAACCCAAGCCGAGGAAAGCCGGATAGGACTTGCTACCGGAGAATCCGGGCCGGTGGGGATCGCCCACGGTCGGGAACCTGAATCGAATGATCGTTTCCGGGAGTTGGAAAGGCAGATTCACGAAGTTCGGCTGGAAGTTGAGAAGGTCCGGGTTGAGGTAGCCACAATGGCAGGGGAACTGCGCGGGGAGATCGCTGAGCTGCGGTTGGAAATAGCAGAACTGAGGACGGAGATTGCCAACCTGCGGACCGAGATTGCCAACCTGCGGACCGAGTTTTGGGGGGAGACATCCGAACTGCGGACCGAGTTTCGGTCGGAGATCGCAGACCTGAAGAAGGGGCTGCATCGTTGGCTGGCCTTTGGATTCTCTTTTATTGCACTTCTGATAGCGCTGTTGGAGCTGCTCGATTAGGGCAAGGCCCGGAGTGGACTTCCCCGTCAGGCGGGAGTGCGTAACTGGGAGGTGAGGCCGCCGTCCACCACCAGGGTCTGGCCGGTGATAAAACTCGCATCCTCACTGGCCAGAAAGGCCACCGCCCCGGCTATGTCGGCGGGTTTCCCCCTTCGACCGAGCGCATGGAGGGCGGAAACGGAGGCCGCGAACTTTTCGGCATTCTCCATGGCGGCCAGCACCCGTTCCCAGGCGCCGGTGTCTATAAACCCCGGTGCGATGGCGTTCACCCTGATGCCCAGGGGTCCCAGTTCCAGAGCCAGGGTCCTGGTGAGTCCTATGAGACCGGCTTTGGAGGCGGTATAGGCCGAGTATTCGGGAAAGGTGTACCAGGCCATCACCGAGGCGATGTTGATGATCGCCCCTCCTCCCGATTCCGCCAGCAACCCCGCCGCCGCCTGACCGGAGAAGGCCACGCTCCTCAGATCAACGGCCAGGCATCTGTCCCAGGCCTCCACGCTCATCTCCGACAGAGGCTCGTGATAGTCCAAGCCGGCGTTGTTCACCAGCACATGTAGGGCGTTCCACCGTTCCGACACCTCGTCCACGATCCTGGGAAAGGCGTCCGGTTCCCCGATGTCGGTTTCCATGAAAAACGTCTCCCCGCCGTGCCCTCGGATTTGATTAACCACCTTCTGTCCACCCGCGGCGTCGATGTCGATCACCGCCACTCGGTACCCGTCGGCAGCCAACCGAAACGCGCAGCCTCTTCCTATTCCCGAGGCGCCGCCGGTCACCACCGCCACTTTCCGGTCTTTCATCTGATCGGTTCTCCTTTGGATCGGGGGTCCAGTACATCTCTCAGGCCGTCCCCCAGCAGATTGGTGGCGAACACGGTGACGGCTAGGGCCACGCCGGGGAAAAACGCCATCCACCACGACAGCGCCACGAATTTCCGTCCGTCCTGGATCATGTTCCCCCATTCGGGGGTGGGTGGGGGGATTCCCAGCCCCAAGAAACTCATGGCCGCCCCGGCCAGGATCGCCCCGGCCACATGGATGGTCATCATCACCAGGATGGGGGGCATCACCCGGTAGATGATGTGGCGAAACATCACGCGGGTGTCACTTGCGCCGATGGCGATAGCCGTTTGTACGAAGGGGGCCTCCTTGGCGGCGATCACCTGCCCACGGGCCATCCGCACATAGAAGGGAATTCCCGAAAGACCCAGGGCCAAAGCGATGCTCCACAGCCCCGGTCCCAGCACCGCCACCACCGTCAGGGCCAACAGGATGGGAGGAAACGCCAAGGCTATGTCCACGAAACGGGTCATCATAAGGTCGGCCCACCTGCCGTAGTAACCGATCAGCATCCCGGCTGCGGTTCCGATGACCGAAGAGATCAGCATGGGGGCGACTCCCATGATCAGGGAGGGTCGGGCGCCGTGTATCACCCGGCTGAAGACATCGCGCCCCAGTTGATCGGTGCCCATCCAGTTTTTGGAGTTGGGAGGCTGGAGGGCGTTGACCGGGTCGGCGCCCACCGGGTCGAAGGGGGCCAGCCAGGAGGCGAACAGGGCGGAGATCAGAACAATTGCGAAAAGAATGCTCCCCACCACCACCGAACGATGGGTAACAAGCCGCCGCCACACCTTGGCGCGGGTTGGGGCCGGGGATGCGGGGATGGGGGTCGAATCCAGCACGAGTTCAGGCGGTCCCCAGCTTCACACGGGGGTCGAGGACCTTGTAGAGAATGTCCACCACCACGTTTATCAGGACGAAAATGAATGCCAGAATCAGTATTGACCCCTGCAGCACCGCTATTTCCCGTTGAAGGATACTGTCCACCACCAGTTTCCCCACCCCCTGACGGCCGAACAGCGTCTCTATCACCACCGACGCCCCCAGCAGGTTCCCGATCTGCAGGCCGATCATGGTTACGACCGGCACCAGGGCGTTGCGCAGTCCATGTCTCCAGGTGACCCGACGTCGGGAAGCCCCCTTGGCGCGGGCGGTGGTGACGTAATCCTGTTCCAGGGACTCGATCAGACTGCTTCTCACCAGGCGGGCCAGAATGGCCGCCTCGGCCAGTCCCAGGGACAGGGCGGGCAGGACCAGCCCGTCAAAGCCTCCCGAACTGAGGACCGGAAACCATCCCCAGTTGACCGCGAACAGAAAGATAAGCATCAGTCCCAGCCAGAACTGGGGAATGGACAGTCCCAGCACCGCGGTTCCCATGGCGGCGGTGTCCACCATGGTGTTTCGTCGTCGGGCGGCGAGCACCCCGAGCGGTATTCCGACCACCAAAGCGACGATCATGCCGGCCGCCACCAGGATCAGGGTGGAGGGTATCTGGGCCGCCACCAGGTTGAGCACCGAGCGTCCCGAGACCGAGCGGCCCAAGTCGCCCTGCACCAATCCCAGCAGGTAATCCCCCAACTGGACCAGGACCGGGCGGTTGAGTCCCATCGCCTCTCGCATCTGTTCCTGCTGTTCGGGGGAGAGTTTGGCCCCGCCCGCCATGATGGCCGAGACGGCGTCGCCGGGCACCAACTGCATCAAAAAAAAGATCAGCATGGCCGCCCCTATCAACACCGGGATGGTGAGGGCCAGTCGGCTGACAACGTATCTCAGCAAGGCTTGTTCATCCGCTTGATTGTGAAAACAGGCTCAATGCCGGGAAGTCCGGCATTGAGCCTGTCGTGCTCGGTTAGTCCCTCTATTGGCTGATCGAAGCTCCGGCGAAGTACTTGTAGAACCCGGTTCCGTCCACCGAGAACCCACTCAAGGCGTTGGAGAACGCCGTGAAGAAGTGCAACTCGATGATCGGAACTATGTAGGCCTGATCCATGATGTACCGCTGGATGTCCGAAAGGATGGCGGCCCGTTCCCCGAGGTTCACCTCGGTGGAGGCGGCCTCCAGCAGGCCGTCCAGCCTGGGATCGTCAATGTGTCCGACATTGATGTTGCCGGGTCCGATCGAGGTGGAGTGGAAGTCCCTGTACAAGGTGGCCGGCGATCCGAACACATCGCCCATGGAAGCCAACTCATAGGGAGTCTCTCCGGTTTGCTGGAAGTAGCCGCCACCCTCCAGGGTGATCACTTCCGCATCAAAACCGATCTCCCGCAACTGGGCCTGCAGCAGGGTAACCCACGGGTTCCAGCTGCGGTTTTCGATGATACGGGCTATCAGGGGCTCCCCGTTCTGGCGGCGAATTCCGTCCTCGTCCAAGGTCCAGCCGGCCTCGTCCAATAGTTCCGCCGAGCGGGCCGGATCATACGGGTAATAGGTCTCCACGATCGGGTCGTATTCGGCGAAGTCGCTGGACAGCGGACCGTAGGCGCGAGGCGCCCGGCCGAAGAACACCGCCTGGACGATGGCGTCCTGGTCAACCGCATGCAGAATTGCCTGGCGCACCCGGATGTCCGAAGTGGGCGAGATGCTGGGGTTGATGTAGTTGACCTGCGGCAAACCGGGGAGGGAGAACCCTTCCACCGTTATGCCGTCCAACGCCTCCAGAGGTGCAATGTTCTGGAAGGGAACCAGATCGAGGAAATGAATTTCCCCGGTGGAGAGGGCCGCGGTGCGGGCCTGATCGTCGGGGATAAACCGGAACACCACCCGTTCGGCGCGAGCCGGGCCGGTGGTGCCGTAGAAGGAGAAGGCCCCCCAGGTCCAGTCCGGGTTGCGGACCAGCGAGATGTGGCTTCCTTCCACCCACTCCTCGAAAATGAACGGTCCGGTCCCGATGGGCTGCCGACCGGCGTCCTCACCCAGAGCCTCAACGGCCGCGGCATTGGTTATCGCGGCGCCCGGAGCGGCCAGATCAATCAGAATGTCCGGCACCGGCTGGGAGAAGATCAGCTCCACGGTGGAGTCGTCGATCACCTCGGTGTCCACATAGTTGGTGGCGATCAGGGCGGTCTGCGATCCGGAAACGTCGCCCTTCATGCGATCGAAGTGGGCCTTCACCACATTGGCGTCCAGCGGATCACCGTTGTGGAAAGTGACTCCCTCTCGCAGGGCAAAGCGGATCCGGGTGGCATCGGGGCTCTGGCTCCAGGTAGTGGCCAGTCCGGGATGAATCTGCATCCCCTGGCCCAGGATCACCAGGGTTTCATAGATCTGGGCGACCACCGCTTGGTCGTTGACCGTGGTGGAAGCAAAGGCATCAAGCTGAGACGGCTCCTGGTTGGTGCCGAACACAATGGTGCCTCCACCCGTCAGCTCGTCGATTTGCATCTGGGCTTCCTCGACCTGCTTTTGGGACTCCTCGGCCTGCATCTGGGCATCCTCGGCTGCCTGGGCAGCTTCGGCCGCCGCCATTTCCGCGTCTTCGGCGGCTGACATTGCCTCCTCCAGGGCGGCTTGGGCTTCCTCGCCCCCGGCTGCGGCTTCCGCTTCGGCCTGTTCGAGCGCCGCTTGGGCTGCCGCCGCTTCCGCTTCGGCCTGTTCGAGCGCCGCTTGGGCTGCCGCCGCTTCGGCCGCGGCCTGCTCCGCTTCCGCTTGAGCCGCGGAGGCTTGCGCCTGGGCAGCCGCGGCTTCGGCCGCGGCCTGTTCCGCTTCTTCGGCGGCGGTGTCGTCTCCGCACGCGGTGACGATCAACGCCAGGGCAATAAGAACACCGAGCAAAGCTCGGCCGGATAGTTTTTTCATGCCGTACTCCTAGCTCCCACTGACACGGGGTCTTTGGTCTTTTGCTAGCACCTCAAGATAACCGGGTATATGGCGGCGGGCAACCGAACCGGGCTCTTGGTTAGGGAAAATGGATAGACGCGTCTGACTAGACTGATCCAAATGGTCACGTACTCCACCTATGAGGCAAAAGCGCGGTTCTCAGAATTGTTGCGTCTGGTCCGGGAAGGCCAGACCGTAACGGTCTCCTACCGAGGGGAACCGGTCGCGGAGGTAAGACCGATTCCACCCCCGCCCCGTGACATTCTTGAAAGGCTGGATGATCTGCAGCGCCGCGGTGTTCTGACCTCTTCCGACGAGCAACGAGTTTCTCTCCGGCCTGTGGCCCGCCGCCCGGGCGCGTTGGATCGCTTCTTGGCCGAGCGTGAGTAGTGAAGGCGGCCTATGTTGACACCTCTGCGATAGTGGCAGTGGCGTTTGATGAGCCGGACAGCCTGGCCGTGTCCCGGACACTGAAGGGATTTACCCGTTTGGTGTCGTCCAATCTGCTGGAGGTCGAACTGTGGGCGACGTTTGCCCGAGAAGGCGTGCCCAGAGAGAGGAGACTGCTCTCGGGTATCGATTGGATTCATCCCGGCCGGCCGCTGTCCCGTGAAATCGACACCGTATTGAGGGTCGGATACCTGAAAGGGGCTGATCTGTGGCACCTGGCGACTGCCCTTTACACAGCCACGGACAATGCCGAATTGTCGTTCGTAACTCTCGATAGGACCCAGGAATCGGTGGCGACCAAACTCGGGTTCCCGTCTTGGAGGACTGTCTCCCGACCGTAAGGATCAGGCGGTTTCGGCCAAGAAGTGGCAGGCGCCCCGTTGTTCTCCACCCAAGGAGACCAATTCGGGGATATCGCTCCGGCAGGGCTCGCGTCCCTCCGACAAGGTGCACCGGGTGTGAAAGGCGCACCCGCTGGGCCGAGCCGCCAGAGTTGGCGGCACTCCGGGGATGGGCCGCAGATGCTCCAAGTCCCCGTCGAGGCGGGGAAGACTGGTGAACAGCCCCATGGTGTAGGGATGGCGAGGGCGGTGGAATATGGTTTCCACAGTCCCTGTCTCGACGATGCGGCCTGCATACATCACCGCCACCCGGTCGGCTACCTCAGCGATCACCCCCAGATCGTGGGTGACCAGAATCATCGAGGCGCCGGCCGCGCCGCATCCTTCGGCCAGCACTTCCAGGACCTGGGCCTGGATGGTGACGTCGAGGGCGGTGGTGGGTTCGTCGGCGATCAGCACCGAGGGTCGGTTGGCTATGGCGATGGCGATCACCACCCGCTGCCGCATTCCTCCCGACATCTCGTGGGGGAACTGCCGGTAGCGCCCCGCCGGATTGGGTATGCCCACCAAGTCCAACAGCTCCAGGGCTCTCTGCCGAGCCTGCGCTCGGGACGCGCCGTGAATGCGTAGGGTTTCGGTGATCTGATGCCCCACCCGCATCACCGGATTGAGAGAGGTCATGGGGTCCTGGAATACCGTGGCGATTTCCCTCCCCCTGATTTCTTCCAGTTCCCGGTCGGTCAGCTGCAACAAATCTTGGCCCTGATAAAGGATCCGCCCCCCGTTGACCCGGGCATTGTCGGGAAGGAGCCCCACCAGGGATGAGACCGTCACCGTCTTGCCCGAACCTGATTCCCCCACCACTCCCAGGATGTCGCCGGGGTAAAGAGTGAAGCTGACATCCTCGATGGCAGCCAGCGTTCCCGCATGGGTTTCAAACGAAATCGACAGATTGCGCACCTCAAGCAAGGGCTCTCCGTTCTGAGAACGACCTTTCGGAGACTTGCGAGTGACGTCCATGGGCTATCGGGAATGGTCGTCGTCGGCCAGGTCGGCGAGCAGCGCCTCCGCCTCGTCTTCCAGAACCGAGGCCGCCTCGGCCGTATAGGCGGTCGCCCACTGCGGTTCATAGCCCCCTCTTTCGAACTCCTCGGCGGTGGGAACGTATCCGGTTACCCCGTTGGAGTATCCCGCCATGTGGGTGAATTCGAAAGGAGACGCCTCTGAAACTCGCACCCCCGTCTCCGCGAACGGCTCGCCCGGGAAACCCACCAGGGCAACGGAATCCATCCTGATTCCGTGCAGGGTGGTGGGAAGGCGGGTCTTTCCTCCGCAGAGCCTCGCCCAGGCCGAAGCGATAAGGGCGCGTCTTGCCTGGTAACGGGCCTCCAGCACCTGCTCCGTCGGCGCGCCGGCCCTTTCCAGTTCCAAGAACCGCCCGCTGAGCTTTTCGGCGCGGGCCGGTGTCCCGTCGGGGTCGGTGGGTCGAACCGGCATCGTGATGTCTCGTTCGATCACTTTGATCAAGGGTTCGCGCTCGGGCAGTGGTTCATCCTCCCAGATTCCCAGCGGCGCTCCTGATTCCACGATTCCTGCGAACCTCCTCCGAGTGGGGCGGGTGCGGATCCCGGTGAAGACTTTGGCTGCTTCGGCGCCCAACATGGTTCCCATCCGCTCGGCCGCTCCCAAGTCCCCGGTGAGCGCCTCGACCGTCATGATGTTCCCGGCACAGCCCTGCAGGTAGAGACAGACGGCGCCGGTCAACTCTTCCACCACCCGCTTGGCCACCCCCGGGAAATCGGGGCTGAGCAGGCGGTTCTGAAAGGCCAGGACAATCGGATGGGCCGCATAGCCCACCAAGGCGGCCAGAGGGCGTTCGTCGAGGTCGTCGAAACGAACCACCAGCACCCGGTGGTCGGCGAATCCGTCGAAGTTCTGGCCAACCACCAGTTCACCGGTGGGGGCCCGCAGCCGCCGGTTGACCGCAATCGACGACTCTCCCCAGGCGGCCGCCAACCGGGCGGTCCGGAGATTCCCCTTGGCCTGATGGGTGGCCCCCAGGGTCTGTGACCAGATCGTCTCCCGATAACCGGGGACCAACTCATGCCCGGCCCGGCCCGAGCGTGATCCCAACAAGTCGGACCACACCGGCCCGGCGTGGGTGTGCGTGAAAGAGACACGGACATTTCGGGGATCGATCCCCAGTACTCCGGCAACCTCTTTCCGGATCCGGTTGGAGTCCTCCACCGTCACCACCATCAGGTCGTAGTCCAGGATGGCCAGGGTGTCGTTTTCCCCCTCCACCACCAGCACGGTCACCCACAGGTCCAAATGGACCCCCTCGGCGCGATGGTGGGTTTGTGCTCCCCAGCCGGCGTGCTCGATCCCGATGGGCGGGGTTATCACCGCCCGTCCTGTTCCTACTCTCATGCGCTGCCTTTCCTTTGTCGCGCGAAACCGGCGCCCGAGCGGCTGCAACCATGTTGCGACGGCGTTGGGGAAGAGGCGCCGATCGCAGTCTTCATTGCGGCGGCCAATCTAGCTTTTTGGCGGTTAGTCCTCCGTCCACTTTCAGGGTCTCCCCCGTGATGAAACTTGCCCGGGACGAAAGCAAAAAAGTGATCGCTGCGGCCAGTTCGGTGGTAGCCCCGAAGCGAAGCTGAGCATGAAGGGCGTCCGCGGCGGGCTTGGAGAGTCTTCCGCTTTCGATGGCTTCCCGGGCCAGGGGAGTGTCGATGAACCCCGGCGCCACCGCGTTGACCCGAATGTCCAGGGGGGCCCATTCGGTGGCCAGGGTCCTGGTCAGAGCGCTGATCGCCGCCTTGGTGGCCGCATAGGGCGCGCGAAGCGGCCATCCGAAGAACTCGGAGACCGACGACAGGTTCACGATCGCCCCGCCTCGCTGCCTCATCATGTGTCTGCCGGCCGCCTGGCACCAGAAGAAGGTCCCCGAGAGATTGATGTCGAGCACCCTCTGCCAGTCGGCGGGCGAAAAGTCGACGCTGGGGCCGGCCAGTTGTATGCCCGCGCAGTTCACCAGAAAGCTCACCGGGGCGCTCCATTCGGTGATCTCTTCCATGGAGCGTCCGACATCCCCGGGCCTGGACACATCGCACACCACCTCCAGCACCCGTCGGGGCCCGAAACCGCCAACCAGGGGAGCGGCATGGCCCGGCTTCAGGTCCACCGCCGCGCACCGGATCTCCGGATTGTCCTCCAGGAGAGCGGTCGCCACCGCCGAGCCGATTCCCCCCGCCGAGCCGGTGACAATGGCCACCCCGGACAAAAGGCCGGCACTCACTTCCCGGCGCCCTCCCCGGTCAACCACCGCACTTCCGACCCGGGCGGGGCATAGAACCAGAGAACGGTCATGCCGTCGGGTCCCGAATGGGTCTGATGAGGCAGGTTGGAAGGGGTGAACAGAACCGTCCCGGTCTCCATGGGATAAGACACCCCGTCGATGTCCACCCAACCCGATCCGGCCAGCACCACCGCCACCTCTTCCGCTTCGTGAGTATGCGGCACGGTGGCGAAGTGGGGCGGGAGACCCGAGGTGCCCATCACTATCTTCTCCGAGTTGCCCAATTCCGGGGAAGCCTTTACCGCCATGGCCCGTCCTTCGATCAGGCTCCCATCCCCCTGTGCACCTGCCAGGGTCCTTTGAATCGCTCCGGTCAACCCTGAAAGCGTCCATTGGGGAATCTCAGTCATGCTCTTTCTCTCCGTCAGGGGTCACTGATCCCTGAGGCTAGTTTCCGGTGAGATGCCGGGCCGTGAGGAGCCGGGGTTCTTCTTGGCGGGCTTCTGCGGCGGTCGGGGGCGATGGCGAACTCTGCGGATACGGGTAGTCTCAATGAGGATGGCGACCATCGCCTACCCTCCCATCCCGATCTGGGAAATCGGTCCCCTGCGGTTTTCCCTGCATGGCGTCTTCGCGGCGGTCGGGTTTTTTGTTGCCTTCTGGTGGGTGACCCGCTTGGTCCAAAAGAGAGGTTTCGACCCGGCGGAATTTCAGTCTCTGGCGGTCTGGGTGCTGATAGGGGGCCTGTTGGGTGCCCGGCTGTTCACCGCCCCCGCGGCCATCCTGGGCGGCGCGGGGTGGGAAGCCCTAAATCCGGTGGTGGGAAACTATTCCATCATGGGAGGGTTCCTGGGGGGAATCCTGGTGGGGGTTTGGAGGATGCGCCGCCAGGGCCTGCCGCTCCTGCCTTTTCTGGATATGGCTGCCGTCGGGCTGGCGCTGGGAACCGTGGTGGGGAGGATCGGGGACCTTGCGATAGTCGAGCATTTGGGTCGGTCCACCTCCGCGGCCTGGGGATACGAAGTCCGGCCGGGCTATGACCTGGCCCCTCAGCACAACGGGTTGGAGTGCACCGTGGCCCAGGCGGGGCCGGACGGGATCTGCGGGATCTACCACCACGTGGCCCTGTATGACATGGTGGGCGCCGGGGCTTTGCTGGTGATGCTGTGGTTTCTGTCCCGCCGGGCGCCTCTTCGATACGGACAGATCTTTTCGCTGTGGGTGGTTTGGTACGGGGTGCAGCGCTTCGCTCTGGACTCCCTGCGATTCGGGATGGGCGACGCCACCATCGGGTCCTTCACCTGGAACCAGGTGAGTGCCCTGGGTGGCGCCGCGCTGGGGTTGGTTCTCTGGTGGTGGTTTGCCAGGCGTCAGTCGCTCGTGACCCCACAGGAGGATGAACGTATGGGCGCCGTTTATGCAAATGCCGCCGGGGAGAACACCTCCCCCGAAGACCATTTGCCTCCCCCGCCCGAGGTGGAGTAGAATTGCCGCGGCGATGATGGCAGGAAGGTTTCAGCCCTATTTCCTCTTTACCGAGCCTCGGCTCCGGAGGGCATAGCGCGGACCAACCAACCGAATCTGCCCGACCCGGAGCCCGGCTCCGGGTTTTGTTTTGTCCGGAGCCGCCGGTCCTCAGGCTTTACGACGGAAGGCTTTGCAGTGGAGAGACAAGCAACCAAGAAAGATCGTTCACAGCGCACTGTGGTGAAGGTGGGCGAGACCCGGTTCGGACGTGATCCGTTTCCGCTGATAGCCGGGCCCTGCGCGGTGGAAAGCGAGGAGCAGATCAATACGGTGGCCGAATGGGTGGCTGACAACGGGGCGTCCGTTCTGCGTTCCGCGGCCTATCGGCAGGGCCACTCTCCCTATTTCTTCCAGGGGCTGAAACTTGCGGGCGCCCGGCTGCTGGCCGCCGCCGGACGGCGGGTGGACCTCCCGGTGGCCATGACCATCATGGAGGAGCGGGACCTGGAAGAGGCAGGTGACCTGGTGGATCTGCTGGAGATACACCACGGCTCGATGCAGAACTTCGAACTGTTGAGAATTGCCGGTCGTTCCCAGAAGCCGGTGATGTTGCGGCGCGGTTCATCCGCCACCCTCGACGAGTTTCTCTGGGCAGTTGAGTATCTGATGGCGGAGGGCAACGACCAGGTGATTCTGGTGGAGCGGGGCATCAGGACCTTCGGCGCGGGGCACCGCGACACCCTGGACATCACCGCCGTCCCCCAACTGAAAGAGATTTCCCACCTGCCGGTTCTGGTTGATCCGAGCCACGCCTCGGGTGGCGCCGAACGGGTGCCGCCCCTGGCCCTGGCCGCCCAGGGGGCGGGCTCCGATGGGCTGATCGTGGAGGTTCATCCCCAGCCCAAGCAGGCCAAAACCGAGGGGCCCCGCCAGTTGAGCCTTCCCGAGTTTGCCGAGTTGACCCTGCAGTTGGGAATCAGTCGGCTCCGGTCCCGCATCGATCTGGTGGACCGGGAAATCGTCCGTCTGCTGGCTCGGCGGCGGCGACTTTCCCTGGAAGTCGGGCAGGCCAAGGCCTCCCGAGGGTGGCCGGTGCAAATCCCCAGCCGGGAAACCGAACTGCTGGAAGTGGTGCGGGAAGAAGCCGTCTTGAACGAGTTGGACCCCGATCAGGTGGAGAGGGTGTTCGGCATGGTGTTGCAAGGATCCCGCCAGGCACAAAGGGAAATGCGTTCCGGTGCGGACGGGGCGGGGTAACGCCCCGGATTTGCGGTCTTCGGTTCGGCTAGCATTTTCAACGTCGGCTTCGGATACGGCCGAGGCAAGGCCCCGTCGTCCAGCGGCCTAGGACGCCGGCCTTTCAAGCCGGTAACGCGGGTTCGAATCCCGTCGGGGCTACTTTTCTGCTGGTTGAGGTAGATGTCGGTACAGCTTTACAACCGTTTTCTGGCCGTTTTGGTGCTGATGGCTCTGGCGGGGGCGTTGGCTCTCTTGTTCCCATCGGTCCGCCGGGCGGCGATCGGGATGGGAATCGGCGACTGGTGGCGATGGTCGGCGTTCGGGGTGGCCGCCCTGGCGATGGCCGGCAGTCTGGTCTTTTCGGAGGGGATCGGCTACCAGCCGTGCAATTTGTGCTGGTACCAACGCATCGCCATGTATCCCATGGTGGTGATCTTCGGGGTTGACCTGGTGAGAGGAGAATCACCGACGCGTCGGTACGCGCTGCCACTGGCCGTGGCGGGATGTGCAATCAGCGTCTATCACTACCTGGTGCAGGTGTTTCCGGCCGCCGACCGCGGGGTGTGCGGCTCAGGGGTGTCATGTTCCGCCCGCTATGTGAACGAGTTCGGATTTGTCTCCATCCCGTTTATGGCCGGGGCGGCCTTTGCTCTGATTATCGCTATTCTTCTGGCTTTCGGGCGGCCCGCACAAACAGGAGAACGGTAATGACGGCCAGGGCTCAGCAAGCCAGGCAAAGAAAGTGGTTGGCCATAGGAGGGGTGGCGTTGGCGGTTGTGATTGCCGGGGTGGTGGCGGTCACCACCGTTACCGGCACCGCTCCGGATGTGGTGGAGGTCACGGTGACCGGCGACTCCGTTCCGGTTCTGGCCGGCAACGCCCCGGTGGGGCAGGACATCGCCTTCGGCTGGGATGCCCCTGCGGTGGAGGGCACCGATTGGAACGGCAATCCGGTGATCATCGACCCAAGCGACGGACGGGCGAAAATGATCGTCTTCCTGGCCCACTGGTGTCCTCATTGCCAGGCCGAGGTTCCCGTGGTTCAGGCCTGGCTCAACGAGACCGGCGGAAATCCCGACGTGGACTTCTACGGGATCGCCACCTCCAACGACCGCACCAGGCCGAACTGGCCTCCGGGCGAGTGGCTGGAAAGGGAAGGATGGACCCCGCCCACGCTGATGGATGAGAATGGCAAGGCGGCGCGAGCCTACGGGATGGCCGGCACACCTTTTTGGGCGGTGGTCAACGCGGAAGGCAAGGTTGTGTATCGCATCGCGGGCGGGATAGGCATCGAGGGGCTGATCAGCCTGCAACACTTGTCCACGCAGACCATGGAGGAACTGGAAGCCTTCATCGCTTCACAGACTCGGAGCTGACCCCGCGGACGGGGCGGGCTCAGCGGGGTTCGTCCAGAGTTTTGATCTTGGCCAAGCGGCGCAGATAGGGGTTCTTGCGAATCAATCGGGCCTCCAGAAAGCTCTTGGCCAGGTCCTCGGCCAAGGCAGGCCCGATCACTCTGCTGCCCAGGCACAGGACATTCATGTCGTCGTGTTCCACCGCCTGCCGGGCGGAGTAGGTGTCGTGAGCGACCGACGCCCGGATTCCTCTCACCTTGTTGGCGGCGATACCGGCCCCCACCCCCGAACCGCAGATCATGATCCCTCGATCGGCTCTTCCCTCGGTGACCGCATGAGCCACGGCCACCGCGTAATCGGGGTAGTCAACCGACTCGGGGCTGTGGGTTCCCAGATCGAATACGGTATGTCCCAGGCCGGTCAGAAAGGCGGTGAGTTGCTGTTTCAGGGTCACCCCTGCATGGTCGGCGCCGATCGCCACCCTCATGTCTTGTCTCCTGGTAGGAAGCTCGGCATCAAGGCTAACGGTGGCGGGCCGCTTTCCGGGGCAACCGGCGCCGGGCATCGAGAAGTTCGAATGCCACCGCTCTGGTTCGTACAATCAGAATCCGTGCCGGAAGAGATAGTCGTAGAAGGCGGTGTTCCCCTGCGGGGTTCCGTGGGGGTGGAGGGCGCCAAGAACGCGGTGCTGCAGCAGATCATCAGCACGCTGCTCTGTCCGGGATGGCACCGGCTTTCCAACGTGCCGGACATCGCCGATGTGAGAGCCCTGACCATGGTGCTGGAGCATCTGGGCGTGCGGTGCGAGTTGGAGGGGCGGGATTTGGCCATGGTGGTGCCCGAACAGGTCAGTGTGGAGGCGCCGCTGGAGTTGGTGCGCTCCATGCGGGCCTCGATCCTTCTGTTGGGTCCGCTGCTGACCCGATTCGGCCAGGCGCAGATTCCCCTGCCCGGCGGGGATGATTTGGGCGCCCGTCCGGTGGACATGCATCTGAACGGTCTGCGGCAAATGGGGGCCGAACTGGAACTGGTGCACGGCGTCTTGGTGGGGAAGGCGCCCGACGGCCTGAGGGGAACGGAAGTGGAGTTGCCGTTTCCCAGTGTGGGCGCCACCCAAAATCTGATGATGGCGGCAGTGATGGCCACAGGCGAGTCGGCCATCATCAACGCAGCCCGTGAGCCGGAGATCGTGGATTTGGGGCGCCAACTGGAGAAAATGGGTGGTCGGCTGCGGGGACTGGGCGGTCCCATTGTTCGCATCACCGGAACCAGGGACTTGCAGCCGGCGTCTCATCGAGTGTTGCCCGATCGGATCGCGGCGGGCACCTACGCCATGGCCTCCGCCATCACCGGAGGGGAGGTAACCATCACCGGATGTGAACCGTCACACTTGCGAATGGAACTGAACAAGTTGGAGGCGGCGGGGTGCGTGGTGGAGAAAGGGGAGGGTTGGCTGAGGGTCTCCGGTCCAGAACGTCCCCGGGCGGTGGATTTCGCCACCCTGCCCTATCCCGGTTTTCACACCGATCTTCACCCCCAGATGGTGTCGGTTCTTTCGGTCGCCGAGGGAACCTCGGTGATAACCGAGAACCTGTACGATGGTCGTTTTCGTTATGTGGGGGAACTCGCTCGCATGGGCGCCGACATCTACACGGAGTGGCAACATGCCGTGGTGCGGGGAGTAAGGCGGCTCTCGGGCTGTCCGGTGATGGCCACCGACATCCGGGCCGGCGCCGCGCTGGTCATCGCCGCGCTGGCGGCTGACGGGGTGACCACCATCGGGGGGGTGGAGCACATTGATCGGGGATACACCGATCTGGTGGCGGATATGACGGGCTTGGGCGCCCGGATCCACCGACGAGATTCCGATCAGGTCGGATCGCTTCCGTACGGGTGGTAACTTTGGGAATGACTCGCATGTGATGCGGGTTGTTAGGTGGCAGAGGACCAAATGCCCGAGACAATTCTGGAACTACCCAAACGCTCTGAGCCGAACAAGGCGTCGATGCCGCAGGTTGATTTGGAGCGGCTGCAGGCCGCTTTGGACTACATACGTCCGGCGGTGCAGATGGATGGCGGGGATCTCATTCTGCTCGGGGTGGAGGAGGGTGTGGTCAATCTCCAGATGGTCGGGGCATGTGGAGGATGCCCGATGTCCATGATGACTCTCCGCGATGGGATCGAACGCATCCTCAAAGCCAAGGTGCCGGGAGTCGTGGGCGTCGAAGCGGAAGCCTAGGCACAAGGCGGGTTAGATCTTGGGCAGCCACCGCCCGGAACTCGCCCTTCTCCTGGATAGTATTCGTGGAGGGGATCGCCGCGCCCTGGCTCGGGCGATAACCCTGGTGGAAAACCACCTTCCGTCCGATCCCCAACTGCCCCGGATGTGGGAATCAATCAGAACGCAGGGTCCCCCGGCGCGGTTGGTGGGCCTGACCGGGCCCCCGGGGGCGGGCAAGAGCACCCTGGTATCGGCTCTGGTGGGCTGTATTCGAGACCGGGGCCAGACCGCGGCGGTAGTGGCGGTGGATCCCGCCAGCCCGCTCACCGGCGGGGCCATGTTGGGAGACCGGATCAGGATGAATGCTCACTTTACGGATCCGGGTGTGTTCATCCGCTCCATGTCCACCCGCGGGCATCTGGGAGGCCTGGCCGGGGCCACCCGGGCGGTCACCGAGTTGCTGGATATGGCTGGTTTCGGGGTGGTGCTGGTGGAAACGGTGGGCGTGGGGCAATCGGAGGTGGAGGTCATGGGGGTCACTCCCACAGTGGTGGTGGTGGTCAACCCCGGTATGGGGGATTCCGTGCAGGCCGACAAGGCGGGTCTTTTCGAGATCGGCAGCGTCTTCTGTGTGAACAAGGCCGACCAGGACGGGGCCGACCAGGCGGTGAGGGTCCTACGTCAGATGCTGTCGCTCGGGTATCGCCGGGGTCCCACCCCGCCGGTGCTCACCACCGTCGCCACCGAGGGCAGGGGAGTTCCACAATTGTGGGACGCCATTGTGAAATATGGGGACAACGCTGCGCGGGGATAACACCAGGCTCGGCGGGCGGGGCCCCCGTCGTCCGAGCAAGGTTGGAGGGAGACTTCGGTGGAACCTATGACCATCCGGCGATGGTGACCGCCAAGATCAGGGCCAGGCCCATCTGCAGGCGTGATGTGTTCTTGAGGACGCTCACCAGGCCCACGCCCCCGGCCCCTGCCAGGACCGCCCGCACGGGTCCCAGGGCGAACGGGAGCAGGGCCAGCGCCGCCCAGGTGGACGGTGGGGTGAGGCCCCCGGAGGCGGCGATACCCACCGTCGCGAAGGACACTCCCACCAACACCACATAGAAGACCCGCGAGCGGGATTCGCCCATCATCACCGCCAGGGTGCGCTTTCCCACCCGGGCGTCGGTTTGTATGTCCCGCAGGTTGTTGGCCACCAGGATGGCCGAGGCGAGGGTCCCCATCGGGATGGCCAGGGCCCAGGCGGCCGGGGTGGCGGCCATGTCGTGGACATAACGGGTTCCCACGGTGGCGACCAGCCCGAAAAACACAAAAACGAACACTTCGCCCAGGCCCCGGTAGCCGTAGGGCCAGGGACCGCCCACGTAGGTGAGCATGGCTCCGACCGAGAGCAACCCCACCCACACCAGCATCCATCCCGCGATGAACACCAGGTAGAGACCCGCTATCAGAGCCACCGCCACCGTCATCCAGGTAGCGATCCACATATGGCGCGGAGAGATCCTGCCCTCGGCCACCATCCGGGGTGGGCCGATCCGATCAGGGGTGTCGGCCTGGCGGGCGGCGTCGGATACGTCGTTGGCGAAATTGGCCGCCATCTGGATGGCCACTCCCACGATCAGAGTCGCCCAGCCGGCGTCCCATCGGAAAACCCCGTCTCCCACGGCCAGCCCCGTTCCCACGGTGACCGGCGCCACCGAGGCCCACAGAGTGTGGGGCCGGGCCGCGGTTCTCCAAGCCCCCCAGCGGGACAACCGAGGAGGGATTTCCCTAATAGTGCCAGGGAAAGGTGTCGAAGCGGGGACGGCGCTTCTCCAGGAAGGCGTCCCGGCCTTCGGCCGCCTCATCGGTGCCGTAGGCCAGCCGGGTGGCCTCACCCGCAAAAATCTGCTGACCCACCAATCCGTCGTCGATCAGGTTGAAGGCGTATTTGAGCATCCGCTGGGCAGTGGGGCTCTTGGCGGTTATGGTCCGGGCCCATTCCAGGGCCACCTGTTCCAGGTCCCGGTGCTCGATAACCTCGTTCACCATGCCCATCCGGTGGGCTTCTTCCGCCCGATAGTCCCTGCCCAGAAAGAACAGTTCCCTGGCTCGTTTCTGGCCGATCATCCTGGCCAGATAGGCCGATCCGTATCCGGCGTCGTAGCTGGCCACGTCGGGATCGGTCTGCTTGAATATGGCGTGCTCGGCGCATGCCAGGGTCAGATCGCACACCACGTGCAGACTGTGCCCTCCGCCCACCGCCCAACCCGGCACCACCGCGATCACCACCTTGGGCATGAACCGGATGAGACGCTGGGCCGTGAGGATGTGCAGCCTCCCCAGGCGGGCCGGATCGATTGATCCGCGTTCCTCCCCGCCGGCGTATTTGTATCCGTCCCTGCCCCTGATCCGCTGGTCCCCACCCGAACAGAATGCCCATCCCCCGTCTTTGGGGGAGGGTCCGTTGCCGGTAAGCAACACGCAGCCGACGCTGCTCCACTGACGGGCGTGTTCGAGGGCGGCGATCAACTCGTCCACCGTGTGAGGCCGGAAAGCGTTGCGGACTTTGGGCCGATCAAAGGCGATTCTCACCGCCCCCACCTCCACCGCCCGGTGATAGGTGATGTCGGTGAAAGAAAAACCGGGTACAATTTGCCAGGCTGAGGGGTCATAATGTTCCGAAACCATGTCCAAGCGACAAGGCTACTTCGGAAACCGACCGGCAACCGATGGAGACGTGACCACAGGAGTTCCCATGCACATTCTCTTGGCCGACAGGTTCCCCCAAGAATTCCTTCCCGAGATTGAAAAACTCGGTTATCAGTGTCACCTGCATCCCCAACTGCGGGAAGAATCTCTGCGGGAGGCTCTCCCCGGCATGCAGGTGCTGCTGGTGCGGTCCACCGGAGTCTCCGACCACATCTTGGAGGGCGCCACGGATTTGGGGTGGATAATCCGGGCCGGGGCGGGCTACAACACCATCGATTGCGAAGCGGCCGCCCGCCGGGCCATCTGGGTCTCCAACGTTCCCGGTCGCAACTCCATCGCGGTGGCGGAACTGACCATGGGTTTGATCCTGGCGCTCGACCGACGGATACCGGACAATGTGATCGCCATCCGGCGGCAGGAATGGCGGAAGAAGGAATTCTCCCAGGCTCGGGGCCTGCTGGGCAAGACCCTGGGCATCGTGGGTATGGGTCGCATCGGTATCGAGGTGGCCCGTCGCGCCCACGGGTTCGGCTTGCGGCTTCTGGCTGTGGAGAAGACGCGCTCTTTGGAAATGAGAGACCAGATGGACGAGTTGGGGGTCACCTCCGTCTCCCGACTGGAGGACCTGTTCACAGCTTCCGATATCGTCAGTCTCCACGTGCCGGCGACTCCGGCCACCGCCGGATTGGTTTCCGCCGACCTGTTGTCCCGCATGAAACCCGGCAGTTTCCTGATCAACACCGCCCGCTCGACCCTGGTGGACGAACCGGCCCTGCTGGCGGCTTTGGATCACCAGGACCTGTGGGTGGGCATGGATGTGTTCTCTGACGAGCCTTCCTCGGCCTCGGATACCTGGGACTCCCCCCTGACCAAGCACCCGCGGGTCTATACCACTCATCACATCGGCGCATCCACTCGGCAGGCGCAGGACGCCATTGCTTCCGAGGTGGTCCACATGCTGGCCGACTATGCCCGCGGCCAGGTGCGAAATGTGGTCAACCTGGGTGCGGCGCCGCCCATCGGCACCTTTCTCACCATTCGACACTCCGATCAGGTGGGGGTGCTGTCCGCGGTTCTGACCGCCATCAGATCCCTGGGACTCAACGTCCAGAACATGAGCAATCAGGTGTTCGCCGGCGCCGGAAGCGCGGTTGCCCTGATACAGGTCCAGGGTGACACTCCCAACCGCCTGATCTCCGATCTCAGGCAGCTTCCTCACATTATTGGAGTCGCGGCTCACCGTAGCCGAGGGTCCTGATGGGTTGGCTTCGACCGGCGCAGGTGAGGCTGGTCACTCCCGAATACGCCTGGCGAGTGGTGCCTCCCGACTACGACGCCCTGACCCCCTTCGAGCGCTACCAATGGGCATCGGAAAACCCCGACTCATTCTTCAACGCCTTCACCCCCTCCACCAGTTGGCCCCATCGGTCTTTCAACCAACTGGTTGAACAGGCGGCCGGGTATCTGGATCGGCAAATGCGTAAAGGCGTCTTCGGGCCGCTGCGGGAGGGTCTGTTCGTGTATCGAATCACCCACGACGGCCACCGGCAGACGGGAGTGGTGGGTGACGCCCCGGTGGCCGCCACTCCCGACCGGCTCGTCCCGCATGAGGCCACCCGCACCGATCGGGAGGAGGAGCTTTACCGGTACATGAAGAAGGTGGCCTACAGCTCCAGCCCCCTGGGCCTTGGTTACCCTCCGCAGCCCGCCATCAAGGCAATGGTGGAGGAGACCTGCCGCCGAAGATCGGACGTATCCGTCACCTTGGAAGACGGCGCTTTGCACCAGATTTGGGCGGCGCCGCCCGAAACCGTGGCAGGATTGTTGAAGGAATTCGCCAAGGTTCCTCGCGCCTACATAGTGGACGGCCACCATCGGGCCGCCGCATCGGCTCGTCACGCCGCCCGGTGGGGGGCCAGCCATGCCCATCCCGCCGGCCGGATGCTGGTGGTGGCCTTTCCTACCGATGAGCTTCGCATCCATCCCTATCACCGGTGGGTGGACGCCCCGGTTTCTCCCGATCAGATGACACAGGACATGGGCGCCGTCCCAACCGAGTTGCGTTCACCGAGCAGAGGGGAATCGGTGGCGGTGACTCCCGACGGCTGCTGGTCGATCCAGCTTGCTCCCCGTCGGCACGAAATGGATGCCGCCGCGCTTCACCGCGCGGTCTTGCAGCCCTTGTTGGAGGTTGAGGATGAGCGCCGCGACCCGCGGATGGATTTCATACCGCATTCAGGGGGTCTCAAGCGGCTGGTGGATCGGGTGGCCGATCAGGGGGGTACGGGATTCATGCTGGCCCCCGCCACCATGAGACAGGTGATCTGGGCGGCCGACAACCGCTTGCCCCTGCCTCCCAAGGCCACTTTTTTCCTGCCCAAACCCCGGTCGGGATTCTTCCTGGCCCCCCGGCACGGAGATCGCTCTTCCGACTAACCGGTTCCGGGGACATCCGCTCGGGTTAGAGCTGCTCCCATAGGTCGCCCGCGGCCACGTCGATCACTGTCCAGGCCATGCCCAGGGCGCCGTCGGTGATCGCCCGATGCCCCTCGGGGGTAATGGTTTTGCGGGTGAACTCCGGCTGGTGATTGCTGATGGGAGCACAGTTGAGGGAGAGCATCGGGTGAATGGAAGGCACCTCCAGGGAGACATTGCCCATATCGGTGGAACCGGCTTCCGAAGGCGACAGATCGGCGCCCCGCCCCATCGGACGCCCCAGGGTTTCGGAGTTGGCGGCATACAAGTCGGCCAAGAGCGGATTGCTGATCAACTCGGTGTATCCGTGTCCCGAACTGGTGAGTTCCACCCGGCAGCCGGTGGCCAGGGCCGCCGCCTCGAAGCAGGAAACCACCCGGGCCGTCAGCTCCTCGAGCCGCTCGTGATCCAATGACCTCACGTACCACTTCGATCGGGTCAGAGCGGGGACGATGTTGGGCGCCTGTCCGCCTTCGGTGATGATGCCGTGGATCTTGTCGGTGGAGAGGATGTGCTGGCGAAGCGTCGAGATATTGACATAGGCCTGCACGAAGGCGTCCAGGGCGTTCAGACCCCGGTGGGGATAGGCGGACGCGTGGGCCTCCTTGCCGTGGTAGGTCGCCTCCAGGTGGCTGATGGCCAGGAACGGGGCATCCACCACATCCCGGGGGGAAGGATGGATCATCATGGCGGCATGGGCGCCGCCGAAAGCCCCGGCGTTGATCAGATCGACCTTTCCCCCGTAGGCTTCCTCCGCCGGGGTGCCCAGCACGGTCAGCCGAAATCCCAAATCCTCCACCAGGGGCCGAAGAGCCAGCCCGGCCCCCACCGCGGCCGAGGCGATGATGTTGTGTCCGCAGGCATGCCCGACGTCGGGGAGGGCGTCGTATTCGCAGCAGATAACCAACTCCGGGCCCTCGGTTCCGGCCCGGGCGGCGAAGGAGGTCTCCAGGCCGTAGGCGGGGTACTCCACCTCGAAACCGTATTCTCGCAGAACCCCGGCGAGGCGTTCGGAGGAACGGAATTCCTGGTAGGCCAGTTCGGGGTGGTCATACAGCCAGCGATTCAACTCTTCCAAGTGGGGCTGGTGGTGGGCGATTCGCTGCCGGGCCTGTTCTTTCAGGTCCGCAACGTCCGTCACGGTCATGGGCTGGGTTCCTCTCTGGATCCGGGGCGGCGGTGAAGAATCCGCCGGGGCCTTTCCGGCAGATTACCAAAGCGCCGAAATAACGGCTCGTCCGGGTGACTTCGGAAGCGGCTAACCTCGGTCGGGTGAAGGTGAACTGGTGGACCTGTCGGAAATAGGACTTTCAGGGCTGAAGCCTTCGGTGGAGTTTGCCTTCCTGGCCGATGCGGTGCAGGTGGTGGGCGGAAAACTGTTTGCCTTGGGAGGAGGCTGGGACCAGTTGCTGGTGAGCCAGTTTCCCACCCGTCATTCCTCGATGGGCATCGGCCTGAGAGTCACCTTTCCGAGAGGTTGGGACAAGTCTCCCGTGGCGATGGGAGTGGACCTGCAGGACCAGGATGGAAGCAGCGTCCTGGGTTCCCGGATGCCTCAACGGAAGCTCCCCGTCAAGTCGCCCCCCGGCCTTTCCCCCGGGTCGGTGTTCGGGTATCCGATGGCGTTCACCTTCAACGCCCTGCCCTTCGACTCGCCCGGCGACTACTCGTTTGTGATTTACCTGGACGGGGAACCGGTTCACCGTTTGCGGTTCACCGTGCGGGAGCGCAGGAGACGTTCTCCCCGGATATGACGCCAGGCGTTGACACGTCGGTGAGGGCCGTGCTGTTCGACCTGGGGGGAGTGGTTTTCGATTCTCCCCTCCACGAGATAGCCGCGTTCGAGGTCGATCAGGGTTTGCCCCTGGGAACGGTGGGAAGGGTGGTAACCGAAGCCGGACCCGATGGCGCCTGGGCCCGTCACGAGCGGGGGGAGATCAGCGGCGCCGCCTTTGAGCATCGCCTGCGGGAGGAGGCCCGCCTGCGGGGGGTGCGACTGGATGTTGCGGAGATGATGGGCAGAATCGAAAACAATCTGGGGGTTCGCCCCGTCATGCTGGAAGCGGTGGACCGCCTGCGGGCGCACGGTTTGGTGGTGGCGGCGATTACCAACAACTGGAAGGGACTCTCGATGGAGGGGGTGGAGCGCCATTTCGACACTGTGGTGGAGTCCTGCCGGGAGGGAGCGCGCAAGCCCGAACCGGAGATCTACCGCCGCACCCTCTCCCGGCTGGGGGTGGCTGCCCGGCAGGCGGTGATGCTGGATGACATCGGCGCCAATCTGAAAACGGCCCGGATGATGGGCATGTTCACCATCAAGGTCACCGATCCCGACCGCGCCCTGCGGGAGTTGGGCGCCCTGGTGGGATTGGATCTGATCGGCGCAGGGCCGGTGGTCCGGAAGTGACGCTGCCTCCCCTGCCCGCCTCCTACCGGGAACAGTTCTGCGAACCGGCGGGTTTTCTCAATTCAGCGGCCATTTCCACGGTTTCCCGATTGGTTGCCGACCGGGTAGCCGACTACCAGGCGCAAATGTGTGCCGGAAACCGGAACCTCAGCCTGCTTATGACCGACGCCATGCTCCAGGGCAGGGAAGCTATCGCCCGTCTGGTGGGTGTGGAGGTGAACCGGGTGGGGATCACCCCCAGCACCGGCGCTGCTTTGTTCCACGTGGCGTTTGGTTTGAGAGGAGGGAACGTGGTGGTCCCCGGGGCCGAGTTTCCCACCAATCTCTATCCGTGGATCCGCGCCCGCCAGGCGGGACTGATCGACGAAGTGCGCCGCGTCTCCCTGCCCGATCAACGTCTCACTGTGGATCGTCTGCGCCCGTTCGTCGATTCCTCCACCCGGGTGATCGCCATCAGTCATGTGGATTTCGCGTCCGGCTTCCGCGCCGATCCGGGAAGGTTTCGAGAGGCGTTTGCGGAGCCTCTGCTGGTGGTGGACGCCATCCAGTCCCTGGGGGCCTTCCCGGTGGATGTCGAAGCTGCCGATGTGGTGGCGGCGGGGAGTCACAAGTGGATAAGGGCGGGATTCGGCGGAGCGGCCATGATCGTGTCGGAGCGAGTTTTGGAGAGGTTGGAGACCACGCTCACCGGATGGCTGGGCGTGGCCGATCCGCTGGACTTCGATGCGCCGCCCCCTCATATTCCCTCTCCCACCGCCACCCGCTACCAGATGAGCAGCGAGCCTGTTATGGGGGCGGTGGCCCTGCAGGCCGCCTGCGATGTGATCGACATGGCGGGGAGGGATGCCATCGGCCTGCGTATCTCAGCGACCATGGACCGGTTGGAAGAGGAGTTGGAGAAGGCCGGATACCAGATGCGCCGGCCTTGGAGAAGTCCACGGGAACGGGCCGGAATCATCACCTTTCGGATCCCCGATCACGGCTCGGAGGAGGTGGTGGAACTGATGCGAGAGCGGGGAGTGGTGCTGGCCGACCGATCCGGGTGGGTAAGAGCCTCTCCCCACGCCACCGCCACAGAAGAGTCCATTGCGCTCCTCACCGAAGGGTTGGCTCACCTCGCCTCTCGAACAGCCGGGAGACGATCGCCCTAGATTTGGTAGGTTTCGGGGGTGGGCGGCAGCGGCCGGGTGAGCCAGCGAGGGCGGCGCAGTCCTCCGGGCCCGGGTCCGGGACGGGTGCGATCCATCCACTCCCGATAGATCCGGTGAGATTTGTCGGTGTCGACGAACACATCCCCGTATCGGTCCTGTGCCTCGGCGAGGGTGAGACGGACCCTCTGGTGCCAGGCGTGCATGCCTGACACCGGGTCGGGATGCACGGGGAACGCCAGATTCTGGTGAACGCCCGGGTCCCGCCACCAGATGCGCTCGCTGTCCGGATCGTCCGACTTGAAGGGTTCGATGCCCGACTTGTGACGGAGCAGCCATCCTTCCTCGTGGCGATCGATTTCCACCAGGGCCGATGACCAGCGTTCATTCCCCATCTTGGGATCCAATCGCCACCGGCCCATGTGATGGGAAGCCGCCACCACCCCCGGGCGGAGGCCCTCGGTGCGCCAGGCCCGCATGACGAAATATCCGATCTCGGTGCTGATGCGGATGAGGTCCCCGGTGTTGAAGCCCAGTTGGTCGGCGTCGATCGGGTTTATCCACAGGGGATGGCCGTGGCTGATCTCGTACAGGTACTTGGCGTTGCCCGACCGGGTGTGGATCAGGGTGGGGAGCCGGAAGATGGGAAGCAGGATGCGCTCGTTGCCCTCCAGGTCGAGTTTCCGCCAGTGGACGTGGGACTTCAGGTAAGTGGGGATGGCCGCCTCGGGCCAATTCCAATCGACCAGCGTCTCCGAGTGCCATTCGAGAAGGCGGGAGGGGGAGGTAAAACCGCTCTTGCGCTCTCCGTTCACCTCGACGCCGGGCTGATCGGAGGCCACCGTCGCCTCGTTCAAAAGGTAACGGTCCCGGTCGATCTCAAAGGCCCCGTACTTGCGCATGTACTGCAGGGCGGTGAGCCCTTCCTGCTCGGCTCTTTCGGGGAGTCCCGGCACCGAGTTGTCGAACATCCATCCGTAGTACTCGTCGACGCTCACCGGGCGGGACGGGTCGTCGGGCGACTCGTGCCATTGACGAATGCCCAGTGTGCCATCCGGATCTATCCGCCACGACAGGTCGATCCAGAACTCGTTTTCCTCCCACACCTCGCCGGGGTTGGCCTCGTAGGTGCGCCGGAATTGACGACCCTCCCGCTCGCCGGCCACCCGCAGCACCGGCTGGCGGAACCCGAGCCACCGGGCGGCGTGGGTCTCGTAGGAATGGGTGTCGTGCCGCTCGGCGCCCACTCCCATGGGGAGCACGTAATCGGCGTACCAGGCCGACTCCGACCAGGTGGGGGAAAGGGCCACGTGCAGGCCGACCCGGTCGGGGTCGGTGAGCGCCTCGATCCAGGTGAACCCGTCGGGATTGGTCCACACCGGGTTGTACACCCGGGTGAAATAGACCTCGACCCGTCCTCTCCCCTCCTTGAGAAAATGCGGCAGGAGGTAACTCATCTCGTAGTGGCTGAGGGGAAACTCCCTCGGCCAGATCAACTCGTTCCAATGGGAGGCCGGGGGCGGCATGTTCCAGTGGTCCGGCTTGAACTTGTCCCAGGCGCTGGGGGAGGTCCCTCCTACCGTTCCCACCGATCCGGTGAGCACATGCAGGAAAAACAGGCAGCGGGCCACCTGCCAGCCGCCCAGGTTGCCGGAGCCGGCGGCCCTCCAGGTGTGAGAAGCGAAACGGCTGCCCGCCTCGGCGATTCCCCGGGCCACGGATTCGATGCGCCCGGGGTCGACTCCGGTCTCCTCCGCCGCGTACTCGATGGTGTATTCGGCGTACGTCTCCTTGAGCAATTCGATAAAGCTCTCGTAGGTGCGGGGTCGCTCCGGCGCCCGGGCCCGAAGGGAGTCTTCCCAGTTGACCCACTTTCGCACGAAGTCATGATCCACCGCGTCCCATTCCAGCAACCGGGCGGCGATCGCCAACAGCAGGGCCGCCTCGGTGCCGGGCCAGGGGGAGAGCCAGTAGTCGGACATTGAGGCGGTGTTGGACAGGCGCGGGTCGATGGTGGCGACCTTCCCTCCCGCTTGCCGGGCCTCGATGATCCGCTGGGCGTGGGGGTTGAAGTAGTGGCCGGATTCCAGTTGGGCGGACAGCAGAAGTATGAAGCGAGCGTTGGCGAAATCCGCCGAAGGGCGGTCGTATCCCATCCACATCGCATAGCCGGTGCGGGCGCCCGACGAGCAGATGTTGGTGTGGCTGTTATGTCCGTCCACCCCCCAGGACCGCAGAATCCGGTCGATGAACCCGTCCTCGCCGGGCCGTCCCACGTGGTAGATGATCTCGTCGTGACGGCCTTCCGTCAATGCCCCCCGGATCCGGGCGGCTATGTCTTCGAGGGCTTCGTCCCAGGAGACCTGCTCCCAGGACCCCTCGCCTCTCCGCCCGGTTCTGCGCAGGGGGTGGAGGATCCGCTCGGGGTCATACATCTGGTTCAAGGTGGCCGGACCCTTGGCGCAGTTGCGACCCCTCGATCCGGGGTGCTCGGGGTTGCCTTCGAATCGCCGGACCCGACCGTTGTCCTTGTCCACGTAGGCCAACAGTCCGCATCCGGCCTCACAGTTGAAGCAGGTGGTGGGCACCAAACGGTACCGGCGTTTTACTTTATCGGGCCACGCCTTGGCGTCGTATTCCTCCCAGTCGTCCCAGGATTCTACGGGAGGGTAGGACACCAGGCCGGTCCCCGGCACCAACCGGGGAAGAGCGTCGGAGCGGGGGTGGTCGGGGGTGTTGGTCATCTTCGGATACCTGGTGGTCGGTTCATGACAAGGGCACACTCTGGCCCGCCCGCACGAACGCGTCGTCGGCGAACCATATCCCCACCAGGCCGGCCGCGCCTCCCAACTGCGCCACCCACAGGGGGACCTCCGGTACCTCCAGAAAGGTCACGCCCAGCACCAGGGGCACCATCACCCCGAGCGCTTGTCCCCCCAGCCACCACTCCTTGGCATGGGCGCCTCTGGTCATGTGAAAGATGGCGGCCGCATGATTGGGGGTGGGGTGCCGTCCTACGATTTCGATGACCGCGATCAGGCCCAGAGCGGCGGCGCCCAACACCAGCGCCCAGGCGAACGCCTGCTCGGAGGAGTCTTCCAGGTCGAAGGCTCCCGCGGCCAACATCCCCGCGCCGCCGCCCACCGCCAGGGCCCCGGCCAGCATGTGCCACACAAGCGTCCGACTCTGCCAGAGATCCCGGCCCTCCGCCTGAGCGAACAGGAAGGCGGTGTAGCCGGCTACCCCCAGCCCTCCCACCGCCGCCGCCCAGATGAACACCGGGGTGAAACCGACGCCGGTCACCCCGAACAGAAACCACACACCGAGGATCACGGCCTGGGCGGTGAGTATCCAGGCGCCCTTCACCAGCCACGAGCCGGGGTTCCCTTTGGTTAAGAGGTAGTGGAAGCGGTCGGGCCGCTTGAGGTCCGCCACCAGCAGCACCCCGGTCAGGGCCAGGAAGACACCGGCTATCAGCGGCGCCCCCCACCGAGCAAACGAGCTGTGGGAGTCGGCCCCCATCACCAGGGAGAGAGCCAGGGCCATCACGATCCCGGCCGAGATGCCCTTGGTGAGAAAATAGCTGGACACTCGCCATCCCCACGGCATGGGGTGGTCGGTGTCGTACACCACCCGGGGAGGATGCTGGGCCCTTGGTGCTTTGGGGGAAGGGCGATGCCCCGATGCGTCGGTGTTGCGCTTTCCGTTGGGCGGCGTGAGATCAACCGTCATGAAGGACGGCGCCGGGTCACGCCAGATTCCCCCGTCCCCGGGGTTGACCGCCCCCAGGGGGTCGATTGCGGCCTGGTCGACGCCCCGGTACCAAAGGTTGGGCATCGTGCCCTGTTCGGGTGAGCGCTGCCGCAGCGGCTCTCCCGTTATGAAGCGGGAAATGGGGGTGGTGGGATCGTCGAGATCGCCCGAGATAATGGCGCCTTCCGGACACACCACCACGCAGGCGGGTTCCAGCCCCACCTCCACCCGATGCACGCAGTAGTTGCACTTTTGGGCGGTGCGGTCCAAGGGATCGATGTACAGGGCGTCGTAGGGACAGGCCTGCATGCAACTCTTGCAGCCGATACAGAGGCTGGTGTCGAAGTCGACGATTCCGTCGGGGCGCCGAAACAGAGCGCCAGTGGGGCAGATGCTCACACAGGGGGCGTCGGAACAGTGGTTGCACCGCATCACCGAGAACGACCGCTTGGTGTCGGGCCAGGTCCCCGACTCGATGTACTTCACCCAGGTGCGGTTGACCCCCAGGGGAACATCGTGCTCGGTCTTGCAGGCCACGGTGCAGGCATGGCAGCCGATGCACGCGGTTTGATCGATTACGAAGCCGTACTGCAAGGCGCTCCTTCTGGCCGGGGCCTCACCGAAACCTTACCCCATGGTTGGCGCGACTCTTGGCAGGAAACCCTGCCTGCCCGAACGGGATCGTTCTTACAATTTGCCCTGAGCGTGATGTCCTACCCGAGTCCCGACCTGACAGATCCCAGCACCTGGCCTTTCGCCGACTATGACCACTGGATGGAGAACTATCGGGAGTCGGAGGTGGACGACGAGGATCCCCTCCCCACCGTGGAGGAGGCGGTGGCCATGGCCACGCAGGTAGCCCGGGAGGCCAAGCGGGTCCTGGGCGATCGGCTGGGGCGAGTGTGGCTGCACGGCTCCCGCGCCCGTGGCGACCACCTTCCCGAATCGGACCTGGACCTCTTGATGGAAAAGGGCCGCGAGGGCCTCAACACCCGCATCCTGGAACAGGCCCTGTCCCCCTGCCAGGACAAGCTGTGGGAGGACAGGTTCCTCGACGTGCAGTTTTGGTTTATAGAACCGGGTCGATGGGAACGTCTCGACGACTTCCAGTTGAAAAGGGTCCGCCCCTACGCCATCGGGGTGCTGCCATGAACAACGGTGACACGGCCCGGACCGAAATGCGACGAGCTAGGTCCTTTCTGGAATACGCCAACGACGATCTCTCCCTGGGCCGATGGGCGCGCGCGATGTCGAGTTCCTACTACGCAGCCTTCCATGCGGCCAAGGCAGTGCTCGCTTTGGTGGACATCCCCTCCAAATCCCACTCCGGTTTGAACAGGAATGTTCTCCCGGCATGCCGTAAGGGATTCCGATTTCCCCGTGAAAGTGGCTAAGACGCTTGGGCGGCTGGAAACGTCCCGCCTCACTGCCGACTACGACGCGGTGGCATGGGAGGCCTTTACCGAAGCTGAGGCCAAAGAAGCCACCAACCAGGCGGCGGTATTCGTCGAAGAAGCGGATAAGCGGTTGATTCGCCAGGGGTGAAATCTCAGGTCTCTGTGCCGACCTCGAGGGAATCGCAAGAGGGGAGTTCTTTGATAACATCAGGGGTGGCCCCCACCAGCTTCGCCATAAATGTCGCAACTTCTTGTGCTGTCCGGTGTTGTGATCCACTGTCACTCGACCAGCCGCCTGGAGTCCAGAGTAAGTTTGGCGGACTTGCGATGCAGACATCTCTCCCACTTACCATGGTGGTTCCAGGATCAAGGGGGTAGACTTCCGGCGGATGGGATTCTCCGCCGCACAAATCCAAAGAATCGCCGAGTTGGGCCGTGACCCCGGCAATTGGGAACCGGCGAGAACAGAAGCGCGGGAACAGGCTGGGGAGATCGCATCGGCCATCGCCGACGCCTACACGGATGATGACTGGAGATATGTGCTCAACACCCTCAGCCCGACCCGAGCAGCTCACCAAATCGCTTGCCGCCCACCTGAACATAGAAGCCACCTGTTAACCCTCATTGATTCTGACCGTCGAGCAGACGTTCAATCCGTTTTAGCAACTAATTAGTTCTTGGGGGCTCATGCCCTATATCGCCCGGTCGGCTTGTAAACATGGGATTTCCTTTTATGATGTCCAGGCCGTACTCAGGGATCCTCTTGAAAGCCTCCAAATGTCAGACTTGACACCGAGTCAACCCGGTGACCACCTAACCGAATTGGACCGTGTCAACGTGGTCGTACACGCTGGCTACGGCATATATGGGCAGAAACTGGTGGTTTTCGTTGATCGTTTTGAGGATATGGCCTTTCACGCGGAACCAGGTGAACGCAACTTCGGTTGGATGTTCAAATAGAAAGAGTGTCGTCCAACGCGGCCACTTGTCGGGCTATCTCTGAAAGAGACCGGCAGGTTGGGACGGTGGCCTGCTCGGGCACCCCGGCGGCGGGCACGGGGTGATCGGCTACCCAGATGACCCGGCGGACCCCGGCCTCGGTGACCGCCTGCGCCCACAGGCTCAGAAGCTCATCGGTGCTATCGGCGAAGGAGATCTCCCGCCCGTCCTCGGCGGCTTGGCAGACCAGCACCGCGGTGTGACAGCGCAGACAGGCGCCGGACACATGCGAGGCGTCCGAGATGTCACCCAACGCAACCTTGACGCCCCTGTCCTTGAAGCGGACCCCGGCGGAAGGGTCGGAGACGAACGCCCGCACTTCCCGGTCGGGTTCGGTCACCTCGGCAAGGATCGCCTCGCCGACGGCGGTGTCGGCGCCCACCACTATCACCGGCACGGGACCCCTCCTCGGCGGGCGGATGCGTCTGGGCGGCTGATAGGCACTCCCCGGGTTCAAGGGAACGGTGACTTCGGGTAGGTTAATGGTTTCACTCCTACGGGGGGCCACTTTGGAGACCTCAGGGCTATTCGGCAAACTCGGCAACCGCTTCCATCACGATGCATGCGGAGTGGGGTTGATCGCGGCCCGCAACCGAGCGCCCAGTTTCAAAATGACCAGGCTGGCGGTGGACTGCCTGGTGAGATTGGACCACCGTGGCGCCAAGACCGCCGACGGCACCGGTGACGGCGCCGGGCTGCTGACTCAGATTCCCCGTCGGCTGCTCAGAAGATATTTGCAGAGCGCGGGGATCACACCTCCCGACCGCATGGGCGTGGTTATGGCGTTCTTGCCCACCCATGATGCCCGGGCCGGCCAGGAAATAGTGACCGACGCCCTGGAGCGGGAGGGAATTCCCTTTTTGGCTTGGCGTTCGGTCCCCAATGATCCCGACGTGCTCAGCCCCCGAGCCCGCCGGTTGATGCCGGCGATTCGCCAGGCGCTGGTGGAAATCCCACCGGACCTCGACCATGAAGAATTCGAAAGACTGCTGCTTTTTGCCAGAAAGCGAATGGAGCGGCAGGGCGAGGGGCTCGAGTCCTTCTCGATTCCCAGCGCATCCGGCCGGACGGTGGTCTACAAGGGGCTGTTCACCGCCCAGCGGATCAGCGATTTCTATTGGGACCTGGGGGATCCCGACTTTGAGACCGCCTTTGCCATCTTTCATCAGCGTTACTCCACCAACACCTTCCCGGCCTGGGAGATCGCCCAGCCCTTCCGGTCTTTGGCCCACAACGGAGAGATCAACACTATTTCGGCCAACCGGAGTTGGATGAAGGCCCGTGAACTCAGCACCCGGCCCCGGGTTTGGGGAGACCGGTTGGGTGACCTGCGCCCGTTCGTGCAGGAAGGACTGTCGGACTCCGCCAGCCTGGACAACGCCTTTGAAATACTGCTGCGTTCCGGTCGATCCCTGGCCCATGTCAAAGAAATGCTGATTCCCCCCGCCTGGGAACAGGCCCCCACCTTGGAGCCCGAGGTTCATGACTTCTACGAATATCACGGGTCGCTCACCGAGCCCTGGGACGGTCCGGCGTCGGTGGCGGTGACCGACGGGAAGTCCCTTCTGGCCGGTATGGACAGAAATGGACTGCGGCCGGCTCGCTGGACGATCAGCGAAGAGACCCTGATCGTGGCGTCCGAGGCGGGGGTATGTCCCTCCGAAGAGGCCAAGGCGGAGCGCACCGGGCAGTTGGGTCCGGGAGAAACCATGCTGTTCGATGGAGAGACCGGCAAGATCTCTTTCAGCCACGAGATACGTTCCGAGTTGGCCGGGCGCAAACCCTACGGTGAGTGGACCCAGCACCAGACCCTCTATGTCCAAAAGCCTTTCTCCGCGCAGGAGCGTTTCGAGATAGACCAGGAGCGTCTGTGCCGGGTGTTCGGTTACACGGCCGAGGAGCGGCGGATGATCCTGACCGAGATGGCTCAGGGCAAGAGCCCCATCGGTTCCATGGGGAGCGACACGCCCCTGGCGGCCTTCTCGGGCCGTCCCCGCCGGCTCAGTCACTACTTCCATCAGATGTTCGCCCAGGTGACCAATCCCCCCATGGACCCCATCCGGGAGAAGGCGGTGATGTCGCTTCGGACCTATCTGGGCGGGCGTGGATCCTTTCTGGAGGATGCCCACCGACCGTTTGCCCGGATAGAGCTTCTGTCCCCGGTGCTGTCTCTCGCCGAACTGGAGACGGTGGTGAGATCGGGCGATTCCCGGCTCTTCTCGCACTGGATTCCCTGTGTGTGGCCGGCCTCCGAGGGCCCAGAGGGAATGAAGCGCAAATTGGACAGGATCTGCGAGGAGGCGGTGGAGGCCACCGAGCAAGGCGCCGGAATCATCGTCCTGTCCGACCGGGAGGTCGATGCCGTTTCGGCCCCGATTCCCATGATGCTGGCGGTGGGAGCGGTCCACAAGCATCTGATCGACCGTGGGGTACGGCTGCAGGTCTCCATCGTGGCCGTTTCCGGGGAGACCCGGGACAGCCACGATCTGGCTTGCCTGGTGGCCTACGGGGCCTCGGCGGTCAATCCCTATTTGGCCATTCGGGAAGTGATGCAGATGGCCAATCAAAAGGTGTTGAGGGTACACCCGGTGGAGGCCCAGGAGAACTACCGCAACGCCCTCCAGAACGGGCTTTTGAAAGTGATGTCCAAGATGGGGATCTGCATGGTCTCCGCCTACCGGGGAAGCGAGTTGTTCGAGGCGTTGGGTTTGGATGACGAGGTGCTCGAATACGCTTTCCCCAACACGCCCAGCCGCTTGTCGGGCCGGGGATTCGACCATCTGGCCTGGAACGCCCTCCGGTTGCATTCTCTCTACGGTTCCGGCGCCGAAGACCCCGGCGGCTTTTACAAGCAGCGGGGTCGGGGCGAGTTCCACGTCACCAGCCCCGGCGTGGTGCTGGCCCTGCAAAGAGCGGCCCGGGCGGGGGACACCAGACAGTGGGATCGGTACCTGGAGACCATCCAGCAGCGACCGGTAACCCACATCCGCGATCTTTTGACCTTCGTGGAGCGCATACCGGTGCTCCTTTCGGAGGTTGAGCCGGCCGAATCCATCATGAGTCGCTTTGTTACCTCGGCGATGTCCCATGGCGCCTTGTCCAAGGAAGCCCACGAGGCCCTGGCCCAGGCCATGACCTTGATCGGGGGCAATTCCAACTCCGGGGAAGGAGGGGAGGGGGTCGACCGCTATGGGACCCCTCGCAACTCCTCCATAAAACAGGTCGCCAGCGGGCGCTTCGGGGTGACTCCCAGCTATCTGCACTCCGCCGATGAGTTGCAGATCAAAATGGCCCAGGGTTCCAAGCCGGGTGAGGGCGGCCAGTTGCCGGGGCACAAAGTCTCGCCCGAGATCGCCCGTCTTCGGCACACCAAACCCGGGGTGACCCTCATCTCCCCGCCGCCCCATCATGACATTTATTCGATCGAGGATCTGGCTCAGCTCATCTACGACCTGAAGACCTTCAAGCCCACCGCCCGGGTCTCGGTCAAGCTGGTCTCCGAACCGGGGGTGGGGACCATCGCGGCCGGGGTGGTGAAGGCCCAAGCCGACGTGGTGCTGATCTCCGGCGCCGAGGGCGGCACCGGCGCCTCTCCCCTGGAGTCCATCAAACATGCCGGTTCTCCCTGGGAACTGGGGCTGGTCGAGGCCCATCAGACCCTCACCGCCAACGGACTGAGAGACGAGGTGCAGTTGGAGACCGACGGAGGACTGCGCACCGGCCGGGACGTGGTGATCGCCGCGCTGCTGGGCGCCGACCGCTTCGGGTTCGGCACGCTGCCGCTCCTGGCTCTGGGATGCAAGATGGTGCGCCAATGCCATCTGAATACCTGTCCGGTGGGAATAGCCACCCAGCGGGAGGATCTACGGGCCAAATTCCGGGGGAAGGTGGAGCAGGTGGTGGCGGTTTTCCGGCGGCTGGCCGAGGAGGTGAGACGTTATCTGGCGCTGCTCGGGGCCCGGAGTCTCGAGGAAGTGATCGGACGTTCCGATCTGCTGGCCACGGTGGACCATTCCCTGGCGGCCAGTCTCGAGCCTCTGCTGGTGCGGGCCGACTCCCGCCGCCGTCACCCCGGCTTTCGGGTGTTCCGGGTTTCCAGGCTGTCCCGACGGCTGGCGGAGGAGGCGGAAGAATCCATTGAGAACCGCACGCCCATCAGACTGTCCTATCCCATTTCCAATACCGATCGCACGGTGGGCGCTCGGCTGTCGGGAATGGTTACCGCCCGATGGGGGGAGAGGGGCTTGGAAGATGACACGGTGTCGGTCGACCTGGCGGGAACCGCAGGTCAGAGCTTCGGCGCCTGGTTGGCGCCGGGGATCTCCCTTCGCTTGGACGGGTTGGCCAACGACTATGTCGGCAAGGGCATGGGAGGCGGAAGGATCGTGGTGGTTCCCCGCCGGCCGACGCCCGAGTCGTCCGTTCAGGCCGGAGGCAATGCGGTGATGTACGGGGCAACCGGCGGTTACCTGTTCATGGCCGGCATGGTCGGACAGCGCTTTGCGGTCCGCAATTCGGGGGGTACAGCAGTGGTGGAGGGTTGTTCAGACCACGGCTGTGAATACATGACCGGAGGGGAGGTGGCGATCCTCGGTCCGGTGGGGAGCAACTTCGCGGCAGGTATGACCGGCGGGGTGAGCTATGTCTGGGACCCCGAGTTTCGATTGCATGGTTTTCTGGCCGACACCTCTCCGGCGGTCCGCCGACCCACCGAGCAGGACGGCGAAGGGATCCGAGAATTGCTGTACCTTCATCTCCGTCATACCGGGAGCCCCCTCGCCGAGCGGGTGCTCGACCGATGGTCGCAGGAAGCTGGCCGGTTCTGGGTGCTGGAAGCGGCCCGGCGAACTCCGCTCAGCCCCGTCCGGTCCCTGGCGACCTCGGCTCGTCCCTGAAGAAACCGAAAGTGCGAAGCGAGGAGATGGGTGGTAGCATGAAAGACCAACGGCCATTGGTGAAAGAGGTGAGCAGTGGCAACCGTCGACATTGATCTCGGCGCCTACAAGCTGGGATGGAGCGACTCCGAGGACGATTACGTATTCAAGCCGCAAAAGGGGCTGTCGGAGGAGATCATCCGACAGATGTCTTCCATGAAGGAGGAACCGGAGTGGATGCTCAAATTCCGGCTCCGCGCCTATCAGCGGTTTCTGGCCAGGCCCATCCCCACCTGGGGCGGGGGAGGGTTGCTGAACGAGATTGATTTTGACAACATCTATTACTACGTGAAGCCCACCGAGGAGCAGGCCGACACCTGGGACATGGTTCCCGAGGAGATCAAGGAAACCTACGAAAAGCTGGGAATTCCCGAGGCGGAACGCAAGTTCTTGGCGGGAGTAACCGCCCAGTACGAGTCGGAGGTGGTGTATCACCGCAACCGGGAAGACCTCGAAGAGTTGGGAGTGCTCTTCTGCGACATGGACACCGCGGTCCGCGAGTACCCCGACCTGGTCCGCAAATACTTCGGGACGGTCATCCCACCCAACGACAACAAGTTCGCCGCGCTGAATTCGGCGGTGTGGTCGGGTGGTTCCTTCATCTATGTCCCGCCGGGCGTACATGTCGAACAGCCGCTGCAGGCTTACTTCCGGATCAACTCCGAGAACATGGGCCAGTTCGAGCGGACCCTGATCATCGTCGACGAGGGGGCCTACTGCCATTATGTGGAAGGCTGCTCGGCGCCGGTCTACACCACCGATTCCCTTCACTCGGCGGTGGTGGAGATCGTGGTTCTCCGTGGGGGCAGATGCCGCTACACCACCATCCAGAACTGGTCGAACAACGTTTTCAACCTGGTGACCAAGCGGGCGGCCGCCTACGCCGACGCCACCATGGAATGGGTCGACGGCAACATAGGTTCCCGCCTCACGATGAAGTATCCGGCGGTGTGGTTGATGGAGCCGGGGGCGCACGGAGAGGTGCTGTCGATCGCCTTCGCCAACTCCGGTCAGCATCAGGACGCGGGCGCCAAGATGGTGCATGTCGCTCCGGACACCACTTCCACCATCGTTTCCAAGTCGATCTCCCGGGCGGGCGGCCGGGCGGGATACCGGGGTCTGGTGAGAGTGGAGCCGGGCGCGGAGCACTCCAAGAGCTTTGTGCGCTGCGACGCCCTGATCCTCGACGAGGAGTCCCGTTCGGACACCTATCCCTACATGGAGATCGAGGAGAACGACGCGGAGATCGGCCACGAGGCCACCGTCTCCAAGGTAGGCGAGGAACAGTTGTTCTACCTGATGAGCCGGGGTCTCACCGAGGATCAGGCCACCTCGATGGTGGTGGCCGGGTTCATCGAGCCGATCGTGAAGGAACTCCCCATGGAATACGCGGTGGAGATGAACCGCCTGATCGAATTGAACATGGCGGAGGCCGGCGCCATCGGCTGAGTCGCCCGGCCCCCACGGACAGCAGGAAACCGAACACCACAGGCATCCTTCGGTTTCTGTTTGACCTAATCTCGGCGGATGGAGATGTCTTGGCGCAGGCTGTGGGTTCGCAGATTGCTGACCCTGCTCACCCTCGCCTGGGTGCTGTGGATGCTGTGGCTCATCTTCGATGATGACCGGCCCTTTTTTCTCTATGTGCTGGATCAGGACGGGGTGGGAATCGGGGATGTGACGGTGCTTTCTGATGGGGAGGTGGAAAGCACCACCGACCCCGACGGGTCGGTTGAACTGGATTGGGCGCCGGACGGGCGCCGGTACGTTTTGATGTCACCGGGCTATCTGCGAAAGACCGTGACGGTGGCCGGTCCCTCTCAGGACTACCTGACGGTCCACCTCAGACCGCGGACCCTACGGGGAAGGGTGACCGACCCGAATAACGTCCCGGTTGGAGGAGTGTCGGTCACCTTGGGCTCGGTGAACACTCTGACCGACGACGACGGGAGGTTTCTGTTGGAGAGGGTGGGGGAAGGACAAGTCGAGATCTTCCGACCGGCCTGGAGCGCCGCCGCCTACCAGTGGGATGGCGGGCCCGGAGACGCCGAAATGACCATTGAGCCTCTGGTTGTGAAAGCGGCGCACGTCTCGGGGGAAGTGGCGGGAGACCGGGTGGAGTGGGACGCCATGGTGCAGTTGGTGAAGGACACGGAACTGAACGGGATCATGTTGGACATCAAGGACGAAACGGGTCAGATCTTCTATGACTCCGGGGTGCAGACCGCCCGGGAGGTTCGGGCCATCAATCCTCAATATGACCTGGCCGGCTTGGCCGAGTTCCTGCAACAGCAGGGAATCTATCTGATCGGCAGGGTGGTGGCCTTCCAGGATCCCATCGCCAGCATCAGAAAACCCACCATGGCGATCTGGGACTCCTACCGCGACGAGCCCTACCGGCAGGGCAACCAGTACTTTTTGGACCCCACCGACCCCGACGCGCGGGCCTACGCTCTGAATCTGGCGGTGGAGGTGTGCCAACGGGGAGTGGACGAGGTCCAATTCGACTATGTCCGGTTTCCCGATTCCCGTCGCCCGTCAGCCACTTTCGACGGCCCTATCGATCCCGATTACCGCGTGCACACCATAACCTCCTTCCTGGAGGAGGCCCGCTCGCTGCTCTTGCCGATGGGATGCGCGGTGGCAGCCGACATTTTCGGGTTTCTGACCACGGTGCCCGACGACGGCGGCATCGGGCAGCAGTGGGAGAACGTCATCGAGGTGTTGGACGTCGTCTCCCCCATGCTCTATCCCAGTCACTACGACTACGGCTGGTTCGGTTTTGATCGGCCCAACGATCATCCCGGCGGCGTTGTGAAGGAGGCCCTGGCCGACGCGGTGGCCCGGATGCGAACCGGGGTGGTGATCCGGCCCTGGCTGCAGGACTTCGGCCACCGTGATGATCAGGTGCGGTCGTCCATCAACGCCGCCGAGGAGTTTGACCTGGGCTGGATGCTGTGGAATCCGGTCAGCGACGTTTCGGAAGGCGCTCTCAAACCCGCCGCGGAGACCAACTCCGGGTAGCCGCCGTGGGAGGGTGGATAGCCGCCGGTCCCCGAACCCGGCTATCCGGGGTGCTTGGCGAGGTGATCAGTCGCCGAACTGGGGCAGGATCCATTCGGCCAGCCATTCCAGCTGCTGCATATACCGACTGAATCCCAGGCGAACGTCCAGAATCACCATTTCCAGGCCCAGGGAGGCAAAGGACTCGATGGATCTCAGGCAGTCGGATCGGTCTCCCACCACCAAGAGGCCCTCCAGGTCGTCCACGGTCCGAAATCCCCCGGAAGCGGGGGTCACCCAGTGTCGGGCGCCGGCCGAACTGACGCCCAGCGCCGCCACATCGATGGAGTCCCGGGCGCGCTGCCGATCGGGGTCGGCCAGAACCAGGGGGATGGTGCCCAGCATGATCTGCTTTTGGTGCTGTTCGGACAACTGATGAAGATAGTTGAGGCGGTCCTTCAGGGTGTCGATCGGAATTCGACCCGGAATCCATCCATCGGTCAGCGTCACGGCCCGGCGGACCGCCGCCCGGGTGCTGCCCCCGTAGAGGAAGGGGATGGGAGCGGTTGGTTTGGGTCGGAGCGTGAAGTCCTCGAATTGGAAAACCTCTCCCCGGTGGGACACGTGGTCCTCCTCCCAAACCCGGCGGCAGATCTTCAGGGTCTCCTCCAAGATCGGTATGCGACGGTCCTTGTCGAGCCCCGCCGCCGCGAATTCGGCCTCGTTGCTGCCCAGACCCATTCCCGCCATGACCCTCCCCCCGGAGAGGAAGCTGAGGGTGGCCAGATTCTGGGCGAGCTTCAGAGGCCAGCGAATCGGAATCAGCACGGCGGTGCCCAGCATCATCCGCCGGGTGACCGATGACAACGCCGCCAACGTCAGAAGGGGTTCCAAGAAGGTCCGGTCCCGTCCTTCCATCTCGTGGGGCTTCCAAACCAGATGGTCGCGCACCCACAGGGAGTGAAACCCCATCTGCTCGATGGTGGGAGCGTTGTCCACCAGGGTCTCCCGGCCGGCCCACTGCCCGAAATGGGGTAGGAGAACCCCGAATTTCACAGCGTTCGCCAAACAGCGCGGCCTATAACAGGAACAGGTCGGCAGTTCACCGCCGGACGTTCAGGTGCGAGGGCGGAGGTGCAGTCCCGGGTGCATATCAGCCGGGCGGTCGGGATCGGGCTCCTGTGCAACGCCGGCCAGGTAGCGGCCGTACCCCGGTTCTGCGGTTATCCGCCCATCGGCGAAGATGACCTTGCCGCGCAGCATGGTCATCACCGCCTTGCCGACAAACTCCCGGCCATGGTAGGGGGTCCAGTTGCTCTTGCACTCCATCTGCCCGTCCCGGGGCTGATAGGCCAGATCAGGATCGACTATCGTCACGTCGGCGTCCGATCCGGGCAACAGCGTCCCCTTTCTGGGATACAGTCCCAGGACCCGGGCGGGCGCCTCGGTCAGGGCATGCACCAGGCGGTTCAACCGGAGGTCGCCGGCCTGGACGTCCGACAGCATCAGTGACAGCAGGTGTTCGTAGTGGGGGGAACCGAACGGGCCGATCAGGGGATCCTCCTCCATCAGTGTCAGGTCTTCCAACAGATGGGGAGCGTGGTCGGAGTCCACCAGATCGATAACGCCCCGGTCGAGGGCGTCCCAGATGGCGGCCATCCGGTCGGGATTGGAGGTCACCGCTCCTCCCGGGATGGCCCGGGCGCCCTGTGTCCTGATGTCCTCTTCCCGAAGGTGGAAGTACTTGGGGTCGGTGGCCACCGTCACCGGCAGGCCATCGGCCTTGGCCTGGGCGAGGAGCCGCAGGCTGCCAGGGGCATGGGTGTGGACCACTTGCATCCGCATGCCGGTTTCCCTTTGGACCTCCAGCAGAATGGCCACCGCCAGCCGCCACACGATGTCCCGGGTGTAGACATCGCTGAATGTGAAAATGTCTGCGCCTCTGCCTTTGGCGACTTCCCGGTGATAAAGGCTCTCGAACAGGGTCTGGGCGAAGGGATGCACCACGCAGGGCAGCCCCGTCTCGGCGATGGCCTCGAAGGTCTCCAGCAGGCGGGCAGGATCGTCGATCGCCAGCCGGGGGTCATGGGGATAGCCACCGGTGACCTGGAAGAACTTGAAGCCGGTGGCGCCGGCCTTGGCCATCTTGGGGATCTCATCCAACCGGGTGGGTCCCACGAAATGCCCCCAGTCGACGATGCTCAACTCATCGGCCACCGCCCGCTTTTCTTCGAACAACTCCGTGGTTACGGTGGGAGGTTCCACGTTGGGCATGTCCACAAAGGCGGTGTACCCTCCGGCCGCCGCCGCCCGGGAGGATGTCAGGAAGTCCTCTTTCTGTTCATACCCGGGTGACCTGGTGTGGGCGTGCAGGTCGATAAGCCCGGGAAGGACCCATTTTCCTTGGGCGTCGATCTCCTGATCCGCCTTGACCGGGTGGGAAGGATCCAACAGCGCGGAGACCTTCTCTCCGGAGATCAACAGGTCGGCCTTGGTTCCTCCCACAGAGTTTTGAATGGTCCCGCCCCGGATTCGGGTGGTTGTTTCGCCCACGTCTCGGGCTCCTTTCAATGTGAGTGCCATATCGGAGATTAACCGCGTCGGGGTTTCCTTGACCGTCCAATCCGCGATGTTTGCGGATTCATCCCTGACGGAACGGCTGCAAATCGTCGATGACGCCGGCCAGGAGCGCGGCGCGGGTGACCAGGCTCTCGGTTGTTATGTACTCTCGGTCGGTCATCAGATCCCCTCCCACGGGGCCGAGTCCGTCCAGGGTGGCGGTGGAGGGTCTTGTGAATGAGACACTGCCAGCCGCCGGCGACTCGAAGGCCTCGATCTTGATCCCCAAGAATCCGCCCACCCGGCGTGCGATGGACAGCAGTTGTTCGGCGCCTTGATCGGGGCGCACACCCGGTCGATGGTTGTGGGTCAGAAGTTTGATCTCCACCCCGCATTCCTCGGCCACCGACTCCGCCACCCGCTCCATCCGCCCGGTGACCTTGGCCCAGAACCGGGGGGCGCGGGTACGGATGTCCACAATGGCCTCGGCCAATGCCGGGGTGACGCTTCTGCGTCGACCGGCCTGGGCCATGGTCACGGTGACATAGGTCCCCTCGTCCTCGTTGGTGAGGCGATTGAAACCCACTACCAGTCGGGCCAAGGCGTCGAGGGCGTTGCGACCTTCCCCATGAGCAGACCCGGTGTGCGATTCGCGTCCCTTCACCTTGAGTTTTCCTACCCCGATGTGGCCGCGGGCCGACATCAATTTGCCGCCTTGGCGGGCGCATTCCATTCCCAGGCACCAGTCCGCCCCTTCGGCAGCCTGCTCGATAGCCGGGCGGGACCCCAGACTCCCGGCCTGCTCGTCCCCGGACAGCACCAACGCGATGTCCGGCATGGCGACCTGCAGATGCGCCAGCGCCTGCAAGGCGCCCACCATTACCACCAGTCCACCCTTCATGTCGGCCACGCCGGGACCGAACGCCTTACCGTCTTCCACTCCGAATCCGCGTCCGGGACTCCCGGGTGGGAAGGCGGTGTCCAGGTCACCCAGCAGGAGCAGGCGTCCAGCCCTCTCTCCCCGCCGAAAACCCGAGTAGGCGCCACCCAACCGGCCGTAGGGGACGCCCGGGGACATCAGTTCCTCCAGCCAACGCAGGGATTGCGGGACGCCCGGCTGGGGGATTTCGGTGAACTCGAACCCAATGGGCGTCAACTCCGCGATCACGGCGGAGGCAACCTTCGCCACCCCGGCAGGTTGGGCAGCGTGGCTGGGAGTGGTTACCAAACGCTCCAGCAGCGCCAACAGTTGGGGCTGTCGGTTTCCCAACCAGGACTTGGCCCGGATGCCGGTCGTCATGCCATCCCAAGATAACGGGAAGGCCCTGCCGGTAGTATCCGGCTCGGAAACCATAGGAGAGGTTTATGGCGAAGGCGACAGAATTCGGGGTGCGGCTTCCGGTGGCCGGACCGCTGGCCAACACCGAAGACATCCGACGGTCGGCGGTGGCGTGCGAGGATATGGGATTCGATGCGGTTTGGGTGCATGACTTCCTGGCATGGACCACCTTCCAGGACCGCTATCACGTCTCCTGCGGGTCCCGGGAGGCCGTGGAAGCCGCCGACGCCCCCCCGGTCTTCTTCGAGTCACTCACCAACATGGCGTTCCTGGCCGGGGTCACCAACCGGATCCGCATCGGAGTGGCGGTGCTGTGTCTTCCCTATCGCAACCCGCTGGTAGCGGCCAAGCAGGTGGCCAATATCGATGTTCTGAGCAACGGCCGGGTAATTTTCGGGATCGGTACCGGGGCGCCCAAGAGCACCCACAATGTGGACTTCGAGGTGCTGGGCATACCACGCAAAACCAAGTATCACGTCACCCGGGATTACCTGCGAGCCATGAAGGTCATTTGGACCGAGGACCATCCGTCCTACGAAGGGGAGTATTTCAGCTTCCCCGAAACCGAGATATGGCCCAAGCCGGTACAGAAGCCCTACCCGCCCATCTGGACCGGGGGACATGGGCCCACCGCCATGGACATCACCGCCGAGTTCTCCACCGGTTGGATTCCACCCTGGATCCCCCCCGAGGAATACCCCGGGCGTATCAGCAACCTGGGCCGGCTGGCTGCGGAAAAGGGACGGCAGGGGACCGAATTCGATATCGCCACCGAGGTGTACGTTTGTCTCGGCGAAACCTCCGAGGAGGCCACTCGAAATGCTCAGAAGACCCTGGGAGTGCTCACCGAGGGCTTTGATCACACCGCCACCCAGGAAGCCATCAGAGCGGCCGGGTTGATCGGCGACGCCGACGAGGTTGGCGCAAAGATCGGCCGATACGTGGAAGCCGGGGTCAACCACTACGAGATGAAGTTCATCTATCACACCGTGGACCACCTGCTTGAGCAACTGGATCACTTCGCCTCGGCGGTCGCCCCGGCCTTCCGTTAGCCCCCAAGGCCCCACCCGGCGCTCGGATACTGTCGGGGAAAGGAGGCGCAATTCATGGAAACTGGCAAGTTTCATTCCCGAAGCGGCGTTTCCCTGGCGTTCGACCTTTACCTGCCCGAGGGGGAGCCTCCGATGGGCGGGCATCCGGTGGTGGTGGTGTGTCTGGGTTGGGGGAGCGTCAAGGAACTGATGCCGCAATGGGGAGAGGCCCTGAGTTCCCTTGGTTATGCGGCTCTGGTCCCCGACTACCGGGGGTTCGGCGCCAGCGGCGGAGAGCGGGGGCGGTGTTTTCCCGGGGAACATGTGGAGGACATCCGGGCGGTGATGGGATATGTGGGAGGGAGAGCCGAACTTGATCAGGATCGATTGGCTTTGTTGGGAGTGAGCTACGGCGGTGCGGTGGCGGTGGCCGCCGGAGAGGACCCCCGATGCAGCGTGGTTATCTCGGTGGTGGGCTACGGAAGCGGGAAGCGTCATCTGCAGGCGGTCCGCACCTCCGAGCAGTGGAAGGCCTTCCGACACCGCCTGGCGGAGGACCGTCATCGGAGACGAGCCGGCGCCCCCAGCGAGACGGTGGATCCCGATGAGATACTGCTCCGGGACGAAGAGGCCCGGGCTTGGCGGCGGCGGGTGGAAGCCCAATATCCCCACATGGCGTTCACCACCACCTTGGAATCCGCCGAGCAAATCGTTGCCTTTCGCCCCGAGCGGTGTTTGCCTTATTCCCCGCCCAAACCGGCATTGTTCATCCACGCCGAAGAGGACACGATGATCCCCGTGGAGGAGTCCGAGAGAATGTGGCGGCGGTGCGAAAACCCCAAGCGTTTGGTGGTGATCCCCGGTATCGGTCACCACGAGGTGCATCAGGGAGAAGGGTTTCGGCAGGCTGTCTCTTCGGTGAACACCTGGCTGGGGGCCCATCTGGGGGGAGGATCCGATGGCGTCTGAGGGGCCGATCCGTTTTGGTCTCGTGCTGCCGCACTTCGGCGCCGACCCGGAGGTGGGAGAGATGCTGGCGGTGGCGAAGGCGGCGGAGGACGCCGGGTTCGACTCCCTGTGGGTGCGGGATCGCCTGGCGGCGGGCGCTCCCCACGGTTTGCTGCTGGAAGGGGGTGGCACCACCTTCTTCGAGCCGCTCCTGAGCCTGGCCGCGGTGGCGGCGGTGACCGATCGCATAACGTTGGGCACCGCGGTGCTGCTGCCCAACCGCCATCCCCTGCGGCTGGTGCAGGAGGTGGGGACGCTCTGGCGCCTGGCGGCCGGCCGGCTGTCCATCGGACTGGGTCTGGGGGTGGGGGCCAAGAACTTTGAGTCCCTGGGTTTGCACTACCGCAGCCGGGTGGAATTGTTCGAAGCGACGGTGAAAGCCCTGCGCGGCTCGGCGTCCGACCATGCTGCGGTGGAGATCGATCCCGCTCCGGGGGAAGACTTGCGGCTCTACTACGGCGGAGTCAGTCAGGCTGCGGTGCGCCGCGCTTTTGAACACACCGACGGTTGGATAGCCGGGCGGCTTCCCCTCGACACCTTCCGAGCCCGCATGGATTTGGCGGGTCGCTACGCCGTCCGGACCGGACGACACCTGGACATCGCCACCATGCCCATCACTTTGGTCGATGCGGGCGACGGGCGTCATCTGCAGGCGGCTCGGGAGGCGGTGGGAATCCTGGCCCGTAGCGCCGAAGGGGCCACCGATTGGCTGAAACCTCCGTCCGGGCGCTTTGAAACGGTGGAAGATCTGGCCGGGCTTCTGATCACCGGTTCTCCTGCCCGGTGCGCCGAGCAGGTCGCCGCAATCCTCGAGTCGGGGGTCCGGCATCTGATATTCGACCTGCGCATGGTGTTTGGCGACTATCAAAGCCAAATAGGCATGTTGGCGGAGGAAGTCTTGCCACTCCTGGCTGAATTTGCAAAGCATTCAAAATAATTCTTGCCACCGGGTGCTAGTTGCCAATAACGGCCGTTAGCGTTGGTTGCATTAGTTGCCGGGACGGCTCGCACCGGACCCGGTGGGTGTAAGAAGCGGCCACCCAGAAAGGTCATTTATGAATCGTGTTACCAAATTTATTGCAGTATTTGCCATCCTGGGGCTGATAGCTGCCGCGTGCGGGGATGCTTCCGATGATGAAGCCGCCGAGGAGGCAGGAGTTGATCAGGTATTCTTCATCCTCGACTGGGTACCGAAGGGTCAAACCTCACCGTTCTATGTAGCTTTGGACAAAGGCTTTTGGGCTGAGCGGAACATCGCGGTGCAGATCACCCGCGGTTACGGCTCCGGTGACACCTCGGCTCGGATTGGATTGGGCGAGGGCGACTTCGGATTCGCCGGGGTGGGTGCGGTGATGCGCACCATCAGCGAAGGCCTTCCGTTGGTTGAAATCGCCGCCATCGCCTCCACCGCTCCCACCGCGGTATATGCCGCGCCGGATGCCGGGGTAAGTGGCGACGATCCCACCAGCCTGGTGGGCCTCCGAGGCGCGGTTGACGCCGGCGACGAAAACGACCAGTTGTTCAAGGCTTTCGCCGGCTCGGTGGGTATCAGCTATGACGGCATCGACTGGCAGTACGTGGACGGCGCCGGAATCGGCTCCATCGCCACCGGCCAGGCCGATTTCGTCATGGACTGGATCACCAACCTGCCCGAGTGGTGGTTGGCCGATCCGCCGATTGAGCCCGACACCTACTGGGTGGGTCGCGCCGTGGACATCTACGGCAACGGCCTGATCACCCGACCCGAGATGTTGGAGAACAATCGTGACTTGGTGAGACGGTTCATCGAAGGCGCCCTGGCCGGGTACGAGTATGTGATCGAGGGCGGCGTCAGCGCTCATAACGAGTCCATCGACGCCCTCTTCAAGTACAACCCCGAACTGGAAGAGCAGCCCAACGCCCGCGAATTCCACCTGGGCAACCTCCAGTTGTTCCTGACCCTGATGCTCACTGAGGACGTGCGCGATGACGGGATCGGGTACTTTGATCCCGACAAGAAGCAGCGGAGCCTCGATTTCATCAACGACTACCTGCTGGACGCGCCTTTGACGCTTGATCAAGCCTTCATTTCCGACTTGATCATCGACAGCGGCGATGTTCCCATTGATGACTTCGACGCGGCCCGCGATGCGCTGTCCACGGTGCTGGGCAGGTCGAATCCGCTTACCCCATTCCTCGGTTAGATCGAGACTTAGCCGGTTAAAGTTGTCCGGAACCCGCGGAAACGGCGGGTTCCGGACAACCACCGCCGGAAGCTCCTACTAATGGGAATCGAACTTCGGGGTCTGGGCAAGACCTTTCAGACTCCTGACCTCACGGTGGAGGCTCTGAGGGATATCTCCGTTACTGTCGCCGACAGTGAATTCGTGAGCATCATCGGACCCAGCGGGTGCGGAAAGAGCACCCTGCTGCGATTGGTGTCCGGGTTGATCTCTCCCACCCAGGGATCGGTGGCAATCGATGGTGTCCCCGTGGATGGCCCGGCGGGGAATATCGGATTCGTTTTTCAGGCCCCCACCTTGCTCAGGTGGCGGACGGTCATCAAAAACGTGATGTTTCCCTACGAGGTGCTGGCTTCTCAAAAGCGGACCCAAATGTCCCGTGAGGAATATCAACAACGGGCGGAGCTTCTGCTGAAGATGGTGGGTATCGAAGACTTCCGCGACGCCTACCCCAAGCAACTCTCCGGCGGCATGCAGCAGCGCGTGTCAATCTGTCGGGCGCTGCTCCACGACCCCACTCTGCTGTTGATGGACGAACCGTTCGGCGCCCTGGACGAGTTCACCCGGGAGCGTATGAACGAAGAATTGATGCGCATCTGGCGTGAGACCCGCAAGACGGTGCTGTTTGTGACCCATCACATTCCGGAAGCGGTTTTCCTGTCCGACCGCATTCTGGTGTTGTCGGCGCGTCCGGGAACCCTGTTGGGAGAGATAGAGGTGGATCTTCCTCGCCCTCGCACCGCCGAGATGCGCGACAGCGTTCAATTCCTGGAACAGGTGGTCCTGACCCGCCGTCTGATCGGCGAGGCCGATGGAGGTGAGAACGCCAGGGAGTCCCGGTGACCTCCCGAGTGAGCGAGGCGGCTACCGAAACCGTAGCCCCCTTGGCGGGACGACGGTCCATCCGAATCCGTCGTTTCTTGGACCCCCTGGTTTTCGCGGTGTTGCTGGTGGTCGCCTGGCAAGGCGTCATCTGGGTTACGGGGTTTCATTCCGTGGTGCTGCCGCCCCCGTCCAAAGTGTGGGGAGTGCTGTGGAATCAGGGCGGCTTCCTGGTGGGCAACATGGTGGACACCGCGGTCACCATCGGGTGGGGGTTCTTCCTGGGAGGTGTGTTGGGATTCGTCTCCGGGGTGCTGGTCTACCACTTCGAGGGGATGAGAAGGGCTATCCATCCCATCCTGGTGTCCCTTTACGCCATCCCCAAGGCGGTATTCATTCCCCTCTTGATTCTGTGGTGGGGAGTTGGTTTCGAGTACAAACTGGTGGTGACGGTTCTGCTGGCGTTCTTTCCGGTGACCGAGAACACCATTACCGGACTCAGCGGGGTGGAAAGGGAAATGGTGGAACTCACCCGCTCCCTGCAAGGCGGCCGGTGGTTCGGCTTCCGGAAGGTCTCGTTGCCGTTCGCCTCGCCGTTCGTGCTGGCCGGGTTGCGGATCGCCCTGACAGAGTCCTTTATCGGGGGAGTCCTCAGCGAGATTCTGGTGCCGGGCAGCACCGGCATCGGCTCCCGCATAGTGGAGGCGGCGGCGTTCTCCAACACCGAGTTCATCATCGCCTCCATCATGGTGGTCGCTTCGTTTGGGATCGTCAGTTACTTCCTGTTCCTGTGGCTGGAGCGGAGGTTGACCTTTTGGGTGTAGGGACTCTTTCCGCCGCTCGTAAGGCCTCTCGATGGGAGAGGGGCGTGCGCCGCCTTTGGTATCACTGGCCGCTCCTGACGGTGCTGGTGGGCATCGTGCTGTTCTGGATGTTCATGATCGAGTGGCGAGATTTTCACCCGATCGTCCTTCCCTCTCCCGCATCGGTGGTGGAGGCCCTCTTCGAAAACCGGGTTGAGTATGTGCAGGCGGGATTCGTCACCTTCTATGAAATGATCCTCGGTTTCATGGCAGGCGGGACGCTCGGGTTCCTGTCCGCCCTGGGAATCTTCTATTCACCATTCCTGCGGAGGTCCCTCTATCCGCTGTTGCTGGGTTTCCGGATCGTTCCCAAAGTGGCCTTCGTTCCGCTGTTCCTGGTATGGTTCGGCATCGGGGTGGGAGTCAAGGTGGCGTTGGCCAGCTTCGCCATCTTCTTTCTGATTCTCATCCAGACCGGGTTGGGCCTGGCCGGAGTGGACCCCGCCCTGATCGAGTTGGGTCGCTCTCTTCGGATGAACGAGTTCTCCCTGCTGCGCCGCATCCGTCTGCCGGCCGCGCTCCCGGCCATCATGGTGGGGGTGAAGCTCGGGATCACCTACGCCCTGACCAACGTGGTGGTGGCCGAGATGGTGGTGGCCACCGAGGGGCTGGGCTTCCTGGTGGTGGAGGCCCGTTCGTTCATCAAGACCCACGAGATGATCGCCGCCATCATGGTGGTGGCCGTGATAGGCCTGGTGGTGTTCGGGGTGGGGCTGTGGGTGGAGCGCAAGACTCTGTTCTGGTATCTGGAAGGCGACAACTGACCGAGCGGCATGCGCAGAATCAGGAGTCCGCAAGGGCCTCTGATAACCGGGTCAATCAATCTTCGGCGGCCGGCCGGACACGATGTGAAAGTCGTCGCCGGCGGGAGCATATATCTCCAACATCACGGCCGGTTTACCACCGGCGCTCCCCGCCGCATGGGGGACGCCGGGAGGAATGAAGGCCACGTCGTCCTTTTCCAGTTGATGCGTCACGCCGTCGATCATCAGTTGAACCGCGCCTTCCAAAACCAAATAGATGTTCTCGGCGTTTCGATGGAAATGGTAGGGCCCCATCCCGGAGTCATGGTTCAGATAGTTGATGTGCATATCAACCTGCTCGGCCCCGATGCGGCCATCCACCAGATGCTTGGTGACTCCCCTCCCAAGCCGCATGACAGTTTGCTCCGCCTCCGAGATGCTGGTCAGCCGCGCTTTGGTCATTGGTTCTCCTTTCCCGGCGCAGATTAACCGGTGGCTACCATCCTGGGCGGAGTGACCGGTCGGGAACTCGCCCTCTTGAAGGGACTCGTGGTGGTCGCCGGCCGGTGGTTGTCGGCAAGCGAAGCGGAAGGTGGCGCTCCAACTGACTATGGCCGGTGAGAAAAGACTCCTGCGGTGGGGCCTTTTGGGGACGGCCCGGATCAATGACCGGATTGTCAGGGCGGTCAGCCGTTCGGAGCGTTCGACGCTTGCAGCGGTGGCCAGCCGAGACGTCGACCGGGCCCGCTCCTATGCCGACTCCCACAGAATCCCACTGTCCTTCGGCAGCTATGAGCAGATGCTGGCGTCCGAGGAAGTGGACGCCGTCTATGTTTCCCTGCCCAACTGGCTGCATGCCCCCTGGGGGGTCCGGGTGGCCCGTGCGGGCAAGCATGCCCTGATCGAAAAGCCCATCACCATCTGTGCGGGAGAGATGGAAGAGTTGGCTGAAGCCGCCCGGCACAACGGGGTGATCGTCCAGGAGGCGTCCATGATGCGCTTCCATCCCCAAACGGCCTTCGTGCGCCGTCTGGTATCGGACGGAGTGATCGGAACCCCCCGCTGGGCTCAGGCCACCTTCGGGTTCACCCTGCTCTACACCAACGACATCCGCCTGGACGCTCGGGGAGGAGGGTCTCTGTGGGATCTGGGCTGCTATCCGATCACCCTGTTCCAGGCGGTGTTGCAAGCCAGGCCCGTGGAGGTGGAGGGATTTATCCGCCGGGCCGGTCAACCGGCGGATATGACCTTCGCCGCCCAGATCCTCTATGAGGGGGGCGCGATGGGCCAGTTTGTGACCAGCATGGAAGTGGCGCCCTCCTGGTCGGCCGAGTTCGCCGGCGCCCGGGGCCGTATCCGTATCTCCTATCCATGGCTCAGCCAGGTGGAATTGCCGTCCACGGTGGAGGTGGTGCAGCAAACCTCACAAGCGGCGGCCCTGTCCCGATCCGGGGACAACAATCGGGCTTTCGGCGACGAGGCGGACAATCAGCGAACCGAGCGTCGCGTTTTCGAGGGACACGACGCCTACCTGGAAGAAGTCATGGCCATGGAGGAAATGATCCTCGACCACCAACCGAGCATCTACCCACTTGGTGAGAGCGCGGTGAACATGGCTACCATCCGCGCTCTGATAGAGTCGGCCGAGCGTCGGAAGGTGGTGACGGTAGATGAGTGATCATGGCCTGTTTGGGTTCCTGACCAGGTTGCAGCATGTCAACATCCCGTCAGCCGATCTGGACAGATCCAGGGAGTTCTACCTCGGGCGGCTCGGCCTGCCCGAACTTCCTCGCCCCGACTTCGAATCCGACGGCGTCTGGGTGGGGGCCGGCCCCGAGAACGCCATCCATATCAGCAAGGTGGCCGGGCTGGGCCCCAATCCCAACAATCACTTCGCCCTGGAGGTGGGGGACTTGGAAGGCCTCTTGGAAGCGCTCGCCTCTCGGGGAGTGGCGTTTCAGAGATCGGCTCATGTGCCCGAAGCCGGACGCCAGGCCTTTCTGCAGGATCCGGACGGGAACATCATCGAACTGAACCAACCTCCCATCTGAGCGGGAAGCGACCACCAATCGGCCGGTTGATGATGCAGGCGAGATCGGGCATGCCACCGGAAACCAGGTTCGGCGAGGTCCCCGGGAAGGCGCCCGCCGAGGTTCCGGCTTTCAACGCCGCTCTGAAGCAGGCCACCCGCCATCTTCCGAAGATCTATGAGGTGGGCCCGGTGGTGGCCCGCCGGGCCAGGGAAGAGGGGAAGTCGGTGTTCGGCGCCCTGGTCTTTTCCGATCGGGCCTATGAAGAGACCGCGGAAGGACCGTCCGGGACGCTTCGCTTCCGAGTGATCCCGCCCACGGGACGACCCCGAGGGGTGTTTCTTCACATTCACGGCGGTGGATGGGTGGTAGGCGGCCCCCATCACCACGATCCGATGCTGGAGCGCCTGGCCGACGACACCCGGCTGGTGGTGGTTTCCGTCCGCTACCGGCTGGCGCCCGAAAACCCCTATCCCGCCGCGCCCGACGATTGCGAAGCCGCGGCCCTTTGGTTGCACCACAATGCCCGGCGGGTCTTCGGCGCGCCACTGTTGGCCATCGGCGGCGAGTCGGCCGGCGCTCACCTGGCGGCGGTCACCTGCCTGCGTCTGCGGGACCGTCACGGCCTCGACCCCTTCCGGGCGGCATTGCTCACCTACGGGGCCTACGATCTGCGCGGAACCCCCTCGGTGCGCCGGGCCGGGGAGGAGACCCTGATCCTCACCACCAAGGTAGTCCAATGGTTCACGGAGCAATTCGCGGGACAACATGACCTGAGCGACCCGGATATCTCTCCTATCTTCGCCGACCTGTCGGGTATGCCCCCGGCGCTGTTCACGGTGGGAACCATCGATCCGCTCTACGACGATTCTCTTTTCATGTTCAGCCGCTGGCGGAAAGCCGGCGCCCGTGCCGAATTGGCCCTCTGGCCGGACGGTATTCATGCCTTCGACTACTTCGACACCGACTACGCCCGGGCTGCGCGCACCCATATGCACGCCTACCTAACCCGCGTTCTGGGCTGACGGCCGCTCGGTAAAATCGGAGGGGCGTCATACACGAGAGGAGGACGGCATGGACCTTTTGAACGGAGTACGGGCAGGCATAGTCGGCACCGATCGCATGGAGACTTTTGTCTACGAGTCGGGGCCGGAAGACGGAATTCCCGTGGTGATGATCCACGGCAACCTGTCCACCGGTCGCTTCTATGAGCATCTCTGGCCGGGGGCCCCTGATCGTTATCGCTTCATTGCCCCGGACATGAGATCCTTCGGACGTTCGGAGCCCAAGCCCATCGACGCCACCCGGGGTTTGAGGGACTGGGCGGACGACACCCACGCCCTGGTGCGGTCGCTGGGCATCGAGCGACCGGTCCACTTGGTGGGTTGGTCAACCGGCGGGTCGGCGATCGCCGCCTACGCCCGGGATCGGGAGGTTGCCTCTCTGACGATGATCGATCCGGTGTCTCCCTACGGGTTCGGCGGCTGCCACCGGGACGGGACCCCCTGCTATCCCGATTGGGCGGGCTCGGGTGGGGGAACCGGCAACCCCGACTTCACCACTCGCCTGGCTGAGGGAGACCGGTCCACCGATCACCTGGTGTCGCCTCGCAATGTCATGAATTCCTCCTACTGGGCGCCCAGCCATCGCGAACCCCCCGAGCGGGAGGACATGCTGTTGGACGAGGTGCTCCTATCGGTCACCGGGGACAACGGATATCCGGGGGATTTCACCGCGTCCGAGAACTGGCCGGGAGTGGCGCCCGGAACGCGGGGACTCCTCAATGCCCTGTCCGGCAAATACAGTGACTGGTCGGACATCCCGAATCTCGACCCCAAGCCGCCCGTGCTGTGGACTCACGGCTCGGCCGACATAGTGGTGGCGGACGGTTCTGCCTGGGAGATGGGGACTCTGGGACAAGCTGAATTTGTCCCCGGCTGGCCGGGCGCCGAGGTGTTCCCTCCCCAGATGATGGTGTCCCAGATCCGCGATGTGTTGGAACAGTACCAGGCCGCCGGCGGCCGGGTGGTGATGGAAATGTTCGAAGGCTCGGGCCACGGCCCCCATTTCGACGCGGCGGAGGCCTGGTCGGAGGCCTTCTTCGAGTTTCTGGGGTCGGTGGAGTAGCTACGCCGGCTGTGCCGGAGCAGCCGACCGGTGGTGAAACTTTGGATGAGCTTTCCGCCGCCCTGGTCGAATGCTGGCGGTGTGAACGCCTGGTGGCTTGGCGGGAGCAGGTGGCCAGGGAAAAGCGGGCCGCCTATCGGGACGAGACCTACTGGGGCCGACCCGTGCCCGGATTCGGAGATCCCGATGCCCGGCTGGTGCTGGTGGGTCTGGCGCCTGCCGCCCACGGCGCCAACCGCACCGGACGGATGTTCACCGGCGACCGATCCGGGGATTGGCTCTATCGCGCCCTGTATCGGGCGGGGTTCGCCAACCGGCCCACTTCCACCCATCCCGGCGACGGCCTGGCACTCCGGGACTGCTGGGTGACCTCTTCGGTGAAATGTGCGCCCCCTCACAACCGTCCCCTTGCCGAGGAGACCGCCAATTGCTCCCAATGGTTGGTGGAGGAACTGGGCCGTTTGGACAGCATGGAGGCGCTGGTGGCTCTGGGAGGGTTTGCCCACACCAACCTTCTGCGCCTGGGGCCGAGGCTGGGCTGGACGGCTCCCCGTCCCCGGCCGCCCTTCGGGCACGGCCGGATCACCCGGCTTCGAAACGGTCCCGTGTTGATCTCTTCCTACCACCCCAGTCAGCAGAACACCTTCACCGGGCGGCTCACCGAGGAAATGTTCGACCAAGTCTTCCGCATCGCCCGGGAGTTGCTCGATTGAGGATGATCCGGGCGGCGGGGGATGAGATGAGCGGTCGTTTCCCGCAAATGGCCCGATCCCGATAGCATTTGCCGGGCTGACCGCGGAAAGCGTTTCTCTTCATGCTGGGTCTACACCACGGAACACTTGAACAACTCAACTCGGCGATGCCTGCTGTTCAGGCCTCCAGACGCAGGGCGGCTTTTGAGCACTACCGGCGTTTGCCCATGCCAACTCCCAAGGACGAGAATTGGAAGTATGTGGACCTGGATTTCGACCTGGCTGACATGGGTCTGCCCGATCAGGTGGGTGAACACCTGCCCAAGGGTCCTTTCCTGGAGAGTTTGAGTGATCGGGCTGGCGCCGCTGTGATGGTGGACGGAAGACTGGTGAGTGTCCACAACGATTCGAGCGCCTGGCTGGGGTCGGCCGCAGACGCGTGGAACGGCAAATCACCTCCCGACCTGTTGACCGCCGACACTGACAAGTTCGCCGCAGCCGCCCTGGCATTCTCCATGGATGGGATAAAGCTTCGCATTCCCCGAAACTGTGTGGTGGAAGCGCCTTTGGTGATTGACATCCAATCAACTTTCCCCGGTACCGTCACCTTTCCGGCTCTGACCGTGGCGGCGGAGAAGAATACGCAAGCCTCGGTGGTGGTGTTGTTCCGATCCCCCGACGGCGTGCCCAGCGTGGTGGTTCCCAATTTGCAAACCACCGTGGACGACGGCGCCCGCCTTTCGGTTACCACGGTTGGCCTGATGGGCACGGAGGGAGCAACCATCATGCATCACCGTTCTCAAATAGGCCGGGACGCCACTTTGCGCATGGGCGAGATCGGCTTGGGCGGACGGTTGGCGCGGATCGATCTGCGCACCACCCTGGCTGGCAGGGGGGGCAACGTGGAAGTGGTGGGTCTTTACTTCGGGGAGATGAATCAGGTGCTGGACTATCGGCTGGTGGTCAACCACGTGGGTCCCTCCACCAGTTCGGATGTGTTTCTGAAGGGAGGAGTGCAGGATCAGGCCCAGTCGGTGTTCACCGGGCTCCTGCGAATCGAGGAGGATGCGGCGGGCACATCGGCCTTTGAGACCAACCGGAACCTGGTGCTGTCCGACGGCGCCAAGGCCAACTCGGTACCTAACCTGGAAATACTGTGCAACGATGTGATCTGCGGCCATGGGTCGAGCGTCGGGCCACTTGAGACGGAACCTTTGTTTTACCTGATGAGCCGTGGAATAAGTCGGGCCCGGGCCGAGCGGGTGCTGGTGCGGGGGTTCTTCGAAGAAGCGATCGGTCGCCTGCCCCTCGACCACCTCGGCGAGCCCGCCCGCCAGGCGGTCAACCGCCGCTTTGCCCGAGCCCAGCAGGAAGGAAGGGTCTGATGGGCTGGGTCGAGGTGGCCGGGGCAACCGAAATGGAGGAAGGGCAGGCAATCAAGTTGTGCCACGCCGGCCGGGTGGTGGCGGTGTTCTTGGCCGAGGGGGAGTTCTACGCGATCGACGACCGCTGCACCCATGCGGAGGCTTCCCTGGCCGAAGGGGATGTGTTCGAAACCGAGGTGGAGTGCCCCCTGCACGGCGCGATATTCGATCTGGCCACCGGGGAGGCGTTGACCTTGCCCGCCTCCAGGCCCGTGAACACCTATGCCACCAGGGTGGAGCAGGGAAAGGTCCGGGTAGAGATACCCGGCGGCCAACCGGGGGGCGTCTGATGGTGGCGGCTTTGAAGGTGAAGGGCCTGCGGGCCTCGGTGGGGTCGGTGAGCATTCTGCGGGGGGTGGACCTGGAGGTTCCCTTTGGGGAGATGCATGCTCTCATGGGCCCCAACGGTTCGGGAAAGAGCACCCTGTGCCATGTGCTTTCCGGGCACCCTGATTTCGAATCGGAAGGGCAGGCGTGGGTGGACGGACACCAGATCATGGGTCTGGCCGCCGACCAGCGGGCTCGTCTGGGCCTGATTCAGGCCTTCCAGAGTCCGGTGGCGGTTCCCGGGGTGGACCTGGAGGAGATCATGAGGGAGGCGGCGGAGGAACGGGGGATGGATTCCGAAGAGGCCGATCGGCGAATCGCCGAGTCGGCGCGGCGCTTTGACCTGGAAGGCTTCTTGGGACGGTCGGTGAACGACGACCTGTCGGGGGGAGAAAAAAAGCGTTCGGAGATATTCCAGATTTCGGTGCTCTCCCCGAAGGTGGCCCTGTTGGACGAAACCGATTCGGGTCTTGACATCGACATGGTTCGCACTGTTGCCTCGGCGGTGGAGGAGATGCGAAGCCCCCGGATGGGAGTGTTGATGATCACTCATCATTCTCGGATTCTGGGCTATGTCCAACCCGACCGGGTGCATGTGATGATGGGAGGCAAGGTGGTTACCTCGGGTGGGCCGGAACTCGCTCACGAATTGGAGCAGGCCGGCTATGATGGCGTGCGAAAGCGCCTGGGTATCGCCGCTCCCAACCTGGGCGATACCCCCAAGCCTTCCTTCGACTACTTCACAGATCTTCCCTTCACCGATTAATCGGAGGTTCTGCGGTGGCTCAAGAGTTACCCAACCAACAGATCCGCTACGAACCGGACGAAAGCCCCCCGTGGCCGTTGGCGATAGGCTCGGGATTTCAGGCCGCGGCCCTGATCGTGGCGCCCGTGGTGCTCACCGTGGTGATCGTGGCGAGGATTGCCGCCCAGCCCGACAGCTACATCTCCTGGGCGGTATTTGCCGCCCTGGTGATCAGCGGTTTGACCACCGCCCTACAGGCTATTCGAATCGGGCGGTTCGGCTCCGGGCATGTGTTGATAATGGGCACGTCCGGGGCGTTCATCGCGGTTTGCGCGGCAGCCTTGGAAAGCGGCGGTCCCGCCACCATGGCAGGTCTGATCATCGTTTCGTCCCTCTTCCAGTTTCTGATGGCCAACCGGCTGTCGTGGTTGCGGCGGCTCTTTACTCCGGTGGTTTCGGGGACCGTGATCATGCTTATCACCGCCACAGTTGCGCCGGTGGTTTTCGGGTCACTGACCGATGTTCCGGCCGACGCCGCCTCCTCCGCCGCTCCGGCGGTGGCGTTGGCCACGCTGGTGACGGTGGCCTCTTTGGTGTTGCGCGCTCCGCCGGCTTGGCGGCTCTGGTCTCCGGTGATTGGCATCGCCGTGGGCAGCGTGGTGGCGGGGTTTTTCGGCATCTACGATCTCCAACCGGTCTTGGATGCTCCCTGGCTGGGGGCGCCGCTTGGGTCCTGGCCGGGTTTCAACTTCGTGCCCGATTCCGACTTTTGGGTACTATTGCCGGCCTTTGTGGTGGTGACCCTGGTGGGCGCCATCGAAACCCTCGGTGATGGGGTGGCTATCCAACGGGTATCGCGGCGGCGTCACCACGCTACGGATTTTCGGGTGGTGCAAGGCGCCCTGAATGCCGACGGGGTGGGCAACCTCTTGTCGGGCCTGGCCGGAACCCTCCCCAACACCACCTATTCCACCAGCATCGCCTTGCCCGAGGTCACCGGCATTGCCGCGCGGCGGGTGGGGGTGGTCATCGGCGCCATTTTCGTGGGCACCGCATTTGTTCCCAAGTTCGCGGCATTGCTGATCTCCATCCCGGCCCCGGTAGTGGCCGCCTACATTCTGGTGCTATTGGCATTGTTGTTCGTCCAGGGCATGAAGATCGTCATTCAGGACGGCGTCGATCATCGGAAGGCGCTGGTGGCAGGCATGTCGTTCTGGCTGGCGGTGGGTTTCCAGAACAAGTGGATCTTCCCCGACCATTTGGGTGAGGGCTTTTTGGGGGTGCTGTTCGGAAACGGGATGACGTCGGGCGCAATCGTGGCGGTGGTCATGATGCTTTTCATAGAGGCGACCAGTCCCAGCCGAAGGAAGCTGGAACTGCCGCTCAACCCGGAAGCCATTCCCGAATTGGAGAGCTTCCTCAGAGACTTTGCGGGGTCCAAACGGAATGCGGGCTGGGTGGAGCAGTTGGTCCTGGTGGGCGAGGAGACATTGGCCAGCCTGTTGTCGGATGAGGGTGATTCCTCCGAGGGGCCCCGCCACATGATGGTGAATGCCCGATTCAGAGGTGGAGGAGCGGAGTTGGAGTTCCTGTGCGCCTCCGACGCCGAGAACCTGGAAGATCGGCTGTCGTACCTGGGCGACCCGCCGGAAATACCCGACGCCCGGCAGATGTCCTTCCGGCTGCTGCGCCACTACGCTTCTTCGGTGCGCCATCAGAAATACCACGATGTCGACATCGTCACGGTGCAGGTGGACGGCCCGCGAGGGTGAGGTGGTCCGCCGCCTGATGACCGGATGGGCGCCATGTTGCCCGGCCCGCTCAACCAAACGGGAGTGAACCCTGTGGAGTATCGGACAGAGACAGACTCGATGGGGAAGGTGTCGGTCCCGGCCGATGCCTACTACGGCGCCTCCACTCAGCGGGCGGTGGAGAACTTCCCTATATCAGGTCAAGGATTTGAGCGGCGGTTTATCCGGGCGCTGGGTCTGATCAAACGGTCGGTGGCCGAAGCCGCCGCTCGGTTGGGACATCTGTCGCCGGAGATTGCCCGGGCGGTTGGTGAGGCGGCCGCAGAAGTCATGGAAGGGCGCTGGGACGATCACTTCCCGGTGGATGTCTTTCAGACAGGTTCGGGCACCTCCACCAACATCAACGCCAATGAGGTGATCGCCGCCCGGGCCACCGAACTGCTGGGAGGGGCTCGACACGAACGACTGGTGCATCCCAACGATCACGTCAACTTCGGACAGTCGTCCAACGATGTCATTCCCACCGCCATACACGTGGCTGCCGCGGATGGGATCCACGATTCCCTCCTGCCCGCCCTTGAAACCCTGTCCGGCGCCCTGTCGGCCAAGTCGGAGGAGTTTTCGGGGATGGTCAAGTCAGGCCGCACCCACCTGATGGATGCCACCCCCGTCACTTTGGGCCAGGAGTTCTCCGGCTACGCCCATGCAGTTGTTCAGGGGGCCGAGAGACTGGCCAAAGTGCTGCCGGAGTTGGGAGAGTTGCCACTGGGCGGCACGGCGGTGGGCACGGGCATCAACTGCCCCGATGGGCTGGCCGAAGCGGCCATTTCCCGGATAGCCCGAGCTTCGGGGATACCGTTCCGGGAAGCGGGCAACCACTTTGAGGCCCAGGCCGGCAAGGACGCCACGGTCGCCGCCTCCGGCGCCTTGAAGACGGTGGCGGTCTCGCTGTTCAAGATCGCCAACGACCTGCGCTGGCTGTCGTCCGGCCCGGTAACCGGAATAGCCGAGATTCGCCTGCCGGCGCTGCAGCCCGGTTCCTCGATCATGCCCGCCAAGGTCAATCCGGTGATTCCCGAGATGGTGATGCAGGTGGCGGCTCAGGTGATCGGCAACGATACGGCCATCACCTGGGCGGGGGCCAACGGGAATTTCGAACTGAACGTGATGATGCCGGTAATCGCCCGCAATCTCCTGGAGTCGATCCGGTTGTTGGCCGCCGCGGCCCGCACCTTGGCCGAACGGTGTGTGGATGGCATCGAAGCCGACGCCGAACGAGCCCGCCAATTGTTGGAACGAAATGTGATTGTGGTCACCGCCCTCAATCCCCACATCGGATATGACGCCGGCGCCTCGGTCGCCAAAGAGGCCTTCGCCACCGGCCGCACCGTCCGGGAGGTGGTGCTCCAAAGAGGCCTTTTGACCGAGGACGAGTTGGACGAACTGCTGGACCTCGGAAAGATGACCGAGGGCGGGGTCTAGTCGGTCGAGTCGTCTTCCAAGGCCTGTTCCAGGGTTATCCAGGAGAGGGTGGCGCATTTGATTCTCACCGGATAGCGTCTCACTCCGGCCAGGGCGATCAGGTCGCCCAAATCGGTGTAGCCGTTTTCACTTCCGTCGGGTGGGACCTGCATCAGGTCCTGAAAGCGCCCCGACAGGTCCAAGACTTGGGGTATCGGATGCCCGGAGACGGCCTCGGCCATCAGGGAGGCGCTTGATTGGCTGATCGAGCATCCCTTTCCGTTTGCCGAAATCGCCTGAATTCGCCCATCCTGCAGTTTGATTTGGATCTGCACCTCATCGCCACACAGGGGGTTGGCGCCTTCGGAAAGGGCATCGGGATCGGGTATGGGTTCTCTATATCGCGGATTGCGATAATGATCCAGAATTACCTGGCGATAAACCTCTTGCAGAGACATCAGTATCTAGGTTAGAGAGCCGTCCGGCCCGGGTTACCGGCGGAAAGATTCGTATCCCTCCGACTCCAATTGAGCAGTGAGGGTCGCATCTCCGGTCTTCACCAACCGCCCTCCCACCAAGACGTGCACGTAGTGGGGGGTGATGTAGTCCAGCAAACGTTGGAAGTGGGTGATGATCAGAAACCCTCTCTCGGGGCCCACCATCCGCTGCACGCCTTCTGTCACAGTACGGAGCGCGTCGATGTCCAAGCCGGAGTCGGTTTCGTCCATGATGGCCAGTTTGGGCTCCAGCACCGTCATCTGCAGGATTTCGTTGCGCTTGCGTTCCCCTCCGGAAAAACCCTCGTTGAGGTAACGGTCGGCGAAGTGGCCGGGGATGCCCAACTGCGCCATGGCTTCCATGACCTTGAGGCGCAACTCGATGATCGAGTAGTCGATTCCGGTGCGATTGGAGAGAGCCTGCCGCAGAAACTGGACCACCGGAACCCCGGGAATCTCGGTGGGGTGCTGAAAGGCCATGAAGATGCCCCGGTTGGCCCGTTTGTCGGGGGCGTCGCCGGTGATGTCCTCTCCTTCGAAGTAGATGGCGCCGTCGGTCACCTCCAACCCCGGGTGGCCCATCAAGACCGACGCCAGGGTGGTCTTGCCCGAGCCGTTGGGTCCCATCACGGCATGGATCTCGTTGTAATCGACCGTCAGGTGGACACCGCGCAGAATGGGGGTGCCGCCGGCCGAGACTCGCAGGTTATCGATGTGTAGCAACGGTGACTGTGACACCGCCATGACACTAATGAGGAGGAGGGGGTTTGAAAAACCCGGTATGCCGGGACAAAGTCCCATTATTCGAAACGGGGATCGTTATTGTCCCATACATGTCAGACCTGTCAGTTTGGCAGCCCGGGAAGGAGACTGAGGTCCCTGCCTTTCCTCTGGCGTTCCTGGGCTATCAGCGCAAAGCCGTGGACCAATACCTGGAGACTCTGCTGGAACCCGCCGGGGCCGGCCCGGAGGTCATAGAGCTACAGGCAGACCCGGCCGCGTCCACCGTGCAACTGGACCGTTACCGGGACTTGGGACGGGAGATCGGGGACCTTCTATCGGCCGTTCAGGAGACCGCCGCCCAGATCAGGGAAGGAGCCGAGATCGATGCCGCCCGTTGGCGGGGAGAGGCCACCGAGGAAATCGAGAACCGGATCGCTTCGGCTCAGGCCACCGCGGAGGAACTGCGGGAATCCGCCTGGCAGGTGTCAACGCAGATGATCGCCCAGCTGCAGGACATGGAACAGGAAGCTTATCGCAGCATCGAGAAGCACTCTCAGGAGGTCATAGCCGAGGCCGAGAACGAGGCTCACCGAATCCGCGAGGAGGCTCGCCGGAGGGCCGATGGGATCCGCAGCAATGCCCACGTGGAATCCATCGAATTGGAGGAGAGATCCCGTGAGCTTTGTGACCAGTTGATCGAATCCGCCGAACAGAAGGTCGCGGCGATCCAAGAAAGGGTGTTGGCTCTCGAGCGTCACCGCGACCAGCTATTGGAAGAAATCGGAGGGATTCGTTCCGGTGTGGCCCCCATCGGGGTGAAACTGGTGGATCAGACCGGTGGTTTGGTTTTCCCGGACCCGACCGATGAAGAAGAACCGGCCCATGTCACGCCCCACCACGAAATGTCCGGGCTGGTGAAGGTCATCACGCCCTCCAAGCAATCGGAGGATTCGGCTGCTCAATCCACCGCCCCTGCCGCCGAGGAACCCCAATCCCGGGAGGCGGACCAGGCCGGGGGAGATAAGTCAAGTGGCCACCGGGATCAAGCGGCGGACAGTCATTTCGAGGGTCTTTTTGCGTCCTTGCGCCGGACGAAGGTTTCCGACGCCAGGCCGGCGGCGCAAACCCGGGAGGTACCCCGCCCGGCCAGGGCAGAGGCCGAGTCAGAGGTCACCGAGGAGCCGTCATTGGAACTGAGGGAGGAAATGTTGCTTCCCGTCTCCAATCAGTTTCTCCGTTTGTTCAAGCGACTTCTCACCGAGGAGCAGAACCGGGTGCTGGAGGGCCTGCGAACCGGGCAGTTGACCTGGGGGGTGGAGGAAGTGGATACTCGGCTGCGGTCCCATTTGGAGATGCTGGTGGAACAGAGTTGGCACGCCGGCCACCGGGCAGCCGAACAACTGTCCGGGAGTCGTCTTGCCAAGCCGGATGCGGTAATGGGAAAGGAGACCGGTTTCACGGAGCAGTTGGTGGCCGAGGTAACCGAAGCCATAGCGATGGATGGTCCATCCGACTCCGCTCAGCGGTCCAGGTTGGCTTCTCGGACTTTTCGAGTGTGGAGAAGCGAGAAGCTGGGGCGATTCTTGAGGGAGACGAGCGAGGACTATTACGAGCGGGGTCTGTCCGCATCCCTGAACCGGGCCGGAACTGCCCTTTAGCCGATGGGGCCGAACCCCCATCGGCCCACCAACTCCGGACCGGGGCCGGAATGAAAGCCCAGGGTGGCGGTGGACCCGGCGTCGGTTGGTCCGTCACACGGCTGCAAATACCCCGCAAACCGGCAAGATCGGAAGGGTTGTGATCCGAAGGCTGCTTTCCGGGGCACTTGCCGTACCACTCCTTTGGGCCTGTGTCTCAAATGTTGAGCCGGTGGAGGCGCCGCCGGGGCAGCAAGGATCGGTCCTCACCCAGCCCGAGGGGGCAGACCCGGGGTCTTCGGGGGAAGTCGACGTTCCCGAGTCTCCGCCGGTCACGCCTGCCCCTTCGCCCGAACCCCCCGCTTCCGACTGTGGGGGCGCAGGGGGCCTGCTGGTGGTGACCGGCACGGAAGGGACAGTAAGCGTTGTCGCGGCGGATGGCGGAAACCCAAGCCAGTTGCGGGGGCCGGTCACTGCGGGCCATCCGGGTCTGCAACCCACATGGTCGCCCACCTGTTCGGACGGCCGTCGGCTGATCGCCTGGACAGAGGCGCGGGAAGACGGAACCTTGGCGATCGCGGTGGCCGATGTGATCAGCGGAGAGGTCCGCAGACATCCCTCGCCCCTGGCGCCTTTCTACTACTACTGGAGTCCCGATGCCCGCCGACTGGCCTTCTTGGGTCAGAACGCCTTCTCCCCGCTTCAGATGGGCATGCTGAGCCTGCCGGCCGGGGAGGTGGAGATAGTCGGTGAGGGTCAGCCCTTCTATTTCGATTGGCATGAGGATTCCGACGCCATGGTGGCCCATGTGGGAGACAGCCTTTTTCTCTTCACCCTGCGCGGGGATGGTTGGTCGTCGCGAAACATCCCGGTTACCCCGGGGCTCTTCCAAGCGCCCGCCTGGGTTTCCCCCCAGCGTTTTCTGGCAGTGGCGGCGGACTCTCCGGGCATGGTTGAGGTGGATTGGAACACAAGGAGCGTCCAGGGCGATCTGATGGACCAGCGGCTGGTCATCAGCGACCTGGCCGGATCCTCGGTGCAGACTCTGGCCGAACTGCAAGGGCCGGCGGCCTTCACACCGGATCCCACCGGAAGACAGGTAGCGGTCACGGACTTTGACGGCCCCCTCCGGGTCCTGGACTTGGATCAGGAGTTGTCCGTGGCTCTTACCGAGCGCCGGGTGGCGGCGTTTCAATGGAGCCCCGACGGAAGTCGGCTGCTTTTCATGGAGGTGGACCCCGAGGAGAGGGCGCTGGCGCCCAGGGTCTGGGATGGAAACCGGACCATGGCGTTCCCGTCGTTCGTTCCCACCCAGGCATTCCTCCGGCAGTACCTGCCCTTTTGGGACCAGTACTCCCGCAGCCTCACCCTGTGGTCGCCGGACAGCCAGGCCTTCACCTATCCCGCCGCCTTAACCGGTCGGGATAGGATCATGGTGCAGCAGTTGGACGCCCGGCGCCCCACCGAGATAGCGGAAGGAGTGTTCGCCAGTTGGTCGCCGGCTGGGGAGTGAGCCCGCGGCCGCAAGGTGCATTGATCTCGGGGTTGAGCTAATCCCAGCCCAGTTGGTGGAGGCGCTCCTCGGTAAAACCCAGGTAGTGCCCCAACTCATGAAGGAAGGTGCGACGGATTTCCTCCTCGGTATCTGAGCGGGAGAGACCCAGTTCGAGGTGGGGAAGGCGGTAGATTCGGATCTCGTCGGGAAGCACCCCCCAGTAGTCGGCTGCCCGATCGGGTAGCGACACCCCCACGTACTCGCCCAGCAGATCTTCGGGAGGGTGGGGCCCCTTTTCCTCCCAGGCCGGGGCGTCCATCGCCACCACCACCACGTTGTCCATCAGGGCAGCGACCCATGGGGGAAGGTCATCCAGGGTTTTGTCCAGGAGATCTTCGAAGGCTTGGGGCGTCATGCTTGGGGCCGCAGGGCCAGCACCGCCTCGATCTCCACCATGGCGCGGGGATCGGCCAGGGCGGAGACGACCACCAACGTGTTGACCGGATAATCCCGATTCGGATACCACTGGGAAAACACCTGATCGCGTCCCCGGTAGAAACCTTCCAGGGCGCCTGGTGTCAGGTAGGTCCGCAAACAGGCGATCTCCGCCGGCGATGCGCCGACCGACTCCATGAGGACGCCCAGGTTGGAGAAGGCGTCGGCGGTTTGCGCGGCGGGGTCTTCGGCCATGGAACCGTCCTGCCTTCTTCCCGTCTGCCCCGCCAACCAGGCCAACTCGGCGCCTGCCTCCGCTCTTGCCACCAGCGAATACCGCCCGGTGGGCGGGTTGATCCCCGGCGGGTTGCTCTTGGACACCATGACGTTGGCCAGGAATCTACCAGCGGGAGGCCCCATGCGGCTCTGGTAAGATTGGATCCAATCTGAACCAGGCCCTCGACGGAAGACCGAGAAAGAGATCATTGCGAATATGACCACCCGCACCCGGACCGCCACCAGCCACTATGAAGTCCAGAAGAAGCGCCGCTCCGACGAGTTGGATTACTGGCGGCAAAACCGTCTCCAACTTGTGAAGGGTTCGGAGGTGGTGATGCATTCCACTCCTCGGAGAATCGATCGGGGAGTCCTGGTGGGGATCGATGGGGACCGACCCAGTTTGGTGTTGGACGGTCACCGACACCGCATCGCCCCGGGGGTGGATTCAACCGTTCACCGACACTCCTGGGACGCCATCATGTTCGTGACGGGGGGACGAGGATGGACCGAAGTGAACGGCCGGCGCTATGACTGGCGGGCGTGGGACACCTTGTATCTCCCCGCCTGGGCCTGGCATCGTCATGGCGCCGAGGGGGATTCTCCGGCCACCTACGTGACCTTCAGTTCCGAGCCGTTGGCGGAGTTGGTGGGGATGGCCATCATCGAGGAAGGCGGCGATACGCCCGCTCCGCAACTTCCTCCCGCCCCTTCCCCGGCCCAGCCCGGCCTGGGCGCCGATCCCTACACACGAAGGGTTCAGCGTCTGGCCGATCGTCGGCAGGCTTTTACGGAAACCCGGATCATGACCGCCTTCGACGACATCAATTTCCGGGTAACTCCCCGAGGCGCCCGCAGTGGCTTCCTGGTGGACCGCACCATCGGCTACCAAACCGGTGGGCTGACCGCGGTGATGCACCAGTTGGCCCCGGGTCTCTACCAGTCCCGGCACCGCCACGGTGGGGAGGCCTGGCTGTATTGCACCACCGGCCGGGGATACAGCATGATCGACGGAGAGCGCTACGACTGGGGTCCGGGGGATATGGCGGTGGTTGACCACTGGGCCTGGCATCAGCACTTCAACGCTTCCGACCGCGAGATTGCCGCCATCATCCGGGTACACAATTTCGACAGTCTCTATATGGGGATGCGAGCCCTGCTGGACCCCTTGAACCTGTTTGAGGAACCTCCGAAGCTCGATGCTCCCGATCTCACCGATTTGGAATGGCCCGCTCCTGATGCGGGGCGACCTCAGTGATGACTCCTGCAGCCGGGGAGGACCTTCGCCAGGACCGCTACGGTTTTCTTCGCTGGAGAACTCTGCCCAAGCCGGGCTGGGAGCAATGGTGGGACCGTATCGTGGTAGCCCAGAGCCTGAAGAAGCGGCTGGAAAACTACGGTCGACAGGCGATTCGCCTCCGGCCCCGGTTTTCGCAGGTGGGGATGCCGCTCCACGGCCTGATTCTTCTCTACGGCCCGCCCGGGACCGGCAAGACCTCTCTGGCCAAGGGACTGGCCAACCGCCTGGGACAGCATTTCGGGCAGATCATCTTTGCCGAGGTGGACGCCCATGCCATGCCCTCGCAGATGCTGGGTGAGAGCCAACGCAACGTGGCCAACCTGCTCGAGAAGTCGATTCCCGAGTTGGCCGCCAAAGATTTGCCGGTGGTGGTGCTGATCGACGAGGTGACTTCCGTGGCGGTGAATCGACAGATGGCGATGGGCGGCACCGATCCCGTGGATGTGATCCGCGCCACCGACGCGGCGCTCCACGGGCTGGACCGTCTGTCCTTCGATTATCCCAACGTCCTGCTGGTGGCCACCTCCAACCTGGAGGGCGCCATTGACGACGCCGTCCGCAGCCGGGTGGACCTGGCCGTGGAGATCCCCGTGCCCGATCAGGCTGCCCGGGTCAGCATTCTGCAGGACAGCCTTGCCGAACTTGGCGCGGTGTTCAACTCGTCGGGGACCCGGGTGGCAGTGGATCCCGCCGAACTGGCCGGTCTGGCGTCGGAGTGGGCGGGGGCATCCGGACGTCGGCTCCGCAAACTGGTTTTCGAGGCGATTCTGGCGGCGGCGGAGTCCAACGGTTCGGTGCTGACCGCCAAGCACCTGCAGGTTGCCGCCTCCCGTTCGCTGTCCGTGGTGAAATCGTGACCGCTCGGCTGATTGACCAGGTGCTGGGCCGCATCGACCGGTCCCGGGAGGACCTGGCCGAACTGGCTCTCCATCTGGGGAACACCTACGGTCCTCTGGGCAACGAGGAACCCACCGCCCGGGCGGTTCACCAGTGGTACCGGGACAACGGCATGGAGAGTCACCTGGTCCCCATGATCGACGGACGAGCCAGCACGGTGGGAAGGGTGGCGGGGTCCGGTGGCGGCAAGTCGCTCATCTTCAACGCCCACCTCGACACCGAGGCGTCGGGGCCGGATTACGACCGGCTGATGAATGCCCCCGATCCCAACCGGGTGGGTGCCCGACGGGAGGGAGACCGCATCTTCGGGCACACCGTCCAAAACGACCGGGGTTGCATGGCGGTGCAGATGATCGCCGGCCGGGCTTTGCAGGACGCGGGAGCGCCGCTTCGGGGTGATCTCCTGCTCAAATCGGCCGCCGGGGAGACCGGTTCGTCGCCCGTGGACGAATATCAGGGGCTGCGTTACGAGTCGAAGGGCTTCGGCACCAATTGGCTCTTGGAACACGGCTACACCGCCGACTACGCGGTGATCGCCGAAACCACCGATTTCTCGGCCTCGTGGGTGCAATGCGGCGCCGCCTATTTCAAGATAACCCTGCGGGGTCGGAACATGTACACCCCACGTCTGCAACGGACCGGCGACCTCGCCACCCACCCCAATGCCATCGTGCGGGCCGGGGCTCTGATCGGGGCTCTGGAAGAGTGGGCCGTTGGCTACGAGGAGGACCGCACGGTTGACACCCCCTGCGGGACGATGCGCCCCAAGTCGCAGGTGGGGGCCATTCGGGGCGGGATACCATGGCGGCCCAATCGTTCCTCCACCTATGCCGCCCTGTACCTGGATGTTCGAACCCGCCCGGGAGATGACATCTCCGAAATCACCGCCTCGCTGCGGAAGGCCATTTCCGACACCGGCCTGGAAGCCGAGGTTTCCCTGACCATGTTCAAACCCGGCTATGCCGCCTCTTCCGACGGCATCCTTCCCCTGATCGGCGCCATCGCCGATTCTCACCGATTTGTCAGGGGAAAGGAGATGCCCGAGCGCGCCGAGTCGGCGGTGGTCTCGATGTGGCGGGACACCAACGTTTACAACCGGGTGGGAATTCCGGCCCTCACTTTCGGTCCCAGCCGGGGCAAGGCCGCCGTGCAGGGGACCGGATACATGCACATCGACAACATGCTGGAGGGCGCCAAGATCTACGCACTCACCGCCCTTTCTGTCTGCGCGGGCATTTCGCCGCCCCCGTGACCTTATCGGACCCGATCAAATCACCTCTCCGCTACGAATGGATGGCGCACCTGGGGGGGATGGCGGTCATCACCGGCGTACAACTGATCTCACCCGCCCTTCCCGCCCTGGCGGAGCGCTTCTCCCTGACCGAGTCCGAGGTCTCCCTGGTGATCAGCGTCTATTTGGTTCCCGCCACCCTGGCCTCGGTTCCGGCCGGCTTGATGGCCGACCGTTTCGGGCGAAGATGGATCTTCGGCGGGGGACTGTGCCTGTTCGGCTTGGCCGGGTTGCTCCTGCCGCTCGCGGCCTCATCGTCGTTCGGGGCTCTGCTGGCCATCAGGTTCCTGCAGGGCCTGGGGTTCGCGCCCGCCTTCCCGCTCACCATCACCATCCTGGGGGATCTCTATACCGGGCCGACCCTGGTGACCGCCCAGGGCCGCCGTTCGGTGTTGATGTCAATCGCGGACGGCGGCTATCCCATCCTGGGGGGAGTGCTGGTGGGACTCTCCTGGCTCGGACCCTGGTATCTGCAGGCGGTGGCCCTGCCGATCGGACTGCTGGTCTTGATCTCCTTCCGGGACTGGGTTCCACCCGGACGGGCCGGGCGCCTGGAGGGTCTGCGCCGGCTGGGACGCTCGGTTCGCGTGAAGGGAATCGTGTCGCTTCACTATGTCGGATTCCTTCGGTTCTTTGTGAAGTTCTCCCTTTTGTCCTATCTCCCGTTGTTGCTGGTGATCTCTCGGGGCATGACCGCCGCCCAGGCTGGCTTGATTCTGGGAACCGCCGCCCTGTGCGGCACCCTGGGCGCCGCCGCCAGTGGGTTCCTGGCTCGAATCGGCGCGGCTTCCCGGTGGGTGGTGCTCGGGATACTTGTCCAGGGCGTCGCCTTGGTGGCGATGGTCCTGGTGGGTCAGGTGTGGATTCTGATGGCGGTGGCTTTCGTCTACGGACTGGCCGACGGGGTGCTGGGGACTTTCATCAATTCCTATCTGGCCGCGGCCACCGACCCCGAGCACCGGGCCGGCCTGGTGGCCGCCAACGGCGCCATAAAGAACCTGGGAAAGCTCCTGGCGCCCATCCTGGTGGGTTTGGCGGCGTTGGTGATACCGCTGTGGGCCGCCTTGGTGGTGGTGGCCGCCCTCACGGTGCTGTCGGCCCCGACCGCCCGGCCCCTGCAGGTGTACGACCCCCGGATTTCCCGCCGTCTTCCCACCGAGGGGAGAGCCACTATCGAATAAACCGATGGTTTTGGCGGCAAAGCCCCGGCAGATGGGATACAATAGCCAATTTTGTGGGCTGATTGCGGCCCAGAGAGGTTCCTGGACAGGACAAGTAATCGAAAGAAGGAGAATCCAGTGAGACAAAGATCATGGCTGATGACCTTGGCCGTGCTGATGGCGTTGGCCCTAGTGGCCTCCGCCTGCGGTGGTGATGACGACACCACCGACACCACCCGGGCGGCGACGACCACTGCCGCTCCGGCCCCCGAACCGGCGGACGAGCCGGACGAGCCCGCCCCGGAAGAGGACATGGGTTGGGAGCCGAGTGGTGATGTGACTTGGGTGGTGCCTTATAACCCTGGTGGTGGTTTTGATACTTACAGTCGGGGTTTGGCGCAGGTGTTGTCCGAGGGTGGTTTTTTGCCTGATGGTGTGACGGTGGTGGTGGAGAACATCACTCCGATTCAGCAGGGTGTGGCTGCCATGTTCAATGGTGATCCTGATGGTCATACGATGGGGATTTTGCCGATGCCTGCTGCGATTGCTCAGGAGTTGATCAATCCGGAGATTTCTCCGTGGTCGACTGGTGAGTTCACGGTGTTGGGTTCGATTGAAGAGAATGCGTATGTGTTGTATGTGGCTGCGGATGGTCCTTATCAGTCGGTTGATGATTTGATGGGGGCTTCGGGGTTGCAGTCGTTGACGGTGGAGCGTGGTTCTTCGTCTTCGATCGCCAATGTGGTGGCTTCTGGCGCGTTGGGTTTGGATGCTTCGATCAATTTCGGTGCTGAGGGTTCTGAGGAGGCGGCGACTGCTTTGATCCGGGGTGATGTTGATTACATCGTGTATGGGACGACTGATTTGGTTGGTTTCATGGATTCCGGTGATTTGCGGGCGTTGTTGTTCTTGGGTACTGAGGATCAGCGTCCTGCGGCTTTGAGTTGGTTGGCTGATGTTCCGAGCATTGCGGATGTTGGTTATCCGGAGGCTGCGGGTTCGGTGACCGAGTTGCGGGCGGTGGTGATGCCGCCGGGCTTGGACGAGGAAGTAGCCGAATACTGGCGCAACACCGTTTACGAAGCGATGACTTCCGATGATTTCGCCGCCTGGTCGGAAGAAGCCGGCCGCCCGATTATTCCCCGCGATGCGGATTCGGCCCGCGGCGTGATGGCCGCTCAGGTCGACACCATGCGGGCGCTTGACCCCGATCTGGTGGCGCAACTGCGCTCCGAGGGGGCGTCCGCCGCTCCGAGTTGGGAGCCGAGTGGTGATGTGACTTGGGTGGTGCCTTATAACCCTGGTGGTGGTTTTGATACTTACAGTCGGGGTTTGGCGCAGGTGTTGTCCGAGGGTGGTTTTTTGCCTGATGGTGTGACGGTGGTGGTGGAGAACATCACTCCGATTCAGCAGGGTGTGGCTGCCATGTTCAATGGTGATCCTGATGGTCATACGATGGGGATTTTGCCGATGCCTGCTGCGATTGCTCAGGAGTTGATCAATCCGGAGATTTCTCCGTGGTCGACTGGTGAGTTCACGGTGTTGGGTTCGATTGAAGAGAATGCGTATGTGTTGTATGTGGCTGCGGATGGTCCTTATCAGTCGGTTGATGATTTGATGGGGGCTTCGGGGTTGCAGTCGTTGACGGTGGAGCGTGGTTCTTCGTCTTCGATCGCCAATGTGGTGGCTTCTGGCGCGTTGGGTTTGGATGCTTCGATCAATTTCGGTGCTGAGGGTTCTGAGGAGGCGGCGACTGCTTTGATCCGGGGTGATGTTGATTACATCGTGTATGGGACGACTGATTTGGTTGGTTTCATGGATTCCGGTGATTTGCGGGCGTTGTTGTTCTTGGGTACTGAGGATCAGCGTCCTGCGGCTTTGAGTTGGTTGGCTGATGTTCCGAGCATTGCGGATGTTGGTTATCCGGAGGCTGCGGGTTCGGTGACCGAGTTGCGGGCGGTGGTGATGCCGCCGGGCTTGGACGAGGAAGTAGCCGAATACTGGAAGCGGACTTTGATCACCGCCATGACGTCGGATGACTTTGCGGCGTGGTCGGAGGAAGCCGGACGTCCCATCATCCCCCGGGGCGCCGAGTCCGCCAAGAACGTGATGGCCGCTCAGGTCGACACCATGCGGGCGCTTGACCCCGATCTGGTGGCGCAACTGCGCTCCGAGTAACAAAAGCGTGCAGAGGAGGCGGCCGAACGCGAGCTTCGGCTGCCTCCTCCGCCCTATTTCAAATAGGCAGAGCATCTGATGACACTGTTTGAGGGACTGACCGTCGCCGCCGACCAATTGCTGAGTTGGCCGCTATTGCTGTTTTTCCTGTTGGGCACCCTCAACGGTTTGATCTTTGGCATCCTTCCCGGTTTGAGCGGGTCGGTGGGAATAGCCCTGATGATCCCGCTCACCTTCGGGATAGACATCTCCGAGGCGATCGTGCTGTTCACCGCCGCTCTGTCCGGGCAGACCTTCGCCGGTTCCATCACCGCCATTCTCCTGAACACTCCGGGGACCGCGCCCAACGCGGCCACCACCTTCGACGGCTACCAACTGTCGCGCCAGGGCAAGGCGGGTTACGCCCTGGGGATATCCGCCATGGCGTCGTCGCTTGGTTCCCTGGTGGGCGTGGTGGTGCTGGTGGTGCTGCTGCCGGCGGTGAGGGTGTTCATCCTCTCTTTTTCATATCCCGAATTCATGCTGTTGGCCATGATGGGTCTGGCGGCCATCGCCGCCGCCTCCCGGGGTTCGCTGATCAAAGGACTGATTGCCGGAGGGGTGGGGGTGATGCTCTCTTTCGTGGGACTGGGGTCTTGGGGACAGCGTTACGTTTTCAACAGTCTCAGCCTGATCGACGGGGTGGACGTGATCGCGGTGTTGATCGGACTGTTCGCCATCTCCGAGGTGGTGAGGCTTCTCAAGCAGAATCGGCCCATCTCCCAGGTGGGGGACATGCCCCTTGATCGCTCCCAGGTCTGGCAGGGCATGTGGTACGTGATCAAGAAGCCGTTTCTTCTGATCAGAAGCGCCCTGGTGGGCACCGGCCTGGGCATCGTTCCGGCGGTGGGCGGGACGGTGGCCTCTTTCATGGCCTACTACCAGGCCATGCACACCACCAAGGACGGCAAGTTCGGCAAGGGGGATCCCCGCGGGGTCCTGGCGCCGGAAGCCGCCAACGACGGCAAGGACGCCGGGGCGGCCCTCCCCACCCTGGCGTTCGGGCTTCCCGGGAGCTCCGACTGGGCGATCATCCTGGGCGCCATGGTGCTGTACGGGGTGGTGCCCGGCCCCAACCTCCTGCGGGAGCGCCCCGACATCGTGTGGATCGCCATCATCGTGATCCTGGTGGCCTCCTGGGTCACCTCGGCCATCGGAATAGCCTCCTCCCGCTGGCTGGTGCCGGTCACCAAGGTGCGCCCTTCCCTGGTGGCGCCGATTGTGGCCGTCCTGGCCTTGGTGGGTTCCTTCGGACTGGAGCGGCAATTCGTGGACGTGATGTTCACCGTGGGCTTCGGGATCCTGGGCTATTACATGAAGCGCTACCGAATGCCGGTGGTTCCCCTGATCCTGGGGCTGCTGCTGGGCGCCGAGGCCGAGCGTTCGTTCCATTTGTCCATGAACCTCTTCGATCAGGGCTTGCTGGTGTTTGTGACCAGACCCATCTCTCTGGTGCTGCTCGGCATCACCGCCGCCCTGCTGATCGCCTCCCTGTGGTCGGTGGCGCGTCGTCGCAAACGACTGGATGCCACTGCCGAGGTGGTTATAGCTTCCGCCGAGAGCGGGTTGGTGGCGTTCATCGGGGCCGGAATGCTGGCGGCCACCCTGTTTTCCTACACCTTCTCGGCCACGGAAGGCCGACTCTTTCCCCAAGTGGTGGGCTGGGGAACGGTCGCTCTGGTGGTGATCTTCCTGGTGGTGGCCCGCACCCCGGCGCTCAGATCCCGGTGGGGCTATTTCATCAGCGAGGAACTTATCCAATTCGATTCCGGACAGCAGGAAGAGCAACCGGCCGCCACCGAAATCCAGACCGAGGAACAGCAGGCCGGGCGGGAACGGGCCCTGTTGGTTTCCCTGCTCGGCTTCCTGGTCGTGGCCTGGCTGGGCGGCCTCAACCTGGTGGCGGTGCCACTCTACGTGCTGTTCCTGATGAGATGGTTCGGCCGGGAGTCATGGCGCCAGTCGGCCATCACCGCGGTGGGCACCACGACCCTCATCTGGTTTATGATCAACTACATCCTCAGTTCCCCGATTCACTGGGGTGTCCTGCTGGCGCCTTTGTTCTGATGCCGACCGCGGAGTTCCGACGCGACCTCAATATCGATCTGCCCCGTCCCCGAGTCTGGGAGGTTCTCATGGATGTGGAACGGGTGGCGGGCTGGGTGGGTTTGGTGGGCGAGGTCCGCGAAATCGAACCCCTGGCGCGGTATCAGGCGGAATTGACCGATCGGATGGGGCCTTTTCGTCTCCGCGCCGATCTGCAGGTCAGGATCTTGGAGATAGAGCAGGGCCGCAGGGTGGCGCTTGAGGCCGAGGGGGAGGATCGGCAGGTGCGTTCCCGGATCAAGTTGGAGGTGACCTTGTATGTCCGGGACGGGACTTCGGAGTCAACCGAAGTCCGGCTGGAAGGGCGGTACGAGGTGACCGGGCGGGTGGCGACGCTGGGCGCCTCGATGATCCGCCACAAGGCGCAGAAGATTCTCGATCACTTTTGCGCACAGGCGGAGGAGGCGGCCTAGGGTGGGTGTACTCCCCGCCTTCCGATGGCTGAGAGCTGCCACGGTATCGGAGGCGCTCCGGTGGGTGAACGAAGATCGTATGGCCTATGCGGGGGGAACCGAACTGCTGCTGGCCATGAAGGAAGGATTGCTGCGGCCCACCCACCTGGTGGATCTCAAAGGCATCGAGGCTCTGCGGGGGGTGCAGGAATCGGCGGAGGAGGTGGTGATCGGGGCGCTGGTGACTCACACCCAAGCGGCCGATCATCCGATCCTGCGCTCCCGCCTGCCCGCCTTGGCGGAGGTGTTGAACCGGGTGGGAAACCCCCGGGTACGGGCCACCGGCACCCTGGCCGGAAATCTGTGTTTCGCCGAACCACGCTCGGACGTGGCCACGGCGCTCATTGCCCTGGGAGCGGAAGTAGAGATCGCGTTGCCCGGGGGGAAGCGGAAGATGACGGTGGAGGATTTCGTGGTGGGACCTTACGCCACCGCCCTGGAGCCCGGGGAACTGGTGACGGAGATCAAGGTTCCCGTGTCCCGCCGACGACGGTTTGTCTATCTCAAACACCAGACCACCGAACGCCCCACGCTGGGGGTGGCCTTGGCGGCCAACGGCGCCGTCCGGCTGGTGGTGGGCGCAGTGGGTTTCGCTCCCCAGACTTTCAAGATGGATTCCCTGAACGATCTGGATCCCTCCGACATTTCGGGCCGGGTGGAGGTGGTGCCGGATCTCACCGGATCCGAGGAATACAAGAGGCACCTGGTGGAGGTCTACCTCCGTCGGGCCCGAGACCGACTGGGGACACCGGCATGATCGGTGTCGACACCGTGGAGATCACGCCTGAGATAAATGGGCAGGGGATGACCATCGAGATACCGGTCCGCATGACTCTGGCCGAAATGCTGCGCGACCGGCTGGGACTGTACGGCGCCAAGTTGAGTTGTGAGATGCAGGTGTGCGGAGTATGCACCGTCCTGGTGCAGGAACAGCCGGTTTCCTCCTGCACCTTCCTGGCGGTGGACACCGACGGCCTTCGGGTGCTGACGGTGGAGGGTCTGGCCCCCGGAGAGGAACTTCATCCCATTCAGCAGTCTTTCGTGGACCACTTTGCCCTGCAATGCGGCTTCTGCACCCCCGGGTTTGTGATGATGACCAAGCACCTGCTGGATCGTTGTCCCCGACCCGACCGCCACGAGATCGTCGAGCACTTCGATGGGAACCTGTGTCGCTGCACCGGTTACGCGCCCATTATCGAAGCCGTGCAGGGCGCTGCCGAGGTGCTGGGAGAGGAGGGACCATGAGAATTCCCCCCCGTCTCGACGCCGTACCCAAGGTCACCGGAAAGGCCCGGTACGCAGTGGACTTTGGGGCGCCCGGCATGTTGTTCTCCGCCCTGGTCCGTTCCGAGCGAGCCCACGCCCGATTGGTGGACATGGACACCTCGGCGGCTTTGGCCCTACAAGGGGTGGTGGCGGTGATCGCCGGAAGCGACCTATCCTCGCTTTTCGCCCGGTTTGGTCACATCATCCCCGACCATCCCATCCTGGCCACAGACAAGGTGCGCTACCTGGGAGAACCGGTGGCTCTGGTGCTGGCCGAAGACCGTTACGCCGCCCACGACGGCGCCGAGTTAGTGGAGGTCTTCTACCAGGATCTGCCGGCGGTGATGGATCCTGGCCAGGCCTTGGCCGACGGCGCATCGATCCTGCACACCACCGATTACGGAGTGGGGGATCGTTCCTTCGAGGAAGCGCACTCCGAGGCCCGGTCGGACAATGTCTGCCATCGGGTGAACCTTTCCTGGGGAGACGTCGATTCGGCTCTGGCGGGGGCCGATCACGTGGTGGAGACTTCCACTTGCTACCCCATGCTCTACGGATATGCCATGGAGCCCTACAACGCCCTGGCCCGGTTCGAGGACGGGTACTTGAAGGTGATCACCACCGCCCAGCATCCCTTTATGGTCCGCGATGACCTGGCGCGGGTCTTTTCCCTTCCTCTCAGCCATGTCCGGGTCACCTCCCCCTACGTGGGCGGCGGTTACGGCACCAAGTCTTACACCAAGGTCGAGCCCATCGCGGCGGTGGGCGCCTGGTACACGGGTCGCCCGGTCAAGGTGGAGTTGGACGCCACCGGGTCGATGCTCACCACCCGGGCCGACTCCGCCCGGGTCACCATCCGATCCGGGTTCGATTCCGCGGGTCGTCTCATGGCCCGGGATGTGCGGTTGACCCTGGACACCGGCGCTTATGCCGACAACGGTCCATTGGTCTTGTCCAAGGCGTGCAACCGGGCCTTTGGGCCCTATCGCAACGACAACGTGCGGGTGAGAGGGCAGGCGGTGTACACCAACACCGTTCCCTCCTCCTCCTACCGGGGGTTCGGCGCTCCCCAGGTCAGCCTGGCGTCGGAACTGAACATGGACCAGGCCGCCGAAGTGCTGGGCATGGATCCCGGAGAACTGCGCCGGATCAATCTGATCCCCCCCGGCGAACGGCATTATCCGGGCAAGCGGCCCATGGACGCCGACCTGGTGGCCGACCTCAACCTTCTGCTGGAGGGACTGGGCTGGGAAGAACCGGCCCGGCCCCATGAGGGAATCGGTTTCGCGGTGACGGCCTCGGACGCCGGCGCGTTTCCGGTGTCCACCGCCACCGTCAAAGTCCTTCCCGACGGGTCGGCCCTGGTCTCCACCGGTTCTTCGGAGATGGGACAGGGCAGTCGCACGGCCCTGGCTCTGATCGCCTCCCGGGAGTTGGGCGTTCCCTTGCAGAAGGTGGCCATTACCCAGTCCGACACCCACTCCACCCCCTATGAGCGCACCTCGGGGGCCAGTCGGACCACCACCCTCACCGGACTGGCCGTCCAGCGGGCGTGTGGGCGGGTCCTGTCCAAACTGGAAGAAGCGGCCGCCGAACTGCGAGGCGGTCCCCGCACCGAAGTGAAGGCGGCGGAAGGGATGGTGGTGGGACCCTGGGGCGATCTGTCCTTTGCCGAGGTGGTTCAGGATTGGTTCGGAGGGAGACTGGGAGAAATCTCCGCCACGGGAGTGGTTCGCCGGACGGGTGAGTTGGAGGAGCTTCCCCCCTTTTGGGAGATCGGGACATCCGGAGTGAAAGTGTGGGTCGATCCCGAGACCGGCCAGGTGTTCCCCCGGCGAATGGTGACGGTGGCCGATGTCGGTCACGCCATCCACCCACAAATGCTCAAGGGTCAGGATGTGGGCGCCGCCACCCAGGGTCTGGGAGCGGCTTTGTTCGAGGAATTGGTGTACGACGGCCCGCAGTTGGTGAACCCCAACCTGGTGGAATACCGGGTGCCGCGCGCCGGGGACATGCCCCCCGAGATTGTGACGGTGGTGGCCGAACGGGGCGACGGCGTGGGACCCTACGGCGCCAAGGGTGGGGGTGAGGGAACCCTCAACCCGATGGGAGCGGCGGCCGCGGCGGCGGTGGCCCGGGCGGTGGGAAGGTGGCCCGACCGGCTTCCCCTTACTCCCGAACGGGTGTGGCGGTTGATGAGAGAAGGCGGGGAATAATGGATGTGACCCGACTGGAGCCGTGGGTGGCCGAGGCCCGGCAGCGTTACCGGACCGCCGAGGACATGGTCACCGGAGTGCTCAGAGAAGCGATAGTCACCGGAGTGTTCAGCCCCGGGGAACGTCTTCCCCAGGATCAGCTGGCGGAATTGCTGATGGTGAGCCGCATGCCGATCCGGGCGGCCCTTCGTCAGCTTGACTCGGAAGGCCTGGTGGTCAACATTCCTCATCGGGGCGCCAAGGTGAGAGAGTTGTCACCCTCTGAGCTGCGAGAGTTGTATGACCTGCGGGTGGTGGTGGAATGTTTCGCCCTGCGGCGTTCCGTGATGGCCGTCACGTCTGCCGATCTGCCCGGGTTGATGGAACTGGCCGAGAGTTGCGAGACCGCCGAGGAGGGGGATGACTGGATTTATCAGCGATGCGCCTTCTATCGGAGCCTCTATGAAATCGGAAACGGCGCCCGGGTGGTGGACACCATCATGGCGCTTCGGGCCGAGGTGGGCCGGTACCTTCTGAGCAAACGATTCTGTCCCGGATGGCACCGGGAGTTGCTGGAGACCCTGCTCAAGGGGGATCCCGAGTTGGCCGCTCAGTTCTTGGAAGACCACCTGATGGAGGTCTTGCAGTCGATGGAGGGAGAGATAGCGTCCACCAATAGGCGGGACAGGGAGAGAGAGGCGGCCAGGGCGTGAGAGAACACACCATCAACTACTACAGCCAGGGAGAACCGGTGGTGGGGACTCTCTATCTCCCCCGGGATGACGCGGCCCTCCCCGGCCCGGCGGTGATCCAGGGGCCGGGCTGGATGGGACTGCGGACTGCCCGGCTGTACCGCCCTTATCACCGGGCCTTGGTGGAAGCGGGGATCGCGGTGCTGATTATCGACTATCGGGGGTGCGGCGATTCAGGGGGTGATCCGCGGAAGTTTTCCCCGCGGCGGCAACTGGAGGACCTGGCCAATGGCGTCACCTATCTCACCACCCGTACGGAGGTGGACGCCGATCGGATCGGCGTGTTCGGATCGGGAGGGACGGGGGGCGGCAACGCCATCTGCCTGGCGGCTATCGATTCCCGGGTGCGATGTGCGGTGTCCCAGGTCCCGGTTTCGGACGGGCGGGATTGGTTGAGGAGGATGCGCCGCGGCTATGAGTGGCAGGAGTTCCTGCAGCGCCTGGATGCCGACCGGGCCAGGAGGGTGACCACCGGAGAAGGAGAAATGGTGCCTCCCCGGGAAATCATGATCCCCACCCCCGAACGGGCGGCCACCGATATCAAAAGGGATGTCGATTCCCGGACGCCGACTCTCATTCCCCTGTCGGTGGCAGAGGAGATCATCGCCTATCAACCCATCGAGATGGTGGAACGCATTGCTCCCCGACCGCTCCTGGTGGTGGCGGTGGAAAACGACTCGGTGACCCCCACCGATCATGCCCAGGCCCTGTATGAGCGGGCCCGGCCCAAAAAGAAGCTGATTCTCCAACGTCATACCACTCACTACGCCGCCTACCGCCGCTATGGAGCGACCGTTATTCCCCGGATAGTGGACTGGTTTCAGAAAGGTTTAGGGGCGGTCCCGATCCGGGCCGTCGAAGCAAACACGGACAAAGAGGAGCATATGGTTATCGAGGAGATCGGATGAAGATCACCAGGATCATCAGAGGGGCGTCGGTGATCCGAGATGGTGTCCTGATAAAGATGGACATTCAGGTAAGCGGGGAGCAGATCGCCGGTCTGTCACTGCCCGGGGTGCTTACTCCGCCGGACGCCGAGGTGATAGAGGCCGACGGATTGTGGGCGCTGCCGGGAGGCGTGGATGTTCATGTTCACCTTCGGGAACCCGGCTACACCCACAAGGAGGACATCGAAACCGCCACCCGGGCCGCGGCCGCCGGCGGGTACACCACCGTCCTCGGGATGCCCAATGTGAGCCCTCCAACCATGACCGCCGCGGACCTCCGGGACACTTTGGCTTTGTACGACCGAAAGAGTCTGGTGGACTACAACCACAACCCGGCCGCCAAACAACCCGATCAACTGGCCGAGATGGCCGAGATGGGAATCGCCGCCTACAAGATCTACATGGTGGCCGACACCGGACGGTCCTATCCCCATCCCGCCGCCATCGGAGTGCACGATCACGGCCATCTGCTGGAAGCCATGGAAGTCGTGGCGCAAACCGGGTTGATCCTGATGGTGCATGCCCACGATCAACGGATCGAAGAGGTGGTCGAACAGCGTTTCTGGGAACAGGGTGACCGCTCCCCCGAAGCCTACGCCCAGACCCTGATGACCGGGGACGGACTCTTGTGGGACACCGCCACCTCGCTGCTCATACGAATGGCGGAGGCCACCGGTTGCCGGCTGCACATCGTGCACACCACCACCAGCCGCCAGATCGAGATGATTAACCGGGCTCGGGAGAGGGGGGTGGCGGTTACCTGTGAGGCCAACCATTGGACCTTGTTCCTGGCCACCTGGGAGTTGGTGCAAGAACTCGGACCCTACGTGCTGTCCTACTGGGTTCCTTCCCATCATCAGCAGGCCGTATGGGAGGCCCTGGCGGACGGGTCGATCGATATGGTCGCTTCCGACCACGCCCCCCACACCCGGGAGGAAAAGGACGTGGGATACCGGGACATGTGGGCCGCTCACACCGGAACGCCCGGCATCCAATACCAATTGCCGCTGCTGATCGACGCTCACCACGAGGGCCGCATTGCTCTCGACCGTCTGGTGGAGGTGGTCGCCGGCGCGCCCGCCCGCCTGTTCGGTTTGTCCAGCAAGGGAAGAATCGAACCGGGCGCCGACGCCGACTTGGTGCTGATCGACCCCGATCGACAGTGGACGATCACCAACGACTCGGTCCTCTCCAAGATCGACTGGACCCCCTATCACGGGAGAACCATTCGGGGGGCGGTGGAGCGCACCATGGTTCGGGGCGCCGACGTTTACGTGGGTGGAGAAGTGGTGGGATCGCCCGGCCACGGACGTCAGGCGATACCCGATGTGACTGAAAGGAAATGAATCGATGAAGTTTGGACTGCTCTTGCCCCATTTCGGTCGTCATACCGACCGGGACATGCTCTGGGATGGCGCCCGCCGAGCCGAGGCGCTGGGTTTTGACTCCCTGTGGGTGAGGGACCATCTGATGTTTGAGCCGCACGGGGAGTTCGAAGCCCCCAACCGGGCCTTTTTGGAGCCTTTGACGGTGCTGACGTCGGTGGGGGCCGTTACCTCTTCCATCCAACTGGGCACCGGCACCCTGATTCCCTATCGCCATCCGCTGGTGGTGGCCGCCACCTTGGCCTCGGTTGATTCTCTGGTGGGTGGAGGTCGGCTGATAACTGCCTGGGGGGCAGGTGGGTATGACTTCGAGTTCGAGGCGGTGGGGATCAGCGGAGTGTTCCGGCCGGAACTGGTGGAGTCCAACGCCCGGATCCTGGCGCAGGTGCTTTCCGAGGACGAGGTCACCTACGAGGACCAACACTACCGGTTCGAGAACGTCACCATCCGCCCGCATCCCTCCACCCCGATTCCCTTTTGGTACGGCGGGGCCACCCCCGCCTCGGCCCGTCGGGCGGCCACCTACTGCAGCGGTTGGATGCCGGGGCGGATTACCCTCCCCACCATCGCCAAGCGGGTGGCGCAGATGCGAAGACTCACCGAGGACAACGGACGCCCCATGCCGACCGTGGCCTGCATCCCCCCCACCAGCATCGCCGAGACCACCGAAGAGGCCATGGCGGGCACGTCGATTGAGGGGCTTCTGGCCTGGGCCAACGCCCGGGGCAAATGGTGGGTGAAGCCGCCGTCCGGTCGATTTGAAACCGCCGATGACATCGAAGGGTCACTGATAGCCGGGGATCCCGACGAGGTGGTGGCCGCCACCGCCAAGTTCCCCGAAGTGGGCGTCGATCACCTGGTCTTCGACCTGCGCCTCTCCTTCGACCGGTGGATGGAAAGCATCGACCTGCTGGGCCGGGAGGTTATCCCCCGCCTGCGTTGATGTCCGGGGCTGCCCGGTTGCCCGAGGTCGAGGATTAGGACAGATTAGGCCCCGAGGGCACCCCGAAGCGTCAGGCCGCGGGTGAGATCAACCGGTAGGCGCCCGTCTGTTCGAAGGTGGTTATGGAGGTGAGCGGGGTGACTTCGCCGTTCTCATCCGGGAAGGCCATGTTGCTCGTCACCCCTCCGGAGATTCGGTATTCGCCCTCGATCACCAAACCCGCCGCGGTGTCGAATCGGATCACTTCCGTGGTGGTGCTGGGCGCCATGCTTATCACCATCGTCACTTCCGACAATCCTTCCAGGCCCGGCTGAGCCTCCTCTTCGTTCGTTCCTTCGGGGTCCTCGCTAAAGGCGTAGAACATGGCCTGCAGGAATTCGCTCATGTCCCATTCCAACGCCTCGGTCCGGTACACGCTCTCCACCACCAGGATGTGTCTCCCCGCCCCGGTTTCCACTTCCACGAGGTGGTGCTCGGCATTGGTGACGATCGCCCCCATACCTGCGGGGCCTTCTTTCTCAATCTGCTCGGTCCAGGTATCTCCCACCTCCAAGGGGTGGTCGGGGAAGGCCGGGCCGAACGGTTGGTTCACCTGTTGGCTTCCCAGTGAGTCGGTCGGGAACAGACTTTCGTCACCGAGCAGATAGGCGACCTCGCCGAGCGTATCGCTTGAGACCTCCAGCACGTTGCCCTGTTCGTCAACCACCAGCGTGAGGTCAAAGGCGGTATCCAACCCCGGCGTTTCGGCATCCGGCGGGGCGGGAACGGTGACACCCCCCATCGACATCCGGTTTTCGGTCACCTCGATATCCGAGACGATTCGAATGGTGATTGAGCCGGTGTCTGGGCCGAGACTGGTCTGATAGTTGATTTTGCCCTCCAAAGTGGTGGCCGTCACGATCGGGCCGGGGGGCATCTCTTCTTCCGGCCCGCCCTCCAGCGTTACTTCGGCTTCCTGCTCTATTGAAATGGCATATTCGAGTTCGTCGTCGGAGGGGTACTGATAAGAAATCAGAGTCGGCTCGTACTCCGGAGGCGGCATGGTGGTGGTCGTGGTTCTCGGTGGGGTGGGGGTGGTGCTGGTAGTGGTGGATGGCGCGGCAGTGGTGTTGGTCGTCGATGTGGTGGTGGAGGATGGGGCCGGGGCCGACGACTGCGGTTCCGCGGCGGTATCGCCACCACAGGATGCCGCCGCCAGGGAGAAAACGCATAGCAGCAGAGCCGACCGTGTCAAACTTTGGCGAGGAAAGTGACTCATTTCCTCAAGAGTATTGGCCGCCGACGGCTATGCGTGGGAGTTTCGGACCGCTGATCCTGTTGGTGCGTTCCAACCTTCCGCATCGCACCCTCCCAATCTCCGCTCCGTTTGGGCTGTTCAACCGAAATAGTCGGGCTCCCGGCCGGGTATCCATTTGATGTTGCACCCGATGGAGGGCTTTTGGAAGGGGGAGACATCCTCTCCGTTCAACACCGCATCCACTGCCGCCCGGAGATCGTTTCCGGTCACCGGGATGGTATTGGATGGTCGGGAATCGTCGAACTGGCCTCGGTAGACCAAGGTTCGTTCCGGGCCGAATACGAAGAAATCGGGGGTGCAGGCGGCTGTGTAGGATTTGGCCACTTCCTGGCTTTGATCGTAGAGGTAAGGGAAGGCGTAACCCATGCGGCGAGCCATGGCGGCCAGCTTGTCGGGGGCGTCGCCCGGATAATTCTGGGCGTCATTGGCGCTGATGGCCACCACCGAAACGTCGGCGTCCTGATAGTCATTCCCAAAGCTCACCAATCCATCCTGGATATGAATCACAAACGGGCAATGATTGCAGATGAACATCACCACCAGGGCCTTTCCATCGCAGTCCGAGATGGACACATTGTCGCCGGTGACGGTGTCGGTGAGGGAGAAGCCGGGGGCCGGGGTTCCGAGAGAAAGCATGGTTGAAAGGGTGTCTACCACAATGGTCTCCGTTCTGGGATGGGTCGATGTTTAGACCTCCAAGGTTAGGACGGGAAAGTAGTCTTTTGGACCGGTGCCTGAGCTACCCGACATCGCCCTGTATCTGCGGGCGCTCGGGCCGCGGATTGTGGGAAAGCGCATAACCGGATTCACGGTGCGATCCCTGTCGGTTCTGCGCACCTATCAGCCGTCCCACGAACAGGTGGTGGGCCGCACGGTGACGGGTCTTCGGCGGATCGGGAAGCGCATCGTATGGGAGCTTGATGAGGACCGGTTGTTTGTGGTGATTCACCTGATGGTGGCCGGACGGCTGCGTTGGCACGATCGGGAAGGTGTCAAGCCACCGGGCAGGGTGGGTTTGGCGGCCTGGGGTTTTCCCGGTTCCACCTTGGTGATGACCGAGCAGGGATCCAAACGCCGGGCGGGCATATGGGTGATCTCGGGCGAAGAGAACCTGCAGGCGGAGGATCGGGGCGGGGTGGAGCCTCTGGATGTCTCGCCGGCTCGGTTCACCAGCCTGATGCGCGGCAAGAACCACACCCTCAAGCGCGCCCTCACCACCCAGTCGATTCTGTCGGGAATCGGTAACGCCTACTCCGATGAGATTCTGTGGGAGGCAGGCCTGTCGCCGGTTAAGTTGACCGCCCGGCTCAGCGATGAGGAGGCCGGACGCCTTCACGGCGCCATGGTCAAGGTGCTGACCCTATGGATAGACCGGCTGGCCGAGGAAGCCGGCGGCGACTGGCCCGCCAAAGTGACCGCTTTCCGTCCGGAGATGGCGGTGCACGGAAAGTACGGAGAGTCGTGCCCTCGATGCCGGGCGCCGGTGCAGAGAATCGTTTACGCCGCCCGAGAGACCAACTATTGCGCCCCATGCCAGACCGGCGGGAAGCTCTTGGCTGATCGCTCCCTCTCCCGTCTGCTCAAGGGTGACTGGCCCAAGACCCTGGAGGAGTTGGAGGAAACAAAGCGGGGGTAAAGGGTCCTCGGGCCGGAGCCTGATCTCCCATAGAATCTTCGTTCGTTCTATATTGTGGGGGCATGGAGCCCTTTGACGACGAGGAGCGGATCGCCGGGCTGAACCGCGATTTAGCCCAAGAGGGTGATCCGGCCCGCATCCGGTTTATAACCGGTGGACCTTCCTGGTTTGAAGATGACGACACCTGGCACATTGTGGCTTTCTGGGAGTTGCCCGAACCGGACGGTTCGTTGTGGCCCTCTGATCTGCTCTGGAGGTACCGGCGCAGGATTCAGGATTTGTTCGATGCCCGGGAAGTCTATGTTGAAAGCTACTTCCGAACCAGAGAAGAGCTTGATGACGGCCAATACCACACGGGTCGGCGGGTTCCCGAGTTAGCCTGACCCGTACGGGCTTCCTTGTCTGCACCTACTCCTGAAGGGTTGTTGAGGGCCGCAGAGGACCTGATTCCGACGGGTCCGGGCAGGCCTTCCGTTGCTCATTTGCGCCGAGTCACCTCTACCGCTTATTACGCGGTTTTCTGTGCACTTTGCGTTGAGGTGGGTAGGGCTTATCCCAGTCCCCTGAATCTCTTGTCAAGGCGTTTGGTCAGCCATGCCGCCGCAAGTGACGTACTTGGCAACTTGACAAGACGTGCCGCCAGTGGTTCTCGGACCTTCCGTTGGTTACCTGACCGACCCGTCTGCAATTCTGATCTCGCCCAGTTTGCCCAGTCCTTTCTGCTCCTGCGTAACGAGCGGGAACGCGCTGATTACGACCACGCTTGGGTACCCACAAAAAAGGATGCCGGAGATGCAGTGTCTCTTGCCAAAGATACAATTGATCGGCTTGAGCGGGCAAGGAGGGATGATCCTCTGCAGGTGGCCGCTGTCTGTGTTGCTGTTATCGCCGACGGGCGGAGCCGGAAACGTTTGAAATATTGAAGAGCGGCGCTCAATGTTCGAGCGGCTTCTCCCGATAGTATTTGGTGCAGTCAGATTGGAGGTATGTTGCCATCCGGGCCTATCCGGCTGAGCGGGGTCACCAAGAGTTACGGTAAGGCCCGAGGGGTTATCGACCTGAATCTGGACGTCCGACCCGGCGAGGTGTTCGGGTACCTGGGCCCCAACGGCGCCGGGAAGACCACCACCATCCGGATGCTGGTGGATCTGATCAGACCGCAGGCGGGAACCGTCGAGGTGCTGGGGGGTTTGCCGAGCGACCCGGCCATAAGGCGTCGCATCGGGTATCTGCCCGGTGAGGTGGAGTTCTATGACCGCATGTCGGGCGGGGACTTTCTGACCTACATCGGCCACCTGCGGGGCGAGAGGGGAGCGGCCGCGGCCGCCGAACTTTCCGAGCGCGTGGACCTGGACCTTTCTCGTCGCATCGGGGAACTGTCCAAGGGAAATCGGCAGAAACTGGGGTTGGTGCAGGCTCTTATGCACCAACCCGAACTGGTGGTCTTGGATGAACCCACCTCAGGGCTCGATCCACTGGTTCAGCAGGAGGTCTATCAACTGATCGAGGAAATCAGGGCGGAGGGCGTCACCATCTTTTTCTCATCGCATGTCCTGTCGGAGGTGGAACGGGTGGCCGACCGGGTCGGGATCATCCGGGAGGGCCGATTGGTGGAGGTGGAGCAGTTGGATGCTCTTCGCCGGAAGGCGGTGCGCACTTTTGAGGTGGTGTTCGAGGATGCCCCCGATGTTTCCGAATTCCAGAGGCTGGATGGTGTCCGTTCCGCCAGTTTGCAGGGGAACACTTTGCATTGCCAGGTGATCGGGAGCATCGACGAACTGGTAAAGGCGGTGGCCGGTCACACGGTTGCCAATCTGGTGAGTCACGGAGCAGACCTCGAGGCGTTGTTCCTGGATTACTACCGAGGAGAGGAAGGCTGAAAATGGGTTATGTGACTTGGAAGACCTTGCGGGACCGGCGCCGGTCGCTTATCTGGTGGGTGGTGGGAATCCTTGGCTACCTGGTGGCCATCGGCGCGGTCTATCCGGTGGTGGCCGAAAACCGGGAGCAGTTCGAAGCCTTGCTTCAGACCTATCCCGAAGGATTGTTGGCGATAATGGGCGCCGACGGGGGGGAAAGCCTGTTCGATCCGGTGGGGTTCATGCGAGCCGAGGCCCTGGGTTGGGTGGTGCCCCTGGTTTTTGCCATTTACGGCGCGGTGCAGGGCTCCCGGGCGGTAGCCGGGGAAGAGGAGGACGGCACGATTGATCTGTTGATCGCCACCCCGCTGACTCGCTATGGGTTGGTCGGGCAAAAGCTGTCGGCCCTGGCGTTGGCGCAGATAGTGCTGGGGGCGGCGGTGTTCTTGGGAATAGCCCTGGACGGGTGGCTGTTTGCGGTTGACATCCCCTTGGCGAATGTGGCCGCCGCTTCGCTGATGGCTGTCCTGCTGGGGGTCTTCTTCGGCTCTCTGGCTTTGGCTTTGGGCTCGCTCTCGGGCCGTCGCGGTCTGACCACCGGGATAGTCACACTGGTGGCGGCCGGGTCGTATCTGCTCAACACGCTGGGCGGGCTGGTGGAGGGCATGGCATCCCTCAAGCCGTTGTCCCCCTTCTATTACTACGACGCATCCAACCCGCTTCGCAATGGCTTGGATATCGGGCACGCCCTAGTGCTGGCGGGTTTGGTGGTGGTGTTGTCCGGCTCGGCCTTTTGGGCGGTCCGCCGCCGTGATCTGGGGGTGGGGGGTATCCGTATCCCCGTCCCTCGATTGACCAGGTCAACCGGCTGATAGCCGGTGCGGGTGGATTATTGGGAGGATCGCGAAAAACAGGATGGCCGTTGGCTTGACTTTGTCTCCGAGGTGACACATAGTTGATAGGAGTCAAGCACCTCCCGGTCTGTTCCGACGTCGACCAGACCGGCCGCAGGGACCATATTGTCGGGATAGCGAAATCCACACACTGCGTGACGGATTCGCGTCCCGAACCCAGGAAAGGTGGTGGCGGGGGGAGGGCCCTCGGGACAGGAATTTCGGGTGTTTTCGCGAAATAGCGTCTGATTTCACAAGTTCTCTTTGAAGGGCCAATGCCGGATCGCAACCCGGCGTTTTGGGACCCGAAGTTCAGATGCGGGCCAGTTCTTCGATCAGATCAGCGCGTATCTGCTCGGCAAGCCGGTTTCCCTTGCGGCCGGCCTTCTTGGAGATCGCAATGGGAGGCAGCACTTTGACAGCCACCGGTCCCTTTCTGATCAACCATGACCGGGGGGACCAAATAGCCCCCGTACCGGAAACAGCCACCGGAAGAACCGGACAACCCAGTTGTGAGGCGATGAAAAAGGCGCCGTATTTGAAGGGGAGCATCTCGCCGGTCAGGCTGCGGGTTCCCTCGGGAAAGATCACCAGCGATCGGCCTTCGGCCATCAGCTTTCGGCCGTTTCGGATGATCGAAGTCAGTTCTTTGCGTCCCATTTCTCGATCCAGAGGAACCATGCCCACGCCCCGCATGGCCGCCCCCAGCAGCGGAAAGTTGAAGACCTCCACCTTGGAAAGGAACCGGATGGGAACAGGCAAAGCCGCCAGCAGGGTCATGATGTCGATGTTGGACCGGTGGTTGGCCACAATCACATAGGGACCCCCGTTCCCCAGGTTGTTCAAGCCGCGTACTTCCAAATTCATGCCCGACGCCCTGACCCACAGTTTCCCAAAACCATTGAGGATGGATTCCGAAAAGGGGCCTCGCGGCCGGATCCTGGTGTAGACAACCGCAGTCAGGGCAATGGCCACTGTGCCCAGCCCGGCCACCAGGTAGGTGATCGCACTGCGGATCACTTCCCAGGCCTTCTTCATCCTTCCAAGGCTATACCTCACTAGCGTCCACCATGATGTCCCTTCCCCAGAGCAAGGCCGCCTTACGCGCGGAGGCCCGTCGGAGAGCCGGGCCTCGGGCAGAAGAGGTCCAAAGGGTTTGTGAACAGGTAATCTCCTGGCTCCAAGCCCGGCCGCTGTCTCCCACCTTGGTATGGATGGCCATGCCCGGTGAGTTGGATCTCGGCCCGGTGGTGGAGGCGTTACCCGAACGGGAGTGGCTCACCACCCGCACCCCTTCCTCCGGCCCGCTCACGGTGCACCCGTATCGCTCCCCCACCGAACTCCATCGCTTCGGTTTTCGCCAGCCGGTGGCTCAAGTTCCCACGGTTTCTCCCCGGCGAGTGGGAATCGTGCTGGCGCCCGGCTTGCTGTTCGACCGCCGGGGAGGCAGGCTGGGCTGGGGCAAAGGCTACTACGATCGATTGTTGGCCGGGTTGAGCGCCGAGGCTCCGCGCGTGGGGGTCACGTTGGAAAGGTGGCTGGTGGAGCTAGTGCCGCAAGAACCCCATGACATTCCCATGACCCACCTCATCACCGATCGGGGGATGCTGGGGCCACTGCGAATCGTCAATCAGGAGAGAGGCTCGATCTCAGGCAACGGTTGATGGGCGCGGGCCGCTGCCCATGCCGAAAGCAGTTCATTGCGTCTTTCTGCTCCCCATTCTCTCACCAGTCTGGTTTGCGGGGTGGGAAATCGGCCTCTCAGAATCTCCAGGGACTGTATGTCCACCACTGCCCAAATCCCGGCATATTCGACGTGGAAATGCGGGATCTTGTAGTCTTGCTCGTTGTAATACATGTAGACGCTGACCACGGAAACGGGACAGCCTGGGCAATTTGGCCTATTAGCAGTTATCGGCCAGTTGCAACCACATGCCGTAGGGACAAGCGTCGTACCAGCCGTCCCAAACGGCGGCGTTGTCCCGGATCTCGACATCCCGCCACTTTTCCGGTGTTTCCCAAGCTGACGGAATGGTGTGGCCATCACGTCTCATATCCACCTTTCCCGCGGTGCCGTCGTCGAATCTGACCCACACCTGATAAGGCTCCCGTGCCTCTATTTCAAGCAGGCGGGGCATTTCTTGGGCGGGCTGTGGGTTGACTCGGCGCCGGTTGTGCGAGTTAATTGAGGTGGTGCCCGCTTTCTGCGACACGGCCATAAAGTGTCGCATATCGGGGTCTTCCGATGCAGCCAATTCCTGGCGTGCTCCGTCAAGAACGCATTGCAGGGCTTGCGACCACTGAGCGTCCAACCCACCGACCAAATAGACCTCAAACGCAGATCGCAGACCTCCTCCCTTCCAAACCCAGTCATTCAGTTCTCTGATCAGGTCCCCTCCGTCTCCTCCGTAGCTTTCCAGAGTCTGCACCCAGCGGCTCGGCTCCGTGATGGCGCGGTCGATATGGAAACGGATCTTCTTGCCAACCGTATAAGGCTCCTTGTCCAGCAGAACCGACCTTAGCGCCGAAGCTATCACTATCAACAGTCCGGGCCAAGTAAGGCGCAGATCGCCTTGCTCGATGGGCCAGTAGCGCCACTTGACGTATTGTTTTCCATCTCCCACAGTCTTCAGGAAGGCGCCTGCGGACCTGAATTCGGGATACTGATCCAGGTCCACGTTGTAGAAAACCACATATTCCCACACGGCCTTTTCCACCTGACCGGCTTGCAGGGGGTGTTGTGCCTCGAACTCTTTATAGAGCCGGCCGATGTCGTGCGTTTTTTCCTGACAGCCGGTTAGGAGTTTGAGTTCCATCTCGACAATGGGGTAGGCAGCGGTCAGGTGCCACCAGCCTTGCAGAGTCTCATAATCCGGGTCTGCGTCAGGGCGAACAGGATGGCGGGCGTAGCGCTCCTCCAGCATCCCGACCAGTTGGACGAGGTTGTAATTGTCCTTCATGTTGACATTCCCCAGGATGGCGCGGGTGTATGTGCGGGAGATTTTATCCGGCAACCGGGATGCTCCCCCGGGGGAAAAGAAATCGGGGAGAGTTTCAGGACACCCCGATCGCCTCGGTGATCCACCGGCCGATTTCCGAGGTGGAGGCGCCCATTTGCGGTCCTGCCATGGCGCCCAGTTCGGGCAGGACGCCGGCCGCCGCCTTTTCAACCTGTTGTGCGGCTTCAGCTTCTCCCAGGTAGTCCAAGGCCATGGCGGCGGTGAACACCGCGGCCACCGGATTGGCCCAGCCGGTGCCCACAATGTCGGGAGCGGTGCCATGCACCGGCTCAAAAAGCGAGGGGAACTCGCCGGTGGGGTTGAGATTCCCGCTGGCCGCCAGGCCGATTCCTCCGGCGATCGCCGCTCCCAGATCGGTGAGTATGTCACCGAAGATGTTGTCGGTCACGATCACGTCAAACCGCTCGGGGGACTGGATCAGGTGGATACACGCTGCGTCGGCGTGCACATAGTCCACCTCGACCTGGGGATATTCCAGAGCCACTTCATCGGTGGTCCGCTGCCACAGGTCACCGGCATAGTTGAGCACGTTGGTCTTGTGGCACATGGTCAGCCGCCGGTCGCGGGCCATGGCCCGATCGAAGGCGTAACGGATGATGCGTTCGGTGCCTCTCCGAGTGTTGACCGAGTTCTGGTTGGCCACCTCATGGGGGGTTCCCTTGTTCAGAAACCCGCCCGTTCCCGAATAAAGGCCTTCGGTGTTTTCCCGCATGACCTCCAGGTCGCACTGCTCCGGGGTGAGGCCCGAGATGGCGCTCGGTGCTCCCGGGTAGAGCTTGACCGGGCGGAAATTCACATAGAGATCGAAGTCGAAGCGCAACTTCAGAAGCAGCCCCCGCTCCAGTACACCGGGAGGGACTTGCGGGGTGCCCACCGCTCCCAGGAGGATGGCATCGTGTCCCGCCAGTTCGTCCTGGACCGATCGGGGCAGCACCTCACCGGTTGACAGATAACGCCGACTGCCCAGGTCGTAGTCGGTGAACTCTATCTTGAACCGAAATCTTTGTGCGGCGGACTCCAAGGCCTCCACCGCACACCGGGTCACCTCCGGGCCTATGCCGTCGCCGCCGATTACCGCTATCCGATGGGTGTTCATGGCGCCTCTCCGACTAGAGCAATTCCTCGGCTATATCCCGGAATATACCGGGGCGACCGGTGGATTCCTTCCCGGGCGCCGGGCGCCGGGGCTTTGGGGATTCCGGCTTTATGCCGGGAGGCCGGCCACCTTCCTCGAGGCTGAGTTCCAGACCCAGTTCGGTGGCCAGGGTGAGCAGGCTGGAAACCCGCATGTCCACCATCCCGTTTTCGATGCGGGAAATCTGCGCCTGCGTGAGGCCCGATCTCTTGCTGAGTTCCCGCTGGCTGACCCCCAGGGCGCGGCGGGCCTTCAGCAACTGCTCGGCGATGTCGGATGTTCCCTTGATCATGGGTAATATATGATAGCATATCGGCAGTAGGTGGTTCGGCCTCTCCCGGCTCCCCAGTATGCCATACTAAATAGTATATCAGAGATTTGCAATGTCCCGGGGAGCGGGTCACTTAGCGCCGATCGCCCGATTCAAAGCATCCACAAAGGCCTCGGCCGAGCCTTCCACCACGTCGGTGGAGATGGCCTTTCCCGAAAAGGTGTTGTCACCCACTCGCACCACAACGTTCACCTCGGCCATGGCGTCGGCCCCCGACGTAACCGGCACCACGCGGTAGTCCACCAGGCGGGCATCGATTCGGAAGCACTGTTTGATGGCCGAGAAGGCGGCGTGAATCATGCCTCCGCCTTCGCCGGTGTAATCCGATTCCACGCCTTCGCGGGCCAGGGTCACCACTGCGGTTGGGGTGGCGTCGTGACCTCCGGAGACGTTGATGCCCACCATCTGCACTTCGGCGGTGGGCAACGCCGCAGACCCGGCCGCGGCGATGGCGCGCAACTCCCGCTCGCCCAGTTCCATCTTCCGGTCGGCCATGGTCTTGAACTTGGAAAAGGCCTGATTGAACTCCTCAGCCTCCATGGAGATGCCCAGGTTTGCCAGAGCGTCGGCGAAACCGGCCCGGCCCGAGTGCTTGCCCAGGATGATCTGGGCGCCTTTCTGCCCGATGGATTCGGCGGACATTATTTCGTAGGTTTCCCGGTCCCGAAGCACCCCGTGCTGGTGGATCCCCGACTCGTGAGCGAAGGCGTTGCGTCCCACCACCGCCTTGTTGAACTGCACTGGATAACCGGTCAGTTGTGCGACCAACCGCGAAGTGTCGAAAATCTGGGTGGTGTCCGCTTCGATCTCGACACCGAACACATCCTGGCGGGTCTTGACGGCCATGATGATCTCTTCGATGGAGGTGTTGCCGGCCCTTTCCCCGATGCCGTTCACCGCTCCCTCGATCTGCCGCGCTCCCGCCGCGATGGCCGACAGGGAGTTGGCCACCGCCAGCCCCAGGTCGTCGTGGCAGTGCACCGAGATGATGATGTCGGTGCGGTCTCCCCTTACCTCGGCGTAGACCCGTTCCAGCAGGCTGACGAAATCAGCCGGGGTGGCGTAACCGACCGTGTCGGGGATGTTGATGGTGGTGGCCCCCGCTTCCACCGCGGCTCGGCACACGTCTATCAGGAATCCGTGGTCGGAGCGAGTGGCGTCCTGGGGCGAAAACTCCACGTCGTCGGTGTAGCGACGGGCCCGGCGGACACCCTCCACCGAGGCCTTCAACACCTCCGATGGGGTCATGCGCAGCATCCTCTCCATGTGGATGGGGGAGGTGGACATAAAAACGTGGATGCGGGCGCGTTCGGCGGCCGCCAGCGCATCCCATGCCTGGTCTATGTCGTCGGGATGGGCGCGGGCCAGGCTGGCGATCACCGGCCCCTTCACCCCCGAGGCGATCTTTGACACCGCTTCGAAGTCGCCGGAGGAGGAAGCGGCGAACCCGGCTTCCAGCACATCCACCTGAAGGCGGGCCAACTGGTGGGCGATGGTCACCTTTTCGTCGGGGGTGAGCGCGATGCCGGGGGCCTGTTCCCCGTCGCGCAGGGTCGTGTCGAAGATAATCAAACGGTCGGACATGGTCTTGGGACTCCTGGATGGTCTGGGCGGCGGACTTGGGGTTTCTAGGTGTTGCGAAGGCCGGGCCGGCGAGCGCCGCCGCCCGGCCGAGTCAGCGCCAGACAGCCTCGGTGCGGTGCGGAGAAGGGAAAGGGTCGGAAAGTCATCCGGGGTTCTTGGGTTCCAGGAAGGGCATCATGTTCCGCAGCTCTCGCCCGACCTGTTCAATGGGGTGGGATCGGTTGGCGGCCCGCTGCTCCAAAAGGTAAGGCGCCCCCTCCCGGGCCTGGGCCATCCACTCCCGGGCGAAAGCTCCCGACTGTATCTCGGCGAGAACTCTTTTCATCTCGGCGCGGCTTTCGTCGGTGATGATGCGGGCTCCCCGGGTGTAGTCGCCGTATTCGGCAGTGTCGGACACCGAATACCGCATCCAGGACAGGCCTCCCTCATACAGCAGATCCACGATCAGCTTCAATTCGTGAAGGGTCTCAAAATAAGCCGACTCGGGCTCATAGCCTGCCTCAACCAGGGTTTCATAGGACGCTTTGATCAACTGGGAAACCCCGCCGCACAGAATCACCTGCTCACCGAAGAGGTCGGTCTCGGTCTCCTCGCGGAAGGTGGTCTGCAGCACCCCGGCCCGGGCGCCGCCGATTCCCCAGGAATACGACATGCCCAGATCGAAGGCGCCGCCGGTGGCGTCCTGGTGGATGGCCAGCAGGCAGGGAACCCCGGAGCCCTCCGTATAGGTGCGTCTCACCAGGTGTCCCGGTCCCTTGGGGGCCACCATCAAAACGTCCAGGTCTTCGGAGGGGACTATCTCCCCGAAATGGATGTTGAATCCGTGGGCGAAGAGCAGGGCGTTGCCGGGGGCCATCCGATCGGCGATCTGTTGGTTGTAGAAATCGGCCATCAGTTGATCGGGAACCAGCAGGGTCACGACATCCGCCCATTCTGCGGCTTCGGCGGGATCGGCGACCTCCAAACCGTCTGATCGGGCTTGGGCTCTTCGAGCCGATCCGGGTCTCAGGCCCACCACCACCTCGATCCCAGATTCGGAAAGATTGAGAGCATGGGCATGGCCCTGGCTGCCGTATCCGATCACGGCCACCCGCCGGCCCTTGATTACTTCGGGATCGACATCCTTGTCATAGAAGATCTCGGCCATTTATCTTTTCACCGCCTATCCAACCGCCCTCACACGGGAGGGCTTTCTCTTGGCGACCCGCCCGATGGCGATTCGCCCTGATTTGACCAACTCCACTACCCCGAAGGGCCGGAGAAGCTCGACAAGATCGTTCAGCTTGGCAGGTCGCCCGGTGACCCCGAGGGTCAGAGTGTTGATACCCACGTCCACCACGTTCGCCTTGAAGATGTTGGCCACCTCGATCACCTCGGTCCGCGAACTGCCGGTGGCCGAGACCCGGATGAGCATGGTCTCCCGCTCCACGGCCTCGGCAGGGTCAAGCTCGAAGATTTTGATGACATTGACCAGCTTGTGCAGTTGCTTCTTGACCTGCTCCAAGTTTTCGGATTCCACCACCACCGTGATGCGGGACACGCCCGGATCATTGGTGGGACCCACCGCCAGGGAGTGGATGTTGAATCCCCTCCGGGCCAGGGTCGAGGAGACCCGCGCCAAGACCCCCGGACGGTTTTCCACTATCAGACTCAAAGTGTGACGCGGCAGGACCGGCAAACGCTTCATCATTGGTCGCCCGGCTCCGGCCCGAGGATCACGTTGTCGTTGGAGCCGCCGGCGGGGACCATGGGGAACACCATTTCCTCGGGATCCACCACCATCTCCACCACCGTGGGCCGGTCGTCGATGGAAAGCGACTTCTCCAAGGTCGGCGCCACCTCTTCGGGAGCTTCGGCCCGCAAGCCGATGCAACCCATCCCCTCGGCCAGCTTCACATAGTCCACCACCTCCGAATTCAGCAAACTGGAGGAGAGGCGCCGCTCGTAGAACAGCTTTTGCCACTGCTTGACCATCCCATGGGCGCCGTTGTTGAAAACCACCACCTTGACGGGGATCCGGTGGGCCGAGGCGGCTATCAGTTCCTTGAAGGTCATCTGAAAGCAGCCGTCCCCGTCCACCGCGTAGACCAGTTCATCGGGCATTCCCGCCTTGGCGCCGATGGCTGCGGGTACGGCGAATCCCATCGTCCCGAGCCCCCCTGAATTGATCCAGCGCCGGGGTCGGTCGAACTTCCAGAATTGCGAGGCCCACATTTGATGTTGGCCCACTCCCGCCACCAAAATGGCGTCGCCACCGGTGAGACGGCATAGTTCTTCGATGATGAACTGGGGCTTGATCGGACCGTCGGGCTGCTGGTCGTAGGAAAGGGGGTAGTCCTGCTGCCAGCCCGACAGGGTCTCGATCCACTCCGAGTTGTCGATGGGAGGCCGGTCTCCCCAGGCTGTTATGAACTGCTCCAGCACTCGGCGGGCATCGGCCACGATGGGCACGTCCGGCCGGCGGACCTTACCGATCTCCGCCGGATCCACGTCGGCGTGAATCACCTTGGCGTCCACCGCGAAGTGTTGAGGATCGCCGGTGACCCGGTCGTCGAAACGCACCCCCACCGCCGCCAGCACGTCGCACTTCTGCATCGAGGTGATGGCCGTGTAGGTGCCGTGCATGCCCGGCATGCCCAGGCAAAGAGGGTGATCGTCGGCGATGGCGCCTCTTCCCATGAGGGTGGTCACCACCGGGATGTTGGTGATCTCTGCGAACCGGGTCAGCACCTCGGAAGCGTCGGCCTTGATGATGCCCCCGCCCACGTACAGCACCGGCCTCTTACTCCCGGCCAGCATCCTGACCGCCTCCTTCACCCGACGGGGATGACCGTCGGTGGTGGGTCGGTAACCGGGAAGGTCGAGTTTCTCGGGGGCGCGCCACTTGGTCTCCTGCTGGAGAACGTCCTTGGGCAAGTCGATCAGAACCGGTCCGGGCCGGCCGGAAGCCGCCAGATGGAACGCTTCATGAATGACACTCGAGATGTCGTCGGGGTCGGTGACAAAGTAATTGTGTTTGGTGGCGGGCATGGTGATGCCGGTGGTGTAAGCCTCCTGGAAGGCGTCGTTGCCCACTGCATAGGTGGGTACCTGGCCGGTGATGGCCACCATGGGCACCGAATCCATCAAGGCGTCGGCCAGTGGAGTCACCAGATTGGTGGCTCCCGGCCCCGACGTGGCCATGCACACGCCCACCCGTCCGGTGGCCCATGCGTATCCGGCGGCCATGTGGCCGGCCCCCTGCTCGTGGCGGGCCAGAATGTGGCGGATGGGGCTTGAGTACAGGGGGTCGTAGGCGGGGAGGATGGCCCCGCCGGGAATGCCGAATATCAGATCTACGCCCTCGTGCTCCAGCGAGGAGATAACTGCTTGCGCTCCGGTGATTTTTGTCATGGTGGTCGGCTTTCGTGTGAGGCTACCAAAAAGAAATCCCTCCTGGTGGGGAGGGATTCAGCGCACACCTGTTGGTAAGTGTGCGCTACTCGAGTACCAGCAACAGGACAAGGTCTTTCATTGACCCGCAATTATGGCGCGTTCGGGCGGATATCGCAAGTCCAAAGGGGAATTTGTCCGCGGGACGTTTTATTTTAAGGGAGGAATGCCGAGTTTTGTGACCGATGAATTTTCGCCCTGAACATTTTCAGGTGGCCTTGGAGGAGGCCAGACAGGTGGTAAAGGCAATGCCCCCCGCCGAGGTTCCTCACATCCTCAAAGGCACCCGGGGGTCTTCGTCGCGGCGTATGACACCGGTTGAAGCCAGAGCCCTGTATCGGGTATTGGACAAAGACCGCCGGCTTCGACAGGCCACTTTGGACAGTTGGAGTCCTCCTCCCGTTGCGGAGGCCGATCCTCACACTGCCGCATCGGTCCTGTTCCTGGAAAGATCGGAACACTGGGAGTCCACCGCCCGGAGTTATTTGACCGAGGTCGCCTTGGATGAGGCCCGGGTTGAGATAGGCCGGCTGAGGGAACGAGAAAAAGAGATGCAAGGCAGGGTGGCGTCTCTGAAGGCGCAGAAGGATCAAGCCCGCCAAGAAGCCCGAGAGGAACTTCGGGATCGGACCGAACGCCTCACCCGGGATCTCACCAGGGCCAGGGAAAGGATCGCCAAGCTGGAAAGCGACCTGGCTGAGCAGAGCCGGCAAACGGAATTCTGGGAGGAGCAGGCCAACGCCGCTTTTGATGACCTGGATCTGGTTGATCGGCGTTATGACGATCTGCGAGACCGATACCGGACCAAGAAACCGTCGGCGGTCCCCAGCGAGGTTACCAACACCGGGAGGACGGGGTTCAGCCGTGACCCCATGGAGACCGCCCGGATGTTGGATCAGATGGTGAGCTTTTGGGAGGTGGGAACCGATTCTCCGACACCCACCCCCACTCTTGGGACGCCGTTGCAATTGCCGCTGGGGATCGACCCGCGATCGGCCGGGGCGGTGAGGTGGCTGTATGACGACGCGGCCCGGGCATTTCTGTTGGTCGACGGTTGGAATGTCGCCTACCACTGGCAGTATCGCCAGGGTGAATCCGAGCCGCCCGACCACCGGACGGTGGAGTTGGTAACCAACAAGCTGGCCAAGCTGGCCCGGTATTCCATCGGGAATCACCGGGTGAGCTTCTATCTGGATTCCCGTCAGGTGAACGGCATCGATCCGGAGTGGGAGAACCGATTCCAAAGCGGCCATCTCACCGGCTATTACGTGAACGACGCCGACGACGCCATTGCCGAGGAGACCAACCGGCGGTCCGGGGAGGCGGTGGTGGTGATCACCAGTGACAAGGAACTGGCGGATCGATGCCGGGAACACGGGGCGATCGTTCTGGCTTCAGAGGGACTGGCAGAGTGGATGGCGCGATCACCCGTCTGACCGACCGGCTCATGGATCTGGGCGCCCGGGCAGGGTTGGACGGAGTGGGGGTCTGCGCCGCCCAACCGTTTTCCGACACGCGCCTTCAGATTCGCTCTCGCAAAGCTCAGAAGATGTCCGGCCGGCTGGGTTTCACCTTTGCCGATCCCGACAGGTCCACCGATATCCGCCGCTCCTTTCCCTGGGCCGAGCGGTTGGTGGTGGGTATGGCGGCCTATCTGCCCTCCGCCGGTGACCCGGGTCGACCTTCACCCGGACAGGGGCGGGTTGCCCGTTTTGCCGTGCAGGACTTCTATCGACCTCTTCGAGCCGGGTTGGAAGCGATCGCCTCGGAGCTTGAGCTGGGGGGCTATCGAGCCGAAGTGCTGGTGGATGACTCTCGCCTGGTGGACCGGGCAGCGGCGGTGCGGGCGGGGCTTGGGTGGTGGGGAAAGAGCACCATGGTGCTGGCGCCCGGGTTGGGACCGTGGTTTCTGATCGGGTCGGTGGTGACCGACGCTCTCTTGATCACTTCGGAACCGATGGAGAGAACCTGTGGAACCTGCGAGGCCTGCCTGCCGGCCTGTCCCACCGGGGCCTTGGTCGCCCCGGGGGTCCTGGATGCCCGGCTCTGCCTGGCCGCCATCGCGCAAAGTCCCGGAGTGATTCCCCGGGACCTGCGGCCCCTGATGGCGGACCGCATCTACGGATGCGACGAATGTCTCAACGCCTGTCCGCCGGGAGGGAGGCTGTCCAACCGCACGGATTCATCTCGGGGCGTGGTGGATCTGCTGCTGCTCCTGGCTCGTCCGGACCGGGATCTCACCGAGGAGTTCTCGCATTTCTACCTCCCATCCCGCAGTCCGCGCATCCTCCGCCGCAATGCCCTGGTGGCGCTGGGAAACACCGGCGCCGGGGAACACCTGGGCATGGTGGCCGGGTACCTTGGTCATCCCGACTGGCTGCTCCGGCTGCATGCCGTGTGGGCGGTGCATCGACTGGGGAGTCGCCTGGAAGCGGGGCGAGCAGCGGTGTCTCTCCGGCACGCCGCCACCTTTGAAACCTCCCCCGAGGTCAGGCGGGAACTGGCCTGGGCGGGGGTGGAGGCCGCTCCCCGGACCGCGGGCATCGGTGGGCCGTGAGATTTGATCCCCGTCTGCTCCTGCTGGGAGTCCTGCTGGTGGGCGCTGTTGCCCTGGTGTGGGGCGGGTTGGACGGCCCGGACACGGAGGAACCGGCCGGATCGGCGCCGATTTCCGCAACCTCCCCACCCGTCGAGGAGCCGCCGGTTTCCACCACCGATGCCGTCCCACCCCTCTCCACCGTTGTGTCGTCCACCACCACCGTACCCGCAACCACCACCACTTTTCCCACTCCGCCGGTACTCATGGAGGTGCATCCCCCTTTGGTGGAGATAGACGGTTGGCTGCAGTCGGAGGTGGAGTCGCTCGAGGAGTTGCGGGGCAAAGTGGTGGTGGTGGAGTTTTGGACGTTCGGGTGCTACAACTGCAAGAACCGGATTCCTCACACCCAGGAACTTTATGAGAGGTACGGCGATCGGGGCTTGGAGATCGTGGGCATCCATTCCCCCGAGTTCAAATACGAAGAAGACGTGAACAACATAGTCGAGGCCATGACGGATTTGGGGGTTACCTGGCCGGTGGTGCTCGACCGAAGACGACGAACATTCTGGGAATGGCAGACCGGTGGTCGGGCCTACTGGCCCCGAACCTACGTGCTGGACCCGCTGGGTCGGGTGCGCTTTGATCACATCGGGGAGGGAAAGTACCGGGAGTTGGAGCAGACCGTGGCGTCCCTTATCGAAGAGGAGTCGTGAACCTCCTGGCCGAGGGGATTCGGTCAAGTGTTCTTCCCTGTTCCTATTCGATCTTGCTTCCGGCTGTGGCGCTGGTGGTGCTGCGGAGGTCGAAACGGATCGGCGTGCTGTGGGTATACGCGGGGTTCACCGTTGTGTCGGCCTGGATCAGGGCGGCCGGACTGTCCACGGTCCTGGCCGAACGGGGCGCCTCCCTGCTGTTGGTGCTGGGGGGCCTGGGATTGGCTCTCCTGGTGGACCATCGGCCGGCCGGTCTGGGCGCGGCGGCCTTGCTGGGGCTGTTGTCGGGGGCAACCTGGTTTCCCTGCGTGGGCGAGGAATTGGGGGAGGTCCTCACTGATGCGCCCGATGCTCCGGCCATCGCCCTGGCGCGTTTGGCGATCTACCTGATGGGAGTGATGATTCCCCTGGTAATAACCACCGCGGTGTTGGCCTACGTCCCCATCGTCCGCCGTTTCGCCGACACCCGCGGGATGGCCATGGCGGCCCGGGCGGCGCTGGCCACCGTGGCGATCCTGGTGGTCACCGATAACTACAGGTGGCTTCTCTCCACTCTGGCCCGATGGTCGGTGATATGAGAGGGCGCGGATCGAGGTGTTCCCTCATGTGTCGGGATTGACCGGGTGTGGTTCAAAGAGATAAAAGAGATAGAAGACAGTGGGCTGACCGGTAAGGGCAGTTCGCCGCGGGCAGGCTTATCATCGGGATATGTCTCTGAAGATTCACTCCCAGGATGTAACCGAAGGTCCGGCCCGGGCCGGGGCGCGGGCCATGTTGAGGGCGGTGGGCCTCTCCGACGAGGACTTCACCAAACCGCAGGTAGGCGTGGTCTCAGCCGGTAACGAGGTCACTCCCTGCAACATAACCGGACCGGCGTTGGCGGAACGGGCCAAGGAGGGTGTCCGGGTGGAGGGGGGCGTGGGTCTCACTTTTGCCACCATCGCGGTTTCCGACGGCATCTCCATGGGCCACGAGGGAATGCGCGCCTCGCTGGTCTCCCGGGAGGTAATCGCCGACTCGGTGGAATTGGTGGTTCATGCCGAACGCTTCGATGCCTTGGTTACCATCGCCGGCTGTGACAAGTCCCTGCCCGGGATGCTGATGGCGGCCGCCCGCCTCAATCTGCCTTCGGTGTTCCTCTACGGCGGGTCCAGCCTGCCGGGTCGATACCGGGGCCGGGATATTTCCCTGGTGGACGTTTTCGAGGGAATTGGCGCCGAATCGCAGGGGCGGATCACCCCGGGGGAACTGGATGAGATCGAGCGCAACGCCTGCCCGGGCGCCGGATCCTGCGCCGGGATGTTCACCGCCAACACCATGGCGTCGGTGGGGGAGGCGATCGGCATGTCGCTTCCCGGATCGGCTTCCGTTCCGGCGGTTGACACCCGATTGGAGGTCTACGCCCGTCAAAGCGGCCAAGCGGTGATGGACCTGCTGCGAGAGGACATCCGGCCCCGCCGGATTCTCACCCGACCGGCCTTCGAGAACGCCATAACCACGGTGATGGCCCTGGGAGGTTCCACCAATGCCGTGCTTCATCTGATGGCCCTCGCCCACGAGGCGGAAGTCGAACTCGAATTGGAGGACTTCGACCGGATCAGCCGACGGACTCCCCACATCGGGGATCTCAAGCCTTTCGGGAAATACCACATGGTGGACATCGACTATCTCGGCGGGGTTCCGGTGGTATTGCGGGTGCTCTGGGAAGAGGGGCTGATCCATGGTGATTGTCTCACCGCCACCGGGCGCACCATGGCCGAGAACCTGAGGGAGGTGGTGGTCCCCTCCGACCAGGCAGTGTTGCGACCGGTCTCCCAACCGATCGCTTCCGAAGGCGGAATCGCGGTGCTGCGGGGATCTCTGGCGCCCGAGGGAGCGGTGGTCAAGGTGGCGGGGGTGGCCCTGGAGGTCTTCGAGGGCCCGGCCCGGGTTTTCGACGGCGAGCAGGATGCCCTGGCCCAACTGTTCGCGGGAAAGATCTTCCCGGGAGAAGTGGTGGTGATCCGCACCGAAGGTCCCCGGGGCGGCCCGGGGATGCGGGAAATGCTGGCCATTACCGCCGCTCTCAAAGGCGCCGGCCTGGGCAAGGAGGTGCTGCTGATCACCGATGGCCGGTTCTCGGGCGGCACCACGGGCCTGTGCATCGGACACGTTGCTCCCGAGTCGGAGACGGGAGGACCGATCGGGTTGGTGGAGGAGGGCGACCTCATCCGAGTCGACGTGGCGGCGCGCCGTCTGGATCTGCTGGTGTCGGAACAAGAATTGGAGAAGAGAAGGGCCGCTTGGACGCCGGCCCCGGTCCGTTATCCCTCCGGCGCCCTGGCCAAATACGCCAACCTGGTGGGCGGCGCGGAAAACGGCGCGGTCACCAACCACTTCTAGTCCGTTTTGCTGCTGGTTTCCGATATTCACGGTCGGTTCGACGCCTTGGCGGAGGTGGCTTCCCGGGGAGAGCCGCTTCTGATTCTGGGAGATCTCATCAACCTGGTCGACTACCGAACCGGCGAGGGCATCCTCGCCCAGGTGCTGGGGATCGATTTTGCCAAACAGATCGCCGCCAGCCGGGGCGGATCACGCTTCGAGGAGATGCGGTCGCTGTGGGCAGAGAAGGTGGGCGGCCGCCGGGAGTGGTTCCGGGCCGAACTAACCGAGGCGGTCCGGGAGCAATATCGACAGATGGCCGAGGCCTTGGCGGGAAGCGACTCCTATGTCACCTACGGGAACGTCGACCGTCCCGATCTGCTGCGCGAACATCTTCCGGCCGGGGCGCGGTTCCTGGACGGCGAGGTGGCGGTGATCGAAGGTCTGCGGGTGGGTTTCGCCGGTGGCGGATTGACCACTCCGATCAAGGCTTCGGGGGAAGTGTCCGATCAACAGATGGCCCGCAAACTGGCCGCTTTGGGGGAGGTGGACATCCTGTGCACCCACCTGGCGCCGGCCATTTCGGCTCTCCACTTTGATGTGGTCACCGGAAGACCCGAGCGAGCCTCACGCCCCATTCTGCAATATCTGCGCCAGGTTCGTCCCCGCTACCATTTTTTCGGCGATGTCCATCAGCCTCAGGCTCACCAGTGGCGGGTCGGCCCCACCCTGTGCCGAAATGTGGGTTACTTTCGAGCCACTCGCCGCCCGGTGAGGGTGACCGGAGATGGCATAGCGGAATGTCGCAGAGCGAAGGTGAACCGTGGATAGAGTGTTGAAGACCCTGGCGGATCTGGCGGTTGCCCTCCCGCAGATTGCCAAGTTGGTTGCCAGGCTGGCCCGTGATCCACGGGTTCCGGTGCGGGCCAAACGGGTGGCGGCGGCCTTGGCGGTTTACGTCGCTCTCCCCATCGATCTGGCGCCGGATTGGATTCCGTTTCTGGGCATGCTGGATGATCTCTTGGCGCTGGTGGTGGCAGTGACGATTCTGATGGAATCGGCGCCCGAAGAGGTGGTGACCGAACACTGGGACGGAACCCCGGAGATGCTGGGCAGGGTGAGGATGGCGGCCGGGCTAGTGATGGATTTTCTGCCCGGGCGGGTACGGTGGGTGCTCCGATGGCTGGTGGGAGAGTAACCATCCTCGAATGAAATGTCCCGTCTGGACTGTGCTCCCTCTGTTCCAGTCCTCGCCCCGGGAGGTGGCCGCGATGGTGACGGCGGCGGATTCTCTGGGTTTGGCCGGAGTCCTGGCCACCGACCATCTGGCCGGTTGGCGCAAACCCACCGGCCAGGTTCTGGAAGCCACCACCGCCATGGGAATGGTCGCGGCGCTGGCCAGGGGCCGGGTGGGGTCGTTGGTGCTGCAGACCACCATGCGTTCGCCCGCCTACACCGCCCAAGTGGCGCAGACCCTCGCCGAACTCAGCCGACAGCCCCCCGTGATCGGTCTGGGGGTGGGTGACTCCCGGTGGGAGCGGGAGATGGAGCGGGTGGGAATGGCGGCGCCGCCCCTGTCGGAGCGCATCACGAGGCTTCGGCGTACTATCGCCGCGGTCCGATCCCGGGCCCCCCACCTTGAGGTATGGGTGGGCGGCTGGCGGCCGGAACTGCGCCGGTTGGCCGCCGAACTGGCGGACGGCTGGAACGCCTGGGGCGGGGCGATCGCCGACTTCGAGACGGCCGCGGCCCATGTCGAAGCTATGAATCCGCGGCTACGGCGCAGTTGGGGAGGCTTGCTGGCCACCGATCAACCCGTGAGCCGACTCCGCCACACCCTGTTGAGCCGGGTCGAAGCCGGCGCCCAGTCCCTGGTGGTTGCCCTGACTCCCCCCCGGGCGGAGACTCTTCGATTCTTTCTGCCCCGCCTGTTGGACCATCCGACCCTTCACCCTGCTCCGAGACCTGAGAGCCTGCGGGGGTAGGTGATTTGTGAGGGTCGCGAAAAACAGGGTGGCTGATGCCTTGACTTTGTCTCCGTGGTGTCACATAGTGATGGGTGTCAAGCACCTCCCGGTCTGTTCCGACGTCGTCCAGACCGGCCGCAGGGACCATATTGTCGGGATAGCGAAATCCTCATTCTGTGTGGTGAATTCGCGGTCCCGACCCCAGGAAAGGTGGTGGCGGGGGAGGGTCCCTCGGGACAGAAAATTTCGGGGGATGTTTTCGCGAATTAGTGTCTGATTTCACAGGTTATTTTTGCCACCCGCCCCCACCCGCTATCCCCTCGTATTAACCTGCGATGACAATGGACTTTCGGCGTATTCACGGCTTGCCTCCCTACGTGTTCGCCCAAGTCGATCAAGCCAAGATCGCCGCTCGCCGGGCCGGGAAGGACGTGGTGGATCTGGGGTTCGGGAATCCCGATGTGCCTTCGCCGCCCTTCGTGGTGGACAAGATGGTCGAGGCGGTTCGCAAGAGCAAGAATCACCGCTACTCCGCTTCCCGGGGCTTGCCCAACCTGCGCAAAGCCATCGCCGACCTCTACGGGCGGCGGTTCGGGGTTGATCTGGACCCCGAAACCCAGGTGGTGACCACTATCGGCTCCAAGGAGGGTCTTTCTCACTTGCTCTGGACCCTGGTGGACAAGGGAGACACCACGGTGGCCCCCGAGCCCTCCTACCCGATCCACTTATACGCTCCGGTGCTGGCCGGGTCCGACGTGGTGCGGGTTCCCGTGACCTCGGAATCCGAGTATTTCGAAAGACTGGAAGACCTGTTCCGTTCCTCCTGGCCCAAGCCCAGGGTGATAATCGTTTCTTTCCCCCACAATCCCACCACCACCTGTGTCGACCTCCCGTTCTTCGAGCGTCTGGTGGCGTTTGCCCATCGTCACGGGGTCTTCTTGATCCATGACTTTGCCTATGCCGAAACCTACTTTGATGGTTATCGCCCGCCCTCTTTGCTGCAGGTGGAAGGGGCCCATGAGGTGGGGGTGGAACTCTACAGTCTGACCAAAGGGCACTCGATGGCCGGGTGGAGAATGGCGTTTGTGCTGGGCAACGCCCCGGCGGTGGCGGCTCTCACCAAGCTCAAGTCCTATCTCGACTATGGAACCTTCCAGCCCATTCAGATTGCCTCGATTGTGGCGGTCAATCTGGGGGACAGGTACGTGGAAGAGGTGAGGGCCATCTATGCCGAGCGGCGCGACGCCCTGGTGGATGGTTTGAACAATTCCGGCTGGAAGATGCTGACGCCCCGCGGCACCATGTTCGTCTGGGCCCCCATCCCTGAGCCCTACCTGGATATGGGATCGGTGGACTTCGCCCTGTTTCTGTTGCGGGAAGCAAATGTTGCGGTGAGTCCGGGCATTGGGTTCGGACCGAGCGGGGATCAGCACGTCCGTTTCGCCCTGGTGGAGAACCGTCACCGGATCTCTCAGGCAGTCACCAGTATCCGCCGAACCCTGAAGCTTCTCTGACATGGCCTTTCCCGACGGCATCGCCGACTTCCGCTCCGACACGGTAACCCGGCCCACCTCCCGGATGCGTCGGGCGATGGCGACGGCGGCGGTGGGAGACGACGTCTATCGAGACGACCCCACCATCAATGCCTTGCAGGAGGAGGCGGCTTCGGTCATGGGAAAGGAGGCGGCCCTGTTCACTCCCACCGGCACCATGGGCAATCAACTGGCGATCATGCTGCAGACGAGGCGGGGCGAAGAGGTGCTGTGCGACGCCGGGGCGCATCTGCGCAACGTCGAGGCGGGGGCCGGGTCGGCTCTGTCGGGGGTGGCCTTCCGCCCGGTGGACGCTCCGGCGGGTCGGATCAATGCTTCCGACATCGACCAGGCGATGGAACTGGCTGGCCGGATGTTCCCCAGGATCGGGCTCATGGTGTGGGAGAACAGTCACAATCTCTCCGGAGGTCGAGTGGTTCCCGTCGAGGTGATGACCTCCGCCAACCGGGCGGCGCGCCGTCACGGTCTGTCCATTCATTTGGACGGGGCCCGGATATTCAACGCGGCGGTGGCGGCCGGTTTGCCCCCTGCCCGTTTCGCCGAGGAGGTGAACACCGTACAGTTCTGCTTTTCCAAGGGCTTGGGCGCCCCGGTGGGGTCCATTCTGTGCGGCCCGGCGGATCTGATCGGAGAGGCACGCTATCTGCGAAAGAGGCTGGGGGGAGGGATGCGGCAGGCAGGTGTGCTCGCCGCCCCTGCCCGGGTGGCGCTTTCGGACTGGGAGCGGCTGGCTTCGGACCACCGTCTGGCTGCCCGGATGGCCGGGGGCTTGGCGGACCGGCATCCCGGGGCGGTGGATCCGGAAGCGACCGAGACCAACATGGTGATCGTGAAAGTGGGCCGGCTGTCGGGAGGTTGGGATCGCATCCGGGTTCGCCTCCGGGAAGCGGGAATCCGGGTCAACCATCCCTACGCCGGGTCTCTGAGACTGGTCACCCACCGGGATGTCAACGACGCCGACGCCGATCGATTGCTGGCGGCGTTTTCTCCCAATTGAGCCGGTAACCGGATTGAAAGTGGCCGGGTCGAACCTCCGATGGCGCTGAAATACGCAGTCTTGTTCCCCGGCCAGGGCAGCCAGTTCGTGGGCATGGGCGCCGAATTGTTCGACGCCCGGCCCGATCTGTTGGGTGAGCGGGCGGACCAACTGTTGGGATGGTCGCTTCGGCGGCTCTGCTTGGAGGGACCGAAAGAGGCACTGGTGCGAACCGAGCACGCCCAGCCCGCCCTGTTCTGTCTCTCCTACGTTCTCTGGCTGGAACTGGCCGCCCAGTTGTCGGCGCCGCCGGCGGCCGCGGCCGGCCATTCGTTGGGTGAGTACACCGCCCTGACCGCCGCCGGGGTGCTGGGCTTTGAAGAAGCTCTGTCCGTGGTGGCGGCCCGGGGGCGAGCCATGGCCCAGGCCGCCGACGCAGAGCCGTCGGGAATGATGGCCCTGATGGGCGTTGACCCCCAGCGCGCCGAAGAAATCGCCCGGATGCGCCGGGAGGAGGGAGGACAATTGGTAGTGGCCAATCTCAACGCTCCCGGCCAAGTGGTGATGGCGGGGGGTGTGTCCGATCTTGATTGGCTGGGCGCCCACGGTCGGCGCCTGGGACTGCGCCGGATGGTCCGTCTGGCCGTGGCCGGCGCTTTTCACTCTCCGTTCATGGCCCCCGCCGCCCGACAGGTGGCGATGGCCCTTCGGGGTCTGCGACCCCGGGCGCCCCGATTTCCGGTGTACGCCAATGTCAGCGCACAGCCGGTGGAAGAGGACCGGGTCGTCGCCACGTTGGTGGACCAGGTGTGTTCCCCGGTGCGGTTTCACCAGAGTCTTGCGGCCATGGCCGAGGGAGGGGTGAAGGTCTTCGTCCATGTCGGACCCGGCAAGGTGACCGCCGGGTTGGCCAGGCGGACGGTGCGATCGGCGAAGGTGCTGGTGGTAAATGACCTGGCCGGGGCGGCTCGGGCGGCGGAGTCCCTGTCTAGCATGGGGTTTTCGCGAGAAGGGTGAAAATGCCGCGAGCTGCGATAACCGGATGGGGGCGCTGCGTCCCCCCCACCGTGTTGAGCAATGCCGACCTCGAACGAATGATGGACACCTCCGATGAGTGGATAACCGTTCGGTCGGGAATCAAGGAGCGACGGATCAGTCATGTCGAAGCCTCGGACATGGCGGCGGTGGCCGGCCGGCACGCCTTGGCGGCGGCCGGGCGCTCCATTGAGGAGATCGATCTGATCATTCTGGCGTCCTGCACCTCGGATTCGGTGGTGCCGGCCACGGCCGCCCACGTGCACCGTCTGTTGGAGGCGCCGGTGGCCACCGCGGCTTTTGATCTCAACGCCAATTGCTCGGGGTTTGTTTATTCGCTGATCACCGCCTCCAAGATGATCGAGTCGGGGATCCATTCCAGGGTTTTGGTGGCGGCTTCGGAACGGCTCAGCGCTCTGATCGATTTCACCGATCGATCCACCGCGGTGTTGTTCGGCGACGCGGCGGGGTCGGTGGTGGTGGAAGCCACCGATGAGGATTACGGGCTGATTTCGGGACGTATGCAGATGGACTCGGAGGCGCTTTCCTACCTGGAAGTGTCCGAGGATGGCCAGGAACGGATGCCCGCCCGTCACCTGGAAGAACCGGATGGGGGAATCAGCATGAACGGCCGGGAGGTGTTCCGCCGGGCGGTTACCGCCATGGGGGATCTCTCCGTGAAGGTGGTGGAGGAAGCCGGTCTGGCGCTGGGTGACGTGGATCTGCTCATCCCCCACCAGGCCAATATTCGCATAATCGACGCCACCGCCAAGCGGCTGAAGTTGCCGTCCGACAAGGTCTACACCAACATCCACGCCTATGGAAACACTTCGGCGGCCACCATTCCGGTGGCGCTCACCGAGGCTTTGGAGCAGGGCTGCATTTCACCGGGCGACTATATCGTGTTCGCGGCGTTCGGGGGCGGGTTGACCGCTGCGGCCGCGTTGGTGCGATGGGGTGATCGCACCCATCCGCTGGAGCACAGCAACGCTGCTCTGGCTCCCACCGACCGGTCTCTGATGGATCTGCTGGAGGGCAATTTTGCGGCTTACGGAGTGCCGGAGAAACTGAAGTGAGCCGGGTGGCTCTGGTCACGGGAGGGTCGAGGGGAATCGGGAGGGCCGTGTGCCTGGAGTTGGCGGATCTCGGGTATCAGGTGGCGGTCAACTACGCCCATCGCTCGGATGCCGCGGCGGAAGTGGCCGAGATGATCCGTGACGGCGGCGGGCAGGCCGTCCCGGTCGGCGCCGACGTCTCGGACTCCGAAGCAGTGAAGGGCATGTTTGCACAGGTGAAGGCGTCCCTGGGTCCGGTTACGGTGCTGGTCAACAACGCCGGAATCACCCGGGATGCACTGTTGGCCCGCATGCGTCCCCAACAGTTCGACGAAGTGATCGCAGTTAATCTGCGTTCGGCCTACCTGTGCACTTCTGCGGCATTGCGCAGTATGTTGCGAGCCCGGTGGGGAAGGATTGTCTGCATCAGTTCGGTGGCGGGGGTGACCGGCAACGCCGGGCAGGCCAACTACGCCGCCTCCAAGGCCGGTTTGATCGGATTCGCCAAATCGGTGGCCCGGGAAGTGGGTTCCCGAGGGATCACCGCCAACGTGGTGGCGCCCGGTTTCATCGTCACGGATATGACCGCTCCACTGGGGGAATCCACCGCCGGGGCCATGGCCTCGGGGACGGCTCTGCAAAGGGTGGGCGAACCATCCGAAGTGGCCAAGGTGGTGAGTTTTCTGGCATCCGACGCGGCCTCCTACGTGACCGGGCAGGTGTGGCAGGTGGACGGAGGTTTGGCGCTCTGAGGTGCCGGCGCGATACTCTTGATGGTTTACCCCGGAGGCCACAGGGTAGGTAACCTGAACACGGTGCAACCTGTCCAATAGGCTGACCGGAACTGTTCTCCATCTGAAGCGAAAGAAGGGACAACCATGAGCGCGGACATCGATAGCAGGCTTATGAGAATTCTGGTGGAGGAATTGGACCTCGAAGAAGAAAAGCTGCACCCCGAAGCCAATTTCGAGGAAGACCTGGATGTCGATTCGCTCGGCGTGGTGGAGTTGCTGATGGCGCTGGAGGACGAGTTCGGCGTGGAGATTCCCGACGAGGAGGCCGAGGAGATCACCACCGTGGGGGAAGCCGCCGCGCTGATACACGCCAAACTGGGGGGTTAAGTCAGGCGCTCCTCAGAAATTCACCGAGGAGCAACCGGTCCCCCGCCCACCGGCTTTACGGATTGGTATAGAGGGAGGGGTTCGGGCGGCGAAACTTGTGAAATCTGACGCTATTTCGCGAAAACAGCCCCGAAATTCCTGTCCCCGCGGGACCCTCCCCCGCCACCACCTTTCCTGGGGTCGGGACGCGAATCCACCACGCAGAACGAGGATTTCGCTTTCCCGAAAATTGTGATCCCTGCGGCCGGTCTGGTCGACGTCTGAACAGACCGGGAGGTGCTTGACTCCTATCACTATGTGTCACCCCGGAGACAAAGTCAAGCCATCGGCCATCCTGTTTTTCGCGACCCCCCCAAAACCCAACCGCGCAGGCTCTTACCATCCCAGCGCGTAGGTGGGCCGTCTCGGATCGGCGCCGGCGCACACCACCCCGGACACAGGATCGGAGCGGGTGATGATGGCCCCCATGCCGCAGGCTTCGGATCTGACCACCCGGTGACCGAGACCGGCCAGGGCCTCCGCGGTGCCATCCGGGAAGGCCGCTTCCAGGGATAGTCGGCCCGGGAAGTACCGATGCGGATAGAACGAGTCCGGAGTGCTGTCGGTGGCGAACCGGGGCGCTTCCACCGCTTCCTGCGGGTTCATCCCGAAGATGAAGGTGTTCAGCATGAGTTGAAGATTGGCCTGGGTCTGATGATCTCCCCCGGGGCAGCCGAAGGTCATCAGGGGGACGCCCCCTTCGGCCACTATGTAGTTGACCAAAGTGGTCCGGGGGCTCTTGCCGGGTTTGATGACATTGGGGTGGCCCGGGGAAAGATTGAAAACCTCGATGCGGGTGCTGAGAGCGCATCCGAGTTCCCCGAAATACACCGACTTCTCAAAGGACCCGCCGCTGGGAGTGGCGGCCGCCAGGTTGCCATGCTGATCGATGGCGGCCACATGAGTGGTGCCGGTGTCAGGCAAGGGTGAGACATTGGGGGGCGAGGCGCAGACCACCGGATCGATGTATCGCCCCGCCGACGGCGAGAGGGTCCAGGGGTCACCCGGCGGAGGCATTTGGGGAAAGGCGCGGGCCGGGTCGATCAAACTGGCCCGAGCGGTTCCGTATTCCCTTGACAGGAGTTCCTCCACCGGCGCCTCGGCATGGCCGGGGTCGCCGTAGTAAGCCTGACGGTCGGCCAGGGAGAGCTTCAGGGCCTCGGTGACCGTATGGATGTAGGCGGGGGTGTTGTGTCCCATGGCCCCGAGATCGAAATGCCGGAGGATGTTCAGAGCCTGAAACAGGACCGCCGCCTGCGACCAGGTCCCTTGGCCAAAAATTTCGTATCCCCCATAACGGCATGACAGCGGGGTCTCGAAGCGGGATCGATAGGTGGTCAGGTCTTCATAGTCCAATACTCCCCCCACACCTGCCGAGGAATCGGCGATCAATCGGGCGATCCGTCCGAGGTAGAACTCGTCGCTTGCCGCTCCCAGGGCTTCCGACCGCCCTCCCGAACAGGCCTGCTCGGCCGAAGCCATGGCTCGGAGGGTTCCGGCCAGGCCGGGTTGCACCAGCAGGGACCCGGGCTCTGGTATCCGGTCTCCGGAATAAAAGACCTCCGACCCGCCGTGGGGAAAGAGTTTGAACTGGGCGAGGGTGGCCTCTTGGCGCAGGAAATCAAGCATGGGGCGGTAGTGGGGGATGCCTTGCGCCGCGTACCTGATGGCCGGTTCAAGCACCTCGCTCAGACTCTTGGCGCCGTATCGGTCGAGCAGGGCGATGGCGGCGTGGGCCGCGCCGGGAACGGTGAACGACAAAGGCGCCATTCGGCCCGGACCGGTGGGAATCGAATCGAGACCGGCCGACCGGTAGAAGTCTACGGTGGCTCTGGCGGGGGCCACGCCCTGTCCGCTCACAGAACGGAGGTCTCCGGTGCGGGAGTCGTAGATCATGAACACGCTCTCCGCCGCCAGAGAGAAGGCCGCAGTCGGTTCCACCACCGCCGCCGCGAACAGTCCGGCCACCACCGCATCGAAGGCGTTTCCTCCCGAAAGGAGCATTTGCATCCCGGCCACCGACGTCAGGGGATGTCCGGCGGCCATCACCCCGTGGGTCCCCGATATCAGGGGACGAGTGGTTGGGCGGTGGTTGGGGAGATCGGCATGGGAACCGCCGACCGGGCCTCGATCAGGCAGGTGGCGCTCCTCGGGGGGTGGGGACGCGGCGTGGGCTTTCTGTCCGAACGGTGGGCATGGCATCCCTCGCAATCAACGGCGCCGGCCTGTGTGCCGGGTTGCCTTTTTTGAGGATAGACCCTTGCCCCCTTGGGAAGGGAGGCCTGGTCAGGTCCGCCGGGCCGGGGTTACCATGAGCTTGCATCCATGAACCGAAAGCTTCAAAACTTCATCCGGGCGGTGGAGACTTTCGACGCAGTGTGCCGACAGGTGCCACCAGATGCCTGGGACAATCACTCTCCCTGCGCCGGATGGACGGCCCGTGACGTGCTGGCGCACCAGTGTGGGGTGCTGGACGCCCTGGCCGAGATAGCCCGCACGGGGAAGTGGCGCCGTCCGGTGATGCCGGAGGCGCCGGAGAATCCCCTGGCCCGTTGGGAACAGACCCGAAGTTCGGTTTTGGCTGCTCTTCAACAGCCGGGGGTGTTGGAGCGTGAGGACAAATACTGGTTCGGGAGGATGGATATGGCGTCTTTTGTGTCCTACGTTCAATGGGATCCCCTTACCCATGCCTGGGATATCGGGAAGGCCACCGGGGTCGACGTCAGCCTTCCACCGGACCTTTGCCAGGTCAGCTACGATCTGATCGGCGCCCGGGCGGAGATGTTCCGCAAGAGCGGTAGGATCGGTCCGCCGATGGAGGTCTCCGCCGACGCTTCGATCGTCGATCGCTATCTGGCGCTGGTGGGCCGCCAACCCTGAGCGGGAGCGAGGAACCCTACTTCTGCATTTCCCCTACTTCTACATGTCCAAGATGGGAGCGGAGGGATAGGTGACCGGTTCCACAAGGGTGGGATCGTTGTTGGCTACCCGGTTAACCCGCCGGGAAACCGGGTGGGATGTCCAATTGTGCAGGTCAGGATCCATCAGTAGGTCGTGGGCGGCGAAGGGATCATCCAGGTGGGGATCAATCCACGGCCCCCACCGGTCCCCAGGAAGGGCGACCGGCATCCGGTTATGCACCGCCGCCACCGGGCCGAGGGCCTGGCCGGTGATTATGGCGCAGGAAACCAGCCATTCTTCCGGACGCTTGGGATGGCGCCTGACCGACCAGATGCCCGCCAGAGCCAGGGGGTGACTGTCCTGGCGATGAAACCAATAGGGAACGTGACCCTGCGATCGGGCGGTCCATTCGTAGAACCCGTCGGCGGGAATCAGGCAGCGACGGCGGGCCAGTCCATCGCGGAACAGGGCCTTTTCCACCAGGGTTTCGGAGCGGGCGTTGATGTGGAAGGTCCGCAGGTCGGGAGCCCAGTGAGGTATCAGGCCCCAGCGGAGGATCTCCAGGCGGGTATTCCCCTTGCGATGGCGGACGGCATATATCCGGTCGGTCGGGGCAACGTTCCAACTGGGGGAGAGAGGTTCTTCGACCATGGCGTCGGCTTGGAGAAGGGACCCGTAATAGTCAGGGTCCCCGGTTTGGCCGAACCTGCCACACATTCGGAAGTAGTGTAAGAGGCCCCGACGGAGGAGCCTGAAGCCATGCCCCGACTGGAAGAATTCTGCACCATCACCGCCCGTCTCCAACCGCGGATGCTGGGCAAGACCCCGGCCGGGGTCCGCATCGACTTTGCGTTCGAAGGGCAGGCGGTGGGTCCCCACTGGGAGGGTTCCCTTCCGGTGTCGGGAACGGACTACGCCACCGTCCGGGCCGACGGGAATCTCGACCTCGATATCCGGGGTGTGATCGGCGAGGGCCGCCGGACCGTTTCCTACCGCGCCCTGGGAGTGAGCATCATGAAGTCGAGGACCGAGGCGATGCCCCGGGAACTTCTCACTTTTCAAACCTCTGATGAGGAACTGGAGTGGCTGAACACCACCGTGGGGGTGGCGGTGGGCCATGGAGAAGGTCTCGACCTTACTCTCACTGTCTACGTGGTGAAGGTCTAACCGGTCGATCGCCCCGAGAGTGGGAGCCGTTTCCTGCCCGGGCGCCGGCTGAGAATAACCCCCAAGTTCTTGGGACGTCCGACAGCCTTTCTACACCGAACGAAAGTCGGCTTTCCGTTTCTCCTTGAAGGCCGAAACCCCCTCGGAGAACAGCGCCGAACGGCCCAGCTCTCCTTGGCTGCGGGCTTCGGCAGCCAATCCCTGGCTGACATCGGTGGCTGACACCTCGTACAAGAGCCTCCGGTTGGCGGGGTAGGCGGCGGTGGGGCCGTCGCACAACTGTTCCGCCCACTCCCGGGCCTCCGACAAAGATTCTCCCGGGGCCGACAGGCGATGGCAGAGTCCGATGTCCAAAGATTCGCGGGCGCTCACCTTTCTCCCGGTCATGGTGATTTCGATCGCCCGGCTCAGCCCCACCATTTGCGGCAGGTACCAGGCCGTGCCCGAGTCGGGGGTGAGTCCCAGGTGGATGAAGGCGCTCATGAAGTAGGACCCCGGATCCATCACTCGCAGATCACAGCTGAGCGCGATCCCCATTCCTGCTCCGGCGGCCGGACCGTTGATCGCCGCCACGGTGGGGGTTGAAGAGTGGTGCAGGGCTTCGATCAGGGGATGGAAATGGCGAAGCAAAATAGTTTCGAGATCCCCCGCTTTTTCCAACTCGCCGGTTAGCTCCATCAAATCGGCCCCGGCGCAAAAGGCCCGTCCCTCTCCGGTTATGACCGTGGCCCGAGCTTCCTCGTTGGCCTGGCCGAGAGCCTCGGTCAGCTCCCCGATCATGGTGAGAGTGAGGGCGTTGTAGCGGGAAGGACGTTGGAGAGTGATCACCGCCACTTCCCCGGCCAACTCGTATCCGCACTGCATAAGACGACGCCTTTCGCTTCGGTTTCTTCCTCACGGTACCAAGACGCCGCCCAGAATGTCCCTCCCGCAGGTACCCTCAACTATGTTCGCGCTGTCCTCGACCCCTCCCATACACCAAGCCTTCAGATGCCTTCCAGATGTTCTTTCTGCAGCCAACTTCCCGGGCCGGGTTCATATGTGGTGGCCGGTCCCAAAGGGGTGGCGATCTGTGACGAATGCGCGGTTACCGTCCACACCGTTGCCCAGGAGGCCCTTCGACCCCATGGAACCGATCGGCTGGTGACCGGCATCGGGCGGTTGATGACCAACGACCCTTCCTGGGGCAGTTCGTTTGGGATCATCGACGATGCCGCGGTGGCGATCCGCAGGGGACGGGTTGCCTGGGTGGGGGCCGAGCGGGAGATACCGCGCCAACTCGGGGCCCTGCCCCGATTCGACTGCGGCGGACGGGTGGCGGCGCCGGGGTTTGTGGACGCCTTCTGCCAGGTGGTGGGAACCCCGGGCGCCACGTTGTCCGACGAGGTGTCGGTGGAAGAAGTGGCCACCGAGTGGGCGGGACGGCTGCTGGCCGGAGGGGCGACCTGCCTGTCGGTGTCGGTGGGGTCCCGGGGGAATCTGGCGGAGGACAAGGGGCGTTTGGATGCGGCCAACCAGTTGAAGCAAAAGCTTCCCATGAAAGTGGTGTCGAACTGGAGGGTGGGGCCTGACACGGAGATATCGGCCCAGGACGGGGAAGGGAGGAGATTTCTCCGGGAGATCGCCCAATATGTCTCCGGGATCTCGGTGGTGGTGGGCGCCCAGGGCTATTCCACCGGGGACGCCCGTCAGATTTGCTCGACGATGGGCAGCCTGCGAAAACGGGTGAGACTTCACGGATCTCCGGGTATTCCCACGGACCTGGTCCGGTCGCTTCGGCCTTTGGCGGTGCAGGACATGACCCGGCTGGACGAGTTAACCCTGCAGGCCCTGCGCCACAGCGGCGGGGCGGTGGTGGTGCTTCCCATGAACAGCGTCCGAACGCGGCTTCCCATCAGAAGCCTGATCGATCGGGGCATACCCGTGGCGTTGGGCACCGGATGCCTGCCCGGGGAGCGATCGGTGACCTCCATGCCGTTTTTGGCCTGGGTGGCTTCCGAGGCCGGCGACGTACCCATGGAAACGGCCTTGTGGTGCGCCACTTTGGGCGGCGCCCGGGCGCTGGGCGACAAGGCCAGGGGTTGGATCGGTCGGGGGGCGGTGGGAGACATAGTCATCCTGGAGGCGGGTGGTTTCGGTGAGTTGGCCAACCATCCTGACCTGCCCATGGTGTGGGAACTGATTCGGGAAGGGGATCTGACCGCGGTGGGTCAATCGGATGAATCGGCGGCCTGATTCCCAAACCCTGGCGATCTCTCACCGTGGGGGTGCGGGTCTTTGGCCGGAGAACACCATGGAGGCGTTCTCCCGGTCTGTGGCCATGGGTTATCGATGGATAGAGACCGATCTCCACCTCACGTCCGACGGAGTGCCGGTGTGTTTTCATGATCCCACCCTGGAGCGGACCACCGACGGACAGGGGGAGATAAGAGAATTTTCCTGGTCGCAGGTGCGGAGATTCGATGCCGGATACAACCACGGGCCCGATCAGGACTTTCCCTTCCGGGGCCAGGGGATCAGGGTTCCCTCCCTGGAAGAGGTTGCCGGCGCCTTCCCCGATCTGAACATGGTGCTGGAACTGAAGGCCGACCATACCGAGGAGCCCCTGTGGAGGTTGATTCGGAGGATGCGCCTGGCCGACCGGGTGATTGTGGCGTCCTTTGCCGATGCCCGGGTGGCCCGCATGGAGGAGTTGTCCGGTGGCTCTCTGGCCACTTCCGCCGGAGAAAAGGAGGTGGCTCGCCTGGTGAGGGCCGCCTGGCTCGGGCGACGCGCCGCCACCCGCCATGTCGCCCTGCAGATTCCGGTTCGGTCCGGTCTGGTGCCCCTGGTCACCCGGCGAACGGTGCGGGCTTACCATCGGATGGGGACGGCGGTGCACATTTGGACGGTTGACCGCCCGGAACAGATGGAGGCCCTGCTGGACCGGGGGGTGGACGGGATAATGACCGACCGTCCGGACCGGTTACGGGAAGTGTTCACCCGGAGAGGAATCTGGTGAGAGCGCCGCCGCCGGTCTCTCACTATGACTCCGACCAACCCCGCCGTCCGGTGGCGTCGGAAATCGCCAATCTCCGTCGCTATGGGGGCCTTCTGGGACTGTTGGTGAAAAGGGACCTCACGGTCCGCTACAAGCGTTCCATGTTGGGGGTGTGGTGGACCCTTCTGAATCCGCTTCTGACGGTGGGGGTGATGTGGGCGGTGTTCAGCACGATTTTTCGGTTTGAGATTCCCGGAGATGTCCCCTATGTGGTCTATGTGCTGTCGGGTGTGATGCTCATTACCTTTTTTTCGCAGGGAGTGGTGGCGTCGGGGTCGTCGATAGTCGATTCCGCCGGGATTCTTTCCAAGGTGTACGTTCCGGCCGAGGTGTTCGCGGTGGCGCCCGCCCTGGCGGCTCTGGTCAACTTCGGAATCAACATCCTGTTGCTACTGGTGGTGCAGTTGGTGGCCGGAGTCGGGATACCCGTCACCGCCCTGCTGGCGCCCATTCCACTGGTGTTCCTGGCCATGTTCGTGGCGGGCTTGGGCATGATGGTGGCGTCCTTGGCGGTGGCCTACCGGGATGTTCTCGACATAGTGGGGGTTCTGCTCACCCTCGCCATGTACGCAACACCCGGCTTCTATCCGGTGACCATCGTTCCCGATCGGTTTGTGGTGTTGATCCATTTCAACCCCCTCTACTCCTATCTGGAGGTGTTCAGGGGACTGATATACGGGGGTGGATTTGCCCCCGGGTGGATGTGGGTGGTGATGGTGGCCACGTCCGCCGCGGCGTTGTTGGGAGGAGCTTGGATCTTCTCCCGGTCATGGCGGCGACTGGCGGTGCTGGTTTGAGTTCTCCCGCGGTCGACTGCCGGGAAGTCTCCTTGATCTATCCCCTGGTGCGGGACCGTCCCGGCACCTTCAAAGAGCAGGTGATCCGTTCTCTGCGTCGGCGGATGGTGGTGGATCAACTGAGAGCCGTTTCTGGCGTGTCGTTGAGGGTCGATCGCGGAGAGGTGCTGGGCGTGATCGGTGACAATGGGGCGGGGAAGTCCACCCTCATGAAGATCATGGCCCGGGTGTTGCCCCCCACCCGGGGTCGGGTGGTGGTGAGAGGACTGGTGGCGCCGCTCATCGAACTGGGAGCGGGATTCAATGTGGAGTTGACCGCCACGGAAAACGTGATTCTGTATGGGGCGATCCTGGGCCGCTCCCCCCGGGAAATGGAACAACGGGCCGAGGAGATCATCGAATGGGCGGGGTTGTCGGAGTTCTCGGACGTTGCCGTGCGAGCCTTTTCCTCGGGGATGCTCGCTCGGCTGGGTTTTTCCATCGTCACCGATATCCAACCCGACGTGCTGCTGGTTGATGAAATCCTCAGTGTCGGCGACCAGAGTTTTCAGGAGACATCCCGGCAGCGGGTGCGGAAAGTGATGGAACAGGGGGCGGCCACCATCTTGGTTTCCCACGACATGGAGTTGATCGGGGATCTGGCCTCCCGTGTTCTGTGGCTCGACCGGGGAAAGATTCGCATGCAGGGCGCCCCCGAAGCGGTGATATCCGCCTACACCGGCGGGACGGTCTAAAGCAGGGGGGCGAACCCGGCCTGAGTCTCTTCGTCCACCGCCAGCAACGGAGCCCGACAGCGCCCCGCCCGGAGTCCCACCAGTTCGGCGGCCGCTTTCACTCCCGGAATCCCGTGCCGGGCCACACCATCGTTGCCGGCGCTCAGACGGTGTTGGCGTTTCATGTCCCCGGGGGGGCTTTCCAGGGCAGCCGCTACCAATTCCAAGCCCAGCCTCGGCAGGTAGTTGGCGGCTGCCAGGATCACACCGTGAGCCCCGGCGGCTAGGGCCAGGTTCACAGAATGAGCAGAACCGTTGTAGAGGGCAAAATCATCGGGCAGGCCCGCCAGCATCCGCTGCAGCCGGGTGGCGTCCCCGCTGGAATCCTTCATGCCCGCCACATTGGGGTGTTGGGCCAGTTCCCAGACCGTTTCAAGCGGCAGCGAATAGGCGGTCACTATCGGAACCGAGTAGAGAAACACCGGAAGGGGCGATTCATCCGCCACTGCCTCGAAAAAGGCGCTCTGAAAGTTGGTGCGGTTGCGAGACATGGTGGTGGGGGTGAGGACCAGCACGGCATCCGCTCCCCCCTGGTGGGCTTCGGCGATCTGCCGTGTTGCGGCCCGGTTGGTCTCGGCGTTGATGCCGCACAACAGAAATGTGCCGTCTCCCATGCCATCCCGGGCGGCGGCAGTGAGGCGCAGCCGTTCCCCGGGTTCCAACAGGGGTCCTTCCCCGGTGGATCCACCCAGGACGAAACCTTCATAGCCCATTGAGCCCAGTAAGGAAAGGTTGTGGCGATGGGCGCCGAGATCGAGTTCCTGGTGTTCGTTGAAGGGGGTAATGATGGCGGGCATGGCCCTTGGCGGTGACTTCATCAGGATTCGATGATAACCGGCGGAAGCACGGCAATGTTCCGGAGCCGGCGACTGGGGCTGTGGGTCGCCGAATCCATAATGAGTCTTAGTAGGTTCTCGCCAGAGAGTCGCAAAAGTCGCGAATTTCTCCCCTTTCGGGTTGCCCTCCCCCGCCACCGCCTGTCCGTGGGTTTTCGCGACTTTTCCGCGTTTGATCGCAGTGTGTGGGTGTCGCGTTGTTTGGGTTGTTGCGGCCCGGGGTTGAGCGCTCGTTTCCCGGGGGTTGGTTTCAGTAGCTTGTTCAGTGTGGCCGACCCGAGGGGCTGTGGTCAACCCTGGGAGGCGGGTTTGTTTCGCGGGTTTTACCGGCGTAGTTGAGTGGTGAGTTTTCGCCGTCGTCTCCTGCGGCGGGGGTGGTTGTTCGGTGGGGGCGGGCGATGGCGTGGGGGTGGGAGCATTACGTGTTTGCCGTCCGGGGTTTGGTGTATTTGCCATCGGTTGTCGTGGATTTGGTGGTGGCATCTGCTGCATAGCAGGACCAGGTTGTCGATGTTGGTGGGTCCGTCCTCCTGCCAGGGGATGATGTGGTGGGCTTGGCACCATTCGGGATCGGTTTGGCATCCCACACAGCCCCGGTCGCGGGCGAACAGGGCCATGCGTTGTGCTCGGGTGGCGAGTCGGCTGCTCGTTCCCACCCACAGCGGCTGGGAACGGCTGTCGAAGAAGGCGGGAACGATCTCCGCCTCACACGCCAACTCTTTTATGGTTTCCACGGGTATGGGAGTCCCGTCAGCCAGTTGGGCGTCCTGTAGCTTTTGGGTTACCACGTCGTAGTTGGCAGTGATAAACAGCGTGGCCCCGGCCCATCCTGGTTTGCCCTTCTTCTCTTGGGTTCTGTCGGGTCGGCAGATCAGATCAGCCACGGCGTCGGCCAGGCGTTGTTCGGTGGAGGGACGATGGTTGGGGTGTTCTTCTCGCCATAGTTGGTCGGTGCGGTGGGATAGGGCGTTTCTGATCCGGGCGCCGGTTATCGGATCGAACCGGGCGTAGAGGACGGTCATGCCATCGTCCCGGTCGGTTTTGATCCACGCCCGCCGGGCCCGTTTTTGGGCTTCTAACATTCCTATCCCGTCATCGTGGGAACGTTGTTGTTCGTGACGGCGGGCGGTGCGAGAAAACACGTCCACCGGTTCCACCTTGGCCCGGCCTACCAGTTCCTGCTCGTCAATGTTTTTCGCCCGTTCGGCTGTGGCGGCGATTACCTTGGCATGCCCGAAGGTGATTTCGCCTGTCTCGAATGCATTTTTGGTGTTGGGCAGGTCTTTGAGTTGGGTGGCGACTTTCACTTCGGTTCGTGTACCGCGGGCTGATTGGCGGGATTGTTTCCGGAGTTCTTTTTCGGTGGCTTTGTCACCCAGGCGTCGGCTGTACTCGGCGGCGGCCCGCGCGCGGATCGCTTCGGCCTGGGCTTTGGCTCGGCTGGCCGACCGCATCTGCTCCTGCAGTCCGGCCAACGACGCTTCCCGCACCGGAACCGACGGCAGCACTACCCGTACCTGGTTGCCCGTCCGTTGGTCCACGACCCGTCCGTTCGCTCCGGTTGCCACTTCGTTCATACCCGATCATTATACCCCCACGGGTGTGACAAAACATGACCATATAACGCCAAGTTGACAAACCAAACCTAATCATAAATCCCCTTCTACCGACAGAAGATCAAGCATGTGTGCCACCCGGGGGTTGGCGCTGGATGGAAATCCGTTCAGGGTTATCCAGTTGTTCGCGGTTGACCCCGGTCGTGGCGAAAAGGCCTTTGTTGATAGAGACAGACTGTCCAAAGGCGGTTGTTCAAAGGGGTAACCTCGGTGTGGTTGTCCACCAAGGAGAGAGTTTTGAAATTCGCCTGGCTTTGCAGTCACGAGTCGTACCAGCCGGAGGTGCTGGTGGATCAAGCGGTCCGAGCCGAGGAAGCCGGATTCGACATGATCCTGGGATCGGATCACTTTCACCCCTGGGTCGACGACAACTGCGCATCGGGGTTCGTGTGGTCCTGGTTGGGGGCGGTGGCGGCCCGCACGGACGCCGAACTCGCCACATCCGTCACCTGCCCGCTCTACCACTATCACCCCGCGCTGATCGCCCAGGCGGCTGCCACCATGGACAGGCTCACCGGAGGAAAGTTCGTCTTGGGAGTGGGCACCGGAGAGAACATCAATGAGGGCCCGATGGGATTCAAATTCGGCGACTACCGCGAACGCATCAGAAGGATGCGGGAGGCGCTTGAGATCATGCATCGGCTCTTGGAGGGCGAAAAGCTTGACTTTTCCGGTGACTGGTACACCATTGACAAGGCCAGGCTCTACAGCCCCCCGCCTCGCAAGACCCCCATTTGGATGGCCGCCGGAGGTCCGCAGTCGGCCACCTTCGCCGGAAGGCGGGCCGATGGCCTGATCGTCAGCGTGAAGGATCCTGCCGTGGCCATGGAGAGGGCAATCGGGCCGTTCCGCGCCTCGGCGGAGAAATGGGGCAGGTCGGGGACCCTGATGACCACCCGCTGGTGTGTACTGGCCGGCGACGAGTCGGAAGCATGGGAGGCGTTGGGCAGCATGCGCGGGCTGCGAGCACCCGGAAGGCTGCAGGCGGTTGATCCGATGGTGCTGCGGGAACGGGCCGATTCCATGGATCGCTCCGAGGTCCTGGGCAAATACACCATGGCTTCCTCGGTGGAGGATCTGATTGAGGTCTATCGCCCCCTCGCAACCGAGATCGGCGCCGATTACGTGGCCATCCAGATCGCTTCCACCAACCCCAATCGCACCCTGGAAATGGTCGAAAAAGAGGTTCTGCCCGAACTGCGGTCCATCGCCGGGTAGGTGTCCCGGGTGATGCCGGCTGTTTGAGGTGTAAGTAGCACTCCCGGATATCTTGCATCGCAGTTTCACATTGGCCGATCAACGGTTATGGGATCTTCTTTTCGTAGCCTTCCAAAGCGAAGGGGTTGAGAAACTGGCGTTCCCATAGCCAGTCTCTGTCCGACTCGGTGAGGCAGGCGCGGTCGCAGATGTCATCCCAGTGGTCACGGATGTGATCACCGATTGCCGACCCCGGCGGAGGTACTCGGGTATCCTTTCCGGAGAAGGAGACATTGGGTCTGATCCATTGGACTAGGCTTTTTGACCTAAGCCAACTTATTGCTAGCAGGAGGTCCACATGGCTACCACCGAGGAGAGGATCATGAAACTGGTCGACGAGCACCTGGATATTGAAGGTCGGTCCATGGGTCGCCCGTTGGATTTGGATTCGAGCCTCCGGGAATCGGGAGTTTCATCGTTGGATTTCCTGGCGTTCGCCAAGCTGTTGGACGCCGAGTTCAACGTCGAGTTCGGCGCCGACACTTGGGCCACCATCAACACGACCCGGGAACTCATCGCGCGTCTGGACGCCGACGCAGCCTGATCTCCCACCCGAGCAATAATCCGGTTTGGTCCTTGCCGGGGAGGGTAAGGACCTGACCCGGGCGAACCTACCGCCCGATCCACATCCTGTCGCTCACGCCCAGCGATGGTGGCAGACGTATGCCTCGACCGGTCCGGTTGAGGTTTTTCGCGTTGATTTGAGCAGGAACCCCGCGCGGGAAGCCGCAGCCTGGGGCTGGTTGGTTGAGGAAGAGCGTCGCCGGTGTCGAAGATTTCGCCATTCGCTCCCTCGCCGACAGTTCGTCCTGTGTCGGGCGGCCCTTCGAGTGGAGCTGAGTAGCAGACTGGGGTGCGAGAACCGGGATTTGACGTTCGACCTCGAAGAGCGTGCCAAACCGTTTGTCCGGAAGGATGGGGTGCGGGCGCCGATCGATTTCAACCTCAGCCACAGCGGCGCGGTGGGAGTGTTCGCCCTGTCCGGGCAGGGAAGGGTGGGGGTGGATGTGGAGGAGAAAAGAACCCGCCCAAGCCTCCCGGGACTGGCTGGAACACTCTTCGGTCCGGACGAACAGCAGATCCTGGCCGGTCTGACCGGAGAAGCCTGGTTGGCGACCTTTCTGCGGTTCTGGACTATCAAAGAGGCCCTCGTCAAGGCGTGGGGCACGGGTCTCCACACCGACTTTGTCCGGTTTCAGGCTCCGGCGGAGATACTCGGGGGCGGGCGAAGCGGGACTTTTCACTATCCGCTCCTGTCGGCCGCCACCTGGCAGGTGGAAGACCTGGGAGACCGGGAAATGGCCTTGGCGGTGGTTTTTGAAACCAGCACCGCATCCGGGGCGGCGGGGCTGGGGAAGGAGCGCCGCAACGGGTAGCTAATGTCAGCCCCGGTGAACGAAGGCATTCGCTACCAGCCGGAGGAGAAATGTTCCGTGTGGTTGGCGGGCGGGGTGGGGATGCAGGGCGTGATGACCGTGCTGGCCATCATTGTCCTGTTCACGGCCATTGCGGCCGCGTCAGCGGGGCAAAGCGCCGAAACCCTGGAGTGGTCCGTCTTCGCGGCCCTGACGGTGTGCGGGGTCATTTGCGGGCTGCAGGCGGCCAGTATCGGGAGGGTGGGGGGTGGTCACGTCTTGATCACCGGCGTTTCCCCCAATTACATTGCGGTGTCGATTCTGGCCCTGGAAGTGGGTGGATCGGCCGGTCTGGCGAGCCTGATCGTTCTGTCCGCGCTCTTCTACCTGATGGTGGCCAGGTGGTTGCCGGTGCTCCGCAAGGTGGTTACCCCGGTGGTATCCGGAACCGTGCTGATGCTGATCGCCACCATTACGCTTCCCTTTTCGGTGAATCGACTCACCGAAGTGACGCCGGGGGGGTCCCAGGCCGCCGGATTGGTGGTGGCGTTGATCACCTTGGCGGCGGTCACCATCCTGGTGCTCCGGGCCAAAGGGACCTGGCGGCTGTGGGCATTGCTGATCGGGATCACCACCGGTTGTGTGGCGGCTGTCCCCTTTGGGCTGTATGACTACCAAAAGTGCTGGAAGCGCCTTGGTTCGGTTTGCCTACAGTCGGCTTCGGGGGAGTGGATCTGACGATCAGCGGCGAGGTCTGGGCGCTCTTACCGATGTTCCTGGTGGTGACCCTGGTGCAGGCCATCAAGAACATCGGCGACAACATGGCGGTTCAGCAGGTGTCCTACCGCCGGAGGCAGGCTGTCGATCACCGTTCCATTCAGGGAGCGATCTACGCCAACGGTGTGGGAATCCTGTTGTCCGGCCTGGCCGGCGTTCTGCCCACCACCGCCTATTCGTCTTCCAGCGTGTCGCTGCTGCGTCTGACGGGGGTGGCGTCTCGCCGGGTCGGCTACGCCATGGGGTCGATCCTGGTGGCCCTGGCCCTGCTCCCCAAGGCCACCGCCGCCCTGTTGGCCATCCCGAGCCCCGTCATGGGAGCAGTCCTGCTGTTCGTAACCGCCACGCTTTTCATGGAAGGGGTGCACACCGTGGCGCGCGGAGGTCTGAATGCCCAGGACATGGTGTCGGTGGGACTGGCCTACGCGGTGGGGGTGGGCATGATGCAACAGGATATTCTGGCAGGAGTCCTTCCGCCCCCCTGGGATACGCTGCTGGGGGACGGTCTCACTCTGGGCGCCGGGATTGCGATCGGGATGTCCTTCTTCTTGAGGTCGGTGGGGCCGCGACCTCGACGATTGCGAACGGTCCTCAACGATTCGGCCTTCACCGGGATAGACACGCTCCTCCGGAAGGTGGCCGCCGACCACGGCTGGGACGGACTCTCGGTCCGCAAATTGCGTTCGGCGGGCGAGGAGGCCCTGCTGAGCCTGCAGGAGGGCGCCCGTTTTCCCGCCGATGAGCCGGCCAAACTTATGGTTTCGGTGCATCCCGGCCCCGACTCTGTGGAAATGGAGTTCGTTACGGCGCCCGGCGATGAGAACCTGGAAAACCGGCTGGCCAACCTGGATGATGAAATCCCGGCATGGGACGAAGAAGAAGTGTCCTTTCGCCTGTTGCGGCATTATGCGTCGGTGGTCCGGCACCAAAAGTACCACGGCCTTGATGTAGTCATGGTGAAGGTGGACAGAACCTAGCAGGGTGCGAGGCGCCTGCCCGGGGTCTTCCCGTAGGACTCAGCCGCCGGACACCTTGTTGACGAATTCCCTAAGTGCCGCGGCGCAAACCTCGGGCTGTTCAAGCTGCAAAAAGTGAGTCGCATCGGGGACAAAGTCATAGTCCACCGTCATGATGTCGTTCAGGTCCAGGGTGGGCAGGTAGGAAAAAGGCAGAGTCGGGTCGGCCCCCAGCACCTTGGTGGGAGACTTCAGGGCGTCAAGGTCCACCAGGACCGAGAAGATTCCCGCGTACTCCACAATCCGGGCCTCGTATTCCTTGGGACATCGCAGTTGGTAGTCCTGGCCTTTCGGGCTCTTGCGAAGCGTGGTGTCCGCCATCAGATCCAACACACCGGGCGCCACCCGGGAAAACAGGGGGGAGAATCCCAGGAGAAACGAAAAGTCTTCCCGGGTGGGGAATCGCTCCGCGCGGACGCGGGCCACTTTGGCGGTGTGGTTGGCCGCCTCTTCCATTTGCTGGTGGCTTCTGCCCGGTTTGCAAAGCGGCGGATCGAAAAGAAAGCGTCCGGCCAGAGCGGTCCCACCGGTGGGGGACAAGAGCGATATCAGGGCCGAGACCGAGTGAAACACTCCCACCTTGGGTTTTTCTCCGAATTGATGATCGACGGCCTCCATGGTGCGGTCATGATCATCCACAAAGGAAGGCATGTTGTGCTTTTCGATCGGCCCGATCTCGTTCCACCCATGGTTCCGGAGGTCATACAGGATCACATCAAAATCGTCGGCCAGAAGAGACCAGAAGGGGTAGTAGAGGTCGGCAGCCAAGCCGTTGCCGTGGGTCAGAACCAGTCTGGGTCCGTCGGGGTTGCCGTGGCGACGGAGGACGATGGTTGTCCCGTCCGCCATGCGCGCCCGCCCGATTGACGACGGTTCCGGTACTTCCCACACGGCCTGTGAAGACTCAGCCCTGGTCGCCTGTTCCGCGACCCTTGAGCAGGGCTCTTACGTAGTCGCGGTTCATCAGGGCGATGAAGTCGATGGAAATCTGCTTGGGACAGGCGGCTTCGCACTCACCGTGATTGGTGCAGGATCCGAAGAACTGCTCCATGGTGTCGACCATGCGTCTGGTTCGGACGTGGCGCTCGGCGCTTCCCTGGGGCAGCAGGTTGAGGTGGGAAACCTTGGCTGCGGTGAACAATTGGGCGGCCGAGTTGGGACAGGCGGCCACGCAGGCGCCGCAGCCGATGCAGGCCGCCGCGTCGAAGGCGGTTTCGGCGGTTTCCTTGGGCACCGGGGTCAGGTTGGCCTCGGGCGCCGAACCGGTGGCGACGGTAATGAAGCCTCCCGCCTCGATGATCCGATCAAACGCCGAACGATCCACCATCAGGTCGCGTATGATCCCAAAGGCTTCGGCCCGCCACGGTTCGACCGTGATCGTGTCGCCATCGGAAAAGCTTCTCATATGGAGTTGGCAGGTGGCGGTCCGGGCCCGGGGGCCGTGGGCGCGGCCGTTTATCACCACTCCGCAGGTGCCGCATATCCCCTCCCGACAGTCCGAATCAAACGCGATAGGCTCCTCACCTTCCAGGGTGAGCCGTTCGTTCAGAACATCCAGCATCTCCAGAAACGACATGTGAGAGGAGATGTCCGGCACCTCGTAGGTTTCAAAGCGACCGTCCCGGGAGGGACCCGCCTGTCGCCATACCCGCAGGGTGATATTCATTTGTAGCTCCGGGTGCTCAGTTCCACGTTTTCGAATTCCAGGGGCTCCGACGCCAGTTCCGGCCGGGCCGGGTCACCGGTCCACAACCAGGCCGACACGCTGGCAAAGTTCCGGTCATCCCGCACTGCCTCACCCTGGTCGGTTTGGAATTCCTCCCGGAAATGCCCCCCGCAGGACTCCTCCCGGTGCCGGGCGTCCACGCACATGGCCATGGCCAACTCGAAAAAGTCCTCGAGGCGGGCGGCCTTTTCCAAGGTCTGGTTGAGGCTTTCCCCGTCACCGGGCACCCGGGCGGAAGCGTGAAACTCACCGTAAAGGTCGGGCAGGTCGGACAGAGCCTGATCAAGGCCGGCCCGGCTGCGGGACATGCCGCAATGGTCCCACACCACCCGCCCCAGTCGCCGGTGAAAATCGTCCACGGTGCGGTTGCCGTTGAGGGCGAGTAAACGGGACATGCGGTCTTCCAGTTCGGCCTCGGCCCGGGCGAAGGCCGGATCGGAGGCGGAGGGGGGTTCCTCGTTGAGGAAGTCGGCCAGGTAGTCGCCGATGGTGTAGGGAAGAACGAAATAGCCGTCCGCCAGCCCCTGCATCAGGGCCGAGGCGCCCAGCCGGTTGGCGCCGTGGTCGGAAAAGTTGGCCTCACCCAGGGCGTACAACCCGGGAATGGTGGTCATCAGGTTGTAGTCCACCCACAACCCTCCCATCGTGTAGTGGGGGGCGGGATAGATGCGCATGGGCATCCGGTAGGGGTCCTCGTCGGTTATCCGCTCGTACATTTCCATCAGGTTGCCGTACCGGGCGGCGACAGCGGGTTGGCCAAGTCGCGCTATGGCATCCCGAAAGTCCAGGTAGACGCCATTTTTTCGAGTCCCCACGCCATGTCCGTCGTCCACCATGCGTTTGGCGGCCCGGGAGGCGACGTCCCTTGGCACCAGGTTGCCGAAGGAGGGATAGGTCCGTTCCAGGTAGTAGTCCCGTTCCCCGTCGGGGATCTGGTCGGGGGGCCGCTGGTCGTCGGGCGATTCGGGCACCCACACCCGGCCGTCGTTGCGCAGGGATTCCGACATCAGGGTGAGCTTGGACTGAAACTCCTCCGAGGCCGGTATGCAGGTGGGGTGGATTTGGGTGTAGCAGGGGTTGGCGAACGCCGCTCCCCGCCGATGGGCGCGCCAGGCGGCGGTGACGTTGCAGGTCATGGCGTTGGTGGACAGGTAGTAGACATTGGAGTAGCCCCCGGTGGCCAGCACCACCGCATGAGCCGAATGGGAACTGATCTCGCCGGTCAGAAGGTCCCGCACCACCACTCCCACGGCCCGGCCCTCCTTGGTCACCACGTCCATGAACTCGGTGCGCACCCACAGTTTCACCGTTCCCAGCCCCACCTGGCGGGCCATGGCCTGATAGGCCCCCAGCAGCAATTGCTGACCGGTCTGACCGCGGGAATAAAAGGTGCGGGACACCTGGGCCCCGCCGAAGGAACGGTTGTCCAGAAGCCCCCCGTATTCCCGGGCGAAGGGTACTCCCTGGGCGGTGGCCTGATCGATGATGTTCAGGGAGAGGTCCGCCAGCCGGTAGACATTGGCCTCCCGGGAGCGGAAGTCGCCTCCCTTGATGGTGTCGTAGAACAGTCGGAACACCGAGTCGCCGTCGTTGCGGTAGTTCTTGGCGGCGTTGATTCCCCCCTGGGCGGCTATGGAGTGAGCGCGGCGGGGACTGTCGTGGAAAGTGAACACGTCCACCTGATAGCCGAGTTCCGCCAGGGTGGCCGCCGCCGAGGCGCCGGCCAGGCCGGAGCCGATCACGATGATGCGAAATCGGCGTTTGTTGGCGGGGTTTACCAGCTTGATGGAGAATTTGTGGTTCTCCCAGCCCTCCTCCAAGGACCCGGAGGGAACTCTGGGGGACAGTTTCACCGAATTCATCCCACAAGACCCGCCCACACCGCCACCGGGATGCTGACGTTGCCCACCACGATCACCGCCGCGAAGGCTCTCGCAAACCACCGCCGCCCGCGGTGGTAGGCGGGGTTGGCCAGTCCCAGACTCTGGAACAGCGACCAGGCGCCGTGATAGATGTGAATTCCGAGCAGGAGGTTGGCGACGATGTAGAGAATCGCCACCCCTCCCCGCGACAAGGACGCCCCCAGGTTGGCTTCCACCTCTCCGGCCACCCATCCCTCCGGCGCCATGGGAGTCATCCCCCAGGTCAGGTCGGCCAGATGCCACAGCAGAAAGATCCCGATGATCACTCCGCTGTAGCGCATGGTGCGGGAGGCGTAACTGGCCACCGCGTAGTCCCGCGGTCCCCGATAGGCGACGTTGGCCCGCCGGTTGGCCATGGTGAGGCTGGCCGCGGCATGGATGTGGAGCAGGAAGACGGCCACCAGTCCGGTGCGCATGATCCACAAGGTGACGGTCTTGGGCAGGAGGGGGTACAGAAGTTCTCGTAAGAAATGGGCGTAGGAGTTCAATTGGCCGTCACCCAGGTAGACCTTGAGGTTGCCGATCATGTGGGCCAGAACGAAAGCCAGAAGAGCAATGCCGGTGACGCCCATCACCCACTTTTTCCCCACCGCCGACCGATAGAACGCAAGGGGCCAGGGCGCCCGCCGCGGGGGGGCGACTTGCTTGACGGTCACAGCTTCCGGCACAACATGAGCACCCTGAATTGTAAACGGATCCCTGGGATTCTTCCTCACATCCGTTCCCATTTGACAACTTGCCGGCTTTGCTATATATTTCCTCCTTGTAGTTACACGGGTGTAATAACACCCAAATGAATGGACCATGGCCATGGAAAGAGGGATTGGTTAGATGCGACGTAGTTTGATAGAAGCATTCAACACCGGGCCGGTGGACTGGCAGAATTATGCCAACTGCCTGGGGGCCGACGCCGACCTGTTTTTTCCCGAACGGGGTTCTTCCACTCGCAAGGCCAAGGCGATCTGCGCCGAGTGCGAGGTGAAGATCGAGTGCCTGGAATTCGCCTTGGAGCAAGGTGAGAGGTTCGGGATCTGGGGTGGGCTGTCCGAACGGGAGCGTCGCCGGGTGCGGCATGACCGGGCAAAGAGGACGGCCGTCGCCTCCTGATCGGTCGGTACGATTGCAGAGTCCGAGAGTTAGGGGGAAAACTTGAACGATCTGATGACCATCCTGGTGCTGGCGTTGGCCTTGGCGGGCCTGGTCATTGTGCTGGTCCGCTTGTTCCGCCGCTTTCGTCCCGCCACGGCGGCCGATTCGGAACCCGATCCGCTCACGCCCTTACCCAACATCGAGGATCTTTCGGTCTCAGGGGACATTGTCCGGGTCACTTTCGGAATCCCGGTGGCGGGGGATGATCCCATCCTGGCCGAACTACTGAACTACTACGCATTGGAGGCGGTGCGTCGGGCCCGCCGGGAACTTCCCCTGCAGGACACCGAAGGGGTGGAGGTATGGGTTTCCCACCGAGGAAGGTCAAGGAAGGTTGGAACCGTCTCCTTCGAGGCGCCGGGACGTCTTCCCGAAGATCTGCCGGTACCCGAGATCGTGAAGCTCTCGGAAGTCATGGACGACCCCCTGGACAGTGACTTCAAAGCGTCGTCCGGCTCGAGAGTTCCCGCCGGGAGGGATGCCGGGGAAAAACTGGCGCCATTGGGATCTTTCCTGCGGGTTTCCAGTCAAGCGGCGGCCGCTCTTCGACTGCAGGGAGTGGATCCCGATCGCATGACCGCCGGGGAGCTGGTGCGGGGCATTTTGGCTCTGCGGGGCTACACGATCACTGCCGGACCCGATCCTCACACCCATCATGCCCGCAAAGGGGCGGCCACCGTTCTGGTGCGGGAGGTTCCGCACACCCCGGGTTCCTATCCCGAACTGTCCGACGCAGACCTGCACCGGTTTGTCATGGACAACGCCAAATCCCCCATGGCCAAGGGGATGCTGGTGACCGAGAAATACGGGCCCTTTTCGGTGTACCAACTGGAGCGGCGGGATCCCCGGATACGGTTTGTCACCCGGGAAAGGCTTCAGAAGGCCTTGGATGCGTTAGCCTTGGGTTGACCTTCGCCCCGTACGGGAGCGGAGAACACCCTAAAAGGAGAAGACGTTGTTCGGTTTGAGACCCCAGGAACTGCTGATCATTGCCGCGATATTGCTGTTGCTGTTCGGGGCCTCCAAACTTCCCAAGCTGGCGCGGTCCCTGGGATCGTCCGCCCGCGAGTTTCGCAAAGGGGTGGAAGAGGGCGCCCGGGCGGCCGAGGCCACCGAGGCGGGCGAGGAGACTTCCTCGGACTCCTAGAAGTCCGGGCGAGCCACGCCCGCAAAGCTAAATGCGTTGGAGAGCCTGGTCGTAGCTCTGGATGTCGCGGGCAGTGCCGAGACTCTCCGTGGCGATGATCTCCCTCACCACCCGATCTGAGTCGAGCACGTAGGAGGCCCGCCGGGCCACCCCCAGGGTCTCGTTGAAACATCCGTATTGCCGGGCGGTCTCGCCGTGGGGCCAGAAATCGGAGAGAATGGGAAAGTTGAAACCGTTCTCATCGGCCCACTTCTTGTTGGAGTAGCGAGTGTCGCAAGTGATGACCACCACCCGGGCATCCATGTTCGACAGTTCGTCAAGGTGATCGCGCAACTCGCACAGTTCCCCCTCACAGATGCCGGTGAAAGGGAAGGGAATGAATACCACCAACGTTTTGCTCCGGGGCAAGTTGTCCAAGGACACTTCATTTCCGTCCTGGTCCTTCAGAGAGAAGGAGGGAGCGATTGAGCCAACCTGTGCCGACATGTGTTTTCTCCTGGTTTTGAAGGGTTTCGCAGGAATCCTAACCCCTCACCAAAGGGGATCGTCCAAAAGTACCCGGGCCGCCCACCCCACCGGATCGTGGACTTCCTGCGGAAGGGGAAGTCCCTCGGGGCGCCACACCCGCTCGGCCGCCAAGGGTCCGAACCGTTCCTCCACCTCGGACAAGAAATCCAGTCCGTCCTCGGTGGCCTGGGCGGAAACCGAGACCAACAGCGGGTTGGAGTCGCTTTCGCTTCCCATCCCGAGTGCGAGGTCCCGCTGCACGACAATCTCCTCCAGATCGGGCAGCAATCGTGATCCCGCCTTGGCGACCAGTCGACGCGCCATTCCATTGACCAAGCCCGTGAAGGCCTGCAGGTTGTCAAGAGCCGGTCCCGCCGAGGAAACATCGAACAGTCCTGCCTCATCGGGGCTGAGATTCAGATTCAATACGGCGGAGGGATCGGTCATGGAGCCCAGTTGTTCCATCAAAGTCTCCGGCGCCAAATGCACGGCGGCCGCATATGCGTCGTTGAGGGCGCGATAGGAGTCCATTACGTGCGGGAGCGAATAGACGGCGCGGTGGGCGGTCTCGAACAGCGCCGCCCACATTCTCATCTGCTGCCCGTCCACCCCCAGTTCATCCTCCAACTCCTCTATCACGGTGGCCACCAGCAGGGTGCGATTGGAAAAGACCGCCGGGAGACCCGTTTCGCAGGATCCGATCACCCGACCGGCCGCCATGCCTGCCCAGGCGCCCAACTGCGCGCCGGCCAGCACCGGTCCCAGCGGGGCCACCATTCCCCATGACGATTTTTGGGAATCGTCCCCGTGTGGCGCGGCGAACGGCTCCACCAATTCGGCCAGTTCCTCCACCATGGCGTCTCCCCACTCTCGGGGACCAAGGGGAATCACCGCAGAGGCGGGAGGAAAGGAAAACGGGGCCACCACCGAGATCTCGTACTCGGCGAGTCTTACCAACTCCACCAGTTCCTCGGTGGTCCAGGGGTTCAGAAGCTGTGGTTCCCCGGCCAGATGACGGGAGATTTCCCGGGCGAGATCGAGGTTGACCGGTCCAGGCTGACTGAACATCCTGATCAACCGCGAAAACAGATCCTCGCTCACCCTGTCAATTGTATGTCCGACAAAAGAGGTTGTCTCCTTCCTGCCGGTCCCTGCCCGCCGGGCGCCTCATCTCCCGCGGCCCCGTTGCGTACCGTTCGGGGGAGGGTGTTCGGCTAATTTGGTTCCCATGACAGAAAACACGCCCCAAACCCGGGTGGCGGTGGTGGAAGACCCCATAGACGTGGCTGCACTGCTGAACGAGGTTGGTCGCCCCGAGGCGGGGGCGGTGGCGCTGTTCCTCGGCACGGTGCGCAACCATTCGCCCCGCAGAGTTGGGGTGACCCACCTGGAGTACGAGGTCTATCGGTCCCAGGTGTGCGAAAAGATCAGGGAGATTGCCGCCGAGGCGACAAACCGGTGGGAGCTTTACGCGGCGGCGGTTGAACACCGGGTGGGAAAGGTGGACGTGGGAGGAGTGGCGGTGGCGGTGGCGGTGTCGAGCGCCCATCGGGCGGAAGCATTCGCAGCGGCCCGCTATCTGATCGACGAACTGAAGGAAAGGGCCCCCATCTGGAAAAAGGAGCACTGGGGGGGCGGCGCCGAATGGTCTCTGGGCTCGTGAGGCAATCGCCCGATCGGCCCTCTCGGTCTTGACTCCCTCGATATCCTCATAGACCCATGCCGCGCCATGGAAGGAGCAGCCTGTGACCGCCGTGATGGAAGAAACCCGGCTGTCCGGGGTTGAACCGGGGACCGTCACGGTGGCCAGTCTGGTGAGGCGCAGGGCCATGCGCACTCCCGACCTGGTGGCGCTTCGGGAAAAGGACTTCGGGATCTGGCAGGAGATCACCTGGGCCGACTACTGGGAACAGGTGTCCCTGGCCGCCCACGGGCTGCTGGCGCTGGGGGTGGAAGTGGGAGATCGGGTTTCCATCCACTCCGAGGACCGCCCCGAGTGGGTGATTCTGGATCTGGCCGCGGTGGCGGTGCGAGGAATCACCGTCGGCCTGTATCCCACCAATCCGGCTGCCGAGATCCAGTATCTGCTTTCCGATTCCGGATCGGTCGTCCACCTGGCCGAGGACCAGGAGCAGGCCGACAAACTGATGGAGGTGATCGACACCCTCCCCCACTTGCGGAAGATCATTCATGTGGAGCCGCGGGGGTTTCGCTCCTACCGGGAGGACCCTCGTTTCATCTTCTGGGAGGCGTTCTTGGAATTGGGCCGGCGCCACCGGGAGGAAAACCCGGGCGAGGTGGAGCGGCGCATGGCGGAAGCCCGTCCGGACGACGTGATGACCCTGGTGTACACCTCGGGCACCACCGGCCCTCCCAAAGGGGCGATGCTGGACAACGCCAACGTCGAATACTGCTTTGAGGTTCTCATCAGGGCCGGACAGCGCATGCCGGGCGACGTGGGGCCCGTTCCCACCGACGAGATTCTCACCTATCTGCCGCTCTGTCACGTGGCGGAGCGGATCTTTTCCACCTGGACCTCGGCGGCTTCGGGGACCACCCTCAATTTTGCCGAGTCGATCGAGACCGTGCAGGAGAACCTCCGAGAAATCCAACCCACCCTGTTCTTCGCCGTCCCCCGGATCTGGGAAAAGCTCCACGCCACGGTGCTCATCAAGGGCAAGGACGCCACCCGGTTCAAACGGGCTTTCATGTCCTTCGCGGAAGGACTGGCCCGCACCATCGGCCGCCAGAGGGTGAAGAACGGCGGCCGACACACCCTGCTGAGCCGCGTCCTGTTCGGGATCGGGTATCTGCTGGTGTTCCGGGCGCTCCGGGAGAGGATCGGCCTGCGCCGGGTGCGTTGGGCGGGGACCGGCGCCGCTCCCATAGCTCCCGAGGTGATCGAGTTCTTTCACGGGATGGGGGTGAACCTCTACGAGTTGTACGGGATGACCGAGAACGCGGCGGTGGCCACCAACAACTTCCACGGACGGATGAAGTTGGGCACGGTGGGCGAGCCCTACCCGGGAATCGGGCTTCGGATCGACCCGGAGACCGGGGAGATCCAGACCAGGCACCCGGGGGTCTTCCGAGGGTATTGGAACAAGCCGGAACAGACCGCCGAGGCTTTCACCGAAGACGGGTGGCTGCGCACCGGGGATGTGGGGGTATGGGTCGACAAGACGCACGTCAAGATCGTGGACCGCATCAAACACATCATCATCACCTCCGGCGGGAAGAACATATCCCCCTCGGAGATCGAGAACAGTTTGAAGACGTCTCCGTTTGTGAAGGAGGCCATGGTGATCGGGGACAGCCGCAACTACCTGACGGCGCTGATCGGCATCGAGTTCGACACCGTGGGTGACTGGGCGACCCGGGCGGGCATCCCCTACACCACCTATCGGGATCTGGGGGAAAAACCCGAGGTGATCGAGTTGATTCAGGGGGTGATCAACCACACCAACAGCAAGTTCGCCCGGGTGGAGAACATTCGCAGATTCCGCATGCTTCCCAAGGAACTCGACCATGAGGACGGGGAGCTGACCGCCACCCAGAAGCTCAAGAGAGAGTCGATGGAGGACATGTTCGGGGAGTTGATCCTGGACATGTACTCGGGGAGAAGCTGAGTGGTCTCCCCGGCGGCGAACCGACCGAGCAGACTTCTCTGACCGTGGATCTACCGGCGATAGTTGCCCAGGCCGACCACAGCCAACTGGCGGGGGCCATCGTCAGCGGACTGTCCCTGGGCACCATATATGCCCTGTTGGCGATGGGGTTTGTGATCATATTCAAGGCCACGCAGGTGGTGAACTTCGCCCACGGCGCCCTGGCCACCGTGGGGGCGTTCATCACTGCCGGGGTGGCGGTGGAACTCAATTTCCCGGGTCGTTTCCTGGACCTGCCGCCGCTCTTGGGGTGGGGGATCTCGGTGCTGGCCGCCCTGCTGCTGTCGGCCGCGATGGGGATGGTGCTGGAACGAGTCTTCCTGCGTCCCATGGTGGGAGAGGACCTGTTCTCGGTGGCCATCGTCACCCTGGGGTTGAACGTGATTCTTATGACCATCGTCACCGACTACATCGGCCCCGATCCTCGTTCCATGGCCGATCCCTGGGGAGACGCGGTGGCCGATCTGGGATTCGTGATCATCGCCCACACCGAGATCGCCCAGTTTCTGGTGGCGGTGGCCCTGGTGCTGATGGTGGCCGCTTTTTTCCGAACCCGCACGGGGATAGCCATGCGGGCCACGGCTTTCGACCAGGAGGCGGCCCGCGCCCAGGGGATCAGGGTAGGGGCGATTTTCGCGATTGCCTGGGCGATCGGGGCGGTGCTGGCCACGGTGGGGGGTATCTTCGGTTCGGTGTATCCCCGGCGGGTCGGGGTCTATTCGGACACCGCGTTGCTGGTGTTCCGCGCCTTTCCGGCCATCATCCTGGGAGGGTTGGACTCGGTGGTGGGGGCGGTGATCGGGGGGCTGTCCGTGGGGGTGGCCGAGTCTCTGGCGGGCAGTTATCTCAACCATCCCTGGTTCGGAACCGGGTTTTCGGGGATCGTGCCGTATCTGTTGATGGTGGGAGTCTTGTTCGTCAGGCCGTACGGCATTTTCGGCACCGAGGAGATCAGGCGGGTATGAGAGGGCGACCCCACCTTCACACCTCCTACTCCTCCGACCAGGCCTTGATGCCCACCGTCACCAAGAAGGTGGTGCTGGGCGTCTTCCTGGTGCTGGCGGCCTTGGCGCCGATCGCTTCCAGCATTCCCTTCTACCCCGACTTCCTGGGAGACAACGATTGGATGAAACTCTTGTCCCATGTGGCCATTTTCGGCATCGGCGCCCTGGGCATCAACCTGCTGACCGGAGTGGCCGGGCAGGTGTCCCTGGGGCATGCCTTTTTCATGGGCCTCGGCGCCTACGTGGCGGTGGTCTTCGGCGCGCCGCCCGGTGATCTGTGGGGACTGGGTCTGCCCATGTGGATCTGGCTTCCCATGGCGGGGATCATCCCGGCGATCATCGGGCTCCTGGTGGGTCCGGCCGCGGTCCGGGTCCGGGGACTTTACCTGGCATTTGCCACTTTGGGCCTGGTGTTCATCGGCGAGTGGGCGTGGCGCAATCTCAAGTTTGTCACCGGCGGGGCCTTTGCCGGAAGAAAGTTCCCCGAATTCCAGTGGAGGGTGTGGAAAGAAGAGGAACCCGTGGCGGATTTTGCCTCCGACGGGGTGTGGCTGGGTTTTGAAATCAGCGAGGAGGCCAAGGTTTATCTGCTGATGCTGGGGTTTTTGGTGGTGGCGACCCTGGTGGCCAAGAATCTGCAACGCACCCGCACCGGACGCGCCTTTCAGGCGATCCGCGACCGGGACATCGCCGCCGAGGTGATGGGTGTGAACGAATTCCGCTACAAGTTGACGGCCTTCGGTATCTCCTCGGCCTTTGCCGGAGTGGCCGGGGCCTTGTTCGCCTCGTTTGTGGGACGGCAGATCCCCGAGACCTGGGATCTGTTCTTGTCGGTGGAGTTCATCGCCATCATCCTGATCGGGGGCGCCGGCACCGTGTCGGGAGCATTGATGGGCGCCGCCTTCGTGATCCTCCTGCCCCGTTTGGTCCAGGATTTCACGGAGTGGCTGTCGGAGGTGATCGAACGGGGCGAGAGCACCCTGGCCACGGTCGCCGACCTGGTGGTGGCGGTATCCGCCGAGGACAGGGGGTTGATAAACACCATTCCGGGGGTGGGGCCGGGCCTGTCGGTGTTTCAGCTCAATCAGGTCCTGTTCGGCCTTCTGATCGTGCTGTTCATGGTCTTTGAGCCGTTGGGTCTGTACGGGATCTGGCTTCGGGTACGCAATTACTGGAAGGGGTGGCCATTCACATATTGATTGGTTGACACGGGGTTTCGGGAGCAGTCCCGCTGCGGGTTTCTCTAGTCTTAACCCCTGACACACGCGGAAAAGTAAAACACCAAGTTAAGGAGAAGGAGATGAAGAGTAAATTCAAATGGTTGGCCATGGTCATGGCAGTGGCCCTGATCGCAGCCTCCTGCGGCGGAGACGACGACGCGGAACCCGCCACCACGGCGGCTCCCACCACCACGGCGGCTCCCACCACCACGGCGGCTCCTGCCACCACGGCCGCTCCCGAAGAGGAGCCCATGGAGGAAGAGGAGCCGATGGAAGAGGATGAGCCCATGGACATGATGGTCGCCACCGACATCGGGGTTGATCTCGATGCCGGCGTCATCAAGGTGGGAATGCTCTCCGATCTGACCGGCGCTTTCGGAGGTCTGGTGGGATTGGTGGTGGCCGGCGCCAACGCTTATTGGGCGGACGTGAACGCCCATGGCGGTATCCACGGGTTGACCGTGGAGTTGGAGTACCGGGACACCGTCTATTCGGTGGACAATCATGTTCAGTTCTACGAGGAATTGAAGGACGAGGTGGTGGCCTTCGGCCATTCCACCGGGTCGCCGCACACCGTGGCCATCCGGGAGAACCTGGAAGAGGATGGCATCCTGGCCATTCCCCTCACCTGGTACTCGGGCTGGTCGGACCCGGCGTTGAACGCCAACCTCCTCTCCCATGGAACGCCTTACTGCATAGAGGCAATGAACATGATCGGTTACCTGCACGATCTGGCGGTGGCCGACGGTGTGGCAAGTCCCACCCTGGCGGTCGCCTCCTTCCCCGGTGACTACGGACTGGACTCGGCCGAAGGCGCCAAGATCGCGGCCCAAACCCTGGGCATCGATGTGGTGTACGACGGTTCGGGGGCGGTGATTCCCGGACAGGACAATGCTCCGATCGGCAATGCCATTGCCCAGAGCGGCGCCGACATAGTGTGGGTCACGGCCAACGCCGCCACCCTCACCGAGGTTTACGGTGCGGCCATCTCCCAGGGCTTTGAGGCCCGCTGGTCGGGGGCTGCTCCGGTGTGGAGCCAGGCCTTGGTGGCGCCCGATTCCCCCATCAAGGACGCCATCGCCCGCGACTTCTACACGACCATCTACTTCTCGCCGATCATCGAGGACAACCCCGGTACGGAGTTCCTCAGGGAACTGATGGCCACATATGCCCCGGAGGTTCCCCTCATCGACTACGTGGTGGAGGGATTCGTCGAGGCCATGATCCTTCATGAGGCTCTGAATATCGCCTATGAGAACGGCGATCTGACCCAGGGCGGAGTCCTGGCGGCGGCCAAGAGCATCGAGGAGATCGACTTCCGCGGCCTCGCTCCCAGCGAGAGCTATGTCGGGAGCGCCAACGAGCGTCTCCAGCGCCAGATCTGGATCAATCGTCCCGATCCGGAGGCTCTGGCGGCCGGTACCTCTCCCACCGGCATCCGGGTGATCGAGCGGGCCTACACCCATCCGATCGCGGCCGATTACGTATTCGAGGAGGCTTGCTACAAGCTCTCCTGAGAAACACTGTGCAGTCGGGGGTCGGCCTCCCCTGTGGGCGGGCCGACCCCCGGCCGCTTTGCCCGATCGAGGGTTGAACCATGCTTGAAGTTTCCAACCTGGAAGTCGTATACAACGATGTCGCGCTGGTGCTGAGGGGCATCTCTCTTGAGGCGCCGCAGGATTCAATCGTGGCCCTGTTGGGCGCCAACGGAGCGGGCAAGACCACCACCGCCCGGGCGATCACCGGTTTGCTGGATGTCCACGAGGGGGATGTAACCAAGGGTTCGATCAATTTCGGCGGCCAAGACATCACCCACACGCTGCCGTCGGAGAGGGTGCGAATGGGAATCAGCCAGGTGATGGAGGGCCGGCGCATCTTCGTGGAGTTGACGGTGGACGAGAACCTGGCCGCCGGGGCCTACATCAACCGCGACCGCCGCGCGGTCCGAGAGGCCCGGGAACGGGTGATGGCGCTATTCCCGGCGCTTGCCGAACGGCGCAGCCAGGTGGCCGGATACATGTCGGGGGGAGAGCAGCAGATGCTGGCTATCGCCCGGGCGTTGATGCAGTCCCCGAAATTGATGATCCTCGATGAACCTTCCCTGGGCTTGGCGCCCCGGCTGGTGGGACTGATCGCCGAGATAATCGTGGAGATCAACCGTCAGGGCACCGCCGTGCTGCTGATCGAACAGAACGCCCACATGGCCCTTTCCATTGCCGATCATGGTTACGTGATGGAGAACGGCAAGATGGTGATGGACGGAAGCGCCGAGAAACTGGCGGGCGACGAGGACATTCAGGAGTTCTACCTGGGACTTCAGGCCGGAGAACGCAAGTCGTTCCGGGACGTCAAACATTACAAGCGCCGCAAGCGGTGGCTGTCGTGAGCGGCTCGGATGCAGCCGTCCCTTTGCTGGATGTGCGGGAGATCGGGCTTTCCTTCAAGGGGTTGGTGGCCCTGGAAGGGGTGTCGTTTCATGTGGACGAAGGCGAGTTGTTTTCGATAATCGGTCCCAACGGGGCGGGTAAGACCTCCATTTTCAACTGCATCAACCAGGTCTACCGGCCTCAGAACGGGTCGATTCTCTGGAAGGGCGAATCCCTGATGGGACTGCGGCCCAACCAGACCGCCGAGCGGGGTATCGCCCGCACGTTTCAGAACATAGAGCTTTTTGCCCACATGACGGTGATGGAGAACATTCTCTCCGGTCGACACATCCGGATGGGACACGGCTTCTTGTCCGGCGCCCTGTGGTGGGGTCGGGCCAAGCGGGAAGAGTTGGAAAACCGCTTCAAGGTGGAGGACATCATCGACTTTCTGGAAATAGAGCAGTGGCGCAAATATCCGGTGGGACTGCTCCCCTACGGCGTTCAGAAACGAGTCGAATTGGGACGGGCCCTGGCGATGGAGCCCGAACTACTGCTGCTGGACGAACCGGTGGCGGGCATGAACCTGGAGGAGACCGAGGACATGGCCCGGTTCATTCTCGACATCCAGGACGAGTTGGGAATCAGCATGATCCTGGTGGAACACGACATGGGCCTGGTGATGGACATCGCCGACCGGGTGATGGTGCTCGACTTCGGCCGCAAAATCGCCGACGGGAAGCCCGAGGAAGTGCAGAACAATCCCGAAGTGATAGGAGCCTATCTCGGCCAAACCGAGGATGCGTAGGTCTGAGAACCTCCCGATCCCAGAGAGGCCGGGGCTGACTCTTGTGTCAGTGGCAGATGAGCTTTGGAGAGATAGCGGGTTGGGAGGCAAAGAGAACTTGTGAAATCAAACACTGTCTCGCGAAAACGCCCCGAAAATTTCTGTCCCGAGGGACCCTCCCCCGCCACCACCTTTCCTGGGGTCGGGACGCGAAACCGTCACGCAGAACGGGATTCGCTTTCCCGACAATATGGTCCCTGCGGCCGGTCTGGTCGACGTCGGAACAGACCGGGAGGTGCTTGACTCCTATCACTATGTGTCACCCGGGAGACAAAGTCAAGCACTCGGCCACCCTGTTTTTCGCGACCTTCCCCAATAATCCATCGCGCAGGCTCTATGTCAGTAGCAGTTGAGCTGTAGGTGACTTCCCCTCCTGGCGAGTCCTACCAGGCTTCGACCCCTTGAGGAGGGCCGAAGTCCTGGTCGGCATGGAAGTTGTCTTCGGTCATCAGTTCCAACATGCGGTCCAGATCGTTAGGGGTTCTTCGCAGAACGATTCGGTCTCCGCGAGGCGCTATCTCAATTGGTGAGCCTTCTCGCACACCCCATTGGTCTGCTATCGCCTTGGGGATTCGGACCGCCAGACTGGAACCCCACTTGGAGATGTGTGTTCGTGTTCCCATTAGACCTCCTGGGAGTTGCGTCTGGTAAGACGCCAGGCGGCTGGGAGCAGCAGGCCGGCCGCGTAGGCTTTCACCACATCGCCCAGGATGAAGGGCGCCACCCCCAGTTCCAGGGCGGTAACCAGGTCCATGTCGGCGGCGGCCATCAGCCCGATCACCCCGAAAACGTAGATCAGCAGACTGCCGGTCAAAAACGCGGTCACCGCCGAGATCACTCGCCGGTCGTGGTGGCGCTCCGCCAGCCTGCCCACCACCGCGGCAGCCACCACGAACCCGAACAGGTACCCGCCGGTGGCCCCGAACAGCACTTCGGTCCCCGAAGCGCCGTTGGCGTAGAACGGCAGGAAAGTGCCCAGCAGCAGGTAGAGAATCTGGCTGGCGCCCCCCGCCCACATCCCCAGGGCGGCGCCGGAAAGGAGCACCGCAAAGGTTTGGCCGGTGATCGGCACCGGAGTGAAGGGGAGACGGATGGTGAACTGGGCGAAGAGGGCGGTCAACAGGGCGAACCCGGTCACCTGCATCACCCACACCGTGGCCGAGGACAGGGCGGCGGAGGGCCGGTGCAACCGGGCAGCCAGCACTTCATGATGCGGGGTGAAAAGGGTCATCGGTTTCTCCTTCTTGCGCGTTGGTGTTTCGACCGGAGCCGTCAAATTCAGGTTACAAGTCCCAACCCGCCGATTTTTGGCCCAAAGGGGGATATACGCTTGGCCGAAGCGATCAATGACCGTACCCGACTCCCCTCCCGTCTCGCCCCGTTCCCGACCCCGGTGGCCGGCGCTGCTGTGGACGGCCGTGGTCCTGGCGCTGTTGACGCCGGTGGGATGGATGATCGACCTTCCCTACTTCTCCGCGTCGGCCGGCCCCACCGGCGACGCGGTGGACGCGGTGGTGGTGGAGGAAGGCTTCCCTGTTTTTCAGCCCGAAGGAGAACTGCTGCTGCTCACGGTCAGCCTGCAGCCGGTCAATCTCTACGAGGCGGCGGTGGCCTTTTTCGACGGTCGGATAGACCTGATCGAGCGGGAAGTCCTTCGTCCCCAGGGCGAAACCAACGAGGAGGCCCGCCGGAGGGGTCTACAGGCCATGGAAAGATCCAAGGACATCGCCATCGCCGTGGCCCTGGCCGAACTGGGCTTGGAAGACACCCTGTCCGAGGGAGTGAAGGTGGTGGGGATACTGTCCGATGCGCCGGCATTCGAGACCTTGATCGAGGGTGATCTGGTGGTGGAGATGGAGGACCGGCCGGTCCGAACCGTGGAGGACATTCGGAACATATTGGAAAACCACCAACCGGGGGATCGGGTGGAGGTGATGGTGATTCGGGACGAGGAGCAGGTTCTCCTCGGCTTTGAGTTGCATTCCAATCCCGACTCGCCCGATCGGGCCATGGTGGGTATCACCGCATCCACCGCCTACCCGATCGAGATCGACTCCGAAAACTACGGGGGACCCTCGGCGGGGATGATCTACACCCTGGCGGTGATCGACCTCTTGGAGGAGGGGAGTCTGACCAACGGGAGGGTGGTGGCGGGCACCGGAACCATCAGCATGGACGGGTCGGTGGGCGCCATCGGGGGTATCCGGCAGAAACTGGTGGCGGCCGAAGCCGCCGGCGCCGACGTGGTGCTGGTGCCCCGGGGCAATTACGCGGAAGCCGGCACCGCCCCGGTGGACGTGGAGATCGTGGCCGTGGAATCGATTTCCGACGCGGTAGGTTATCTTCGGGAAAACAGCCCAGTGACAGAAGAGAGACAATGAACTTTTCCTTCACCGAGGAACAGGAGGAATTGCGCCGCTACACCCGACAGTGGCTCGATAGCAACTGCGCCACGGAAACCGTACGCCGTTTGATGGAAACCGAACACGGCTATGACCCCGGCCACTGGACAGCCATCGCCGAGATGGGATGGCTCGGTATGGCCATACCCGAAAAGTGGGGAGGGGCGGGTTTCAGTTTCCTGGAACTGTTCGTGCTGTTGGAGGAGCAGGGCAGGTCGCTGTTCTGCGCTCCGTTTCTTTCGACGGTGGTGATGGCGGCCACGGTGGTGGAAGAGGCCGGCGACGACCGACAGAAGGGAGAGATTCTTCCGGCGATTGCGGAAGGGGACCTGCGGGTGGCGGTGGCGTTCACCGAGCCGAACGGAAGGTGGGATGCCGACGGTGTCCAGACCCGGGCGCATCCCGGCGCGGGGGGCGGGTGGAACCTGGAGGGGACCAAGAGCTTCGTGCTGGACGGTCACACCGCCGATCTGTTGGTGGTGGCGGCTCGCACCGACGCCGGGGTTTCGCTGTTTCTGACCCCCGCCGAGGCCGAAGGCGTGCATCGGCGGGGACTGCAAACCATGGATCAAACCCGCAAGCAAGCCGAGATCGAGTTGCAGAATGTGAGAGTGGGGCCGGAGGCTCTCCTGGGACCCGAAGGGGGAGGGTGGCCCGTTTTGGAAAGGATGGTGGAAAAGGCCGCGGTGGCCCTGGCGGCCGAACAGGTGGGAGGGGCACAGGCATGTCTTGAGATGGCGGTCTCCTACGCCAAGGTCCGAAAGCAGTTCGGGCGCCCGATCGGATCTTTTCAGGCCATCAAACACAAGTGCGCCGACATGCTGGCCGGGGTGGAGGCCGCTCGTTCCGCCGCCTATTACGCCGCCTGGGCGGTGAGCGAGGACAACGAGGAACGCAGCCTGATGGCCGCCCTGGCCAAGTCCTATTGCTCGGAGGCGTACTTTTCGGCGGCGGGGGAAAACATCCAGATCCATGGCGGCATCGGGTTTACCTGGGAGCACGACGCCCACCTCTATTTCAAGAGGGCCAAGAGTTCGGAACTGCTGTTCGGCGACCCGTCCCACCATCGAGAAAAGATCGCCGCTCAGCTGGGTCTTTAGAACCCCGGGGGCCACAGATGTCGGGGTTCACCACGGTCGCACTGGGGGCGTTGCTGGGGGCCGTGTTCCTATCCCTGGTGGCGATTCTTCTGTGGCAGGAGGCCAAGCGTCGCAGGACCGGACCGCAGGCGGTGTACGTGGTCTCCGAGGCGCGTCGCTACATCCGGGACAACCTCGACCCCCAGGTTCGGGAACGGGTGGGAGGCGCCGGTATCCAGAGGATCGTGGAATGGGAGCTTTTTTACCTTCAGGGCCTGGCCCAAAAGGATCGTCACCGTCCGGTGGAGACGGTGGCGGGGGGTTCGGAGGCCTCGGTGGAATACATCCGGGGTCGGATTGCCGAGCGGCACGGGATCGAGATACCCTCTGATGACATCCGAACCGTCTTGGAACTTGAAGCCGAATACCTCCACAGCATCGGGGCGGTGGGAGAGAAAGTCGGCCGGTTGGCGGAAGAGGAGAAAGGTTGAGCGATGAGAGTGAGATGCGGCGCTTGTCGGGCCAGCGTCACGATTAGCCGTCCGGGCCGTTTTTCATGCCCACACTGTGGAGCGATGAACCAGGTGAAAGGTCCCATGCCCGGCCCGGGGGGAGTTCCGCCGGGTCCTCCGCCGCCCGAAGGTCCAGGACCGGGTTTTGCGGGTATGCAGCCGCCGGGTCCTCAGCATCCGGGCGCTCAGCCACCTCCGCCGCCCGAAGTTCCCTCCCCGCGGGTTGCCTGTCCTCTGTGCTCTTTCAGTTTCATCGTGGGGGCCATCGAAGTAGCCATCTGTCCCAACTGTCGGGCAGAGGTCTCCGTCTCCGGGTCTGTCTGATGGAGACCGGCGTCTCCCTGGTCGACCCGCGCCTTTCCCACCAGCGGCTCACCGAGGTGGTGGTGAGGGCCGAACAACTCGGGTATCACGCGGCCTGGACCAACGAATCGGTGGCCCGGGAGGCGTTCTCCACCCTGGCGGCCTGGGCGTCAGCCACCGCCCGGATCCGACTGGCCACGGGGGTGGCGCCGGTCTATGTTCGCCCTCCGATGGCGGCGGCCATGGGGGCCGCTTCGGTGGCGGCCGCGGCCGGGCCGGGTCGGATGGTGCTGGGAATCGGTTCGGGGCATCCGGTGCTCGCCCGTCGCTACTTCGGGTTCGATCTTTCCTCGCCGCTTGCGGCCGTTTCCGATTATCTCAAGATCGTCAACGGCCTTCGCCACGGCCGGAGGGTCACCCATCGGGGCGAGGTGTTCTCGGTGGAAGGCGCCCGGTTGGGCCTTCTGGCCGGCGGTCCGATCTGGACGGTGGTGGGCGCCATGGGTCCGCGCATGTTGCAGTTGGCTGTTGCGGAGGCCGACGGGGTGTTGCTCAATTGGTGCACCGCCTCCCATCTGCGGTCCACCGCCCAATGGCTGCGAGGGTTCTCTCGGGGAGCTTCTTTTTTCCACATCGCCGCCTACGTGCGGGTGGCGGTTTCATCGGACCCGAAGGCGGCCAAACAGGCCTTGGCCGCCGATCTGGGCCAATACCTGCGACTGCCGGCCTATCGAAGGCATGCTGTGCAGCAGGGACTTGACCCTGACGATCCGGGAGCCGCGGCAGAGCGTCTGGGAATCTCGGGTACGCCCTCCCAATGTCGGGCGGCCCTGGACTCCTACCGGGTCGGCGGCCTCGACGAATTGGTGATACGCCCGGTGCCGGTCGGCGAGGAGGGTATCGAGGCGGCGGTCGAGGCCATGGCGCCCGATCAGAAATAGAGACGCAGGAACCAGATCGCCCCGGCCACCAGGATGGCCAGCCCCACCACCGCCGAGGCTATGAGCAGATACCGGGTGGGCACCCTGCTGATGATATGCCCCGGCGGGATAAAATCAACATGATGACCTATTTTGACCTCGTTCAATGACTGAGTCCGAATTCGATGTCGTGATCCTGGGAGGGGGCCCGGGAGGTTACGCCACCGCCCTGTACGCCCGCAACTTCGACCTTTCGGTGGCGCTGGTGGAACAGGAGAAGCCGGGAGGCACCTGTCTTCTGCGGGGATGCATTCCGGCCAAACAGTGGTTGCAGATCGCCGAGGTGTTCTCCACCGTGAAAAACGCCGGGGACTTCGGGGTGATGTCCTCGCCGCCGGAGTTGGATTGGGCGGCGGCTCTGGCCCGCAAGGACCGGGTGGTAAATCAACTGGTCACCGGTCTGGGAGGTCTGCTGCGCCGCCGGGGAGTGGAGGTGGTGGCGGGGCGGGGCCGGCTGGGCGGCGCCGGGAAGGTGGAGGTGGAAGGGGGAAACACCCTGCGGGGAAAGTCGGTGGTGTTGGCCACCGGTTCGCACCCCAGGAGCATCCCCGGTTGGGAGATCGACGGCGAGCGGATCGTGACTTCGGACCAGGCCGTGAACTGGTCTTCCCGTCCGAAGCGGGTGGCGATCATCGGCGGAGGGGTGATCGGCTGCGAGTTCGCTTCCCTGCTGGTGGACCTGGGGTCGCAGGTGCATGTCTTCGAACTGGAAAAGCAGTTGATTCCGGGAGGCGACCCCGACGCCTCCCGCCAGTTGATGCGCCAGCTGTCCAAGCGGGGCGTGAAGTTCTATCTGAAGACCGGTGTGGGGCCGGCCGAGATCACCGACTCCGGCGTCAGAGTCCCCTTTCGGGACAAAAGCATCGAGGTGGATGTGGCGTTGGTGGCGGTGGGCCGGGGGCCGAACACCGAGGGGGTCGGACTGGAATCGGTGAGGGCCGGGGTGGATCGGGGATATGTGGAGGTGGATCCCCAAACCATGGAAACCTCCGAACCGGGTTTGTTTGCGGTGGGGGATATCGTGGCCGGTACGCCCCAGCTTGCCCATGCGGCGTTCGCCGAGGGCATTGCCGTGGCAACCTGGATCGCCACCGGGGAACCGGCCCCGGTTGACTACCGGGTGATCCCCCGGGTGACCTACACGCATCCGGAGGTGGCGGAAGTGGGTATCACCGCTTCTCAGGCAGCGGCGATGGGCCTGGAAGTGGAAGTGACCAAGCATCCCTTCGGTGGTGTGGGCAGAGCCCTCATCATCGGCCAGAGTCAGGGCATGGTGAAGGTGTTGGCGGAAAAGGACGGGCCTCTTCTGGGAGCGGCGGTGGTGGGCCCGCAGGCCGGGGAGATGATCCACGAACTTATGTATGCGGTGGGCTGGGAAGCGCTGCCCGAAGAGGCGGCAGCCTTCATTCACGCCCATCCCACCCTGTCCGAAGCTGTGGGAGAGACACTGCTGTCGGCCACGGGCCGCAGTCTGCACTGATCCAAGGAGCCTTATGACCACCATCCCCATGCCCCAACTGGGCGAGACGATCACCGAGGGAACCATTCTGCGGTGGGCCAAGGGGGTGGGGGACACCATTGCCCAGGGGGAGATCGTGGTGGAGATCTCCACCGACAAGGTTGACACGGAGGTGCCCTCGCCGGTGTCGGGAACCATGCTGGAGATATTGGTGGAAGAGGGGGCGACCGTGGAGGTGGGAACCGAACTGTGCGTGGTGGGCGCGGCGGACCAGACCCCCTCCGGGGAGGAGCCTCCCGAGAGTCCCCCGCCCGAGGAGGCGCCGGCCCCGGCGGTGGTGGAAGCTCCGGTGCAGGCGGTGTCCACGCCCCCGCCGTCTTCTTCCCGCCGCTCGGTTCGCCTTACCCCGGTGGTCCGTCGTCTGGTGCGCCGCCATGGGATCGACATCAATCTGATTCGGGGGACCGGCCAGGGCGGCCGGGTGTCCCGTCGGGACGTGGAGGCTTATCTGGACACCCTGGCCCCATCGTCGCCCGCCGAGCCCGCTTCGGAACCTTCGCCGGTCGTTTCCCCGACTCCCAAACCGCCGGTGGCGGCGCCCAGCGCTCCGCCGGTTGGCGGAGAGCCTGGGGAGAAGACCGATTTGAGCCGGCTGAGGGTCCGCATCGGTGAGAACATGATCAACTCCCGCCGAACGGCCGCCCACGTTTGGAGCGCCATGGAGGTGGATTACGAGCCGATTGCCGAGGTGCGGGCCGCGCACCGCGACGACTTCAAGCGAAAGGAGGGTTTCTCCCTCACCTACCTCCCGTTTGTCTGTCGGGCGGTGATCGACGCCCTGCGGGCCTTCCCGGTGGTGAACAGTTCCTTTTTCCTAGAGGAGCGCAAGGCGGTTCACCACGACCGGATCCACCTGGGGATCGCGGTGGATCTTGACCAGGAGGGCCTGGTGGTGGTGACCATCCGCGATGCCGAGGACCTCCGGTTGGCGGGGTTGGCTCGCCAGATCCGGCGGCTGGCCACCGGAGCGCGCCGGCGCCAACTGGGCCCCGATCTGATGACCGGCTCAACCTTCACCATCACCAATCCCGGTCCGTTCGGGGCGTACATGTCGGCCCCGATCATCAACGTGCCCAACGTGGCCATTCTTTCCACCGACACGGTGGCCAAACGGCCGGTGGTGGTGACCACCGCCGACGGGCGGGATGCCCTGGCCATTCGGCACACCGGTTTCTTGGGTTTCTCCTGGGATCATCGCGCATTCGACGGATCCACGGCGGTCCTGTTCCTGCAGCGCATCAAGCACAACCTGGAATCCTGGAACTGGGAACAGGAACTGAAGTGACCTCGGGGGCCCCCACCCCGCTCTTGCGGGTCCGATGGTTGAGCCGACTGCCCTATGCGGAGGCTTGGGATCTCCAGCGGGCGGTGTGGGAACGACGGTCGTCGGAAGCCATCACCGATGACTACCTGTTTCTCTTGGAACACCCCCACGTTTACACAGTGGGACGTCGGGGAGACGGGTCGCATCTACTGATCGACTCCGACGGACTCTCGGAAGTGGGAGCGGAGTACTTCCAGGTCGATCGGGGCGGCGATGTCACTTATCACGGACCCGGTCAACTGGTGGGGTACCCCCTGATCGGGGTGAAGCCCGGCCGGGTCACCGACTATGTGCGTTCCCTGGAAAAGGCGTTGATCGCCACCCTGTCGGATCTGGGGGTGGAGTCGTGGAGCGAGCGGGGACTCACCGGGGTGTGGACCGAGCGAGGCAAGGTGGCGGCGATCGGGGTCCGGGTTTCCCGGCGGGTCTCCATGCATGGCTTCGCCCTGAATCTGCACCCGCAGATGGAGTACTTCGGCTACATCAATCCGTGCGGCATCACCACCCGGTCGGTGACTTCCGTTTCGGAGCTTTTGGGCAGACGAGTGTCGCTGCAGGAGGCCGTGGAGGCCTTCGTTCCGCGGTTTGCCGAGGTGTTCGACTATCCGGAAACCGAGACCCAATCGGCCGCCTTCGTTCGGGGTCAGGGCCGGCCGCGGGATTTCGAAGTGGACCGATTGCTGCAGGGGGGGACCTTCTCGCCCGACCGCCCGGCCCCCGCCGCTTCCCGGAACACCCGCCGACTCCCCGGCGAGCCCGAGCGACCTCCCTGGTTGCGGGTCACGGCTCGCATGGACCCCGAGTTCCTGCAGCTTCGAAAGTTGATGAGGTCCCTGGATCTCAACACGGTGTGCGAGGAGGCCGGCTGCCCCAACATCTACGAATGCTGGGGAATGGGCACCGCCACCCTGATGATCCTGGGAGATCGCTGCACCCGCGCCTGTGGATTCTGCCACGTGACCACCGCTCGGCCCCTGGGTCTGGATCTGGACGAGCCTCACCGGGCCGCCGAGGCTATTTCCCGCATGGGCCTGGGTCATGCCGTGATTACCTCGGTAAACCGGGATGACCTGGCCGACGGCGGATCGGCTGTGTTCGCCGCCACCATCCGGGAAACCCGGGCCCGGTCTCCCCATACTGACATCGAGGTGCTGATCCCCGACTTCAAGGGCGACCAAGAGGCGTTGTCCACCGTGATGGCCGAACACCCCGATGTCCTCAATCACAACACCGAGACGGTGGTCCGACTGCAGCGAGAGATCCGAACATCCGCCAATTACGGACGTTCCCTGGCGTTGCTGGCGCGGGCCAAGCGGCTTCATCCCGAGGGTCTGGTCAAATCGGGACTGATCGTGGGTATGGGGGAAACCCGCGCCGAGGTGATGGGCGCCCTGGCGGACCTGCGGGCGGTGGGGGTAGACATTGTGACCATCGGGCAGTACCTGCGGCCCAGCCCCCGGCATCGACCCGTGCATCGTTATGTCCATCCCGACGAGTTCGAGGAGTACCGCGCCCAGGCCCGGCGCCTGGGAATCCCGCACGTGGAGTCGGGACCCCTGGTGCGATCCAGCTACCACGCCAAGAGCGCCAAGCGGGCGGTGGTTCCCAGCTTGGGCGGGGGTACCCCGGTGACGATCGGCCGCCGCTTTCCGGTAACTGCCTAACCGCCCGGACGATCTAACCTAAGAGATTGCGGCGGTTGGGTTTTGGCGCCTGTTCGAGCATTGTTGGGCTTTAACTTGAGAAACCACAGAAAGAAAACCCGTAGGCGCCGCTTGCCTCGCCTGGTGGCGGCACTGGGAGTGGCCCTCCTGGTATCCACCACCATCATCCCGGTGGCGGCGCAGGAATATCCGGGAGAACCGCTGCGGTTGGGCAGCCGGGGAGAGGCGGTCCGGGTGTGGCAGGAGGCGTTGGGCATCAGCGCAGACGGCGCTTTCGGGGAACAGACCAGGGCGGCGACCATCCGGTGGCAGGTAGCCAATGGTCTGGTGGGTGACGGGATCGTGGGCCCCGCCTCCTGGAGGGTGATGTTCCCGAATGCCGCGGTCAACGCCGACCGGGTGCAGATCACTATTGATGGGGCCGGCCATGGACATGGAGTGGGGCTGACCCAGTTCGGGGCCCTGGGTATGGCGATCGAGGGCTATAACCAGGTTCAGATCCTGGAACACTTCTATCAAGGGACGTCGGTGCAGAGTCTGGCTTCGGCCCTTCCCGGCTCGTGGGTGGTGACCGAACCCATGCCAATCTGGGTGGGGATCAGACAGAACCGTTCGGACCTGACGTTTGTGGTGACCGCCGGGCAGGTCAGAGTCTGCTTTGATGGGGACTACGACTCCTATCCCGTGCTGGTGGAGGGAAAAACCCTGGAACGGGACAACACCTTCACCGATGTCGTGCTGACCAGATTGGTGGAACTGGGATATCTGCAATCGGTTCCCGGTGGATTCGACGGGACCGTGCGGGACGCGGTGAGGTCTTTTCAGGCCGACCAGGGCCTGCAGGCGGATGGGGCGGTGGGAAGCAGCACCTGGGAGGCGTTGCTTTCTGACAGCGGCTTGCCCGAATGTGCCGGGGCCTACTACCTGGACGCCGGGGAGCGGCTTGCGGTGACCGCCGCCGGAGGAGGGTCCTGTTCAACCAACCTGGTGGGAACCGCCACCGAGTGCCACCTGAGCATCCAGGGTCTGACGCCCGCCAACCGGGTGGGCTTGGAGGGCCTCAGATATGGGTCCAACATGACCGAGTTCGCCCACGGAAATGTCCGGTTGCGTCCCAGTGGGAACCGCATCCATTTTTCTATGCAATTGGATATCGAGGACTACGTGGCGGGAATCGCCGAGGTTCCCGCCGGATGGCCCGATGCGGCCCTCCGGGCCCAGGCCATCGCCGCCCGTTCCTATGCGATCTACGGCATGCTGCGCCGCGGTTCGGGACCGTCTCTGAGCAGTGCCCGTCGTTCGTCGTGCTGGTGTCATGTTCTGAGTGATTCGCGTGATCAGGTGTATGCCGGATGGAATCGAGAAATCCAGGCGGATGGTCGGTGGGCGACGGTGGGCGCCCGACCCACGGCCGGCATGGTGATCACCCATCCCCAGGAATCGGAAACGGTGGTGCAGGCCTTCTATTCCGCCTCCAGCGGAGGCGCCACGGAAGACTCTTCGACGTTGTGGGGCACGGCGGGACGACCCTACCTGGTGTCGGTGCGGGACCCCTGGTCGATTGATCCGGCGGTCAATCCGGGCGCCTATTGGTCGAAGACCGTTTCTCTGGCAGACCTGCTTGAGATCTTCAACCTGGAGGGCCGGTTCTCCGAGGTGGTGTCGGTGAGCACGGTTCCCTACCCGTGGGGCAGCGCCGAACACGTGAAGATCGTCGGCATCCGGGGGGGAACCCGGGTCACCGAACGGGTCTCCGCCTCCACTATCAAATCGTCCCTGCGGTTGCGATCCAGGTATTTCGTGATCGACTACTTGGCGCCCGGTTGGTCGCCGCCGCCCGCTCCGACCGGCGTGACTGTGACCGGCGGAACGGCGGCCACGGTGCGTTGGGATCCGGTTCCCGCCCGGTTCGATCCGGGGAGGTACACGGTGACCGTTACTCCCGCCCATGTCGATCCGGTGGTGGTGGAGGGATCTCAAACCGAAGCGGTTGTCACGGGTCTGCGAAGGGGAGTGGACTACAGCTTTACGGTGATGGCCACCAACCAGGTAGGCGACGGCCCACCATCGGCCGCCACTTCTCCCCGGGTGGTGATCGCCGAGCAACCTTACCCGGGGGCGCCGTTGCGGCAGGGAAGCAGGGGGGAACCGGTTCGTTTGTGGCAGGAGGCCTTGGGAGTGACCGCCGATGGGGACTTCGGCCCGGCCACCGCCGCCGCCACCCGCCTGTGGCAGGAGGAGAACGGCTTGAACCCCGACGGGATCGTGGGGGAGCAGTCCTGGAACAAGATGTTCGCGAGCCCGCCGGAACCCGAATCCGATCCCGACCCGGAACCGGCGCCCGACCCGGAACCGGAGGCGGGAACCCAACCCCAGAGCCCGACCACCGATTCGGGCGTTCCCAGCTACCCGGGCTTTTTGCTGAGGGTGGGAAGCCAGGGCAAGTGGGTGAGAACCTGGCAGGCCGCGCTGGGGGTGAGGGCGGACGGATACTTCGGGGCCGCCACCGCCCGGGCCACCCGGCAATGGCAGGAACGAAATGGGCTGAACCCCGACGGGGTAGTGGGTTTGGAGAGTTGGCAGACCATGTTTCCCGGTGCAGGTGTGGAGCAGCCCGCTACTCCGCCTGACAAGAATGGGAGTTCGGATTCGGGCGGAGACGGGAACGGATCGGATGGAAACGTCCCCTCCTATCCGGGAACCCCGCTCCGGGTGGGTTCTCAAGGTATGGACGTGATCGTGTGGCAGCGCGCGCTGGGGATCGCGCCGGACGGCGACTTTGGGCCCGCCACTTTGGTGGCCACCAAGGCGTGGCAGTACCAACAGGGTCTGACGGCTGACGGGACGGTCGACGCGGAATCGTGGGGCCGGATGTTTGCCGGCGCCGGGACGCGCCAACCGAGTTCCACCGATGTCGGCAGCCGGGAGGAAAACGTTGCCGCACCGACGCCCGCCTATCCCGGCCAACCCTTGAGGAGGGGGTCGCGGGGGGCCGATGTCGTGACCTGGCAACGGGCTGTGGGGGTGACGGCCGATGGAAGTTTCGGCCCTCAGACCGAGCGGGCCACCCGCAACTGGCAGCGTGACAACGGGCTGGCGGTCAGTGGGATAGTGGACGCCGACGATTGGCGGGAGATGTTCTCGGGCGGCTCTTCCGGCGCCACCAACGTTGCCCGCTGGTCATCGGTGTTGTTGGAGGAAGGGGATGAGGGACCGCGGGTGCAGGTGTGGCAGATCGCTTTGAATGCCAACGTGCAGGGGGCGAACATCGAGGTTGACGGAGTGTTCGGCGATGACACGGTCAGGTATACCAAGTCTTGGCAGCGGCATGAGGGGATCGCCGCCAGCGGCCGAGTCACTCAAGCGGCATGGGACCGTATGTTCCCCGAAGGGAGTCCTCCCGGCGGAGATGACGGGTCGGTTATCGCCACTTCCTTTCCGTTGCAAAAGGACGACTCCGGTCCGCTGGTTAGAAGATGGCAGGAAGCTTTGAATGCCAACGTGCCGGGGGCGAATATCGCGGTAACCGGGGAATTCGACGACGATACGGATCGGAATACCAAGTATTGGAAGCGTCGCAACGGGGTGACCCCGGTGGACGGACGGGTCACCGAGGCGAATTGGTACCGTATGTTTCCTGATGAGAGATGAACAGCTTGCCGTAGCGGTGGTCAAGGGCCTGGCCATGGACGCGGTGCAGCGGGCCAACTCCGGGCATCCGGGAATGCCGATGGGAATGGCCGACATCGCGGTGACGCTCTGGACTCGCTTTATCAAGGTGGATCCCGACGCTCCCACCTGGCCGGACCGGGACCGCTTCGTACTGTCCAACGGACACGGCTCGATGCTGCTCTACGCCATGTTGCACCTGTCGGGTTTTCCGCTCTCCATGGACGACTTGAAGAACTTCCGCCAATGGGGCTATCCCACCGCCGGGCATCCCGAGCGGGATCCGGAGTTGGGTATCGAAACCACCACCGGCCCGTTGGGGCAGGGGTTTGCCAACGGGGTGGGAATGGCGCTGGCCGAGGAACATCTGCGCGCCCGCCTGGGGGCCGACCAGGTGGATCACCACACTTATGGTTTCGTTTCCGACGGTGATCTGATGGAAGGGGTGGCGGCCGAGGCGGCCTCTTTGGCCGGGCATCTCGGCCTGGGACGGCTGATCTATTTCTACGACGACAATCGCATCTCCATCGACGGCGGCACCGACATCACGTTCTCCGAAGACGTGGGAGCGCGTTTCCGGGCGCTGGGTTGGCACACCGAGGCGGTGGACGGCCATGACCGGGAGGCGATCGCGGAGGCCACCCGGCAGGCTCTGGACAACCCCGAGCGCCCTTCTCTGGTTATCTGCCGCACCCACATCGGCCATGGCTCCCCCAACAAGGCGGACACTCCCGGGGCCCATGGGGCGCCGCTGGGGGTCGAAGAGGTGAGGTTGGCCAAAGAGAACATCGGCCTTCCGCCGGACGAGGATTTCTGGGTGCCACCCGAGGTTTACCGCTTCATGTCCGAGGGCATGGAACGGGGGAGATCCGCCCGCCGTGAGTGGGAAAGCCGGGAGCGAAGCGGAGAATGGCACACCCTCCACACCCACACTCCGGTCGGGCTGGAGGCGCCGGATTTGCAGTCGGGGACGGCGGTGGCCACCCGGGTGGTGTCCGCCCGGTTGTTCGGGCAAATCGGCGAGAAAGTCCCGGGCCTGATCGGCGGTGGGGCCGACCTGGTTGAGTCCACCAAGACCGCGCTGCCCGGAGACTCGGGGTTTTCCCGCGCCAACCGACTGGGTCGCAACATTCAGTTCGGGGTGAGAGAACACGGCATGGGCGGCATCGTCAACGGCATGGCGCTGCACGGCGGCGTTCGACCCTACGGGTCCACTTTCTTTGTTTTCACCGACTACATGCGCCCTTCCATTCGGCTTTCCGCCCTGATGGAACTGCCCTGTATCTGGGTGATGACCCACGACTCCGTCCTGCTCGGTGAGGACGGCCCCACTCATCAACCGGTGGAACACTTGGCAAGCCTGCGGGCCATGCCCGGTTTGTGGGTGGTTCGCCCGGCCGATATCACCGAAGCGGTGCAGGCCTGGGAGTTGGCCCTCAACCGGACCGCCGGTCCCACCCTGCTGGTTCTCAGCCGACAGGGCATCCCGGTGTTGGATCCATCGCAGACCGACGGCCAAGTTTGCAAGGGCGGATATGTCCTGCGCCCCGGCGAGGATGTGGTGATGGTGGCCACCGGGTCGGAGGTGTCGGTGGCTTTGGGCGCTTCCGACCTGTTGGAAGAGCAGGGCATTTCGGCTCGGGTGGTCAGCCTCCCGTGTTGGGAGGCGTTTGAGGAACAGGGCCCCGATTACCGACGGCAGGTCTTGGGAGACGGCCTGCCCAGGGTCTCGGTGGAGGCCGGATCCACGTTCGGCTGGGAACGGCTGGTGGGGTCCGACGGCCTGGCCATCGGGATCGACCGGTTCGGGGCCTCGGCGCCGCACACGGTATTGGCCGACAAGTTCGGTTTCACTCCCCGGTCGGTCGCCGAACGGGTCCTGGCCCACCTGTAATCGCCGAGGGTGATACCCACCGGTGCAACCTTTGGCCCGGCGGCCTTTATGGCGGCCTGGGCAGGGGGGCTCGCTTTGACCTTGCCCTTGGCGGTCCGCTGGAGAGTGGCCAAGCGGGGATACCAGATGCTGGGCGCCGCCACCGCCGCTTTGCTGATGGTCTACCCGGCCTGGCGGGGGTGGTGGGCGGCGGCCGGTCTGGCGGCGATGTTGGCGGCGGTGTGGAGATCGGGACGGCGAGAATTCTCCCCGTTGGTGAGCGTCGGCGCCTTGCTGGCGATGATCCCGGCGGTGACTTCCGGCGGTTGGATGACGGCGGTGGCCGGCGCCGTGGCGCTGGGTGGTATCACCGCCACCATGCTTTTGGGTCACTGGTTTCTGGTGGACCCCACCCTTCCCCGCTGGGCGTTGCGTCGTTTGGATCTTTGGGCCGGGGTGGGTTTGCTGCTGAGCCTGGGAGCGGGCTTGGTCAACGGAGCAGTCCCTTACCAGGGTGGCCCGCTGGGATGGACCCTGGGCATCCTGGCGCTGGTGAGCGCCGCCCTGGTGGCGGGCACGTGGTTCTCCCTGGGAGAAACCGGCTATTCGGGGGTGATGGCTGCCACCGGCCTTTCCTATCTGGGGGTGGTGACCATAGCCGGGGTGGTGTTTCTCAATCGGTTGGTGACGTAAGCAGGCCGACAGGAACCGGCCTGGGCGCCTGCCCGAAGATTAGGCTTATCAGAGGTGGTGGTGGTGAGCAGCGGTACTGAACAGGCAGGTGACCGGGATAGTGGTTCTCGGACTTCGGGAGCAACAGGGTAGGCCGTGAACAGGACGCTCGCTTGGATTCGTTCGATGGTGACGGGCTATCCGTGGGTTACCCTTCTCATCCTTTTGATTGTCACCGTGGCGCTGGGGGCCGGCGCCGTACACCGGGCGCCGCCGCCGGAGACCCAGGAGACCCTTCCCCGGGACAGCGCAGTCGCCCGGGCTCTGGATGACATTGATGAACTCTTCGGAGACTCGGGCGCCGCCGCCAACATTGCCACGCTGATTTTCCGGGGGGAGGTACTTACCCCAGCCGGGCTCTCGCAGATGGATCGTCTGGTCGGCGAGATCGTCAGAGACCCCGATGTGACCGATTTGCTGGTGTCCTCCGACGCGGTCTTGGCGCCTTCGCTGCTGGTCAGGGCCGTCCTGGGGGTGGAGAATCTCGAGTCGGTCACGCGGGCGGAAATCGATTCGGTCCGCAGTGTCCCGGGGATTTCGGAGGCCATTGAGGCGCTGACCGGCATCGACCGGGACGGGACGCCGGTCGCCATCGCCACCATCAATCTGCAAGACACCGACGACGAGCGAATCGTGGTGGCCGAGCACAGGGTCCGCCAACTCGCGGAGGGAGATGAGGGACCCCTTCGGGTGAGCACCGTCTCGCCGGTGGTGATCGAAGAGGAGTACCAGAGAGCCACCCAGGAAGGAATGGGGCCATTGGTGGGAGGAGCGTTTCTGCTGATTGCCGCCCTGATACTGCTCTTTATGCGCAGCGCCTCCGATCTGCTGCTCACTCTGGGGGGACTTTTGCTGTCGATCATATGGATCGTCGGAGCGGAAGGATGGCTGGGGCCCAACGCCCTTGACCTGATCGGCCCTCCCAACTCCCTCACCACCATGGTGCCGATCATTTTGATCGGTCTCACCGTGGACTATTCGATCCAGATCATCTCTCACTACCGCGAACAGCGCCTGGCCGGCCAAGAGGTGCTCGGCGCAGTCCGGACCGGACTGCGCCATGTTGCCATGCCACTGTCACTGGCCGGCGTCACCACCATCGTGAGCCTGTTGGTGAACCTGTTCTCACCCATCGAAATAGTCAACGACTTCGGCGTGGTGGCCGGGATCGGGGTGGGGATGAGCCTGGTGGTGATGCTGACTTTGATACCGGCCGGTCGCACCATCATCGACCGCAGGAGGGCGGCCCGGAACAAGTTGGCGGCTCCCCGCCCCATCTCCAACTCGCTGCCGGCCATCGGGAGGGTGGCGGAAATGCTGGGGAGGGGGGTTACCCGCCGGCCTACTCCCTATATCGTGGGAGTGGTGGCGGTGACGGTTGCCCTGGGATTCGCCGCCACGGATCTTGAATCGGAATTCAGCATCCGGGACATCCTGCCCCGGGGAGGGTCCTTGTTGGAGGACATGGACGCTCTCGATGCGGCGGTGGGCGGCACCACCGAGATATACAGTGTGCTGGTGAAGGCCGAAGCCACCGACGCCCGCACGTTTCTGAATCTGGGAGAACTCACCACCGCTTTCGAGGACGAGCGCCGCCGCCCGGCCGCCGCGGCGGGTCCCATTCTGGCCTCCTACCACTTGACGGTGGCTGACTGGGCCCATGACAGCGGACAGCCGGGCGACAAGTACGACGAAGAGATCATGGTCATGCTCCGGGACGCCTCGGCCGGCATGGGACTGGACGCCGGGATCATGGAAGAGGTGCTGATCCGGATCGAGACTCTTGATCCCAGCTTTAACCGCTTGTTGGCCAACGACCCGGGCGGCCTCGATGCCATGTTGCTCCAATTCCCGGCCTATGCCGGTGCCACTTCTGAGGCGAAGAGGACCCAGGAGGAGCTTGAGGCGCTTTGGCCCGGTGACGACGATGCACTCACGGCAACGTCGGCCAGCATCATTTCGTTCACGGTCACCGACGCCATCACCGAGCAGCAAACCGAGGCGATCAGCACCACCATCGCTGTGGCTTTCACCGTCTTGGCCCTGTTCTTTTGGATAACGGTGCGTCAGCCCGCCCTGGGATTTGTGGCCGTGTTTCCGATCGTGCTGGTGCTCATTTCGGTGTTGGGCACCATGGCCCTGTTGGACATCCCCTACACGATTATCACCTCCATCATCACCGCCCTTTCGATCGGGATCGGGGTGGACTACACCATTCATGTGATCCACCGTTACCGAGAGGAGTACTCCCTGGGACGCGATCCCGAGCAGGCTGCCATCAGGACGCTTTCCACCACGGGTTCGGCCTTGTTGGGTTCTGCCATGACCACCGCGTTCGGACTCGGGATTCTGGTTTTCTCTCCTCTGGCCGCCTCCCAGCAGTTCGCTATCACCGCCGCCATCACGATCGCCTATTCGTTGATCGTTTCCGTTCTGCTGGTGCCGCCCGCCATGACGGTTTGGGGGGCCTACCAGAACCTGCGACTGCGTTCTCGGATGTTGCGCTGGGAGGACGAAATCGACCAATTGGACGAGTTGATCGAAGCCACCCACCAACGTTACGAATAGAAGACGCTGCGAATCTACCGCCTCCGGAAGCATGGCGGGGGTGTTGCCAATCCTGATGAGCAGGAGTGGGCAGGAAGGGAGCAGGTGGTCAGGCGGGGAACTTGTGCCTTTGCTCCACGATCTTGAACTGCAGCTTCTTGCTGGGTTTCATGGAAGGCAGAGGACTGAACCGAAGTTGGTAGTCGTCGGGGGTAACCCTCAGCGTGAAGTAGTGGGCCACCATCAGCACATTCACCGCCAGTTGCAGCTCCATCCACCGGTTGCCCAGACACTTGTGGGTGCCCAGCCCATACGGTGCGTACCCCGGACCCTGGTGCTCAAGGCGGGGAGGCAGATAGCGGTCGATGTCGAATCTGAAGGGGTGGGGAAAGATGTCCTCCATGAAATGGGTGGCGGTTTGGGCAATGTGGAGCCGAGCACCCACCGGCAACTCGTAGCCTTCCACTATGCATGAGTTCATGACATTCCGAATGGACATCGGAACGATGGGATAGATGCGCAGACATTCCATCAGGAAACGGTGAGTGACATCCAGGTTCGAGGGGCGGAAGCCCTCCTCGGAGGGATCCCCGCCGCCGAACAGGTCATCGGCCTCCCTCTGGATCCTGGTTTCCAGTTCCGGCTGCGAAACCATGGCGTACAGGGCGAAACTAAAGGCGTCCCCCAGGTACACGCTGGCTATCAGGGCCGCCGACAGGGCGAATCGCAGATTGGACTCGGGAAAGAACTGTGGATCGCTGGCGTGGAGGCTCAGAATGTCATCGGCCAGATCCCGTGGGGCGTCGGCCCGCTGAGCAGAGGTATGGACATTCTGGACTCGCTCCAACAGCGTTCCGATGGCCTTTTCCCGGCGCCTCATGCCGGGGGTACTCAGCATGTATTTGGGGAGGACTCTCACTATGTGGGTGTTGAGCGCCCGTTCCTTGTAGACCATCAAATCGTCAATGAGGTCCTGAGACTCCACGCTGACAAAGAGCGGCGAGATTTGGGCGTTGACCATCAGCCGACACATTCGGGTGGCGGAGTAGGAGTTTCCAACCGTCCAGCCCGCCATGTGTTGGCGCGCCTGACGGAACAGGTCATCCAGGCGACCGGCCAGTCTCCTCCGTGAATAGGCCGGGGCCAAGGCCTTGCGAAGTCGGAAGTGATCCGTCCCGTCCAGGGCGGGCAGCACCCCGTTAGCGCCATAGACCTCTTCGAAGTCGGCGAAATAGTCCCTGGCTCTCAGGTGCATTCGACCGTTTCGGTTCACCCACCGATTTGTCTCGGGACCGGCCAGAAAGAGCATCGGGTCGGCAAACGGGGGGCGCAGTTCAAAGACCGGGCCGTATTCCTGGGCGAGATTCGCAAACATAGCCGGAACGTGGCCATTGCGGATGTGCGGATCGAACAGCAACTTGCGGAGGGGAACCACCGGAATCTTCTTGGTGAGGGCGGAGCGTCGAAGCAAAGGTCCGGCAAGGTTCTGGGAAACCGCCGCCGCGATGGACCGACCCAGCAGATCCATGTTGCAGATGAACTCAATGCGCTTCTCCGCCTCGTCATCAAGCTGGAATATGAAGCGAAAGACATCGCAGGTGTTGATGAGTGAGATGATGATGACATCTCTTGGGTCGGGAATCTCGTTGTGGAAGATGGCCTGACGGATTCGCGTCTTCACGAAAAGAACGTCGGAATCTTCCGCAGTGTCGCCGAACAGTTCCCGGTGGTCCATGTTCCGATGCAACGTCCAGAAATCGCCTTCGTGATGTTCCAGGATCCTCAGGTCGACCAGGTGATCCAAGGTCATGTCGATGATGGCTTCGGCCTGGGGAGACAGCCGTTCGATCCAGTATTGAGCGTTCCGCTGAACGTCGGCGCCGGCGATTTCCTTCAGAATCATGTCCAGGGCGCCTTTGCCCGTGTCGTCCGGGTTGAGCAGAAACAGGGACTCCATATCCGTGTCGATGCGGGACCGGAGGGATAGTTCCGCCAGGACGGCGCCGATGACCGCGCAATTCAAATCCCAACCGGGGACCTGATAAAAGTACCCGTTCTCTTCGTTGAGGAGCATCAGAACGAGTTCCTCCGCCAGGGTAAGCGGATGCTCTGTGAGGTTGCTTGCAGGATCCAAAGGCGCGTCTCTTACCAGTCGGTCACGGCTTTTCGGGAGGTAGAGCCAGTGTACCCAAAGCGGGGGCGCCCCTCCCGGGCTACACCTATGAGCCGCCATCCACTTGCAGGTTTCCGCAGACCTCCTCCAACAGTTCAGTTCAGACCGGGTGCGGACCCCCGGGAGGGGATCCGCATTATCCGGTCAGACCGCCCTACGTGATCATGAAGGCCGATGCGTGGACCAGGGAACCATTCAGGGTCAAGGCTTGACCCACCAGGCGATGGGTCTCGACATGCAATTCCACACCGAGGCCGACTCCTGATTTCCCCACCGCCGGGGCCTGGCTGAAACGGCCGAGCGCCCACAGGGCGCTGGTGGCGGAGGGATACCCGCCCGATGACGGCTTCTCCATCAGGTAGGAGCGGATCAGGCCGTCCCAATGGGGGACCAGCAGTTGGTGGTTGCCGAATATCTCCATCGCCACCACCCGCTTCCCATGAGTTACCACAATCCCGCACTGGCCGGGCAGCGCCCCGATTCCCGCCAGATGATTGATCGTCCCGGCGCGGCGATGATCGGCATGGAGGAACTGCTCGGCGTCGCGCATCGCGCTGGTCGGGGAAGCCACGTCTACCCGTGCCAGTTCCTCGTCCACCGAGTGCCAAACCGCGGCCTGGTCGCTCCGCGGAGCGCCGCTGGCGCGAACCGACCGGGCAACCGATCTGTTCTTGGCCCTGCGGGTCCGTCTGGGCGCATATGCCTGACCCCTTTCGAAACCCCGTCGGTTGCCCCATCGTCCCATCTCGATACAGGAGACGGGTATTTTCACACTCACCGAGGCGGCCACCAGAACACTGATGTTGAGAACCCTGTCCTGCAGTCCCCCGACCAGTTGTTCACCCTCGGGAATCAGCACGGGGAGGTCGGAGGGATTCTGCGCACTGAGCAACGGAACTGTGGAGTCATCCAACTCTTCGATGGTCAGGTGCGAGTCCCGCCCGGTGGCGATTTCCGGAAGGTGGTTCTCCGGCAGGTAAACGGGGAAAAAGGAAACTCCGAGGCGAGTGATCGGCCGACCGACCGCCGCCCGCTCCAGATGCAAGATGGATGCGTTTGTTTGGTCGAAATGTTCGGTCACTTGGTTTGCTCCCCTTTCTTCGGCTTCGACCCCCGCCCGTGTGACCGGAGGACAGATAGCCTGGGCCTTTTGGGACCCATAGATCGTTTTGAACTATGCCTATGGCACAATAGAACGGGGCTGTGACACTTTGGCAAACGCCAGGTGATCTCAGAGTTCGACCCATCTGAATACTGATGCCGGTCTGTTTTCTACGTCTTATCCACCTTCCCCTGCAGGGTCTTCAGACATCCAGTAACCAGGCCAGCATGGCAGTGGGCACGGCAATCACCTCGGGGTCATCGAGGTTCAACTCGGTCCGGGTTGCTACTATGCCCCGCCACTGGCTTGCTCGAAGGGTTTTTGCGGCGTTGCGCCGCCACCCGCCGTCCACGTACTTTGACTCCAGTGCGACTTCCCCAAAGCCCGGCCCGACAAAGTCAATCTCGGTATTGGTCTTTGTCCGATGGTGGAGAACTCAGTCTCGCCGGGGTCGCGACTCCGGCCTTCGTTGAGGGACGGTGATAGACGCCACCTACACTGCCCGAGCCCCATCCCACCAAGGAGCTGGGGAATTTCGGTGATCCCCTACAACTACCGCCAACAACAGCCCCCGCGGGACATCTGACCGCCGTGAGTGTCCCATGGGTGCACCATCCTATAAGAGGGAGTTCAGCAACCTTGGCCTTCGTTAGGGGCCGCAATGAATGAGCGTGCGGTCGGGCCCTCGGGGGGTTCGCCGGGGTTGCCCTCCCGAAATGTCAGCAGAGGTTTCTTGCGGTGTGAACTGCTGTGATGGCTTGCCTGGATGCCAAATTCTACGTTGCGACACAGCACCCTTCTCAACCTCGTGTTGGATTAGACTCTTCAGCCGGAGATGTCCGATCCGGAACAGAGGAACGATGCCCAAGCCCCTGTGCCGTCGTCAATCGAGAAGAGCGACAAACAGGGCTTGTACTTTGGGCGCAACCGGGAGAACATCAGGGTCATCGGAGACATCGTCTCGCCTATGCCAGCCAAGTGGTTTGAAAGGCCCGGGCTCGGCCAGGAGGATCCGTTATTGGACGATTCCGGGGGGCGAACTCCGCCGGATGGCCTACCGGATTCCTGAGCAGGCAAGAGAAACGGAGCCGCCGATGGGGTTGGCGGCTCCGCTAACTACTTTGCTTGAGTTGGCTTGTCTGCGGGTTGGCTAGTCGCTATCCGGCATCACGATGTTGCGCAAGATCATATATGCGGCGAGGGTGTGGCCGAAGATTATGTGGCCATAGAAGCTGGCGCCGATCTCGAACTGGAACACATCACCGCCGGCGATGAGCGGCATGATCAGGTTGCCGCCCACGACCCACCAGATGATCCCGTAGATGAGGCCACCGATCCCGACGTTTGTCAGGGGGTGAGCTATGTTCACGTAGCGGGTGAACAAGGCCGTGTAGAGGCCTCCGATAACGGCACTGAACACGATGTGCAGGATGAACCCGACGAAATCGTTGGAGTCGATCATCCCGCCGATCATGTCCTGCATTCCCCCGCCCGCATAGGCAAGGAAGATATAGCCGGACAGGACGCCGGGGACAACACCCTTTCTGAAGTCCTGTGCGTTCATGTTGCTCCCTTCTTGGAGACGAATGGACCCCTCAAAGGCTAATCACAGGAGGGGCCCGTAGGAGGTCTGGGTATCACAAACAAAAACAGAGCGCAAGGTTTCTCGGAACGTTTGGCGAACCAAGGGGGGAGGGTTCGGCGCTGCTCGGGGATTACTCCTCCCGTCTTGGCTTATGAAACCAGTTGCCCGATGAGCTCGACCGACCGCCGGGAGGCTGATCCGTCACCGTAGGGCGTGGGAGTCCGAGAGAGTCGATGATGGACCTCATCCAGAGATTCCACGATCTCCAGGATGGCTTCGACCACACCGTCGCCCGGCCGATGGAGGGTGGCAAAGGTCCCCAGTACCTCGGGGCGTTCGGTGGAGTTGCGGACCACCACCACCGGACGCTTGATCACCGACACCTCCTCCTGCACGCCTCCTGAATCGGAAACCGCCAGGGCGCATTCCGCCAGGAGAGCCAGAAAATCGGGATAGGGGAGGGGATCCACCACCCGCAGCCGATCAAGCAGGGAATCAAGGCCGAACGCCGCCGCCCGCTGTCGGCTGCGGGGATGCAAGGGCAGCACCACCGGCAGGGGCAGTCGGGCCAGATCGGAGAGGATGGTTTCCCAGGTTCGGGGATGGTCGACGTTCTCGGGTCGATGAAAGGTAGAGAGAATGAAACCACCGGCCGTCAAGCCGTGGTGACTCATCAGATCAGCCCTTCGGTCGGCAGGCGGAAGAAGCGACCGAAGCGCCTCCACCACCGGGTTGCCGGTGATGACCACCCGGTTGCCTACGATTCCTTCCCTGGCCAGGTTGGCGGCGGATGTCTCGGTGGGCGCCAGGCACAAATCCGAAAGATGATCGCATACCACCCGATTGTGTTCCTCGGGCATGGCGCGGTCGTAGCTTCGCAGTCCTGCTTCGACATGCACCAGGGGGATTTCGGTGGCGTTGGCGGCCAATGACCCGGCCAGCACCGCGTTGGTGTCACCTTGAACGACCACTGCGCCAGGAGGGGTGTCTGCGAACAATCGGGTCAATCGGGAGGTGGCCTCACCGATCTGGATGCCTCTCGGTTCTCCCCCCACCTCCAGGAAACGGTTGGGCGGGGCCAGGTCGAATGCCCGAAAAAATGCCTCAGAGAGATTGGTGTCGTAATGCTGTCCGGTGTGGATCACCCGGGCCGCCGGACCCAGCAAACGGATGATGTGCGCCAGTTTGATGACCTCCGGGCGGGTCCCGAGCACCACCGCCACCGAGCCGGGGGGAAGCCCAACGTTCATTGCGGTCTCAGATGCCATTCCCGGTCCAGGAGCGAATATACCTCATGGTCCATCCATTGTCCTCGCACCAAGATTTCCTCCCGGGCTACGCCTTCGTAGGTAAACCCTAGTTTCTCGGCTACCCGTCGGCTCGGATGGTTGCCCACGGCGATGCGCATCAGGATTCTGTGAAGACCCATGTTCTCAAACCCCAGGGCTACCACCGCTCCGGCGGCCTCGGTGGCCAGGCCTATTCCGGTCAGATCGCTTCTGATCCAGTATCCGATTTCTCCGCTCTTTTCGGTGTGAGAGGTATGCCAAATCCCCAGGCCTCCCACGATTTCAGGGGTGCCTGTCTTCAGCCTCACCGAAAAATCAAAGGCCCTTCCTCGTCTCCAGGAACGGGCGGATGACTTGATAAAGATCCGGGCTTCGGGGAGGCCGTACAAACCCTGCGCCCAGGGCAACCACCGGCTCAATTCGGGAAGCGAATGCCCCACGGCCTCCGCCAGGGGCCGGGCGTCTCTGAAGCGGAACCGGCGCAGCCGCAGTCGTTCGGTGGGAAGGGTTGGCGGTACGGAATGGAAGTAGTTGTTCACGGGTTTTCGGTTGTCCGACCATTCATACCATGATGGAGAGCATGTGGGATCATCTTCATTATTCCTCCGCCGAGCCTGTGCTTACCGAAGGGGAGGTGGCGGCGGTTTTGGCTCTCGTATACGCGGATGAGCAAGGAATTCTACGTTTGGTGCTCACCAAACGGGCCAGAAACCTCAACAGCCACGCCGGTCAACTCTCATTTCCCGGTGGCAAACCTCATGCCGAAGACCTCGGTCCGGTGGACACCGCTCTTCGTGAAACCCGGGAGGAGATAGGTGTCGATCCCTCTGTGGTGGAGGTTCTGGGCTATCTTCCGATGATCCGGACGGTGCGGTTTGCCCTTCCGCTGTTGGGTATGGTGGCCCGACTGGACGGCCCACCGGTTTTCATCCCCTCTCCCGATGAGGTGGAGAGAATCATCACTCCATCACTGGAAGCCCTGGCCGATCCCGACAATTGGATCGATCGAAGTTGGGCCGGCGTGCCGCTGTGGTTCTTTTCCGTGAGCGGAGAGTGGCTGTGGGGCGCCACCGCCTACCTGGTGCGGGTCCTGCTGGGACTGCCGGTGGCCGGCAGGTCGCCAACCAGGGTTCTACCAAATGTTGGCCACACCCAATAGGTCCGGCCACGGGCAGTCCCAAACTGCTCCCCAACTGTAAGGGCCGAGGGCCGCAGTCCCGAAGCTGAGCCGGACTCCCGGAACTCAGGCCGCCCAGCCTTCCGTGGAGCCGGCTCGACCTCCGGCCCGCTATAGTACATTGCGGCCCGGGCATACAACCGGGCACCGTGGAACTCAGCGAAGTCCGGTTTAAGTCCGGCGCTGTCCCGCAACTGTCAAGCCCTGTCCTTCGGGAGGGGGACGAGCCAGGGCGCCTGACCCACGGTCACGTATCAGTTCTCGGAGGAAGGGTTGCTCGTGCTGGGTTCCAGCGACTTGAAGTCAGATGACTTCTTCTCATTCTCCCTGATTTGAGGAGGATGTCTCTTGCAAGGAAAACACCCACTCGGTCTTCTGTTGGCCGTCCTGTTGATGCTGTTCGCCGCCTGCGGCGGTGATGATGGAGAAACCGCATCCGGGACGGTGACCACAGAAGGGTCCACAACTCCGACAACCCAAGCGTCCCAACCTGAAACCACCACAACCGTGGCCCCAACCACAACCGGCGCTCCACCAACCACGACCGCACCAACCACGACCGCACCGACCACAACTGTCGCACCGACCACAACTGTCGCTCCGACCACTACCACAACCGTTGCCCCGACCACCACGACGGAAGCCCCGGTCAGCGAGTTTCCGGTGACGGTTGCGGGGGTGGTGATACCCGCCAGACCCACCGCCATCGTTTCGCTTTCACCCTCTGCCACGGAGATGCTTTTCGGGGTCGGGGCGGGAAGCCAGGTGGTGGCGGTGGACTCGTATTCCGACTATCCGGAGGACACGCCGATAACCGAACTGAGCGGATTCCGGCCCAACCTGGAGGCCATAGCCGCCTACGAGCCCGACCTGGTGGTGATGGCGCAGAGTCCCGAAGAGATAGTCTCAGGTCTCGAGGCTCTGGGCATCCCGGTATTGATCCTGGAGGCGGCCCTAAACCTGGAGGACGCCTACCGGCAGATCCTTTCGATGGGATCAGCCACGGGTCATGCTGATGAGGCCGGTTCATTGGTGGATTCTTTGCAGGACGAGATCTCTCAACTGGTGGATCGGTATGGTGACCCGGAGCGGGAACTCACCTTCTATCACGAGATATCGGACTCGTTCTTCTCGGCGACCTCCGGAACCTTCATAGGCGCCGTCTACGCCCTGTTCGGTTTGGAGAACATCGCGGACGCGGCCGATCCGGATGGCGTCGGCTACCCCCAACTCTCTGCCGAGTACATCCTGGAGTCGGATCCCGACATCATCTTCTACGGCTGTGCGGAATGGTGCGGGACAACCCCCGAGGTAATAGCGGAACGACCCGGGTGGAGTGAGCTCCAGGCGGTCGGCGCCGGGCGCATGTTCGAGGTCGATGACGACCTTTCCAGCAGGTGGGGGCCCCGGTTGATCCAGTTCGCCCAACTGATCGGAGAAACGCTCCGGACCATGACCGAAGGCGGTTGATGATCAATGGATGACTCCACGGCCTCGCCGCGTCGTCTGCGGCTGCGATGGGGCTGGATGACCGTGATGCTGGCCGCGTTGGTGGTGGCGATGGTGGCGGGGATCACGATCGGTCCGGCGGGAATCAGCCCGCGGCAGGTGATAACCGAGTTGGTGGGCGTCGGACTGGTCGGACAGCCCTCGACTCTCTCCGGCATCCAGCAGGCAATCATCTGGGAGATCCGCCTCCCTCGAGTCGTCCTGGGTGGCCTGGTGGGTTGCCTGCTCGCCTTGGCGGGCGCCTCCTACCAGGGAGTATTCCGCAACCCTCTGGCCGACCCGTACCTGCTGGGCGTGGCGGCCGGCGGCGGACTGGGGGCCACGGTGGTGATCGCCCTGGCGCCCGGCGCCGCAGCCATCATGCTGCCCCTGGCCGCATTCATCGGCGCGCTGGTGGCGGTCGCCCTCACCTACACCCTGGGGCGGTCGATGGGAGGCAGGAGCGCGGTGTCGCTCATACTCGCCGGAGTGGCGGTGGCGGCCTTTTTCACCGCCGCGCAGACCTACATCATGCAGACCAACGCCGACACCATCCGGCAGGTGTACTCGTGGATTCTCGGTCTATTGGCCACCACCGGGTGGAGTGAGGTGCTGGTGCTAATCCCATACGCGGCGGTCTGCGGTACGGGGTTGCTTTTGCACAGGCGCCTGCTGGACGTGATGAGCGTGGGAGACGAGGAGGTGGACAGCCTGGGAGTGTCGGCCACCAGGGTTCGTATCACCGTGGTCATCTTCTCCACCCTGGCGACGGCCGCGGCGGTGGCGGTGAGCGGACTGATCGGTTTTGTCGGCATAGTGATTCCGCACATGGTCAGGCTGGTGATCGGGGTTAGCTATCGGTCGCTCATACCGGTTTCCATGATTGCCGGGGCCGCCTTCCTGATCCTCGCCGACCTGGTCGCCCGCACCGTGGCCAGCCCGGCCGAACTGCCCATCGGGGTCATCACCGCCTTCGTGGGAGCTCCGTTTTTCCTGGTCGTGCTGCGCACCACCCGGCGGTATGTGGCATGACCGTGGCGGTCCGCAGACTGTCGGTGTCCTACCAACCCGGTTTGCCGGTGTTGGAGGACCTGAACCTGGAGGTCGCCACCGGGGAGTGGCTCGGCCTTCTGGGACCCAACGGCGCCGGCAAGTCGACTCTGCTCAAAGCCATCGCCGGCCTGGTGCGGCACTCGGGAACCGTCGAGTTGCTGGGGTCCGATTCAACTTCGATGCCGAGGCGGGCCCGGGCCCGGGCAGTGGCCTTCGTTCCCCAGGAGCCCATGATCCCCCTCGAAATGACGGTCACCGAATACGTGCTGCTGGGTAGGACACCCCATCTGTCCTATCTCGGTTCGGAAGGCCGTAGTGACCTCAAGTCTGCCTCATCGGCTCTTGATCTGCTGGATCTCGGACGTTTCGCCGGGCGCAAGATGTCCGAACTCAGCGGCGGGGAGCGGCGCCGTGTGGTTCTGGCCAGGGCAATCGCCCAGGAACCGCAAATCCTCCTGTTGGACGAGCCGACCGGGGGGCTGGACATCGGCCAGGGCCAGAAGGCGCTCGGGTTGATCGGCTACCTTCGGTCCGAGCGTCCGATGACCATCATCACCGCCATGCATGACCTGACCCTGGCCGGGCAGTTCGCCGATCGCCTGCTGATGATGGCGAGCGGCAGGATAGTTGTGGCCGGATCCCCTGTGCATGTATTGACAGCCAACTACATCAGGGACTTCTACCAGGCCGACGTCGAGGTGGTCAGGGTCAATGGAGGGCTGGCGATAGTCCCGTTCAGGAACGGTTCCCAATGAGCAAGGCGCCCCGTACAGAAGATCCCCGCCGTCGTGATGTCAAGCGGGGCACCCTCCATAGTGGTAGTCAACACCGGTAACGGGAAAGGCAAGAGTGCCGCAGCTATGGGAATGGTGATGCATTCCGTCTTCCCGGGTTGAGCGGGCTGTTGGCGCCCATCCTCAACCTGCATCTCAGCCAAAGCCTGCCGAGGGTGGGTTATTGGGGAGGGTCGCGAAAAACAGGGTGGCCGATGGGTTGACTTTGTCTCCGTGGTGTCACATAGTGATAGGTGTCAAGCACCTCCCGGTCTGTTCCGACGTCGTCCAGACCGGCCGCAGGGACCATACTCTCGGGAAAGCGAAATCCCGTTCAATATATGACGGATTTCGCGTCCCGACCCAGGAAAGGTGGTGGCGGGGGAAGGGCCCTCGGGACAGGAATTTTAGGGGTGTTTTCGCGAGATAGTGTCTGATTTCACAGATTCTCTTGGCCGTACGGCCCCTACCCGCTGTCCGTCTGAGGACCGGAGGCTTCTTTGGAATCTCCCAGCCGGAGCAGGCCCACCGTCAGGCCGTCGGACAGGGCTTCCCAGGAGGCTTCGATGATGTTGGGGTGAACTCCCACCGTTCCCCAGGATTCTTCGCCGTCGGTGGTCTCGATCAAGACCCGCACCGTGGCGCTGGTGCCGTCGGAGGAATCAAGGACCCGGACCCGGTAGTCCACCAGCCGCAGGCGCTCAAGTTGCGGAAAGGCCGACACAAGAGCCTGCCTGAGGGCCTGGTCCAGGGCGTGGACCGGCCCCACTCCCGCTCCGGTGGTTCGGTGAATCTCATCTCCCACCTTCACCTCCACCTCGGCCTGAGACCGAATCTCGTCCTGACCTTTTTGGCGGTGAATGGAGACCGAAAAGCCTGCGGCCGAAAACAGGTCCCGGCGCCGTCCGAGGACCCGTCTCACCAGTAACTCGAACGATCCGTCCGCCGCTTCGAACTGGTAGCCGCGATGCTCCATTTCCTTCACCTGTTCCAGCACCGAGGCGGCGGCGTCCTGGTCCACGTCCAGGCCGAGGGCGGCGGCTCTTCGGATCACGGCGGCTCTTCCGGCTTGTTCGGATATGACCATTCGGGTGCTGTTGCCCACCAACTCCGGGCGGGCGTGCTCGTAGGCGTCGGGTCGGCGGGCCAAAGCGGAGGTGTGGAGACCCGCTTTATGGGTGAAGGCCGACGCCCCCACATAAGGCCGGTGAGGGTCGAGCGTGATGTTGACCACTTCGGCTATGTGATGGGAAACCGAAGAAATCCGGGAAAGGCGCCGGGTGTCCACCACCGGGACGCCCATTTTCAAAACCAGATCGGGTATGACCGTGGAGAGGTCGGCGTTACCGGTCCGCTCGCCGTAGCCGTTGATGCATCCCTGAACCTGTCTTACCCCCTGCGCCACCGCAGCCAACGAGGAAGCGACCGCGCACCCGGCGTCGTTGTGGAAATGCACACCCAGCGCGTCGGCGGGCAGGGTCTCACCGAGTTCGGCGATGACGCGGTTGATCTCCGACGGCAGGGCGCCCCCGTTGGTGTCACACAGCACCAGTCGCTCGGCGCCCGCTTCCCAGGCGGCGGTGATCACCGCCCGGGCGTATTCGGGATTGGCCCGGTACCCGTCAAAGAAGTGCTCCGCGTCGAAGAACACCCGCCGGTTGTGCGATTTCAGAAACTCCACCGACTCCCCCGCCATGCGGATCCCCTCGTCGAGGTCACAGCGCAGTGCTTCTCGAACGTGATAATCCCAGGATTTTCCGACGATGCAGATCACCTCCGTCTGGGCTTGCAGCAGGTAGCGCAACTGGGGATCGGTGTCAACCCTCCGGGACGGCCGCCTGGTCGACCCGAAAGCGGTCAGTCGGCTGTTGGAGAGGGAAAGTTCCGTCTTGGCGCGGGCGAAGAACTCGTTGTCCTTGGGAAGGGCGCCCGGCCATCCGCCTTCGATGTAGTGGACGCCCAGCGAGTCGAGCAGCGAGGCAATCCTCAGTTTGTCGGAAACCGTGAGAGAAATGCCTTCCTGCTGGGCGCCGTCACGCAGGGTCGTGTCATAAATCTCAAGATCGGAGTGAAGGGTTTTGCTCATGTCTGGTGGGTATTGGTCGGGGCAATGAAAAAGCCCTCTGCCGGGCAGAGGGCTCTGGCGCAGGCTTGGGCGGCCGACGCCTATGGGTCGATAATGATGGAGCGGCGTAAGTCGATCATTGTCACACCGCCCATTATGGCACAACCAAATATGTTCGTCAACTGGTTAGGATGGGCGCTGTCCAAATGGCTACAGGCAAGAAAAAGGTCTTTTCGGGAATCCAGCCCACCGGCGAGTTGCATCTGGGCAATCTGGTGGGAGCGTTGCGCAACTGGGCACAGATGCAGGAGGAATACGAGACCTATTACTGCGTGGTCGATCTGCATGCCATGACCATTCCCTACGATCCGGCCGCCTTTCAGGTCGCCCGCTTGGAGACCGCCAAGCTGGTGATGGCGTCGGGCATAGACCCGAAGCGATCGGTGTTCTACTTCCAGTCACAGGTTCCTCAGCATGCCGAACTGGCCTGGGTCCTGTCAACCATCACCGGCATCGGGCAGCTCAACCGGATGACCCAGTACAAGGAGAAGGCCGATCGGAGTGGTCAGAATCTGGGGCTCTTGTCCTATCCGGTGCTGATGGCGGCCGACATTCTGATCCACAAGGTGCATGCCGTGCCGGTGGGAGAGGATCAGCGTCAGCATCTGGAGTTGACCCGCGATCTGGTGGAGCGGTTCAACCATCGTTTCGGCCCGGTGTTTCCCGTGCCCGAACGGATCACTCCTCAGATCGGCGCCCGGGTGATGTCCCTGCAGGATCCCACCGCCAAAATGTCCAAGAGCGATCCCGACGTTAGATCCCGTCTGCTGCTCACCGACACCGCGGATCAGATTCGGCGCAAGATCCGGGCGGCGGTTACCGATTCGGGGCGAACCGTTGACTACGAGTGGGAATCCAAGCCGGGGATCTCCAACCTGTTGGAGCTGTTCGCGGTGGCCACCGGTCGTTCCGCGGAAGACTTGGCCGCCGAACACCGGGATGGTGGCTACGGCCGGTTCAAGATAGCCGTGGCCGAGGCGCTGGTTGAATATTTGACGCCGGTCAGAGAACGGTACGAGGGCATGGACGACGCCGAAGTGTCACGGCTGATGGCGGAGGGAGCGGCCGAGGCCCGGCGTCGGGCCGAGGTGTCCATGGCCACCGTGTGGGAAGCGATCGGACTCGCCACCTGACGGGCGGCAAAACGGCGATATATATAGCTATATCGCTCTGACGAGGCCGCCTGCTCCAACGTCCGGTGGGCACTCAGTCGGGGGTCCCTACATGGGATGGGGAGTCGCGCCACCGGTTCAGCCCGGAATTCTGAGCGGCCTTCTCATACGCTTCCCGGAGGTCTTCGATCACCACTCTTTGAGCCTGGACAATCTGGCGGGTGGTCTTGGCCCGTCTTTGTCCGATCAGGAAAAGGTTGGTGAGAATGGTTCCAATCACCCCGACCCCCGCCCCCACCGCGGCTGAGAGCGCCAGCATCCACGGTTCATTCATATGTCAGCAAATCCAACAGGCTGGGTTTCGGCTGCGGCCGGGGTCTGAAGGGTCGCCCGGATTTGAGGTGTTCATCCAATAGTTGCATGACTGTGGCGAAGTCGTCCTCGGAAAGGCCCATCTCCACCCTAGCTTCCTCGTGGTTGATCCAAGGTTTCTCGGTAACGAGGTCAACGAGATCGAACATGATGCTTCGGTTCATAATTCGACAGGCTATAACACTCTGTGTTTGAAGTCAACCGCTAAACTCCATGGTTTTTCCCATTCACAGCGGTTTGAGGATCCGAACAGGAATTGCCGAAGCTGCGACCTCTGAGGAGGCCGATCGGCAGAGCTCACATGCCCAAAATGGGGAGGGAGTTACCGAGAGGGGGGTTCCCAAAGCAGCGTGTCGGGCCAAAACTGGCTCCAGGCGAACCAAAAGGCCTGGTGAGAGGAGATTTCCGACCCGTCCGTCGCCGAAACAACCCGCAGTCCGTCGCCGTCTGCCACCACCCGCACCCCTGCGGCGGTCACCTCTCCGCCCGAGTTGATCACCGACAGGGCGGCCTGGCGGGGAAAGGCGATGGTCGTCCCATCCTCCAACTCCACCCCCACCACCAATTCCTGCACCTCCAAGCGAGGGTCGACGTCGCCCACCGGGAAGATCGGACCGTCGTCGTCCCGACCTCCCAGGGGATCGAGGGGGTAGCGTCGGCCGAGGCCGCCGTCCTCCGCGATGATGGTGGTGTCCGGGTGGGCCTCCTTCCAGGCGCCCCACGTGGAGGACACCACGGTGGCCTGGGCAAGGCGAACCCCCGCTTCCCGCAGGGGGCCGGACACCGCTTCTCCGGTGAAGGTGTCCAACACCGACCGGGTGTTGAGATCGTACATGACCTTGTTCGACCTGCTCAGAAGACCCGACGTGCGGAGAACCGGAGTCTCGACCCCTTCGGGGACCTGGTCGGTGAAGTAGACCTGGGCGGAGCCGCACAGGGTGCAATAGGGCATTCCGATTCTCCTGCCGCCCAGCGTGTCGTTGACCATTTCATGGACTTCCATCTGGTTCTTTGGGTAAGCGCGGGATTCCCCGTTTATGGTTACTCCGAACACCACCGCGTCCTCGGGGTACCAGTCGCCTTCGGCTGCGGGGGTCACCGGAGGGTCGTCGAGGGCGGGAATGCATCCTCGGGGGCAACCGGTGGTAACCCCCAATGGGCGATCGTCGATGAAAACCCCGCCCCAACTGACCCAGCGCCAGTCGATGGTTGCGTCGGGATCGTCGAAGAAGGGCTCCCAGCCCGGTTCCACCAGGGTGAATATCCGGCCCTTGTAGTGGGCGTATTCAGGAAATGCCGGCAAGTCCCAGGCAATCAGCAAATCCACCGCCTTCCTCCACAGGTCCGGACCTCCACCGATGACAACGTCGTCACCCAAGAGGTCCTGCAAACGGCTTCCCAACAGTTCATACACCTCCACGCTGTTGGAGAAGCGAAGTATGTCGGTGAGAATCCAGGCGGAGCGGATGTCGCCATGAGAGGCCATCGCCTTCAGTTCGTCCTGGCCGATTCTCCGCTCTGCTTCCAGCAGATCGAAAAAGGCGTCGAGATCGGCCCGTAAATGCTCTGAGATCGGGCCATCGGGAAAGTCGGGTGATGGTGGGAAGGCCTGGCCTTCACTCGACACCAAATTGGCTGGACGGGGAGGAGCAGTTGGCTCGGGGGCGAGAACGGTGGTGGTGGTGTCCTGGACGGCTTGGGTGGAGGGCGCCGCAGACGAAGAGGTGGTGGGCGCCGAAGATGGCGGAGTGACGGGCGCTTCGGAAGGGGAGGACCGGGCCTGCGATGTCGGGCTGGACGGGACGGAAGGAGCGTCAACGGAGGCGGGTGGCGCAGCGTCGTTGCCGCACGCCCACAGGAACAGGGCAATGATGATGACTAGTCGACGAATCCTGGCTCCGGGTGGGATGTCTCCGCCATACTACGCCGACGCTGCACTATGACTCCGCCGCCCGAGACTTGAGCATAAGATATAGCAGGACATATCAGCCTGCCGAGATGAGGCTTCTTGTCGGTATCTTGTCAGGGGAGGGCCACATGGGCGGCTAATCTGGGACGGGCAGTCGAGAAGGGAAAAGGGGGTTGCGCCAATGACATCCAAACGGCTTCGGTTCAAGGTTCCCCTGTACACCATAAAGCAGGTTGCCGGCATTGTTGATGTTCCCTCGTCTACTCTCGCCACCTGGGTTGGAAGCCCCCGGCGAGTGAAGGCCATCAACCATCAGGTTTCAGTGGATCCCATAGTTACCCGTTTGTTCCCTGAACGGCCCCGCTATCCCTGCATTCCCTTTGTCGGGCTGGTGGAGGCGGTGGTCATAGCAGCCGTTCGACGTAGCGGCGTTCCTATGCAACGCATCCGTCCGGCTCTCAAGGCATTGGAGCAAAAGATCGGGTTGGACCATGCCCTGGCATCCCGACGGCTGTATACAGATGGGGCAGAATTGCTCTACGACTACGCCGAGAGTCAGGACGACCCCCGCGAGTCCCAGTTGGTGATGAGGCTGGTTTCCATTCGGAACGGCCAGGGAGTCTTTACTGAAGCGGTCATGGACTTCCTGCAGGGGATCGAATATGCATCGGATGGTTACGCAATCAGGGTTGCCGTTCCGGCGTTTGCCAAGGCGGAAGTGATCGTTGATCCTGAGAGGTCTTTTGGATCTCCCATCTTTGCCAAGGGCGGGTGCCGGGTGGGAGATGTGCTGGACCGGTTCTGGGCGGGTGAGTCTTTGAGCGATCTTGTCATGGAGTTTGGCGTGCCTCTGGATCAATTGGAAGACGTGGTGCGTGTCACATCCCGCAGGGCTGCCTAGAATTTTTTTGGATCGCAGCCTGGGCCGCCGTAAGGTACCCAACCTACTTCGCGCCGAGGGCCTGGATTTGGTAACTCTTGCCGAGGTATACGGAGTGCCTGCTGATGAGAAGGTTCTTGATACCGACTGGCTGGAGAAGTCCGGGGCTGAGGGTTGGATTGTATTCACCAAGGATGGGGCTATCAGAAAAAACCGGCTTGAGCGGGAGAGGGTGGCCGCTCACCCCGTCCAAGTCTTTGCCCTCTCCCGTCGCGGTCTCACTGCGGAGGAGATGGTGGCTCGTTTGTTAATAACCTGCGTCGGATAACGGAGGCTTGCCGGCGTCCCGGCCCTTTCATTTATGCAGTTCACAAAGAGGCCATTGAGCTCGTGTTCCCAATCAAGGCATAGGAATCGGTCACGGTCGGCACATGGCCCCCGCCCCGGCGTCCATCGTCCGACTCGCCGGAATTGTCGCTGCGATTTGGTAGCCTTTGGGCAGGCCCAAAAGAGTGAAACAGTGGCCAGAGGCGAACGAACCGAAGCCGGGACAGCCGAGCGGGTTCAGCCGTCGGGCACCCACACCGGGAGAAGGATTGAATGGCCGTTGACATAGGCATAGGAAAAACGGCGCGGCGAGTATACGGGCTGGATGACATTGCGATTGTGCCTACTCGTCGCACCCGGGACTCCGACGATGTGGATCTGGGATGGCAGCTGGAGGCCTACCCGTTTTCGCTTCCCATGATGGGCGCCGCCATGGATTCCACGATGAGTCCGGAAATGGTGATTGAAGTGGGGCGACTGGGCGGCCTGGGGGTGCTGAACCTGGAGGGCCTGTGGACCCGCTATCAGGATCCCGATCCCATCTATGAAGAAATCGCCGCGGCCTCGGACACCGAGGCCAGGGCTCTCTTGCAGGAGGTCTACCGGGAGCCCATCAAGGATTCGTTGATCGGCGACCGCATCCGGCAGATCCGGGATGCCGGGGTGGTTTCGGCCGCCAGTCTCACCCCGCAGCACACCTTGGAATACGCCCATCTGGCGACGGAGGCGGGTTTGGACCTCCTGGTGATCCAGGGAACGGTGGTTTCCGCCGAGCATGTGTCTACACGAACCGAACCCTTGAACCTCAAGAAGTTCATCGCGCAATCTTCCACGCCGGTGGTGGTGGGGGGGTGTTCCTCCTACTCGATGGCCCTTCATCTGATGCGCACCGGGGCGGTGGGGGTGCTGGTGGGAGTGGGTCCGGGAGCGGCCAGTGTCACCCGGAGGGTGTTGGGGGTGGGCGTTTCACAGGCCACTGCGATAGCCGACGCGGCGGGGGCGCGGGTCCATTATCTGTTGGAGACGGGGCGATACGTGCATGTGATCGCCGACGGGGGGATGAGGACCGGGGGCGAGATCGCCAAGGCCATCGCCTGTGGGGCGGATGCCGTGATGCTGGGTTCTCCCCTGGCCGCCGCCTCCGAAGCCCCCGGACGAGGTTTCCATTGGGGCATGTCATCGTTTCATCCCTCCCTGCCGAGGGGTGTGAGGATCAATGCGCCCACCCGGGGAACCTTGGCGGAGATCATGTTGGGGCCGGCCACCGAATCCGAGGGGTTGACCAATCTCTTCGGGGCGCTGCGGCGGTCGATGTCCACCACCGGCTACTCCAATGTCCTGGAATTCCAGAAGGCGGAAGTTGCGATCGCCCCCTCCTTCCTGAACGAGGGCAAAGGGATGCAACGGGCCCGGCAGCCGGGGATGGATTGAACTCTTCCGCCGACAATGTGCTGGTGGTGGATCTGGGGGCGCAGTACGCCCGCCTGATCGCCCGGCGGATCCGGGAAGCCCGGGTGCATTCGGAGATAGTGCCGGCTCGGATCACCGCTTCTCAGGCCATGGCGCGGTCTCCTTCGGGAATTGTTCTTTCGGGCGGGCCGGCCTCGGTCTACTCACCGGACGCCGTGTCCATCGATCCCGGTCTGCTGTCCCTGGGAATCCCGGTGCTGGGCATCTGTTATGGACATCAACTGATCGCCAAACACACAGGAGGGGTGGTGTCGGCCACCGGCGCCGGGGAGTTTGGGAACACCGTCCTGGACACTTTGGGCCCTTCACTGCTTTTGAGGGACCTTCCTTCCCCTGCAGACGTATGGATGAGCCACCGCGACGCGGTGGTGGAGGCGCCCGAGGGTTTCCGGGTCACCGCCCGCACCCCCGGAGCGGCGGTGGCCGCCATGGAAAACCCCGATCGAGGTCTCTACGGGGTGCAATTCCACCCCGAGGTCACCCACACCCCCCAAGGCATGGAAGTGCTGCAGAGGTTTCTCTACGGGGCGTGCGGCGCCCGCGGTTCCTGGACGGCCGAATCCATCATCGAGACCGAGGTGGAGAACATACGGCGTCAGATCGGAGAGGCCCGGGCGGTGTGCGGGCTGTCGGGCGGGGTGGATTCGGCAGTCGCCGCCGCGTTGGTGCATCGGGCTATCGGGGATCGCCTCACCTGTGTGTTCGTGGACCATGGTCTCCTTCGGGAAGGCGAGGCAGAGCAGGTCGAGGAGGTGTTCGGCCGGAACTTTGACACCAACCTGATCCATGTCAAGGCCCAAGACCGGTTCCTGGGTGTTCTGGAGGGCGTGACCGATCCCGAAAAGAAACGAAAACTGATCGGTGAGACCTTCATCAAAGTCTTCGAGGAGGTGTCCGATCGGCTCCCGGAATGTCGATTTCTGGTGCAGGGAACCCTGTACCCCGATGTGATCGAATCGGGAGGAGGAGATGCGGCGGTGATCAAAAGCCACCACAATGTGGGTGGACTCCCCGCCCACATGCGCTTGGAGTTGGTGGAACCGCTCCGCGACCTGTTCAAGGACGAGGTCCGGGCGGTGGGGGAGCAGTTGGGGCTTCCCGAGGAGGTCGTCTGGCGCCATCCCTTCCCGGGGCCGGGTCTGGCGATCCGCATCATCGGCGAGGTGACGCCCGACCGGCTCGACCTGCTGCGAAGGGCCGACACCATCGTGCTGGACGAGATCCGTCGGGCCGGGCTGTATCGCAGTCTCTGGCAGGTGTTCGGAGTGCTGCCGGCCATCCGCTCGGTGGGAGTCCAGGGAGACGGGCGGACCTACGCCTATCCCCTGGTGGTGCGCGCCGTGGAGAGTTCCGAAGCGATGACGGCCGACTGGGCTCGGTTGCCCTATGAGGTGCTTTCCGCCATCTCCCGGAGGGTGATCGGCGAAGTGGAGGGGATCAATCGGGTCCTCTACGACGTTTCCTCAAAGCCTCCCGCAACTATTGAATGGGAGTGAGATGATCGGTTCGCATCCACTGATCGAAGACCTCAACTCCGAACAGGCGGATGCGGTGACCATCGCTTCGGGCCCGGTGATGGTGGTGGCGGGGGCCGGGTCGGGCAAGACCCGGGTGCTCACTCATCGCATCGCCTACCTGATCGGTGAGATGGGGGTTCCGGCCCAATCCATTCTGGCCATCACCTTCACCAACAAGGCGGCCCGGGAGATGAGAGAAAGGGTCGCCGGTCTGGTGGGCGCCACGGTCCGAAGCATGTGGGTCTCCACTTTTCACTCGGCTTGTGCCCGGATCCTGCGCCGAGAGGCGCATGTCTTCGGGTACCGGTCGAACTTTTCGATCTACGACCGGGCGGACTCCCTGCGGTTGGCCAAGCAGTGCTTGAACGATCTGGGTCTGGATCAGAACAGGCTTTCTCCCCGGGGCCTGCTCAACCGGATCAGCGCCGCCAAGAACGACCTGGTGGATTACGACACCCTGGCCGACCGGGCGGAGGGCCCCATGGAGGTGGCGGAGGTCTACCGGCTCTACCAGCAGCGGCTTCTGCAGATGTCAGCCATGGATTTCGACGATCTGCTCATGGTGGCCGTGGAGTTGTTCGGCGCCCTCCCCGAGGTCTTGGAGAAGTATCAGGGGGTGTTCCGTCACGTATTGGTGGATGAATACCAGGACACCAACCGGGCCCAGTATCTGTTGGTGAGGTACCTGGCCCGCCGCCATCGGAGTTTGTTCGTGGTGGGTGACAGCGACCAGTCCATTTACGCTTTCCGAGGCGCCGACTACCGAAATTTTGATCGCTTCGATGAGGATTTCCCCGAGGCTCGCCGGGTGATCCTCAACCGCAACTACCGGTCGACCTCCAATATCCTGGACGCCGCCAACGAGGTGATCAGCGTCAATCTTCGCTCCGATCCCAAGGACCTGTGGTGCGACCAGGGCGAGGGAGACCGCATAATCGTTCATCGGGGGTCGGGCATCACTCGTGAGTCCCGGTTTGTGGCCGACCGCGCCCGGGAGCTGGTGTCTGATGGTTACAACCCCGGGGACATGGCGGTGTTCTACCGCACCAACGCCCAGTCGCGGGCCTTTGAGGAGGGCTTGCGGCGGGCCGAACTGCCCTACCAGGTGGTGGGGGCGGTGGCTTTCTACCAGCGGCGGGAGATAAAGGATGTGGTGGCCTATCTGCAGGTGGTGTCCAATCCCGACGACGGGGTGGCGTTGCGAAGGATCATCAACACTCCCCGCCGGGGTATCGGTCGCACCTCCCTGGGACGCTTGGAACGCTATCTCTCCACCGAGGAGATCAGTCTGCGGGATGCCTTGGATCGGTCCGATGACATTGTCGGGATCTCCACCCGGGCTCGGAAGGGAGTGAAAGAACTGGCGGGACTGCTGGGTTCGATTGGCGGGCACCTGGAATCGGATGGGGTGGGTCGGGCCACCGAGAGCGCCATATTCGACACCGGGTTGGCCGAGATGGCCGCCGCCGAGGGGGGTATCGAAGCGGAGGGCCGCACCGAGAACCTGGCGGAACTTGTCCGGGTGGCCTACGAGTTCGACAACGCTCTGGAAGAGGACTTGTCTCCGATGGACAGGTTGGGGCGCTTCCTCGAGGGAGCGTCGCTGGTTTCGGATCCCGACAATTTGGATGAAGGAGCGGGGGCGGTGGCGCTGATGACCGTCCACAGCGCCAAGGGTCTGGAATTTCCGGTGGTGTTCGTGGCGGGCCTGCAAGACGGGCTGTTTCCCCATGAACGCAGCATCTCCGATCCTGATCAGTTGGAGGAGGAGCGAAGGCTCTTTTATGTGGCGATGACCCGCTCCATGGAAAAACTGCATCTTAGCTGGGACGACTTTCGCATGGTGGGCGGGTTCCCATATCCCCAGACGCCCAGCCGCTTCCTGGGCGAGATTCCCGACCGCCTGGTGAAGCAGGTGGGCGGCCCGGCAGGTCGGGGCGCCCGCCGGGGGCGGAGAGGTTCGGGGGTCGGCCGCCGGTCGGCCCGGGCGGGGACCTATTCGGGAAGGACCGTGAATCGCCAGGCCGGCTTGCAGGTGGGAGATCGCGTGCGCCACCCCGACTGGGGGTTAGGTCGGGTTCTCACCATCTCCGGGGAGGGCGGGAGAGCCTCGGCTACCGTCTTCTTCTCCAACCTGAAAGAAAGACGGGAATTAATGCTCTCGGCGGTGGAGAAGGCCGGGTGATTCGAGCCTGATCAGGGGGTCCGGTCTTGGATTCGAGATGCCGCTGAGTGTCCGGGGAACCCCGCCGGGCAACCTGGCTACGGGTTTGCCCTCGGCTATGCCAGTTCGGAGTACTTGGCCCGAATGTGGTCTTGCAGTTCCACAAAGGACCTCGAGAAGCTGTCTACTCCCTGGATCTCCAGAGTCTTCACCACATCTCCGTAGTCCACTCCCGCTTTCTCCAGGTTGGCCAGAACACCGCGGGCGCGGGCCATCTCTTCAGGGCCGAAGATGGCGGGTTGGGTTGATCCATGGTCCGCGTAGGCTTCGATGGTGGAAAGGGGCAGGGTGTTGACGGTGTGCGGCGCCACCAGGGTGTCCACGTACAGAGTGTCCGGATAGGCGGGATTCTTGGTGGAGGTTGAGGCCCACAGGGGACGCTGAACTCGTGCTCCCCGGGCGGCCAGACGGTCCCACCTCGGCCCGGTGAACGTCGCCAGGAACTCCCCGTAGGCCGCCCGGGCATTGGCCACGGCCGCCTTGCCCCGCAGAGCCAGGCGGTGGGCGCCGCCCATCTCCTCCAGGCGGCGATCCGTTTCGGTGTCCACCCTGGACACGAAAAACGAGGCAACCGAGGCCACCTCCCGAAGACTGCCTCCCACCGCCGCAAAGTCCTCCAGGCCCCCAACGTACGCCTCCATGACCTCTTGGTAGCGCCGGAGAGAAAAGATCAGGGTGACGTTCACCGAGATGCCTTCTCCGGTGAGCTGGCGGATGGCCGGGATTCCCTCGGGCGTGGCCGGCACCTTCACCAACAGGTTGGGCCGATTGACCCGCTTGACCCATTCGCGGGCCTCGGCCACCGTGGCGTCGGTGTCATCCGCCAGTTGGGGGGAAACCTCCACCGAGACGAAGCCGTCCGATCCGCCGGTTTCCCGGTGAACCGGGGCCAGAACATCGCAGGCGTCGGTGATGTCCCGGGTGATCAGGGAAGCGTAGGTCTCATCGAGGTCCGCCCCGTGGCCGATCAGGCGCTCCATGGCCCGGTCGTAGTCACTGCTTTGGGTGATGGCCGCGGCGAAAATGGACGGGTTGGAGGTTACTCCGGTGATGTGTTGCTGGCGGACCCGGCGTTCCAGTTCTCCGCTGTCCAGCATTGCTCGGGAGATCTGATCGGCCCAGATGCTCTGGCCGGCCAAAGTGAGGGCGCGAAGGGAAGAAATCGACATGGGTTTGATGGTAACCACGGTCTTTACTCTTAAGGCAGGATGCGAAGACGGGTGTTGATTGCCAAAGCGGGTCTGGACGGGCATGACCGCGGCGCCAAGGTGGTGGCCCGGGCGTTGCGCGACGGTGGGCATGAGGTGATCTACACCGGGCTACATCAGACTCCCGAACAGGTGGTGGCGGCCGCGATCCAAGAGGACGTGGCGGCCATCGGGCTGTCGGTGATGTCCGGGGCGTATATGTCGATCTTTCCCCCGATCCTGCGGCTGGTGTCCGAATCCGGCGCCGACCACATCAAGGTATTCGGAGGAGGCGTGATACCGGCCGACGACGTGGAGCGACTGCTGGAGATGGGCGTTGCCGCGATATTCACACCCGGGACTTCGCTGGATGAGATCGTCGAATGGGTGGCCGCCGAGCTTTAGAGATCTCCCCGGCCCCCGGTCCCGGGGGGCGGAGGATCGGGCCGGGCGCCGGGTAGCATATCCTGCGCGGTGAACATTCACGAACATCAGGCCAAGGAACTACTCGCCTCCCATGGCGTGGCGACGCCGTCGGGGAGGGCGGTCTTCACTCCCGAGGATGCGGCCGACGCCTCGGTGGAACTCTTGGAGGAAACCGGCGGGTACCTGGTGGTGGTCAAGGCGCAGATCCATGCCGGCGGCCGCGGCAAGGGGCGCTTTCTGGAACACGCCGAAGCGGGAATCGGAGGGGTGAACATCGTGGCCTCGGGTCAGAAACACCTGATGCGCCAAAGAATGTTGGCTTTGGCCGAGAAGATGCTCGGTTCGACGCTGGTCACCGTTCAGACCGGACCATCGGGCAAGGTGGTGAATCGACTGTTGGTGGAGGCGGGGGTGGACATATCCCAGGAGCTTTACCTTGCCGTGCAGTTGGATCGCAAAGTCTCCCGTCCCGTCATCCTGGCCTCGGTGGAGGGAGGGGTGGAGATCGAGCAGGTGGCGGCCGAGTCTCCCGAGAAACTGGTGACCGAGACCATCGATCCGGGCGTGGGAGTTCGGCCCTTCCAGTTGCGGCGCCTTGCCCGCCGCCTCCGTCTTTCCGGGAAGGTGGCCGCCTCGTTCTCCGATCTGGTGGAGAAAGTGGTGGCGGCAGCCACCAGCCTTGACACCGAACTGTTGGAAATCAACCCCTTGGTGATCAATTCTGCGGGGCAGGCCGTGGCGCTCGACGCCAAGGTCTCGTTCGAGGACAACGCCCTCTACCGGCACCCGCAGGTGGCCCGGATGCGGGACGAGAGCGAAGAGGATCCCGCCGAGAGCACCTCCCGGAAAGCGGGCCTCAACTACGTGAAACTCGACGGAGAGATCGGATGCATGGTGAACGGCGCCGGCCTGGCCATGGCCACCATGGACATCGTGAAACACTATGGGGGCACCCCCGCCAACTTCCTGGACGTGGGTGGCGACACCGATGCGGAACGGGTGGCCACCGCCTTTCGGATCATCACCGCCGATCCCAACGTCAAAGGGATCTTCGTGAATATCTTCGGGGGGATCGTGCACTGCGACGTGATTGCCCAGGGCGTGCTGTCCGCCACCGAGGAGGTGGGACTGTCGGTGCCCCTGGTGGTCCGGCTGGAGGGAACCAATGTGGACCTGGGCCGCAGGATGATCGCCGACTCGGGGCTTGATGTCATCTCGGCCACCGACATGGCGGACGGCGCCCGCCGGATTGTGGAGTTGTGCCGGTGAGCATTCTCTGCAACCGGGACACCAGGCTGCTGGTTCAGGGTTTGGGCCGGGCCGGACAGTTCCACACCCGGCAGATCATCGCCTACGGAACCCGGGTGGTGGCCGGGGTTCATCCCCGCCGAGCGGGCGAAACCCAGCAGTTCTCGGGCGCCACTGATCACAGCGGGGTCCCGGGGAGGTCCGACACCTTCGAGGTGGACCTGCCCTTGTTTTCCGGCGTAAGCGAAGCAGTGGACGCCACCGGCGCCAACGCCACCCTGATCTTCGTTCCGCCTCCCTTTGCGGCGGATTCCATCATGGAGGCGGCGGAAGCCGGTGTGGGGCTCATAGTGTGCATCACCGAGGGAGTGCCGGTCAACGACATGGTGACCGTGAAGAACTACCTGGGTTCCCGCCCCTCCCGCCTGGTGGGTCCCAACTGCCCGGGGGTGATCACTCCCGGCGAATGCAAGCTGGGGATAATGCCGGGCTACATCCACTCCCGGGGAAGGGTGGGGGTGATCAGCCGGTCGGGGACCCTCACCTACGAAGCGGTGTACCAACTGACCAACCTGGGACTGGGGCAAACCACCGCGCTGGGCATCGGGGGAGATCCGGTCAACGGAACCAGCTTCGTGGACGCACTACGTCTGTTTCAGGCCGATCCGGCCACCGAGGGGGTTCTGATAATCGGGGAGATCGGCGGACCGGCCGAGGAGGAGGCAGCCGAATACGTTCGCTCGGAGATGACCAAGCCGGTGGCGGGGTTCATCGCCGGGCTCACCGCTCCGCCGGGAAAGCGCATGGGCCATGCCGGGGCGATCATTTCCGGAGGCCAGGGGACCGCGCAAAGCAAGATAGAGGCGTTTCGGCGGGCAGGAATCGAGATCGCCCCCACTCCACCCGACATGGGTTCGGCCATGCTGGCGGCCCTGCGGGGTTAATCAGCGGCTCGGAGTCGGGGCGGACCCTCCGTCAGTTGCCCGGCCCGTACAGGCCGTATCGCAGGCGGGTGTCACCGGGCGCCGCATCGAATCGGGTTTGATAGGCCTCCCCGATCCACCGGGACCGATTGATCAGGTTGTGTCCCACTAGGAGGCGACCGGGTTCCCAACGCCGGAGCGCCGCTTTCACATCGCCCTGCTCGGCAGCCAGGGCGTCTCTGAGCGCGAAGGCGTCGTCGCAGGCCTTGGCGGTGCCCGCCGCGGCGTGGGGGCGCACTGCGAAGGCGGCGTCGCCGATCACGCACACCCGTCCCCGGGCCATCCGCTCCGACGCCACATCGAATATCACCTGGATGAACAGGTCCTGGGCGCCGTCCACCACCTCCCTCACCACCGGCGCCATGGTTTCTCGGGCCTCACGGCGGATCGTGTCCAGCAATTCGGGGCGGACGAAGCCGGGCGGTACGGACCAAGACCGCCGGTCTCCCTCCCGGTCGGTCAATAGAGCCTCAAGGGGAGGGCCGCCGGGACAGTTGTAGTACCAGACCAGGTTCATCAGCCGTTCTCCCACCACCAGGCTGCCTGACTGACTGGGAATGGCGTAGGCCAGGGAATGTCCGGTGGGCATCAGGCAGTAGACCATGGCGTCGGCCAGTTGTTCCCGGGCCTGGGGTGTCAGGTCCGATTCGGGGATGGTTCCTCGCCAGGCTACGTATCCGGCGTAGGACGGGGAAACCCCGGGATTGAGAATCGAGCGAGCCAGGGAGGTGATGCCATCGGCCGCCACCAGCAGATCGGCGCTGACTGCTTCTCCGTCCGAAAACCTCACCTGCACCTGCTCATCGGTTTGCGAGAAGCCGATCACCTCCTTGCGCAGGTGATAGTGGTCCTTCCCGAAGTCGGACAGCAGCCCCCGGTAGATGGTGTTCCAGGAACTGATCAGGGACCCGAGGGGCTTTTGGGACAACACCCCGCCCCGACGGTCGAGGAACGTCCACCAGTAGGGGGCGATGGAGACCTCTTTTGTGTCGAGGGGGCTGAGTTCCTCGAAATAGCGGTAGGTGTGGGGGAGCAGGATGATGCCCGCTCCCCGGTCCTGCAGGGCGGAGGAGGATCGCTCGTAGATGTCAACCCGACAGCCCAGTTCGCGCAACAGCAGACCGGCGGTCAGCCCGCCGATCGACCCTCCCATAACTGCCACCCTCGGCCAGCGGCTGGGGGTCAACTCAAGCAGATCTCCCGAAGGTGGCGATCCGGTCCACCTTGCAGATGAACAGCACCCGCCGTTCGTCGATGGAGGGGTCCCGCAGTCCGTAGGGAGGCTCGGCGCCGGTGTACTTGGTCCATATCTTGTCCAACTGGTCGGTGACCATCGTTCCCTCGTCGGGATCGTCCTCCAGGACTTCCCGTTCCACGGTGCACTTGAGGCTCATCCAGTGGTATGGGTTGGCCGGATTCATCAACAGGACGGTGATCTGGGGATTTGCCCTGATCCAGGCGGTCTTCTTGCGGTGGGTGGCCACGTTGACCAGAACGCGGCTGGTTTCTCCGTCGTAGTCGAACCACATGGCGGACAGGTTGGGCCGTCCGTCTCCGCCCATCACGGCCATCACCGCGGTCACCTGGTCATCCATCAACTGCTTGTGGTCGGGATTGACATCGTTCAGTCCCGAAATCTGGACTCGGTTGCCAATGGAAAACTGGTTGGGTTGCAGTCCGTCAGCGACATCCAGGAACTGAGCCACCGTTATAGACATGGAGATACCTCCTCTCATTGGTTTGCAGGGGAGATTACCCATCGGGGACGGTGGCGTCCCGTCACGGCCAACATCCGCGAAATCACACACTATCTCGCGAAAACTGACTCCCAGCTTTCCCGCCCTTTCGGGCCCCTCCCCCACCATCCACCTTGCCGTTGATCAGGAAGGCTTTGTCCAGCCGGAACCAGCGACTTCCTGAGTTGTCTGACCTTCGGACGGTCCACTCGACGCCGGAGCGGACCGTCCTGGGTGTTTGATCCAACCACTATGTAACAGGTGTGTGACAGAAGTCAACCCACGGACCGGCGGATTTTTCGCGAGTTTCGGCCAACCTCATCCCCGGGCGGCTTCGATCACGGTTCGGTAGGCGGTTGGATCTATGCGGGCGTCGATCAGGCGGGGTCGAGGTCCGCGCAGGGCGGCCGCCAGTTGCGATTGGTTTTCGGCCATCACCCCCGGCATTCCGCAGGATCGAGCCACCCGGGCGTAGTCGATGGGTTGATAACGCACCGCCTGCGGTCCCCCCTGGCCGGCCAGTTGCTTGAGTTCTATGAGGGTCAGGGCCCCGTCGTTGAACACCACCACAGTCACGTCCGCCCCGGCCCGGGCCACCGTCTCCAACTCGGCCAGGACCATGCTCAACCCACCGTCGCCGGTCAGGCAGACGGTCGGTGTCTCCGGACGAGCCAGGGCGGCGCCCAGGGCGGCGGGGAGGGCGTATCCCATGGTGGAGAGACCGTTGGAGATCAGGATCCGGCGGGGCAGGGTGGCCGGAAGGTAAGGCATGGCCACCAGAAAGTGGGCGCCGGCATCCAGCGTCACCGTGGCATCCTCTTGCCGGGCGCTCCATTTCGCCACCTCCTGCACCACCTGGTGGGGAGTGAAACCCGGTCCGTCGGCCCACAGCGACCGCCGGGCAGCCTGCCATGCCGTTCGGCCGGCGTCGGGGTCCCATCGATGTTCGGCCAGATCGGCGGCCAGAGACCCGAGGATCGGACCCACCGGCCCCTCAACCCGGCGCCGCCCGGGGAAAAACCGGAGCGGTTGGGGCCAGGGGTTGATCTCCACCACCGGCGCCTCGTATCGGAAAGGCCGGGGAAGCGGCTCCACGGGATCGACTCCCACCGCCAAAACCAGATCTGCGGCTCGCAGCAGCGGCGCCTCCAAGGAGGAACTGGTGAACAGCCCTCCGAAAAGGGGTGTGGTCTCGTCGATCAGGCCCTTGGCGTGATAGGTGGTGAGAACCGGGCATCCGGCGGCGGCCACCACCTTCCTCACCTCCCCGATCCATCCAAGCGCCCCGGTTCCCAGGATCAACAGCGGAAAGGAGGATCGGGCCACCATTTTCCGCACCGCCTCCGGAACGGCCCCGCCATCGGTCACAGCCGGGGCATCGGGAGGCATGTCCCCTGGGATATTGCTGTCCATGTCGATGTGTACCCCGCCCTGGGGATGGGCCGTGGCCAGCCGCCCGGCCGCTTCCGCCGCTCGGGCGGTCCCGTCCCGGCCCACCGTGCCGCTCCATTTGGTGACCGGCTGCATCACTGCCGGTTGGTCGAATTTCTGGTGTCCCACCCAGGTGCGGTCGGCCTGCGAAACGGTGTCTCCCACCAGCACCAGGGGCTGCTTGTCCAAGGTGGCCTGGGCAACTCCGTTCACGGCCGACGCCACGCCCGGCCCCCGGGTGACCACCGCCGTCCCCACCGTGTCGGTCAACAGCCCGTAAGTCGAGGCGGCGATGCACGCGGCCGTCTCGCTGTGGCAGAGAACAAAGGGAATGCCCTGCTCGGCGGCGGCGCCCACCTTCAGCAGGTTTGGGCCTCCTCCCGGCACACCGAACAAACGCCGGGTCCCAGCGGCCCGGAGGCCTGCCACGATCCGGCGGGCAACCCGAGTGGGCAGGTTGGCGTTCAGGGGGTCAGTCGTAGAGTTCCACCGTTATAAAACGGATCTCGCCCGTTCCGGCGTTCTCAAAATCGTGGATCACCGATTCTGCGGGGCTGTGCGGCAGAAAGCTGGTATCGCCTTCCTCGTAGCGGCGGATGTGATACACCCCGTCGGCGGTGCGCTGTTTGCCGATGCCGCCCTTCACCACCGTCCAAAAGTAGTGACGATCATGGAGATGGAACCCGCCTCTCTCTCCCGGCTGCAGCCGAACTTCCCAGACCCCCACCTCGTCGTTTTGGAACAGCAGTCGAGTTCCGATGTTCCGATTGCCCTGCTCGGCGGCGGTCAGTTCCCCGGAAAAATCTCCGGTGTGGAAATGGCCCTTTTCGATTACTTCAACCATGGTCCTGACAAGGCTAGTTGGGTTTGCCCATGCCCCCTTAAGGTCCCAGCAGTCGGCGGGCGATCACCTTCAGAGCCAACACCTCTTCGGCGCCTTCGAAAATGGTGAGGACCCGGGCGTCGAGGAACAGCCGGGAGACCGGGTACTCCTCCGCGTACCCGTACCCTCCCAGCATCTGCATGGCGTCGCGGGTGATGGTCTCCGCCGACCGGCAGGCCAGGGCCTTCACCATGGAGGCCTCGGTCTGGCCACGGGGTCGGTCGAGATAGGAGGCCACCTGATAGGCGAAGGCCCGATGAGCGGCGATCCGGGCGGCCATCCCGGCCAGGCGATCCCGAGTGAGCGGGAAGGCGCCCAGCGGCCGGCCGAACACTGTGCGTCCCGCCGCGTAGTTGCTCGCCTCCTCGAAGGCCGCTTCCATCAAACCCAGGGCTCTTCCGGCGGTTTGCAGCCGCCCGGTGGAAAAGGCCTGCATCTGCAGGTGAAACCCCCTTCCCTCCCCCTCCTCCTCGCCGATTAAAGCGTCCGAGGGAACCACCCAGTCTTCGAACTTCAACTCAAAGCTGTGCATGCCCCGGTAGCCGATGGTGGGTATGGCCCGTCCCGAAAGCCTCCCTCCGCCCGGCTGGGCGAAGGTGAAGGTGTGGCCTCCGAAGGCGGGTTTTTCCACCACGAACAGGGAGAGGCCCCGATGGCCGCGGGCGGGATCGGGATGGGTGCGGACCAGCACCATGAGAAGTTCGGCCCGCCCGGCAAAGGTGGACCACATCTTGGCGCCATTGATGACCCAGGTGTCTCCGTCCCGCTGGGCGGCGGTGGTGATCGAAGCCACATCCGAGCCGAAGTCGGGTTCGGTGACACAGATAGCCACCATCTTCTCGCCCGACGCGATAGCCGGAAGCCACCTGGTCTTCTGGGCTTCGGTCCCGCCCCGGCGAAGAGCGCGGGCCAGCATCTCCGGGCGGGTGATGAGCGAGCCTCCGATAGCCAGGGAGGCGCGGCTCAGTTCCTCGGTGGCAACCACCATTCCCAGGTGGGGAGGATGGTCTTCGTCCAGAAAACCCCCGTAGCGAACCGGGATCGACAAGCCGAACACCCCCAGGCCGGCCAGGCCCGATATCACTTCCTCGGGTACGTCGCGATCTTGGCGGTGAACCTGCTCGGCATGGGGTGCGATGACCTCCCGGCCGAATCTGCGGAACTCCCGGCGGGCCAGGAGCAGTTCGGCGCCCAGTCCCGGATCGGGGGGATTCTCGGCTTCGGCCAGAGTCGGCGCCGACAGTCGGCTCCAGGCGGTGATTGCCTTCCGCACCACGGCGGTGTCCAGCCAAGGCTCGGAGATGCCCTCCAACTCCTCGAACCGACCGACTCGCTCCCGCGCCGATCGGGCCAGAAGAGAGGCGGCCAGGTTGGCGGTGGCCGGCCCTATCCGTCCCAGGGTGACGGCCTGGTTCACGGCCTGCATTTCGGCTGCCTCCGACGCCAGAAAGGCCACCTGGTAGGCGAGGCTCTGGCAACCGTCCAAGCCTTGGGGATGGCGATCGGCCACCGTCCTCAACCGGTCGACCGCCGTGCCGGCGGTGTTCTCCAGGGCCGCGGCGCAGACCGCGGTTGCCGAGGTGTCGTGTTCTGTCAAGTCCGCCTGCGAATCGTAGGCTTGAGGGGATGGGATCCCAAAAGACCCTCCACAACCCGACCGAAGGGATTCTCGGGGGCATGCGGGTGGTGGAATTGTCCGCCTTTGTGGCGGTGCCGTTGGCGGGCCTCACCCTCTCCTCACTGGGCGCGGACGTCATACGCGTGGATCCCCCCGGAGGGGGACTCGACTACGGTCGATGGCCGGTCACCGCCGAGGGTCGGAGTCTCTACTGGGCCGGACTCAACGCCGGTAAGCGCTCGGTCGCCCTGGACCTGCGATCCCCGGAGGGACGATCGACGCTGATCGATTTGATCTGCGCCCCGGGGGAGGAGGCCGGCATTCTCATAACCAACCTGTCTCCCCGATGGCTGTCCTACCAAAGGCTGGTCGAGAAAAGGCCCGACCTGATCATGGTGGCGCTGCGGGGAAATCCCGACGGCTCGGTGGCGGTGGATTACACGGTCAACGCGGCGATCGGCTATCCGGAGATCACCGGATCCCCGGATGCCGGGCCGGTCAACCACGTCCTCCCGGCGTGGGATGTGATCGCCGGGAACATGGTGGCCTCCGCGGTCCTGGCAGCCGACCGCCACCGTCTGCGCACCGGGGAAGGGCAGTTGGTGCGGCTTTCGCTGTTCGATGTGGCTCTGGCCACCGTCTCTGCCCTGGGTCACTTGGGGGAGGTGGTGATCAACCAGGAGGAACGCGGTTCCTACGGCAACTATGTGTTCGGCGCCTACGGGCGGGATTTCGCCACCGCCGACCACCGAAGAGTGATGGTGGTGGTGATCACCGATCGGCAGTGGGGCGATTTGGTGGAGGCCACCGGTTCGGCCGAGGCTATGAAACGGATAGCAGCCGAATGCGGCCTCGATCTGGAAAACGAGGGCGACCGCTTCCGGGCGCGGGATAAGATCTCGGCGGCGCTGGCCCCCTGGTTCGCCTCCCGCACCCTGGATGAGGTGGGGGAGGTTCTGGGCCGGCACAGATTGTGCTGGGGGCCTTACCAGAGTTTCCGACAACTGGTCACCGAGGATCCCCGCGGTTCGGAGGCCAATCCGTTGCTCCGCCCGGTGGCCCACCCCGGAGTGGGCGAGTACCTGTCCGCGTCTCATCCTGTTCAGTTTGGAGAAGGCCGTCTCCCTCCTCGGCCCGCTCCCCAGGTTGGCCAGGACACCGAAGAGGTGCTTCGGGAGATATTGGGAGGGTCGGCGTCCGGCTAGTCGACTGGCGACCCCACAACACCTGGCGGCTCATCCTGCCCCTTTCTTACTCCGTCAGGTGGCTATCGACTTTCCGGGACGCCGACTCCCCGCAAAAGCTAATGACCGCCCGGGGGCCCGCGGCAGTGGAGCGCCATGTAAACCATCGCGAGGTATCAGGGTTTTGCGCGGGTGCTCTCACGGGTGGGGTGAGGATTCCCCGGGGTCCCGGGGGAACATGTCCGACCCCCTCGGGGTCTACCCTTTGTCTCACGCCAAATATGAACCCTCGGGAGGTTTTCTGTGGTGGCCCAGGTCCCGGTCAAAAGGGCGCTTCTTTCAGTTTCGGACAAATCGGGAATCGTGGATTTCGCCCAGGGTCTGGCCGAACTGGGGGTGGATATCGTCTCATCGGGGGGCACCGCCCGCATTCTCCGACAGGCGGGTCTGGGGGTGACGGAGGTGGAGGAAGTGACCGGGTTCCCCCAGATGCTGGACGGAAGGGTAAAGACCCTGCATCCCCACATACACGGGGGGATTCTGGCCGATCCCGATCGGCCCTCTCACCAGCGGGATCTGCTCCGACACGGGATCACCCCTTTCCAGTTGGTGGCATGCAACCTCTATTCCTTTGATGAGGAGCCCGGAGTAGATCAGATCGATATCGGAGGGGTGGCCATGCTGCGAGCCGCGGCCAAGAACCATGCTGTGGTGGCGGTGGTTTGCTCGCCCCGCCAGTATGGAGAGGTGTTGGAAGCGCTGCGGTCGGGGGGGACGGGGGAGGATTTGCGCCGGCGGTTGGCGGCCGAGGCGTTTGCCCATACCGCCGCCTACGATGCCGCCATCGCCCAATGGCTTGCCCCCCCAGGGGCGTTCCCCGACCCTTTGGTGATGACTCTGCGTCGCCGCCAAGAAACCCGATATGGGGAGAACCCTCATCAGCAGGGCGCCTTGTACAGCCCCGAGAGCGGCGGATTCTGGGCTTCGGAGGTTCGGTTCCTGCAGGGCAAGCCCATGTCCTACAACAACTATGCGGATGGGGACGCGGCCGTGCGTCTGGCGGCCGACCTGGACGAACCGGGCTGTGTGATCGTCAAGCATGCCAACCCGTGCGGGGTGGGGAACGGGCGCTACCCGGCGGAAGCGTTCGCCCGCGCCTGGGCTGGCGATCCGCGGTCGGCTTTCGGAGGGGTGGTGGCTTTCAACCGCCCGCTTGATGGGGAAGCGGCGGAGGCTTTGAGCAGGGTGTTCGTGGAAGTGGTGGCGGCCCCCCGGGTGGAACCTCAAGCGGCGGCTTGCTTGGCCGCCAAGCCCAATCTGCGGGTCCTGGAGGTCCCGGGCGGAAGGGTCCCCCAACGGGAGATGCGATCCCTGGGTCCCGATGTGCTTGTCCAGTCCCCCGATCGTGTCACGGCGGACCCTGCCGAGTGGAAGGTGGTGTCCCGGGTGCGACCCGACTCCGGGCAACTGGCCGCGCTGCGCCTGGCCTGGGTAGTGGCGGCTCATGCCCGCTCGAATGCGGTGACCATCTGCCGGCCGGGCCGGACCGTGGGGGTGGGCGCCGGTGACCAGAGTCGGGTGGGCGCCGCGGAGCGAGCGATCCGAATAGCCGGAGACCGCGCCCGGGGGGCGTCGGCGGCTTCCGATGGGTTCCTGCCTTTTCGTGACGGGTTGGATGTCCTAGCATCTGTGGGTGTGGCGGCATTGGTTACTCCCGGAGGCTCGGTGCGGGACGCCGAGGTGATTGCCGCCGCCGACCAGCATCACATGGCCCTGCTCTTTACCGGTCGCAGGCACTTTCGGCACTGATGACGGCTTTGATTCTGAGCGGCAAGGAGGTGGCGTCCGCCGTAATGGAGGAAGTGGCGGACCAGGTCCGGTTGCTGACCGAATCCGGCCATGTGCCCGGCTTGGCCACGGTGCTGGTGGGAGACGATCCCGCATCACACACCTATGTCCGGGCCAAGCGGCGTGACGCCGCCCGGGTGGGGATTCGGTCCGTCCACCATCCCCTGGACGCAACCGCCACCCAGGACGAGGTGGAAGGCCTGGTCAAAACCTTGAGCGCCGACCCGCAGATAGACGGCATCCTGGTGCAACTGCCTCTTCCCGGGGGATTGGACGAGGGGAGAGTGGTGGGATGTATCGATCCCCGCAAGGACGTCGACGGGCTGCACCGGGAGAATCTCGGTCGCCTGGTGACCGAGGCGCCCGGACCGCGGCCCTGCACGCCTGCGGGGGTGATGCGCATCCTCAGCCACTATGGGATTGGGGTGGAAGGCCGCCGAGCGGTGGTGATCGGGCGCAGCTTTTTGGTGGGAAAGCCCCTGGCCCTGCTGATGGCCACCAAGGGAGCGGACGCCACGGTGACCATCGCCCATTCCCGGACAGTCGGGCTGGAGTCCCTGGCTCGGGAAGCCGACATCCTGGTGGCGGCCGTGGGAAGGCCCAAGATCGTGAAGGCTTCCTGGGTGAAGCCCGGGGCGGTGGTGATCGATGTGGGGATCAACCGCACCGAGCATGGCCTAGTGGGTGATGTCGACTTTGAGCAGGCCCGCGAGGTTGCTTCGGCGATCACTCCGGTGCCCGGGGGAGTGGGGGTTATGACCAGGGCGATGCTCATGTCCAACACCGTCAGGGCGGCCCGGGGGAACATTTCCGGTTTTGGTGGGGTTTTACAGAGGAGATAACCTCGATTCGGGACCCCATGCTGACTTTTCAGGATCTACTCAGACGAGCCAAAGCCCAGATCAGGGAAGTGACCCCTGCCGATGTGGAGCCGCGTTTGGGAGACGCCGGAATGCTGTTGCTGGATGTTCGGGAGCACGAGGAGTACGAACAGGGCGCCATTCCGGGCGCGCAACTGATCCCCCGGGGTCTGTTGGAGTCATCCATTTCCATGCAGGCGCCCGATCCCAACACCGAGATCGTGGTCTATTGCGCGGGCGGGGCGCGGTCGGCGTTGGCCGCCCTCTCCCTCCAGAATCTGGGATACAGCAACGTTGTTTCGATGGATGGGGGATTCGGCCTGTGGAAGGCGGAGGGTCGTCCCTGGTCTGAGCCGATCACGCTTTCATCGGATCAGAAAATGCGCTACAGCCGACACACTCTGCTGCCGGAGGTGGGTGAGGAGGGCCAGGCCAAGTTGCTCAATTCCCGGGTCTTGCTGGTGGGAGCCGGTGGATTGGGTTCCCCTGCCGCTCTCTACCTGGCGGCGGCGGGAGTGGGGACGCTGGGAATAGTGGACTTCGATGTGGTGGATGCCTCCAACCTGCAGCGCCAAATACTGCACAACATGGATCGCTTGGGTCATCCCAAGGTGGATTCGGCGCGGGAGACCCTCACCGCCCTCAATCCGGACGTGAAGGTGGAGCCCTATGGGCAGCGGCTGTCTGCTCAAAACGCCCTGGACATCATGTCCGGATACGACCTGGTGGTGGACGGTGGCGACAATTTCCCCACCCGCTACCTGGTGAACGACGCCTCGCTTCACCTCCGGACCCCGGTGGTGCACGGAGCAATCTTCCGTTTCGAGGGCCAGGCCAGCGTCTTTGCTCCTTACCGTGGGCCCTGCTATCGGTGCCTGTTTCCCCAACCTCCTCCCCCCGAACTGGCGCCGTCCTGTGCGGAGGCGGGGGTGTTGGGGGTGCTGCCGGGAATTGTCGGTTCCATCGAGGCCATGGAGGCCATCAAGATCCTGCTGGGGATTGGCGAACCGCTGGTCGGCAAGCTCTTGGCCTACGACGCTCTGACCCAGGAGTTCCGGACTCTCCGGCTGCGTAGGAACCCCGACTGTGTCGCATGCTCTGACGAAAGCCGCCCACCGGCGATCGTCGAATACGACCAGTACTGTATGCCCGCCGGGTCGGTTTCCAGGACCGTCTGACCGACTCGGCCTTCCCCGCCCGACGGGGTATTCCAATGTCTGACGAACATGCAACCATCCGCATTCCCGAAACCATCCGCCGGGTAATGGTGGATCACGCCCGGGACTGCTACCCCGAAGAGGCATGCGGGTTGCTGGCCGGCCGTCCCGACGGCGTCCTGACCAAGGCCTACCCGCTCACCAACATCGCCCACTCCCGGGTCAACTACGTGATCGACCCGGCCGAACACTTCAAGACCATGCGTCATGCCCGGTTGCGGGGATGGGATCTGGTGGGAGTATTCCACTCCCATACCCACTCACCTGCCTATCCGTCGCCCACCGACGTGGCCCTGGCTCCCGATCCCGACTGGCTGTACATACTGGTGGGGATGGAAAGAATGGATACCCTGGCGGTGCGGGGCTTCCGGATCCGGGATGATCAGATCGCCGAGACCGCCCTGAGCTTTGACTCTCGCCCATAGGAGGAACACAAACCATGACCCACACCATTCGCCTACCCACCATTCTCAGGGTTCACGCCGGAGGGGAGGCCTCGGTGGCGGCCTGCGGCGCCACGGTGGCGGAAACCTTCTCGGACCTGGGAAAACGGTATCCGGGGTTGGCCCGCCAACTGCTGGATCCGGACGGATCGGTGCCCGTGTTCGTCAACGTCTTCCTCAATGACGAGGACATCCGCTACCTGCAGGGACTCGACACTCCCATTTCCCAACCCTCGGAGATAATTATTCTGCCCTCGGTGGCCGGGGGTTGATCGCCGTCTTTTCACAATGATGGGCCTGTTTCCCACTCCCCTGGTCCGATTGGATGCCTTTTCGCAGGGGGGCGTCGACATATTTGCCAAACTGGAGTGGGTACTGCCCACCGGATCGATCAAGGACCGGATTGCGGTGGCGATGGTGGAAGGGGCCCGCTCGGAGGGACTTCTGACCTCCGGGATACGTCTGTTGGAACCTTCCTCGGGGAACACCGGCATCGCCCTGGCTCGCCTGGCGGCGATGGAGGGATTGCCGTTCACGGTGGTGATGGCGGAAGGCGCCAGCGCCGAGCGGATCGAGACCCTGAGAACCTTCGGCGCCGAGATTGTCTTTTCTCCCGGAGAGGAGGGATCGAACGGTGCGGTGCGCATGGCCGAGGAACTGGCGGCCGGCGGCGACTATCTGATGCTCAACCAATACGAAAACCCGGCCAATGTGGAGGCCCACTACCGGGGGACCGGCCGGGAGATCGTGGAGGAACTCGACCGGGTGGATGCGTTGGTGGCCGGCCTGGGAACCGGGGGAACGTTGATGGGGGCAGGCGCGGCGATCCGCGAGTCCTTCCCGGGGGCCCGGGTGGTGGCGGCCGAACCTCCCATGGGGGAGTTGATCACCGGCCTGCGTTCCATAGACGACGGTTACGTTCCTCCCATCTTCGACGCCGACCGGATCGATCGCCGGATACTGGTGCGGCTTGCCCCAACCATCGAACACACCCGCCGCCTGTTATCCGTGGGAGGCATGTTCGCCGGCCCTTCCTGCGGAGCGGCCCTGGCGGTGGCTCTGCGGATAGCCGGCGAGATGCGATCGGGCACCGTGGTCACCATCTTCCCCGACGCGGGCTGGAAGTATCTCTCCACCGGGATCTACACCGGATCCATTGACGACGCGGTGAAAAGCGCCACCAACCAGGTCCTCTGGTAGGAGTTGCGCCCCGGGCCCTGCGCTGCGGCAGCCCCGACGGCAAGCCGCGTTTGTAATACAGGTGTGCTTGGGAGGTGCTGGGTGCTTATCGGGTCCGGGCTCGATGTCACACCCTTCAAATAGGCTTGCCTATACACAGCAACTGAGAATCAGCTATCCGGGGGTCCCCAATCAATGAGTGACAAGTTTGCTTCGGAAGCTCTGGATTCTCTGCGCAAGCTGACCGGGGATCCGACAACTGACTTCCGGGAGGGTCAACTCGACGCGATCCGCGGACTGGTTGCAGAACTCCGACGGGTTCTCCTGGTTCAGCGAACCGGGTGGGGCAAAAGCGCGGTGTACTTTATTGCAACCCGAATGCTCCGGACGCGAGGTGCGGGGCCTACCCTCCTGATTTCCCCTCTGTTGGCCCTGATGCGCAATCAGATTGAAGCTGCAGAGCGAATGGGTGTCAGGGCTGAGACTATCAACAGTTCTAACCCGGCACAGTGGGCGGAGGTGGAAGAGAAACTATATGCCGATGCGGTTGACCTGTTATTGATATCGCCGGAGCGGCTGGCCAATCGCAAGTTCCGGGGCGAACTCCTGCCGGTCATCCTGCGGAGAAGCGGGCTGCTGGTGATTGACGAAGCACATTGCATTTCCGACTGGGGCCACGATTTCCGGCCTGACTACCGGAGGATCACCCGCGTTCTGAGGCTCCTTCCCGGTGTCCCGATTCTGTGTTGCACGGCGACGGCCAATGACCGCGTCGTAGGAGACATCGTTGACCAACTGGGTTCAGGGTTATCCACTGTCAGGGGAACCTTGGCGCGTCGCGGACTACGGTTGCATGTCCTCGAGATCCCATCACAGGCGGAGCGTCTGGCATGGCTGGCCGACCAACTGTCAAGATTGGATGGAACAGGGGTGATCTATTGCCTCACCGTAAGAGATGCACAGCGGGTAGGGGAATGGCTGTCATCAGTTGGAATCTCGGCGGTTTCATACTGGGGTCGTTTGCACTCTGAAGACCGGGTTGGGATTGAACAGGCTCTCCTGTCCAATCAGGTGAAGGTGGTGGTTGCAACCTCAGCCCTCGGTATGGGTTTCGACAAACCTGATCTCTCCTTTGTAATTCACTACCAGTCACCCGGTTCGCCGATCTCGTATTACCAACAAGTGGGCCGGGCGGGCCGTTCACTGAACGAGTCTTGGGGCATACTGTTGCGCGGTGGAGAAGACACCGACATTCAGGATTACTTCATCCAGGGGGCCTTCCCGGCCGCACCACAAGCCGAGCAGGTGGTGGCCTTGCTGGAGGAGAAGACGGAAGGGGTGTCTCGGGACGAGTTGTTCCAGTCGTTGAATATCGGTTGGGGTCAACTCGAGAAGCTGCTGAAGAATCTCGAGGTTGAGGGGGCGGTTGAACAGGAAGGCTCTGTCTGGCGAAGAACTTTGAAAGGGTGGAAATTCGATCGGCGCCGGGTTGAGTTGGTTACTGCTCAGCGGAGGGTCGAGCAAAAGCAGATGAACGAGTACATACGAACCGGCGCCTGTCGTATGCAACTCTTGGGCTCCTACCTCGACGACCTGATAGCAAATCCGTGTGGCATCTGTGATAACTGCACTGGTTTGAGCCTTGCAATTCGTCTTGATCCCGCCGTTGTCCAAAGGGTTATCGAGTTCCTTCGAGGGGTCGATCTGAACATCGAACCACGCAAACAATGGCCGAACCGGAAGAGAATCGCCAAGGACCAACTCGTCGAACCAGGACGGGCCCTGGCGGTCTGGAAGGATGGTGGTTGGGGGACTCTCGTCCGTTCGGGCAAGCAATCGGAAGGGCGCTTTGATGAGCGATTGGTGGCGGCCGCCGCCGATCTGATCAGAAATCGGTGGGCGCCTCAGCCTTTTCCGGCCTGGGCTGCCTCTGTTCCATCGTTGAGAAATCCAGACCTCGTTGAGGACTTTGCGGCTCGTTTGGCGGCATTGCTGAGAGTTCCTTATAAGAATGTGGTTGAAAAGGTCCGTGACACGGAGCCACAGAAAACTATGCAAAACAGCCATCAACAACATCGGAACGTCCGAGACGCATTTAGGATCGTGGGGGCGGTTCCCAGAGGTCCGGTGTTGCTCGTGGATGATGTCGTTGATTCCAGGTGGACCCTGACAGCCGTGGGTAGTGAGTTGCTTCTGGCCGGATCAGGTTCGGTTTACCCCTTTGCCTTGGCTGATGCCAGCGGGAGATCAATCAGGTGAGGAATGACGACTCGGCTGCCACGGTGCTCTTGGTGAGCCGGATGCATGGCAAGGAGGTACGGCCTCTCTCGGCGCGGGAGTACTGGCGACTTCTAGAGACCTGCCCGCGGCCTGGCGCGTTGTTGGGGCAGGACCGGAAAGAGATGGTGAGGGATTACGGATTGTCCGATGCGCTGGCGGACCGGGTATGGGTGTTGCTGGATCGGGTGAGAGTCATGGCTTTCGAATTGGAGCAACTCGAACATTCCGGTATTCGGACAGTTACCCATTTTGATGACCATTTTCCCCAGCGTCTGGTTTGTCGACTCGGACCCAAGGCCCCCGCCCTGATTTACGCCGCCGGAGCTTTTGGATTGCTTGATCAGCCCGGTATCGGGGTGGTGGGCAGCCGTGATGTCTCCCCCGAGGGGGCGGAAGCGGCCAGGGGCATCGCGGGGAAGGCAGTGGAACTCGGCTATCCGGTGGTCTCCGGCGGAGCGCGTGGGGTGGATCAACTGGCTATGAACGCCGCCATACAGGCAGGAGGAACCATCATCGGCGTCCTGGCGGGGTCGTTTATGCGTGGGTTGCAAAGCCCCGATGTGCGCAGAGCAATCCACGAGGAGCGCGCCGTCATGTGTACTCCTTACAGTCCCAAGGCCCCTTTCCGGGTATGGAACGCCATGGGACGGAACAAGATTATCTACGCCTTGTCCAACCTCACGGTGGCAGTGGCCAGCGAGACGGGCAAGGGAGGCACATGGTCGGGGGCGACCGAGGCTCTCAAAGGAGGTCTGCGGGTCGGAGTCTGGAGGGGAGCGGGAGAAGGCCCGGGAAATGAGACGCTGGAAAAGCGGGGCGCGGTACCCATCCGATCCGTCGACGAACTGGAGGCAATGCTGCATCCCCCGCACCAGGATGGCAAAGGACTCTCAGAAGGTGATTCCTCCCGGCCGGAGCAGCTTTCAATGTTTGGGAAAACCGCCTGACACCGGGGATGTAGGGAAGGGCTCAGCCCCGAGAGCCATCGCTCAAGAAGGATGTCAAACAGCAGCCAGGAGCCCGCCTCCGGCGGCCGTGAGGAGCACTACCAGCCAGGGAGGGAGCTTCCAGAAGGCCAGCAGCCCGAATGCCCCCAGAGCCAGGGCCAGGTCCGAGGGTTGCAATATGGCGTTGGTCCACAATGGGTCGTAGAGGGCAGACAGCAGGATGCCTATCACTGCCGCGTTGACTCCCCGCAGGGCTGCTTGGATTCCCCGGTGGGTGCGGAGGGCGGCGAAGAACGGCAGGACGGCCAGGACCATCAGCAGGGAGGGGAGATAGAGTGCGGCCAGCGCCAGGGCGGCGCCCCCGATGCCGTTGGGTTCGGGGGTCATTACCGCTCCCAGGTAGGAGGAAAACGTGAACACCGGGCCGGGAATGGCCTGCGCCGCGCCGAATCCGGCCACAAACAATTCAGGCTCCACCCATCCCGGTTGCACCACCTCAGCCTCCAGCAGGGGAAGCACCACCGGGCCGCCCCCGAACACCAGGGCGCCGGCGCCGTAGAAGGCGTCGGTGACATCCACAATCTGCGCCTTGGTGAGGTGTCGGGCAACGGGAAGGATGATCAGCAGGCCGAAAAAGATCACCGCCGCCAGGGTCCCCGAGCGTCTGCTGAATGACGGAAAGCGTGGCCCGTCCTGTTCCGTGCGGTCCTTTCGGTACAAGAGCCACCCCAGCAGTCCTGCGGCCACGATCACCAAAACGGCGGTGATTCTGGTGGAGGACGGGAAAGCGATCAGAGCCACCGTCGATGCGACCGCCATGGAACTTCGGACCGGGTCGGGGGCCAGCTTGGACCAAAGCCTCCACACCGCCAGGGCCACCACCGGTACCGCCACCACCACCAGACCGTGTATCCATCCCTCGGCCGCCTCGCCGATCTGGGCGGCGCCCAGTCCCAGCAAGGTCAAAATGATGGCTGAGGGCAGTGTGAACCCCAGCCACGCCCCCAGGCCGCCGGCCAACCCTCCTCTCACCATCCCGATGGCGAACCCCAACTGCGAACTGGCTGCTCCGGGAGAGGCCTGGGAAAGCGCCAAAAGGTCGGCGAATTCCCCTTCGTTCACCCAGCGGCGCCGTTCAACGTATTCGCTGTGGAAGTATCCGAAGTGGGCTACCGGACCTCCGAAGGAGGTGAGACCCAGCCGAAGCGCCACTAAAAAGACCTCCCGGAATCTGCTCAGAGCCCCGGGGGTCGGCTGGCTGCGTTCGTTCACCGGTCCTCGAATTTACCAGCCACGCCTCGGCCGTCGGGCATCCTGTGGTGGGTCGCCGGGGCCCCCAGGAGTGATTAGTCTGATATGTTTAGCTAAGCTAGGCTTTCAAGATTATGACCACTCGGGTGAACATGCACGAAGCCAAGTCGCAGTTGTCGCGGCTGGGTCGTTTGGTATGGGCGGGAGAAGAAGTGGTGATCTGTCGCAACGGTGAGCCCTATCTGCGGTTGGCCGTCTACGAACCGGCCTCTCGCCTCCCTGGTGCATGGAAGGGGAAGGTGTGGATGGCACCCGATTTCGACACCACGTCTCCGGAGGTAATTGCCGCTTTTGAGGGCGTCAAGCACCCCGCCTGACGGTGCGAAGGCTTCTTCTGGACACTCATGTGGTGTTGTGGTGGCTGTCCGATGACCGCCGGCTTGGCCAAACGGCGCGTCGTCTGATCGCCAGTCCGGACAACTATGTGGCAGTCAGCGCCGTCAGCATATGGGAGATGGCCATCAAGAGTTCCATCGGCAAACTGTCGGTGCCCGATGGCGCCGAACAGGTGTTGAGAGATTGCGGATTCGCCCTACTGGCCATCACCGTGGAACACGCGGCCCGGGTGGGTGAACTGCCTTGGTTGCATCGGGATCCGTTCGACCACATGCTGGTGGCGCAGGCGCTAATGGAAGACCTTGAGTTGGTGACCTGCGATCGTGATCTGGCCGAGTACCAGGTAGAAATAGTCTCGGCCCAATAGCGGGTCTGTGCCGGTGGTCAGAACTCCCGGTTGACCACAAACTGAGCCAGTTCCAGCATTTCTCTGGCAGGGGCCGGGTCCAAGTCCACCGTCGACAGCGCCTCGGCGGCCCTGAGCAGTCGATCACGGGCGGCCGCCTCGGTGGCTTCCCGTCCTCCGGCCTCCTCGACCAGGGAGGCTGCCCGGGCCAGGTCGTCTTCGGTGAGGTGGTCCCGGGCATAGAGAGAGGCCAGTTCGGCGCCGGCGGCGGTTTCCGAACATAGGGCGACCGTCACGGGGATTGACCTTTTTCTCTCCCGCAGGTCATTGCCGACCGGTTTGCCGGTTACAGCCGGGTCTCCCCAAATGCCCAGCAGGTCGTCCTGAGCTTGAAAGGCCAGGCCCAATTGACTTCCGAAGCAACGCAACGCCTCCACCACCGGGTGGGGCGCCCCGGCCAATATGGCCCCCACCGCACTGGCGTGCGCCAGCAGGGCACCCGTCTTGAGCGACACCATCTCCCAGCACTCTTCCACCGTCACCCGGGGGCGGGCGTGGAAGGACATGTCCATGTACTGCCCGGCGATCATGTCCATGGTGGCCCGGGTCAGGTCGGCGGCGGCCCTGGCGGCGACCGAGGTGGATTCCTCCAGGAGCAACTGGAGAGCCAGTCCCATCAGTGCGTCGCCCACGATGACGGCGTCGCCCACCCCGAAGACCTTCCACAGGGTTGGCCGGTGTCGGCGTTGGTGATCGTCGTCCACTATGTCGTCATGGACGAGCGAAAAATTGTGGACCAATTCCACGGCCACCGCTCCGGGCAGGGCCACCTCGGGCGCGGCGCCCACCGCCTCGGCGGACAGCAGAGCCAGAGTGGGCCGCACACCCTTGCCGGGACGGCTGTTGGGATCGGGATGACCCTGGTGGTCCACCCACCCGAAGTGATAGCGGGCCGGTGTGGCCAGATCCGCCGCCAGACGATCCACGGCTTCCCGGAGGGCAGGGTCGGTCAGGACAGCGGTCCGTTCCAGGATAAGGGGCGCCGACCGGGGTCGGTTCATGCTGCCGCCCGGCCGCCGGCCGCGAATTCCGCTGCCAGTCGACCGGCCTTGACACCACTTCGGACCGCTCCCTCCATGGTGGCGGGCCATCCGGTGTCGCACCAGGCCCCGGCCAGGTAGATCCCGGGTATTTCGGACCGGACGCCCGCCCGCAGGGCATTGGTTCCCGGGGCGCCGAAGAAAGTGGCGGACCCTTCCCGGGTGACCATCGCCTCGGTGATCCGGGCCCTCCCCGCGGCGGGCAGCAGGCGGGTCAGCTCCCGGCTGAAGTGTTCGATCAGATCGGCCGAACCGCGACCGATGTATGCATCGGCCGCGGACAGGGAAATGGTGAGACACTGGCGGCCATCGTCCAACCCGGCCCCTTCCGTTCGGTCGAATACGTACTGCACGTCGCTTCCCACCGCCGCGAACATCGGCTTTTCCGTCACCGTCCGATCGTACACCAGGTGAACGTTCACAATGGGGGAGACTCCCAGGTTCTTCAGCCGGTCCTGGGAGGGGACGCTTCGGGGCGGCAACAGGGCGCCGACCTCGTCGTGAGGCACCGCCACCACCACCGAGTCGGCAGCGATCACATCGCTTTGGATCCGCACCTGAGGTTTACCACTAGGCCCTGGGCGGACGCCGGTGACCCCGACGCCGGTCCTGACCTGCGATCCGGTCCTCTCCAAGGCTTGTTGGGCGGCATCGGCGTGAAGAACCGAAAGCGGTGCCTTGGCCCAGCCGATATCGGCGGCGGAAGCCTGGGTCAGAAGTCCCGTCACAAATACCTTGGCGGCCAGTTTGAGAGAGGCCGACCAGGCCGAAACGTTGACGGTGGGCAATATCACCAGGTTCCAGAACGTGTCGATGGCCTCGGTGTCCTGTCGGTGGGCGGTCAGCCAGTCGCCGAATGTCACTTTGTCCAGCGACGGATCGTCGGGATCGAGTCGACGGAGAGCCCCGCCGGCTCGCAACACACCGACTCTCTGGCGGAGACTCAGGTGCGGATAGGAGAGCAGAGACCGGGCCAGATGAAGCGGGGCGGGCCCGGCGGTGCGGTGGATCGATCCGATCGGTCCACCGGGACGCAGGACGGGGATCTTCAGGCGCTCCTGAAGGAACACCTGGTCGGCCGAGCCGATGCGCCGAAGGAACGCCAGGTAGGAGTCGCAGCAGCGTAGGAAGACGTGCTGTCCGTTGTCGAACCAGATTCCCCGGCGTCGAAAGGACCACGTGGCGCCTCCCAGACGCGGTCGCCGCTCCAACAGGGTCACCGCCGCTCCCCGATCGGCGGCTTCAATCCCCGCCGCCAGACCGGCCAGTCCTCCCCCCACCACCACCACTCGCGGCCGGTCTTGTCTCAAGGCCGCAAACCGGAAAGACTGCGACCCGCCACCAGCATCTTTTCCCACACCGGAAGGCCCACTCGTTCGTGAAGCGGACGGGTGGGTTCGGATCGAATGCGGTGCAGGACCCGTCGGTAGATACCAACCATGGCCGCCGTGCAGGCCCGGCTGCGCGGGTCGAGGTAGTCCAACAGGGGCAATCCCCGTTCAAACCACGTCGTCGCCTGCCGGGCGACATGCTCGACCAGCGCCGCCACCCGATCAGGCGGCGCCCACTGGCCCGAAGCGATGCCGAAGCGGTCCCGGTCCTGCTCGGGGAGGTAGATGCGTCCCATCCGATGGTCTTCTGTGATGTCGCGCAGCATATTGGTGAGCTGCAGGGCTACTCCCAGGTCATCGGCCATCTCGGAGGGTTCCGGCCGGGGATGGGGTGGGCCCGACCGGCTACCGAAGATACCCAACGACAGCCGACCCACCGACCCGGCCACCAGGCGACAGTAGGCAACCGTGTCCTGCATGGTCTGATAAGTCTTGCCCCGGACGTCCTGTTCGCAACCCTCCACGATCTCATGCAGCGCCGCCAGGGGAATGGGAAAACGGCGGGCGGCGTCACCCAGACCCACCAACACCGGATCATCGGGATCGGGAATCCGGCCGGCTTCCAGTGCGCGGATCGTGGCGTGCAGGTGGTCCAGGGCTCGCAGTTTCCGGTCGGACGGCCAGTCGCCGTCACCGATATCGTCAATTCGCCGGGACATGGCGTACAGCGCCGCCATCGCCCGTCTTTTGTCGGAAGGCAGAAGCCGGATGCCATAAGCAAAATTCCGGGCCTCGGCCCAGGTTATCTTCTGGCATTGCCGGTATGCCGATTCGGTAGTGACCATTCCGCGTTCCCAACCCGATTCAGTTTCCACTGCGGCGGAGCGCAGATCGGAGATACAAAGGGAGGTAGCGGCGCAGCACAGCAACGGAGCCGGCCGGCCGGGCGCTTGGCAGTACGTTGTATTCGCAGGTTTTCAAAGCTGCCAGTCCCGACAATCCTCCCGCCACGTACCCCGAGACGGCCACCCTGGCCCAACCCCGAAGCGACCCCACCAGCCATCGACCCTTGTTCATCATTTCCGCGGCCCGGATCGCCTGGCGTTCCACCACCCGCCGCAGCCCCGGCGAGGTGTTGGCCGCGGTCAGATCCTCGATTGTGCATCCGAATCGCTCCAGGTCGTCCGCCGGCAGATAGACCCGGCCCGCCCGGGCATCCTCCCCCACGTCCTGGAGATGTTCCAGGACCTGTAAACCGCTGCACACCGCGTCGGAAGCAGCCAGGCGATCGGGGGTGGCCGACTCGAACACCGACAGAACGAGATGGCCCACCGGGTTGGCCGACAGCTCGCAGTATTCCATCAGTTCGTTCCAATTGGCATAGCCGGCGCGGCGCTGGTCCCATCGATTGGCGGCCAGCAACTGGTCGAACGGGGTCCTCGACAGCCCGAATTGCGCCACCGTGGGCGCCAACCGCCGGAGAACCGGGTGGGAATCCGCCCCGGCGAACAGGGCGTCGAGTTGACTCTCCAGCCAGTTCAGCGCCCCGGTTCGATTACCCGGGTATTCATCGCCCAGATTGTCGACCAGTCGGGCATAGCCGTAGATGGCCCGCAGGTGGGTTCGGTAGCGGCCCGGCAGGATCGAGAGCGCCACGGGAAAGTTCTCGTGGGGGGCGTGGGCCATGATGGCGTCGAGTCGAGCGTGGTCACCGGGATGTTCTCCCACCCGGCGGGCGGTCTCGGGGAGCGAATCCCCGGAAGTGGCCTCCCGGTGGGTGGGTTCGGTTTTCGACATCGCGCCTTACCCGCACCGAAACCGTGGGCCGACGGTCCTGGTCACAACCCGAGAAATGCAGCCCACCACAATGGTGGGGAAGGATAATGTGGAGGGCGATCAGGGCTTTTGGAAGGTCCGGCGGTTCGGAACATGAAGATCTCGATAATCACCATCTTTCCCACCTATTTCCCTCAGGCGATGGGGTTGGGGGTAGTGGGCCGGGCCGTGGAGTCGAGTCTGATCGAAGTGGACCTGATAGATCTGCGAGACTATGCCCGGGGGGCTCATCGGGCGGTGGACGACGCCCCTTTCGGAGGTGGCCCCGGGATGGTCATGATGCCCGGACCCCTGGCTCGGGCGCTCGACCCCCTGGAGGACACTCACCGGGTGCTTTTTGCTCCGGCGGGGGACCGTCTGGATCAGGCCACCTTGGATCGATGGGCGCAACTTGATCATCTCACCCTGGTGTGCGGGCGCTACGAAGGAGTGGATGAGCGAATCGCCGAGCACTTCATCGACGAACAGGTGTCGGTGGGGGATTTTGTGCTGGCGGGCGGAGAGGTGGCCGCCCTGCTGGTCTTGGAGGGCATGGTCCGGCTCCTGCCCAATGCAGTCGGCAACCCCGACTCGGTGGTGTTCGAGTCCTTTCGGGAGGGTCTGCTGGAGGAACCGGTCTATACCCGCCCGGCCACCTTCCGGGAGTGGTCGGTCCCAGAGGTACTTTTATCGGGCAACCACCGGGAAATAGCCCGCTGGCGGACTGCCCGAAGACAGGAGCGTACCCGTCGGCGTCGGCCGGACTTGTGGGGAGAGGATCACTGACTGTCGGGGGTGGTACACTGGTGTTCCGGCAGACGCCGTCACCCCTCCCCTTATATTTCGGACACGACAGGTTGGACCCATGAACGATATCCAGTTGCTCGAGCAGAATTATCTGAGGGAAGACCTTCCCGACTTCCGCCCGGGGGACACGGTGCGTGTCCACGTGCGGGTGATGGAGGCGGGCCGCGAGCGTATTCAGGTTTTTGAAGGAGTGGTGATCGGTCGCAGCGGAGGGGGTTTGCAGGAGACATTCACCGTTCGCAAGATCAGCTTCGGGGTCGGCGTCGAACGAATATTCCCGGTGCATGCTCCGATTGTGAGCAGAATCGAGGTTCTCCGCAAGGGACTGGTTCGCAGGGCCAAGCTCAACTATCTGCGGGGCCGTTCCGGCAAGTCGGCGCGCATCAAAGAGAGACGCGACTGACCCACCTGCCGTCGGAAAGCCCTGTCCCAGCCCCCGGGGAGTGGCCGGTGACCGACCTGCCCGGGAACAGTTCTCCAGAGCCTTCGGGCCACCGGGGTCGCTCCATTCGTTCGGCCGTGGTGGAGATGGCGGTGCTGCTGTTGGGGGCGGTGGCCCTGGCCGTGCTGATCAAAGCCCTTCTCATCCAGCCTTTTGAGATCCCGTCACAATCCATGCATCCCACTTTGCAGGTGGGAGACCGAGTGATGGTCTCCAAGGTGAGCTATCTGTTCGGCGACCCCGGTCGGGGGGATGTGGTGGTGTTCTCTCCCCCCGGACGGGTTGAACCGGATCGCAATCTTGTGCAGGTGGTGTGGCATGAGGTTCGGGAAGCGTTCGGGTGGTATGACATCTCGGAGGCAGACCTGATCAAGCGAGTGATCGCCACGGGAGGCGATCGAATCGAGATCCGGGGCAATGAGGTGTGGCTGAACGGAGAACTGCTGAACGAGCCTTATCTGGGCTCCTTCACATCGGAGGAAAACCTGATAGTGGTGGTGGAGGAGGATCATCTTTTCGTCATGGGCGACAATCGCGGAAGATCATCCGACAGCCGGGTGTTCGGGGTTGTGCCCGGGGACAATGTGGTGGGCAAAGCCGTGTTGCGGATCTGGCCGCCGGGCCGCCTGGGCGGTATTTGACCGGGAGCCAAGCGGATAACCGACATGCCGGGGTTTCTTAGAGACTGCGTGGATAGGTGATTGGGGAGGGTCGCGAAAAACAGGGTGGCTCTTGGCTTGACTTTGTCTCCCGGGTGTCACATAGTGATAGGAGTCAAGCACCTCCCGGTCTGTTCCGACGTCGTCCAGACCGGCCGCAGGGACCATATTGTTGGGAATACGAAATCCTCGTTCTGTATGGTGGATTCGCGTCCCGACCCCAGGAAAGGTGGTGGCGGGGGCGGGCCCTCGGGACAGGAATTTCGGGGGCGGTTTCGCGACATAGTGTCTGATTTCACAGATTGCCGCCCGGCCCCTATCCGGTATCCCTGTCGGGGGGAGAAGGCTGATTGCGCCGGTGGCCGCCGGTATGCGTTCCACCGAGAAACTCCGGTGAGTGCTTGACCTGTCACACCCGCTTTCCTTAATTCAGGGAATGGGACAGGAACAGATCGGGGAAACAGGAACCGGGCTGCACATGGATCGGGGAGAAACGGGTCGGATGGCCGAAGGTCTGGCCGCCCGCTTTTTGGAACGCCGCGGTCACCGGGTGCTGGCCCGCAATATGGTGGTGGGCCGGGGGGAAATAGACATCCTGGCCCGGATCGACGGGGAGAGGGCCGTCGTGGAAGTGAGGAGTCGATGGGCGAGCGGCCCATCGGGGTTCGGGGACGCACTCCGATATTTCGACGATGCGAAGGTGCGGCAGGTGGCAAGACTGGCGGCTTCCCCGTTGGTGCGCGCCCGGAGGGTGGATCTGATCGCGGTGGGTTTTGATGATCGGGGAGTGAATATCCTGTGGCTGCCGAGGCTGGTATGAAAAACTATCCGGAGAAGAGGGCCCACAGCACCGCCGCGGCGATCACCGCCAACGCCACGGCCACCATCACCACGTCGCCCGTCGTTTTTTCCCGAGGTCGAAACGGATTGAATCCCATGTGGGTTGAACCTAGCGCGTTTGCCTACCCTACGAAAGAATGTGGCTGCAAACGGAGGACCGTGGGCCGGTACGGTGGTTGTGGCTGAACCGGCCTGCTCGTAAGAATGCGATCCCGCCGGAGGGGTGGTCGCAACTGCGGGACGCCTTGGAGGTTTTCGAGGACTCTCCCCAGCGGGTGCTGGTGATCTCGGGCCGCGGTGGGGATTTTTGTGCGGGGGCCGATCTTGATCCGGAGGCCGGTTTGCGTTCTCCGGGGATCATTGATGCCCGGGACCGCCTGAAGGTGGTGGGCGAGACGGCCCTGGCTCTGCACCGGTTGAGCAAGCCGACCGTGGCGGCGGTGGATGGCGTGGCGGTGGGGGCGGGTATGAGCCTGGCGTTGGGCTGTGACGTGGTGATCGCCACCCGGCGAGCCCGCTTCTCGGCCATTTTTGTGCGTCGGGGACTGAGTCTGGACATGGGACTCAGTTGGATGCTTCCCCGGCTGGCCGGGGCGCAATTCGCCCGGGAGGCGGCCCTGTCGGGACGGATGATCCCGGCGGAGGAGGCGTTGCAAAACGGGTTGGTGTGGGAGGTGGTGGACGAAGGGGCGCTGACCGAACGCGCCGCCGAGGTCGCCGGGCGGTTTTCTGTGGGCGCTCCGGTGGCGCAGATGTTTATCAAGCAGGCCTTGAATCGGTCCTGGGAGCTTTCTCTGGAGGAGGCGACCGTCTGGGAGGGTCAGGCTCAGGCGATTTGTCTTCACACCGACGATCACCGGGAGGGAGTGGAGTCTTTCCTGGAGAAGCGTCCTGCTCGTTTCGAGGGCTCCTGACCCGACTCGTCTTCCGGGGCCGCGGAGTGTGAACTAATCCGCTGAGTCGCGGGGAAACCCAGGAAAGTTCGCTGGACATCCTCTGGCAGACGGGCACACGATGTCCGGATGAACAGTGCAATGTTATCCGCTGCCATGGTGGGGGTCGATCCCCGGGCGGTCAATGTGGAGGTGCACCTGGGCAGGACCAACTCCAAGTTCGGATTGGTGGGTCTGCCGGACACGGCCGTGAGGGAGGCTCGTTATCGGGTGAAGGCCGCCATGGCGTCGTCGGGTTATGACATGCCCCGCAGCGAAGTTACCGTCAACCTGGCCCCGGCCGACCTGCCCAAGGCCGGTTCCGCATATGATCTTCCCATCGCCCTGGGGGTGCTGATCGCCGACGGCAAGGCCGCCCCCCGGCATCCGGGGGTGGTGGCGGTTGGGGAATTGGCTCTGGATGGCCGGGTGCGCCGGTCCAAAGGCGTCCTGGCCGCCGCCCTGGTGGCTGCCCGGAAGGGTCTTCCCTGTCTGGCGCCCCGGGAGGCTCTGTCGGAGGCGGCCCTGGTGCCCGAGGTGGAACTGTATGCGGTGGAGAGATTGTCGGACGCCATCGGGGTACTGGAAGGGGAGGTCGAACCGGTGGTTCCGAACGCCGAACGGCCACCCGCTTCTTCGGCGCTCGACCTGGCGGAGGTGAGGGGTCAGGACTTCGCACGGCGGGGAATGGAAATCGCGGCCGCCGGCGGGCACCATCTTCTGATGTCGGGACCTCCCGGTATGGGAAAAACCATGCTGGCCAAGCGCCTGCCGGGCATTCTTCCTCCCCTGACCAAGTCCGAAGAAATGGAACTGGCCCTGGTTTGGGCGGCCGGGGACCGCCGGCGGACCGGTTTTGGGCGACCCTTCCGCGCTCCCCATCACACCGTCTCCCTGGTGGGCCTGCTGGGAGGGGGAAGCGGAATACCGGTGCCCGGGGATCTGTCTCTGGCCCACCACGGGGTGCTCTTTCTGGATGAATTGGGGGAGTTTCCGGCTCACCTGATCGATGCTCTTCGCCAACCGCTGGAAGAAGGTTGCGTGACCATCACCCGCCGGGGCATCTCCACCACCTTCCCGGGACGCCCCCTGGTGGTGGCCGCCACCAATCCCTGCCCGTGTGGATGGCGCAACGACACCGTGAAGCGGTGCCGATGCTCACCCGCCTCTTTGGATCGCTATCGGCGGCGTCTGTCGGGCCCACTGCTGGATCGGTTTGATGTGCGGGTGTTCCTGGGACGCATGGAGACCGATGAACTCACCGGGGCGCCCGGTGAAACAAGCGCCGCGGTGGGCGGCCGAGTGGAGCAGGCTCGCCGGAGACAAGTGGCCCGCGGCGCCCTGAACGGTGATCTCACTTCCTCGCGCCTGGACGCCCTGTCCTGGAGCGAACCGGCCAAAAAGGCGCTTTCCCGCAATCTGGACCAGGGCCTTTTGACCGGCAGGGGATACGATCGGGTTCGGCGGGTCTCCCGCACCCTGGCCGATCTGGAAGGTTCTACGCCGGTGCGCAAAGCCCACGTTCTGGAAGCGCTGGCCTACCGGGCCGGTTTGTGAACGCGCCCCGGCCGCCCTGCCCCTACTTCGATCACCGGGTGAGGCTGGCCTACTCGGGTTTGCATCCCGGTCGGCTCCACTCCCTGGTGCAGAAGGCCGGCGATCCGGCCGGAGCGGTGCGGATGATCGAGACCGGGCGGGTCAAGTGCCCGCCGGCCGCCCGTAAGGCCGTTTCGGTCCCCAGTTCCCGGCGGATGGAAGAACTTCGGACGGCGGGGGTGGGAGTGGTGTTGCTGGGGACGGAGGAATATCCCCCCTGGCTGGCCGCCATTCCTGATCCCCCGGATGTGCTGTTTGTCAGAGGAGATCTGCCCGCCGAGGCCGGAGTGGCGGTGGTGGGATCAAGGCGAGCGACCCGCTACGGCCTCAATCTGGCTCGCACGATGGGCGCCGCCCTGGGACGAAGGGGCGTGGCGGTGATCAGCGGACTGGCCCGCGGGGTGGACGGGTCCGCCCATCGCGGCGTGGTGGAAGCGGGTGGCCGCGGGATCGCGGTGTTGGGCTCGGGTCCCGATCGCTGGTATCCGGTCTCTCATCGGAGCCTGGGGGAGGCTTTGTTGCAGGGTGGTGGGGCGGTGGTCACCGAATATCCTCCGGGAACCGTGCCGGAGCCTTGGCGCTTTCCGGTCCGAAACCGCATCATCACCGGTCTGTCCCGGGTGGTGCTGGTGGTGGAGGCAGCCATCGGCGGCGGGGCCTTGATCAGCGCCCGGTTGGGTTTGGAACAGGGACGGGAAGTGTTGGCGATCCCTGGCGACATCGACCGGGCCACCTCCCGGGGGTGCAACGAACTGATCCGCGACGGCGCCCTGCCGGTGCTGAGCACCTCGGAATTGCTGGAATTCCTGGAGTCCGAGGGCGTGGTGGCGCCCACCGTCGGGGAGTCGCAGGATCAGGGGCAGGATGAACTGCTGGCGGCCATCGGGGATAGCGGCGTCGCGGTACAGGAACTCATGGAAAAAACGGGTTGGCCGCTGTCGCGAATGTTGGTGAGGATCGGCGAACTGGAGTCGGAAGGAAAGGTGGTCAAGGAGGGTGGTGTGATTCGTCCCAAGGGATGAGTTTGCCCTGGGTGATCGACCATCCCGCAATCCTGGGCCGCCCTCTGTCTGACTCCCGGTGGAGGCTTGTTCCCACTCCGTGGGCCCGGGATTTCGTAGCATGTGCAGGGTGGCGGCCATCCCATCCCCGCCCGAATGGGCCGACTCCGCTTTGACGGAGTACTTGACTTGGCTGGAAAGGGTGCGACGACTGTCGGAGCACACGGTGGCGGCCTACCGGAGAGACATCACCCAGTTTCTGGACTTCTGCGACCGGCTGGACCGCCGATCGATACCGGAGGTGGATCGCGCCGATTTTCGGCGATACGCGGCTTGGCTGCACACCCGGCGGTATGCGCGGTCGTCGGTGGTCCGCAAGCGCTCGGCGATTCACTCGTTCTTCGGGCGTCTGCATGAACAGGGGAAGATTTCCGCCAACCCGGTGGCGGCTTCTCCGATGTCCGGGACCCGGAGCAAGCTGCCGGTGGTGATTTCCGCAGGACAACTGAGCAAGGGCATCGAGGCGGTGGATGGAAACGACCCGGTGGATCTGCGAGACCGAGCGATACTGGAACTGGCCTACGGCTCGGGTCTGCGAGTCTCCGAGTTGGCCTCCCTGAACATCTTCGTGGTGGAGGACAGGGACCTGGCGACCATCTCGGGCAAGGGCGGCAAGGACCGGGTGGTCCCCCTCGGGGTTCCCGCGCAGCGGGCTGTGGCGAGATGGCTGGCGAAGGGGCGTCCGGTCCTGGCCACCCCGGCAGCGGGAGACGCCCTGTTCGTGGGCATCCGAGGGGCAAGAATCGGAGTTCGTCAGATCAGGCGGATCGTGCAATCGCGGCTGGGGAGTTTTCCGCACGCTCTTCGCCACTCGTTCGCCACGCATTTGCTGGAAGGAGGGGCCGACCTGCGCAGTGTGCAGGAGATGCTGGGACACGCCAATCTTGGCACCACCCAGGTCTACACCAACGTCAGTCGCCGCCACCTGCGGTCCACTCATCAAAGGACTCATCCCCGGGCCTGAACCGGGCCGGGCCACAACCCCGACGGGATGGTCTGTGACAGGTAACGCCCGCTCGGAGTTTTCACTCTGGCCCCGGTTGGGCGGTAGACTGGAGCGCCACGTCGCAGGCCCGTTCCGTCCACTGGTCGGGACTGACCTTCGGGTCATTCTGTGGGGCGGGCGCCGGAGAGGCGCCGAGCCGGGGAACCGGTCAACGGGCTGAGGAAAAACCAGGAAGGAGCTGTGATGACGTCCACCAAAATGAGGGATCTGATCGATGCGGGTCTCCATTTCGGCCATGAAACACGCCGATGGAACCCGAAGATGAAACCTTATCTCTACACGCAGTCCAACGGTATCCATATCATTGATCTTCGTCAGACGGTGGTCTTGTTGGAGGAGGCCCTGACCTTCGTCCGCGAGACCGTGGCCGGCGGGGGCAAAATCCTGTTTATCGGCACGAAGAAACAGGCCCGCCAGAGTATCGCCCAGCATGCCGAGTCCGTCGGGATGCCTTATGTCAATTTTCGCTGGCTGGGCGGGATGCTCACCAACTTTCAAACCATCCGGCAGCGGATCTCCTACATGAAGGAACTGGAGTCGGAGGAAAACAGCGGAGAAATGCAATCTCGTCCCAAGAAGGAACGCCTCCGCCTCCGAAGAGATCTGGAGAAGCTCCGGCGGAGCCTGGGGGGAGTGCGCGACCTGGAGGAACTCCCCTCCGGAGTCTTCGTGATAGATGTGAACGCCGAGGAAACCGCCGTGCGGGAGGCCACCCGGCTGGGCATTCCCATCGTGGGACTGGTCGACTCCAACTGCAACCCCGAACCCATCACCTATGTGATTCCCGGCAACGACGACGCCATTCGAGCCGCCGAGTTGATCTGTTCCCAAGTCTCCGACGCCTGCCGGTCCGGCGCCCGGATGGCCAAGAAAAAGAAGCAGAACAAGCAGAAGAAGAGTGCTTCTGCGAAGGAAGGCAGGTGATCGTGGCGGACTTTACGGCCAAGGATGTACAGGCGCTCCGCCGTCGGGCCGGGGTGGGGATGATGGATGCCAAAAAGGCCCTGGTCGAGTCCGGGGGCGACATGGACAAAGCCCACGACCTGTTGCGGGAGAAGGGTTTGGCCAAGGCCGCCAAGCGGGCCGACCGGGATGCCAACGAGGGCACCATCGGGCTTTACCTGCACCATCAGTCGGGGCATCCCGTGATGGGGGTGTTGGTGGAATTGGCCTGCGAAACCGACTTTGTCGCCAAGACTCCGGAGTTCAACGAAGTAGCCAACGACATCGCTCTGCACGTCTCCTGGTCGGCTCCCCGATGGATCGTCCGAGACGAGGTGCCCGCCGGTGTGGTGGCCCATGAGGAGGAACTGACGGCCCGGGCGGCCCGCGCCGAGGGCAAACCGGACCACATTGTTCCGCGCATCGTCGAAGGACGCATGGAGAAGTTCTATCAGGAGAATGTCCTCAACGAGCAGGCCTTCGTCAATGCTCAGAAGTTTGAAGGGACGGTGGGGGAGATGGTGGTGCGGTTGGCGGCCAAGATGGGCGAGAACATCAAGATACGCCGGGTGACGCGAATGGCGGTGGGCGAGCAGGACTCGGCATGACGCCCCCCCGCCCGCGGGTCCTTCTGAAGCTGTCCGGAGAGGCGTTCTGCGAGCGGGAAGGCGGGTTCGGGATCGATCCGAGCAGGGTGGCCGAGGTGGCGGCGGAGATCAGCCGGGCAAGGGAGGACGGAACCGAAATCTCGGTGGTGGTGGGAGGCGGGAACTTTTTTAGGGGCACCGCCCTGGCGGCGCGGGGGCTCGATCCGGCCACCGCCGATTACATGGGGATGCTGGCCACGGTTATGAACGGACTGGCGTTGCGGGATGCGCTGGAGAAGTGCGGGACCACCACCAGGGTGATGAGCGCCATCACCATGCGGCAGGTCAGCGAACCGTATATTCGGCTGCGGGCGGTTCGGCATCTGGAAAAGGGGAGGGTGGTGGTCTTTGTGGCGGGGACCGGAAATCCGTTCTTCACCACCGACACCACCGCCGCTTTGCGGGCGATTGAGACAGGGGGGCAGATCCTGCTGAAGGCCAGCAAAGTGGATGGCGTCTACAGCGCCGACCCCAATCTCGATGACTCTGCCCGTCTTCTGGAATCGGCTTCCTACATGGAGGTCATCTCCGGGGACCTCAAAGTCATGGATATGACCGCCATTACCCTGTGTCGGGAGCACAAGCTTCCTATCGTGGTGTTTGACATGACCAAGCCAGGCAACGTGTATCGGGCGTTGATGGGGGAGCGTCTGGGAACCAGGGTGAATTAGGGGCGAAAGTGATTCAGGACGTTTTGGATGAGGCCGCCTTGATGATGGAGGACTCGGTGGAATTCGTCACCGGGCAGTTCGCCATTGTTCGCACCGGTCGGGCCAATCCCCAGATCGTGCAGGGCCTGAGGGTGGACTATTACGGCGCTTCCCTGCCCCTGCAGCAGTTGGCCAACTTCACGGTTCCCGATCCTCGACTCCTGGTGATTCACCCCTTCGACCCCAATGCCATTGCGCAGATCGAAAAGGCCATCCACGCTTCCGACCTGGGCATCAACCCCAGCAACGACGGGGTGGTGATCCGCCTGGCGTTCCCTCCTCTCACCGAGGAACGGCGGGTCGAGTTGATTCGTATCGTCCGAAAACAGGCGGAAAGCGGCAGGATCTCGGTTCGGAACGCCCGACGCAAGGCAAAGTCGGACCTCGACGCCTTGCGGGGAGTATGCTCCGATGACGAGTTGCGCCGAGCCGAGCGGGATCTGCAGGATTTGACCAACCGGGTTATCCGGCAAGTGGATACGTTGTTGAAACGTAAAGAAACGGAACTCTTGGAGGTCTAGGGGATGACGCCGTCGGACAAGACCTGGGTTCCCGAATGGGAGCCGGAGGAAAGGGCGGTTTCCCGGTTGACGGCCTTGCCGAGCGAGGCGCCCGAAGAGCCGGACACCGATGAGGAGTTGGAAAGCGAGGAGGTTCTGGACAGCCGGACCTCTCAGCATCAGGCCTTGGCTGAGGAGGTGATGGCTGCCAACGCCCGGGAACATCGTCAGCAGGCGGTTTCGGCGGCCATTCCGGGAGTGGATTCGGGCATTTTGGGTTTTGAGGATGTGACCGGCCGGGCCGGAATGGCCACCGAGGATGTGGAGGCCGCCGAGCAGGCCCGCTCCTCGGATCTGGTCAGACGGATTATCAGCGCGGTGGTCATGGTGGCCACAGTGGTGATCGCCCTGTACCTGGGGGGAGCATGGGTCACCGGTTTGATCATTCTGGCCATGGTGGTGGGGCTGGTTGAGTTCTACACGGTGGTTCGCTCGGCCGGATACCGTCCCTTGGCCTTGTTGGGGCTGTTGGGGGTGTTGGGCGCCGGGCTGGCGTCGCACCTGTCGGGGTTGGGCGCGTCCGGAGGAGTCCTGGTGGGGGCTTGTGGTGTCACACTGCTTTTCTATACGGCGGTGGCGCGCCGTCTGCCGGTCGAGAATCTGTCTCTCACCATCTTGGGAATGATTTGGGTGTCGCTTCTGGGTTACGGGGTGCTGATCGCCGGGGCGCCGGAAGGCATCGCCCTGTTGGTTTGGGTGTTGCTCCTCAACTCGGTGTTCGACACCTTGGCCTATGTGGCGGGTCGTTCCTTCGGTTCCCGACCGCTGTCTCCCTCCCTTTCCGAACACAAGACCGTGCAGGGACTGGTGGGTGGAGTGGTCGCCACCCTGGTTGTGGCGGCCATCTTCTCAACTCTCCCGCCCCTCTCCTCCCTTTCCCTGACCCAGGCCCTCTACCTGGCGGGGGTGGTGTCGGTTTTGGCGCCGTTGGGGGATGCCTTTGAATCGGTGGTGAAGCGTTCCATCGGCGTCAAGGATATGAGCGCTTTCATTCCCGGACACGGTGGCATCCTGGATCGCATAGACGGGTTGCTGTTGGTCATGCCCGGCGCCTACTACCTGTTTTCCCTGCTCGAAGTGCTGTAGCGCAGGGGTTTCCTGCTCTTTGGGTGCGGCTGCCTCGCTGTGTCCGGGGTTGGAGCGAGGGAAATGCGGGGATAGCGCTTTAGGTGGTTGTTTCCCACCGGCCGGTGCTATGCTTTCGGTTGTCTGATCGGGAGGTAGTTACATGATGGGCGCCATGGCGGTGGTGCTCGGGATCGTGTTTTTCGTCACGGTGCACGAGTTGGGGCACTTTCTGGCTGCCCGTTTCACCGGAATGAAGGCCACCGAGATGTTTTTTGGATTCGGGCCGAGGTTGTGGTCGGTGAAAAGAGGCGAGACGGAATACGGCTTTCGTCTGCTGCCGTTCGGGGGGTTCGTGAAGATCGCCGGAATGGGACCCGTGGCCGACCACGAGACTCCGCCGGAACGTTCCTATCAGCACAAAAAGACCTGGCAGAAGGTGGTGGTGGCCCTGAGCGGGGTGGCGCTGAATTTCCTGATGGCCTTTGTGATCCTGGTGGGACTGTACATGGTGAACGGGTACGCCGATTTCAGCAACCGGGTGATGGTGGTGGTGGAGATGGCCGACGGGACCACTTCGCCGGCCAGAGCGGCGGGTATCCAGGAGGGAGATGTGATTCTGCGAGTCGATGGGATTGCAACCAATCAGTGGGAGGACACCGCCGCTCTGCTCGGGGACCGGCCCAATCAGCCGGTGCCTATCACAATCAGCCGGGACGGGCAGGTGATGGTGGTGACGCCCGTCCTGTCCTCCCGCACTCAGGATGGAGGGGTCGAACGGGGGTTTTTGGGAATCGGACCAACCTGGGAGTCTCGTTCTCTGGGGTTGGGGGAAGCGGTGGTTACCGCCACGGGCGAGATAGGTGAGGCGGCTCTGATTACGTTCCGGGCCGTGGGGCAGTTGGTGAACCCCTCATCTCTGGGTGAGTTGGCCCGAGGGATGTTCGGTGGCGAGGTGTCGGTGGATAATCGCCCGGTCAGCCCGATCGGTCTGGCCAATATCGGCGCTCAGATCGGGGAAAGGGGAGTGGCCGATGTGATGCGCCTGCTGGCCTATCTGAATATTGTTCTGGGTGTGTTCAACCTGATCCCCGCCTACCCTCTGGACGGGGGACATGTGGCGGTGGCCCTGTATGAGAAGGTGTTTCGCCGGCGGGCCCGGCCGTCGGTGCTGATATCTATCGCGGCGGGCGTGACCGTGTTGGTTATCTTCTTGGGGGTGGCTGCTTTGGTGTTGGATGTGATCAGCCCCATCAGATTGTGAAAGACGCGCGCCTCACCCGGCATCCCCGCCGCGTCACCCGGCCGGTTAAGGTGGGATCGGTGGAGGTGGGTGGCGACGCCCCGGTGAGTGTTCAGTCGATGACCACCACCAAGACCCATGATGTCGATGGCACCTTGGCGCAGGTGTACGCCTTGGCTGCGGCGGGCGCCGACCTGGTGAGGATTACCTGCAACACCGTGGAGGCTGCCCAAGGTTTGGCCGAGATCGTTCCCCGCAGCCCGGTTCCCATTATTGCCGACATCCACTTTCAGTATCGGCTGGCCTTGGCCGCCCTGGAGAGCGGCGTTTCCGGGTTGCGCCTCAATCCGGGCAACATCCGTCGGCCCAGCCACATCAAGGAGGTGGCGCGGGCGGCCGGCGAGCGGGGCATACCGATTCGGGTGGGGGTGAACGCCGGTTCGCTGGACAAGGACATCCTGGCGCGGCACGGTAACGCCACTCCCGAGGCGCTGGTGGAGTCGGCGCTGTTGGAGATCAGGTACCTGGAGGAGGTCGATTTTCGGGACATAAAGATCTCGGTCAAGCACTCCCATGTTCCCAGCATGGTCGACTCCTATCGGCTGCTGGCCGACCGGGTGGAATACCCGCTTCACCTGGGAGTTACCGAGGCGGGGCCCCCGCCGGGGGGTTTGATCAAATCGGTGGCGGGAATCGCCACCCTTCTGATGGAAGGCATCGGAGACACCATTCGGTTTTCCCTGACCGCCGATCCGGTTTCCGAAGCCGAATCGGGCCGACGCCTGTTGGAATATCTGGGTCTTCGGCAGCGGCGCAGCCTCGATCTCATCGCCTGTCCCTCCTGTGGCAGAGCAGAGGTCGATGTGATAGAAGTGGCGCAGGTGGCGCAGAAGGCATTGGAGGCCGAGAATCTCCCCATTCAGGTGGCGGTGATGGGCTGCGTGGTGAACGGTCCAGGGGAGGCTCGGTCGGCTGACTTGGGGATAGCCGCCGGTCGGGGCCGGGGTCATCTGTTTATCAAAGGGCAGGTGGTGAAGGTGGTGCCCGAATCGGAGATGGTGGAAGCGCTGGTCAGTGAGGGTCGTAGGCTGGTGGAGGAAGGCGTGGATGCCCGTCTGGCGGCGGCCGATCACTCCGCGGCCGCCCTGGCCGAGGAGGACCGGCGGCGGTTGCTCGAGATCCTCCCGGATCCCAATTCCGCCGTGACGCGCCGCCAACAGGTGAAGCTGGTTGCCCGGGGACAGAAGCCGTCGGGCTGAGACCCCGGGGCGCAAGGGGTACACTGGCCGAACGGCGGCTCCGGAGGAAAAGAACTCTTTGAGCGTGGGCATATCAGGCAAGGCGGCGGTGATCACCGGCGCCAGCAGAGGCATCGGTCTGGCGGTGGCCAAGACCCTGCTTGACCGCGGAGCGGCGGGAGTAACCATCACCTCCCGCAAGGCCGACAATCTCGCCGGGGCCGTCTCCGATTTGGTGGAGGCGGGCGCTGATTCCGAACGGATACTCCCGGTGGTGGCCCGGGCGGATCGGGATGAACACGCTTACCGGGCGATCGGGCGGACCATTGAAAGCTACGGCAGTTGTGACATACTGGTGAACAACGCCGGCACCAATCCGGGGGCCGGGGATCTCATGGGGGTTTCCCAGGAGGCGGTGGACAAGACCTGGGCGGTGAATCTGCGGGCGCCGTTGGTTTGGACCCGGGAGGCATGGTCGCAGTGGTTGGGCGAGCACGGTGGCTGTGTGGTGAACGTGGCCTCGGTGGGAGGAGTGCGTCCCACTCCCATTCTCGGGGCCTACAACATCTCCAAGGCGGCCTTGATCTATATGACCCAGCAATTGGCCATGGAGTTGGCGCCCCGCGTCCGGGTGAATGCGGTGGCCCCGGCGGTGGTGAAGACCCGACTGTCGGCCTTGCTGTGGCAGTCGGACCCGGAGGGAACGGCCCGCCGTCATCCGCTGCAACGATTGGGAGAGCCCGAGGATGTGGCTTCGGCAGTGGCGTTTCTCTGCTCGGAGGAGTCTTCCTGGATCACGGGGGCGATCCTGCCGGTGGACGGCGGCATGCTGGGCGCATCTCCGGGGATGGGATAGATGTTCCGAGCTTGCGGGGTGTCGGGTCCGGCGCCCGATCCACCCCGGCGGCCACCGGATAGTGGTTGTGGGTTCGGGCGCAGTCTCCCGACGGTCAACCACCCTCCCCGGGGGATGCCTCGGGATGACGGGCCGCGCAACGGGGGGCGCACATGACCCATCCGGCGTTTGATCGGGACCTGGCGATTGCCTATTTGGAGGGGGGGCGGTCGGCCGAACCGTTGTTTGCCGAGGCCGGCCGACTGCGGGATGAGGGCAAGGGCAGAACCATCACCTACAGCCGCAAGGTGTTCGTGCCTCTCACCACCTTGTGCCGTGACTCCTGCACCTACTGCACATTCGCTCAGCCGCCGGGCGGAGGCGGGATGTTCATGCCTCCCGAACAGGTGCTGGCCGTTGCCCGGGCCGGGGAGGCTCACCACTGCACCGAGGCGCTGTTCACCCTGGGCGATCGGCCCGAGGAGCGCTGGCCGGCGGCGCGGAGGTTCCTGGACGAGCAGGAATGTGACACGACCTTGGAGTACACCCGGCGGATGACCGAGATGGTCAACCGGGAGACGGCCCTGTTTCCCCATGCCAACCCGGGTGTCATGACCCTGTCCCAGTTGCGGGAGCTTCGCCCTTCCAATCCGTCGATGGGTTTGATGCTCGAAAACATCTCTCCCCGTCTTTTGGAGCCCGGCATGCCGCACTTCAACTGCCCCGACAAGGTCCCGTCGGTGCGGGTGCAGGTTATAGAGGACGCCGGGCGGTTGCGGATTCCCTTCACCACCGGCATCCTGGTGGGGATCGGGGAAAACTCGGGAGAAATAGTGGATTCTTTGGCGGCTCTGGCCGAGATGGCCCGCAGCGGTGGCCAAATCCAGGAAGTCATAGTCCAGAATTTTCGAGCCAAATACAACACTCCCATGCGGCTCGACGCCGAGCCGATTCCGTCCTGGTTCATGCGGGTGGTGGCCCTGGCCCGGTGGATAATGGGCCCCGAGATGAACATTCAGGTCCCTCCCAACCTCACCGAGAGTTATGAGGTTTACCTTCGAGCGGGAATCAATGATTGGGGTGGGGTTTCTCCGCTCACGATCGACTGGGTGAATCCGGAGGCGCCCTGGCCTCATCTCGAGGAACTGCGCCGCCGCACCGAGAGCGCCGGATTTCGACTTCTCCCCCGGCTGCCGGTCTATCCGTCATATCAGACCCGGCGCTGGATAGATCCCGATCTGCTGCCCAAGGTGTTGGGAGCGGTCGACTCGCAGGGGTACGCCCGGGCGCCCCAGGCCGAATCAAGGTCGGCCCCGGTGGCGGTGACCGTTTGATGGGCCGGTCCGCAACCGGTAGCCTGAGGTTTTTAATGTCCATTCAGTCCGGCAAGTCTGTCTGCCAGCATCCCGCAGCGGGGTCAGCCGGCTCCGTTTCCCCGGTGAAGACTCCCGGGTCCGGTAGGTCGCCGGCGAAAAGGGCCGGCGCCGGGAGCCTTCGTTGGGCAGGGCTTCGATGATCACTTTCTTGCGCACCCGCCCGGCGGAGAAGGCCACCGAGGCTGTGGCGGATGCGCGTCTTCGGGAGGGCACCACCACCTTGGAGATGGATGCTCCCACCCCCCACGACCTGCGGGCCGCCCACGGGGCCGGGGTCTTGATCGCCGCCCGTGAGGCGGATGTGTCGGAGGCGCCTCGGATCGCCGATCCCTCCGGGGCGTTGGAATTGGCGAAGGCCGGGTTGCCGGGCTGGCTTATCACGGTGGTGCATACCGGCAACGAGGATCTGGTGCTGGACGCCCTGGCCAGAAGCGAGGCGTCTTTTCTGAGAACCACCCGAAGCGAGGTGGAGGCCGCGGCGGCTCTGTGCGGACTGCCCTCGGTGGAGGCGAGGGTCTCGGTGTTTGTGGACGATGTCGACCAGGCCGCCGAAGCGGTGTGGGCAGGGGCTTGCGATTTGTTGCTGAGAGACTGGGATGCCGGACGCATCGGCGAGTTACGCCGGCGGTTGGCGCCGATGACGCTGGTGGAGCGAACGGCCCTTCCGCCCGGTTTGGAAATAGACCAGGTGCGCGCAACGCTGTCGCGCCGCGCCTTCCGGGCGTGGCTCCAGCAGGTGGACGCCGGTGCAGCGGCCCGCCCTCGTTACGGTTGGGCGCCCGGCCGGGCCGAGGAGGCGCCGGTTCCTCCCCGCCGTTTCTCGGCCCAGTGGCCTGATTCCCTGTGGGTGGGGTCGGACGGGCCGCCCGAATTGGAAGGCGCCGGGCAGCTGCGGCCCATCCTGGAACGTTCCCTGGACGGCGCCGCCCCCACGGTGGATGAAACCGAGGCCCTGTTCGGAGCAAGGGGCGATCAGGTGGAGGCGGTGGCGTGGGCGGCCGACCAGTTGCGCCAACGGGTGGTGGGTGATCTGGTCACCTATGTGATCAACCGCAACATCAACTACACCAACATGTGTTACTTCCGGTGTGGGTTCTGCGCCTTTTCCAAGGGTCCCCGCAGCCTCAATCTGCGAGGGGACCCCTACCTGATGTCGATTGCCGACATCGTGCAGAAGTCCCGGGAGGCCTGGGACCGGGGCGCCACCGAGGTGACCCTGCAGGGAGGCATCCATCCCGAGTTCACCGGAGATTTCTATGTTTCGGTAACGGAAGCGATCAAGGCGGAGTTGCCCGACATGCACATTCACGGGTTCACCCCGCTGGAGGTCTGGCAGGGCGCCGAAACTGCGGGTGTGTCTGTCAGGGAGTTCTTGGTCCGTCTCAAGGACGCCGGCCTCGGTACCCTTCCCGGAACCGCCGCCGAGATCCTGGACGACGATGTCCGGCGGTTTCTCTGCCCCGACAAGATCCGCACCTCCCAATGGGCGAGGGTCATGCTCATCGCCCACGAACTGGGTCTGAGGTCCACCGCCACCATCATGTTCGGGCACATAGATCATCATCGTTCCTGGGCCCGGCACCTGGAGGTGATCCGACAGATTCAAAGGCAGACCGGCGGCTTCACCGAGTTGGTGCCGCTTCCGTTTGTCCACATGGGGGCCCCCATCTGGTTGAACGGCAAGGCGCGACCCGGTCCCACCTGGGATGAAGTGGTGCTGATCCACGCGGTGGGCCGGATCGCCCTGGACGGGCTGGTGCCCAATATCCAGGCGTCATGGGTGAAGTTGGGGCTGGAGGGGGCCGGGCGTCTTCTGGATGCGGGGTGCAATGACCTGGGGGGCACCCTGATGGGAGAGATCATCACCCGATCGGCGGGGGCCGCCCATGGGCAGGAGATGGATCCTTCCGACTTCGAGCGAACCGCCCGGGACCGCAACCGACCGGTTGCCCGCCGTGACACCGAGTATCGTCTCTGTCTGACGGCCTGACGCCCGTCCCGAGCTTGTCAACCCCATAGGCCATGGCTTCCTACTACGAATCCATTCCCAAGCATCTGGCTGCCTGGATCGGCGCCCAACCCATGTTTTTCGTGGCGACGGCCCCTTCGGGCGAGGAGGGGCACATCAATCTCTCGCCCAAGGGGTTGGACACCTTTCGGATCATCAACCCTGACACGGTGGCTTATCTGGATCTGGTGGGAAGCGGCGCCGAGACCATCGCCCACCTGCGCCAGAACGGCCGGATCGTGGTGATGTTCTGCGGGTTCGATCAGCCGCGCCGGATTCTGCGGATCTGGGGGGGAGGCCGGGCGCTCTACCCGGGAACGGCCGAGCATGCCGTTCTGTCGGAGAGCTTCAGTGAGATTCCCGGGTCCCGTTCCATCATCCGGGTGGACATCAACAAGGTGGGGACCTCGTGCGGGGGCGGCGTGCCACTGATGGAAATGGTCGCACAGCGGGACTACCTGCCGGTCTGGGCGGAACGCAAGGGACCCGACGCCATGTGGGAATACCAGAGGGAGAACAACACCGTCAGCCTGGACGGTCTCCCCGCCATGGACTTTGTCTGAAACCGGGTGGTTCCCGGCTTGTCAGGCTTCCGGCAGGTCGGAGGAATGAACGAACTTGATACCGGCTGATCCCAGGCGTTGGGTCATAACCGCCATGGCTGCCGGGTTGTTGTCGATCATCACGAAACGGCGGTGCAGTTGCTGAGCCACCGCCGCGGTGGTTCCGGAACCGGCGAAAAAGTCCAGCACCCGGTCGCCTTCCTGCGATGAGGCCATCAGGATTCTGCGTAAGATTCCTTCGGGCTTTTGGGTGGGGTAACCGGTCTTTTCCCGACCGTTGGTGGGCACGATGGTGTGCCACCAGACATCGGTGGGTAGCTTGCCCCGGGCCGCCTTTTGGGCGGAGACCAGGCCGGGCGCCATGTAGGGGATCCTTTCGATGGCGTCCTGGTCGAAGAAATACCGGTGGGGGTCCTTGACGTACACCAGGATGGTGTCATGCTTGGCCGGCCACCGGCTCTTGGAACGACCCCCATAGTCGTATGCCCAGATGATTTCATTCAGGAAGCACTCCCGACCGAAGATCTGATCCAGCAGCACTTTGCAGTAATGGGCCTCCCGGTAGTCGATGTGGAAGTAGAGGGTGCCGTCCGGGGTCAGCAGCCGACGGGCCTGCTCAAGTCTCGGCGCCAGGAACTCCAGATAGTTGTCGAAGTTGTCCACGTAGGAAGTGGAGCCGACTTGGACGGTCCTGTAGCGCCTTCCCCCGAATCCGGTGCGGTCCCCCTGGTCGCAGCGTTCGGTTCGCACGGTTACCTTGCGTTGGACCTGGCCGCGGTTGAACGGCGGGTCGATGTAGATCAGACGGAAAGATTGGTCGGGGAGCTTTGGCAGAATGTCGGCATTGTCGGCGCACACAACCCAGTTGGGGTACCTTTGGAGGTCGATGATCGGCTGGTCGATGATGGCGCCAAAATTAACAGACGGACCGGGCCCGGGCGGTGCAAGGCCGAGTCGGGGGCTTGGCCGGTGTCGGTGGGCGCCGGTCGGGAGTAGACGGCGAGCGGGACCGGGGCGCCACGACCAGGCATGACAGTGGACAGTTTGAAATTGGGCACGGCGGATCTCTTGAGGGTGGTGGGTCGTTCGGTGGGTATCTATGGCGTGGCGCCGACCTGTCACCTCTCCGCTCTGGCCAGAATGAACGGGTACCGGATGGTCTATCTCGACCACGCCCTGGATGCAGACCGGTCGCTGGTCAGGGTGCGAGCCATGCGGGGATCGGTGCATGCTTTGCCCCGGGGATTGCTGGAAGTGGTGCTGGCGGCCACCCGCCGTCAGAACCAGAGTTGGAGTTCCGCCTATCGCCGTCGCCTGGCGGACGACTACTCAAGGTGGGCCCCCTTGGTGGAAGAATCTTTGGCCCATGGCCCGCGGTCCGCCGCCGGGTTGCGGGCGAGAGTGGATCCGGACCGCAGAATCGGACGTTATTTCGGGGCCTTGTTGGCCATGATGGCATCCGAGTACCGCATAGTCCGGGCCGCCACCACCGGCGGGTGGCGATCCAACCGTTTGACCTACGCCCGCTGGGCCGATTGGCTGCCGGACATTGATCCCCACGCGATTGATGAGGTCGAAGCCCGGCGACGATTGGCGGAGTCCTACCTGGCAGCCTACGGACCTGCTACCTTGCCGGATCTGCGCTGGTGGGCCGGGTGGACGGTGGCCGAAACCCGGGCCGCTTCAGATGGCCTGGATTGGGGCCGGGAGGGCTCGATGCGCCTGCAGCAGGGTCTGCGCCTTCTGCCGGTCTGGGATGTCCTGATGGTGGCCCACCGGGAACGGGACCACCTGCTTGACAGCGCTCACCATCCCTTTGCCTACGACCGCTTCGGCAACGCAACTTCGGTGGTGCTGGACGGTGGAAGAGTGGTGGGAGTCTGGGATCTGGGTGCCTCCGACCGCCGGCTGGAGATTAAGGTGGCGCCCTTTTCGGCTTGGCGATCCCGTCGCTGGGATGCTGTCGAAACGCAGGCTCATCGCATCGGCGGGATGATCGGGGCCGATCGGGTGACCGTGGAGAAGGTGGCCGAGCCGGTTGATCTGGTGGCTGCGCCTCGCAATCGTTTTCTGTCGCCCCTGAAACTTTCCCGGCCCGCGAAAAATCCCGGCTGACCGGGGTTGAATTCTGTCCTACCCCTGTTGCACACTGGTAGGTAGCTGAAATACCAGGGCGGCCCGCTCCGACGTCGTTCGGACCGCACCGGGGATCATAAACTGCAAAGGCGCCTATTCCAGGCCTAGCCCAAACGCGCCCTGATCCCGGTTAGGAGGTGGCGGGGGAGGGAACCCATTGGGGGGAAAACCCAGCACGGTTTTCACAGGTTAGCCTCTCTTTTCACTGCTTTGCCTTTGGTTCTCCGGCAAAAATTAGACTCCCCAACCATGCGCCGGCCCCAGACTCTCTTGCTCCGCAACGCAGACCGGTTGGTCACTATGGATGACGCCGGCGCCGAGATAGCCGACGGGGGACTGTATGCCCGGGGCGGGTGGATCGAGCAGGTGGGTCCCACCTCTGAACTGCCGGACACGGCTGACGAGGTGATTGACTGTCAGGGACAGGTGGTGATACCGGGTCTGGTCAACACTCATCATCACTTCTTCCAGACCCTCACCCGCACCATGGCCCAAGACTCGGAGTTGTTCGATTGGCTGGTGACTCTGTACCCGGTGTGGTCCCGTGTGACGCCCGAGCACGTGCGGGCATCCACTGTCACGGCCCTTGCGGAACTGGCCCTGTCGGGTTGTACAACCGCATTCGATCACCATTACTTTTGGCCCGACGGCTCGACCTTGGACGACCAGGCACAGGCGGCCCGGCAGGTGGGCATCAGGTTTCACATCTCCCGGGGGTCGATGAGTGTAGGGCGGTCCCAGGGTGGATTGCCCCCCGACGAGTGGGTTGAGAGCGAAGACGCAATCCTGGCCGACTGCGAGCGCGTCGTGTCCCGGTATCACGATCCTTCCCCGGGCGCCATGACCCGCATAGTGATTGCTCCCTGCTCACCCTTCACTGTGAGTCCCGACCTGATGCGGCAGTCGGCTGCCCTGGGTCGTTCCCTGGGGGTTCGGCTTCATACCCACCTGGCCGAAACCCTGGATGAGGAGGAGTATTGCCAGGAACTCTTCGGTCGCAAGCCGGTGGACTATGCCGAATCGGTGGACTGGTTGGGTGACGATGTGTGGTTCGCTCACGCCGTGCATGTCTCCGAACAGGACATCCGCACCATGGCTTCCACCCGCACCGGCGCCGCTCACTGTCCCACTTCCAATATGCGGCTGGCATCGGGTGCGGCGCCGCTGACCCGGTTTCTCAAGAATGGAGTGCCCGTGGGCCTGGGAGTGGACGGATCGGCCTCCAACGACAGTTCCCACATGCTGGCCGAAGCTCGCCAGGCGCTGCTGGTCGCCCGATTGGCCAGAGCTTTGGAGCAGTCGGATGAGCCCATGCTGACCGCCCGGGCCGCTCTGAGAGTGGCCACCCTGGGCGGCGCAGAGGTGCTGGGCAGAGAGGACATCGGTTCCCTCGAAACAGGCAAAGCCGCCGATCTCGCCTGCTTTCGCACCGACGGGATATCCATGGCAGGAGCCCACGACCCGGTGGCTGCGTTGGTGCTAACCGGACCGCATCAGGTGGATCGCTTGATCGTCCAAGGCCGGAGCGTGGTGGTGGACGGTCAACCGATCGGATTCGAGTTGGCGCCCCACTTGGATCGCCACCGGCGCCTGGCCGGACAATTGGTGAACTGAACGCCGATCGTCCATCCCAGCCGGCCACCAGGTCCCTGCTCCCGGCGGGAGAGGGCAACACAGACCTGAGCGCTCAGGACTATCTCAAGCTTACTGGATCAGGCGCGGCCCGCGGCTCGACGGCGGTGCCACTTTTCCCATAGCGCCAGCATCGAAGGCAACACCAGAGTCGCTGCCACAAGAGACAGTCCCACCGCATATACCGTGACCTGGCCCATCTGCTGGAAGGGTGTAAGGCTCGAGGTGATGAGGATTCCGAATCCGGCCATCGTGGTAAAAGCGGATCCCGCCAACGCCCCGCCGGTGTGGCGGGATGTCGAACGCAGTGCGTCGTCGAGTTCGTCGAAGCGGATCCGGTCCTCCCCGAAGCGGCGGGCGATGTGAATGGTGTAGGGCACTCCGATCCCCACCGCCAAGGCGGCCAAAGTTGCCGTCACCGGCCCGAAGGGAATGCCGGTGGCGTACATCAGACCATAGGTCCAGAACACCACCAGGGCCACCGGGATCATGGTGATGATCCCCAAAAAAGGCCTCCGATTCTCAAACCAGAAGCTGATCATCAACACCAGGGTGGCGACCACCAGGGTGAACAGCAGTGATCTGGTCTGTGAGTCCGCCAACTCCACGATGATCAGATTGGTGATTATCTCCGTCGAGGTTGCGATGACGCTTATTCCCAGGTCGGATACCTCGGAGAAGTTCTCCAACAGGTTCTCCCGCAGTTGCAGAGCCCCGGTTTCTCCGGCCTGGGTGCCTATCTCGAACAGCACGGCATCGTAGCCGCCGTCGCCGCGGTGGAGCACTCTTCGGGCCTGCCCCGGCGCCGAAGCCACAACCGCGTCCCAAACAGCCCCTACGTCGGAATCGGATGCAGCCCGGAGATCGGGGCCCAGATTGGCGGCCTGTGCGGCGGAGGAGACAGCCTGGTCGGGAGGTCCCTGGGGACCACCCCTGTTGAGCGCCCCCAGTACGGAGATGGGAGAAGTGACCGAGGGCCGCCTGCCGGCCGGCGTCTCGAATACCACGATGTCGTCCAATTCCGCCAGGCCCATGCCGGCCGTGACCAGGGCGTTGTGAACCTCGGGGGTGGCAAGGTCTTCTCCCTCGATCAGGACCTGGGTCGACTCGCCCAGTCCTCCCCCGAAGTCATCCTGCAGAATCTCCAGCGTCCGGACCGCGGGAGAATCGCTGGGGAGAAAGTCGATGAACGAGAACCGCACCTCCAGTTGACTCAGTCCCCATACCCCCATGCCTCCCAGGACAAGGGCGACCATCACCACAAAGGCCGGGACCTTCTCGGCCAGAACCGAGGTGCCGGCGATCAGGCGGGGAAGCAAGCGGTCCGACGAGGCCTTCATGCCCGCGGTGGGCAGGGCGCGTCGGGGTTTCAGTTGGCGGTCCACCTTCCTGGCCAGGATCAGAACCCGCAACAGTCCCCAGGCCAGGCGGCCTTCCTTCTCGGTTCTCCGATCCAGGAGTGTCCTGGCGGCCGGGAAGAAGGTGAGCGTGAGGATGAAGGAGACCACTATCCCCACCGCGGCCAGCACCCCGAAGTCCTTCAAAGCCGGCAGAGGACTCAGAATATTGGTGAGGAATCCGATGGCGGTGGTCACCGTGGCCAGCGCCAAGGCTATTCCCACGGTGCCGATGGCAGTGTGGGCGGCGCCATCCACATCCTGTCCGCGGCCTACCTCCTCGCGGTAGCGGGAAGTCAGATGGATGCCGTAGTCGACGCCCAATCCGATCAGGAGAATGGGGATGATCTGAGTGATGTTGTTGAACGAGGCGATGACACCGGCTCTTTCCAGCAAAACCCCTATGCCCTGCATGAAGATGATTGCGGCGAAGATGGTGAAGAGAGTCAGGAGGGTGTCGGCCAGGGTCCGTCGCCCCGACTGCACCAGGGCGCCTCGGCCCGCCGGTTTGAGCCAGTAGACGAAGCAAAGAATGAGAAGGATGATCCCCGAAGCCGTTCCGAACAGTCGTCCTATCTCGCTGTTGACATCCCCGGAGTCCTCGAACAGCAGGTTGAAGCTGAAGGGAATGACCTCCATCCCATCCGGGATGGGTATGGCCCGCAAGGCGTCCGCCACCTCAGCGTCGTTGACAAGGGCCAGATCGAGCGCCTCTTCCTCGATGCCTCCCGGCACTCTGGTGAAAACCAGTATCAGGCCGGTCTGGGCCGTGGGGACGGAAGGGTCGCCGTTCTGGCTGATCAGGGAGGCGAATTGAGGGTTGGCCGCCGGACCGGACGTAGCCTGCAGGAACAGATCTCTCACGTCCTGGTCGCTTTGCACCGTGACGCCACTGTTGGATGCCTGGTTTATCGCCGGATCGAGGTATGTGAACCAGGCGCCCCTTCCCGGAGCGAATGAAAGATTGTCGGAGAGGGCCTCGCTCGCCAGGACGGAGTCGATGGCCGTCACCACGTCGTAAGCGTCCTTGGTGAAGATGTCGCCTTCTTCGGCCCGGACAATCACCTGCATGATGCTTTCCTCGGCATCGTCGCTGCCGAACAGATCACTGATCCGGTCGGAGGCGAGCAACTCCGGGTTGTCGGGCGAGAGACCTTCGTTTCCCTGGCCTATCACCACCTGGGTGGAGAGAGCCATGAATATACCGAACAGGACCAGGGTGACCAGGACCACCGCCCAAGGCGCCTTGGACACGATGAACTGGAAACCTTTTACGATGGCTTTCATTGAGGTTTCAACTCCTTCCGACCCGGACCGGATTCTGCGGCAAAGCTTCTCTCACCTTGGGAAGCCTATGTTGTCTTTGCTCCTATCGTGAATCCGCCCGTCTTTGGGGGCGTGAGGGGACCGAGGGTCCTTTACCCGCGGGTCTCGGAAGTGATAACCTAAAGGCCAACTTGAGGAGCCAGCCGCCAGCCGACAACCCCCGCCGAGCCGCGGCTGAGGGGTTCTGTTCAGGGGGTATTGCGGGATGACGGGGAATGGAATGTCAAAGACAATGACCGCCGAGTCGGCCAGTTCCCAAAGACAGTTGTTTGTCCTGGTCCAGGACGAACCCGCCGATGACATTGGCTCCGAATCCGACGGTCTGATCGAACCGGAGTCGGCCCGCCGCGGCCCCGAAGAGACGATCAATGCCGATCCGGAGGCGGCCTCCTACAACGAAGAGGGATTCGTCGAGGTCGATCCGAGGGAGTTTGTCGGTTCATACGTTCCTGCGGCTATCGACGGTGACTTTCGGGGAAAGCACATCGTAACCGTGGAGCAATTCGCCCGAGATGACCTGAAGACGCTCTTCGAGGTCGCCTCCACCCTGAAGAAACGGATCCGGTCGGGTGACCGGGGGGTGGTGGAGATCGCCACCGGCCAGGTCCTGGCGCTGTTGTTCTTTGAATCCAGCACCCGGACCGACATGTCTTTTCAGGCCGCCATGCTCAGATTGGGCGGCAAGGTGATCGGCGCCTCCAACGGCATCCAGTTCTCGTCGGTGTACAAGGGCGAAGACCTGCCCGACACGGTCAGAGCAGCGGGTTGCTATGCCGATGTGATCGCGTTGCGGCATCCGGCGGTGGGGGCCTCCTACCTGGCGGCGCGGTACCTGGATCTGCTGGCGGAAAAGATCGGCCGAAGATCAGTGGTGATCAGCGCCGGTGACGGAGTGGGAGAACACCCCACCCAGGCCTTGCTGGATCTGTTCACCATCCTGGAGTTCAAAGAGAAGATAGCCGGATTGGCCATAACCATGGTCGGTGACCTCAAACACGGTCGCACGGTGCATTCTTTGGCCAAACTGCTGGCCACCTACGGCGCCCGGGGAACCGAGGTGAACCTGGTTTCCCCCGGTACGCTCCGGATGCCGGCCGCCATCGTGCAACGCCTGCGCGAGGGGGACATATCGGTGCAGGAAACCGGTGATCTTGCCAAGGTCCTGGGCGGTTCGGACGTGATCTACTGGACGAGGGTTCAGGAGGAGAGGTTCGACGACCCAGCGGAGTATGAGCGGGTCAAGCAGGGTTTCATAATGACCCCCAAGATCATGGGAAGGGCCCGCCCCGACGCCATTTTGATGCACCCTTTGCCTCGCAAGCACGAAATGGGAGGACCCGCCGACCATGAGTTGCTCGACGCCGATCCCCGCTCGGTCTACTTCCAGCAAATGGAGAACGGGATGCTGGTGCGAATGGCGCTGTTGGCCAAGCTGTTGAAGGGGGTTCACATCTAAGGCCGGGCCGCCCGACCGGGAGATTGCAGGTCTCGGCCAGGATTAACATAGGGCCGGTGATGACTGAGTTTCGTCTCCCTGACATCGGCGACGGGTTGACCGAGGCCGAGGTGGTGCGATGGCTGGTGGATGAAGGCGCGCCGGTGGGAAGGGATGAACCCCTGGTCGAGGTGGAAACCGACAAGGCGGTGGTCACTCTCCCTTCCCCGGCGGCGGGGACCGTGGTTCGTCATGGGGCCGGACAGGGGGACACCATTGCGGTGGGTGCGGTGTTGGCGGTGATCGGCGAACCCGCAGGCCAGCCGGGGTCGGCAGACCCTCCCCGAGCCGGTGCGGAACAGGAAGCGCCGAGTGACGGCGCCGGCCGGATGGCCGCCGAGAAAGCCACCGCGGGGATCAAGGCGTTGCCGGTGGTTCGCCGGCTTGCCCGCCAACAGGGTGTCGATCTTGCAGATATCCGTGGCTCCGGCCCCGATGGGCGCATTACCCGAAAGGACGTGCTGGCCGCGGGTTCGGGCCCCTCGGCAGAGCCCGCGCCGGAGGCGCCTGCGTCGGCGTCGACTTCCCGGGCACTCACCAAACTGCAACGAACCATCGCCGCCAACATGGCCCGTTCATGGGCGGAGATTCCCCATGTCACCACTTTCGACCAGGTGGACGCCACTCGTCTCCTGGGCGTTCGGAAAGCCCTGGCCAAGCGGCATAACGCCGGTATTCCGGTGGACGCCCTGGTGATCGGGGCGCTCATTCCGGCGCTACGACGGTTTCCCGAATTCAACGCCACTTTGGACGGCGACGCCCTGCTGATGCATGCGGCCTGTCACATCGGAGTGGCGATCAACGCATCGGAGGGTCTGCTGGTGGGGGTGGTGCGTGATGCCCAGGACCGCACCATCATGCAACTGGCGCAGGCCACCGTCGGTTTGGCTGAGCGGGGCAAGGCGCGCAGCCTGGCCGTGAGCGAACTCACCGGGCAGACCTTCACCGTGAGCAACATCGGCGCCTTGGGGGGCGGCTACGGCACTCCGATAATCCCTCCCGGCAACACCGCCATATTGGCCGTGGGCAGAATCGCCGACACGCCGGTGGTGGAGAACGGCGAGGTGGTGGCAAGGCCGATGATGCCCCTTTCGCTTTCTTTTGATCACCGCGTTATCGACGGGGCGCTGAGCCGACGCTTCTTGAATATGGTGATCGAGAATCTTTCCGAACCGGCGCTTTTCCTAGCCTGAGGAGATCATGACCAAATACCAGATAACCGGCAACGCCACCCCCCATTCTGCTGACATTCTCACCGACCAGGCCGCTTCATTGGTGGCCGATGTCCACCGGGAGTTCGATTCCCGGCGTCAAGAGTTGTTGGCCGCCCGCGAGGAGCGACAAAGAGAGTTCGACCGAGGCGTCCTTCCCGATTTTCTGCCGGAGACCCGGTCGATCCGCGATGGGGACTGGAAGGTGGACCCGGTTCCATCGGCCCTGGCAGACCGAAGGGTGGAGATCACCGGCCCGGTCGACGCCAAGATGGTGATCAATGCTCTCAACTCCGGCGCCCGGATGTTCATGGCGGATTTCGAGGACGCCACTTCTCCCACCTGGGAAAACATGGTGGAGGGGCAGCACAATCTGATGGAGGCTCAGCTTGGTACGCTGCGCCTCGACACTTCTCGCAAGTCTTACCGGTTGGGAGAGGACCTGGCCACCCTGCTGGTCCGACCCAGAGGTTGGCATCTGCCCGAAAAGCACTTCCTGGTGGATGGCCGGCCCGTTTCCGGCGCTCTGTTCGATTTCACCCTCTACATGTTTCACGGGGGTCGGGCGGCTCTTCAGACGGGGAGTGGCCCTTTCTTCTATCTGCCCAAGCTGGAATCCCATCGGGAGGCCCGCTTGTGGAACGACGTCATCTGCTATGTCTCCGAACGTCTGGGGATGCCCATCGGGACGGTCAAGGCCACGGTGCTGATCGAAACCATCACGGCGGCGTTCGAAATGGATGAGATTCTCTATGAACTGCGCCGCCATTCGGCCGGGTTGAACGCCGGGCGGTGGGATTACATATTCAGCTTTATCAAGAAGCTCCGCAATCACGCCGAGTACGTTTTGCCGGACCGTTCCCAGGTAACCATGACCGCTCCGTTCATGCATGCCTACACCGAACTGGGGGTGGCCACCTGCCATCGTCGCGGGGCTCATGCCATGGGGGGAATGGCCGCTTTTATTCCCAATCGGCGAGATCCGGAGGTGACCGAGCGGGCATTGGCGGCGGTGGCGGCCGACAAACGGCGGGAAGCGGAAGCCGGATGTGACGGCACCTGGGTTGCTCATCCCGACCTGATACCGGTTGCGATGGCCGAGTTCGACCGGGTGCTGGGAGATCGGCCCAATCAGATCGCTCATCAGAGGGACGACGTGGATGTGAGCGCCCAGGACTTGCTGAACTCCGAAATCCCGGGGGGAGCGATCACCGAAGCCGGAGTCAGGACCAATGTCTCGGTCGGAATTCGCTACATGGCGTCGTGGCTGACCGGCGCCGGGGCGGCCGCCATCGACAATCTCATGGAGGATGCGGCCACGGCCGAAATCTCCCGTTCCCAGATCTGGCAGTGGGTGCGCCACGGGGCCTGTGTCGAAAGCGGCGCTCCGGTCAACGCCGAGATGGTTGAAGAAGTGGCCTTTCAGGAGTTGGCGGGCATTCGAGCCGCGGTGGGGGACGACCGGTACCGTGCGGGTCGCTTCGAGCGAGCCTGGGAGCTCTTTTCGCAGGTGGCCCTGGAGGAGGAATTCGTGGAGTTTCTCACTCTTCCCGCCTATCAGGACTTGTAGACCTTGGCCCGCTTCAGCGAAGCGCTCCGCTACCACTCTCACCCACGGCCCGGCAAGCTGGAGATCCGGGCCACCAAGGCCACTCTGACCCAGGCCGATCTGAGCCTTGCCTACACCCCCGGGGTGGCTGAGCCGTGTCTGGCCATCCATGCCGACCCGCAAGACGCCTTCCAGTACACCAACCGGGGAAATCTGGTGGCGGTGGTGAGCAACGGGACCGCGGTGCTGGGTCTGGGGAACATCGGGGGCCTGGCTTCAAAGCCGGTGATGGAGGGAAAGGCCGTGCTTTTCAAGAGATTCGCCGACATCGATGTGTACGACCTCGAGATCGATTCGCAGGACCCCGACGATGTGGTGCGTTTCTGCGAGTTGCTGGCGCCGACCGTGGGAGGGATCAATCTGGAGGACATTCGGGCGCCTGATTGCTTCTACATTGAGGAAACCCTCCGTCGCCGCCTTGATATCCCGGTCTTTCACGACGATCAGCACGGCACGGCCATTATCGCGGGGGCGGGTCTGATCAACGCCGCTCTGCTGAGCGGACGGCGCCTCGAGGACATGAAAGTGGTGATCCTGGGCGCCGGCGCCGCCGGGGTGGCCACCGGCCACTTTCTGATCCGTTTGGGTTTCGACCCCGATCGGCTTTTGATGGTGGACTCACGGGGGGTGTTGCATACTTCCCGTACCGATCTCAACCCTTTCAAGAAGGAGTTCGCCCGGCGCACCGACGCCCGAACTCTGACCGAGGCGCTGGTGGGCGCCGATGCTCTCATCGGGCTGGCCCAGGCCGGGTTGGTTCACCCCCACATGCTGGAACGCATGAATCCACAGCCGGTTATTTTCGCCCTGGCCAATCCTGATCCGGAGATTCCCTATCACGACGCCAAACGGGTGCGGCCCGATGCCCTGGTGGGTACGGGGCGAAGCGATTTCCCCAACCAGGTGAACAACGTTTTGGGGTTTCCCTTCATTTTCCGGGGAGCGCTGGATGTGCGGGCCGTTGCGGTGAGCGAGGGGATGAAGGTGGCTGCTGCCCGTGCCCTGGCGGATCTGGCCAGAGAGCCGGTGGCGGAATCGGTGTTGGAGGCGTATCAGCTGAAGGAACTGTCATTCGGACCCGATTATGTGATTCCCAAACCCTTCGATCCCCGGGTGCTGACGTCGGTGGCCCCGGCAGTGGCGGTGGCTGCCACCGAGGAGGGGTTGGCTCGGCTTCCCTGCAATCTGGAGGAGTATCGGGGGCAGTTGAGCGCCCGTCTGCGTCCTTCCCAGGGCTTGATTCAGGCGGTGACCATCCGGGCTCGGCAACACCCGGCCAAGGTGGTGTTTCCCTACGGCGACGACCTTCGGCTGGTTCGGGCCGCCCGGAGGGTTTTGGATGAGGGCATCGGGTATCCGGTTCTGTTGGCCGACCGGGGAGTGGTCATGGAGTTGTCCCAAGAGCTGGGCATCTCGCTTGATGGCATAACGGTGATCGACCCCATCAGCGAACCGGGGGAGCGGGAACGCTACGCGGCTCGGCTGTTGGAACTACGGGGTCATCGGGTGTATCCCGGGGCCATGCCGCCCAGATGGTGTTCGACCCCAATGTGTTCGCTGCCCTGATGGTGGAGTCGGGGGCCGCCGACGTGTTGGTGGGCGGACTCACCACCTTTTTTCCGGAGACCGTGCGCCCGGCGCTGCAGATCATCAAGGTCAACCAGGGTCGCTCGATCGCCAGCGCCCTGTACGTGGTGGTGACCGGGCGAGCGGCCTACTTCTTTGCCGACTGTGCGGTCAATATTGCGCCATCTGCCGGCGAGTTGGCCGAAATAGCCGCTTCGGCGGTGGAGGTGGCCCAGCATCAATTCGGCAGGGACCCACGGGTTGCCTTCATCAGTTATTCGGATTTCGGCTCGGCTGCGGGTGACGAGCCGGCCCGGGTTCGGCAAGCGGTGGAACTGTTCCGGGACCGATGGCCCGACACGCCGGTGGATGGGGAAATGCAGGCAGACACAGCCGTTGTGGAGGCTTTATTGTCCAATCGGCGCCCGGGCGGACCGCTCAAGTTCCCGGCCAACATTTTGGTGTTCCCCAACCTGACCGCCGCCAACAGCGCCTACAAGCTGCTGGAACGACTGGGCGACGCCGAAGTGATAGGGCCTGTGTTGACTGGTCTGTCCCGTTCGGTCCAAGTCCTGCAACGGGACGCCACAGTAGCCGAGATTGTGAACCTGACCGCCTACGCGGTGGCTGATGCCTACCGCCTGAGGACCGGTGCGTAGCTGGTTTTGGGTTAAGTCGCGAAAATCCCCCTAACGGGTTGCCCTCCCCCGCCACCGCCTGTCCTGGGTTTTCGCGACTTTTCCGCGTTTGATCGCAGCGTTTGGGAGTCGCGTTGTTTGAGTTGTTCCAGCCTGGGGGTGAGCGCTCGTTTCCCGGGTTGGTTGGGGTGCTTTTGGTAGCTGTTGGTCAGTTTTGGTCGGGTGCCTGGGTGTGGTCAACTGTGGGGGACCGGTTTTTTTCGCGGTTTTTTACCGGCGTAGTTGGGTGGTGAGTTTCCGACGGCGTCTGCGGGGCCGGTTGATCGGTGGGGGGCGGTTGCGACGTCGTCGTGGGGGTGGGAGCATTATGTGTTGGCCGCCTGGGGTTTGCCGTATTTGCCATCCGTTGTCGTGGACCTGGTGGTGGCATCTGCTGCATAGCAGGACCAGGTTGTCGATGTCGGTGGGACCGTCGGCCTGCCATGGGACGATGTGGTGGGCTTGGCACCATTCGGGATCGGCTTGGCATCCCACACAGCCCCGGTCGCGGGCGAACAGGGCCATGCGCTGTGCTCGGGTGGCGAGTCGACTGCTCATTCCTACCCACAAAGGTTGGGAACGGGTATCGAAAAACGCTGGAACGATTTTGGCCTGGCAGGCCAGTTCCCGGACGGTTTCCACGGGTATGGGCGTCCCATCAGCCAGCCGGGCGTTGCGCAACTGCTGAGTCACCACGTCGTAGTCGGCGGTGACGAACAGCACCGTTTCCCCAGATTTGCTGTTCTTGTTGGTCTTGTTTTTGGGAGTGTCGCACAGCAGTTGGGCTACGGCGTCGGCCAAACGTTGTTCGGTGGAGGGACGATGGTTGGGGTCTTCTTCTCGCCATAGCTGGTTGGTGCGATGGGATAGGGCGTTTCTGATCCGGGCGCCGGTAATCGGATCGAACCGGGCAAACAGCACGGTCATGCCATCGTCCCGGTCGGTTTTGATCCATGCCCGACGGGCGCGTTTCTGCGCTTCCAGCATTCCGACTCCGTCATCGTCAGAACATTCTTGTTCGTGACGGCGGGCCGTACGAGAGAACACGTCCACCGGTTCGGTCTTGGCCCGGCCCACCAGTTCTTGTTCGTCAATGTTTTTCACCCTCCCGGCAGTGGCGGCGATCACCTTGGCATGCCCGAACGTGATCTCGCCTTCTTGGAACGCTCTTCGGGTTTGGGGCAGGTCTTTGAGTTGGGTGGCGACTTTCACTTCGGTTCTTGTACCGCGGGCTGATTGGCGGGATTGTTTCCGTAGTTCTTTTTCGGTGGCTTTGTCACCCAGGCGTCGGCTGTATTCGGCGGCGGCCTGTGCGCGGATCGCTTCGGCTTGGGCTTTGGCTCGGCTGGCCGTGCGCATTTGTTCTTGCAGTCCGGCCAACGACGCTTCCCGTACCGGAACCGACGGCAGCACCACTCGTACCTGGTTGCCCGTCTGTTGGTCCACGACCCGTCCGTTCGCTCCGGTTGCCACTTCGTTCATACCCGATCATTATACCCCGACGGGTGTGACAAAACATGACCATATAGCGCCAAGTTGGCAAAACAATCCTTATCATTATGTCGGAGCGGCGCCTGGTGGAGGGTTGTCCGGCTGGGGTTCTATCCTGGACACCGAAACAGAGATAGGAAGAGCGGCATAAACCACGATCGGATGCGCGGATTGCTTGATCAAAGGCGCTTTGAAGATTTGTTCCGCCGCCATCTGTTCTGGGACAACCCGCCGGATGGGCTGGCCGTGCCTCAAACGCTGGGAGAGCACCTTGATTTCGGCGGCGAGGAACGAGCACTGACGGGACGGGTGGTGGCGGAAAAGAGGGGAGTGCTGGTTTGGGTGATAGATTGCCCCGAGATCCCCGGCGCCGCCCAGCGGAGAAGGACGGTCCGAGGCCTGAAGAAATGGTCGGCAGATCAGTTGGTGGTGTTCGCCGGTCGCGGGAAGCATCTTTGGCTATGGCCTGAGCAACGCCCCTCCGGCACAGGATGGCGTCTGGTTGATCACCAATACCAGACCGGCAAGGGCAATGATGCCCTCCTACAGCGGTTGGACCAGGTGAGGTTCGACATCAAGGAGAGCCGGATCCTCACCGGACCGCAGGTGCTGGACCGGGTGCGACAGTCGTTCAACGTCGAGAAGGTGACCAAGGACTTCTTCAGGGAATTCAAGAAGCACCACCAAGCCTTGACCGACCGCATCGAAGGGATACCCGACAGCCGGGAAAGGGACCGGCGGTGGTATGCCTCGGTGCTATTGAATCGCCTTAAGTTCATTTAAGGCCATATCGGATCCACCGATACCCACCAGTTCTTCAGCACGGTCGTACACCGCGGTGTACAACTGCTCCAGCACGTCAAGAGCCGCAAGAAGGAATGCTCCCGAACCACAGGTGGGATCGCACACGGTCAGAGATCGCAGCACCTCGAAGGCGGTTGAGCATTCGGCGGCTGACAGCAGGCTGAGATAGTCATCCATCAGACCCGCAATGTCCAGGTTGTGGGTGATGGCGCCATCGATGTCCTGTACTTCTCCACCGTTCACCAGGTCAACCAGTTCCAGGTAGCGACTGCGGCGGTGGGTGACATCGCACCAGCGTTCACCGGGCAGGGCGATGTTCAGTTCCGGGTCGGGGTATTCGCTGGGCGGCAGTTCCCCTTCGGGCAAGGGCTCGTTGATGCCATAACCCAGACTGTCGTGTAGATACCGATCGCCGGACCCCGACAGCAAGACTGTGGGATCGTCCAATCCGGCAGCCACCAGCCGATCCGCCACCGCCGGGATGATGGTATAGGTGCTCATGTAGCCGGTAACGTCCGGTTTGGTGTAGTAGGCGCCTTTTTCTCTGCGGCCCTTTTCGGTGTAGTTGACGTACTGCTCGAAGATGAACCCCAGGATGTCGGGGTTGATCTCGTTGTGGGCTCCGGTTGGGCGCTCGTCCAGGTGCCAGCGCCACTGGTCGAAGAAGTCGAACACCTCCTCGAAAGCCTGGTCAGCAATGTTGATGTCGTAGTCGCGTTCCAGGTCGTGGCACTCGAAAATGCCGCCGTCCACGTACGGCACTTCGCCCATGATCTGTTTGATAACGGGATCATCCCAGGTCCGCTCCTGAGGGGGCGCCCCCAAACCAACATGGAAAAGCGGCAGAAGGAAATCGCGGAAGTACGCATAGAACCTGTCAGCCCCGAAATGGCCGCGCACCCGGGTCAGGCTGGTTCGCAGGTAGTGCACATCGCGATTGACAAAACCCTTCTGTTGTATGAAATAAATGAACTTATCGCAACTTTTGCTGAGGGGCGTTCCCATCCCAATCAGCGCTACTGGCTACTGAAGACCATCTGCCTGAACAACCTGTTCGGGCTGGACCTGATGGGCGAGGCGGCCGAGATCGCCAAGCTCCGGCTGTTCCTGAAACTGGTCGCCCAACTGGAGGACGTGTCTCAGATCGAGCCGCTGCCCGATCTGGATTTCAATATCAAGACCGGCAACCTGCTGGTGGGGATCGCCGATCCGTCCGATGTGACGCGGCGATTCGGGGATGTGCTTCAGTCGCTGCCGGGGCTGCACGCCGCCGAGCAAGCCGCCCGACTGGCGGGTGACGCCTACGACCGGTTTACCACTGCCCAGTTGTCGGACACCTCGGCCACGGGCGTGTCGGGCAAGCAGAGGCTGGCCAACCAGATCCAAGCCGCCACCAATCAGGCCGACAACTCCCTGTTTGACATGCGAGGCGAGTCGGGGAGCTTTGAGGGGTGGCGGAAGTCCCACGTGCCGTTCCACTGGTTCGCCGAATTTCCCTCCGTCTGGCGCAACGGAGGATTCGACGTGGTGATCGGCAACCCGCCCTATATCAACAAGGGACAAGTAAACGAATACACCTGGCGAGGGTATGCGACAGAGAAGTGTCCGGATCTCTACGCGATCTGTATGGAAAGGGCTTCAACCCTCCTAAACGAGCGGGGTCGCATGGCGATGATCGTGATGCATAATCTGTGCTTCAGCCGCAACTATCAGTCACTACGGGCACACCTGCTGGGCATTCATGGTTCGATTTGGGTGTCATCCTACGCCAGGATCCCCGCAGGATTGTTTCCTCCTGATGTCCGTGTAAGGAATGCAATTGTCATTGCCAGTTGGCGGGGAGACCAGAGACTGTTGGTTACCGAGTGCCGCCGGTGGAAGACCGAGCATCGGCCTTTCTTGTTCTCGCTCACGGAATACGCTCAGCCGAGCGGGGTGCTGTTGAAGTGTGGCGCTGCCGAAAAGTGGCCCTTTATTAACGATTCTGTTGTTGCGGAGGCATTAAAAAGGCTGATCTCTACGCAACCAACCATCAAGAGCGGTTTATCTGGAGGAGAATCCGAGTACCGATTGGCCGTGAAGGACAATGCCCAATATCGGCTAGGTGTTTACGACCGGCCTCCGTTGGACATCTTTCCTGATGGGACAGAGCGGGTATCACCCATGTACAAATGGTTCTCGTTCAACGCCGGGGAGGACCGGGATTTGGTTTGGTTGATCTGGGGAGGCCGCTGGGGCTACGTTTGGTGGTTGACCTACGACGACGAATTTCATGTGAACTCCGGTGTAGTTGGTGCCTTTCCCTCTGATCTTCTCTCTCTTGTGGAATCTGCTATGGGGCAACGGCTCTTGGCCCTGGCGGGCCAGCTCAGAAAAGAGCTGCCGAAACATCTCGCATACAAAGGCAATAAGAGAAGAGTCGCCCGCTACGACATACTCAAGTGTCGTCACATCACTGACGAAGCGGATTGGCTGCTCGCCCAGGCCTGGGGGTTGACCAGGGAGCAGTACGAGGCTGCCGGCAATCTGCGTGACCGGATGACCTTCGGTAGTCGGGATTAGGTCGATGCCCCGCATCCTTGACAATCTCACCCCCGACGACCGAGACTCCCAGATGGAGGCGGCCCTTTCCGACACGTTGGCCACCTCCCGTTCTTTGGATGCGGCGGTGGGCTATTTCAATCTGCGGGGTTGGCGACTGATCGCCGACCGGGTATCGGCACTGCCCGGCCGGGCGGGGCGAGCCAAGGTGCGTCTGCTGGTGGGGATGACAGAGAGCCCCACCGACGAGATGCGCCGATTGCTCAGCATCCGTTCTCGCCAAGAACCCGACACCGAGTTGATCAACCAACGATTCGAAGAGACCATAGGCGAACTGCGAGTCCAGTTGCAGGTCGGCCTCCCCACCGTTGAAGACGAAGCAGCCCTGCGCGCCCTGCGCCGGCAGATCGAAGCCGAGGATGTCGAGGTGCGGCTCTATCTACAGAGCCGACTTCATGCCAAGCTCTATCTGGTCCATCGTGACGACATTCCGGTCCCCCGGGTCGGCTACGTGGGGTCTTCCAATCTCACCCAGGCCGGGCTGCGAGAGCAGGGTGAACTGAACGTGGATGTCACCGATTTCACCTCCACCGCCAAGCTGGCCGAGTGGTTCGAAGAGCGATGGAACGACCCGTTCACCCTACCCGCCGACCCCGAACTGATCGATCTCCTGGACGAGTCCTGGGCGGGCCACAGACTGCTCGACCCCTACCTGGTCTATCTCAAGATGGCCTATCACCTGTCGAAGGAGGCCCGGGAAGGTCTGATCCGCTTCGGCCTGCCCGCCTCGATGGCGCAGGAACTCCTGGCCTTCCAGGAAGCGGCCGTGAAGATCGCCGCCCGGATTGTCACTTACAAGGGCGGAGTGCTGATCGGTGACGTGGTTGGCCTGGGGAAAACCCTGGTGGCCACCGCCATCGCCCGACTTCTGCAGGAGGACCACGGCTGGGAGACCCTGATCGTCTGTCCGAAGAATCTGGTGGAGATGTGGAAGGACTACCGCCATCGCTACAAGCTCCACGCCGAGGTCCTGTCGCTGTCGATGGTCACCCGCAGGCTCTCGGGGATGCCCCGGCATCGGTTGGTGGTGATCGACGAGTCGCACAATCTTCGCAACTCCGATCGACAGGATCACCAGGCTCTGCGCAAATACATCTCCGACAATGAATCCAGGGTGGTTCTGCTGTCGGCCACTCCCTACAACAAGAGCGTGGAAGACCTGGACGGACAGCTGTCGTTGTTCATAGACGATCACCTTGATCTGGGAATCCGCCCTGAACAGGCCATTGCCGAGACCGGCGAGGATAGGTTCGCAATTCAATGTGAGAACCGGCCCTCTTCCCTGGCCGCCTTCCGGAAATCCAGCCATGTGGAAGACTGGCAGACCCTGATGTCCCAGTTCATGGTGCGCCGCACCCGTCGATTCATCGAGGACAACTACGCCAACATCGATCCGGTGGGCCGCAAATACCTGACGTTCGGGACAGGTGGCCGGTTCTACTTCCCCAAGCGAACCATCCGGCCCTTGGAGCGTCCCATAGCCAGGAACGATCCGGCTCACGAGATGCTGTCCGATGCGACTCTCGATGCGATCAGGTCGTTGCGCCGTCCCCGCTACAACCTGGGCGGCTACCTGACCGGCGCCCCGCCCGCCGATCCCGCCGAACAGCAGTTGATCCATGATCTGGAGAGGGCAAGAGGCAACGTGGCGGGGTTCAATCGGGTGTTGATGTTCAAGCGGCTGTCCTCCTCCGGCCCGGCGTTTCTTCTGACCCTGCGCCGTCATCTGCTGAGAGACCGGACGTATCTCCACGCGGTGGAAACCGGACTACCCATCCCCGTCGGCCCTATTGACACATCGATATGGGACCTCGACGAGGGATCGGAAGCCGACGGACTCTTCCAAGACGCCGAAATCGGGCTGTCCCCCCAGCTGGCATATGATCTCCTGGCCGCCAAGCCACCCAAGAACATGCGGTGGCTGGGCGCCCACCACGTGGATGACTCCTTCGGTGAGGATCTGCGCCATGACATCGACAGCATTGAAAAGATGCTGCAACGGTTCGGGATTTGGGATCAAGCCAACGACCGAAAACTGTCCGCCCTGGCTGATCTGATTCTCAGCCGCCATTCCTCCGAGAAGGTGCTGGTTTTCACCGAGTACCGTGACACCGCGGATTATCTGGCCGGAGCGCTTCGGGAGCGGGGTGTGAAGAACTTGGCGGCGGTGTCGGGCCAGGAAGGCAACGCCACCGGGGTGGCCCGGCGTTTCTCGCCCGGCTCCCACCCCATCGGTCTTCCCTCGGACCGGGACGAACTCCGGGTGTTGGTCTCCACCGATGTGCTGTCGGAAGGGCAGAACCTGCAGGATGCCCGGGTGGTGGTCAACTACGACCTCCCCTGGGCCATCATCAAGCTGGTGCAGAGAGCCGGGAGGGTGGACCGGATCGGCCAGGAATCAGAGGAAGTCGTGCTGTACACGATGTTCCCGGCCGGCTCCCTGGAACAAGAAATCGATCTGCGAAAGCGAATCCGGGACCGCCTGGAAGAGAACGCCTCGCTGCTCGGGTCCGACGAGCGGTTCTTCGGCGAGGAAGGTGAACAGGAGACCATCACGGGCATGTTCGATGAGCACGCCGACTGGGACACCGATGACGCAGAAGACGTGGACCCGGTTTCAATGGCCTATGAGATCTGGAGATCGGCGGCCGAAACCCATCCCGAGTTGGCCAAGCGGGTGGAGAATCTTCCCAATGTGGTCTACGCCACCCTGCCAAAGCCGGACAGGGGAAAAGCCAAGCCGGGAGCGGCGGGGCCGGGTGTCCTGGTTCATTCCCGGACGGTTACCGGCTCCGATGCCTTCGCCCTCTTGCTCCGCTCGGGTGGAGCGCGGCGGGTCACCTCACAGGAAGCATTGCGTCTGGCCGAATGCCGGCCCGATACTCCGGCTCGGTCTCCGCTGCCCGATCACCACCGTCTGGTGGCTGCCGCCTTTCGCGGCCCCTTGACGGCGCCGCCTGCCAAGGTGGCGGAGATGCCCACCGGCGTGCGGGGCCGGTGCTATGAGAAACTGAAATCCCACATGGCCGATCCCCAACTTGACCTGCTCATTTCCCCAGAAGATATGAACGCGGCATTGGAAGACCTGCGCCGGTACCCGCTTTTGGAGTCAGCCACGCAGGCCCTCGCCAAGGCGCTGCGAGAACGCAAACCCCCCGACCTGGCCCGGCTGATCACCGATCTCCATCAAGATGGCCGGTTGTGTGCCTACCCCGACAGGCAGTTGGCCCGCCAGGAACCTCGGGTGATCTGTTCCATGGGATTCGATAGGTAACCGGGCGGGCGGCTCCTCACCTCACAAGGCGGGCGTGGAAGACTTTGCACCTTTCATACTCCACTCTTGCATCGAGTCTGATTCCTACTTCCAGGGTTCGTCCGCCGGAGAGAACTGCCCTGGCCAAGGAGCTTCTGCTGCGGTAGAGCAGGTCTCGATCATCCCGGTGGCCATATCGCAGTCGTTCCAGTTCCAGGTGATGAAACGAGACGATTTCCCAGATGTCGGTTTCATCAACCCTCTTCACCGCAGAACGGTAAATGACGATCTGGGCCGAGGGCGACGGCCAGTAGACCACGGCGCCGGATCAACCAGTGGTCAAATCTTGTGGCTCTTCCTGTAATACGGGAACCGTTGTGGGCAGGGGTCCCTTGTAATACTGCAGGTAGCGGCGGGTTGCCGATGTGTGCACCCTCGTCAATCTTTCCCGTGCGCTCTCGGGGAAGTTGCATTGGGTGATGATGTCGTCGATGGTGTAGGTCAGTTCGTTGAAGGCAACCATGCGGTCTTCGGTTTGGTGGGGGATCCAGAAGGTGGGATCCTCGGTGTCGTAGGGTCCGTCCTCCTCTAGGGATCTTTCCCAGTCGGGCAACATGGCGCACTCCTCGTCGCTCAGGACGAATGGCGGGCACTCATGGTCTTGTACTCCGTGTTCCGGGATGCTCATAGGATGCGATTCTATTTACCGGCTCAACAAGAGCCTATCCCCGCTTGTGGAAAAGTGTCGCGGTCAGTGGGGCTACCACGAAGTGATGAGAACAGAGACGCATGTCTGAGATGCGGCCGGGAAACATCGGCTACAAGAGTGATGAGAGGGAAGGCAGAGGGTGGGTCGCCGGGGACTCGAACCCCGAACCTGCGGGTTAAGAGCCCGTTGCTCTGCCAATTGAGCTAGCGACCCGGAAGCCATGATAGCAGGCCGCAAAAACCCGCCACCATAAATTCGAGTGGCGCACAACGGTTGTTCCGTGCCAAAATGAATGACAGCACGGGCTGTGGCGCAGCTTGGCAGCGCGCCTGCTTTGGGAGCAGGAGGTCGTCGGTTCAAATCCGACCAGCCCGACCGAAGAGAAAACGATGGCGATCAGACGGGCGGTGTGCCGCTACCCTTGTCGCGGTGTTGTCGGCGGGTGTAGCTCAATGGTAGAGCCCCAGCCTTCCAAGCTGGTGGTGAGGGTTCGATTCCCTTCACCCGCTCCATGGGATCTCCTTTGGTCAGCGCCAGGGCCCCCGTAGCTCAGTGGACAGAGCAGGAGCCTTCTAAGCTCTTGGCCGGGGGTTCGAATCCTCCCGGGGGCGCCGGGGAGGTCCCCCGACATGGCGACCGTAGCTCAGTCAGGTTAGAGCGCCAGGTTGTGGCCCTGGAGGACGGGGGTTCAAGTCCCCTCGGTCGTCCCAATGCCATCCACTCGCGCCTATTGAGGTCCAGATGAAGTCAAGTCCGGTCTTGTTGCAGAACCAAACGGCGATCGACGACGCCGGTCCCTTCGAGAAGATGGTCTCCTTCGAGATCTCTTCTTCCGAACTACAACAGGCCATGAGCCGGGTCGCCCGGCGGATTTCTCGCGAGGTCAGCATCCCCGGTTTCCGTCCGGGACGAGCGCCCCGTCGCCTGGTGGAGAGGAGAGTGGGCGTCGAGCGGGTGAAGTCCGACGCTCTGGATGAACTGATCCCCGCCCGGGTGGGGGAGATACTGTCGGAAACCGAGATTGTCCCGGCGGTGGCTCCCCTTCTGGAGTCGACCACCGACACCGCCAACGGAGCGGTCAAGCTGGAGGTGAGGGTCACCACTTGGCCGCGCCTTGCCTCTCCCCCCGATTACCGAGGGCGGCGAATTCAAGTCCCGTCGCTTCCACCGATCTCCGAGGAGGTTGATGACCGCCTGCAGCGTCTGGTCTACTTGTACGCGCCGCTGCAGACGGTGGAAAGGCAGGCCGGTGCGGGCGACTTCGTGGTGATTGACATGACGGTGACCGAAGGGGAGCGGCCCATCGAATCCCTGGCCCTGGACGGCTTCAGCTACGAGTTGGGTTCGGCCCGGTTGACCCCCGAGATCGACGATGACCTGCTGGGGCGCCGGGCCGGTGACGAGTTCGAGACCCGGGCCCCCCTGCCCGAGTGGCTTCCCGCCGATGACTCGACCGAGGGTGACCTCGAAAACCACGACGACCCGGCCATGGGTGTTTATGCGGTGCGGGTGGTGGAGGTGCAATCCCGGTTGGTGCCCGACCTCGATGACGAATGGGCGTCCGAGTACACCGGTCACGACACGTTGGATGATCTCAGGCAGGAAATGGGGGACGAAATCGAACAAACCCGCAACTCCGAACAGTGGGACACCCTGGTGGAGGAAACCATCAGCGAGGCGGTTTCCGAGATGGAACTGGAGTTGCCGGAACGGTTGGAGATGGCGCAAACCGAGATGCTGTTCCGCCGCCATCTCGTTACCTTCGAGAGCGCCGGAGTGGAGTACTCCGACTTCCTGGAGCGGACCGGCCGGGAGCACGAGGCGTTTATCGAAGAGTTGCGGCAGAGAGCGGTGCTCGGATTGAAGTCCCGCATTCTCACCGAGAGCGTGATCCGTCACCAGGGCCTGGTGGTGGAGGACGCCGAGGTGGTGGAACTCCTTGAAGACACGATTCGACAGTCCGACGACCCCGAAAGCGCCCGGCAGCAGGTCGACCGGGACGTTGATTTCGATCGCGTCAGAATCGATATGCTCACGGTGCGGGCGCATGCCTTCCTGGCCATGCAGGTGGAGCCGGTGGACGAGCAGGGCGAGCCGGTCCCGGTCACCCCGCCCGACCGGGTGAAAGCCTGGTTCGAACCCGGCGGTGATGCGGTGGAGATTTCCGACACGGGGCGCCAAGACGACCCAGAGCCCCTCTATGAAGCGGAGGTAATAGGATGACCAATACCCTGATTGAACCGATCGAACCGCCCTCTCCCACTCCCCGACACCGGGGCTACATCCCGGTCCCCCACGTCACCGAGCAGACCAGTAGGGGAGAGCGAACCTCCGACATTTACAGCCGGTTGCTCAAAGACCGCATCGTCTTTTTGGGCACCCCCATCGACGACACGGTGGCCAATCTGATCATGGCGCAGATGCTGCACCTGGAAAGCGATGATCCCGACAAGGACATCTTCCTGTACATAAACTCACCGGGAGGGCAGATGACCTCCCTTTTTGCCTTGTATGACACGATGCAGTACGTAAAGCCCGACATCAGCACCGTTTGCATGGGTATGGCGGCCTCGGCGGCGGCGGTGCTGCTGGCGGGAGGCGCCGAGGGCAAGCGTTACGCCCTCCCCCACGCCCGGGTGATGCTGCATCAGCCGCACGGCGGCGCCCAGGGTCAGGCCACCGACATAGAGATTCAGGCCCGGTTGATCCTGCAGATGCGGGAGCAGACCAACCAGATCCTGGCTCGGCACACCGGCCAGTCCCTGGAGAAGGTGGCCAATGACACCGACCGGGACTTTTGGATGATGGCCGACGAAGCCGCCGACTACGGAGTGATCGACCAGGTGCTCACCCGTCAAAAGCTCTCCGCGGTGAGTAGCTGAGGTCGGAAAGTGGCTCGGGAAGGACCGGATCTCCTCAAGTGCAGCTTCTGCGGACAGTCGCAGAAGCAGGTCCTCAAGCTGATCGCCGGGCCGGGCGTCTACATCTGCAATGAATGCATAGACCTGTGCAACGAGATCATCGAGGAGGAAACCTCGGTCGACACCTATCGGGTGGAGGAGCTTCCCAACCCCGCCGACATATACAAGTACCTCGATTCCTACGTGGTGGGCCAGGAGACGGCCAAGCGATCCCTGGCGGTGGCCGTGTACAACCACTACAAGCGTCTGCGGCTGGCCAATCGCAGCCATTCCGAGGTCGAGGTGGAAAAGTCCAACGTGCTCCTGATCGGTCCCACCGGATCGGGAAAGACCCTCTTGGCCCGCACCCTGGCCCGCCAACTCAATGTCCCCATCGCCATCACCGACGCCACCGCCCTCACCGAGGCGGGGTACGTGGGAGAAGACGTGGAGAACATCCTGCTGCGGCTGGTGCAGGCCGCCGATTACGACATCAAACTGGCTCAGACGGGCATCGTCTACATCGATGAGATCGATAAGGTGGCCCGCAAGGCGGACAATCCCTCCATCACCCGCGACGTGTCGGGCGAAGGGGTCCAGCAGGCGTTGTTGAAAATCCTGGAGGGGACGGTGGCCTCGGTTCCTCCCCAGGGAGGTCGCAAACACCCCCACCAGGAGTTTCTGCAACTCGACACCACCGATGTGCTGTTCATCTGCGGCGGCGCGTTCGATGGCCTCGAAGAGATCGTGGCCCGCCGGGTGGGGAGCGGTTCGGTGGGGTTCGGGGCCGACATCAAGTCCCGCAGCGACCGCAACGACGGTGATCTCCTTCGGCAGGTGCTGCCCGAGGACCTGCTCAAGTACGGGCTGATCCCCGAGTTCATCGGACGGATGCCGGTGCTGTCGGCGGTGCATCCCCTGGACGTGGACGATCTGGTGAAGATTCTGCAGGAACCCCGCAACGCCCTGGTCAAGCAATACCGTCACCTGCTGGATCTGGACGATGTCGAGTTGATTTTCACGCCTCAGGCCGTCAAGGAGATTGCCGAGCAGGCCCATACCCGGGGCACGGGGGCCCGGGGTTTGCGGGCCATCATGGAGGACCTGCTCCGCGACCTGATGTTCCTGGCCCCCACCCGTCCCGACATGCAGAGGGTGGTGGTGGATCATCTGATGGTGAAGGAGGGGAACGTGGCGACCTTCTTGCGGAGCCGGTCCGGCAAACACCAACGTGAACAAACCGCCTGAGTCGCCCCGGCGACCGTGGCGCCTCCCGGGGATCCGATGAGAGCCACCTACGAACCGGCCGAGATCGAACATCGCCTGTACGAAATATGGGAAGAGGCCGGGGTATTCCAACCGGAGTACCGCCCGGACGGAGAACCCTTTTGCGTGGTGATACCCCCTCCCAACGTGACGGGGTCTCTGCACATGGGCCATGCTCTCAACCACACCATCCATGATGTGATCGCCCGGCGCCGCCGGATGCAGGGATATGCGGTACTGTGGCTGCCCGGCACCGATCACGCCGGGATAGCAACCCAGAATGTGGTGGAGAAGTCCCTGGCCGAACGGGGATTGAACCGCTTCGATCTGGGCCGGGAGGCGTTCTTGGATCAGGTGTGGGAGTGGAAGGACCTCTACGGGGGGCGGATCACCGAACAAATCCGGCGAATGGGCGCCTCCTGCGATTGGACCCGGGAGAGATTCACCCTGGACGATGGGTTGTCCGACGCCGTGTTGGAGGTGTTCGTCCGCCTCTACGAAGACGGTTTGATCTACCGCGGCGAGCGCATCATCAACTGGTGTCCGCGCTGTGAGACGGCCCTGGCCGACATCGAGGTCGAGCACCGGCCGGAGGACGGGGAACTGGTGCGGATCGCCTACCCCTTCTCGGATGGATCGGGGGAGATAGTGGTGGCCACCACCCGGGCCGAAACGATGCTGGGCGACACCGGGGTGGCGGTGCATCCCGACGACGACCGCTATCGGGAGGCGGTGGGCAAGACCGTGCGCCTCCCCCTGCTGGGCAGGCTGATCCCGGTGGTGGCCGACCGGGGGGTGGATCCGGAGTTCGGGACCGGGGCGGTGAAGGTCACCCCGGCCCATGACCCCCTTGACTTCGACATCGGGGAGCGACACGGGCTGGGCAGCATCCTGGTGCTGGACCAGGAAGCCGTGATCACCGGAGAGGGAGGGCCCTTCGCCGGAATGGACCGCACGGCCGCCCGGGAGGCGGTGATCGAGGCCCTTGACACAGAAGGGATGCTGGCGGGGAGGGAGTCATACCACCATTCGGTGGGACTGTGCTACCGCTGCGATACCGTGGTGGAGCCGCTCTTGTCGTTGCAGTGGTTCGTTAAAGTGGCCGACCTGGCCGGCCCGGCCATCGAGGCGGTCAGGTCGGGACAAAACCGCTTCATCCCCGGCCACTGGGAGAAGAGCTACTTTCACTGGATGGAGAACCTCCGGGACTGGTGCATATCCCGCCAGATCTGGTGGGGGCATCGGGTTCCCGCCTGGTATTGCCCGGCGGGGCAGGTCACGGTGGCCCGCTCACGTCCCGATTCGTGCCCGGGATGCGGCGCCGGGCGACTCACCCGGGACCCCGACGTGCTGGACACCTGGTTTTCCTCGGCCCTGTGGCCCTTCTCCACCCTGGGATGGCCGGAAAACACCCAGGATCTGGCCCGGTTCTATCCCAACATGGTGCTGATCACCGGGTTCGACATCATCTACTTCTGGGTGGCCCGCATGATGCAGATGGGGCTGCGCTTCATGGAAGAGGTCCCATTCCGGGAGACGGTTATACATGGTCTGGTACGGGACGGAGAAGGGCAAAAGATGTCCAAGTCGCTGGGAAACACCATCGATCCCCTGGAGGTGGCCGACCAATACGGCGCCGATCCGTTGCGCCTGGCGCTGGTGCAGGCGGCCAATCCGGGCCAGGACGTGCCCCTCGACATGGAGTGGGTGGAGGGCGCCCGTCGTTTCGGGAACAAGCTGTGGAACGCGGTCCGTTTCGCCCTGCGCCACCTGCCCCCCGCAAGCGTCCCGCCCACCGGCGGTTATCCCGCCGGCCCCGGCCCGGTGGACCGATGGGTCCTGGCGAGCCTGAACCAGGTTGCCGCCCGATTCGATCGACAGTCCGACGAATATCGGTTCTCCGACGCATACGGACTCCTGTACAACTTCGCCTGGGCGGAGGTGTTCGACTGGTATCTGGAGATGTCCAAGGTCGCCCTGGCCCGATCCGACGACGCCGAGGTCACCCGGCAGACCCTGGGGGTGGTGATCCGGGACCTTCTCAAACTGTTCCACCCCGCCATCCCCCACCTGACCGAGGAACTGTGGACCCACCTGGTGGGCGAAGGGCTGTTGGCCGGGGCCGACTGGCCCCGGATTCCCGCCTATCGACCGGTGCCCCGGATGGATGACGTGAAAGCCCTGATCGGGGGGGTACGCCGGTTCCGAGCCGCCCAGGGCTTGAGCATGCGCCGGCGGATCCCCCTTACGGTGATCGGAGACCCGCCCGCCTGGGTGACCGAACTGGTGGAGAGGCTGGCCGGGGTGGAGATCCGCCACCGCGACCAGGCGCCCGAAACCGGCCACGTCTCCCTGGCGGCCGGCGCCTGGGAGGGATTCATCCCCTTGCAGGGACTGGTGGATCCCGTGGCCGAGCGGGAACGAATCGACCGGCGTATCAACCAACTCCGACAGCAGGTGATGCGTTCGAGCGCCAAGCTCGACAATCCCAATTTTGTGGAACGCGCCCCGGACAAGGTGGTGGAGAAGGAGCGTCGCAAGCTGGCCGAGGCGTCCGAGCGGTTGCAGGCGTTGCGTGTCCAAAGAGAGGCCCTGTAGCCGTGGATTACCAGCAGGCTGTCTCCTATCTGTTTTCCCGCATCGGCCTGGGGAAGAAGTTCGGTTTGGGCCCCATGAAGTCGGTGCTCTCCCGGATGGGCGATCCCGGCGCCCGGCGGCGGGTCATCCACGTGGCCGGCACCAACGGCAAGACCTCCACCAGCCGACTGGCGGGTCGGATTCTATGGTCCCAGGGTCGGCGGGCCGGGGTGTTCACCTCCCCCCATCTGCAGAAGGTGGAGGAACGGATCGAAGTGAACGGGAGGCCCATCTCCGCTCGCCATCTGGCCAGGGCCATCACCGAAGTGGCCGATGCGGTGGAGCGGGAGGTGGCCGAAGGGGGTCGGCATCTCACCTATTTCGAGGTGATCACCGCCACGGCCCTCGCCCACTTCAAACACGCCGAAGTGGACGCCTGGGTGCTGGAGGTGGGCCTGGGCGGAAGGTTGGACGCCACCAACGTGGTGTCCGCCCAAGTGCCGGTGCTCACCGGATTGAGTCTCGATCACACCGAGTACCTGGGTGACACGATTGCCCGGATCGCTCGGGAGAAACTGGGAATAGTGGCCCCCGGCGCCCGGTTGATCTGCGGCCCGATTCCCCCCGAGGCCGCCCCGGTGGTCGAGGAACGCGCCAAAGCAATGGAGGCGGAGGTGATGTGGCTGGGCAAGGACTTCGGGGTGAGATCGATCGTTCCGCAGCCCCGGGGAGGGTGGACGGTGTCGGTGGACGGCCTGTACGGCTCCTACGAGGACTTGCGGTTGCCATTGCGGGGCCGGTGCCAGACCGCCAACCTGGCGTTGGCCATCGCCGCGTCGGAGGCGTGGCTGGAGCAGGGCTTGGAGGTCGATCGGCTCCGGGCGGGTCTGCGGGCGTTCTCGGCGCCCGGCCGCATGGAACTGGTGGAAACCCCGACGGCGCCCGTGCTCCTGGACGGCGCCCACAATCCCGAGGCTGCGGCGGTGCTGGCCCGTTCTCTGCGGGAAGAGTTCGGCGACCGAAAGTGGGTGGGGCTGCTGGGGGTGATGGCCGACAAGGACCTGGAGTCCATGCTGGCCGCTCTGGCCCCGCGCCTTGGGCAGGTGGTGGTGTCGGCGGCCGATACCTCCCGCGCTCTTTCTCCCCCGCAACTGGCGGAAAGGATCAGGGCGGCGTCCGATCTGGAGGTAATCGAATGCCCGGATCCCTCCCGGGGGCTCCGGGAAGCGCTCCGGCGGGCCGGGGAGGGGGGAAGGGTGTTGGTGACGGGGTCCTTGTACCTGGTGGGCGAGGTTCGAACCCTGCTGGGTCTTCAGCCGGGGGGTCTAACCTGTAGAGGAAGGCCGGAGTAGCTCAGCCAGGCAGAGCAGCTCACTCGTAATGAGCAGGCCAGGGGTTCGAGTCCCCTCTCCGGCTCGAAAGGATCGAACGCCTTGGCTTTGGAAAGAACTCTTGTAATGGTCAAACCCGACGGGGTGGCCCGCGGCCTGGTGGGAGAGATCATCTCCCGGCTGGAACGCAAAGGCCTGCGCCTGGTGGCGGCCCGCCTGCAGACCGTGGACGAGCAACTGGCTTCGGAGCACTATGCCGAACACAGACAGCGCCCCTTCTATCCCGAGTTGCTGGCGTTCATAACCAGCGGGCCGGTTATGGCGATGGTCTGGGAGGGGGAGTCGGCGGTGTCGGTGGCCCGGTTGATCATCGGACCCACCAACCCGGCCGAAGCGCCCCCGGGCACCATCCGGGGGGACTTCGGTTTGGAGACCACCATGAACCTGGTGCACGGCTCCGATTCGGTGTCAAGCGCCGGTCGGGAGACAGCTCTTTGGTTCGGTTAGCATCCTGAACAGCACGCAGAGGTTGCGTTCCACAATGGGAATTTCTCCATGATTTTGGGTAGCCAGTCCATGGCGATAGACCTGGGCACCGCCAACACCCTGGTTTACCTGCGCGGCAGGGGGGTGGTGTTGGGAGAGCCTTCCGTGGTGGCGGTCAACACCCGCACCGGAGAACTGCTGGCGGTGGGCGCCGAGGCCAAGCACATGATCGGACGCACCCCGGCCCAGATCACCGCCATCCGTCCCCTCCGGGACGGGGTGATCGCCGACTTCGACATTACCGCCCGGATGATCCGCTACTTCGTCAAAAAGGTCCGTCCCCGCTGGTTCTATCGCCCCGAGATCGTGGTGTGCGTGCCCTCGGAAAGTAGCACGGTGGAGCGCCGAGCCGCCGAGGACGCCGCCTTCAAGGCCGGCGCCCGGCGCGCCTACGTGATCGAAGAAAGCATGGCGGCCGCCATCGGCGAGGACTTGCCGGTGTCCGAAGCCAAGGGTTCGATGGTGGTGGACATCGGTGGGGGAACCACCGAGATCGGCGTGCTGTCCCTGGGAGGAGTGGTGGCCGGCCGCAGCATCCGCGTGGCCGGGTACGCCATGGATCAGGCCATTATCGAATGGATTCAATATGAGAAGGGGCTTCGGATCGGCACCCGCACCGCCGAGGACCTGAAGATAGCCATCGGGTCGGCCTGGCCCCGGGAGAACCGAATGGCCGAAATCCAGGGGCATAACCTGCACTCCGGTCAGCCTGACAAGGTGGTGGTCACCACCTCGGAGATTCGGGAGGCGATCAAGCAGCCGGTGGATGAAATAGTGGACGCGGTGCGCAAGACGCTCACGGTGGTCAATCCCGACATTGCCTCGGACATCATCGGTCAGGGGATCGTGGTGACCGGAGGAGGGGCCTTGCTGCCCGGTTTGAAAGAACTGTTGGAGAAAGAAATCAAGATCAAGGTGAGGGTGTCGGCCAGCCCGCTGCTCTCGGTGGTGCTGGGCGCCGGCAAATGCCTGGAGGAACGGCAGTCGTTCAAGAACGTGCTTTCTATCACGTCCAGCGTTTGACCTGAACCGGGACGGCTGTGTACGAGTTCAGGTCCAGAGGCCGGACCGTGTTGCTCAGCCTGCTGCTGGTGATCTCCGTGGTTTCCGCCACCCTGGAGGTGAGGGCGGACACCTGGGGGGTGGTGCGGGTGGGGCTGGGAAGTTGGCTGGTTCCCCTGCAGCGGGTGGCGACCGAGATTTTTGATCCCATGATCGACACCGTGGAGGGCCTGGTGGGGATCGCCTCCCTGCGGTCGGAGAACGAGGCGCTCCGTTCCCAGTTGGCCGAGACCCTGGCCGAGGTGGCGGCCGTGGAGGATCAACTGGCCCGGTTGGATTCCCTGGAGAGATTGGCGGGTCTGGAACTTCCCGACGTGGAGCAGGTGAGGACCCTGGCCAACGTGGTGGGGCGGCAGGTGGGTTTCGAGTTTCATCTGAGAATCGACAAGGGCCTCGACGACGGGGTGGTGCCGGGTAATCCGGTGCTGGACGAGAACGGGTACCTGCTGGGCCGGGTGGGCGCCTCCACCGACAATTTCGCCACGGTGATACCGATCACCGCCGACGTGGAGGGCCTGACCGTGCTGGTGGCCGGCAGTGTGGGGGTGCTGTTGCCGCGGGTGGGGTCCGACCGGCTCCGCCTGGAAATCATGGACCGACCCCCCATTCTGTCGGAAGGGGAGGAGGTGGTGACCTCTCAGCTGTCGGTGAACTTCCCGCCGGGCCTGCCGGTGGGAGCATTGGAGGGTGAGGCGGAGGTGGTCGGATCGACGCTGCGCGGCTGGGTGCGCCCCTACTCCGATCCCCAGAGGGTGAGGGTGGCCCTGGTGGTGTCCTGGCCTCCGGGTCCCAATGAGTAGTCGGATGCGTTCCCGTCGCTACCGGGCCCGCCGAGAATCGGCCCGGGCGAGAGTCGGGTCGGCCGCCCGCCGGGCCGCCCGCTTCACCTCCCAGCGCCCCATCCGCTGGTGGGTGGGGTTGGCGTGGCTTGCGGCGCTGGTGATCGCCCTGGTGTTGCAGACCTCGGTGATCGGGAGAATCCGGATCGCCGGAGTATCCCCGGATCTGGTGATGGTGGTGGTGGCTGCAGCCGCCTTCCGTCTGCGGGACAACGGAGTGCTTCTCCTGGGTTTTCTGGGCGGGTTGATTCTGGATGTCTCGGGGACGTCGGTGATCGGGTTGTGGTCTTTCGCGATGACCCTGGTGGCCTGGGCAGCCGTCACCAGCCGCGAACACGGAGGTCGGGGCGCTTTGGTGAACGCGTCGCGGATATCGCTGCTCACCCTGGTCGGAATTGTGGCTCACACGGTGGCCGCCATTGCTTTCGGGGACTGGTCCCTGGCGATCGGGGAGGCATTGGTGCTGACCGTTCTGGTCCCGGCCCTCAACCTGGGTTTGGCCATCCTGCTGTTCCCCGTGTTGAGCCGTCTGTGGGTACCTTCTGTGCAATGAGTGCAAAGAGGGCGCAATGAGCGAGAGGGAATGCCACGGGGCATTGTGGCCGCCCCCGGCGCCTGCGGGGGCGCCCCGGCCGCTCGGTGACCGAAGATGAGAAGGACCTATCGGATCGCGGTGGTGGCACTGGCGTTCACTCTCCTGTTCGGGTTCCTGGGAATCCGTCTTTGGTTCCTGCAGTTGGGTGAGGGGGTGGCTTCGGCCGCCCTCATCGAGGAAGAGGGATTGGTGTCCGTGTCGACTCCCGCGCCGCGGGGTGACATCCGGGATCGCAACGGGCAGCTGTTGGTGACCAGTCGGATGGTTCCGATGGTGGTGCTCGACCGACAGCTACTGCAGTCCTCCCAGAAGGAGGATGCAATCTCGAGTTTGTCCGCCCGCCTCGACATCCCGTCGGACTGGATCGCCCAGTTGTACGACGAGGTGGGGGTGAACCAGCGGTTCCCCCTGGCGGTGGTTGACGCGGTGACCGCCTACCGGATACAGGAGCAGCTCCGCTCCTTTCCGGGCGTGGTGGTGGAAAGCTATCCGGAGCGGGTGTATCTGAGCGCCGGCTCCATGTCGCATGTGATCGGACACCTCGGCTATCCCTCCCAGGACGACCTCCAGCAGCGGCCCTACCTGGACGCCACCACCCGGATCGGTCAGCTGGGAGTGGAAGGGTTCTACGACGAATGGCTGCAGGGGACGCCCGGGGAGCGGGTCTACCGGGTAAACCGGGCCGGTCGGATCACCGAGGAGCGGGCGGAGGAGTTGCCTGCCACCGGAGCCACCGTCTATCTCACCCTCGACGAACGCCTGCAAAGGGTGGTGGAGCAGGCCCTGGTGGATGGGATCGCCCTGTCCAACCGGATCAAGGACGAGGAGCGGGAAAAGCCCCTGGAGGAGGACGAGGTGCGAGCGGCCCTCAACCCCACGGAGCGGGCGGCCGCCCTGGTGATGGATGTCACCACCGGCGAGATTTTGGCCCTGGCCAGCCACCCGGCCTTCGACCCACAGCAGTTCGTCTGGGGGATCGATCAAACGGAATTCGCCCGCCTTTCCGACCAAAGGGCCTTCCTGAACCTGGCGGTGGGTGGCCTATATCCACCCGCCTCCACTTTCAAGGCGGTCACGTACACTGCCGCGCTCCTCCACGACATTCCCTTTGTCCCCGCCATCGAAGGGGTGGACAGCGTCAACCGGAGGATCAACTGCGACGGTGAACTGGTGCTCACCGAGATCGAGGAAGGCAGCCGGCAGGTTTTCCGAGACTGGTATTACCCCGCCGAGTTCGGGTGGCTTGATCTGCACAGCGCCTTCGAGCATTCCTGCAACATCTACTTCTACAACCTGGCGCTGGGAGTGTGGCGCAATTGGCAGGGCACCAGCCGGGAGAACGTGTTGCAGGAGACGGCCCGTGCGGTGGGGTACGGTTCTTTCACCGGGGTGGACCTCACCGGGGATCATGCGGGAGTGGTGCCCGACCGGGAGTTGTTCGAAAGCTGGAAGGAAGCCCAGTTGGAGGATCCCTCCGCTCCGGTCCGGCTGGCCCCGGCCCGGTTGGCCCTGGCCAGTCCCTGGGTGGGGGGTGACCTGATGAACCTGGCGATCGGCCAGGGCGACCTGCTGTCCTCACCGCTGCAGGTGGCGGTCTCCTACGGCGCCCTGGCCAACGGCGGGACGGTATGGACTCCCCGGGTGGTGAGCCAGGTGCGCTCCCCGGAGGGAGAGCTTCTGTGGGCGGCGATCCCCGAGGCCGCCAACCGGATCGACCTGCCCCCCTGGGTGGTGGCTTCCCTGCTGGCCGACATGAACCGGGTGGTGGTGAGCGGCACCGCCCGCGGGGCGTTCTCCGACTTCGGGTCCTCCCGGAACCTGGTGGGAGGCAAAACGGGCACCGGACAGTCCTCTGCCAACCGGGACAGCCACGCCTGGTTCGCCGGAGTGGCGCCCATCAACAATCCCAAGTGGGTGGTGGTGGTGCTGGTGGATGAGGGCGGTTCGGGAGGGAGAGTGGCGGCGCCCATGGGACGCTATGTCATGCAATATCTGATGGGAGAGGAGATGGATCCGATCGAAGCGGGGGAGGCGACCGACTGATGGCCTTCGTCACGCCACAAACTCGCAGCCGGTGGTCGGAGGGAGGGGAGGGAACATCCCGTCCCGACCTGATTCTGGTGGCGGCCGTGGTGGCGCTGTCGGCGTTCGGTCTGCTGATGATCTATTCCGCCACCCGGTCGGCCCTGCTCCGCCGAGAACTCCTGCCGTCGGCCTCCACCGAACGTCAACTGGTCTTCATGGTGATCGGACTGGTGGCGATGATCGTCCTGAGCTACATCGACTACCGGGACTACCGCTTCCTGGCGCCGGTCCTGTACGTGATTTGCCTGGGGGGCTTGGCCGTGGCGTTTTTGTTTGAACCGGTCAACGGTGTCAGGCGGTGGATCAACCTGGGTCCGATCAATGTCCAACCGGCCGAGTTCACCAAATTGGTGCTGGTCATGGCGCTGGCGTCCCTCTTCACGGGCGACCCCGATGACACCGCCGTGGAACTGCCCTGGAAGAAGGTGTTCTATGCGCTGGGACTGTCCGTGGTTCCCATGGCGATGATCTTTCTGCAGCCCGACCTGGGCACCATGATGACCTATCCGGCCCTGCTGGCGCTGATGCTGTTTGTGGCCGGCGCCACCCGGAGTCAACTCATAACCCTGGCCCTGGCGGCGGTCGGAGGGGTGGCGGCGGTGTGGCGGACGGGCCTTCTGGCCGGGCACCAGATCGATCGGCTGCGGGTGTTCATCGACCCCGATCTGGATCCGCAGGGATTGGGGTGGAGCATCCGGCAGGCCAGGTTGGCCATGTCATCGGGGCAACTCACCGGGCAGGGGCTCTTCTCGGGCGCCATCACAAACCAGGGCCTGGTGCCCGAACAGGAGAGCGATTTTATTTTCACCGCGGTGGGGGAGCAACTGGGCTTTGTGGGGGGGCTGGGGGTGTTGGTGATCTTCGGCTTTGTGATCTGGCGGCTACTGCGGATCGCGGCAACCGCCCCCGATCAATATGGTGAACTGGTGGCCACCGGGGTGGCGGGCATCGTGATGTTTCATGTCTTTATCAGCGTCGGGATGACCCTGGGCCTGGTGCCCATCACCGGCCTTCCGCTTCCTTTCCTCAGCCAGGGCGGGTCCTTTTACATCACTGTCACGGCCGGAATGGGGATGTGCCTTTCCATATGGCGACTGCGGCCCAATGTCTGGATGAGCGGGATGTCCCGGGCGCGGACCCGTTGACCGCACCCCGGTTCGGGCCAAATTTTCGGTTAATGTGAAAAACGGCTAGGCTACCGGAGGACAGGGCCGGGGACGCCCGGAATGGAGTCGACCCGGCCGAAGCCACAAAGTGTTGGGGTCGCTCTGTTTGGACCTGCACCATAGGCGGGGGATCAGCCCGGAGGAAAAGGGAGGCAAGCCAAACAGACGCCCTGTTTCCCGTTGTCAATTTGAATAGGAGGGTTGCTAGTGGGATGGTTGAAAAGCCGCCGCGCCGAAGTGATTCGGCGAGTCGGGGGCGATTATGTGGAGGAACGAAAAAAACGACACGTGAACGGATCCGAGGTGGAGATCCGTCGCATGGTTCCCCGGGAAAAGCCCAAGGTCGCCAAGTCGACCCGGGCGGGCGCCAAGAAAAAGGCCCGCACCCGGCGGTCGGGTTCCACCCAGAGCCGGCCGACGATCTCGGGCAGCCGGGCATCCCGCCCCGCCCGTCGCCGGGGCGCCGCTCCGGCCACAAGTTCCAAGCCTCCCGCCCCGCCGCCCAACCGGCGCAGCAAGATTCTGGTCAGCGTGGGGAAGGAAACCCGGGTGGCCATCATGGAGGGCCCCGATCTGGTGGAGTACTACTCCGAAAGCCCGGACGGGGGTTCTCTGGTGGGCAACATCTACCTGGCGGTGGTGCGCAACGTGCTGCCCGGCATGGAAGCGGCGTTTGTGGACATCGGGGAGGGCAAGAACGGGGTGCTCTACGCCGACGATGTCTACGTGGACCCCCGACGCTTCGGCAGGGGTGAGCGGCCCCGGGTGGAGCAGGTCATCTCGGAGGGGGACGAGATCGTGGTGCAGGTCCGTAGGGACGCCATGGGCGCCAAGGGGCCCCGCCTGCGAGGCCACATTTCCCTGGCCGGCCGATTCCTGGTTCTGCAACCCGGTCTGTCCAGCGTATCCATCTCCCAGAAACTGTCCCGGGCGGAGCGTTCCCGGCTGAGGCAGGTGGTCACCGAACTGGCGCCGTCGGGGTTCGGGGTGATCGTCCGCACCGCGGCCCGCCAGGCCAGCACCCGGGAGATCAAACTGGAGGTGAAAAAGCTCACCGGCCAGTGGGAGCACATCAAGGAGGAGGCCGACCGCCGGAAGGGACCGAGGCTGCTTCATCAGGATTCCGACCTGTTGATCAGGGTGATAAGGGAACACCTGTCGTCGGACACCCGGCGGGTGGAGATCGACAACCCGGAGGCCCACCGGCGGGTGGTGGACTACCTGCACTCGTCCGACCCCGATCTGGTTCCGCGGGTGCGATGCTATAACAATCCCATCGCCCTCTTCGAGAGATTTCACGTGGACGACCAGGTGAAGAAGGCCCTCAAGCGCCGGGTGGCGCTTCCCTCGGGCGGTCACCTGGTGTTCGACACCACCGAGGCCCTGACCGTGGTGGACGTCAACACCGGGCGGTTCGTGGGACGTTCCAACCTGGAGGACACCATCTTGCAGAACAATCTGGAGGCCGCCGAGGAGATCGGACGCCAGTTGCGGCTGAGAGACATCGGAGGGATCATCGTGGCCGATTTCATCGACATGACGCAGGAGGCCAATCAGCGTAAGGTGCTCGACCGGCTGAGGGAGGTCCTGGCTCGGGACAAGACCCGGACGGAAGCCTACGACGTCTCCCGGCTGGGGTTGGTGGAGATGACCCGCAAGAACGTTTCGGCGGGGCTGCTGGAATCGTTTTCCAAGCCGTGCGGCCAATGCGGCGGGCAGGGATTGATAATCCGGGATCCCACTGCGACATCCCGCTCCAAGGCGGCGGTGGGCGCCTGACCTTGGAACTTGACCTTGGAACGAAAGATGTGTTGGCGTAGAATGACCGTTTCAGCATGTATGCAGTGATCGAAACCGGCGGAAAGCAGGCGCGGGTCGCTCCCGGCGACGTGGTGAGCGTCGAGCGACTGTCCGGCGATTCCGACCGGTTCACCTTCGACCCCTTGATGGTGGTGGACGCCGAGGGACAGGTTCTGACCGGGCCGGCCCTGCGGGGCGCCACGGTGTCGGCTCGCCTTTTGGGCGAGGTGAAGGGACCCAAGATCCGCATTTTCAAATACAAGTCCAAGACCGGGTATCGACGGCGGATGGGACACCGCCAAAAGTACTCGCAGATCGAGATAATCGGGATAGATCTGCCGGACGTATCATGAGTGCGGACGGCCGGCGACAGACAATGGCAGGCGAATAAGGGAAGAAGGCCGAGATGTCCAAAACCAAAGCAGGCGGCTCCAGCCGGAACGGACGCGAATCGCACGCCAAGCGACTCGGTCCCAAAGTCTTCGACGGCCAAGCGGTGAACCCGGGGGCGGTCCTGGTGCGACAGCGGGGAACCCGCATCCATCCCGGTCTCAACGTCGGGCGGGGAAGCGACGACACGCTCTACGCCCGTGCGGCGGGAGTGGTGAAGTACGGAGTCCGCAACCGTCGCCGTCTGGTAAACGTCGTTTCCGACTGAATACCCCGGGCCGGTCGCGATGTTCGTGGACACGGTCAGGGTGCACCTTCGGGCGGGAGACGGAGGCCGCGGCATGGTCAGTTTCGTGCGGAGGAGAGGAAAGCCGCGCGGCAAGCCAACCGGCGGTTCGGGCGGGAGAGGCGGCGACGTGGCGATCCGCTCAGACTCGTCGGTGGGGACGCTTTTTCGCTATCAGCGCAACCGCCGCCACCGGGCGCAGGACGGCGCACGGGGCGCCGATCGGCTCCGGCACGGACGCCGGGGCGATCCGCTGGTGGTGCCCGCTCCGGTGGGCACGTCGGTGTACGACGACTCCGGGGCGTTGCTGGCGGACCTGGCGGAGGAGGGGCAGCAGGTGGTGGTGTTGCGGGGCGGGAGAGGCGGTCGGGGCAATGCGGCATTGGTCAGCCCCCGTCACCGCGTCCCGGCGGTGAGTGAGAAGGGAGAGGAGGGACAGGCGGGGTGGTTTCGCCTGGAGATGCGGCTTCGGGCGGACGCCGCGCTGGTGGGATTTCCCAACGCCGGCAAGAGCACCCTGCTGGCTCGGGTTTCGGCGGCTCGCCCCAAGATTGCCGACTACCCGTTCACCACTCTGACCCCCAACCTGGGGGTGGTGGGAATCGACGACCAAGAGTTCACCATGGCCGACGTTCCCGGACTGATCCGGGGCGCCGCCAACGGGCGCGGGCTGGGCCACACCTTCCTGCGCCACGTGGAGAGAGCCTCGGTGCTGGTGATCCTGCTGGATCCCTCTCCGATGGCCGAGGTCGGCCCCGGTGAGCAATTGGATGCGCTGCTCGGGGAACTGGAGAGATATTCCCCGGCGCTGGTGGACCGCCCGCGGGTGGTGGCGATCAACAAGGCCGACCTTCCCCGGACCGAGGAGATATCCCGGGGCATTCCCGGATCGTTCCTGATCTCGGCGGTCACCGGACATGGGGTCCGCCCTTTTCTTCATCGGGTGAACCGCCTGGTGGGAAGGGAGCGGGAAACGGCGCCGCCGCCAGAGGGGTTCGTGCTGCACCGTCCCCAACCGCAGGGTTTCTCCATCGACCGTACCGAGGACGGATGGCTGGTGGCGGGCCGAGTGGCGGCGCGGGCGGTGGCTCTGGCAGATCCCGGGGCGCCCGAGGCGGCCCGGTTGGCGTCGGTCCGGCTGGAGCAGATGGGGGTGATCCGCGCCCTCCGCAGGGCCGGGGCCCGTCACGGGGACACGGTGAGAATCGGCGAGGTGGAACTGTGCTACGAGGATCCCGACCGGGAGGCAGGAGCATGAGAACCCGGTTGGCGCCCGGCGGTGTCCTGGTTATCAAAATCGGCTCGTCCAGCCTGGTGCGGATCGGGGAGGGGATCGACCCCGGGGCTCTGGCTCGGGTGGTGGAGCAGGTGTCGATGGCCTTGGCGGCGGGCTATCCGACCGCGCTGGTCACTTCCGCGGCGGTGGCTGCCGGGATGCCGGCGTTGGGTATGCGGACCCGACCCGCCGATCTGGCCGGGTTGCAGGTGGCGGCGGCGGTGGGCCAGGGTCGCCTGATGGGACTTTACACCGAGGAATTCGCCAAGCGAGGCCTGGTGGCGGGCCAGGTGCTGCTGACCCGGGGGATCCTGGCCGACCGCACGCCCTATCTCAACGCCCGCACCGCCCTTCGGGCCATGGTGGAACGGGGCATCGTTCCGGTGGTCAACGAGAACGACACGGTCGGGGTGGAGGAACTGCGGGTGGGGGATAACGATCGACTCTCGGCCCTGGTTTCCCATCTCCTCTCCGCCGATCTGTTGATCCTCCTCACCGACACCCCGGGTCTCTACTCCGCCGATCCTTCCCACCCTGATGCGGAGTTGCTGCACGAGGTGACCTCCGACGATGAGCGGCTTGACGCCATTGCCCGGTTGCCGGGGGGTCTTTTGGGTTCGGGGGGAGTGTCCAGCAAAGTGGCCGCCGCCCGAATGGCGGCCTTCTCGGGAATCCCCACGGTGGTGGCCTCCTCCTCCGAGCCCGACATGGTGGCCCGGATCTGTTCGGGAGAGAGGGTGGGAACCTGGGTTCATCCCAAGTCCCGCCGGCTGAGCGCCCGCAAACTGTGGGTGGCCTTCGGTTTGGAGACCGGGGGGCGGGTGAGGGTGGACTCAGGCGCCGAGCGGGCCATCACCCGCGGAAAGAAGAGCCTGTTGCCCGTGGGCGTCCAGGAAATCCTGGGGGAGTTCGCCGCCCGGGAGGCGGTGGAGGTGGTGAACCCCGACGGCCGGCTGATCGCCAAGGGCATCGCTCGCATCGCGGCGGCGCAGTGCCGGGCCGCCCGGAGCAGCGGCCGGCCCACCGTGGAACTGATCCATCGGGACGACCTGGTGGTGCTGGTCGACTGAGAGCCTGCGGGGGTGGGTGATTGGGGGGGTCGCGAAAAACAGGGTGGCTCTTGGCTTGACTTTGTCTCTCGGGTGTCACATAGTGATAGGAGTCAAGCACCTCCCGGTCTGTTCCGACGTCGTCCAGACCGGCCGCAGGGACCATATTGTTGGGAATACGAAATCCTCGTTCTGTATGGTGGATTCGCGTCCCGACTCCAGGAAAGGTGGTGGCGGGGGCGGGCCCTCGGGACGGAAATTTCGGGGGACGTTTTCGCGAAATAGTGTCTGATTTCACAAGTTCTCTCTTTGCCGCCCGTCCCCTACCCGCTATCCCTCTGGACCCCCGGCTTGATTACTTGCGCCACACCGACGGTGTCAAAAAGATCAGGATTGGCAGGATCTCCAACCGTCCCACCATCATCAGCATCGACAGCATCCACTTTCCGGGGTCCGACACCAGCGCGTAATTAGAGGTGGGTCCGACTTCTCCCAGGCCGGGTCCGATGTTCCCCAGACTCGCCACCACCGCCGAGACGGAAGTCACAACGTCCGACGCGCCGAACACCATTTCAATGGTGGTGTAGATGACGGCGCCCGAACCCAGCAGGAAGGTGTACAGGACGAAAAAGGAAACGATCCCTCTGATGAAGTTGATGGAGACCACCTGGCGATTCAGGCGGATCAGGAACATTCCCCGGGGATGGCTGACCCGTCGCAACTCGTTCAGAGCGGTGTGCGCCAGGATCTTGACTCGGAAGGTCTTGACTCCTCCGGCGGTTGATCCGGCCATTCCTCCCACGGTCATCAGAATCAGGAGGAGGATCTGTAAGGGAGGGATCCACGCCCCGAAGTCGGCGGTGGAAAAACCGGTGGTGGTAACGATGGAAACCGCGGTGAAGACGCTGTCCCGAACGGCCGGTTCCCAGGCGGTTCCCTGGCCGATGAGTGCGAAAGTGAGCCAGGTGGCCGCCCCTAGCACCATCAGGAAATAGATCCGGAACTCCTCGTGCCGCAGATACCGGCTGGGGTGCAAAAGCGCCCGGTAGTGGAGGGCGAAGGAGACCCCCGCCATAGCCATGAACACGATGATCACCCATTGGGTCAGGGGTCCGAACCCGGCGATGGAGGTGGATTCGGTGCCGAATCCTCCGGTGGACATGGTGGTGAGGGAGTGGTTGACGGCCTGAAATAGATTCATGTCTCCCGCCCCCAGCAGGAGCAGCACTTCCGAGAAGGTCAGGGTGACGTAGACCATCCACAGGCGTTTGGCGGTGTCCTGAAACCGGGGAGTGAGACGGTCGGGGTTGGCGCCGGGGGCCTCGGCGCGGGCCAGTTCCACTCCCCCCACCCCCAGCAGCGGCAGCGCCGCCACGAACAGAACGATGATTCCCATACCCCCTATCCACTGGGTAAGCGATCGCCAGAAGAGGATCCCGTGCGGAAGTTGCCCCGGATCGGGCAGCAGGGAGGCGCCGGTGGTGGTGAAACCCGAAACGGTCTCGAAAAAGGCGTCCGTCATGTGGGGTATGGCGCCCGAAAACAGGTAGGGCAGGGACCCGCACAGCGACATCAGTAGCCAGGCGATCCCCACCCCCGCGAAACCTGCCCGGGTGGTGAGGGTGGCGGGGCGTTCCACCGACCATCGCAGCAAAGCGCCCACTCCGATGGTCAAAGCCGCCGAGGCGGTGATGGCCCGGGCGTCGGAGAACTCCCGATACAGCAGGGAAACCACCGCGGCGGGGACCATCATCAGACCCACCACCATCACCGTGAGCCCCGCAATCCGCAGTATGGCAGCCACCATCCCCCGGCGGCCCAGCCGGCCCACCGCGGCGGTGAGTTTCATGACTCTTCCCCGTGGAAGGCGTTCTCAATGGATGGAATGTGCTCGGGGAGGGTGAACACCACTATGCGATCGCCGGTGCGCAGGACGGTGTTCCCGCGGGGCAGGATCGGGGCGCCGTTCCGAACTATCCCCCCCACCAGGGAGCCGCTGGGAAGGTCGACATCGGCCAACTGCCGCCCGCCCACCGGGCTTTGGGCCACCACGTCCAATTCGATGGCCTCCGCATCGGTGTCGCTGAAGGTCACCACGGAGTGGACGACGCCCCGCCGCACGAAGCGGAGGATGGTACCGGCCGCCAACAGCCGTGGAGAGACCGCTGCGTCGATGCCCCTTCCTTCCAGCAGCCCCACGTAGTGGGGGTTGTGAAGGCGGGCCACCGCCATGGGAACGCCCAGAGCCTTGCCCAGCATGCACACCAGGGCGTTGTCGGCGTCGTTTTCGGAAAGCGCCAGCAAGGCATCCCGGTCTCCCAGGTCCAATGCTCCCAGCGTGACCGGATCGGCGGGTTCGTCGAAGATGGTCAGAACCTTGGGGTCGGTTTCGGCCACCGCCCGGCAGAATTCGTGGTCCTCGGAGATGAACACCACCGATAGCCGGGCCTGGCGGAGTTTGCTGATCACTTTTCGGGTGAGGCGGGAGTCGCCGGTCACCACCACCCGGTTGGCCAATCGGGTCTTGATCCCCAGCAGTCGGGCGGCGAACCGCACGTTGCGGGGCGCCACCATCATCAGCACGTGATCGCCCTGTCTCACCTGGGTTCTCCCCCTGGCCACGATGGTGTCCCCGTCCCTGATGACCGCCACCACCAAGAACTCCCGCCTTTTGCTCAGCAGAGCCAGTTCCTGGAGAGGTCTGTCCAACAGGGGAGACCCCGATTGGGCGATGGCGCCCACCAGCAGCAGTCGTCCGTCGGCGAATTCCCAGTGCTCGGACAGCCCGCTCAAACCCACCAGCCGGACCAGTTCCTCGGCGGTGGCGTCGTCGGGATCGATTACCACCTTGACTCCCATGTTGTGCAATCCCGAGCGAAGCCCCGAGTCGGAGATGCGGGCCACCGTTTGCTCGATGCCCAGATTGGTGGCCGAGTGACAGGCCAGGGCATTGACCCCATCCTGATCGGTCACCGCGATCAGCAGGTCCACCGAGTCGTCCAACGCGGCCATTGCCTCTCGGAGAATCCCCTGGCCGGCGCCGTTGCCGGTGATCGTGAAGACATCCAATCGGGAGTTGAGATTCGCCGCGACCTGAGAGTCCTTTTCGACGACCACCACATCCTGGCCGTCGAAGGAAAAGCGTTCGGCCAGATACCTGCCAACCGCTCCGGCCCCCACAATGATGATCTTCATTCTCTGCCACCCAAGATTACCCAATGGCGGCGCCTGCGATCTCGGTTGGGAAATACCCCGTGGACCAACCCGGGGCCACATCCGAAGCCCTGTCAGTAGAATCAAGAGAGACTGAAAGGGAGAGTCGTGACTGCGGATGCAATCAGAGTCGCCCACCGGAGGTTGGCTCCCACGTTGGCGGAGGCGGAGCGGGCCGCCAACGTGGTATCCGAGGCGGGCGCCGGGAGCGTGTTGCTGTTCGGATCGGTGGCCCGGGGCGAGGCTCACGGTCACAGCGACATCGACCTGATGGTGATTTTCGACAATATCGACTACGCCTCCCGCCACGATCTGGCCATGAACCTCAAGGATTTGGCTCATGCCGAGGTGGGCTGCCCGGTGGATGTTCATCTGACCGATCGTCCGGAGTGGAAGATGCGTACCGAGCAGGTGGTTACGTCCTTTGAGAGCCGGGTAAAGGGGCACTGTGTGACTCTGGTGAACAAGGAGCCGGGAACGGTTGATTGGGATAAGGAGATGGTTATGCCGACCAGCGACTACGACGAGGCCGTGGAGCGCCTGCGTCAGGTATCCGATGCCCTGGACGGCATCCAGGCTGCCTTCGTGCCCACCTTCTCGCAACGGTTTTGCGATGAGGAGGGCAAAGATACGAAAGCGTTTGCCATCTACGAAGCGAGACTCGCCCGAGGTTGCGGCGCCGGGCATCTTGCCGTTGAAACGGCGATCAAGGCCCTGATCCATTTGTCGTCCTCGCCTTCGTCCCGTCCGTGGGGTCATGATCTGAGCCGCCTGCTCGGCCGGCTTCAGGAGCCGCACAAACGGGAGATCGAATCCCGCTTGGCCGCGGTGGGCGTCGAGAATCTGGCGGGTTGGCAGGAGCAGGCCCGCTACGAACGGTATGCAACCGTCACCCCCGAGTTGTTCACGGCCATCACGGAAGCGGCCTGCGAGGTGGCCAGCTACACGGCCGGGCGGTTCCAACCGGGGCAGGACGTTGCAGACGGGGTATACATGAACGTGTCAATTATCAAGCAGGCCCTGGCCCACCGCGACCTCTACACCGGTCAAACCCGAGGCCGCCCGTCGGGGCCTGGCTGATCGTTCGATCCGGCAAGCGACAGGTCCCTCGGGCAGGCCGCGTTGCTAAAATGCGGTGAGCCATTTCAGATACCCTCGAATCTCCCCAAGCCGTAGCCGACGCCCTGGCCGATCAGGGATATCTGGCTTCCGAGCGGATCGCTTCGGTGGTGTATCTGGCCGACCGGTTGAACAAGCCGGTGCTGGCCGAGGGGCCGGCCGGGGTGGGAAAAACCGAACTGGCCAAGGCTTTGGCCGCCGCCACCGGTCGGCGCCTGGTGCGACTGCAGTGTTACGAGGGTCTCGACGAATCCAAGGCCCTCTACGAATGGAACTATCGAAAGCAGTTGTTGCGCATTTCCGCCGATCCGACTTCGGGGTGGGATCGGATCGAGGAGGACATCTTCTCGGACAGTTTCCTGCTTCCCCGCCCGTTGCTGGCGGCTATCTCCTCGCCCGAGCCGGTGGTGCTGCTGGTGGATGAACTGGACCGGGTGGAGATGGAGACCGAAGCCCTGCTCCTGGAAGTGCTTTCGGAGTTCCAGGTCACCATCCCCGAACTGGGAACGGTCCGGGCCGGATCCCAGCCGCTGGTGGTTCTCACCTCCAACAACACCCGCGACCTGTCGGAGGCGCTTCGACGGCGCTGCTTGTTTCTCCACATTCCCTACCCCACCCCCGAACGGGAGACGGCCATTCTCCTGGCCCGCGCCCCCGGTCTGCCCGAGGCCCTGGCCGAGGCGATCGCCCGGGTGGCCCGCAGTCTGCGAGGCATGGCGGTCAAGAAGCCACCCTCGGTTTCGGAGACCATCGACTGGGCCAGGACGCTCATCACCCTGGGGGTGGAGAGGATCGACCGGGAGTCGTTTTCCCAAACCGCCCACGTTCTGCTCAAGTACCAGGCCGACATAGAACTGGCCGCCCGGGAACTGACCGTCGAGGCCTGAGTCACGGTGCTCAGCCTGCTCACCGACTTCGTGGAGGAGTTGCGAGCGGCGGGGGTTCCGGTGTCGGCCGTGGAGACCATCGACGCGGCGGAGGCCATGGGGGTGATCGACCTGGCCGACCGCTCGGCGCTGCAGACCGCCCTCGGGGCCACCCTGGTGAAATCCGCCGGACATCAGGAAGCCTTCGAAACGGTTTTCGAGGTCTACTTCGCCTTGGAGCGCCCCCCACCTCCCTCCGACGGAGAGTCCGGGGCTCCGCCGGGGGCCTCCGGCGCGCTTTCCCATGGAGGGTCGACCGGGGGCGGCGCATCCCTCACCGAGGCTTTGGCGGCGGCGCTGGGGGCGCAGGACTGGGGGACCCTGGAAAGCCTGGTGCGACGGGCGGTGGAGGAGTTGGCCGGGATGACCGCCGGGCGGCCGGTGGGAGGAACCTATTACCTCTATCGCACCCTGCGCCGATTGGACCTTGACCTGCTCCGGCAGTTGTTGGAGGAAATGGCCCCGCCGGTGGGCGCCCATTCCGGCCTGGGACGGGACACCCTGGCCGAGCGGCTCCGTTCCGAGGAGATCGACGCCCTGTTGGACCGCTTGCGAGGGGAGTTGGTGGCCGAGATTCGCCGCCGCCTGGTGGCCGATAGGGGAAAGGGACCGGTGGCCGCCACATTGCGGGCGCCGCCCCTCGAAGAAGTGGATCTCATGCACGCCTCGGAGTCTCAGCTACGACGGATCGAGGAACTGATCGGACCCCTCACCCGCAAGCTGGCCACCCGCCTGGCCCGCCGCGACCTGCGCCGCCACCGGGGTCGGCTCGATTTCCGCCGGACCATGCGAGCCTCCCTGGCCACCGGCGGGATCCCGCTCGACCCGCGGTTTCGCTTCCACCGGCGGTTCCGCCCCCAGATTTTCCTGCTGTGCGACGTGTCCGGTTCTATGGCCACCTTCGCCCGGTTCACTCTGCAGTTCACCTACGCCATGTCGGCCCGGTTTTCGGGATTGCGCGCCTTTGCCTTCGTGGACGGGGTGGACGAGATCACCCACCTGCTCACCCCGGGTCTCCGTTTCGGGGCGGTGGCCGAACGGATCTTCGCCGAGGCCCAGGTGGTGGAACTCGACGGCCATTCGGACTACGGGAGCGCCCTGTCACGGTTCTCCGACCGCTACGGGAGGGAGGTCACGGCCCGTTCCACGGTGATCATCGCCGGCGACGCCCGCAACAACTATCGGGACTTCGGGGGAGACGATCTGGCCGCCCTGGCGGACACCGCGGAAGCGATCTACTGGCTGAACCCCGAACCCCGCGCTTATTGGAACACCGGGGATTCTCTGATGAATCGGATGGGCGCCCGGTGCGCAGAGGTGTTCGAGGTGCGGAACTTGCGGCAATTGGAGAGGTTCGTCGAACAGTTGGCCGACCACCGCCTCCACCCGGCTTTCCGGCCGATCAGGCAGGCAGTTCCATCAGACGTTCGATGAGGTCGACCACCCGGTTCGAGTAACCCCACTCGTTGTCGTACCAGGCCAGGACCTTGGCCAGATTGGTTCCCAGCACCGCGGTGCCCCCGGCGTCGAAGACGCTGGAATGGGGATTGCCGATGATGTCGGAGGAGACCACCGGCGCTTCGGTGTACTGGACGATGCCGGCGAACGGGCCGGAAGCCGCCTCCCGTACGGTCTCGTTCAAACCATCGGCGGTGATCGGTTCGGACAGTTGCACCACCAGGTCCACTATCGAGCCGTCCGCCACCGGCACCCGCATGGCCATTCCGTCCAACCGTCCCTGTAGCTCCGGCAGCACGGTGCCCACCGCCCGGGCGGCCCCGGTGGTGGTGGGAATGATGTTGCTGGTGGCGGCTCTGCTGCGGCGGAGGTCGGCGTGGGGCACGTCGGCCAGTCGCTGATCGTTGGTGTAGGCGTGCACCGTGGTCATCAGTCCTCTCCGGATCCCGTAGCGGTCGTTGAGAATCTTGGCGATGGGCGCCAGGCAGTTGGTGGTGCAGGAGGCGTTGGAAACGAGCGAGGCATCCGGCCCGAGCAGGTGGTCGTTCACGCCCAGGACCACGGTCAGGTCCAGGGGGTCCTTGGGGGGCACGGTGAGTATCACCCGTCGGGCGCCTGCCTCCAGATGCCCGGTCAGGGCTCCCCTGGTGCGAAACACCCCGGTGGACTCCACCACCACGTCCACCCCCAGGTCGGCCCACGGCAGCCGGGCGGGCCGGGATTCGCACAGCATGTGAACCTGGTGTCCGCCGGCGGTCATGACCCCGTCGGCCAGGCTCACCTCTTGCGTCAAGGGTCCCATCACCGAGTCGTAGCGCAAGAGATAAGCCAGCACGTCGTCGTCGGCCAGGTCGTTGATGGCCACCACCTCCAGATCGGGAACGTCCCGCCCGATCAGGATCCGCAGCACCGACCGTCCGATCCGGCCGAACCCATTGATCGCCACCCGGGTGGTCATCGGCCGCTCATTTCTTCCAGCACCTCCACGATCCGGGCCGAGTATCCCCAGCCATTGTTGTACCAGGTGACCGTTTTGACCAGGCCGTCGCCCATCACCATGGTGGACAAACTGTCGAACACCGCCGACTCGGAGGCGCCGGTGACATCGGACGAGACAATCGGATCGGTGGAATATTCCACGATTCCCCGGTAGCGGGTCTCGCAGGCCTCCCGGATCGCCCGGTTCACTTTCCCCACGTCCACCGGGGAACGCAGTTCCGTCACCAGGTCCACGGTGGAGCCGTCCGCCACCGGGACATTGAGGGCCAGCGAATGAAGCCGTCCTGCGAACTCGGGGCGGGCGGCGGCCAGGATCCGGGCCGAGTCGGTGGGCGAGGGGATGATGTTGTCGGCGGCGGCCCGGCTCGATCGGAAACCGGAGGTGGGGACGTCGGCCAGTCGCTGGGCGTTGGTCATGGCGTGCACGCTGGTGAAAAACGCCCTCTTCAACCCGAAGTTGTCGGCCAGGGTCCACAGGATGGGCGCCAGGGCGTTGGCGGTGTTTGAGCCGAGCGCCACCACCGAGGTATCGGATTGCAGCAGGTGGTCGTTCACTCCCCGCAGCAGAATGGGAATGTCCCCCGGCGTCTGCGGGGTGGAGGCCAACACCACACCCCGGGCTCCTCGGGCCAGATGACGGCGGCACTGCCGGTAGGTGCTGTGACCCCCGGTGGCCTGCACCACCAGGGAAACCCCCAGCTCACTCCAATCGGTCTCCCCGGGATCCCGGTCGGCCCGAAGGGGGGTGCGCCGTTCGCCGGTGATCAGGTAGCCGTCCCGGTAGGAAACCGGTTCGGGAAAGCGCCCGTAGATGGAGTCGTATTGCAGCAGATAGGCCAGACCCACCGGATCGGCCGGATCGGCGATGGCGCCCACTTCCAGGAAGGGGTGGTTTCTCAACTGGCGAAACAGGTTGCGTCCGATCCTCCCGAATCCCATCAGGGCGATCTTGCGGGTGTCTTTTGCCACGGAGGGTCCTCTCGCGGGGGCCGTGCCTACCGAACCCCATAAGTTAGCGCAAGCGGCCCGGTCATCCAATCGCCGACCGGCGGGCCCGAAAAAACCCGGTCCGATCCCTTGACTTTCCCGCGGCGGCGGACCAACCTGTCGGGATGGACAGTCGCATCCACCGCGGCTGGGCGGCCCCGATGGTGGCGCTGCTGGTGGTCGTTTCCCTCCCGGCCACCGCGGCGCCGCCCTGTTCCCCGGCGCTTGCCCCGCCGGTCGCCGGGAAAGTGGTCCGGCCCTTTGAGCCGGCCAGAGCCGGAGGTCACTTCGGGGTTGACCTGGCTGCTTCGCGGTCATCGGTGGTGAGGGCGCCCGTCGGGGGGACGATCACCTTCGCCGGACGGGTGGCCGGGATGCGGTCGGTGACCATCGCTTCGGGGCCGGGGGTGAAGGTCAGCCTGTCCTTTCTGTCCGAGGTGTGGGTGGCGGCGGGACAACGGGTTTCGGTGAGTGGGAGGTTGGGGAGAGCCGGCGTCCATCATGGCCGGTGGGCGGTGCACCTGTCGCTGAGGGTGGACGGGCGGTACACAGATCCCGAGCCCGCCCTCCGATGCGGCCGCCACCGGACCGCCGCCCGCGGGAGCCTTCGGCTCCTTCCCCCCGCCGGACATCCCGGGGTTGATCCGCGAACCCCCCTCCAACTAAGGTAAATGGGGTGATAAGGGCAGTGCTGGGTGGCACTTTCGATCCTCCCCACCTGGCACATCTGGTGTTGGCCGAAGCCGCCTACCGTCAGTTGGGGGTCGGCGCCGTGGAATTCGTTCCGGCCGGCAACCCCTGGTGGAAGGGGTCCTCTCCCCCCACCGAATCCCGTCATCGGCTGCAGATGACCCGGCTCGCCACCGCCCCCACGCCCTATTTTTCGGTGAACGACTGCGAAGTCCGGCGAGAGGGGCCCAGCTACATGGCGGACACTTTGAGGACCTACCCGCCCGAGGACGAGATATACCTGGTGGTGGGCGCCGATGTCGCCGGGGGCCTGCCCAATTGGATGCTCTGGGAGGAGGTGGCTGCCCGGGTCCGCCTGGCGGTTGCTCCCCGCTCGGGGGCCGATCACCTCGACCGGGTGGAGGAACTGCTCAGGCATCCGCTGGTGTGGTTGGATGTCCCGAGCCTGGACATCAGTTCCCAGAAGGTGAGGCGCCTGTGTCGGGCCGGTGGCAGCATTCGCTTCCTGGTGCCCGAGCCGGTGCGCTCCTATGTGGAGGACAACCGCCTCTATGCTCCCGGGGACTGCTTATGATGAGAGCAATCTCCAAGACGCAGGGGGTGACCTGGTAGAGACTCGGGAAGCCGCACGGGTGGCGGCCGATGTGCTGGCGCAGAAGAATGCCTCTGACATAGTGCTGCTCGCGGTGGGGGAGGCGATGGGCATCACCGAGGTGTTCGTGATCGCCACCGGCCGTTCCCGGCCCCACATCCAGAGCCTGGCCGACGATCTGAAAACGCGGCTTCGAGAAGTCGGGCGGCAGCGCCTGGGAGAAGAGGGCCTGGCCAAGGCCGAATGGGTGTTGCTTGATTACGGGGATTTCGTGGTGCACATATTCAGCCCCGAACACCGTGACTACTACGGCTTGGAGCGCCTGTGGGGCGACGCACCCCCGGTCTCCTGGTCACCGCCCGCCGTATCCGCCACCTCGGGTCCAGCCCCGGCCTGATATACTTGGCGCCGGCCAGGGGCTGTAGCTCAGCTTGGAAGAGCGCTTGCATGGCATGCAAGAGGTCACGGGTTCAAGTCCCGTCAGCTCCACAGAAACCGAACTATCCAACGCTGTGCTGCGATCCTCTCGGACCAAGAGGAGTCATGTCTCACGAAGAACTCCGGAAAGGGCTGGAATAATACTCCGATCACCTGGCTGAAAACGGGTCCTTCAACCAGGGAGACACCCTGTTTGCGGTGGGGCACTACACAGAGGGCAAGGACGTGTGGTTCGAAATGCTCACGGTTACCAACGATGACATCATGCGGGAATGTGGTCTTCCCGAGGAACATTGGGAGCAGCAGAGGTTACTCAATCGCTCTTATGCGAGGCTTTTGCTTCGCTTCTACGACGGGCCGGAGAAGACCGTCCCACTGCTGGAAGATTGACAGTGCACGCCGTTCCGCATTCAAAGCTCAGCGGTTTGGTTAGGGTGGGCACATGGCTTTGAGGCGTGACAAGGCAGCCGCCACCAAGCCGCAGGCGGCGCTGGAAAAAGCCATAGGAGAGGCGCAGGAACGCCTTAACGAGTTCTATCCCGCCGACTGGGACTACTACGAAGATGTGGTGGCGAAGAATCCCCCCAACGGTAAGGTAACTGTGCCGCACAAGGTCACAGGAGATCTGGTGGGAGTTGATTTGCTCACTTGCACGCCCGACGAGATCGTCAAACAGTGCGGGATCCCCGATCAAATGCGGGCAGAATCCCTACGGGCCTATCGCCTGTTCCTTGAAGCAAGATTGCCTTATTGGGACCGGCGCCTACTTCCTGAAACCATCCCCTTGTTGGAAGACGACACTTCCTAAGTGTCGACAGTGCTGTTACGTGTTCCATGCCCGCTATTTGACCTGACGGTGGTATAGACAGGCTGGCAAGCACCTTCCTGTTGGCTTCTGCCCCAGGGTGGTAAGGCGTTGTCAGGTACCCTGGGAAGCTCAGGGTGGATTGGAAGGTCCAGGCCTCTTTACATGACCCGCCACCAGGGGACTGCCAGGACGTCGGTGGAGATCCATTCCAGGGTGTTTCCGGTGTGGAGCAGGAGGCCGAGGCGGGATCTCTTTCCGTACTGGGATTGGAAGGTGCGCAGGTGGGTGGTGTCCGCCAGGCGGGGGCGTTCGGTGGCTCTGACCGCGATGGGCTGCAGGCGGCCTCCGGCCTCGATCACGAAGTTCACCTCCTCGCCGATGGTGGTGCGCCAGTGGTGGATCTCCGCCTGGGGCAGTCGATGGTCGCGCCACGCCATCAGATCATGGAGCACCAGGTTCTCCAGATGGGCGCCCCGTGGTTGCTCTTCTGCGGCGATGTGCATGGCAAGCCCGGTGTCGGCCCAGTAGATCTTGGGTGATTTGATCAGTCGTTTGGTGCTGATCACCGGGTAGGCGGGCAGTCGAACCAGCAGGTGGGACGCCTCCAGGAGATTGAGATAACGGTACGTGGTGGCTTGAGGCAAAGCGGCGTTACGTCCGAGTTGCGACTGGTTGGCCAGGTTTCCGATACCCAGACAGGTCATGCGCATGAGACGCCGGAAATCCGGCAGCGCCGAGATAGAGGCGAGGCGTTGCAGATCACGCTCCAAATAGGTGCGGACGTAGCCGTCGAACCAGATGGCCCGGTCCGGTTCCGAATCCAGATGAAGCGCCGGATAGGGGAAGCCTCCCCGGCGGGCCAGGAGGCGCCAATCATCGGGGACCTCGGGTTGGGCCGTGATCAGATCGACCCACTCGCCTTCCTCGGTTTCCAGCAGTTGTTCCCAGATCCCGCCCGTCCCCAGGCCGCGTTGCTCTCGGCGGGTCATGGGCCAAAGCGTCAGGTAGGCGGCCCGCCCGGCCAGGGATTCCGACACACGGCGCATCAGCAGGAGGTTGGCCGATCCGGTCAGCAGGAACCGGCCCGGGCGCCTGCGCCGATCGATGGCGCGCTTCACCGCGTGCAGAAGCCCCGGCTCGCGCTGGACTTCGTCCACGGTGATCGGCCCATCGCCTTCCAGCAGAGCCTGCGGATCGCGGCGCGCCAGATCCAGAACATCCAGGTCGTCCAGCGAGTGGTAGCGGCGGACGCCGGGGGTGAGCCTTTCCACCAAAGTGGTCTTGCCGGTTTGCCGGGCGCCGGTCACCACCACGGCCGGCATCACCCCGAGTCGCCTCACCAGGCTGTCGGTGACCAGCCGAGGTAATGTGAAATTATTCATATTCTGCATGATTATCTTTCACAAGCGGCCCTCAACTGTTACTGTTCCTCTTTTATCAGATATATTCCACTCCGAATATTGCATCCATTATTCGTCTTTTGCAAATAGAACGTTATCTATTATCGTCTTTGCCAATCAAACAGTCTTGATTCGAGATTGGACGACGTTGCGTACCGGCGCCTGCACGGCGGTAGGGACACCATGGGCCACTGAGGAGGTTGGACATGAACAACCCGCCGGGGGGCTTTCCCCCTCCCTGATTCTCCGAGGCAGACGGTCCGCCGCAATGAGGAGGGGGGTCCTGCTCGGCCTGGCTGCTTTTCTGGCGGCGACCACCGTGGTCTTTTCCGGGCCGTCGGGGGGTGTGCAGGCTCAGAGTACGCCCACCGCCAACGCCGACGGTTCCTACACCGTGGCGCCGGACTGGGCGCTGACTCCTTCGGGTATTGGTCCGGGGCAGAAGTTCCGGCTGCTGTTCCGCAGCTCGACGTTCCGCAACGCCCAATCCACCGACATCGCTGACTACAACACCCACGTACAGACCGCCGCCGCCTCCGGGCACGCGGCCATTCAGCCGTACAGCTCAACCTTCAAAGTGGTCGGCTGCACTTCTGCGGTAAACGCCAAGGTGAACACCGGCACCGACAGCGGAACCGGGGAACCCATCTACTGGCTGAACGGCGTCAAGGTCGCCGACAACTACGCCGGGTTCTACGACGGAACCTGGGACAACCAGAGCCACAACAACGTTCACACCGAGGCCGGGTCGAACCCACCCGATAACCGCTGGCCGTACACCGGTTGCGGCAACGACGGAACGTCATCCACTACCCCTCTGGGCAACGGCGGGCAGGTGACGCAGGGCAACCCCGGAACCGGTGGCCAGTCTTTGAACACGGGCACCACCACTCCGAACAACCGCACGAACCTGGGGTTCTACGCCCTGTCACCGGTGTTCGTGGTGCGGCTGTCTCCTCCCACGGAGGTCACCCATATCGGGATCAACGCGGTGGTGGGGGGCAATGTGGTCACCGACGATGTCGTCACCGTGCAGGAGACCGACGGCGATCTGGTCTTCCAGGTCAGGCATGCGCTTGAGCCCGAAAGTCAGCACGGAATCGGCGCCGACCTTACGGTCAATTACTACGTGCTCGACGACTTGGACTATCGGCCCGGCTGGCACGTGCATTCGGAATACAAGTCCGTGGTCTGGCCGGCCGGCCAGCCATCGCTCAACGTGACCGTTCCCGTTCGGGCGAACGCCGACGGCCACGACGGCGACAACCGGGCGAGGATTGTGTTGATGGCCGGCAACGGCTACTTCGGCGTCAACAATTACCTGACCTATAACATCCAGGACGGGCCGGACACGCCGCCCAACCGGATAAGCCACAAGATTTTGATCGAGCCTCTCAACCCCGGGACCGAGGTGACCGAAGGGGAACCGGCCCGGTTCCGGATCAGGCTCCGGGGTCCGTCCGAGGCGAGGGTGCCGTTCACGGTCCATCTGAAGGTCGAGGACAGCGGCGGTTATGTGGCCGCCGCGCACGAGGGGCAGGAGGCCATTTTTTTGATCACCGCCGATCCGGCCCCGCCGTCGGATTTGGGGGTAAGTGTCACTGTGACGGCCACCGGGGACTTCGGCGTCGAAACCGGCACGCGGACGGTGATTATCCCCAGCGAAGGCTTTGCAGCCCTGAAACTGGACACGATCAACGACGACAATGACGAGCCGAACGGTTCGGTGACGCTCGTCATCAACCCGGACACCGGGTATACTGTCGGCCCGTTTTCGACGTACACCCAGAGCATTGTGGATGACGACGAACCTGGCCTGGTAGTGTATCAGATGCAGTCTGTGGACGAACAACTGCCGGCGGATCACCCGCGGGTCAGGTACTCCAGCCTGGTTGCCTCCCTGTACGGCAAGATCGGGGAGCAGACCGATGACCAGTGGAAGATCTTCTACAAGGGCCGGTGGAAGCGGGTGCTGAAGGCCTTCGGCCATCCGGAGTTCGTGGATCACCAGGCCCCGGCCTACACGGCGGCGGAGGCGCGAAAGATGCACTCTCCGGCGGGTCCGCCTTCGCGGGAAAGGGGTCGAAGGTCGCACCCTGCCGGGGGACAATCGGAAAACCACCCTATTGCGCTTTCGAGAATCCCTTCAACTCAGAGGGGAGGTCACGCCACTTCCACGGGCAACGTGAAATAAGCAGACCACCGCCAACCGCGAGGTAAGGAGTCCCGAACAGCCGGTGGGCGCTTTGAGCCGGAAAGCAGTCCCGCATTTACTTGACAGGTTCGCCTTGCGGTGTCTAGAGTAAGAAAGCGGAGGGTGGCCCGATATGGGCGGCTATAACAAATTTGGCAGAATCATGCCAACGCGTATAACATTGGGGTTTCGCCCGTTCACAGCCACATTTTCTTAAGGAGGACCGCGTCTTGCCTGCGCGCCTGCCCGAGCGTTTTTCTTTCTCCCGTATCCCCACCGCCCATGAACTTCCCGATCTGATAGCCATCCAACGAGAGTCCTTCGACTGGTTCCTCAACCAGGGAATCGACGAGGTCTTTGCGGAAATCTCCCCGATAGAGGATGTAACCGGCTACCTGATCCTGGAGTTGGCGGACCACACTTTCGATAAACCCTCCGCAACCGTGGAGGAGTGCAAGTCCCAGGACAAGACCTACGGGCGACCGCTCACGGTAACCGGACGTTTCCTGAACCGGCACACCGGAGAGATCAAAGAGGAAAAGATTTATCTGGGCGACTTCCCGATGATGACGCCCAAGGGGGTGTTCGTGATCAACGGCACTGAGCGGGTGATCGTTTCTCAGTTGGTGCGCTCGCCGGGGGTCTATTTCAACCGCACCCCCGAGAAGAACTCCGACGGCTGGTTCTACAACGCCAAGGTGATCCCCGGCCGGGGCGCCTGGCTGGAGATGGACACCGACCGGAAGAACACCATCGGCGTTCGGGTGGATCGCAAGCGACGCCAGCACATGTCCTCGTTTCTCCGGGCCATCGGGGTGAAGATTCCCGGCACCGATCAGTTGATCGAGACCGACGATCAGATCCTGGAGATCTTCGACGGCGCCGAGTTGGTGCAGAACACCCTGGAGCGGGACACGGTTCCCTCCAACCGGGATGCGGCGCTGATCGATCTCTACCGCAAACTCCGCCCCGGCGAACCGGCCTCGGCCGAATCGGCCCTGGGCCTGATCAACAACTGGTTCCGGAACACCAAGCGGTACGACCTCAGCCGGGTGGGACGCTACAAGCTGGCCCAGAAGTTCAACGACGAGGAGGTCCTCTCCCAGCGGGACTTCAGTCTCAACGGCAACTGGCCGAGCCTGCAGTTGCTCCGGGACGAGGACATCATCGACACCCTTCGCTACGTGGTGGCCCTGCATGCCGGCCAAGCCTCCATGACCACCCACCAGGGAGTGGAGGTGCCGGTGCTCACCGACGACATCGATCACTTCGGCAACCGCCGGGTGAGAACCGTGGGGGAACTGGTGCAGAACCAGTTGCGGATCGGCCTGTCGCGGCTCGAGAGAGTGGTCAAGGAGCGCATGTCCACCAAGGACCACCATTCCATCACCCCCCGCATCCTGATCAACAGTCGCCCGGTGACCGCTGCCATCATGGAGTTCTTCGGGACCTCCCAGCTGAGCCAATTCATGGACCAGCCCAACGCCCTGGCCGGCCTCACCCATCGCCGCCGGCTGTCCGCTTTGGGTCCGGGCGGCCTGTCCAGGGAGAGGGCCGGATTCGAGGTGCGGGACGTGCACCAGTCCCACTACGGCCGGATGTGTCCCATCGAGACTCCCGAGGGCCCCAACATCGGGCTGATCGGCTCGTTGGCCACCTATGCCAGGGTCAACCGCTACGGGTTCATCGAAACCCCCTATCGCAAGGTGGAAGACTCCCGGGTGCTGGACCAGGTGGATTACCTGGCGGCCACCGAGGAGGAGCGGTTCGTGATCGCCCAGGCCAACGCTCCCCTCACCGAGGATCGCACGTTCGCCAACGACACCGTGCTGGTCCGCCGGGCGGGCGGCGAGGTCGACCGGGCGCCGTCGTCGGAAGTGCATTACATGGACGTGTCCCCCAAGCAGATCGTCTCGCTCTCCACCTCTCTCATACCGTTCTTGGAGCACGACGACGCCAACCGCGCCCTGATGGGCTCCAACATGCAGCGCCAGGCGGTCCCCCTGCTGAGAGCCGAGGCGCCGTTGGTGGGAACCGGCATGGAAGAGGTGGCGGCCCGGGATTCGGGCGACATGATCACCTCTCCCTGTAACGGCCAGGTGGTGAAGGTAACCGGCCGGGAGGTGGTGGTGCGGGAAAGCCGGGGAACCCGTCACCGTCTGCCGCTCGACAAGTTCACCCGCTCCAACCAGGGAACCTGCATCAACCACAAGCCGGTGGTGCAGGAGGGCGACCGGGTACGGCAGGGCCAGTTGCTGGCCGACGGATCGTCCACCAACCATGGCGAACTGGCGCTGGGCAAGAACCTGCTGGTGGCCTTCATGCCCTGGCAGGGATACAATTTCGAGGACGCCATCGTGCTGTCCGAGCGGCTGGTGAAAGAGGACATTCTCACCTCCATTCACATCGAGCAACTGGAGACCGAGGCCCGGGAAACCAAGCTGGGGGACGAGGAGATCACCCGGGACATCCCCAACGTGCCCGACGAGGTGCTCGCCCATCTCGACGAGGAGGGCATCATCCGGGTTGGCGCCGAGGTGAGTCCCAACGACTACCTGGTGGGCAAGGTGACCCCCAAGGGAGAAACCGAGTTGACTCCCGAGGAGCGGCTGCTGCGCGCCATATTCGGCGAGAAGGCCCGGGAGGTGCGGGACAGTTCGCTGAAGGTCAAGCACGGGCAGGGGGGCAAGGTGATCGACGTGAAGGTGCTGCGCCGGGCCGACGGCGAGAACCTCAAGTCGGGCGTCAACGAGCAGGTGCGGGTGTACGTTGCTCAGCAGCGCAAGATATCGGAGGGCGACAAGCTGGCCGGGCGGCACGGCAACAAGGGCGTGATCGCCAAGATACTGCCCGAAGAGGACATGCCGTTCATGGCGGACGGGACTCCGGTGGACATCGTGCTCTCGCCCCTGGGGGTTCCATCTCGCATGAACCTGGGCCAGGTGATGGAGACCCACCTGGGTTGGGTGGCGGCCTCGGGGTGGGACAAGTTCTCCACCCCCGACAGTCCCCTGCCGTCCGAGGGTGATCCGTGGAGCCGGCTGGCCACTCCCGTGTTCGACGGGGCGAGCGAGCAGGAGATACTGAAGCTTCTGCGTTGCAGCCTTCCCAACTCCGACGGCAAGCGCCTGGTCGACCGGGCCGGGAAGTCCTACCTGTATGACGGCCGCACCGGGGAGCGGTTCGACAAGCCCATCACCGTGGGCTACATCTACATGCTGAAGCTGGTCCACCTGGTGGACGACAAGATCCATGCCCGTTCCACCGGCCCCTATTCCCTGATCACCCAGCAGCCGCTGGGTGGGAAGGCCCAGTTCGGAGGGCAGCGGTTCGGGGAGATGGAGGTCTGGGCACTGGAAGCCTACGGCGCGGCCTACGCCCTTCAGGAGTTCTTAACCATCAAATCCGACGACGTGCGGGGCCGGATCCGGGTGTACGAGGCGATTGTCCGCGGAGACAATCCGCCCGAGCCCGGGGTGCCCGAGAGCTTCCGGGTGCTGGTGAAGGAGATGCAGAGCCTCGGTTTGAGCGTGGAAATGCTGTCCGCCGGCGAGCGGGTGGATCTGCGTGAGACCGACGAGGACGCCTACCGCACCACCAGCATGCTGGAGGGGATCGACATATCCCGTCCGGAGAGACCCGAGGACGCCACCACCGCCTCTTTGTATATCTAGGCGACGTTGCAGTTGCAAGGGAAGAGATAGCCAATGACCATGACCGATTCCAGACATCAGCTTGCGCACCGCCGGATCATCTTCGACGAGGTGCAGATCAGCCTCGCCTCCAGCGACCAGATCCGCTCCTGGTCCCACGGAGAAGTCAAAAAGCCCGAGACCATCAACCACCGGACCCTCAAACCCGAACGCGACGGGCTGTTCGACGAGCGTATCTTCGGACCCCAGCGAGACTGGGAGTGCTACTGCGGAAAGTACAAGCGGGTCAGGTACAAGAGCCTGATCTGCGAAAAGTGCGGGGTGGAGGTCACCCGCTCCAAGGTGCGGCGGGAGAGAATGGCCCACATCGACCTGGCGGCGCCCGTGGCCCACATCTGGTTTTTCAAGGGAGTGCCCTCCCGGCTGGGATACCTGCTCGACATCTCGCTTCGCGACCTGGAAAAGATTATCTATTTCGCCGCCCACGTGGTTACCTCGGTGGACCGGCCCCGGCTGCTGCGTGATCTGCCCGAATTGGAAAAGTCCTATCTGGAGGAGGTCGCCGAGGTGAAGGACGGCTTCGAGGAGTGGAGGATGAACCGCCTCGAGGCCCTGGAGATCGAAATGGCCCGGATGGAGGAGGGCGGCGCCAAGACGTCCGAGATCAGGGCGGCGGAGCGGAAGGCTCAGACCGAGATCGCCGACCGCCAGCAGCGGATGGAGGACGAGTGCGAGCTGGAATCGGAGGCCTATGAGACCATACGCCGGCTGCAGGTGAAGGACCTGGTGGAATACGAGCAGCTGTGGAAGACGATGGAATTCAACTACGGCGATTACTTCCGGGGAGGGATGGGCGCCGAGGCGATCCGCGACCTGTTGACCAACATGGACCTGGATGCCGAGATGGAGCAACTCCGCGCCGATATGGACGCCACCTCCGCTCAGCGTCGTCAGCGGGCCACGTTGCGCATGAAAGTGGTGCGCCCCTTCGCCGAGGCATTGAACAACCCCACCAACATGGTGCTGCACACCCTGCCGGTGATCCCTCCCGATCTGCGGCCCATGGTGCAGTTGGACGGCGGACGCTTCGCCACCTCCGACCTCAACGACCTCTACCGGAGGGTGATCAACCGCAACAACCGCCTCAAGCGGCTGCTCGACTTCGGGGCGCCCGAAATCATCGTGAACAACGAAAAGCGGATGCTGCAGGAAGCGGTCGACGCCCTGTTCGACAACGGTCGTCGGGGAAGAGCGGTGACCGGGCAGGGCACCCGCCCCCTCAAGTCGCTGTCGGACATGATCAAGGGCAAGGCGGGGCGCTTCCGCCAGAACCTTCTGGGAAAGCGGGTGGACTACTCGGGCCGCTCGGTGATCGTGGTGGGGCCGCAGCTGCAATTGCATCAATGCGGTCTTCCCAAGGAGATGGCGCTGGAACTTTTCAAGCCCTTTGTGATGAAGGGCCTGGTGGACACCGACAAGGCGCCCAACATCAAGTCGGCCAAGCGGATGGTCGAGCAGCAGCGCGACGAGGTGTGGGACGTTCTGTCGTCGGCCATCTCCGAACACCCGGTGTTGCTCAACCGCGCTCCCACCCTGCACCGCTTGGGCATTCAAGCGTTCGAGCCGGTGCTGGTGGAGGGCAAGGCCATCCAGATCCACCCCCTGGTGTGCGAGGCGTTCAACGCCGACTTTGACGGAGACCAGATGGCGGTGCATCTTCCCATATCTCCCGAGGCCCAGGCCGAGGCGCGGCTTCTGATGCTGTCCCGCAACAACGTGCTCTCTCCCGCCTCGGGCCGCCCGATCGTCACCCCCAGCCAGGACATGGTGATCGGGATCTACTACCTCACCGAGCCCGGCGCCCCGGGCGCGGGACGGATCTTCGGCTCCCCGGAAGAGGCGATCATGGTGTACGAGCTGGGTCAGCTGAATCTTCACGCTCCCATCCAGGTGCGGCTGCGTGAACTGGCCGGGGACCCCGAACGCCACGAGGAACTCCGGGACGACCTGGAGGGTTTGATCTCCCCGGAGTGGAAGTCGGGTGAGGTCCTGACCGAAACCACGGTGGGTCGCATCATTCTGAACGGCGCCTTCCCCGCCTCCTTCCCCTACGTGAACTCGGTGGTGATCAAATCGGGCATTCGCCGGCTGGTGGAGGTGGCTATCAACCGCTATCCGCGGTCGGAGGTGGTGGAGTCCCTGGACAAGCTCAAGGAATTCGGGTTCCGCTTCGCCACGGTGGCCGGTTTGACCATCGGCCTCGATGATGTCAAGACGCCCCGCAACAAGGAGAGGATCCTCAACAAGCACCGCCGCAAGGCCGAGAAAGTCCAGCAGTTGTATGAAACGGGCATCATCACCGATGGCGAGCGTCGTTCGGAGCTGATCGAGATCTGGAGCGAGGCCACCGAAAAAGTCAAGGAGGAGATGGAGGCCACGCTGGGGGCCGAGCGGTTCAACCCCTTGGAGATGATGGTGGGCTCCGGCGCCCGGGGCAACACCATGCAGGTTCGTCAGATTGCCGGAATGAGAGGCCTGGTGGCCAATCCCCGGGGCGACATCATTCCCAGCCCCATAACCTCCAACTTCCGAGAGGGTCTTTCGGTGTTGGAGTATTTCATTTCAACCCACGGCGCCCGCAAGGGTCTGGCCGACACGGCGCTCCGCACCCGGGACGCCGGGTATCTGACCCGCAAGTTGGTGGATGTCTCCCAGGAAGTAATGGTGAGAGAAACCGACTGCGGAACGGACCGGGCGGTTTGGTTCCCGGTGGATCCCCACAACGTGCGCCGTCTTCGCAGTCATATCTTCGGAAGGGTGCTGGCCGAGCCGGTGGAGGTCGACGGCCAGGCGCTGGTCACCGACCGGGGCGATCCGCTCACCGCCGGACGGTTGATCGACGCCGACGTGCTGGGCGCCATTGTCAACCGGGCGGCGGAAGTGGGCCGGGTCAAGGTTCGCTCGGTTCTCACCTGCGACACCCGCGCCTCGGTTTGCCAAGGGTGCTACGGAATGAGCCTGGCCACCGGCCAGATGGTGGAAGAGGGCGCCGCGGTGGGGATCATGGCCGCCCAGTCGATCGGCGAGCCGGGGACCCAGCTCACCATGCGGACCTTCCACACCGGGGGAGTGGCGGGATCCGACATCACCCAGGGGCTGCCCCGCGTGCTGGAATTGTTCGAGGCGCGCAGCCCGAAAGGAAAGGCCATCCTGGCGCCGATCAGCGGATTGATCGAGATCGAAGTGATCGCCGACGAGGGCCGCCGCATCCGGCTCACCGGCGCCGACGAGTTCGGCGCTCCGAGCGAGGTTGTGATACCGCTCTTGGGTCACGCCCGGCTGAGCGTGAGAAACGGCGCCACCGTCCAGGCCGGAGAACCTCTCACCGAGGGGCCGCTCGATCCCAAGGAAGTGCTGGAGTACCGGGGAGTGAGGGACGCCCAGGAGTACCTGGTCACCGAGGTGCAGAAGGTCTATCAGTCCCAGGGCGTGGAGATCCACGACAAGCACATTGAGTTGGTGGTGCGCCAGATGCTGCGTCGGGTTCGCATCGTGCGGGCCAACGATTCGGGCTTCTTGCCCGCCGAACTGGTGGACGGACAGGTGTTTTCGGAGGAGAACGACCGTCTGCGGGAAGAAAACAAGGATGCGGCCACCGGGCGCCCGGAGTTGATGGGTATCACCAAGGCGTCCCTGGCCACCGAGTCCTGGCTGTCGGCGGCCTCATTTCAGGAGACCGCTCGGGTGCTCACCGACGCCGCCATCTCCGCCAAGTCCGACTACATGAACGGTCTGAAGGAGAACGTGATCATCGGCAAGTTGGTTCCGGCCGGCACGGGGGCCGTGCAATACCACAGCCACGTTCCCGATGTTCCCGGCTACGAGCGGCCGGTCACTCCCGAAGACCTGGAATTCGGGACCACCATGACCGCCTCGGAACTGGGGGGTTCGTTCTCTCCGGTGGACGATCTCGCCCAGGGATTGGGAGTGAGCGAGGATCTCCTGAGCGCCGTCATGGGAGCCTCCTCGGCTCCGGTTCCCGCCAACGGACAGTCAGACGAAGGCGCCGACTCCTAAACGTGTAGCGGGTAGGAGCCGGGCGACAAAGAAAACCTGTGAAATCAGACACTATTTCGCGAAACCGCCCCCGAAATCTCTGTCCCGAGGGACCCACCCCCCGCCACCACCTTTCCTGGGGTCGGGACGCGAATCCGTCACGCAGAATGCGGAATTCGTATTCCCAACAATATGGTCCCCGCGGCCGGTCTGGACGACGTCGGAACAGACCGGGAGGTACTTGACACCTACCACTATGTGACACCCGGGAGACAAAGTCAAGCCATCAGCCACCCTGTTTTTCGCGACCTTCCACCAATAAACCCATCCACGCAAGCTCAAAGTGGAGTTCTAGCCCCGATTATTCATGGGCGGGGGGCTTGACCGGTGGTTGGTGGGTTGGGGGTGTTATCGGGGGTGGGTGGTGATGTTTTGGAGGGCGGTGAGTAGAGTTCCCGTGGTGAGCGGTCTGCAAATGAAATCCGAGGAGGTTATCGGTTGAGCGGATCGGCGGGGCGGGCGGGCCGTTTTGGCTTCGCCGCCAGGCCGACCGTCAGGCCCAGGCCGTTGGAGAGTTGGATGATGATTGCCGCCACCCACCGGCGCGGTGTTCCCCCCACCACTGCGGCCAGATAACCCAGCCACACCCCGGCCGCCACGGGGGGAATCCACCATCGGCCGGTCACGGCCCCGGCCGCCGCCGAGGTGGCCAATCCGGCCACCAGGGCCAGGGGGGCGAGAGGGCGGAGGCTCGGGAGACGCCGATGGCGGCGGATCATTTCGGCCTTCCCCCTTCCGTACCGAAAGAACTGCTTCCAGAGCCGACCCGGACTCGACCGCGGCCGGTAGCGGGAACGGATGGCCGGGTCCAGCACCACGTTTCCTCCCCTGGCCCGGATGCGGTAGGCCAGATCGGCGTCCTCGGCCACCCCGGTGCGGAAGCCCTGGAACCGCAGTTTCCGCAGGTCGTCACGCCGTATGGCGCCCAGATACACGGTGTCAGCTGCCCGGCGGGACCCTGCACGCCGGTAGGGGGCCGGCCCCACCACCCAGGGATTGACCATCACCCGGGCCACCGCCCGGTCGAAGGGGCGCGCTCCATGGGGGCGCATCGGTCCTCCCACCAGGTCGGCGCCGGTCTCCTGCAGAGCCTGCACGTTGCGACGGAGGTAGTCGGGCTCGTAAACGGTGTGAGCGTCGGCCCGCACCACGATCTCGCCCCGGGCCGAATCCAAGCCCAGGTTCAGACTGTCCACCAGATTGCGCCCGCCGTCCGGCGCGGCGATCACCACCAGGTTGGGTATCTGGTTGCGCCATCCCGAAAGAATCGACACCGTGCGGTCAGCCGATCCTCCGTCCACGGCCAAGATCCCCCATTCTCCCCCATAATCCTGATCTCGAAGCGACGCCAGCACCTCGTCCAAGCCCCCCGCCTCGTTGAGGAGAGGCATCAGGATGGAGACGGTCGGCCACTTTGCTGCCACGGGCATTCACCATAGCCGACCGCCGAGGGGCTAGGAAGACGGGGCGGGGCGGTGTGATGCTTAGCATTCTCGATGATGCGAAGCAGGTTCTATGTGTCGATGGTGGTGGTGGATCTCCTTCTTTTGGTGGGGTCGATGGCGATCTCCTCGACCATTCTGTACCGCAACCTCCTGCCGTGGGAGGTGGTGGAGGTGGGTCCCCGGGTGTTGCCCATGCTGGCGTTTGTCATGCTGGCGGCCGCGGGCACCTCCGCGGTGGTCTGGTCGTTTCCCGGAGCCGGGGTGCCCCGGCCCGGTTACGGACGGGGGATGGTGGTGGTGGTGGTCACCCTGGCGGTGGTGGCCCTGATGGTGCTGGCCACCCGGATCTATTTTTCCCGGTCTCTTCTGCTAGCCACCATGGCGATCTGGGCGGCAGCGGTGATCCTGCACCGGGCGGTGCGACACCGGCGGCCCTGGAGCGAGCCGATGGTGGTGTTCTCCTCGGATCAGGCCCTGGTCGACGAACTGAGAGCGGCCCCCCATACCGAGGTGCGGGCGGTGATCGATCCCGCTTCCCATCCCGATCAGCACCCCTTCGATCCGGGGGTGACCCTGGTGGTGGACATGGGGGTGGCCCACTCCCCGGAGGTGGCCCGGCTGGTGTCGGGGCACGACCTGGCGGGCCGGGTGGTCAAACCCCTCAGTTCGGTGTACGAGGAGCACACCGAGCGAGTCCCCCTGCCCCGGCTGGTGGAGGACTGGCAGCTCACCACCACCTTGCACCGGGTCCACCACTGGCTGTGGGGAAAGCGTCTGTTCGATTTGACGGCGGTGCTCCTCACCTCCCCGCTGTGGATCATCCTGGCCGTCCTGGTGGCAGGGGCGGTGCGGGTTTCCTCGCCCGGCCCGGTGCTGTTCCGCCAGGTGCGGGTGGGAAAGGGCGGGGCGCCGTTCACCATCTACAAGTTTCGCACCATGCGTCATGACGCCGAGGCCGACGGCCCCCGATTCGCCTCGGTGGACGATCCCCGACTGGTGCGGGGTGGCCGGGCGCTGCGGCGCTTTCGGCTGGATGAGATTCCCCAGCTTTGGAACGTGCTGATCGGGAATATGAGCCTGGTGGGACCCAGGGCCGAGCAAGCGCCGTTCGTGGAGGGATTCTCGGAGCAGATCCCGTTTTACTCCACTCGTCATCTGCTGAGGCCCGGTGTCACCGGGTGGGCGCAGATCAATGCCCCCTACGCCGCCGACCTGGAGAGCACGATCCGCAAGCTGGCCTACGATCTCTACTACATAAAGCACGTCTCACCCCTGCTTGATCTGCGCATCCTCTGGTCTTCGGTGTGGACGGTGATAACCGGTTCGGGATCCCGATGAGCCCCCCCGACCGGACGGAGGCGCCTCGCTCGGCGCGGCGGGGCACGCCCATCATGGTGGCGGGGGCCCTGGTGGGGGGAGTGACCGCCTATCTCTTTCACGCCTGGGGAGGGAGGGAACTGGGTCCCGACGCCTTTGCCCCTATCGGTGTCATGTGGACGGTGGCGTTCATTACCGTGGCCGTGCTGTATCTGCCGCTCGAGCAGTGGGTCACCCGGGAGGTGACGCAAGGGCGGCACCCGCTGAGCGGACGGGGCCTTCTTTGGGCGGTGATGGGGACCGCCGTTCTGGTGGCCATGGTGGGGGCCGGATGGACCCTGTCCTCTCTGACCGATCAGGTCGGAATTCATGTGGGGCAGATGCTGGTGTTGATTTTGGGCTACGGTTGCTTTTGGGTGGGCAAGGGGATGCTGCAGGGAAGGGGGTGGTATGGGCGGGTGGGATTGATGCTGTGCGCCGAGGGGTTGGTCCGGCTGGCGGTGGAGGGTCTGGTGCTGTGGGGAGGAGGTGGGGCGGTGGGTCTGGGCTGGGCGATGGCGGCCGCCCCCTGGGTGGTGTGGGGGTTTGTGTTCGGGAGGAATCGAGGATTGGCGCGGGAGGGCGCGGGGGGAGGGATGTTCGTGCGCAGGTATGTGCTGGGATCGGCGGCGGCCCACCTGCTGGTGGCCGGGGCGCCCCTGGCGGTGACCTACCTGGGCGGAACAGCCCGAGAGGTGAGTCTGGTGTTCGTGGTATTTGTCCTCTTCCGGGCGCCGCTCACCCTGATGTACAGCCTGCAGGGTCGACTGCTTCCTCCCCTGGTGCGCATGGTGGGGCGCGGCGAAGAGGAGCCGTTGCGGAGGTTGGCCGCCAGGCTGTGGTGGGGATCAATCGGTTTGGCTGTCCCGGCCGCCGCAGTGGGTTATGTGGCCGGACCGTCGGTGGTGAGGTTTCTGATGGGCGCCGAGTTTCTGGTTCCCGCCACCACCGCGGCTTTGGTGGCGTCGGGGACGGCGATGGCGGCCGGTGTGCAGTTGGTGGCTCAAACCCTGGTGGCCGGGTCGCGGACCGGCAGCCTGGCGGCCGCCTGGATCCTGGGTCTGGCGACGGCTGTGGTGGTGGCCTGGCTGGGGAGTTGGGAGCCGGCGCTCTCGGTGGCGGTGGGATTCTGGGTGGGGGAGGCTACGGTGCTGGCGGTGGTGGGACGGATGGCGATGTCCCCCAAAGCCTCCCCGAGCAGGGCTCAGGACTCAAAGCGCCGGTGATCGAGGCGCAGGGCCGGATGAAGGCGCGCCACCAGGGAGGAGTGAAGAAGCGGCACCCGCGCCGGCATTCTGATCCGGTTCTCGCTCATCTCCACCAGACCGGCCGAGAGCAGCACCCCCAGGTGGAACGGCTCTTGGATCTTCCGTTGCCGCAATCCGGCCAAGAACAACTCCAGTAGATCCCTGATGGCTCCCCGGCCGATGGCCGCCGCCCAAAAGCGGCGCACATATTCGTGTCCGGGAGAAAACCCATCGGTCTCGGGGTGGGTGAGGTCCACCAGGAAGGATCGGGTCGGGGGAAGGCGGCGGGGCGACCTCATCGCCACCGGCCTCGGCATGTTGTGATAGGTGATTGACATAGTCCATACAAGGTATATCACTGTTATATATCGTTATACCTTTTGGATAGACATTGTTTCGCGGGCTAGCGGGAAGACTCGCGCCTCGGGCCGGCTGGGGGGCCTGCCTTGTGCTCAGCCCGAGTCGTCGGGAGGATTGCCGGTGGAGACAACGATCGTGACCGTGTCGCCGGACGCAACCTGGGCGCCGGGTTCCGGATCGGTGCTGATCACCCGTTCCGCCCCCCAGGTGGGGTGGTCGTCGTAGACCACCTCGGGCGCCAGAGCCACCCCCGTATCCCGTTCCAGCGCCCGGATGCCGTCCAGCGCCTCGGCGAGGGTCAGTCCGGTCCAATCGGAAAGCGTCACCGGGTCGGGGGTCTGTCCGGTGGAGAGCGTCACGGTCACCGGGTCGCCGGAGAAGATCACCGTGCCGGGGGCGGGATCGGTGCCGATCACCTGGTCGGCGGGCGCCTCCGGGTTGGGGAGGTACACCGTGTCCAAAACCACGAGTAGGGACATTTCCCGTTCCAGGCGTCCGGTGTCGTCCAGCACCTCGGTGATCGAAAGTCCCGTCCAGTCTGGCAGCGGGGCCGAGGGGGGTGTGCCGGTGGAGACCTCCAGTCTGACCGGTTCGGCTTGCAGGACGGTGCTACGGGGTGAAGGCTGCTGGGATAGAACCTCCCCGGCGGGCGCCGCGGTGTCCACCTCCACGATCTCCCAGTTGAGACGGGTCCTGAGCAGGGCCTCCCGGGCCGATTCCACATCAAGTCCCACCACCCGGGGAACCGAGGTGGTGGGTCGTAACCGGTAGCGGTCGATCCCGGGGGGGTCGGGCGGGAAGCCGGTGACCTCGGCGTCCCCGAGCATCACCTCCATGAACTCCGCCCAGATGGGAGCGGGGACCGTTCCCCCGTAGACCCGCCGGTGGGTCTCCCCGCCGATCACCACGTTCTCAAGCGGTATCTGGTTGTGCTCGTAACCCACCCAGACCGCGGTGGTGTGGGTGGGCACGAACCCCACATACCAGGCGTCCCGAAAACCCTGATGGGTACCGGTCTTGCCACCCTGGGGGCGCCCGATGTCGGCCCGCGAGGCGGTGCCCTGGGAGGTTGGAACCTTGGTGAGGGGGATGCGGACCGCCGCGAAGGCGGCGGGATCCCCTCGGCTCTGGCGCTCCACCTCGTGCTCATACAGGATGTTTCCGTCGGAGGAAACCACCCGGGAGATGATGTAAGGCTCGGCCCACACTCCGTTGGTGGCGAAACTGGAATAGGCCGACGCCATCTCCAGGGGGCTGACCACCCCGGTTCCCAGGACTATCGAGAGCACCAGGGGCAGGTCGGACTGCACGCCCAGGCGGTTGGCGACCTCCGCCACCTTGGCCGGCCCGATGATGTCCACCAACTGGGCGTAGACGGTGTTGATGGAGGAACTGGTGGCGTCCTCCAAAGTGAGGACCCCGTAATCTCGGGTTCCGGCGTTGCGGACCGTCCAGATGTCGGAATCCTCCACGCAAATGCTGGGGCATTGGATCTCCACCACCGGCGGAGCGGGGAAGGCGGTCCCCAGCGACAGGTTGCGTTCCAGGGCGCCCAGCAGCGCGAAGGGCTTCATGCTGGAACCGGGATTGCGTCGGCCCTGGATGGCCAGGTCGAACTGAACGAAGTCGAAGGGCAGACCTGAGGCCATAACTTCCACCGCTCCCGTGTAGTTGTCCACCGTCACGATCGAGCCGGTGGGAGCGCAGGAATGTTCGGTGGCGTAGCTTTCCAGGAACGAGAGGGGGTCGGAAGGGAAGAGTTCCTGGCACAGGATCACGTTCTGCTGGTACTCGGGAGGGGGCATCCAGCGCTCCAGTACCCGGTAGGCCTCTCTCTGAAGATCCAGGTCCACCGTGGTTTCGATCCGCAGACCCCCGCCTCCCTGGCACTGGGGATTGTCGGCGGCGCATCCGAAGATCGCCTTTTTCCTCTGCTCGGGGGTGTCTCCCAGAAAGGAGAAGCGGGGATGGTGGAGGAGTTGGCGGTTCACTTCCGCCACCACGTGATCGGCGCCGCCCCGGAAAGGCAGGTGCTCGGCGATCTCGATCGGGGTGTTCTTGGCCTGCTCGGCTTCCTCGGGGTCGGCCCAACCGTTTTGCACCATCAGGTTGATGATCAGATCCCGGCGATCCTTCACCCGCTCGGTTCGGGTTCGAGGGTTGTAGAAGGCCGGGTTGCGGATCAGCACCGCCATGGTGGCCGCTTCCGCCAGGGTGATCTTTTCAAGCGGCTTGGCGAAGAACTCCCGAGCGGCGGCGCTCACCCCGTAGGCGCCCGACCCGAAGTAGACCGAGTTGAGATAGAACTCCAGTATCTGGTCTTTTTCGTAGGTCCGTTCCAGATCGGTGGAAACGAAGGCCTCCCTGATCTTGCGCTCGATGGTCAGTTCGTCTCCCACAAAATGGTTCTTGGCCACCTGCTGGGTGATGGTGGAACCGCCCAGGTTGGTCTGGTAGAGAAAGTTGTACACCGCGGTCCGGGCGATGGCGGTGAAGTCGATCCCCTGGTGTTGATAGAAGTCGTCGTCCTCCGCCGCCAGCACCGCCCAGATCACCACCTCCGGAATCTCGGCGATGGGAGCAGGTTCGGATACCCGGCCATCGTGCAATTCGGCCAGCAGTTCACCGTCGGAGGCATACACCCGAGAAACCCGGGACAGGTCGGGCAGAGTCAGATCTATGCGGGAAACGTCGGGGTCGAGCCTTCCCCGCACCTCCTGGAAGACCTCGAAAGCGGCGCTCACCCCCAGGAAGGAGAACAGCACCACCCATCCGGCGGCGATCACCATAATGGCCAGCAGGCCCGCCAAAGACGGCATCCATCGATCTCGGCGGTCGAGGGACTCGGCGCGGTGGAAAGGTGAGGGGCGCAACATTGATAAAAGGCGGGGTTTGGGTACGATTCCCCTAGAACGCCAGCATATAGGGTTTATGGACCAAACCGTTAGCACCCCCGGAGGGATCGCCACCGAGGAGGTGTACACCCGCCCGGCCGACCCCGCCCGGCTGGGTCTGCCCGGGGAATACCCCTTTACCCGGGGTCCCTATCCCTCCATGTATCGCCATCGCCCCTGGACAATGCGACAATACGCCGGTTTCGGCACCGCCGAGACTTCCAACCGGCGGTTTCACGATCTGCTGGCGGCGGGGCAGACCGGCCTGTCGGTGGCCTTCGACCTGCCCACCCAGATGGGGCTCGACTCCGACCATCCCCTGGCCCGGGGAGAGGTGGGACGGGTGGGGGTGGCCATCGATACGTTGGATGACATGCATCGTCTCTTGGAAGGTATCCCCCTGGGGGAGGTGTCCACTTCCATGACCATCAATTCCACGGCGCCGATTCTGCTGTTGCTCTACGAGTTGGTGGCCGAATCCCAGGGGGTGGAACCCCGGGCGCTGCGGGGCACGGTGCAAAACGACATCCTGAAGGAGTACATAGCCCGGGGCACCTACGTCTATCCGCCCCGACCGTCCATGAGGCTGGTCACCGACCTGATCGGGTACGCCTGCCGGCGGCTTCCCCACTGGAATCCCATCTCCGTTTCGGGGTATCACATCCGGGAGGCGGGCGCCACGGCGGCCGAAGAGATAGCCTTCACCATCGCCAACGGGATGGCCTACGTGCGGGCGGGCATCGAGGCCGGCCTGGCAGTGGATGACTTTGCTCCTCGCATCTCGTTTTTTTGGAACAGTCACATTCATCTCTTCGAGGAGGCCGCCAAATTCCGGGCCGCTCGCCGGATCTGGGCGCAGACCACCAAGGAAGTGTTCGGCGCCCGGTCGGAGAAATCTCAACGCATGCGGTTCCATGCCCAGACGGCCGGGAGCAGCCTCACGGCTCCGCAGCCGGAGAACAACATCGTCCGCACCACCGTGTCGGCTCTGGCGGCGGTGCTGGGGGGCGCCCAGTCCCTTCACACCAACGGTTTCGACGAGGCCCTGGGTCTTCCCACCCGCCATTCGGCCACTTTGGCTCTGCGCACCCAGCAGATTCTGGCGTCGGAGTCGGGAGTCACCGACACCGTCGATCCCCTGGCGGGGTCCTACTACGTCGAGTGGCTGACCGACGCCCTGGAAGAGGAAGCCACCGGACTGCTCCGGAAGATCGAGGGGATGGGCGGGGCGGTGGAGGCCGTGGAGTGGATGCAGGCCCGTATCGAGGAGTCCGCCTACCGGGCGGCGCGGGGAATCGAGGACGGGTCGATTAAAGTAGTGGGGGTGAATCAGTACACCGAGGGCGACTCGCCCGATCTTTCCATAAGTCGTTCCGATCCCCAACTGGAAGCCACGCAACTGCGGAGGCTGCGGGCCTATCGATCGGGACGCGACCAGGAGGCGGTGGACACTCACCTGGGGACCCTGGGACAGGCGGCCCGGGGAGACGGCAACCTGCTTCCACCCATGAAGACGGCGTTGGCGTCGGGTGCCACCCTGGGCGAGGTGTCCGGGGTGTTGCGGGAGGTGTTCGGATCCTATCGGGGGGCGGGATGAACCTGTCGAGCGCTTCGGACGGTCCGACCTTTGTAATCGTGGGAGGAGGGCCGGGTGGGGTGATGGTCGCCACCACGGCGGCTTCCCTGGGGGCCAGGGTGGTGTTGGTGGAGGACTCGGTGGTGGGAGGAGGCGCCCATCTTTGGGATTGCATACCTTCCAAGACCATGGCCGCCACGGCCGCCACCAAGGATCTGGTCGACCGGGCCGAGCGGCTGGGGGTGGTGGGCGCCGCCGGGAAGATCGACCACCACCGGCTGGGGGAACGAATCCAAACCATCTGGCGTGATATAAACGTGGGGTTTTTGGAGTTGCTGCTGTCTCAGGACGTGCAGATTGTCCGGGGCCGGGGCCGGTTGCTGGGCGACGATCGGGTGGCGGTGGACACCGAGGAGGGAACTCTGGAGTTCCGTTTCGATTACTGCGTCATTTCCACCGGCTCGACGCCCCGCATCCCCGACTGGGCGCCGGTGGACGGCCAACGGGTGCTCACCACCCGTCAGGTGTATGACATAAGAGAACCCCCCGAGCATCTGGTGATAGTGGGATCGGGGGTGACCGGAGTGGAGTTCACCCACATTTTCAATTCGCTGGGCAGCAAGGTCACTCTGATCGTCAGCCAGCAGCAGATTCTCCCGCACCGCGATCCCGAGGTGGCGTCGGTGCTGCAGAACGATTTCCTCAGGCGAGGCGTGAAACTGGTGATGGGCGCCTATGCCGCCGGGGTGCATCTCAACGACGAGGGGGTGCGGGTGGACTGTGACGACGGCCGGCGGGTGCAGGGAAGCCATGCCCTGCTGGCGGTGGGGTCTCTGCCCCTCACCAGAGGTATGGGTTTGGAGGAGGCGGGGGTGGAACTCACCAGGTCGGGCCATGTGAGGGTGGACGCCTACCAGCGCACCACGGTCAGGAATATCTACGCCGCCGGTGACTGCACCGGGCGGATGCCCCTTTCTTCGGTGGCGTCCCTGCAGGGCCGCAAGATCGCCTACCACGCTCTGGGATACCCGGTCACCCCCCTTGACTATTCGAACGTGGCGGCCGCGGTGTTCACCTCGCCGGAGATCGCCTCGGTGGGCCTGGAGGATGTCACGGCCGCCGCCAAGGGCCGCAAGGTCCGCACCACCAAAGTGCCGTTCGCGGCCAATCCCCGCAGTGTCCTGCAAGGCGAGGAAAAGGGTTTCGTCAAGGTGATCTCCGACCCGGCCACCCGGGTGGTGCTGGGGGGCACCATCGTGGGACACCGAGCGTCGGATTTAATCGGGATAATCGCCCTGGCCGTTCAGGCGGATGTCACCACCGACAACCTGTTGGAGGCCCTGATGGTGCACCCCTCCCTGTCGGAAAGCATCAGCGAAGCCGCCGAATAACTCTGGTAGCCGGGTCGTTCGTCCTCCCCCATCACCGGCGTCGACTATTTCCGAAAGTCGCGAAATAAAAGCCCCCCGCAGGGTTGAAACCGGGTTTCCCGGTCCTCCACACTGTTCAAATAGCCGAATCACCTCTCGGTCCGAACCGACGTCGCTCGGACCGTTCTGAAGGGATCAATCTCCCGGGGCAACCAGTCCCGGTTTGCCGGGGCGCCCGCGCCCCAACGATGGCCAGGTGGTGGGCGGGGGAGGGCCCGGAGGGGACAAGAATCGGCGTCGGAATTTCGCGAGACAGCGCCCGAATTCGCGATAATCAGCCGTGGGGTGTCGGCCATGGGACCGCTCCTCCGGTTAGAAGGGAGATGGCGACACGTCGGAGTCGTGGCTTCTCTTCAGGTATCGGGCATGAACACGCGCTCGGATTTGTGCTTCGATCATGGTTTGGACCTGGCGCACGAGGTCCGGCAGAATCGACTCATTGAAGACCGTCTTGAAGGCGTCCTCGGTTAGAAGTTTCTGTGTCTTCTTTCTCCTGTGGCGGCGTTCATCCCACCATGTGCTCCAAAACCTGTTGACAATGGGAGAAACCACGGCCACTCCGAGGAGGGTCAGCGCCCACTGCCACCATTCAAGTTGCATCAGACTGTGATCTCATCACGGCTATCGGATTCAAGGGCATCATTGAGAAGATCAACAACCAGGCGCATGTCATCCCTTGAAAGTCCCAACTTGTCTCTGGCCTCCTCAAACGTGAGAGGCCGGGTGGTTTTGACGAGTAGCCGGTACAGCTCTACGGCGCTGTCGGTGACATCCACCCACTCCACGGTAGCTCGCTTCTCGAGGCTATCGAAGGTATTTGGAGAGACAAAGCTTCGCGATAAATCGGTCGTCGAAGCTGGCCCCGGTGTGACCCCTTTTGGATCCGCCATGGTCGCGATTCACAATCCCGCTCCCGGCCGTCGGTCCCTGTCTTCTCCGGCCCGAAGATCGTCGGGCCCCCGGTAGCATCTGACACGATGGATCGTCGCATCTTCGGGATTGAAAGTGAGTACGGGGTCACTTTCACCTTGCGGGGACAGCGGCGGCTCAGCCCCGACGAGGTGGCCCGGTACCTGTTCCGGCGGGTGGTCAGCTGGGGGCGCTCCTCCAATGTCTTTCTGGAGAACGGCGCCCGGCTCTATCTGGATGTCGGGTCCCATCCCGAGTACGCCACTCCCGAGTGCGATTCGATCGAGGACGTGATCGTTTACGACCGGGCCGGGGAGCGGTTCTTGGAGAGCCTGATCCACTCGGCGGAGGACCGCCTGGCCGCCGAAGGGGTGAAGGGTCAGATATTTCTGTTCAAGAACAACACCGACTCGGCCGGCAACAGCTACGGATGTCATGAGAACTACCTGATCAGCCGCCAAAAGGATTTCGAGCAGACCGTCAGCATCCTCCTCCCTTTCCTGGTCACCCGCCAGATTTTCCTGGGGGCGGGAAAACTCCACCAGAGCACCCGGCAGGTGACCTATTCGGTCGCTCAGCGGGCCGATCACATCTGGGAGGGAATCTCTTCGGCCACCACCCGCAGCCGGCCCATCATCAACACTCGGGATGAGCCCCACGCCGACCCCGACCAATACCGGCGGCTCCACTTGATAGCCGGTGATTCCAACATGAGCGAGTATGCCACCTATGTCAAGATCGGGACCATGCTGGCCCTGCTGCAGATGATCGAGGCCGATGTGATGTTTCGGGACCTCACCTTGGAGAATCCGATCAAGGCGATCCGACAGATATCACACGATCTGACCTGCTCCACCAACGTCCGCCTGCAGAACGGGCGGCTGATGTCGGCGCTGGACATCCAATGGGAGTACTTCGACCGGGTCACCCGTTATGCCCACCAGCCCGGTTTCCCTCCCGAGGTTCAGAGGGCGGTGGACCGCTGGGAACACTTGTTGACGGGCCTGGAAAAAGATCCACTCAGTCTTGATCGGGAGGTCGACTGGGTGATCAAGTACCGGCTGCTTCAGGAATACCGGGAGCGGAGGGGGTTTTCGGAAAAGGATTCCCGGTTGGCCCTGGTGGATCTGGCCTACCACGATGTGGACCGCAGTCGAGGTCTTTATTACCTGTTGGAGCGGCGCGGACTGGTGGACAAGCTGGTCTCCGACGAGCAGGTGTCACGGGCGCAGACCAGACCTCCCCAAACTACCCGGGCTCGCCTCCGGGGCGCCTTCATCAAGGCCGCCAAGGCCCGCCGCCGGGACTTCACGGTGGATTGGATGCACCTCAAATTGAATGATCAGACCCAGCAGACCATGCTGTGCAAGGATCCCTTCCGTTCTCACGATGAACGGGTGGAACGGTTCATCGAGTCGTTGTAGAGGTGAGTGGATGAGAAAGAGAGAACGCCTGCTCAATCTGCTCTGTCTGCTGTGGTCGAGCAAGCGCCGATTCACCCGCCAGGAGATTTTCCGGCGGATGGCGCCCTACCGCAACTACGCCAACCCCGAAACGGCCCGCCGCACTTTCGAGCGGGACAAAAAGGCCCTGCGACAGGTGGGATTCGACATCCAGACCAGCCCGCCCGAGGAGGGGCCGGCCACCTACGTGCTGGCGCAGCCCACCGACGCCCTGGAGCAACTGGAACTGACCGAGTCGGAGCGGATTGCCCTGGCCATGGCGGTGGGGATGGTGGATCTGGGTGACGCCCTGGCGGTGGGTCGAACCCTGGTGAAACTGGGCGCCGGACCTTCGGGAGAGATGGGCTCCACCAGCCTTGATGTGGGAGGTTTTGAGACCGACAAGGCGTATCGGCTGCTGGGGGCGGTGCAGTCCCGGTCGCAGGTGTTTTTCGACTACAAGGGAACCCGCCGCCGGGGGGTGGAGCCGTTGCAGATTGTCAACCGCCGGGGGCATTGGTATCTGCAGGCTAGGGAGGACGGGATGGACAAGGTGTTCCGAATCGATCGCCTGAGCGACCTCTACGTATCCGACCGAAAGAACATGTACGACTGGGAGCCTTCCCCGGAGGGGCCGAACTTTCTCACTTCCGAGCCATGGGAGTACGGGGGCGACGAGACGGTGGAAACAGTGGTCCGGTTTGATGCGGGTGCGGCCTGGTATATCCGGCCCCGTATTCCCGCCTCGGCCCGCATCACCGAAGAGAACGACGGCGACCTGACGGTGGCGACCTTGGTCACCGACCGGGCGGCGTTCTTTGCCTGGATGCTGGAGTTCGCCTCCGACGGCGAGATAATCTCACCCCGCTCGGTGCGCCGGGAGATGGTGGAATGGGTGAGACAGTCGATGGAGGAGGCCCGCTCATGACCTACGCGCAGCCCCTGGGCGGTTTGGGTCGGCTGCTGATGGTGATTCCCTGGCTGATCCGGGAGAGGGAGGCGCCGATCGAGGAGATAGAGAGGCGTTTTGCCATCAAACCCAGACAATTGGTGAGAGACATGGAGGCGTTGAACGAAATCGATCTGTTTGTCAGCCCCGAACAGCGGTTCTCGGTGGTGATAGACGGGGAACGGGTCAAGGTGATTGAGGCGCCCAATTTTCCCGCCACGCCCGGTTTTCTTCCTTTCGAGGCCCTGGCGTGTCTGGTGGCCGCCAAAGCGGCGCTCGACACCAATCCGAAGGCCCCCGACCTCACTTCGGCGGCCCAAAAGCTCGAGGAGGCGTTGTTTCCCGACGCATCCAAGGCGCTGCGGATCCGGGCCGGTGTCAATCCCCGGTGGGTAAATCATCTGCAGGAATGGGCCAGCAACCGACAGGTGGTCCGCCTGAGGTACCGATCCACCGACAAGGGGGAGATGTCCCACCGCGTGGTGGAGCCTTGGCAGGTGTACCGGTGGAAGGGGGTCTGGTATCTGTGGGGATACAGCCGCACCAAGGATGAGCCGCGACGCTATCGGGTGGACGGGATCCGAAGGGCCGATCCGACCGGTGAGAGCTTTTCGCCTCCCCGACGGGTACCGCCTCCTCCCACCTCCTACCGTCCCGCTCCCGATGACCACCGGGTGGTGTTCGCCATAACCTCTGCGGGTCGTTGGATCACCGAGCACTATGCGATGCGGATACTGTCGGAAGACTCCGAGGGGGTAAGGGCGGAGTTCCACACCCGCGACCCCCGGGTGGCCGCCCGCCTGACCCTGCGGCTCGGCCCTGACCTCAGAATCGTGGAAGGCGACACGGCCCGCCGGGCCCTGGCGGAGATGGGGGCGTCGGTGCTGGAGCGCTACGAGGGATCCTGAGAACCAGAATCCCGGGCGCCACCGGCGGATGGGTTCGGGGCAAAGGGGTCGGTTTCGCCTCGGCGGGGGTGGGCCAACCGTCGAAATGCGACGAAATCCGCCTGCGGGCCTGGGGGACTCACAGCACCTCGAAGCGCTTGAACGCCTCGCTGGGGGGCATGCCTTCGCGCACCGCCTGTCGGAAACGGCTTTCCAGGCGGGCCTTCTCCAGGGCGGCGTCCACCACCTGGTCGATGATCTCTTCGGGCACGATCACCACGCCGTCGTCGTCCCCCACCACCAGGTCGCCGGGAGCGATCGTGACGCCGTCCATCTCGACGACGACCTGGTGGGCGACTACCTCTCCGCGGCCGTTGATGTCCCGGGGATCGCCGCCGCGGCACAGCACCGGAAATCCCAGGCGCCGGATGGTTTGGCGATCACGTGCAGAGCCGTCCAGCACCGCCCCCATCGCGCCCGACGCCATGCAGGCCGTCGACAGCAACTCGCCCCACAGCGAGGCGTCCCGGAACCCCCCGCCGGCGCCGATCCAGACTTCGCCCGGCCCGATCGCGTCCAGGGCCCGGAGCAAACCCACGTAAGGGACCTCCGGGATTTCATCGCTCCGTTCCACCTGCACGGGAAAGGCATATCCCAGCACCACCTGATCGGTCAGCAACGGGACATAACCCGGACCCAGCGCCTGGTTTCTGTATCCGGCGGTGTCAAGCGCGTCGGACACCAGAGAGGAACCGATCCGTCCGGCCAACTCGGCCAGCCTGGGGCGGGTGAACCTATGGTGTGAGAGGGCCATATCCATCGGGCAATCTTCCGCTCAGGCTACCGAACACGCTTACCAAAACGGTCAGGAGGAACGGAACGCCGCATCCCTTTAACCGGGGAGATCCGCGTAATGGGTCGATAGTCTGCCACCAGAGAAACCCCTCTTGGAGCAGAGCGCACACGGACTACCGAATGAGCATTGAAAGTCGACCAACCATTGTGGTTCCCGGCGATGAGCCGATCCAGATCCGGGGCTCTCCCCACCTTGATCGACTGGCGCCGTTCGGAGAGGTGATCGTCTACCCCGACCGTCCCGCCGAAGAGGACAAGATAGAGCGGGTCAGAGACGCGGAGGTGATCATCAACAGCCGCGGAGCGGTCACTTGGCGGGGCGAAGATCTGCGGTCGCTCGAAAGGCTGCGTCTCATAGTGGTGTGCGCCATCGGGACCGACAGCATCGATCTGCAGGCGGCCACCGAGATGGGTGTGGCGGTGAGCAATCAACCGGGGCGCACCGCGGGGGTGGTGGCCGAGCACATCTTCGGACTGACGTTCGCGGTCGCCAAGAGAGCCGCATTCCAGACCATCGAGCTCAAGTCGGGACGCTGGACGCGCCGGGAGAACGTCTACCTGCAGGGAAAGACCCTGGGTGTGATCGGGACCGGCAGCATAGGTTCGGAGCTTGCCAGGCTGGCCAATGCCATCGGGATGGAGGTGGTCGCCTGGACATTTCACCCTTCCCGCCATCGCGCACGGCGCCTTGGAGTCCGCTACGTCGAACTCGATGAACTCCTGTCCACCGCCGACGTGGTGAGTCTCAACGTTGCCCTGACCGACGACACCAGCGGGATGATCGGCGAACGTGAGATCGGCCTTATGAAGCCCGGAGCATTGCTGGTGAACGGGGGCAGAGGGGCGCTGGTCGAAACGGAGGCGCTGGTCCGGGCGCTGCAATCCGGCCACCTCGGAGGAGCCGGTCTGGATGTCTACGACACCGAGCCACTGCCCGCCGACGACCCGATCCTGTCCTGTGAGCAGGTGGTGCTGACCCCCCACATGGCCGATCAGACACCCGAGGGAATGGAACTCCTCAACCAGGGTGCGGTCGACAACGTGATCGCCTTCCTGGAAGGACGACCCCGGAACATCGTCAACCCCGAGGTCCTGGAACGCAACTGAGGGTCACCCCTCATCAAGAATCGCTCGAGGAGGTCCTCATGCAGGAGGACTTCCGGTTCACGCAGTTGACCGCGGCTGATCCATTGGCTGTGACAGCGGAGGTCCCCGGTACTGCCCGGACGGAGATGTCACGAGAGCGGAGATCGCCATCTTGCTGGCCCGCGCCCAATCCGGTTGTGCGTCAAACACCCGCAGATCAACTGGGCTGAGCGATTTGGATGAGATCAGAGAGCAGAGGTGCATGTTCGTCGATGGCCGTCCTGTTAGGAACAATGACTTGGTAGTTCTTGAACTCTTTGTCGTAGGCATGGGTGCCGATGCCAGCGTCATCAATCATGTCGTTCACCTTTTCGGACCGAGGGATGCGAAAACGTACAATCACCTTCTTCTTCTGCGGCACTAACGAAACGTAATTGTTTACTATGCCATTCTTCACTAGTCCGATGTAGTACTTGTTGTACTTGAGTTCCACCCCACTATCTGTTTTTTCTACCATGGAATGGATTTGGTCAACAAGCCCCATGATGTGCTTTGTTGACTTCTGTTCCCAGTAGCTGCGGTTGGTAGCTTCGGCTTTGTCTTCCTGTTCTGTGCCGAGGGCTACATGGTCCAGAACTTTCGTAAACACCAAGGAGATCTGGTCTTCGGCAAGGCGTAAGGCCGTCACTTGGATGGCCACAATCGGAATAAACCCGTTGAACAAACTGATCACATTGAAGAATCGACTAGTGATCTCTTCTGCCACAATCACAGCGATGTGTTCGTACTGTGGGTAGCGTCGCCGTTCCGTGTCCCAGTACTCAAGGGTGCGGATAATGTGGGACTCATCCGTGGCCCCAAGCTGCAACTCGACTTCATACCGCGTAGAGGTGTCCGGATCAAACAGCAACATGTCCAAGCGCCCGGCGTGCGGCTGGCGGCGCTCAATGTCTCTCACTTCAAGGTCACCGAGTCCGAGTAGCGACGGGTCTTTGTTGAGCAGGTCCTGAACCCATCGCTCGCTCAGATCGGGGTGATCCTGCATGCCTATCCTCGTCAAATTAACATATTTCATGGTCTTCAAGCCTCCTCAATGGTTAAGGCTAAGGCCATGTTAAAGAAGAAGCCCATAAACGACACCATCTAACCGGCAGGTGGGATAGTCAGGACGCGGCTCAGACGATCCGGCGGTGGGTGGCCCAGTGGGCGAGTTCGTGGCGGTTGGAGAGTTGTAGCTTGCGCAGTACCGCGGAGACGTGGGATTCCACGGTTTTGACGCTGATGAACAGTCGCTTGGCCACCTGCTTGTAGGGGTAGCCGCGGGCGATGAGGCGCAGAACCTCCTTCTCCCGGGAGGTGAGCCGGTCGAGTTCGGGATCGGATGGTTGGGAGACATCCATCGAGAACGTGTCCAGCACGAACCCGGCCAGCATGGGGGAGAACACCGCGTCGCCCTCGTTCACCCTCCGTATGGCGTCGGCCAGGTCGTCGGGTCCGATGGACTTGGTGACATACCCCCTGGCCCCGGCCCGGATCATGGCGATCACGTCCTCGGCCGCGTCCGAGACCGACAGCGCCAGGAACCTTGTTTCGGGATGGGTTTCACGGAGGTTCTCAACCACCGCCAGTCCCCCTCCTCCCGGCATGTGGACATCCACCAGCGCCACATCCGGAGGGTCTTCCCGGAGCGACTCTATGGCTTCATCGACATCTTGGGCCGTTCCGCTCAGGGTTATGCCGTCCCGGTCGGCCAGTTCGGCCCTCACCCCGGAGAGGAACAGTTGGTGATCGTCAACCACGAACACCCTGATCATTGAGGTTCTCCCTTCAACTGAAGGTGCACTTCGGTCCCCTCCCCGGGCACGGAGGCCACCACCGCAGTCCCGCCTTGGTTCTGCATCCTCCCCACCACCGACTCGGCTATGCCCCGGCGGTCGGGCGCCACCTGCCCGGTGTCGAAGCCCCGGCCCAGGTCGGATACCCACACCTCGGATGAATCCCCGGTCACCTCGGAATAGACCGATATCTGTTTGGCGCCCGAATGTCGGGCGGCATTGGTGAGAGCCTCGCCTGCCGCCGCCACCATGGCGCGCATCCGGTCGTCCACCGGACGGTCCCCCACGGTAACCACTTCCACGGGCAGGTCGTAGGTGTTCTCGATGCGGTCGGCCTCCTTCCGGAGCGCACGGGACAGCAACTCCTGGCCGTCGGCCGGGGAAGAGTCGTACAGCCATCGCCTCAGTTCCCGCTCCTGGACACGAGCCAGGGTGGACACCCGTCGGGGGTCGTCGGTCCGCTGGATCAGCGCCAGGGTCTGCAGGACCGAGTCATGGAGGTGAGCGGCCATGTCGGCTCGCTCCTCTTCGCGGATCCTTTTGCTCCGCTCCGCCCCGAGATCGGTGACCAGCCTCCACACCCAGGGTCCGAACAGCACCGCCATCCCCACTCCGGTCACCACCACGGCCAGCACCACCGTCTCCGCCGCGGGGATCGCGGCGGCGCTCAGGATGGAAACCCCGATTACCAGCAGCAGGACTCCGATCACGGCGCGGCTCCGGAACCGGCCGCTGTTCGGGTCGAAGAGCGCCAGGATCGCCGAGCGGGGATCGATTTCCCGGCGGTCCATCAGGAAGGCCACACCCAGGGTCACCGCCGCTCCGGGCCACACCAGTTCATCGCTGCTCCAGATCCCGATTGAGCGGAGAACCAGCAAACCCCCGGCGAACATCAGCAGATAACCGACTCTCCGCTGCTCGCTCTCGTGCAATTCGGGTCGCTCCCAGTGGGTACGCTCCAGGGCGGCAACCCACAGCGCCAGATAGATGATCACCCCCAGACCCCAGATGAGGGTCAGGACCACGAAAGCGGCACGAATGTAAAGGTCGACGACTCCCAGGCGGTCGGCTATCCCGCCCGCCACCCCGGCGATCACGCGGTCGTCCCGGCGTCGCGAGATGGCGTCCCCTATGCGCTGCAGGCGGGAGGTTCCGGTGGTTTCCATTCCGGGTATTGTCCCACAACCGGAGCGGCGCCGGCAACTGTTAGCGCCCGAAAATGACCTGATTCAGGGACAAATCAGGGCGGTACCCCACCGGGATCAGGGCGATACCCCATAGACCAGCCGCTTCGAGGGGCCAATAGTTATAGCCATGAGCAACAGAAACACAACCCTTTACCGGCCCGACGAGGGTCGCTGGATAGCGGGCGTGGCGGCCGGCCTGAGCCTCCGCTTCGGTTTGCCGGTCTGGCTGATTCGGACCGCCTTCGCAGCGCTTTGCCTGGTCGGCGGGCTGGGCATCCCTTTGTATGCGGCAGGCTGGCTGCTGATCCCCCGCCAGGGCGAAACCGAGTCGGTGGCGCAGGGCTGGGTGGGCGCCGGCCAGGCGCGGAGGTGGATCGGCGTGATACTGGTCGGTGTGGCGGTCATCATCCTTGCCGCCCAGGTGGACCTGATCAGGGTCGACCTGGTCTTCGCGGTGGTATTGATCGGCATCGGGGTGATGCTGTTTCGCGGCGATCTCAGCCGGCCAGGCTCCCGGCTCCCGACCCCGCCGGCCCCCACCGGTGAGGACCCGCCTGAGACAGCGCCCGAAGCGGCGTCCGCTGTCGTGGTTCCCGAGCCGGTGGCTACTCCCGCTCCCCGAAAGGAACGATCGTACCTCGGCAGGGTGTGCGTGGGAGTCGCCGCTATCGCATTGGGCGTCCTGGGATTGTTGGATGAGGTTGTCCCCGGCTTCCATCCCGAGTTCCACCACTACGTGGCCCTGGCGGTGGGTGTGATCGGCCTCGGTGTGGTGGTCGGAGCCTGGTTCGGTCGACCCGCCGGTCTGGTCGTTCTCGGCGTTCTTCTGATACCGATCCTGATCGTCTCCCGCCTGGTGTCCGATGGAGGGGTGAACCTCCTCTCGATCGAGTTCACCTCGGTCGGCGATGTGGACTACCGACCGGCATCGGTGGAGGAGGTCCGGGAAGAGTACGAGTTGGAAGTGGGTGGGATGACCATCGATCTTCGGGATGTCGACTTCGAAGGGCAGACGGTGACAGTGGACGCCGAGGTGGGGATCGGTGAAATTCTGGTCCGGATCCCCGACGATGTGGCCGCCGAGGTGCGCGGTCATGTGGGCATGGGGAACCTACAGGTTGGCGACTGGGAGCGGAGCGGAGTAGGAGTCGAGGCCGACCTTCACCTGGAGGGTTCGGCGGGAACGCTGGTGCTCGACGCAGAGGTCGGTGTAGGGGAGATGAAGGTCAGAACGTCTCCGGTGGACGATCGCACGCCCCACCGGATCCCTGAGGAGGAGGCCCCCAGAGAGGAATACCGGATCCGGGACGGGTCGGATCTCTTAGCCGAGTACACGCTGACAACCGGGATGCTTCGGCTGGACCTGGAGGATCTGGACCTGGAGCAGGACCGGAGCTCTTCCATCACGGTGGACAGCGGCGAGGTGTGGGTGGCTGTCCCCGATGATGTAAGCCTGAACATCACCACCCGGGTGGAGCGGGGGCGGCTCACAGTGTTCGACGACGTGTGGGAGGGATTCAATTTGCAATCAACCTATTCAACCCCGATTTCGGGCGCCCCCCTGCTCACCCTGGACATCCGTCTCGGCGTGGGGAGCGTGACCGTGGAGGAGGAGCGATGAAACGCCATCCATTCAATGTCTATTCGCTGATCACCGGAGTCGCGCTGGTCCTGCCGGCCGTCTGGGCGGTCTGGATCACCGTCCCCCTGCGAGGGAGTTTCATCGTCGACTTCTCCCGCTGGTTGGTTCCCGCCGCGGCGATACTGATCGGCGCGGCTCTGCTGAGCCCCTTGTTCACACGAAAGAAGAACAAGAAGAGCTCCGGGGATGAGATCCGGGACGGCGCCTCCGGCGTCGCAGCCGATCTGCCTGCAGACCACCCGTAGCGTCCGTTACAAGCGGCGGCGTTCCGGGCGAACCTCGACGGCTGCGCAGCCGCGGGCCTGCGTTCGCATCAGTCGGGAATCCAGGTCTCCAACTCGATGCCCAGACCGTCCGCCACTCGATTCGCGTAGGCGTAGTATCCAACCACCTCGACTATGTCGAGGATGTCACGATCGGAAAAACCGGCGGTTCGGAGCGTCTCGACATCGGCGTCGCTCATAGTGCTCGGGGTCAGGGTCAGTTTGACAGCGAATCTCAGCATCGCCACCCGCTTGGGCGACAGCCCTGCAGTGGTCCAGTCCTCCTCGATCGCAGCGGCGAGTTCATCGTCCTTCAGCAGCCGACGCAGACCGCGCCGGTGATGGACCACTCAATAATGGCAGTCGTTCTCGAGGCTCACCACCAGGGCGATGATCTCCCGCTCGACCTTGCGGAGCGTTGCGGTGCCGGCCATGGCCGACTCGTACAGAGCCTGGTGAGCCGCCATGCCGCGGGGGTTCAGCGAGTGGGCCGAAAGAATGTTGTCCACCCGGCCATACACCGGATCCACAACCCCCGGGCGAAGCTCACCGAGTGCCCCTTCCCAAGCGTCGTCGGGGATTACCTCAATGCGCGCCATGGCTCAGCCTCTCACCCCGGACGGGTAGGCGGGCGAAACCGCGGAAGGCCCTTGACAACTCCCTTCGGCCTGCATGGTGCGAGCATGCTAATAGCGCCTGCCGCCGGTAGGATTGGCTCCGATGAGCATCATGTCCCGCTTGCGCAAGAGTTTGCCGGAGGGGGTTGATCCTTCCCGCCTTCCTCCCGGGCAGTACAACACCAGGCGCTTTCCGGTGCTTCATGTGGGGCACACCCCCAAGGTGAAGCTGGAGAAGTGGGATTTCCGGGTGGACGGTTTGGTTGAGACCCCGGTGACCTGGTCTTTTGAGGAGATGATCGCTCTGCCGTGGATGGCGAGGGTGTTCGACATCCACTGTGTCACCAAGTGGTCGAAGTTCGACACCCGGTGGGAGGGCATCCCGGTGAGCGAGGTGCTTTCCCGGGTGCGTCTTTTTCCCGAGGCCACCCACGTGATGGTGTTGGCCGAACATGGATTCACCGCCAACCTCTCGCTTGAGGACTTTTCCCGCCCCGAGAACCTATTCGCGGTCAAGTACAACGGCAAGGACCTGGAACGGGATCATGGGTGGCCGATGAGGCTGGTGGTGCCCCACCTGTATTTTTGGAAGTCGGTCAAGTGGGTGCGGGGGCTGCGGTTTATGGCGGGGGACGAACCGGGATTTTGGGAGAGAAACGGCTATCACATGCGCGGGGACCCCTGGGCCGAGGAGCGTTACTGGGGCGATTGACCGATCGGTCGCCGGAAAGGGAGGGCTATGGGTGCGCCAGGGCAGGCCGGTGATCGAACCAGGGTCGGGCCTCTTCCAGTTGGGCGGCCAGGGCGATGAGCGTGGACTCGTCGGCGTAGCGACCCAGAAAGTGCGCGCCGATGGGAACACCCGAGGAGGTCTGTCCAAGGGGCATCGACATGGCGGGTTGGCCGGTCATGTTGGCCAGGGAACAGAACGGACTGAACCTGCCGATCACGGAACGGAAGCGGTGGGTGTCCTCGGAGTTGGTGTCGAAGGTTCCCAGGGGCGGGGGAGGGGAGGCGGTGGTGGGGGTGAGCCACATGTGATAATCCCCGAAGAAACCGGCGACCTCGCGGCCCACTCGGTGAATGGTGGCCAAAGCGCCCAGATAATCCTGAGCGTCGGTGCGGGCGCCGTGTTCCACTCGTTCCCTGATGCCCGCCTCGAGGTCCTCGGGCCCAGGTTGTCGTCCGAGTTGCCGGGCGCGGTCGGCTACGGTCTTGGCCACGTTGGCGTTCACCACTGTGGTGTAGGCCGCTCCCGCCTCTTTCAGATCCCAGCGGGGAGAGGCCTCTTCCACCAGGTGGCCCAGTTCCTCGCATAACCGGGCGGTCTCTTCCACCACCCGGCGACAATCGGGGTGGAGGTCGTGGCCGCGGGGAGTGCGGAGAGAAAACCCGATCCGCAGCCTCCCGGGGTCGGCGCCCACCCGGGACAGAAAAGACCCCGACGGTGGGGGCGGGTAATAGGGAGCGCCGGGATCGGGGCCGGAGGCGACGTCCAACAGCAGCGCCGAATCACGGACCGAGAGGGTGACTGCGTGTTCCACGCTCAGGCCGCCCCAGCCTTCTCCTTGGTCGGGTCCGGCCGGGAGACGGCCCCGGGTGGGCTTGAGTCCGAACAGCCCACAGCTTGCCGCCGGTATCCGAATCGACCCGCCGCCGTCCGTGGCGTGCGCCACGGGAGTCACCCGGGCCGCCACCAGGGCGGCCGACCCGCCGCTCGACCCGCCCGGAATCAGGGTCGGGTCCCAGGGGTTGCGGGCCGGGCCTCCCAGGACCGGTTCGGTGGCCAGGTTGCATCCCAGTTCCGGGGTCTTGGTCTTGCCGAAGATCAGCAACCCGGCTGCCCGATAGCGACGGACCGTCTCGGTGTCGTGGTCGGCCACCGAACCGGCAAAGAACCTGCTTCCCAACGTGGTGGGGGTCCCCGCATACTGCGCCCGCAGGTCTTTTAGCAGGAAGGGGACTCCTCCCAAGGGTCCCTGCGTCTGGACCCGATCGATCTGCCGCCGCGCCTGTGCCTCCATGTTCAGCACCATGGCTCCGAGTTGGGGGTCGGTGGTCTCGGTTCTCCGCAGAGCCTCTTCCAGAAGTTCCGTGGGGTGGACCTGGCCACTTGCAACCATCCCCGCCAATCCCATGGCGTCATGGCGCAGGTAGTCAGGGCCTAGCATGTTTGACCTGTCCGCCGCTCGATCATGTCGTACTCGCCTGCCGGATGGCCTCCAGGCAACGTTGAAAACCAGGTCGATCGGTTAAGCCACCGGTGAGGGGAAACACCATTACCTCACTCCAGGACGCAAGTTCCAACAGTCGGGCGCCGACCTGTTCCACCGACCCGGACACCACCAGTTCGTCCACCAGGGCGGGGGGCAAGGCATCATCGCCGGAAGGGTAACCCGCCGCAGAGAACATCTCCCGGTAGTAGTCGAACCGTCGATAGAGACCCACGTGCTTTTGGGCTGCCCGATAGACCGCTCGGGGGTCTTCGGACACCAGGGTGGGAACGCACAGCACCACCGGAGGTGGGGGGCGGTTCCCGGTGGCGGCCCCTTCCCGGAGGGCCCGAAGTCCCACCTCTTTCACGTACCGGGAGGGAGAAACCCAGGTGATGGCGCCGTCGGCGATCTCCCCGCACAGGCGAAAGGCGCCCGGCCCCAGGGCCGAGGCCAGCACCGGGGTGGGGAGCGGTTCGGGAATGCTGCCCCTGGCCCTTATGAGTTCGCCCCGAAAATCCACCTTCCCCTCCCTGAATAAGGTGCGTAGGCAGGTCACATACTCTCGCAGGTGACCGAGAGGGCGGTGAAAACCGGCACCGTAGGGGGACATGGCCGCCGCCGTGCTCGGCCCCAGCCCCAGCCGGATCCGACGCGGCGCCAGGGATTCCAAGGCGCTGACCTGCCGGGCCACCGACAGCGGATGCTGTGGCCAGGTGGGGACGATGGCGGCGCCCATCTTCACTTGGCGGGTCCGTTGGGAGGCGGCCGCCATGATGGTGAGAGCATCGGGTCGAAGGCGTCCGGCGGTCAGCCACACGGTGTCGACGCCCGCCTGTTCGGCCAGGTCGATCATCTCCAGGGTGTCGGGCACATCGTCGGGTTGGACAACCAGCCCAATGCCGGTGTGGTGTGGACCTGAATCCATCCCGTCAGACTACCTGCCGGGGGCCCGGGGCATTTGCGACGGTTAGATTGGCAGCCATGTCGCAGTCGGAAAAGTGTCGGGCGCCGGGATGGGTAGGGCTCGTGGCCCTCTGGTCGGCGGCGCTGGTATTCGGGGGCGTCATGCTGGTCGCTGCCCCCGCCGGCGCGGCGATCGCCGAGTCCGACCTGGTGTGGATCACCGACGGCGAAGCGGTGGCCGAGGACCTTTACGCGGTGGGCAACGAGGTGCGGATAGGGGGTAGGGTGGAGGGCGATCTGGTGGCGGTGGCCGCAGAGCGGGTGTGGATAGGGGGGACAGTGACCGGATCGGTGACCGCCTTGGCGCCCCTGGTGGTGGTGCAGGGCGAAGTGCAGGGATCGGTGCGAGGTGCGGCCGGGGAGGTGATTGTGACGGGGAGGGTGGGAGGAGATGTGTTGGTGGCCGCCTGGGATATGCAGCTTCGGGGTGTAGTGGAACGGGATCTCTTGGTGGCGGGTTGGTCGGCGGTGGCCGGTGGCGGGGTGGGGAGAGACGTGAGGGGGTTTTTCAGGTCTCTGAGACTGGCCGGGAAGGTCGACCGCAATGTCGAGGTGCGAGTTGATCGGCTTCGGGTGGGGAGAGACATGGCGGTGCAGGGTGATTTGGATTATCGCACCGATCACGTGTCCGGATCACAGTACCTGGAAGACGGGGTGGTGGGATCGGTGATCAGCCGAGGTGATCTTCCTCCCAACATCCGGATCCGGGCGTTTCGTCTGATGGCGGTGGTCTTGATGTCGCTGATGGTCATGGTGGGGGGGATGCTGGTGGTGGCCGGTCGGTCCGCGGCGGTCGAGGCGGCCCAGGAGCGAATGGTGGCAATGCCTTGGAAGAGCCTGGGCAAAGGGGTAGCGGTGTTGTCGGCCCCCCTGGTCGGCGGGGTGTTGCTGGTGGGAATCGTGACAGCGGGTCTTCCCGTCTATGTGTGGGGTCCGCTGCTGTTGGCGGGGATTCCCTTTTTGGTAATTGCATCCGGGGCATGGCTGTTGGTCGTGCTGATCTCCCACATTCCGGTGGCGGTGGCCACCGGCCGGAAATTGGGCAGGGTCACCGGCCGCGGGTGGAGCACGGCCTCCGAGTATCTGGTTGGAGCGGTTGTCCTGCTGGCGGTGGCGCAGATTCCCAGGCTGGGGACGGCGGCGGCGGCGGTGGTCACGGTCCTGGGAGCGGGGGCCTGGTTCGGCAAGCGGCAAGAGCGTGTAGCCCGGCGCCCTCTTTCCACCAAAACAAAACGCGACACACCACCAGGATTTGATGACGAGGCTCTCTCAAATAGGCCTTGACAAAGTTGCTCGGATTTCTCGTATTGCTGTGCCTTTTGCCGCCGCGGCATGCATGGGATCCGGTCATCGCTACGCTGAGCAGCGATGGCTACGGCTCATATCAATCCTGCGGTGTTGCGGTGGGCAGTAGAACGAGCGGGCGCCGAGTCAGACGACCTGGCGGTTGTCTTCAACAAGACGCCCGATCAGATTGAAGCATGGTTGGCCGGATCAAAGGCGCCCACGTTCGTCCAAGCTCAAAAGCTGGCTAAGCGGCTTCGTGTTCCCTTTGGCTATCTGTTCCTAGCCACTCCGCCGCTGGAGCGCCTGCCACTCCCTGACTTCCGCCGTGTGTATGGCGCCGTGCCGCGGGAACCTTCGGTTGATCTGCGTGATGTGCTGGCGGATGTTCTTCGAAAACATGACTGGTATCGGGACTATCGCCTTACTGCCAGCGGCGCAGGCATTCACTCTGGCCCACGAGTTGGCCCACATCTGGATCGGCGAAGGAGGCATCTCGGACGCGGACCCAACCATCGGGGGAGAAGCGTCGGAGAATGTCGAAGCTTTCTGCAACGAGGTGTCCGGAGAACTCTTGCTGCCCTGGCCCCGTGTTGTTGATAGGTGGGAGAGTCGCACCGTGGCTCCGGAGAGGTGGATAGAAACTGTTTCTACCGAGTTCAATGTCTCCACGGTGATGGTTGCCCGTCAACTCTGGACCCGGGGCGGTATCAACCGTGAGGAGTTTTTCTCCTACTACGAGACCGAGCGGGCCAAGTGGACCGCTAAAGGCGCGGAGACCAGCGGAGGGAATCACTACTGGAATGTCCCGATCCGTAACAGCCGAACGTTGACTCGAATGATCCTTCCAAGCGTGGCCGCCTCAGAGACGCTCGTGCGGGACGCTTCTCAATTGCTGGGTGTCAAGCCGGCCAAAATACCCAAGCTCCAGGATTCGATGGGTGGGCTGTAGTGGCACTCCGCCTGCTTGATGCCAATGTCTTTATTGAAGCCAAGAACTCCTACTACAGCTTCGACCTGGTACCGGCATTCTGGACGTGGCTGCACCTCCAGGCGACTCTTGGCGCGCTGGCATCGATTGACCTTGTGTACAAAGAACTGAAGGACGGATCAGATGAATTTGGCCGACTGGGTCAAAGATCGGCGCCGGGATATCTTTCATGTCGGGTCTTTTTCACCAGTGGTTGCCCGGCACATCTCCTCTCTCTACACCTGGGCGCGGGGAAAAGGGTACAGAGAGCATACGATCAGGGACTTCATGGACTCCGCCGATCCCTTTCTGGTGGGCGCCGCCGCCTCATTGGACGCAACGGCGGTGACGCAGGAAACCCCGGCCGGCAACAGCAGAAAGAAGGTCAAGATCCCGGATGCCTGCGGTTTTCTCGGAATCTCATGGGAACCCACCTTTGACATGATGCGTTCCTTGGGAGCGAGATTCACGTAGTTGAAGGACACAGTGGGTACTCTGCGCCCGGTCCAACAGCACTACTCCCGGGTTCAGGAAAAAGGCCACCATTGAAGACTTTGCTTGCTTCCTCGGCATGCTTTCCCCGTATAACCCCAATCTTGACCAAGGACCCTACGGGCCATTATTGGGGCGTCAGGAGGGCGGCCAAGGTGCGGCAGAGGTTGTCTGTGTCGGACTGGTCCACGCCCAGGTGGGTTACCACTCGTATCCGTCTTTCGCCGAAGGCGCCCACAATGAAGCCACGGGCCAGTAACTGTTTGACGAGGGTGGCGGCGGTGGGTCCGTCGGGGGAGATGTCGAAGATCACGATGTTGGTGTCGGCGGGCATCACCCGCCCCACCCACTCCAGTTCTTCGAGGGCGGCGGCGATCTGCCGGGCGCGCCGATTGTCGTCGGCCAGGCGCTCCATATTGTGATCGAGGGCGTACAGGCAAGGGGCCGCCATGAATCCGGACTGTCGCAGGCCGCCTCCTATGAACTGTCGAATGCGCCAGGAGCGTTGAATGAAGTCGTGGTCGCCCACGAGAGCCGCTCCGAAGGGCGCCCCCAGGCCTTTTGAGAAGCAGATGGTGACCGAGTTGAACAGCTCGGCGTATTCCCGGGCGGTTATCCCGGTTTCGACTACCGCGTTGAACATCCGGGCGCCGTCCATGTGGGTAGCCACACCGGCCTCGGCCGCGGCGGCGGCCACCTCCTTCAACTGCTGCAGGGGCCAGACGGCGCCGCCCGCCATGTTGGCGGTCTGCTCCACGACCACCAGTGAGGTCTCGGGTAGATATAGGTTGCCCTTGGGTCTGATCGCCGCGACCATCTGCTCCCGGGTGAACATGCCGTTTTGGCCATCCAGCAGTTGGGTCTGCACTCCCGCCAGAACGCCCGGGCCACCGGCCTCGAAGTTGACCACGTGTGAGCTGCGCTCGCATATGATTTCATCTCCGGGGCGGCAGTGAACCATGATGGCGACTTCGTTGGCCATGGTCGCCGAGGGCATGAAGATGGCGTCATCTTTGCCCAGCAGTTCCGCCACCCGGTTGATCAGCTCACTGGTGGTGGGGTCCTCGCCCTTTTGCTCATCGCCCAGCGGCGCTTCCACCGCCGCCTGCCGCATTTCCCGGGTGGGAATCGACTTTCCATCGCTGTAGAAGTCGGCGGTGCCCGGAGGTATGGGAGTTCCTTTCGTTCCGCCGTAGGTACCTGCCATTTGCTCTCTCTCTTTCCTTTACGTTGACTTCAGGTTGGTTTCTTCCGCCCTGGTACGTTCTCGAGTAGTCCTTCAGTCGCTCCTCATTCAGGGGTCAGGAGGGCGCCCAATGCGTGGCAGAGGTTGTCTGTGTCGGATCGATCCACGCCCAGGTGGGTTACCACTCGTATCCGTCTGGGGCCGAAGGCGCCCACGTTGAACCCACGGGCCAGCAACTGCTCGACCAGTTCGGCGGCGGCGGGACCGTCGGGGGAGATGTCGAAGATCACGATGTTGGTGTCGGCGGGCAAGACCCGTTCCACCCATTCCAGATTTTCGAGGGCGGCGGCTATCTGTGCGGCATGGCGGTGATCCTCCGCCAGGCGCTCCACGTTGTGATCGAGGGCGTACAGGCAAGGGGCCGCCATGAATCCGGACTGTCGCAGGCCGCCTCCTATGAACTGTCGAATGCGCCACGCCCGCTGTATGAAATCGTGGGCGCCGGCCAGAACCGCTCCGAAGGGCGCCCCCAGGCCCTTGGTGAAGCAGATGGTGACCGAGTCGAACGGCTCGGCGTATTCCCGGGCGGTTATCCCTGTTTTTACCGTGGCGTTGAACAGCCGGGCGCCGTCCATGTGGGTGGCCACCCCGGCCTCGGCCGCGACGGCGGCCACATCTTTCAACTGCTGCAGGGGCCAGACGGCGCCGCCCGCCATGTTGGCGGTCTGCTCGACGAACACCAGGGAGGTCTCGGGCAGGTACAGGCTGCCTTTGGCCCGGAGGGCGCCCAACACCTGCTCCGGGGTGAACGTTCCGTTGTGGCCGTCCACCAGTTGGGCCTGCACTCCCGCCAGGACGCCCGGGCCGCCGGCCTCGAAGTTGACGACGTGCGAACTGCGCTCGCAGATCATTTCATCACCGGGGCGGCAGTGCGCCATCAGAGCCACTTCGTTGGCCATGGTCGCAGAGGGCATGAAGATGGCGTCCTCTTTGCCCAGTATCTCCGTCACCCGGGCGATCAGTTCGCTGGCGGTGGGGTCCTCCCCCTTTTGCTCATCGCCCAGCGGCGCCTCGACCGCCGTTTTCCGCATCCCGGGGGAGGGAATGGTTTTGGTGTCGCTGTAGAAGTCGGCGGTGCCCGGAGGCATCGGAGTTCCCTGCTTTCCGCCGTAGATGCCTGCCATCTGTTTTGCTCCTCCTTCTTCTGCTCCAACCTTCAGGTTGGTATTTGAGATCTCATGGTATTGGTCCGGTCGATGCTCATATGATCGGCCATCGGGATGGGAAGCCCGTGCCGGTGGCGGTTCGCACCCGCCGGCCCACCTGCTCTACCTGCTGTATCAACTCCCACTGGTCGTCCACAAAGAGCGGTCTGCCTTTTTCCACCACCACGCGACCGTCCACCATCACCGTATCCACCGAGTCGCCGGTGGCCGAGTACACAAGATTGCGGACGGGGTCCGTCAGGGAACGCCATTCGGGCCGGCGGGTGTCGAACAGCACCAGGTCCGCCCGTTTTCCCACCTCGATGGCGCCCAGCGAATCGCCGGCGCCCAACGCCTCGGCGCCGGTGCGGGTGGCCAACTCAAGGGCGGTCTCCGCCGGAATTAGGCTGGTGTCCCCCCGGACATCCTTGTAGACCGTGGCCGCAACGTGCATGCCGCGCACCATGTCCGAAAAGTTGGAACTGTTGACGGAGTCGGTTCCCAGAGACACCGGTACGCCGGCGGCCAACAATTCGGGAAGCCGTCCCCCTTCACCGGTCCGGCCCCCGGCCTTCATTACGGTGCTGGGGCAGACCACCACCGCCGCGCCGGATTGGGCGATGAGTTCTATCTCCCCCTTGGTCAGGCCCATGCAATGGGAGAGCACCAGGTTGGGGCTCAGGATCCCCAGTTCCGCCAGACGGGCCGTGGGTGTGGGGCCGGTATTCCCCCGGCCTCCCCAATGATGAAGGGTCATGGCGACGCCGTGCCGGTCGGCAATATTCTTGGCGCCGATCAGAAGCTCGGGAGAGCAGGTTTCAAGGGAGAACGGCATGGCCCAGGCCCGCACCCGTCCCCCCAGAAGGCCGTTCAACGCTCCGATGGCATCTTCCGTCTCCCCCAGGGCGATCTCGGTGTCGTACACCGGGAGATTCAACCCGTTTTCCAGGTCCTGGACCTGCTTTCCGATCACCACCCGGCATCCGGCCTGCTGGTAGGCCCCAAGACACGCCTGCGGGTATTTGGTGGTGCCCGGATCAACCAAGGTGGTGGTCCCCGCCCGCAACAACTCGGCCAGGCCCAGCAGGGTGGTCAGGTATTCCTCTTCCTCGGTCATGACCGCCTGCATGGTGAAGACGTGGTTGAGTCGGTCGGGGATGTCGTCGGGAAAGATCCCACGCACCGAATGGGCGTAGCTGATGTGCATGTGGCCGTTGACGAAACCGGGCGTGACCACCATGTCGGTGGCGTCGATAACCCGGTCGGTGCTGACATGCCGCAGGTCGGCGGCTTTGCCAACCCCGGTTATCCGCCCACCTGAAACCACCACCGAACCGTTGCGGATGATTCTTCTTCGGTCATCGACTGTGATCACGAACTCGGCGTTATGGATCCTGGTGGTCGACTCGGTCATGGCGCCTGCCTCATGCCGCCATATCTGTGCGCCATCAGCCCCGGGCGCCCTGCTTGGCCAGTTCCCCGGTGTCCACCAGGTCCTGGGACCGCAGATAGTCGGGATCTTGGTAGCGGCCGGGGAGGAACGTCTCACCATAGGCCGGGAGGTCGCCTCCCGTCAGGTGGAGTCCCACCAATTCGGCGGCGCCGGTGGCAATCATCACTCCGTACCCGGACATGGCGGTCACCAGATGAAAGCCCCCGGGTCCGGCCGGTCCGATCAGGGGGAGATTCTCGGGAGTCTTCATCACATAGCCGCCGTCCACCACCGAGTAGGGCAGATGATCCCGGTAGCGGCGCAGGGAGGGCACCATGGTCGACATCCCCCGCATGACCGCCTCGGGGAACATGAAGCCTGGATCGGGGACCGGCCAGTCCGGTTGGTCCCGAACGTCGGGCCGATAGTTCCACAGGCCTTCGAAGAACGGCGAATCGACCCCTCCCTCGGGCCGACCGAACACCGGGGTGGCGATCTCACTGAGCAGTTCGCCCAACCCCTCCTCGGCCAGGGCGGTTTTTTCCTCTTCGGTCCAGTCGAGGGTCACGGGATCGGTCCAGAGCAACATGGGGGCGTGGCGGGGAAAGGCCCCGAGGTGGTCCCGGAACGACACCTTGTGGTGAACCGAGGCGCGCAGAGGCAGATCAAGCCCCACCATTTGAGCCAGTTGCTGGGACATCGGCCCGGCGGCGTTCACCACCGCCCCGGTGGGGATGCGCCCGCCCGACTTCAACATTGCGCTCTGAACGCGGCCATTTGCGACCTCTACGCCCATCACCTCATCGACTATTACTTGCGCTCCCTGGCTTCGGGCTTCCTCCAGCAGGAACGCTCCCAGTTGCTGGGCGCTGAACCATCCGGCGCGTCGCACATGCACCCCTCCCAGCACTTGGGAACTCAGGTAGGGAAACCGTGCCGAGAGCGAATCGGGGGTCTGGTATATGTCGAAACCCGATTGGTGCTCCGGGCCGCCGGCCGGGGGATCGAACCGAACCGGGCCCGCGCCATGAGCCGAGCTTTTCTGCGCGGCGTTGGTCAGCGCCGCCAGTTGCCCGCTTGTGCCCGTAAGGAACAGATACCCCTGCCGGGACATGTTGAAGAAGTCGTCGGACCGGTCTCTGAGGTCCTCCAGGATGTCAATGGAACGGTTGGTGAGTTCCACCATCGGCCGGGTGGGGAAGAAATTGCGATAGCACTCCGACGATTTGTCGGAGGTGAGGGTAAGGGGCGGGCGGGGATCGACTATCACCACCTCTTCCACGCCCTGTCTCACCGCCAGTTCATAGCAGGTGGCCACGCCTGCGATCCCGGCGCCCACCACCACCGCCCCTGCCCCGGACGCCATATCAGCTCTCTCCGACCGGACCGGCCCCGTCCGCAGGTGAAACCGAACGGAGCGGGTCGGGTGGGTTGATCACCGGTTGAAACGGCTGTCCTGTCATACGTGGCTCAGGTCTAAGGGAGGGAGTAGGCCGGGCCGGGGCCATTACGGCGCCAGGGTGCGTCCCGCCGCGAATGGTTACCGCGGGCGCCGTGGGCTGGAACGACCGCAAGCTCCCCGGACTCTGCCCAAGCGTCAAAGAAAATAGTTGCCACTGCTTGCAATAGCGATCATTGGCGTATTAGTTTATTAGGGATCAATAGGGATTGTAAAAGCAAGAACGCCTATGAACATACCGCCACAGATAAGGAGCGGCTTATGAAAAAGAACAGACGACCAAGCCAAAAGTGGCTGGGACTGGTAGCGGTGCTTGCCCTGGTGATGGCCGCGTGTGGGGGCGATGATCCCGCCCCGACCACCGCCGCCCCGGCCACCACCGCCGCCCCGGCCACCACCGCGGCCCCGGCCACCACCGCCGCGCCTGCCACCACTGAGGCCCCGGCCCCCGAGCCGGAGCCCGAGCCGATGGGGGCCGAGATCGTGGTGGGGCTGGGCACCGAGCCCGGATCGCTTGATCCCCAGGCTGTCGACCAGTTTGCCATGTTCACCATCAACGACAACGTTTTCGACAAACTGGTGACCCGCAACGCCGCCGGGGACCTGGTGCCCGGGGTGGCCACCGACGTGGGCACGCCGGTGGACGACACCACTTGGCAGTACACCGTGCAGGAAGGCGTCACCTTCCACAACGGTGAACCCCTCAATGCCGATGCTGTGGTGCACAGCGTTCTTCGGATAATCGACCCCGACTATCCCACTCCCCTCAAGGACAACCTGGGAACGCTGGTGGGCGCCGAGAAGGTGGACGAGTACACGGTGAACATTCTCACCAGCGGCCCTGATCCGCTGATTCCCACCAGGATGACGCTCTTGTACCTGGTTCCCCCCGGCGCCTCTCAGAATGCCGACTTCGGCGAGAACCCGGTGGGTTCGGGACCGTACCGGTTCGTTTCCTGGGAGCCGGGCATCGCCGTGGAAATTGAGGCCAATCCCGACTACCGGGGAGGCGCTCCCGCGGTCACCCATGCGCGGTTCACCTTCATCGAAGAATACGGAACCCGTCTGGCCGGCGTCCTGAGCGACGAAATCGACCTGATGGTTGACCTGCTCCCCGAAGACACCGGCAGGGTGGCGCAATCTTGGAGGACTCCCACCGGGCTGAAGCAGTTCATCGTATCCCTGAACGCCCGCGCCGGCAGCCCCATTGAGGATGTGCGCATCAGACAGGCGCTCAACTATGCGGTGGACAAGGAAGCCATCGCCGAGGGTCTGTTCTCCGGAACCGCCGAGATCCTGCAGGGCCAGATGCTCAATCCCAACTGGTTCGGTTTCAATACCGATCTTGATCCCTATCCCTACGACCCCGACCGCGCCCGCGAGTTGCTGGCCGAAGCGGGCGCCGAAGGGCTGGAGATCCAGTTGGTGTCGCTGGTGGGCAACTCGCTGCTCGACCGGGAGACCACCGAAGTGGTGGCCGCCTACTGGGCTGAGGTGGGTGTGAACGCCGAGATCTTCATACCTGAGTTCTCCGAGTACATCGATCGCCTCATCGACCGGGAAAACCGTCCCGACGCCATCTTCGTGCCGCATGACAACATCCTGTTCGACGGCGACCGGACCCTGTCCGCCTACTACCACTCGCAGGGTTGCTGCGGGTCCATGGATCCCTCGGAAGCCGACGAGTGGATTGACTCCGCCAGAACGGAGATCGACCAGGCCGAACGGCTGCGGTTGTACCAGGCGGTCGGCCAGGCCGGACACGACGGGGCATGGTACGTGTGGCTGGTGAGCATCCCCAACGTCTTTGCCGGAACGGACCGGATCGACTGGTCGGCCCGCGCCGACGGCTTGATCCACCTGGTTGATATAGCAGTGTCCTCGTAGTACCCCCTACCCATTCAACACCGGGCGTATCATCGGATCCGGTGGCGCGCCCGGTGTTGAAACAGACCGAACGGAATAATCAATGGGCCGATACCTGCTGAGACGCCTGTTTCAAGCGGCCCTGGTGGTGGTTTCGGTGATGGTGGTGGTGTTCGTGGTGACCCGCCTGATCGGAGATCCGGTGGCGGTGATGCTTCCGCTGGAGGCCACCGAGGAAAACCGGGCGATCCTGGAAGCCCAACTTGGCCTGGACCGACCCATCATGGTTCAACTGGGCCACTACATGGTGGACGCCCTCCAACTGGATCTGGGGGACTCTCTCTGGCAGCGCCGCCCCGCCATCGACATAGTGTTGGAACGACTGCCCCCCACGCTGATCCTGGTGGGGGCCGGATTCGCCCTGGGGGTTTTGCTCGGAGCTGTGGCGGGAGTCGTGTCCGGGATGCGTCCGGGGGGTTGGGTGGATCGAGCCGCCGTCACCCTCGGCCTGCTGGGGGTGTCCCTTCCCCAGTTTTGGATCGGACTGGTCCTGATCGTCTTTTTGAGCGTGGGCCTGGGGTGGTTTCCGACCTCGGGTTCGGGAGGGATAGAACATCTGGTGCTACCGGCGTTTGTGCTGGCCCTGCCGATCGTGGGACGCATCGCCCTGGTCACCAGGTCCTCGATGATTGATGAATTGAACGCCCAGCACGTGAAGGACGCGGTGGCGCGGGGAGTTTCCCGGGCTCGTCTGGTGCTGGTCCACGCCTTCAAAGGGGCCGGCATCGCCACCATCACCATCGCCGGATGGGAGTTGATCGGGGCCTTGGCCGGAGGGGCGGTGGTGGTGGAAACGGTATACGCCTGGCCGGGGATCGGCTTCACCGCCATGCAGGCCATAGAGCGTCATGACATCATCCTGCTGCAGGCGGTGGTGTTCGTGATAGCCATCATGGTGGTGACCATCAACATCGTGGTGGACTTCACCTACACCCTGCTCGATCCGCGCGTGAAGTTCGATTGACCAAGATGCCTTCGGCCCCTGCCCGCCCCGACCGCGCCCGCCTGACCCGCTGGGTGGTGCGGATTCTTCGCGACCCCACCGCCTTGTTCGGTACGGTGGTGTTACTGCTGCTGATCTTCACCGCCCTGTTTGCCGGGGTGATTGCTCCACTCGATCCCAACCAGCAGGATCTGGGCGCCCGCCTGCTACCCCCCTTCTACGCGGAGGGCGGCTCGACAGAACACCTGTTCGGCACCGACCAACTAGGCCGGGATGTGTTCTCCCGCATTATCCACGGCGCCCGGATTTCCCTCACCATTCCCCTGGTGTCGGTGACCGCGGCCGGTTTGTTCGGCGCGGCGGTGGGTCTTTTGGCCGGCTACCGGGGCGGGAGGACGGATGCGGTCATCATGCGCATGGTCGACACCCTTTTTTCCTTTCCGGGACTTTTGCTGGCGCTGACCATCCTGGCGGTGGTGGGGCCCAGTTTTTGGACCCTGGCCGTGGTGCTGTCCCTGCGGATATGGATGGTGTTCGCCCGTCTGACCCGCGGGCTGGTGCTGTCGGCCCGCGAAGCCGAATACGTGGAGGCGGCGGAGTTGATCGGGGCCTCGCCGGTGCGGGTGATGGTCCGTCATGTCGCCCCCAACCTCACGGCGCCGCTTCTGACCTTGGCGGTGCTCGAGTCGGCCCACGTGATCTTGTCGGAGGCCGCCCTTTCCTTCCTGGGGCTGGGGATCCAGTCACCCCAGATTTCCTGGGGGCTGGACGTGGCGATCGGCCGGCAGTATGTCTTTTCCGCCCCCTGGTTGATCATCTTTCCCGGAATCGCCATCGCGGTGGCGGTGTTGGGCATCAATCTTCTGGCCAGTTGGCTGAGGGTGGCCACCGATCCCCAGGAAAGCGCCAAGCGGTTCGCGGCGGCTGCCGACAGCCCGGCCGGCTGGTCGGGATGAGCAACCCGAATCTCCCGGACAACGGAAGCCTGTTGGAGATCCGCGATCTCGAGGTGGTCTTTCCGGCGCGGGGGGGAACCGTCCAGGCCGTCCGGGGGGTGTCCCTGACGGTGGACGCCGGGGAATCGTTGGGGATCGTCGGCGAGTCCGGGTCGGGCAAGAGCACCATCGCGCGCGCTGCCCTCGGTCTGATCGAATTGCCCGGCAGGATCGTGGGGGGAGAAGTTCTGTGGAAGGGCCGCTCGCTTCGGGACCATAGGTTCGCCCGCCGGGTCCGCGGCCGGGAGATCAGCATGGTGTCCCAAGACCCCATGGCGTCGATGAATCCGATCCTGACGATCGGCGCCCAGATGGCCGAGGTGATGACCAGGCATCTGGGGCTGAGCAAAAAGAGAGCCCTGATGAGAGCCGGGGACCTGCTGGAGAAGGTGGGGATCCCGGATCCCGGCCGCCGGCTGGGCCAGTATCCCTTCGAATTCTCGGGAGGCATGCAGCAGCGGGTGGTGATTGCCGCCGCCTTGTCGTGCGATCCCATGATGCTGATCGCCGACGAGCCGACCACCGCCCTGGACGTCACCACTCAGGCGCAGATTCTGGAACTCATCTCCTCTCTGCAGGAAGACCTGAACCTGGCGCTGGTGCTGATCACCCATGATCTGGGGGTGGTGGCGGGCGCCTGCGATGATCTCAACGTGCTCTACGCGGGCCGGATCGTGGAGTCGGGGACGGCCGATGAACTGTTTCACTCCCCCCATCACCCTTATACCGCCGCGCTCCTGGGCGCCACGCCCCGCCTTGACCTCAAGGTCGACCGCCTGGTGGCGATCGACGGCCAGCCTCCCGATCTTCGCTCGGTCAGCGCCGGTTGCAGCTTCGCTCCGCGCTGTCCGCATACAACCTCTCAATGCGAGTCTTCGCCTCCGGTCCTGACCCCGTCATCGGCGGGCCGGGCGTTTGCCTGCTTCCATCCCCTCAGTCATCCCACCGCCCCGACCGGTCACGGCGAGAGGAGGGCCGGGCTTGGCTGATCCGCTGCTTTCGGTGGAGAATCTCACCGTCACCTACGATGTGGGCCGCGAGGGATTCTGGGGCCGCCGCCGCACCCGTCTGCGGGCGGTGGACGACATCAGTTTCTCCGTACGGCGGGGAGAAACCTTCGGGCTGGTGGGGGAGTCGGGGTCGGGCAAGACCACCACCGGGAGGGCCATCCTGGGGAAGGCGCCGATCACTTCGGGAAGCGTCAAATTCGGCGGGCGCGACATCACCGGTGTGAGGGGCAAGGAAAGGCAATCGCTGCGCCGGAACATGCAGTTGATTTCCCAAAACCCCTATGGGAGCCTCAATCCCCGCATGAAGGTCCGGGACATCATCGCCGAACCGCTGGTGGTGCACCGTCGGGTCAGAAGCGCCCGGCAGGCCACCGAGCGGGTGGTGGAACTGCTGGAACTGACCGGGATGAACCCCGACGACATGTACAAGCACCCCCACGCCTTCAGCGGCGGGCAGCGTCAGAGGGTGGTGATCTCCCGGGCGCTGGCTCTCAACCCTGATCTGATCATCGCCGATGAACCGGTCTCGGCGCTCGACGTCTCCATTCAGGCCCAGGTGGTCAACCTGCTGCATGATCTGCAGGAGCGCCTGAATCTGACCTACATCTTCATCGCCCACGACCTGGCCGTGATTCGTCATATCTCCCACCGCATCGGGATCATGTACGCGGGCAGGCTGGTGGAAGTGGCCGGTGGAGAGAGGGTCTATCGGAACCCCGTTCATCCCTATACCGAAGCCCTGCTCTCCTCCGTTCCCATCCCCGATCCGCGCATCGAGCGGGGTCGGACCGCAAGTGTGATCGCGGGAGAGCCTCCCGACCCGATCCGCCCTCCCCGGGGCTGTCGTTTTCACCCCAGGTGTCCTCTGGCGGTAGCGCGCTGCCGTGATGAGACGCCGCCGCTTGAGGTCAAGGCCCCCGACCACGAGGCGGCGTGTTGGTTGCGATAGCAGCCGGGTCCTTTCGAGGCGCATACACGTTTGATGTGATTCTTGTGCCCCCCGAGACGGTGATTCGGTGAGATCGCTGGGTCCCTCCTACAACCGGCTGCTGACCTCTTACACGGTCTCCAATGTGGGCAACGGGATTCTGACCGCGGCCCTCCCGTTGCTGGTGGCGCAAACCACCCGCAACCCCTTGGCGATCAGTGGGCTGGTGGTGGCCGCCGGGATTCCCTGGATCTTGGTGGGACCCTTTTCGGGCGCGGTGGTGGATCGGATTGATAGGCGGAAGGTGATGGTGGTGGCCGAAACGGCCCTGGCCGTGGTGCTGGGCGCCGCGACCGTCTACGTGCTGGCGGGAGGGGAGTCGATCCTCGCTTTCTATGCGCTGCTGATGGTGGTGGGGATCGGGGAGACCCTGTTCGATCCCGCCGGCCTGGCTATGGTGCCCGCCCTGGTGTCCCCCTCCCAACTGGATACCGCCAACGGTTGGCTGTTCGGCGCCCAGACGCTGGCTCAGCGGTTTGTGGGGCCTCCCCTGGCCGGTTGGCTGTTCGGGGTGGCCGCCTGGGCGCCTCTCGGCCTGGACGCGGTCAGCTTCTTGGTGGCGGCGATAGTGATGCTGGGTGTCTCGGCCCCCTCGCCCCCCAAGCCCCCCCAGAGGCCTTCGACGGGCATTGTGGCCGAGACAATCGAGGGCTTTCGCCGCGTGTGGCAGGATTCGGTGTTGCGCTCTTTCCTGGTGGGCAGCGGGGCCCTTCATTTCGCTATGGCGGCGGGGCTGTCGGTGTTTGTACTGGTTGCCCAGGACCGGTATCACCTGGCAGGTCTTGGTTTCGGGATCACCCTGAGCGCCTTTGCCGGCGGGTACTTTTTGGGCTACCTGGTCGCCCCGGTGGTGACCGCCCGGTTTGCGCGAGCGAGAGTCTGCGTGGTCGGAATGCTCGGCGCGGCGCTGGGATTCTTTCTGGTGGCGTGGACATCGGTGGCGGTGGTCGGCGCGTTGGGATTGGCGCTCACCGGGTTTTCCGCGGCCCAGGTGGACGTCGTGTCCATCTCCTACCGGCAGGCGGCGGTGCCCGACCGCATTCTGGGAAGGGTGTTGGCCGGGTTTCTGTTCGTGGCGCATGGGGCGGTGCCCCTGGGAGCGCTGTTCGGCGGACTGGTGGCGGCATGGTGCGGGGTGGGCTGCACCTATTGGGCGGCGGGCTTGGTGTTTGCGGCGGCGGCGCCCTTTCTTTGGGTATCCCTCAGAGGGGTGCAACTCGATCCGGATCGACTGCGATGACGGCTACCCGGGTTCAAGGAACGCCGTACCGACGCAGGCCGTCCCGAAGGTCGTCGGGGGTGTTCACCGAGAACCAGGAGCGACCGTCCTCTCCCCATGAGCGCCACGTCCCCGGCGGCGCCGCCGTTCCGCCCAGGCGTGCTATCACCGGTTGGAGGGAACCTGATTGGTGCGCCACCTCTTCCATCAAAGGGAGCGAGCGGGCCGGATAGGTGGCGCAGGTGACCTGAAGCCGCCCGTCCAGGGGCGCGGCGGGAGAGGGCTGGACATCCAACAAAGCGGCCAGGGTGGCCGGTCGGACCCAGGGTTGGTCCACCCCCACCACCAGGACCGCTCTTCCCTCGGCGCTTCTCAAAGCGGTGGCGATCCCGACGCTGGGCCCGGCGGCCCCCGCCACCGCGTCGGGGATGGCGGGCAGCCCCCCGGCTTGCTCCCGCCCCACCACCACCACCTCGGAAACCACCCGGGACAGGGCGGCGAACACCCAATCCAGGAGGGGGCGCCCGGCCAGCAACACCTCCGCCTTGTCCCTCCCCATCCGCCGCGACCGACCACCGGCCAGCACCACTCCCAGGGTATGGCGAGACCGGGAAGAACGAGAGGGCGAGGGACTTATGGCGCTCCGGGGCGGTGTCATCTATACAATCGTGGGAGAAGTGACGACACAGGTTACCGATACCCGGTTGGTCGACACTCGTCGTCGTTTGGTTTATGTGCTCTTTGCGGGGGCCACCTTGGGATGGGTTGCCTTCATCGCCACCATCACCGTGGCCGCGGTGGCGGCCCGCTCCATGACCGGGTCCACGTTGATCGCCGGGTTTCCCCTGGCCGCCGGGGCGCTGGGCCAGGCGCTGGGAACCAATCTGTTCGGAAGGCTGAGCGCCTATCGGGGACGCCGACTCATCCTGTTGATCGGACCGCCCCTGGCGGCCTGCGGCGCCGCCCTGGAGGGCCTGGGGGTGGTGTGGAGCCAATACGGGCTGCTGTTGGGCGGGTCGTTGGTGGTGGGGGTGGGCATCGGCGCCAATCACCTGATCAGGTACGTGGCCGCGGAACTGGCGGAGGAACACCGGAGAGCCCGGGCGATGGGGGTGATAGTTTGGTCGGGCACCATCGGCGCCCTGGTGGGGGCCAACCTGGTGGACGGCGTGGGAAGGATGGCGGAGGGTTGGCTGGGCACCCCCTACGGCGGGGCCTATATCCTGGCCGTGGTCGCTTTCCTGCTGTCGTGGTTGACCTTCGGGGCCGCTCTTCGACCCGACCCTTCCCGGGTGGCGGTCACTCCCCACCAAAGGCCCCGGGCCGACCGGTCGGTGGGATGGGCCTTTCGGCTTCCCAGGGTGCAGTTGGCCATCCTGGCGCTGCTGTCGGCGCAAGTGGTGATGGTGATGGTGACCACCGCCGCCCCCCTGCGCATTGAAGACGGAGGACACGGTTTGCATGTGGTGGGGCTGGTGATCTCCATTCACACGGTGGGCATGTTCGCCTTCGCCCCTCTGGTGGGCAAGATGGTCGACCGGCTGGGGCATCTGGGGTCGCTGGGGCTGGGAGTGCTGGTGACCTGGATCTCCCTGTATCTGTCCGCCACGGCCTCCTATGACGGCTATGGGATGTTGAACTTCGGGCTGTTCGTGCTGGGGCTGGGATGGTGCGGCAGCTTTGTGGCGGGAAGCGCCCTGCTGTTCGCTTCCGCTCCCCCCGACATTCGCCAGATCGTGGAAGGCTGGTCGGATTCGGCGATCTGGGTGATGGTCATGCTGGGTTCGGCCGCGGCGGGGATCTTGATGAGCGCCATCGGGTGGGGGCTGTTGAACCTGGTGGCGGGGGTGATCATGCTGGCGCCGATTGTGGTGGTGTTGACCGTTCCGCGGCTGCGGGCCGAGTTGTCCGGCTGAGGTCGGCGCCGCCGGATGCCGCAACACCAACAGAATCGGCCAAGCGAACATCGGCCAAATGAGCATGGGCAGCACGTGAATCGGCAGGTGGCCGCCCCCGAACTCGCCGCGGTCCGCCGTCGCCTCCTGTACGTGCTCTTCACCGGGGCGATGCTGGGCTGGATCGCCTTTGTGGCCACCCTGACGGTGGCGACCGTGGCGGCCCGTTCCCTGACCGGGTCGACCACCCTGGCCGGACTGCCCTTGGCTGCGGGGGCCTTTGGCCAGGCGGTGGGGACCAACCTGCTGGGAAGACTGAGCCGCAGCCGGGGCCGGCGGTTCGTAATGCTGGTGGGGCCGCCGCTCTCGGCGGTGGGCGCCGCCCTGGAGTTGGCGGGCGTGGTGGGAGGGCGTTACTGGCTGCTGGTGGGGGGCGCCGTGCTGGTGGGCGGGGGAGTGGGTTCTATCCACCTGGCCCGGTATGCCGCGGCCGAACTGTCCGACCGGCAAAGCCGGGGCCGGGCCGTGGGAATCCTGGTTTGGTCGGGCACCATCGGCTCCCTGTTGGGCGCCAACCTGGTGGACGGAGCCGGGCGGATCACCCAGGATGCCCTGGGGACTCCCTACGGTGGGGGGTTTCTGTTGGCGGTGGTGGCTTTCCTGCTCTGCTGGCTTACCTTCGGGGCCGCTCTTCGTCCCGATCCTTCCCGGGTGGCCGTCGCCGTCCCCACCTCGGCCGACGCGGGTGGTTCGGTGGGTTCGGCTCTTCGACGGGCATCGGTGCAGGTGTCGATTCTGGCTTTGCTCTCGGCTCAGGGGGCGATGGTGCTGGTGATGACCGCCATCCCCCTGCGCATCGAGGATGCCGGATACGGCTTGACCATCGTGGGTGTCGTCCTGTCGTCCCATGCCATCGGGATGTTCGCGTTCGCTCCCCTGGTGGGCAGGTTTGTCGATCGGATGGGCAACCTGCCTGCCTGGGGACTGGGAGTGCTGTTGACCTGGGTCTCCCTGGTGCTGACGGGCACCGCTCCCTACGAGGGTTACGGGGGACTGATCGCCGGCCTGTTTCTGTTGGGGCTGGGTTGGAGCTTCTGCTTCATCGCGGGCAGTTCCATGTTGTTCTCATCGTCGCCGGCCGATGTTCGCCAGGTGGTGGAGGGGTGGGCGGATTCGGCGATCTGGACCATGGTGATGGTGGGAAGCGTGGCGACGGGATTTCTTATGAACTCCATCGGGTTCGGACCGCTCAACCTGGTGGCTGCCGGCCCTCCGCTGATGATTGTCCTGCTGGTGTTGGCGATGCCGAGACTCCGGATGGAACTTTCCCGCTGATCCGGTCGGGACGGGCTCGTCCGGCGGCGAGGCGGTACCCCCACCAGATCAGGGACGCCGAAGCCAGAAGCGAGATTGAAAAGGCCGCGTCCTCGTCCAGGAAACCCAGCAGGGTTCCCCCGACCGCGGCCGCCATGACTCCGCCGGTGATCACCAGGTTGGCCACCGCCCGCCTGGGATTGGACCTGCGGAACCGAAATGCTCCCCACAGGGCGGCGGCGATCAGTATGACCGATCCCAGTCCTCCGGCCACCGCCGCCAGCAGACGGGGGCCGAATCCCGCTTCGGCAATCGACGGAAAGATGTCGGACGGTACTCCCGTGGCGGGCAGGGCGCGTTGGAAGGGAGTGACCGTGACCAGGGTGACAGCCATGGCCGAGAAACCGAACAGGCCGACCGTCATGAGGTGACCGGCCCGCCGGCCCACCGACAGAAACACCGATCCCAAGGCCAGGAACGGGATGTTCAGCACCCCTCCGAACAAGAAGAAAACCCGATAGTTGAACCCGTGCCAGCCCCACATCCGGGCCGACACCAGCGCCCATACCGCCACGGCGAACATGGCCATCCCCGCGGTGTAGGCTGAAAGATGCGGTCGGGGTCTTCTCCGCAGATCTCGGGCCAGATCCAGGGTTGCGGCGGTCGCAACGCCGGCGCCGGCGGCGGCGAGACCCAATGCGGCCAGGTTGCCCACCGAAGGGATGCTATCAAGGTGGATAAGGAGCTATTCCGATGAACAACCCGCAGCCGTGGCCGGGAGCGCCCGGCGTGACGGTGCAGCGGGACCTTGCAGCCCGGATGCGAGATGGAACCACTCTCTATGCGGATGTTTACCGCCCGGTGACCGACTCCCTCTTACCCGTTTTGTTGATGCGATCACCCTATGACAAGCGCAACGCCACCTCGCCTTTCGGCCACGCGCATCCCGTGTGGTACGCCTCGCAGGGATACATGGTGGTGATCCAGGACACCCGGGGAAGAGTGGCTTCGGAAGGGGAGTTCTACCCCTATCTGCACGAATCCTCCGACGGGTACGACACGGTGCAATGGGCGGCGGGTCTTCCCGGTTCCGACGGTCGGGTGGGGATGTGGGGGTTTTCCTACGTGGGCGCCACCCAGATGCTGGCGGCGGTGGAACGTCCGCCCGCCCTGGCGGCGATTGCCCCGGCTTTCACCGCCTCGCAGTACTACGAGGGATGGACCTACAACGGCGGCGCCCTTTCTCTGGCCTTCATTCTCTACTGGGCCAACCTCCTGGCCCTGGACACGGCGCATCGGGCGGGCGATCGATCCTCTTTCGAGTCCCTGGGGGCGTCCCTGGCCGAGGCGCCCGGCTGGTATTGGTTTACTCCGCTGCGGGACTATCCGCCCCTTTCCGACGGATACGCCCCCTGGTTCTACGACTGGTTGGAACATCCCACCTATGACGATTACTGGAGGAGGTGGTCGATCGACGAGGACTACGGCCGGATAACCGTACCCGCCCTGCATGTGGGGGGTTTGTACGATGTTTTCGTCTCCGGGACGGTGCGGAACTATTCGGGCCTTCGGTCGGATGCCGGGGGGGCGGCGGCCCGCGAGGGACAAAAGCTGCTGCTGGGGCCTTGGACTCACATGCCGTGGAGTCCTTTGGGGACCTCGGAGGGCCGTCCGCCCGTCGCCAATGAGATCGACGACTGGCACGTGCGCTGGTTCGATCAGACGATCAAGGGCAGGGACACCGGGGTCCTGGACAGTCCGGTGACTGTTCACCTGTACAACGGGGGGTGGAGACACTACGACGATTGGCCTCCTTCGGGGGTGGAACCGCAGGACTGGTTCATCCATTCGGGGGGCCGGGCCAACTCCAAGTTCGGGGACGGGGCGCTCAGTCGGGAGGGGCCTTCGGAGGAACCCCCCGACCTGTTCGTCTATGACCCTGCTCTTCCTTCTCCCAGCCAGGGTGGGCATTCCTGCTGCTTTGACACCATCACCCCCATGGGTCCCGCCGATCAGCACGCCTCCGAATCCTCCCGCATGGTGCTGGTTTACACCTCTGATCCCCTGCCGGGGGAGATGACCCTGGTGGGAGATGTGACCGTGACCCTGTTCGCGGCCACCACCGCCCGTGACACCGACTGGACCGCCCGGCTGTGCGCGGTGGACACAGACGGCGTCTCGGTCAACCTGCAGGAGGGGATCATCCGGGCGCGCTATCGGGATTCCCTGTCCGATCCCTCCCCGATTCAGCCGGACCGGGTCTATCGCTACCGGATCGACCTGGGCCCGGTGGCGGTGAGGCTTTCGGGCGGATACCGGTTGCGACTGGTGTTGGGAAGTTCGGACTTCCCCCAGTGGGACCGCAACATGAACACCGGCGGTCCGTTGTTCACAGAGCCCTCCACTTCGGGAATGCCCGCCACCCAGACCGTGTTGCACAATATCTCCCATCCCACCCGTGTCACTCTTCCCGTCCTGAAAGGATAAGATGTCCCGCAGCATCAGGGCTTCGGCCCACACACCAACGCCGCAAGCCGGCCAGTCGTCGCAGGGGGCTCGCTTCGTGGGCCGCAACGTATTCATCACCGGCGCCGGCAGCGGCTTCGGACGCCGCACCGCCGAGCGGTTCGCTTCCGAGGGGGCGTCCAACCTGTATCTGGTGGACCGCCGTCCGGAACGGCTGGAGGCGGTGACGTCGGTGGTGGGGGAACTGGGCGCCAACCCGGTTCCCATCTGTGTGGATCTGGGCGAGACCGCCGCCTGCGAGGAGGCGATGGATCGGGCGTTGGCGGTTGATCCCCGCCTCGACGTGTTGATCTCCAACGCCGCGGCCTGGGTGCAGGTCCCCTTCGCGGACATGACCCACCAAGACTGGCGCCGGGTGATGTCGGTCAATCTGGACGCCTATTTCACCCTCTCCCAGAGAGCCGCCCGGGCCATGAAAGGCACGGGAGGAGGAGCGATTCTGTTCACCTCCTCGATCAGCGCCCTGGGGCACGGGCGGAATTTCACCGCCTACTGTGTGGCCAAGGCGGCCATCGTGTCCCTGGCCAAGGCGATCGCGGTGGAACTGGCGCCCTGGAACATCCGGGCCAACTGTGTGAGTCCCGGCCCGGCCGACACGCAGCAGTCGGTGGACATCGCCGGGGAGGAACTGATGGACAAGTGGCGGGCCGAGGGGTTTCCGGTGGTTCCCCAAAACCGGCTGGCCGCCACCGACGACATCGCCTCGGCCTTTTTGTATCTGGCGTCCGACGACGCCCGGTATGTGAGCGGGATCAACCTGGTGGTGGACGGCGCCTACACCGCCCAGGTGTACGACCTGCCCCGCAGCTAGAGGTCGGCCTCCGGAGGGTTCACTGCCGCCGCAGACCCAGCAGCCAGTCGAGGGTGAAGGCGTTCCATTCCTCGGGCATCTCGTGGAAGGCGATGTGGCTGGAACGGGGTCCGGAAAAGACATGCAGTTGGGAGTGGGGGATCCGATGGTGCACGCCGAGTCCGTATCGGGTGGGCACCTGATGGTCCATCTCTCCCGAGGTGATCAGGGTAGGGGCGGTGATCAGGCCCAGTCGGTGCCACGTGTCGTGGGTCTTGTCCGCCCAAAAGTGCCCCATCATCCCCTCTTTTGAAGGCGGGTGGGGGTTCTCCAGAATGAAACCGGTCTCAAAGGCCTTCACCTCTTCGGGCCGGTGGTTGATGAAGTCGGGGCTGGCCACCCACATCAGAGCGCATCGGATGTAGGCCGAAAAATCGTCATGGGCCACCATGAACTCCATGGAATCGATCATCCGGCGGAACCACTCGTCGGAGTATCCCCAGGTGCAATGAAGCTGCAGTGACTTCACCAGGGTGGGGTGGTTGATGGCCAGTTCCTGGGCGGTGGCGCTGCCTAGGGACAGTCCCGAGACGTGGGCCGGACCCAGGTCCAAGTGGTCCAACAGCGCGGCGGCGTCCCGGGCCAGCACCCGCATGGAATAGGAGCGCGGATCGGGAGGATGGGTGGAACGCCCGGTTCCCCGGTGGTCATAGGTGATGACCGTGAAGTGATCCCGGTAGTCCTCCACCTGCCGGGCCCAGGGGGTGTGATCCGCCGCGGTGCCCATTATCAGCAGCAGAGGCTCTCCGCTGCCCTCCACCCGGTAGAACATATCGATCCCGGTGGGGAGAGCAACGGTGGGCATCGGGTGTCTCTAGGGGGTGACTTCGGTTGACATCAACACCTTCACTTCCGAGATGGCCCCGGTGGCCAGATCCTCGAACGCCCGGGGGAACTCTTCCATTCCCACGGTCGGTCCGATCAGGGCGGCGGGGTCGAGGTCACCCTCGGCCAGCCGGCGGGCGGTCTCCACAAAAGTGGCGTCGGAATAGCAATAGGATCCCACCACGATCCGTTCGCCCACCACTATCGAGAACAGGGGAACCGTCACCTCGGGCATGCCCAGCCCCACTATGCAAACCACCCCGCCCTTGGGAACCGCCTCGAGGGCGGCCCCGACGGTGGCCGAGACGGCCACGGCGTCCATTGCCCGGTCGAACGGAGCGGCCGCTTCCACCTGGTCGGGATGAAGGGTCGAAAACCCGGCGTCTTCGGCTATTTCCCGCCGCCGCGGGTGGGGTTCGGAGATGACGATGTCCTCGGTCCCCAGGGAGCGGATGGCGTGAGCCGTGCATTGGCCGATCATTCCTCCGCCCACCACCAGCACCCGGTCGGACGGCCGGGCGTCAAGTTGCATGGCGGCATGCAGTCCCACCGCCATCGGTTCGATCACCGCCCCCTGCTCGGGGGTGAGAGTGGGGATCGCCACCACTCGGGCCGCTTTGACCGTCAGGTAGTCGGCGAAAGCGCCCACGATGTGGGGGGTGACTCCCACCACCTCCAGGCGTTCGCAACGACTCTCGATGCTGTGTCCGCACCCGCCGTCGCAGGGCAGCGCGGGATTGAAAGTCACCAGGGTCCCCGGGGCGGGTCCGGAGACCCCCTCGCCCAGGGCGTCGATGAAACCGCTGGCCTCGTGTCCCATCACCATCCCCGCCACCCGGCGTCCCGACTCGCCGGTGTAGCCGTGCAGGTCGCTGCCGCACAGCCCCACCCGGGCCACCCGAATGCGGACCTCCCCCGGCCCCGGTTCGGGTATGGGCGCCTGTTCCACGGTAAATCGCCGGTGGGGAGGCTGCTCCGGTCCGTGGAACAGCAGTGAGCGCATCTGGGCCATGTCGGGCATATTAACGAACCGCCACATAGACAGGCCCGGCCCAACCTGTGAAATCACACCCTATCCCGCGAAAACCGCCCCGGCTCACCTTAATTCTGAGGGCCCACCCCCGCCATCCACCTATCCGAGGTTGGGCCGCGACTTCCCCAGTGAGCGGGGTTGGTCCCAACGATATGGTCCCTCTGGGTGGTCTGGACGACGCCGGAACAGACCGGGAGGTGTTCGACTCCCCCCAATATGCGCCACTCCGCACGAGAAGTCAACCCATCGGTCATCGAAAGTTTCGCGACTTCTCTAACTGCCCGCCCCGGGATCCTTGCCGCAGGATCTCTGTGCGCCGTCACCTGCCGCCCCGGTTGAGGCGCTCGGCGGAGGCGGGGTTGCGAGCCGGTAAAGTGTTTGGTCATGCGTTTAGTGACATTCAAACACGAGGGTTCCACCAGGATCGGAGCACAAACCGAGAGTGGCGTGGTGGATCTCAGCCAGGCCGATTCCGGGTTGCCCACCGAGATGGTGGCGCTTTTGTCCGGAGGGCCGGAACTGTTGGAACGGGCCGGGCAGGCGGTGGCCGGCTTCCGGGGAGAAAGGCTGGCGGATGGGCAGATCAAACTTCTGGCGCCGATTCTCGACCCCCCCAAGATCTTCGGAATCGGGGAGAATTACGCCGCCCATGCGGTGGAAACCGGCAACACCCCGCCCGAAAATGTGATCGTGTTCGCCAAGTACTCGACCACCATCATCGGGCCCGACGCCCCGATCGTCCTGCCCAAGATCAGTCGGAAAGTGGACTATGAGGCCGAACTGGGAGTGGTGATCGGCAAGGCGGGGCGGAATATCCCGCCCGAGCGCGCCTTTGATCATGTGGTGGGTTACGTGCCTTTCCACGATGTCTCCGCCCGTGATTATCAAATGCGCACCTCCCAGTGGACTCTGGGCAAGAATTTCGACACCTTTTCGCCGATGGGGCCGGCGCTGGTGACCGCCGACGAGATTGCCGATCCGCATGATCTGGACATTCGCTGCCGGGTAAGCGGTGAGACCCTCCAGGAAGCCAACACGGGGGACATGATCTTTGACATTCCCACCCTGATCGCCGAACTGAGTTCGGTGATGACGTTGCAGGTGGGTGATGTCATCGCCACCGGTACGCCGCCCGGCGTGGGAATGGCCCGCACTCCGCCCCGGTGGTTGCAGCCGGGCGATGTGGCCGAGGTGGAGATCGACGGCGTGGGCCTGTTGCGCAACCCCGTGGTGGCGGAGGACTGAACCACTCTTCGATAATGGCACGGAGTCTTGATCGCCCGCCGGGGTGGGATCGCCGGTGGCGAGGCCGCCCATGAGTCTGCGGGTGGGGCTGATCGGGTATGGGAGGATCGGCGCCATGCATGCCGAGCTGCTTTCCCGGTCGGTTGAGGGAGCGGAGTTGGCGGCGGTCTACGAGCCCGATCCCCAGCGAGCCGGCCAGGCCCGCACCGATACCGGCGTGGAACCCTCCCCGGGGGTAACCGAGCTGTTCGAGTCCGGGATAGAGGCGGTGGCGATCTGCTCCTCCACCCCCACCCATGCCCGCTACATCCACATGGCCGCCCGGGCGGGGGTAGCGGTGTTCTGCGAAAAACCCCTCTCGTTGGACCTGCACGAAGCGGCAGGGGCGGTGGAGACCGCCGAGGCGGCCGGGATCCCCCTGGTGGTGGGCTTCAACCGGCGATTTGATCCGGCCCACCGGGCGGTGCGAGACGGGGTGGCCCTTGGGGAGATCGGGGACCCCTGGCAGGTGTTGATCATCAGCCGCGATCCCGCGCCCCCTCCCGCCGACTACCTGGAGGTGTCGGGCGGGTTGTTCCGGGATATGACCATCCACGATTTCGACATGGCCAGGTATCTGCTGGCCGACGAGGTGGTGGAGGTGCAGGTCACCGCCACCAGCGTGGTATCCGAGGCCGCCGGGAGGTTGGGGGACGTGGACACTGCGTTTGTGACCCTACGGTACGAGAGCGGGGCGTTGGGCATGATCGCCAACTGCCGGGAAGCGGCCTACGGGTACGAGCAGCGCATCGAGGTGCACGGCTCGGGGGGTAGGCTGTCGTCACTTGATCCTCCTCTGCGTCACACCCGCTTGGCGACTGCCGAGGGGCTTATCACTCCCCCGCTTCACCACTTCTTCATCGAGCGCTACCGGGAGGCCTACCTTGAGCAGTGGCGAGGGTTCTTGGCGGTGATGCGCGGCGAGTCGTCTCCGGCGGCCTCCGGGCGGGACGGATACCGGGCCCTGGCCCTGGCCGAGGCCGCCCAGCAATCCCACGACACCGGTCGTCCGGTCCGGCTCGGTTCCGATTAGGTCGATTCGGGGTGGCCGGGGCCACCGCCGTCTCTTATGGGAAGATGGATGAAGACGGCGGCCACCGACAGAGCGATGGCCAGCACCCACACCGATAGGTAGGAGCCGGTGGCGTCGAACACTCTGCCCGGCAGCCATCCACCCACCGACGCCCCGATTTGATGGGAGAAGAACACCACCCCGAACAGGGTGGAAAGGTAGCGGGCGCCCAAGAGGTGGGCGACGGTGGCCGAGGTGAGGGGCACCGCCCCCACCCACACCATCCCGATCAGTCCTCCCAGCAAAAGAGCCGAAGCGCCCGAGGTGGGAACCAGTAGCAAGGCCACCAGCAGCAGAGCGCGAATACCGTACAGCCACATTAACAGGTCGCGTTTTCGGTGATGGTCGCCCAGGCGTCCCAACAGGGGAGAACTGAATATGTTCACGCCTCCGATGGCCGCCAGGGTCAGAGAAGCCACCGCGCCGGTGATTCCGCGGTCGATCAGAAAGGCGGGCAGGTGGGTGACGATCATCCCGATGTGGAATCCGTTCACAAAAAACCCGGCCGTCAGAAAAAGATAGCTGCGATTGCGGCAAGCCTTGCGAAGCGCCGCCCCGAAGGACTCGTCGGTGGCGTTTTGGCGCTGCTCCCGCATCCGGGCCCCGGGGGGAAACACGAAGGCCAGGCTGCTCATCGCCAGTGCGATTACCCCCATGGCGGCGAAGGAAAGCCGCCATCCGAAGACCTCCAGACTCCACTGGGCGGCAGGGGCCACCAGCACCATGCCCAGCGAGGTGCCGGCCGCCACCACTCCCATCATGGCTGCTCGCCGTTCGGGGGGAACCAGCCGTCCCACTGCTCCCATCAGTACCCCGAATGCCAAGCCGCTGGTACCCAGACCCGCCAGCACTCCCAGGTACAACACCAGCCCGCCCGAGGATTGGAGCCCCGACACCATTATCAGAGCAAGGCCATAGGCCAGGGCGCTCACCAGAATGACCCGGCGGTGATCGAAGCGATCCGCCAGATACCCGGCCACCGGCAGCCCCATGAGCAGGCTGAGAATCGCCACCGCCAGGCTGAAGGGCTCTCGTCCGGGCCCCAGATCGGCGCTGACGGCCAGAAGGAAGACCCCCAGCGACTGACGGATCCCCATCGACAGCAGGCCTATGCATCCCGCCGCCACCGCGATGGTCCACGGCCCTCGCCCCCCGGGAGAGTCCGAAGGCGCGCCGCTCTTGGGGGAGTTGGAACCAAAGAAAGAAGAAGTCACCCGGTCAGGTAGAGCCTTCCACTGCCGCCTTGCCCACTGTCATGGCGGCCTTTTGGTCTTGGATGGGAAGATGGATGACAACCGCGGCGGCGGCCAAGCCGATGGCGATCAGCCAGACCGGTGTATAGGAGCCGGTGGAGTCGAACACCCGCCCGCCCAGCCACACACCCAAAAACCCCCCGACCTGGTGGGAGAAGAACACCACGCCGAACATGGTGGTGAGGTAGCGGGCGCCCAGCAGATGGGCGACGGTGGCGGAGGTGAGCGGCACGGTTCCCAGCCACACCGTTCCCATGGCGGCGCCGAACATTATGGCGGTGGCCGGAGTCAGAGGGGCTAGGAGCAGCGCGATCATCAGCGCTCCCCGCATCGCGTAAAGAAAGGCCAGCAGGGTGCGTTTGCGATAGGTGTCTCCCAGGCGTCCGAAGAGAGGGGACCCGAGGATATTGAACAGTCCGATCATCGCCAGGGCCACCGACGCCACCCGCCCGCTCAATCCGCGGTCGGTGAGAAACGCCGGAAGATGGATGGCGATGAAGCTGACGTGGAAACCGCACACGAAAAACCCGGTGACCAGCAACAGGTAGCTTCGATTGCGACGCGCCCTGCGGAGGGTTTCGACGAACGGCTCGTCAATCGTGTCCTGACCCTGGGGAGTGCTGTCCCGCTTTCCGGGAAAGAAGAAGGCCAGGGCCGCGATCAGGACGCCGGAGATGGCGATGACCCCGAAACTCCACCGCCATCCGATTCTCTCCAGCCCGTATTGGGCCAACGGCACGGTCAGGAACATCCCCGCCGACGCCCCGGCGGTGATCACTCCCAGCATCGATGAACGCCGCTCCGCCGGCACCAGGCGGCCGACCGCTCCCATCACCAGGGCCAGGGAGACTCCACTGAAACCGATTCCGCCCAGGATTCCCAAAAAAAACAGGAGTCCGGCGGCCGAGGTGAGGCGGGAGACTCCCAGCATGGCGATTACGTAAACCAGGGCCGATCCCCACAGGACCCGGCGGGGGTCGAAGCGGTCGGCCAGATATCCTCCCACCGGCACTCCCATCAGCAGGCTGAGAATGGCCACCGCCAGGCTGTACGCCTCCCGACCCGAGCCCAACTCTTCGGTGACGGCCGTCAAAAAGATGCCGAAAGTCTGGCGCGTCCCCATCACCAGGAAACCGATGGCGGCCCCGGCCAGCACCACCACCCAGGGGACCGAGGTTGTGGCATTCCTCTGGGAGCGAAGGTTGTTGGTGGGCCGGTTCACGGTGGGTCGGGGGTTATGTCGCCCAGGGCCTGCCGAGCCCGGAGTCGCGTCTGAATCAAGGGGAGACAAGGGAATGGCAATGTGCTTCCGTACCTTACCGGGGGGGTGTCGCGCCGATGGCCGCAACTGCCCCAACCTGGGATTCCCATTTGCGAGGGTAATCGGGCTTCGGAGGCCGGCGACGTTTGGAGACGGGGCAATCCTCAATCTAAAATGCAGCCTGAATCTCTAGTTAAGGGTATGACTTGCGCCGGTCTCTGGCCCTCGGGATGGTGGTTTCGGTCCTCCTGATCTCAATTCCCGCCCCCGCTTTGTCCGATCCCCCGCCCTACCGCGATCTGGCGGGAGCGGAGGTGCACGAACCGGCGATCAGGGCATTGGCGGAAAAGGGCATATTCTCCGGCGCCGAGTGTGGCACAGACGCCTTTTGCCCGGACCTGGCGGTGTCACGGTGGGTAATGGCGGTGTGGCTGGTCCGAGCGATGGGCGAGTCGCCACTGGCCGCGACTCCGACCTCTTCTTTTGCCGATGTGGCGGCTGACGTGTGGTGGAGTCCCTACGTCGAGCGTCTGCGGGAGTTGGGGATTACCTACGGGTGCGAAGTGAATCCTCTTCGATACTGTCCTTACCTGCCGGCCACCCGCGCGCAGATGGCCGTTTTCCTGACCCGGGCGTTCGATCTCCTGCCGGCCTTTGAGATAGGAAGCGGCGAATCGTTTGGGTTCGCCGACCTCGCGGGCCGCTTCCGTCTGCCTGAAATCGAGGCGCTGGCCTATTCGGGCATAACCGCCGGGTGTTCGGCGGATCCTCTCCGCTTTTGCCCCGATCGGCCGGTCACCCGAGGGGAGATGGCCACCTTCTTGGCCAGAGCGCTGAAGTTGGCGCCCGTGGTCGAGTACCTGGCCGACATCGACCACCGGGGCGTCCTTCACTTGGTGTCGCAGTACACCACCTATTACCCGTGCTGTCGGCCCCGGGTGACGAACATCCAAAGATTCGCCGAGATCGTGGACGGGGCGTTGGTGCCGCCGGGGCAGAACTTCAGCCTCAATGCTCATGTCGGGCGGCGCACCGTGGCCAAGGGGTTCCTGGCGGCGGACACCCTGATCAGCGGAAGGCTGGTGCCAACCGTGGGGGGAGGGGTGAGTCAATTCGCCACCACCCTGTACAACGCGGCTTTCTGGGGAGGTTATGAAGTGGTGGACCATCAACCTCACAGTCGTTACTTCTCCCGATATCCGGAGGGCATCGAGGCAACCATCAACTGGCCGGACGTGGATTTGGTGTTGCGCAATGACACTTCCCGAAATCTGGTGATCAAAGCCGAGGCTTCCGACACGTCGTTGACCGTCAAGCTGTTCGGGTACAACCATGGCCGGGCGGTGGCGGGAGAATGGGAGAATGGGCAGGGCCATATGCAGGTAATCGCCGCCGGTGGCTCCGACGCCAGGGTGGTTACCGCCGGTCTCTCCCGGCGGTCGAAGTGGACTCGTCCACCCCAGCCTGTCTATCGGTCCAACCCCACTCTGGGGGTTGGTGATAGAAGATACCTTCAACCGTCCCTGTACGGATGGACGTTGCAGGTCACCCGGACGATAAGCCAGGGAAGTCAGGACACCACCAGGGCATGGCGGGTCAAATACCTGCCACTGAGGGCGGTGATCGAGGTGAACCCCTGCGTGATTTCTGCGTCCTGCTCCGATCCCGCCGACCCGCCGAGCGACCAGCCGCCTGGTTGAGACCGGTTCACAGGCCGACGGCGCAACCGTCTCCCCGGGGATCCGATCCCGCCCACAAGACACCCGTGGCCGGGTCCCGCACGATGATCTGCCCCTGACCAACCACGGTGGAGCGAAGGCCGCCGCTCGCCGTTCTGACCGGATGTCCCAGTTGCGCCAGAGCCGCAATGTCGGCTTTCGGTATCGCATCTTCCACCCAGACGTCACCGTTGGGCGGATCGGCGAAGATGGAAAAGCGAGGTTCGTCGATGGCGGTTTGGGGGTCCATGCCCCGGTCGACCAGGTTGATCACCACCTGGGTGTGTCCCTGCGGCTGATTCCAGCCGCCCATCACCCCGAAAGCGGCGTTCAGTGACCCGTCAGGGCGGGTGAGCATGGCCGGCATGATGGTGTGGTAGGGGCGCTTTCCACCGGCCAACACGTTGGGATGGTCGGGCTGCAGTGCGAATCCGGCGCCGCGGTTCTGCAGACTGAACCCGCAGTCCCGCGGCACGATGCCGGTGCCGAAACCGTGGTAGTTGCTGTTGATGAAAGAACAGGCGTTTCCCTGTCGGTCAACCGCGCACAGGTACACCGTGTCGGATGCGCCGGGCAGATGCCCGGCCACGGCCAATTCCAGGGCGGCCCGCGACGAGATGAGGCTGCGCCTCCGGGCGGCGTACTGTTTGCTGAGCATGGCGTCGACGGGCACCGATATCCGGTTGGGATCGGCGATGTGGGCCCGGGCGTCGGCGAAGGCCAGGCGGACGGCCTCGATGGTCAGGTGAAAAACTTCGGAGGATCGGGGGCGGAGGGAGGCGATGTCGAAGTCCTCCAGGATGTTGAGCGCCATCAGGGCGGTTATGCCCTGGCCGTTGGGAGGACACTCGTAGACGGTGTGACCGCGATAGGCCGAGGAGATGGGCGCCTCGAAGGTGGAGCGATGAGTCTGCAGGTCATCGAGGGTCATGCAGCCGCCCCGCTCCTCCAGCGCCTCGATGATGGACCGTCCCGGCCGGCCCCCGTAAAAAGCCTGGGGACCGCCTTCCGCCACAGAGCGCATCACCCCGGCAATGGCCGGGTTGCGCCAAATCTCTCCCGCTCGCGGCGCCCGCCCGTTCAGCAGCAGATCCTGCCCGGTGGGTCCCTGGCTTCCCAGAAGCTCCTCCTGTTTCTGCCAGTTCCGGCTGATGATGGGTGTGACCGGGAATCCGTGCTCGGCCAGGGAGATGGCGGGCGCCAATACTCGGGACAGGGGCATTTGCCCGAAAAGCCGCACGGTGTCTGCCCACCCGGCGACCGTTCCGGGAACCGTCACGGCATGGGCTCCCCGGGGGTCGAATCCTGCTTTGCCCACCGCCGCCCCCAGGGTCAGTGCCCGGGGGCTTTTACCGCTGCCGTTGACCGATTCCACCACCCCGCTTTCCGCCCGATAGAACAGACAGAAGCAGTCGCCCCCGATGCCCGTGGAACCCGGTTCCACCACCGCCAGGGCGGCGGCGGCTGCCACGGCCGCGTCAGCCGCGTTTCCTCCCTGTTGCAGAACCGAAATCCCGGCCATGGTGGCCAAGGGTTGACTGGAAGCCACCGCGCCCCCCGTGGACAAGATAGGTGAGCGCCGTGATTCCCAGCGGATGGGGTGTTGGTACATTGGGCGGGGCAGGCAGCGGGGTCAGACGGGTTCCAGCACCACCACCGGGATCTGCCGGGAGGTCTTGGCCTCGTACTCCGCGAAATTCGGATAGTCCTCTTTTTGTTTGGTCCAGATACGGTCCCGCTCTTGTCCCTCGGTGACACGGGCTCTCACCGCCACGGTGTCGGCGCCCACCTCGATCGAGATCTGGGGATGAGCCACCAGGTTGTGATACCAATCCGGGTGGGTGGGCGCTCCGCCCTTGGAACCGAAAACGGCATATCCGCCCTCCACCGCCTGGTAGGCGAGGGGGCTGATCCGCTTGGTTCCGGTTTTGGCGCCGGTGTGATGCAACAGCAAAAGGGGCATTCCCTCAAGCATCCCGCCGGCCCGACCACCCGTGGACCGAAACTCCTGGATGACCTCTTGGTTCCAATCGTCCCAACGGCTCATGTTCACTCCTCTCGGCGTGGCTGTCCAGCCTGAGGCTAGGGGTGTGTCAGACTCCCAAAACCGTCAGGCCAAGGGATCGTGCGGGGCGTCATCCCCGATCTTCGTCGAGAACCTCGGAGGTACTGCGCGAGGCCCTAACGGGCACGATGGGTTTCAATCCCTCTTCCGTTGGGGGAATTATCCAACCTTCCGCTACCCCCGGTTCCACTATGGAGGCGCTGCCGAGGCTGACCAATCTCGCTACCGGTTTGCCCCGAACGGTCACCAGGATCTGTTCTCCCCGACCGGCCCTCCTGACGTATTCGGACAGGTGAGCCTGCAGTTCTCTGATATCAACCGTCATGTAGTCACCGCTGGCAATTATGGGTGATTGCCTGGTCTTGTGGCCGGCCGGTTTCCGGCATCCTTGGGGGGCCCGGGGACTCTTGCGATGGTTCGGAGCAAAGAGCAATGGGTGTCACCTGACCTCAACGGTGCCATGACATTATCCCAACCCGAGCAGACGTCCCGTCAGCGGTTGGCCACCAGCAACGGGATTTCCGCCTCGGCGCGGGTGAGGCCGCCATGGTGGCCGATCTTTTTGGTGTCCATGCCCTTGGGGAAGATCCCGACGTGGTCCGGGGCGAGCAGCAGGGCATCGGGCAGTCGGGACGCCAGGTGAGGATGGGGAGATCCCCGGCCCAGCCATCGGCGCAATTGGTGTTTGGGGACCATCTCCGCGCCGGTCCGCTCCGCCAAGGCTGCGATCCGGTCCGGCGGTCCGCTCAGCATCAGGGATCTGCTGTCGCCCCACCAGCGTATCCCCTTGGTATCCCCGCGGGTCAGTTTGAGCTTGTTCTCTTCTCGGATGTCCCGGTGGCCATGGTCGGCGGTTCCCACCATCACCGTGTCGGGCGGAAGCCGGGCGGCCAGTCTTGCCCAGAGTTGGTCGGCGCCGGCCACGGCCTTTCCGAACTCGGGTGAACACTGACCCTTTTCATGGGCGGCCACATCCACCTCGTGGTGGTAGATCATGGCCAGGGTCCTCCTGGAGGGATTGACAAGATAGGCCGGGTCGACCTCCCACGGCGAGGAGTAGCCGCGCATCTCGGCGCCGCGATAGAGCATCCGGCTGAGCGGCGTGTCGAAGAATTCGGCGGGTTGCACGATCACCCCTCGGACCCCGGCGGCGGACAGCCTTTCCCACAGGTTGGGAGCGGGAAGAAAAGAAGCGGTGTCGTATTTCACAGAATTGCCGCCGATGTCGGTCCAGCGCAGCAGGTTCACCACCTTGCCCAGGTCGGGAAACCACTGGCGATAGCCGATCACCCCGTGCCCGAGGGGGGTCAGACCGGTAGCGATGGAGGAGAGTCCCACCGTGGTGGTGGTGGGAAACGGCGCCTCCAGGTTGCCCAGATGGGAGGCGCCCATCCGCTCGGCCCGAGGGTGGGGCAGTTGACCGGCCCCCAATCCGTCGAAGATCACCAACAGGTAATGGCGGGCGGGTGGTATCAGCGCGGCCAGATCGCCGTGCAATACCCGACCGGGAGAGTTGCCGGCCAGGCGGCGTTCCAGTTCCGCCATCAGATTGACCAAATTGTGTCCCTCATAGGAAGGCATATTGCGCTTCATGGAAGTTCACACCTGCCACCTCGATCAGGGGTATTATCCCAGGTCAGGTCCGCCGGCATATTCCCCGTCTGCGAAACGATCCTTGGCAACCCATTTGGAGGGAGCGTAAATGGCTGATTCGGACAGGTCTTCGGATCTTCCCATTTCGGCGTCCGGGGTGTGGAAGGTTTTCGGGAAGCGGGTGGCCGACGCCATGGCAATGGCCGGACAAAAGTTGGACCAGGCGGCCATCCTGGAAAAGAGCGGGTGCGTGGTGGCGGTTCAGGACGCCACCTTCGAAGTCAAATGGGGTGAGATTTTCGTGGTCATGGGGCTGTCCGGCAGCGGGAAGTCCACCCTGCTCCGGTGTCTTTCGCGCCTGATCGACGCCTCGGCGGGCCGAATTGTCATAAACGGACAGGACCTGGGAGAGATGCCCGAGACGCAGTTGCGGGACCTGCGCCGTCATACGATCAGCATGGTTTTTCAGAACTACGGGCTGTTTCCCCACCGGAGAGTGATAGACAACGTGGCGTTCGGGCTGGAAGTGCGGGGGATATCCAAGGAGGAGCGTTACCGGAAGGCGGAGGAGATGATCGAGATGGTGGGGCTGGATGGCTGGGCCGCCAAGTACCCCGCCCAGTTGAGCGGAGGGATGAAGCAACGGGTGGGCCTGGCCCGGGCCTTGGCGGTGGATCCCGAGATCCTGTTGTTTGATGAACCCTTCTCGGCTCTTGACCCGCTGATCCGCCGCGACATGCAGGATGAACTCCTGAGTCTTCAGGAACGTCTCCGATGCACCATGGTGTTTATCACCCACGACTTCTCCGAAGCCCTGAAGCTGGGAGATCGGATCGCCATCATGCGGTCGGGCGCCATCGTGCAGGTGGGTTCACCCGAAGAGATAGTCGCCCATCCGGCCGACGACTATGTAAGGGACTTCACGGTGGACGTGCCCCGGCACAAGGTGCTGTCGGTCGCCACGGTGATGGCGCCCGTTTCCCCGGAAATGGCCTTGGATGGCGCGCCGGTGGCGGCCTCGGCTCGGTTGGATGCGATCCTGCCTCGCCTGTTGACCGAGGGAAAACCCCTACCGGTGATGGACGCCGAGGGTGTCCTGTGCGGGGTGCTGGAACCGGCGACGGTTTCCCGGTACCTCTGGCCGCGATGACCACTCTGACCGGTCGGCTGACCGGTCGGCGTCGCTCGTTCTGGCACCTGGGGACAGCCGTGCTGGTGCTGGGGGCATTGATTGTGGTCCTGCCGGAAGGGATCGGTGCTTTTCCGTCGGAGTGGGACATAGGTTTCGGCCCGGCGGTCAACGAGGTGCAGCAGTGGTGGATCAGCAACCGTCGGGATCTGGGGGTGTACCTGTATTTCTTCAATCCCTTTTCCGATTCCATCGACTGGCTGCTGCGGGCTTTGGAGAATCTGATGTTGGCTATTCCCTGGTATGTCCACGTGGTGGGGGTGGGGACCCTGTTCGGCCGGTGGCTGGGGAGAGCGGAAGGCTTGGCCGCCGGGGCGGGCATGCTCTACTTTGTGGCGCTCGGTTTGTGGGAGCAAAGCGTGCAGACCTTTGCCCTCATGACCGTGGCGGTGGCCCTGGCGGTGGCGATCGGAGTGCCGGTGGGAATATGGGCTTCCCGAAGCGATAGCGTCAACCGTGGGCTGAGGCCGGTGCTTGACTCCATGCAGACCCTTCCGGCCTTCGTGTATCTCATTCCCGTGCTGCTTTTTTTCGGCGTGGCGCGGGTGCCGTCTTTGATCGCCACGGTCATTTACGCGCTGCCTCCCGTCATACGGCTCACCAATCTGGGAATCCGCCAGGTTCCCACCGAGAGCATCGAGGCCGGGTGGATGTTCGGATCAACCTCCGGCCAGTTGCTCCGGAAGGTCCAATTGCCTCAGGCGGCGCCCTCGATTCTGGCCGGGATAAACCAGACGATCATGATGGCGCTCAGCATCGTGGTGATCGCCGCCATGATCGGAGCGGGAGGCCTCGGCCAAGAGGTGCTGCTGGCGCTTCGCCATCAGGAAGTGGGACGGGCGATCGAGGCCGGAATGGCCATAGTGCTGATGGCGGTGATGTTGGACCGCTTCTCCCACTCTCTGGTGGGGAGGGACCGAGCGGAAGCGGCCAACCCGGCCGAGGGGGACACCTTTCGGTGGTGGATTGCCGCCGGTGGGTTGGTGGGAATGGCGCTGGTCGGATCGATGCTGGGATGGACCGAATACCCCTCCGCACTGCAGTTCTCTTATGCAGCGCCCATCGACGCGGCGGTGGACTGGGCCAGGGACAATCTCTACCAGTTGGGCAATCTTCCGTTGGGCACGGGCCCTTTCAGTGACTTTCTCACCACCTACGGCACCCGGCCGCTCCGGCTCTATTTGAGTGAGGAGGCTTGGCCTCTGGTCATGCTTTTCTTCGGGTTTGTGGCCTGGTGGGCTTCGGGCAGGTGGCTGGTGTTGGGCTCGGTGGTGGGGACCTTTGTCATAGGACTGCTCGGTATGTGGACCCTGACGATGGACACCTTGTCGCAGACGGTGGTGGCGGTGGTGATCGCGGTCGTGATCGGGCTTCCCTTGGGGGTGGCGGCTTCTCGTCGTGAATGGTTCGAGCGGGGCATGCGTCCTGTGTTGGACACCTTGCAGACCATCCCGAGCTTTTGCTTTTTGGTGCCGGTGGTGATTCTTTTCAATGTGGGCCGAATTCCGGGGATTATCGCCTCGGTTCTGTATGCCCTGCCTCCGGTGGTGAGGCTCACCAACCTGGGTTTGCGCAGCGTTGAAAGAGATATTGTCGAGGCTGCCGATTCTTTCGGGGTCACCCGACGTCAGAAGTTGTGGAAGATTCAGTTCCCTTTGGCCATGCCCACCGTCTTGGCGGGAATAAACCAGACGGTGATGTTGGTGCTGGCCATGGTGGTGATCGCCGGACTGGTGGGAGGCGCCGGCCTGGGCCTGGAAGCTGTCAAGGGCTTGGCTCGAAGCGACACGGGCCTGGGGTTTGAGGCGGGCGTTTCCATTGTGATCCTTGCCATGATTATGGATCGAATCACCCAGGGTTGGGCGACCCGCTTCCAACCTCCTTCGGCAGGCGGAGAATGAGGCGATGAATCTGGGGGAGGGGAGTATCAAGGCGCACCTATAATTCGCGTTTCGGAGAACCGCATTCTGAAAGGGTGGTGCGTATGAAAAGGACTAATACGGTACTTCGGAAATTAGTGGGGAGTGATGGTTGCGAGGAGTTTCCAGTTGGGTTTTCCGGCGTAGAGGAGTGCTCGGATTCGGTAGTTGTCGAAGTTCCGAAAACCGAATGCTGCTCGTTTGATCCGTTTGATCAGGTTGTTCAGTCCCTCGGTGGGTCCGTTCGTCACTTTCGAGTGATGCCAGTTGGTGATCTGGGTGGCCCACCTGCTGATGGTCCGTCCCAGGCGGTTCACCTCTGGAGGGAGTGACCGGTCCTGCAGATCCGAGGCCAGCTGCTGGGTGAACTCCCAAGCCAGTTGTGGGTCTCCGATCTGGTAGATGTCCCGGACGCTTTCCTTAGCCGACCAGGCATCCCGTACCTCTCCGTAGGGGTCACCAGCCCGTAACAAGCCCCGGAGGCGGGATTCGCCGTGGCTGTCGATCCTTTCATGGGCCATTATCAAAAGCCGTCGTATGCGATACAGCGGGTCGCGTTTGCGTCCCCGGTGTCCCAGTGTCTCGTTCTGCACCCGGCATCGGACCTGATCGACGGTGCGGTTAGCCAACCTGATGACATGAAACGGGTCAGCCACCTGAAAGGCGTGGGGCAACACCTGGTCGTAGGCCACCTGATAAGGGCCGGACAAGTCCAACACCGCCCACTTGATCGCCTCACGCCACCCCGCTGGTTGGTTCCGGAACCAACCAGCCGCGCTTTTTACGGTTCTACCAGGCACTATGTCCAACAACTGACACCCACCGACATCCACCACCGACGTGCACCACTGCTTGGTACGCCACCGGCCCTTCTTCCAGAACAGGGTCTCGTCCACTCCCACCGCCTCCACCCGCCCGAACCGGGCGGTGTCGGCTTCCAACAGCGACTTTCCCCATCGGACGGTCTCCTGGTTCACCGTATGCCAATCACACCCCAACTCGGCGGCCACCTCCGACACAGTACGCCCCAAACGGCCCACCTGATAAGTGACCCACCGCCCCGCCCGAGACGTCAACAAAGCCCGCTCCGGCGCCACCGACTCGTCCTGTTCCACAAACGACCCCACGCCGCATTCCCCATCAGGACACATCCAACGACGTTTCCGCCACCGCAACCGCACCGGCCGCCCAAACGCCGGCAAATCCACCAACCCCACCGTCCGATAGCCCTTCGACCACACCCCACCACCGCACTCATCGCATACTGGACGAAAAGCGCCCGATCTGATCGTCACCCTCAACCGGTCACCCGAAAGCTCCTCCACCCCTACCAAGTCCACGTCACCCAACCCGACCAACACCTCACACATACGCCTACCATCAGTCTCCACAGGGTCCTCCTTTCAGATGCGACTGCTTTCAGCACCCGATTATGGAGGACCCTCCCCCACAATCAATGGATTCCCCACTCCCCACTAATTTCCGAAGATCCACTAATACTTTGAAAGCGGCTCTTCTTCTGGCAACCTGTTCCCTGGTTTTGGCTGCCTGCGGCGGCGATGACCTGGGCGACATAGAAACCATCAAACTTGCGGTCAACCCCTGGGATGGTTCGGCAGCCAACGTGGCGGTGGCCAAGGCTGTCCTGGAAGGAGAGGGCTACACAGTGGAGAGAGTCGACATCGATGAGAACGCTCAGTGGGCGGCCATCGCCACCGGCGACCTGCACGCCAGCTTGGAGGTTTGGCCTTCGGGGCATGCCGACAACGTGGCTTCTTATATCGATGGCGGCGGCGGAGTCGTCAACGGTGGTGAACTGGGAGCAGTTGGAAAGATCGGTTGGTGGATTCCCAGCTACGTGGTGGATCAGAATCCGGCGGCCGGCACCTGGCAGGGTTTGCAGGATCCGTCCGTCGCTCAGCTTTATTCCACCGCCGAGTCCGGGGACAAAGGACAGTTCCTGATCGGCGATCCGAGTTGGGTGTCGTATGAGCAGGACATCATCGACAATCTGGGGCTCGACCTCGAAGTGGTCTACGCCGGATCCGAAGAGGCCATTCTGGCGGCATTGGACTCGGCGGCGAGCCGCGGAGACCCGTTGCTCTTCTACTTCTGGACGCCCCACTCGGCTTTCAGCAAGTACGACATCACCCAGTTCGAGTTGCCGGCCTACTCGGACGAGTGCTACGCCTCCGACGCGGTCGACTGCGACTATCCGGCCGATGTCCTGTTCAAGATCATCTGGGATGAACTGGAAGAACAGGCGCCGACCGCTTTCGCGGTTCTCTCCAATTTCAACTACACCAACGAAGACCAGATCTTCATGTTGGGCAAGATGGATGAGGGTCTGTCCGTGGATGAGGCAGCCGCCGAATGGATGGCAGCCAACGAATCTGTCTGGCAAAGCTGGATACCCGGATAAAGAAACCTTCGATCAGATATTGAGAACCCGGCGGCTTCTGCCGCCGGGTCTCTGCTTTAAAGGCAAACGTGGCTCGGCGTTCGGGCTATGAAGAGGGGAGGTGCGATAGAGACGGGCCCTGGGGCTATCGGTGGCGGTGCCACCGGACTTGTTCGGGCGCAAGTGGGGTGGCGCCCAGGATGGCGTCGGCGGCCTTCTCGGCGATCATCATCACCGGCGCATAGATGTTTCCGTTGGTGATGGTGGGCATCACCGAAGCGTCCACCACCGCCAGGCCCTCGACACCGTGCACCCGAAGATCGTCGGGCGACACCACCGCCAGGTCGTCGGTACCCATCTTGGCGGTGCAGGAAGGGTGCAGGGCGGTCTCGGCGTCGCGAGCCACCCAGTCGAGGATCTCCTGATCGGTCTGAACCGCCGGCCCGGGTGAGAGTTCCCCGGCGTCGAATTCCGCAAAAGCGGGTTGGCTCAGGATGTGGCGGACGGCGCGAACCGCTTCCACCCACTGACGACGGTCCTCGGGTGTGGACAGGTAGTTGAAACGCAAGGCCGGTTTGTCGAAGGGATCGGCCGTACGAAGCGTGATGCTTCCCCGCACATCGGAGTACATCGGGCCCACATGCACCTGATATCCGTGGCCCTTGGCCGGGACCGACCCGTCATAGCGGATCGCCACGGGCAGAAAGTGCAGCATCAGGTTGGGATACTCGACCCGGTCATTGCCCCGCAGGAAACCGCCCCCCTCGAAGTGGTTGCTGGTGGCCGGGCCGGTGCGGAACAGCCACTGCAGTCCGATGATGGGCATCCGCCATTTGGCCAGATAGGGTTGAAGCGACACCGGGCGCCGGGAGGCGTGCTGGATGTACACCTCCAGGTGGTCCTGCAGGTTCTGCCCCACTCCGGGCAGATCGGCCACCACCTTCAAACCGAGGGATCGAAGATGCCGGGCGGGTCCCACTCCGGACAGCATCAGCAACTGCGGGGTGTTGATCGCCCCTCCGCACAGGATCACCTCCCCGCCCTTTTCCTGCCGGAGCCGACGACCCTTGCGGAACTCCACCCCCACCGCCCGGCGGCCCTCGAACAGGATCCTGGTGACTTGCGCTCGGGTGATCAGCGAAAGGTTGGGCCGGTCCAGCACCGGGTGCAGGTAGGCGCGGGAGGCGCTCAGGCGTCGTCCCCGGTGGCGGTTGGCGTCGAAGGGGGCAAATCCTTCCTGGCGATAGCCGTTCACATCGGTGGTGTTGGGGATCCCGGCCTGTTCCCCGGCTTTGAAGAAGGCCCCGAACAGAGGATTGTCGGCCGGACCTCGTTCCAGAATCAGGGGACCCTCCCCGCCCCGGTATTGGTCGGCGCCGGCCAGGGTGGTTTCCAGGCGCTTGAAGTAGGGAAGACAGTGGGCATAGTCCCACTTTGCCATTCCCGGTTCGGCCGCCCACTTTTGATAGTCCATGGGGTTTCCGCGCTGAAAAATCATGCCATTGATGGAGCTTGACCCTCCCAGCACCTTGCCTCGGGCGTGATACACCCGCCGGCCTCCCATGTAAGGCTCGGGTTCGGACTCATATTTCCAGTCGTAGAACCTTGATCCGATCGGGTAGGTCAGGGCGGCCGGCATGTGGATGAAGACATCGAAGCGGTAGTCGGGACGTCCGGCCTCCACCACCAACACCCGGGTGGAGGGGTCGGCGCTGAGCCGGTTGGCCAGGGCGCATCCGGCCGACCCGCCGCCGATTATGAGAAAGTCGTATCCGGCCATTGCCACCTCGGGACCGCAGCTACCTCACGGAGACAGAGTTTGATAGCGAGGGAAACGAGATTGCTCTTCCAGAACCCCGATCGGCAGATGGCTGCGGATGTAGAGGTCCTCCCCGCCGAAGCTGGGGGTGAAGTCCCATTTGATTCCCTGGGTTTGCATGACCCGGCTCACGAAGGCGCGCCGCCGTTGGCTTTCCAGCACCTGGTCGGTGAGTTGGGCGCTGTCCCAGCGTTGGTTGATCTCCTGCTTGACGGCGCCCAGGCCGGCGTCGGTCCCGGCCAGGTTGTCCAGTTCTTCGGGGTCGGCCTTCACCCGGAAGACCTGATCGGGGTCCCCGTCGGCCACCACGTATTTGGCGCCCTCTCTCTGCACCATGAAAATGGGGGAGACCGCGCCTTCCGCGTAGTACTCGCCGATTACCTCGTCGTGTCCCCGGTCGCCGTACAGGTGAGAAAGCAGGGACCTTCCATCCAGTTGGGTGGGGTAGTCGATGTCGGCGCCGTCGGTGGCCAGACCCATCATCGTGGGTCCCAGATCCACCAGCGAGACCGCCTGGGACACCCTCCGGGGCTTCAATCGGTCGGGGCACCAGAAGATCAGCGGCACCCGCACCGATCGCTCCAGGAAGCTCATCTTGAACCACATGCCTCGTTCTCCCAGCATGTCGCCGTGGTCGGAGGTGACGATGACGATGGTGTCCTCGGCCATGCCGGTCTCCTCCAGCGCCTGGCGCACCAGCCCCACTCGGCGGTCGAAGTCGGACACCGAGGCGTAGTAGGCCCGGCGGGCGGCTCGGATCTGCTGTTCGGACAACTCGATGTCGGAGGCGCCGATCGCCCAACGGAGCCGGTCGCTGTGAGGGTCGCGGGGCGCCTGTTCATAGGTGGTGATGGGCATGTCGATGTCGTCGTCCCGGTACAGATTCCAGGTCTCGGGGCGGGCCAGGTAGGGGTCGTGAGGTTGGATGAAGGAGACGGTGAGCATGAACGGGCGTTCACTGCCCCGCGCCTGGTCATACAGCCAACGCTGGGCCCGGAAGGTCACCTCGTCGTCGTAGTCGATGTTGACGGCAGCCAGGGTGCTTCCCGCCTCGGTCACCACCTTCATGGTGTGGAACCAGTCCTGCCTCTCGTAGGGTTGGTCCCAGCGGGGATGCCAGACGAAATCGGCGGGATAGGTGTCGGTGGTGAGGCGCTGCTCGAAGCCGTGCAGTTGATCGGGCCCGATGAAGTGCATCTTGCCCGACAGGCAGGTGAGGTAGCCCCGATCGGCCAGATAGTGGGCGAAGGTGGGGATCTCCACCGACCACTCCGCGGCGTTGTCCCAGGCGCCGATCCGCGCCGGGAGACAGGAGGTCATCATCACGTATCGGGAGGGTCCGCACAACGGCGAGTTGGTGTATGCCCAATCGAAGGTGACGCCTTCGTCGGCCATGCGGGAGATGTGGGGCGCCAGCACCACCCGGTGTCCGTAGCTGGGTAGAAAGTGAGGCGCCAACTGGTCGGCCATGATCAGAACGATGTTGGGTCCCCGCACACGTCAAATGTTAGGAGAGATTCTGGGGTGCCGCTTCTCCCTTTTCGAGGGGCGCCCGGGGTGCGCCGGGGACCTGATCTGCGCCGGGTGATGGATATTGGGCAGGTGTCGTGGGTTTCTATAATGACATTTCGGGTGCCTGCTTTCCGTTTTCCCGCATGACCGCATATTTTGAGAACTACCTTTTCGTAGCTGCCTTTGCCCTGTTGGGGGTGGTGTTGGTGCTGGTGATGCTGGGGGTGGCCTCCATTCTCCGGCCCCACAAACCCACCCCGGCCAAGCGGCTCACCTACGAGTGCGGGGTGGATCCGGTGGGGGAGGGATGGAATCAGACCTATGTGCGTTATTACGTGTTCGGCCTCTTGTTCGTGATCTTTGACGTGGAGGCGGCGTTCATATTCCCATGGGCGATCCTGGCCGAGGACCTGGGGATGTTCGGCCTGGTGGCGATCATTATCTTTATGCTCACCCTGGTGGAGGGTCTGTTCTACGCCATCAAGAAGGGAGTTCTGCGGTGGGAGTGATCGGGCGGTTCGGCGTTCCCAAACCGGTAAGTTGGCTGCTCAACTGGTCGCGGCGGTATTCGCTTTGGATGTTCCAGTTCGGCTTGGCCTGCTGCGCCATCGAGATGATGGCGGCGTCGGGACCCCGCTATGACTTCATGCGTTTTGGGATCATTCCGCTTCCCGCCTCGCCCCGGCAGGCCGATCTGATGGTGGTGGCCGGGACCGTCACCGACAAGATGGCCCCCGCCGTGCGGCGGCTGTACGATCAGATGCCCGAACCCAAGTACGTGATCTCGATGGGCTCCTGTTCCAACTGCGGCGGACCGTACTGGGACTCCTATTCGGTCACCAAGGGAGTGGACCAGATCATCCCGGTGGATGTCTATGTGCCCGGATGTCCCCCCCGGCCCGAGGCGTTGATGGACGGGATCGTCCTCTTGCAGCAAAAGATCAAGGACGAGGACATCAAAGAGAAGTGGAACGAGCGTGACCTCCAGCCCGTCTGAGGTGGACAAGGCGGGATCCGAGGTCCCCGAGGAGGCCCGGTCCCTGGCCGACCGGGTGGCCGAGGCGGTGGGCGGGCAGACCCTGACGGCCCTGGAGACCGCCAAGGTGGGGGTCGCCGTTGATCGGTGGAAAAAGACCCTGCGCATCGCCCGCGACGAGTTGGGCCTGGGATTCTTCTCGTGGCTGTCGGCGATCCACTGGGCCAATGATCCCCAGGTGGGCGACTCATTGTCACAGGAGGTCGCCGAACGGTTCGAGCTTTTGTGCGCGGTGTCCGATCTGACCGACGGCGAACTGGTGGTGTTTTCCACCGACCTGCCGGCGGACGACCCGCAGGTGGACAGCCTGGTGGAGATTTTCCCGGGCGCCGATTGGCACGAGCGGGAGTGCCGTGAAATGTTCGGAATCGACTTTGTGGGCCATCCCCGCCCCGAAAACCTCTACCTTCCCAACGGCTTTGTGGGAAATCCCCTGCTCAAGTCGTTCGCTCTGCTCAGCCGGGAGGTCAAGCCCTGGCCGGGCGAGGTGGATGTGGAGGAGATGCCGCCGTCCGAGGGGAGCGGCTGAGATGACCATGGCCCCCGAAATGGCTCGGCAACTGGCCGGGGCGTCGGTGTCGGTGGAGTTGGAGACCCCCGACATGACGCTCAACATCGGGCCGCAACACCCTTCCACCCACGGTGTTCTGCGGCTGGTGGCCAAGGTGGACGGTGAGCGGGCGTTCGACGTGCAACCGGTGATCGGTTACATGCACCGGGGTTATGAGAAGCTTTCGGAAGTGCGCACCTACCCGCAGATCACCGCGTTGATCAACCGCATCGACTGGGTGTCGGGATACGCCAACGAGATTCCCTTCATAGTGGCCGCCGAGCGGCTGATGGGAGTGGAACCGCCCGAGCGGGCCCAGTTCATCCGGCTGATTCTCACCGAGATGGCCCGCATCGCCTCCCACCTGGTGTTCCAGGCCTCCTATCCCCTGGAACTGGGTGCGGCCACACCGCTGTTTTTTGCTCTCCGAGACCGCGAGCGGGTCCTTGACCTGATCGAGATGGTGACCGGCGGGCGTTTCCATCCCAACTTCAACCGGATCGGCGGCGTGAAACCCGCGGTGGGGGCCGGGCCCACCACCCGCAAGACCATCCAGGACCTGCCGGCCGGATTTTTGGCCGAGACCCGGGACGCCATGGACCGGGTGCTGTCCACCGCCGATGAGTTGGAGGATCTGGTGGCCGGCAACGAGATCGTGCTGGCCCGCACCAAGGGCATCGGCATTCTGCCTCCGCAGGTGGCGATGGCCTACGGGGTGTCGGGTCCCAACCTGCGGGCTTCGGGGGTGCCGTTCGATCTGCGCCGGGTTTCCGATTATTTGCCCTATGACCGCTTTCAATTCGAGATTCCCACCGGGGAGTCGGGGGACTGCTGGGACCGCTGGTGGGTGCGGCTCGAGGAGATCCGCCAGTCGGCTTCCATCGTGCGACAGGCGGTGGACTCCATTCCGGGCGGGCCGCTGCAGGCCAAGGTGCCCCGGATCATCAAGGTGCCGGCCGGGGAGATCTACGTTCGGGCCGAAAACCCCAAGGGAGAGATGGGCTACTACGTGGTTTCCGACGGGGGTCTGGGTCCCTACCGTCTGAAGATCCGATCGGCGTCCTTTTCCAATATCTCGATTCTGCCGTGGGTCCTGGAAGGGACGCTGGTGCCCGACATAATCGCCATCATGGGATCTTTGGACTTCGTCCTGGGAGACGTGGACAGATGAGTCGGTGTCGGCGCTCACCGGTTGTGGAATGGCTGGCCGGTGTCCGCTCATTGCCCCATCCCCGCCACCTGCCGCCCATCGGTTCACCGCCCCACCCCCATTCCTCGCGAAACACCACACTATCCCGCGAAAACCACCCCGACCCTTCTCCCGTTCGGGCCCACCCCCGCCACCGCCTTGCCGAGGGGCGAGCGCGGCTTGCCGAGGCTTGTGAATGGCCCTCGGGCCGGGCTCGCGCTATGACCCGTCTGCGGACCGGCGACGTCTGCCCGGACCGGCAGGTGTTTGTGACTGATAGCAGTATGTGCGGGGCCGGTGACACTTTCAACTCCCCGAGCGGGGTTTTTGGCCGAGGAGCCCCCGATTTTTCGCGACCTGCGGGGACGGCCTTGCGGGGTGCTCCTGCCGAGGCAGGTGGCAGGTGAGTCCCTGGCTGGCCCTGGCGATCTGGTTGGTGGTGGTGGCCACCATCATCCCGGTGATGGGTATGGCGATCGGATACGCCGAGATGAAAATCTCCGCCCACATGCAGAGCCGCATCGGGCCCTATTTCGCCGGCGGTCGGTTCGGCTGGGCGCAGTTGATCGCCGACGGGGTGAAGTTCTTCCAAAAAGAGGACATCGTTCCGGACAACGCCGACCGCCCGGTGTTCAAGATGGCGCCGGTGCTGGTGATGGTGGGGACGGTGGGGCTGTTCGTGGTGATTCCCTTCGGCCCGGGGATGACTCCCCAGAATCTCGATCTGGGCATCTTCTACGCCCTGGCCATCTCGTCGGTAGGGACGATCGGGGTGCTGATGGCCGGATGGTCTTCGGGCAACAAGTATTCCCTGATCGGGGGCCTGCGGGCCGCCGGGCAGTTGATCGCCTACGAACTGCCGTTGGTGCTGGCGGTGGTGGGAGTGGTGATCCTGGCGGGCACCATGAGCCTGGATGGGATAGTGCAGGCCCAGATCGGATGGTTCTCCGAAGCCGGATGGGGCCTGGGAATGCCGTTTGTGATCGTGCAGGCGGTGGGTCTGGGGGTGTTTTTCGTCGCCACTTTGGCCGAGTTGTCCCGGATTCCCTTCGACATGCCCATCGCCGAATCGGAGTTGGTGATGGGATATCTCACCGAATACTCCGGATTCCGGTTCCTGTTCTTCTTCCTGGCCGAGTTCGCCAACCTGTTCACGCTGTCGGCCATCGCCGCCACCTTGTTCCTGGGTGGCTACTGGGTGCCCGGTATTCCCGACGATGTGCTGCAATTTGTGGGTCCCCTGGTGTTGCTGGCCAAAATCGGCCTGTTCGTGTTTGTGAGCATCTGGCTGCGGTGGACCTTTCCGCGTTTTCGGGAGGATCAACTGCAAACCCTGGCATGGAAGTGGCTGGTGCCGATCTCCCTGGCCAACATCATCGTCACCGGGATTCTGAAAGTGGTGCTATAGATGAAACTGCGAAAGCCGACGGTTCCCGGCAAGGGAATGTTGAAGGGGATGAAGGTAACCCTTCGCACCCTGTTCACCCGACCGGTGACCGTCAACTATCCCAAGGTGAAAGAGACCCCCTCTCCCCGAGCCCGGGGGGTGATAGCCCTCGATCCCGAGGCGTGCACGGTCTGCATGCTGTGCGCCCGCCAGTGTCCCGACTGGTGCATCTATATAGAAGGGCACAAAGAGGAACGTCCCCCCTCCCGGCCGGGTGGTCGACCCCGGGTGCGGGCCACCCTCGACCGGTTCGACATCGATTACGCCCTGTGCATGTACTGCGGAATCTGCGTGGAGGTCTGTCCCTTCGACGCCCTGTTCTGGAGTCCCGACTATGAGTATTCGGAAACCGAGATGGGAGCGATGCTCCACGACCAGGACCGTCTCCTGGAATGGCTGGACACGGTGCCCGCCGCACCCGCCCTGGAGAAGTAGATGGGATTTGAGGACTGGATTGCCGAGCCCCTCAACTGGGTGTTCGCGGTGGTGGCCCTTGCGACCACCTTCTCGGGGTTTCGGGTGGTGACCTCCCCCAACGTGGTGCACGCCGCCCTGTTCCTGGTGGCCGCCCTGGCCGGAACGGCAGCGGTGTTTCTGCTGCTCTCGGCCGAGTTTTTGGCCTGGGTGTTGGTGCTGGTCTACATCGGGGCGGTGATCGTGCTGTTCCTGTTCGGGATAATGATCACCCGCGCTCCCACCGGCCGGGACGAATCTCACCTCGACCACCGCCGCCGGATGCCCGCCATGCTGGTCTCTTTGGGGTTGTTCGTCCTGTTGGTGTGGGGTTTGATCTCCCAATGGGGCGACACCCCCATCGGTCCGATCACCGCCGGCACCCCCACCACCGTGCTGGGCGAGGGTCTCTTGGGGCGCTTTGTCCTCCCGTTCGAAGTGGTGGGGTTCGTGTTGCTGGCCGCCCTGGTGGGTGGCATCACCATCGCTCGTCGGGATTTGAGTCCCGCCGAGGAACAGGAGCGGGAATCGCAGTGATCCTCAACCAGTTCTTGATCCTGGCGGCGATTCTGTTTGTGATGGGTGTCTATGGGCTGTTGGTGCGCCGCAACGCGGTGATGGTGCTGCTGTCGGTGGAGTTGATGCTGGCGGCGGTCAACATAAACCTGGTGGCCATGGAGGCTTTTTGGCGGACCACGGAGGCTCTGGGACAGATCCTGGCGGTGTTCATCATCACGGTGGCCGCCGCCGAGGTGGGCATCGGGCTGGCGATCATTCTCTTGATCTTTCGCAACCGACGCTCGGCCAACGTGGATGAACTGGACCTGATGAGATGGTGAGCCAAGGCCTGGTGCGGGGTGTCCAACTGGCCGCCGAAGGCGGGGCGGTGAAGGCGGGAACCGGCGGAATATGGGGAGAGTGGGCCGGTCTGATGCTGGTCGGCCCCATGTTGGCGTTCCTGGTGATCGTGCTGTTCGGAAAGAAGATGAAACACGGGGGCGCCGAGGTGGCCATCGGGGTGATGGCGTTCAACCTGCTGTGGTCAACGGTGTTGATGGCGCTCAACATGGGGGATAAAGGGGTGCTTTACGAACGGAGCGTGGAGATCGCTTCGGTGGGCGGGGGATTGGTGTTCGAATTGGGCTTTTTGGTGGACGGTCTTTCGATCATGATGTACTGGGTGGTGGCGTCGGTGGGACTGGCGGTGTTCGTCTACGCCCACGGCTACATGAAGGGCGAGGTGCGGATCACCTTCTTCTTCGCGGCGCTGTCGCTTTTCGCCGGGTCGATGCTGGTGCTGGTGGGGAGTCCCAACCTGGTGCAGTTGATCATCGGCTGGGAAGGCGTGGGGGTGGCCTCCTACCTGCTGATCGGCCACTACTGGGAGAAAAAGGAGAACTCCACCGCTGCGATGAAGGCCTTCTACACCAACAAGGTGGCCGACGTGGGGTTGATTCTGGGGGTGATCATCATCGGTGTGGTGCTCGGGTCGTTTCACTTCTGGGACCTGGCTGCGGCCGCGGTCGAGCACAGCGCCGCGCTGGGGCCGGTGGCGGTGGCGGCCGGACTGCTGCTGTTTTTCGGAGCGATGGGCAAAAGCGCCCAATTCCCCCTTCACATCTGGTTGCCCGACGCCATGGCGGGGCCCACTCCCGTTTCGGCCCTCATGCACGCCGCCACCATGGTCACCGCCGGTATCTACCTGATGGCCCGCACTTTCCCGCTCTACCAGGAACTGGCCGCCGCCGCCCGTCCCTGGATGATCGCGGCGGGAACCATCACCCTGTTCGGAATGGGGCTCTTGGCCCTGGTGGCCGACGACATCAAGCGGGTGCTGGCCTATTCCACCGTCAGCCAACTGGGATACATGATGACCGCGGTGGCCGCGGGGGGATACACGGCCGGGCTCTTCCACCTGTTCACCCACGCTTTTTTCAAGGCGCTTCTGTTCCTGGGGGCGGGGTCGGCCATCCACGCGGTGCATTCCAACAACATGTCCGACATGGGAGGGTTGCGGGAATACATGCCGCACACGTTCCGCACGTTTGTGATCGGTTCCCTGGCCCTGGCCGGGATCTTTCCCCTGTCGGGTTTCTGGTCGAAGGACGAGATTCTGGCCACCCTGGGATACGAGGGATACAACCTGGTGATGTGGATCGCCGTGGCCGGCGCCTTCGTCACCGCCTTCTACATGGCCCGGGCGGTGTCGCTCACCTTCTTCGGCGATTATCGAGGCCACGGAACACCCCATGAGTCGCCTCGCATCATGACCAATCCCCTGTGGGCACTGGCGGTCCCGGCAGTGGTGGCGGGTTTTGCCAACATCCCCGGTTTCACCCTGCCCTGGATCGGAAGTTTCACATCGTGGCTTTCGGTGCGAAGCGTCCCCATGGGCGACCATCACGCCGAGGCCATCGATTTCGGTCTGGCCGCCGCCGGACTGGCCGCCGCGGTGGCCGGGCTGTGGCTGGGATGGATGGCATTCGGCCCCCGGGCCGCCGAGCGCCGGGCAGACCGGGACTGGGTGGAGGCGCCGGGGCTCTATCCGCTGCTCCGCCAGAAGTACTACCTCGACCATGTCGCCCTGGGGCTGGTGTGGACGATTCGCGTTCCCGCCGCCCGGGCGGTCAACTGGGTGAACGACTATGTGATCGACGGGGTGGTGAACGCGGTGGGCGCCGTGTGCCAGGGTTTGGCTTCCCTGGTGTACGGAGGCTTGGATCAGCGGGGCATCGACGGGGTGGTTCACGGAGTGTCGTGGGGCGCCTCGGGAATGGGAGGCCTGGTGCGCCGGATCCAAAGCGGTCGGGTCCAGCAGTACGCGGGGTTGTTGGTGGCCGGGTTGTTGGTGCTGGTGGTCTTGGTCCTGTTCGTCCTATGAGATACGGTATGGGAGACTGATACATGGAACTGTTCGAAGAATTCGCGCTTAGCCTGATTGTTTTCCTGCCCCTGGTGGGAGCGTTGGTGGCGTTGGCCATCCCCAAGGAGCGGGAAGAGGCGGTGAAGCGGTGGGCGCTTTTGGTGAGCGGAGTCACTTTGCTGCTGGCCGTGGTGGTTACCCTGCAGTTCGATTTCGGGGCGGCCGAGCGTTTTCAGTTCGAGGTGGATCTGCCCTGGATCGGAGCGATCGGCGCCAACTATCACATCGGGATAGACGGGATCAGCCTGCCGCTCTTGGTGTTGTCCGCCCTGGTGGTGGTGCTGTGCGTGATCTATTCGTGGAAGCACTGGGACGAGCCCCGCAACCCCCGGGCGTTTCTGGTGCTCATGTTGATCCTGGCCACCGGCATGAACGGGACTTTCGTGGCCCTGGACCTGGTGCTGTTCTTTATCTTCTTCGAACTGGTGCTGCTTCCCATGTACTTCATGATCGGGATCTGGGGAGATCGCACCATGCGCCGAATCCCCGGATTCTCCAAGGAAGTCGAAACCCGGCTGTACGCCGCCATCAAGTTCTTCATCTTCACCCTGTTCGGGTCGGCGTTCATGTTGCTCGGCTTTCTGGCCCTGTATTTCCGCTCCGGTTCGGGGGGACAGGAGCCCACCTTCGACATCCCCGAACTGATCGCCCGCGGGCACCTGTTCGATGGCACCTTCGCCTGGTTGGTGTTCGGGGCCATGTTCCTGGGGTTCGCGGTGAAAGTGCCGATGTGGCCATTCCACACCTGGCTTCCCGACGCGCACACCGCCGCTCCCACGGTGGGGTCGGTGCTGTTGGCGGCCATCCTTCTGAAGCTGGGGTCCTACGCCTTCATCCGGATCGCCATCCCCATCCTGCCCGACACCGCCCGAGAGTGGGCGCCCGCCATTGCGGTGCTGGCGGTGATCGGCATCATCTACGGTTCACTGGCCTGCTTGGCCCAAACCGACGTCAAACGTCTGATCGCTTTCTCCTCGGTTGGGCACATGGGCTTTGTGATGCTGGGAATCGCCACCCTCACCGAGGTGGGGATCAACGCCGCCATCATCGGGATGGTGGCCCACGGGCTGATCACCGGCCTCCTGTTCTTTTTGGCCGGGTCGATTCACCATCGCTATCACACCCGGGAGATGTCCCGGCTGGGCGGCAACCTCAAGCTGATGCCGGTGATGGGCGGCATCCTGGGTTTCACCGCCATGGCCAGCCTGGGACTGCCCGGCCTGGCCGGATTCTGGGGAGAATTCATGGCGCTCTTGGGTTCCTACCAGCCGCTTGAGGGCCTTTCCACCGGGTTCTTCCGCACCGCCATGGTGATCGGGGCGATCGGCACGGTGCTCACCGCCGGGTACATGCTGTGGATGCTGCAGAAGGTCAACCTGGGCGAGCCGTCCTCCGAGTGGGCGGGCAAGACCTTCCCCGATGTCGACCGCTATGAGATGGTCGCCTGGGCGCCGCTGATCGTGCTGATCGTGGCGGTGGGGGTCTATCCCAAGCTGGTGCTGGGAGCAACCACCGACGCGGTGGTTGGTCTGGTGGAAACGGCTTTCCGAGCCGTCGGGGGCTGATCTATGCCGCGGATCGACTGGCTGGCCATCGCGCCCGAACTGGTGGTGGCCGTCACCCTCCTGATAGTGCTGGCGGTTGATCTGTTCCTGCCCAGGGAAAGAAAGTACTACGTGGCCGCCCTGGCGGTGGTGGGCACCACCCTGGCCATGGTTCCGGTGATTCTGATCGCGGTGGCGGGGGACACCTATTCGATGTTCGACGGCTCCTATGTGGTGGACCAGTTCGCCCTGGTGCTCAAAGGAGTATTCCTGGTGGCGGCCTACCTGGTGCTGCTGATCTCGGTTTCCTACGTGGAGTCGGACCGCTTCTACCAGGGTGAGTACTACCTGCTGTTGCTTTCCTCGCTGCTCGGTTCCCTGGTGCTGACCTCTGCGCGGGACCTGGTCGTGCTGTTCGTGGCTTTGGAGCTCACCACCGGTCCGCTATTCCTTCTGGCCGGATGGCGCAAGGGCGACCTTCGCTCCAACGAGGCTTCCCTCAAGTTCTTCATCATCGGGGTGCTTTCCACCGGGCTGATGCTCTATGGGATGTCGCTTCTGTTCGGTCTCACCGGAGAGCTTTCCTTCGAAGGTATCCGTGAGGCGATCGCGGCGGGCAACCTGGGTTCCGAACCGGTGCTGGGGCTGGCGGTGCTGTTGATCCTGGTGGGATTCGGATTCAAGGTCTCGGCCGTTCCCTTCCACTTCTGGGCGCCGGACACCTATCAGGGTTCCCCGCCTCCTGTCACCGCCTACCTGTCGGTTTCCTCCAAACTGGCGGGGTTCGTGGCCATGCTGGCGGTGATCTACCTGGCTCTCCCGGCCGCCACCGACTTCTGGGGGCCGGCTCTGTGGCTGATGGCGGCGGTCTCCATGACGGTGGCCAACCTGTCGGCTCTTCGGCAAACTCATCTCATTCGGCTGTTGGCCTACTCATCGGTGGCGCAGGCCGGGTTCATGCTGGTTCCCTTCGCCGGCGCCGCCATCGCCCGGGACGGTCTGTCGGAGGGGTTGGGCGCCACGGTCATCTACTTGGTGATCTACGCGGTGATGAATCTGGGCGCCTTCGCAGTGGTGATCGCCGGGGGTCGGCGGATCGGCAGCTACGAGATTTCCGACTGGAGGGGCCTGGGTTCCTACGCACCACGCCACGGGGTGATGCTGGCGGTGTTCTTCCTGTCTCTGGCCGGGCTTCCCCCCCTGGCGGGATGGTTCGCCAAGTTCGTGATGTTCCGGGCGGTGCTGATCTCCACCGGCCCCGCCGGGGTGTGGTTGGCGGTGATCGCCGCGGTCAACGCGGTGGTGGCCTTCTACTACTACGCCCGGGTGGTGAAGAGCGCCTGGTTCGATCAGGCGCCCGACACCATCCCCGAGGACACCGAGACCGGTCCCACCGGACCCTTGAACCTGGCGATGGGGTTGTCACTGGTGGCGGTGCTGGTGGTGGGCGCCTTCCCGGCGATCGCCACCTTCTTCGGCGACGCCGCCGCGGCGCTGGTTCCCTGAGCGGGCGGATCCGACCTTTCTAAACCGCCGTCTTGACGCATCACTATGTATCGGTATAATTGCATAAATATGCGCACAACCGTTGATCTTCCCGACGATCTGTTTCGCCAGGCAAAGATCGTCGCGGCCCGGGAAGGGGTGACGCTGCGATCGCTGATCGAGAGCGGACTGCGATCCGAGCTTGCCCGGCGCCGGACAGCCCCATACCGCCTTCCCGATTTTTCTTTTGGAGGAAACGGGATGGCGGCCGGGATAGACGAAGGTGATTGGCCGACCATCCGGGACATCATCTATGATGATCCCCGCCCATGATCGCCCTTGACACGAACATCCTGGTTTATGCCCACCGATCCGACTCCAAGTTCCATGAGCGGGCCGCGGAAGCGTTGTTTTCCCTTGCTACCGGGAGAAAGCCATGGGCGCTTCCGTGGCCATGTGTGCATGAGTTCCTGGCGGTGGTGACCAGACCGCGGCTATATGACCCTCCCACCCCGATTGACACGGCGTTGAATCAGGTTGAGGCGTGGGTGGCGGCGCCTTCGGTGACGCTGCTGAAGGAGACAGGCAACTACTTGGAGGTTCTGGCTCGCCTGCTTCGACTGTCGGATGCTGCCGGTCTGCGAGTTCACGATGCCCGTATTGCGGCGATCTGCATAGCAAACGGGGTAAGGGAACTCTGGACTTCCGATAGCGATTTTCGCAGATTCCCTCTGGTGACCAAGAATCCGGTCGCGGGAGAACAGTGAACCGTACCAGGATGTCCGACACGATTCGGTCAAAGAGGATTATGCCAACGTAAACCTGGGAATCGGGCAAAATCCCGGTCATTGGAGTGAACCTCGGCTTGGTGTTCGATCGCCAGAGCTGCAATGTGGGCATCGGTTACCAGATTCCCGCCAATGCCGGCAGCCGCCAGCAATGCTCCAAGAATCGCAATGTGCTGCGGGCCGGGATTCAATGGATTAACAGCCGGGAACTGAAACCACGCCCGGAGCATGTTCACAGCCTGGTCGGTCGTGGTGGGACGCGTTTGCACACCGGGGTGGGTCATCAGCCGCACGAAGCCTGTCGCGACAATCCATGGTACGCCAATGCGCTCCTCACCGTTTACCAGTTGTTCCCACCACTGTCGGGCCAAGGAGTGCAAAGGGACCTCTTCGCTGTGGGCGTAAACCAGCAAGTTGAGGTCGGGGACGATCAATCTGACCCCACGAAAGCACTCACCTCCAGAGCATCGTTCAGTTGGTTCAGTCGAAGTGGATCAATCCCCACCCTTAGCCCGGTGCGGTGAGGTTTTACCCGATAGGTGGGTTGAGGGTCGGCTGTTCCCGGTGACAGTCCTCTCCGCAGAGTGTCATTGACTACCTGCTTGAAAGACTGATCCATAAGGCGGGCGCGTTCTTTGAGAGTTGCAGCCAGATCGTCGTCGAGAGTCAAGGTTGTTCTCATGTGGAACATCATAGTGCCGCTTGAGAGTGATGTATTGATGCTTAGGCCGGCAGATCCTGCTCCCATTACCAATTGTCTGAGCCTTACCGACCGGTCTCCGGTTGGCACTCGGCAGAGGTTGCGAAAAAATCGCATCGATAATGGTTGACTTCGTCACATACTCCGCTACATAGTGGTTTGATCAAACACCGAGAACGGTCCGCTCCGGCGTCGAGTGCGATCGTCCGAAGGTCAATCAACTCAGGAAGTCGCTGGTTCCGGCTGGACGAAGCCTTCCTGATCACGGCAAGGTGGATGGTGGGGGCGGGGCCCGGAAGGGGGTTTTTCACAGATTGGGGGGCGAGGTGGGGTTGGGTGGGTGGTGGTTCTATCTCGTTAGCCAGAGAGTGTCGATGGGACAGGCGAACAGGCGGTCGCCTACCTTTAGGTTTTGCCGGCCGGTGTGAAGCACAAGGCCGGCTCGGAATGTCCCGGGAGCGGCGCGGTCCAGGTTGCTGCGTAGCCAGGCGAGGTGACGAAAGTGGTTGCTGGAAGGAGATTGGGTGGCCTTGATTTCAATCGCCACCGTTGTTGCATCCCGGCGTTCCAGTATCAGATCAATCTCTTGTCCCTTGTGGTGGCGCAGATGATAAAGGGCCACCCGTTCGGATTGAGCGGAGAGTTGGTTGGAAATCTCGTTGAAGACAAAGTTCTCTAGCAGAGGGCCGGCGGTCGGAGCGGTGGGCGCCAGCAAGGCTTCGGGGGACGTTCCCATGAGAGCCGATGTCAGGCCGGAATCGGTCACATGCAATTTGGGTCGACGAGAGAAGCGGCCGGTGAGGGTGCGCGACCATGACGGCAGTCGCCGCAGCAAGAACACCGCGTCAAGCCATTCCAGGTACCTGACCACGGTGGGTCGGGTAATGCCAAGCCGCCGCGAGACTTCTGAGACATTGAGTTCGGTTGCCGCCGATGCCGCTGTCCATCGGAGAAGGTCCCCCAGAGAAGCCTCCTGTCGAATGTCGGTCAGGGCCAAGATATCTCTTTGCACCACGGTCTGGATATAGGCCTCAAACCAGTTGTTTCGCAATGTGCCTATTTGGGTTGCTTCCGGATAGCCTCCTGTGCAGGCATATTCAAAGTACTGGCGACGGGTGGTCTGTGCGCGAAGGGTGAGATCAGGTTGGTCTTCAAACCACCTTTCGATGGCATTTGATCGATGGCCGGCCAACTCCGCCCGGGAAAAGGGTCGCAGATTGAGTATGTTCACCCTCCCTGCCAGAGACTCGCTGATGACCGGCACGGTCAAGAAGTTGGTCGATCCGGTCAGGAGGAAACGTCCTGGAACGGGTTCTTCGTCGACAAAGCGTTTTATGGCACGTACCAGACGGTCACCCGCAAGTTGCACTTCGTCGATCACCAGGGGATAGTGCCGGTTCTGTAGAAAGGTGACGGGGTCCGACAAGGCCGCCCGGCAGGTTAGTTCATCGTCCAAGGACACATACGTGCCTTGTCTCTCGCGAGCCACCAGCCGGGCGAGTGTGGTCTTACCGCACTGACGGGCGCCGTGGAGCACCACGACACGGAAGGAGTCAAGAGCCTGCTCGAGTGCAGGCCGGATGTGGCGCTCCACCTGATCGGGCAACCTGAGTCTACCTTCCATCTCGCCCTACTTTACAATTGTCTCTTCAACTAATGAGCATATTTCTCCCTCACTATTTACCAATTATAGCCCACTGCCGAAGGAACCAGCCGTGAAGAGCTTGGCGCAGAGCCGCCCCGGTGACCGCGGCCCGGCGGTTGCCGGTTTCTGCCTTCGGCAGGTAACGTTCGCTTCCGTGGAAGGCGCCGGGAACACGTGTAGTTCGAGGCGGTACTCCACCGAGGCCACTACGCAGCCGGTCTCGACTCCTCCCTCGCCTGGCGAGCGGCCGGGATGTCGGACATGTCTCCCAGTTCCGCCGGGATCAGGTCCGGTACCGCCTTGGTCCGGTCATCGAGACGGTAGTCTCAGTCGATGCTCACACACGGTGCCAACTGGAGCAACCTCGGTTGGAGGGATTCGTTCCCATGAGAGTTCAGCCGTGGAGGGCCTGGCGCAGAGCCCCGGATCTGACAGCGGCCCACCGTTGGCTGGCGTCGGATGTCGGCACCATCACGTCGCTTCCGTGGAAGGCGCCGGGAAAGACGTGCAACTCGGTGGGGACCCCCGCCCGGAGGAGTCGTGTGGCGTACTCGATGTCCTCATCCACGAACAGGTCCAGTTCACCGACGATGATGAAGGCGGGAGGCAGACCCGATAGGTCCTCGGCGCGGGCCGGCGAAGCGTATGGAGAGACGTCTTCGGAGCCGGCCGGCTTTCCCAACAGGGCGCTCCACCCGGCGATGTTTGCCTCCCGGTTCCACACCTTGGGGTGCTGGACATAGTGGCTGGCGGGAGTGATGTTCCGGTCGTCGAGCATCGGGTAGATGAGTTGCTGGAAGCAGATCTCCACTTCTCCCCGGTCCCTGGCCAGGAGAGCCAGGGCCGCGGCCAGTCCGCCACCGGCGGAACTGCCGCCCACCGCGATCCTTTCCCGATCCACTCCAAGGCTCTCGGAGTTGTCCGAGAACCACTTCAGCCCTGCGTAGCAGTCTTCGATCGGCGCCGGGTGCGGGTGTTCGGGCGCCAGACGGTATTCCACCGACGCCACCACGCATCCCATCTCGACCGCCACTCCCTTGGTCATCGGGTCCTCCATGGCGGCGTTTCCAAGCACCATTCCCCCTCCATGGATCCAGTACAGACCGGGCGCCGGCCCCTCCAGGCCCGTCGGAGTGTAGATCCGCAACATAACATCAGGGTCCCCCGGAGGGCCCGGGATCGAACGGTTCTCCACATCCACCCCCGGCGCCTCGGGTGCAGTGGCGAACATGGCCTCCAACAAGCCGTCAACCATCATCCGGGCTCGCGGAATGTCAGACAGGTCCAACATCTCTGCGGGAATCATCTCCAGGACGGCTTTGCTCTGTTCATCAAGACGCTCTTCGAAGGTCATGGTCATAGCGGGTTCTCCATTGTCGGAATGTCTGGAAGGGTAGGCAGGTCTGTCGGTGCGGGAGGCGGGTCAATCAAACAGGACTCAATTGAGCCACTTGTCCCACAACAGGTACAGAAAGGAGAGATAGGTCCCGGTCGCCACCACGCCATTGGTCCAGTTGGCGATCCGGCGTTCCCGCAGTTCCCTACCGGCGTCCGGCGACGCAGAGAGTTCTAGGCTCACGATCTGATGGGAGGGTCTGCCGGCCTCCCCGGGCCAACGGGAGGTGTAGAAGGCGGACGCCACGATGGCGGTGCAGAAGGAGACCGCGAACACCTCGACCGCCATTCCCACCCAACCTGTCACCGCGGGACGCACGACGATCGCCAATCCGACCGCCGCTGCGCCGTACAGGCCCATGGTGAGGGTCTGGACAAGGGTGAAGTGACCTGTGTTCAGGGGGGTCTTGGCAGCCCGCGGTGTCGTCTCCGGCGAGGACGGCCGACCCACAGCGTGTCTCCCGACAGCGGGAGGAGAGGTGGTTGTGGAACGGAGCGCCTGGAGCAGGGCGAACACGCCGGCCAGCAGAGCCAGGACACCGAAGAACCTTCCGCTTCCCCACAACGGACCATCGTCTCTGAGATAGACGATGGCGCCGGTGGTCCACATCGCCAGCATGGCCGACTTGAACCCCCGGCTGATCTCTGCCTCTGAGTTGATGAGGAGGTTGGAGGCGATGATGGCACAGGTCCCCAGCACCAGGTAGTCGACCCGGGAAATGTTGACCTCCCAGAACAGCGCCAGCCACAGCACGCCGAACAACGGTTCCGCGTAGCCCAGGGCGTTGATTCCCAGCGCGTGGGTGATCAGGTTGGCGTGACGCCACAGCAGGGAACTTCCCACCCTGAGTGTTCCGCCCACGATCAGCCCCGCCAATATCACGTCCGGTTGGATTTGCTCGGCGGCCAACACGCTGAAGCCGGCCTTGAAAGGAGCAGTGAAAGCGTTGCTGATGCATACGATCACCGTGATGAAGAACAGTTCCATGGTCCCGCGCTCCCCGCCCACCCCCAGGTTCCGGGCCTTGCGCGCCAATTTGGTCGACCATGAGAAAGAGAAAATATTGAAGGTGATGAGGATGCCGCTGAGCAGGGCAAAGGCGAACCCGAGCCAGGAGGAATCCGAAGTCCAATCCAAGCCGTCTTGCTTGCTCGCCTGCGCCAGGACCACGTAGGCGAGGCCCACCAGGCTGAAAATCATCAGCAGGATGAGCGACGGACTGATCTTCCGGTAGCGGGAGGGCTGTTCCCTCCTCCCGCGGAAGATCCTGCTCAGCAGGAACACGAAAATGATCGGCCAGCTTCCCCACAGGATGGTGGCCACTGCCGCGTCCACGAACCGGGTGCCCCAGGCGAAGAAGGTGAATTCGAAGGTCCCGAGCAGCAGGAAGAAGATCGGCCAACTCACCAGATTCTTTCGGATAAGAGTCCGGATGCGCTGGTCCCGCAGCAACGAGCCGTACCTGAATGCCAGGAAGGCCGAAGCTCCCAGGGAGGTGCCCACCGACAGGAAGGCGCCGAACAAAAGTGGGCTTTCAGGAGCTCCCACCACCACCATGGCCAGGGGCAACACCGAGATCCCCACCACCGATGTGAGCAGATAAAGGGCAGCCTTGCGGTTGCGCCTCACCTCGGCAGAGGCCAACGCCATGGCGGTCAGATTAGCGATATTCGAGCGGGTTGGTCACACAAACAGGCGCCCGGTTTCGGGAGGAGCGGATCGAAAAAAGCTGTCCCGGCCCCGGTTACAGCACGCAGAATTCGTTGCCCTCGGGGTCGGTCATCACCACCCATTTGCCCACCGGTTCATCGAATCGGGCCACTTCGGTGGCGCCTCTGGCGATCAGAGCCTCGATATGGATGTCCCGATCGAGTTCTTGTTGTTCTTCGGACACCGAGTGGTCGATCAGGTCTATGTCAAGGTGCCACCGGTTCTTGACGATCTTCCCCTCCGGCACCTTCTGAAACAAGATACGAGGACCCACACCATCGGGGTCGATGACCGCCGAATAACGTTCCCGGTCCTCTGGGGAGAGGTCGAGGGCGTCGGCGAAAGCCTCCCAGGTGTCGAATCCGTCCGGCGGCGGTTGGAGGACGTAACCCAACGCAAAGCCCCAGAACTTCGCCAGCCGCCCCGGATCGGCCGCATCCACCGTGACCGCCTTGATGCGAGTCGGATGAGGATGGGTTATGAGGGTCATCGCGTTGAGGATATCGGAGGTTGCGTCCGAGTGGCAGGCTTGCCTATGCGCTTCTGATAGAAAGCGCTTGGACCAATCCTCGGTCTTACTGCGACAGGACTTCGGTAGCCCGTTGCAAGGCTGCCCGGCAGGGTTCCACCACCGGTGTCTGCAAATCCTTGGCCAATCGGTCGGCCATCTCGACCATGCCCGCGCATCCCAGCACCAGCGCTTCGGCCCCGGCTTCCCGGAGGCGGGCACCGGCAGTCAGCACATCCTGGTAGGCCTCTTCGCTCTCCAGATCCAGAACTCCTCGTCCGCAGGCGATCTCTCCTACGATGTTCTCGGTTGCGCCAAGCTTCTCCCAGTAGACCTGATGCCGGGGGATGGCTTTGTCCAATCCGGCGACAATCCCGATCCGGGGCGATATGGCCAGGGCCGCCCGGATCGAGGATTCGGCGATACCGAACACCGGCGCCGAGAATTCCTGGCGGGCCTGTTCCAATCCGGGATCGGAGAAGCACCCCACCACGTAGGCGTCGGCCGGGTGGTGGCGCAAGGTCTCCATCATCGAAGTCGCCGAGTCCAGGACGTCCTGGTCGGATTCGATGGCGGCCGGTCCGCCCAGGTTGGTGATCACCTGCACCGCTATCGGAGCGCTCACCGTCCGGGAGGCGGCATGGGCGAGTTGGCGGGTCATGTATTCGGTGCTGTTGGGGTTGATCATCACCACTCGTGGGCCGGTGCTCATGTCGTCTCCTCGGTCAGCCGGTCGATCATTTCCCACAGGCGGCGGACGTGGCGTTCCTCGGTGTGGGTCTGCCCGATGGACACCCGTACGAAGGGCTGATCATTGAGTACCGAAGCAGTCACATAGGCCCAGCCGGAGGCGTTGATCCCGTCCGCCAATCGGGTGGTTGCCTCTGCGCCTTGGCGGTGACGGAAGGAAACCAGGGAAAAGGTGGTGGGGGCCACCATCTGCAGGGCGGGATGAGCATCGATCCGTTCGGTCAGCCAAAGGGCCAGGCGAACATGTTCCCGGATCACCGAGCGGATACCCGCCGCGCCGTAGGAGCGGAGAACAAACCACAGTTTCAGAGCCCGGAAGCGCCGCCCCAAAGGGACCTGCCAGTCGCGGTAGTCGATCACCTCCCCGGCTTCGCTGGCCTGATTGCGCAGATAGGGTGGGGTGATGCTGAGAGTGTCGATCACCGGACGCCGGTCGGCCCAGTACATGGCGGAACAGTCGAAGTTGGTGAACATCCACTTGTGCGGGTTGAAGACATAGCTGTCCACCAGATCCAAGCCGTCCTGGTGGTGGCGGAACTCCGGACAGATCATGGCCGTGCCCGAAAAGGCGGCGTCCACATGATGCCAGATACTCTCCGATCGGGCGATCTCCCCCACGCCTCGCACCGGGTCCACCGCAGTGGTTCCGGTGGTGCCCACCGTGCTGGTGACAAAGGCCGGGACCAGGCCGTCGGCTCGGTCGGCGGCGATGATCCGGCGGAGGGCTTGGGGGTTCATGGCCTGTTGCGAGTCGGTTTCCACCAGTCGCAGGTGTCCGATCCCCGCCACCCGGGCGCCTTTCTCCACCGAGGAGTGGGCTTGAGCGGAGGTGTATGCCACCAACCGGTCGGCGGGGGCCCCTTGGGACGTGACATGCCGGGCGATCACTGCCGCCAAGTGGGTGGCTTCCGAGGAACTGCCCTGAATGGACCCCCCGCCCGGCCCGGTGGTTTTCCACTCCTGGGGAAGGCCCATGAGGTCCACCATCCAGTCCATCACGTGGGCTTCCACCTCGGTGCAGGCGGGACTGGTGGCCCACAGCATTCCCTGCACTCCCAGGCCGGCGGCGGCCAGTTCCCCCAGCACCGCGGGAGGAGAGGAGTTGGCCGGGAAAAAAGCGAACCAACCGGGCGACTGCCAGTGGGAGATTCCGGGCATCACCACTCTATCGAGGTCCGCCATAATGTCATCGAACGGTTCAGGATGTTCAGGAGCGCTTGCCGGCATCAACGAACGGATCTCTCCCGGCTTGACCTGGGGCAGGATCGGCATCTGCTCAATACCCTCCCAGTAGTCGGCCAGCCAGTCGATCAGTTGGTATCCGTGTTTGCGGAACTCTGCAGTATCCATCCGCCCCAGGTTATATTGAGAAACCCTCCTACTCTCCACCGTGCATCCCCGGTTGGGGAAGGCCACTCACCACGAGGGGTGGGAAAGAAGTCCGAGAGCCGAGACATGCCAAAGACGTACCTAATTCATACAGATTTAGTAGGAGGTTTGGAGATGTGAAGATACCGGCTGCTCCTCCGATGGTTGGGGAGATTCTGGCTCAACTTGAGTCAAATCGCCTCGCGGCCGTACTGACTCAAGACCAAATCGGTCCGGCGCCGAAGGGTCGCTACTACCACTGGGAAGATCTTCGCCGGCGAACACCTCCGGAAGGTCTCTCCCGGGAAGAGTGGTGGCTCGGGATCAAGGTGTCCCGCCTTCACGTGGCAAAGACGTTGCCCTTTACAGATAAGGAAGGACGCCGGATCAGCTATGTGCTTACGGACGAAGCCCTCTCCATACTGCATCAGATGGATCAGCAGGCGGCAGGGCAGATTCGAATGCCGGAGGTTGTAACCAACTCCGCAACCAGGGATCGTTACATCGTGGCGGGTCTCATGGAAGAGGCGATCAGTTCCAGTCTTCTGGAGAATGCGGCAACTACCCGCCGCGATGCCAAGAAACTCTTGCGATCCGGCAGAAAGCCCCGAACCAAGTCCGAGAGGATGGTGGTCAACAACTATCTGACCATGCAACACATAGGTCGTGACCTGGACGCGCCTCTAACCGTGGAGATGGTGCAGGACATCCATCGGATGGTGACGGAACACACCTTGGATCAACCTGAGGATGCCGGTCGCATTCAGCACTCTGGTGAACGCCGCGTTGATGTCGGCGATGACTACTCCGAGATCCCCCTTCACAAGCCACCGCCCGCCTCAGAACTGCCAAGCAGGCTGGAATCGCTGGTGGATTTCGCCAATGACACGGGAGGCGGAACATTTGTCCATCCGGTGGTACGGGCAATCGCTCTTCACTTCTATCTTGCCTACATTCACCCGTTCGTCGACGGAAACGGTCGAACGGCACGTGCCCTGTTCTACCGCTCTCTCCTGCGGCGTGGGTACTGGCTGGTGGAGTTCTTCTCCATTTCGAGGCTTCTCTACCAGGCCCCTGCACAGTATGCGAGGTCCTTCCTGTACACGGAGACTGACGAAAGCGACTTCACCTACTTCTTGCTCTGTCAGCTACAGGTGCTGCGGCGGGCAATTGCAGAACTCTTGGAGGATTTGGAGAGAAAGGTGTCAGAGGTTCGACAGGTGGAGAGGGTCTTGCACAGTGACCCTGGGCTCAACCATCGCCAGATTGCCCTGCTAGGCCATGCTTTGCGTAACCCCTACTCCCTTTACACCATCCGGGAACATCAGGCGAGTCATCGCGTAACGTATGAAACTGCTCGGACCGACTTGACAGGTTTGAAAGAGCGGGGTTTCTTGACAATGAGAAAGTCGGGCAAAGAGAATCGATTCTTCCCGGCTGTTGAAGCGCTTGAGGAAGGGCTTGGAACCTGATCTTTGCCGCCGGAGGGGTGCAGGGGTCTGTGATCAGGAGTGCAGGCGCCGGTACCGTATACGGCATGAAGAAGACTATTGTCTACCTGCCGGATTTCTTGCAAAGGGAGGTGGAGCGCGAAGCCATCTTGCGTTCGTGCTCAGAGGCCGAATTCATCAGGCAGGCGATCCAAAAGGCGGTAGCCCGTCCCAAGCCTCGCCCCGGGATCATTTGCGGTGACGATCTATGGGCAAGCCATGTTGACGAGTACATGGAGGGCTTCGGCGAAAGATGATCATTGCCGACACCAGTTGGCCTGATCGCCTATTTCAACGATGCGGACCCCGATCACGAGGCATTTCAATGTGCTGCGCCCGCTCACATGCGGTCGCTTCACTTTGGTTCCGTAGGGAAGACCGGGGTTCAGCGGGGAATCACCACCCGCCGGGGAATGGGCGTTCCGGGGGCCGGGCTTTCGGGCGGGGGAGGGGGAGGTTGGGGTTCGTCGAAGATGTGGATGCCGTCCACCGATACGGCCACCCGGTCGCCGGGGGACAGGGCGGGCTGGGGCCAACAGCGGGCGCGGAGGGTGATATCGCCCGGCAGTTTCACCGACAGCAACTGATCGTGACCGAAGAACTCCCGGTACACCACCACCGCGGTCCCCTGGGTGTGCGGGAAAACCGTCACCGACTCGGGACGAACCATTACTTTCACCGGGCCGTTTCGGTGGGTGGGAAAGGTCCCGAACGGAGTGGTGATCCGGCCGCTGCGGGCATGGGCGTCGAAAAAGTCGGCGTCGCCCAGGAACTCCGCCACCCATGATGTGGCGGGATTACGGTAGACATGATCGGGTGGTCCGGTCTGCACCACCTGCCCGTGGTTCATCAATGCCAACCGGTCGCTGACCGCCAGGGCTTCCTCCTGGTCGTGCGTCACCATGATCGTGGTGGTTTCCGCTTCCAGGAGAATGGAGCGCACCTCGGCCCGCAGCCTCTTGCGAAGGGCCGCGTCCAGGTTGGAGAAGGGCTCATCGGCCAGGATCACCTGGGGTCGGGGCGCCAGTGCTCTCGCCAGAGCCACCCGTTGTTGCTGGCCGGCGGAGAGTTCGTGGGGCATCCGGTTTTCCAAGCCGGCCATCCCCACCATTTCCAAGACCTCCCCGGTCCGGCGGGGGCGACGGGATCCGTCCAGGCCGAATGCAACGTTGCGAGCCACGGTGAGATGGGGAAACAACGCGTAGTCCTGGAAGACCATCCCCACTTGGCGGCGTTCGGGGGGAACGAACACGCCGGGGCCGTTCACCGTTTGGCCGTTTACCCTGACTGTTCCCGAGTCGGGCAGCTCGAATCCCGCCAGAATCCGCAGGGCGGTGGTCTTTCCCGCCGCCGACGGCCCCAGCACCGCCAGGAGCTTTCCGCTCTCGGCTTCCAGGGTGAAGTCGTCAAGAGCCACGGTTCCCGAAAAGCTCTTGTAGAGAGCGTGGGCAAAGAGGGGGCGGTGGTTAGCGGATGAGTTCATGGCGAGCAACGATGGCCAGGGGAAGGGCCGCTACCAGCAACAGGAGCAGCCCGGCCAACGCACCCTGAGTGTAAAACCCCTCCCCGGTGGCGCTCCAAACCCGGATGGCCAGGGTCTCGAACCCGGCCGGGCGGAGCAACAGAGTGGCGGGGAGTTCCCGGAGAGTGGTCAGGAACACCAGTGCCGCTCCCGACAGGAGACCCGGGGCCATCAGGGGTAGGGTGACCCCCGTGAAGGTACGAAGCGGCGACCTTCCCAAACTGCGGGATGCCTCCTCCATGGAGGGAGACACCCGCCCCAGAGCATCACGGCCGGGTCCCAGGATCTGCGGCAGGAACATCACCACATAAACGCCCACCAGGAGAACCAGGGTTTGATACAGGGGGCGGGCCAGCCACAGAGAAAACACGATCATCGCCATTCCCACGGCGATGTGGGGGACCCCGTACAGTGCCCAGGCCCCACTTTCCAGTAGTCCGGCCCACCGGTTTCGATACCGGGTGGTGACCATCGCCACCGGCGTAACGGCAGCCGCAGCCGCCAAGGCAGTGAGCAGGGCCACCCACAGGGAACGTCCCAGTTCGGCCCATGGCTGGTCGACCAGGACGCCCGAGATCATGCCCCGCATCACCCAGGCGACCAGCACCGTCACGGGAACCAGCAAGGACAGCGTTACCAGGGTTCCGAGGAATCCCCAACCGAGGATCTTCCCGCCCGTGCCCAACCTGACCGACGGGGATCTCCGCCGGGGCTTGGCGGTAAACCAAACCCCCCGGCTCCTGGTGCTTCTCTCCAGCCACACCAGCAGCACCGCCACGGCGGCCAGCACGGCCGCCAGTCCCAGGGCCGGCCGCCGATCGACCCGGCCCGCGTATTCCAGGTAGATGGCGCGAGTGAAGGTGTCGAAGCGGAGCAGGGAGACCGCCCCGAAGTCAGAGAGCGTGTACAAGCCCACCAGTAAGGCTCCGGCGGTCAGGGATGGTCGGAGTTGGGGGAGGGTAACCGTCCAGAAGACCTTCAGCCGTCCGGCGCCCAACCCCCGGGCCGCCTCTTCCAGGGTGGGGTTGAGAGAGCGGACTGCAGGAGCGATGGCCAGATGCACCAGAGGCGCCGAGATCAAGGTCAGCACCAGCCAGGCCGCCCAGAACCCGGACGGATAGCGAATGATGTCTCCCCCCATCCAAACCGAGGCGGTGGACAGGATGCCGTCGGCGCCGGTGGCGCCCAGCAGAGCCAGCGCCCCCACAAACGAAGGGATGGCGAAGGGCGTGATGATCAGGACGGTGGCCAACTTCTTGCCCGGAAGATTGGTGCGAGACACCAGCCAGGCACTGGCGCCGCCAATTATTAAGGAGGTCAATGTGACGGCAGCGCCCAGCGCTCCGGTGTTGACCGCCAGCGCCAGTAGTCGCCCAAGGGGCACAGCGGTGACCACTCCGCTCACCAGACCGTAGGCAAGGACCCCCAGAGGGGCGGCGGCCGGTAGCATCACCACCCCGGCCAACACCCACCACCAGGTGTTGGGAGGTAGCGCCCCAGGACGCAGGACCGGGTGCGCTACTCCCATCATCTCGGTGGAAAACTACAAGAGTCCCGCTTCGGCAACCAAGTCGGTGGCCCGCTCCAACGCCGTGTGCAGGTCGGAGAGATCAATGTCCGGGGTGGGAATGGAATCAATGGGCGGAAGGCTGGCCGCCGGACTCACTCCTGCCGCCAAGGGATACTCGTAGGTCTGTTCGGCGAAGTATCGCTGCGCGTTTTCCGAAAGCATGAATTCAATGAAGCTGTGAGCATCCTCCGATTGCTCCGATGCCGAAAGCACGCCCACTCCCGATGGCATCACCAGGCTTCCCGGGTCTCCGGCGGAGAGGAAGTGGTTGGCGGCTCTCTTGCCTCCTCCTTCGGCCTGCAGGCGCAGCAGGTAGTAGTGGTTGACGAGTCCCAGACCGACTTCTCCGGCGTCAGCCGCCGCCACTATCGGAGAGTTCTTGGGGTAATCCAAGGGATCCAAGGCTTGGAGTTCCTGCAGCCACTTCAACGTTGCGGCCTCACCTCGGTCGAGGATCATGGCCGCCACGAAGGCCAGAAAGGAGCCGTTGGTGGGAGCCACGCCGATCATGCCCGTCCAGCGCGGGTTGAGCAGGTCGTCGATGCTGGAAGGCAGGTCGCTTACCTGGACCTGGTCGCGGTCATAGATGATGGCCCGGATCCGCCCCGAAACCCCTACCCAACGATGGTCCCGGTCCCGGAACCGAGGGGGCACCGCGTCAATGACGTCGGAGGGAAGGGCGGCCATCAAGGGCGACGCAAGGCCCAGAGATGCAGGATCCTGGGCGAGGAACACATCTGCCTCGGTGCCGGAGCCTTCCTCAAGCAGGGTTGACGCCAGCTCGGTGCTGCCCGCATACCTGACCTCGACTTCCAAACCGCTCGACTCACGGAACTCGTCGATCAGCGGACCGACCAACTCCTCGCCTCGCCCCGAATAGATCAGCAGTGGTTCGTCCCCGTCCCCGCAGGCTCCGGCCACAATCCCGAAGCCCAACACCAGAACCGCCATAAGGCTGACGGCACGTGTGGTTGGATGTTGCTTGAACACCTCTACTCCTTTCAATTGACAAACAGAGGTTTTGTTTATTATATTAGCCACATCGTGATTTGTCATATTAGCCGCAGTGGCGCCGGAGGTGAAAGCCGGGAGGGCGGAGAAGCCTTCAACAGAACGCCGCGGGCAGAGCTGTGGTTGCCGGTCCTGGTTGTCCTGGCGCTGTGGGCGGGGGCGGCATGTGGCTCGGCCGGTGGGGATCAGGAGGCAGGTCCACCTGCGGAGGGGGAGGCATCGACCGTTGCCGACACCGACCGCCCCGACGAGCAGTCTAAGCCTTCCAATACCCGCTCCGAACCCGCCGCCGACCCGGAGGCGACGCCGGACTCCACCGAGGCTCGGGCGGTGCTGGACACAGGGGCAGACGCGGGCGAGGTCGCCGAAGCCGACCCTCAGGAGACCGTTGATCAACCTCACCTACCCGTGCCCGTGGTGGACGAGACCGGAGCGTCGATAACGGTCGAGTCCGTCGAACGCATCATTCCACTGGACGGGGACATTGCAGAGGTGGTGTTCGCCCTGGGCCTGGGAGACCGGGTGGTAGCCACCGACCTGTCGGCCACCTATCCCCCCGAGGCCGATGATCTCCCTCAAATCGGTTACCAGCGTGCCCTGTCCACCGAACCTATTGCCGCTTTTGAACCAACTGTGCTGTTGGCCACCGCCCTGGCAGGACCTCCCGAAACCCTCGACGAGCTGCGGCGTCTGGGGTTTCCATTAATCATTGTTCCCAGTGAACCCACCTCGCAGGGTCCGGGAATGAAGATCCGGGCGGTGGCCTCGGCACTTGGCGTCCCGGGCCGGGGAGAGGCCCTGGCGGCCGAAGTCGAGAACGCGATAGCCGAAACGGCGGCGCAGACCGAGTGCGGCACAGACTGCCCGCGGGTACTGATGGTCTATGTGCGGGGGACCTCCGCACAGTTGGTGTTCGGAGAGTCGTCTCCCACCCGTTGGCTGATCGAGGCGGCGGGGGGCGTGGATGTCTCCGGGGAACTCGGCGTGGTGGACCCCACTCCGATCTCCGCCGAGGCGATCGTCTCGGCCGCCCCCGATGTCCTGATCACCACCGAGGCGGGGTTGGAGTCGGTCGGCGGCCTGGACGGCCTGCTCGAGATTCCCGGTTTGGCAGGTACCCCCGCCGGCCGGGAGGGACGGGTCCTGGCCTACGACGCCCAACTGCTTTTGGAGAACGGTCCCCGGGTGGCGGACCTGCTCAGCCAACTCACCAGTGATTTGAAAACTGTCAGCGAAACAGGAAAGGAATGAGTTGATGAGGCCTGTCATGAACAGGGAACCGAGTATCTCGTCCAACAGGCGGGCAGGCGTGCGGTCCGCCCTCCGGGTCCGGATGGCGGTCGGGTTGGTGCTCGTATTGGTGGGAGCCGCCTGCGGAGGCGATCCCGAACCGGCCGGAACCACGTCAGCCTCGGTGGCGACGACCTCCGCCCCTGCTACCACCGCCGCACCGGCCACCACCTCGGCCGAAGCTGTGACCACCACCGCCGCTCCGGCCACCACCTCGGCCGAAGCAACCACCACTGCCACGATGGCCGAGGAACCCGCCGCCACCGAAGACGAAATGCCGTCATCCGACGGCGTTTTCCCCGTGACCATCAAGCACAAATACGGAGAGACCGTGGTGGAGTCCCCGCCGGAACGGGTGATTACGGTGGGGTTCAGCGAGCAGGACCCGGTGCTGGCCCTGGGAGTGATTCCCGTGGCGATCCGGGAGTGGTTCGGCGGCCACCCCCATGCGGTTTGGCCCTGGGGCCTGGATGAACTGGGCGACGGGACCCCGGAAGTGCTGACCATGGCCTATGGCGACCTTAACTACGAACTGCTCGCCTCGCTAACTCCCGACCTGATGATCGCCACCCACGCCGGCATCACCGAAGAGGAGTACGCGCTGTTGTCCGCCATCGCTCCCACTCTTCCCGAACCCGCCGAGTTCCCCGCCTTCGGAGTGTCCTGGCAGGACCAGACCGTTCTGATCGGAACCGCCCTGGGTCTGGCCGAAGAGGCCGAGGCGCTGGTGGCCGACACCACGACGGCGGTGGAGAATACCCGGGATCAACATGGCGGCTTCGGAGGAGCAACGTTTGCGTGGGCCAATCCCACCGGAGACGGAACCTACTGGGTGGTGGGGGCCAACACTCCCCCCATGAGACTGCTGCAGGACCTGGGGTTGACCTACCCGGACGAGATAGCCGCGGTGGTGGGGGACCTCGACTCATATGAACTGAGCGGTGAACGAATCGAACTGCTGGATGTGGATTTGCTCATCATGCGGGCCTCCCCCGACCTGCAGGCCACCCTGGAGGCGGACCCTCTGTGGGGCGCCCTGGACGTCATGGCCGATCAGCGGGTGCTGTGGCTGGATTCCTCCGACACCATATACGGGGCGCTCAGTTTCACCACCATCCTGAGCATCCAGTACCTGCTCGAGGAGTTCGCCCCACTGATCACGGCCACGCTCCATCCGGAGGAGGCGGCCGCCATGAGCGCCTGGGCGATTGTGTTCGATTCCAATGCCGAATGGGGTCTCAAAGCGCCTCACATCGAGGACTCCGGAGACCTGGAGGAAAGCAACGAAAATTACCGGGTCGGTGGTGAGAGCATGGGCGGTTTCAGCCTTCGTCCCACCAGGGCTGTGATCGAAGGTGATACCGCCACCATCACCTACGATGTCCTGTTCGGAGGGTCGGCCGCCTATACGGACCTTCAAGGCGTGATAGACCTGGTGGACGGGACCTGGGTGGTGAGCCGTGACGCCTATTGTGGATTCCTGGCCCAGGCTCGGACCCCTTGTAGTTGAACCTGATCCATCCCTCTCGGACTCCCGGCCGGAACGGGCGCCGGGGCTGAGCCGGATAGACGGAAGGCGCTCGGCCCCCGGATGGGCCGGGCGCTTTCCGGCAGGGAACTGGGGAAGCCATTGAGTAACTCGGTGACAAAAAAGGGTGGGTGGTCGGTGGAAACGTCGGCCCAGCCAGGCAGCAAACCCATCGTCGGATTGGCGGTGTTGGCTGCCGCGCTCGGGTTGGCGGTCTTGGCGTCACTCGCCACCGGCGCCAAACCCATCTCGATCCCCACCGTGCTGGAGGCATTTTGGTCCTTCGATCCCTCGGCCACCGACCATCTCATCGTCCGGGAACTGCGCGTGTGGCGCACCGTGGTGGGGATCGGCGTGGGCGCCGCCTTGGCGGTGTCCGGCGCCCTCATGCAGGGCGTGACCCGCAATCCCCTGGCCGATCCCGGTCTGCTGGGGGTGAACGCCGGCGCCTCCCTGGCGGTGGTGCTGGCCATCTGGGCGTTAGGGCTGGAGAGCCTGCTCGGACTGGTTTGGTTTGCCTTCGGAGGGGCGGCGGCGGCCACCGGATTGGTGCTGGCCTTGGGCTTGATGGGAAGGGGCGGCGCCAACCCGGTGCGGCTGGTGCTGGCGGGTGTGGCCCTGGCCGCCCTGTTGGGTTCGCTCACCGCCTCGGTCACATTGTTGGACCAGGCGGTGCTGGATCGGTTCAGGTTCTGGGCGGTGGGTTCGCTCTCGGGCCTGGATGGGGAGGTCATCTTCCAGATCCTCCCGTTCCTGGCCGTAGGCATGCTCCTGGCCCTGGGACTGTCCCGCTCACTGAATGCCCTGGCTCTGGGGGAGGAGGTGGCGCGGTCGCTGGGTATCGGCCTGCGGACCGTCCGCTTGGCGTCGGTGGTGGCGGTGACGCTTTTGTGCGGGGCGGCGGTGGCCGCCTGCGGGCCGATCGGTTTCGTGGGCCTGGTGGTGCCCCATGCCGCCCGGGTGATCTCCGGGGCCGACCAGCGGTGGCTGATTCCGGCCTGCGCCCTGCTGGGGCCGACCTTGCTGCTGGTCTGCGACACCATCGGCCGGGTCATCGCCCGTCCTGCCGAGGTGCAGGTGGGCATCACCACCGCCGCCATCGGGGGAGTGGTGTTCGTGGCGGTGGTCCGCCGGGTCCGGATGGCGCAACTGTGACCCGGCCGGCATCGCCCTCCACCGGCCATGGCTCGCCACCGCCGGTCCGTCGCCGTGGCGGACGGGTGTGGCCTTCGGGAAGGGGGATCACGGTCTGCGTACTTCTGGGGTTGGCCACGGTGTTTGTGTCGCTCTGGTCGATCAGTGTGGGTGATTTCCCCATCCCCATGGACGAGGTCCTCCGGTATCTGCGGGGCGCGGGCGGCCAGGACGCCGACTTCATCATCGGAACCCTGCGCCTCCCCCGGGTGATAACCGGGGTCCTGGTGGGGGCGGCGCTGGGGATTTCGGGGGCGATCTTCCAATCTTTGGCCCGCAATCCGCTCGCTTCTCCCGATGTGATCGGATTCACTCCGGGAGCGGCGCTCGGGGCGGTTCTCACCCTGGCGCTGTGGCCCGGTTCCACGCTGCGGATGGCGCTGGGAGCGGTGATCGGAGGAATGGCCACCGCCGCGGCCGTGTACCTGCTGGCCTGGAGGAGGGGAATCAGGATTTACCGGTTGGTGCTGGTCGGGATCGGAATGGGGTTCCTGGTGCGGGCGGGGGTGGAGTACCTGATCATCCGCTCCGAGGTCACCGAACTGTCCCGCGCCGCGGTGTGGCTCACCGGATCCCTCAGCGGTCGGACCTGGGAGAATGTGGCGATCGTGGGATTGGCCCTGGGGGTGCTGGGACCCCTGGCGATCGCTCTGGAGGATCGCCTGGATGTCCTTGCCCTGGGTGACGACGTGGCCGTGGCCCTGGGAATCCCGGTGAATCGGCTCAAGCTGGCCCTGGTGTCGATCGGGGTTGGGCTGGCCGCCCTGGCGGTGGCCGGGGCCGGGCCGATCTCGTTCGTGGCCCTGATGGCAGGACCCATCGCCCGCCGCCTGGTGCGGACCGCAGGAGCGGGAATCGTTCCGGCAGCCCTGGTGGGGGCGCTGCTGGTGGTGGCCGCCGATCTGGCCGGTCGCCGATTGCTGGCGCCGATCGAGTTGCCGGTGGGAGTGTTCACCGCCATGCTGGGCGCCCCCTACCTGCTGTGGTTGCTGGTGCGCCGGACCTGGGTTGGTGACCTGTGAGGCGCCGATCCGCCAACCGGTGTTCGCTACCGAAAGGAGATGGAAGGTGAGTCGCCTGGAAGCCAGGGGGGTGGACCTGTCCTATGACCTGAGGGTGGTGGTGGAAGACCTGAGCCTGAGCGTTCCGGATGGACGGATCACCGCCATCGTGGGTCCCAATGCCTGCGGCAAATCAACTCTGCTCCGGGCCATGGCCCGACTGCTCCGTCCCCGGGCGGGGACCGTGGTGTTGGATGGAAAGAGCATTCATGACCTGCCCACCCGAGCGGTGGCGCGGCGCCTGGGACTCCTGCCCCAGAGTCCGGTGGCGCCTCAGGGGATTCGCGTGATCGACCTGGTTTCCCGGGGTCGCACACCCTATCAGAGCCTCTTTCGGCAGTGGTCAGATCGAGATGACACCGCCGTCCGAGACGCAATGGCCGCCACCGGCACCCGGCATCTGGCCGACCGGATGGTGGATCAATTGTCGGGGGGACAGCGGCAGCGGGTGTGGATCGCCATGGTGCTCGCCCAGCAAACCGAATTGCTGCTCCTGGACGAACCCACCACATTTTTGGATATCGCCCACGAGATAGAGGTGCTGGATCTGGTGGCCGGACTCAATCGGGCGTGGGGCCGCACCATCGTCATAGTGCTTCATGACCTGAACCTGGCCTGTCGCTACGCCCATCACCTGGTGGCGATGCAGGACGGACGGGTGGTGTCGGCGGGGGCGCCCGGTGAGGTGATCACCGCCGAAATGGTCGCCTCGGTGTTCGGAATCGAAGCCATGGTGATGCCCGACCCGGTGAGCGGGGCTCCCATGGTGATTCCGGCCGGAGCAACCGCCTGATAAGCAGGCCCGGCCGGGACCCAGTGACGGGGAGTGATAGTCTCATAGACGCAAGCCGAGCCGAGTCGTGAGGGATTTCCAATGGAGTTGTCCGAAGTCATGCGCACCATGTCGGGAGTGCGGCTCTATCTGCCCGACGACGTTCCCGACGAGGTGATCTACGCGGCCCTGGACGACGCCCGGTTCGCTCCCAGCGGCGGCAACCGGCAACCGTGGCGGGTGGTGGTGATCCGGGATATCGACATGCGCAGGAAAGTGAGTGAGATCAGTTCCCGGGAGTGGATCACCTACACGGCCAAGTGGTACCCGCCACCGTCGGAACTCACGCCCGCCAAGGCCAGGAAACTGCGGGAGGGTACGGACTTTCACGCCAACATGCACCATGCGCCGGTGCATCTGTTCGTCTGGGCCGAACTGGGAGCCCTGGCGCTCATGGACCGTGACCTGGACAGGGTCAGTTTCGTGGGAGGGGGGTCCGTTTATCCCTTTGTGCAGAATCTGCAACTGGCGCTGTCCGCCCGGGGGGTGGGGTCGCGGATAACCTCTCTGGCGGTCCCCGCCGAAGAGGAGTGGAGAGAGTTGTTGAAGGTACCGCAGGGTTTCGGGCTGGCGGCGGTGATGATCATCGGCTATCCGGAGTGGAGAGCCATCCGTCTCTCCCGCAACCCTGTGGAGAGTTTTGCCCGCATGGAATCTTTCGACGGCTCCCCGCTCACCAATTCCCGGTAAGGAGGTGACCACCAAATGGATGTTATGAAACAGTGGCCTGCCGACCGGTGGCCGGGCCATTCCGGCAACTGGGGCCGATGGCCCAATGACCTCGGCACTCTCAACCTGCTTACTCCCGCAGCCACCCTGCGAGGCACGGCTTCCGTACGAAACGGAAAGGTCCTTCCCCTTTCGCGTCCGCTGGATCTGCAGGAAACCCATAAGCGCTTCACCGAACCTTTCGTGGTGCATGAGATCATCAAAGCCGACGAGGGAGGATATGAGGAGGGGGACCTGACCCAGTCGGCGGCCGATCGGCTGTCAACCCGCGTGCATGGCATGACCCACACTCACATCGATGCCCTGGCGCACATGGGCTACCGGGGCCGGACCTTCAACGGCTACTACTTTCCGGATGTGGTCACCATGTCCGAAGGGGTGAAAGTGCCGGAGATGGACATAACCCCCATGGCGGCGGTGGCCACCCGGGCGGTGTTCATCGACATTGCCCGCCGCCGGGGCATTGAGGCCTTGGAGCCGGGCGATTCGGTGATGCCCGAGGAGTTGGAATACGCCTTGGATCGTATCGAGCCGGGCGACGCGGTGGTGATGCGGATCGGGGGGACCATCCGGGTGGGGAAGGCCGCCACCGAACTGAGTGAACACGGGACCTGGCATCACGGAACCTGGGCGGGAATGGACACCGACTGCATCGAGGTGCTGGCGTCCCGGGACGTGAGCCTGGTGGCCACCGACTCACCGGCCGACACTTTCCCCCATCGCCATGAGGCCTATTGCCGGAGCCCGGTCCATGTTCTGGCGGAGGTGTTCTATGGACTGCCGCTTATCCACAACATGGACCTGGAGGCCCTGGGCGCCGAGTGCGCGGACCGCGGCCAGGACACTTTTCTGTTCACGGTGGGCCCGCTCAATCTGCCCAAGGGCACCGGATCGCTGGTCACCCCGGTGGCGGTGCTGTGATGGAATCCGACCGCGGATACATACAAACCGTTCTCGGCCCAATCGCTCCCGAACAGGCGGGTGTGTCCCTGATACACGAACATGTGTTGCTGGATCTCACCAAGGGGATCACCGGTGTGGAGCAGTACAAGACGGGGGCCAAAAAGTACGTTCCCATCATGCGTCGTCCCGAGGCGGGGTGGGAACCGGGGCAGGAGGGTCCGGGGACCGCCGCCACCTGGGCGGCCAAGTGGGGCCTTCCGGTCACCTTGGAGAACCTCAACGACCGTCAGAAGCACTGGGTCTACTACGGCGACCAAAGGCTCGACTCCATCGACGACGCCATCTATGAGATGGAGCAATTCAGGCGGGTGGGGGGTTCCACGATCGTCGATCAGACCACCCGGGGAATGGGCCGGGATCCTCTGGGGCTGGTGGAGATCTCCCGGGCCACGGGAGTGCACATTGTGATGTCCACTTCCTGGTACCTGGCCGATTATCACCCCGCCGACATGGATGAACTTTCGGAGGAACAGTTGGTGGAGTTGATGGTGAGAGACATCGAAGTGGGAGTGGCCGGGGGAGTGAAGGCGGGCATGATCGGGGAGGTGGGCATGGACTACCCCATGCACCCCAACGAGGAAAAGGTGCTGAGAGCGTCGGCGCGGGCTTCGGTGGCCACCGGGATAACGCTTTCGGTGCATCCGGGTTTCAACCCGGCCTCGCCATGGGACATCGTGCGGGTGGTGGAGGAGGCGGGCGGTGACCTGGGCCGCACCATCATCGACCACTGTGACAGCCGGTTCAACACCTCGGCGGGCACCAACGTGTTCGACAGCGGGCCGCTTTTGGATCTGGCCAAGACCGGTGTTTACCTGGCGTTCGACACCTTCGGCTGGGAGGGTTCATTCCGGCAGCGCACCCCGGTGGACCAGCCCAACGACGCCATCCGGCTCAACTGGCTGAAGACGGTGGCCGACGCCGGCCATTCCGACCGGGTGCTGGTTTCTTCCGACATCGCCCTCAAGCACTGGCTCCGTCGCTACGGGGGCCACGGCTGGCGCCACCTTCCCGAGACGGTTCGCAACCTGATGCGCTACAAGGGTTTTGAGGAGGAGTTGATCCACCGGATTTTCGTGGACAATCCCCGCGAGGTGATGACCAAGCGCTAGTGGCGGTCCTGATCGGACGCTTTCAGGGAGGCCAGAAGTTCTTCTATTCGATCCAAACGCCGATTGATTGATCGAACTTCGGAGTGGAGCTCCTCTCGGTAGTCCCCCTCCACAAAGTAGGCGGCCACAGTGGCGGTGGTGAAGGACAGGATGCCGATCCCCGACAGCATCAGCATCGCAGCGGTGATCCGACCCCCCACAGTCACCGGCGTAATGTCCCCGTAGCCCACGGTGGTCAGGGTCACCAGCGCCCACCACATCCCTTCCAACGGGTGTCGATCCTCAAAGAGAGCGTGCAGGAGTCCGGCGGTTACCGCCACCACGAGGAAGACCACCGCCACCAATCCCAGGCCCTTGCTTCTGAGCAGGGGACCGAGAAAAAATATCCAGGGATGACTGGCGACTGCCACCAGATCGAAGAAAGAGTGTTTGAGGACTCTGTAGAGGGTGATGCCGCTTTGAATGAGAACGGCCAGGAGCACCAGGAATCGCAACCCCCGCAAAGTGGTTTGCAAGGTGGGGTTGGAAGAAAGGTCGGCGAGCAATGGAAAGGCAAAGGGAATCACCAGCAGGTGCAGCCAGGCCTTACGCAGATAGGCCCGGCGGTGTTCGGTCAGCCCGAACAACACAGCGAATTCGATGGTGAATGCGGCCCAGATGAACCAGTTGATGATCACGGCCCCGGTCGTCCATCCTCCTGTGGCCACCAGTTCGATGATGAACATGGGCGCCACGGCCAACGCCGACACCAGCAGGGGGAGTTCCAGCCAGCGGTTGGCCGCCGCGGCCCGCGGGCTCAGCACGGCATCCAGGGAGCGGAGGTCTTTGAGCAGATGATCGGGACGGAGCAGCGGGTTCAATACGGGGCAAAATATACCGGACGTGACCTTGGCCGACCGGCAGGCCGGTGGGCAGGGCGATTGTCCGGTTAGGAGAAACCGATGGTTGTGATGACTTGTGAAGCGGGAAGCACGCGGGCATATTTGGCGTCGAGGTCGGCCAGGGAAACCGCATGGCTGAGCATCGCCCGGTCGAAACATCCGTCCTCGGCCACCAGAATCTCAAAGCCATAGGAGCATCCGTCCACCGCGGTGGCGCGGACACACCCCGACGTGGTTCCTCCGGCCAGCACCAGGCTGTCGCATCCCAGGTCCACAAGCGACGAGACGAGCGGTGTTGCGAAGAATGCGCTGGCCTTGGGCTTGGCCAGCACCCACTCGTTCTCTGCGGGGGCGACCGCCGGGATGATTTTGCGTCCGGCGGGAACATCGGCGGTGGTCGTTCCCCGGGTGACGGGGCCTGTCCAGCGTTGTCCTCCGTCGGGGGTGGTGAAGATCACCGGACGGCCGGCGGCGCGGAACGCCTTCAACAGACTCTGAATCGCCGGCACTGCCGCCCAGGCATTCTCGCCACACGCCTGCCGCCAGACCTTCTGCGCCTCGGCCACCGGAAGATCGGGCCCGACGAAGGCCTCGGTGACATCCACCACCAGCAGAACCGGCGCCTTTCCCCCGAAAGCACTCCGCGTTCGGCTGTAGACCGCCAGGTTGGCCGCGTCCTCCTCGCTGAGAACCCTCCTCCAGTCAGCGGAACGAGGTGGCGGTGCTTCAATATCCTTCGTCATCTCCATCATCCTCTTGGTCAACGGCCGGGCCGGTGGGCCACAGGATAAGCCGTCCCTCGGGACGCCCGGTGATAGTGGGGCCAGTGTCGCCGTTTGGGGTGGTAACAGAACTCGCAACGCCGTATCCTGTGGTTTGGGGCTGTAGCTCAATTGGCAGAGCAACGGGCTTTTAACCCGGAGGTCGTGGGTTCGATTCCCACCGGCCCCACCCACCAATCAGGTGTTCGCGGTTTGCCGCTGGGGGACTGGTGTTGGCTGTTTTGGGGGCGCTCTATTTCCTCATCGACTACCCCACGACCATTAGCCCCTTGAAACTGCTCGTCTAGTAACGGGGCCACAGGTGCTCATAAACAAACTCTGCCAGGAGTTCCTCTTGATGCTCGTCCTTTGTACTGGCCGCGAATCCCAAGACCGCCCGGTAGGAGTCTTCGGTAGGGCATACCAACTCCAGCCCGTTTCTCCTGGTAAACATTCTCGCTGTTCCCCAGCCGGTCCGCTTGTTGCCGTCCACGAACGGGTGGATGAAGACGAGCTGGCCGTGTAACAGGCCGCTATCCGGGCCAGGCTCTCTATACCCTCGTAGTACCAGCGCCTTTGGGGCCTCGTTATGGCCTGTTCAAGGAGCCCTTGGCTGCGGAGGCCGTGCCTGCCGCCGTGGTTCTCTATGGCAAGGTCGTGGAAAGTCACCACATGGTCAAGAACGACCCAGTTCGGCCCTTGACTGTCCTTCAAGGGTGGCCCCCCTGTCGGCGCTAGGCGTCGGCCAACATTTGGAGCAGTACGCTGTCCTCCTCCAGGATCTCCCCGATCCATCGGCGGCTCTCTTCCTCGGTGGGAGGGGTATCGCGCAGGGGAATGCCGTTGTCCACCCTGTATCGGAACTCTTCCTCGGGTGTTCTGCCGTTTGAGCGGATCGGTTCATTGCTCATCGGTGGGGGCCTCGGTCTCGGTTCCCAACAATTATAGAGGCTGCTCTCGGCTCGTCGTGGAGGCGTTTCGGGAAGTGTGAAAGGCCAGGACGCTGGGGACGTGTTTGACAGAGGGAGGTATAAGGGAAGGGGTGGGTGCGAGTCTTGGCGCTTCAGTCGAGAGGCCCCGTTACCTTCTCTACGGTCCCCACCAGGATTTCCTCCCTCAGCAGTTGCTCGGCCGCCGCCAGTTCGGGGGCCAGGGGGCGGTCGGGACCGGGTCCGGGCACTCGGATCCGTAACAGGTTCAGGGCCGCGGCGGTGGGGTCAGCGGGCGCCAGGGGATTGCGCAGTTCCACGGCCCGGGCCGCAGTTACCCACTCGATAGCCAGGATGCGACGCAGGTTGTCGACCACCCGGCGGAGTTTGCGGGCCGCGCTCCAGCCCATCGACACATGGTCCTCCTGCATGGCAGAAGTGGGATAGGAATCGACCACCGCCGGGGCGGCCAGACGGCGGTTTTCGGCGCACATGGCGGCGGCGGTGTACTGGCCGATCATCATTCCGCTGTCCACCCCGGGGTCGGCGGCCAGGAAGGGCGGCAGGCCGTGGGAACGGTTGAAATCGAGTAACCGGTCCAGTCGACGCTCGGAGATCGCCCCCACCTCGGCCAGGGCGATCGCCAGGTAATCGGCCGCCATTGCCACCGGGGCGCCGTGAAAATTGCCGCATGACTCGATCCGGCCGTCGGGCAGCACCATCGGATTGTCGATGGCCGAGGCAAGCTCCCGGTCGGTCACACCCTTCACAAACTCCCAGGTGTCACGGGCCGCGCCGTGTACCTGGGGGGTGCATCGGATCGAATAGGCGTCCTGTACCCGAACATCGTCGGTGCGGTGGCTTCGGACGATCGGCGAACCACGGAGCATCCGGCGGAGGTTGGCGGCGCTGCGCGCCTGACCCACATGTGGCCGAAGCGCCATCAGGTCGGCGGCGTATGCCCGATCGGTGGCCAGGAGACCCTCGACGCTGAGTGCCGCAACGATGTCTGCGACGGTGAGGAGATAGGACGCGTCATGCACGGCCAGACACAGCATGCCCAGGATCCCGTCGGTCCCGTTGATCAGCGCCAAGCCTTCCTTTTCCACCAACTCCACCGGCTCGATGCCTGCCCGGGCCATCGCCTCTCGGCCTTCGCCCGCGCCTCCCTCGGTGATGACCTGGCCCTCGCCGATCAGCACCAGGGCGGCGTGCGCCAAAGGGGCCAAATCCCCGCTGGCGCCCAGGGAACCGTATTCGGGAACCAGGGGGACCACCCCGGCGTTGAGCATCCGCACCATCGCGTCGGCCACCCGCGGACGCGCCCCCGAGGCGCCCAATGCCAGGGTCCGCGTTCGCAGAAACATCATGGCCCGCACCACTTCGGCCCCCACCGGCGATCCCATCCCGGCCGCATGGGAACGGATCAAAGACCGCTGAAGCCTCGCCCGGCGATCAGTGGGGATAGCGGTGGTGGCCAATGCGCCGAAGCCGGTGGAGATGCCGTAGGAAGGGTCGCCCTCCGCCAACTGTTCAACGATACGACGAGCAGCGGCCATCCGCTGCCGGGCGGCGTCGCCAAGACGAACCTGTTCCCCCCGCCGGGCAACCGCCACCACATCGGAAATGGTGACCCCGGGACCATCGAGCCTGATACTCATGGAGGCGCCGCCTCGCCCCTGCCCAGAGAGGCCGACGTGGCAATGGCGGTATCCACCACCGCTTCCGTCGCAATCTCCCGGCGTCTTCCGGCCAGGCGCTCTGCGGGACCCAATACCGAATAGGCCCCCACCACACCCGCCTCCCCGTGGATGGGCGCCACCACGGCGGTTACATCGGGTTCGATGGCGCCGGTGTTGAGCACCGCCTCGGGCCGAACACCGGGCTCCGGCGCCTCGCTGAGCAGCGCCTCCCCCACCGCCGTGCCGTCAAGCGGCACAGATTTGCCCACCCAACCGACATGCCGGATGGCCCGGGGGCTCTCGACCGTGGCGATGTAAACCGCCTCGCCCCCGTCCCGCACCGCGAGGTAGGCGGACTCTTCGGTCACTTCCACCAAGCGCTCCAGACCCGGTTGGGCGGCCGCCATCAACCGGGCATAGGGGCCGGAATGGAAGGCGGCCAAGGCGATGCGCACGAATGCGGGCCCCACCGAATACCGTCCCCGATCGTTCCGGGTCACATACCCCCGATTGGTCAGCACCCGCAGATGCCGCAAGGCGGTGCTGGTGGGTATGTCCACCTGGGAGGCGGCGTCCGTGAGGGTGACCGACCCGCCTGTGATCACGGCATCCAGCAAGGCCAGCACCCGTTCCGCCGAACGTGACCTGTGAAGGGTTGATGGGGACTCGCCATTGGAAGGAGACCCATCGGAATCCACCCGGCCCCGTCTGAGGTTTGATTTCATTATCTGAAAATCATTGTTGGTTATTGACAGCATAGGCGCCCCACCGGTACCATGGCAACCAACAAACCGGGTCTCTGAACGGACCCACGGCGCAGACGGAGTGGTCCCACCCATGACCGCCATCGGACAACACAGCGCAGGGGCGCCCCCGGGAGGTGTTCGCTCTCCCAGGGGCAGTTCTCTGACCTGCCGCGGCTGGCCACAGGAGGCCGCCTTTCGGATGTTGCAGAACAACCTCGACCCCGAGGTGGCCGAACGACCCGACGACCTGGTGGTCTATGGGGGCACGGGCCGGGCCGCCCGCTCATGGGAGGCGTACCACGCCATGATCCGGGCGCTGGTCACCCTCGACCACGACGAAACCATGCTGGTGCAGTCGGGCAAACCGGTGGGCATCCTCCGCACCCATGAGTGGGCGCCCCGGGTGCTGATCGCCAACTCCAACCTGGTGCCCGACTGGGGAACCTGGGACGAGTTCCGGCGCTTGGAGCACCTCGGTCTCACCATGTACGGGCAGATGACCGCCGGTTCGTGGATCTACATCGGCACCCAGGGCATCCTGCAGGGGACATACGAGTGTTTCGCCGCCATCGCCCGCAAACGCTTCGGGGGATCCTTGGCCGGCACCCTCACTATCACCTCGGGCTTGGGCGGAATGGGAGGCGCTCAGCCCCTGGCCATCACCATGAACGGAGGCGTGGCCCTGTGCATCGAGGTGGATCCCGAACGGGCGGCTCGCCGGGTGGAGACCCGTTATCTGGACGTGGTGGCCGACGACTACCAAGACGCCCTCCGTCGCTGCCAAGAGGCCCTGTCGGCCCGGATGCCCCTTTCGGTGGGTTTGATCGGCAACGCCGCCGACCTGCTGCCTCGGCTTCTGGCCGATGGGGTCAAGGCCGACATAGTCACCGATCAGACCCCCGCCCATGATCCGCTCAGTTACCTCCCCAATGATCTGTCGCTCGAAGAAGCCGATGAGATCCGCATCAAAAAGCCCGACGAATACATTGATCGAGCCCGCGCCGCCATGGCTGACCATGTGGAGGCCATGGTCGGTTTCCTCGACGGCGGCGCAGAGGTATTCGACTACGGCAACAGCCTGCGAGCCGAAGCCGCGCTGGGCGGGTACGACCGCGCCTTTGACTATCCCGGTTTCCTGCCCGCCTACATCCGCCCGCTGTTCTGCGAGGGCAAGGGGCCGTTTCGATGGGTGGCCCTGTCCGGTGACCCGGCGGACATCGCCGCCACCGACCGGGCGGTGCTGGAGGAGTTCCCCGATGACCAGGCCCTGGCTCGATGGATCACCCTGGCCGGCGAGCGGGTCGCCTTCCAGGGGCTCCCGGCCCGAATTTGCTGGCTGGGTTACGGGGAGCGCCACCGGCTGGGGCTGCGTTTCAACCATATGGTCCGGTCGGGTGAACTATCCGCACCCATCGTCATCGGCCGCGACCATTTGGACTCCGGCTCAGTGGCTTCGCCATACCGGGAGACCGAGGACATGGCCGACGGCAGCGACGCCATCGCCGACTGGCCCCTCCTCAACGCCCTGGTCAATGCCTCCTCGGGCGCTACTTGGGTGAGTATCCACCACGGGGGCGGGGTTGGGATCGGTCGATCCATCCACGCCGGGCAGGTGTGCCTCGCCGACGGCACCGACTTGGCGGAGTCCAAGCTCCGGCGGGTCCTCCGCAACGACCCGGCCACCGGGGTCATTCGACATGTCGACGCGGGTTATGAGGAGGCCATCGCGGTGGCTGCCGACCGCGGAGTGCACGTACCCATGGCGGAGAAACCCCGGCGCTAGTGGACCACCGCCGTCACCGGACCGCGCCGCTTCCGTTGTCGATTTTCTACCATGCGCCGCTTTCTCTATGACCGTCCGGCGGATTATCCCCATCGGCCATCCGGTCTTGCGGACCAGAACCAAGCCGGTGCCGCGTACGGACATCCCAGGCGCGCGCATCCAGGGCCTAATCGACGATTTGATCGACACCATGCGCCACGCCCACGGGGCGGGCATAGCCGCCAACCAGATAGGAGAGACCGACCGGATTCTCACCATCGAGGTGAATAACAACCCCCGCTATCCCTACAAGCCGCCCGTGCCCCTGACGGTGGCCATCAACCCGGAGTTGGAGATCCTGGATGACGAGCAAGTGGTCATCAACGAGGGATGCCTGTCGGTGCCGTTGCGAGGCGAACTGGTCCGCTCGGTGAACCTCCGGGTCCGATACACCGGCCGAGACGGCGTCGACCATGAGCGGGTGGTGCGGGGACTCACCGCCGGGACCTGGCAGCACGAGTGCGACCACCTCAACGGCATCCTGGTGGTCGATCGCATCAACCCCAAGACGCTCAGCACCTGGGAACAGTTCCGGGAACACCACCAGGACGCCTTTGTCGAACGCATCACCCGGTTCGTCCGGGAGGTCGGGTCATGACCAGTTACTGGTGCGAACTGGCCTGGCTGGGTGGCCCCACGGCCACCCAGGGAGTGGTGATAGAAGTGGAAGGCGATCGCATCCGGGCGGTCACTGCGGGACAAGCATCCCCTCCTCCGGGGGCCACGCCACTCCGAGGTTTGACGCTCCCGGCGCTGACCAATGCTCACAGTCATGCCTTCCACCGGGCACTCCGGGGCCGCACCCAGGGTGAGCGGGGCACGTTCTGGACCTGGCGGGATCTTATGTACCGGGTGGCGGCCCGCCTCGATCCCGACAACTACTACCGGCTGGCCCGGGCGACCTTCGCCGAGATGGCTCTGGCGGGCATCGGGGTGGTGGGTGAGTTCCACTACGTCCACCATCAACCCGGCGGAGGCGTCTACGACGATCCCAACGCCATGGGGGTGGCTTTGGCGGCGGCAGCCAACGACGCCGGTATCCGCCTGACCCTGCTGGACACCCTGTACCTCCACGGTGGCTTCGCCCCCGACGCGCCAACCGGATACGCACCACGGTTGGAAGAACAGGCCCGGTTCTCCGACGGTTCCGCCGAGGCTTGGGCGGTGCGGGTGGACGACCTGGCCGCCGCTGTCAACGGCCCGAAAACCAAGGTGGGTGCAGCGGTCCACTCTGTGCGGGCTGTGGATCCGTCTGCGATCAAGATCGCGGCGGGTTGGGCTGCGGACAACCAGGCGCCCCTCCACGTCCACGTTTCGGAGCAGCCGGCCGAGAACCGGGGGTGCCTCGAAGTTCTGGGCCGGACCCCCATGGGGGTGATAGCCGACCAGGGTGGTTTGGGTCCCGACACCACTCTGGTCCACGCCACCCATGCCACGGGAGAGGACATCGCCCTTATCGGCAAAGCCGGGGCGATTTGCTGTTTGTGCCCCACCACCGAGCGCGACCTGGCCGACGGCATCGGTCCCAGCGAAGAACTGGCCACAGCAGGAGCCTGTCTGTGTGTGGGTTCGGACTCTCATGCCATAATCGACCTCTTCGAGGAGACCCGAGCCGTCGAAATGGGTCAACGGGTTAGCAAACTGGAACGGGGGGTGCACTCGGTGGCCGCATTGGCCGCGATGGTCACCCGCAACGGCTACCGGTCCCTGGGATGGGCGGAGGGAGGCGCTCTGACACCGGGCGCACCGGCCGACTTCACCACCATCGGTCTCCAGTCGGTGCGCCTGGCCGGCACAGACGCCGCCAATGTCCTCGAGGCGGCGATCTTCGCCGCCTCGAGCGCCGATGTCCGTCACCTGGTAGTGGGCGGAGTGCCGGTCGTGGTCGACGGGACCCATGTCTCGATTGATGTCGCAGCCGAACTCGCCTCCGTCATCCCCGAGGTGTTGATCTCATGACCCTGGTCATCGACAACATCGGGGAGTTGATCACCAACGTCCCCGCTCTGGGAGAAGGGCCGCTCGGGATTATCAAGGACGCATCAGTAGTTATCGAAAGAGACAGGGTGGTGGCTGTCGGCCCGGCCGGGGCCTTGGCCGATGAACGTTTGGACGCCGGAGGTCGGAGTGTGCTTCCCGGATTCGTCGATTCCCACACCCATCTGGTGTTCGCCGGTGACCGCGCCGAGGAGTTCACCCGGCGGATGGCCGGTGAACCTTACGACGGCGGCGGGATCCGGGTCACCACCGAGGCCACCCGCGCCGCCGGCCGGAAGGCTTTGAAAGCGTTGCTTGATCGGCGGCTCATCGAAGCCCACCGGGCGGGCATAACCACCGTGGAGATCAAGTCGGGGTACGGCCTGTCGGTGGAATCCGAAACCCTGGCGACCTCCCTGGCAGCCGAAGTGACCACCGAGGCCACCTTCCTGGGCGCCCACGTGGTGCCAAGCGAGTACCAGGGCCGCGCCGACGACTACATCGAGTTGGTGTGCGGCCCCATGCTCGACGCCGTTCGTCCTCATGTGCGCTGGATCGACGTGTTCTGCGAGACCGGCGCCTTCGACGTCGATCAATCGAGAGCAGTGCTCGAAGCCGGGCGGCGGGCGGGGTTGGGCCTGCGCATCCACGCCAACCAACTCGACTACGGCCCCGGGGTCCGATTGGGCGTGGAGATGGGCTGCGCCTCCGTCGACCACTGCACCTACCTGTCCGACACCGACCTTGAGATGCTCGCCGCAAGCGACACAGTAGCCACCTTCCTCCCCGCCGCCGACTTCTCCACCCGCCAGCCCTACCCCGACGCCCGCCGCGCCATCGACGCCGGAGTCCAAGTAGCCATCGCCTCCAACTGCAACCCCGGCTCCAGCTACACCACCTCAATCTCCTTCTGCATCGCCCTGGCCGTCCGCGACATGAACATGACCATCGACGAAGCCATAGCGGCCGCCACCACCGGAGGAGCCACCGCCCTACGCCGAACCGATGTCGGCCGCCTTGCCCCAGACGGCCCGGCCCACCTGACCATCCTCAACGCCCCAACCCGCCACAACCTCGCCTACCGCCCCGGTGTACCCCTGATCTGGCGGACCCTCGGCTCCGACTTCCCACTTCCTCCACTAGAAAAGAGGAGGCTGCTACCACACACAGAAACAGTCGCTCATTCAACCCGGGGGTAGCTTTCATCAGCGGGGCACCCTGAGGATGTACCGGGTAGTCGGGACTCCGTCGGTTGTTATCCAAAGTACTTCATGATCGAGTGCTGAGGGCGCTCGCAACCGAGCCTATTGCCCTTTTGGTGACCTCCGGCAAATTGCGAGGCCATCTCTTGTATGGGGGCAGACTATTGTTCCATTAAAATTCCGGTCAGTCGTCTTCCTTGGTTGGGAGTTGCAGGCGACTCTCAACATTGCTCAGCACCTTTACGATCGAATCCATTTTCTCTTCATGTTTCTTGATGGCTTCGACTACCTCTCCGATAGGCGTGCCGGTGCTTTCCCCAGCAAGGGAACTCCGTGCGCCCGAGCCGCCGAACACAAATGTTGATGACCTCCGTCGAAAACCCCACGTGCTTTTATGTGTTAGCTCGAAGGTGATGGTGTTTAGTACATCAATGCTATGGGGTGTAGAACTGCCAAACAAGACTACATACCTTTGGTCTCGGTCCATGTCACCGAAGTGCTCAATAGGACCGAACGTGTCTCTGGGAGCCATCGACAATGTCTCATCCCACGGGATAGGAGGGGTGCAACGGAGAGTGACTCCCCTCGCTACTCGGTTTCCAGCGTTTACTAACTCTAGTAGCATGCCATTACTGCTCAAAAGTCGGAGTCCAACTCTGGGCCTGCTAAGGTAAGCCCAGTAAAACAGCCCGCCTAAGGCGGCTAAGGCTTGTACGATGGCTTCACTCCACTCGGGTCCTGCCGTATGCACCAAGGCCACTGCCAGAGCAAACGCGGAGATGACAATTAACCAACCGAAAACACGTCCCGCTAGATGCTTCAAATCCGTTTTGTTCAAACAAACCTCCTTTCTTGCCCTTCAAGACTGAGGGTGGTTGCTTCGCCTACACCTCCACCTCGGGTTTGTAATCTAGGAATGATGTTGTATCTAATAACAGGCAATGTGCATACCTATTTACGGGCTCATATACCACTACTTGTAGAACTTCTCTTCCTTATCAAGTACGACCCTCTAGATAAGATTAACCGCAAGAGGGCAGTACCCGCGGTATTGACCTTCTGAGGCGTCACGTGCGCAAGTTCAAGGCGGAGTAGCTCAGTAACGCCACTCTGTGTGGGCAAGAGGGGCGCGGTTGAGGGTGTCCTGATATAGCCGCCACGGGGGCATTAGTTGGTCCATCAGATCCCGAAAACGATCGTTGTGATGCCTTTCAATCAAGTGAACCATTTCGTGTACCAAAATGTACTCCAGACAGGACGCGGGCTTCTTGATGAGTTCTAGGTTGAGCCAGATTCGGCGAGCTTGCAGGTTGCAGGTTCCCCAGTAGGTCTTCATCCTTCTGATGCGTACCTCTGCGACGCGTTCGCCTACCTTGGGCTCCCACTTCTCCAATAGCTTGGGCAAGCGGGCGCGAAGTTGGCGGCGGTACCAGTTGTTGATGATGGTTTCTCGCTTGTCCCGGTTGGTGCCGGGGCGGATAGCCAACTCAATTCTTGAGTTGTTGAGCAGACGGACCGATGGTGGTTTGTCTCGCTCGGTGACGTCAAGTCGATAGCGTCGGCCTTCGAAATAGTGGCTCTCGCCGGTCACGAACTGGCGCTGGGACTGGCGGGGTTGCTGTTGGAATTCTGCCTGCTTTTGGCGAATCCACTTCAAACGTGAGATCACCGCCAGTTTGACGATGTCGTCATCGACACGCAACGGCGCCGATACCCGTACTCTGCCGTTCGGTGGATAGACGCCCAAATGCAGGTTCTTGATGTCCTTGCGAATCACATCCACTGGCATTCCCCGGACTTCGATTTGGTGACTTGCCTCCTCAGTAGTCACTCTGCGCCTTCACGATTTCGAAGATGGCGTCCGCATCCCCGCCATCGCCCAATGCTGTTTTGATGGCGCCTCGTAACTCGCGCTCCTTGAATATGTTGCCTCGCCAGTCCGCCTTTTTCGTTCTGCGGACGGCACGATCTACCTCAATCGTTGTCTCTTCGCTTCCCCTCCATTCACCTGCTGATGAGACCCATGCCTGCATGTTGTCGTAGATTGCCCTGCGTGCAGGGCTGTCGATGCTGGCTGGGTAAGATTCTCCGGTCCCGGGCCTGGCGACTCTTTTGGTCAAATCGACGATCTTCGCCAAGTATTCCTTGTAGGCCAGCGCCTCCTGCTTGCGTTGAAGAATCAGGGCATCCAACAGGTTGGACATCTTCTCGTAGTACATCGGATTGACAGATGATTCGTCGATTATGAGCCGACGAACGTTGTTTTCAATCGTCTCGGCGATCGCTTCGCGACTCCCGCGGATGCTATCGGGCAACGTATCGATTGCTGCTTCGTCGCGTTTTACGATCAGCTCCACGAGGGTCAGGTCGTCGAAGGCTGACACCTTTTCGCTCTCCTCGGCTCGGATATAGGTGTCGAGGAGATGCCGCATGGCCGGCTCGAAAACCTTCATGTCCACATAGTCGCCGCTGGCCAGCTTGACCTCCAAGCGCACTTTCTCGTAGTGTTCCGCCTCGGCTTTGATCTCCGCCACATCGGCATCGGAGTAGCCAGCCTCGCGCATCTCGTTGGCCAGGTTCGCGTAGGCCCGCATAAAAGACGCTGCCAGCTTGTAGAGGGAGACACGCTTGCGTTCGCTGGCTTTGAGTTGCAGTGCGTCGCCGCTGTCCACCGCACAGAAGAAACGCAGATAGGCGGCGGTATCGCGTGGTGAATCGACCGGTTCGCACAGCGCCTTGACAGCCTCCCGCGCTTCCTCCAGCCGCTCCCTGCCTTGTTCGAGCCGGTCCTTGAGCAGCCCCCTCACATCGTCGGCGTCGTAGCCCTCGAAGGCTTCTCCGGTGTAGTCGTTGATCGACTTCTCGAGCGATCGGAACAGATCCTTGTAGTCAATGATAAAGCCGTATTCCTTGTCCTCGCCGTCGAGGCGGTTGACCCGGCAGATGGCTTGGAACAGACCGTGGTCCTGCATGTGCTTGTCGATGTAGAGGTAGGTCGCTGAGGGAGCATCGAAGCCGGTCAGCAACTTGTCCACCACGATCAGCAGCTTCATCTGACCTGGATCTTCGACAAAGCGCCGCTTGACCTCCTGTTCGAATAGATCGACCTTGTGCATCGCGGTTTGCTCGTGCTCATTGAAGTATGCCGCGAGCATCTTCCGGTAAATCTCGTACTGTCGCAGTCTTTCGGTGAGTCCCTCGCCGCTCTCCTCTCCCTTGATGTCCGCCGGCGCTGGCTTGTAGGAGGTGACGATGGCACACTTACCTGCCAAGTCGGTCTGCTGCAGCATCTCGAAGAATCGGCAGGCGGAGTAGATGCTGCTTGAGACGAGCATCGCGTTGCCATGGCCGCTCTTCAATCGGTCACGTGTCTCCATGTCCAGCAGGATGTCGGCCACGATCTTGTGCAGTCGATCCTGTGAACTCAGCACCTTCTGCATAGTGCCCCAGCGTTGCTTTAGCTGCGCTTTTGCCACGTCGGTCAGCCCTTGAGTTTTGAGATTGAACCACTTATCAACCTTCTCCTGTGAGGCGATGTTCTGATCGATGTCCCGCGCTTCATAGCGCAGGTCCAGAACTACACCGTCGCTTACCGCCTCGTCGTACTTGTAGGTGTGGATGTAGGGTCCGAAGGTCTCGATACTCCGTTGCTTGTCCTGTTTGAGAAGCGGCGTCCCGGTGAATCCGATCAGCATCGCCCCGGGAAGCAGTTCCTTCATCGCCCTGTGTAGTTTGCCGGATTGAGTACGGTGGCACTCGTCCACAAAGACGAATATCTCGCCCTTGGCGTAGAAACCCCTGGGCAGGTTTCTCTTGATATCCTCGACGTAAGTCTCGATGTCGTCGTCGCTGATCCGGTCGGATGCGCCGAACTTGTGGATCAATGAGCAGATCAGCCACTCCTCACTGGCATTGAGCATTTCCACTAGATCGGCACCGCTCTTGGTGCGGCGGATGTCCTCACTGACCCCTTTGAAGACCTTTTCGATCTGTTCGTCCAGTTCGGTGCGGTCGGTGACTATTAACACCCGACTGTTGCTCACATGCTCATGGATCCACTTGGCCAGCCAAACCATCGTCAGGCTCTTGCCGCTCCCCTGGGTGTGCCAGATGACGCCGCCCTCGCGGCGTTTCACATTAGCCTGGGCGGCTCGCACCCCGAAATATTGGTTGTGGCGACAGATCTTCTTGGTGCCCGCGTCGAAGACCACGAAATCATGGATGATCTCGAGCATTCGTTGCTTTCCGCAAAGTAGGCCGATCTCCTCTAGTAACGGGTTGTCGCCAGCCGACGGTGCATCGTCTTCTCTCCAGCGCAACCAGTGTTTCTCTTTGGTTTCAATCACCCCGTAGCGCAGGCCCTCAGTTTCGTTGCCCGCCATCACGAGTTGCACGGTGGCGAAAAATCGCTGAATGAACTCCTTTTTCTGACTGTCGAGGTTTTGACGGATGCCCTCGGTCACCGACACCACGGAGCGCTTCAGTTCCAGCACACCAACCGCAATGCCGTTCACGTAGAGCACAAGGTCAGGCCGCTTGGTGTTTTCACCAGCTACCGTCACCTCCTCAGCGACGGCAAAGTCGTTTCGAGTGGGGTCTTCCCAGTTAATCAGCCAAACGGTGACGTTCTGCTCTCCCGTGTCGGGCTGAACCTTCACACCATAACGGAGCAGGCTATGGACCTCACGGTTGGCGTCGTAGAGTGTTTTGCTGCCACTGACTTCAGCCGCTCTGCGGAGCTTGAACGCCGCCCTTTCGATGATCTGGTCGCTGTGGTTTTGGTCTCTCAGCCAGTCGAAAAGCCGCTCTTGCTCGACGTTGCTGTTGCCGGGGCGGTGCTTCCAATTGCCAAGGTATGCGTAGCCGAGACCATCGCGGAGGTACTCAATTACCCGCCGTTGCGTTCGAACTTCCTGCTGGCCGACCGGGTTCGTGGTCATGTCAAGTTCGAAGGCTTTCATCCACAAAGCGTGCAATTCTCTCGCGATTCGGCGTCAGGCTGGAAAACTGCTTGTCGCCCACATCACTGAAGCGCGCCAACACTTTTCGATTTATTGACTCCTGATCTTCGAAGATAGCGAGGGACCGAAACGGGATCTCCCACCTCTCGAACTGGTGCAATGCGATCGTAGCATCGCGGGTTCTCCCGTCATTGGCCAGGGCATGAACAAACAGGGGTCGGGCCATGCCGTTTATACGGCAGTCCACGGTATATATCCCTTTGGGATCGTGATGCGGGTCGCTCCAGTCGAACACCCTGCAATCTTCTGGGGACACTTGGCTCAAGAGTGCCCGAAAATCATCCATGAATGTGGATCGGGCTCTTTCTCGCGACAGATGTGACACATCGGAAATCTTGAGAAGCGCCTGGACAAAGGAAAACAGGGCGTCGCCGTACTGCCCGTCCGGAATGGCGAGCAACAGTTCTCCGTCACGGTCCTCGACTCCGAATACGGACAACGTGTTGGAGATGATCTTCTGGCGTGTGCCCCGATGAAGATCTCTCTCATCAATGTCGTATGTGAGGTGCATATAGGTATGAGCCTCGTCGGAGAACACCCATTGTCCATCCATCCGCTTTAACACGATGGCCAGGTGATCTCCGTCTTCGAAGCGGAACGGCGTGAATACGCGAAAGCGCTCAATACCTTCAGCCATCAGCCGAGCCTTTGCTGAGACCTTTTCGTGAAAAGCTTGTTCGATTGTTGTGATTGACATTGCTATAACTCCTCGAATAACACGCGTTGCGAATCAGGCGGCGTCTCGACATTTGCATCCGCCAGCAAACAAGCGAGCGCACCCTCAATGTCGCTGTAGCGGTCTGTCGGCTCCGCAAAGGTATCCTCTCGGGCTCCTATCTCCTGATAGCGTTCCGTAGCAGAGTGAATGTGAAAGTCATAGAAGGTCACACCCTCTATGTGGTTGGTGTGCTCATGGCTCTTGCCGTTGTAGCGGCGAAGCCGAAAGAGCCGATTCGACTGCGGGACTCGAACAGCCAAAATAACCGAGAAGTCCAATTCGTTCTCCCTGCTCTTCCTAAAGATGAGCCGGAATTGGCTTCTGCCAACCCCCGCCACATCCAAGTGGCGTTCGAGGTGACCTCGCTTGGGTCTCAGACGCGTCCGGCTAAACCAGTCAGTGGGCACAATCTTGCGCTCTTCCACCAGCGACTCGATCTCGTGGTCCGAATAAATGATCACCATCGGGCTACTCCGGTTTGGCCAGCCGGATTCTGCCGCTCAGCAGTTGCTGTAGCATGCCCTGCTTTACGTCACGAATCTTGTCTCGCCGCCTCTCCAGTGCGGAGATCTCCGCATCCATATCGGATAGCACTCGAGCAATAGCCTGTTGTTCAGATAGGGAAGGAACAGACAAATGCAACTTTAGGAATTGACTTTTGGACATGTTATACCGTGTCGCGCCTTGCGCCAAAGCCTTTAAGATTCTTCGTCCCGTCGGGCTCCTAAACAGATAGGCTAGGAAAAGCGGATCGTATTGTCTCTTGTCGCGGATACGTAGACCAAAGCAGAAGCTATTGAGATACAGGTGCTCTATTTGAGTTCCCATCACTGCACTTATGGCTATTTCGTCCGGCGTCTCGGACGTACCATTGAACAATAAATCCCCCTTCATAACAGCATTCTGAGACTCGGTAGGGGCCACATGAACATAGTCAGTGTGTTTGGTATCGAGAATGGTATCTTGGAGGATGCTCAGAAAGGTCACATACCGGGCGTTACCCTGCCCAAAGTCCCCTTTGGCTTTGCCGATCAGTCCTCCATAAAGGAAACCGATACTCCTAACCTCATTTATTTGCCATTCTTTACCAAAGCCTGGTAGGCGCGTGTTGCCACTCACCAGCTGCTGCATTGCGGCCTGCTTGACAGACTGCTTCTTAGCAATCAATGCAATCAGCGCTCCAAGCAACTTATCAATATCCGACAGCACCTCGGCGATGGCGCGTTGCTCAGGAATCGGAGGTATGTTGATTCTGAGATTGCCCACCACCTCCCAGTCTGCTCGTGGCATATGCGTTCCATATGCCAAATTTGCCAGAGCATTGAAGGGATAGCTTTGGACGATGGCATGCAGAAACCTGCTATCTACGTGCTCCGGTTTGACCATGAGCGGCCATAACTCGGTCGTGCAGATGCCTTCTCGGTCGGCGTGCCAATACTTACGAAGGTATGAGCGAAGCCGACCGAAAAGAACGTCGCCAGCCACAAAGCGATATTTGGATGAGGTGGATCTTTCGGCGTCAGACCAACCCACAAGTCGCCCAGTGCCTGTCTCAATGTGATTGAGTTCTACACAAAACGTATCATGGGTTACATTGGAAGGCAACACTTTCTCATTGCGGATCGACACTATGTCGCTCAACCGTTTTGTCTCCCATGCCTTCTCAACGGCTCCGCTAGGCATGTTGGCGAGTACCCGTTGGTTTCATGACGTCCACTCCAAGGCCATCGCCTGTAGGTGCTGTGTGACTCTCGCGGCGAGGCCTTCCACTTCCCGTTCTAACTCCGGCAGAGGATGTGCATAACGTGCCTCCAGTATTCTTATATCTTCCACGATACGCTGGCTCATGCTAAACGTGCTGTCTATGGCTTCCTTAATACTTGCAAACCATTTGTCCTCAACAACCAATGACTGTATTTCCATATCGGTAAGAGTAGCGTATTTGGCGACCACAGCCGTATGCAGGGCGTGTCTTCCTTGCTTGAGCGCCTTTTTATGTGCTGCTTCCTCTTTACTGAGCTTAATATAGTCGTAGAGAAGTCCTAGTACTTCGAAGAGGCCTTCGTCATCCCGAAACCCCTTGGGCCACGTGTAGTTACCAAAAGTCGTCTTCTTAACACGTCTGGCCTGATCATGTTCGGGGGTATTCTCAGGAAACGCCTTCAATAGTGCTTCCGCAATGTCGACGGCGCGTCGTCGTACAGCCGTTGTGGCAATGCCTCTCTTCCCTTGAAGACCATCAAGAGCTCCGTCCTCGATACCATGTTCCTCTTCGAAGTCCTTCTTACGCTCAGCTGACAAGGCAACTTGCGTCTCAATCAACTGCAGCTTCTGCTTGTCGTGCGGAAAGAATCTTGAAATCACCAATGAAGCTGGAATAATCTCACCGATGTACTTGAGGGTTTTACGGCCGCTTTTGATCGTGAAGTCCGACCGTTCCTTATCATAGGTTGATCGAAGGGTACGCCCCGCTCGCCAACCTTCAGCGGCGATAAGGTAAACATCGTCCCGCATAACTTCATCCCAGTAGTCCATAAGTCGCTGATAGATGTCATAGGGATTAAGTAACGGCAAGTCGGCGAAACGTTCGAGGAGATCCTCTGATATTGTATGGATGATCGATTTCGGAAGGGTGGCGTTTTCGATACTGCAGAGCAACGGTTTGTGGGTCTTGCGCCAGGTGTTGAAAATGGCGCGTACCCGTTGCTCATAGGACTTGACCTCTTCATGACCGAGGATGACGGCTTTCACTTGGTGGGTTTCAAGACGAACGTCGCTATATCCTGTTCGGCCATTGTCCTTGAACAACATGTTGCGTAGCAAGGGGAAGACTGTCCAGTATGCCTGTAGTGCTTCTATGTCCCGGTTGGGAATGCCGCCGTTCAAGTGGGCATCGAGGTCGTGCAGGTCTTCGGGTTCGCTGGAGTCGATGTAGCGGGGAATGTTCAGGTTGTAGTCATTGACGGGACCGGCGATGTCAGCTACCGGAACCATCTGGGAGTAACCCTCTACTTCGGTTTGTCTGTTGAAGATGTCCACGATCCGATGGATGTCCTGTGCCCGCAAGCGGTTCTTGGGCCTCTCCTTTCGGAAACCCTTGCGGGCGTCGATCATAAAGATGCCGGTTCGCGTATGGGCGTTTTCCTTGTCGATAACCAGGATGCAGGCGGGGATTCCGGTACCGTAGAATAGATTGGCAGGCAGGCCGATAATGCCCTTGATAAGCCCACGGTCGACAAGGTTCCGGCGGATGTCGGCCTCCTTGTTGCCGCGGAACAGGACACCGTGCGGAAGAATGATCGCTCCCTTGCCCTTGCTCTTCAATGATGCGATAAGGTGTAAAAGGAACGCATAGTCTCCGTTTTTCGCCGGGGGGATGCCGTATTGAAACCGTCCGAAATCGTCGTAAGCCGGATTCAGGCCGCTCGACCACGCTTTGTCGGAAAAGGGCGGATTGGCCACGGCGAAGTCGAAGGTCCTGAGACCATTGCTCACCTGGCTCTTGAAGTAGGGAGCAGCCAAAGTGTTCCCGCGCCACAACTCGGCGGTGGGGTGGCCGTGCAGGATCATGTTCATTCGCGCCAGCGCCCAAGTGGCGTTGTCCCTCTCTTGCCCGTAAATGGTGATACCGCCCGAGGCCTCAGCGGCGGCCTTGATCAGAAGCGACCCGGAGCCACAGGTGGGGTCGTAGATGGTCTGGTCCTGTCGGGTGTTCGGGCCGATGCCCACCACCTGAGCCATGATGCGAGAGACCTCCGCTGGTGTGTAGAACTGTCCCTTGCTCTTACCGGACTCGGTGGCGAAGTGTCGCATCAGGTATTCGTAAGCATCGCCGAGCAGGTCGTCGCCCTCTGCCCGATTCGCGCGGAAGTCGAGCCCCTCGAAAATCCCGACCAGCTTGGAGAGCCGGTCTTGCATCTCCTTGCCGGTACCGAGCTTGCTCTCGTCGTTGAAGTCCGCTTGGTCGATCACTCCCTTCAGATCGTTGGCCTCAGCAAGCCTTCCAATGATGGTGTTAATCTTGTCGCCGATCTCCTTGTGGCCCTTCAGCCTCACCATGTCAACGAAACCCCCCTCCGGTGGCACCTCGATCAGCGCGTCGGGTTGGTGGGCGTACTTGTCGGAGACGTACTTCATGAAAAGCAACGTCAGGACATAGTCCTTGTACTGAGAGGCATCCATCCCACCCCTCAATTCATCGCAACTCTTCCAAAGCGACGAATAGAGCTGCGATTTCTTCAATGCCATCTGCTAGTCCTCCACCGACTTGGAAGCCCAGATAAGGTACCACACACCTACTCTCGGTGTCGGTTCCTACCCAACGGTGCTGGGATAAACAATATACGGGGATGGGCTTTTTGAACCAACCACACCGGCCAGCACGATGGCGGATTCGCGACCAACCTCGGTATCGGCACTCCAGGTCCAGAACCAGGTCAGGTGAGCATCCGCACCAACGGGCACAGCAGATCGAATGGATGGGCGAAGTTCTGCACGGTGATCTTCTCCTAAACACGGGTTTCGTGGTTCCCGGCGGTGGAACCGTAAATAATGGTTGCCGGTCGCCGTTCTGGGTGGCGGCCAGCCCCCGCCCCTCTATTCGTACAAGCGAACGCTGGATCAAATGGGAGTTACCTGGCTGGAGATCTCTCCAGACCCATCGTTCCGGCTAGGAACTTGACGCTGTTGAGGTCGGCGGCCCGAAATTGCAAGGTGATGTCTCGAATGTCTCCGATCTCCAACGTAAGCGCGTCACGTCCGGTCGTACCGGTGTCGATCGCGAACCGATACTCGCGTTGTTCACTGAATCTGCTCTGCTTTCTGAACACTGGGTCGATGCCCTCGAAATGTCCGTGGAAAGTATCTGGGTCGTAATACCGGACGAGATCTGCCCACGCCCGGTAACCCTGCGATCCCACCGCTACTCCGAATCTTCGCATGAACTCGGCAATATCGGTTATTACAACGGCATAAGGTCCGAGATCAAAACAGGCATCCGGGATCCATAGCTGCCGCCGAAGTCGTTCGATACTGCGATCTCCAAATTGCTCCAAATCCAGTTCACCTGTGTGCGCAGCATGAACGCAGAGCACATTGAGGTCATCACACCAGTCCATCTGCGTCTGCACCGGCCCAGCGAGATCACCGGATAAGTCTATACCATTGATCTCGATGCGCACTTGGCCAGGCTGTATCCAACTGCTGGTGCCTTCGTGGGGATCGCAACGCCCCGATTGCGCATCATCTTCGATCTCTTTGAAGGATGCCAACCGCTGAGCGTAGAGCTTGCCATCCAAGAAGCATTTCACGTATCGCGCCTTTTTCAAGAACTTAACCAGAAAAAAGATTGTTGGCCGGGGATATGGGCGAACCCTCGGCAGAATCATGCCAGACGAATCGGCTGAAATGTGGCTCATCATCAGTCTGCTCCCACGCTATGTGCTGTTCTCCAAAGAGTGGGGTTTCCGGGTTGTTGAAAGGGATTGGCGCTGTGCCATGCATTGTGGGTGGCTGTCAAGTGTAGGTGGTGCAGTGCTGGCGATCTGGTCGGGTTAGGCACTGAGGGGGTTGCTATAGCCGGGGTCGTGTTGGAAGTATCCGACCAGCCGGTCTTCCCTGCCTCAGCCCTCTCCCTCACTCCTTGAGGAGAGGAAGGGTTCCTTCTGGCATATCGTGGTAACGAAGGAAATATTCCGCGTAGCTGCGGCCAAGCCGTCTTCGTTTTGGCCTCTCATCCTCGGGAAAGGCACACTCCCTCATGATGTCGTCCAAAGTGGTAGAGCGGATATCGAACCACACCAACCTGTCCTCCGAGTAGTGACCAATCGCGAACATGGTGTCCCCTGGAGCGAAGGGGCCGTTCTCAGTGATATAACGGGAGGCCTCCCAGTCGAGCCTCGCGTCTTCCAGACATGCCTGTTGTGCAGTAGTCGATTCAGATGTCCGAGGAGAGTCTTGCATGAGGCCTGATGGGTTAGGTGTGCCGTGGAAGCCAGGACAATTTGCTTACCGGGAGATGGGACGGACGGAGTTTGCCATGACGAGGATGCAGTCGTGGTTGGAGAAGGCTGATTGCAAAGCTCGCAGGTTGTTCAGGATTCGGCGCATGCCCAGGAGAGGATCCTGCGCTTCGACGGCCACCAGCGCCACCCCCTTTTCGCGGGCCAATTCTCGAACGTCCGACTGCTCAAGCGAGTCTCGATCAAGAAAGACAACTCCGCGGTACCCTCGATTGGCGGCTGCCTGTACGACTTCCAGGTCGCCTTTATCTCGCCCCTTCCATCGGTCAAGTTCTGCCCACGGTGGCGCCTCCCTTTCGAGGCTCTGAGGTAAAGTGGCATCGTACAGCAATTTCACTTTATCCAGCCCCCAGGATTTGGAGTCCGATGCCCACCGTGTCGTCGAATTGGCTGTCTTCCAGTTCAGGATAGGCCCATAGGATTTCATCCCGACCGAGGCGTCTATATACCTGGGCTAAAGCCTTCGCGCTGATCCTGTGGCCCCTTAGGCGTGGCGCCCCATGCAGGATCGTTGGATCCAGAACGGTGTTTTCGCTGGCATTCAGGAGCGACACAACTGTTCCCCCACCATACGTAAACGGCTGAAACACCTCATCGATGTCGGTGATTCGCATATTCAATTGCCCTTGGCCGGTCACCACGTTCTCCCAGCCCTCTCCGCGATCCACATGTACCTTGCCGTTCGCCATGACTCCCAGCTTGACAGCTTGCGGATCTCCTGCGAACCCCGACAGGGCTGGTACCACAGCCGAAGATACCGGTTTCCTCGCTACAGAGTTCAGGTATCTCCAGGTGCGGACCGCCACCACGTCCCTGAAGGACCACCGAATAACCAGAGAAGATGCGAGGGGGGTAAGCAATTTGCGTCTCCGCAGGTAATCAACGGACGACCGGGGGACACCAGACAGGAACGCAGCTTCCTTCGTTTGGTACACCCCGGCGGCAAAGACTGCGGGATCCCATAGGTTCGTGGAGATTTCGGGAGCAAATTCCGTCAATCGCAGTCCCTTGGAAGAGGGGAAAAGGGCGTTGATCTTTCTGAACAGGGCTCCTATTTGGCGTTCGTTCTCGGGGAGGCCATCCGTGAGGACGTGTTTCTCGGGAAAGTCCGGACAATCTCTCATAACTCGAAGCCTCGTTTGCTGTCGACCTAGCAGCACAGTGTGAGCACCGAACCAGTAGGGCACCTGCGAGGGCTGAGCCAGGCGCCGGACTACGGCCCTTGCCTCTTTCAACCTGAGGGCTAGCCGCAGAGTCATCCGGGCATCGAACCCTTCATCCAGTACAACCACCGGCGCCAAAGCGAATCGCGTTTTCCTGCCTCGGGCACCCGGCCAGCACTGCAGGTATAGCCGCTTTTCATCAGCTGTGGCGGGTACTGAGTCAGGGTCGAACCGTATCCTGCCTGCTGGATCGTTGCCAACCAGGTGGGCGACGCGGGCTCGAAGGGATGGCGCCACCGCGGGATTGCCACATAGGGTGGCCGCCCCCAGGAGCAATTCCCGATCCCCGGTGATTTCGGCCAGATTCGCCAGGGTTTCCGTCACCTCGTAGAAGTCAAGGCGAGTAGCTGCTGTGGCTGCGAACCTCAGCTTGTCGGGGTCACCCTTCAACAGGGGAAGCACGCCGCCAAGAGCCTGAGGGAATACTCCGCTTCGGTCGCACTGAGTTGATCCACAAGGTTCGTAAAAGTGGAAACCATGGATCGAGAGCGGGGATCAGCGCTGTTCAAGAGGCGAAGGGTGGCAGTGTACAGAGCGGGAGACGGTTGGTTCACGGCCTACACTCCAGACTCCCGAGGGCGGAGAGGGGAATGTCCTCATCAATGCGCTCATCAGGCACATCTCTGGGCGACCACCAGGTAAAACTGCCAGGCACCGCATCAAGACCGCACGGTTCCCGTACCCCCACATCGGCCTTCTCCATCCGCTCAACAGGGAAGACCATCACAATGTAGGGAGGATCTTGACGGATTCGCAACCGGGACTTGATCATGGCTCCCCCCAATCCTGCAATGTGATCGGCCGGGATCAGCCAGGAATGAGCAGCTGGCACCAGTATGGAGTCCTCCCTGAGTTCGCTTTGGGCAACCCCTGCCGGGTCGGGTTTGTCCTCAAGATAGTAGAGGTAATCATCGGGATCTTGGAATAAGGACCGCCGAGCAGGCCGGAGGTGATGCTGGTAGAAGACATCTATTGACACACAACGCGCATAGTCAACGGTCGGAGAATCTACTCCCAGATCCGGGAGGACTCTCTCCCGAAGCCGATTGAGGCGCAGATGAACCAATTCTGGGCTGATGGGAACAGAGGCTTCCAGCGAATTCGCCTCACTCCGCACGTAACGAGGCAGTTCCCTGTCGCGAGCGACGATCCAAATCAGTCGGCGGGCGTCTTCCGCCGAAACGACCATGTTTTCAGAGTAGCCGCAGGCGCGGCCAGGTATCCATGATTCTTCTATGCACGAGACACACTGTAGGCAGGGCCTGCGACATAGCTTCCCCGGGCAAGCCCGCTAATTACAGACAGTTGAATCCTTGACAGCACCGCAAATCTTTTACTCGCTGCCATTCCAGGGCGACGCCCTGCAGTGCCATGAGCGCAAATCGCGAGCAGGCTAATCGGGACGGCTGAAAGGCTGCTGTCCTGAGGCGTAGAATTGAAGCCGTTGTTGTCGACGGAAGTCACAAACACGGTTTGATGCCGCAGGCGGGGATGGGAGTGAACACTATGGCCGGGAAAAACGATGGGAAGCGGGTGGTGCTCCTTTCCGGGGGCAACCCTCAGATTGCCAAAGCCGACGGTGATGCCCCTGTTCAGGCCTACATCGCGGCCATGCCGGGGTGGAAGAGCGAGTTGGGGCGGCGACTGGACGATCTGATCGTCCGGACGGTGCCCGAGGTGCGCAAGGCGGTGAGGTGGAACTCGCCCTTCTATGGCATTGAGGGAGAAGGGTGGTTCTTGAGCTACCACGTTTTCACCCGCTACGTCAAGGTGACCTTTTTCCAGGGCAGGCAGTTGCTTCCCCTTCCACCTGGCTCAGGCAAGGACCCCGATGCCCGCTGGATCGACATTTATGAGGGGGAATTTGACGAGCCTCAACTGGCGGACTGGTTCCGGCAAGCCGCCGCAATCCCCGGATGGCGTGGATTCGGCAAATTGAAAAAGTAATGGAGAGTGTTCGAGCAGCAAGTTCCTGACTTTCCGGGACCACTCTTCTGACAACTCCGGTCGGAGGATGCTGATTTGCAATCTGTCGGTTGATGAACTGACAAATTGTCGGTTGGTGGGTTGAATGTCGTCAAATTGGGAGGGATTGGCCACGGGCGGCCCGGTGGAATCTCGGTTGTTCCCATGACTGCCCGCCCATGAAAGGCACTCCCGGGGGAAAACAGTTGGGCCGGAGGCTATGGCTCCGGGGTTTCGTGCACGCCGGAAATGATGAGTCGGTCCCCGGAAATGACGGTGTTCTCGCCTCGGATTACGGCCACTCCTCCTACTTTGGTCTGGTCTCCCACCATGGCGCCGTGCTCCACCAGGGCGCGATGCTCGATGATGGCTCGGCCGCCCACCACCGCCGCGGTCCTGACGGTGGCGCCGTCCCTGACGATCGCCTGGTCCAATACTCCACCGCCTTCCATGATGCGGGCGTCGTCACACACCTGGGCCTCGCCACTCACCCACGACTGATCGGTCACCACTGCCCGTCCACTGATCGTGGCATTTTCCATCACCAGGGCGTCCTTTTGGACCTTGGCCCGATCAAGGACTTGTGCTCCTTCCTCCACCCAGGCACGTCCTCGCTGGGAAAGGTTGTGGGGCCCGGCCACCAACCCGCCGAGGTCACCCTTGCTGATCTTTGGGCGGCCGCCCCGAGAGGTGCTGAAGTCCCGCGCCGCGATCAGCCGGTGCAAGCCGTTTTCTTCTTTTCGCAACCGGTACTTTCTTGCCATTTGCGCCTCGATTCGAGATCGGTACGGTGGGCGACTTCACGGGTCACCGGCCCCGTAACCACCTGTTGGATGACGCCTCGACGGGGGTAGGCAACCGGGTTGGAACCCGCCAAACAATGGTAGCCGGGTTCAGTCGACCGGCAGCGCGCGGGACAGACCCTGCAGGGCTTGGTAGGTTCGCTCGCCCATGCCCTTTTCATCCTCATCCAGCAGATTGGCCATCACCTTCAAGGTCCATTCCATGAGTGGGCGGTTGCGCAAACCGGTGTGAGCCAGGGTCCGCATCACACTGGGGCGACCGATCAGCTTCACGAATAGTCGGGCCGTCCGGTAGTAGAGGCCGTACTCCCGTTCCAGCAGACGGGGGTATTCACCCAGAACCTCGGCATTGCCCTTGGCTACCGCCTCGCCCACCAGTCGGGCGGCGATTCTTCCCGTCTCATAGGCGTAGGCGATTCCCTCCCCGTTCCACGGGTTGATGGCGGCCGCCGCGTCGCCGATCACCAGCCAGCCCGGGCCCACCAGGGGAGAGCGGGAAAAGGACATCTGCAGCGCCCCTCCCACCGGTTTGGTCAGCCGGGATTCTTCGGAGAGATCCCAATAGTCGGGGGCGGCTCTCACCCAGTCGGCCATCATCTTGGTGGTGTTGGCCTGCTTCCACCGCTTGAAGGTGGAAAGAAGTCCCACCCCCACGTTGACCGTTCCGTCACCCAGGGGAAACACCCAGCCGTAGCCGGGCATGGTGGCGCCGGTGGGATCCCGGATGTCCAGTTGGCTCTCCAGGAAAGGATCGGTGGACCGGGGACTCCGGTAGTAGCCGCGGGCGGCCAGGCCCCGCGGATAATCCTTGCGGCGGGTCACTCCCAGGTGACGCCCGAATCGGTTCAGCGCCCCGTCGGCCACTATCACATATTCGGGACAGATGACCTCGGAGGATCCGTTGGCTGACAACTCCACCTGTCGGAGAACTCCGTCTTCCACCACCGGACGCGCCTCGGTGTGCTCTCGGACCGCAACTCCCTGGCCGCGGGCAAGGTCGACCACCTGCTGGTCGAGTTCCCGCCGTCGGATCACCCCACCCCAGTCGGGAAACCGAGAATGCTGCGGCCACGACATCTCCAGCATCAGATTCTCCCCGGCGTAAGACCGCAATCCGGTTATGCGGTGAAATCCCGGCGCCGTGAAATCGAAGCCCATTTCGGCCAACTCGTAGATGGCTCGCGGTGTCAGTCCGTCTCCGCAAGTCTTGTCGCGAGGAAAGGATTTGCGTTCCGCCAATATCACAGAGTGTCCGTCCCTTCCCAACCAGTAGGCGGCGGCTGCCCCTGCCGGACCCCCGCCCACCACCAGAATCTCGCCTCGGCTCATGCTTCTCAAAAGATAGCCGTTTGGACAGGGGGTTTGACCAGGGCGGGAGTCGGGCGCCACCGGGCTCCGAACCCGACAAGGATGCATTCCGGGCCGGGTCCGCCGCTCGGGCCACCGGCAGCGCCTGGCGGGGGAAGGTTAGGCTCTTGGGGGCATGAGCAGAGGGGAGATACCCGGCACCACCGTTTCCCGATTGCCGTGGTATCTGCAATTTCTCGATCAGCTTCCCGACCGGCAGGAAACGGTTTCTTCCGAGGAGATAGCCAGGGCCCTTGATATCAATGCGGCCCAAGTGCGCAAGGATCTTTGGTATCTCGATTGCGAGGGCCGGAGGGGAGTGGGGTACGGGGTGCCATCACTGGTGTCTCACATCACCGCCGCTCTGGGAATCGAGGCGCCTTTGGCGATTGTGATCGTGGGAATGGGGAACCTGGGCATGGCTCTGGCCCACTATCAGGGCTTTGCCAATCGAGGTTTGAAGTTGACCGGCTTGTACGAGGTCGATCCCCAAAAGATCGGCGCTCGGGTAGGGGAACTCGTCATCCGGCACACCGATCGGCTGGCAGAAGACGTGGCCGACTCCGAGGTGAATATCGGAATCATCGCCACCCCCGCTCCGGTGGCTCAGCAGGTTGCCGATCTGCTGGTTCAGGTGGGGGTCACCTCGATTCTCAATTTCGCTCCCCAGGTGCTGTGGGTTCCCGAAGAGGTGATAGTTCGCCGGGTCGATGTCGCCACCGAATTGCTCATTCTGGGTTTCCACCAATCCGATTCGAGCCGGTCGGGTTAGGTTGGTCCCGGTGAGAATTGTTGCGATTAGGGCCTGGCAGGTGGACCTTCCCCTGGTGGAAGGTCGTTACACCTGGTCTGACGGTCGATATGTCGAAGTATTCGACAACACGGTGGTGGAGGTTGAGACCGACGCCGGAGTCTTCGGGTATGCGGAAGCGTGCCCTCTGGGTCCTGCCTACCTGCCGGCCCATGCTCCGGGGGTGCGGGCCGGCCTGGCGGAACTGGCGCCCCATCTGATCGGGAAGGACCCTCGGGACCTGGATGAGATCAATCGAGTGATGGACGCCGCCCTAATGGGCCATCCCCATGCCAAGGCGCCGCTCGATATCGCCTGCTGGGACCTCTTGGGCAAGGTGAGCGGGCTGCCGGTGTTCACGCTTTTGGGAGGCAAGGCTCAGGCCTCGGCGCCCCTCTACCGGGCGATCTCGCAGCATTCTCCCGAAGACATGGCGGCCAACGTGGCCAAGTACCGAGACGAGGGATACCGAAGATTCCAGTTGAAGGTGGGAGGGGACCCGAACCTCGATATCGCTCGGATCCGGGCGGTCCGAGAGGTTCTCGCCGATAACGATGTGCTGGTGGCCGACGCCAACACCGGGTGGACGCGTCCTGAGGCCGCTCGGGTGGTCGCCGCGGTGGGGGATCTGGACGTGTACATCGAACAGCCCTGTGTCACCCCGGCCGAATGCCTTTCCATCCGCCGGCGCACCGGTCGTCCGTTCATACTCGATGAGACCATCGATGGGTTAGGGGCTTTGTTGAAGGGGTTGGCGGAGGATGCGATGGACGTGATCAATCTCAAGATCTCCAAGGTGGGCGGGTTGACCCGGGCCCGGCTGATGCGCGACATCTGCGTGGCGTCGGGTGTTCCGATGATTATCGAAGATCCCTGGGGCTGTGACATAACCACCGCGGCGGTGGCCCATCTGGCGCAGTCCACCCCCGAGGAGTTCACCTTCGCGGCCACCGACTTCAATTCCTACGTGACGGTTTCCACCGCCTCCGGCGCTCCGCGGCGAGTGGCGGGCCGGATGGCCGCCTCCGACCGGCCCGGATTGGGCATCGAACCGCGGCGCGAGGTGCTGGGCGACCCGGTGCTGGAAGTAGTGCGGTAAACCTAACCTCTACCTTCGGGAGGGGGGTGGTATTGGGTCGTCCTCACAACCCTGCGGAGATCTCCGCACCTGACATCCAACCCACAACGGGTTTTACTACTGCTCAACCACAGCCGGTAACGTCAACACCCTGAGTATTTCCTCTTCGTCGAGGCACTCGAAAAGCTTGGCGGCGTCGTTGCCAAGTTGAGCAAGTTCACTCTCACTGAGTTGGTCGACATTCAGAGTCCCGAATCCGATCGCCAAGATGTTGGGACTGTCGACGACAGTGCCGGCCATGCAGGCCACGGCCTCTTCCCTAAGTCCTTCTACCCGTGATGAGGTAAAGGCCGAGAAGATCGCGGTTTGGCTCTCGGAAGTGAGACAGTCCAGGAGGGAGGCCGACGGCGCGAATGCGTCCGTGATGGTAGCGTCGAGGAAGCTGGCGAAAAGGTCCTCGCCGATCTCTTCGCGCAGGCAGGACACTTCCGTTTCGTTGAGCATGTCAATGACATCCTGTCCGCTGAAGGTGTCTTCTTGGTCCAGTCTCGTCGTGAGGCGGACAAGCACGTCTACCTGGTCGGCCACGTTCAGGCAGTCGAACGACTCCTTGGCGGAGGAGAACAGGGCCTCAACGTCGATCGCCCCGATTTCCGGGCGCAGCAGGGCGTACCTTACGCGGATGAGGTCCGGGTTGGCTCGGGCCACTGCGATGCTGCACTCACGAGCCTGGGGGTCGACTCTTCCGGAATTGGCGTCTATCAGCGCGAGTCCCATGAGCAGAACGTTGTCTTCCGTCAGACAAGCCAGGAAAGAACTCACGCCGGTCGCCGCGCTTTCTCTCACCAGCACCGTCAACGAAAGGTCGAGAAAGGCGCCGTACCAAGCGTCTCCTATTGCTTCACGGATACAGTCCTGCTCGGTGTGAGAGAGGCGGGCCATGATGTCGCGGCCGGTTGTGTCATCGGTGATGAAAAAGTCCTCCAGGGTTCCCACTACTTCAACCAGTGTCTCAGGCGTGGTTGTTGTGGTCGGGGCCTGCGTGGTGACGGTGGTAGTCGCCGGCGCAAGCGTGGTTGTTGTTGTCGGGGCCTGCGTAGTGACGGTGGTGGGCGCCGGCTCGGGATCAGACCCGCAGCCGACGAGGACCAACAGGAAGATGAGCGCCACGGCAACGGGAAAGAACCTGCGTGCTCTTGGAACAAGGGGGATGAATCTGTTCACTTTGTCTATCCCTTCACATTCATGTGGAACCATTCATACAAATCATGACTTGACAAGATTCGCCTGATGGACCCCGGTCTTGTGGAATCAGCATACTTGGATACCACTGCGACGCCACTCCTCGGTGTAGGCCGACCAAGGTGCTGTACTCGCGGTGATTGTGATTTCAACGGCGGCCTCGAGTCGGGTGGCGGCCCGACGGGCACGAGTCGGTTCGCCCACCACCAACACCCGTTCGGGAATCTCTTCCGAATCGACATTCAAAATGGGCAGCAGCATTCAAATCACCCTTTCATTCCCGCCGTCGATGGGAATTTGGGCGCCGGTGGTGGCCGAGAATCGGTCTCCCACCAGTTCCGCAACCAGTTCGGCAACCATCTGGGACGTGATCTTCACACCCAGGAGGTTGCGCCGCTTGTAGGACTCCACATCCAGGTTGTATTGGGCGGCGCGTTCGGCCAGCAGTTGGTCGTTCCAGATTCCCGTGTCAAAGACCGCGTCGGGATTGACTACGTTGACTCGGATTCCATCCGCGGCCCATTCCAAGGCCGCCACTCTCGCCAACTGGGTCAGAGCCGCTTTCGAGGCCGAATAGGCCGCCGCTCCGGGGCCGGGAGCCGGCACGTTCCGGGTGGAAATCACCGCTACCCGCCCTCCGGTGGGGGAGACTCGCAGGAATGGATGCACTCCGGAGAGCAAGTCGGCGGCGGCATCGACATTGACCGCCATGGTTTGTCGCCAAGCGGCAGGGTCCAAGTCGGCGATCGGCCCGGTCCCGCCGAAGAGCCCGGCGCAGATCACCACGATGTCGATCCCCCCGAAGCGCTCGACCGCTTCTTCGACAGCCGTTCTTTGGGCAGCGGGGTCGGTGATGTCGCATTCGAGACCAAGCCATCCGGGGGAATCGTGAACTGTCAGCACCTCCGGCGAGATATCCAGCCCGGTGACGGCCGCTCCCCGTCGCATCAGTTCCCCGGCACATGCCCGACCGATGCCGGAGGCCGCGCCGGTCACCAGCGCGGCCATCCCGGTGAGTTCGGGGGGTGAGCCCGGCCTCTTCAGCTTGGCCTGTTCCAGTTCCCAGTACTCCAACTCGAAGAGGTCTCCTTCAGGGAGGGCAACATATCCTCCCAGGTGGTCCTCCGATCGGGTGAGGGCCGAAATGGTATGAAGGTAAATGTCCGAGGCGATCTCCGCCGCCCCGGCGTTGACCCCCACCGACAGCATTCCGAACTCCGGGTCCACCACCACCCGGGGAGCGGGGTCCAGCATGGTGGTCTCTCCCCGGGCCCGAGGGAGATTGCGCCGATAGTAATTGCGGTACTCCTCGGCATAGGCGGCCACGTCCCGGCCCACCATGGGCACGCGCTTGGTTCGGATGATGTGGTCGGGGGTAAGTGGCCCCCGGGTGGCCAGAGAGGCAAGATCGGGGCGGCTGACAAAGCGCGCCACCGGCCCGCATGCGTGGCGGACCGAGATCATGGGTCGTCCGGCGGCCCGGGAGATCTCTGTTCTGAGCCGAGCCAGGGCCAAGGGGTCCGTCACCCGGCCCAAGGGATCATGGTGGTCCGCCGCAAGCGGGGCGTGGCTGTCCAGCCACCGGTTGGCCCGCTCGATGAGTTCCACGTGCCGTTGATAGGCCAGCCGGGTGGTCTTTCCGTAGGTGAAGAGTCCATGGTTCATCAGGACCATCCCGGTTGAGTCGTCCCCGCTCTCCGTCCACATGTCCCGGACCATCCGGGCCAGGTCGAAACCGGGCATCACATAGGGCACGATCATCACCTGCTCTTCCAGCACCTGGCGAATCCGGCGGGCGCCGTCGGCGAGGTTGGTGAGGGTGACGATGGCGTCGGCATGGCTGTGCAGCACCGCCGGGTGGGGGATCAGGGCGTGAAGCAGGGTCTCCACCGAAGGCTGCGGAGCGGCGGGATGCAGCCGAGCGGCCGACAGTTCTCGCATCATCTGAGTGTCGGACAGGCGGTCGAGGTCCAAAAGTTGCATGAGGCGATGGATCGGCAGGGGAGTGAACCCGCCCTTTTCGATGCTTGCCATGTCCCAACCCGATCCCTTGACCCAGAGGGCGTCGATCTCCGACTCGGTGATGTCCGAAAACGGCGTTTTCACCGAGGAGTTGCCGCCTCCGTGGAGCACCATATCGGGATCGGAGCCGATCAACCGGGAGCCGTATACGCATTCGGCCAGGGGATCGGAGGAGGGGGGTGCCAGGGCATCGTTCCACAGATTGTTTGTCATGACCGAAACCCGACCACGTACACTCGATCGGCCAGTCTCACACCGGGACCCTCTCTCACCAGGTGGGGCTGGCCAGTGCCCCACCGTCCACCACCAGGTTGGCCCCGGTTATCCACCGGGCCAGGGGCGAAACCAAAAACAGGCAGGCATCAGCTATGTCCTCGGGGGTTCCCAGTCTGGTGAGCGGCGCGGCCTTTTCCCAGCGGGCCACCCCTTCCGGCCATTGTTCCTCGATTCCGGGGCGGTGGATCAGCCCCGGGGAGACCGAGTTGACCCGGATCCCATGGTCCCCGAACTCCAGCGCCGCGGCCCGGGCGTGCATGATCACCCCGGCCTTGGAGACCGAATAGTGGCTGTGCAAAGCGGCCGGATTACTTCCCTCGATCGAGGCGATGTGGACCACCGAACCTGCGGATCCCCGGCTGATGAGGTGCCGGGCCGCTGCTTGTGTGAGCCGGTGGACAGTGGTCAGGTTGGTGTCCAGCATTAACTGCCATTCCTCGTCACTCATTTCCTCCATGGACGCCCCGGTGAACATCCCGGCGTTGTTGATCACCGCGTCGAGTTTGCCAAAAGACGCCACCGCCGATTTGACGACCCGGGTGGGGCCGTCGGGGCGCCGGAGGTCGGCGGTAACCGCCGCGGCGGGGCCGGACAGCGATTCGAGCAGTGGCCCAAGATCAGTCGTCCGGGTATGGGCTACCACCGAAGCTCCGGCTTCGGAGAATCGCCGGGCAATGCCCTGACCGATCCCCCCACCTGCTCCGGTGACGGCCACCACCAGATCAGAAAGGTCGAGCATGGCAGCCGGCGCGGCAGGGGAGGGTAGAGACATGGTGCTGCCCGGCGACGGGTTCTGATCGGCTCTCATCCGGTGGCCAAACGAACCGCGCGGCGGGTGACATCCCGGCGGGCCTCATCCACCTCCACCGTGAGCACTTTGCCCTCCGCCACCACCCGCTGTCCTCCCACCCAGCCGGAATGAACCGCCTGGGCGGTGCCCGACCAGACCAGTCGGGAGACCAGATCGTCCTCTTCCTCAACCACCGGGCCGAACGCCGGAGCCTTGATGGAAACGGCGATCAGGTCGGCGGGATTTCCCGGGACGATCCGCCCCAGGTCGCCCCGGCCGATGGCGTCGGCCGCCTCCCGGGTGACCATCGCCAAAGCCTGGTGGGCCAACAGCGCCCCGGCGTCCCGGGACCGAATCCGGGCCAGGCGCAGGGCCATGCGCATCTCCTCGAACATGTCCAGGCGATGATGGGAAGCCGGTCCGTCGGTGGCGATGCCCACCGGGATTCCCGCCGCTCGCATCTCCGCCACCGGGGCGATCCCCGAAGCATGCTTTCCGTTGGAGCAGGGACAGTGGGCCACCCCGGCGCCAGCCCCGGCCAGTATGGCGATGTCCTCGGGAGAAATCCACACCGAATGGGCCGCCACGGTGGGCGAATCCAGTATTCCGACTTCGGCCAGGTAGGCGGTGGCGGACATTCCGGTCTGCTTGCGGACCGCCTCCACCTCCCACTCCTGTTCGTCCACATGGGTGTGGACCAACATCTTGTGGGCGGCCGCCGCCTCGGCCACCCCGCGCATGCATTGATCGGACAGCGAATACACCGCGTGCGGGCCGATCCCGATCTGGATCAGGTCGCTTTCCTCCCACTGTCCGGCCAGTTCGATCATCTGATCCAGTTGATCTCGCCAGGAGCCGAACCCACTCAGTTGGGTGTCTTCGATCAGGGGTGCGGTCACCACGCACCGCAGTCCGGCCCGCGCCGCTCCCCGGGCCACCGCCTCGCCGTGGAAATACATCTCCATCGAGGTGGTTATTCCCCCGGCCAACAGTTCCGCAGCCCCGGCCGCCATTCCCATTTCCACGTCCTGGGGAGTGAGCCGGGCCTCTCGGGGCCACATCACTTCGCGCAGCCACCGGTCCACCGGCAGGTCCTCACCGGCGCCGCGCAGCAGCACCATGGGGGTATGGCAGTGGATGTTCACCATCCCCGGAAGCATGACTCCCTCCACCTTCTCCACCATGGCGTCCGGATTGTGAGGGGCATCCTGCGCCCGGCCCACCCACTCCACCTTTCCATCCCTCACATCCACCGCCCCCGGCGAATGTACCACCCGGTCGGGGACCATCGGAATGAGATGATCGGCCACAAATCGGTGGGTCACGGTCATGCTTCTATAGGTTAAAGGGCAAACCATGGCCGATCACACCCCTTCCACGCTTGAAACCGTGAAGTGGTCGGGTGGCCTGGTGCAGATGATCGACCAGACCCGCCTGCCGGGGGAATTGGTCATCCTTGACATCCCGGACATCCCGACGCTGGTGGCCGCCATAAAGCGGCTCTCGGTGCGCGGCGCTCCGGCCATCGGGGTGGCGGGCGCCTACGGAGTGGCCCTGGCGGTGCATCTCCACGGTCGCCGAGGTCCGGAGTTGGAGCAGGCGATTGCGGCTCTCCGCACGGCCCGGCCCACCGCCGTGAATCTGGCGAAAATGGTGGACCGCACCGCGGAACTGGTTTCAGACGGCCTGGAAAGGGTGTTGGCGGAAGCCGATCGGATTCGCGACGAGGAACTGGCAGCTTCCGTTTCCATGGGGGAATACGGCGCCGATCTGGCCGATGAACTGATCGGCGAGGAGGCCGCCCGCACCATGACCATCTGCAACACCGGTGGCTTGGCCGCTGTTTCCCGCGGTACAGCCCTGGCGGTGATTCAGACCTTGCACGAGCGGGGACGTCTGGAAATGGCGCTTCCCACCGAGACCCGCCCTCTTCTGCAGGGTGGTCGTCTCACCGCCTGGGAGTTGTCCCGGATGGGAGCGCCATTTCGGCTCCTGGTGGACGGGGCGGCGCCGTTTCTCTTGTCCCGGGGGGAGGCCAACCTGGTGCTGGCCGGCGCCGACCGGGTGGCGGCCAACGGGGATGTGGCCAACAAAATCGGCACTTTCAGCCTGGCATTGGCCTCTCGCCATGCCGGGGTGCCCTTCATCGTGGTGGCGCCCGAGTCGACCATCGACATGGATACCCCGTCGGGGACTCAGATAGAGATCGAGGACCGAGGGGCGGAGGAAGTGGTCTCCGTCGGGGGAGTGGAGGTGGCGCCACCCGGTTCGGAAGCCCTGAACCCGGCTTTCGACATCACTCCGGTGGAGTTGATTACAGCCATCGTCACCGACCGTAGAATCATCAGGCCCGATCAGGGTCAGAGTCCCGAAAACGTTCCACTGGGGCAACTGAGAGATCCCCGCTCCGGCGGGTGATCGGCGCATTCACGAGGAGGTGGAACCAATGAATAACCGCAAGGTGATCCTGGGCTGGGCCGTTGTGGCGGCTCTGGCGCTGTCGGCTTCGGCGTGCGGTGGAGAGGACGAGGAAGCTGTCCCGGAAGGGCCCAGCCTCATTTACGTGACCCCCGACCCCATCGGCGTGAACAAGTTCCTGGAACTGGGCCAGGTGGGCGCCCAACGGGTGGCCGAGGAACTGGGGGGAACCTGGAAGACCTTCGAGTCGACCAATGACTCCGATCGTCGCGCCAATATCAAGGCGGCAATCGACGAGGCGCCCGATGTGGTGGTGCTCACCACGTTCACGCTGGTCGAGTTGGCCGACGAACTGTCCCAGGCCAACCCCGACCAAGAGTTCATTCTGATCGATGCCTGTCCGGAGAAACCGGCCGCCAACCTGCACTGCGGTGTGTTCCGCGAGCACGAGGGCGCGTATCTGTTGGGAATCATGGCGGGACACCTGAGCGAAACCAAGGAGATCGGCTCGGTGGTGGCGTTGGATATCCCCTTTCTGCATCGTTGGTCGGACAGCTTTGCCCTGGGCGCCCAGAGCGTCGATCCCTCCATCACCGACACCCAGGTGTTCATCGGCGGCTACAACCCCTTCTCCGATCCGGCCCGGGCCAAGGAGCAGGCCCTGGCGGTGGCGGCCCGGGGGGCCGATCACATCTTCGCGGTGGGCGCGGGCTCCAACGGCGGCATTTTCGAGGCCGCCCGGCAGGAGGACTTTCTGAGCTACGGCGTGGACGTCAACCAGTGCCCCGACGCTCCGGGACACATCGTCGACAACAACCTGAAGCTGGTGGATGTCCTGGTGGAACAACTGGCCAAGCAGGTCATCGACGGAACCGCCGGTTCGGTGGTGGCCTTCGGGCTGGCCGAGGGCGGCACCGGAGTGGTGGCCCTTTCCTCCGATGCGGAACTGGCGAATAGCCAATGTGTGATCGCCGACCATCCTGACATCGTGGCCGAGGTCCGGGCAGCCCGCGATGCCATCGTGGCAGGCGAGATCGTAGTCCCCGACCCCCTGTCCGGTTGACTACGCCTGACACGGAACCTGTCTCCGGTGTCACAGGGGCCGAGCAACATTGTCGGCAAACGGCCACGAAGGAGGTTGGCCGACGACGCGGAGGATTCCCATGAAAGAGGCTCGGCAGACGGTCCTTGCATTGGACGGCTACGGCTGGAAGGGCGATAGTGCTCAACCCACCGGTTGCCCTGCTCACACCGGCACATCAGATAGCATGGGTTCCATCGGATTGTCCCAGATCGAAGTTTCGCCCATTCCGGCAGTCAACGTCGCCTCAGTGCCGCAGCGAAGCCCTCTCCGGTATCCGGGTGGCAAGACATGGCTGGTCCCTCACATTCGGGCGTGGCTGGGAAGTTTCCACAACAGACCCAGGTTGTTGGTCGAGCCTTTTTGCGGCGGTGGAATCGTTTCCCTGACTGCTGTTATGGATAACTTGGTCGATCAATGTCTCATGGTCGAGTTGGACCGGGATGTAGCCGCGTTCTGGCATGCGGCGCTTCGTCATGGCGACGAACTGTCCGAGCAGATCCTGTGTTTCACCCCCACGAGAGAAGCGGTGCAGTCGTTGATGTTGCAACTGCCACGCGATGTAGTGGAGCATGGCTTTCGTACCTTGGTGTTGAACCGGACCCGTCGCGGAGGAATTCTGGCTCCCGGCGCTTCTTTCAGCAGAGTGGGTGAGAACGGCAAGGGTTTGGCGTCCCGTTGGTATCCGGAAACGATCGCCAAGCGATTGGGGGAGATAACCCGTCACTCCGACCGTGTCGGGTTCTGTGAAGGGGATGGTATGGGAGTGTTGGCTGCCTTGGGGAGGAGCATGGGTGAAGGCGTGGTGTTTTTTGTGGATCCGCCTTACACGGCGGGCGGCAAGCGGGCTGGCAAACGCCTGTACGCCCATAACGAAATTGACCATCATCGCCTCTTCGAATCGCTGGCCGACAGTGGCGCCGAATTTCTGATGACATATGACTTCTCGCATGAAGTGGTCACCCTGGTGCGGGAGTATGAGTTTCACGCTGTCCAGGTCACCATGAAGAACACCCATCATGCTCGAATTCCAGAGTTGGTCATCACCAACCGTCCGGTATTTGTTCCATGACCACCCGTTATGGGATAGCGGAATGGTACGGGCACTCACTCTCTGATCTCACATCAGATACCTGTCGCTCCTTGGCGACAAAGGCTTTGGCAGAAGACAGAGAAGTTCCGCCTTGCCCTTTCCAGACGAATCAGCCCCCTTGCAGAAAGCGAGGAGGGGTGTGCTCACTCATCCGCTATAAGCAGAACGACAAAGGCCGCATCGACGCATCCGAGGGAAGCCCGGTCATCGTTTGCCCAGCCCGTTTTGAAGAAGGACAACTTCTTGTAAGGTGGCTTGCTGACATCGTCGGGTTTCGTCCGAGGGATACGAGACTCGCTCGCGAGGTGCCCTTTATGGAGAGCACCAGTACTGGGAAACCGGCAGGGAAAATCGATCTGGTGGTGGCCAGGTCCTCCGCGAGAGCCCTCAAGTGGTTTGGCCTTGAGGTTCAAGCCGTCTATTTCTCAGGTCAGGGTATGAGGTCCGAGTTCGTGGCTTTGCGGGACTGGACCAACAGTCTGGAGCCACCCCCCTTTCCCGGGGCAACTCGGCGCCCTGATTGGCGATCCTCCAGTGCCAAGCGCCTAATGCCACAACTTCAGATCAAAGTACCCACCCTGCGTCGCTGGGGGTCGAAGCTGGCTGTGGCGGTTGATCGGCCATTCTTTGATGCTATGGGAGGCCCCAGTCCAGTACCCAGCCATGACCTCAATGACGGTGACATCGTTTGGATGGTGCCGGCCCTCTTGCCCAATAACCGAGGGGGTTACCGGCTCTCAGAGGGTCATTGGGAAGTTCTGACCTTGGAGGAGTCCAGCAGAAGGCTTCTGGCGGCGACGACTATCTCCCGCGGCGCTTTTGAAAAGACTCTGCAAGACAAACTGCAAGCCTTGGCGTAATCGGAAGGCGCCTTGACTCTTGAACCAGAGTCAGTGTCCGGTCAGGGATTCTCCGGGTTGGCGTTGGTTGGGGCCTAGTTCGAACACCACGCTGTCTCGGGTGGCCTGGAGATCGGTCGAGTCCAGATGATGATGGATGACCACCTGGGAGGCGCCGCAATCTCCGAACTCGTCGCAAGAAAGGACGCCGCTCACGCCCTGGAATGCCGAGAGGTTGTCGAGGTACTGACGCAACCCGGCCCGATCTATCACCAAGGCGCCGGTGTCGCTGACATGGGAAGCGGCGGCGATGGCGTCCAGGAGCAGGACGGTGGCGTCATAGGTGTGACCCCAAAAAGAGTGCGAGGGGGGTTGCCCGGTCCTCTCCTCGAAGCGAGCCACAAGTTCCGTGGCGCTCTTTCCGGTGGATTGGTTGGTGTTGCCCTCGAATCGGGAATCGGGTCCTGAAATGTAAACGCCCTCGGTTTCCGGCATCGACATGAACTGGTCTCGGAGCAGGGCATCCGCCGCGGCGAACACCGTGTCGGCGAAGGCGGGCATCTCGGTGACCTGCTCCATGAGACGAGCGCCGGTGGGCAGCAGGAGCGGGAAGAACAGGGCTTGCGGTTCTCCTTCCGCGATCTCGGTCAGCACCGGTGTCAGGTCCTGAACGGTTCTGCTCACCTCCCACACGCCGGTGATCGTTCCCTCATGATGTTCAAAGGCCTCGGCGAAGGCCATCGCCAGACCCGACGTGTAAGCGTCTCCGTCATGAACGATCGCCGCGCTTTCAACTCCCATGTCAAGGAGGAAATGGGCGGTGGCCTCGCCCTGCACCAGGTCGTTGTGGGAGGTTCGGTAGTAGCCGGGGTAGTGGTTTTCGCCTTCGCCGCCGGCCAGGTCGGAGGTCAGCGACGGGGCGGTGTTGGAGCCTGAGATCATTACCATGCCCGCTTCGGTGATGAGGGGCGCCATTCCGGTGGCCGCCGCCGAACAGGCGGTACCCACGATTCCAACCACATCCTCCTCGATGATCATCATATAGCCGGTGAGCATCCCTCCTTCGGGTGAGCACAGGTCGCGCAACCCGATTCCCAGGTCGATGTCGAAACCATGAATCGGACCGTAGTCTTCCACCGCAAATGTGATGGCCTGCTCCGAGGAGTCCCCCAGGAGGGCGATGTTGCCGGTGTTGCGGTTAACCGATCGGATCTGGATGGTCTCCCACGGCGCCACTTCCACCACGCCCAGGGAGCCGTCCCCCAGGGACGGGGTGGACTCCGCGTCTGCGCACGAGGCGATCAAAAGACACAGAGCCGCCCAGGCAATCATCCAAGAACGCCCGGTGGGGCCTTTGTTTGCGGCAACTACCCGACGCGGCTGCCCTTCTGCTGTCAAAGGTCCGCTTTCTCTCGAGACTCCTCGTATTGGTGCAGCGCCACCAGAAAACCTATGAAGACCACCGCCGAGACCACGGTCCAGGCGATGGGGATGATCCGCACCTCGAAGGCGTTGAGTCCCTCGATGTTGGCCGGGCGGGGGCCTCGGGGGGCGTACAGAACAAACAGGAGGCTCCCGATGGTGCTCCAGGCCGCGGTCCCCGCTCCGGTCACCAAGAAAGCCAGTTTCTTGCCCAGGTTGGTGTAGTTCAGCAGGTAGATCGTGCCGTAGAACACCAGAATGGCGGTGATCAGCAGAATGATCCCGGTGACGAACAGGTTGGCGGAAAGCAGCGAGCGAAACAGTTCACGCATTCTCTAGGCCCCTTTACCGTTGAGATTCCCGGCCCACAGGTATTCCACCAATAGGTCCAGGTCGTCGGCGGACAGCACCGCTCCGAAGGCGGGCATCTGCCCGTTTCCGAACCCGTTGACCCCGTAGGGCTGGTCCTGCACCGCTCCCACCAACAGGAAGGCGCGGAGGTCTTCCCGGGTGGTGAACTGCACCCGGGGACGGCCCTCCCAAACCGCCGGTCCGAAACCTCCCGAGCCGGGCTGACTGGCATAGGGGGTCCCGGCCGACCAGCCGGAAGTATGACATCGGGCGCAGTAACCGGTGAACACCCCCACCGCCCGCGTGGCTCTGTCCAGGTCGCCGTCGAAGGTGGAGTCAGCCACTCCCTGCAGGTCGACCTCCCACTTTCGATGCTGTTGGGCCGCCAGCAGTTCCTCTAGGCCGGCCCGAGCCGGGGTCAACAGTCGCTCGGCGTTTTCGGTGCGCACCTGCAGGCTGATCGCGGCGGCTTCCATGCCCGACACGGCGGTGGCGGCCGCCTGGTCGTCGCTTATCCCACCGCCCGAGGAAGCCTGTTCGGGATCAAGATCCACCACCGTCAGCGTATTGGGCCGCAAAGCGGTCCTGGCCATGGCCAGTTCGGCGGTGAGCACTCTCTCCGCCCGGTCACTGAGTCCGTCCCCGTCGGAGTCATCCTCGTCCTCCGCGTTCAGGGCGGTGGTGATGGACTCCAGGCTCAACTGCAGAATCGGAACGCGCGACGCCCTCTGCTCCAGACCGGTGATCGCGTGAGCGGCCACGTCCGAGTCGGGCCGACCGTCGGTGGCCGGGTTTTGCGGATCAAAGGTCAGGGCGTCGATGGCGGTGATATCGAACAAGGCGGCGGCCGAGGCCGTAAGTTGGGAGATGGCCACCTCGGAAGCGTCGGAGAGGTTGTCGCCGTCCCGGTCGATGCCTTCAGTGGCGCCCTGCAGAGTCTGGCGAGCCAGTTCCACCAGGTCGGTCATGGTCTGGACGAACCCGGGCGCCGACTCGATGTCGGCAATCAACTGACGCTGTTCGATTATGGCCCTTTCCAGGGCCTGGTCGGCGTTGTCCAACAGGCTCAGTTGGCCGGTTACGATGCCGGCGGTCTTGCGGAGACTGTCCTGTTGAGAGATCTGGATGCTCTCCAGATAGTTGACTATGTCGAAAATCTGCTGGTCGTTCATGGGCCCGCCTCCCACCGTGCCCCAAGGGGGCATGGGAGAGTTGCCCCGACCGTAGGTGATCCAATAGGTGATGATGTCGCGGGGATAGCGCAGGAAGATGTCATCGAGCGCGGGCGCCGACCAGGACACGTTCACCCCGGTGCGTTTCTCCACGTAGCTCGCCACTCCTCCCACTCCGTTCGGTCCGTGGCAACTCCAGCAGTCGGCCTCGCCCGGTCCCACCAGTTCCGCGCCGCGTTCCACGGACTCTTCGTGAAACTGGTCGACAAAACTGTGCTGGCGATCGGTTTCGCTCAGGTAATACACCGCCAGACCCACCGCCAGAAAGGCCGAAAGTAGCACGGCGCCCTGCTGGATGCGCTCCAGTCGTCGGGTTTCCAGGGCGTCGTCGGTGACTCCCGGCGCCTGGTTGGGAGGCAAACCCTCCCGCCGGCGGGAACGAAGGGCGGCCACCCCCAGGAAGGAGAGCCAGATGACCGCTCCTACCATCACCAGGGTTATTACCAGCGAAGAATCCACCACTATCCCCTATATGCAGGAGGGACCTTGCGGATAGGACACGGACTGGGCGATGGCCCGCGGGGTCTCCACGATTACCCCGGTCCTGATGATCAGCCGTCCGTCATCGGAGACATGGACCGCGAATCGATCCAGGTTCCTGGGAGCGGGGCCGGCGAAATACTCCCCGATGGAGTTGTACTTGGAACCGTGGCAGGGGCACTCGAAGCCCTGGGAATCGCCGCACCAGGGCACTCGGCATCCCAGATGGACGCATCGTTGGTAGAGAGCCATCAGCCCACCGGCCACCAGGTCCTGCTCGGTCAGCTGCGGGCTGACCTCCGCCGGCGCCGGCACCACATAGGCGCGGGCGTCGGGGATGAAGGCCGGGGTGACCAGCCCGGCGGCGTCGGTCATTTCCGGAACCAGGTCGGCCACATTTCCGGCATCCACGTCGCTGCCGAATCCCCCGCTGATCTTGGGCCACAGAAAGGCGAGGATCTCGATCCCCATTATCCCGAACCACGCCACCGACATGGCGGCCAGGGAGCGGTTGAAGAACTGTCGCCGGGTTATGCCCACTTCCTCGGGGGAAGCCTCCACGATCACCTGGGACTCAGTGATCGGCGCCAGCGCCTCGGACGCGGGGGAGGGCGGCTCCGGGGTCGGAGTTTCCTCCATTTCTTCGGCTTCCTGGGTGTCTTCCCCGGTGGAGACCACCACTTCCATCGCGGGCGCCGAGCGGTCCCGTTTCCGGGCCCGTCGTTCCAGGAGTTTGGGCCACTGGGAAGCGGCGTCGGGTTCGGCGCGGCGAAAGGCGATGGCGAATGCCCCCACCGCCGCGGCGATGGCCACCGCCGCTACTCCGATGATGATCAGTTCGACGCCGCTCATAACGCCAACCGGACCCGACTAGCGGGCATCAGTGACCCCCAAAATCGACCCAGTCCTTCAAATCGTCGAAAAACACCCCGTCGATCCAGGGATAGGCGAAGTTGAATCCCGGCCCCCGGAACAGCACCCCCAGAATGGTCAGGGTGGCCGACCCGGCCAGGAAGATAGTGAAGAGCATGATCGCCAGTTTCCGATCCGACGGCCGGGTGGAGGGGTTGCGGTCGATGTAGGGGATCATCATGAAACCCACGATCCCGATCACGGTGGGCACGGTCACCCCGGCGATCTGGGGATCGAAGTAGGACAGCATCTCCTGCAGTCCCAGGAAGTACCAGGGCGCCTTGGAAGGGTTGGGCGTGGCATTGAAGTTGGCCGCTTCCAGCAGGGGCGCCTGCAGGATCACCGACAGCACCAAAAGGAAGGCGGTCATCGCCAACAGGGCGGTGAACTCGGCGATCATCAGGTGGGGCCAGGTGTTGACCTTGTCGGTGGGGTCGGCCTTCACCTGCTGGATGGCCCGGGCTTTCACCACGGTGAGCAGACGCTGGTGGCGCACTCCCTCGGGCAGGTCGGCGGGCGGCGCCGAGGGTCGGACCGAGACCACTGCCGCTACCTTCCCGGCCCCGTTCTCGGTGGGGGCGGCCGGGGGAGCGGACGGCGTTTCGGCCGCCGGAGCCGGTTCCTCGGCCACCGCGGTGACCGCCGGCGGTGGGGCGGAGGCCGGATCGGGGGGCGGGGGTTGGGGGGGCATCTCGGAGACCGGCGTATGCGGAGTGGTCGGGACGAAACGGGGGGCGGGCACCGCCACCGATTCCGCGGTTACCTCGCTGACCGGGGCCTCTCCCCGCATTTCGGCCAGCACCTGCTCCACGGGGAGACCCAGCGCCTTGGCCTTGGCCTCCGCGGAACGGATCAGCAGTTCTTCCGGGATTTCCGGCATCAGCGCTTACCTTCCTTGGTCACAGGGGTCCGGAGATGCCGCCGTCCTTGCGGACTCTCCAAAAGTGGACGGCCAGGAAGATAACGATTATGAACGGCAGGAACAGAACATGCAGCACGTACCAACGCAGGAGCGTGCCCGCGGTTACCTCCACTCCGCCCAGCAGGGCGAATTTCACCTGCGCTCCGATCACGGGAACAAAGCCCGCCATGTTGGTTCCCACGGTCACGGCCCACAGGGCCAGCTGGTCCCAGGGGAGCAGGTAGCCGGTGAAGGAAAGCAGCAGGGTCAGCAGCAGAAGAATCACACCCACCACCCAATTGAATTCCCGGGGAGGCTTGTAGGCCCCGTGGTAGAACACCCGGGACATGTGCAGGAACACGGTGAGCACCATCAGGTGGGCGCCCCAGCGATGCATGTTTCTCATCAGTGAGCCGAAGGCGATGTCGGTGGAAAGAGCCTGCACGTCTATGTAGGCCCGTTCCGCAGTGGGGGCGTAGTAGAACATCAGGAAAATGCCGGTGACCGTCAGGAGGATGAACAAGAAGAAACTGAGACCGCCCAGGCAGAGGGTGTAGGAGAGCTTGACGCCGTGCCGTTTCACTTTCACCGGGTGGAGGTGATAGAGCACGTTGTTCATGATCACGTAGGAGCGGTTGCGGGGAGTGTCGGTGTAACCCTTCTTGAATGGTGAACCGGGGCGGAGCATCGAATCCATGAACTGGCCCGACCACACCCTCCCCACCAGTTCGGTGGTGTGGGTCCGCGCCTTGCTCAGCAGGCCCTGCTTTCCGTTGCGGCTGCTCACTGCTTCACTCCTTACCAGCGCACGCCATAGGTATAACCGTGCTTGAAATCCCGCTGTCCGGTGTCCACCTCCCAGGGCGCCGAGTTGAGGCCCATCTCTTCGGCCTGGGCGGCCAGGGAACCCTCGAACTTGCCCAGGGAGATGACCCCGGTGGGACACCGGTCGATGCACAGCGCACAACGGGTGCACTCGTTCTCGTCCACCACGAAAAAGCCGTAGTTGGTGCTGTCCTCTCGGGGATCGTCGACGCCGACCGCCTCATCGATCGCCTCCATGGAAAGGTAGAAGATGCACTTCCAGGGGCAGATATCCACGCAGCCCTCGCAGATGATGCACTCGGACTGATCGATGTGCAGGAATTGCTTGGGACGCAGCTTTCCGTTGTAGAAGTCATTGTCCACCAGGGCGAGTTGGTAGTCATCCCGGAAAGGAGGGGTCTCGTCCACCACACCGCGGGGCATATCAACCGTCTCCCTTCACCAACGGCCGTCCATAAGGCGACAGTTTGGCGGCGGGCGCCCGCTTCTTGGGCGGGCGGTAAATCTGCTGCAGCAGGTAGGCCACCAGGCCGGCGGCCCCCAGAACCCCCACGTTGTAGCCCCCCGAAATGGCATCCTTGATGGCCGCCCAACTGATCGAAACCTCATTGCCCAGCATCAGGGCCGGAGGGATGTCGAAGGCGATTCGCTGATTGGACCAGTCGAGGTCGGTCTGGGAAAGGTTCAGCCACTCGGACGGAACTATTCCAAACACCACCACCAGTTCCATCCACACCAAGAAAGCGGCGAACGAGGCCCGCGCCCAGGTCATTTTCTGGTTCAGCACCCATAGGAAGGCGGCCCCCGCCAGCATCATTTGAGAGGCGGCCAGGGCGCCCAGATACCCGAGGCTCTTCCACAACCAGCCCCGGGGTATCCAGTTGAAGTAGTCCACCACCAGGGGCGTGGCCACCCCGTTCACGATCTCGGAATCCGGGAGCTTCGCATAGTGAATCCACAGCACCGAAACCGCCATCAGGGCCGTACCCATCAGCAACGCCGACCACCCGATGATGATTCTTCTCTGATCGTTGAGGGAGGCGAGGCGGTGCATCTTCAGCCGGAGACCTTCCTGGTTCGGAGCACTCCTATTTTTACACCGAGGCGGTCTTCCCACCAACTTTTGCCGGGGTGGGGGAGTTGAACAGCGTCCGCGGTCGAAACCGCGGACGCGCCGAGGGGGGTTTCTGTCTTGCTATCTTTTGGAGCGGCGATCAAGCTCAAGAATCCATCTCCCGGAGCCACGGGGGTCGTGCTCTGACTAACACCAAGAATAACCAAGTTGAACCTACCGGTGAGCGGGTCGGGCGATACGCGGCCTGGGCGGGGATACCGGGTTCCGACGCGGCGGTCCGGTGGCATATCGTCTGCTCCACCGTGTTCTTGGCCTTGGCGGGCATCGTCTGGGTGGTGGGGATGGTGGAGGTGCGTTTCAGCGGAACCCTGACCGGGCCCTTTTCCTACGGTCGTATCCGGGCGGTGGCGCTGCTGCTGGCGGTTATGGGATGGCTGACCCTGTCCTTGGCCGGTGGGATCTACTACCTGCTTCCCAGGCTCACCGGCACTCCCCTGCGCAGGGAGGGATGGGCGCTTTGGGGCGGAACGGCCACCGCTGTTTTGACGGCGGCAGGGGCGGTGCTGGTGCTCTTGGGCCAGGGTGACGGGAGCGGTCCATTCGCTCTTCCCTGGTGGGTCTCGTTCCCGCTGTTGGTCACCCTGTTGATTCCCATGGCGGTGACGGTCTCCACGGTTGGTCGTCGCCGGGAACCCAACGTGTTTGTCTCTCTGTGGTACGCCCTGGCCGGGGTGGTGTGGTTGCCGCTTTTGTATCTGGTGGGGGCGCTGGCTCCCGCTTCTTCTTTGGCGGGGGCGCTTTCCGAGTCGGTGTCCCTGTTCGGGCTGGCCAATCTCTGGGTGGTGGGGATGGGGATGGGGCTGGCCTATTACGCCTTGGTGAGGGAGACCGGCAATCCCTTGGCCAGCCGACAGTTGGCCCGGGTGGGGTTTTGGTCGCTGGCTTTCGCTTCGGCCTGGTCGGGGGTCGGCCCCCTGGTTTTTGCTCCCATTCCCGAATGGCTGGAGGCGGTGGCGTTTCTGATGTCCCTGGCGCTGCCCATTTCTGCTCTGGCCAACACCGCCAATCTGGCCCTGACCGCCGAACAAACCTGGGCTGAGCGGAGGGATCGCCCGGTGGTGGCCGCCGTCTTGGCCGGATCCTTTTTTGCTTTGCTGACCGCGGCGCTCACCAGCTTCGGAACGGTCCGATCCGCCGCGGCCGTGGTGGGGCTCACTCCCTTTTGGGACGGTGTGCTGTACGGGACGTTGTTCGGGGCGGGGGGCTTGCTGGTGGCGGCTTGGACATATCAGGCTCTGCCGTCGGTAAGCGGACGCGCTCTGGCCGGGCCGCGGTTGGCTCGGCTGCATCTTCGGTGCACATTCTGGGGAGTGGGTCTGACCTGCGCTTTGTTGGTGGGGGCCGGCCTGGTTTCCGGTTACAGCTGGGCGGGGGGTTCCTATACCGGGGTCAATCCCACCGGCGGTGGCTGGAATGACCTGGCCGGGATGTCATCGCTGTTGGTGGGATTGTCAATCCTGTCCGGCATAGTGGCCCTGGTCGGCCAGGGAAGTTTCTGCCTGCTCACCTTCCGTACCTTTACCTCCGGGCGGGCGGCTGCGCAAGAGGTGCTCTCGGTGGCGGCCCACCAAACCGATGAGCCGGAGGAGTTCACCGAGGACGCCGACCGGGAGGAAGCGGAAGTATGAGCGAATTCCTGGAGGCGGCGGCCCGGGCGGTGGGCGCCCCCGCCGAGTTGGTGCTTCGCTCCGCCGAGGCCCGGGCCGGGGCTGATGGCATAGCGGTGGAAGAAGTTCTGCAAGCCTGGGCAGGGGGAGAGGCCGCACCTTCCGCTCCGGCGGCGGTGGAGACGCCACCCCCGGCGCCGACTCCCACCGACACTTCACCACCCCCTTCCGTTGCTCCGGCGGTTTCCCCGGAGCCGGCTGCGGATCCGGCGCCCTCTCTGGTTCCCGAAGTTCCCGCTCCGGCGCCGGTCGAGTCGCCCCCTCAGCCGGCCGCGGTCGCCACCGGACCGCCGCCCGTGCTGAAAGGGCGCCAAGACCGGCCGTTCCGGTATTTCTTCGGCGCAGCCGCCCTGTTGGTTCTCTGCCTGGTGGTCACTGTGGTGCTTCCCCCGCTGTCCGACCCCGGCCGCGGTGCGTTCCATTCCCAGATTCCTTTCACGGAGACAGCGCTGCGGGGCCAGACCGAATATCTGGCGGAGGGATGCGCGGGCTGCCACACCCAGTTGGTCCGTCCCATCGTCGCCGACGCACAGTTGGCTGCTCTGGCCGGCCAGGGCGGGGTGACGCGGTCGGACACCAACCAGGTCGTCGGGCGGCAGCGTTATGGTCCCGATCTTGCCAACGTGGGCAACCGCCTGGGTCTTGATGACATTGAAGCGGTGCTTTCCGGGCAGGGGGGACATGTCCTTTATCGGGGCGAGCGGATGGATTCCCTGGTCGCCTACCTTATGGAGTCGAGAGTTGCAACGGAGGAAGCGTCCGGTGAGTGAGAATCTGGCCAAGGCGGCTCAGGCCATGAACGCCCCCGAGATTCTGGTGCAGCGTTCCGCCGAGGCCCGAGCTTCGGCGGACGGCGTCTCGGTGGAAGAAGTCCTGGCGGCGTGGGCGGGAGGCGGATCCCCGCCGTCGGCGGGCTCTGCGGCGCCAACCCCAACCCCCACCGTCTCCCCCGCATCGACCCCGGCCCCCACCGCTTCCCCCGCCCCCACACCGCCCCCGGCGCCGGCCCCCGTACCCGCCGCCGCGCCATCCCCGATTTTCCCGTCCCCTTCCGCGCCGGCCCCCGAGCCCGCCCCGGTGGTGGCGGCGCCTCTTCCTCCGCCTTCGGAGGTGACCACCAAGGAGGCCCGGTCCTTCCCGGTGGTGGTGTCGGTGCCCACCGCCCGCCTGGCCGAGAGGACTTCCTCCACCCTTCCCAGGTGGTTGGCCGCTCTCTTCCTGGTGGTTCCGGTGATAGGTTTGCTCTATCTGGCGGGCAACTCTGCTCGGGCGGGTTGTCTGGAGGGAGGGGTGGAGTTGGCCGTGAATCCCATCCATTCCACGGTGGTCAACTGCGACGGAAGCGATTTCACGGGTCGGGTCGAGGATACGACCGGTGCTTTCCTGGTGCTGGGGGAGGTGGTGTTCGAGACCTGCGCCGGGTGCCATGGGGTTAATGGCGAAGGAGGGGTGGGGCCGGCCCTGGCGACGGTGCTCTCCACTTTCTCCAGTTGTCCCGCCCATATCGAGTGGGTCACCCTGGCCACCGGCGGGTTCCAGGAGGCCGGGATCGATACCTACGGTGATCTGGCCGTACCGGTGGGCGGGGAGGGCTTCATGCCCGGTTTCGGCGCCAGCAACACCGCCGAGGAGATCGCCTCGGTGGTGGCCTTCGAAAGGATCCGTTTCGGCGGCGCCGACCCCGAGGAGACCCTGGTGGAGTGCGGACTGATCGCCGCCGAGGAGGGCGCCGAACCCGCCGGTGAGGCACCGGCTTCGGAGACCGAAGAGGCGGCCGACGACCACTGAGCGGCTGGGATTGCCCCCGGTTTCAGGCCCCTGCTCTCATCCAGCGTTTCCTGATGATCGCCAGCCATAGTTTCAGTGGCTTGATCTCCCCCTCGGCCAGCACTCGACCACCGGCCTCCTCGACCACCGGTATGCGCAACCCGTAGTCCACCGCCAGTTCGGGGTCAACGTCCACATTGATCTCTTGCAGCACCGAGCCTGTCCAAAGAGCCACCCGCCGGACCCGGGGGGCGGCCACCGCGCAGAGATGACACTCGGGGCGGGTGTAAAAGGTCAACTGGGCGGCGCGGGTTCTCATCCCGATGTCCGCAGATATCCTTGGGGGTCTCCGGCTCTTGGTTTTGGGAGAGACAGAATGCGACCTGGCACCGCAGTGGCGATAGTTGTTTTGGCTCTGATCATTGTGGGCGCCGGGGTGGCTCAACTGTGGGGATTGATGTTCTCCCAATAACCACCGACATCTGCTCGGCCAGGTTCAATTCATCGCAGGCCCGACCCTCCCGGGTGGCCAAGGCCATCAAGCCTGCCGAATCGACATGGATGAGAGTTTCCCCTCTTGACACGTCCGCGTAGGTGCTCGCTCGCCGGATCCGGTGCGCAGAGGCCCCGATGCGCACCGCCAGTTCCGAGCAGTCGTCCAATCCGGCTTCGCTCAGGTTCTCGGGGGAGATGTTGGTTTGAACGTTGCCATAGGTGTCAACCCACCAGGCCTCTCCGCTCACCTGTCCGGAGGTCACTTCCGGCAACGGAAGCAACAGCGGGGTCACTTCCTGGGGGCCGATCAGAGGCCCCAGATCCGGCAGTGACGCTTCCCCGGATGCCAGCACCGCCGCGGCCGGAGCAAAGACATCCCGTCCCCAGAAGGTCGCTCCGGCGCCGGGCAGGCGAAATTCGGGGTTTTCGATGGAAACCATGCGGTGGGCGCCGCCCATCATGGCCACGGCCGGGGAGAGGAGGCCGTTGTCGGGTCCGACAAAGGTCATCTCGGCGGTTTCCACGGCCAAGGCTCGCCGGTCGGTCCCCACTCCCGGATCCACCACCGCCAAGGTAACCCCGGCGGGCAGATACTGCACGGCCCGCAGCAGGGCCAGCGCCCCCGCCCGGACATCCCCCCGCCTGATCCGGTGGTTGATGTCGATCACCGAGGACCCCGGAGCTATCCGAGCCAGTACACCGTGCACCACTCCCACGAACTCGTCGCGGGTTCCAAAATCGGATAGAAAGCTGATAGGAAGGCTCATGCCCGTGGTGACCTGCCGATTAAGAGGGTGGGACCCTTACCGAGTGGCGTCCAGCCTGCTGAGGTTCCCAGGCCATTGCAGTATACGTCGGTCGGCGGTCACCAGTTGATGGCCGGTCAAGGCGGTGGCAACGATGAACCGGTCCGCTGGGTCGGCATGAAAGTCGGCGAGGTTGGCAGCCAAGAGGCTTATGTCACCATCCACCGGCAGTTCGAGGAGGCCCTCGTCCAACAAGTTTTTTCTCCATGCCCCTGTTTCGAAATGGAGTTCGATGCGACCTTTGTTACGCAGCATTGCGAGTTCCCAAAAGGAGATAGCCGAAACGGCCAGCCCGCCATCCTGCAAAGCCTGATCGACTTCGGTCCGAGTCCGAGTTCCCAGTCGGGAATCACCCGATCTCAGCCAGATCAGAACATGCGTGTCGAGCAGCGTCACGGATCGAGCACCTGGCCGGGATCGATCTCCGCCTCCCATTCGATGTCCAAGGGCTCAATGATGTCGCCCAGGATACGTATACGGCCCTGATCCGATCCGAACATCGTCACCGGTTTGGTTCGATAGGGCGCCAGCCGCGCTACCGGTCGGCCATTTTTGGTGATGACTATGTCTTCCCCGCTGGCAGCCACCTCATCCATGAGTCTCAGACACTTCGCCTTGAATTCGGAAGCTTTGATCGTTGGGTTGCCCGGCACTGTTCAATCCTTGTAGATAATGACTATAGACATGACTATAGTCATAAAGACGAACGGGAGAGAGACTCCGGGACCGATCCCGCCTTCCCTTGAGGTGACCCACGAAGACTTCTCTTCCCGCTCGGCTGTAACAGCTTGGCAATGGTGGGGTGGAACTTTCCAGATAATTCGCCGGTTCTTTTCGCGAGTTGCCACAAAACCTGTTGGGGCGTGTTCAGGCTGGGCGAAAGGCCATCGTCACCAAGGGCCGAAAACTCAGTTCCACGGCTTCGTACATCTCTCCCAGTAGACGGTCCAGGGTTTGGGGGTTGACCTCGGCAACCGGCAGTCGGCCGATCAGCACCACCGCGCCTTCCCGGTCAAGAGCAAAGTGGCACCTCCACATCCGGTGGTTGCGGAGCAGACACAGCCGGTAGACCTCGGACTGATTGGCGGGAGGCGCCGGAAGCACGTAGGCCTCGGCGATGACGCTTCGGTCTCCCACCGTCCACCACACGGTGGTGGCGGAGCGCACATCCTGGCGCATCCGAACCGCCCAGCGACCCTCCACTTCCTCGGAGTATTCCACGTCGCTTTCGGGATCCCGCACCCAGGCGGCGATGGTTTGCGCCAGAACGGCCCCCGGATCACCCATTGTGGAACAAAACGCTGCGGTAAAGCTCCAGTAGCCGGTCGGTGGTGGACTGCCAGGAGTAGCGGGACGCCCACTCAAGCGCCCGGGCGGACATAGCCCGCCTGAGTTCCGGGTCTTCGATCACCTTGCAGATGGCCGCCGCGTATCCTCCGGGTTCCCATCCCTCCACCAAAAGCCCCGATCCGCCGTCTTCCACCACGTACATGAGACCGCCTCTGCGCGCGGCCACCACCGGCAACCCACATGCTTGGGCCTCGGCGACCACCAGTCCGAAGGATTCGCTGCGGGAAGGGGCCACCAGCACGTCGGCCGCCTGGTAGAACTGAGCCAGGCGGTGGTGCTTCACGGGAGGGTGAAACAGGACCGCTCCCGGAGCCATCCGGGAGGCGGCGGCCTGCAGTTCCTCCATCTCCCGGGCGCCCTGGGGTCCGCTGGGTCCGCCCACGATCAGGAGGCGCAGATCCGGGATCCGTTCCCGGGCCAGATCGACCGCCCGAAGCGCCACGTCGGGGCCTTTGAGAGCCTGCACTCTTCCCACGAACAAGGCCATCGGTCCGGGGCCCAGGCCCAGTTCCGACCGGTTTTCCGCTCGTCCGCCGGGTTGGAAGTGGGTCCGGTTTACCCCCGGAGGGGAAACACACAACTTGGCGGGGTCGGCCCCGTAATGGTCCATCAGGTCATCCGCCTCGAACGGGGTGGATGCCACCACACAGCCGGCGCTGGCGATCAGGGTCTGTTCGGCGGCGATCCGCGCCGGGTCGCTGGGAGACTGGTCCGCTCGTCGGGTGGCGTCCTTGACCCGGCCCAAGGTATGAAAGGAGTTGGCCATGGGTATCCCCAACCGCTGCTTCACTTCCATGGCCGCCCATCCCGAAAGCCAGTAGTGACTGTGGACCAGATCCGGCATTTCGCCGCCGCCCGTGATCCGGTTCACCAGAACTTGGCTGAATTCGGTGACATGCGGCGCCTGTTCCTCTATGGAAAGGGCATCGATCGGCCCGGCTGTCAGATGATGGACCCGGTACCCGGGCGCCACCTCGATCGTGTCCGCCAGATCCGGGCGGTCCCGGCGGGTGTAGACGTCCACCTTCACCCCCCGGGCAGCCATGGAGGAGGACAACTCGTGCAGATAGACGTTCATGCCTCCCGCGTCGCCCTCTCCCGGATCCACCAACGGTGATGTGTGCATCGAAACGAAGGCGACCCGGGCGATCACTTGCGACAACTTACCGTGTAGAGGGGCCGGTGCGCCGCTCCCAGACGGCGTTTGTAGGTCTCACCGCCCTTCAGGAAGTCGAACCGGGTGAGACCCTCCTCGATGGTCTGGTTGATGAGCGAGGCCAGCAGGACCATCCCCGGGGAGAGGGACGAATAGGAGGGATCGAACGACGAGTTGTACAGGTAGTAGGCATCGGTGTCGGAGTAGCCGAACACACAGGCCGACGCCTGTCCGTCTCCCACCTCCAGCAGATCGACCCTCCAACCTCCCAGGCCCGCCAGTTCTCGGAACAGGGCGGCGGTCCGGTCGGTCATGAACTGTCCCTTGGCCCCCGGCGCCAGCCGGTGCAGCCGAACGAATTCATCGAACCCCCCGGTGGCGGAGAACCAGGTCCGAAGCCTGACCTCTCCCAATGCCCGCGCATAGCGCCTGGTCTTGCGCCGTAACTCGTGACGCTCCTTTTTGCCCACTATCGCCAGGTAGTCGTCGAAAGTGGACGGCAGATGCAGCACCGCCGCCACCTCGGTCTGTTCGGTGTCCGCGTCGGCCCCCGCCGCGGTGAGCGCCTGCTCCGTCACCTGGGCGGCCCGCCGGGGGAGGGAGTCCCAGACCAGTTCGGTACCCGGTTTCTGGGCCCTCCACCATTGCGAGATCAAATCCCCGGCGCCCCGCCCTCTGGGGCTGTGGTAGTCGGTCACCGAAGCGTGTCCCGCCATAAGGGCGGTGCGCTCTTTCCATTCCAGCGCCAGCAACCCGTTCTCCGATTCCACTATTTCCAGCCGCGGCCCGGATCGATAGGATGTCACCGCTTTCAGAAACGGGGGATCGGGGAACGGACCGAGATGTTCATCGGTGGGGGGAAGGCAGAAGGCCGGAGTGTCCCAGTCCTGGTGAAGCCGCATCTGGCTAACAGGCTGCCCGCATGGTCGGATAGGGGTTGTAGGCCGGTGTTCCCCTACCAGCCGGGTGGAGCTGGAGATGAAGGTGGGGAAGTCCACCCCAAGCGTTTCCGGAGGCGCCGTTGTAGCCAACCACCTGCCCTTTGCTGACCCGGTCGCCCTGGCTGACCGCCCAACCGCTGAGGTGCGCGTAGTAGTAGGCCACCCCCGTGTCACTGTGGATCCACACAGCCCTGCCTCCCCGGCCCCCGTTGGTGATGGTGATGGTTCCACCGGCCACCGCGTACAACGGAGCGCCGTGGGAACCGAACATGTCAACTCCCTTGTGGGTTCTGCCTCCCGACCGCGGCGCGCCCCAGGAGTCCACGAAGGTGGAACCGGGGAAAGGGCACACCAAGCCGGCAATGGGGCCCACCCCCTGGCTCTGTCGGGAGGCCCGGGCGATGGCTTGCAGGCGGGCCTGCTCCCGGCGGCGTGCCTCCTCGGCGCGGCGACGGGCTTCCTCCGCCCGTCTACGAGCCTCCTGTATCTCCCACTGCCTGACCAGATCCTGACATTGGGCGTCCAGTTCCTCCCAGGCTCCGTATTGGTCCTGGGCCGCGGCGGCCAGGTCTCTCATCCAGTCCTGACGCTGGGCTTCCAACTCGGCAAGGCGGGCTTCGACCGCCGTGATTTCTTCCCGGTGGCGGTCGAGATCCTGTTGGGAACTCAGGTAGTCGTTGATCCGGGCCAGCTTTATCTCGGTCTCAGTCTCCAGGTAATGGCTGCCCACTATCACCTCTCCGGGATTGTTCCCTATGAAAGAGGCGAGGCTCAGGGCGCCCTGCTGCATGTACAACTCGATGGCGCTCTGCTCCAACTCGGCCCGCAGTTCCTCCACCTCCTGAGCCTTGCGCGCCACCAGAGAAGTCGCCACCTCCCTGCGGCTCCGGGTGTCCTCGATCTCCTGGAGAACCAGGTCCCACTCGGCGCTGGCCTGCTGGAAAGCGCTCAGAGCGTCCTCATACACCACAAAATTGACTTGCGAGACGGCGCACGCCTCGTCCACCGCGGCTTTCTCGATTTGGGGCGGGTCCGGCTGGTCGTCCTCCTGCGCCAGGATCATGGTCAGACCGCCGTTGGTCACCACCATTGCCGTCGCCATGGCCAAAAGGACCAGACCGGCCGGGTTCCGATCCGGTTTTCCCATATGGGCAATAGGTTAAAGGAGAGTTGGGGCCAAATGGCGTGATGACCTCAAACAACCAGGGTCAGGAGGGTGAAAAACACCATGCCGGCGCACAGCGGGCCATCAAGGCTCGACAGGATTCCCGGTAGGGGAGTCGACCAAAGACGACCCGAGCGCAACAGGGCGCCGAATCCCTCCCCGGCCAGGTAGGCCGCCGCCAGACCAAATCCGATGAGAAGGAAGCTGGTCAGCGAGAAGCCCCACAGCACCGCCGCCACCAGCGACAGCGCCACCACCGCCACCACCACCGTGTTCTGACGGTTGAAGAAGCGGTTGGTCTTCACCCGCCGGGCGACCTCCGCCAGCACGATGGTTCCGATGGTTATTCCCAGGAAGAATCCGATCACTCTGGTTCCCGGTTCGAAGACCGATCGGGCCAACATGAGCGAGGCCAGGGCCCCGCAGGCCACGGTTGCTATCCCGGCCGCCAGGCCCAGGGGCGCCAGTCGGCGATGCGCCGGAACGAAAATCGCCGCCCCGACCACCAAGACCACTCCCATCGCCAGCGCGGGCAGCAGCGCAGCGGAACCCAGCAGATGGATCAGGCCCATGGCGGCCAGTTCGGCGGCCAGGATGGGGCCCACTGTGATCTGATAACCTCGTTCGGCGGCCGCGGCCGTGATGTCGACTGTCCAAAGCCCCACCATCGCCGCCAGAATGGGCGTCCACAACTCCAAGTCACCGGACAGATTGCCCACGATCAGGGCGATCATCACGATCAGGGTGGCCACGGCGCCGGAACCCAGGTCCCTTCCCCAATCCAGGGCGCCGCCCGAAACCGGGGGCAACACCGCGATTTCATCCCCGGGTTCCACCGGCTGTCGGTGGTCGACCTCTTCGCCGTTTCGCCAGACCTTGGCGGTGGCCAATCCGGCGGCGAACTGGGCGCCGAACCGGGAGGAGGCAGACTCCAACACCTCTCCCACCGTGTGTCCTTCCACCGTCACCTCCGAGGTGCGCGCCACCTCTCGCAACCCGGCGAACAGTCGTACTATCGGCATTGCCTAGCAGGATAGACGAATGGCGCCCGCGTTCGGGCTTTCGTCCGAACGCGTCCCGGGCGCCCGGTCGCCACTCTCTTATACACTGGGCGGATCAAGGACGCCACCTTGGAGGTGTGATGCACGCGGTCCGAGTAGAAAGCCACGGAGGACCCGAACAACTGCAATGGAAGGAGATCCCCGATCCCCGTCCGGGCCCCGGCCGGGTGGTGGTGGCGGTACGGGCCGCCGGGGTCAATTTCATCGATACATATCAGAGGACCGGTCTCTATCCGATCGAGCCTCCTTTCACCTCCGGCATGGAAGGCGCCGGGGTGGTCCGGGAACTGGGGGAGGGAGTGGCGGATTTTCGGGTGGGTGACCGGGTGGCGTGGACTTCCTGTCAGGGTTCCCATGCCGAGTACCTGGTGGGATCGGCGGAAAGCATGGTTCCCGTGCCGGATGGTCTGGAGATGGAATCGGCCGCCGGGGTGCTGCTTCAGGGGATGACCGCCCATTATCTGGTCAATGACACTTTCTCTCTTTCGCCGGGGGACAGGGCTTTGGTGCATGCCGGGGCGGGGGGAGTGGGTTTGCTTCTTATCCAGATGGCCAAGCGGGTGGGCGCTCAGGTGTTCACCACCGTGGGATCGGATCAAAAGGGCCGATTGGCGGCCAGCGCCGGCGCCGACCATGTGATCAATTACCGTCAAGGTGACTTCGGGGAGGCAGTGGAGAAGATTGCCGGACCCCGCCCGCTGGATGTGATTTACGACGGAGTGGGCGCCTCCACTTTCGATCGGGGCCTGACCCTGCTTCGGCCCCGGGGCATGATGGCCACTTTCGGGAACGCCAGTGGTCCGGTTCCCCCGGTTTCGCCCCTGCGGCTGACCCAGGAAGGGTCGTTGTTCCTGACCCGTCCCACCCTGTTCGACTATGTGTCCACCCGCTCGGAACTATTGAAGAGAGCGTCTGACGTGTTCGAGATGGTGGTGAAAGGTGACTTGAGCCTGCGGATCGGCGCCGCTCTTCCCATGCGGGAAGCGTCCGAGGCCCACCGGATGCTGGAGGGCCGGGCCACCACCGGGAAGGTGATTCTCACCCCCTGAACCTGCACTCCCGGAACCCGCCAGGGCCGGCTACCTGAGCAGTCCCTCCATCCGGTGCAGGGCGGAGCGCAGGGTCTCCTCGCTCTTGCAGAAGGCGAAGCGGACCAGTTGGGCGCCGTCGCCGGGATCCTCATAGAAGAAAGAAGGCGGAATGGTCGCCACTCCCATGTTCTCGATCAGGTGGTTGACAAAGGTCACGTCGTCGGCGAAACCGAAGGGGCGGTGGTCGGCCATCAGAAAATAGGTGCCCTGGGGCAGGTGGACCTCAAATCCCAGCCGGTCCAGCCCTTCCGCCAGCAGGTCTCGTCGGCTGGTGTAGAGCGTCTGCAGGTCCTCGAAGTACTCGGGGGGCGCCCCCAGCGCCGCCGCGGAGCCGTATTGCATGGGGTTGGGGGTGGTGAAAGTGAGGAATTGGTGAGCGGCCCGCACCCCGGAGGTAAGGTGATCGGGCGCCACCGCCCATCCCGTCTTCCAACCGGTGAGGGAAAAGCTCTTTCCCACCGAGGACATCGTCACGGTCCGTTCCCACATGCGGGGCCATGACGCCAGGCGATAATGGGGAAGCCCGTCGAAGCGGATGTGTTCGTATACCTCATCGGTGAAGGCGATCGCATCGTGGGAGACACACAGTTGGGCGATGAGGTCCATTTCCTCCCGGCTGAACACCCGGCCGGTTGGATTGTGGGGCGTGTTGACCACGATCGCCCGGGCGCCGGCGGCAAAAGCCGCCCGCAGTTCGGCTTCAGGCAGCCGAAAATCCGGTGGCCGCAACGTGACAAACCGGGGTACCGCACCGGCCAGGGCGCATCCCACCGGATACGCGTCATACCAGGGCTGGAGCAGGATCACCCGGTCGCCGGGCTCGATCAACCCCAAGAATGAGGCGGCCAGGGCCTCGGTGCACCCCGACGTGATGGTGACATGCCGATCCGGATCGACCGTTCGACCGGTTTGCTCCTCGAATCGTTCGGCCACCTTCTCCCGCAGCACCGGAAGGCCCATCGAGGGCGGATACTGGTTGGAGTGGAGTTCGATCCCCGCCTGGGCGGCCTTCTTCACGAACTCCGGTCCCTCAAAGTCGGGAAACCCCTGTCCCAGATTCACGGCTCCCAGTTGCAGGGCGCGATGGGAGATCTCGGTGAAAATAGTGCTTTCGAAGGGGCGCAGGCGGGTGGCGATGGCCATATGCAGATCAGGTTAGAGGGACGCGAAGCGACCCGCCCATCGGCCGGTCCGAGCCGTCACACCAGCACCGCGTGGACCTCGCCCGGTCCGTGTACTCCTCTGGTGAGAGTCAGTTCAATGTCACCGGTGCGACTGGGTCCTGACACCACCATCAGGTTGGCGGGCAGGTCGGGCGACTCCACCTCCGCAACCCAATGCGACAGGGAGCGGAATATCCGGTTGGTCGGCACCAACACCACATGCACGGTGGGAATCACCGATACCAGGCGGGAGCGACCGGGTCCCGAGGCAAGCACCACCGAACCCGACTCGGCCAGGGCGGCGACCGCCGCCGAGATTCCCACTTCCACCTCCATGTAGCCCATCTGATGGGCGATGCGATTTTGCGGGTCTTCGGGCAGGACGGTTCCGATGCGTCGGTATCCTCGCTCGGTCAGTTCCTCGAGCAAACCGTCGGCGGGAAGATGCTCCTGATCCCAGGCCACGTACTCGTCGACCCCGCGGTCCGCCATGATCTTGGTGACAACCGTCAGCGGAGACTGGTGATGGACCCGTCCGTCGAGCATACGGAATGCCTCGATGAAGTGTTCGGCCAGATCCACCTCCGGCAGATCCGGCAGCGCCGCCGGGGAAGGAGCATCCCCGGACTCCGGAATGGTGGCTGCTCCCGCCGCCTTGACTATACGGTTCAGAAATCGGCTACGTTCCATGGCGATTCTCCTTCCACCACTGCCGGAAGGACTGACCGGCCGGCGGCGGGAAATCGCGGCTTTGAGTCCAGGCCTTGCTGTGAAAGGGCAGACGGTGGAACCATTCTCCCTTTTTCTTGGCCCGTCCCGCCATACGGCCCACCCCCAGCAGCGCCTTCCACAGCGCCGGTCTCTTCCCGGCCTGTCGATAGACGGCCATCCCGGGACCCAACCAGCGAAACGGGTCGTTGTCGGCGGTCGCCCGGGCTCGCTGGTGGACCAGGAGCTTGGGTATGTCGATCCGTACCGGACAGACTTCCCGGCAGGCGCCGCACAGGCTGGAGGCGTACGGGAGGTCGGCCCATTCCTGAAAGTCGGCCATTCCCGGCGCCAGCACCGCTCCCACCGGACCGGGATACACCTGCCCGTAGGCATGGCCGCCCACCTGCTGAAACACCGGGCAAACGTTCAGGCAGGCGCCGCACCGGATGCAGGCCAGGATCTCGGAGGCATCGCTTCCCAGCACCCGACTGCGCCCGTTGTCCACAATCACCACCACGAATTCGTCGGGTCCGTCGGGATCCTCGCTCCGGCGGGGTCCGGTCACCAGGTTGGTGTAGACACTGAGCCGCTGTCCGGTGGCCGAACGGGCCAGGATTTCCACGATGGTGGTGGCATCCGCCAGAGTGGGGACCAGTCGCTCCATGCCCATCACCGCGATGTGCATCCGGGGAGCGGCGGTGGTCAGCCACCCGTTTCCCTCGTTGGTGATGGTGATGATCGACCCGGTGTCGGCGATCCCCATGTTCACTCCCGAGATGCCCACGTCGGCGCTGAGAAAGTAACGCCGCAGGTGTCGTCGGGCCATTTGGGTGAGTGACGACGGTTCGTCGGTGTAGGGCATCCCCAACTGCTCTTCGAAGAGGGCGCCCACATCCTGGCGGGTGAGATGCATGACCGGCGCAATGATGTGAGAGGGGTGATCTCCGGCGATCTGCACGATGAACTCCCCCAGGTCGGTTTCCACCACCTGGTGTCCCTGTCCTTCCAGGTAGGGCAGTAGCTCCAATTCCTCGGTGACCATCGACTTTGATTTGATCACCAGCTTGCTCCGATCGGTTCCCACCTCCCGGGCGATCATCCGGTTGGCCTCCTCGGCGTCGGCCGCCCACAGGACCCGCCCTCCGGCCCGCTCCACCGAGTCGGCGAATTGTCCAAGGTAGCGGTCCAGATTGGCCAGGGTGTGGAGCCGGATTTGCCGTCCCCGGTCGCGGGTTGCCTCCATGGCCGCGAAGTCGTCCACCGCCCACTGGCGCTGGCCCACGAACCGCCGCGCCGCCCGGCCCACCGCGGCGGGTTTGGCGGTGGACATCTCGGAAACAGCCCGATCGCGGAAGGTGACCGCCTGCTTCATGGGTTCGATGCCCGGCGGCGCCCGCCCCCTTGGCCCGCTCCGGTCAGGGCCGAGGCGATGTGCACCACCTGTATGGCGCTTCCCCGGCGGCGCAAACCGCCCTCCAGATGCATCAGGCAGGCGGAGTCGGCCCCCACCAGCATCTCCACTTCCCCTTCCTCAAGCCGGTCAAGCTTGGCGTTCATGATCTCGGTGGACACTTCGGGCATTTCCAGGGCGAACAGGCCCCCGAACCCGCAGCACTCCTCGGCGCCTTCGATCTCCACCCGTTCCACCCCGTCCACCGACTCGAGCAACTGCTCCCCCTCTTTGCGCAACCCCAGGCCGCGCAAGGCGTGGCAGGACGGGTGATAGAACGCCCGAAGTCTGCGGGCGTTCTCCGGATCATGGGTTGGCCGGGATGTCTCGTCCGAGCCGTTGCTTCTCCCCTCGGCCATGTGGGAAGTGAACTCCCGGATCCGCGCCGCCACCCGCTCGGCCAGTTCGGTGTTGTCCGGGGTTTCCGATCGAACCAGCCGCGGCCCGTGGTGAATCATGAAATCCGCACATGATCCCGACGGGATCACGATCGGCCCCTCGGTTTGGTCCAGCACCTCCAGGTTGTGTATCAGCACTTCGGCGGCCTCCCGCGGGTGTCCGGCGTTGTAGGCCGGCTGGCCGCAGCAGGTTTGATCGGTGGGGAATTCGACCTCCTCGCCCATCTGCTCCAGTTGCCGCACCACGTCCCGGCCTATCTGGGGAAAGATGGCGTCCACCAGGCAGGTGACGAACAGTTGAATGGTCCGGGACATGCGGGTAGACACTACCAATGGGTTGCCCTTCCGATCCTTCGCCATTTTGTAATATGCGGATGTATCGGATCCGACACCGCATGGCGCTATGAAGGTCCGGTCCGGGGGGCGATTCTGGACTGGGCCGGGACGGTTTGCGACGCATATGTGATGGCGCCGGCCAGAGTGTTCGTGGAGGTTTTTGCCGGGGCGGGGGTGGAGATCAGTATGTCGGAGGCCCGAGGACCCATGGGTCTCCCCAAGGACCGGCACATCCGGGAACTGCTCGGGACGCCTGCGGTCCGACAACGCTGGCGGGCTGTGCACGGCCGGGATCCCGACGATGCCGACGCCCGTTCCCTGTTCGAGGATTTCGAGCCCCGCCAGATCGAGTGCCTGCCCGAGTATGCCACCCTCTTGCCGGGCGTGACCGAGATGGCTGCGGGGCTTTCGGAACGTGGTGTGAAGATCGGGGTAACCACCGGTTTCACCAGATCCATGGTGGACGTCCTGTTGAAGTGCAGCAGGGATCAGGGTTTTGTGCCCGACTGCACGGTGGCCGGCGACGAGGTGCTCAATGGCGCCCGTCCGCGTCCCTTCATGGTGTATCGCAACCTGGAGTTGTTGGACCTTCATCCCGTTCAGGCGGTGGTGAAGGTGGATGACACCTGCTCGGGGGTGGCGGAGGGCCTTGCGGCGGGTTGCTGGTCGGTGGGGATCGCCCGCTACAGCAACTACATGAACGCCCAAACCCTGGAAGAGGCCGCTTCATGGTCGGCGCAGGAGGTGTCGGACCGCCTGGCGGTGTCTCGCAGGCTGTTGCGGGAGGCCGGGGCGCATTACGTGATCGATGAACCACCGGAACTGCTGGCAGTGGTGGACCGCATCAACCGCCGCCTGGCCAGGGGAGAGCGGCCCTAGTCGAACCGGCGCCCCCGTTCGGGACATGTATCGATTTGACCGAGCGCCCGGTAGGCAAACGAGATATCCGGGTGCTACCCTTTGAAACCATGTTTCGCGTTATTTCGCCCAGGGGGTTGGGTAGGTTGCTTTGGGTTGTGCTGTTGGTGGCGATAGTGGGCGCCGCATGCGGGGGAGACGACGAGGAGGGAGCGGTGACCACGGCCGCCGACGACGACATGGCTTCGGAGGCCGAGGCGACCGAGTCCCCCGACGAACCGGTCGCGGATACGGTTGCTCCCACAACCGCCCCTACCACCACCACTACCACTGTTCCGCCCCCTCGCATGGGGGTGGTGCTGTTGGCGCCCGATGACCCGAACAACAGCCTGAACGTCCGCGCCGGTCCGGGCACCGACAATCCCAGGGTGACCACTCTTGCGCCCGCGCAGGCGGATCTGGTCGCCACCGGGGCGGTCGATTTGGTGGACGGACGGACATGGCACGAATTGGTGGTGGGGGAGGCGGTGGGTTGGGTGTACGGCTATTACCTGACCGAAACCTGGACGCCTGGCGACGTCGAGCAGGAGTGGGATTGGCGACAGACCATCGACCAGTTCGCCAACGCCCTGGTGGTGGGTGAAGGCCTGGAGGAGGTTGTCTCCTGGCGGGGGTTGTTCGTTATCCACTTCGACGACAACCTGCGGCGCTGGGCCCCCGAGGACCTGGTGGGACTGCACGGCGATGACACCGAACTGACTTGGTCCAACACCGGGGCCTCGGCCGGCGAGTCGGAGGCCACGGTGGGCACCTGGAAGGAAGTGATCGCCGACGCTTTCCTGTCTGACTACTTGGATCAGGATGTGGACTTCCAGGTGGGAGGTATGACCTTGGGCGGCAATGCGGTTCTGCCCGAGGGGGCCATCTCCTCGGCGTTTGCCAACTTCCCCTGGGTGGCGATCCATGACCCCGGAGACGACGAAAATCTGGGAGGCCTCGACTGGTCCACCTGGTTTGTGTTCCTGGAGCTGGAATCCGACGGCCCCAAAGTGGTGGGCATCCAGCCCCAGGTGGGCTATCCGTAGCCGACGGCTGCCTTTCCAAAACTAAAAAGTCGCGAAAATCTCCGCCGAATCGCTTCCCCCTGATGGGCTCCCTCCCCCGCCACCTCCGCCGTGGGTCGGGCCGCGCCTGGCCGGTTCGCCGGTGAAAGGCACTTTCCGAAGGTATATTCCACCCGCGCAATCGACGCGTCTGATTGAGCGGGGCATCTTGTGACTCCTACCACTATGGGTTGGCGCCGGGACAATCGTCAACAATTGGCATAGGGTTTTTTGGAATATCCGGTTGAGGTTTTTTCCCAGTCTCAGGGCGGCCCGGAAAACAACTACACCCAGGCTTCCACCCGTTCGGCCAGGTAGAGGCTTACTTCTTTGACCAGATCCAGGGTTTCGCACATCTGGTCGCGGCCCATCACCAGATCAACCAGCGAAATATGCACCGTCCCCGTGATCATCAGACGTCGCTGGGTGTCCGAGCCCAAAGGTGCGTAGGAGTCGATCGCCTGCACCTCCACGGGGAGCGCAATCTCTCCCACCCCCGCCAGGTCGGTGGCGAGTACCAGGAGGTCAGGCGGATTGGTGAGCGGAGGAACCGACCAGTTGAAGTACATGTGCAACTGGTAGATGTCCTCGGGTTCTTCGAAGTCTTCCTCCATCTCTTCCAACCGGTCGATCAGAGCCAGCAACGCCCGCGGCTCCACATCAAGGGACAGATGAATGTCGATCGGCAGGTTGCAGGATTCCGCCGGATGCAGGTCCACCTCCCAGGACTGGCGCAGAGAGTAGGTCTCCACGAAATGTCGCTCGTCGTGGATATGAAAGCCGTGCTTTATCGCGTGTTCTTTGACATTGTGGATGAAGCCGGCGATATCGATGGACATTGCGCAAGAGAATACCTCCCCCGCCAAGCAACCATCCGGGGCGATTGCGGCATGGACTATCAGGTTTGGCGGCCCGCAGGAGCAAACCAGAGTAGCGGTTGATTCAAAGCCGTAACATGAGGAAGGTTCAACGGAAAAGGGACCGTCGATGATCATCGTGATGAAACATGACGCCACCGAACAGCAGGTCCAGGTGGTGGTGAACCGGCTTCAGTCGATAGATTGCGAGGCGCATGTCTCGGTGGGGCGTTTCAGGACCGTGATCGGCGCGGTGGGCGACCGTCAGCAGATGCTGCAACTGCCTTTCGAAGCCCTGAGCGGGGTCGAACGGGCCGTGCCGGTGATGCGTCCCTTCAAACTGGTCAGCCGTGACTTTCAGCCGGACAGGACCGTCATCAACATCCGGGGCGTGTCAATCGGGGACGGTTCTTTCACGCCCATCGCCGGACCCTGCGCGGTTGAGTCCCGCGACATTCTTTTCCAAACCGCCGAGGCCGTGAGGGAGGCCGGCGCCACCGTTCTGCGGGGCGACGCTTTCAAGCCTCGCACCTCTCCCTTTTCCTTTCAGGGACTCAAGGAGAAGGGTCTGATGCTGCTGGCCGAAGCCCGCGAGGAGTTCGACATGCCGTTTGTGGCCGAGGTCCTGGATCCCCGGGATGTGGAATTGGTGGCGGGCTATGCCGACATGCTGCGCATCGGCACCCGCAACATGTCCAACTTCGCACTGCTCACCGAGGTGGGCAGGTGCAAGACCCCGGTTATGTTGAAGCGGGGCTTCACTGCCACTTTGGAGGAATGGCTGAACGCGGCCGAGTACATCTACAAGGAAGGCAATCAGGAAATCCTCATGGCGGAACGGGGCATCCGCACCTTCGAAACCGCCTCCCGCAACACCCTGGACATCACTGCCGTGCCGCTGCTCCAGGAACTTTCCCACTTGCCGGTGGTGGTGGACCCTTCTCACTCGTCGGGTCGCAGGCACTTGGTGGCCCCCCTTTCCCGGGCGGCTTTGGCGGTGGGCGCTGACGGGATAATGATCGATGTCCATCCTGCCCCGGACACCGCCTTGGTGGACGGCGCTCAGGCGATCCTTCCCGGAGAGTTCGCCGAGTTGATGGAGACTATCGAGGTGATCGCCGAAGCCATGGGTGTTTCTCTCTAGATGCGATCGGCGGCGGTGGTGGGCACCGGCCTGATCGGGACCTCGATCGGGATCGGGCTGTCAATGCAGGGATGGGAGGTGTGCGGGTGGGATACCAACACCGCCCATCTCGACCGGGCGGCGGCCATGGGCGCCGTCTCGGCCCGGGCAGCCACCCTCTCTGAAGCGGTGGGCGGCGCTGATCTGGTGGTTTTGGCTTCCCCGCCCCGAGTCACGGTATCGATTCTCAGCGAGCTTCGGACCGACGCCCTGGTTACCGATGTGGCGGGCATCAAACAGCCCGTGGTCAGGGCGGCATCGGGCCTGCCCCGGTTTGTGGGAGGACATCCCATGGCCGGCCGGGAAGTGTCCGGTCCCGGGGGCGCCAGTGGGGATCTGTTCCGGGGGGCGACCTGGGTCCTTACCTCTGACCACTCCGATCCCCGCGACCGGGAGGATATGGCCGCGGTGGTCGAATCCCTGGGCGCCCAGCCGGTGGAGATGACCGCCGCGGATCATGATCGCATCGTGGCCCTGGTGAGCCATCTTCCCATGGTGCTGGCCGCCTCGCTGGTGGAGGAATTGAGCGCCGCCGGACCCTCGGCCGACACCATGGTGGCCGGGGGCTTCCGGGATCTCACCCGCATTGCCCTGTCCAGTTCCGACTGGTGGGCCGATCTGCTGGTGGCCAACCGGCGGCCGCTGTCCTCGGCCCTTCGGAAGATGTCGGTCGGCCTGGGGAAGTGGGCCGAGCAATTGGAAGGGGAGGAACTCACCTGGGTAACCGATCTCTTGGGGACCGCCCGGCAAACCCGCACCGCACTGGCGGCGCCGGTGGAAGGAGTGGGGGTGCTCCTGGAGGACAAGCCGGGGGAGATCGCCCATGTGGGACAGGCATTGGCGGTGAGCGGGGTGGATTTGCGGGACCTGCAACTTCGACACGCCACCCACGGAGGCGGCGGTGTGCTCACCCTCTCGGTCCGACCCGAGGAGGCCGACCGCCTGCGCCAAGCCCTTCGGACGGAAGGATTCCGGCTATTGGGCGACTGAGGTGGCCTAACGGCTTCCGATTGCGGACGAAAGCAGGCCCAGCATCGCTGCGACTCCCGCCCTCACACCCACTTCCAGGCAGTCCTCGCTGATCTGAAACCAGGCCGAGTGCAGGTCTCTTCGGCTGCCCTCGGTTTTGGTACCCAGTCTCATCATCATTCCCGGCGCCCGGTCCAGATAGTGGGAGAAATCCTCGGCGCCCAGGGAGGTGAAGGTGTCTGTCACCGCTTCCCGGCCCAGCAGGGCGAGCAGCGACCGCCGGACGGTGTCGGTGGTCGGGGGATGGTTGTGAACCGGTGGGAGAATCGGGCGCCAGGTGATTTCCGCCTCGGCGCCGGTGGGAGCGACGATCTGCCGGGTGAGGCGGCGGGTCATGTTCGGCAGACGTTCCCGCAGGTCGGGATCGGGGGTACGACAGGTTCCGCGGATCACCACCTCGGTGGGGATTACGTTCTGGGCGGTTCCCCCGCGGATCTGCCCGAAGGTCAGCGAGAAGGGAATGCGTGGATCTATCGAACGTCCCAACAGTGCGGGGAGTTCGGTGAGCACCTTTCCGGTGGTATGTAGCAGGTCGGTGGTGAGATGGGGTCGGGCGGTGTGCCCTCCCGGCCCACGCAGCACTATCCGCACCAGGTCGCTGGAACTGGTGATGGCGCCTTTCTTGATGCCCACTTTCCCCACCGCCAGGGTGGCGTCCACGTGGAGGGCGGCGATTGCCTGCACGCCATCCATGACTCCCTCCTCCACCATCTGCGCCGCGCCGCTGGGAAGAGCCTCCTCGGAGTGCTGGAAAATCAACCGGACCCTGCCCGGCAGCGGTCCCAGCCGATTCAGGGCCGCCGCCACCCCCAGACCGATGGCGGCATGGGCGTCGTGCCCGCAGGCGTGCATCACCCCCGGATTCCGCGAGGCAAAGGGCTGGGTGGGAGGTTCCTCGATGGGCAGGGCATCCAGATCGGATCGCCACGCCACCACGGGACCCTCCGATCCGACTTCGGCCCAAAGACCCGTTCCCGACGGTTGCCGGATGCGGGTTGCTATGCCGTGGTTTGCCAGCGCCTCCGCCAACCGCGCGGTGGTGCGGTGTTCCGTATGGGACAATTCCGGGTGGCGGTGCAAGGTCCTTCTCACCTCGATCACCTCATCGAGAACTTCTCGGACAGTTTCTTCGATCTGTCTTGGTGAGGACACGATGTGCAACAGGCTATCGACCCCGGACAAGCGACCGGCTCCCCTTCGGCGCGGCCACGGCCCGGGCCACTTCACCCTGGTTCAGACCACCTGCATACCGACCCAGGCCAGAGCGACTCCCGCCAGGGTAGGTATCGCCGTGCGTCCCAGGACCGCGGTGGCTTTCCCCCCGGATGCTTCCAAGGTTTCAACCATCCAGGTGGAGAAGGTGGTAAAGGCGCCGAGCAGGCCGGTCCCCAGCACCAATCCCAACTGCGGCTCGATTCGCCCCTGCCGGCACAGCGCGGCCACCACTCCCAGCGCCAGCGCGCCCGCCAGGTTTACCACCGCGGTGGCGGCGCCCCGGGGCGCGGCCTTGCCATCCAACCAAATCGAGATCAGCCACCGCGCCACGGCCCCCAGGCCGCCCGCCAAAGCTATCCCGAGTATCACCATTTCAGCCCCCGGCGCCGAGCGGCGGTGGCCACCAGCAACCCTCCCAGCACGCTGGCGACCGCGTAGAGGGCCGCCGTCAGGGGACCCTGTCGCTCCATGAGGCGCAGTGCTTCGAAGGCGAAGGTCGAGAAGGTGGTGAAGGCGCCCGAGAATCCCACTCCCCACAAGGCCCATCCGATTCCCCGGCCTTCTCTCGCCAGCGCCATGCCGGCCAAGAAGCCAAGGATGGTCGATCCGCTCAGGTTGGCCGCCATGGTGGCCAGGGGAATCTCCCCTACGGCTGATATATGCAGACCGATGCCGTACCTGGCCAGGGCCCCGGCGGAACCTCCCAGGAAGACCGCCGCGGCCTGCCGCCCACGACCCGGTGGGGCAGGGGAGGGCCTCATCTGGTGGTTGCCGAGCGAGGTATCCATCCATCGCCCAAGATAGTTGGCCTTGACCCGCCAATGGGCGGTTCCGTATTCTTGTGCGAATGCCATTGTTGCGCGGATGCCCCTGCGAATAGCCGGCGCCCAAATCAACCCGGTAGTGGGTGATCTGGACCACAACCGGCGGCTTATCCGGGATGCCATGGACTGGGCCGAGTCGGAAGATGCCCACCTGCTGGTGCTGCCCGAGTTGGCGGTCACCGGATATCCCCCCGAAGATCTGGCCCTGCGGGATGACTTTCTGCGCTCAGGACACGAGGTGTTGTCGGAGTTGGCCCGCCGATCAGCCCGGACCGCCACGGTGGTGGGGTTCTTGGACTCGGGGTCCCGGGGGAGTTCGGTGAGGAGCCAGGACGCATACGGGGGCCGGGTGGCCAATGCCGCCGCTCTTCTGGCCGGGGGCCGGGTGCGGGGGATCTATCACAAGCGGGCGCTTCCCAACTACGGGGTGTTCGACGAGCGACGGTGGTTCCAACCCGGAGAAGGCGAGGTGGGAGTGTGGGAGGTGGGCAACGGGCGGGTGGGGGTCTCGATCTGCGAGGACCTGTGGATCGACCACGGCCCTTGGCGAGATCTGGCCGCGGCCGGGGTGGACGTGATTGTCAACCTCAACGCCTCTCCCTATCACGTGGGCAAGGCCACCGAACGAGAGGCATTGGTCTCGGGAAGGGCCCGGTCGGCGGGGACGCCGGTGTTCTACCTGAACATGGTGGGGGGACAAGACGAGTTGGTGTTCGACGGAGCGTCCGTGGCGGCGGGACCCGATGGCCGGATTCTCCACCGCTCGCCCTCGTTTCGCCCCCACCGATTCATTGTGGAACTGCCCACGGGTCGCGACCCGATGCTTTCCTCGCCTCCGCCACCCTCTGCGATGTCCCGCGAGGAAGAGATCTGGGCGGGGCTGACTTTGGCCACCCGTGACTACGTTCGCAAGAACGGCTTCGAATCGGCCCTGGTGGGCCTGTCGGGTGGGATCGACTCGGCGGTCACCGCCTGCCTGGCGGTGGACGCCTTGGGCGCCGACCGGGTGTGGGGAGTGTCCATGCCGTCCGTGTACAGTTCCGAGCACTCCCGCACCGACGCCAAGCTGTTGGCCTCCAATCTGGGGTTTCGCTTCGAGATGATCCCCATCGAGCGGATCCACCGGGCATTTTCGGAGACACTGTCACCGGTGATGGAAGGGAAGGAGTGGGGAGTGGCCGGCGAGAACCTGCAGGCCCGCGCCCGGGGGTCGCTGTTGATGGCGCTCTCCAACCGGTACGGCAGTCTCGTGCTGGCCACGGGCAACAAGTCCGAACTGTCGGTGGGTTACGCCACCCTTTACGGTGACATGGTGGGGGGTTTCGCCCCCCTCAAAGACCTTTACAAGACGTGGGTTTTCCGCCTGGCCCAATGGCGAAACCGGTCCGGACCGGGCCCGGTTATCCCGGAAGGAACGCTCACCAAGCCCCCTTCGGCGGAGTTGCGACCCAACCAGGTTGATACCGACTCCCTCCCGCCCTATGATGAACTGGACTCTGTGTTGGCGATGTATATAGATGAGGAACTCTCGGTGAAAGACATCATCGCCGCCGGATTTGACTCGGAGATGGTGCGTAAAGTGGTGGGACTGGTGGAAAGATCGGAATACAAACGACACCAGGCGGCGCCCGGTCCCCGGATTACCACCAAGCACCTCGGACGGGAGCGCCGTCGTCCCATGACCAGCGGATGGAACCGGCGATGAGCGAGCACAGCCTGCTGGTCAATGGAGCGCCGTCGGGGGAGATGATCTTTCCCATCACCAGCCCCACCATCCTGCGGGGTGACGGTTGCTTTGAGGTGATGAGGGTCTATGGGGGCCGCCCCTTCCAAGCCGGACCGCATCTCGACCGGTTGGAGCGATCGGCCGAGATGCTGAATCTGCAGACCCCCGACCGGGCCGACCTCGACTCATGGGTGGAGCAGGTGGCGACCTGCGGCGAGGAAGGCCTGATCAGGGTGGTGCTGGGCCGGGGCCACAATCCCGGAGACGAATTGTGCGTTGTGATGTGGCAGGAGGTTCCCCCCCGGCCCGATCGAATTCGTCTGCTGGTGATGACCGCCCCTTGGCACTCCGCCGGGCATCGGTGGGATCTGGCGGGCGGCAAGACTCTTTCCTATGCTCCCAACATGGCATCCACCCGTCGGGCTCAGAGAGAGGGCTACGACGAGGCGTTGCTCATCTCCGAGGAACGGATCGTGCTGGAGGGGCCAGTGTTCTCGGTGGCGTGGGTCACCGGCGGGGTGCTGGAGACCCCCTCGCTCGACCTGTGGATCCTGGATTCGATCACCCGGCAGGTGGTGCTGGAACTGGCCCACGACCTGGGGATCCCGATCCGGGAGGGGCGGTTCGGATTGGGTCGGATGATCGAGGCGGATGAGGCAATGGTGATCGGCACCACCCGCGAGATAACCCCGATCGTCCAACTGGACGACCACCGCTACCCGCCCGGCCCGATCACCGGGCAATTGATCTCGGCTTTCAGGGAACGAGTCCGGCGGTAACCGGCCGCATCGGGGGGTCTTCCTTCACCTCACATTGAGATAAGGCGCTGATGGCGCCCAACCAGGACGGGTGTTGTGGGCGCCGGTTACAGCAGAAGGGCCGCCACCATCAGGAACCCCCCGAATCCCACCACGTCGGTGATCAGGGTCAGAAAGATGCTGGAGGCCAGCGCCGGGTCGAAACCCAGCCGACGGAGCACCACGGGGATGCCGGTGCCGGCCAGGGTGGCGATGGACAGGTTGGCGAGCGCCGCCAATCCCACCACCGTGGCCACTTGCCGAGGTCCGAAATTGGAGGAGAACATCCCCAGCGACAAGAGCGCCACGGTCAAGAACATCGAGAACACCGCCAGGAACGCCCCGTTCAGCAGCCCGATGCTCAACTGTCGTCTCATCACGGTCCAGATCCGCGCCCTGGGCAGATCACCCATCGTCATGGAGCGAATCACCACCGCCAGGCTTTGCACCCCCCCATTGCCGCCCAAAAGAGCCACCACCGGCATGAGGGCGGCCAGCACCGGTTCGGCCGAGATGATCCCGGTCTGCCGCTCGATCACAAACGCCACGATCAACGCCAAGAGCAGGTTGAGGGACAGCCAGGGAAGCCGCATTCTCACCGAGGAGAGGACCCCGGTGTGGATGGTCTCCTCGGCCCCGGCCCCCACCGAGGCGGCGAAGTCCTCGGAGGCTTCGGCCTGCACTGCGTCGATCACCTCGTCGTGGGTAACCATGCCCTGCAGATGTCCCAGTTCGTCCACCACCGGCAGTCCCAGCAGCCGATAGCGCTGCATTAGTTCGGAGACCTCTTCCCGGTCGGCGGTGAGCCGGACCGACACCGGATTGGCCTCCATGGCCTCGTCCAGGCCCACCGCCGGACGAACGAACACCAGGTCCCGGAAGGAGACCACTCCCCGCAGCACCCCGAAGTCGTCGGTGATGTATACGTAGGTGAGGTCCTCCACCGTCTCCCGGATCGTGCGGATACGCTCGATCGCCTCTCCGGCGGAAAGTCCCACCGGCAGCACCGCCACATCGGTGGTCATCAAGCCCCCGGCGGTGTCCGACGGATAGTCAAACAGTTGGCTTACCTTGTCCCCGGCCGGCTCTTCCATCAGGTCGATCAGGGCGGACACCGTCTCGGTGGGCATGTTCTCCAAGATGTCCACCGCCTCGGTGGACGGCATCTTCTCCAGCACCGAGGCAGCCTCGCCCGATGGAAGTTCCCGAAGCAAGGTGGCCGCCAACTCGTCCCGCAACTCTTCGAGGACCGAGGCGCTGGGTTGGCGGTCGAGCAGGTTCAGCAGTTCCCCGGCGGTGTCGGGGGACACCGATTCCAAGATGTCCGCCGCGTCATGGGGAGACGCCCCGGCCAGGGCCTTCCATGTTTCGGTGTTGGCGCCCAGGTACTGCTCCACTTCGGAGGGGCGCGAATGAGCGGTTTTCCGAAGGCGCCGGGCCAACTCCCGGAGACCTGGGGGACGCAATTTCATACTCTCCAGAGATTACGGCCCGGGTGATCGGTTTTCTGCCTCAGACCGGGCCTTGGGGACCAACGGCGCCGGTCCGGCGCGGGGCTACCCGGAGAAGGGGCGGACCGAGATGACGGTCATTTCGAACCGGCCCCCCGGGGCCTCGTAGGCCACCGGGTCGCCGGGCGACTTGGCGAGGACCGCCGCCCCCAGGGGGCTGGTGGGCGACACCACCAGCTTGGCCGAACCTCGATTCTCGGCGGGGGCCAGCAGGAATTCCATTTCGTCGCCGTCGGCGTCCACCACGGTCACCATCGACCCGATCTCCACCCGGCCGGTGTCCACCACCTCTTTGACCCGGGCGTCCCGCAGCACCTGCTCCAGGTGAACGATGCGGGCCTCCATCAGGCCCTGCTCGTCCTTGGCGGCGTGATAGTCGGCGTTTTCCCGGATGTCACCGTGAGATCGGGCTTCGGCGATGCGGTCGGAAATCTCGATTCGCTTGGGGCCCTTCAGTTCTTCCAACTCGGCCGTGAGTCTGCGGTGGGCTTCCGGAGTCAGGAAGGTGGTCGGTTTCTCGATCATGACCATTGAAGAATATCGTCCGAAAACCGGCCCGATTCCGCCCCCGTCGGCGGTCCTGCGGCCAGCGTTCGCCAACCGCCGGTTGGCTGGTAGCTTTGCTGGGATGGCATTCAAGCTGACCAGTTTCAGTCCCGGCGCCGGTTGAGGCTGCAAGCTCGGGTCGACCGAGCTGGCGCAGGTGCTGCGTCCACTACAGGATCATCCCGCGTTTTCCTCTCCCGATCTGTTGGTGGGGGTGGAGACCCGCGACGACGCAGGCGTATATCGCCTGGCGGACGGGCGCGTCCTTATCCAGACGGTGGATTTCTTCACTCCGGTAGTGGACGATCCCCGGGACTTCGGACGCATTGCCGCCGCCAATGCCCTGTCCGACGTGTACGCCATGGGAGGTCGGCCTCTCACCGCCCTCCAGTTGATGTGCTGGCCGTCCTCGGATCTCCCGCTTTCCCTTCTGGGGGAAATCGCCCAAGGCGGCGCCGAGATTATGGCAGAGGCGGGATGCACGGTGGTGGGAGGACACACCATTGAAGATCCCGTTCCCAAGTACGGCTTCGCGGTGACGGGAACCGCTGCGGAAGAAGAGATAGTTGCCAACGCCGGGGCCCGACCGGGCGACCGGTTGGTTCTCACCAAGCCCCTCGGCACGGGAATCATCACCACCGCTCACAAGGCCGGCGAGTGCTCGACCGGGGTCCTCGGGTCGGCGGTGGAGACCATGGGTTCTCTCAACGACCGCGCCGGGCGAGCCATGGTGGCGGTGGGTGTATCCGCCGCCACCGACGTCACCGGGTACGGGCTGGCGGGACATCTGCTTTCCATGCTGGAGGCGTCGGGGGCGGGCGCGCGTTTGGAGAGTTCCCGCTTGCCACTTCTGCCGGGGGCTGCCGAACTGCTGGGGGCCGGCCACTATCCGGGGGGAAGCCTGGGCAACCTGGCGGCGGCCGCTCCCAGGCTGCGGGGCGGAGACGAAACAACTCGTCGGTTGATCTGCGATGCCCAAACCAGCGGGGGACTGCTCATCGCGGTTCGGCCAGAGTCCCTCCAGGCTCTCATCACCCGCCTGCGAACCGAGGGAGCGGGGGCCTGGGAGATTGGAGTGGTGATCGACGGTGAACCATTGATCGAGGTTCAGGAATAGACCCGGGGGGTTCAGCCCAGAACGGCCTGCAATCCCGGTTTGAATTTGTCCGGTTCCAGCAGGAAGGCGTCGTGTCCCTTGTGAGAATGGACGGTACGCCACAGCACCGGCACCTCGGCGGTCTTCAGGGTTCGGACCATGTTGTCCTGTTCTTCGGGGTAGAAGCAGACATCGGAATCGATGGTGAAAACCATCCACTGTTGTTCTCGGCATCGGCTCAACAGTTCCTCGAAGGTTTGGCCGCCGACTTCCTTCAGCAGGTCGAACTTCTGCCAGATCCTCACCACCTTCAGATAGGTGTTGGCGTCGAACCTCTGCACGAACTTTCGTCCCTGATGCAGCATGTAGGACTCCATGGGATGCTGCACCCGGTATCCGGCCAGGTTGTCCTGGTAAACGATGTCGTGGCGGATGCGTTCCCGAAGCGCGGACAGGGAAACGAAAGTCTTGTGACCGATCATCCGCGCCTGCGCCAGTCCGAGATCCGGTGAGGGTCCCTGGTAGTAGTCACCACCCCGAAAGTTGGGGTCGGCGACGATGGCGAACATCTGCTCGAAATTGTGGATCACCTGCAGAGTGGTGACGCCCAGGCCCGCCGCGATCGGAATCACCACCTTCACCCGGTCGGGGTATCGGGTGGCCATCACCAATGCCATCAGACCTCCCACCGAGCCACCGGTGCAGGCATGGATCCGCTCGATGCCCAGTTGCTCCAACAGCCGCACCTGGGAGTCGACGATGTCGGTGACCGTCAGGGAGGGAAACTCGGATCCGTAGGGGCGGCCGGTGGCGGGGTTGGCGGATCCCGGTCCGGTCGACCCGTAGCACCCGCCCAGATAGTTGACGCACACCACCGCATATCGGTTGGTGTCGAAGGCCTGCCCCGGTCCGATGAACCCTTCCCACCAGCCGACCTGCATCTCCTCGGTCCACCGCGCGCCCACTCCCGGCACCGAAGGGGTGTAGCCAGCGGCATGTTGGCTTCCGGTCAGAGCGTGGAACACCAGGATCACGTTGTCGCGGGCCGCGTTCAACTCGCCGTACATCTCATAGGCCAGGGTCACCTGCTCGATGGTCTTCCCGCTCAATGTGGTGAACGGGCCGTCCAGTTGCAGGAACCGGGTCCGGGTGGGAGCAAGGTCGGAGGGGGAGGTCTCGACCTGCTGGCGGGGGGTGTTTTTTGTCACCGACTCTCCTCTACTCATCGGTCAGGCTTTGGCACCGTGCCGGATGCTCCGACCGGTTGCCGCGGTTTCGCGGGGCCTGTCCCTCCACCGCTCTGGATGAGCGTCTGGTGACGCTACCCGCCCCATTCTGGCAGGATCGCACGCCAAAACCAACCGCAGGAAGCGCTCGGATCGGCGATCACGCCCTGGTGGTCACCGTTCAGGGGCCGCATCTGCGTTTGTCGGGAAGAATTCGGCCGAATAGCTGAGAGCCTGCGCGAGTAGATTTCTTGGGGGGTCGCGAAAAACAGGATGGCCGTTGGCTTGACTTTGTCTCCGAGGCGCCACATAGTGATAGGAGTCAAGCACCTCCCGGTCTGTTCAGACGTCGACCAGACCGGCCGCAGGGACCATATTGTCGGGATAGCGAATCCCGTTCTGCGTGATGGATTCGCGTCCCGACCCCAGGAAAGGTGGTGGCGGGGGAGGGTCCCTCGGGACAGAAATTTCGGGGCCGTTTTCGCGAGATAGTGTCTGATTTCACAGGTTCTCCTGGCCGCCCGGCCCCTATCCCTCTAAGGATCGAACCGGGCGCCCCGGTTGCCTCTTCTTGGCCGGTTGGAGGCGCCCAGGCGGTGAAGTTCAGAAGACTTGAGGTTGGTGGCTCACCCAGATGGTGTTGTTCTCGGGGTCGGTCACCGCCCGCATGTCCAATGGAAGACCGCTTCGCTGAGCGGGCATGTCGATCACATTCATGCCCCGGCCCTTCAGGTACTGCTCCCACTCGCCCAGGTCGTCCGCCCACAGCACGATCTCGGCCCCCCCACCGGGCGGGGAGTCGGGCTGTCGTTTTCTGAGGATCAGATAGGATCCCCCCACCGCCATCCACATGTGACCGCGGGTGGCCATGTGCGGAGCGGTTACCTGCTGCAGACCCAGGGCTTCGGTGTAGAAGTCGGCCATCCTTTCCAGATCATCCACCCAGATAATGGCGCTCATGCCCCCCCTCGGGCTCAGTGAGGGGACTTCCTGGCCGGCCATGACGGTCTGTTTGGCGTCGGCCATGCTGAATCGACCGACCGTCACCTCCCTGCCCACGATCACCCCCCGCAGCCTGTTACCATCCACCGACAGCCTGGTCAGCGTGCGCAGATCATCAAGACTTCCCACCCCTCCGGCCACGATCACCGGTTCGGGCACCAATTCCAGCGTCTCGGCAAATATCTCCAGGTCAAGCGGCTCGGTCAAGGGGTTTCGCCCCGCCTCGGCGATCAGAAAAGCGGCCACTCCCGCCGAGGACATCTCCAGCAGCACCTCTTCCAGGTACCGTCCGCTGCGCTCGTTCCATCCCTGGGTGACGATCTCCTGATCGGGTCGCACGTCGATCGAAACCACGATCTTGCCCGGGTAGTCCCGGCACAGATCCCAGATCATGATCTGATCCTCTATGGCGGCGGTCCCCATCACCACTCTCCAAGCGCCGTTGCGGATAAGGCGGGCTGCTTCCAGGTGGGAACGGACTCCGCCCGCCACCTGCACCGGAGTGTCGAGTTCGGCGATGATCTGATCGATCAGAGGCCGGTTCTGATAGTCGCCCAGGGCGGCGGCGTTGAGGTCCACCACGTGCAGGTAGTCAGCGCCCTGTCTCACCCAACTGCGGGCCCGGTTGAGCGGGTCGTTGTCCAAAATGATGGCCTCTGTGACATCAAGGGCCGGAAGGCGGACCGAGCGGCCGCCGAGAATGTTGATACGCCCATAGATGTCCATGTGGGGGCAAGGATAACCCCTGCCTTTCCTCTATCCCCCCGAACCCGGCCACGCTTTCAGGACGGGGGATGAAGGTCGAGAGCCTGCTCAGCGGCTTCGAGAGTTTGGGTTCCGTCCAGGACGGGCAAGAACAGGTCGCCATACCGTGAAAGGCGTCGACAGAGGTTGGTGATGTTGATGTCGCCGTTTCGGAATTGACCCACCTCCTCCCACAGCAGGGGCGCGGAGACCGGCGCGCCCGGCAAGGGACGCACCGAGTAGACCGACGAAAGGGTCTGTCCCGACGCATTGCGATTGTGATCCAGGAACACCTTGCCGGCCCGCTGGGATTTGTCCCAGGCCAGGGTCAGGTCGTCGGGATTGGCGGCCACCAGGACCTGCGCAACGGCTCTCACGAACCGGCGAACCCGCTCAAAGGTGTAGATGGGTTGAAGGGGCACATACACATGCATGCCCCGGCTGCCCGACAGTTTGGGTACCGAACGCAACCCCAGTCGGTCGAGCGCGGTGCCCAGCAGCCGGACACCATCCGTCACCTGCTCCCAGGAGGCGTCCGGAGCGGGATCGAAGTCGAACACCGCCCAGTCGGGGTGGCGCACACCGGGATGCCGGGAATGGAACGGATGTACCTCTATGCATCCCATGTTGGCGAACCACATGAGCGACTCGGGATGATCGGCGCACAGAAAGTCGATCACTCCGCCCATCGAGCGGGAGTCCACCGCAAGCAGGCGCATCCAGGACGGCTGATGCCCCGGGGCGCGCTTCTCGTAAAAGGACGGTCCTCCGATCCCGTCGGGGTAGCGGGACATCGACAGGGGGCGGTCACGCAGATGGGGCAGGAGGGTGGAGGAGATCGACGAGTAGTAGGCGATCAGGTCCCCCTTGGTGTAGCCCTCGGGGAAAAAGGGCTTGGCCAGGTTGGAGAGACGCACCTGCAGTTGGGCGTTCTTGGGCCGGTGGCGGTCCTTGATCGTTTCCACCGCGACCGGATCGGGGAACGAGACCAGCCCCGAGGCCGCCGTCCGGCCCCGCGGCGGTGTCTTCTGCAGCCGCCGCGCCGTGGCCCGTAGCTCGGCGCCGATGGCCCGGTGACTCTCGGATTCCCGGGCTTCGGAAATCACCACCAGGGGGATTTCGGATTCGTGAACGGCTTCCACCAGGGGTCCCACCCGCAACGTGCCTTCGCCGTAGGGAACGTGGCTGATCTCCCCCGACGGTCCGAAGCGGTTGTCGGTGAATTGGGTGTGAAGGGGGGACAGCATCCAGGCCGGGAAGGAATCCCGGAGAAAATCCAGCACCGTTTTGAACCGATCCACTCCCACCAGGCCTCCACTGGAGAGGGCGTGAAGGTGGGCCCAGTCGATCACGGGCCGAACGAAAGGAAACTCCGAGGCCAACAGGGCGATGTCCCCCAAGGTTCCGAAGGAGCGCCGGTTGCCGGCGTTTTCCAGGCCCAGCCCCACACCCAGGGTTTCAACTTTGGGCGCCAGGTCCTCCAGACGGCGCCGGACCAACTCCATCACCTGCTCGGGAGGGCGCCCTTTCAGATGTCCGGTGTGGGCCACGATCAGCGGCGCTCCCAACTCCTGTCCCAGTTTCATGGTGTGCTCCACCGCCGCCAGGCACATGCGGGCCTTTTGGGGATCCTCGGACGTGAGCACCGCGAAGTAGGGAGCATGGGCGGAAAGCCGGACACCTCGGGCCGAGGCATGGGCGCCCAACTGTGCGCACTGCGTCTCCTTCCAGGGAAATCCCTTGACGAAGGAGAGTTCATAGGAGGATATGCCCTGGGATTGCAGGTCGTCCAAGAAGAGACCGTGGTCGGAGCCGTCGGGTGGCGGAGGGCCGGAGATTCCGAAGCGAATCAATTCCGGGGTTCGGACACCGGGGCGGGGCGGATCTGGTTTGGGCACTCTGGCCCCAATGATGGTCGGAAATGAGGGCAGCTACGGCCAATCCACCCGATCCCGGCGGTGGGCGGGCTCGATTCTGTGTGCCGAAAAGCGACAACTAACACTGTGTTGTTAGTACGATCACAGATAGCGGGCCGGTTGCGGCTCGATGATTAGGAAGGAGAAGCTATGGATGTTCTGGTGGGCCTGTTGGTGGCGATTGGCGCTATTAACTGGGGGCTGATCGGTTTGTTCGGCTTTGACCTGGTAGCGGCGATCACCACAGCCGGTAAGTTCGGCGAAACCAACATAATCTCGCGGATTATCTACATCATCGTAGGTATTGCGGGAGTGATTGCGCTTTTCGGTCTGGGCGGATAGGCAAACGCCCAAAAACACATCTCGATAACTGCCCCATGGCGTCGTCTCCCTACGGAGACCGGCGGCACGGGGCAGTTGCTTTTAACCTCGGCGATGTGGCCGCCGGCTCCTCGGTGCGGTGAATACATCCGATAATCTCGGCAGACTGTGCGGCGTTTGTGTCTATCACCGACCGGCGTCCGCTACCAACTCAATCCCCGCCAACTCCAACCACGTCAAACCGGCATTGGGGGCGACCGCTAGTTGCAGCCGGAGCGCCGTGGTAGGCATGCATCTAATCTCATGACCATGGTTGGTCCGACGTCGGCGGCAGGAAGCATCCGATACGGGATCTGCACCGATCAAGCGGCGCCCTACGCCACTTTGGTCGACCGCTGGCGGTATTTCGAGGAACTGGGATTCGACAGCATCTGGGACTGTGATCATTTCTTGCGTCCCTCAGACCCCTCGGGTCCCTATTTCGAGGGGTGGACGCTGCTGGCGGCGCTCGCCGCCCAAACCACTCGGATCCGGGTGGGAGTGCTGGTGTCGAGCAACACATTCCGGCATCCCGCGCTGTTGGCTCAGCAGGCCATCACAGTCGACCACATTTCCGACGGTCGCCTGGAACTGGGATTCGGGGCCGGGTGGTTCGTCGAGGAGCATCAGCGTTTCGGCATACCTTTCGGAGACCCGCCCCTGCTGGTGGAGAGATTCGAGGAGGCCGTGGAGGTGATGGACGCCCTCCTCCGGGGTGACACGGTGACCCACCGGGGTCGGCATTACCGTTTGGAAGAGGCCCGTTTGCGGCCCCGGCCCCTGCAATCGCCCCGTCCGCCGTTGACGCTGGGCGCTCATCGTCCCCGGATGCTGGCGATCTGTGCTCGATATGCCGATCGGTGGAATTCCTTCGGTACGGTGGAGGAGATCGCGGAACGCAATCGGCTGCTGGATGAAGCGTGCCTGCGGATCGGGCGGGATCCGGGTGAGATCATCCGATCCTTCTATGGCTGGGCGTCCAACATGGCCGCTCAAGGTCTGCCCGATGCCTGGTCGAGCGTGGATGCGTTCTGTGAGGTGGTGGGTTCCTATGCGGAGGCGGGAGTGAACGAGTTCATTTTCGATCAGCCCCGGCCCGAGCAGTACCAGATGGCCGAACGCATCGTTACAGAGATTGTCATGGCTGGACGGTGATGACACCCTGTGTATTCCTTACGGTGTGTTTCTGAGGTGACGCGCTGATGGCGGGTCGTCTGCGATTCGGAGTCGGCGCTCCGCAAATCCCGCCCTACCGGACCCTGGTTGATCGGTGGCGATATTTTGAGGAACTTGGGTTCGACAGCATCTGGGACTTCGACCATCTGCTGCAGCCGTACGATCATTCCACGCCGTACTTTGAGGGTTGGACTCTCCTGGCCGCGCTTGTGTCCCGGACCGAACGGATTCGGGCGGGGGTGCTGGTATCGAGCAACACCTTCCGCCATCCGGCGCTCTTGGCGCAGCAGGCGATCACCGTCGATCACGTTTCCGAGGGGCGGTTGGAGTTGGGTTTGGGAGCGGGGTGGCTCAAGGAGGAACACCGCCGGTTTGGGATCCCTCTCCACCAACCGGCCGTGCGGGTGGACAGATTCGAGGAGGCGCTGCAGATTATCGATCGTCTGCTGTTGGGGGAGACGGTCACCCACTCCGGCCCGCACTACCAGTTGGAGGGGGGGCGACTCCGTCCCCGGCCGGTGCAGTCGCCCCGGCCGCCTTTCACTCTGGGCGCTCACGGCCCCCGGATGCTGGGCATATGCGCCCGGTATGCCGACCGCTGGAACTCCACCGGCACGGTGGAGCAGATGGCCGAAAGGAACCGTATCCTGGATGAAGCTTGCCGAAGCATCGGGAGGGATCCCACCGAAATCATCCGTTCCTTTCTGGGAGGGTCGGCCAACCTGGTAGGCCAGGGATTGCCCGATCCGTGGTCAAGTCTCGACGCGTTCGGTGAGGTGGTGGGACGATATTCCGAGGCGGGTGTCAATGAATTCATCTTTCAACAGCCCCTGCCCGAACAGCACCAAACGGTGGAGAGGATCGCGTCGGAGGTGATTGCCCCCGGGTCTTGACTGGGCGGTTACTGCGCCTCAGGCCCCGGCGCGCAGGGGCTTGGCGGGCCGGGTTATCACGTACCACCAGGCCACCGCCGCCACTGCCACGAGTACCACCCGCAGGGTGGTATTGGAGGTCAGCACGATGGCCGAAAGGCCGATGGAAACCGTGATGCCCACCAGAGCGATGACCTTGGCTCGGATCGTGAGCCCACCTTGGTAGCTGCGGATGATCTTGCCGAACACCGGATGGTTGCGGAGCCACATCTCGAATCGCCGGGAAGACCGCGCGAAGAAGAACAGCGCCAGAATGACAAAGTCGGCGGTGGGAATGCCGGGCAGCCAACTCAGGAAGACAAAGCCGAGACAGATCAGTCCCAGGACGAAGTAGATCAGGCGAATGAGGGGGAAGCGGGCTATCTGCGCCACCGGCTCAAGGCTACGAAACCGCGTCCGGTTAATCAAAACCAAACGGCGCCGACACCACCGTCAACTACCCTTCCGATATGGCCCACCGCACCGTCCTCCGCGTGCGCTTTTCCGACCTGGACCCCTACAACCACGTCAACCACGCCCGCTATCTCAGCTTTTTCGAGACAGCCCGGGTGGAGCTGTTGGACGAAATGGGTTTCAGCATGAGCCGACTGGCCGAAATGGGCCTGCAGATCGTGCTGGTGGAGGCCACCATCCAATATTTCACCCCCGCCCGCCTGGGTGAGGAGATCCATATCGCCACCAGGGTCAGGGAGGTGCGCCGCGCCTCCACCTGCTGGTCCCAGTCCGCCCGAACCCAGGCCGATCAGGTGGCGACGCTGGAGATCAAGGCGGCGTTCACCAACCCGGAGGGAAAACCCCGGCGCACCCCCCGGGGATTCGCCGAGGCCACGGTTCCCTACCGAGTGCAGGCCTCTTGAAAGGCAGGCTTGAATCCGATGTTGGTGGCTGAAGAGACCCCGGTCAGCGCCTCCCGTTACGAGGCGGAAGAGGCGGCGGCCGGATGGCTGCAGCAGCTTCTGGATTCCGGTCGGCGCGATTGGAAGCCGTCGAGCCCCACCAGCGTGCACTGTCAGCCCATCAAGGAGTTGCCCTGCCGGGTGTTCTCTTTCGCGGAGAGCACCAAAGGGGGGTTCGCGCCCTGTTTCGGATTGATCGCCGGACGCAAGAGCCGTGGCCCGTTCTGGCAGTACACAACCGTTGATCCGGTCACCCGTCACCCGCTGCCGCCGGAATTGGCGCTGTCGGAAATCGAGACAGTGATCGATGTGCTCGTGCCCGCCGCCCTGTCACCGGCGCCCGGCCCCGCCGGGTGAGCAAGAAGCTTGGGCAGGGCGCCTTCGACGTCGGGGGAGTGGTAGAGGAGATTGAGGCCAGACTGTGGGACTGCCCTCAACCGGGAAGTGGCGGTTCGATGCCGGTCAATTGTCGGAAGTGGCGGTGTTGCCGGCAGACAATGCGGTGCAGCATTCCGGCGAAGGAGGCGGGTGGTGGTCGGTGCGGGAGTTCGCTCAACCCCATCAACTCTTGGCGGTGGTCATAGCAGACCGGGGAGTGGGCATCCCACACCGGGTGAACCAGAGCGTAGATCGAACTCTTGATGACTACCAGGCCATGCTATTGGCCTGCCGGCCGAGGTTCTCGTCCACGGGCGATGTCCATCGGGGTTATGGTCTCACCATCGCCGTGGACTTCACCGCCCGAGTTTCGGGGTCGGTGTTCAGCTTGGAAAGCGGGAGGGCTGCCTACGCCGCCACCGGGGGAGTGGGTCGGGTGCTGTCCAAAGGAACCCGGCCGGTCAAGGGTGTTATCGCCCGGCTTTCGGTTCCCCTTTCTTCCCGTTAGAGCCGGCTCGGGTGGGTTATTTGGGGAGGGTCGCGAAAAACGGGGTGGCTGATGGCTTGACTTTGTCTCCGAGGTGACACACAGTGATAGGTGTCGAGCACCTCCCGGTCTGTTCCGACGTCGACCAGACCGGCCGCAGGGACCATATTGTCGGGATAGCGAAATCCACTCACTGCGTGACGGATTCGCGTCCCGACCCCAGGAAAGGTGGTGGCGGGGGGAGGGCCCTCGGGACAGGAATTTCGGGGGAGGTTTCGCGAAATAGTGTCTGATTTCACAGGTTCTTTGGCCGCCCGGCCCCTACCCGCTATCCGTCTTAGCCCCGGACTTGCGACCGCCCGCCGCGATCAAGGTCGACACAAGCTGCGGGACCGCCTCACCCGCAGGCAGGGGGATCTTTACCCTGGCCAGATGGTCGTATTCGGTGGGGCCGAGATTGACGATCACCATCGGGATTCCCTGACGGGCCGCTGCAACCGGAATGTCCGCCGCCGGGTATACCGAGAGAGTCGACCCGATCACCAGCACCCCGTCGGCCAGAGCCGAGAAGAACCGGGCCTTTAGAATCTCCCGCTCCGGCAGCATCTGTCCGAACGAGACGGTGGCGGTCTTCACGATTCCCCCGCATTGGGGGCAGCGGGGTTCCTCTTGTCCGGCATCCACCCACCTGATCACTTCGGTGGTGGGCCAGTGGGCCGGGCAACTCATGCATTGCGTCCTGCGGACGTTGCCATGCAACTCGGAAACCAGGTCGTCGGGGAGTCCGGCCTCCTGATGCAGCCCGTCGATGTTCTGGGTGACGCATCCCGAAAGCCTCCCGGCATTCCACAGGTCCACAATGGCCAGATGGGCGGTGTTGGGTTTCACCTGAGATCCGGCCCCCAACAGTTCCCCCTGCTGATGAAGCCGCCACCGCATCACCCGCACCCGGCGGCTTGACATGTAGCGATCGATGTGAAAGTCATCAGGATTGAGCTTGGTCCACAAACCGTCGGGACCCCGAAAATCAGGAATACCCGACTCGGTGGAAACTCCGGCGCCGGTAAAAACCATGATCTGCGACGATCCCGACAATGCGTCGGCCGCCCGGGCGATCACGGCGTTCGGGTCGTTCAACTGTTGGTGTCCACGAAACTCTCGGGATTGCGGCGGAAGGCCGTTTCGCACCCCGCCGCGCAGAACCAAAAGCCCCGCCCCCGGTGTTGGGCGGAAAAGCGAGCCCGCCCGGGAACCACCATCATGCCGCACACCGGGTCGCTCACCTCCACCTCCCCGGCGGTGGAAGTTGCTGACTTCCCCGAGCAACCCGAATGGGGCTCTTCCGCGGTGGCTTGATCGCCGGTGCTTTCCAAGCCGGGACCCTCGCCAACCCGGGGGGCGGAGCCTCGCAGGGTCACCAACTCGGCCAGGATGCTGACCGCCATCTCCCGGTGGCCCACGCTGCCCAGATCAATCCCCGCCGGGGCGCGGATTCGGGCCAAGTCGGTCTCGTGGATTCCCCGCTCACGCAGATAGGAGACCACCGCCCCCGAGCGTTTGTGGGAGGCCACCAGCCCAACGTAGCGGGCGGGGGTGCGGAGCGCCGCGGTCAAGGCGTCCTCGTCATAGTGACCCTGGGTGGCCACCACCACCATGGCCTGCCGATCAACCCCCACCTGTTCCAGGTCAAGCGATAGGAACACCCGCTGGTCCGGGTCGTGATCCCCGGCCCGGCCACCGTCGTCCACCACAGAGGTGCGCCATCCAAGCGCCCGGGCCATGGTCACCAGGGTCCGCACGGCAGGAGATTTTCCCACCACCACCAGATGGGGCGGGGGGTACACCGGTTCCAGGTACACCTCCATGGTCCCCTCGCTGTCACAGGCCATGGGCACCGTCTCCACTCCCGGGCGGTCGCTGCCGGCCAGCCCGTGGTCGGGTCCCAGCACCACCAGGCGCGGTTTTCCTTCCGACAGGACCTCGCCGGCCACCCGGGTGAGAGTGGGTTCGGCGCAGGCGCCTCCCAGCCATCCCTGCATGGCCCCGGAAGCCGGGATGATCGCCCGGTAGCCCTGCTTGCCCGAGGACAGGCCGTTGCTCCACACCACGGTGGCCAGCACGAACGGCTCGCCCCGGTTGCGCCGGGCAACGGCTCGGTCCAGCAACTCGCCCATTACCACGCGGGTCGGGCGAGTTGCTCACCGATGTATTCAGGCGTTTTGGATGGCTTTCCAGACACGGTCGGGAAGCACCGGCATGTCGATGTTGCGGATTCCCAGATGGGCCAACGCGTCGATCACCGCGTTCACGAAGGCCGCCGGGGAGCCGACGGTGGCCGACTCTCCCACCCCCTTGGCTCCGATCGGATGATGGGGCGAGGGCGTCACCGTCTCTCCCAGTTCGAAACGGGGGGTCTCCCAGGCGGTTGGCACCAGGTAGTCCATGAAGTTGGACCCGATGCAGTTGCCGTTGTCGTCGAAGGTGATCCACTGCATGTTGGCCTTGGCGAAACCTTCCGTCAGGCCCCCATGGATCTGTCCGTCCACGATCATGGGATTGATCCGCACGCCGCAGTCGTCCACCGCCACCATCCGCCGGACCTTCCACACTCCGGTGTCGACATCGAGGTCCACCACCACGATGTAGGTCCCGAACGGGTAGGTCATGTTGGGCGGGTTGTAATAGTGGACGCCCTCCAGTCCCGCTTCCTCGTCCTCGGGATGGTTGGTGTAGGCGGCGAAGGCGATGTCCTGGATCGAGACGCTCGAATCGGGCGAGCCCTTCACCGAGAACTTGCCCGGTTCCCACTCCAGGTCCTCGGGGGAGGCCTCCAGCAGGTGGGCGGCGATCTTCCGAGCCTTGTCCCGGAGTTTGCGGGCCACCATGGCGGTGGCGCCGCCTCCCACCGGGGTGGAGCGGGAAGCGTAGGTGCCCAGTCCGTAAGGGGTGTTGTCGGTGTCCCCGTGCATCACCGCGATGTCGGTGGAGGGAATGCCCAACTCTTCGGCCACTATCTGTGCGAAGGTGGTCTCATGGCCCTGACCCTGGGTTTTTACTCCCAGTTTCAGAATGGCCTTCCCGGTGGGATGGACCCGAAGCTCGGCCGAGTCGAACATCTTCAATCCGGCGATGTCGTAGGTGTGAGCCGGTCCGGCGCCCACCACTTCGGTGAAGCTGGCCATCCCGATACCGATCAACCGGCCTTCTTCGCGCGCCGCGGCCTGCTCGGCCCGGAGATCGGAATACCCGATCATGTCCATGGCCTCCTGAAGGGCCGCCTCGTAGTCGCCCGAGTCGTAGACGAACCCGGTGGGGGAGGTGTAGGGGAACTGGTCGGGCTGGATGAAATTCATCCGGCGGAACTCGGCCGGGTCCATCCCGATCTCATAGGCGGCGTTCTGGACGAGCCGTTCGATCAGGTAGGAGGCCTCGGTCACCCGGAAGGAGCACCGATAGGCGACACCCCCCGGCGCCTTGTTGGTGAAGGCGCCCTTGGCGGTGACGTGGGCGGCCCCGAAGTCATAGGACCCTGTCACGATGTGGAACAGACCGGCCCGGAACTTGGTGGGCTGGGCGTCGGAGTAGAACGCTCCCTGGTCGGCCAGAAGGTCGGTCCGCAATCCCAGGATCTTTCCGTTTTCGTCCAGAGCCAGGGATCCGGTCATGTAGTAGTCGCGTCCGAACCCCGTGGAGATCAGGTTTTCGGTGCGGCTCTCCACCCATTTCACCGGAAGTCCGATCAGAAGCGAGGCGGCGGTGGCCACCACATACCCGGGGTAGATGGGGACCTTGTTGCCGAACCCTCCTCCGATGTCGGGCGAGATGATCCGGATGTTCTGTTCGGGCAGTCCCGCCACCAGGGCAAACAGCGTCCGGTGGGCATGGGGGGCCTGGGATGTCAGGTAGACGGTGGCTTTCCCCGTTGCGGGGTTGACATCGGCCACGATCCCGCAGGTCTCCAGGGGAGAGGGATGCGAACGCGGATAGTGCGTTTCCAGCGTCACCACTTTGGCTGCCTGAGCAAAGGCGGCGTCCGTGGCGGCGGCGTCGCCCGCCTCCCAGGTGAACGAGACGTTGTCGGTGACGTCCTCCTTGTCGGTTCTGATCAAAGGGGCGTCGGCTTCCAGCGAGCGCTGCGGGTTGGTGATCGGTTCCAGTTCCTCATACTCGACGTCGATCAGCTTTACCGCATCTTCGGCGATGTAGCGGTCGGTGGCGATCACACACGCCACCTCCTGGCCCTGGTAGCGGACCTTGTCGGTGGCCAGCACCGCCTGGGTGTCACCCGACAGGGTGGGCATCCACGCCAGGTTGTGTTGGGCCATCAGTTCGCCGGTCACCACGGCCAGCACTCCGTCCAGTTCCATGGCGGCCGACGAATCGATGCTCACCAGCTTGGCGTGCGCCACGGGGCTTCTGAGGATGGCCATGTGCAGCATGCCCGGCAGGTTGACGTCGTCCAGGTAGTTGCCCGCTCCCTGCACGAACCGGGCGTCCTCCACTCTGGGCACCGAGTGGCCCACCCCTCCGATTTCCGGAGAGGTGCATGGTTGGTGATGAGTCAAGGTCTGCATTTCAGCCTTCCTCCCCGCCGTTTTGGGACGCAGCCCATTGAACGGCTTTCACGATGTTCACATATCCGGTGCACCGGCAGATGTTGCCCGAGATCGCCCAGCGAATTTCGTCTTCGGTGGGATCGGGGTTCTCTTCCAGCAGGGCGGTGGAGACCAGCATCATTCCGGGTGTGCAGAATCCGCACTGCAGGCCGTGTTCCTGGGAGAAACCCTTCTGGACGGCGCTGAGTTCGCCACCCTGCTTGAGGCCTTCCACGGTGGTGACCGCGCAACCGTCGGCCTGCACCGCGAACATGGTGCACGATTTGACCGGTACGCCGTCCACCAGCACGGTGCAGGCGCCGCAACTGGTGGTGTCGCAGCCGATGTGGGTGCCGGTGAGTCCGAAGTCGGAGCGGATGGCGTCCACCAGAAGTCGTCTGGGTTCCACCTCGGCGCTGTGTTCGGTTCCGTTGACGTTGATGGTGATTTGCATGGTCATCTCCTCAACTTCCGGCCGACCGGGCGGCTTGGGCCAGTCCCCGTCGGGTGTAAACGGCCACCACGTTGCGTTTCCACTCGGCGTCACCCCGCACGTCGGTCTGGGGGTCGGAGGCGGCTGCGGCTGCGGCGCCAGCCTCGGCGAACAACTCGTCCGACGGCATCTCGCCCCGGAGGAGATCCTCGGCGGCGGAGGCGCGGGTGTTCTGATAGTTCACCGCGGTCAGGCCGATTCCTGCCTGGCTGATCCGTCCGTCGCTGCCCAGTTCCAACTGGACGGCAACTCCGACGGTGGCATAGTCGCCGATCTTGCGTTCCAACTTCATATAGGCCCCGCCCGAGGCGCCCGACGGCACCGGCACCCGAACTTCGGTGACCATCTCGCCCTCTTGCAGAGCATTGGTGAAGTAGGTGACGATGAAATCGTCGATGGCAATGGTGCGGGAACCGGAGGAGCTTTGGGCCACCACCTCGGCGCGGGCGGCCAGCATCACCGAGTTCCAGTCGCCCTCGGGATCGCAGTGGGCCACCGATCCGCACACCGTGCCCCGGTTGCGAACCAGGGGATCGGAGATCCAGGGAGCGGCCGAGGACACCACCTCCACCGCCTGGGCGTCATCCGAGCGAACGACGTCATTGTGGCGGGCCAAGGCGCCGATCCGAAGGGTCCCGTTCTGGCGGGATACATGGGAGAGGTCGCCGATCCGGTTGATGTCAACCAGATGGGCGGGGGCGGCCAGGCGGAGTTTCATCATGGGGATCAGGCTTTGGCCTCCGGCCAGCACCCTCCCTTCGTCTCCCAACTCCGCCAAGGCGGCCAGAGCACCTTCCAAGGTGTCCGGCGCCTGGTAGTCAAATGCAGGTGGATACATTCCTCGCTCTACCTCCTAGCTGCGGTTGCCGGGCAAGGTTCTGCGTCTGTCAGTTACCCTAGCCGCTCCCACCTCTCGAAACAGCCTTAACCAGCCAATCTTTGTTCCACCTGGCTGGGCTGCGGGTTCGGGTCTTCCCATAGAGGATCCGGGTCGGTGGTGTCTGATGGGGATTGGGAGGCGCTCTGATCCGTGTTGAGCCGCTCCTCGAACAGACTCAACTGCTTGTAGTACAGGGCCACGGCGTTTCGGGCGGCGGACTGGTTCCGGGTATAGCGGGCGGGCATGGCGGGGTGGGTCCATCGCCCGGCGGTCATCAGTTGCGCCAGACTGTATCCCTCGGCCGCCAGATCCTGAGCCATCCCGATCCGGCAACTGTGGCCGCTGTATCCCGGGCCCAAACCCCCCTCCTTGGCCAGCGAAGCGACACGGACGGATATGTAGGCTCCGCTGATCCCGAACACGGAGGTCTCGGGTGGCGCATCGGTCGGGCGGATGCGATCAAGCGCTGCCATGGTGGGGCGTCCCAGGTACATCACCGCGCCCTTTCCTTCCTGGTCGGTTTTGCTGTGGCGGATGATCAGGCGTCCCGACCCGTCGGCTGCCCGGGTGATGTCCTCCCACACCAGCGCGGCGGCCTCACCCCTCCGCAACATCCCATCTCGCATCACCTGCACCATGGCCAGGTCCCGGAGCACTGTCCTGCGGGGTGGAGGATCCTCCCCGCCGGTGAAGTGAGTGATGAGGCTCTGCAGGTCCTCGGAGGTCAAGGCCTTGACCTGTGCGGGGCGCCGGCCTTGCTTGGCCGCCTCCCGGGCCAGGCCGGACAGCACTCGCTTGACCAGTTCGGTGACTGTGGGGTCTTCCAAGCCTGCTTCTCGGTGAGCAGCCGCCAGGGCGGCCCGGGCCACATGCAGGGTGCTGATCGATTTTCCTTCATCGGCCATGGTGGTCAGCCATTCCGCCACCGCGGCGGGATGGGCGGGCCTGACCTGGACTCCTCGGGCCCGGGCATGATCGGCCCAGGCCGCCAGATAGGTGCGGTAGGTCGCCGTGGTGCTCTGAGAGCGGCTTTGCCGAACGGCATCCAAAACCCGATCCCATCCCTCGGTGGACGGATGGATTTCCGGATGCGTTTGACCCATGGGTAGGTGAGCGGGGGAGACAACGCGCATTTATCCCTTTCTATAGCGGTTACCGGGATTCTTTACGAGATTGCCAAACCACCGAAACTTGTGCCACCTTCCGGAATATCAGACGATCCATATTCCGCAAGACGGAATTTCAAGGGGTTGGCCATATGTGAACTTATGTTTACTTTTCTGAGCCGGTTCCGGCGTCAGACAGCAGTCCTGACAGCCCTGGCACTGGTAGCCAGCGTCCTGGTCACCGTACCAGTGTCGGCTGCTGATGACGATCCGGAGGCGAATTTTGAGGCTACTTTCAGTGCCTGTGAGGGTTTGGATGCGGCTGGGTTCGAGGATGTTCCCACCGGTCATTCCAGTGCAGGGTCGATTGATTGTATTGCGTACTACGGGATTACCAGGGGAACTTCGGCTACTACCTACTCGCCGCTGATGTCGGTCACTCGTGAGCACATGGCCCTGTTCTTGACCCGTTTGGCCGCTCGGGTGGGTATCGACATGACTGCCGATCCCGATGATGCGGGGTTCACTGACATTGGTGAACTACCTGATGAGTCGCAGACCGCCATCAATCAGTTGGCCGATCTCGACATCACCACAGGAAAGTCAGCTACTACGTATGCACCGGCTGATTCGGTGACCCGCGGCGAGATGGCACTGTTCATCTCCAGGTTGATGGACTTGATGGATCCGATGGCCGATGGTGATACCCCTTATGGGTATATCCCATCTGATGTGGTCACGAACGAAGATGACCATGACATTGGTTCTCCGTTCGCCAACGACTTGAAGGGGTCGGTAGTCACCGTCGCGGACGCAGTTGAGCAGTTGTGGGAGTTGGGTGTGGCTACGGGTATCTCCGCCACGGCCTATGCTCCGAACGCCTCGATCACCCGCGCGGCGATGGCTGACTTCATGGCTGCTGTGTTGAATCATTCCAACGCTCGCCCGGCCGGTGTGACCATGCAGGCGACCTCGACTGAGGACTTCGGAACCGCCAGTTCCACACTTGCCATTTCTTATCGGGATGAGAACTTCGCGCCCATGGTGGACACATCGATCAAGATCTTCGATACCGAAGACGTTGGAGACTTTGACGAGGACGGCAAGTGCGCTGCTGCTGCTGACTGCGAATGGACCGATAGCGAAACTCTCACTAACGCTGCAGGAAATATCTTCCGCGCTGTGTCCGTTGCACTTGAGACGGGCAACGCTGCCAATGACAACACCTGGTATGCGTGGATGGGTGCTGAGAATGGTGATGAGTTTGTGATGGACCAGTCCGGCGAGGCGTCTATAACCGTCTCCGCTAAACCCCAATCCCTTGGGATGAGGATCATGGCGGACATTAGCGAAGAGGCCCGCGGCACTGGTGCTACAGGGGCAGGCATCAACGTCAACCTAGCTAAGGACAGTTCGGTCCTTCTCACCGTCCAACTCGTTGACGAGGCATCCGACAGTACGACGATCGCCAATGCTGATGCTGTGGCGAAAGCTGGCATCGAACTCAGTATCGCCTGGAGTCAGGTCCCCGGTGGAACCGTCCACCCGGCTCCTGCTCCGGTCACCACTGACGAAAACGGTCAGGCAACCTTCACCATAACCGGACCTGAGGACGACGACGACACGCTACAGACCAGGACTGACACCATTACAGTCACGGGCAATGTTGACGGCGACGAAACCACAGGGACCAATGGCGATGAGAGTGCAGCCATTGAGATTATATGGACCGATGCTGCTGCTGAGGTAATAAAAGGTGAGGCCGAAACTCCCGACTATGTCCTAGTCGTAGATGACGAGGTGAGTGTTCGAGCTACGGTCACCTACTACGACCAGTACGGCAACCCTGCTGGCGGTGGTCAAAATGTTGACATCACGATCAACAACACCGACGACAACGATGACAGTGGGACGACCACCAAGACGGATCGGACTATTGACAGTCGCGGCACGGCGGGCTACCGCGGTTCTGTTTCGGCAGAAGCCGGTCACTCGATCACCGTTTCCTTCGCCAACGGCCCAACCAATGACGGTACCACTACCGGTACAGCAGTTTCTGTAGACTCTGTTGAGGGCATTGAAGTGTTGAGGCACGCGCATAAGAACGACAACACGACCACGACGGCGGCAGTTACCATCTACGCCGATGATGATGTGTTCCACTTCAGCGCTGACGACAGCGAGGCCCTGTACAGCTACGATTCGGACGATGTGTTTATCACCGGCGGAGCTACCGGAGGACAGACGGTCAGCATGGACAAGTTCGAAGAAATGGTTGAGGACGGTGCCACGGTACAGGTTGTGTCCTACAGCCCAGACGGACCAAGCGTCTTTACTGTGACCGCAACAAGCTAAACCGTCCACATCATCTAACAAAGAGATGGAGGCTCCCCAACCGGGGAGCCTCCATCAGATAGTCAAGTGTTTTCTGTTTATGAACCGACCGCGGTGACTCGGAAAATGCTGACACCGTCATCGTCGTAGAACACGACCTCGACAGAACCCGCAGTTCCGCCAGTACCTGCCTTGATCAGTCCTTCGAATTTCTCGAGGGTGATACGCCTGTCTTCGCCGGCGGCGGGGGCGTCGTCGCCGCTAGTGAGGCCGTTGATGAAGGTATCGCCGTCATCATAGCTGTACAGCGCACCCGTGATGCGGAACCGGTCCTCCTTGTCGTAGACCGCAGTAATGGGAGTAGAGGCACCCGTACTGTCGTCATCGGCATGTCTCACTGGGACCACCGAACCGTCAGCAACCTCTGGAGTAGTGACATCATTTTCGTCGGCCGCGTCCCGGAGTGTATAGGTCACTTCTAAGACTGTGCCCAGAACCCCATCAAGGGTGCGGGTCCATCTGGCCATGCCTCTGCTACTCACGGTCCTTGTGTCGGAATTATCAGCCCCGGTACCGATGGCGATCGCCACATTTTCGCCCTTGCCGGCGGGGTTGCCGTACTGGTCGTAGAACGACACCGAGGCTCGGACGGTCACCTTGTTCTGGCCGCTCAAGAAAGCGTAAGGATCAGTGCTTCCCTTACCGGAACCCACAGCTGCCCGAGAGATAGCGGTGCCACTCCCGTCTCCGACGGTGTCAGTGGCACCGGCCGGAAGCAGGGTCGGATTGGAGTCTGTCCAGACGATCCTGGTTACCACGGTCTCATCATTACCGCCTGTTGCTGTGTACTCATCCGTCGGATCAGCCACATCATTCTGAGTGGTGCCGTTGTCGTTCACATCGGCTTCGAAGGTAATCATGTCGACCCTGTCAACATCAACGGCGCCCTTGGTGGACTTCGGACCGGAGGCGGTGTAAGTCACCATACCGTCATCATCGGTCTTCATCGGAGCAGGCCCCGGATGCAGGCGACTTGTGCCCTGGTTCACAGTAATGCTGACTTCAACACCGGACTTGGCCACCGGTTCACCAGTACCGTCGACCAACTGCGCGGTGACAGTGACACTGCTTGTAGCGTCTATATCCACCGTGTTCTCATTGGTGGAGTTCTCGTTGATGTCAGTAGTGACCTTCAGGTGCACAGCATCAGTGGTGGAAGACAGAGTTACTGTCGCATGGGGGGACGTGTCGACGTCGAAGTCGTTCTCGTCAGCGTCGGCATCACCCATCCACGCGTAGTAGGTGTTCATCTTCCCGTTTTCAGCGATGCCGTCCTGGAAGATGTTGCCCGAAACGTCAGTCAGCGACTCGTCATCGGTCCACGCGCAGTCAGAAGCCTCTCCACAGCCACCGTCCTCGTTGAACGAACCAACCGTGTCGCTGTCGAAGACCTTGACGGACACATCGACCATCGGCATGAACATGTCATCCCGATAGGACACAGCAATGGTGGTAGAGATGTCGCCGAAGTCCGAGGTGCTTGCAGCCTGGATGGTCACACCGGCCGGTCGGGCGTTGGAGTGATCCAACACTCCAGCCATGAAACCGGCCATCGACGCACGGGTGATAGAAGCCGCCGGACCATACGAAGTGTCAGAAAGACCAGAAGCAACACCCAACTCCCACAACGCCGTTATCGCGTCATAGGTCGACTTCGTCACCGAACCCAAATCAGTAAACGGCGACTCCGCCTTCTTGGTCTCATCCGCGTCAGTATCATCGTCGTCTTCGACATCAACCACATCTTCGGGGGTAAACCCAAACGGGGTGTCACCATCGGCCATCGGATCCATCTGATCCATCAACCGGCTGATGAACAAAGCCATGTGACCACGCTGCACCGGATCAGAAGGTGAATAGGTGGTGTCAGACGTGCCCTGGGTGATCCCAAGATCGGCCAACTGGTTGATCGCGGTCTGTGACTCGTCCGACAGGTCACCGATATCGGTGAAACCCGCATCGTCAGGATCGGAAGCAACCTCGATTCCCACCAACCCGGCCAGGCGAGTCAAAAACAGGGCCATATGCTCACGCGTCACCGACATCAACGGCGAATACGTGGTAGCCGACGTTCCCAGAGTGATCCCGTAATAGGCAATACAGTCGATGTCACCCGCGTTTTCATGATTCGCCGGTACGTCGGTGAAGTCCGAGGTACCCGCACCAACACACGCTGAGAACGTCGCCGTGTAATCCGCTTTCGGATCGTCGTCAGCAGCCGACACTGGTACGGCGACCAGCACACTGGCCACCAGTGCCAGGGCTGTCAGGACTGCTGTCTGACGCCGGAACCGGCTCAGAAAAGTAAACATAAGTTCACTTATCTCCTCCCGATTTTTGCCTCAATTCTCGACCACAGGTTGAGACTTGAGGCGGTAACGACTACGCTTAAGGGGTGTCTTGAAAGGCATGTGCAAAGCCATGGTGCATTCGTAGGCACCGAGGCTTGCTATGAAAGAGATAGCTATCTAAGAAAGGAGATAAGTGAACTTATGACCCAGCGACTCCCCGGGTGGCGGGTCGGCGTGGGCGTGAGGGGCCAGGGAGGAAGTGGCACTTATTCCTTTAATTAGGTGTGTTGGGCGCGTTGACAGCCGGTTTGGGGTAGCGAAAAACAAGAACACCACCCCTCACCGGCCTGGTAAATGCATCCGGGCTTGCTAACCGGAGGCAGAGGCGAGTCTAACCAACCCGCGGGTAGCGGCCGTGGGCCGGGTGACTGTGCCGGCGGCCGCTAGTCGCACTCACGGTGGCTTGCCCCTCCCTGCAGATCGCCCATCCTGTCGCTAATCGATCACAGCCACCAGAGCCATTAGCAGGGCTATAAAGGAGATCCCGAAGGCCAGCCAACGGTGCATGCTCCTCTTTAGATCCATCGAATTCTCTCGCATCTCGGCCCGAAGCTCTGCCTTCATGTCGGCCATGTCAGCCCGGAGTTCCGCCTTCATGTTGGCCATCTCGATCCGCAGGTTGGCCATCTCGATCCGCAGGTCGGCCATCTCGGCTCTCAGCTGTCCGGCCAGTTGGGCTACCTCGACACGGACTTTCTCGATCTCCAGCCGACATTCATGAATCTGACGCTCCAAATCTTGGAATCGCTCTTCCAATTCAGTATCCAATCCGTGGGGGATCACTGCCCGAGCCGGCGCTTCTCCAGCACGCCCTACCTGTCTTTCCCCGGTTTGTATTTCGGTTGAAGCCATAATGCCTCTACCCTCCTTCAGTTGTCCTTTAGCATCTCCCTCTGATGCTTTACAACGTTAAATATAGACTCTTCGGCACCAAGACAACCCAAATCGCCTTGATTCACCCTTCCGAGGGCGGTGTTTCTTCACAACCTGAGGTTCCTTTCGCGGCCATCAGGTTATTCGTTGTCCGGGATGCGTCCCAACACCTTGTACAGGTTTCTTTCCGCGGTGCGCATTTTGTCGGCCATGTTCAGGGCTCTCACCCGGTTGAACTCCGGGAACCCGGCCTGCTGTTCGGCTGACCACTCCCGGGCGAAGGAACCGTCCTGGATGTGGGAGATGATCGCTCTCAGCCGATCTCGCTCGGCGCTCTCTTCCTCCTCGGACAGTCGACTGGTGACTTCCTGCCCATACTGGCTGGTGCGGGAATGCAGGGTTATCTGATCCCACAGGCCGATGTCACGATAGGCCTTGGCGGTCTCGATGCCCTCACCCGACCCATAGAACTCCAGGATGGCCGCCTCCGGACTGCACCCCGCCTCCACCAGCACCTCGATGTATCGCCGGACCGCATACAGATAACCCACTTGCTCGGCGAACAGATCCACGGTGGTCTCCTCCAGGAAACTCGACTCGATGACGCCCATCCTGATGGAACCTATCCCCTCGCAGAGGGCCAGCATCCGCTCGAAAGCGGTGTCGGTGGCGGCGTGGTGAACGGCGATCAAGCTGGGGAAGCCCTCGCCGCTCAGATAGGTGTCCCGGACGCCGGCGCCGATCATTCGGGGAGCGATCAAGACCACATCCACATCGGAGGGAGGCTCGATCAGGCCGAACGTGATGTTGTAGCCGCTGGCGAACACCAGCATGTTGCCCGCAACCAGATTCGGGGCGATGTCCCGTTCGTAAACCTGAGGCATCACCTCATCGGGGACCAGCAGAAAAATGACATCGGAACGCTTCACCGCCTCATCAACCGGGAAGACCTCCAATCCATCCTGCACCGCGGTTTGATAGGAGGTGTCCCGGCGGCTTCCCACTATCACCGAGATCCCACTGTCGCGCAGGTTGAGAGCCTGAGAGCGGCCCTGGTTGCCATACCCGACGATGCACATGGTCTGGCCGTCCAGGTGCCTGAGGTCGGAGTCCTCCTGAAAATACATCTGGGCCATCAGATCATCCTACGGTCGGTGATGTCGATATCGGAAGCCGAACCCCAATTGAAAGTCTGGGTTGCAGGTCGTCTCGGACGGCACCTTTCAATCAGACGAGCCTGCAAATTTGCATCAAACGCACTCCATACTTGCAATTAGACGAACCCTGAGTTTACGATTGAAGGCCTCCGGCACGGTCAGGCCTGGCGATTTTCGAGGACTTCGGAAGTTGAGCAACGTCACCGCAGACAGGTTTGCGTCCGGTGTCATCCTGTATGACGGTGAGATCGGAGCCTCCTTCGGTGACCGTCTTTACGCAGTGCCCCTTCGCCAACTGTGGGAGCTTGGCGAAACGGCGGGGTAGTCCTTGGGCGGCAGAGCATCGAGAACGAATGAGTTCGATTGCGCCGGCCGAAACGCGGGCAACCGGTCCGGTGCGGGGGCTGTCAGGTGGCCGACCAGGGGTTGATCACCCTGATGCCACATCCCTCGAAATCGTGGGCGTTCCTGGTGGCTACCGCGGCGCCCACCGAGTGGGCGATAGCCGCGATTTGGCCATCGGCAAAGGTGAGTGGTTTGCCGGCGCCGCGCCGAGCAGAGGCTATGGCGGCGTAGGATCGGGCGGCGCGGCTGTCGAATGGGAGAATCCGCCCGGCAAAGAATCTCTCCAGTGTTTTCTCTACCCTGTTGAGAAGACTCTCACGTCTTTGGCCCGCCGGTAGGATGCCGATCCCGTAGCGCAACTCTGCTTCTGTGACCGCAGTGACGTACCCTTCGGAGTGAGTCAGGCTATTGACCCATTCGACAACGCCCAAGTGCGGGCGCGTACCGCTGAATTCGGAAATGACGTTGGTGTCGAGGATGACCATCAGGCTGGCCGGGTCAATCGAAGGTGGGAGGTTCGCGGATGGGCTCACGGGAGGGTAGCTCCAACTCCAAGCCCCCCAAGGGTTCAAATCGGGCTCGAATCGACTTTACCAAATCCGAGCCGGTCAGAGGCTCCTGGTAGAGGGCCACCTTTAGAATGTCTCTTGCCTCCTGTTCCATTGAGATGCTGGCCATGTTTCCCCCTTTCGCCTGCTCTCAGTCGAATGCAGGCGGTTCCCGACCCGGTCCGCGGGGTGGCAACTCGAGTTCTGCACCGTTGAGGGGTTCGAATGTCCATCGAAGAGCATCTGCCAAATCCTTGCCGGTGAAAGGCGCTGGGCGCAACGATTCGTTTAAGATCTCTCGCGCTTCCTGTTCCATAGAGTGACCGTTTTGGGCCGCCCGGATGCGCAGTCGGCGTTTGAGGTCTTCATCGAGGTTGCGGACGGTGATGCTGGCCATGTTTCCCCCTTTCGCTATCAATGATAGCAATGATTGCAGTGCTGCGGTGGTAGGTTACCCCCGTTTTGGGCCGAATGTGGAACCACCTCCGGTTCCGGGTAACTTACGAATCAGGCTTATGGGCGGACGTAAATGGTTGTTGAATCTCTTGGCCGTGCTGGCCTCGATGGCTCTGGCGATCCCGGCCTATGGACAGACGGTTCCCGATTGGGGAGAGGAGATCATCGCTCCCTGCCGCCTCGGAACGCCCCAGTGTTGGTGGTGGTGGCGCCAACAGGTGGAGTCGGGAAGGATCAATCTGCCCACTCCCTTCTCGGTCCCCGATCCCGATCCCGCCCCCACCCCGGCTGAGCCTTCAGAGCCGATTGCCCTGGGCCCGGGTGTGGTGGTGACCGAGACCGGGGTGGTTATGCCGGTGTTGGATGTGAACCGGGAGGGTTTCACGGTCACCACACCCTGCCGCAACGAGGCGACGGTCACCGGGGGTTCCTTTCTGCGCAATGTCGATGTGGTGCTGGATCCCGGGCACGGAGGCAGAGACGAGGGGGCAATCGGGCCCAACGGCATGCGGGAAAAGGACTTGAACCTGCAGGTGGCCCGGATGGCCGCCGAGGAACTGGAGGCCCGGGGATACCGCGTGCTGCTCACCCGCAATTCGGATTATTGGCTGGCGATCCAGGTTCGGGCAGCCATCGGTTTGGCCGTTTTGCCACAGGTGTTCGTGTCGATCCATCACAACGCGGGCGCCACCCGCCGGAGCAGCACACCGGGGACCGAGATTTATCACCAGGTGGACAACTCCGATTCGCGGCGCCTGGCGGGGATTCTCTATGAAGACATTTACCAGGCGCTCTCCCAGTTCGAGGTGCGGTGGAGGTTCAGCGTTTTCCGGGGCGCCAACGCCGTGATTCGCCAGCGGGACAAACAGGAGTTGTACGGCATTCTGAGACACACCGCCGGGCTGAATGCGGTTATCACCGAGGCGGCTTACATGTCCACCCTGGCAGAAGCCCGCCTGCTGGCCGATCCCCAGGTTCAGGCGGCCGAGGCAACCGCCATCGTCAATGGGATCGTTCGTTACCTGCGCACCGACGATCCGGGGTCCGGATACAACGGCACCACCGTCACCAACCGAAGGTTGCCCCCCAGCGGAAACAGTGGATGTGTGGATCCCCCCTTCGAAGTCGACCTCCAACCCGAGTAATGCAAACCACGTCTGACCACCGGTAACCGTTGGGTTCTTCGACAGGCCCGGGTCGATACGGCTCCCGGCCCCGGCCACAGCCCGGGTCACCGGGGGAGATGAGTGCATCTTCCTTCCTTGAATAGTTTTTTCGCGGGTTGCCGTCAGATGTCTTAATCACCCCGCTCCCTGGTTGCCTGAAGAGTAAATTTTGCTTCACAAAAGGTTTTACCTGCACAGACACAGTCTCTGCCGGGTCGAAAAGAAAGGAGATACCGGCATGACAACCAAGTCTCGATTGATTTGTTTGGCCGGCGCCTTGGCGTTGGTGGCGGCGGCCTGCGGAGGAGACGGGGATGCCCCGGAAGTCACCACCGCTTCCAGCCCCGAGGCCACCGTGGAAGCTGCGACGGAAACCACCCCGGAGTCGGCGTCCGCCAAAGAGGAGCAGACCACCGTTACCGAGGCCCCCGCCCCTTCGCAACCGGAAGAGGAGGAGGCGTCACCCACCACCACCCCTTCCGAGGAACCGACTCCGGCGGGCGGATCCTATCGGATGGGTCTCTTGTCTTCTCCGACAACCGACAATCCGTGGGCGGCGCTTGATACCGAGGCCGAGATTTGGAACACCTATGTGATTCCCGGCCAGACATCGCTTTACGGCTACCAGGGTCCCACTTACACGGTAGTGCCGGTGCTGGCCTCCGATCCCAGTCCGCCTCAGGTGGAGCCTGACGGCGACGGGTATTCGGTGACGGTGAGCCTCCGTTCAGGGCCCACCTGGTCGGATGGTTCCCCCATAACGGCCCACGATGCGGTCTTCACCTACGAGACCATCAGGAAGTACAACGGGCTGGGCGGGAATTTCCCCAGCAGTTGGCCCTTGGCCCGCGACGATGACCCCGCCACCGAAGAGGACGAGTCCACCAGCGGAGTCTCGGCGGTGGAAGCCATCGACGACCTGACCGTCAAGATCAGCTTCAACTTCGAGCCGGGTTTGGCTATCTGGCCGCTGTCGGTGGGTTTGGCCTCCATATTCCAGGCGGCTTACTGGGGACCGATTGTTGACGCCTCCGACGATTTCGAGACGCTCTATGCTGCTTCCGGCTTGGGCGCTCCCAATGCTTCCGGGTTCCATTCCACCGAGTGGGAGCCGGGAGCCTTCTGGCGCAACGTCGCCAACCCCGATTACTGGGACCTGGGCGGCCGTTACACGGTCTATAGGTCCGGCGCCGTGGAGTACCTCCACGACGACGCCACCGAAAACTGGGGTGGTGATCCCGGCGGCGAAGTGGTGGCCGACTACACCGAAGGACCGTTTGTCTCCGAGGTCATCTATTCCATCTACACCGATCAGAACGCCGCGGTGCTGGCTCTCACCGAGGGAGAAGTGGACTTCCTGTTGAATCCGCTCGGCTTGCAATCGGGACTGCGCAACGAGGTGTTGGCGGCCCCCAACCTGGAAGTGGCGGTGAACGAGCAGAACGGCTTCCGCTACCTGGCCTACAACACCCGCAAGTTCCCGATGAACCAGGTTTCCTTCCGGCAGGCGCTGGCATGTGTGATCGACAAGGATTTCATGGCCAACACGGTGCTCGGTGGAACCGCTATCTCGCTGCACTCCCTGGTGCCGCCCGGCAATGCCTATTGGCACAACCCCGACCTCACCGGAATCTGCGCCGGGCAGAGCACGGCGGAACGGCTGGAGTCGGCGGTGCGGATCCTCAAGGACGCCGGATGGACCTGGGAAGTGGAGCCGGCTTGGGACGCGGACAACCGGGATGTGATACCCAAGGGAGAAGGCTTGGTGGGTCCGGGCGGAGAAACCATCGACCCGCTTACCATGCTGGCCCCCGGCCCCGGTTACGATCCGATGAGGGCCACCTATTCCCTGTTTATCGAGGAATGGGCCACCGATCTGGGCGTACCCCTCACGGCGGAACCCACCGGATTCTCGGTGATCGTGGACAAGGTGTACCTGGGGGATCCTCTGTTGTGGGATATGTACATTCTCGGTTGGGGACTGACCCCTTTCCCGGACCATGTGTTCGACTTCTTCCGCTCCTCGAACGACTCGGTGCTGGGCGGATTCAACACTCCCGGATACTCCAATCCCGATTTCGACGCCCTGGCCAGTGAGTTCGACCGGGCCAAGACCCTGTCGGAAGCCCGCGATCTGATCCATCAGGCCGATGCCATGATCGCCGAAGACCTGCCCTATGTGGTGCTGTTCACGACCCCGTTGATCGAGGCCTACTCGAATCAACTCACCTACCCGTTCACCACCATTCTCGACGGCTTGCAATCCGCCAGTGGGCTTACGGGAACGGTTGTGATCGGCTGATCATCACCACCCCACCCGATCCCTGGGACGCCGGCCCACCAACCGGCCGGGGTCCCAGGGTCCCCGAAAGAAAGATCGAGGAATTAGAGGAATAGGGACGTGGTTCGCTATGTGACGCGCCGGCTGATCCAGATGGTGATGCTGTTTTTGGTGTTCCTGACGGTGACATGGTTCCTGCTGTACATCCTGCCGGGCGACTCGGTGGCGTTGAAGTACGCCGGCAACCCCAACATCCCGCCCGAGGCCCGGGAGGTGGCGATGGAACGGCTGGGTCTGGACAAGCCGGTGCTGATCCAGTTCCGCGACTACCTGATCAACTTTTTCCAGGGCGATCTGGGGGTGTCCTTCACGCAGTACCCGAGGCCCGTGACCGAGATCATCGGCGAGCGTCTGCCCCGTACGCTGGTCTTGTTTCTGGCTGCCCTGGTGACCTACTACTGGGCGGGGTTTTTGGCCGGAAAGTACCTGGCCTGGCGGAGGGGGAATCGGGGCGAGATGCTGGTGACCATCGGCGGGGTGGGTCTCTATGCGATGTTCCTGCCGTGGTTTGCCTTCCTGATGATCTGGCTCTTCAGCGTCCTGCTCGATTGGCTGCCGCTCTCCAAATTCCTGGACCCCGAACAGTGGCGGGACGCTCCGTTTGCGGCCAACCAGGTGTTCATGCACCTGTTCTGGGTGACTCTGATCGCCTCGGCGGCCATGTTCGCCACCGGCTTCCTGGCTCTGCGCACCAACAATCCTCGTTGGGGGATGGTCTGGCGCTGGGGGGGAGGGGCGGTGACGGTGGGGGGATTCTTCTACTACTGGTACGGGGTGGACACCGGCCAGGCCATGAGGGTGTACGCCGGGGACATCGGCTTCCACATGATTCTGCCGGTGCTGGTGCTCACCCTGATCAACTTCGCCGGGGTGATGCTGCTGACCCGAAGTTCCATGCTGGAGACTTTGCGGGAAGACTTTATCCTCACCGCCCGGGCCAAGGGTCTGCCGGAGAAAGTGATTCGGGATCGGCACGCCGCGCGGACCGCCCTTTTGCCGGTGGCCACCTCGTTGGTGTTGGCGGTGGCGACCGTGATCGATGGGGGGGTGATAACCGAAACGGTATTCTCCTGGCCGGGCATGGGAGAGATCCTGGTTTCCTCGGTGCTGAGCGAGGACATACCCCTGGCGGTGGGCGCCTTTTCCTTCATCGGCATCCTGGCACTGGTGGGACACTTCGTGGTGGATGTGCTGTATGGGGTGCTTGATCCCCGCATTCGGGTGACCGAGCATGGTTGAGATGCCCGATGTCATCGATGCCGTTGAGGCGGAGGAACCCATGATCTCCGCGGCCCCGGGCGGAGGGGGTACGTGGTGGAAGATCCGCTTGGCCCTGGTGCGGAGGTCGCTGCGGGCCAACTGGAAAATCTTTCGCCACAACAAGGTGGGGGTGGTGGGGCTTGGGATCATCATCTTCTGGGCGGCGATGGCCGCCATGCCCACCGTGTTCTTCGCCACCGGATTCTGGAACCCGGCGGTGTATGACCCGGTCACCGGATTGGAACTTGATCCCCCCACCCGAACCATGACCATGGTGGAACGCATCACCGATCCCACCACCGAGATCGACCGGCGGGCGGCATTGTTGGACGGGCGGATTCCCGACACCCTGCAAATCGGTGACACTTTCGAACTTCCCCTGCAGCCTGCCCCTCCCGACGGTCGGCACTGGCTGGGAACCGATCCCCTGGGGCGGGACGTGCTGTCGCAGTTGATGCACGGGGCGCGGGCTTCGTTCTTCCTGGGGATCCTGGCCGCGGTGGTGACGGTGATCATCGGCACCTTGGTGGGGTCGGCGGCGGCCTACTTCGGAGGGCTGATCGATGGGCTGCTGATGCGCCTGGCCGACTTGCTGATCATGATCCCGGCCGTGGCCCTGCTGGTGGTGATCGGGGCGGTGTTCACCTTCCAGTTGTGGCACTTGGCGCTGGTGATCGGGATACTCTCGGGCTTTGGGGGCACGGCTATCGTCCTCAAGTCCCAGGCCTTGGCCATCAAGGTGAAGCCATTCATCGACGCGGCCCGGGTGGCGGGAGGCTCCGCTCGCCACATCATCTTCTATCACCTGATCCCCAACGTGATGCCCCTTTCCGTTCTCTACATGATGTTCACGGTCACCGCGGCCATTCAGTCGGAAGCGGTCCTGTCCTTTCTGGGAATCCTGAACACCGACACCTCCTGGGGTCTGATGATGCAGTTGTCCAGAACCCAGGGCTACCTGCTGCAGGTGGCGGACTTTTGGTGGCTGACCCTGCCGGCGGGCTTGGCGGTGACGCTCTTGTCCGCCGCCTTCTTTCTGGTGGGAAGAGGACTGGACGAAATCGTCAACCCGAGACTGCGAAGACGATGAACACCGCACCGCTTCCCTGGGAGATGCCCGACGATGCGTCGCCTCTGCTGGAGGTGGATGGCCTGGTGATGCGTTACGACACCGAGGCAGGCGAGGTTTCGGCGGTGGAGAACGTGAGTTTCGCGCTCGGCCGGGGAGAATCCATGGGGCTGGTGGGAGAATCGGGATGCGGCAAGACTTCGGTGGCGCTTTCCCTGCTGCGGTTGCAGCCCGAAAACGCCCGCTTTCGGTCGGGGTCGGTGCGATGGGAAGGGGTCGATCTGTTGAAACTGTCCGACCAACAGATGCGAACCTACCGCTGGGCCGAGATCGCCATGGTGTTCCAAGGCGCCATGAATGCCTGGAACCCCGTATACCGGGTGGGAAAGCAGATTCGAGAGGCGATGCATCAGCACTTCGATCCCCCGTTGGGGGCCTCGGAGACAAAACGACGGATCGAGCGGTTGTTCAGGCTGGTGGGGTTGGATCCCACCGTGCAGAACCGCTATCCCCACGAGTTGTCGGGAGGCCAGCGCCAGCGGGCGGTGATCGCCATGGCCCTTTCATGCGAACCCAAGCTGATCATCGCCGACGAGCCCACCACCGCCCTGGATGTGATCGTGCAGGCTCAGATCATCGAGGAGCTGAAGGAGATTCAGGATGACCTGGGTCTCTCGATTCTCTACATCAGTCACGACATGGCGGTGATCGCCCAGGTCACCGACACCATCGGGGTGATGTATGCCGGCAAGTTGGTTGAATACGGCGCCACCCGGGAGGTGTTCGCACAGCCCCGACACCCCTATTCCTATCTGCTCTTGTCGTCCATACCGTCGGTGACCGGTCCCCGTCGTCAGCCGGTGTCTCTTCGGGGGACCCCGCCCAATCTCTTGGCGCCTCCCTCGGGATGCCGGTTTCATCCCCGCTGTCCGTGGGCCACGGAGAAGTGTCGTCAAGAGCAGCCTCCGATGACCCGGATCGGACCATCCCACCAAATGGCCTGCTGGCATTCCGATCAGATTCCCGAACTGGGAGGGTCACCGCCATGAACCTGGTGACGGTCCGCCGGCTGCGCAAGTGGTTCCCGGTCTCTCCGGGGTTGTTCCGTCGCAACGCCGGATTCGTGCACGCGGTGGATGACGTCGATCTGCACATCGGGCCGGGCGAGAGTCTGGGGCTGGTGGGTGAGTCGGGGTGCGGCAAGACCACCACCGGCCGCATGCTGGTCCGCCTGGAAAAGCCCGACCAAGGACGGATCCTGCTCAGCAACGATGACGGTTCGGAGACGGACGTTGTTCATCTCGATCCTGCCGAACGGCCAGGCTTTCGCCGCCGCGTGCAGATGATCTTCCAGGATCCCTACGAGTCGCTCAATCCCAGACGGACCGTGTACGAGACGGTGGCCGAGCCCCTTTTGATTCATGGAATCGGCGATCTTGCCGAACGGGAGGCGCTGATCGCCGGGATGCTCACCAAGGTGGGACTAGCCCCGCCCGCCTCGTTTCTCTTTCGCTATCCCCACGAACTGTCCGGAGGGCAGCGCCAGCGGGTGGCGATCGCCCGCGCACTGATTCTGCAACCCCGCCTGGTGGTGGCCGACGAACCAACCTCCATGCTGGACGTCAGCATCCGCATCTCGATCATGGAACTGATGACGGAACTGGCCCGGGAGATGGGAGTCTCCTACCTTTACATCACCCACGACCTGGCGGTGGCTCGATACATGTGCGATCGGATCGCGGTTATGTACCTGGGGAAGGTGGTGGAGATCGGGGAAACCGAGGAGTTGTTGGCCAATCCTCAGCATCCCTACACCCAAGCCCTGTTGTCGGCGGTGCCGGCGCCCGACCCGGCGTTGTCCTCGCCGCCCGTCCGCATCAAGGGAGGGATCGGAAAGGCGGTGGATCCTGCTGCCGAATGCCGATTCCTGGACCGCTGCCCCCAGGCCACCGATGTCTGCCGGACCACCGCCCATCCTCCCCTGGAGGACAAGGGGGGACGACGGTGGGTCGCCTGTCACCTGGTTGAAAGGCAATAGGAGCCGGCGCGGTTGGGTTATTGGGGGGTCGCGAAAAACAGGATGGCCGTTGGCTTGACTTTGTCGCCGGGACGACACATAGTGATAGGAGTCAAGCACCTCCCGGTCTGTTCCGACGTCGACCAGACCGGCCGCAGGGACCATATTGTCGGGATAGCGAAATCCACACACTGCGTGACGGATTCGCGTCCCGACTCCAGGAAAGGTGGTGGCGGGGGTGGGTCCCGCGGGACAGGAATTTCGGTACTTCGGAAATTAGTGGGGAGTGATGGTTGCGAGGAGTTTCCAGTTGGGTTTTCCGGCGTAGAGGAGTGCTCGGATTCGGTAGTTGTCGAAGTTCCGAAAACCGAATGCTGCTCGTTTGATCCGTTTGATCAGGTTGTTCAGTCCCTCGGTGGGTCCGTTCGTCACTTTCGAGTGATGCCAGTTGGTGATCTGGGTGGCCCACCTGCTGATGGTCCGTCCCAGGCGGTTCACCTCTGGAGGGAGTGACCGGTCCTGCAGATCCGAGGCCAGCTGCTGGGTGAACTCCCAAGCCAGTTGTGGGTCTCCGATCTGGTAGATGTCCCGGACGCTTTCCTTAGCCGACCAGGCATCCCGTACCTCTCCGTAGGGGTCACCAGCCCGTAACAAGCCCCGGAGGCGGGATTCGCCGTGGCTGTCGATCCTTTCATGGGCCATTATCAAAAGCCGTCGTATGCGATACAGCGGGTCGCGTTTGCGTCCCCGGTGTCCCAGTGTCTCGTTCTGCACCCGGCATCGGACCTGATCGACGGTGCGGTTAGCCAACCTGATGACATGAAACGGGTCAGCCACCTGAAAGGCGTGGGGCAACACCTGGTCGTAGGCCACCTGATAAGGGCCGGACAAGTCCAACACCGCCCACTTGATCGCCTCACGCCACCCCTCTGGTTGGTTCCGGAACCAACCAGCCGCGCTTTTTACGGTTCTACCAGGCACTATGTCCAACAACTGACACCCACCGACATCCACCACCGACGTGCACCACTGCTTGGTACGCCACCGGCCCTTCTTCCAGAACAGGGTCTCGTCCACTCCCACCGCCTCCACCCGCCCGAACCGGGCGGTGTCGGCTTCCAACAGCGACTTTCCCCATCGGACGGTCTCCTGGTTCACCGTATGCCAATCACACCCCAACTCGGCGGCCACCTCCGACACAGTACGCCCCAAACGGCCCACCTGATAAGTGACCCACCGCCCCGCCCGAGACGTCAACAAAGCCCGCTCCGGCGCCACCGACTCGTCCTGTTCCACAAACGACCCCACGCCGCATTCCCCATCAGGACACATCCAACGACGTTTCCGCCACCGCAACCGCACCGGCCGCCCAAACGCCGGCAAATCCACCAACCCCACCGTCCGATAGCCCTTCGACCACACCCCACCACCGCACTCATCGCATACTGGACGAAAAGCGCCCGATCTGATCGTCACCCTCAACCGGTCACCCGAAAGCTCCTCCACCCCTACCAAGTCCACGTCACCCAACCCGACCAACACCTCACACATACGCCTACCATCAGTCTCCACAGGGTCCTCCTTTCAGATGCGACTGCTTTCAGCACCCGATTATGGAGGACCCTCCCCCACAATCAATGGATTCCCCACTCCCCACTAATTTCCGAAGATCCGGAATTTCGGGGGCGGTTTCGCGAAATAGTGTCTGATTTCACAGGTTCTGTTTAGCCGCCCGGCCCCCTAAACGGAGAGAACCCTCAGAGCCGCAAGCGGGGACTGCTACTCGTAACGACGATGGGTGGCTTCTATCAGGTCGTCGACCTCATCTGCCCACCGTTGCATCCTGGAACGCAGTCGCACGTTCTGGTAGGAGCCCCACACGGTCATGGCGGGAGGCACCAACAGGATGGACACGGTGAGCGAATAGGCGATGGTGACCGCGGCGGTGATGGCGAACTGCGTGAACCCCGCCACCGGCGAGGCCATCAGCACCCCCAAGCCGAGGGCGGTGGTCAGAGCAGATCCCAGCAGGGCGGATCCCGTGGTGGAGAGCGTCTTGATGGCCGCCTGCTCCGGATCGCGGGAGGCCGCGTACTCCTCTCGATAGCGATGAATCATGTGGATGGTGTAGTCCACCCCGATTCCGATCGAAAGCGCCGCAATGATGGAGGTGATGATCGTGTAGGGGATATCCAAAAGCGCCATGGTGCCCAACACCGAAATCAGAACCAGCATGATCGGCCCCACCGCGATCACCGCCAGGGCCGGCTGCCGCACGGTCACCCAGAAAAACAGGGCCAGGACGGTCAATGCCACCGCCAGAGTGGTGCTGATCGCCTCGGTCTGCTGTTCGGTGATGGCATTGGAAACGGCAAACGAGATGACGCTGGAGGAGGTGGCGGTGAGGTGATCGTCCTCACCCAGCCAAAGGTCCTCCAGATCCTGTTGTATCACTCGGGTTTTTTCGGTCTCGCCGGCGAAGGCAGGAAATTGGAACAGGATTGCGTCGGTACCCGCCGGATTGTTGGATAGCAGGTGGGCCATGGCGGGGTCCTGGCTCTCGATCCGGTCCAGCAGTTCCTGCATCAACACCGGATCGAGATTCACCCCGGCTGTGGCGTCTTGGAACAGCGTGGCCATCTGTGGGTCATACTTGTCGCCGGGTTGACCGCTTTGGGTGACCCAGTCGCGGATCAAGAGTTCATAGGAGGCCTGGATAGGGCCGGCCGCCCCCTCCGGGCGAGTTGCCGGATTCTCAAAGGCTGCGGCCAGATCTCTGAGGTTCAGGATGGTGCGGGTTTCGGTGGCCTCGGCTCTCAAGAGCACGGTGAACATCTCCTCAGACCCGCCGAAGGCGGTTTCGAGAGTCTCCATGTCCTCCAGCAGTCCTCCACCGGCGGGCAACGCATCGCGGATGTTGAATTCGGAATCGAGGTCGGTTGCCGCCACTCCCAGGGCGGCGGTTACCGCCAACACCCCAATGATGTAGGGCGTGGGCCGGCGGGTCACGCTCCGACCCAGCGACTCCGCCACGCCCTTCACCCCGGGCAGGGCGTTGGAGATCGGGCGAGGCTCCGCCAGGGCGCCGCGGGCTTCGCGTCGACGGTCGATTATGGTTCTCCCGGCCGGAATCAGCGTCAGCATCACGATCAGGCTCAATCCCACTCCCAGCCCTCCGATGATTCCGAAGTCGTTGACCATGTCGATCGGCGAGAACAGGCCCACCAGCAGGCTGACGATGGTGGTGGCCGCCGCCAGGGTCAATGGCACCGTGACATGACGCAGGCCGGTGCGGACCGAGGTCAGCACTCCTCCGCCGGCGACGCGCTGCTCCCGGTAGTGGGAGACGATCTGGATCGCATAGTCCACGGTGAGGCCGATGATGATGATCGGCACCATCACCGTGAGTTGGTTGGGAGGCCCTACCACGCCCAGGGCGTTTGGCCCGAGCCATCCCTCCGCGCCGGTGATCCAGATGATCGACACCAGCAGTCCGGCCAAGGTGAGCAGCATATCCGACACGGCGCGCATAAACAGCAGAATCAGGGCCGCGATCAGCAGAAACGCCACTCCCACCAACGGCGCCACCCCCTCCTCGGTGGCGCGCCGGAAATCGTCCTCGATGGCCACCGCCGAAACAGTGCTCACCTGTAGCGGACCTTCATCAGCGATCGCCAAATCGCGGGCCCGGCGCTCGGCTATCTCGATCCGCTCGTCGCCAGTGTCCTGCAGTCGGATGGTTCCCACCGCCACCGGCGCCCCATCGGCGTCGACTCCCGTCATCGCCTCGAGTGCTTCTCCGATCCCGGGGATCCCACGGGTGGAATCGATGTGAGATTGGGTAACCGACTGGAAACTATCCACCCCCAGTGCGGCCTTTACCAGCAACGAAGGGGCCAGCACCGAATTGGCGGGCGCCAGCAGGTCGCTTATGTCCGGATCGATAACCACCCTGGTGATCAGTGCGTCCATTTGGGCGAGTCCGGCGGGGGTGAGCGCCTCTCCCCGGAACAGGAGGGTCACCACACTGGCCTCCCCGGCGTCTCCGAACAGTTCCTCGATCTCCGCCAGGGCCAGGGCGACATCGCTTCCCTGGGGCAGGGTGGCCTCGGTGTCCGGAGGCTCGGCCCGCTGGGCGGCCCCGGCGCCCAAGATCACGGTCAACAGGAAAAGAACAGACAAGATCACCCAGGGGAACCTGGTGATCGCTCTCCGCATCGAACCAAGGACCCTGCTCACGCTCTCTTCTCCATCCTCAAAACCGACTGCCTTTCTGCCCCTGCATTTTAACGGTTGCTATGAATCCGCGTCCAGCATCTTCTCGTAGGTCACAGAGGTGCGCAGTCGGTCCTCGGGGATTTCGTAATAGGCACGCAAGACGGCTTCGGAGTCGGGTGAAAGGTGATATCCGCCCTTCTCCAGTATTCCGCGAGCCTTGTAGTTGGCGGCGTAGGTGCCCACGATGACCCGCCTTATTCCCTCCAGGCGTTCCTCGATGGTTTCACGCAACGCCGAAGCCACACCCTGTCTCTGGTGGCGGGGCAGGATGTAGGCATGGCGGAGCAGGGCCACGTCACCGATCGGCTCGCATCCCATCACCCCAACCAGGGTGTCCCGGCAAAACGCTCCCCACCAGGTCATCCGGCGACCTTCCTCCTGCCATTGCGCCTCGTCCATCTCCGGGCTGTGCAAATCCTCGGGAGGAAGAAACTCCCGGTACCACCGGGCGGCAAGATTGATCACCTCAACGGCTGCGGCGCCCTCTTCCGAAGCGAGTGGGCGGATGAAGAGTCGGTTACCCACGGCTAACGGGACCCGGAGGCGCCATACGGTGGAGAGTGGTCCCTTCTTTCCAGGACATGCCCACCCGTCTCCAGTAGCCGCCGATTATTTGTTGGGGTTGGAGGCGGTGGTGCTCCTCGGCCGGTGAGGGGAGCAGAGTCAGGTCGGCCACCCCTTCCCAACCATCCGCCGACTCCACGTCGTAGGCCCGCATGGTGACCAGTTCGTTCATCGACCAGGCGCCGTCCGCCTCGATTGTTGGAAAACGTCGGGAGTGGAGCATGGGCAGGGCGTTGACGAACCCGGCGTGGTCGCAGGGTCCCGAGAGTGTGAGCTGAGCCTCGGCCAGGCGGCGCCCGTTGGATGTTAAAGTGGCGCCGAACCTGCCTCCCGGCGCCAGGCGGGGTCCCGCTTTGCCCACTGTCACCGGGCGGGTCATGTGGATCTCCCCCAATCGTTTGGGATACCCCTGGTGATGGCCGCGGACCAGTGAGAAATCGGTGTCCACCCAGATGTAGACGCACCGGGACCATGTCCGGCCCTGGTAGCGGCACCGCACCACGAAAAAGCACTCTCGGTATTGGGAGCGAACCGGGTCGAGCAGTTCCTCGCCGGAGTCGGAGCATGATTGCCATTCCGCCCAGATCAAAGCCACCGCTCCGGGATCGTCGGCAGCAGGTTCGAGGGGTGGGGGAAGGAGTTCCTGCACGTTTTCGGGATGGGTGCGGTATTCCACCGTCAACATTTCGCCCGAATAGTGCCAGGGTGGAGACGGCAGGACGGAAGCCCGGCCCGTGGGGCTTTGCGGGAACCAAAAGCCTGATGACGAACTGATCGGGTCGCTCCGTGGTGGGCGGCGGGTCTGGGTCCAAAGCCTACAATCCGAGAGGCGGGCAGAACGCAAAGTCTTGTTGAGGCGGGTTTGAGATGCGGGTTGACGTGGACATCCAGAGTCCTCGAATCTATGGGCGGGGGGTGCCTCACCAGGCGTTCCGGTATTTGCGTCGGCATGCTCCGGTGAGTTGGCACGACGAGCCGGACGGCCGGGCGGGGTTTTGGGCGGTGGTCCGCTACCGCGACCTGGCCTCGGTGTCGGGCGACTGGAGGACCTTTTCTTCGGCGTGGGGGTCCACCCTGGAGGAGATGACCCCCGAAGAACTGGCGGCCCGCCGCTCCATGATGGACCTTGACCCTCCGGCGCACAGTCGCATTCGCCGATTGCTGTCCCGGGGATTCACCCCCCGGGTGGTGGCGGCCTACGAGAAGACCTTCCGATTGATGACCGCCGAGGTGCTGGCGGCGGTGTTGGATCGGGGGGAATTCGATCTGGTGGAAGCCGTCTCCAAGCAGATCCCGGTGCTGTGGCTCTGTGAGCACATGGGCATACCCCGGCACATGTCGGCCCGTTTGATCGAATGGACCGATCGTATGCTGGTGGGCGACTCGGATCCCGAGTACCGGGAGGATCGTTCGGATCCCCGTTGTCGCTTCGCACCGTTCGGCAGTCCGGCGGGTCTGGAGGCCTTCCAGTACGCGTCCGAGTTGGCGGCCGAACGGCGGGCCCGGCCCGGTGACGACATGATCAGCCGGGTGCTCAGAGCTGAGCCGGGAGGCGAGCCGCTCACCGACGCCGAGTTCAATAATTTCTTTGCAGTCTTGATGATCGCCGGCCAGGAGGCTTCCCGCCATTCCATCAGTCAAGGGGTGTTGGCGCTCCTGGACCGTCCCGAGCAGTTGGAGAATCTGCAGGAGAGGACTTCGGATCTGATTGACGGGGCGGTGGAGGAGATCATCAGGTGGGCGACCCCCATCTACCACTTCCGTCGCACCGCCACCCGGGACGTGGAAATGGGAGGGCAGATCATTCGTCGCGGGGACAAAGTGACCATCTGGTACATCTCCGCTAACTTTGATGGCGAGGTGTTTGATGATCCCTATCGTTTTGACATCGCCCGTCATCCCAATCCCCAGGTCAGCTTCGGCAAGGGGGGGCCGCATTATTGCCTCGGCGCGGCCCTGGGGAGACTGCAGGTGAAGGTGGCCATGGAGGAATTGCTGCCGCGAATGTCCGGCCTTCGCCTGATGGGGCCGGCCGAACGACTGCAGTCCAACTTCATCCACGGCATCAAGCGCATGCCGATGCGGGTGACCGACCATCGTCTCGTTTCATGACCACCCTGTCAATGCCGTCGGACTATGCCCAGGGTTTTGAAAGAACCCGCCGGTTGGATCCGGAAATGGCGGATCGATATGTTCGCCACACTCTGATCGGCGACCCGGAAGGCGATGCGGTCATCGAGGCTTTGCATGCCCTCCCGGCCGCCAAGTCACATCGCATTATCCAAGCGGGCATGGAAGACGACCAGGACGGGTTGGCGGAGGCGCCGTCGGTGGTCAGAGATTTCTTCGGGTCACTCGAATCGCCGCCCGACTGGTTGGATACTTCGGTGTTCGGTCCGGGAATCCGGATGTTTCATCGGAACTCGAGGGTGATTCTGGTGGGTTTTGTGGGTGGCGTTCTGATCGAGGGATTCGCTACCAACATCAGCCGATCGTTTTTCATAACCGGCCGGTTGCGCGACCAGGGCGTGAGGCGTTTGAAGCAGAACAACCGTCACATGATCGAGTGCTTTTTGCCGGGCGGTCTGGACAGGACGGGGGACGGTTTGAAGCTCTCGGTGCGGGTACGGCTCATCCATGCCCAGATCAGGCGGCTGATGAATGAGTCCGAAGACTGGGATCATGCGGCCTGGGGTGAGCCTCTCAGCGCCGCACACATGGGTTATTCGCTTACCGCTTTCTCCACCCGTCTGCTGGAGCACATGAAGAACCTGGGGGCGGCGTTCGATGACGAGGAGCGCCGGAGTTTCATGGCGGTGTGGAGATACGTTGGGTATCTGATGGGCGTTCCCGAATCGATTCTGTACGAGGATGAAGATGAGGCGCGGAGAATCTTTCGGTACGGGAGGATGAGTGAGCCTCCGATCAGCATGGAAAGCATCGCCATGGCGAACTCGCTGATCAACTCGGCGCCCTATGTGGCCGGGATCCCGACTGCCGGGGCTCGCCTCAAGTTGACCCGGTATGCCTACCGCCTTTCCCGTGGTCTGATCGGCGACGAACTGGCCGATGAGTTGCGGTACCCTCACGGCGGCGGCCGGTGGGCGTTGACCCATTTTCGGAACATGGGTCGTTTGCGGCAGTGGATGGGCCGGCATTTCCCCAAGTTTCTGGGCACGTCCTACCGCCACTTCTCCGAGTTGCTGGAAGTGTCGGCTTATGACGAGGAGGGAATCAGCTACCGGGTTCCCGACCACGTGTACGCGGAGAAATCCACCTACTACTAGGTTTTCAGGTACTTCGGAAATTAGTGGGGAGTGATGGTTGCGAGGAGTTTCCAGTTGGGTTTTCCGGCGTAGAGGAGTGCTCGGATTCGGTAGTTGTCGAAGTTCCGAAAACCGAATGCTGCTCGTTTGATCCGTTTGATCAGGTTGTTCAGTCCCTCGGTGGGTCCGTTCGTCACTTTCGAGTGATGCCAGTTGGTGATCTGGGTGGCCCACCTGCTGATGGTCCGTCCCAGGCGGTTCACCTCTGGAGGGAGTGACCGGTCCTGCAGATCCGAGGCCAGCTGCTGGGTGAACTCCCAAGCCAGTTGTGGGTCTCCGATCTGGTAGATGTCCCGGACGCTTTCCTTAGCCGACCAGGCATCCCGTACCTCTCCGTAGGGGTCACCAGCCCGTAACAAGCCCCGGAGGCGGGATTCGCCGTGGCTGTCGATCCTTTCATGGGCCATTATCAAAAGCCGTCGTATGCGATACAGCGGGTCGCGTTTGCGTCCCCGGTGTCCCAGTGTCTCGTTCTGCACCCGGCATCGGACCTGATCGACGGTGCGGTTAGCCAACCTGATGACATGAAACGGGTCAGCCACCTGAAAGGCGTGGGGCAACACCTGGTCGTAGGCCACCTGATAAGGGCCGGACAAGTCCAACACCGCCCACTTGATCGCCTCACGCCACCCCGCTGGTTGGTTCCGGAACCAACCAGCCGCGCTTTTTACGGTTCTACCAGGCACTATGTCCAACAACTGACACCCACCGACATCCACCACCGACGTGCACCACTGCTTGGTACGCCACCGGCCCTTCTTCCAGAACAGGGTCTCGTCCACTCCCACCGCCTCCACCCGCCCGAACCGGGCGGTGTCGGCTTCCAACAGCGACTTTCCCCATCGGACGGTCTCCTGGTTCACCGTATGCCAATCACACCCCAACTCGGCGGCCACCTCCGACACAGTACGCCCCAAACGGCCCACCTGATAAGTGACCCACCGCCCCGCCCGAGACGTCAACAAAGCCCGCTCCGGCGCCACCGACTCGTCCTGTTCCACAAACGACCCCACGCCGCATTCCCCATCAGGACACATCCAACGACGTTTCCGCCACCGCAACCGCACCGGCCGCCCAAACGCCGGCAAATCCACCAACCCCACCGTCCGATAGCCCTTCGACCACACCCCACCACCGCACTCATCGCATACTGGACGAAAAGCGCCCGATCTGATCGTCACCCTCAACCGGTCACCCGAAAGCTCCTCCACCCCTACCAAGTCCACGTCACCCAACCCGACCAACACCTCACACATACGCCTACCATCAGTCTCCACAGGGTCCTCCTTTCAGATGCGACTGCTTTCAGCACCCGATTATGGAGGACCCTCCCCCACAATCAATGGATTCCCCACTCCCCACTAATTTCCGAAGATCCGGTTTTCAGACCGCCTCTGCCGCCTGTCCCGCCCGTAGCTTTCATCGGGCGCCCAGGAAGGCCCGTCGAACTTCGGGGTCTTCCAGCAAATGCCGGGCGGGACCCTGATAGGTGTTCCGTCCCATCTCCAACACATATCCCCGATGACTTGCCTGAAGACCTTGGCGAGCATTCTGTTCGATCATCAGCACCGTCAGCCCGATTTCCCGATTCAGTCGGCGGATCGACTCGAAGACCTGGTGGGTGATGATGGGCGCCAACCCCGCGGAAGGTTCGTCCATCAGGATCAGGCGAGGGTCGTGCATCAGGGACCGTCCGATCTCGAGCATGCGCTGCTCCCCTCCCGACATACTTTCGGCCATCTGCCGGGATCTTTCGGCGAGGCGGGGGAACAGTTCGTAGACATACTCGATTCTTTGGCGGATTCTTGCCTTGTCACGCTCCACGAACATCCCCATCTCCAGGTTTTCGTGGACCGTCATCTGGGGAAAGACGCTGCGAAGCTGAGGTGTCATGGCGATCCGGGCGGTGCGCAGCATGTCCTGGGCCCGCAGGTGGGTGATGTCCTGCCCGTCGCACCATACCCGCCCCGAGGTCACCGTCGCCAGGCCGTAGATGGCCTTGAACACGGTGGACTTTCCGGCGCCGTTGGGTCCGATCACACACACGATCTCGCCCTCTTTCACCTCCAGGTTGATGTTCGAGATGATGTCGTGTCCCGGGTCATAGCCTGCGCTGAGGTTGCGTAGTTCCAGCAGGGGCCGGTTTGGCGCGGTCATCGTGGTTCCCCCGCTTCCGCTCCGAAATATGCTTCGATAACCGCCTGGTCGTTCATGATCTGTTGAGGGCTGCCTTCCGCAAGCTTGGCGCCTTGGTCCAGCACCACGACTCTTTGGCAAAGGTCGGCGACGAATTGCACATTGTGCTCCACCAGCAGGAAGGCCACTCCCTGGCGATTGGCCTGGCGGATGTAATCGGCGATGTTGTTGATCAGGGTGGGGTTTACGCCCGAGGTGGCCTCGTCGAGCAGCACCAACCGCGGCTCGGACATCAGGGCCATTCCTATTTCAAGCAACCGGCGTTGCCCGCCCGAGAGAGCGCCCGCCCGCTCGTGACGGACCCGGCCCAACTGCAGAAACTCCAAGAGAGCGTCAATCCGGCGGAACGTGACCGGGTCGGTCCGGCCCAATAGGCGAGTGATGCCCAGGTCACCCCATTGCACGCTCAGTTCCAGGTTCTCGGTGACGGTGAGTTCCCGATAGACCCTGATCAGTTGGAAGGTGCGGCCCATTCCCATGCGGGCCACCTGATGGGGACGGTGGCGGGTGATGTCCACTCCGTCGAAGGTGATCTGCCCGGCATCGGTCTCCGACACTCGGCTCAAACAGTCGAACAGGGTGGTCTTGCCGCTGCCGTTGGGGCCGATCAGCCCCACTATTTCTCCGGTTTCCACCCTGATGTCCACTCGGTCGACCGCCGTCAAACCTCCGAATCGTTTGACCAGGCCCCGGGCCTCCAACAGGGCGCTCATTCGGCGTCCTCGGGGGGTTTCCCGCCGGGCTTTCGCCCTATCCAGTTTCTCCACAAGCCGGTGACCGAAACAGCCTGTCGGTCGACCAGTCCCATCAGTCCTTTGGGAAGGAACAGAACTATCACGATGAGCAGGGCGCCCTGCACGATCAGGTGATAATCGAGAAGATGGGACCACAGCACTTCCCGAAGCCAATACAGCACCGTTGCGCCCACCACCGGTCCGGCCACGGTGCCCAGTCCCCCCAGCATGGTGCTCAGCACCGCATCGACGGTGCGAAGTTCGACAAAGGCGATGTCGGGATCAACGAAGGTGTTTTGATAGGCCCACAGGGCGCCGAACAGTCCGGTGGAGAAGCCCGCGAAGCTGAACACCGTCACCTTGAGAAGGGTTGTGTTGATTCCCCGGGTCTCCGCGCCGGTCTCGTCCTCGCGAATCGCCACCAGGGCCGCGCCGAGGCGGGTTCTGCGCAGCCACCAGGTAAAGACCACCAACCCGATGACTATCGCCAATTGGAGGTAGTAGAACAGGGTCCGGTTTAGGTAGGGAGGCAGGGTAAGTCCCACACCTCCGCCCGTGATGCCCGAGACTCGCACAATCTCCCGCATGGCGACAAAGGTCCCCAGCATGGCGATCGAAAAGTAGGGCCCTTTGAGTCTCATGGTTATTCGTCCGATCACCGCCGCCAAGATCCCGGCCACCAGGGCTCCCAGCCCGATGGCAGGCGCCGGCGACCAGCCGATTTGGGGTCCGTTGCTCTGCAGGGACATGAGCATGGCGGTGATGTAGGCGCCGATGCCGAACCAAACCGCGTGACCGAAGTCGACGTACCCGGTGAAGCCGCCGGTGAGGTTCCAGTTCACCGCCACTCCCACGCCGGTCAGCATCAAGGTGAGAGTGAACAGCGTGGCGTTGGTAACCGAGGGGAGGAGAGGAAGCAGCACCAGGAGAATCGGCGCCGCCCACGCCACCAACCGCCCGGCCCCACGAAAGCGACGATGACTCAGCATCGGCTGTCTGTGGCGATGGAGGTCGGTTGTCCATGTGCGAGAACTCTCGGCGCGGTGAGGCAGTCTCTGGTCATGACGCAGTGGCGTCCACCGGTCTCAAACCCCGGAAAATCCCTTGGGGCCGCAGCACCAGGGCCGCCACCAGGAAGAGGAAGGAAGCCACCACCGCCAGGTTGGTTCCGATTCTGGGAATGTAGATGGCCAACCCGGCCTCCACGATCCCCAGCAACATCGCTCCCCCCAGGGCGCCCCGCACCGAACCGAGGCCCGCCATGGCGGTGATGGCGAAGGCTTTGAGGGTGAGGGGTGGACCTTGGAAGGGCTGGATCGCCAGCACGGGGCTGATCAAGGCGCCGGCCAATCCGGTGATACCGAGGCAGATGGCAAAGGTGATGGCGTATACGCGGGAGACATCCACTCCGACTATCCGGGCCGCCTCGCGATTCTGGGCTGCGGCCCGGATGCTTCTGCCCAGCCGGGTGTGTTGCAGAAGCAGGGTCAGCAGGGCCGCCACCGCCAAGGCCACGATCAGGATCCAGAATCGGGTGACGGGAATAGTGATGCCCCGGGTTACCTCCCAGGCGCCGCCCAGAGCGGTGTCGGTGCGACGGAAGTCGGCGGAGAAGATCAGCTTCATGACGTTTTGCAGCACGATGGAAACGCCGAACATCACCAAGAGAGATGTCAGGTGGGAGCGGTCGATCACCCGGTTGACGACCAGGCGCTGAATGCCAAAGCCCAGGGCCAGCATGATTCCGAAGACCAAGGGCGCTGAGACAAAGGGATCCACGCTCCAGAACTCCGCGGCCACCCAGGCCAGGTAGGCCCCGATCATCACGAACTCGCCATGGGCGAAATTGATCACGCCCATCACGCCCCAGATGATCGAGAACCCCAGGACCAGGATGGAGTACATGCCACCCAGGGCGATCCCGTTGATCAAAGCTTGGGCCAGTTGTTCTATGCCGAAGGAACTTCTATGGGGGTGGGATGTGGTTCCGGTGGGAAGGGAAAACTCGGCCTCCGCCGCGGCCTGGGGCGCCACCACCCGGATTTGACCTTCCTGCACCTGGATGGTGCCCATTGCCCGGACGGTGTTCACGCCCCGGTCATCAAAGGAAATCGGTCCGAAGAAAGTGTCGGCCTGCAGAGAACGGAGGGCCTCGCGCACCGATCCCGTGTCGATGGTATCCGCAGCCTGGATGGCCAGATGCAGGGCCAGAGCCGCGGCGGTGGCGCTGGCTGCCTGGTAAACCGGCGGCTCGTTCCACAGGCTTTGGTAGTACGCCGCGTAGTCGGAAGCCGTACCGAAATAGGGCCCCTCGTAGGCCATGCCGGACTCCCACTGGGTGGGACCCAGCACCCCGTCCAGGTCCTCACCCAACTCCTCAACCAGCTTGGGGTTGGAAGGACCCACAGTGATCAGCATGCCCTGGGGAGCAAAACCCAGTTCTTTGGCCGAGTTCACAAACAGCACCGCGTCGTTGTAGTGACCGCCACCCAGGAAGATGTCCGGGTCCAGATCCCGAAACTTGGTCATGATGGCCGAGACATCCTGGATGTCCCGGGGGTAGGTCTCCACTGCCAGCACCTCTATTCCATTGTCCCGGAGGTGGCGGAGGGCGCCGGTGGCCACCGAGGTGGGAAAGGACGTGTCCTCATAGGCGATCACCGCGCTGCGGGCGCCCTGGGCGGCCAGCAATTCGATGCCGGATTTGGTGTAGTCGCTGGCGAGGGTGGCCACCAGGAACAGGTTTTGGAAACCACGCTCGAACAGGGTGTCCGAGGCGCCGGTGCCCTCCACCATGAGCACGTTGTTGGCTTCGGCGATGGCGCTGGCGCCGCTGGTGAGGCCGCTCGAATAGGGTCCCAGCAGAAAGTCGACGCTGTCCTGGTCGATGAGTCTCTGCACCAGGTTGGCTGCCGTGTCGGCATCGGATTCGTCGTCGTAGTAGATGATCTCCGCCGCGTAGCGGCGCCCATCGATCTCAATTCCCCCGTACTCCTCATTCACCCACTTCACCCAGGTGTCGTAGCCCTGCCGGGCGTCACGGCCTTCCACCGCGTATTTGCCGGTTTCGCTCAGGGCGGCCCCGATCCGCACCGTCCCGGCCAACCCCTGGGCGGGATTGGCAGAGTGTTCTCGGCCGCTTTCACTACATCCTGCCAGAAATCCCAAGGCGAGCATGACCGCGGCCGATATGGCAATTCGGCACATTCTGGGGCAGTTCTGCGGTACGGGCACTTAGGTTTTGGAGGTCGGATTTCTTAGTTTATGGGGCTAAGGGCTTACCACCGGGTGAAGACCCTCAAACTCCCCGGCCAACCGCCCAGAATTCAGCCCTACCGGGCCCACCCCCACCGCCGCCATACCGGGGTTGAAACGGGGTGGGGGCAAGCTGACGCCCGCCACCGACTCCCGTTGGAGAAGCCGTTACCGGCATTGTGAAGACGGCGCTGGTCCGGTGGAACCTTCCGGATGCTGAGCGCCGTCTGAACTGATCCCGTCCTCGGGTGGAACCCTGCCCCAGGACAGTGCTTTTGGATACCCAACACTATGCGACGTGCCTGTGACAAAACTGGGTTTACCACCGGATCTACATGCGGAACACGCCGAACGAATCGGTGCCTTTCACTGGGCCGGAGTGGACCGCCGAGAGGGCGATTCCCAGCACGGTGCGGGTGTCGCGGGGGTCGATCAAACCATCGTCCCAGATGCGGGAGGTGGCGAAATAGGCGAGTTCCTCGGCCGAAATCTGATCCTCGATCTTGGTTCTGATGGCGGCGTCCAGTTCCTCGTCGTAGGGTTCTCCCCGGCTCTCGGCGGCGGTGCGACGGATGATGGACATCACTCCTGCCAGTTGCTTGGGGCCCATCACGGCAATCTTGTGGTTGGGCCATCCGAATAGAAAACGGGGGTTGTAGGCCCGTCCCGACATGCCATAGTTGCCGGCCCCATAGGAGACCCCCGCCAGCAGGGAAAGGTGGGGTACGGTGGAGTTGGCCACCGCATTGATCATTTTGGCCCCGTCCTTGATTATCCCCCTCTGTTCATAATCGCGGCCCACCATGTAGCCGGTGGTGTTGTGAACAAATAGGATGGGCAGGTCGTATCGGTTGCACAGCATGATGAACTCGGTGGCCTTGTGGGCCTCTTCGGAGAAGATCACTCCCTGCTGATTGGCCACCACCCCCAGGGCGAAACCATGCACCGATCCCCATCCCGTGACCATCGAAGGACCGTACAGGGCCTTGTACTCCTCGAAATCTGACCCGTCCAACACCCGGGCCAGCACCTCCCGCATGTCGAAGGGGATTCGCAGATCCCGGGGGATGAGCCCCAGCAGGTCGTCGGGGTCGTGTTCGGGTTCGGTGGCGTCCCGGGTCGGCCCGTAGCCTTGCTTGCGCCAATTGAGATGGGTTACGATCTCCCGTCCGATCCGCAGGGCGTCGAGTTCATCCACCGCGAAGTAATCGGCCAGGCCCGATACCCGGGAATGCATCTCCGCTCCGCCCAGTTCCTCGTCGGTCGATTCCTCGCCGGTCGCCATTTTCACCAGGGGCGGCCCTCCCAGGAACACCTTGGCGCGCTCTTTCACCATCACCGCGTAGTCGGCCATGCCGGGCAGGTAGGCTCCGCCGGCCGTTGAATTGCCGAACACCAGGGCGATGGTGGGGATGCCCAGTCGGGAAAGCTGGGTCAGGTTGCGAAAGGTTGCTCCGGCCTTCACGAACACCTCGGCCTGCTCGGGGAGCACCGCCCCGCCCGACTCCACCAGACTGATCAGGGGCAGCCGGTTGTCCCGGGCGATGTCCTGGGCGCGCATGGCCTTCTCCACCCCGATCCGGTGCATGGATCCTGCCTGGCTGGTGGGATCGTTGGCGGAAATCACGCACTCCACCCCTTCCACCACCCCGATGCCGGTCACCAGGTTGGCCCCGAGATTCTTGTCGGTGCCCCAGCAGGCCAGAGTGGACAGTTCAAGGAAGGGAGAGTCCCGGTCTACCAGCAGTTCAATACGCTGGCGGGCCAAGCGCTTCCCCCGCTCCAAGTGGCGTTTCACATACTTGGCGCCTCCGCCCTCCCGGGCCTTGGCCATGAGGCGCCGAAACTCCTGAAGCGATGCCAGCATGGCTCGGCGGTTGGCCGAAAACTCTCGGGAGGTTCGATCAACGTTGGTGGGCAGAACCGGCATGGACGCTTGGAAGATTACCTGTCCGTCCTGCTCTCCCCATCTTGCTCCTTATTCTTTGGAAAAGTGAGTTACCGCCACATCCAGATCGAGGCCCGGGGACACATCGGCTGGCTCTGGCTGAATCGGCCCGACAAGATGAATGCCCTTTCTCCCGATCTGTGGGAGGATCTTCCTCGGGCGGTCGAGGAGTTGGTGACCGAATCCGATGTCCGGGTGGTGGTGGTGGCGGCCCGAGGCCGGTCTTTCACGGTGGGAATCGATCTGAACATGCTGGGCGAGTTGGCGCCCGACACCGGTTCTGCCGCCGCGGTCAACCGGGCGTTGTTCCAGCGGCTCAAGGAACTGCAAAGAACTTTCTCCTCCCTGGAATCCTGTCCGGTTCCCGTGATTGCCGCAGTACACGGTTGGTGCATAGGGGCAGGCATGGATCTGGTCACCGCCTGTGACATCCGGCTGGCCGCCGCCGATGCGGTGTTCTCGGTGAGAGAGACGCGCATGGCGATGGTGGCCGACATGGGAACTCTGGAACGCCTCCCCAGGGTGGTCTCCGCCGGTGCGGTGGCGGAACTGGTGTACACGGGTAAAGATATCGGGGCGAGCCGCGCCGAGCAGATCGGACTGGTGAACCGGGTCTATCCCGACCAGGAGGCTTTGCTGGCCGGCGCCCGGGAGTGGGCCGAGCAGATCGCTTCCAACTCCCCTTGGGCGGTGCAGGGCGCCAAAGCGGTGCTGGCCGCCGAACGGGGGAAGTCGGTGAGCGAAGCGCTTGACTACGTGGCTCTGTGGAACGCCGCATTCCTGCAGTCCGACGATCTCGGTGAGGCTTTGGCAGCCTTTCGGGAACGGCGGCCTCCCCGGTTCACCGGCGCCTGATCGCTCAGGTTCCCGGTTCCCAGTGGTGGACCGAGGGCGGATTGCGGAAACCCAATTCCGAGCACAGGCTGCGATATTCGGTGCGGCGGGCGCCCTTCCAGGCGATCTCCCCCAAGTGCTCGGAGACGGGGGCATCCCGGCGGAGCGTGGTGAGTTCCCGAAAAAGCAGGGCTTCTTCCTGTCGCTCGTTGAGATTGCGGGCCAAACGCGCCGCTCCTCGAACCTGCACCTCCCAGGTGGCGGGGTCAGGGGGGATGAACTCCAAACGCCGATAGTGCCCCAACACGGTGGCCGAGGACTTGGCGCCCCACGCCGGGATGCCGGGGATCCCGTCGGCCGAGTCTCCCACCAGGGCCAGGTAATCGGGGATCGACTCGGGGGCCACCCCGAACTTTTCCCACACCCCGTCGACGTCGAGTATCCGGTTCTGGCGACGGTCGAATGTCACCACGTGGCGCCCGGAAACGCACTGGGTCAGGTCCTTGTCGGGGCTCACCAGAATCACCCGGTCCGCCTGGGGGGCAAACCGGTGAGCGCCGCTCGCCATGGCGTCATCCGCCTCGAATTCGATCATCCCCCACACGGTGACGCCCAGGGTCCAAAAGGCCCGTTCCGCCAATCCGAACTGCGCCATCAGGTCTTCCGGCACTCCCTCCCCCGTTTTATAGCCGTGATAGAGGTCGTTGCGAAAACTCTCGATCACCGTGTCGGTTGCCGCGGCGATGTGAGTCACCTGCGGATCCTTGAGTAACGCCAAAGTGGTGTTCAAGAGCCCGTAGATGGCTCCCACCTCCCGTCCGTCCGGCGCCTGGCGGGCAGGAAACCCAAAGTAGGCGCGGAACAATTCATAGGTACCATCCAGCAGATGAACGAACATCTTGAAAATGGTATGAACAAAACAGGAGCCGGTCAAGGCGGGGTGGAAGCCGCTGCTCCCGGCGGGCAGGCCGGCCAGGAGCCGGATGGGTCCGGATGGCGGGAGACCGGCGAGGAACTCGGTTCTCTCAAAGACAGCTTCCGTTCCAGCTATCAGGACGGAACCGCGGATGGACCCTCGCGGGATGAAGTGGCTCGGGCCATTCGCACCCTGGGCGGAGCGGTGACCCAGGTGGTGTCGGGCGCAGGAAACACTCTCAAGGACCCGACGGTCAAACAGCAGGTCAAAAAGACAACTCGATCTGCTCTTTCAGCCTTGGCGGGAGTGCTGGCGGCGTGGACTTCCCATCTCCGGGGTCGCTTGGAAAAACGGCGTGGACACAAATCCGACCATGATGTCGGGTCCAACTCGCCCGAAGCCGCAACTCCCCCCGGGGATGATGACGGCTCGTCTCCCGCCACAAAGGCCGAATCCCAGGCAAGCTGAGACGCCGGACATGGCCCTTATGACGGCGCCGGAGTTGGAGGGGAGCATCGGCGACCCTGGTCTGGTTGTGTGTGATGTTCGGTGGTACCTGGCCGATCCCGAGCAAGGCAAGCGGGAATATCGGCTGGCCCATCTCGAAGGAGCGCGTTTTGTGGATCTGGACAGCCACCTGAGCGCCGAGGAGGGTCCCGGTCGTCATCCTCTGCCGACCGTGGCGGCCTTCGCCCGCACCCTGGGGAGACTGGGCATCGGACCCGATGACACGGTGGTGGCCTATGACGGGTCGGGGGGAGCGATCGCCGCCCGGCTGTGGTGGATGCTGGATTCCATCGGGCATCGTTCGGCCTTCGTGCTCGATGGGGGGTATTCGGCCTGGGAGGAGGCCGGACTGCCTCTCACGCCGGATGTTCCTTTCTATCCCCAGGTCCGGTATCCCCCTCCTGCCGAGGAGTGGACAGGGGTGGTGGATGTCGAACAGGTGCAGTCCCTGGTGGGCCAGAAGGTGATCCTTGATGCCCGCTCCGAGGACCGCTACCGGGGGGAGAACGAAACGATCGACCCCCGGCCCGGACATATTCCCACGGCCCGCAGCGCCTTTTTCGGGAAGAATCTGGGGTCTGGCGGGCGGTTTCTTTCTCCCGCATCGCTGCGGCGGAGGTTCCGGCAGTTGGGAGTGGAGGAAACGGATCCGCCGATTGCCTACTGCGGAAGCGGGGTGACCGCCTGTCACAATATTCTGGCCATGCGCATGGCAGGTTTGCCCGCAGTGCTGTACGAGGGATCGTGGAGCGACTGGTCCGCCCAGCCGGACCGCCAAGTGGTAACCGGGGCCGATCCGGGGCTCGCTTCCGCCTGACCGTTCGCCCGGGGCGGTGGCGTAGTCGACTGTTCGAACCCTCGTGGGAGACCCTCGGGTGGCGGGGTATCCTGGGAGGATGCGTTTTTCTACTCGGACCCGCCGTGGAGTAGCCGGGGCTCTGGCGGCGGCGCTGGCCTTGGCGGTGGGGGAGTTGATCGCCGGGTTGTCTTCGGTGTCGGTTTCCCTGACCGAGGCGGTGGGAGGTCTGGCCATCGATTATGTGCCTCCTCCGGTCAAAGACTTCGCGATTGCGGTGTTCGGGATCTATGACAAGTTGGCCCTGATCATCGGCATGGTGGTGGTGACCGTGGTTCTGGGAGCCCTGGTCGGGATGGGGGCTGCCCGCCGTTTTGACATCGCTTATTGGGTGTTCGGGCTGTTCGGTCTGCTGGGCGCTTTTTCTCTCAGCCGGGAGCCGGGAGTGGGATGGGTGACCGCCTTGGTCAGCGCGGCGCTCGCCGCCGGGGCGGCCTTGTTTGTCCTGCGAATTATTTACCGTTCAATCGGGGAGGCGCCGGAAACCGAGGGGGCGCTCGCCGCTGATCGAGGGGATGATCTGACACCGGTGACCGAGCAAGTCCGAACGGGGGCGGCACCGGACGACGTGACCCGGCGCAGGTTCCTGGCCGCGGCGGGGGCGGTTCTCGGATTGGGAGTGGCGATGGCCGCCGGCGGTCGTTTATTGCTGGAACGCACCAAGCAAACCCTGGCCGGCCGGGACACGGTGGTTTTGCCACAGGCCACCGGGACCACCGCTACCACGGCGCCGCCAACCACTGCTGCCCCAAGTCCCTCGACCACCGGGGCGGCGACCACGTCCGCCGAGGCCCAACCCGCATCGACCACCACCGCCGCCGAGACGACCACCACTACCACCGGCCCGACAGTGGAGGGATTCGGGCCACTGCCCGCCGGCCACTCCCTGGATGTGCCGGAAATCAGCCCCATAATCACGCCCAATGAAGACTTCTACCTGATTGACATCGCTCTGAGCCCGCCCCAGGTGAACCTGGAGCAGTGGAGGCTACAGGTGACCGGCCTGGTTGAGAACCCCTATGAGATCTCGTTCGACGAGTTGCTGGCCCTTCCTCTGGTGGAACGCTACGTAACTTTGTCCTGTGTCTCCAACTCGGTGGGAGGCTCCCTGGTTGGCCACGCCAAATGGCTGGGAGTGCCCCTCAGTTTGATACTGGACGAAGCGGGACTCCTTCCCCAGGCGGAGCAGATCGTGGGTCGCTCGGTGGATGGTTTCACGGTTGGTTTTCCTTCCACCATTCCCTATGACGGTCGCGACGCTCTGGTGGCGGTGGGCATGAACGACGAACCGCTTCCCATCGAGCACGGATTTCCGGTGCGCCTGGTGGTTGCCGGGCTGTACGGGTATGTGTCGGCCACCAAGTGGCTCTCGGAACTGGAGTTGACCACCTGGGACGGCTTCAACGCCTACTGGATACCGCGCGGATGGGCAAAGGAGGCCCCGGTGAAGACCCAGTCTCGGATCGACACTCCCCGCCAGGGCCGGATCGCGCGGGGTCCCCGCGCCATCGCCGGAGTGGCCTGGGCGCCCCATCGCGGGGTCGACAAGGTGGAAGTGCGAATCGGCGACGGCCCGTGGATCGAAGCGGAACTCTCCACCGAGATTTCCGACAATTCGTGGCGGCAGTGGAAAGTGGACTGGGACCCGCAGCCGGGCAGATACAAGCTCCAGGTGAGGGCCACCGACGGAGATGGGATCACCCAGACCGATCTGCGAGTGCCGCCCGCCCCGGACGGCGCCACCGGTTGGCACACCATCGATGTGACTGTCGCAACCTAGCCGGGTTGTAGTTGGAGGGTGGTGGGGGTGGAGTCCGGCGGATTGACTGTGGGGCGGGACGAAAAGGTGCGCTGTTGGTGGGGGAGTCACCCTGCCGACTACCGTCGCTATCACGATCGGGAGTGGGGCTTCGGGGTGACCGACGACCATCGGCTGTTCGAAAAGATCTGTCTGGAAGGCTTTCAGGCCGGACTCTCCTGGCTGACGGTGTTGCGTAAGAGAGAGAACTTTCGGGAGGCCTTTGCGGGTTTTGATCCCGCGGCGGTGGCGGAGTGGGGCGAAAGAGAAGTGGAGCGACTGGCCGCCGACGCCGGGATTATCCGCCACCGGGGAAAGATCCGGTCGGTGATCAACAATGCGGCCCGAGCCTTGGAGATGATTGCCCGGCAGGGATCCCTGGCCGCCTACTTCTGGCGATGGGCGGAGTTCGACACACCCGCGCCGACGGTTCGCCCGCCGGCCAATACCGTCCCTTCGACGGAATTGGCCCACGACCTCCGTAGTCGGGGTTGGACCTTCGTCGGTCCCACCACCTGCTATGCATTCATGCAGGCCATGGGGTTGGTAAACGACCATATGAGGGGATGTTGGGTGCGGGATCGGGCGGAGAGGAGTCGGCGCAGGGTCCGGGTGAAGGCTTTGGATCGGGAGTGAGAGCGGGCTGTTGGTTACCCCGTCTCGGAGGTGGAGGGTCCGCGATATTCGGCTCACGCCATGGGAGGTTCGATCTGTATTCTGTTGTCACATGGCCTTGCCCGCGGTTACCGAAATACCTTCTCGGTGGGATTTCGACCCGTGGCCGTCGGTTGAGGAGACCCTGGCGGCGGCTCAGACGGTGGCAGGAGTGGCCAAGGAGGTGTACGGAGACGAACTGGAAGAGGTTTGGATGTTCGGTTCGAGAGCGAGGGGTGATGGGAGACCCGATTCCGATCTGGATTTGTTGATTGTGCTGTCCGGGGACGGCAGATCACCGGGAGGGCTGTGGAGGTTTCTGCCCGAGTTGCGTGACGAATTGGTGAAACGGTTCGAGTACATCACCCAAAGCATGGTCTCGCTCCGGGGCGCCACTGCGGAGCAAATGCATTCTTGGGATACCACCTTCTATAGAAGCCTGCGCCGCGACGCAATCAGAATCCTGTGACCACCGACGACGAAGTCAACGTTCATTTGGCGACCGCCCACAATCGCCTGCAGGACGCCAGGGATGTCCTGGCTATCGGGAAGTTCGGCGCCGCTATCTCCATGTCCTATTACGCGGTTTTTCACGCAGCCAAGAGCATTCTTATTTACCTGACAGAGGAAACCAGGACCCACCACGGAACCAGCACCCGGTTTCATTTTCGGGTGGTGCACAATTCCGATTTCCCCGCAGAGGTAGCTGGTTTCCTGGAACAGCTGCGGTCAAAGAGAGAAGACGCCGATTATGAAGTGTCGCTTTCATGGAATAACGCCGCTGCGACAGAGGCGATAAGTAAGGCGGATCGGTTCGTAAACGAAACCGATGCCTGGTTCGCCCGGCATCGGCGTTAACTTCTCCGGGAATCGGCCGCCTGTCTTTGGATGAAAGTGGCGGTCATCAGGTCGAGATGGCCGCCTCCCCCGTTTTCGAAAAGGGTGATCTGGTCGGGATCGCGGCGGCCGGGGTGTTCTCCCCGGCATAGTTGGAACAGATCGGCCGCGATGTCCTCTTCGGTGATCAGCCCGGATTGCAAGGGAATAACCAGATCACCGCACTCGTGGACCGCCGCGTCCCGGGAGTCCACGAAGATGGTTGCTCGTCGAATCACATCGTCATCGATCTCCCGACAATGGGGCAAAAAGGCGCCCACCAGGTCGAGGTGGGTCCCCGGGCTGAGCAGGGCGCCGGAGATCAGGGGTTCGGGAGACATGGTGGCGGTGGAGATGATGTCGGCCAGGCCGATAGCCTCCGAAAGCTCGTCGGCCACCTGGGCGCCCACCTCGACGGCCAGTTGTTCGGCTTTGTCCCGGGTTCGGTTCCAGATCAAGACCTGTTGCAGGGAGGGCCGAACCTGGCGGTGAGCGGCAATCAGGTGGCGAGCCAGACCTCCGGCGCCCACCATCAAAAAGGTTTGGCTGTCGGGCCTTGACAAGAGATGAGAGCCCAGCGCCGAATCAGCCGAGGTCTTCCGATAGGTGAGTTCGGTGCCGTCCATCATCGCCACCGGCCGCCCGTCGGTTCCATCGAACAGCACATAAACCGCCTGCACCGAGGGGAGGCCCCTTTGGGAGGGATTGTCGGGGAAGACGGTTACCAGCTTTACGCCCAGTGACTCTCCGGGTTGCCAGGCGGGAAGTCCCAGGAAAACCTGCTCGGCTTGGGGAGGGCCGTACACCACGCGGCGGACGTGGGCCCGGGGATCAAGGTGACTCCGATACAGATGTTCGGTGAGGGGACCGTAGGGCGCCCGTCTGGCGACCTCGGCTTGCTCCAAGAAGGGAACCACGGCCAAAAAGTCTAACCTTGTCGTCATAGCCGAAGCCGACCTTGAGGAAGGGCGCCTCATGATTCTGCAGAGACCATCTTTCACCATGGGAATCGAAGAGGAATACATGCTGGTTGATCCCAAGACCCGCAACCTGGTCTCCGATCCGGACCCGGCCATGTTCGACAAATGCAAGGAACTGTTGGGAGATCAGGTCACTCACGAGTTGCTGCGTTCCCAGATCGAGGTGAGCACCCGACCGTACTCCTCCCTGACTGCTTTGGGGGCGGATCTCGCCCGATTGCGGAAGACCGTGATCAGCACCGCACAGGAGTATGGGATGGGAGTGATCGCTTCATCCACCCACCCCTTCGCCCAGTGGTGGAAACAGCAGGTGGTGCCCGACGAACGGTATCTGATGCTGGCCGGAGACATGCAAACCGTGGCCCGTCGCATGGTGACCGGGGGAATGCACGTCCATGTCGGCATCGAAGACCCCGACATGCGTATCGATCTGATGGGGCAGGTCACCTATTTCTTGGCGCACCTGCTGGCACTGAGTACGTCCTCGCCGTTCTGGGACGGAAGCGACACCGGTCTCAAGAGCTATCGGCTCAACGTTTTTCGCAGTCTGCCGCGCACCGGTCTTCCCGAGGTGTTCGACAGTTGGAGCGCCTATGAGCGTCACATCGATGTGTTGGTGGGGGTGGGGGTGATCGAAGACGCCAGCAAGGTGTGGTGGGATGTGCGACCCAGCGCCCGCTACCCCACTTTGGAGATGCGCATCACCGATGTGTGTACCAAGATCGAAGACGCGGTGGCGGTGGCGGCGGTGTATGTGTGCCTGCTCAGCATGCTGTTTCGCCTGAGAACGGCTAACCAGCGTTGGCGTAACTATGCAACTTTCTTGTTGGACGAGAATGTCTGGAGAGCCCAGCGATACGGTTCCACCGGGTCCCTGTTGGATTTCGGTCAGAGACGCCTGGTGCCGTTTTCCGAGTTGGTGGAGGAGATGATTGATCTGTTGACGCCCGAAGCCGAGGAGATAGGGTGCGTCGCACAGTTGCAGCATGTCCGGCAAATAGCCATGGTGGGCACTTCCGCAGAGCGCCAGGTGAGGTCCTACGAGAGGGCTCGCAAGAATGGGGCAAATCGCAGGGAGGCGTTGATGGAAGTGGTGGACATGCTGGCCGAACATACCGCGGAAAACTTGGTTTAGTGGGATAGCAGGTAGGGGCTGGCCAGCAAGAATAGACTGTGAAATCAGACACTATCTCGCGAAAACGCCCCCGAAATTTCTGTCCCGCGGGACCCTCCCCCGCCACCACCTTTCCTGGGGTCGGGACGCGAATCCACCACGCAGAACGAGGATTTCGCTTTCCCGAGGATATGGTCCCTGCGGCCGGTCTGGACGACGTCGGAACAGACCGGGAGGTGCTTGACTCCTATCACTATGTGTCACCCCGGAGACAAAGTCAAGCCAACGGACACCATATTTTTCGCGACGCCCCAAATCGCCTTTCCGCGCAGGCGGTTATCCCCGGAATCTCTCTCGACTTCCAGGCGTTGAGCAGGGGACGGTTGGCCGGGGGTTGTCCTCAGGTGCGGAATCGGACATGATTGTCAGTTGCGGCGAAGCGCTGGTGGATCTGGTGCCCCATCCGGTTCCCGGTGGAGGGCCTCTCAATGTGGCGGTGGCGGCGGCCCGGCTCGGAGCGCCCTCGGCGTTTGTGGGAAGAGTATCCACGGATGCCCATGGCGAGGCCATCTGGTCTTATTTGAAGGCCAATGGTGTGGACTTGCGCGCCTGCCAACGCGGAAGCGAACCCACGGCCAGGGCCAGAGTGGAACACAGGCCCAAACTCCGGTTTCACTTCGAGGGGGAAAACACGGCTGACACGATGCTCTCGCGAGCCGACCTGAGTCGGCTGGGCGGAGGCCCGCACATCCTCCACGGGGGCACGCTCGGAATGTTTCGGGGTCTCACTGCGGAAACCCTGGCCGGGCTGGTTGAGAGACACCGCGGCATTGTGTCCGTGGATCCCAATGTTCGCGCCCGGTTGATCAAGGATCGAGCGCGGTGGAACCACTTTCATCACCGCTGGATGGCCCGGGCTCACATTTATCGGGCGTCGGATGAAGACTTGGCATGGATCTGGCCCGGCCGGTCCGAGGACTCCTGTGCGCAGGAGCTACTGTCGGTTGGAGCATCGGTGGTCTTTGTTACCCGGGGCGGGTCCGGTGCAACCGTCTACACCGACCGTGGGTCTTGCTCGGTGGGCGGCGTCGGGGTGCAGGTGGCCGACACGGTTGGCGCCGGGGACTCCTTTGTGGCGGCGATTCTGACCTCGGTGCAGAAGATGGGCCAAGAACAAGGTCGTGTCCGGCTGGCCGACATGGGACCGTCCGATTGGTCGCCCATCCTGAGACGCGCCACGGCTGCCGCCGCCGTAACCTGTTCCCGCCCGGGCGCCGATCCGCCCTTTCTTGATGAATTGCCTCCCGAGGAGACCTTTTCCAACTGATCAGCCCGTCGGCCCGGATAAGGTTGGGGAAAGATCGAAACAAAATGACAAAATGAGGAGAACATGACCAACTTTCCGATCAGAATCGGGTTGCAATTGCAGCCCCAGCACGCCGACTATTCCGCCATCCGAGATGCGGCCCGCCAAGCGGAGGAAATCGGAGCGGATGCGGTGTTCAACTGGGACCACTTCTTTCCGCTGTACGGGGACGCCCGGGGCAAGCACTACGAATGCTGGACGATGCTGGGCGCCTGGGCAGAATCCACCAGCCGGGTGGAGATCGGCGCGTTGGTGACCTGCAACTCCTATCGCAACCCGGACCTGTTGGCGGACATGGCCCGCACCGTGGATCACATTTCCGACGCCCGCCTGATTCTGGGCATCGGGTCGGGATGGTTCCGTTTCGACTATGACTCCTACGGGTACCCGTTCGGAACCGCCGGCAGCCGTTTGGATGACTTGGCGGAGGCTTTACCCCGCATCGAGGCTCGGTGGGAGCAACTCAATCCGCCGCCGCTTCGCAAGATCCCGATTCTGATCGGCGGCATGGGGGAGAAAAAGACCCTGCGTTTGGTGGCCCGTCACGGCGACATCTGGCACGGGTTCGGAACTCCGGAGACCATGGCGCACAAGAACGCGGTGATCGACCGATGGTGCGAGGTGGAGGGCCGCGATCCGGCCATGATCGAACGGTCATGCAACGTGGAAACGGGGCCGGTTTCGATGGGAGACGACTATCTCGCCGCAGGCATCACGTTCCTGCTGGCGAGCACCGTCGGACCCGACTTTGACCTGTCGGCACTGGAGAAGTGGGTGGCCTGGCGGGATTCAAGGGCCACATAAACCCGGCGGTTCGCGACCGGCCGAATTGTCGCGAAAAAAGAGGGGGCCTGAGAGTTGACTTGGCCTCAGGGATGGTGCATATTGGCATAGTCAAAAACACCTCCTGGTCTGTTCCGACGTCGTTCCGACCGTGCAGGACGCTGCTTTCAAGCGGCGAGGTCATATTTATTATCGGACGCGGGCTTCCCAGCGTCTGGCAGACCGCGTCCGATCCTCTGGATAGGTGGTGGCGGGGGCCGGGGCCCAACGGGTGAGGAGAGCAGGGTGATTTTCGCGGGTTAGTAGCTAAGTTTCGCGGCTTGGTGGCTCTGAAAACGGTGGGTGATGGGCTGGATCCAAAGAGAAAGGGGGCCCCGTGGGGCCCCCTTTCTTCTGTGATAGGTTCTTCGGCGCCGGCTTACGGTAGTCCGATGCTGGGGTCGATGAATTCGTTGGTGACGATGTCGGCGGCGGTCACGTTGGGATCCCAGGTTTCAAGTTCTTGGGGTCCGTAGATGTCGGCCAGTAGAGCGATCACCTCGTTGACCCGACCCAGGTCGAAGTCGCCGATGGTGTCGTTGGGTCCGTTGCTGATCAGTCCCAACTCCAACTGGGCGTCGTGTGAGTACTGTGCCACTCCCGGGCCGTAGGTCCAGAAGCTGTCCAACGCCTCCACGATCTCCACGATCTGGGCGTTGGTGGCAGCCGGGTCAGCCGCGTAGTCCACCTGGGCCTGCTGCACCATGGGCACGAACAGTTCCCAGCACTCGCGGTATTCCTCGACAATGTCGGGCTTGGTGGCCAACAACTGCGGATACATCTCCAAGCCGGAGTCGTGGATCAGCATGAAATCGACCGGTTTGCCCCAGTCCTCGAACTCGTTCTGATACTGATAGGGCTCGGCGGAGGCGAATCCCTGCTGGACCAGGTTGCCTTCGGCTATGAACCGGGCCGGTGACCCGTCATAGGAGGCGTCGACCTGGTCCTCGGTGACCCAGCCCTTGCCCAACAGATAGTCAATGTAGGTGGCGCCCTCGAAGTAGAGCAACGTGGCGCCCGAGGCGCCGATGTCGGCGAAGCTGTCGAAGGAATAGACAGCCGGGTCCCACATCACGATCTGGGGGTTCTTGTCGCGGGGAGCGACGATCCCGATGGTGGGTTGGGAGGCCGACAGTCGCACCTGCTCGTCGGTGTTGGTGTACGCCAAGTGGATCGATTCATCCTGGTAGAGCAGCGAGATGTCGTTTTGGAAGCCGATGTAAGGGCCACCGGCCCGAACCTGCAGCATCACTCCGGTGTCACCGATCTCGTTGGTGTAGGTTCCGTTGGTGCTGTCGATCTCACCGCCCTGACCAGCCAAGTGGTAAAGCTCCGAGTGCTCGGCCTCGGGGAACCAGTCGGTCTGCACCACGATCGTCGACGGACACACATCCGCCAAAGCCACATCGGGCATTTCCGCCATGTCCATATCGGGCAGTCCGATGCTGGGGTCGATGAATTCGTTGGTGACGATGTCGGCGGCGGTCACGTTGGGATCCCAGGTTTCAAGTTCTTGGGGTCCGTAGATGTCGGCCAGTAGAGCGATCACCTCGTTGACCCGACCCAGGTCGAAGTCGCCGATGGTGTCGTTGGGTCCGTTGCTGATCAGTCCCAACTCCAACTGGGCGTCGTGTGAGTACTGTGCCACTCCCGGGCCGTAGGTCCAGAAGCTGTCCAACGCCTCCACGATCTCCACGATCTGGGCGTTGGTGGCAGCCGGGTCAGCCGCGTAGTCCACCTGGGCCTGCTGCACCATGGGCACGAACAGTTCCCAGCACTCGCGGTATTCCTCGACAATGTCGGGCTTGGTGGCCAACAACTGCGGATACATCTCCAAGCCGGAGTCGTGGATCAGCATGAAATCGACCGGTTTGCCCCAGTCCTCGAACTCGTTCTGATACTGATAGGGCTCGGCGGAGGCGAATCCCTGCTGGACCAGGTTGCCTTCGGCTATGAACCGGGCCGGTGACCCGTCATAGGAGGCGTCGACCTGGTCCTCGGTGACCCAGCCCTTGCCCAACAGATAGTCAATGTAGGTGGCGCCCTCGAAGTAGAGCAACGTGGCGCCCGAGGCGCCGATGTCGGCGAAGCTGTCGAAGGAATAGACAGCCGGGTCCCACATCACGATCTGGGGGTTCTTGTCGCGGGGAGCGACGATCCCGATGGTGGGTTGGGAGGCCGACAGTCGCACCTGCTCGTCGGTGTTGGTGTACGCCAAGTGGATCGATTCATCCTGGTAGAGCAGCGAGATGTCGTTTTGGAAGCCGATGTAAGGGCCACCGGCCCGAACCTGCAGCATCACTCCGGTGTCACCGATCTCGTTGGTGTAGGTTCCGTTGGTGCTGTCGATCTCACCGCCCTGACCAGCCAAGTGGTAAAGCTCCGAGTGCTCGGCCTCGGGGAACCAGTCGGTCTGCACCACGATCGTCGACGGACACACATCCGCCAAAGCCACATCGGGCATTTCCGGCTCGGTGGGCGCCGCCGTGGTTGTGGGCGCGGCCGTGGTTGTGGGCGCGGCCGTGGTCACGGGATCGGCAGCCTCCTCGTCGTCTCCGCAGGCCGCCACCACCAGGGCAAGAACAGCCAGGACAGCCAGCCACCTGGTCGCCCTCTTAGTGCGTTTCATGGAAGATTCTCCTTTCATTTAGCGTGTTGTTTGAATGGTTTTCATATGACGATCGGGCCTGGCCACGCATTCAGGTGGTTTCGTGCCACTTGCCCACCGCCAGCCTGCCCAACAACCCGAATCCCCAAAAGACCAGGATGCCGAGCAGGGAGGAAAATACCAGGGCGGTGAAAAGTTGTTCGGTGAGCAACCTTGCCCGGTACAAATCGAGAAGCCGTCCCAGGCCGGGTATTCCCTTACGGAAGAAGAACTCGCCCACGATGGCCCCGATCACCGACAGCCCGGCGGAGATTCGGAACCCGGTGAAGATGGCCGGCAGGGCATTGGGGAACTGCAGCTTCACCAGGCGGGTCCAACGGTTGGCCCGGTGCAGCGTGAACAGATCATGGAACGAGGCGGGCACCGACTGGAGGCCGAACAGGGTGTTGGTGATGATCGGGAAAATGGAAATGATCACGCACACCACCACCCGGCTGGTGAACCCGAATCCCAGCCACAAGCCCACCAGGGGGACGATTGCCAGGATCGGCACGGTCTGGATCACCACCGCATAGGGATAAAAGGAGGTCTCGATCCACTTGGCCTGGCTCATCATGATGGCCGAGGTCATCCCCAAAACGATGGCGATAATCAGACCCGACATGGAGACCGCCACCGTCCAGAGCAGCCCTTCCAACACCTGGAACAGATTGTCCTGGTTCAAAAAGCCCACCTCGATCACCTCGTTGGGAGCGGGAAGCAGAAACTGACGGTCGGGATCGAGGATTCCCAGGCTGATGAAGTACCAAATCCCCACCACCGCCATCAGCACCAGGATGGGCGCTCCAAGTCGGTTGAGGGAGGACCGCAGGCGGGATGGCGTGGACTGGGATCCGGTCATCTATTCATCTCTCAGCACTTCGGAAACCTCACCGGTCAGTTCGGCGAATGCCGGGTCGAACCGCAGGTCCAGGTCGCGAGGATAGGGAAACGGAACCTGGAAGGACTGCAGGATGCGTCCCGGTCGCTTGGACATCACCAGCACCTCGGTGGAAAGAAAAACCGCCTCGTACAGATTGTGGGTTATGAACACCGCGCCGAAACCCTCATGGTCGAATATCCGGAGCAGTTCGGTGTTCAGGTATTCGCGGGTGATCTCGTCCAGGGCGCCGAACGGTTCGTCGAAGAAGAACAGAGGAGGATCCAAGGTGAGGGAGCGGGCCAGGGAGACCCGCATCTTCATTCCCCCCGACAAAGCAGTGGGATAGTGACCGTTGAACCCTCCCAGGCCCACCAGTTCAATGGCGTCGTTGGCCCTCTGGCGGCGTTCCTCCCGATTGAATTTCCGCAGTTCGCAGAACAGTTCGACGTTTTTTTGCACGGTCCTCCATGGCAGCAGGGTGGCGTCCTGAAACACATAGCCCAAAGTGCCCTCGGCCCGACGCACGTTGCCCGATGTAACGGGCAGCAAACCTGATCCCATCCTCAGAAGAGTGGACTTTCCGCACCCCGAGGGACCCACCACCGTTACAAATTGCCCCGGCTTCACCGAGAAGGAGACATTGTCCACGGCATGGGTTCCGTCGGGGAACACTTTGCTCACCCCGTCAAAGTTGATCAGGGTGGAGTCTGGGAGATTGCCTGTTGAAATAGTCGGACCCCTATCCGAGTTCTCGGTTGTTGCCACGGGCTACCACTATGCCTGCCCTCATGGTAACCCGCGAGGGCCGCAGAGCAAGAGCCTTGTTGATGGTGTCCGTCTCCACCAGCACCATGTCGGCCCGCTCCCCGACCCCGAGGGTGGAGCGGCCGTCGCTGAGAGCGGAAAGGAGGAGGGAATCATCATAGAGGTGTCCGGCCATTCGGGCCAGGTACCCCATCTCCAGCGGGTCGGCGGTGGGGAAAGGACAAAAAGTGTCGTCCACGTTGTCGACCCCCAGCCTCACGTGAACCCCCTCTTGGTGGAGCAGGTTGATGGGGGCCAGGGCCCGACGGGGCGAGTGAACCCGGTATTCGTGCAGGATCAAGTTGGTCCGGGGCTGGCAGTTGACGGTGATCCCCAGTCCGGCCATGCGCCGGGCCAGAGCGCGGGTCTGTGGCTCGGGGAGGGCGCTCAACAGGCAACTGTGGCTGAAGGAGACCTTGCCCGCCAGGTTGTGGCGCTCCACCTCGTCGAGGGCGAAGTCCATCAGAAGGCGGGCGGGGTCGAGCGTCTCATCAATGTGAACGTCCACCTCTACTCCCGTTTCAGCCCCGAGTCTCATAAGCGCCCGCACCGACCGTTCGGGTCGGCTGTCGTGGTTGGGTGATCCCCCCACCAACTGGTATCTGCCTTGGGCGAGGTCCTGGCGGAGGCGGTCGGTTTCATCGGGATCGGCCAGGGTGCCCTCCACGGCGAAAGCCACCAGTTCAATCTCGATGCGATCGGCCAGTTCTGCGCGGACCTGGTTCATGACCGGCCATCGGGGTGGGGCGATGGAGCCGGGAAGATGCCCGACATGGCCTCTCGCCCGGGTGGCCCCGTTCTTCAGGAGGGTGGTGAACAGACGCCGGGCGCGCCGGGCGGCGGTCTCCACCACGTAGCCTTCGGGGCGGACACCCAACTCGATAGCGTCTTCCAGGGAGCGGGGAGCACGCGGCGATCCCACATAGGCGCGGTCGGGATGCAGGTGCGGTTCGGAGAAGGCGGGCAGCGCCAAATGGGTGGGCGCTTCACTGGAGTTCTCCGCGCCGGCGGGGGCGGGACTGATTTCCCCGATTGCGCCGTCTCGCAGAAAAATGACCTGGGGCGGTCCGTATCCGGGAACCCTCACCGGGCCGATCCCCTGGGGACGATCGCCGCAAACCAGATCGCCGGGGCGGCTGACGGGCAGGTTCACTGGTAGAGGGCGGTGGTCAGGGGAACGTCGGGGCTGGTGAGCCCGGCGCGGGCGCGGATGTGGGCGGCTCTCTGCCGTGCTTCCTCGAAGAGCGCCTCCTCGTCGATTCCGAGCACCCGGCCGTCCCGGTAGCAGGGACGCCCGTCCACCCAGGTCTCCAGCACCGATCCGGTGGACGCCGACCATACCAACGCCGAAAGGGGGTCTCCGTAGGGAACCCAGTCGGGATGATCCAGATTCCACAGCACGAAGTCGGCCTTCTTACCGATCTGCAGCGACCCGATCTCCGACTCCATCCCCAGCGCGGTTGCGCCATCGATGGTCGCCATGCGCAATGCCCGCTGGGCGCCCACCAGGGAAGCATCCATGCGGGCGTCCTTGAACATTCCGGCCGCCAGGTGAATCTGACGGTGAAGGTTGAGATTTCCGGCTGCCGAGACCCCATCGGTCCCCAACCCCACGGTCACCCCGGCCTCCATCATCTCCGGATACTGCCCGATGGCTGTGGCACCTTTGGCGAGTTTGAGGGAGGTGGAGGGACAAAAGGCCACCTTGGTGCGGTGTTCGGCCAAGTCTTCCACCTCATCGGGCGTCACGGCCACCGCATGCGCTATCACCAGGTTGTCACCCAGGCCGCCGGCTTGGGCCACCCGGGTGATCGGCCACATACCATGCCGCCGCTGCGAGATGTGCGCCTCGGGTAGAGAAGTGGCCAGATGATAGGTGGCACCCACTCCCAGGCGCTCCGCCAACTCCCGGGCGCCGACGTGCAGGTCCAGGCTGCAGGGTTCCTTCCCTTCGATGTTCACCCACACCCCCAAGCGCCCCCCGGCCGCTCCGTTCCAGGTTCGCACCGTGTCCTCCAAGGCCTGCAATGCCACCTCGGCGTTGGGGAAGAAATGGTGGTCCACCATCTGGGGGGACCATCCCCGGGGGATCTCTTTGGGTTTTCGGTCGGCCGCGTGACGGCCGGTGATGCCCCTGATCCCGGTTTGCTCCACCGCGGCGGCCACCGGGGCCGGGTCGTTCTGGGCGCCCATGTCCAGAAAGCAGGTGGTTCCTCCCCGGAGCATCTCGGCGGTTCCGAGCAGAGACCCGATTGCTTCGTCGGCGGTGCTCACGTGAGCGTAAAAGGGCTTGGCCCAGTGAAATACCCAGGTACGGGTGTCGATCACATCGGGAAACACCGCCCGCGACAGGGTTTCGGACAGATGTACGTGCGAATCCACCAGCCCGGGAGTGATTCCCAGGCGTCGACCACTCCGGCGCTTGGGCGGATGATTGGTGTTTTCCGACCGGAGACGTTGATACACCTGCTCGGTGGTTCCCAGATCCTTGATGCGATCGTTTTCGATCAGGATCGCCCCGTCTCTGATCACCTGGTTGTCCCGGTTGCAGGTAATGGCGAACTCCAGGTGTTCGATGAGGGTTGCGGAGGTGAGAGGGGTCACAGTCTCCAACGGGCGGGCCGGTGGCTAGGCGGGATAGGTGGCGCGGTAGCGCATGTAAAGGTATTCACCGGCCTTGCGAACCGAGAGGATCTGCATGCGCGGCGCGTCGTCGGGCAGCCAACCGACACCCTCCACCAGGCTGGGACGGGGGTTGTCGGGGTTTTCTCCCACCACCAGCGGCGACCGGGTGATGAAGGGTTCGTTCACGATCCCCGCCCGGAGCAGGGCGCCGTACAGGGTGGCCCCACCCTCGCACAGCAGGAAGTCCACCCCGTAGTCGGCGGCCATGATCCGCGCATAGCGCTCCAGGTCCACGCCGTCGTCTCCGAATTCCAGGATGTCGAGCCTTCCGGCGGGGCGAACGGTCTCCCGGATTTGTCGGGCGCCGATGGCGGTGGTGGCGACCACTATGTGAGCATTCTCCAAGGTGAAGACCCGGGATTGGGGTGGGAGATTCCCGGCGAAGGTGATATAGGAGAAGATGGGCAGTTCCGACCGCTTCTCATGGCTGCGGAGAGACGCGAATGCCTCGGCGTCCTTGGGGTAGATGTCGTCGGGGGTGTTGATATGGCGGGGTTCGGCCCGAAGGGTCCCCTCGCCCACCACCACCGCATCGGCCCGGGCTCTGAGCAGGCCCATCAGCCACACGTCGTTGTCATCGAAACCCGAGATGGGACCTCCCCCCCGATGGTCGGGGTGGTTGAAAGCGACTCGGCCGTCGTGGGCGGCTACAAAGTTCATTGCCAAGAGGGGCAGCCCGTCGGTGGGCGGCCGAAGCCGAAGCGGTCCGCCGTAGATGGCGGCGAAATCAGGGTGGAGGGCCACGCCCTCGCCGGTATCGGGGTGGTCGGCGTCGAACAGGGTCTGGAATTTTTCCGCCGGTCCGCGCACCGGGATGGGTACCTGGTCCATTGCTTGGTTCGGCTCCTTTGACTTGCTCCGCCCAACGATACCGGGGTGGGGCATGGCACCTTCCCGGTGGTTACCCTTTGCGCGGACAGTTGGGGGAATCCTGATATGAGAACTGAAGTTATCACTCGTCTCCATGCCGCCCTGGAGCAGGAGGACTGGGACGGGTTGGTGGTCTGCTCTCCGGAAAACTTCGCCTATCCGGCCGGGTTCGTGGTCCCTTCCCAGCCGTTGATGAGATGGAGGCATGCCGCGATGGTGCTGCCCCGGGACGGCGAACCGGCGGTGATGTGCATCGGGGTGGAAGAGGCCATGGTGCGCCAACGAACCGGCGCCGCCCAGGTGGCCGTGTGGGACGAATTCGACGACGACCCGATGGTATGTCTGGCGGGCCTCCTGAATCGCCTGGGCCTGGGGCGGGGGCGGCTGGGAGTGGAGTTGGGATACCTGCCGGCCGCCGATTTCGCGCGACTGCAAAACGCTGCCCCGGGGGTGGACTGGGTGGCCGCCGACTCCTGGCTGGGAAGGCAGCGGCAGGTCAAGACCCCCGAGGAATTGGATCTCCTGGCCCGTCTGTCCCGTATCTCCGACTCATCCATCGGCGAGGCGCTCCGATCGGTGAAGGCGGGAGACACCGAGATGGAGATAGCCGCGGCTCTCACCGACGGCATCTACCGGGGAGGCGCCGAGGACTTCCGGCTGATGATCGTGGCCACCGGGCCACGCAGCCAACTGGCCAATGTGGGTCCCACCGGCCGGGTGCTGCAGGAGGGCGATGTGTGCCGGGTGGAGATCTTCGCGGTGGCGGAGGGCTACCACGCCGGGGTGTGTCGCACGGCGGTGGTGGGTTCCCCGTCCCCGTCCGCGGTGGAGATATGGTCCAAGCTGGTGGAGTGCCGGGATGTGCTGCTCGAAACCATCGGGCCGGGAGTGTCAAGCCGGATGGTGTGGGATCGGTTTGAGGCCCTGTGCGGCCCGCTCGGCCTGCCGCTCTTTTCGTTCGTTGGTCATGGAATCGGTCTGTCGTTGCATGAGCATCCCTACATCAGCCCCCGCCACGACCAGGTACTGCAGGAGGGCATGGTGTTCGGCGTGGAACCCCTGATCTACAACACCGGCCACGGCTTCGGGTTGCAACTCAAGGACATGGTGGCAGTGACCGCCGAGGGGGCGCAGCTGCTGTCGGATGTGAACGACAACCGCCAACTGATCACGGTGGGTTGATTGGGTTCAGGGCGCCGACGAAGTCTCTCCGCTCATGCCACCGCAGTTCTCATGACGACAGACGGCGGAGGAGGAACTGATCAAACATGGGCACGGTGAAGGCGATTTCGCCGTAGCGAGGGGCGTAGCAAAGGCCCTTGGCCAACAAGGTGTTGCGGAGAGTGCTGACCTGGGAAGTCGTTCTGCCCATTTTGGATGCCACTTGCCCTGATGGGTGGGGGCCGGGTCCAAGGGCGGCCATGGTGGCCAGATAGGCTCTCTCTGCGCCAGTGGTGCGGTGGAACCGCACATTGAAGAAACCCAGGTCAAGCTCTCGGATCGCCATCGGTACGGTGCTCTCTACATCAGCCAGGGTGATTCGGTGAGTATCGGTCGCAAAGTTCCAGGCCTGTTTCCCGAACTCCTGGAGGAAATAGGGATAACCGGACGTCTCTTCAACGATTCTTGCCAAGGCGTCATCATCCCATTGGATGTCGTGTCGGGCCGCCGGGGCGGTTAGTGCAGTGACGGACTCCTCCGGTTGAAGACTGTTGATGGTTGCAAAGGTAAACAATCGTTCGGCGTACGATCGGGCTTCACCTACCAAGCCGGGAAGGGATGGCAGCCCTGCGCACACCACCATGAAGGGGAGATTCCTCTGGCCGATCATGTGAAGCCCCATGAGCAACGGCACAAGCTGGCTCTTGTCCAGGTATTGGGCTTCATCAATAGTGATGAGAACCCCGACTTTCCGCTCTCGGGCGTACTCGCCCACCTCCATAAAGAGGTCGGTGAGATCTTCTTGGAGAATTCCCGTGTCGGCTCGGCCGGGAATGGGATCGACACCCACTTCCAGTTCGCCCCCTTCCGGCAGGTTCCACCGCACTTTGAAAGATTTCAATACTTGCAGCACCCTGCGACCACGGGCAGCGACACGACGGCCTGGGGATAACTGCAGCAAGGCCAGACGTATCCGATCCGCAATGACGCGTGGCAGATCGAGGTTCCTGGCAGCCTCAATTTGCTGGTATGCCCATTTGTGCTGATGGGCGATGCTGCAGTACTCGGAGAGAAGAACGGTCTTGCCCACACCGCGGAGCCCGCTTACCAGGAAGCTGCGATCGTAGAGCCCCCTGCCGAGTCGCGCGACTGCGATGTCGAACTGTTCCAGTTCCCGGTCTCGCCCAACCAGGGCAGGAGGTTGGGCCCCTGCTCCGGGACTGTAGGGATTCTGGCTGGGGTCCATCTATCAGGGTTGATCGGGGGTGATGTGTTGACGGGTTATAGAGACTTGTTGAAGTTATAGCGTTTTTTCTATAAGTGTAACAAGTTCCTATAAGTTGGGGGGAGGAGGTTGTGCGTGGGACGTGGAGTTATAGGGACTTGTTGAAGTTATAGCATTTTTCCTATAAGCCCTTAAAGTCTCTATAAGTCCGGAAAGCGGCCTGGTGGGAGTCAATCGGAAAAGAAGGATGGCAGGGTGCGCTCCACTCGGCCCAGGAACTTTTTTCGCTTGTTCGGCGAGTCCTTGTTCATGTTGTTCAGGTCCAGCCACTTGACTCGACACCCCCGGGCGAACATGGCCCGGTGACCGCGTTTGAGGACCCGTTTGGCCGGGTTGCCCACCGCCAGGACATACCACCATGGTGAGCCGGTGGTGGTCACTGCCGCCACTCTCCGGATGTTGAGAATTCCCCGGATGATGGGGCCGCCTTCTTCCCGCAGTCCGAAGGCCACTCCAGGGATCCACACCCGCTGCAGCCACCCGGTGAGGATGGCCGGGTAACCGAAGCTCCAGGTGGGGAAGATCAACAACAACCCCTCGGCGGCTCGGAGCCTTTCCACATAGGCCGAGACATTGGCCAGGTTCGGGCCGATTTCGTGGTAGTCCCGGCGTTCTTGGGCGGACAGGACCGGGTCGAACTCCTCGGCGTAGAGGTCCAGGAGGTCGATGTCGTGCCCGGCCCTCGCCAGGGCCTCCACGGCCCGGTCCTTGAGGGCCGCCGAGTAGCTGTCGGCCAGGGGGTGAGCCCACACCACCAGGATTCTCATCGACTGCTCTCCGGCTCGCGTCTCATCTCGGCAATGCTATGACTGCGGGAACGGTTCGCCGGCATCTTCCCAATCAGTCGGGTCGGGTTACGCACCGGCCGTGGCCCAGGGAATCGGGATCGACCTCCCCGCCTTCGAAGACCACCCGTCCCCGGCTGACCGTCATCACCGGCCATCCCCGAAGCTTCATGCCCTCGTAGATGCAGGTGCCGTTGCCGGTGTGCCGGACCGTATCCACCTGATCGAGGTCCACCATCACCAGATCGGCGTCGGCCCCGGGGGCGATCGCGCCCTTGCGAGGATAGAAACCGAAGCGCCGCGCCGGTCCGTAGGAGTTCATCCTGACCAGATCGGGGAGCGAAAGGCCCCGACGGTGCACTCCGTGCTCCAAGAGCAGCGCCAACTCCCACGGAAAGGAAACCACGCCCGGCTTCTCTTCCCACAGGTCTTCTCCCTTCTTGGGAAAGAACGGAACATGGTCCGAGCCGATCGCTCCCACCTGCCCGGCGAAGATCCCTTCCCATAAGCCCTCCTGTTCCTCTCGGTCCCGCAGAGGAGGGGAGATCTTGGCCCGCATGTCCAGGTCGGGGTCGTAGGCGGTGCGCACCAGATAGTGAGGGCAGGTTTCGATGGTGACATCCACCCCCCGGGCGCGGGCCCGGGCGGCCATGGGGGGCCCGGCGGCCACACTGGTGTGCACCACGTACAACGGGCACCCGGTGCGTTCGGCCAGAAATATCATCCGGGCGATGGTCTCCTCTTCGCAGAGAGCCGGCCGCGACTCGGTGTAGGCGCCCAGATCCTGGCGACCGGTGGCCTGCACCGACTTTTTGATCCATCGGGCGATCTCGGTGTTCTCGCAGTGGATCGAGATAACCCCTTTGGGAAGCTCGCGTATTTTGGTCATTGCGGTGTAAACCCAACCGTCGTCCGCCGGGACTATGCCGATGGGGTTCTGCTGCTCGTAGCCGAAATAGCATTTGAATGACTGCACCCCGGTTTCCTGCGCGATCAAGGGGATCTCCGCGATGTGTTCCTCCCGTTGGATCCCGAAGTGAAACCCAAAGTCGATCCGGGCCACCGCTTCGCCCCGTCGGCGACGGTTCCGATAGAAGGGCAGGTAGGAAGGCTCGAGATTGCGTATGTACAGAAGAACCGTGGTGATCCCCCCGCGGGCTGCCGCGGCCGTCTCGGTGTCCATATCCTCGTCGTAGGGATAGTTGACGCCCAGGTGACAATGGGGGTCGATCACTCCCGGCATCAGCACCAGACCGTCGGCGTCAATTACTCGCCGGGCGGGGGGCAGATCGGTGTCCTGGCCGACCACCGAAATCTGTTCTCCCACCACGGAGACTCCTCCCCGAAATTCTCCCGTGTGGGTTACCACCCGGGCGTTGCGTATCACCAGATCAGCCTGCATTCCTTGCCTCTTCGATCTCTTCGATTCTCTTGCGTATGCCGTCCCATTGGGATGCCCCAACCGTGACCGGCGCCCGGTCGCCCAAACCTCTGGCCCAGCAGGTGACGTGGCCCAGCGCCGCCGCCCGGCTCAGGTCAACTCCTCCCGGCGGGGCCGCCAGGTCCATCACCAGACTTCCCTTCGGAAGGCGCCGCAGCAGGTCTTCCCCCACCACCGGCGCAGGAACGGTGGAAACCAGCATATCCAGACGATGGACATGGTCGGAAAACCGGTGAAGAGGAACCGCGGATGCGCCGATCGTCTCCGATGCCGCCCGCTGGACGGGACTGCGGGCCGCCACCAGGACGCGGGCTCCCAGCAATACCAGGGTGCGAGTGAGCAGAGAGCCGATGGTTCCCTGCCCGACCACTCCCACCCTGGCGTTGTGGATGGTGATCTCGGTTAGTTCGATAATCTTTCCCACCGCCCCCTCCACGATCGCCGGACCCCTGCGCAACATCAACTCGCGGTCATCCTCGTATTCGGAGATGCCAATGCCCACCTGCTCGGCCGCCTCCCGCAGGCGCCGGTCGGAAGCGCCCAGGATTAGGTGGGCGCCCTCGGCCATGGCTTCCAACGCCGTGACCCCGACGAAAATCGGTTGCGGAGCCGAGGGTGCGAAGAGAGCGCCATTCGGGGCAATGCCGGGGATGGGAAGCAGCCCGAAGTGGGCGCCTGCCAACGCTGCGATGGGAGTGGAACAGTTCACAACCTTGGGAATACCGTGGCCGGGCCAGGGGAACCCGTGGGCGCGCACCGTGGCGCCGGTGGCGGCGGCCCGACGGGCGATCTCCTGCTCCCGGCGGTCCCCTCCCACCACCGCGATCACCCTTTGGGTCCAGGGAACCGACACGTCAGGCTCTACCAATACTCTTCATAGTGAACATTTGATTTGACGCCATGCCGAGGGAGGGTAAACCCTCGCTCGGCCAGAAGTTGGGCCACACCGACCGTGTCACCGAAGGTGGGCTGTTCATCGAGCCACTCCGGCACTCCGATCATGGCCGGGTTCCCGCACATGAAAACCTTCAGTCGGGCAGGGTCCAACTCCAATCCGGTTTCCCTGGTGAGACGGTCCTCGGCGATCAGTTGCTGGATGCGCATCCGCAGCGTCCCGGCGGCGTCTTCCCGAGTCACCAGCGGCATGTATCGATAGTTGGGGAAGCGCTCTTCCAAAGCTCGGTGTCGGGCCGCATATCCCAGATCAGCGGCGTAGCGGACCGACACCACCGAGATCACCCGACCCTGATGCCCCCTGCGGAACAGTTCCACCACCATGGCGTTGTGAGGGGCCTCTCCGGTGCCGGTGGCCAGAAACAACACGTCGGAAAAGGGGTCGGTCACCCCCGACAGTGTGTAGCGCCCGGCCATTCTGGGACCCAGATAGATCCGGTCCCCCTCGTGCTTGAGGGCAAGTCGGGGGGTGAGTCCCGGCAGACGGTCGGGACTGGGTGGCACCAACACGATGTAGAACTCAAGGTGCTCCTCATAGACCGGATCGGTCAGATATCCCTGGGAGTTGAATATGCGGGAAGAAATGGAATATGATCGGCGAACCAGTCGCTCGTCTCTGGCCATCCGATCGACCGCCCCATCCACCCGGGGCTCCCAATAGCCCAGTCCCAGAGTGGCGTATTGTCCGGGCACCAGCGGAGCGTCGCGCTGGTCGGGCCGCACCCTGACGATCCACAGGTCGGGATTGACTCGTCGGAACCAGGTGATGGTGGCGTTGTAGAAGCGGTCTTCCAGATGGGACAGGCGCCGGCCATCGGTAACCGGCGTGGCATGGTGAGGCGAGGTCGGCAGGGAAGGAAAGTAGCGGGACCTCATTTTTTCCCACGCCCGGTCGGCGGGTAGGGTGACCACTCCCTCGGGGTCTGGGCCAGGTTCGTCGCCGTGGGTCAGCAGATGAACCGCAGGCGACGCTTGCTCGATTTCTATGCCGGAGCTTTCCAGCAACCGGGCCACCGGGGGATTGGGCCCCGAGAGCAGCACCTGATCGAACTGCAGGTCGGGGGTCTGGCGGTTGTCGAAAGCCACCATCGGATAACCCGCCACGTCGTACACCCGGGTGGGTCGGGCTCGCCAGAAGACGGTGATCTGGCGCTGTGCCTCCAGCCGGCGCACGGTTCGTCGGGCCAGAAACGACATCTTGCCGAACTCGGTATGCCTGATGCACAAGACCACCTTTGCCCCCTTGGTCAAGAGGTCCAGGGTCCACTCCACCGGTTCGTCGCCCTCTCCCATCACCACCACGTCTCCCGGCGGCTCCTGCAATTGGGTGGGGTGGGTGTAGACCAGGTGGGAAACCGACGGATCCACCGTGATAAGCGGGGAGCGGTGGTCCGGTGAAGGAAGAGACGGGCCTATCACCACCTTTCTTGCCGTCACCGGTCCGGTGGAGGTTTCCACCACCACAAAGGGGCCGGCCACCGGGCGGATCCGTCGGGACACCGTTTGGTAGCGAACGGTGATTCCCGGCGCCGAGAAACGGCTGGGGTACATCCCGGGATCGGAGGGGGACAGCACCAACACCCGTTCCAACCCGCTGGCCGCCGCCTCCGCGGCCAAGGACAAGCCGGCCAGGCGGTCGCCCAGGATCGCAAGCTCCCAAACAAAGGACGGGTGGGAACCCGCGGCGGTGGTGGGTTGCATGATGTGGAAAGGCTATCGGAGTTGGTCGGGGGACATTGCTCCTTGTTTCGGGATCCACTATTTGGTGTCGGTGTTACCCGGTCCGGGTCGGGTGCGTTGGCCCGAGCTTTGAATCGGCCCGGACGGTCCGCGCAGCCTCCCCTGCCTGCCGGGTGATTCACCGCCTCTACGATGAAGGGCGCATAAGTCTTGCGGTTGGTTGGGTCCTGTTGTGGGGAAGTCCTGGGTGGTTGAGACTGAGGCGAAGGAGCATGCAAAGTGGCTCCGTTAATATCCCTGCGAATGTCTGAAGACCATGTGACGTTCCGCCTCGGCGGCGAGGTCACGATCCGAAAACTGTCGGATGCCGTGCGACGGGCCCGGCGGGAGGGATTACGCGGAGTGAGATCGGCCGATGCTATCCATCTCGGCTCCGCCGATCTCCAAGGGTGTTCCCGATTCTTTACCTATGAGAAGGAAACCACCAGAAGGCAGTGGAATGATTTAATCGAGGCGACCGTCTCGGAACCGTACACAGAAGCTCCTCGCTTCGACTTTCGGTGAGCCCCGCCGGGGCCGGACTACCGCCACACTCCCGTAGCCAGGAAAACTAACTTAAGGGGGTGAATGCCATGAAGGGAGTCTCCTGGTGCCGGTTGTGACCGTGGAAATGTGGGAAGGAAGAACCGTCGAGCAAAAGCGCCGGTTGGTGAAGTCCATCACCGAGGCGATGGTGGAACATGCCGATGCCCGGCCTGATGCCTTGCACGTCATCATCCACGATGTCCCCCGGGACAGCTGGGGTCTGGCGGGGGTGCTCGGTCCCGACCGAACCGACGTATGAGCGGGGAGACCGATCTGCTGAGGCTTGATCCCCAGGGGTCAGCCTTGCTGGTTATCGACCTGCAGAATGCCTTCTGTCATCCCCAAGGGACGCTGGGCGAATCAGGGGTGGATGTCAGACCTACCCACCATGTCTACGAGCCGGTCGCTGGGCTGGTGCGTACCTTCGGGGAGGCGAGCCTTCCGGTGATCTGGACGGTTCAGGCGCATCTGCAACCCGACCGGGGTAGGCAACGCAAGCGACTCCCCTCTCACACCGAGCGCCGTTCCCGGGTGGCGGCCCTGGCGGGCAGCTGGGATGCGGAGATCGTGGAGGAGCTGGCCGACCTGGCTGATGACCCGACCATGGTGGTGCAAAAACACCGTTTCGGAGCCTTCTACGAAACCCGCCTCGAGGCCCTGTTGCGCATGTTGGGGGCACGGACCCTTTTCATCACCGGGGTGACCTTGAATGCCTGTGTGGAGACCACCATTCGTGAGGCCTATCTGCGGGATTACGATGTGGTGGCCGTCACCGACTGCATCGCGGGGGTGCGCCCCCGGTGGGAACCCTCGGCTTTGGAGGTGTGGTCGCATTACTTGGCCCATCTCGCCACCTCGGAGCAGGTGAAGGCCTGGTTGGAGAGCAGTCGCCGTCCGGTGGTGAAAGGGATACGGCATGTGCTGTTGGAGACCACCGATCTGGAGGCTGCCGAGCGCTTCTATGTCGACCTGTTGGGATTCACCGTGAAGAACCGCGCCCCTTTTCGCGACGGGCGTCGCTTCATCGGTACCGAGGAGGGTCTGGGTCTCACCGAAGGGGGAACCGGCCGGGGCGGTCAGGTGGATCATTTCGCATTCGAGGTGGCGGGGGTGGCCAAATGGGAGAGGCGGGTGGAGGAGGCGGGTTACCGGATCGTGCGTCCCCTGGGGCCCGGCCCCTATGGACTCACCGTCTATGTGGCCGACCCCGACGGCAACGAGATCGAACTTTATGAAACGGAACCGACATGAGAATCACCGAGGCCACCATCTACATAGTTGCCCTTCCCACCCGGCGCCACCACACCTGGGCTTCCAAGATGACCGCCCCCATCGGCCACCACGCCATTCTCCGCCTGGGCACCGACCGGGGAGTAGTGGGATGGGGAGAGGCCCCGGCGGGAATCACCTGGGGTGGGTCGGCCATGAGGTATTACGGGGAATCACCGGAGACGGTCCGGATCGTGGCTTCCGATTATCTGCTACCGGCGGTGGCCGGCTGTGATCCCCGGGAGATCGCGGTGGTCCACTCGCGGATGGACAAAGCAGTGAAGGGTCATCCCTACGCCAAGGCCATGATCGATATGGCCTGCTACGACGCGGCCGGCCATGCCATGGGGGTGGGGGTGTCCACGCTGCTGGGTGGTGCTCACCGTCGGGGTATCGAGTTGGCGCATTCTCTGGGGATCATGCCGGTGGAAAAATGTCTGGCCGAGGCGGAGCAGGCGGTGTCCGAAGGGGCTTTGACCATCAAATGCAAAACGGGTCTTGATCCCACCCGGGATGTGGAATTGGTGCGACGACTGCGTGAGTTGGTGGGCCCCTGGATCAAGATCAGAGTGGATGGAAACGAGGGTTACTCCCATGTGGCGGAGGCCGTTCGGGTCACTCGCGCCCAGGAGGAGTACGACATCATGCTGTGCGAACAGCCGGTGGCCGGGGCGGAGGGTTTGGCGGCGGTGGCCCAGCGGGTGGAGACCCCGGTCATGGCCGATGAGTCGGCTTGGACCACCGAGGACATCTGGGAACTGGTTGAATTGGGCGCCGCCGAATACTTTTCGTGCTATGTCACCAAACCCGGCGGTTTGTTCCGGGCCCGCCAGCAGGCCGAGACCGCCCGTCGCCTGGGCATGATGTGCGACATCGGCGGATCGATCGAAACCGGCATCGGCAACGCCGCCAATCTGGCGCTGGGCGCGGCCGCCGAAAACGCCATCCTTCCCAGCGTTTGCCCGGTTTCCGGCCCCCAGGGTTCAGCCCGGCCCGAGATTGCCGGTATCTATTACACCGACGACCTGATCACCGAGGCGTTCGGTTTCGAGGAGGGGCGGGTGATGGTTCCCCGGGGTCCCGGCCTGGGAGTGAAGGTCGATTCGGCCAAGGTGGAAGAGTACTCGGTGGCCGCCGGCACACACTTGGACCTGGGCGCCGGTCAGTGAGCAACTACCCGTGACCCGGATTGTGGTGATGGGAGGGGGAGCGGGGGGCATGGCGGCGACAGTCGACCTGACGCTGCGAGGGTTCGACGTAGTTTGGTGGCGGCGCACGTTGCCGAAAGAGCCTGTTGCCGGGTTTCACCTGGCGTACCAAGGAGTGTTCGGTGATGGGGTGATGCCGGTCAACTGCACCAACAGCGTGGCAGAGGCGGTGAGGGGAGCAGCCGGAGTGCTGGTTTGCCTGCCCTCCACTGCTCACCGGGAGGTGGCCCGACATTTGGCGCGGGTGGGATGCGAGGACCCCGTGGTGTTGGCGCCCGGTCACCTGGGAGGCGCCTTGGAGGTGGCGAAGGTGATGCAGGATAGCGGTGTCGAGTGCCTGCCCGCCATTGCCGAATGTTCCACTCTTCCCTATACGGTCCGCGCCACAGCCGGGGGTGCAAACAATCGGGCGGGGGAGGTGGACCCGCAGTGGTTGGTGAACATCACCGGAGCGGCCGCCCGGATGTTGGTCGGGTGCCTTCCCGGTGGGGAAGCGACATTGGATCTGGTCGGCCATCTCTATCCGGGTGCTATCCGTCAGCCCGATGTGCTGGCGGTGGGATTGGCGGAGGTGAATATGGTCCTTCATCCCCCCGGAGCGATAATGGCCGCCGCCTGGGTGGAGGCCACGGGCGGCGATTTTCGTTTCTACGTGGAGGGGATGACTTCCGGGGTGGCTTCGGTTATGGAACGCGTAGACCGGGAACGCCTGGCCGTGGCGCAAGCCTTCGGATACCGTCTGGGATCCCTGATGGAGGAGATGTTGGCGATCGGCACGGTGGAGGCCGATGCCGATCAATCAGACCTGCAGGGCGCCATCTCGGGCGGCTCAGCCAACGCCCGGATCATGGCTCCCGATTCTCTCGGTCACCGCTATTACACCGAGGATTTCGGCTATGGGTTACTTCCCATGGTGGAGTTGGCCAAGGTGGCGGGCGTGAAGACCCCGGTGGCGGAGGCCCTGCTGAATCTGGCGTCTGCGGCCGGGTTGGAGTCTGAGATCGCCCAGGGCCGCACCCTGGACCGACTGGGATTGGACGGCCTGTCTGTGGAAGAGATCATCGCCGCGGTCCGTTCCTGATCTGCCATCAGATAGCGCCGGAAAACCAGAATCGCCGAACCGACCCTTCCCCGTCAGCCTTACGATCATGTCTTGGCGCCTTTGACGAGTTGTAACTCATGCATGCATAAGTGAACTTATGTTTACTTTTCTGAGCCGGTTCCGGCGTCAGACAGCAGTCCTGACAGCCCTGGCACTGGTGGCCAGTGTGCTGGTCGCCGTACCAGTGTCGGCTGCTGACGACGATCCGAAAGCGGATTACACGGCGACGTTCTCAGCGTGTGTTGGTGCGGGTACCTCGGACTTCACCGACGTACCGGCGAATCATGAAAACGCGGGTGACATCGACTGTATTGCCTATTACGGGATCACTCTGGGAACGTCGGCTACCACGTATTCGCCGTTGATGTCGGTGACGCGTGAGCATATGGCCCTGTTTTTGACTCGCCTGGCCGGGTTGGTGGGAATCGAGGTTGCTTCCGATCCTGACGATGCGGGTTTCACCGATATCGGTGACCTGTCGGACGAGTCACAGACCGCGATCAACCAGTTGGCCGATCTTGGGATCACCCAGGGCACGTCTGACACCACCTATTCACCTTCTGATCCGGTGCAGCGTGGTCACATGGCTTTGTTCATCAGCCGGTTGATGGATCAGATGGATCCGATGGCCGATGGTGACACCCCGTTTGGGTTTACCCCCGAAGATGTGGTTGATGTCGAAGACGACGATGATACTGACGCGGATGAGACCAAGAAGGCGGAGTCGCCGTTTACTGATTTGGGTTCGGTGACGAAGTCGACCTATGACGCGATAACGGCGTTGTGGGAGTTGGGTGTTGCTTCTGGTCTTTCTGACACTTCGTATGGTCCGGCGGCTTCTATCACCCGTGCGTCGATGGCCGGTTTCATGGCTGGAGTGTTGGATCACTCCAACGCCCGACCGGCCGGTGTGACCATCCAGGCTGCAAGCACCTCGGACTTCGGCGACATCTCTACCACCATTGCTGTGTCCTATCGGGATGACATGTTCATGCCGATGGTCGATGTGTCCGTCAAGGTCTTCGACAGCGACACGGTTGGTTCGTTCAACGAGGACGGTGGCTGTGGAGAGGCTTCTGACTGCGCGTGGACCGATGACGAGTCGCTGACTGACGTTTCGGGCAACATCTTCCAGGACGGCATCGCTGAAAACGGGAAGATGAACACCTACTACGCGTGGATGGGTGATGCCGACGCTGACGAGAACGACTTCGACGTCGACACGTCCCCCCATGCGACAGTAACTCTGTCTTCCACCACTGATGCTGTGCACCTGAAGGTCACTACTGACATCAACGAGAACTCCACCAATGAGAACACGGTGGATATAGACGCTACAAGCAGTGTCACTGTCACCGCGCAGTTGGTCGACGGTACTGGTGAACCGGTGGCCAAGTCCGGTGTTGAAGTCAGCATTACTGTGAACCAGGGCACAAGTCGCCTGCATCCGGGGCCTGCTCCGATGAAGACCGATGATGACGGTATGGTGACTTACACCGCCTCCGGTCCGAAGTCCACCAAGGGCGCCGTTGATGTTGACAGGGTCGACATGATTACCTTCGAAGCCGATGTGAACGACAACGGCACCACTCAGAATGATGTGGCTGATCCGACGGATGAGTACACAGCAACAGGCGGTAATGATGAGACCGTGGTAACCAGGATCGTCTGGACAGACTCCAATCCGACCCTGCTTCCGGCCGGTGCCACTGACACCGTCGGAGACGGGAGTGGCACCGCTATCTCTCGGGCAGCTGTGGGTTCCGGTAAGGGAAGCACTGATCCTTACGCTTTCTTGAGCGGCCAGAACAAGGTGACCGTCCGAGCCTCGGTGTCGTTCTACGACCAGTACGGCAACCCCGCCGGCAAGGGCGAAAATGTGGCGATCGCCATCGGTACCGGGGCTGATAATTCCGACACAAGGACCGTGAGTAGCAGAGGCATGGCCAGATGGACCCGCACCCTTGATGGGGTTCTGGGCACAGTCTTAGAAGTGACCTATACACTCCGGGACGCGGCCGACGAAAATGATGTCACTACTCCAGAGGTTGCTGACGGTTCGGTGGTCCCAGTGAGACATGCCGATGACGACAGTACGGGTGCCTCTACTCCCATTACTGCGGTCTACGACAAGGAGGACCGGTTCCGCATCACGGGTGCGCTGTACAGCTATGATGACGGCGATACCTTCATCAACGGCCTCACTAGCGGCGACGACGCCCCCGCCGCCGGCGAAGACAGGCGTATCACCCTCGAGAAATTCGAAGGACTGATCAAGGCAGGTACTGGCGGAACTGCGGGTTCTGTCGAGGTCGTGTTCTACGACGATGACGGTGTCAGCATTTTCCGAGTCACCGCGGTCGGTTCATAAACAGAAAACACTTGACTATCTGATGGAGGCTCCCCGGTTGGGGAGCCTCCATCTCTTTGTTAGATGATGTGGACGGTTTAGCTTGTTGCGGTCACAGTAAAGACGCTTGGTCCGTCTGGGCTGTAGGACACAACCTGTACCGTGGCACCGTCCTCAACCATTTCTTCGAACTTGTCCATGCTGACCGTCTGTCCTCCGGTAGCTCCGCCGGTGATAAACACATCGTCCGAATCGTAGCTGTACAGGGCCTCGCTGTCGTCAGCGCTGAAGTGGAACACATCATCATCGGCGTAGATGGTAACTGCCGCCGTCGTGGTCGTGTTGTCGTTCTTATGCGCGTGCCTCAACACTTCAATGCCCTCAACAGAGTCTACAGAAACTGCTGTACCGGTAGTGGTACCGTCATTGGTTGGGCCGTTGGCGAAGGAAACGGTGATCGAGTGACCGGCTTCTGCCGAAACAGAACCGCGGTAGCCCGCCGTGCCGCGACTGTCAATAGTCCGATCCGTCTTGGTGGTCGTCCCACTGTCATCGTTGTCGTCGGTGTTGTTGATCGTGATGTCAACATTTTGACCACCGCCAGCAGGGTTGCCGTACTGGTCGTAGTAGGTGACCGTAGCTCGAACACTCACCTCGTCATCTACGACTAGGACATAGTCGGGAGTTTCGGCCTCACCTTTTATTACCTCAGCAGCAGCATCGGTCCATATAATCTCAATGGCTGCACTCTCATCGCCATTGGTCCCTGTGGTTTCGTCGCCGTCAACATTGCCCGTGACTGTAATGGTGTCAGTCCTGGTCTGTAGCGTGTCGTCGTCGTCCTCAGGTCCGGTTATGGTGAAGGTTGCCTGACCGTTTTCGTCAGTGGTGACCGGAGCAGGAGCCGGGTGGACGGTTCCACCGGGGACCTGACTCCAGGCGATACTGAGTTCGATGCCAGCTTTCGCCACAGCATCAGCATTGGCGATCGTCGTACTGTCGGATGCCTCGTCAACGAGTTGGACGGTGAGAAGGACCGAACTGTCCTTAGCTAGGTTGACGTTGATGCCTGCCCCTGTAGCACCAGTGCCGCGGGCCTCTTCGCTAATGTCCGCCATGATCCTCATCCCAAGGGATTGGGGTTTAGCGGAGACGGTTATAGACGCCTCGCCGGACTGGTCCATCACAAACTCATCACCATTCTCAGCACCCATCCACGCATACCAGGTGTTGTCATTGGCAGCGTTGCCCGTCTCAAGTGCAACGGACACAGCGCGGAAGATATTTCCTGCAGCGTTAGTGAGAGTTTCGCTATCGGTCCATTCGCAGTCAGCAGCAGCAGCGCACTTGCCGTCCTCGTCAAAGTCTCCAACGTCTTCGGTATCGAAGATCTTGATCGATGTGTCCACCATGGGCGCGAAGTTCTCATCCCGATAAGAAATGGCAAGTGTGGAACTGGCGGTTCCGAAGTCCTCAGTCGAGGTCGCCTGCATGGTCACACCGGCCGGGCGAGCGTTGGAATGATTCAACACAGCAGCCATGAAGTCAGCCATCGCCGCGCGGGTGATCGAGGCGTTCGGAGCATAGGCCGTGGCGGAGATACCCGTAGCCACACCCAACTCCCACAACTGCTCAACTGCGTCCGCGACGGTGACTACCGACCCCTTCAAGTCGTTGGCGAACGGAGAACCAATGTCATGGTCATCTTCGTTCGTGACCACATCAGATGGGATATACCCATAAGGGGTATCACCATCGGCCATCGGATCCATCAAGTCCATCAACCTGGAGATGAACAGTGCCATCTCGCCGCGGGTCACCGAATCAGCCGGTGCATACGTAGTAGCTGACTTTCCTGTGGTGATGTCGAGATCGGCCAACTGATTGATGGCGGTCTGCGACTCATCAGGTAGTTCACCAATGTCAGTGAACCCCGCATCATCGGGATCGGCAGTCATGTCGATACCCACCCGAGCGGCCAAACGGGTCAAGAACAGGGCCATGTGCTCACGAGTGACCGACATCAGCGGCGAGTAGGTAGTAGCCGAAGTTCCCCTGGTAATCCCGTAGTACGCAATACAATCAATCGACCCTGCACTGGAATGACCGGTGGGAACATCCTCGAACCCAGCCGCATCCAAACCCTCACAGGCACTGAAAGTAGCCTCAAAATTCGCCTCCGGATCGTCATCAGCAGCCGACACTGGTACGGTGACCAGGACGCTGGCTACCAGTGCCAGGGCTGTCAGGACTGCTGTCTGACGCCGGAACCGGCTCAGAAAAGTAAACATAAGTTCACATATGAACGGTGCCTATTGTGAGGCTGCGGTCTCCAACGCCGTACTGCGGGCGTGCCTCGACTCTTCTTATCTAGACCGCAATCTTCTCTGACATCTCCCGGCGCTAGGTCGTAGTCGGGGTTGCATTACTCCCGTATTGGGGTAGCATGCCACAGAAAGCAGGTCCAATAGGGGGACATATAGCAAACCAGCCCGAAGGGAGGATGCGATGGCTCTGGAGGTAGAAAAGTTGATCGCCGAGGACGACTGGATGACGAAACCCGCCACCAAAGGCGACGTCATGCTGGTCAAACACGACCTGGAAAACAGGATGGACCGACTGGAAGGGAGCCTCAACGGTCGAATGGACCAACTGGAAGGGAGCCTCAACGGTCGAATGGACCGACTGGAGACCACCCTCAACAGCAGAATTGAAGTGGAGATCGCCAAAATCGAGGTACAGATCGCCGGACTGCACAGGGCCTTCGGACGCACCGTGTGGATAGCCTTGGCGATCCTCGGAGCAGTGGGGATACTCCTCCGGTTCTTCTGATCGATCATCGCCGACAACACCTCCCAAAGGGCGAACCTTCTCGCTCATCTTCGGGGTTGTGTTAGGGATGGTGGGGCGGACTGAAACTATGGTGAGATGTCACCAGGTTTGGTGACATCAATCGCAATCACCGATATCTTGCGGGTTTCGTCGGGTTCAAGTTGGCTTTCGAGGTGTCGACGTAACTCCTGAGGGGTTGTGGGCCGCGGGCTGGAGGGCGGGGGCGTGGTCCGGTCGGCGCCGAACCACAGGACGAGGAAGATCCCGCATCCGGAAGTGGACGGATCGGTGGTATATCGGTTGATCAGTTGGTTGCGCAGGGCACTCCACAGTTGCCGATGAGAGTTCTTCTTGATTTCGACCGGCACATTGAATCCGTTGAAGGTCGCCCGGATGTCGGATCTTTTTCCTCCGGCATATCGGCCCTCCGGAGCCACATCGATTCTGGAGGGAAGCCGTTGCCTTAGGGCTTCGAGCAGGACATCGCGACATGAGTCCTCCGGCTTGCCCTCGGTGGGACGTCCATGGGAATCTTCGTTCCAGAATTGACGCCATAGGTTGGCGCTGTCTCCGCGAATGTGTTCCGAGATCGTCCCAAAGTGATCGCAAAGTAGAGCGGCCAGGTCGGCCGGGTTCGCCGGTTCTCGATTACCGAGAGTACGTTGGACCTCTTCGACTCCCGGATGGCTGAAGGAGGCGTCCCGGTACACAGCCCTTTGGGTTTCCTGTGCCCACAGCAATTGATTTCGCCACCGTGCGAGTTGCGGATCTTCCACCAGATCCGACAGTTCTCGGCGGGTCTTGGCATCCTCCATTGAGCTCAGATGCCTGATCATGGCACTGATGAATTCGGACATGGCGATTTCCAGCGTGACCAGTCCCTCCGGTACCCGCGGCCGATAGGAGGAACCCAGGATCCGCACCAGGTTGGCCAACAGCTCCGCGTTCCAGTAACCGGATATCTTCGGGTGACGGCCGGTTTGCTCGAGAGAATTGTTCAGAAACTCCGCCAGGTGCCTGACGCGTCTCTCATCGCCAGCGACCACATAGTCTTTCAGTTGTTGCCCGTCCGGTTCTGTGGACAACATGTCCACCACGGTTATCCATCTGATCCTCTGGTCGACATTGAGACTCTTCAGAGCCAGCCTCTTCTTGGCCATAGCCAGCAGCTCCGCGCCATCGGAGTGACGGAGAGCCTTCCCCACAAGTCGGTCGAACTGTCGGATTTGCTTCCTGGGTATCCGGGCGGGAAAAGCGTCAATCAACTTCAGCCTGGCCTCGTTCACCAGGCTGTCGTAGCCTGAAAACCGATCCAGGGCCTCGCCGGCTGGTAAGTCTTCCTCACCGTTGCGCAAAGCCGCTACCGCGCATCGGTGCAGGGTATCGAGAACCAGGTCCGGGTCCTGTCGTAACCACATGTCACGACACTCCCTAGTTTCCTCACGGCCGAGGGGAAAGCAGTAGTAGAGCGTCAATGCCTGTTCCTTCCTTGCGGATTCCAGGGCAAAGGCGGGTTCCGGGCCAGTCGCCAGAAGGTGCATACTTGCCTGAACCGCGTAGGCAAGAAACGGCAACCGCTTTTGCGAATGGAGCGAAATGGTCTCATCCACTCCGGGAAGGTCATCGCGCCACAGAGCACCCCGGAGGGCAACCATGACGGCATCGGCGAGTTGCGGGTCGCCTCCGATGAACTCTCGAACCCGCTCGTAAGGTGTCCCCCGTTCGTTGTCCGGAAACTCCCCGAAGTAGGCCAGCGCCAGGGTGTGAAGATAGGCGGGGGAAAAGGTGTTGTTTCGCAGTTCCGCTTCCTGCGAGCGAAGGAGATCGGCCCATTCCTCGCGCTCGCGTTTTCTTTTGGCCCGCTGCCGCTCTCTCCGTTGGTCGATCTGTTGTTGCCAATCCTTTTCAGGCGACGAAGACAAGAGGGACTGACGTTGCCGGTGAAGCTCGTCGAGTTCCTGCGCAAGCCGCGCATGTTCACGCAGTCGTTCTTGCATAAGATCAAGAGTCAGTCCTTCGCTGATGCGAGGATCTCCCAACGCGTGGTAGGCATTTCGCAGGAGTTTCCGTGACAGTGCAGGCCGTGTACCGGCCAGATCAATGGCCTGGTCTAAGAACCACCGTCCCAACTCGGCGGGAGGTCTGCTGCGGTACAGAAACGTTCCAAGAGAAATCGAATGGACCGCCAAGTGTTTGTCGGGACTGCCCGGTTCGAGCCGCTTGAGGATGATCTCCTTCTGAATGTGCGGTCGAGCCTCCAGCCATGCTCGAATATCGTCAACACCTTGGCGCCTCCCGGACTCGTTCCTGATCCGAGCATGATTGGTGGCGGCCAGCCAGTTATAGAGACGGTCTGTGTCAAGGTCATCGGCTATCGAATCAAGGGCGCGTGCCAGGAGTCGAGGCGGTAGGTCCTCCAATCTTGACTCCTCCAACGATTGAACGATGTCGGTGGTGTCTTCACACAGCGCATCAAGAAGTTCCCCCAACTGTGGGCCGGATGACTTTTCGAACAGAGTGCGGTTCCAGAAGATCCAGAAACGCCCGACCAGATTCTTCCTGTTGCGGGACGCCGCAAACTTCCATACCCGGTTGGGAGAAACCTTGTCGGGGTAAAGGAATCTCAGCAGCGTTCCCCGTATCTCGTCGGTGGGGTCGGCGAGCGTCGTGGCTTGGGTTTCTTCCAGTAGCCCAATCAGCCTCTGTGTCCGCATCTCGGTGGCTGGCGCAATGTTGAGGTAGGCATCAAGAGCATCCCTCCTCACCCATGGAGACCTATCCCGGTTCTGGACGATGGCGCACAGGCTCGGGGCCAGCGTCGTCAGCGATTCCAGATCCCGGTCGGCGTGCTCCAGAATCCCGGCTAGGAACTCGATCACCCGGTCGTCCGGCGCGCCGGGGCGTTGGATGTTAAGTAGGTCATCAATGACGGGGATCATGTCCCGGAAGACCAGAGACCGGAAGGTCCAAGCCCTGTACTTGCCAGGGGCGGTTCGGGTATCTGCCGGGCTGGGACCTGACAGAGGCTCCTTGGCGGCAAGTGCGGCCAGCGACCGGAGTAGGTGAGTCTTATCCGTTTTGGTCATGCCTCTGATGTCCCCGTACAGCCCGACACCCACAGGATCGGCGTCGATGAGCAGAGTGCGGGCCTCCGGAGAATGTGTCGCCAGCCAGGCGGACAGACCACGCAACGGTGTGACCACCCGCCCGTCACCGGGACTGGTCATCAGGGAAGTTACTCTTTGAGCCGGGAGTCCCTCCTCCACTAGCTCCGCCAGATAGCGGCCCCCCAGAAACTCGGCCACCTGCCGGTGAACGGGTCGGAACAATCCCTCTCCCTCGGCGGAAAACAGCTTGGTGGCCAACGCTCCCTTGAGATGCTCGATTGCGATCTCCGTGCCCTCGCTGACCTGATCCAAATCTATGAAGGAGGGGCTGTCTTCTCCGAGGAGCGAGTACCCCTCGATGTCGGCCAGCAAAGCCAGAGCACACAGGTAGCCGGTGGCTTTCCTTACACCGATGGGCGGTACCGGAGCGGCAATCTTATGTTCCAGATTCTGTTCGGTCGCCAACCCTCGGCAGGCCATCGCGAACGTTTCGCGCCGGCTTCGCGGCCATCCTTCGCCGTTTCGGGTCGAATCCACCACCAACTGCAAGGTCAGAGGGTTCTTCAAGAGGGGCCAGATTCCCCGATGCCGCGACTCTTCCAAAAACTGATCCACATCCCCCGATAACACCGATCCCAGAATTTCCTTCACCGACATCTCATCAAGGGGTTCCAAGTGGACGACGGTCACCCCTCCGTCTGCAGGCGCCACCAGAGCCAGTTTCTCACGGTCGTTGCCACCGAGCCAATCCGCCTCTCGACAGGAGATGCGAAATCCCCGAGGTCGGAGCCGGTCCAGCCGTCGCCGGATTATGTCCAAGGGAACGCGGGAGTCCTTCACTCCCGCTCGCACCTCGTCGAGACCGTCGATGAAGAGAGTCTTTTCCCGCCACTCCGGATGCGAGTCGATGTCGAGGGCTATGAAGTCGCGGGCTGGTATGTATTCGGCGCTTTCCCCCAGCGCTCGGCGCTCCTGCTTGAACTCGGTCGTCTTGCCCGCGCCGGGATCGCCAAGCAAGACCAGGGCAGGCCGCGACCGGAACCCACTGAGTGGTCTGCTTTCTCCACGGAGGGGGTCACTCCAACCGTTCGTGTGTACCTCCGTACAGACCCGTCCAACCAAGGTTCTCACGCCGGTTCCAACCAGTAGTCAGCGGGTACTGACAAGAATTCGTGCAGAGGCCGGCCACCCGATCCGACCACCAGGGTTCTTACCGGCCGGAAACGCCTCTCGAATTCAGCCATCCCCGAGAGAGCCAATGGCCCTTTCCCCGTCTTCACCTCAATCCCAACCACGCGGGGTCCTCTTTGCAGGACGAAATCAACTTCGTGATCCCCGGACCTCCAGTATTTGACCGAGGTGGAGGGTCCCCCCGTATTGAGCAAGTGAGCCCCGACGGCGCTCTCGACCAGACGACCCCAATACCCCCGGTCCGCACGGGCCTCTTCGAAGCTGTACCCCCATGCAGCAGTCATCAGAGCCGTGTTGAGCACGTTCAGCTTCGGCGTGGAGGCCTTGGCGGAAACCCGACGAGTTGTGTGCTTGGGGAGACCCGCCAACAGACCCGCATCCGAGAGCAGCTTCAGATAGCGGGTAAGGGTCGTGGTATTGCCGGCTTCCTGAAGCTGACCCAGCATTTTGTTGTACGACAGCACTCGTCCCGAGTACAGACACCCCATGTCGAACAGGCGTTTCAGGAGCGACGGCTTGTGCACTCTCGTCATCGCCAGCACATCACGCTCGATGATGGGCTCCACCAGAGCTCCCAGCACATAGGCCATCCACCTCTGCTGGTCGTGGACACGCGAAGCGGCGCCCGGGTAGCCACCAAAATAGATGTACCGATGTAAATCAAACCCGAACGCCTCGGCCATCTCCGGATACGACCAGTGTGTGAACCGGATCGGCTCGAAGCGCCCCGCCAGACTCTCATTCAAGCCTGCTTGCATCAACAGTGGAGCGGAGCCCAGGACAACTACATGGAGTGGACAATTGTTCGCCCGGTCGGCGTCCCACAGTCCTTTCACGATGTCAGACCACCCGTCGATCTTCTGTATCTCGTCCAAGACCAACACCAAACCTTCCCCCGAATCCCATGCCCGGCGACGAGAGTCCTGCCACACACTCACAAGCCAGGACCCGTCTTTCACCACCGGTGACGAAGCAACGGAGTCACTGCCCGTGGGCAGCCGTGGTCTGGTCCCCTCCGTGTCGGGCTCATCAACCGCCACGTAAAGACTCCGCTGCTTAACAGAGGACAGAGCCTGGCGAGCCGCCACAGTTTTGCCGGTCTGGCGCGGGCCGAAGATCGCCAACAGCCGGTCGGGCGGTTCGGCCAGCCTCTCGATCAGAGTCTCTACCTGAGATCGGCGGAAACCACTCATTTCCACCAGGATACAAACCTCCGATGTAGTTATTGAGTAGTTTTACTCAATAACTACACGGCTGCTCAAGGGTTTTCGGAGCCTTCCTGACTACACCCCGGCCCCATCCGGGGAAACCAGTCTTCCTCCCGAATCGCCGATGACCTGCCCTTCGGCGAACACGATCCGGCCTCCGCAGATGGTGGTGAGAACTTTCCCGGTGACCCCCATACCGTCGTAGACCTTGCCGCTGCCGCCCGAGCGGCTCAGGAATTGTCCGGAATCGGCTGTCCATCGGACATTGGGATCCACCAGCACCAGGTCGGCGTCCGACCCCTGGGAGACGGTCCCCTTGCGAGGGTATATACCGAACAGCTTGGCCGGGTTGGCGGTCATCACTTCCACCGCCCGCTCCAACGGGAACCGTCCCGTCAGACCAGCGGTGACCATGGTGGGCACCAGCATTTCGAGAGAAGGGATCCCCTGTCCCGACGAGGCGAAATCGGCCGCCTCCTTTTCCTCCGGCGTGAAGGGGGCATGATCAGACGTCACCACCGACAGAGTTCCGTCGGCCAGAGCCTCCCACAAAAAGGCCACGTCTCCGGCCGGCCTCAACGGAGGGGCAACCTTGGCGAAATTGCCGAAACGGGGAATGTAACTCTCGTCGAATAACAAATAGTGAGGACACGACTCGGCCGACAGATCGGCCCCCAGCGTCTGCGCCGCCTTGACCTCTTCGGTCGCCAGGCGGGAGGTGATGTGAACAATGTGGGCGGGTGAGCCGATGTCCCGGGCGATGGTGGCCACCAGCGCCACCGCGGCGGCTTCCACCATGGGCGGCCGGGAGGGATTGCCGAACCGGTCGGAATCCACCCGGAATCGCTCAATGAAGGGCTGGCTTTCGGCATGAACCGCGCACCGCAACCCGGTTTGGGCCACGGCGGTCATGCAGTCGTAGATCTGCTCCGCACCGGAAGCCCACAGCCCCTCGAACTCCTTGACCCTCTCGGGCGGGGGTTCGTGAGTGAACAGCTTGAATCCGATGGCGCCGCACTCGGCCATCGCCTCTGCCCGGGCCGGGTCGGAAAAACCCGCTCCCGAGTAGAGGGCGAAGTCGATCAGGCTCTCCGCTTCGCCCAACTCCCGCCGGAGCGCAAAGGCTTCGGGAGTGGAACAGGGCGGGTTGGAGATGGGCATCTCGAAAAAAGTGGTGATGCCCGACGAAGCGGCGGCCCGCGACTCGGAGCCGAAAGTGGCCCGCTCGGGGTGGCTGGGCGCCCGGCAGTGGAAGTGCGCGTCCACCGCGCCGGGTATTAACAGCAACCCCGAAGCGTCGATCTCCCGGCGGGCCGCTCCCAGCCCGCCGGGCGGGGCGACCTCGGCGATGAACCTGCCATCCACCCCCACATCAGCCGGGGTGGAACGGCCGTCGCTCACCACTTGGGCGCCAACGATTTTCAGATCAAGCATGGCCGGTTATCCGATGGTCGGGTTGGAAGGATTCAGCGACTCAGGCTCTCCGATAAGCAGATTCGGGTCCGGGTCCCCAGCGGGTGCCCATGCCTTCGATGTCACGACCGGTCTGCGTGTAGCCGCCTTCCGAGGAAAACGCCATCTGGCCTCTCACGAAGACCCGCTTGACGTCCTTCATGTGGTCCAGGGAGTTCAGGGGATCGCCACCCACGGCCACCACGTCGGCGGTCTTGCCGACTTCCAGGCTTCCCAGTTGATCTTCCAAGCCCAAGAGCTTGATTCCCCGGCGGGTGATCGAATTCAGAGCGTCCAGGTTGTCGGGGCACACCCCGATCTCCACCATGAACTTGAGTTCCTCGGCAATGGCGTAGTGGGGAACCACCGGGCTTCCGGCGTCGGTGCCGAACACGATCGGGATCCCCGCCCGGGCGGCGGCCACGTTGCCGGCGAACCGGGACTTGTCGGCCATCTGATCCTTGCGGCGCTCCACGTCGGAGACGGTCATCCCAAAGTCCAAACCGAACTTGACCTGCTGTACCAGGGGCGAGAAGGTGGTCACGATCGGAATGCCCTTGTCCACCAGCTTTTCGATGGTGGCCGGGGTCATCGACCCGCCGTGCTCCACGCAGTCCACCCCGGCGTCCACCACCCGCGAGATCGCCTCGTCGAAGGTGGCGTGGGCGGTGACCTTCAGGCCATTCTGGTGGGCCTCCTCGCACATGGCCCGCAACTCATCCATGGTGAACTGCACTTCTTCGTGCGAACCCATGATCTTGATCCAATCGGCCCCCGCCTTGAACTGTTCCCGGATGGCCTTTCGCACCCCGTAGATGCCGTCGGCTTCCCGGCAGCACCACCAGGTGTGGCCGCCGGTGGTGCAGATGGCCCGCCCGTTGGGGAACAGCCGGATCCAGGGCGCCCAACCGTTGTCGATGGCGATCTTGGCGTCGATGTTGGCGTTGTTCATGCCCAGGTCCCGGATGGTGGTGACCCCGGCCGAGAGCGTCCGGTGAACGTTCATCACGGCCTTCATGGCGTTGACGGCCGGCGTTTCGTTGGCCTGGTCCTCCAGGTCGTGGGTGCCGTCCCATCCCAGATGGACATGACAGTTCACCAACCCGGGCAAAAGATGCATGCCGGAAACGTCCACCACGTTGTCCCCCGCCTGGGCCTCGGCCATTCCCATAGAGGCGATCTGCTCGCCTTCTATCACCAAGTCTTGTTGCTCCGAAGGGCCGCCGTCCAGGTTTACGACCACTCCGCCTTTAAGAATTGTGCGCACGGTTTTGGTTCCTTTCTTGTTGTGATCAGATCTTGCCCAAGCGGCGCAATGCGGTTCCCACCGCGGCCAGATTGGGAAGGGTCAGTTCCGAATAGTTGCGAGAGATCATCACTCCTTCGCCTCCACCCTCGAAAGAGGCTTCCACCATGGCTTCGCAATCGGCGGGGGTGATGTCCCGGGCGACGGTTTCCACTCCCAGGCCGATGCCGGGATAGACCGCCACCTCCGGGCCGCACGCCTCCACGTAGCGGCGGGTGAAGTCGGCCACGTATTGGGGGCTGAACCCGGTGGGAGGCAGATCCTCGAAGGGCGCCTCGTCGAGACCCAGGATCTTGTAGAGGATGGGGGTCCACTCCGACGGGCTGGCGTCGCCCAGGATGGTCTGGCACAGGTTGGTGACGAACTTGGCGAACCGCGCTCCGCCCGGGGCGTTGTAGAACACCGGCTTCAGCCAATCGGCATACAACTTGTACTCGGCGGGATCATGAGCCGCCCGCAACAGCGGATTGAAGGTGTTGATCATCTGCCAAATCCCAAATCCCACCTGGTAGTCATCGCCGAAAAAGCGCACCAAACCGGAGATTTCCCGGTAGAGATCCTTGTGTCCATCCCACCACAGCTTCTGCCACTGGGAGACTTCGGGATACTCGAAGAGATGGCGCAGGAAGGTGATCAGCTTGCCGTCGCGGGGCTGATGACCGGCGCGCACCGCCTTCAGATAATCGTGGATCTTCCGATAGCCCTCCGCGGCCCGTCCGGCGTCGATGCCCCGGCGATGGGCTTCGGAGCGGCAGTGGCCGCAAAAGCAGGTGGGCTCCTCGTCGGAGACGATCATCGACGACAGCGGGTCCTCGCGTTCAATGCCCCACAGCACGCCGTCGAGGTCGTACTCGTTGAGCCAGTTGTCGATCACCCCGAACCACCAATTCCGGTAGTTGGGGTTGTAGAGACACGGGCGGCTCGACTTGCGACCCCATGCGTCCACTTCCAGCACCTGGGCGAACCCCGGCTGCCACAGGGGCTTGGGGTTGCGGTGGGAAGTCTCACAGTAATAGGGGAACACCTCCATGCCCCGTTCCCGGGCGGCGGGGATCACATCGCCCAGAATGTCCCAGCCCTCGTAGAGAGGGTCGGGAGCGGTGAAGTCACGGATGGTGGTCCCGTGGTAATAGCGGGAATCGGGCGGGAAGAAGGCTCCGCCCTGCAGGTGGTCGGGTTCCTGGCCGCCGTGATCGGGATAATCCCCGCTGCCCGAGCGCCCGGCATTGCCCCGCGCCCACGAGAGGGCGGAGATGAAAATGGCGTTCACCCCGGCCAGTTCGGCGAAGATATCGAGAGTCTCCTCGATGCCCTCGTCGATGAAGCTGATGCCCCCCACCTGCATGCCCACGAAAGTCCTGCCGCTCATGGCGCCGTTCCGTGTCGCCGGCGGATCACCCTTCCGGCGGATCCCAGTTCCAGGGCCACAGTGTCGCCCATCGGCGTGCCGGCGGTATGGGGGGTCATCAGGAGGTTGGGAGTGCTGCGCAGGGGACTGTCGGGAAGAATCGGCTCCCACCAGAAGACATCGAGGGCCGCTCCGGCCAGGTGCCCGCTGTGCAGGGCCGCCATCAGGGCGTCCTCGTCCACCAACCGGCCCCGGGCCGTGTTTACGAAGAACGAGCCCTTGGGCATCAGGGCAAACTCCCGGGCGCCCATCATCTTCTCGGTCTCGGGGGTAAACCGGTTGTGAAGCGACACGCAATGAGACTCGGCCAGCAGTTCATCGAAGGGAAGGTAACGGATTTGCAATTCGGCCTCCTCCTCGGGCGAGAAGCGACTGCGCTTGTAGTAGACCACATCCACTCCGAAGGCCACCAACAGCTTGGCCGCCACCAATCCGATCTGGCCTACCCCCACCAAACCCACGGTCTTGCCCAGCAGGGCCTCGAACAAATCCAGGCCCACCCAGTTGTAGGAATAGTTTTCCTGGTCGGTTACGAACGGGGCCATGCCCTCCACGATCACCCCGTCCATCAGGCGTTGCTGGGCGATGGGAAGGCGCTTGAACAGGGCCAGGATCATCATCACAGTGTGTTCGGCCACACTGGTCGGCCCCGGGGACACCACCCCTTCGGTCCACGCCCCCAGGGAATCGCAGATGTCGGAAGAGACGGCGGCGCCGCCCGAGTCGATGGTGACCACTCCCCGCAGCGACGACAACGCCCCTAGCTGGTCGTCGTCGGGGCTTTGCTCCAGGAGCACCAGATAGTCGGCCTGCTTGATGGTCCCCGACCCCAGTGCATCGGTGAGCACGGTGGCCCCGGCCGGCAGGGCCTGCTGAAGGGCCGCCACCTGAGCGGGGGTGTACTCCTCGATCAGGGCTACCTTGGGGCCGCTCACTTTCCGCTCCGGCAGTCGTTCCAAAGTCGCGTGAAGCGATCCATCGCTTCGTGGAGTTCATCGCGGGGCGCCAGGTAGGAGATGCGGATGTATTTGACGGCGCCCTCGGCGAAGATGTTGCCCGGCGAGAACAGCAGGCCGTATTCCACCGCCTTGTCGGCAAAGGACACGGCGTCCATCCCCGACCCCGACACGTTGGCGAAGAAGTAGAACCCGCCCTTGGGCTCGCCGTAGGTGACTCCCAGCCGGTCGAAGGTATCCCGCATCACCGCCCGGCGGTGGTGGTACTCCTCCATCATCTCGTCCAGGAATTCCTGCGGTCCCTCCAGAGCGGCCAATGCGCCGTGCTGGGAGGGAAGAGAAGTGGAGATGCTCAGGGAGTGGCGAGGTTCGGTGGCGGCCAGGATGTAGTCGGCCGGCCCGGCCATGTACCCCACTCGGAATCCGGTCATGCTGTAGGCCTTGGAGAACCCGTTGATGGTGATGGTGCGCTCCCACATCCCCGGCAGGGTGGCGAAACTGACATGCTCGAAGCCGTCGTAAACCACCTTCTCATACAGCTCGTCGGAGATCACCACCAGACCCGGATGAGCCCGAACCACGTCGGCGATGGCTCGCAGGGTGTCCTCGGTGATTACCCCGGCGGTGGGGTTGTTGGGGGTGACCAGCACCAACAGCTTGGTCTGGTCGGTGATGGCCGCTTCGATGGCTTCGGGCTTCAACTCGAAGTCCTCTTCCTCCACCGTGGGCACATACACGATCTTTCCCCCCGCCATGATGATGTTGGCCGGATAGGCCATGTAGTGGGGGGTGGCCAACAGCACCTCGTCGCCGGGATCCAACAGGGTTTGGAGGCTCACCGCCATCGACTCCTGGGCGCCGGCGGTCACCAGGATCTCGGACTCGGCGTCGTATTCGAGGTTGTTGTCCTTCTTGAACTTGCGGGCTATGGCCTCCCGAAGCTCGATCATTCCGCCGGGCGGTGTGTAGCCGATGTGGCGGGTGTCCAGACAGCGCTTGGCGGCTTCGACGATGTGGGCGGGGGTGGGGATGTCCGGTTCCCCCCTCACCAGGCGGATGATGTCGTCACGTCCCGCTACCTTCCGCAATATCTGAAAGTACGGTGACTCGTGGCCGCCGCGGATTCGCAAAGTGCGCTCGGCCAGCGCTGATCTCAGTGTGCTTTGACTCATTGGGACTCCATATCTGAGGCTGTCTGGTTGCTTGCTGTCATGTCGGGTCGAAAAGTCTGCGGGAAGGACTCAGCCGCCCAAATCGGCATATCGCTGCATGCCCTCGGCGATGCCCACCGGGTTCCAGCCCAGTTCGGCCCGGGCCTTGTCGCAGGAGATGGTGGTGGCCCGGTCGGGAGTGGCGTCGATCAGCATCTCGGCGTGTTCGTCCACCACCACTCCGAACGAGGCCACTGCCGCGTCGAGTACATCCTGGAAGGGGATCGGGTCCCCCGAGGAGAATGCGAAGGAGCGGCTATCCATATCCCCGGAGAAGAACCGATGGGCGCCTTCGGCCACGTCGTCCACGAACACCCAGTCGCAACGGTCCTCCAAGCCGATCACCCGCACCGGAACACCGTCCATGGCGGCGTCGGCCAACTGCTTGGCCTGGGTGACGAAGGGACGGGTGCTGCGGAACTCCTCGGCGGGCCCGTACATGGAGGTGGGACGGATGGCGCCGGCGTCGAATCCGAACATATCGGCGTAGCGATACAGCATGATCTCGGCCGCCAGTTTGGCGGAGCCGTACAGGGAAAAACCGCCGTCGGCGTCGGCCTCGGTGAGGACTTCCTCCTCGAACTGGTTGTACACCCCGGCCGAGGAGATGAACAGGAACTTGCTCAGATTCTCCTTGCGAGCGAACTCTAGGGCGTTGAGAGTGCCGATCAGATTGACATCCACCAGCTTGGAGGGATCCTCCCGGGCTTCCTGGATGCTGGGCGTCAGTGCGGCGGCATGAACGATCCCGTCCACCGGGCCGGTCACGTCGGTGGACCAGGCGTCCGGGTCGGCGACATCCAGCACCACATATTCGACGGATCCGTCGGGGGCGCCCGACCGGGGAGCAAAATCTCCCGGCGCAAGGATGTCCGCCGCCACCACCTGCTCTCCCCCCCGGGCGAAGGCCCGTGCCAACGCTCTTCCGAAGAAACCCCCCGCTCCTGTCACCAGTACTCTCATCTTGTTGCTGTGTTCCCTTCTCCTGCGCGGACGCGCAACGGTCGGCGATTCATTGGTCGGGCTCCGGCGGCCCCGGCAGCCGGGCTCCGGATCCTCGCTAAATATACTGAGTGCAAAACCGCAGGCGGCCCCTCAACCGTCGGCCCACGAACAATCACCCCGAGGAAAGGCCTGAGACTTTGAATTTGCACGATCCCTTCTATGACCTGTTTCCCCGTCCCTCATTTGGTTCCATATCACCGGGGAAAACCGCTCTGCTCACCATCGACCTGCAGTATCTGGACGCCCACGCCGAGGGATGGATAGGCCGGATCGCCCAGGACGCCGGGAAACCCGAGATCATGCAGGAGCGGTGGGACAACATCAACGCCATCCTGCCGAACGTCCGCCGGTGCCAGGACGCCTTCCGGGCCGCCGGTGAGGAAGTCATTCACGTCCGAGTGGCTTATCGCACCGACAATGGCCGCGACGCCGGCAAGGCTTTCATGCCCGACGCCGAACTCGAACCGGTGCCCCGTGACGAACGGGACGATCTCTTGCTTCCGGAAGTGGCCGAACAGGGCGATGAGATGATCTTCTCCAAGACTTCCGCCAGCGTCTTCAATTCCACGGCCATCGACAACGTCCTCAAGCGCATGGGCATCACCCACCTGGTCATGACCGGCATCGTCACCGAGGGGTGCGTGGAGCTTTCCTCCCGCGATGCGGCTGATCGGGGCTACACCGTGACACTGGTGAACGACGCCTGCACCTCCTCCACCCGGGAACTGCATGAGAACGCCCTGGTCAGGATGACCGACGGTGGGTTCATTGCTTCCCTGACCACCGACGAGATCTGCGCGGAAGTCGCCAACCCTCAACCTTCCTCAACCTATCAACCGGCGTCGGTGCCGACGCCCAGCAGCTAAGGAGCGAAGATATGGCAGAAGGCAAGCTGACTCACATTTCCTCTCCCGCCGAGCGGGAACGACGCCATCGCGTGTTGCGCGAGGCCATGGCCGAATCGGGAATCGACGCGTTGATCATCTGTAGCCGAGGCGACGAGTTCGTTCGGGGCCGCGTGCAGTATGTGAGCGATGTCTTTCAATGGGCCGGATGGGGCATGGTGCTGCTCCCCCAACAGGGCGAACCCACATTCATCGGCGACCCGCTGTGGGGCCTGTCGCGAGTGGCCCTGGTGAACTGGATCCAGGACTTTCGGGCCACCCAAACCCCGGCCGCCGAGATTGCCGGGCTCCTGTCCGACCACGGGATCTCCCACGGCACGATCGGGATCGTGGGCTTGGCCGACATCACCTCGGCGGCCCATTACATGCAGTTCCAGGAAGCTTTCGGGAAGACCGCCACTTTAACCGACGCAACCGATTTCTTCGACGACATCCGCTCGATTAAGAGCGCCGAGGAGATGGAGAACCTGCGCGAGACCTCTCGGATCATCGCCCAGGTGTTCACCAGCCTGGAAGGCCACATTCGCCCCGGCGCCATCGAACGGGACGTGCTGGCCGAGGCGCATCGCCTTTGCCGCCAGTACGGGTGCCTGGACGGGATCGCCCAGATGAGCCGGCCTCCCTACCGGGCCTACACCTTCGGGATGGACGCCGAGATCGACCGGGATGACGTCATCTGCATCGACCTGGAGTGGGGGGGCCCCTCCGGCTATTGGGTGGAAGTCCGTCGCACCTACAGCTTCGGTCGTCCCTCCGATCAGGTTCTTCGCTTTTGGGATACCCGGGTGGAGACTCTCGACGCCTGTGTTGAGGCCATGAAGACCGGCGGCTCCTCTGACGACGTGCTGGCGGCCCGTGACCGGGTCCACCGCAAGTACGGTCAGGGTGGTTTCGAATCGGTGGCCTATACCGCGCACGGCATCGGGCTCGATTCCCATGAGCCTCCCTGGGTGCCCGGCAAGGAGCGGATCATGAAGACCGACATGGTCATCAACCTGCATCCCCAGATCACTTTCGATGATCCGGAGGAAGGCCTGGCAGTGGGTGGCATTTGTCTGTCGGACAACGTGCGCGTTACCCCCAACGGCGGAGAGAGACTCACCTACGACCACGACATTCTGGTCGACCTGGATGCGTAGCCGGGCGGCCCTGGTGAAGCAACCGGGGCGCTTCGAGATCACCGAGATCGAATTCGGCCCTCCCCGCGAGAGGGAAGTGATTCTCAAAGTGGAAGCGGCCGGGGTGTGCCGCACCGACTACAAGGTTTCCAAGGGCCTGCAGTCAGGCCGGGAACCCCGGTATCCCATGCTGCTGGGCCACGAGGGAGCGGGAGTGGTGGAACAGGTGGGGCCGGGAGTCACCCGCCTCAAGAAGGGCGACCGGGTGGCGGTTGGATGTCGGGTGCCCTGCGGCGCGTGCTCGATGTGCCGCCGCAACGACCCCCGCCGGTGCAACAACTCTGCGGCCCGGGCGCCCCGGATCTCTGTGGCCTCCGACGGCTCGGAAGTGGACTTGCCCATGGGTCTGGCCATGTACGCCGAGCGGATTGCCGTGGACGTCGGGGCGGTGTACCCGGTGAGCGACGGCATGCCCATGACCTCCGCATCCCTGTTGGGGTGTGCGGTGATGACCGGAACCGGCGCGGTGTTTCATACCGCCAAGGTAGGCCCGGGGGCCACCACCGCGGTGATCGGTTGCGGCGGGATCGGGCTGGCGACCGTCCAAGGGGCCAAAATCGCCAATGCGTCGCGGGTGATCGCCGTTGACATCTCCGACCTCAAATTGGAATGGGCGTTGTCGATGGGCGCCACCGACGCCGTCAACTCGGCCACAGAAGACGCCGTGGAGGCGGTGCGGGCCCTCACCGACGGCGAAGGCGTGGACTATTCCTTCGAGGCGGTGGGAATGGGAGCAACCGTGGAGCAGGCCCTGGGGATGCTGTCCTACGGCGGCGTGGCCACCATGATCGGGGTTCCCCCGGTTGGTTCGGAAGCCGAACTCAACCCGTCGGCCTTCTTCCGCAACACTTCCACCCTGATGACCACCCACGGCGGGGAAGGGATTCCGGCCCACGACTTCCCGGTGTTGGATTCCCTCTACCAGCAGGGGCGACTGGACCTCGACGCCATGGTCACCCACACCATCCCGCTCTCCGACATGGAAAAGGGTTTCGAGAACCTGGAGGCAAACTCGGCGATCCGCACGGTGGTGGTTCCCGGCTAGGCGCTGGTAAGGTGATTGGCCAACAGAACGTGCCAATCACCACCTCCATCTCCCACCGCCGGTTGCTTGAGATACTGCGCGGGCCGGCCCTCAAGGAACTGCCGGCACCGGTAAAGCTCTCCTCGGGAGCTTGGTCTTCCCATTTCATAGACGGCAAAGAGGCGTTGGCCCGATGGAGTGACCTGCGAGTGGCATGCCAGGCTATTTATCAAGCCGTCCGCGACGCCGGACACGCCTTCGATGCGGTGGGCGGGCTGACCATGGGGGCCGACGCCATCGCGGTGGGAGTGGCGGCCGTCAGCGACACCCATTGGTTCTCGGTGCGCAAGGAGCCCAAGAAGCGGGGCACCAATCGCCTGATCGAAGGGACGCAGATCGGTTCAGGCTGGAAGGTGTTGCTGGTGGACGACGTGGTCACCACCGGCGGGTCGATCGTCAAGGCATACGATGCCGTGGCAGGTTCCGGAGCGCAAATCGTGGCGGCGGTGACGCTGGTGGACCGCGGAGATTCGGCCCGACCCTATTTCGAGAGGCTGGGTGTCGACTACCTCCCGATGGCGACCTACCGGGATTTGGGAATCGAACCGGTGCGCTTGGATGAGACCTCATAGCCGGACGAGCGACAGTCTGCGCTTCATATAGAATCGACCTCCATGCACCCTGTGTCCGAGTTTCCGGGTATGACACAGACGAGTTGTTAGGAGGCGGTGCATGAGTATCCAAGCCATCAATCCTGAAGGAATGTGTGAACCACCCGAGCCTTATTCCTATGCGGTTCGGGCCGGGGACACGGTTTATCTGGCCGGTCAGGTGGCGTTCGACGCAGACGGGGAGATCGTGGGGGAAACCACCGGAGAACAGGCCGAACAGATCTGGCAGAACATCACCGAAGTGCTGGAGGCCTGCGGAGGGACCCTGGCGAACGTGGTGAAGATCACCTATTACTGCCAGGACATCCGGGAACTGCCCGAGGAGATGGAAGTGCGGCGGCGGGTGTTCGGCGGCGGTCCCTACCCGGCGGTCACCGCCTGCCAGGCGGCCGCCCTGGGATTGCCCGGCCTGAAACTGGAGGTGGATGTGATCGCGGTGATCCCCCAGTGAGTTCGCTGCAGGCCGAAGCGGCGGGCAAGATGCTTTCTGTGGCCGGGATGGATCCCGGCGATTGGGATCTGGACGAACTGGCCGAAGCGTTGGAAGGCCAGAGATCCCAGGTCCACTCGGTTCGACGATGGTTGGACCAGACCGATGAGCCCGCCCTGACGTTCGACCCGAGATGGGAATGAACACCTCGGGTGTCATCGCCGATTTGGGGGGGCGGATCCGCGGGCGGGAAATCTCGGCCCGGGAGGTGGCCGATCGCTCGTTGGCCGCAGCCGAGGAACTGAACCCCCAACTGCAGGCGTTCACCATTATCGACCACCGGGGCGCCCGCCAGGCCGCCGACCGGGTGGACCGTCAACTGGCCCGAGGGATCGATCCGGGCCCTCTGGCCGGGATCCCGGTGGGGGTAAAGGACATTATCGACATGGCCGGACACCCCACTCGCTGCGGCTCTCCGGCCTATTCGGACACCCCGGCGACCGGGGACGCTCCGGTGGTGGAACGCCTCAAGAGTGCCGGGGCGGTGATCATCGGCAAGACCGTTACCCACGAACTGGCCTGCGGGGTGACTTCTCCTCCCGCTTCCAATCCCTGGGACATCAATCGGGTGCCCGGGGGGTCCAGCGGAGGATCGGGAGCGGCCGTGGCAGCCGGTATCACGGCCGCCGCCCTGGGAAGCGACACGGGCGGCTCGATTCGCATTCCCGCCGCCCTGTGCGGCACGGCCGGCCTGAAAGGAACCTACGGACGGGTTCCGCGCAGCGGAGTGGCGGCGCTCAGTTGGTCGCTCGACCACATCGGCCCCCTGGCAGCGACCCCCGCCGACTGCATTCTGGTGCAATCGGTGATTTCCGGCTTCCATCCCACCGACCCCACCACTCTCACCGAGTTTCCTCCCGATGGGTATCCCGAGACGGGCGACGGCCTGGAGGGGGCAAGGCTGGGGGCGATTGAGCGTTATCGCGATCCGTTGAACCAACCCGCCGTGTCCGAGGGGTTTGAAGCGGCGCTTGCCCTGTTGGCCGACCTGGGCGCGGAGATTGTCCCGGTGGAGATCCCCGAACTCGACATGGTGCTGGACATTGAGTTCCTGCTGGTGGCCTCCGAGGGCGCCGCTTACCACCGGAAGTTGATGGTGGAATCGCCGCACCTGATTGATCCGGCTATCAGAACGCTGTTTGCCACCGGTCTGATGATGTCCGCCGAGCAATACCTCACCGCCCTCCGGGGGCGGGAGCGGATTCGCCGGGCGATGCGGGAGTGCTTTCAACAAAACCGTCTCACCGCGGCTCTCACACCCACCCTGCCGGCTACGGCCGCCCGCAAGGACCAGGAAACATTCCACTATCCAACCGCCGATGAAGAGATGATCCTGGCTTATGTGCGCACCACCGCCCCGGCCAACCTCACCGGTCAGCCGGCGCTGTCGGTGCCCTGCGGATTTGACCCCTCCGGTCTTCCCATCGGCCTGCAGATCATGGGCCGGCCCCTGGGCGAATCAGAGATCGCCCGCATCGGTCAGGCGTATCACCAGGCCGCCGGTTGGGATCTGACACCCCCGGTAACCGCCTCAGTCCGGACCAGGATGCTGGAGTCGGACCGGACTGCCTATAGGCAGTTCCCCGAGCAACCGGAGCCCTTTTGGAGGGAGGCCGAGACATGGACGGACGCGTAGCCCGACTCTCCGCGAGCTGACAATGAGCAGGGTGTGCCGGGCTGTCCGCTGCGCCTTGGCTTGCTGAGGCAGAGCAGGCGCCGAATTTGCCAGGTTGACACCATCCGGTTGGCCGGATAAGCTAAACGGTTTCTGGAAGCGACGGCGAAATAGGTTTTCGGGTGTCCGCGCCCCGGTGGGGACCGCGGCCCTGAAGCCGGATTGGCGGGCCGACCTTGCGAAAGTGGCGAAGAATTATTCTGTATTGGGGGATTGTCCTGGCAGTCATGGCCTCATCCCTGCCGGCCTTGGCGGCCACCGAGCGGATCGGCGCCCCTCCCGACCCATTCCTGGCCGATACCCATTTGATGCGAGCTCAGGCTCTCTTGTCTGCCAAGGGCTTTTACCGGGGTCCGGTGGACGGCATAAGCCGGACCGGATTGGACGACGCCGTCCTGGCCTTCCACAAGGCGGCCGACCTGGAACGCACCACGGACCTGCTGCCTCATGACCTGGCTCGACTGGCGGCTTGGGAACCGACGGTACCGGATTTGCCGGACCAGCCCAACCGGCTGGAGGTGGATCTGGAGAGACAGGTGATGCACCTGGTGGAAGGAGGCGAGGTGGTGGCCACGCTGCACGTCTCCACCGGCGGCGGATTCGTCTATATGAGCCCCACACCGGGAGTGGGTTGGGCCCGGGCAGCAACCCCCCTGGGCAGTTTTGTCGTGCAACGAAACATAGCCGGGTGGCGTTACGTGAATGGGTGGGGTCTGTATCGACCCTGGTATTTCGACGGACCCTACGCCCTGCACGGTTCAACTGACGTTCCCACCTATCCGGCCTCCCACGGGTGCGTCAGGGTCACCCTCAGTGACGCCGACTGGCTGTCCGAGCGTCTTTCCATCGGGTTTCACATCAACGTGCGGGAAACCATTCCCCGAATGACTCCCGACTCCACGGTGGCGGGGAGACCTTTCGGCGATCCGCTCGGCATGTATTCCTGATCCAGGCAGAGGGTTAGTCGAAAGAGATCGGCCCCTCGGGGATTTCGCTAAATTCGGGTGGGCGACACCGGGGCCGCCGGCTCTGAGGAGGAGTTGTCAGATGCAGGAATTTCGCCCGCTCACAGCCGGGGAGATCGTCAGTTTCTCGTGGTCTCTCTATCGACAGAGATTCGGTTCACTGCTGGCGATCGGTGTGCTGTTGGTGGGCATTCCCTCCCTGATGCAGTGGCTTCCCGGAGTGGGATGGCTGATGACCTTTGTGCTGCTGCTGACGGAACTTGTCGCCACCGGCGCCTTCATCTGGATCGTCGCCTCACACTGCGGCGACCTGCAAGTCTCCCCGTCGGAAGCCATCCGGGCGGCATGGGGGAGATTCAGAACCCTGGTGGGCATGTGGCTGGTTTTCGGGATCGCAGTGCTGACGGCCGCCGTGGTGATGATCATGATCGGAAGCGTCATCTTGGCGGTGGTGGCCTTCGACCGGTTCGAGCAGTTCAGCGAGTTCTCCAATGATCTTTCTTCCATCCCCCCAGGCGACCTGTTCATGTTATTGATATGGACTCTTGTGATGATTCTTCCCGCCATCGCGTTGGCGATTTCGTGGTGGGCCGCTCCCATGGTGGTGATGGTGGAAGGCCGGGGCGCCTTCGACAGCCTGCGGCGTTCTTGGAAGCTGGTTCTTCCCAATTACCTGCGTACGGTCGGGGTTCTCCTGTTGTCTCTGGCGGTGATCGGCCCGCCCCTCGTGGCTCTCTACTGGTTTCTCCCCCAATACCTGGCGGCTCTGCTCGGCAGCCTGTGGACCGTTCCGCTCACCGCGGTGATCGGCTCTGTCCTCTACCTCGACCTACGCGCCAGGTCGGAACACCTCACCCCCGACGTCCTCGCAGAAGAACTCGCCTCCCCTTCCTGAGTCTTGAACGGAGCATCAGTCCTTCAGAAGAGTTCAGTCACCCTGGGTAGGAATCCGTTGCTGTCCGAAGGTGACATATGGATCCTTGATCAGCCATTCCCGGCGTCTGGCGCGGATTTCGTCCCACAGCTTTCTCAACTTCGGCGTGGCCCGGTAGGTGCGGCGGCGTCCGGCGCCGGAAGGCTCCAGTAGTCCGGCCTTGGTCAAAGCGGCAAGGTCTCGGGTGGCAGCCGGTTCGCTGGGCTCCTGTGCGGTTGAAAGGGCGGTTGTGCGACGGTACAAAGAGCGATGCAGGATCGTTCCCCGGGCGGCGTCACACAACCCTCCAACTACCCGGTCGGGCAACCCGGCGGTCTCGGCAGCCCGTTCACAATCCCCCCACAACATTTCGGTTTCCTCAATCCTCCGCAGATGGGTGCGGGCCTGCATAAAGTGAGCGGTTAGGCAAAACCGTATCCAGGACCGGGCGCTTCGCTCCGGCGACCATCTTCCGGCTGCGGTTTCGCTCAGCGCCTGGTAGTAGCTGGGAGTGTGATGTCCCAGGTACGCCTCGATACTGGAAAACACCGGCTCGCGAATTCCGGCCGACGCCAGAACGAAGGTCTGCAGACACCGGGCCACCCGACCATTACCGTCCCGAAATGGATGAATCAACACCAGATTGAGATGAGCCATAGCAGCTCTAACCAGAGGATGCCCCTCCTCAACGGACAACTGATTGGTCAACTCGACTAATAGGTCGGACAGCTCCGACCGGTCAGGGGGGTTGTACACCACCTCCCCCACGCTGTCTCTTACCCAAACATTTCCCGGACGCCAGTTCCCCGGACGAGCCCCCCGGTCGTGACGGACGATCATATAGTGCATCGATCGGATAAGAGACTGGTCGATCCGCGGCCAGTCGTCCGCCACCGCCAGGGCGAAGGTCATGGCATCGCGATATCCGGCGATGGCGGCCTTGGTGTCTTCTTCGAGTTCGGCGACATCTTCTCCCTCCATCACCGAGCTCACGTTGTCCAGGGTGGCGTGATAACCCTCGATGGCTACCGAGCCCTGCACGGCTCCGGCCATGGCGGTGCGCCGCAAAGGCCCGTACCACCTCTCGGGAACATGCAAATACCATCTCAGCCGCTCAGCCAGGTTGAAGATCTCTTCCAGGACCCGTCGATCAACCCACGACAGTGTTGGTGTTTGATAGATCATTTGATTGGATATATTAGATCAAAACGACCCTGGATGCATAGTCAAGAGATCATATGATCTGATATATCGTCGCTACGGGGTCCCGCAATCAGGCCGGACTGGCTCTTGCGCGCCGCTAATGCCGACCCATGAACTCCAGGAGGGCGGAGGCGGCCTGTTCCACCTGGGATTCGGTGATCTGGGGGAAGCACGGCAAGCCGATCATTCTTGACGCGGTGTCCTCGGCCACCGGTAACGACCCGGCCTCCAAACCCATCCATCGATAGGCGGGGTGAAGGTGAAGGGGCGGGTTGTAATACAGGCGGCTGGCCACCCCCCGGGAAGCCAAGTGCTCTCGGGCCTGATCGCGAAGATTGGCGGGGACCATGGCGTTGTAGGCGAAGTAGACGTGACGGGCCCAAGGGGCCTCGTGGACCGACGTCACCGGCGTCCCCGTGAAGATTTCCCGGTACAGATCGGCCGCCCGTCGTCGACCGGCGATCCGGTCTTCCAAGGTGGGCAACTTGGTGGCCAGCACTGCGGCCTGCAGGGTGTCGAGCCGTTGATTGAAGCCTTCCTCCAGCACCCTCCAGCCGCTCCCCCCGGTGAGATCCTTACCTGACAATCTCAGCCCGGGAGCGTGGCCGTAGTTGCGGAGCACCCTGATCCGGTGGGCCAGGTCGGGATCGTTGGTCACCACCATTCCCCCGTCGCCGTATCCCCCCAGAATCTTTCCCGGCGCCACGCTGAAACACCCGAGCGGCCCAAAAGTTCCCGTCCTTCGGCCCTTGTACTCCCCGCCCACCGCCAAGGCCGAGTCTTCCAGCACGGCTATCCCATGGCGCTCGGCGATTTCGCAAATCGGATCCATGTCGGCCGGATGCCCGAACAGATGCACCGGAAGAATCACCCTGGTGCGGGGGGTGATCTTTTCCTCAAGCTTTTCGGGGTCCATGGTGAAGGTGTCCTCGGTGGTGTCGGACAGCACCACTTTGGACCCGGCATGCGTGACTGCCGAGGCGGTGGGATTGTCGGTGTTGGGGACGGTGATCACCTCATCGTCGGGTCCCAGTTCGAGCGCCGCCAGAGCGAGATGCAAAGCGGCCGTTCCCGAGCCCACTCCCATGGCGTAGCCGGCTCCCACATAGTCGGCGAACGCCGCTTCGAAGGCCTCCAACTCCTCGCCCATGACGTAGTTACCGCTGGCCAGCACCCGGCCCACCGCATCGTCGATATCCGTTTTCAGGGACCGGTATTCGGCGGCCAGATCACTCATGGGAACTACCACGACAAAAACTCCTCCTATTCGGGCGTCATCGCGCCAACAATGGTAACTCTTCCGCCATGTCACCCGCTGCGAGGCGACCATCCCCGGCCTTGTATGGCGGGTCAGTCCGGGCCGGGATCGGTGCGGCGGGAGCACTCCAACAGATCAATCACCTCGGAATCGGGGGTGGGACGAAAGTCTGCGTAGAAGAATCCGATAGCGCCCATCCTTTGGGGAGTGGTCACCGCCACGAACTGGTCGACCGCCTGCTCGAAAGTCGGAACAACCTCGCGGGGAGCAACCGGGGTGGCCATCACGATCCGGTCGGCGCCGAGCCGTCGGGCGATGGAGCAGGCGGCCAGGGCGGTGGACCCGGTGGCCACCCCGTCATCCACGATGATCGCCGTCCTGCCCATCAGATCAATGGACCGCCGGCCCTGCCGAAAGACCTTCCCCTGCCGGTCCAGTTCCTTTCGCTCCTGTCGTTCCACCCGGTCTATCTGATCGGGTTTGATGCCCAACTGGCGCACACGCTCCTGGTCGATGATCCGGATTTCGCCTTCGCCGATGGCGCCCATGGCCAACTCCGGTTGGAAAGGCGCCCCGAGTTTTCGCACCAGCAGCACTTCCAGGGGCGCCGAGAGTCGACGGGCCACCTGAAAGCCCACCGGCACGCCGCCGCGGGGCAGGCCGAGAACCACCACGGGTTGGTTGCGCAGGTGATCAAGCAAACGGGCCAGACGCCGCCCGGCGTGAGTGCGATTGACAAACCTCAACCGATCCTCCCCGGCATCGGACCAAGTTTTCGCCGAATGGGCGCCTGCGGGCCGTCGGATTTGGGTTGTCTCATCGGCAATAGAATGGCAGGAGACCACTGATAGGTGTTGTGATATGCACTCTTTTCTCTTAGCCCAGACCCTCGCCGACGCGTGCGGAACAGATCCAGCCACGGTGTGCAACCTGGTCTTCGACCTGACCGGCAACAGCGGTCTGGCGAAGTTCATGGAGGTTGCCGCCCGCCCCATCAAAGTGTTGATCATTCTCTTGGCGGCCTGGGTGATCAATCGGATGGTGCGGCGGTCGGTGGGTCGGGCCGTGGAGGGATGGTTAAATCGCCGGGCGTCGGCGGACGCCCAGGATTCCGAAGAACCGGACGAAGAACCCGGTCGGATGGACGACCTGCGGGAAGTGGCCTTAAAACGGGCCCGGATGCTGGTCGAACAACAGGAGCGCAGCAGTCAGCGGACCAGAACCCTGGGCGCGGTGCTTCGTTCTATCTCCACCATCGTGATCTACGGAATGGCCGTGATGATGTCCCTGGGAGAATTCGGCATCAATTTGGGGCCGCTCATCGCCGGAGCGGGGATTCTGGGAGTAGCGGTGGGTTTCGGCGCCCAGAGCCTGGTCAAGGATTTCTTGTCGGGGATGTTCATGTTGCTCGAAGACCAGTACGGAGTGGGCGACGCAGTGGACGTGGGGGACACGGTGGGGGTGGTGGAGGAAGTGAAGCTTCGCACCACCCAGATCAGGGACCTCTCCGGAACTCTCTGGCATATCCCCAACGGCGAGATCCGGCGGGTGGCGAACATGTCCCAGGACTGGGGACGCGCCGTCCTGGACATCGAGGTGTCGTACGACACCGACCTCCAAGCGGCCATGGCGGTGATCAAGGAGGTGGCCGACGGAATGTGGCGGGAACGGTTGCCGAACGCCACCATCATCGAAGAGCCCAGCATCGCCGGGGTGCAAAGCTTCGGCGAAAGCGCCATCTCCCTTCGCCTGATGGCCAAAACCGAGGCCGGTGAGCAATTCGCCACAGCGCGGGAGTTGCGGGGCCGCCTGAAGGAGGCCTTCGATCAGGCCGGCATCGAAATACCCTTCCCCCAGCGCACCGTATGGCTGAAGACCGCTACCGAGAACGACGGGTAAGGTCAAGCCCCGCCGAGAACAACTTTCTTATCTCGCTTAAAAGGATCTTCGGAAATTAGTGGGGAGTGGGGAATCCATTGATTGTGGGGGAGGGTCCTCCATAATCGGGTGCTGAAAGCAGTCGCATCTGAAAGGAGGACCCTGTGGAGACTGATGGTAGGCGTATGTGTGAGGTGTTGGTCGGGTTGGGTGACGTGGACTTGGTAGGGGTGGAGGAGCTTTCGGGTGACCGGTTGAGGGTGACGATCAGATCGGGCGCTTTTCGTCCAGTATGCGATGAGTGCGGTGGTGGGGTGTGGTCGAAGGGCTATCGGACGGTGGGGTTGGTGGATTTGCCGGCGTTTGGGCGGCCGGTGCGGTTGCGGTGGCGGAAACGTCGTTGGATGTGTCCTGATGGGGAATGCGGCGTGGGGTCGTTTGTGGAACAGGACGAGTCGGTGGCGCCGGAGCGGGCTTTGTTGACGTCTCGGGCGGGGCGGTGGGTCACTTATCAGGTGGGCCGTTTGGGGCGTACTGTGTCGGAGGTGGCCGCCGAGTTGGGGTGTGATTGGCATACGGTGAACCAGGAGACCGTCCGATGGGGAAAGTCGCTGTTGGAAGCCGACACCGCCCGGTTCGGGCGGGTGGAGGCGGTGGGAGTGGACGAGACCCTGTTCTGGAAGAAGGGCCGGTGGCGTACCAAGCAGTGGTGCACGTCGGTGGTGGATGTCGGTGGGTGTCAGTTGTTGGACATAGTGCCTGGTAGAACCGTAAAAAGCGCGGCTGGTTGGTTCCGGAACCAACCAGAGGGGTGGCGTGAGGCGATCAAGTGGGCGGTGTTGGACTTGTCCGGCCCTTATCAGGTGGCCTACGACCAGGTGTTGCCCCACGCCTTTCAGGTGGCTGACCCGTTTCATGTCATCAGGTTGGCTAACCGCACCGTCGATCAGGTCCGATGCCGGGTGCAGAACGAGACACTGGGACACCGGGGACGCAAACGCGACCCGCTGTATCGCATACGACGGCTTTTGATAATGGCCCATGAAAGGATCGACAGCCACGGCGAATCCCGCCTCCGGGGCTTGTTACGGGCTGGTGACCCCTACGGAGAGGTACGGGATGCCTGGTCGGCTAAGGAAAGCGTCCGGGACATCTACCAGATCGGAGACCCACAACTGGCTTGGGAGTTCACCCAGCAGCTGGCCTCGGATCTGCAGGACCGGTCACTCCCTCCAGAGGTGAACCGCCTGGGACGGACCATCAGCAGGTGGGCCACCCAGATCACCAACTGGCATCACTCGAAAGTGACGAACGGACCCACCGAGGGACTGAACAACCTGATCAAACGGATCAAACGAGCAGCATTCGGTTTTCGGAACTTCGACAACTACCGAATCCGAGCACTCCTCTACGCCGGAAAACCCAACTGGAAACTCCTCGCAACCATCACTCCCCACTAATTTCCGAAGTACCGCTTAAAAACGGCCCGGATTTTCCCGTCCGTCGGGCCCCACCCCCACCGCCACCTAGCCAGGGATCGGGACGCGGGTGGCCAGCAGTGATGAGCCGGACCGCGATCCGATAGGAGTATGACCTCTTTTCACAGGAGTCTGCGCAGTCCGAACGGCGCCGGAGCGGACCGGGAGGTGTTTGGTCTGATCAGTATGTAGGAGAGGCTGCGACCGATGTCAAGCCCTACCGGCCTGCTTTTTTCGCGATCTCTCCCAAGGGTCTCAACCCGGGATCAGGGAGCCGCCACCTCTTCGTAGACCTCGGGTCGGCGGTCCCGGTAGAAGGCCCAGTAACGGCGGACCTCTTCCACCAGTCCCAGATCAAGTTGGCGCACCAACACCTCTTCCTCGGTATCCGACGCGGTTTCTCCCACTATCTCTCCGCGGGGATTGACAAAGTATGAGGACCCGTAATAATCGGTGTCCGTCAGGCCCTCGGATCCCACCCGGTTGATAGCGCCCACGAAGTATTCGTTGGCCACGGCCGAGGCGGGCTGCTCCAGTTGCCAGAGGTGCTTGGAGTGCCCGCGGGTGGTGGCGGAAGGGTTGAAAACGATCCGGGCGCCTTTCAGGCCCAGCACCCGCCACCCTTCGGGGAAGTGGCGATCGTAGCAGATGTACACGCCGATTCTTCCCACTGCGGTGTCGAACACGGGGTAGCCCAGGTTCCCCGGCTTGAAATAGAACTTTTCCCAGAAACCCTTCACCTGGGGAATATGGGTCTTGCGATATTTTCCCAGGTAGGTTCCGTCGGCGTCGATCACCGCCGCGGCGTTGTAAAAGGTCCCCTCGTCCACCACCTCATAGATGGGAACCACCAGCACCATCTTGGTCTCGCGGGCCAAAGAAATCATCCTGGTGATAGTGGGGCCGTCGGGGATCGGCTCGGCGTAGGAATAGTTGTCGCTGTCCTGCACATTGCAGAAGTAGGGGCTGTTGAAAATCTCCTGGAAACACAGCACCCGGGCCCCCCGGGAGGCGGCTTCCCTGGCATAGCCGATGTTCTTTTCCACCATCGACTCCTTGTCACCGGTCCATTCCGACTGGACAAGAGCGGCGGTTACCACTTGGCTGGACATAAAGGCGCCTCCTCTGTTATGGGCTGCTGTTCACCGGGCTTGACTCGAGGGGTCACTCCTCTGCGACCCCCACGCCGGCCATCATCAAACCGATGGTCTGGCGGTCTGCTTCCTCCCCGCTTACTTCTCCCACGATGCGGCCCTCATAGATCACCACAATCCGATCGGCCAAACCCAACACCTCGTCCAGGTCCTCGGATATCAGCAGGATGGCCACCGACTGGGAGCCGCGCTGCTGGATGAGGCGATCATGGATGTACTCGGCGGCGCCGATATCCACTCCCCGGGTGGGTTGGGACGCCACCAGCACGGAAGGCGAACCCGATAGTTCCCGAGCCAGTATCAGCTTTTGCAGGTTGCCTCCCGAAAGATTGGAAGCCGGAACATCCAAACCGGGAGTAACCACCGAAAAATTGTCGACCAAACGCCGGCCGCGACTGCGAATCTCGCCGTTGCGCAAAAAACCCCTGCGGCTCATGGGGGGCTGGTCATGGTTCACCAGAATCAGATTCTCCGACACGGTGAAAGCGCCGATGGCGCCGTCCCGCTCTCGTTCCTCGGGCACGTAGGCCAAACCTGCCGCTCTCACTGCGGAAGGCTTGCGGCCCGCCACGTCGTTGTCGTTGACTTCGATCGCTCCCGAAACCGGTTTCCGCAGTCCGGCTATGGCCTCGGCCAACTCGCGTTGCCCGTTACCCGAGACGCCGGCCACACCCAGAATCTCTCCTTCCCGGACCTGCAGGTCCAGGTTCTGCAGGGCCGGAAGGCCCCGGTCGCCCATGACCGTCAGATCGCGGATATTCAAACGGGTCCGACCCGGCGCCAAGGGCGGCTTGTCGGGCGCAAGGCGGACCGGACGGCCCACCATCATCGAAGCCAGCATCTCGCGGGTGGCTTCCCCGGCCTCCACCTCCCCGGTCACCCGGCCATGGCGAAGAACGGTGATCCGGTCGCTCAGGGCCAGCACCTCATGGAGTTTGTGAGAGATGAACACCAGACCCCGCCCCTCCTGGGCCATCTGACGGAGGATGTTGAACAGATCCTCCACCTCGCCGGGAGTCAACACCGCGGTGGGTTCGTCCAGCACCAGCATCTTGACATCCCGATACAGGGCCTTGATGATCTCCACCCTTTGGCGTTCGCCCACCGACAGTTGCCAAATGTGAGCGTCGGGATCGACGGCCAGCCCATGAGATTCCGACAGTTCCCGGATCCGATCGGCCACCCCCCGCAGGTTCATCCTGCTTCTCTTGCGTGAGATGGCGCCCATCGCCACGTTCTCGGTGACCGTGAGACTGGGAACCAGCATGAAGTGTTGGTGCACCATCCCGATCCCGTGCTCAATGGCGTCGATCGGGCTTCCGATCCGAGTGGGTGCCCCACCGATCAAAAGCTCCCCCTCGTCAGGCTGATAGAGCCCGTAGAGGATTTTCATCAGGGTGCTCTTGCCGGCGCCGTTTTCTCCCAACAGGGTGTGCACCTCCCCGGCGCGCAGATCGAAATCGATTCGATCATTGGCCAGCACGCCGGGGAAGCGCTTGGTGACTCCCCGCATCTCCAAGAGATTGGTCATCGCGCTCACCCTGTCAGACGTTCCTTGTTTCCGTTTTCGGCTAGTTGGCGCCGGTGTCGACGCTGCCGTCGATGATTCCCTGAACCACGGCGGCAACCTGGGCAAACAACTCCGGAGGTATGTCGAATGCCGGATTGGGCTCCAACACCAGTCCGCCGTTGGCCAGGTTGATCTCGTAGGCCTGACCGCCCAGTGAACCGGCGGAGATGTCGGCGATGATGTCGCGCAACACCACTTCCCACTTGTACACCTGGGAAGCCACCACCAGATCGGGCGCCAGGGATGTCTGGTTGGCCTGAGTGCCGAACCAATAGACATCGTTGGCCTGAGCGACGCCCACCGCGCCGACCACCATCTGGGCCGATCCGGTCAGGACATCCGCTCCGGCGGCGATATGAGCCTGGGCGGCCTCGGAAGCCAACGCCACATCACTGAACGAACCGATGTAGTTGATGTTCACGGTCACGTCGCCCCGAGTGGCCACCGCGCCGTTGTGGAAACCGTCCACGAACAGCTTGGCGTCGCCCACCTCGATGGGGCCGACCACGCCGATCACTCCCGATTCGGAGATATTGGCGGCCACCACGCCCATCACGTAGCCTCCCTGGTCGGAGGCGGCGGTGTAAGCGCTGACATTGGGGAGGCCGAAGGTGTCGGCCGAGGTACCCCAGGCGAAGGCCGTGTCGGGGAAGTCCCCGGCGATCTCCTGCAACGATCCACCATATTGGGAACCGTGGGCAATCACCAGGTCATAGCCCTCTTCGGCATAGCCGCGGATCGCCGCCGCCGCGTCCTCCACAATGAAGGTGCCGTCGGTGATGGCCACCTCGGTGCCCGGATGTTCGCCGGCAATCACGTTCACTGCATCCACGATGCTCTGCGTGAACGCCAAATCATTGGAGGCGCTGGGCGCAACCACCGCAATCCGCAGCGGCTCCATCGGCTCGGGTTCTTCCACCATCATCTGATCCATGGTGTTGATGTTCCCGTCGATTATTCCCGAGATGGTGCTCTCGGCGAGAGTGCGCACCTCGTCGGGCAGGGGGAATCCGTCGTTGTATTCGACCACCAGGCCCCCGTTGGCGAGGTTGATCTCGTAGGCCTCTCCACCCAGTGAACCGGCGGAGATGTCGGCGATGATGTCGCGCAACACCACTTCCCACTTGTACACCTGGGAAGCCACCACCAGATCGGGCGCCAGGGATGTCTGGTTGGCCTGAGTGCCGAACCACAGAGTTGCGTTGGCCTGAGCGACACCCACCGCGCCGACCACCATCTGGGCCGATCCGGTCAAAACATCGGCGCCCGACGCGATATGCGCCTGGGCGGCTTCGGAGGCCAACGCCACGTCACTGAACGAACCGATGTAGTTGATGTTGACGGTCACCGCGTCCTGCGCCTTGGCGCCGTTGGCGAAACCGTCCACGAACAGCTTGGCGTCGCCCACCTCGATGGGGCCGACCACCCCGATCACACCTGACCGGGACAGCACTGCGGCCATTCTGCCCATTACGTAGCCTCCCTGGTCGGAGGCGGCGGTGTAGGCCGAGACATTGGGCTGGCCCAGGGTGTCAGCGGAGGTACCCCAGGCGAACGCCGTGTCGGGGAAGTCCCCGGCGATCTCCTGCAAAGACCCGCCATATTGGGAACCATGAGCGATCACCAGGTCATAGCCCTCTTCGGCATAACCGCGGATGGCCGCCGCCGCGTCCTCCACAATGAAGGTGCCGTCGGTGATGGCCACCTCGGTGCCCGGATGCTCATCCACAATCACGTTCACTGCATCCACGATGCTCTGCGTGAACGCCAAATCATTGGAGGCGCTCGGCGCAACCACCGCAATCCGCAGCGGCTCCATCGGTGCTTCCGGCTCGTCGGGGGCGGGCGCCTCGTCGTCGGGGGCGGGCGCCGGCTCCTCGGCCGCTTGGGTGGTGGGAGCCGCGGTGGTCGCAGCCGGCTCCTCTGCGTCGTCTCCGCAGGCGGCGGCCACCAAAGCCAACAGGGCCGCCAGCACCCATAGCCTGGCCAAACCAGGCTTTCTAAACAGGTTCATCAGTTACTCCTTGGGTAGGTTCGGTTGTATTTGACAGATTGGGAAAGAAATATCTATCCCCCTCTTATGAAAGGCTTGGTGAGAGCGGTGGGGGCCCGGAAGCGCCGGGCCGCCAGCACCAGGGCCAGGACGGTGATCACCGCCGGGATCATGGCGGCCAGGTCGGAGGCCCCCAGGGGGATGATCCCCCGGGTCTTGAGCAGCAGCACTATTGCCGAGACCATCCCGTACACCAGGGATCCGGCCATCACCCCCAGCGGTCTCCACGCTCCGAAATACACCAAGGCGATGGCTATGAAGCCTTGGGCGTTGGTGAGGTTCTGCTGGAAGATCCCCAGGCTGATGGCGAGAACCGCACCCGCCGCACCCGCCAGCACTCCCCCGATGGTGACGGCGGCATAACGGACCCGGGTGACGCTGACTCCCTGGGAGTCGGCCGCCTCGGGGTTCTCCCCCACCGCCCGGATGTTCATCCCGAACCGGGTCCGGTTGATGATCACCGTGGCGATGGGTACGGACAAAAAGGCCAGGTAGATGGGGATGCTGTGATTGAAGAACAGGTCCCCCAGCACCGGAATCTCCGACAGACCGGGTATGGGTGTCTTGGTGAAGGGCTTGACGGGCAGAGGGGTCCCCACCAGCCGCTGGAACAGCAGGTCGCTCATGCCCAGCCCGAACAGGTACACGCCGATACCGCTGATCCCCTGTTCGGCGCGCAGGGAAACGCTTATCACCGATGACAGCAGGCCCAGGGCCAGCCCCACCAAGAGACCCACCGCCAAGCCCATCCAGGGGCTCTGGGTCTTCAGGGTGGTGTAGTAGCCGCCGAAGGCGCCGAGCAGCATGATTCCGTCCACTCCCAGGTTGAGCACTCCGCTGCGCTGCCCGAACGCCTCTCCCAGCGACGCCAGCAGAAGGGGGACCGCCAATCGGATTCCCGACGACAAGGTTGCCACGATGACGGTGGCGGCGAAAATGTCAGCCATCGTCCGGTTCCTGTTCCGAAGGAGAGGGGCCGGCGTCACCCTCCTCCTGATCTTCCTCGGCCAGGGCCAGGGCGCGCCGATCTTCCCGCTCCTTCAACTGCTGGCGGTAGCGATCCAGGCTGACCACAAACAGGACCACCAGACCGTTCAGAGCCAGCACCAGGGCGGTGGGGACCTGCGCGGCCCTTTGCAGGGCGATGGCTCCCACCAAGAGCCCTCCGAACAAGAACGAGGAGGGGATGGTCCACAACGGATGCAACCCCCCGAACAGCGCCGTCACTATTCCGTTGAACCCGGCGCTGCCGGTGAAACCGATGGTGCTGCCGTCGGTCACCATCCGATGACCCTCCGACCCCAGCACCAGGATCGCTCCCGCCAGCCCGGACATCGCCCCACTGAGAGTCAGTGCCCAGACCACGTTTCTTTCCACCGACATCCCCGCATAGCGAGCCGCGTCACCCGAGAGTCCCACCGCCCGCAGCCGATAGCCGGAGGTGGTTCGCCAAAGCAACACGTACACCAGCACGGCGGCCGCCACCGCAATCACCGGGCCGATGTGGAGTCGCCCCCCTTCAACGAAGAGCGGCAGGTCGGTGCTTTCGGGAAGCCGGGCGGTCTGCGGAATTCTGGTCCCCCGTTCGATCTCCATCGGATCGATCAACGGATCTCTGAGCAGATAGTTCATGGCCTGCACCGCCACCACGTTGAGCATGATGGTGCTGAGGATCTCGTTGACTCCGAAGTACGCCTTCAAGGCGCCGGGGATGGCGCCCCACAGCGCTCCCCCCAGGATTCCCGCCAAAAGGGACAGGGGAAGGGCGATCCACACCGTGACGTCGGTCATCCCCAGGGCGGTGATGGTGGTGGCCAGGGCGCCCGACACCATCTGGCCCTCGCCTCCGATGTTGATCACGTTGGCCCGGAAGGCGATGGTGATGCCCACCCCCACCAGCAGGAGGGGGGTTGACTTGAGGGCGGTCTCCACCAGGGCGTTGCTGCTTCCGAACGCCCCCTTGGCCATCGCCCAGAACCCGGTGAAGGGATTGGCGCCCAGGGCGGCCAACATCAAGGCCCCGATCGCCAACGCTCCCAACACGGCCAAGGCCGGCACAGTGTAGGAGAGCAATTGGTTTGCCAGTCGGGAACGCTGCGCAGCCGAACCGGAAGAACTCACTCACCCTCCTCGGACAACCGGGGGAAGGCGCCCTGGTAGGTAATCGTCAGACCGCGCATTTCTCTCATTCTGGCATTCAATCCCCGCGGATGGCGTTCAGATAGTTGTAAATTGTTATCCGGCTCACCCCCATGGCGTCCGCCACCGTCTCCACCGACTTGCGGATCAGGAAGACGCCCTGTTCGTCCAGGATTCGCACGGCCGCCTGTTTCTTCTCTCTGGACAGGTCTCCCAACGCTCCTCCCATCTGATCCTCCACCGCACTGACAATGCGATCAACCGCCCCGTGAATGTCCTCGGGCCGGGTGGCGCCCAGCATACCGCCTCCCCCCGGCGGCGGGTCATCCGCCACCCCCGCACGGCGGGCGATGCCCGGACCCTGACCCGGAGATTGCCCGGGCGGGACCTGGGAAGGGAGGGTGTTCGGTTCTCCTTGGGACAGATTGATCAATATGCGGGAAGCCCCGTTGTCGAAGGCGCTTTCCAGGATGGTCAGGAGAGCGGTGGTTACCGTCCGCCGGTCGCCCTCCACGGTGTTCCCGAACGGACCCTGGTTGACCTGGATTGCCCGGCGGCGAAGCCGGTGAAGCGGCGCCAGCACGTGAGGGCCGGGGTTGCCTTCCAAGAACGGTTCCACCAGGAATTCCAGGCGACACAGCCGGTGCTCGGTGGGCTGTTCCCCCGGACCGGCGGGATTCTCGGATGTCGGAACCTGCGAAGGTGTGGACATGAGGCCCTGGCCTGTACTTGACAAAATGTAAAGTAGCATGGTACATTCGGTTCCCATGAGTCGCAACTTGACGGTAGGCATGGCGCAGGTGGGTCCCGTCGCCCGGGACGAGAGTCGGGAGCAAGTTGTCAAACGCCTGTTGACGCTGCTGCATGAGGCCCACGAGCGGGGGGTGGAGTTGCTGGTGTTCCCCGAGTTGACCCTCACCACCTTCTTTCCTCGGTGGTACATCGAAGACGAAGAGGAAATGCTCGCCTTCTACGAGAAGGAAATGCCGTCGGAAGCCACCCGGCCCCTGTTCGATGAAGCGGCCCGCCTGGGTATCGGCTTCTGCCTGGGTTATGCGGAAGCGCACACCGATTCCGACGGAGTACTGCATCGGTACAACACGCAGATCCTGGTGGAACGGGATGGATCGGTGGTTGCCAAGTTCCGCAAGATTCACATTCCCGGACATGAGGAGATCCAGGAGTGGAGACCATTCCAGCACGCCGAACGGCACTTCTTCAAGTCCGGCCCCGACGGCTTTGGAGTGTGGAGGGCGTTCGGGGGAATAGTGGGGATGGCCATCTGCAACGACCGGAGGTGGTCGGAGACCTATCGTGTGATGGGCCTGCAGGGGGTGGAGTTGATCCTGATCGGCTACAACACGCCCTATTACTACGCGGCTGATCCTCAGCAGAACCCCCTCCAGAATTTTCACAGTCACGTGGTCATGCAGGCCGGCGCCTATCAGAACGGATGCTGGGTGGTGGGGGTCGCCAAGGCGGGGATCGAGGAAGGGGTGGAAAACATCGCACAGAGCGTGATAATCGCTCCCTCCGGACAGATCGTCTGCCAGACCATCACCGACGGCGACGAACTGGCCGTGGCCCGGATCGACCTGGATTTCTGTCGTTTTTACAAGGACAACGTTTTCAATTTCGATCTTTACCGGGTGCCCGAGCACTACCGGTTGATCAGCGAAAGACGCGGTGCGATTCCCCCGCCTTGATTCGGAGCAGATTATGACCATGATGCAAGCCCCACCCACTGTTTCCTTCCTTGTCAACGGAAAAGAGGTGGCGGTGCGCGCCGACCATCCCCACCTGTTGGCCGCCCTGCGAGAAGAGTTGGGGCTTATCTCCGCCAAGGACGGATGCGCTCCGTCGGGACAATGCGGGTGCTGCACGGTGTTGGTGAACGGCCGGGCCGTGGTGAGTTGCCAGATGCCGCTTCAGCGAATCCAGGGAAAAGAGATCGTCACCCTGGAAGGACTCGATCCGGTGGAGAGGGATCGACTGGCCCGGGGGTTCGCATCCACCGGAGCATTGCAGTGCGGCTTTTGCACTCCCGGCATCGTTATGCGAGCCAAGGCTCTGATCGACCAGAAGGGTTCGGCCTTGGACCGCAAAACCATCAACGGTCGTCTGGGCGCCCACCTGTGCCGTTGCACCGGCTACACCAAGATCGTGGAGGCCATCGAGCTTTTGGCCTCGGGTGAGCCGATTCCCACCGTGGCCCGTCCGGGCGGGGTGGGCAAGAACGGCTGCAAGTACGAGGCGATGGAGTTGTCCCTGGGCGACCGGCCCTACATAGACGACCTGGCCTCGCCCATGATGCTGCACGCCGCCCTGCGGCTCACCGACCATTCCCGGGCCGACGTGCTGGGAATCGACACCGCGGCGGCTTCCGCATATCCGGGAGTGGTGAGAGTGATAACCGCCGCCGATGTTCCCGGCGATCTTCGGGTGGGTCTGATCCACCAGGACTGGCCGGTGTTCATCCCGGTGGGAGGCCGAACCTCCTATTCGGGGGATGTCCTGGCCATGGTGGTGGCGTCCGACGTCCAGACCGCCCGAGAGGCGGCTGACCTGATCGAGGTCCGATACCGGGTGCTCACGCCGGTGAGCGATCCCGAGCAGGCCCTGTCCTCCGAGGACGCGGTGTGGGGGTTGGAGGGGAACCTTCTGTCCCGCTCGGCCTACCGGCGGGGCGACGTGGAACAGGCTCTGGCGGAGTCGGCCCACATCGTGCACGAGGTTTTCCATACCCAGCGGGTGGAACACGCCTTTTTGGAGCCGGAGTCGACGGTGGCGGTCCCGCTGCCCAACGGCGACCTGCACGTCTATTCGGGAGGGCAGGGAGTGTGGGATGATCGCAACCAGATCGCCTCGGTGCTGGGGATGGACCCCTCCCGCATAACCGTGGAGTTGGTGTCCAACGGGGGCGCCTTCGGCGGCAAGGAGGACATGGCCAACCAGGCCCAGACCGCCTTGGCCGCCCATCTTCTGGGCAGATCGGTGAAATGCACTCTCACCCGGGAGCAGTCGTTGCATATCCATCCCAAGCGGCATCCCATTCGCATCGAACTGTGGGCCGGCTGTGACCCCGATGGCCGACTCACCGCCTTCAAGGCGCGCATGCTGGGCGATTCGGGTCCCTACGCCTCGGTGGGAATGAAGGTTCTGGAGCGGGCGGCCGGGCATGCCAGCGGGCCCTACGTGGTGGGGGCCATCGACGTGGAGGCCCTGGCGGTTCGCACCAACAACTCGGTGTGCGGGGCTTTCCGGGGATTCGGGGCGAACCAGGCTCAGTTCGCCATGGAGGGGGTCATGGACCGGCTGGCCGAGAAGGTGGGGATCAGCGGCTGGGAGATGCGCTCCCGCAATGTGGTGATGCCGGGTTCGGTGTGGGGGCCGGGACAGATTATGGACGAGGGCTCGCTCGGGGCACAGCGTTGTTTGGAGGCGGTCAAGCCTCACTACGACCGTGCGATTGCCGAAGGCAAAGCCGTTGGGGTGGGCCTGGGGTTGAAAAACTCCGGTTTGGGCAACGGCTTCCGCGAAGTTTCCAGATCGGTGGTGTGCTTCAAGCCCAATGGGAAGGTGGAGGTGCGCCACTGCTGGACCGAGATGGGGCAGGGAGTTCACACGGTGGCCCTGCAGGTGGCGGTGGAGGAACTGGGAATCGATCCCGATCGGATCGAGGTGCTGGTGGACACCTCCCGCGAACTGGGCGCCGGGCAGACCACTGGCTCCCGGGCCACCCTGATGGTGGCCGGTTCGGTGGCGGACGCCTGCCGCAAGGCCCTGGAAGGTGGCTGCGAAACGGGGGTTGATTACCACGGCGCCTGGGTGGTGGACTGGACCAACAGCTTGTCCGAGGGAGCGGAAAACCCCATCATCCACTCTGCCTTCGGGTATGCCAGCCAGTTGGTGATCGCCGATGCCGCCACCGGCAAGGTGGAGAGAGTGGTGGCGGCTCACGATGTGGGCAAAGCGGTGAATCCGGTGCTGTGTGAGGGTCAGATCGAAGGATCCGTCCACATGGGATTGGGCTATGCGCTCACCGAGGATTTCCCCTGCGACACCGAGAGTCGGCCCACCAACATGACCCTGCGGAGTCTGGGGATCATCCGCGCCAAGGACATGCCGGAAGTGGACGTGATCCTGGTGGAGGTCCCCCAGCCGAACTCCCCGTACGGGATCAAAGGCGTGGGCGAGATCGGTTTGGTTCCCACCGCCGGAGCGGTGGCCGCCGCCTTGCACCAGGTGGATGGCGTGTGGCGCACTCGACTGCCCTTCAACAAGCACTACCCCTTGGGACGAAGGCGCTGACATGAGCCGGGAAACCCCCGGGCTGGTCTGCGCTCATCATCATCTCTACTCGGCCTTGGCGCGGGGAATGCCCGCTCCGCCCCGGACGCCGCGCAGTTTCGGCGACATCCTGGAACAGGTCTGGTGGCGGCTCGATGTGGCCCTGGACGAGGAGATGATTTACTGGTCGGCCAAGCTGGGGGCGCTGGAAGCCCTGGAACGGGGCACCACCGCCATTGTCGACCATCACGCCTCACCATCGGCCATCGAGGGCTCGTTGACCCTGATAGCCGACGCCTGCGCCGAGGTGGGGGTGAGGGTGGCCTGCGCCTACGAGGTCACCGACCGCCACGGCCCCGACGGCGCCCGCCGGGGTCTGGAAGAGAACCGGCGCTTTCTTGCGGAGGGAGGACGGGGATGGGTGGGCGCCCACGCCTGCTTCACCCTGTCGGACCAGACCCTCGACGAGGTGGGTGGTTTGGCCGAGGACCTGGGAGTGGGAGTTCACATACACGTGGCGGAAGGGGTTGAGGATCCGCACGCCGGGCGCCGTCTGCAGTCCCGGTCGAAGGACGACTGGCTGCTGGGACATTGCGTGCATCTGGACCGGGAATTGAAGGGCGTGATACTGCACAATCCCGAGTCCAATCTCCAAAACAGCGTGGGATATGCCCGCCCCGTCCGGTTTCCCAACCCCGTCGCCCTGGGGACCGACGGAATCGGAGGCGACATGATCGGGGCGTTTCGGGCCGCTTATCTGCGGATGCGGGAGGACGATGTGACGGCTTCTCCCGAGGTGGCCTGGTCCTGGCTGGAAACCGGTTGGCAACTGTTTCCCGAGGCTCGCGGCGACCGGGTGGTGTGGTCATACGATCCGATGGATCCCTGGCATCTGGCGTTTACCCCGGGGGTTCGTCCGCTTCTGGTGGAAGTGGACGGGGAAGTGGTGCTGGATGAGGGTCGAGCGGTTCGGGTGGATCCCGACGAGGTGCGGGCCAAGGCCCGTGAGCAGGCGGTTCGCCTCCATGCCCGTTTGTGAGATAGACAAGGAGAGATGACATGTCCGGCGCCGATCCGTTGACTCCCTATCCGTTGGATCTGCTGTTGGGCAGAGTGGCTTCGGAGTGGGAATCCCGCCAGCGTATTTTCGACCTCCTCAAGGCCCGGGTTTGGAAGCGACCGCCGGACCTCGACCTGAGCTTTTCCTTTCTGGGGCGTCCCTGCGCTACTCCCATCGGCCCCGCCGCGGGGCCCCACAGTCAGATGACCCAGAACATCGTGCTGTCCTGGCTGGGTGGATCCCGGCTGTTCGAGCTCAAGACGGTGCAGGTGCTGGACCGCTTGGAGATCGGCCGACCCTGCATCGACATGCAGACCATCGGCTACAACATCGAATGGAGCCAGGAACTTCGGGTGGAGGAGTCCCTGATTGAATATGTGAAGGCCTGGATGATGATCGGGATCCTGAGCAACTGGGAGCCGGTGGCGGAATTGATCGGCCCCGAGCCCGGACCGTTCGTGTTCGACATGTCGGTGGGCTATGACCTGAAGGGAATCTCCACCGAAAAAGTCTCCGAATTCATCGTGGAGATGAAAAACGCCAAGGATCGCATCGATTCATTCCGTCCCCAGATACCCGAGCCGTTCGCGCACCTGCGGGATCTGGATTTTCCTTCCAGGATCGCCGACACCGTAACCCTTTCCACCTTCCACGGGTGCCCTCCCCACGAGATTGACGCCATCACCAAGCACCTGATGACCCGTCACGAGCTGGATGTGATCGTCAAGCTCAACCCCACCCTGTTGGGAATCGCCCGGGTGCAGGAGATTCTCCACGAGACCCTCGGCTATGACCACATTCCACTGCTGCCCCAGGCGTTTGTGGACGACCTGCAGTTCGACCAGGGCTTGGAACTGATCGAAGGTCTGCGGGAGTTCGCCCGCCGCCACGGTCGGCGCTTTGGGATCAAGCTCAGCAACACCCTGGTGGTGGGCAACGAAAAGGGCTGGATGCCCGACGATCCCATGTACCTTTCCGGGCCTCCGCTCCATGTGATCACTTCCACCCTGCTGGACGAGTTGATCTGCGCCCTGCCCGGGGTGTTCAACCTGGCCGGTCACGGAGGCGATGTGCAGGTGAGCTTTTCGGCGGGAGTGAGCAAGGACAATCTGTCCGATACTCTGGGGATGGGGGTGGCGCCGGTCACCCTGTGCTCCGACTTGCTCAAGCCCGGCGGGTACGGTCGGCTGGCGCCCATGCTGAATCGCCTGGCCATACAGATGCGAGGGGCGGGCGCCCCGGACCTGCAGTCCTGGCACCGTCACAGGCGGGAACTGGCCCTGGCGGACGGATATCGGGGTCCGGTGGAGGCGCACGTGGCGGCGATGAGCGGCGGCGACGACACCGGCGCCTACCACCTTTCCGGCAACGAAAAGCTGCCGCGGGCGTTGGACAAGGAGCTTCAGATGTGGGGTTGTGTGGCTTGCAACTTCTGTGTGACCGTGTGTCCCAACGACGCGGTTATCCGGTTGGCCACCGTGCCCGAACTCAAGGACGAAATGACCGACCGCTGGCAGTATTTCATCCTGGCGGAGCTTTGCAACGAATGCGGGAACTGCCTGACCTTCTGCCCCGAGGAAGGTGATCCGGCGGTGATCAAGCCGCGACTGTTCGTGGATCGAGACCGGTTCGAGGGCGACCGGGATCAGGGGTTCTTCCTCACTCCCACCGCCGACCGCCTGGGAATCCTGGCCGGCCCCGGCTGGGAAAAGGAAGTGGCCCCCCTCACCGCCATGCTCAACGGCGCAGAAGGACTGCCGCTCCGACCGGAGGAACTCTCCACCCGGCGATAGGGTTCTGTACATCTGCTTGCCCGCTTGGGTCAGCAAATGTCGTCCCCAACTTCGGCAAGGAGTCCGGTTATCAGCAAATCCACACCGAGCGGGTTCTATGTCCGCGCCCACGCGGGGAGAGGGGTGGTTATGGCGGCCGTGTCCACCGTCCTGTTCGCCTTGGTGTCGGTGGCGGTGTTCGATCTGTTCTCTCACCACACCGCCCTGGAGTTGACCTTCCGGATGAACCTGGCGGGCTTTTTGATCTTCCTGGTGATCGGTTGGTTGAGGAAGGCTTTGCACCCAAGGGGCCAACTGGGAACCCTTTTCCTTCTGGGAGTGTGCGTGGTGGCGGCCACGGTGCTGTATTACGTCAGCCTGTCCCGTCTCGGCCCGGGTCCTTCGGCCACCTTCGCCTTCCTGATGGTCCCCACCGTGCTCATCTGGACTCAAGCGAAACAGAACGTCCCCGTACCGCTGCGGGCGTGGGCCGCGGCGGCCATCGTCTTTCTGGGGGTTTCCCTGGCCACCGAGACCTGGACCTGGGAACGGGCCGACCCGATCGGCATCGTCACCGGAATAGGCTCGGCGGTGTGCATGGGAGGGTATCTGCTGTTGGTGGATCGCCTGGGCGGACTGTCACCGGTAACCATCGGGGTGTGGTTCAGGGTCTCCGCCGCGGTTTTGATCCTGCCCATGTCCGGGATCGGACCCATCGACCTGCCCCTGTCAAAGTGGCTGGTCCTGGGCTTTGCCGCCCTGGCCAGCGCCACCGGCATCCTGCTGGAGATCGCGTCGGTGTCCCGCGCCGGCCCGGGCACGGTGGGAACGGTCCTCACCGCCCAGCCGGTGGTGTCCTCCGCCGTGGCGTGGGTTCTGCTGGGAGAGAGCCTCAGCCGAATGCAAATCGCCGGGATTGCGGTGGTGATGGTGGGAGGCCTGGTGCTGCACAACCGCCGGGAGCAGAGAACACCACCTCCACAGCAACCGCCTCAGAGGGATAGCGGGTAGGGACCGGGCGGCCAAGATAACCTGTGAAATCAGACACTATTTCGCGAAACCGGCCCCGAAATTTCTGTCCCGCGGGACCCACCCCCGCCACCACCTTTCCTGGGGTCGGGACGCGAATCCACCATGCAGAACTGGGAATTCGCTATCCCGAGAATATGTTCCCTGCGGCCGGTCTGTACGACGTCGGAACAGACCGGGAGGTGCTTGACACCTATCACTATGTGACACCCGGGAGACAAAATCAAGCCAACAGCCACCCTGTTTTTCGCGACCCCCCAAATCTTCTGCCCGCATGCCGGGACATCGGAATTAGAATCCGTCGGGTCCGCAAGTGGCCACCAGGGCCTCCCACTGGGTCTTCGGAAAGGAGTTGTCTCATGAACGGAACGGTCTCCTTCACCAAAATGTCGGACGGTACGGTGGAGGACTATGAACTCCTCGACCAGTATGAACAGGAGGAGTTGGACGAGTTCCCCGACCGGGTGCTTGAGTGGCTTCGTTCGATGGACGAGCACACCGGATACCGGATCACCCGCCTGGGTCACTCCCTTCAGGCCGCCACCCGCGCCCACCGCGCCGGTGAGGACGAAGAGATGGTGGTGGTGGCGCTCTTGCACGACATCGGGGATGTTCTGAGTCCCGCCAACCACTCGGAGGTGGCCGCCGCTTTATTGCGTCCTTATGTGTCGGAGGAGAATTACTGGATCGTCAAGTACCACGGCATCTTCCAGGAGAAGTACTACGCCCATCACTACGGACGGGATCCCGACGCCCGGGACCGCTACCGGGACCATCCCCTGTATGAGCGAACCGTGCAATTCTGCGCCGACTACGATCAAGTTTCGTTCGATCCCGACTACCCCACCGAATCCCTGGAATTCTTCGAACCCATGGTCCGGCGAGTGCTATCGGAGCCCCGTCACCCCTCCACCTGAGGTTCCCGAGAGGCTTATTTTCACAGCCTGAGGGCGGGAATCCTGTAAAGAGTCTGGTTGCGCGGGTTGATTTGGAGGCCGGCGGATTCGAGAACGGTCACCCCCAGCAAAAGTCTGGCGCCTGTATCCCCAAAAATGACCGTCGCCGCAACGGTTTTCCCCATGATCTCTACATCGCAGGTGGTGGTCTCCAGTTCCAACCGGGCGCCGTCCGCCAACTCATAGACTTGTCGATCCTTGGCCTTCAACCCGATGGCCTCCAATCGATGCCGGGGCACCAGGGTGTCGGTGGCCCCGGTGTCCACCAGAAAAACTCCTTCCCATTCTCGGTCCAACTCCGCCGGGTTTCGAATAATCGCGGGTGCATGTATCGCGCCCATCGCACTCCCTCCTTTCATCCTCGACTTCGAGCTGGTCGGGGCCGGGACTCACAACCTGTCAGCGGTACCTTGTAGAGCGCTTCGGCGCTCGGATCGATCCGGATACCGGCCGATTGCAGAACCGTCACCCCCAACAGCGGCTCCACACCGGGTTCTCCGAAAATCACCGTCGATCCAACGATCTGCCCCATTATCTCCACGGTGCAAGTGGTGGTTTCCAGTTCCAACCGGGTACCGTCCGCCAACTCATAAAGCTCTCGGTTATTGGGTTTCAGCCCGATGGCTTCCAAATGGGGTCGGGCCACCATGGTATTAACGGCCCCCGTGTCCACCAGGAACTCTCCCTTCCATTCTCGGTCCGGCTCAGCCGGGTTGCGGATAATCACCGGTGCATGGATCAGGCCCATTCGCGGTTCCCTTCCTGCCTTAACCCTGCACCTGAAGCTGGTCGGGGCCGGGACTCGCATCCTGTCAGCGGTACCTTGTAGAGCGCTTCGGCGCTCGGATCGACTCGGATACCGGCCGATTGCAGAACCGTCACCCCCAACAGCGGCTCCACACCGGGTTCTCCGTAGACAACCGTGGCGCTGACAAACTCCCCCATTATCTCCACCTCACAGCCGGTTATATCCATGGCGATCCTGGCGCCGTCCGTCATCTTGTAGACCCGCTGTGCTCTGGGTTCCAGCCCGATGGCTTCCAGTTGCGGCCGGGGTACCAGTGTGTCGATGGCCCCGGTGTCCACCAGGAACTCTCCCTTCCATTCTCGGTCCGGCTCAGCCGGATTGCGGATAATGACCGGTGCGTGAATCACGCCCATTTTGCGGTTCCCTTCCTCTGGTCCTTTACACGGTGTCGCAGACCCGCCGGGGTCTCCCTCCGCCTCCTCCGGGAGCCTAACCCCGTAACGGAAGCAATGGGACCCGGCTTCCTCCTGGATCTGAACGGTTTCCGCAAGGCCGTCTCCCAACCCGCCCGGGTCGAATGGGCCATGGTTCTTCGGTACTGTGTAGAGCCACAGGAGGTAGTTTCCGTCCCGATGCCTGAGCAAAGCCGCCCTCCCACCTTGGCGCTGGATGACGGTTCAGGGCTCCGGGTGGTACGGGCCAGATTCCTGGAAGACGACAAATTCGACTGGCAATTGTTCCGGGAATACGAGAGCCTGCGGGTGCTCACCTACTCGGCCAGCAGTTCCGCCATAGTCAGGATGCTTGATGATTTCTCCTTTGAGAGCTTTGAGTGCGTGTTCGGCAGCGAAGGGGTGCTCGGCAACTTCGTGGACGTGATCGCCCTGCAGAAGGTGGTCACCGAGCAGACCCGGGCGGCCATCATGGATCTGCCGGACGAACGGCATCGGCGCATCCTGCAGAAGATAAGCGCCGGTCAGGCCCGATTCCGGGTACTTCGCCAGTATGTGGCCCACGCCAAGTTGTATCTTCTGTCCGGGGAGTCCGGCACCCGGGTGATCGTGGGGTCAGCCAACCTGTCGGAGCGGGCGTTTTCGGGCATCCAGCCCGAAACGCTGGTGGCTTTCGATGACGACCAAGCGGCGTGGACCCACTACAACCGCATGTTCGACGCCATCCGGGACACCGGGTCCGACGAGATCCCGTTTCCCGAGGAACGCCTGACCAAGGCCGAGATCGAAGTACCGGACGCTCCGGTGCTGTCGGAACGATCCACCACCGTGATCATCGACGCTCCCCAACCTGCTGATCTGGAAGTGTCGGCGCCGGTGCAGATGGAGCGGGTCGAGAAGGTGGCGGCGGTGTTGAAACCGCGCATCTCCGCCGCTGTCCCCACCTTCCGGGCCGGCAAGCAGAAGATCACCCCCCTGGTCAAGCGGGAACTGAGCCGTATCAGACTGGTCAAATCGAGTGATCAGGCGGACAGCCGGTACTTCTCGATTGACCGAAGCACCGGCCGGACGGTGCTCTCCGGTCAAGAGTTTTCCCTGCGCGCCGACGCCGCCTCGGTCCGCGCCGACGCCCGACTGCTGTTGGATTTCTTCGGCAACTACGAGGGGGCGTTCGAAGGTGATGTCCCCACGCTCCAGCGCGACTACTTCACCCTGGCGGCCTGGTTGTACTTTTCTCCGTTCATCTGCGACCTGCGTAATCTGGCCTATCTACGCGACAGCGATGTGGTGCGATATCCCCTGTTCGCCATCATCTTCGGCAAGTCCAATTGCGGCAAGACCAGCCTGGTGGACACCCTCACCACCTCCATGTTCGGAAAGGCCCACACGGTGGACAAGCGGAGCTTTACCACCGCTCAGTTGCGGGGACTGCAGCACGCCTACCAACGTCACCCGGTGGTGTTCGACGACATCGGGCGGAGGGCGTTCAACCAACACGGCAAGGACATCATCAAAGACGAGTTGCCGCCCGGGGTGTCCGAATATCCCGGGTTCGTCCTGTCCATGAACGCCGAACCGCATTCCTTCCCCGACGAGGTGGCCAAACGGAGCATGATGATCTATACCACCACCGCTCTGCCCGCCCACAAGGAGGGTCTGCGACAGGGTTTGCAGAGCGGTGTCCAGCAGATTCGCCGAGGTCTGACCGGCCATCTCTACCGGCGTTACCTGGCCGACGTCATGGCCCGCCTGGAAGACGACCGACTCCCCGACGACTGGCTGGCTGTGTCATCGTCGGTGCTGTCGGGGGTGTTGTCGGAAGGGGTTGACGGCGCCCCACCCGCCTGGTGTCGGGAGGTTACCTGGCTCGATTTCGCCGACAAGCGGTATGACCGGGTGAGGGACCGGGTGCTGGCCCTGCTGAGGCTGTCGGCCTATTCCCGGCGGGAAGGCGAGGGCCCGATCGGATGGACCATCGACCGGGACCGGATCATCGTGTGGGAACAGCGGGACGCCTTCGGAAGGCGGGGCTTCGGATGGGACGACCTGCCCTCCACCCTCATCGACGAGACCCGCAGCGGGGGCGACCGGACCGTGTTGTACAAAGGACCGTTGGAGAGTTTCCTGAGCCGCACTCTCCGCCCCAAACGCCGGTGGTGGAGGGGGTGAAATGACACGGGGTGGGAGTAAAACCGACCCAATCAGCCCTGCGCCTCGGTTTGCTCTCCCCTAAAATAGGGTGGGCTACGTTTCCCGGGGAGGTAAAAAGATGCAGCCGGAGCAGGTCATTGACACCGACGAATGCACAGTGGAGGACCTCAAGAGGGACAGTGGGTCGGTAGCGGATGTGACCGGTGATTACCAGGCTGGCCGCACCCATATCCACATGACCAGTGAGGAATTCCTGGAATGTTTGGCTTTGCAACCATACGAGCAGGTCAACGATTAACTGACGGGTGCCTACCCACGAGGAGACCGCTGCGTTTCTCAGGGACTTCCGGCGGTTGTCTCCCGAGCAAAGGCAGCGGTTTCACAGAGTTCTGGTTCGGTTTATCCAAGATCTACGCGCTATGGAGGCTGGCAGGCGAGACCGCTTTCGTCCGGGTCTGCGAGTGAAGGCCCGAGAACGAGGGCCAGCATCCGTGGCTGGCGTTTTGGGATGGGCGGTCCCAGGAGATTGCGTTCTTCAAAGAGCGCTTCGACATCAAGATGTATTTCTATGTCGTGGGCGGGACGATGCTGGCTCTCAACGCCCTGTCCGGGGCCGTATACCACTACGAATGGTTCGGGGAAGACTCCAATCCCGGGGTGTTCGTCTATGCGGGGTTTTTCACCTTCTACGTGCTCGACTATTTCATCTTCGAGCGTGTCCAGTTGTACACCTACGACTTGATTCACGAGAATGTCGGGTTCAAACTGTTCTGGGGTGGATTGATCATCTACGGCTGGATGTTCATCCTCCCCTTGTGGGGGATGGCCGTTCACCCCGATCCTGGTTTCTCGGGAGCAGGGAGGTACGTGTGGCTGATCGGAACTCCGGCGCTGTTCCTGTTCGGCTGGAGCATCTCGCGGGGCGCCAACCTGCAGAAGTACACCTTCAAACGTTGGCCCGACCGCAAGTTCCTGGGTCTGATCGAACCCGAGTACATTCAGGCCGGCGATCGCAAGATCCTGTGCAGCGGCTTCTGGGGCGCGGCCCGCCACTTCAACTACCTGGGAGAAGGGTTCCTCTCATGCTCGATCGCCCTGATCTTCGGCCATTTCACCAACCTGTGGGCCTGGACGTATTTTGTCTTCATAGTTTCCCTCTTCACCTTCCGCCAACGCTTCGACGAAGCGCAGTGCCTGGAGAAGTACGGCCCGGACAAGTGGGCGGAGTATCAGGAGCGAGTGAAATACCGGATTCTCCCCGGCGTTTACTAAACCGGGCGCGATCTCCCCGGATGCTGGGATAACCACACGATGCAAGCCAAGGTCCTTCTGGTCGCCGGCATTGTTGTCATGGTGGTGGGCTACACCCTCACCCATCTGTGGGGCGGCGTCGTGGCAATCCAGACGGCTGGATCTCCCGAGGAGTTCGTCAGATTGGCGGAGTCTGTGGAGGGTGGCCTGCAAAGGGCCTTTTGGGCCGACATCCTGATTCTGGTTCCCGGGTACACCATGTTCTTCCTCGGGGCGTTCGCTCTTCGCCGACCCCGGGCGCCCGGGCTGTGCCGTTGGGGATGGAGGCTGGCTCTCGGAGGCGCCATATTGGATCAGGTGCAGAACGTGATGATTCTCTTTGGTCTATCTGGAGTGGATTCCGGATCCGCTCCTTCTGACACCACCATCGTGCTATCGCTGGCGGTGGTGACCGGCGCCTTTCTGCTGCTGGGGTTGGCCATCCTCCTGGTAATCATCGCCTTGACCCGCAGAGGTGAACCGAAAGCAGTTTCAGGATAGGCCCTGGAGGCTTTCCGGCGCCAGAACGCGCACTGAAAGCCGGACGACCCACCGCTGAGGGTTACTCCTCTGGTTCCACCCGGTAGACGGTGTGGGCGGTCAGCACATACATCTCGCCGGTTCCGTCGGTTCCGAAGGAGACCACCGGGCCGAGGTCGGTGGCCCATTCCCGCAGGTCGGTGGCCAGGGCGCCGTTCCACCGGAAGCTTCGGAGGTAGCCCCCGCAATAGTCGGAGTAGAAGTAGTGCCCCCACAGGCCGGGCATGGCAGGGCCTCGGTACACTATCCCGCCGGTCACCGAACAGGTTCCCCGATCGCCGTGGGCGATCTCCAGCACGGGCAGGGTCTGCCCCTCTGTTTGACAGCCTTGGCGAGGCTCGAAGCAGTGCAGGCCCTCGGTGATGGGCCATCCGAAATTGAAGCCGGATTCGGAGAGTGGAGCGATGCTGATCTCCTCATAGGCGTCCTGGCCCACATCAGCTGTGTAGACCAGGTCGGTGGCCTCGTCGATCCAAAACCGCCATGGGTTGCGGAGGCCGTACCACCACACTTGGAAGGCCGCTTGGTCGGGGTCGATGCGCACCATCGCCGCCAAAGGGGTGTCGGGGCGCTGGCCGTGGCCGTAGTAGTCGTCCGCCCGGCCGCCGTCGCCCAGCCCCAGATACAGATAGCCGTCGGGTCCGAACTGGATCATCCCGCCGTTGTGGTTGGTGGCGGGCTGCTGGGTAAAAAAGACAATACGCTCCGAGTTGGGATCGGCGGTTCTGCCATCGGCGGAAAGCAAGAACTCGGAAACCACCGTGTGTCCCCTCCGGTCGGAGTAATGCACGAACAGACGATGGGGTTGGGTGGGATGGATAGCCATCCCCAGCAGTCCCTGCTCTCCCCGGAATGTGACCCGCTCGGTGATGTCCAGCACCGGGAGGTCGGTGATCTGGTCGCCGGCCAGGTAGAGAATCCGACCGCCCTGTTCCGCCAGATATGAGAAAGCCGCCCCGGTGGAGGCGGTGAGAAAGATGGGATTCCGCGCCCCCTCGGCCACCTGGATGAAACGAAGGCTCTCGGGAGGAGCGGCCGGCGCCGCTGCCGTCGAGGTGGTCTGCTCCGATTGCGCAGCAAGGATGGTGGATGTGGTGGTGGACGATTCGACCGCGACGCGGGCGCCGTCGTCAGGTGAAGACAATTCGGAGGTTTGAGGGGGCGCCTCCGGAGCAGGCAGGGTGATGGAAGAAGCGGGGCCGGAAGAAGTGGCGGTCGTCTCGGTCTCAACCGGGGAGGCGGTCGTAGCCGGGCCGGTGATCGTGGATTGGGGCGCAGGGACCGGCTCGGGGGCGGCCGCGCAACCCGCCATAAGAATCCCAGCCGCAAACCAAGCCACCGCGCCGGTCAATCTGCCCAAAACGCACCGTTCCCTTCTCCGTATCAATCCAAAGCTACTGGATTCATGACCTCGTCGAGCAACCCACCGGGACGAATGAAGCGGGGCCGACTTCCGACCGGAACAGAAGCCGTGGCCTGCTACGTCCCGTCCCCCGCCGAACGGGAAACCTCGCCCCTGATCCACTGGCGGGCGGGGTCATGAACAAATCCAACCCTCCCTCTTGCGGTGGCTTCGATCATGTTCGCCTTGATCAACCGGTCCCGATAGGCGCTCGCATATTTGAGATCCCGACTCAAGCGGGAAGCTATGTCGGCCAGAACCGATTCCCCTTCATCCTTGGTCATCTCTCTCAGAAACCGCCGGTCCATTGGTGACAAGTCTTTCCAGGCTGGTGCTATAACCAAATCGCCAATCTGGTTCTGAGCCTTGGCAATCCCAGCGGTGACATCGGCGGAAGTTATACGGGTCTTGGGTTCCGAAGCGGCCTCCCAACTGTGATAGCCGACCAACTGAATCATGAATGGATAGCCGGAAGTCGACTCTACGGCGGCTTCCAAGCCCTGGGGTTCTATTACCCCATTCTGTTCGCGGATCGGCTGGTCGATCGCCTTCCGAGTTGCTGTCTTGTCCAGCCGGCCGATCCGATGGCGTAGAGCGCGTTGTATGAAGGTGACGGCATCATCCGAAAGGAGACTGTCTTCGATTTTGGGAAGACCGGCGCCAAAAAAGGCGACCGGCAAACCTTCCCGGCGGGTGACATGCTGAAGCACGGCAGCGAACCTCCGCAAATCGGCCGGGTCGCCGCTTTGCAGTTCGTCGATGGTGATCAAGACACCGGACCCGCGTCCTCTTTGAGCATTTCCGAGGATGGTCAGAACGTTACGCAACCCTCCTGGCATCGGAGGTGGCCGCAAGTCAAAAACCCAGACACGGCTCAGCCTTTCGCGGATACGAGTGGAGGCTCTGCGTAACCTGCCTCCCCGTTGCCGGAACAACGTTGCAGCAGCAGATTCGATGCGATCGATCAATCCGGGGTGAGAGGTGTTGTCGGAAACAATCATCCAACCACGTCGGCGGGCGCGTTCCTCCAATGCGTTGAGAAGAGCGGTCTTTCCCGTTCCGCGGTGGCCGATCAGCAACGTGGTGTACCCGGGATGGGAGGGCCCGGCAGTCAGGGCCTCCTCGAAGCCGTCTAGTATGTTATCCCGCCCGGCCAAAACGGGCGGGGATGTGCCGAATGATGGGGAAAACGGGTTCGGATCCACTGCTTTTAGAATCCTTTAGAAAACTCCATCTCATCCATGATAGCCCAGCTAACACGGTGAATTGTTACTCCTTTGAAACCTTTAGAAATTAAAAGGGTCATCTGGGATCATAGTCGTGGGGACCCTGGGTGCTGCGGGAGAGCAACTGTCACACCTAAGGCTTTTGCAACCTTTATTGTTTTTGGCGGCTTTATTGTTCTGCGCCAGCCTTCATTCTCACACCGCGCCTCGGTACCCGTGTTGTCGCCAGGCCTCGTATACGGCGATGGCTACTGAATTGGCCAGATTGAGGCTCCGGACCTCGGGGTACATGGGGATACGGACCGTGTGATCCACCCACGGCTCGGACAGAACCTCCCGAGAAAGCCCCACCGATTCGGGTCCGAACAGCAGGGCGTCACCTGCTTGGTACTCCAACTCCGAATGCCACCGTTTGGCGTGCGGTGAAAAGGCGACCACCCGCCCGGGCCGGGCGAAGTCCCGCCAAGCCGAGAGGCTGGGGTGAATCAGGGTCACGGCCCGCTCCCGGTAGTCCATTCCCGCCCTACGCAAGCGGGCGTCGGACATCTCGAAACCCAGCGGCTCGATCAGGTGCAAACGGCACCCGGTGTTGGCGGCGATTCGCATGATGGCGCCGGTATTGGGAGGGATTTCCGGACGGTGCAGAACTATAGAAAACACTTGGCCAACTTCGGGCCGGGGCGTTCAGTCCGCCGGTCCGAACACCAGCACGGTGTTGTGTCCCCCGAACCCGAAAGAATTGGAGACCGCCAGCCCCGGGGCCCATCCTCGCCGTTCCATCACGATCCGCCGCAGCGGAATGGTGGGGTCCTGGTCCCGGAGGCCGATGTTGGGAGGAACCTGCCGGCGGCTGATGGCCAGCGCCGACGCTACCGCCTCGATGCCTCCGCTGGCGCCCAGGGCATGTCCGGTGGTCCCCTTGATGGATGACACCAACGGCTGATCTTCGCCCCAGAGGTCGGCAATCACCTGCGCCTCCCCCTGGTCGTTGAGTTGGGTGGCGGTACCGTGGGCGTTTATGTAGCCCACCTGTTCGGCCGTAGCGCCGGCGTCCTGTAGCGCCCACTCCAGCGCCCGGCGGGCACCCACTCCCCGGGGATGGGGAGCGGTGATGTGATGAGCGTCGGAACTGGTTCCCCCTCCCAACAGTTCCGCCAGGATGTGCGCGCCTCGCTTTTCGGCCTTGCTCCACTCTTCCAGCACCATCATCGCCGCGCCCTCGCCCACCACAAACCCGTTGCGATTGGCGTCGAACGGGCGGGATTCGTCGGTGGGGGACAGTGCGCGGGCGGTGCGGAACCCGTGGATGGTGGCCGGTCTCACCGCCGCCTCGGATCCTCCCGCCACCATCAGATCGGTGTAGCCCCATTGGATCTGGCGCAGGGCGTCGCAGATTGCCTGCGCCCCCGCCGCGCAGGCCAGGGTCTGGGTGGTGGCCGGCCCCAGAAACCCGAAGGTGATGGAGATGTCGGCGGCGGCGGCGTTTCCCATCATCATGGGAATGGCCAGGGGAGAGGGCCGCGGTTTCGGGCGGTGATACACGGCGTTCACCAGCTTCTCGAACGACTGCATGCCTCCGATCCCCGTTCCCACGCAGACACCGGCGCGCTCCGGATCGGTCCCGTGATCTCCGGCCATCCCGAGCGCCTCGTGGGCCGCCACTCTCGCATACTGGGAAAACAAATCCAGCCGACGGGCCTCCCGGCGCGGTATCAACTCCGATGGATCCCAATTGTCGATGACGAAAGGTCCTTTGCCGGGATCCCGGGTGAGGCCCTCCCAGAAGGCTTCCACGCCCATCCCGGGGCCGGTCACCACCCCCACCCCGGTCACGGCCACTCTTCGCTTCTTCACACCGGCGCCTCGATGGTGGGATGCATCGTCACCGGAAGTCAATCGTCCTCGACAGCCGAGGCGGCCTGAAACACCCCGAACAGAATCCCCTGCGGGTCATGGCAGTAGGCGACCTGTCCCACGTTGGGGATTTCCCGAATGGGCGACACTACCTCCCCGCCGTGCTCGGGGACCTTGGCCAGCGTGCCGGAGATGTCGGGGGTGTCCACCACCATGACCGTCCGAGGCGTTCCGTCGGTGGACTCCATGAGGGCGCCGTTGATGCCCGCCTGATCGTCGGGGCCGGTGGTGGCCAGCCAGTAGGGAAAGTCGCCATACTGCTGGAATTCCCAGCTCAAGGCGTTGGCGAAGAACTCCCGGCTGGCGGAAGGATCGGGACTCTGGTGTTCGAAGTGGACCGGTCTCATCGGCGTTTCCTTCCTCAGTGGTCGGCGAAGTCCAACTGGTACAGCAAATCCGACCCACCCGAGGCCGCCGCCTCCAGCGCGGCCGCCTGGGGAAGCAGATGTTCACAGTAAAAGCGGGCCGTGGCCACCTTTTGTCGCAACCATTGGTCGTCGGCTCCGCTTCCCAGGCGTTCCAGGGCAGCCCGGGCGGAGCGGACCATCATCCAGCCTCCCAGGACCGTCCCGAACATGGTCAGATACGGATAGGCGCCGGCCAGGGCATCCCGGTACTCGCCGGCTGCCAAAGAAGATCCCAACGCGCGGCTCGCCCGCCCCAGACTCCGGACCGACCTTCCCAACTCCTCCCCCGCAGCCCGCAGTTCCTCCACCGAGGCCGCGCGGGCGGCGGTAGCGCCGATTTCCTCCAGCAACTCCCTGACCACCGCTCCCGAGCGGAGGGGGAGTTTCCTGGTCACCAGGTCGATGGCCTGGATGCCGTTGGTGCCCTCATAGATGGGGCTGATTCGGGAATCGCGGAAGAACTGGGCGGCGCCGGTTTCCTCCACAAATCCCATACCGCCGTGAATCTGGATGCCGTGGGAGGCAATATCGACCCCCAGGTCGCTGCACCAGGCTTTGGCGACCGGGGTCAAGAGCGCCACCAACTCGCCGTTGCGGGTTCTTTCCTCCTCGGTTTCGGCGTGATGGGAGCGGTCCACCGCCGCCACGCAATAAAACAGCAAGGCCCTCATCGCCTCGATCTGCGCCTTGCAGGTGGCCAGCAGCCGCCGGATGTCGGGGTGCTCCACGATCAGCGACTGCTCCCCCGGCGGGGCGCCCACCGCTCTTCCCTGACGACGCTCCTTGGAAAACTCCAACGCCTTCTGGTAGGCGCGTTCGGCCACCGCCAGGCCACCCTGCCCCACCGCGATCCGCGCCGCGTTCATCATGGTGAACATCCGGGCCATGCCTCCGTGCTCGGGACCCACCCGATATCCCACCGCGCCGCCGTTCTCGCCGTAGGAAAGCATGCAGGTGGGGCTGCCGTGAATGCCCAGTTTGTGTTCCAGGGAGACGGTGCGAATGTCGTTGAGTTCCCCCGGCTCGCCATCGGGACCCACCAAACGCTTGGGGACTATGAAGAGCGATATCCCCTTGGTGCCGGGGGGGGCGCCGGGAATCCGGGCCAGGACGGTGTGGATGATGTTGTCGGACATGTCGTGGTCGCCCCAGGTGATGAAGATCTTGGTGCCGGTGATGAGGTAGCTCCCATCCGGCTGGGGAATGGCCCGGGTGGTGAGAGCGCCCACATCGGACCCGGCATGGGGCTCGGTGAGGTTCATGGTGCCCGACCACTCGCCGGTGATCAGCTTCTCCAGGTACAGCTCCTGTTGGTCGGCCGATCCGTGCATACCCAGCATGTGAACGGTGCCGGCGGTGAGGGTGGAACACAGCGAAAAGGCCAGACTCGAGGAGATCAGCATCTCGTCCACCGCAAATCCCACCGCCTGAGGCATGCCTCCTCCGCCCCACTCGGCGGGGAGCGATATTCCCTGCCAACCGGCCTCCACCATCTGCCGGTAGGCCTGCGTGAATCCGGTGGGCGTCCTCACCGTTCCCTCCTCGGTGAGCACCGCTTTTTCGGCGTCTCCTACCGGATTGAGAGGCGCCACCACTTCGGAGAAGAACCGGCCGGCCTCGTCCAGCAGGTAGTTGACAGTGGCCGGGTCGGCGTGCTGGTATCCGTTCAACTTGGAAAGCGACTCAAGATCGGCGATGTGCTCCAGCACAAAGTCAATGTCGCGCAGGGGCGGGCGGTACACGCTCATAGAGGTCCTAAGAATATCAAAACGCCCGCCGCTTCGGAGAAAGAGGCTCTTGGGGGAGTCCCCGAGGGCGCCGGGATGGACACGGATTCAGATAGGAAGCAAGGGCGCCGGCAGTTCCACCAACACCCCTTGCCGGAAAACCCCGCTGGAAGCCATCAGCATGAAAAGCGGCGAGTACCCACCATCGGAATTCTCGCCGGCGATTCCCAACACCCGACAGGGAAGGTTGTGGGTCGGCCGAGCCTTGATCTGCAGAGGTTCCACCCTCTTCCAATCGTGTCGGCTGGTGTCCGCCAGGTGGGCAAGCCATCTGCTCGCTTCCCTCTCCGCCTCCTCCGCCGACCTGCAAACAACCCGATGGCCGAGGTCCGGATCATCCCCCAATCATAATCGTGCGTCGAAAGCGCCTCCACCAGGGTCTCCCCGGCGGTTTTCCCGCGAATTCTTGACAAGAGTCCAGTTCGCGGGGGTACTCTTTTTTGGAAAACCAACCTGACCCACAAGAGCCATGACTGCCCACTCCGACGTTTCGACCCGCCTGCTCAACCGGGAACTCTCCTGGCTGGACTTCAACAGCCGAGTGCTCTATCTGGCCGAGAACGAGGACGTGCCGCTCCTGGAAAAGGTGCGGTTCCTGTCCATTTGGGCTTCCAACCTGGACGAATTCTTCCAGGTCAGGGTGGCGGGACTGAAAGAACAGGTGGCGCATGGGGTGGTGGGAAGAACTCCCGACGGGCGCACCGCCGGGCAGCAATTGTCGGCCATCCGGGCGGAGGCTTCCGAGCAGTACCTGCGGGCGTCCAAGATCTACCGGGACATTCTGGAGCCGTCCTTGGCGGAGGCCGGGATAGGACTCAAGACCTACGCCGAACTCGACGAAGAAGCCACTTCCTATCTCGACCAGTACTTCCGGGACACCATATTCCCCGTGCTCACCCCCCTGGCGGTGGACCCCGCCCATCCTTTCCCCCACATTTCCAGTCTCTCTCTCAACCTGGCGATCCAGGTGCAGGAGATGGAAAGCCAGGCGGTGCGATTCGCCCGGGTGAAGATTCCTCCCATCCTTCCCGCTTTCGTTCCCCTGTCCCGGGCCGGTTGGTTCGTCCCGCTGGACGAGGTGATCGCCGCCCACCTGGACCAGTTGTTCCCCGGGATGCGGATTCTTGACTATCACCTGTTCCGGGTCACCCGCAACGCCGACTTCGAACTGGAAGAGGATGCGGGCGGCGATCTGTTGGCCGCCATCGAGTCGGAGCTAACCCGCCGCCGCTTCGGCCGGGCGGTCCGACTGGAGGTGACCAGCACCATGACGGTTGAAGTGCTGGACCTCCTGACCCGGGAATTGCAAATCTCCGATTCCGACGTCTATGTGATGGACGGGGTGCTCAACCTGGCCGACCTGGCCTTCATGCCTTCCCTTCCCCGGCCTGAACTTCTCTATCAACCCTGGGCGTGGGTCACCCACCCCCGGCTGGCGGGACGACTGAGCGAGCAGTTGGACTTTTTCGAGGCCATCCGCGAGGGTGACATCCTGGTGCACCACCCCTATGAGTCCTTTGCCACCTCGGTTGAGGAATTCATCGCCCAGGCGGCCGCCGACCCGGACGTGTTGGCCATCAAACAGACCCTGTATCGCACCTCGAGCGACTCGGTCATCATGAAGGCCCTGATGGAGGCCGCCATAAGAGGAAAGCAGGTGGTGGCCCTGGTGGAGTTGAAGGCCCGCTTCGACGAGGACGCCAACATCACCTGGGCCCAACGGCTGGAGGAAAGCGGTGTGCACGTGGTGTACGGGGTGGTGGGCCTCAAGACCCACAGCAAGATCACCCTGGTGGTCCGTCGGGAAGAGGGCATGATCCGCCTCTACTCTCATGTGGGAACCGGCAACTACAACGAGCAAACCGCCCGGATTTACGAGGACATGGGACTGTTCACCTGCGACGAGCAGGTGGGCGCCGACTTGAGTTTTCTGTTCAATTTCCTCACCGGCTACAGCCGTCATCCCAGCTATCAGAAGCTATTGGTCTCTCCCGTTTTCACCCGACCCCGCATCCTGCAACTGATCGACTCCCAGGCTCACCCGGAGGGGAGGATCGCCATGAAGATGAACTCATTGATCGACCCGGTGATGATCGAAGCGCTATACCGGGCGTCGGACGCCGGCGCCAGGATCGATCTGGTGGTGCGGGGAATCTGCGGCTTGATACCGTGTGTGGAGGGGATGTCGGAGAACATTCGGGTGCGTTCCCTGGTGGGTAGATACCTGGAGCATTCCCGGGTTTACCGCTTCGGGAGCCGGGAGGACCGGGTTTACTACATGGGATCAGCCGACCTCATGCCTCGCAATCTCGACTCTCGGGTGGAGGTGCTGGTTCCGGTGGAGGACCCCGACCTGCGCTTCCGGATCGACGAGATGCTGGAGGTGCTGATGGCCGACGACACCCTGACGTGGGAACTGGGCGCCGACGGGCAATGGAGCAGGGTGAGCGAGACCGGAACCCGCATGGCCCATGTTGAACTGCAGGGACTGGCGGAAGCCAGAGCCCAGGCGCGCTTCTAAGAGCCTGCAGGGGTGGGCTATTCGGGAGGGTCGCGAAAAACAGGGTGGCTCTTGGCTTGACTTAGTCTCCCGGGTGACACACAGTGATAGGAGTCAAGCACCTCCCGGTCTGTTCCGACGTCGACCAGACCGGACGCAGGGACCATATCCTCGGGAAAGCGAAATCCCATTCTGTATGGTGAATTCGCGTCCCGACCCCAGGAAAGGTGGTGGCGGGGGCGGGCCCTCGGGACAGAAATGTCGGGGGGGTTTTCGCGACATAGTATCTGATTTCACAAGTTCTCTCTGCCGCCCGGACCTACCCGCCATCCCTCTAAACCGCACACCCCAAGAATTCACCTTCCGTTCACATAGGCCCCGATCTCTGTTCACTTGGCCTTCGTAGCTTCACAAGTGGGTTGGACGCGTGCCCCGAGGTCGCAGATCTCCCAGCGCGTCTCGCCTGATATTCCCGAGATAGGAGTCAGAGACCACATGACTTTTGCTAACAGACGCTTGTTCCGCTCCGCGATAGTGGGCGCCGCCTTCCTCTTGGTTGCGGCGGCCTGTGGGGGGGATGACGACGACGGCCAGTCGGCCACCACCGCCGCTTCTTCGGCCACCACCGCCGCTTCTTCCACTGATGAATCCCCCGCTGCGGACACCTCCGGTGAGTTGACGGGTTCGATTGAGGTGTCGGGTTCTTCCACGGTGGAGCCGATCACGGCTTTGGTGGCGGAGAAGTTCAACGCATTGCATCCCGGGGTGGGGATTTCAGTTGAGGGTCCCGGCACGGGTGACGGCTTCCAGCGTTTCTGCGCGGGTGAAACCGCCATCTCCGACGCCTCCCGGGCTATCAAGGACTCCGAAGCGGAAGCCTGCGCCGAAGCAGGTGTCGAATGGGTCGAACTGAAAGTAGCGTTCGACGGTATCAGCGTTCTGACCTCCCCTGACAACGACGCGGTGAGTTGCCTGGACACCGGCGACCTTTACGCACTGGTCGGCGCAGAGTCGGAAGGTTTCACCTCCTGGTCCGACGCCAATGATCTGGCCGCCGAACTGGCCGCAGCCGGTTTGGGCGGTTCAGGCGCACCCTATCCGGATGCTCCGCTGGTGATAACCGCCCCCGGTGAGGAGTCGGGCACCTTCGACGCGTTCGTGGAGTTGGCGCTGGAGGACATCACCGAGGAACGAGGACAAGAGGAACCCACCCGGGTCGACTACCAGGCCTCGGCCAACGACAACGTGATCGTGGACAACATCAGTTCCAACCCGACCTCGTTCGGTTGGGTGGGCTTCGCGTTCTTCGTCGAGAACAGCGCGGTGCTGAAGGCCATCGAAGTCGACGGCGGCGACGGTTGCGTGGCGCCCTCGATCGAGTCGATCGCCGACGGGTCATACCCTCTGTCCCGTCCCCTGTTCATCTACGTCTCCCTGAACCGGGTGGCCCAAGATCCCGCATTGGCTCCCTTCGTGGACTTCTACCTGAATGACGGGTTCTCGTCGGTGGCCGAAGCCGGATACGTAACCCTCCCCCAAGACGAAATCAACGCGACCAAATCTGCCTGGGCCTCGGCTGGGTAGGCTGTTCGGCTGGGAAAACAAAGTACAGGGAAGAGAGCAGAAACAGACATGAGCGTTGCGCAGAGTCCCCCGGATCTCTCCGGGGATCCGCGACGCCTGCGTCATGAACGCACCGTTCGCAGGGTGTTTATGTCGGCTGCCGTCTTCACCATCCTGGTGAGCATCGCCATAGTGCTCAGCCTGGTTGGTGAGGCGGCGGCCTTCCTGCAAAGCATCGCCTCGGAAGTGGACGAGGGGCTGGGGTCGCTGTTTGCCGACGGGTGGTTTCCCCGGCGGGATCGCTTCGATTTACGCACCATCGTGTGGCACACCTTGGTGGTGTCCGCCATCGCCATGTTGGTGGCCACTCCCCTCGGACTGGGAGCGGCGGTGTATCTGAGCGAGTACGCCAAGCCGTGGGTGCGCCGCATTCTGAAGCCGGTTCTGGAGGTACTGGCAGGGATTCCCAGCGTGGTGCTGGGCTATTTCGCTCTCCGGTTCATCACCCCCGACCTGCTCCGCAACATTTGGGACACCACCCAGCAGTCCAACCTGATGGCGGCGGGGATAGGGGTGGGGATACTGATCATTCCCCTCGTGTCATCAGTCTCCGAAGACGCTATGGCAGCCGTGCCCCGATCTCTTCGTGAGGCGTCCTATGGGCTGGGAGCCAAGAAGTGGCACACCTCGCTGCGAGTGGTCTTCCCCGCCGCACTGTCGGGGATCGTGGCCGCCCTGATTCTGGGGCTTTCCCGATCAATCGGGGAAACCATGGTGGTGGCGATCGCCGCCGGGGCCACCGGAGGTTCACTTCTCCAACTGAATCCCCTGTACGGCGGCCAAACCATGACCGGCGCCATGGCGTCTCTGGCCATCGGTTCTGATCAGGTGGCCGGCGGGGTGGCGGCCTTCCAGAGCCTGTTCTTTGTGGGACTCCTCCTGTTTCTGATGACGCTGGTCCTCAACATCGGAAGCGAGCGCCTGGTGCGCCGGTTCCGACAGAAGTACTGAGGCTGGGAGGAGAACCGATGGCCGGCCGCACCATAGGCGCCGCTCCCGGCGTGACCCAGGACATGCTGCGGCGCGCGTTGGCAGGCCGCAAAATCAGCGTCATCAATCCGTTGGTGGCGCTGACGCTCTTGATTTCGTTGCTGGCGTCCCTGGCGATTCTGGTGGTTCTGCTCTGGGATGTGGTCGCCAAGTCCTGGCCCGTATGGGAGGAACGCGGATGGTCGATGATCACCAACGACCTCTCCCCCCGACCCGCCGAAACCGGAATAATCCAGGGAATCTTCGGTTCGGTGATGCTGACCGTGGTGGTGGTGATCCTCTCCTTCCCGCTGGGGGTGGCGGCCGCCATCTACCTGGAGGAGTATGCCCGGGACACCCGGCTCACCCGGATCCTGGTGGCCAACATCCGCAACCTGGCCGGGGTCCCTTCCATCGTCTACGGCCTGTTGGGCCTGAGCGTCTTCGTGAAACTGCTGTTGGAGGGGATGTTCGGGCAGGTGAGCGGGCGCACCCTGATCGCGGGAGGACTTACTCTGTCGATGCTGGTGCTGGCGATCATGGTGATCACCACCCAGGAAGCGCTCCGAGCGGTGCCCCTGGCCCTGCGTGAAGCTTCTTTCGGGGTGGGAGCCACCCCCTGGCAGACTATCCGGCACCATGTCTTGCCGGTGGCCAGCCCCGCCATTTTCACCGGGTCGGTATTGACCCTGGCCCGGGCCTTCGGAGAGTCGGCCCCACTGCTGCTGGCGGGCGCCGTGCTGTCCACCTTCTTCGCCGCCCCGGAAGGCACGCCCGTAACCAGCCTGATGCTCTCGGAAAAGTACACCGCCCTGCCGATCATCATCTACAACTGGTCGCGCCAGCCTCAGCAGGAATACATTGCCCTGACCGCGGCGGCCATCGTGGCGCTCCTGGTAATTTTGCTGGTGGTCAACGCCGGGGCAATCTTGGCCAGAGACTCCCTGGAACGGCGCCGCATAGGGTGATGAACAAACCAACCGCAACCCACAACCTGAACAAGGAGCAGACATGTCAACCCGCATGGAAACGCCTCCCACCGTGGTAGGAGAGGCTGTTTCGCCCGGTCCGCACCCCCATGCCGACCGATCGGTGGACACACCCGTGATTTTCGAGATCACCGACCTCAACGTCTACTACCGGGATTTCCATGCGGTGGCCGACACCTCCCTGAACATCTATCAAAACGAAATCACCGCCCTGATCGGCCCCTCGGGGTGCGGGAAGTCCACCGTGCTGCGCTGCTTCAACCGCATGAACGATCTGATCGACGGGGCCCGGGTGGAGGGGCGGGTGGCCTATCACGGGATCGACCTGTACGGGTCTTCGGTGGACGCCGTGGAGGTCCGGCGGCGGATCGGAATGGTCTTTCAAAAGCCCAATCCGTTCCCCAAGTCGATCTATGAAAACATCGTTTTCGGGCCCAAGGTGGCAGGCTGGAAGGGCAACTTCGACGATCTGGTGGAAGAGTCGCTGGTGAGAGCCGCTTTGTGGGATGAGGTCAAGGACAAGCTGCAGAGTTCGGCCTTCGAACTGAGCGGCGGACAGCAGCAGCGGCTGTGCATAGCCCGGGCCATCGCCACCAGCCCCGATGTGGTGCTGATGGATGAGCCCTGTTCCGCGCTGGATCCGGTGGCCACCTACCGGATTGAGACGTTGATGCAGGAGTTGAAAGAGCAGTACACCATCGTGGTGGTCACCCACAACATGCAGCAGGCCGCCCGGGTGAGCGATCGCACGGCGTTCTTCTCGGTGAACGTGGGAGAAAAAGGCCAGCGCACCGGCCGACTGGTGGAGTATGACTCAACCGATCAAGTCTTCACCGCCCCTTCCAAGAAGGAAACGGAAGACTACATCACCGGGCGATTCGGATGAACGACCAGCGTCCCGACTTCCATGCCGCTCTGAGGAGCCTGGAGGAGACCACCCTCGACATGGCCGACCGGGTGGAGGGGATGGTGGAAAAGGCGGTCAGGGCCTTGATCACCTCGGATCAGGAGTTGGTGTCCCAGGTCATTTCCTCCGATAACGAGGTGGACCAGATCTACATGGACATTCGGGCCCGATGGATGTTGATAATGGCCCGACAGCAGCCCATGGGCAGGGACCTGCGGATGATGGCGGCCATCCTGGAGATGAACAACACCCTGGAGCGGATGGGCGATCAATCGGTCAACATTGCCAAAATCGCCGGGGCCACCGCCGGACTGCCCCGCGAAGAGACCATCCTGGCCAAGATTCAGGAGATGGGCGATTTGCTGAAGCCCATGATCCGCACCGCCATCGACGCCTTCGTGCGCCGCGACGCCGACGAGTGCCGATTGCTGCCGGCCATGGATGTCCCGGTGGACGTTCTCAACCGCAGCATGTGGAAACACGTGGTGGAATGCGGCCACGACCCGCACCTGTTGGAGTGGGCAACCAGGATGATCTTGGTTTCCCGGGCCTTGGAGAGAGTGGGAGACCAGGCGGTGGACATCGGTGAGCAGGTGGCTTTTCTGATGACCGGAGATCACCAGGAGTTCCTTCGTTATTCCGAAGATGGTTCCGATTACTGAGACCGGCCCCAGGATCCTGGTGGTGGAGGACGAGCCCGCCATCGCCGAGTCGGTTTCCTACGCCCTGCAGACCGAAGGCATGTCGGTGGAAGTGGCCTACACCGCTCCCGACGCCCTGGCCTCGGTACGCCGGCGCCCTCCTTCATTGGTGCTCTTAGACGTGATGCTTCCGGGCGGGTCCGGCTTGGACGTCTGTCGGGAAATCCGGGCCTTTTCCGATGTTCCGATCATTGTCCTGAGCGCCCGTGATTCGGAAGCCGACAAAGTGGCCGGCCTGGAATTGGGGGCCGACGACTATGTGACCAAACCTTTCTCCATCCGCGAATTGATGGCGCGGGTTCGCTCGCATCTGCGCCGCGCCGCCCGGTCGGGCCTGATGTCCGAATCCAATGAAGTCCTGCGAGGGGGTCCGGTGGAATTGGATGTCGACGCCCACGAGATGCGAGTGAGGGGAAGGGAAGTGCCCCTTCGACCCAAGGAGTTCGACCTCCTGGAAAGCCTGATGCGTCGCAAGGACCGGCTGGTCACCCGGGAGACCCTCCTGAGCGAGGTGTGGGGAGCGGCGTACTACGGCGACACCAGAACCTTGGATGTCCACATCAAACGGATTCGCCATAAAATCGAACGGGACTATTCGAATCCCGCCTATCTGAAGACCGTCAGGGGACTCGGCTATAAATTCGTGGATGCGCCATAGGGAGCCCCGAAGCCGTCTCATAAGTTATCTGACCATCAGACCGGCGATTGCTCTGGCGGTCGGCGGAGCGACGTGGATGGCGCTCAGCGGGATATTGCAAGCGCCGGCATGGGTGGGAGCCGCCGTGGGTGGAGGGGCCTTCGCAGCCATCTACGGAGGTCTGTTGCTCCGCCTGCGTAGGGCCGTGGCGACCTTGGAGGGGACGGCCGAGGGCTTGTTGGCGGGCGAATCGATCTCTCCTTCCCCTCCGGTGGGTATCAAGGAAATCGACAGCCTGACCGGGGCGCTCCACCGGACCGCCCGGCATTTTCACGGTACCCAGGAGGCGTTGCGCCGCGAGCAGGTCCTGTTGGAGGTGATCCTGGAGGCATTGCCCGCCGGGGTGCTGCTGGTGGAGGGCGACAACCAGGTGGCTTACTCGAATGCTGCCTGCCGGCGGATGCTGGGGGTGCTGGCGGATCCGGCCGGTCGACTGGCGCTGCGGTCGATCGGGGCGTTGGTGCGAAAGGCGCGCCTGAGCAACGAGCCCTTTGAGGAGAGGTTGACACAGGGGTATCCCCACAGGACCCTGGGAGTCAGAGCCTTTTCCTTGGACGAGGAGGGACGGGTGTTGGTGGTGGTGCTGGACCTCACCGAAACCCTGCGGGTGGAGACCATGCGACGTGACTTTGTGGCCGACGCCTCCCATGAACTCAAGACACCGGTGACTTCCATCCTGTCCTCGGTGGAAGCCTTGGGAATGGCGTGGGATCGGGATCCCGAGGCGGCTCGATCATTTGCCCGCCAGATTTCCGAGGCGGCGCTGCGGCTCTCCCGCTTGATCGCCGATCTGCTGGACCTGTCCCGCCTGGAAACCGGTGAGCAGACCAGCGACCCGATCGACCTGCAGGCGTTGGTGTTGGGAGAGGTCAAGCCTTTCGCCGAAGCCGCCCACGACAAGGACATCAACTTCAGGGTGGAAACCGAGCCGGTGATGGTGAGTGGATCACAGGCCGAGCTGGGATTGGCGATTCGGAATCTGTGCGACAACGCTCTTCGCTACACGGAAAAGGACGGGCAGGTTACCGTGTCTCTGCGGGTGCGCAGCGGTGAGGGGGTGCTGACGGTGGTGGACAGCGGCATCGGGATCGCCAAGCGGGACCATGGACGGATTTTTGAGAGGTTCTATCGCGTGGACGTGGCCCGGTCGCGGAGAACGGGCGGCACCGGACTCGGTTTGGCCATCGTCAAACATGTGGCGGAACGGCATGGCGGACAGGTGACGGTGAACAGCCTCCTGGGAGAGGGATCCACTTTCCGCCTGCGGCTCCCCTCGTCCGAGGGGATGTCGGCTTCTTCCTGAGGCTGTCCGGCTTTGATCGGGCGGGCGGCCTGAGTCTTCGGCTAGCGTGAGCCGCCTGATGTCCTATGACGCGGTGGTGATCGGCGCCGGGCCCAACGGCTTGGCGGCGGCGATAGTTCTGGCGGAAGCCGGGTGTTCCACCCTGGTGGTGGAAGCCGGGAACACCGTGGGAGGCGGATGCCGGACCTCGGAACTGACCATCCCCGGCATTCGACACGACATGTGCGCCACCTCCCACCCTCTCGGGCGCGGTTCGCCGCTGTTCCGGAGGCTTCCCCTGGCCCGTCACGGCCTGCGATGGATTCATCCGCCCGCCGCCCTTGCTCACCCACTCGACAACGGAGAGGTGGTGATGCTCCATCGTTCCATCCACGACACCGCCCGGGGACTGGGTGAGGACCAGGGCCGTTATCTCCGAAGAGCGACCAGGCTGGAGCGGCGGTGGCCGTGGCTGGAGCGGCGGGTGTTCGGGCCTCCCCTGCGGTTGCACTCTGATCTCCGTGGGTTGGCCGAGATGGGCTCTTTGGCGCGCCCCGCCGCCTGGGACCTTCGGAGGTTCCGGGGCTTGGCGGCCCGGTCGCTTTTCGCCGGGGTGGCCGCTCACGCCGTGATGCCCCTGCACAAACCGCTGACTTCCGGGGTGGGATGGGTGCTGATGGTGGCAGGACATCGCTACGGATGGCCGTTTGTGGAGGGAGGATCGCAAAGGCTGGCCGACGCGCTGGCCGCGCACTTTGTGGGCTTGGGTGGAGAGATCCAAACCGGCCGCCGGGTAGGCGACTGGTCGGAACTCCCTCCCCACCGGGTGGTGGTGGCCGATCTGGCGCCGTCGGTGTTGGACGCCATCTCGAAAAGAGACCGGGCCGCTGTCCGAGAACCCAAGTCCCCCCGGGGATTTGGCCACGGCCCGGGGGTGTTCAAACTCGACTGGGCGCTCTCGGCGCCGGTACCCTGGCGAAACGCCCGGACGGCCAAAGCAGGGGTGGTGCATCTCGGCGGGGACTACCGGCAGATCGCCGCCGCCGAGCGGGCGGTGTGGGCCGGGCGCATACCGGACCGGCCCTTCGTGGTGGCCGCCCAGCCTTCCCGGTTCGACCCGTCCCGGGCCGGGGCCGGTCGTCATGTCCTATGGGCCTACACCCATGTTCCTTCGGGAAGCGACATGGACATGAGGGATCTGGTGGAGGCGGAGATCGAACGGCACGCCCCCGGCTTTCGTGAGTCCATTCTGGCCTGCCACACTATGGGACCGTCGCAGTGGGAGAGCTACAACCCCAATTATGTGGGAGGAGACATATCCGGTGGCGCGTTGGGCATCAGACGGGCGTTACGCGGGCCGTATCCTCGGGGTTCGCCGTACTCGACCGCCGCGGAAGACGTGTACCTGTGTTCCTCCTCCACCCCGCCCGGGGGCGGCGTCCACGGCATGTGCGGCTACCACGCCGCCGGACTGGCGGAGCGGGCTCTTCGGAAAGGGAAGGCAGGACATCGCCGGTAAGGTAGGTGCGATATCTTGTTATAGATGCTATGATGTGATCACCGTGAGAACTATTATCACACTGCCCGACGATTTGCATGCCCGCGTCAAGCAACGGGCGGCTGAACTGGGAATCAGCCTCGCCGAACTTACTCGGAGACTCTTCGAGAAGGAACTTGGGTTTGCCGCGCCGGGGGGTGACCTTGATTCGATTTGCGGGATGGTGGGGGGTGAGCCGTTCGACATGGCCCGAGATGGGGATCAGGTCATAGGAGAGGCTTTGTCCGGTCTTCGGCCCGGCTCGGGAGATTGAATGATGTCCCTCTGGTTTGTGGACACCTCGGCATGGGTCTCCATGGCAGACCGCTCCGAGGCGTCTCATCAACGCGTAGCGGATGTCCTGCGGGACCGACAAGGCGCCCTCCTCACCACCGATCACATTCTGCAGGAAACTTGGGCGGTTATGCGGTACCGCCACGGGCGACATCCGGCGGAAAACCTTGTCAATGCGATTCGCAAGGGAATTGCTCTACTCGAATCTTCGTCACTGGCCGACCTGGAAACAGCGGCCGCCATCACCGAAGCGTTCCCTGATCAGGACTTTTCTCTGGCCGACCGTATAAGTTGGGCGGTCATGGAGCGACTTGGCATCGGGCAGACGGTTTCCCTGGACCGGGACTTTCGCATCTATCGCCACGGTCCCAAGCGGAACCGGGCTTTTCAGGTCGTTCCATGACAGGCGCGGACAGGCTCATGCATGGGACCTACCAGGTCACGGTCGGAGACAGGGGGCGGATTGTCGTGCCCGCCGAGGTACGAAGACGCGCCCGGCTATCCGAAGGCGACCCGCTGATATTGTGGGAATCCGCCGGTGCATTGGTGCTTATGAAACGAGAACAGTTACTTGCGCTTGCCCGCAGGGAACTTCACGGGCTTGACCTTGTGAACGATTTGATGGAGGAACGACGGAAGACGGCCGAACAAGAGGATGACCTTTAAGCATTGCTCTCGACGCTTTGGACACCAACATCCTCACTGCCGACGGCCCTTGGAAGTCAGGTGGGCGGGTGAGTCAGACCGGGGGGACAACTATCGGGCAGGTTCCTGACCCTCAATCGATCCTGGTTATCCAGATTCTCCAATTGGTTGCCGGCGCCGTTGTCACAACCAACAGCAGATGCCCGTTGCAGGCCGGATCGTCGGCGCTGATTATCTTGCGGGGCCTGTCGCTGCTGACACACAACTCGTTGGTACCAAAGTTGTAAATCTTGTAGCTCGCCTCTTTGAAGTTGCGGATACGCCAGGTACCAATGTTCAAGAAGAAGCCAAAACCGGTCGGGGTGAAGGGTTCACCTGTGAATACCATCCGGGTGGGTTTGGGAGCCTCATCGTCCCGGGTGGGTTTGGGAGCCTCATCGTCGGACGAAGGGGAGTCCTCTTCCTCGGTGTCGGCGGGCGCCGGTTGAGTGTTGGAGATCAAGGTAAATGAGAAGCTGCCGGGCAACTTCTTGCCATCAACATCGGTTTCGAACACCAGATAAAGCCCCTCGCATCGCTCGGTCATGTCCAGGGTTTCCCCCGCCTGGATGAGTTGAAGACAGTCACGTGGAACAAAATTGGGGTCGAACAGCAAAGCGATGGCGTCGGTTTCCACCGTGTATTCGTCGGCGGGAATGGACAGCAAGAAATAGCCGTCTGCGGTCCCTACGTATTTCCTGCCGCTTACCGCCTCAGGTATGGCCGCGGCGGGACCGGCGGCCAGCACAATCGCAATACCCACCGCTGCCGCCAGCGCTTTGCGTCTCATCTCTTGACCCCTTTTCTGCGCCCAAACCGTGTGGAGATTTTGGAACCTCCAGGCTCCCAACGAAGCGCCTCGCAGAAGCACTCGTTGCGATCACCGAAAGTTTAGGCTAACAAACGATGCGTTAGCAACCAAAGCGGCCTTCGTTGGTTGGCGTATGGGCCGGGCGCAGATCGTTTGTAAGGAAAACCGCCGGCCAGGTATGCCGGGTGGATGAAACCGGTTCCGTCAGAAGGCCAAGCCCGAGGTTCTTAGAGCGGTAGCGGGTAGGGGCCGGGCGGCAAAGAGAACTTGTGAAATCAGACCCTATTTCGCGAAACCCGCCCTCGAAATTCCTGTCCCGAGGGACCCTCCCCCACCATCCACCTTGCCGTTGATCAGGAAGGCTTCGTCCAGCCGGGAACCAGCGACTTCCTGAGTTGTATGACCTTCGGACGATCGCGCTCGACGCCGGAGCGGACCGTTCTCGGTGTTTGATTCAACCACTATGCAGCAGGGTGTGCGACAAAGTCAAGCCATCGGCCATCCTGATTTTCGCGACCCTCCCCAATCACCTACCCGCACAGGTTCTTATGGCGTTTTGGGTTCGAAGATGGTGAAGGTCCCCTTTTGGTCGTCGTTGACCACGGCGAATCGCCCCACTGCGATTTCGGTGACCGGTACGCAGACATCCCCTCCCAGGTCGGTCACCCGGGCGGCGGCGACATCGGCGTCCTCCACCTGGATGTAGATCATCCAGTGGGGCGGCAACTCGCCCCAGTTCTCGTCCATGACCAGCCCTCCCGCCACCTGAAAGTCCCCCACGGAGGCGAGATGGTAATCCCCGCCCCCGGGAATGGGCATGCTGCTCCACTCCCACCCGAACACGGCGCTGTAGAAGTTCCGGGTAGTTTCCAGATCGCGGGTGTAGAACTCGTTCCAGACCATGGCCCCCGGGGTGCGGATAGCCTCTGCCCCGCCGAATTTCTTGGCCTGCCACAGAAACAGCGAGGCGCCCGACGGATCCTGCATCAGAGCCACCCGGCCGTCCCCCACGTCGGCGGGCCCCATGTGAAACACCGCTCCCAGGTCTTTGGCCGCCGACACGGTGGCGTCCATGTCGTCGGTCGCCAGGTAGGAGATCCAGGTGGGAGGCGCCCCTTCCGGATACATCCCCGGCATGGCGGGTCCCATTGCCCCGACGCTTTTGCCGTCGAGCGTGAACCTCGTGTAAAGCATCCCCGAGTCACCCATGGGAACGTCGGTCGATTCCCATCCGAACATAGCGTGGTAAAAAGCCTTCCCCCGTTCGGGGTCGGGAAGGTATACGTCCATCCAGCAGAAAGTGCCGTGGGGATGACTCATCGTTGGTTCTCCTTATCCATTTGTCACCGACCAACCGTCGGCGATCACGGCGGCACGCCCGGAGGGACTCGAACCCCCAACCTTCTGATCCGTAGTCAGACGCTCTGTCCAAATTGAGCTACGGGCGCCAGATGATTTGGTAAAGGCTAGAGCCTAGCCGAAACGCCATGAACCGACCGGACCGTTTGGGACGAGCGGACCGAACCTCCCCGGCGGGACCGCCGCCAAGGCCGGCCCGAAACGGCCACCCTGGGTATTCTTTCGGATCGTCCCATCGAAGGAGCGCCGATGATTGGTCTGACGAGATGACCTGGGAGGGGATCCTGGTGCTGGCGATCCTGGTTGGAACCGTCGCCCTGTTCGTTTCCGAAAAGTACCCGCTTGACCTGGTCGCCATGATCGGGCTGGGGACGCTGCTGGTCCTGGGGCTGGTCACGCCCCAGGAGGGATTTTCGGGTTTCAGCAATCCGGCCACCCTGACCGTGGCGGCCATGTTCGTCCTCAGCGCCGGTCTGCAGAAAACAGGGGCCACCGCGGCGGTGGGACGCCTGATGGTGAAGTACGGTCGTGACCACTACACCTCCCTGGTGGTCATCATGGTGACCGTCACGGTGATGTCGGCGTTTGTCAACAACACTGCGGCGGTGGCGGTATTCATCCCCTTGGTGACGATCCTCGCCAACCGCCGGCGCATCTCGGCGTCGAAGCTGCTGATACCTCTTTCCTACGCCTCCCAGTTCGGCGGGGTGTGCACCCTGATCGGCACCTCCACCAACCTGCTGGTGAGTTCCCTCTCCGAACAGGCCGGCTACGGCGCCTTCAGCATGTTCGAGTTTTCCCGGATGGGGCTGATCTTGTTTGTGGCGGGAGTGATCTATTTCCTGGCGTTCGGACGGTGGCTCCTGCCCGACCGGGAGGAGCGGGAATTGGCGGCCACCTATCACCTGGGCGAGTACGTCACCGAGATGCGAATCCGTCACAACTCTCCACTGATCGGCATGTCGGTGCTGGAGAGCAGGCTGGGAGAGGAACATGATGTGACGGTGCTCCGGGTGAAGGAGGCGGGAGAGCCCGGGTGGGCGCCGCTTCGGGTGATGTTGGAACAGGACCATGTTCTGCTGGTGCGGGGATCATTGGCCAACCTGATGCGTTTGCGAGGGGCCTTGCGGCTGGAGATGAACGTTGACTTCAAACTCCGCGATGAAACCCTGCAAACCGAGGACATTCGCGTGGTTCAGGCGTTGGTGGCCCCCGGATCAAGCCTGATAGGCCACACCCTGAAGGAACTTGACTTCCGCACCCATTACAACGCCCTGGTGCTGGCCATGCAGCGGAGAAGCGAAGCCATCAACGACAAGCTCAGCTCGGTGGTGCTGTCCCTGGGAGACGCTTTGCTGGTCCAGGCGCACGAAACCGAGATCCGGGCCTTGCGCCGCAATCGGGACTTCATCGTCCTCAACGAGGTCCCGGGGGCGGCTCTGCAGCGCAAGGTTCCCTTGGTGGTGGGGATCCTGTTGGCGGTGGTGGGCTTGGCTGCGTTCGACGTTTTTCCGATCCTGGTCACCGCCCTGCTCGGCTGCGTGGCACTCTTGATGGCCCGCGTTCTTCAGTTGGACGAGGCCTACCGGGCCATCAACTGGCAGGTCATCTTCCTGTTGGCCGGCATTCTTCCCCTGGGTATCGCCATGCAGACCAGCGGGGCAGCCGGTTTCTTGGCGGAGCGGGCGGTGGGTCTGGTGGGCGACATGGGGCCGGTGGCCGTTCTGGCGGCCATCTACCTGATGACCTCCATTATGACCGACACCATGAGCAACGCGGCGGCGGCGGTGCTGCTGGCGCCGATTGCCATCTCCACCGCCGAGCAGATCGGGGTGGACCCTCGCCCGTTTCTGATGGCGATCACCTTCGCCGCCTCCACCGGGTTCTCAACCCCGGTGGGCTACCAGACCAACACCATGATCTACAACCCGGGGGGATACAAGTACACCGACTTTCTGCGAACCGGGGTGCCGCTCAGCCTCCTTTTCTGGATTCTGTCGGTGATATTCATCCCTCGTTTCTGGGCCTTTTGATCGAGGAAGAAGCCCTTCGGTGACCGGGGCCCGCGGCCCATCCGGGAACCAACCGAACTCGATTCTCGGGGTTCGCGGGCAAAGTGGGACTGTTTTGGTGACCAACGGAAGTAACGGGAAATGGCAGAGTCCTCTGTTCCCCACCCCCCGGACTCGTTCTACCGTTGTGGCCGCGCCTTCGGTCCGCCATTGACTTCCCGGCCGAGTCGGTAAATTTCCTCTTGATGACCTGGCAGATAGCGTTGCTGATCCTGCTGCTGGGAGCGATGGCCTACCTGTTTCTCACCGCCAAACTCCCGGTGGACCTCACCGCCTTCCTGGGACTGGTGGTGTTGATCCTGGGCGGCTACGTGGGCCCGACGGAGGCTTTCAGCGGGTTCGCCTCGCCAGCCGTGATCACCATGTTGGCCATTTTCATCCTGAGCGCCTCCCTGCTCTACACGGGTGTAGCCGACATTGTGGCGTCCGCCGTCTACCGGCTGGTAGGCGGCAAGGAGACGCCGTTGATCATCACCTTGATGCTGGTGTCGGGGGTGCTGTCGGGTTTTATGAACAACATCGCCGCCACCGCGGTGCTGATGCCGGCCGTGGCGGCCATCGCCCACCGGGCCGGCCTGCCCGCTTCCCGCCTGATGATGCCCCTGGCGTTCGGTTCGATTCTGGGCGGAACCACCACCATGGTGGGCACCCCACCCAACATCGTGGCCGCCACCATCTTGGCCGAGCGGGAACTGGAACCGTTCGGCCTGTTCGATTTCACCCCGGTCGGAGCGGTGTTGCTGCTGGCGGGAACCCTGTTCATGATCACGCTGGGAAGAAAGCTCCTGCCCAATATCCTGTCGGGACCGGGCAACGCCGACACCAACGATCTGACCCACATCTACCACCTGGAGGACCAACTCTTCACCATCAGGATCCCCCACAACTCGTCTCTCGACAATATGACCCTCGCCGAGGCCAACCTGTCGGGCGCCCTGGGCATTCAGGTGGTTTCCATAGTTCGCAAGGACAGCAAGGACCTGCTACCCAAGGCGGACACCCTGATACAGGGCGGAGATGTTCTGGTGGTGGAGGGACGCCTGGCCGATCTGCAGGACATCATGAGAGTGGGCGACATGGAACTGCAACCCACCACCACCCGTCGGATACCCCGGGTCGCCCGAGGGTCCACCGCCATCCGGGCCGAGATACCGGAAACCTCGGGATTGGTGGGGAAGACCCCCCGGGACGTGGGGTTTCGGCAGCGCTACCAGGTGGTGATCGTGGGAATCGAGCGGGGAGGCGTCACCATTCGCGAGGATCTTGCCTCCCAGACGTTTGAGGCCGAAGACCGGGTTATCGCTTTGGGCACCCGCTCCGACCTGCAACGCATGCAGGCCGATTCGGACTTTCGGGTGCGGAACCTGGGCCTGGCCGCCTTGAAATCGATCGAAGGCTACCTTTCGGTGCTGACGGTTCCCTCCGGCTCCTCCCTGGTGGGTTCCACGGTCGGGGACAGCCGCATGGAAGAACTGATGGGCGTGACCATCGGCGGCATCATCCGACATGAGGTAACCCACATGGCGGTCTCCCCCGACCAGGTGATCGAAGCGGGCGACGGGTTGCTGGTGGCTTGCGACGTGGCCCGGATCCAGGATCTGGTGCGAATCGGGGACATCGGAGTGGGATCCCGGGTGGACAAGGGCGAACTTGAATCGCAGGACTTCGGGATCGTGGAGGTGGCCCTGGCGCCGCGGTCGGCGGTGGTGGGCAAGAGACTGCTCGACTTGGAGTTCCGCAATCGCCACAGCCTGCAAGTGCTGGCGGTGTGGCGAGACGGCCGGTCGATCTGCACCGGCTTGGCCGATTTGCGATTGCGGTTGGGAGACGCCCTGTTGGTCCAAGGTCCCTGGGAACGGATCCGACTGCTCGGCTCCAACCCCGACTACCTGGTGCTGTCCCCCGAAGGCCTGCGTCCCCGCCGGCACGACAAGGCCCCCCTGGCGCTGGGGGCTCTGCTCCTCATGGTGGGGTTGGTGATCTTCGGTGTCCAGCCCATCCATGTGGCCGCCTTCATCGCCGCCAGCCTGGTGCTGCTGTTTCGGACCATCACCATGGAGGAGGCCTACCGAGCCATCGAATGGCGCACCATTTTCTTGGTGGCGGCCGTGCTGCCGGTGGGTTTTGCCATGGAGAGAACCGGGGCGGCCCAGTTGTTGGTCGACCAGGTCACAGAGATACTCGGCCCCCTGGGGAACTACGCCATTCTGATTGCGCTGGTGCTATTGGCCAGTGTCCTCAGTCAGGCATTGGACGGCGCCCCGGCGGTGGTGCTGCTGGCGCCGGTGGCCCTTCAGACCGCCGAGCAACTGGGAATGAGTCCCTATTCGGTGATGATGGGAGTGAGCCTGGCCGCCTCCGCGGCGTTCATGACGCCGTTCAGCCACAAAGCCAACCTGTTGGTGATGGGCGCCGGGGGATACCGCTCCATCGACTATGCCCGGGTGGGGACTCCCCTTACTTTCGTCATACTGGCCATCGTGGTGTGGCTGGTGCCGGTGCTGTTTCCCCTTTAGGGACCCACCGCTTCCGTGACGGAAAGGCCTGGATTGACAACCGGGGCCCGGAAGAGGGGCGGCGCCGCCCGCTGAACACGGCGCTCTGCGCATAGGGCCGGATCCGGGGCCGGATGCCACGGCAGGACGTGGCTAACATCTTGTCAACGTGGCCCAAATAGCCCCGGACCAGCTTGGAACCTGATCAGACCCGATCCACCACTCCCCACCACACCGTTGGTTATGGAGAGGAATACCTGCAGTTCCTTTCCTATTCCGAGGATCTCTGTGAATATCTCCTCGGGCAGCTGCGGCCCGGCGACCGGGTCATCGACATCGGATGCCGGCCGGGTTTTACATCGGTGGGGCTGGCGGGGGTGGCCCCCGAAAAGCTGCGCGACCTCGACGTTACGGCCTCCCAGGTGGAGTTGGCCAGGAATCCCGCCGGGGACCCTCAAAGCGAGACCGCCAAGTGGCAGGTGGCGGATGCGGCGGCCCTTCCCTTCGAGGACGGGTTCTTCGACGTTGCCCACTGCAACGACGTTCTGGCCTACGTGCCCCAGACCGGCGCCGTTCTGGCAGAAGTGATGCGGGTTCTGAAGCCCGGTGGGATTTTGGGATGTCGTGAAATAATCGTGGATTCCTCCTTTGTCCATCCGGAGCTTGGTCCTATGAAGAGAGGTTGGGAGGTGTTCGCGGATCTTCTCGAGGCAGATGACGGCCATCCCCAAATGGGAAAGGACCTGAAGCACCATCTCTTGGAGGCCGGGTTCACCGACATCCGAATATCGGCCTCTTTTGAGAACTACAGCGGCCCCGAGCAGGTAGACCATTTCCACCGGCATCTCAAGAGATGGTTCTTCTCCCTGGACGTCACCGAAAGGGCCAAGATGTACGGCGCGGCCACCGACACCCTGTTCGGCGTGATCGAGGAAGCCGTCGACCAATGGAAAGACCGACCCGGCGCATGGGCGGGGATCGCATTCGGCGAGGCCTTGGCGGTGCGTCCCTGAGAAAGGGAACGTCTTCCCGACCTCATCGCCAGTGATCAAACACCCACCGGGGGCTGTAAAGGGACATTCCCACGCACCCGGTCCGGTGCCGGGGATCGCTCAGGCGGTGAGAAAAGCTGCTGGTATCGCGCCTATGCTGTCGCCGCGACGCGGGTCGGGGCGAGGCGGGCCTCCATGTCGCGGCGGGTCCTCACTGCGTCGCCGGCCTCGTCGACCCTCACGTCGGCCCAGGTGACCAGGCTGCCTTTGGGCACGTCGTTGACCACGGGCACGTTGTGGGCGAGGCCTATCGGCAGGGCGCCCACGGCGAGGCTGTCGGCGGCCGGCATCAGCCGACCCCGGACGGTGAAACCTCCCTCGCCGTCCAGGCTGTCGCCGGCGCGGAGGCGCCGCTTGGCCACAGCCACGGCATCACCGACAAACTCGACGGGCGCACCGGTCGGTTCGCCCCGCAGGGCCGCGCTCAACACCGACACGCCGACCTCCAGGCCGATCAGATGGTAGGGCCGGTAGATCGCGCTGTAGCGGCCGCTGCGGTCGGTAACGAGACCGTACTCGGCGAAGCAGCGCGCCGTGTAGTGGCTGGGCGCCTCGAAGACCACGTAGACGCCCCAGCGCAAGTCGCGCTCGACCGGCTCGCCGTTTCGATGAAGCGACGAGACCACCTCCACCTGGCCCTTGTGGTGCAGCGTGCCGCCCTCGGCACGCGGTCGCAGGACCTGTGCGAGCTGGTCGGCGCCGGCCGGCGGAAATCCCAGTCCCTCCGGCGCCGGCGTCAGGCCGGTGGCATTGGACACCGCGGCCATCTCGATCGCCGACTTCGTGCCGTCGAGGAATGAGTTGAACATCTGCGGGTTCATACCGCCCTCGGCGGCCCGTTCGGGGGAGATGCCGTAACCGTCCCAGACCGTCTCGGGCGTGGAATCGTGGAAGCTCGGCAGGTACTTGGTGCCCTTGCCCGCCGCGACCACGCCGAGGCCCGCCGCTTGCGCCCAATCGACCATCTCGCAGATCAGCGCCGGCTGGTCCCCATAGGCCATCGAGTAGACCAGCCCGGCCCGGCGGGCCTCGGCGGCCAGCAGCGGGCCGGCCAGGACGTCGGCTTCGACGTTGGCCATGACAATGTGCTTGCCGCCGGCGATGGCGGCCCGGGCGTGGACCAGACCGGCCGGGGGGCTGCCGGTGGCGTCGACCACGACCTCCAGACCGTCGGTGGCTACCAGCTCGAGAGCATCGTCGGTCAAGTGGATCGTCGCCTGGTCCAAAGCGGCCGAAGGCGGGCAGCCCCGCCGGATCTCCCCGGTCCAGCCGGTCTCGGCCAGGGCGGCGCGGGCCCGGTCCGGGTCGAGGTCGGCGATGGCCGCCACACGGAGCCCGGGCGTGTGTCTGGCCTGGGCCAGGAACATCGAGCCAAACTTGCCGGCTCCGATCAGGCCGACGGTGACGGGGCGGCCCTCAGCGACGCGCTCCTGCAGTAGCCGGGAGAGGTTCATGCTATGGATGCAGATTATGGCCGCGTGCGTACTGGTCGGGAGTCGAATCCTGGAAACTTAACCCGAGAATCACCGCTGGGGCTCAGGCTGTGAGCAGGGCTGCGGGTATCACGCCTATGCCGTCGCGGCGGCGGTAGGCCTGGTGGCCGGTAGTGATGACTGCAGCGTCGAGCAGGTTGGGACCGATACGACCGACCAGCCAGTGGAGATGCCTCACGTCGTTGTCGTCGATGAGAGCCGACAGTTTCACCTCCAGGGCCACGACCCGGCCGTCGGCCCGCTCCACGATCAGGTCGACCTCCCGCTCGCCGGCCCGGGTCCGCAGGTGCGAAACACGGGCCTCGTTGGCTTGCGCGTAGACCCTCACTGACAGCGTGACAAGTGACTCGAACAGGGCGCCGAGCAGCGTGCCGTCTCTAGGGATGGGGGGACCGGCGTCAACTCCGTCGATCAGAGCGTCCACGTCGACGCCGAGCAGGCGCGCGGCCAGGGCGGGGTCGGCGAGTTGGTGAACGGGGGAGGCAGCCAGGCGTGTGATCCGGTTGCTGGTCGGAAGCCAAGCCGGTACCTCCTCGATCATCCAGAGTTGCTCCAGGGTGCGGCGGTAGGCGATGGCCGTCGACTTGGCCGGCTTGGCCGGCTCACCCGGCGTGGCGGCGTCCCGGATCGTGGCGTAGGACGCCGAAGTGGAGGTTGCGGCCGCGAACGCGGTCAACCAACTCCGCAGCGACCGGCGGTCGCGGACCTTGCGGCCGAGTTCGTTGAAGTCGTGCTCGACGATTCGATCGATGTAGCTGTCGAGCTGGACTCTGACCAAGCGGGGTGAGAGGGTTCGCGTCGCGGGAAAGCCTGATCGGACGATCTCGTCGGCGTAGCCGGTCAGACCCATGTCCGAGTCGCCCTGCAGAGGGGGTCGCCTGCCGCTGAGCAGGCTGGAGAGGGTGACGGCTGCTGGCAGGCCGCGTTCTGCCAGAGACAGAGGACGCATTCTCACAGTGACGATCCGCCCAGCGCCCGAGTAGGTCGGGGCATCAGTGGGAGCGGCCGAACCGGTCAGCAGGAATCGCCCGGCCGCCGTCTCCCTCGCGGAGGCCAGGAAGAAGGCACTCGAGAACCGTCGAACGATCGAACAGGGCCTCGACCCACGCGGCAGCCGAGTACCTACGTTCGAGCAAGCCACAGAGAAAGCTGATTCGCGCCGTGTAGTTCGGGCGAGCTGAGTAGATCTTGTTGCCTGGGGCCGGTGTGTGCTCTGCTCCCTGCCGAACGCCGGCGACCTCGTGCCAGTATTCGTCATTCATATCCACAAGGGTGCCCTCGTCATTCCGGTACTGGAGAGCGCCGTAGCTCCACTGCCCGGTTGCGACGGCTGTGATGTGGCGGTTGGGTCCGTTTCTGGGATTGCTGCGGGTCGGGATGGTGAGTGTCGCTTGGTTGCTGCCCCCCGCAATCGTCACACGATGCGCCCCCTGGCCCCTGTGGTCGAGGAAGTCGGCGCGGCCTGGCGCATCGCGCACGATCACTTCAACGTGCAGATCCCTGATCGGCGCTGGGAGCGCGTGCACCGTGAACGTCACCATGTTGCCCGGAGGGACGCCGGAGTGGTTCGTTTCGACCCAGACGCAGTTCCAGCAGCCAATGTTGGGGTTAGGATCGTTTTCGAGCATCTGCACGGTAACACTCCGGTTACCCACGTTGTAGCCCGAGCCATCGTTGATAAGGACCCCCAGACGGACGGGCGCGTGTACGTCGTCATCCAGGGTTTGAATCCAGAGGATGAGCTTCTTGTTGTCGGTGGTGTGGCCGTTCAGCTTGCTTGGGTGGTCAACCCCTGCGGGATAGAACGACATGGTGGCCGTGCCGACGTTACGATGGTCGACCTTGTACCAGGAGGGCAGGAGATTTGGGGGGCGAAGGCCCTGAGGCTGGAGGATAGAGAAGGACACCCTCAGGGGGTACCTCTCCGGCAGCCGGTCGATCTCGACCTCGAAACCGACTCGCTCGCCCTCCGTGATCGCTAGTGGCTCACCTTGGATCTCCCTGATACTGACAGTTGGCAGCGATTGGGCGGCGGCGTTCGGCGTGAGCGCGTCGAGCAATGGGATGGCGATCAGCAGCGCCAGCGCGGCGAGCGCGAGGCCTCTGCGCCATGGCCAGCGGCTCCGCCGCTTCGGGAAGGCCAGGCGTCTACCAGATGGGGGGGATTCGGCTAGGCCTGTTGGTGGTCATGCCCTGTCGCCCGTCCACTGGTCAGCCGATGGCTTCGGCCAGCGCCAATCGTTCTGCATCCCGGCTGCTCCTCGCTCTGTGTGGCCCATCAACAGTGGTCCTCGACGAGGCCGCTGATAGACTCGCCCATCGAGTGATGCGCTTGTCCACCGTAGCGGGACGCCCGACGGAAGCATACGCTACGAGGCAGCCGTTGGGTACGCTCGGGAGCACGTGCAGCCGGTCCGGGCAACGAACCGGCGCAAGGCGCACCGGGAGCGCTGATGGCTCCACATGGAGCCGCGACCGCCGATGCGAGACGTGTTGCGGCCCCCACCGTCGCGCAGCACCGCCTGTCGGGCTGACTACCGGCTCCGGCCCTGCCCGACCACCAGTTCATCGTCGTTGCTCGCGGGCGACAGCTACGCGTTCGGCGTGCTGCGCTCGCGGGCGCACGCGCGATCCGCCCCCCAATGGTTGGACGCGGGCCGCGCGGCGGGCCTCGATACAGATCGAGGTTCGCGTCAAGCGCTACGGACTGTAGTCCTCCGCGTCCCGCAGCGCGGCCGAAATCTCCCGCCAGCGAGGCCAACCGTTGTCGTCGTAGATTTGCTTCGCCCGAGCGCTGGTCATCGCGTCCAGGTGGTAGCCCACGTAGTCGGCGTGGCCGAAGGCCTTGAGCACACGCTTCCAGCGACTGTTGTGGACGTCGTCGCTGTTGTGGTCGGTGATGTAGACGTTGTAGATCTTGGTGACCAACGCCGCGTACTTGACCAGCGGCGACTCAGCCTGCACCACCTCCGGCTCCTGCTCCTGCTCCTGCTCTGTCGACGACGGGGTGACGTAAGACTCCGCGTCGGCCAGGGCGGCCGGGATTGGCTTCCAGCGCCACCAACCGTTGTTGTCGTAGAGCTGTTGCGCTTCAGCGCTGGTCATGGCCGTGCCCGAGTAGCCCACATACTCCGCGTGTCCCAATGCCTTGAGCACACGCTTCCAGCGACTGTTGTGGACGTCGTCGCTGTTGTGGTCGGTGATGTAGACGTTGTAGATCTTGGTGACCAACGCCGCGTACTTGACCAGCGGATGGTCCGCGGACAGCTCGTCATTGGTCGACTGGCCGTCCGGGACGCCGCTCGACTCCGGCTCCGTGACCGGCGGACTCTGCGGGAGTCCGATGTCTGTCGGGTTCACGAACTCGACCGGACGGGTCGAGTTCGGGCTTGGGTGCGGCTTGGGCGTGAAGTCCGGGTTCCTGATCCCATCCAGGATCCGCACCTCGAGCGTGGCGGTGTCCCCCACGCTGGCGTTGCCGCTGGTGCGCAGGTAGACGCGGCGCGGCTGATTCCAGTTGTCCTCCGTGAACCTGAGACTCGTTTCGTGATAGGAGATGTAGCTCCGGGCAAAGTTGTCCGTGCTGACGGTGAACGGCGCGCCGGCCCCGCGCGTCAGGTAGACGGTGGCCTGCACCCTGGCGCTCAGCTCGACCGTGACGTAGAGGTCGTCGCGGCTGTCGCGATAGCGGCGGGCCGGCAACTGGAGCGGGTTCCCGCCACCGATCACGTTGCCATCCGCGTCCTTGATGATCGCCTGGAACACCTTGTCATCGTCGATGATCTGGCTCGTGATCACGAGTCTCGCGGGCGACCGCGAGTACCGCCCCCAGTGGAAGTCGCCGCTGAGGTCGTGGGCGATGTCGAAGCGCTCATCCAGGATGTCGTCATCGTTGTGCCCCGCCGCCGACAAGTTGATCGTGACCGTCTTGTTGCCGCCGGTCCAGGACGTGGCCCCGTCGACCGTGAGGCCCGCCGGGAGACCACCGTGGCGCGCCACGAGCCGCGGCGTCACGGTATAGGTCTTGCTCGGATCGAGGCGCTTGTCGATCGTGAGTTGATACGTGGTCGCTCCGCCTTCGCTGAGCGCCTGAGGCTGCCTGGAGATCTTGACGTCGAACGGCGTGACCGACTCGTATTTGGGCGCGACGGTGACTTGCTCGGTCTGCGTGTGCTCCCGGCCCTTCCAGAGCCTGGTGTAGAACCAGCACCGGTCGTCTGCGCGCGCATCCGCGTCGGTCTCGCCGAGATACGTATCGCAGCGCTCAATGGGAGGCGAGTTGTACAACTCGTAGGACGTGAACGTGATCGTCGTCGCATACTCGCGGCTCACGTTCACAGGCTGCAGCTGGATCGTCTGGGGCGTGGTCGAGCCCGCAGCGAAGTCCGTGATGTGCAGGCCCACGTTGTACTGCCCGCGCGGTGAGGGCTCGAGGGCTCGCTGGTGCCACTCAACTTCGACCCGAATGCGTTTCGTCCCTGATGTGGTCGGCCTGAACTCCACCGTGAAGCCCTCGCCGGTGTAATGCGTGCCTGAGGGCACATTGACAGTCAGCGGCCGCACCGACTGCGCCTCGGCGGTGGACGACGAGAGCCAGATCGGGACGGAGAGCAGCGCGACCAGCGCTGCGAGCGCGAGGGCTCGGCGCCTCCGCCGCTTCGGCGGGCTTCCCGTCTGTTGGCCATGGGGGGGGTCGATCGGGTCATGCTCACCGGACTCATTCTGACTGCTCCTCGGGTTGCCGCTCACACAAAACTTAGCGCGAATCCCAACAGATGCAAATTCAACGGTTACCAGAGGCAACCGTACGTTTACCAACCGAGGCCGCGATGGGTGGCGACCGGACGGCTGCGCCACCGTTGCGGTCGCGGCGGCTATAGTTGGCGCTACAAAGCGCAGGCGCGCCTCGTAGCGTCCAAGACGCGGCATGGTCAGGATGCGGCATGGTCAGGATGCGGCATGGTCAGTTCGAAACAGTCAGGCGACCCGACCCTGTTCGAGTTGCGGCGCATGGGCAGGATCGCCGACCGGTTGCTGTCGCGCGCCCTGGGCGACGCGGGCCTCACGCCGGACCAGCTCCAGGTCCTGCTGATGGTCGAAGCGCAGCCTGGCGTCAGCGCCGTGGTGCTTGCGCAGGCGATCGACCTGGATGCGCCGACCGTCAGCCGCCTCGTCAACGGCCTCGCGCAGCGCGAGGTCGCCAGTATCTCTTCAGACTATCGACTTGATAGGACAAGTGATAACTGGAATCTGTATACGGCCCTCTACCTGGGGAAAGGGATAGCGGTTAGCGGAGAGGGAGGGATTTGAACCCTCGAGGGAGCTACAAACCCCCTACTCGCTTAGCAGGCGAGCGCCTTCGACCGCTCGGCCACCTCTCCTTTTTGGGTTGACGCCTGAGAACCGGCGGCTCACGGGCGTCGGCGGAGGGAGTGGGATTCGAACCCACGAGGGGGTGGTCACCCCCAACGGCATTTCCAGTGCCGCGCACTAGACCAGACTATGCGATCCCTCCGGAACTCATTAATTCGGATAGTTTTAAGGAGTGCTCGGTTCGCGTCTTCAGACATTAGCAATCCCCCCTACCCAACGAGACCGGAAAAAAATGCCCGACACCGCCAACCACCACCGCTACATGGACATAGCCCTCCATCAGGCCGCTCTGGCGCCCCTGCACGGGGATGTGCCGGTGGGGGCGGTGATGGTGGCGGCGGACGGGCAGGTGGTGGCTTCCGACCACAATCGCCGCGAGGAGCGACAGGACCCCACCGCTCATGCCGAGGTGCTGGTGATCTCCCAGGCGGCCCGAAAAGCCGGCTCCTGGCGACTGCTGGGACACACCCTCTATGCAACCTTGGAGCCCTGCTCCATGTGTGCCGGGGCGGCCGTCTCCGCCCGGTTGGAGCGCATTGTCTATGGCGCGTTTGACCCCAGGGCCGGTGCGGCCCTGAGCCTGTACAACATCCCCGGGGACCGCCGCCTCAATCACCGGTGCGAGATAGTGGCGGGGGTGGGGGCGAATCGCAGCGCCGAACTGCTCAAGTCGTTCTTCAGCGCCAAACGGGGCGCCGGCGGATGACCGCAGGCAGGCGTCACGCTGGTAAGGTGCAAGGAACGTGCTAAGCGGGGCGCTAGGGGTTCCCTGAACCTGAAATCCTCTATATGCGGGGCCGAATCCCCGCTTGAGGGCGAAGAGCCTCGGTTAGGAGGCAAGAGCGCGGTGTTGACCGCCGGGTCCCGTGAGTCAGGAAGGCCGTGAACCGGGTCAGGTCCGGAAGGAAGCAGCCCTAAGCGGTTTGTCCGGGCGCCACGGGGGCGCCTGGTTCGAGCGAGCGGCTTGCCGTCCGGCCGCGGTGTCGAGCTCGAAAGCGGGGTGCACGTTGTGATCCGGAAGGGACTCTGGGGATCAATCCTCCGGCTTGACCAGCGCTACTCCGTAGACGCCTCCCCCGATCCCCATCCTCCACAGATTCTTGATCCGAAGGGGTCCGTCCGAGAACATATCCTCGGGATGGGGGAGCTTGTCCATGGACCGATGGAGATACCAGTATTCCCGCACGGCCCCGGCCAGCAACCCCACCACGGGGCTGAACACGGTGGTTCCCATCCTGTGCAGTGCGCGGTTGAACCGACCGGCGGGCCGGCCCGCATCCACCACCACCAGGACCCCGCCCGGCCGCAGCACCCGGGCCGCCTCGTTAAGTGCCACGCGGACCGAGTCGAGATTGCGGAACACAAAGGCCGACCATATCCCGTCGAACACCCCGTCGCCAAAGGGAAGATTCTCGCCTCTTCCCACCACCCGCCAGGCCGCCGGATTGACCGACAGCATGGGCCACACGGGATCAAGCGCCACCACCGTCCGATTTCCTCCGAACAGTGGCATGGCCACCCCGGTTCCCGCCCCCAGATCAAGAATCATCCCGTCGGGAAGTTCGGAGATTCCCCGTCTCCGCCAGGCTTGGTCCCGGCCCAGGGAGAGGAGCCGGTTGAGCCGGTCGTACCTCCGGTGGATACGAGTGAAAATCCGATCGGGGGAAAGGCTGCCCACCGCCGGGCCTACGGCGGATCGATGCGATCGAACCCCAGGTAGGGTCGCAGAGCCTTGGGCATCAGCACCGAGCCGTCGCTTTGCTGGTGATTTTCCAGCAGGGCAATGATCACCCGGCCGATCGCCACCGCGGTTCCGTTGAGAGTGTGGACCAGTCGGTTGCCTTTCGGGGTCTTCATCCTGATCTTCAGGCGCCTGGCCTGGTAATCGGTGGTGTTCGAGCAGGAGGTGATCTCTCGGTAGTTGTTCCATGAGGGAAACCAGGCTTCGATGTCGTATTTCTTGGCCGCCGAGGCGCCCAGGTCCCCGGCCGCCACGTTTACCACCCGGTAGGGAATCTCCAGTTCCCCGACCAGCTTTTCCTCGATCGCCAGAATCCGCTGGTGCTCTGAGGGGGAGTCCTCGGGGCGGGTGAACGAGAACATCTCCACCTTGTCGAACTGATGAACGCGGAAAATCCCTCTGGTGTCCTTGCCATGGGCGCCTGCCTCCCGGCGAAAGCAGGTCGAGAACCCGGCGTAGCGGAGGGGAAGGTCGCGGGAGTCGAGAATCTCGTCGGCGTGGTAGGCGGCCAGGCTGATCTCCGAGGTGGCGGCCAGGAACAAATCGTCGGACGGGATCTCGTAAACCTGTTGGCGGTCTCCCGGAAAGAACCCGGTGCCGAACAGGGCCATCTCCCGGACCAGCACCGGGGGGACCATCGGGATCAAACCCTGTGCAACCAGACGATCCATGGACCATTGGATCAAACCGAATTCCAGCAGGGCCGCCTTGCCCTTCAGGTAGCCGAATCGAGTCCCGGCCACTTTGGCGGCTCGCTTGGTGTCGATCACGTCCAGCGTCTCCCCCAGCGTCTGGTGATCGGCTGATTTGAAATCGAACCGGGGGATCTCTCCCACCCGCCTTACTTCCTGGGAGTCCTCCTCCGACAATCCCTCCGCGGCGGTGGGATCCACCAGGTTGGGAAGAGTCTGCCACAGTTGTTGGAAGCGGTCGGAAAGGGCATTGACCCGAGAATTGAGATCCTTGACCCGCCGGGACAGGGAAGTGGCCCGCTCGATGGCCTTCCGCTTGGCATCGCCCTCCAGCCCGGCTATCTCCTTGCCCAGAGAGCGTTGCAGGGCCCGGTTCTGATTCGCCTCATGGCGCAGGCTTCGGATCTGCGCCTCCGTCTCGACCAAATCCTCCACCGGGATGTCCAACCCCCGGCGCCGCATGGATTCACTGATCATCCGGGGACGGGAGCGCAACAGGGCAAGGTCCAACATCGCCAACTCATGGTACCCGTCCGCCGACTTCCCGGCGGACGGGAATTCAGGCGCCGACCCTCATGGTGAATCCGTAATTGTTGTCCCCGAGCGACTGATCGCCTTCGATGTAACTGAGGCGCACTTCAACCTGGTACGAGGTGTCCGGCGTCACTGCCAACTCGTAGAAGGTGACAGTGGTTTTTTCTCCGGGCCGAAGCGGCGGCACCTCCAGCAGACGGGTCTGAATAGCCTCGCCCGGCGGCCAGATGCTCAGTTCCAGGAACACTTCGCCCGGGGCCTCCACATTGCCCCGGTTGGCCACCACCACCAGCAGGTCGAAACTTTCAGTGGGCGTGATCACCGGAAGGCCTTCCAAGTCGGAAATCCATTCCGGATGGGAGGCGACCTGTTCGATGGCAAAGTCGGTGTTGAACTCCAGCGACGGTCGGTAGAGGCGGGCATAGGTGGTCAGGAACTGGGCGGTGTCCACCACCGGGTATTGGCCGGGCAGGAACACCACGCTCCGAAAGTCCGCCAGAGGACTGATGTCCGGATCGGAGTTGGCCTCCTCCAAGAAGGCCTGATAGAGGTGATCGCCGCTTCGCAGATTTACCAACGCGGCGATCAGTTGCTCCTCGACCACGTAGTTGAAGGGATTGTCCACCGCCGAAAGGAATGCCGCCTCAAAGCCCTCCAAGCCTCTGTCCCACAGGTCGAGAGACACCCCCAGCAGAGTGACCAGCGCATCCGCGGACCCAGCTTCCCGGCTCAGGGCGGAGTCCACCACGGCCAGGGAATCTCGGGACTGGGTAATTATGGAATCCAACTCGGAGCGATCCAGCGCGTCAACCTGCTCCACCAACCTGACGAATGATCGGGCCGCCCGATCCAAGGTGATGGTCTGGCTGCGAAGCTCTTCGACCTCGATAGTGTCGGCGCGCGAGGTCGTGACCAGGGAGTTGAAAGCCCATCCCAGACCCAGCAGCAGCACCAGCGCCGGCAGCCACCATTGGAGGCGGGGGCGTCTGGGTTGCGGGCTGCGGGAAACCATCTCCTCAATAGGTTATGGCCCCAACGACGGCTGCCGGCAAGGTGGATAGTCTTCCGAGAGTGATGGGTCGGAAGGCTGCCCTGGTCTAATATCCTTGGGATTGGATTGTTAATTCACGGCTCAAAGGTTTTGCGACAAGTTTGTTAGGAAGAAGATGACCGCCGGCCTCGTTGGATCCTCGACTCCCGACTACACCATGGGGTATGGGGAAGAGTATTTGCGGTTCATCTCCTATTACAACGCCGAGGATTCTGCGAGGCATTTGCTTCCGCGCCTGCGGGCAGGCGATCGCATTCTGGACCTTGGGTGTGGACCTGGTTTCGTAGCGGTGGGACTGGCCGAAGCTGTGGCGCCGGGCACACTGTACGGCGTCGATATGGAGCCTTCTCAGGTCGAGGAGGCCTGCCGCATGGCCACCGAGCGCGGGTCCGCCAACACGGTGTGGCAGGTCGCTGATGTGATGGACCTCCCGTTTGAAGACGGGTTCTTTGACATAGTCCACTGCAATGACGTATTGGCTTACATTCCGGATACTGCCGCCGTCCTGGCGGAAATCAAGCGGGTCATAAGGCCGGCCGGGATTCTGGGATGTCGGGAGATGATTGTTGATTCCTGCTTCCTGCATCCGGAACTGGGCGCTATGAAAAGGGGTTGGGACGTGTTCGCAGACCTGATTGCGGCCGACGACGGACATCCGCAGATGGGAAAGGATCTGAAGTCGCATCTCGTTGAGGCCGGGTTCGCGGACATCTCTATTTCAGGATCGTTTGAGACCTACAGTGAACCCGAGAGCATCGAACAGTTCTACCGCCTGGTCAAGAAGTGGTTTCTGTCAGTTGATGTCACCCGGGGAGCGAAGATGTACGGGGCAGCCACCGATAGCCTTTTGGAGACGATTGATGAGGCTATCGAACAGTGGAGGGTCCAAGCCGGAGCGGTGGCATTCATCGCCTTTGGCGAAGCGGTGGCGGTTCGCCCCTGAGGGGAGGCGAATCTTCGAGGCTCACCTACCTCCCGAAACCGCCGATTTGATTACCCGGGGGCTTCCTCCACGTCCCCGATGGGTGAAGCCTTGGCCCCGGTTTCGGATCGTGTATGACCCGGACACGGCAAGCGCCTAAGGAGAGAAACCCTCAAGGAGTTTCGAGACGGAAACTGCAAAAGAGCGGAACTCTCTTTGGTTGAGGTGACGTCCGAGGTCGTTCTCCACGTCCTGCAGAGATTGATCGAGCTTTTGCATCAGTTCAATCCCGTCACCGGTCAAACGCAGGGTCACCAGTCGCCGATCGGTTTGTGAGCGGCGCCTGGAGAGCAGGCCCCTTTGGACCAGCCGATGCACGATCCGACTGATTGACGATGGGTCAACCGGCGCCCGCGCCGCAATTTCCACAGCCGTGCAACTGGTCAACTCGTAGCAGACGGCCAGGACCCTGAACTCACTTGGCGCGATGGAATGAGGCGACAAGAACCCCGCCCATATCTTCTCCAATGCAGACGCCAGATCCCAAATGCCGATCGGCAATGAATGGCGCCCCCCGGGGGCAGACGGGTCGTCGCTCTTTCGACCTTGTTGCATCTGGCTCTCGATTCGGGTAAAGGGACTCGGCTTGCGGGAGCTGGCCTTCCTTGGACGCCGGGCGGACCACATCTATGGATGGCACAATGCGGTCGGCGCCCGGGGTGCTTAATCCGCCCCAACAGGTATCTGGCGAAAGTCTAACCTGACCCGAATTCTTACGGTCGCGAAGGTGTGCCAGGGGATTGGGAAGGCATTGCGGTCGGGATTGAGCCAGGCGGCCTGCCGGACTCTGAGACCAACTCCTTCCGGCAGTTTTGCTATTTGATCTGCAGTGCGCTACATTGATAATGATAATCATTATCACTCTTGTTCCGAGAGCTTTTCGCAGGCCCGCAGCCGATGGGCGCCCTTTCTTCACGTGATCGGCCTCGGCGCGGATTGCCGCGAATCCCATACCCGATGAACAAGTGCGAAATAGCTGAAAGGAAGTACTTGAAGTGTTGACCACGCCGGATCGCAATCTCAGCCTTGGACGTCTGGCCCGGGCCTTGTTGGCAGGCCTTCTCATGTTCGCCGTGGCTGTCATGGCTGCCTGCTCGGATGACCCGGAGACGCAGGCGGCGGATGAACCGCAGCCAACTGCTGCCGTGGAGAGCCCGACACCCTCCGAGCCGCCTATCCAGGAGCCGCCCATCCAGATAGTGACAACCACTAACTTTGTGGCTGACTGGGCCCGAGTAGTGGGTGGTGAAAGGGTGGAGGTCTTCGGTCTGCTGCCGCCGGGCGGCGATCCGCATTCATTCCAACCGGGAGCGCGCGACGTTGCCAGGGTCGCGGAGGCGGATATCGTGTTCACTATCGGTCTGGGTCTGGAGGCCGATTGGCTGGAAGACCTGTTACACAGCGCCAGCGCAGATGAGTCCACGATTGTGGCCCTTGGCGAGGCTGTGGATCCCATGGAGTTCGCCACCGCCGACATGCACGACGATCACGACGATCATGACGACGACCACGCCGACCACGACGATGATCACAGCGACCACGAAGAAGACGACCACGCCGACCACGACGATCATGGCCACCACGAAGAAGACGACCACGCCGACCACGACGATGATCACGCCGACCACGAAGAAGACGACCACGCCGACCACGACGATCATGGCCACCACGATCACGATCACGGACCCTTGGACCCCCACTTTTGGTTCGATCCGATCCGGGTGAAGATCGCGGTCAACGAAATAGCCGCCCGGCTTTCGGCCATAGACCCCGATAGCGCGGACGTCTACTCTCAGAACGCCTCAGAGTATGGAAACGAGCTCGACGAACTGCACGCTTGGATCCAGGAGCAGGTTGGCATGGTGGCGCCGGAGCGCAGACTGCTGGTTACGTCGCACGACAGCCTCTCCTACTTCGCAGAGGCCTATGGATTTGAGGTGGTTGGACTGGTGATACCGTCCCTGGCGACTCATGTGGAACCCTCTGCGGAGCACATTGCGGGACTGGTCGAGGTGGTACGGGAACACAGCGTGCCTGCCTTGTTCGGCGAGACAACGGTCAGCGACAGGTTGGCGCAAGCCGTAGCGAGGGAGACAGGCGCCAGCCTGGTCCAGCTCTATTCGGGCTCTCTCGGACAGGAAGGCAGCGGCGCCGACACGTACCTTGGCATGGTGCGGACCAATGTGGAGCGCATTGTCGGGGCATTGAAGTGATCGCCGATCCCCCACATCAGGCGAGCGTGTCGCTTCAGGGCGTGAGCGTCGAGTTGGGCGGACACTTGGCCCTGAACAATGTCACCTTCGATGTGGAGGCAGGGACCCTGATGGGCGTGGTAGGACCGAACGGCGCCGGCAAGAGCACTCTTTTCAATGCGATTGCCGGCGTCCTCCCGGTTCGCCAGGGCAAGGTGACCCTCCACCGTGGGGGAGAAGAAAGCGGAGCGTTGGCATATGTGCCTCAACGAGAAAGCGTCAACTGGCGACTCCCCGTGACCGTGATGGACGTGGTCATGATGGGCCGCTGCTGCCGACTCGGCTGGTTCCGGCGGCCCGGGAAGAGAGATCGAGAGATCGTCAAAGCGTGCCTGAGCCGCGTGGGCCTGTGGAATAAACGCTCCGCTCTGATGACGGAGCTTTCGGGAGGGCAGAGACAGAGGGTATTCGTCGGCCGGGCGCTGGCCCAGGAGGCAAGCGTGCTCCTGTTGGATGAGGCCTTCAGCGGAGTTGACGCCGCCGCCCGGGAAACCCTGATCGGGGTCCTCCGGACCCTACGGGATGAGGGGCGAATCATCCTCTTGGCGACTCACGACCTGACCAACCTGGCCGGTCGCTTCGATCAGGTGCTGTGTCTGAACCGCCATGTGTGCGCCTGCGGTCCTCCCGACCAGGTGTTCACGTCCGAGGTCATGGAGGAACTGTACGGCGCCCACGGTGTGTGCCTCACCACAGAAGGGGAGGGCTGACGGCCTCGACGTGATAGATTTCTTTGTGGCTCCACTGGAGCACACCTTTATGGTGAGAGCCCTGATCGGCTCGATCCTGGTGGGCGTGATGTGTCCGTTGGTGGGCGCCTACACGGTAACCAGGAACCTCGCCTTCATCGGGGACGCCCTCGCCCACGCCGTGCTTCCGGGAATGGTGCTGGGGTTCATGGTCGGCATCAACCCGGCGATAGCCGCAGTCCCGACCGGAATCGCCGTCGCCGTGCTCATCAGGGCTATGAACCGGCGTACGGGCCTCAGTTCGGATACTTCCATAGGCATCCTGTTTGCGACCATGTTCGCTCTGGGACTGGTGATGCTGTCAACTTCGACGACGAGCGGCGTGAACATCGAAGACCTGCTTCTGGGACAGATCTTGGCCATAACTTCCACCGGCATCTATGTGTCTATCGGGGTAACCGCCATAGTCATCCTGGGGCTGTTCGCCCTCCATCATTGGCTGCTTTTCACCAGCTTTGACCCCTTGGGGGCGCAGGTCGCCGGTACACGCTCCAACGTGGTGGACTACGCCTTTCTGGTGATGCTTGCCCTGGTCATCGTGATAGGGATCCAGGCGGCGGGGGTGGTGCTTGTCATGGCAATGCTGGTTATCCCCGCCGCCTCAGCGTATCTGTTGGCGAGGCGCTTTGTCTCGATCATGATGACCGCCGCGGCGTTGGGGACCGCGGCCGCCGTCGCAGGTCTCTTTATCTCCTACCACTTCAATCTGCCGGCCGGTCCCGCCATGGCCCTGGTGGCCAGCGGGATTTTCCTGCTGACAGTCTCGTTCAGGCGAAGAGTCCACGCCTGAGAAACTCTTTCCCGGGGAGTGGCGCGTCGTCATGCGTCCTGCGGGTCGGCAAGGGTCGAGACTCGCCATGAGCAAACACAACCTGCGCCAGGTGTCCGGCCTCGGTGGGCGAGGGGGGACTTGAACCCCCACGGGTTTTAAAGCCCACAGGATCCTGAATCCTGCGCGTCTGCCAATTTCGCCACTCGCCCGGCGGAGTTCTGATTCTACCCTGCTCTGAGCAGGCGTAGGCAAAGATAAACAGTCTCGGTACCCTACCGCCCACCCTCAGGACATACAATCGTCGTCATGCACAGCACGTACTGCGAACCCTTCCCCGGGGGGGCCGGATCGTGACCGAATTGCTGCTCACCACCCTTCGGTTCCTCTTCTTGGCTCTGATTTACCTGTTCGTGTGGTACGTGACCCGATCCCTCGCCGAATACCTGCGACTGCGAATACCCAGCTCCATTGCCCGCCGCGCCGCCCGCCTGGTTTTCGTGCGTTCCGACTCTCAGGCCGGCATGCATTTCACCGTCGCCGACTCGGTGGTGCTGGGGAAAAGCCCCGATGCCGACATTCCGATCGACGACCCCTACGCATCCGAGTTTCATGTCCGGATCAGGCGGAGCCAGGGAAAGCTCTCGGCCAGCGACCTGGGGAGCGCCAACGGCACCTACCTGAACGGCCGCCGGATGCGCAATCCCGTGGAGTTGGCCAGAGGTGACGCCTTGCAAGTTGGAAGGACGGTGTTGGAAGTCCGATGAATTGCATATGGGCTTCGGCCACCCACAAGGGGTTCGGACCCGAAATCAACCAGGATCGGGTGTTTCCCCCGGGCGCCGGCAGTTCGGGGGACCCGGTGGTGGTAATGGTGGCGGATGGGCTGGGAGGGGAGAGATTCGGGCACGTCTCTGCCGACCTGGCGGTGACCACGGCCCGCAACACCGGGGGCGCCCCCGCCGATCGGGTGAGGGCCGCCAATCAAGCGATACTGGACCTGGTGAGACAGCAGCCTCGCTGGAGGGGTACATACACCACCCTCACACTGGTGGAGTTCACGGCGGGATCAGCGCGGCTGGCCCACGTGGGAGATACCCGCGCCTACCTTTTCCGGGACCATGGGATCCAGGTGATGACCAACGACCACACAGCGGCATGGCACCGGATCCGGCAGGGAATCGAACCCCACGTCGCCTACCGGATGGGCCGCCCCGGCAGCCTGGTGAGAGTGCTCGGGTTCGATGAGGAGTTGGAAGTGGAGCAATTGCAGATGCCCTCGCGACCCGGGGACCGGTGGCTAGTCTGCTCCGATGGTCTCTACCGGATGTTGAGCGATGGCGACCTCAGCGACTTTCTTGCCACAGGCGGACCGGAAGAATGCGTCTGGAACCTGATGGAAGCGGCCTTGGACAGAGGAGCGTCGGACAACGTAACGGCGGTTGTCGTCGATATAACTCCATGAGACGGAGCGCGGAGGCGGCCTTGCTGGCCGGCGCGGCGGTGATCGCCGGTTTGGGCGCGGCCATGGTTGACTTTGGCGCCACTGGTCAGGTGGGAGGGACGCCCTGGTTGTTCGCTTTGGCGTACGGGGTGGGCCTGGCGGGCTTTTGGGTGGTGGCGCGTCGCCGGGCGCCTCGCATCTCCCCCTTTCTGCTTCCCCCCGCCGCGCTGCTGGTGGCTTTGGGGTTGGTGGAGATCTATCGGATCGACTCCGGGCAGGGTACGGTGCATCTGTGGTGGGTGATAGTGGGGATGACCGCGGCTCTGGGAGTTCTCCTGGCGTACCGGCGGAGGATCGGGCGTCTGATGTCGCTGGGTTATCCGCTGGCCATCGGCGGGTGGTGTTTGACCGTCCTGCCCTTTCTTTCTCGTCTGCTTCGGAACTCCTCCCCTGCTGAGACCGGCCTCTGGCTGTCGATGGGAGAAGGCGCCACCCGATTTCTCATCCAGCCGTTCGGATTGGGAATGGTGCTGCTGGCGGCGGGACTGGCCGGTATCCACAGCCGATGGACTCTGGGCGCCTCCGGGCCGACCCGGGTCCGCCCCTGGTTGATGGAACGACGACACCTCATCGGCGTGACTGTGGTGTGGGCAGCCACCCTTCCCTTGCTCTGGACCACGGGCGATCTCACCGCCTGGATCACCATGGTGGCCCTCTCGGTGTGTGTGGCAGCAGTGGCGAGCGGGGAGGGTCGGGTGATCTGGACGGGTTTGGCCCTGGTGGTGGGCGGCGTGGGGTTGGGTCTTACTTCCTATCGAGTGCGAGAGACGATCGGCGTATGGCTGGATCCCTTCTCGGCGCCCGATCACCGCGGCGGACTGAGGGAGAGTCTTCTGGCCATGGGCAGCGGCAACCTGTCGGGCTCGGGAATGGGTTTGGGTGATCCGGGCCTGATACCGGGGGCCGGCAGCGACTGGATTCTGGCGGCTCTGGCCGAGGAGTTGGGTCTGGCCGGGACCGTGGCGGTGATCGCCCTGCATGCCTTGGTAGTGGCGGTGGGTATGGGAATCGCCCTGGGATCGCGCGATTTTTTCAGCAAGGTGACCGCAGCTTCGGTCTCCGCACTGTTGGGTTTGATGTTCCTGGCCGGCGCCGGGGGGATGGAACGGCTCATGCCACCCACCGGGATGGGTTTGCCGTTTCTGGCGTATGGCGGCTTTCCCCTCCTGACCGGTTGGCTGGTGATCGGGGTGCTCCTGACCATCAGCGACCAGGACCAGGGTCTTTAGTGAACCGCCCTATCCGTCTGTTGTCCCTCGGGTTGATACTGGGGATGCTGGTTTTGGTGGTGGGCGCCACCTGGCACCAGGCGGTGGGCGCCGACCGCTATCGTTCCCATCCGGCCAACCGTAGAATCGCCTTGCTGCAGGCAGCCAAGCAAAGGGGCATGATCAGCACCGTTTCGGGGACCGTGTTGGCATTCTCCGAGCAGGACCCCGACAGTCCCCGGTCTTATATAAGGAGGTATCCGGCGGGGGAGGCATTCTCATCGGTGATCGGGACCGAAGAGTCCTCCCAAGGCTTGGAGGCAGTGTATGTGCGGGAACTTCGTTCCCGACAGGATCTCAGTGTCTCCGACCTCATGGCAGCCTTCTTCGGGGAGGATCTTCGACCCCGGGGACTGCAGATCACGCTCGACCCCGAGTTGCAACAGAGGGCCTATGAGATTCTGACTCGCCGCCGGGGGGCGGTGGCGGCGGTGGATCCTTATGACGGAAGGATCCTGGCGCTGGTTTCCTCACCCGGTCCCACGGCGGTGGAGAGAGCCGCCGCCTACCTCTATCCGCTCGGTTCGGCTTTCCAGATCGTCACCACGGCCGCCGCCTTGGAAACACAGACGGCGGAGGCTTCCAGTCTGTTCGAAGACCGGGTTACCTGGGAAATCCCCGGGGGGGCCACCATCGTCAACTCCGAGAACGCTCCCTGCGGCAATTCAGCCCAGGTAAGCCTGCTGGACGCCTTTGAACGGTCCTGCAACGTACCTTTCGCCGAGTTGGCGGTTCAGATCGCGGCTGATGCCCTGGAAAGCTACGCCACCGATTTTCGATTCGGAGTGGATCCCGAGTTTCCCCTGTTCGCGCCCACCCCGGTGTTCGGAGCGGAAGAGTCCTCGGATGATGCCCTGACAGCCTCGGCGGGAACCGGCAGCCTGTCTTTTTCCTCACCTCTTCATATGGCCGCGGTGGTGTCGGTGATAGCCAACGGCGGCGAAATGATCGTTCCCCACATCACGGCGGCCTGGACCGACGCGGATGGTGAAATTGTCGAGATTCCCGGCATCTCTTCGGGTGGGCGAATCGTATCGGCCGACACTGCTTCCGAAATGGCCCGGATGATGGAACGGGTGGTGACGGAAGGCGACGGCCGGGAGGCAACCGTCGCCGGACACCGGGTGGCCGGCAAGACCGGCACCGGCCAGGATGTGCAGGGCCGTCGTTACACCTGGTTCGTGGGATTCGCCCCTGCGGAGAATCCCACCATCGCCTTGGCGGTGATGATCGAACCGGGAGGGGAATTCGGCGAGTCGGTTACCGGAGGAACGGCGGCGGCGCCGGTGGCCTCCGAACTGCTCTCCTATTGGCTGCAACGAAACCGCTCGGAAGGGTAAGACCGGCGGCGTCCGGGCCCCAGGGTTTCTATCATCGCCCATGGAGATGGAACTCCCCTACACCCTGGCTGATCGCTACCGACTTGTTACTCATTTGGCTAAGGGGGGCATGTCCGATGTGTATCTGGCGGTGGATCTGGCCCTGGGCAGGCGGGTGGCTGTCAAACTCCTTCCCCGGTCCCACAGCGAGGACGAATCCTTTGTGAGACGGTTCCGCCGGGAAGCCCAGGCGGCCGCCAACCTGAACCACCCCAACATCGTGAGCATCTATGACTGGGGAGAGGCGGAGGGCGCCTACTTCATGGTGATGGAATTGGTGGAGGGCGATTGCCTGAGCGAGATCACCAAGGAGGGCAACCCCTTCCTGGTTCGGAGGGCGGTGGAGATAGCCCGGCAGGTGGTGTTGGCTCTGTCCATTGCCCATCGCCTGGGAGTGGTTCATCGCGATGTCAAGCCGGGAAACATCATGCTCGATGCGGAGGGAAGCGTGAAAGTCGCCGACTTCGGAATCGCCCGGGCTTGGAATCACGCCACCGACCTGACCCAAACCGGATCAGTGATCGGAACCGCCACCTATTTCAGCCCCGAACAGGCTCAGGGGCATCCGGCCGACACCCGCTCTGACATCTACTCGCTGGGGGTGGTTCTCTATGAGATGCTGGTGGGAAGCCCGCCTTTCCGGGGCGAGACCCCCATGTCGGTGGCATACCAGCACGTTTCCACCGAGGTGCCGCCGCCGTCGTCCCGAAATTCCGACATTCCCCCCGAACTGGACGCCATCGTGCTGCGAGCCCTCAGCAAGGACCCGGACAGCCGCTATCAGGACACCGAGGTTTTGCTGCAGGACCTGGAGGCGTGGCTACGAGGAGAAGAGGTCCCCGGCGCCGCGTCTGACCCTCCGGCGGCGGCGCCCCTGGCCCCGGCCGGCGCCCAAGTGGTGGTGCGCCAGGCGATTCCCACCTCGCCGGTGCGTCGCCCGGCCGGGAGGGGAGGAAGGTTGCTCCGGCAGAGTTACTACCCGCACATGGAGGAACGTCGCCCGGCGCCCCTGCCGTTCGTGATGGGCGTGCTGGTGTTGCTGGCGGCCCTGGCGGGGTTGAGTTGGGTGGTTTGGAACCTGCTTCAGGCCCCTGCTCCCCAGCCGGGAACCGTGACGGTGGCGATTCCCGACGTGGTGGGCAGATGGGAGACCGATGCCCTGGCCTCCATCCAGGAGTCCGAACTGATTGTTTCGGTCCTGCGGGAGAGCAGCCAGGAGATGCCCGAAGGGCGGGTGATCTCGACCGATCCTCCCGCCGGGGAAAGGGTCGAATCCCGGACCGAGGTGGTGGTGGTCATCTCAAGCGGCCTCGAACGTTTCAACGTGCCCCTGGTGATCGGACAGACCCAGGGAACGGCAGAAAGCCTGATTCTGGCCCAGGGCTTCACGGTGGGGGCCATCGAATTCGTCGAGGACAGCGGTCGAGCCGTGGGCACGGTCATTGATCAGGACCCCTTGCCCGGCCCCCTGTTGACGGTCGGAACCCCCATCGACCTGATCGTGGCCACCGGTCCCGGCCTGTTGATGGTGCCGGACGTGGTGGGTTTGCCGGGCACCGAAGCCCTGTCCGTCCTGGCCCAGTCCGGCCTGCGATGGGCCGAGACCCTCGTGAACTCGGAAACGGCGCCGGCCGGACAGGTGATCCGCACCGAGCCGGGGGCGGGGGGAGGGATCACCGCCGCCGGGCAGGTGGTGGTGGTGATCTCGGTGGGTCCCGAAGCCGGGCCGGACCCGGGATTGTCGGTGGTTCCGGACGTGACCAACCTGCCCACGGGCGAAGCGTTGGTGATCCTGGCTCAATCCGGCCTGCGTTGGAGCGAGACAACCGAGGTGTCCGAAACGGTACCGGCCGGACAGGTGATACGCACCGAACCCGCCGCCGGCGACAGCCTGGAGGCCGGAGTGGAAGTGTTGGTGGTGGTCTCGGAGGGGACCGGTTTGCCGGTGATCCCCGACGTGACCGGCCTGCCTCTGGAGGAAGCCCTGGTAGCCCTGGCCGAAGGCGGTCTGAACGTCATCGAGGCGACCGAGGTGTCCGAAACGGTACCGGCCGGACAGGTGATCCGCACCGAACCCGCCGCCGGCCAGAGCGCCGAGGCGGACACCCCGGTGCTGGTGGTCACCTCGGAAGGACCCGGCGCCGACAACCCGACCTCCACCACCGCGCCACCCGACACCACAACCACCACCCAGCAACCCGCCGGCTGAGGCCGGTCGAGTCAGTGTTGAACCGTGCGGAGGTAGGTAACCGGCCGTTTCGGGACTGGCGGCGCCCGGCGCTATGGGATAGCGGGTAGGGGCCGGGCGGCCAAGATAACCTGTGAATCAGACACTATCTCGCGAAAACAGCCCCGCAATTTCTGTCCCGAGGGCCCGCCCCCGCCACCACCTTTCCTGGGGTCGGGACGCGAATCCACCATACAGAATGGGGAATTCGCCTTCCCGACAATATGGTCCCTGCGGCCGGTCTGGACGACGTCGGAACAAACCGGGAGGTGCTTGACACCTATCACTATGTGACACCCGGGAGACAAAGTCAAGCCAACGGCCATCCTGTTTTTCGCGACCCCCCAAGAACCATCTATTCGCGCAGGCTCTCAGTAACCCGGATATTCGTCCGGCGGGGTGGCGCCGGTGTAGTTGCGGAACAGGGTGTACTCCTTGGCGAAGGTGGTTATCACTTTTCCGGTGGGCCCCGAGCGGTGTTTGGCGATGATCACCTCGGCGATGTTTTCCACATCCTTGTCGTCCTTTTCGTAATACTCCTCCCTGTACAAAAAGAGCACCACGTCGGCGTCCTGTTCGATGGCGCCCGACTCCCGGAGGTCGGACAGCATGGGGCGTTTGTCCTTGCGAAGCTCCACCGCCCGGTTCAACTGGGAGACTCCCATCACCGGGATATTTAGTTCCCGGGCCAGCCCCTTCAGCGAACGGGACACCTCCGCAATTTCCTGCTGGCGGTTCTCGGAACTGCGGGATGGGCCTCCCGCCGAGGGCATCAACTGCAGATAGTCCACGATCACCAGATCCAGTCCCTCATCCTGGCGCAGCCTGCGGCACTTGGCCCGAATCTCGGTCACGGTGGGCTCGGGAGAATCGTCCAGGTAGAGCTTCCAGTCGTGAATCCGTCCTCCGGCGGCCAGCAGGCGGTCCCAGAGTTGCTGGTTGTTCGCCACCCCCGAACGAATCCGGGCCGAATCCACCTCGCCCACCATGGAAAGCAGGCGGGTCAACACCTCTTCCCGGGACATCTCCAGGGAAAAAAGCGCCACCACCCCACCTTCGGCGGCGGTGTGCGAGGCGAGGGTTTGGGCGAAGGCGGACTTACCCATCGAGGGTCGGCCCGCCACCACCACGAAGCTCCCCGGCTTGAGACCCATGAGCCGATCATCGAGATCCTTCAGCCCGGTGGTCAGCCCCACCAGGTCGTCTCCCTGGCGTTCGATCTCCTCGAACACCCCCCGCATGAGGTTCTTGACCGGTTGCAGCCCCTCTTCCGTCGATTGGTCGTTGACTTCCAGCATCATCCGCTCGGCGTTGTCGATTACCACCGCCGCGCTCTGGTCGAGGTTCATGGCCAGATCGGTTACCCGCTGGCTCACTTCGATCAGGCGCCTTCGCTGGGCATGTTCCGCCACGATGGCGGCATAGCGATCGGCATGGGAGATGTTGGGAACGCTTTGACTCAGATCCGCCAGTCGCTCGTGTCCTCCGATCCTCTCCAATGAGTCGGTGCGCCGCAATTCCTCGGCCAGGGTCAGGACGTCGATGGCCCGGCTTTCGTCGAACAGTCGCCGGGCCGCCTCGAAGACCAGCCCGTGGATCGGTTCGTAGAAGTCGTCGGCTTCCAACCGTTCCATCACCTGGTAGGTGGCGTTGCGGCTCAGGAGCATCGCCCCGAGCACCGACTGCTCCGCCTCCCGTGAGTGGGGGGGAACCCTCCCCACCCTGCTTCGGCGGGCTTCCGGAGGGGGCTCGCTCAGGTATTCGTCCTCGGGATGGCGGTCATAGGCCATAGAGGCAACCCGAGGCGGGGGATGGAAGAGCGGGCATCAATCCAAAACGGTAGAACGGTTCTTTTCGCGAGTGAGTTCTGTTATTCACAGTCTTGGGGGCCAATCGGTGATCAAGCAGGTGGTTGGGCGTTTTCGCGACTCAGTGATTTTATTGCCGGGTTTGTCGGGTTTTTTTGACAAGCCTCACCCTAAACCGAGGGTGAGACAACCAGGTGTCCGGCTACTGGGGATCGTCGGCGGCGGCCGAGGCGGTGCGAGGGTGGTCCAGTCGGAAACGTCGATCGACGCCGTGGCGGCCCAGGGCAAACCCCGCCACATACTCTCCCAACACCGGACCGTGCTTGTAGAGGTGCCCCGATCCGCCGCCCACCAGTATCACGTCCTCGTGTCGGGGATGTCGATCGATGATAAAGTGGCGATCGGGGGTGTTGACGATCTGGCACACCTTCTGATCGGTTATCACCGCATCGGCCAGCCCCGGAAACCGGGTGGCCAGATAGCGTCGACAACGAGCCACGGTGGAAGAGTCGGTGACCCGGTCGGCATGGTCGATGTCCATCATCCCGTGATGCCAGGCGAAGGCCGCCTTGAAACCGTGACCCCGCACCGCCGCAACTCCGTAGGCGGGGTAGCCGTGATCTATCCAGCCCGGCATGTTCCGCCAGTCGTACCGGGTGTCTCCCGCGTCGGGCGACACCAGTATCACGTCCTGGCGCACGATGCTCAGAAGCCTCCCCAGGGTCCGGGGAAAAAGCCGGCCCATCCACGCACCGCAGGCCATCACCACCAGGTCGGCCGCCAGGGGCTTTCCCTCGAGCATCGGGCGTTCATCCTCGTCGGTCTCCACCCTCCCACGGACCAACTCCCCCCCTTCGGATCGAAACAGGTCGACGGTGGCCACCAACGCGTCACGGGACATGATGAATCCCGCCTCCGGCTCCCACAGCCCATAGGCGATTCCCCGGGGGTTCACCACCGGCAGCCGAATGGGCAATTCGTCCGGGGGAACCACAAAGTAGGGAATTCCCAGCCGCGTGAAGGTGTCCTGGGTGGCGTCCTCCCATTCGGAATGGCCTTCGGCAGCCAGGATCACCACCCCCGACTCGTAATAGAGACGCTGTCCCAGGCGCCGGGACAGTTCCATCCAGCGCAGTCGGGCTTCCCGGCTCCACAGGGTGTAAAGCTCGTCGGTTCCATGAGTGGAGCGAATCAGGCGATGGGTACCGGCGGAGGCGGCCCGGGCATGGCCGGGATCCCAGGCGTCCACCAGGCGCACCGACAGTCCGGCGCGCCGCAGATAAAGGGCGGTCATGGCGCCCGCTATCCCGGCGCCCACCACCACCGCTTCCACCGCTCTTCTCAAAAGGCCTTCCTCCAAACCCTGACCGCAGCCTCCACTATCATGGTAGAAGGCTGGATACCGCTTGGTTAAGCGGGGAGGTTGGCCGAAAAGGGCCACCGGAAACCACTGACGGCGTAGGACAGAATAGAGAGGAGAATTCTGTGGCGCATCCGTTGCCGGAAGGCACTCACACCGTTGTTCTGGCTGTGGGAGACCTCAATGCCATTGCCAGGGGCAAGCGAATTCAAGCGGGAGTCTGGGAGGAGTTCAGCCATGGGGTGGGCATGTGCAACGCCATTTTCCAGATGGACGTCACCAACGACATCTGGGACACCCCCTATGCCAATTTCGACAACGGCTATGCCGACGTCCACATCGTTCCCATGCCCGAGACCATGAGGCCGGTCCCCTGGGAGGAGGGGGTGGTGCTGGTGTTGGGAAGGGCGGAGGAAACATACGGGGGTCCGGTGGCGGTCGACCCCCGCAATGTGTTGGTGGAGCAACTGGGAAGGGCGTCCGAGCAGGGGTACGAGGTGATGACCGGGGTGGAGTTCGAGTTCTACCTGCTTGATCTGGAGACCAAGCAGTTGGTGGATTCGGGGATCTCGGTCTACGGTTTGGCGCGGGGCGCCATGTTCGAACACGTGGTGGGCCCGATCCGCAACCTGTGCAGCGAGATGGGCATCCAGGTGGAGATGTCCAATCCCGAGTACGCACCCGGACAGATCGAGATCAATCTGCGTTATCGGGAGGCCATGGTATCGGCCGACAACGCCATGCTGTTCCGCAATTGCGTCAAGGAAATCGCCTACCAGCACGGCATGCTGGCCTCTTTCATGGCCAAGCCTTTCTTCTTGGAATCGGGCAACAGCTTCCACCTTCACCAGTCGCTGTGGAAGGATGGAAAGAACGTGTTCGCCGACGGCGGGCGTCTCTCGGCGCTGGGACGGTCCTACCTGGGTGGACTTCAGCAGCACATGGCGGAAACCGCCTTGATTTCCGCTCCCACTCCCAATTCCATGAAACGCCGTCAGGGTTACACGTTCTGCCCGGCCAACAACGCCTGGGGCGGCGACAACCGGACGTGCGGCCTGCGGGTCATCGAGGGAAGCGACCACGCGGTGCGCATCGAACAGCGCGACGGTTCGTCGGACGCCAACCCCTATCTGCTCACCGCCGTCCAACTGGCGGCCGGTTTGAAGGGCATCGCCACCGGCGCCGAACCCACCGAAAAGGAAACGGGCGACGGATACGGGGCCTCCCGCCACCAGGCCCTTCCCAGTGATATCCCCACCGCCCTGGAAATGTTCGGCGATTCGGAACTGATCGCCGAGGTTCTCCCCGAACCGCTTCGCATCACGCTGGCGCAGCAGGCCGAGCGGGAGCACAATTTCATGGTGGAGTCCGATCCGGACGGGTGGCGGGACGACGTGACCCAGGTGGAGCGGGATCGCTATCTGGAAGCCTTCTGAGCGATGCGCCTCTGCCGGGTCAACGGAAAGGTCACCGGGACCATCAAGGACCCGGGGCTGCAAAGGGTGACCCTGTTGGTGGTGACATCGATCGAGGACGACCACCACGGGGAGACGGTGGTGGCCGACGCGGTGGGCGCCGGGATCGGCGAACTGGTCCTGGTGGCCGAGGGTTCCGCCGCCCGGCAGGCAGTATCGCTGCGTGGTCTTCCCACCGACGCCGCGGCCGTGATGATCGTCGACGAGGTGCAGAGAGCCGACAAGTGACAGACCGAAAACGGGGACCCGCGGTCCCCGCCCGATAGCCGAGACTTAGGAGAGAGACCTTGGACAAAATAGCCTTAGGCATGATTGAGACCCGGGGAATGGTTGCTGCGGTGGAAGCCGCGGACGCCATGCTCAAATCCGCCAACGTCGATTTGGTGACCCTGGAAAAGATAGGAGGCGGCCTGGTGTCGGTCTTCGTGCGAGGAGAGGTGGGAGCGGTGAAAGCCTCCACCGACGCCGGCGCGGTTGCCGCCAACAAGGTCGGCGAGGTGGTGGCCGTGCACGTCATCGCCCGTCCCGATGCAGGAGTCGAGATGCTGCCCCAGTTGGGCGGAGGGTCCTGAAAACACCCTCGGCGTTGAGTCTTGTCTGATTTTGAGGCAGTCGTCGCCGCCCTGAGCGCCCCTTCATCCCAACACCCGGTTGCGGCGGCGAAATGGAGCGTGGTGGCGGTGCTGGGGTCGGGGCCCCCGGCGTGGGCATACGCGGCCGGTTTCGCCGCCGAGGGCGCCCGGGTGCGCCTGTGGGCGTCGAGCGGAGATGAGGCCACCCGGCTTCAGTCTTCGGGAATCTCGGTGAGAGACGAAGGACCGGTGGGAAACTATCGGGTGGACCCCGATGCGGACCACGCCATCCGGCCCGTTGCCTGGATCGACCAAGCCGTACAGGGCGCCCATCTGGTGGTGGTGGTGGGCGCGGTGGCTCACCAGCGGGCCACGGCCATGCGCCTGGCGGGGGTCTTGGAGGAGGGACAAACCGTGGCCGTTTCGCCCGGCGGGACGTTCGGGGTCCTGGAGATGGCCTGGTGGCTCCGAGCGGGAGGATCGAACCCGGGAGTGACCCTGGTCGAGTTACAGAGTTGCCCGTTCGCGGTGGAGGCGGCGGGATTCGGACGGCTCCGCTGGTCCCCACCCACGGCCGAGCCGGGGTTGGCCACCTATCCCGCCGAACAGGGCCGATCGGTACAGGAATCCCTGGCGGATTACTTTCCCGGCACCCAACTGCAACCCACCGTTTTGCACACCAGCCTCACCGAAAGTTCCTGGGCGGCGGCTCCGGCCGCTCTCTTGGATGGCCCCCTGGCCCGTTTGGAACCTGAGCGACTTCTTCCCGGCGCCACCCCCCTTCCCCGGCCTCCGGCCCCTTCCTCCCAAATGAAGTCGCTGATCGAAGCCCTGGCCGAGGAGCGCGCCACCGTGGCGGCCCGCTGGGGAGTCCGAACCCCGCAGGCGGCGATCGGCGATTTTCCACCCGGGGGTCCCGATGCGCAGGACACGGTGGCGGGGGTGTTGGACGGGACCATCGGTTCTCTGACGCCGCTGTGCTCGGCGGCGGCGCTGGCTTCCGTCCCGGTTCCGGTCACCTCGGCGGTGGTGACCCTGGTGTCGGTCATGTGTGGACGGGATCTGTGGGCCGAGGGTCGTCGACTGGAGGGGTTGGGGTGGGGGGGCGCCGACCTGGATGCGGTGCGCCGGGCGGTGGGAAGGGCGGAATAGATGGACGCCGACCTTCGCAGCATTGCCCAGGCCCGTCGGGCGGTCACCGCGGCCCGGTCGGCCTACGAGGATTTCCGCGGGGCGTCGCAGGAAACCCTGGATCGGATCGTGGAAGCGATGACCCTGGCCATCGAACCCGAATGCGGACGCCTGGGAGAGATGGCGGCGGCCGAGACCCGGTATGGCAATGCCGAGGACAAGCTGTACAAGAATCTCTACAACTCGGTGGGAGTGTGGGAGTGGCTGCGCAACGTCCGGTGCGTGGGGGTGCTCTGGCATGACGAGACCACCAAGGTGATGGCGGTGGGCGAACCCATGGGGGTGGTGGCGGCCCTCATTCCGGTCACCAACCCCACCTCCACCGTGATCTTCAAGGTGCTGTCGGCGGTCAAGGCCGGCAACGCCATCGTGTGCGCCCCCCATCCCCGGGCGGTGCGGTGCTGCGCGGAGACGGCCCGGATCATGGCCGAGGCCGCCGAGGCGGCCGGCGCCCCCAAGGGGCTGATCAGCTGCCTCACCGAGGTGACCCTGGAGGGGAGCGGAGAGTTGATGCGCCACCGCAAAACCTCGGTGGTGATGGCCACCGGAGGCACCGCCATGGTGAGAGCGGCCTACTCGTCGGGAAAGCCCACCCTGGCGGTGGGACCGGGCAATGTACCCGTTTATGTGGGTCCGTCCATGGCCAACGAACTGGATGAGGTGGCCGAGCAGATCATCAACTCCAAGTCTTTCGACTACGGCACCGCCTGCGTGGCCGAGCAGGCGATAGTGGCCCATCGACGGATAGCCCCGGCCCTGCGGAACGAAATGCGGCTGGCCGGGGGATACTTTTGCACCTCCGCTGAGACGGACCGGCTGGGAAGGGTGATTTTCGGCGAGAGAGGCAGCATCATCCCCTCCACGGTGGGACAGTCGGCGCCCAGACTGGCCGAACTGGCCGGGTTCGACACCCCGCCCCGCACCCGGGTGCTGATCGCCGAACTGGACGAGGTGGGCAGACAGCATCTGCTTTCCCACGAGAAGCTCAACCCGGTTCTGGCCTTTTATGAGGCGGATGACCAGGCGGCCGGTTACCGGCGGTGCGACGAGGTGCTCAATTTCGGCGGACTGGGCCACACCGCGGCCGTGCATTCCCACGATCCCGAGGAGGTGGCCATGTTCGGGAAACTCCCGGCCGGGCGAATCCTGGTGAACACTCCCTGCCTGTACGGCGGCATGGGCTATTCGGTGGATTTGGAGCCCAGTTTCATGCTGGGCACCGGCACCTGGTCGGGTTCGATCTCCTCTGACAACATCACCGCTTTGCATCTGATCAACATCAAGCGGATCGCCTACCAGAACCGGCCCTGGCGGAATCTGTGGGATGAGTTCGGGAGAACCGGATGAGCCAGGATTCCCTGACCATTCGAGCCTTCTTCCAATTGGACGGCCTGCAGCCCAAATTCGCCGCCTACAACGGCGCCACCGTGCAGGGTTCCATCCCGCTGGCCGGCGACTCGGTGCTGGTGGGTGAAATGGCCCCCGGCAACCAGGTCTTCCGGTTGGTGGATATTGCCCTGAAAGCCTCGCAGGTGGAGGCCACCAGTCAGATCGTTGAACGGGAATTCGGGTTTTTCATCCTCAGATCCCGGGTTCCCTCGGAGATAACCGTGGCCCGGGAAGCCATCCTGGATCATCTGGGAATGTCCCTTCACCAGCGGCTGAAACCCCGGATCGAAGGTGTCCAGCGGATCAACTCGGTGGAACCCTATCAGGCTCAACTGCTCAACAAGTGGCGCCGAGGCAGCATGGTGGTGCCGGGGGAAACCCTCGGCATTGCGGAGTGCGCTCCGGCCGCCTATATCGCCATCGGGGCCAACGCCGCGGAGAAGTCGGCGTTGATCAACATCGTGCAGGTGCGGGCCGTGGGGCGCTACGGGCGGCTTTTTATCAGCGGATCCGAGGAGAACGTGGCCACCGCCCTGGATGCCGTGGTGGAGGCGGTGGAGGCGGTCGAAGGAAGTTAAGCCGAAATCATGACTGTCATCGGTGAGTCCCTGGTTCAGGAGGAGGCGCGCCGGGGCCGTCGGCGGATTGTCCACCTGCCCGGGGACATCATCACCGCCGCCGCCCGGGAGGCGATTGACGCCCTCGGCATGGAACTGGTGGAAGGTCCCCTCCCGGTCCCCCAACCGCGGGCCTCGGACCCGGCCACCGCAGTCCGGCGGGTGCTCTATCGAAGCGCCCCGCGATGGGTGACCCCCAAAGCCCCGGTGGGAATCCGACCCCGGCGGCTGACCCGGCTGGCGGTGGTGGGCGCCGGCGCCGTGGGAACCACCGTGGCTTCTTTGGCGGCAGCTTCCGAAATTGCCGCGGAGATCAACCTGATAGACGTGGTGTCGGGGTTGGCCGAGTCCGTGGCCCTGGACATTGAACACGCCTCCGGGATAACCGGCGCCTCGGTGAGGGTGCGGGGCGGGTCGGAGTCGGGGCTGTTGGCCGACGCGGAGGTGGTGGTCATAACCGCCGGACGACCCCGTTCGCCGGGAATGGACCGGGCCGGATTGATCGCCATCAACGGAAGGGTCGTGCGCTCGGTGGCCGAGGAGGTGGCGGCCCATGCTCCCGCAGCGGTGATCGTGGTGGTGACCAATCCCTTGGATGAGATGACTGCCGACGCCCTGGCGGCTTCGGGCTTTCCTCGCCGCCAGGTGCTGGGGATGGCCGGCACCCTGGACTCCGGTCGTCTCCGGTACCTGCTGGCCCGGGAGGCGGGAGTTTCCCCCGCCGACGTACAGGCCCTCTGTTTGGGTCGCCATGGCCCCGAAATGGTGCCGGTTCTGTCCCGCGCCACCATCAAGGGCCGTCCGGTGGGTCGGGTTCTCGGTCCCCGACAGATCGAACGCTGCGTGGCCGGAACCATTGGCGGGGGCGGAGCGGTGGTGTCACTGCGTCAAACCGGCTCGGCTTTCCTGGCGCCCGGCCACGCCATTTGTGAGGTGCTGAACGCATTGCGTGGTCAAAGAGCCGGGATGATCCCGGTTTCGGTGATGCTGCGAGGTGAATACGGGATGGATGGGATAGTGCTGGGAGTTCCCGCCCTGTTGGGCCGAGGCGGTTTGATCGAAGTGGTGGAGATCAACCTTTCCGAGCAGGAACACCACGCCCTGCAAGCCGCCGGGCAGGGAGTAAGGGCCTCACTGGAGGCGGCGCGGGCATGACCGGAACCCAAGCCGTCGGAAGGGGTTGCCCAAGGAAGCGGGTGCAGAAGTGTCAAAAGACCCTTCTTTCCGCCAAAAATACCACCGCACACCTTGACTGCAGTTGGTGCGGAGCGTGAGAATCGACTGGGATGACCGGCTCGATGACCGGAGCAAAGCGGTCTTGGACCTGATCCCGGCGGAACTGGGAGACATGTCCGACATCCCGGCCGCTCGCCGGGCCAGGGAGGAGTTGACCGCAGCCATGTTCGCACTCAATCCCGACATCCCGGGTGTGCATACAGAAGATCACTGGGTTCCGGGCGCCCCGGGGGACCCTGACGTGATGGTGCGGGTGTACACGCCATCCGGTGTTACCAAACCGGCACCCGGTTTTTTCTGGATTCACGGGGGCGCGATGGTGGTCGGCAGTGTCGCCATGGATGACCTCCGATGCAAGGCAGTGGCCTTGGAGACGGAGTGCGTGGTGGCTTCGGTGGAATACCGCCTCGCTCCCGAGCACCCGCATCCGGCGCCGATCAACGACTGCTACGCGGGTTTGAAGTGGTTCGCGGTCAACTCCGGACGCATGGGAGTGGATCCAGGCCGGATCGCCATCGGTGGTTCCTCGGCGGGCGGTGGGCTCGCCGCCGCCCTGGCTCTTGTGGCAAGAGACCGGGGAGAAGTGGAAATCTGCTTCCAGCAACTCATCTACCCGATGCTTGACGACCGGAACATCACGCCTTCCAGCCACTACATAGACCACCCCAAGATGTGGACCCGCCAGGCGAACATCGCGGCATGGAGCGCCTTGTTGGGGAGACCGGCCGGCGTCGAAGGCGTCTCTCCCTACGCCTCACCCGCCAGAGCAGAGGACCTCTCGAGCCTGCCACCGGCCTTCATCATCGTGGGCGAGTTCGACATGTTCCTAGACGAAAACATCGAATACGCCCAACGGCTCACCCGGACCGGCGTGCCCACCGAACTACACGTCTTCCCCGGCGCCTTCCACGGAAGCGATCGTTACCTGCCCAAGTCCCGAACCAGCAAGCGGTGGGCCGCCGTCACGACCCAGGCCCTGCGCCAAGCCCTCCACGGGTAGCCAACAACCAAGAGAGCTCCCACACCGGCAGGCCCGGCTATCTTCTGGATCAAGAGCCTGCGCGGGTAGATGATTTGGGAGGGTCGCGAAAAACAGGCTGGCCGTTGGCTTGACTTTGTCTCCCGGGTGACACATAGTGGTACTTCGGAAATTAGTGGGGAGTGATGGTTGCGAGGAGTTTCCAGTTGGGTTTTCCGGCGTAGAGGAGTGCTCGGATTCGGTAGTTGTCGAAGTTCCGAAAACCGAATGCTGCTCGTTTGATCCGTTTGATCAGGTTGTTCAGTCCCTCGGTGGGTCCGTTCGTCACTTTCGAGTGATGCCAGTTGGTGATCTGGGTGGCCCACCTGCTGATGGTCCGTCCCAGGCGGTTCACCTCTGGAGGGAGTGACCGGTCCTGCAGATCCGAGGCCAGCTGCTGGGTGAACTCCCAAGCCAGTTGTGGGTCTCCGATCTGGTAGATGTCCCGGACGCTTTCCTTAGCCGACCAGGCATCCCGTACCTCTCCGTAGGGGTCACCAGCCCGTAACAAGCCCCGGAGGCGGGATTCGCCGTGGCTGTCGATCCTTTCATGGGCCATTATCAAAAGCCGTCGTATGCGATACAGCGGGTCGCGTTTGCGTCCCCGGTGTCCCAGTGTCTCGTTCTGCACCCGGGATCGGACCTGATCGACGGTGCGGTTAGCCAACCTGATGACATGAAACGGGTCAGCCACCTGAAAGGCGTGGGGCAACACCTGGTCGTAGGCCACCTGATAAGGGCCGGACAAGTCCAACACCGCCCACTTGATCGCCTCACGCCACCCCGCTGGTTGGTTCCGGAACCAACCAGCCGCGCTTTTTACGGTTCTACCAGGCACTATGTCCAACAACTGACACCCACCGACATCCACCACCGACGTGCACCACTGCTTGGTACGCCACCGGCCCTTCTTCCAGAACAGGGTCTCGTCCACTCCCACCGCCTCCACCCGCCCGAACCGGGCGGTGTCGGCTTCCAACAGCGACTTTCCCCATCGGACGGTCTCCTGGTTCACCGTATGCCAATCACACCCCAACTCGGCGGCCACCTCCGACACAGTACGCCCCAAACGGCCCACCTGATAAGTGACCCACCGCCCCGCCCGAGACGTCAACAAAGCCCGCTCCGGCGCCACCGACTCGTCCTGTTCCACAAACGACCCCACGCCGCATTCCCCATCAGGACACATCCAACGACGTTTCCGCCACCGCAACCGCACCGGCCGCCCAAACGCCGGCAAATCCACCAACCCCACCGTCCGATAGCCCTTCGACCACACCCCACCACCGCACTCATCGCATACTGGACGAAAAGCGCCCGATCTGATCGTCACCCTCAACCGGTCACCCGAAAGCTCCTCCACCCCTACCAAGTCCACGTCACCCAACCCGACCAACACCTCACACATACGCCTACCATCAGTCTCCACAGGGTCCTCCTTTCAGATGCGACTGCTTTCAGCACCCGATTATGGAGGACCCTCCCCCACAATCAATGGATTCCCCACTCCCCACTAATTTCCGAAGATCCCACATAGTGCTAGGAGTCAAGCACCTCCCGGTTTGTTCCGACGTCGACCAGACCGGCCGCAGGGACCATATTGTCGGGATAGCGAAATCCCCGTTCTGTATAGTGGATTCGCGTCCCGACCCCAGGAAAGGTGGTGGCGGGGGCGGGTCCCTCGGGACAGGGAATTCGGGAGTGATTTCGCGAAATAGTGTCGGATTTCACAGGTTCTCTTGGCCGTCCAGCCCCTACCTGGTATCCCTCTAACTTGAAACCACGCCCACCGTTTTCCACATCAATGCACAAGCTTTACCTAAATCCCAAGTGTCTTTTCCCACCCCATGCCGGTGGGCCATCGGTGAACCGATGAAGGCCGCCACGGTGGCGGGAGTGCCGGTTGCCCTGGACCATTGGATAGGTGGGCGGCGGGTGGCGTCGCCCCGGACCTTCTCCGACCTTTGTCCCATCGACGAGTCCCCTCTGGCTTCGGTGTCCCGGGGCGGGAAAGCCGAGGCCGACCAGGCCGTCTCCGCCGCCGCCCGGGCCTTTGATGACTGGGGTCGAACCTCCCGGCGGGAACGGGCGGAGATCCTTCACCGCATAGCAGACGGAATCGAGGGCCGGGTCGAAGAACTGGCCGGGGTGGAGACCATGGACAACGGTTCCCTGCTCTCTTCCAACCTACGGGGTCTGATGCCCCGCTCGGCGTACAATTTCCGCTTCTTCGCCGATTACCTCCTGGAACTGGGCTACCCCGAATTCGACACCGGCGGCCATCGCAACCGGGTCTCCCACCACCCCGCCGGGGTAACCGCGCTGATAACCCCCTGGAACGCCCCTTTGATGCTGGCCACCTGGAAAGTGGCGCCGGCGCTTGCGGCCGGAAACACCGTGGTGCTGAAACCGGCGGAATGGTCGCCGCTCACCGCCTCGCTCCTGGCCGACATAACCGAGGACGCCGGTTTGCCGGCGGGGGTCTTCAATGTGGTGCAGGGGTACGGAGAAGAGGCCGGGGCCGCCCTGGTGGCCGATCCCCGGGTGGCGAGAATCAGTTTCACCGGCTCGGTGGAGACCGCCCGGCTGATCGGAGCGGCGGCCGGGGCCAACCTGGTTCCCCTCAGTTTGGAGTTGGGCGGGAAATCTCCGCTGGTGGTTTTGGAGGACGCCGATCTCGAACTGGCGGTGGGCTTGGCGGTGGAGCAATATGACAATGCCGGACAGGTGTGCCTGGCGGCCACTCGACTCCTGGTGCACGAGCGTCTCCATGACGATTTCCTGGAACGGTTCCTCGAACGGGCGGGAGCGCTGAACCAGGGGGATCCCCGGTTGCCGGAAACCGAGGTGGGACCGTTGATCTCCCGACCCCACCTGGGGCGGGTGGACGGCTACGTTCAACGGGCCGCCGCGGCGGGAAACCATCCGGTGCTGGGAGGCGGACCCAACCGGGATTTGGGCGGGCTCTATTACCGCCCCACCCTGTTCTCGAACCCTCCGGCGGGTTCGGAGATCCTGGCCGAAGAGGTGTTCGGCCCGGTGCTGACCCTGCAGTCCTTCGGTTCCGATCGCCAGGCGGCGGAAATGGCCAATTCCACCCACTACGGCCTGGCGGCGGCGGTGGTCACCGGCGATCCCGATCGGGCACAAAGGCTGTCGGATCGTATTGTGTCCGGCACCACCTGGGTGAATTGCTTTTATGTGCGTGACCTGCGGGCGCCCTTCGGCGGGAGCCGGAGGTCGGGGATCGGTCGGGAGGGTGGCGCTTGGAGCTTTGACTTCTACTGTGATGTGAACAACACCGTCATGGGCACGGACGGCTTTCAGAAAGGAGACTGATCATGGGCGAGATAGTGGGAGTGGGATTGATGTCCCACGCGCCAACGGTGATGCTTCCCCGGCAGGTGCGCTACGAGTTGAACGAGGGCAAGGAGATCAGCTTGGTGCCGGGTTTGCGAAGGTTGCGCACCGAGGTGCTCGACGTTGTTTCCCCCGACACGATCGTGATTTTCGACACCCACTGGCACACCACGGTGGAGCATGTCTTTTCCTCCCACGCGCGCCGCAGCGGAAAGTACACCTCCGAGGAACTTCCCCGGGGTATCTCCCAGCTTCCCTACGACTTTCGGGGAGATCCCGTGCTGGCCGAGGCGGCGGCAGAGGAGGTAACCCGCGGTGGCGTGCGGGGCACGCCCATCTCCGATCCCCATCTACCCGTCCATTACGGAACCATCAACCTGGTCCACTATTTGTGCCGCAGCGAGCGGGTGGTGTCGGTGAGCATGGTCCAGACCGGTGAGACCCAGGATTTTCTGGAACTGGGAGAGGCGGTGGGTCGAGCGGTGGCCTCGGTTGATCGAAGAGTGGTGGTGTTGGCTTCGGGAGGGATGACCCACCGCTTCTGGCCGCTTCGGCAACTGGTCGACCACGAGGCTTCCGACCCCATCCACATCTTCACTCCCGAGGCCCGGGCGGCCGACGAGGAGCGGTTGCGGTGGATGGCCGCCGGGGATCACGCCCGGATCATCTCCACCATGCCCGATTATCTGCCCCATGAACCGGAAGCAGGATTCGGCCATTACCTGGCCATGGTGGCCTCGGTGGGCGGGGGAAGATGTCGGGCGCCGGGTCGTCAATTATCCGACTACGAGAACGCCACCGGAACCGGGCAGGTGCATGTCTGGTTCGACCGTCCCCCCGGAGGGTGGACCGGGTAGGTTCGGGCCGCCGACCGCCTATTTGATCAGGCGCATCACCCAGAATCCGGCCCCGAACAACACGGTGACGGCCACCCAGCCGGGCGTGTAGGTGCCCAGGCTGTCCACCGACCATCCCACCAGGGGAGCGCCCACCCCCAAACCTCCGAGGAAGCCGAACAGCACCACTCCCGAACCTCGGCCCGCCAAGGACGTGGGAAGCATCTGGATGATGGCCAGCATGCCCACCGCGTTCCAGGCGCTGCCGCTCAGGCCGGTCAGCACCGCCGCCGTCCAGATGGCCCAGACTCCCAACTGGCCGGCCAGGGTGAGCACCACCCCCATCACCAATGCCAGCGCGGCGATGATCCTCAAACTTCGCACCGGCCCCAGACGCCCCTCGGCCAGGTGCGCCCACACCAGCCGGGCCGCAATCCCCACCAGACCCGTCATCCCCAAGGCCCAACCCGCCTGCGCCTGGGTCATCCCCAACACCTCCTCCGCGAAGAGCGGCAGGTAGGTAAGCACCACCGACATCCCGGTCCCCATCAGGAACCCGTACACCGCCAGGCGATAGATGAGCCGGGGAAGGTAGCCCGACCGGGCTCCGGCCTGGTCATCGTCAGGGGTAGCGGCATGGGTGGTCAGAAGCGTGTAGAGGCCCGCCAGCAGAAGCGGGGTGACGGAGAAGGCCACCACCGCCCACCTCCACCCCCACCAGGCCGTCATAACCGGCAACAGCCACCCTCCCAGAAAGACCCCTATCTGCACGCCCGACTGCTTTGTTCCAACGATCATCCCCTGGCGCCGGTTGACGAATTCCTCCGATATGAGCTTGTTGGTGGCGGGATTGCTCATGGCCGAGGCTATCCCGGCCAAGAACGCCCCGGCGGACATCACCAGAAATCCCGGGGAGACCCCGATGAACAGAAGGGAGAGGCCGGCCACCGTGAGAGTGGCGATGGTGGCCCGTCTTCCTCCCACCGAGTCGGACCATCTTCCCAGCCAGAGCGACAACGCGGCGCCTCCCAGGGTGGAGGCGGTTACCAGCATCCCGATCTGCCAGCGCTCCATGTGAAGCGATTCGATCAGTTCCGAGGCCAGTACCCCGAACACGATGGGAGCGAAAGTGGCGGCTGCCATGGCCCCGGCCAAGACCGTGCCCAATAGCAGACGGCGGTACAGCACCACAACTAAGGTAGCGCGCCCGGCCGGGGTTCTACCATGTGGGTCAAAGGCGGCAGCCCCATGGGTCGCCGATGTTTCCTTCTTGACCGGGCCGGGGAGGTTCGACAAACCAATGCACAGAGCCAAGAGGAGCAGGAGTTAGTGGAGTCGCTTCCGATGGCCGGGGCCGGGGGGGTCGACCGTCACCTGCTGGTGGTGTTCGGCGCCACCGGTGATCTTTTCCGAAAGAAACTGGCCCCTGCCCTCTATCACCTGGTTCACCAGTACCGGTTGGCTGATCGGTTCGTGATCCTGGGGGTGGCTCGCTCAACCATTGGCGACGAGGGGTTCAGAGAGCTGACCCGAACCAGCATCCAGCATGTTTTCGACGATGACCAAGGGTCCGGCCAACCGTGCGCCGATCCCTCGGAGTGGTGCGATGAGGGGGTCTATTACCAGTCGATCGGAAACGGCGAGACGAAAGACTACCAAGCTCTCCGCCGCCGGATCGAGGACCTCGAAAAGGCCCATGGCCTGTCCGGCAACCGGATCTTCTATCTGGCCCTGCCTCCCGGAGCGTTCGTTCCCACGGTCAGGGGGTTGGGAGAGGCGGGACTCTCACACAGCGCCGGATGGACCCGACTGGTGGTGGAGAAGCCTTTCGGCGTGGACCTGGGGACGGCGGTGGGACTCAATGAGTTCCTCCACCGCACCTTCGATGAGCACCAAGTCTACCGGATAGATCACTATCTGGGGAAGGCGACGGTCCAGAATCTGCTGGTCTTTCGGTTCGCCAATCCGCTGTTTGAATCGGCTTGGAATCGGGATCGGATCGACAACGTCCAGATCACTGTCGCCGAATCGGTGGGCGTGGGCAGCCGCGCCGCCTACTACGACCGGTCGGGGGCCTTGCGGGACATGGTCCAGAATCACCTGACTCAGCTTCTGAGCCTGGTGGCGATGGAGCCGCCGGTGTCCTTCGACGCCGAGGCCATCCGGGACGAAAAGGTCAAGGTGCTCCAATCCATCCGGCCATTGCAGCCCTCCGATGTGGTGCTGGGTCAGTACGCCGGTGGACGAATCAGCGGGCAACCGACCCCCGGTTATCACGACGAGCAGTCGGTGAGCGGGGACTCGGTCACCCCCACCTACGCCGCTCTGCGGCTTTTCATCGACAGTTGGCGCTGGCAGGGAGTCCCCTTCTACCTGCGCACCGGCAAGCGCCTGGCCAACCGCCTCACCCAGGTGGCGGTCACCTTCCGGGAGCCTCCGGTGGCCTTGTTCAAGTCTTTTGAAACAAGCGCCCACCAGGGCAATGTCCTCTATTTCCGACTCCAGCCCGACGAAGGGTTCGATCTCCTGTTCGATGTGCAAAGACCGTCGGATCACCCCCAGTTGTCCACCAAGTCCCTGGCTTTCGCCTATGAGGAGGCGTTCGGCAACCTGCCCGACGCCTATGAGACCCTGCTCTACGATGTGATGATCGGCGACCGGACCCTGTTCGTGCGCGCCGATGAGGCGGAGGGGGCATGGCGGCTCTACGGCCCGATACTGGAGGCCGACATCGATCCCGTGCCCTACCCGGCGGGTTCCTGGGGTCCCCAAGAGGCCGAACGTCTGCTGGAACCCCACGGCGCCCAGTGGACCGTCCGGCAGCCGGATGAGCCGCCGCGGGGTACTTGATTGCGGCGATTGCCCGCTATGTGAATCGAGGTGTCGCCCGACCGGCGGGATCAAGAGCGTGCAGGTCGGGCAAGATGCCCGCCGCCAGGGTGGCGAACCGGGTCCGATTGGACGGGCTGGCCATCAGGATCGCTGCCTGGGCAACACCCGGGTAGGACGGCCCGTGACGTGAAGATCGGTCATCTTCTCGGTGACCATGGTGGAGAAGGGAAGTTGCTGATCCCGGATGATCAGGATGGCCTTCGCCTGGGAAGGCTGCGGGTCTGTCGTCCCGTGGCGCACAGATCGAACAGTTGATTGGCGGCGATGATCCCGAAGGGAAGTTGTCGGGTGAGGCTGACCAGGATCGCCGACCCCCCCCCCCGGTCAGCGCTGGATCGCTCGGGTTTGCTGGCCCGGGCCCATAGTGTGAAGATCGGGGATCAGGCCGGTGGCCAGCACTCCGAAGATCGCCATGTTCGACGGGCCGGTCATGGCGATCGCCGCCGGGGTACGGCTCGGCTGGGCTGGTTGGTCCCGACTGCGCAGAGATCGGGTAGCCAGGGGCCGGCCAGGACTCCGAAGACCGCTCGGTTGTTCCGGGCGGTGACCACGAATGCCGGCCCCCCCCCGGTCTAATTCCTCAGATGCCGCGGCATCGCCCGGGTCTGCTGTGATCCCTTGATCGCCGCTAGGTCGGGCAGGGTGTTCCCGGCCAGGGCCTGAAACGTCATGTTGGAGGTCCCCGAGATCAGGATCGCCTCCTCGGAGTGACCCTGCAGGCTTGGGATATTCCTCCCCCCTTGAGATCCGGTATTCGGTTGGAAGCGAGGGCCGCGAATATGGTGGTGTTCGATCCTGTGGAGACAAGTATCGCTGATCCGCCCCCCCCCCCGGTGCTGGATCCCCGAGTGGCGCCGCCGCCTACGACCACTCCTTTGCGATCGTTCCTGGGGAACATCTTGGAGACGGTCTTGACCGAGGACAGAATGCGGTCGTCCTCGTACAGCCACAGTTTGGTGAACGGACGGTAAAGCACCTCACGGATGCGGGACTCGTCGAAAGCAATCTCCTTGTCGGCCTTGAGAGACTGCTTCAAAGTAGCCGTCCATTTGATGACTCCCAGTTCCGCGTTCTGGGTGGCGGCCTCGAAAGTTATGTCACCCTCACCTACAAAAGAGCGGGCATCTTCATATGCCTCAATTAGAGCTTCCACCTTGTCAATAAGGCCCTGGCGGGAGTAGGAATAGACATATACATCGCAGTTGGTTTTCACACCCGAGGCGTGGGAATCCACGGTTGCATCCGGAGTCTTATTGGTGGAACAGACCGGCAGCAATTGCTCAAAGGTCCCGTCGGTGAGGTTGACCCAATCGTGGCGATCGTTGACCGGTACCACTTGGAACTGATCGCTGGTCACATCACCCAGGTCGGCCAGCCAGGCGAACTTCTGCTCCAGGGTTGAATACTCCGGCACTTCCGCATAGTGCAATGCGGCGGGCCGGGCTAGACCCTTCTCGGGGTTGCGGACCAGCACCGTGATCTGGACCCCGTTGCGAGATCCTCCTCCGAACAGTTTGTCGCCTTCTTTGCGGAATTCCTCACCGCTCTTGTAGGCGTCGCCCCGCAGGTTAACCACATAGATATCAGTGAACTCGTCCCGAAACGCGGCCCGCATTCCCGCCAGGGAAGTGCCGGTGGCGAGAGAATTGGGGTGTATAAACGCCAACACCCCCCCCCCGTGGAGTCGGTCGGATGCCCATCGGAAAGCCTGCACATACTGGTTCCCGGCCGCGTTGCCACCCGCTCCTCGGCCCGTGATTTCCTTATGCCGCCGCCCGTAGGTGTCTCTTATCCGCTGTTCCAGATCCGGGCGATCCATGCTGGGATTGTCATCCCCTGCTGATTTCTGCCCTGATCTCCAAGGTGGATTGGCCACGATCACCCGGATGGTCCTCCGGTCCTGGGCCGCGGCCCGCCGGGGGTTGCGGTCGAGGTGGAGCCTGTCGGTCACCGCACCGGCCAGCGTGTCCCGCAGGACTATGCCCTGAAACGGACGGTATCCATCGTCAAACACCCCCCGGGAAGCGGCGGCCTGTTCGATCTTGAGGGTTGCGATGTAGTAGGCCAGCAGCACCAGGTCGTTGGCATGCAACTCCTCCCCGTATTTGCGGGCCACATCCCGGCCCGACAGGAGCGGATTCCCTTCTCCATCCTGGAGAGTGAACAGCCTGGCGATGAACGTGCCCGTGCCGGTGAAGGGGTCAAGAATCTCCACCGCCGGATCACCCAGTGAATAGCCGAAGTGCTTACGGCACGCCGCCTGGGCGCTTTTCAGCATGAAGTCCACCAGCGGTAACGGGGTGTAGACGATCCCCAGCCTGGCCACCACCTCGGGAATGGCCGATTTGAAAAACCCCTCGTACACGTCCTGGAGAACCTGCAGTTTGGCGGCGGCCGGGTCGGTGTCATCGGACACATCCTCGAACACCTGGGCTATGCGTTCATAGGAACGGTGCAGGGGTTCAATCAATCGGTCGAACTCTATCCCCGAACCTTCCAACTCCTCTATCACGGTGTTGAGATGTTGGGAAACCGGGTTTTGATCAGCGAAGCGATGATCGGCGAAAAAGGCGTCGAACACCGGGATGGTGACCGCGTGTTGGGCAACCATCTCAGCCGCCTCGGCCGCGCTGAAGGTGGGGATGACCGTCTCTCGAATCTGCTTGGTGAAAGCGGCCAAAGCATCTGCCGCGGGGCCGTGGTCGGCTTTTCTTCGGATTTCCAACAGCACCTTGCGGTAGACACCGGCCGCCCGGTTCCCCCAAGAAGCCCAGTAGTGCCGGTCACCCACCTGCTCCACCAGCACCGACGCGATCTTCGGCAAGAGATCGATGTCGGGAAGGGTGGGCTGATCCGGTTGGTCGGGGTCATCTCCCCCGGATTTGTCGATGATGCGCACCGGCGCCTTCTGGGCAAGACCGGGTGAGTTGACCAGCGCGTCGAAACGCTCATCGTGGGCGCGCAGTGCCCGGCACACCCTCCACACCTGCTGAAATGCGGAACTTCGCAGGAATTCCTCGGAGTGCAGCGTCTGGCCGTCGGGCACCAGCACCGGCAACACGATATAGCCCCGTTCCTTGCCCGGCGCGCGCCTCATCACCCTTCCCACCGCCTGCACGATGTCGATCTCCGACTGGCGAGGCGCCAAAAATAGCACCGCGTCGAGAGCCGGAACATCCACTCCCTCGGAAAGGCATCGGGCGTTGGACAGCACTCGGGTGGTGCCGGGGGGTTGATCGGCGCCTTTCAGCCAACCCACCCGTTCCGACCTCACAAAAGCATTCTGCTTGCCATCGATGTGCTCAACGTCCAAAGCCAGCACTTCCCGGTTCCGATACTCCCCGGGGCGTTCCTCCCGGTAGCTGTCGCACAAGGCTCGCCAGTGTCTTTGGACTTTCTTGGAACTGACGATCTTGTTGGTGAACGCGATCGCCCTCCGGCAGTGCTGCAGGGGGTTGAGCATCCCGGCGCTCCGGTCTCTCTCCACCCCCAGGGTGGTGGGATCGGCCAGCGCATCCCAACAACCCACCAGTTGCACCCAGTCTTCGGCGTTGAGGATCTGCGAACGGGGAATCCTGCCGGATGACTCCTCGTACTTCTTCTGGTACTCCTCGTAGCTTTCGATGGCGTGCTGTTCCCGATAGGCGATCACCACCACTTCATAGTCCGAAAGCAATTCCGCCTGGATGGCGTCATAGAAGCTCTGCTGGTAGAGGAGCGGGCCGTAGAGGAATTCGTCGTCCATGGAGTACACCTCCCGCCCGGACTTCCTCCATCCCGCCGCGTAAATCCGCTGGGTGGCGGTCATGAACAGACGCCGTCGGGCATTCAACCGAGCCGGGTTGTGCACCAGTTGGAAGGGGCTTTCCTTCTCCCCGGAGGCCTTCTCCAGCCCGGTGGTGCGATGGGCCTCGTCGCAGATCACCAGATCGAACTCCGGTACCCCCAGATACTGGGCGTCGCACACCACCGGCAGCGACTGGTAGGTGGAGAACACCACCGTCATGGCCTCGGGCGCCTCTCGCTTGAGCTTGGAGGCGATCTTCTCGGCCTGAGTAGTGGGCGGGATGGCAAGCTCCGCCAAGTCCGCGTCCTCGGTGGCCCGGCCTGAGCGAGCATCGGAACACACGGCCACATAACGATGGGGAATCTCGGGATCCCGCTGATAGGACCAGGTGCGCATCGTCTGGCTCATCAGGGCGATGGAAGGCACCAGATACAGCACCCGGCCCCCCAAACCCACGTTGCGTTCCGCCGCCCACAACCCCACCTCCGATTTGCCCGATCCACACGGCATCAGCACCCTTCCCCGGCCGCCGCCTCCCGGTCCGAACAGACCCTTTCTTATGCCCTCCAAGGCTTCTTCCTGATGAGGACGGGGAATGTGGCGTTCCTCGCCCCAACGCAAGGTCTGGTTGGGGCTTTCGATCAGCTCCCGCCAATCTCCCACCGGCCAGTTGTCGAGGTCTTCCTTGGTGATTATCCGGGCCGAAGCGGCGTCCAACTTCTTGCGGGCCGTGGCCGAATAGTTGCCGGTGGCCACGAAGATGCGTTCTTTCCAGCGGCCGTCCAGGGTATTCGACAGGAATTTGTTGACCTCGGTTATGCTGACCGACCCGGCTTTGTAGAACTTGCACTGCACCGCGCACAACCCTCCCTCTTTCAACTCCCCCACCAGATCGATCCCGATGTCGCCACCCTGCGCCTCGGGCCAATCCGACCACAGCCACAGATTGTCGAACCGATCCTGATACTGCGGGTTGGCCAACAGGGCGTTTCGCACCAGTTTCTCGAAAGCCCGACCGCGTTGATACCTGCCGGTGTGGTCGGCCCGCAGGCGATCAAGCGCCTCGGCAAGATGCGGCATCACCTCTCCGTTCGTCGGCCAGCAAGTAGACTACAGTCTCCCCCGCCCCCTGTGACACTTTCCATGACCAAATCCTCCTACCCCACCCTGGTTGACCTTCCTCCCGAACAGGGAGACGGCGACAACGTCACCGATTGGTGCCTGGACCAGTTTCGAGCCCACTACCGGGACGACACGATCACCAAGGACGACATCTGGGAGTATCTGTATGGGGTGATGCACGCTCCCGACTGGCGGGAGCGTTACAAGTTCGACCTGCAGCGCAACCTGCCGCGGGTTCCGTTCGCTCCCGATTTCGAAGCCTTCCGTGAGGCGGGGCGGTATTTGATGGATCTGCACATCAATTACGAGACGGTCCCCGAATGGCCGTTGGTGTGCCTGGTGGACGACCAACCCGACGAAGGGACTGCCGACCCGGACGCCTATCGCATCACCCAAAGGAGGATGCGCTGGGGAAAGGACGAGACGGACAAGACCGAGGACCGCAGCGTGTTCATAGTGAACGAACGGTGCCGCCTGGAGGGCATACCGGCCGAGGCCCACCAATACACCGTGTCCGGACGGTCGCCGCTGGAATGGGCGATCGACAGCCTGCGTCACAAACTCGACAAGGCATCGGGAATCACCGACGACCCCAACGGCTGGCATGCCTGGGCCGCCGAACCCTTCAATCTGATCCGACACCTGCGGCGGTTGGTGTATCTGTCGGTGGAAACCGCCCGAACCGTAAAGTCGCTGCCACCCTCCCTGGAGACCTGACCGGCCCGGTCAAGCTTCCGAGGAGGATGCCCTCAGGACCGGCGGATCACCGTCACCCCGTCGGCGAAAGGGAGAAGCACTGCGTCGAGGTCCGGTGAGTCGGCCACCATGGCGTTCAAGCGTCGTATCCCTTCGGTGTAGTCGGTTCGGTCTTCGGGATCGATCACCCGGGCCGACCACAGGGTGTTGTCCACCACGATCACCCCACCCGGTCTGACCAGGCGTTTCAGCTTTCGCAGATAGTGGGGGTAGTTCGATTTGTCGGCGTCCAGGAACGCCAGGTCGAAAGGGCCTTCCAAGCCGTCCAGGGTGGCAAGCGCCGGACCGAGCAGCAGGGTGACCCGATCAGCCACCCCCGCCGCCTCCCAGGATTGCCGCGCCAGGGCGGTGTATTCCTCGGAAATGTCACAACAGACGATTTCGCCGCCCTCCGGCAGGGCCTCGGCCATGCACAGCGAGGACAGGCCGGTGAAAGTACCGATCTCCAGCACCCTGGTGGCCCCGATCAACTTCACCAACCATGCCAAGAATACGCCCTGCACAGGATCGACCTGCATCTGTGACACATCGGAAAAGCGGCCGGCGGTCTCTTCAATCACCCGGGAACCCGCCCGGCTGACCGGCATGGAATGAGACGCGGCATACTCCGCAAGGGCGTCGGTCATAGGCAGGAATCTTCCCATAGGCTGTGAAGGTTAGATATGAATGCCGGTGGCTGATTGTGATAAGTGGCGCCTGGCCCGGAAGAAAGGATTCGGACGACTTGGCGGGCCGTCCGGCAAGGATCTCCCAGCCGGTAACTTTGAAGTTGTTCCCATGGAGTCGTCATCAATGATTAGCCGAGTGCGCACCGCAGGTTGGTGGGGGTTGGCGCTGATGGTGGCGGTGGCCTGCACCGCGGACACCGGAGAAGACGCGGTGACCTCCACCTCGGCGACCACCACCGCCACTTCGTCGCCGGCCACCACCCGCCCCACAACCACCACGGCGCCGCCCACAACCACCACCCCGATTGAGAAACTGACGGTGGTGGAAGTGGTGGTCCGGGAAGGCAACGTTATCTCGGAGGAACGGGTGGATGTTCCTCTGAACAACCGCATCGTGATGCAATTCGATACCGATGCCCGCCTGCTGGTCCATGTCCATGGCTATGACCATGAGTTCTGGGTGGAAGTCGGTACCTCTACCCCCATCGAGTTCGAGGGCAGCATCCCGGGGATCTTTGAGGTGGAGGACCACGTAACCCACCGTCTGTTGGTGGAATTGAAAGTCTCCGGCTGAGGTGCGGCAATGACCCTTGCGCATGGCATCGGTGGGCGCTTGGACCTTCCCATTCCCCTCCTGTATTTCACCCTGGCGGCGATCACGGTGTTGGTGGTGACCTTCGCTCTGCTGTCCACCCGCTGGCACCAACCGCGCCTGCAACACCCAAGCGAACACATCTTGGCCACGCCCTCCTGGCTGAGGCCGGTGGGAGGGGTTGTTTCGATCGCGGCCGTGACACTTTGGGTTCTGATGATCCTGAGCGGCCTCTTGGGTTCTGACGATCCTCTGGCCAACCCGGCGCCGGTGATGTTGTACGTGGGGTGGTGGCTGGTGATTCCCTTCCTCTGCGCCCTGGTGGGGGACTTCTACCAGGTGATTGCGCCGTGGCGGGCGGTGTCGCGATGGATGGGAATCGGGAGGACCGAGCGCCCGCAGATTACCCGGACAATGGGCTACTGGCCGGCCGCCATGGCGCTCTTGGGATTCACCTGGTGGGAGTTGATCTCTCCAGTGGGCAGCGACCCCTTCTGGCTGGCGTCCTTGGCCGCGGTTTACACCCTTGGGATGCTGGCGACCATCGCCGGGTGGGGTCTGAGGACCCAGTTGACCACCTGGGACGGATTCGGCGCCTACAACCACCTGATGGGAGCGATTGGACCCCTGGCCCGCAACCAGGCGGGCGAGTTGGTCCGCCGCGGGTGGCTGAGAGGTCTGCCCGCGGCGGCCGAACGCCCGGGTCTGGATGTGTTGGCGATAGTGCTGATCGGGGGGGTTACCTACGACGGACTCACCGGTATTCCCTTCTGGCGCAACCAATTGGCCGGTCCCCTGGAGGACACCCTGGTGGCCATCGGCCTTCCGTGGCAATGGGCGGAGATGTTGGTGGGAACCTTCGGCCTGGTGGCGGTGGTCTTGATGATCGGCTGGGCCTATCACATAGCCTGCGCCCTGTCGATCTCCCTATCCGGCGCCCAGACCACCATCGCCAGAATCCGCATCCGCTTCGCCCACACCCTGATCCCCATTGCCTTGGCATACGCCTTCGCCCACTATTTCACCCTGGTGCTGTATGAGGGGCAACTTTTTTTCATCACCATCGGCGATCCCTTCAACCAAGGATGGAACCTGTTCGGCCTGTCCGATGCAACCATCGACTACACCCTTATATCCCCCACCGCGGTTTGGTACATACAGTTGGCCTCGGTGATCGCCGGTCACCTGGGCGGGGTGATTCTGGCGCACGATCGTGCCCTGGTTGACTTTCCCGGAGTCAATGTCATGCGAACCCAATACGCGATGCTGGCCCTGATGGTGGCTCTGACCATGCTTGCCCTGTTCATACTCACCGCGGGATGACTGTGGCGCACATTCTCGGAGGCGGCTCGGTGGACGAGTGGGTGGCCTCCGGACTGGTGCTGATCGGTTTGGTGTGGTTGCTGCGCCGCTCGGAGCGTCGCGCCCGCCAACGCCGCCGGGAGATGGAAGATCGCCTCGCCCACCCACCCCGTCGGGAGCAGGACGATGACTGATAGGGAGCCTGGGCCGGTGTGTATCCTCTAGGGCGGATATGAGTGAGTTCTTGGCGGCGGCCGCGGCGGTTCTGAACGCTCCGGAAGAACTGGTGTTACGTTCGGCCGAAGCCAAGGCGCAGGCCCTGGGAGGAACCGCCGACGACTACCTGGCGGCTTGGGGAGGCGGCCAGGCGGCGCCCACCCCCGCTCCGGCGGCCGAGCCTGTCACTCCGGCAACCCCGCCCCCCGTCGAGCAAACCGCGCCACCGCCCGTCCCAGAGCCTGCTCCCCCGCCGGTGGAAGTTCCGGTGGCGGCGGCCGTGGCCATTCAGGCCCCGGTGTTGGAAGTGTCGACGCCTCCGCCTCCGCCGGTAGATCCCGTTCCGTTGCGAACCCGCCGCAAACTGGGCGGCCGACTGGGAGCGATCGCCGGCGCCGCCATCGGACTGGTGAGCCTGGTGGCTCTCAGCCCCTGGTTGGCCTCCCGGGCCGACACCATAGGGTCCGACGGCGCCTTGTCGCCCTCGTTCATGTTGTCGAGCAATTGGACGATTATTTGGTTGGTGGCGCTCTTCTTGGTTTACGGGGTGGTCCTGTCCTCCTTCACCACCGAAGCGGTGGGGTGGCACGGCCCCGGCATGCGAATCGTGGAGGGTCGGATATCGATCATGTTGGGAGGAGCCCTGACGGGAGCGGTGATCGGAGGGGCCACGGGCGGCGTGGTGGTGGGGATGTTCGGAACCCAGGCGCCCGGTGTGGAGGAAGTGGAGGTGTCGGTGGTGGCGGCCCTGGCGACGGTGGTGTTGGCTTCGACGGCGCTCGGATGGTCGGTGGGTCAGTTTTCGCAGGTGCTGGGGGTCCCCGAGGGCATGGCCGGCGCCGAGGGCGAGGAGGCGGACGACGTGAGATTCCGGTTGAGGTCGGCGTTGGCGCTGCCCGTCACCGGAGTGGCGATCATCGCCCTGCTGGTGCTGCCGGCGGCCTACCTGTTTCTGAGTTTCCCCGGCTGGGCGCCGATCACCGGTTCGATAGTGGCGACCAGCATTTTGGTGTTTGCCGGGCTGTCGGCCTCCCGGCCGGGCATGCGCATCACCCGCGGGGAGTTCCTCCTGGCGGCGGCCGGCATCGGAGTGGTGGTGTTCATCCTGGTAGCGGTGCTCAACACCCAGGGGGCCGGCCATTCGGAATCCGAGGAAGAACACGAGGCAGAGGGAGAAGCGTTGGAGTTGGTGCTCTTCAGCTGACCGGTCGGCGCAGATCCTGCTCGATCGAATCCCAGGCCCGTTCGGCCTTCGACCACTTCAGCCAGATTGCCAGGATCGTTCCCCACAGGATCAACCCGCCCCCCAGTTTCATGATCAGGCCCGCCACCTGCAAGTCGGTGACGGTCGAAACCCCGAACCCGATAGCCGAATCGATGTAGGACGGGTACAGGGGCGAGCGGCTGAAGGTCAAAAATGAGGCCGGCACGGTGGGGATGATGGAATGCAAAAAGAGGAGCAACATCTGCAGCGGCGGGTTGAGTCGGGGAAGCAGAGGCGTGGGGCTCGCCACCGGAAGCCAAACCAGGACGGCGGTGACGAACAGCCAGAGATGGGCCACAAAGTGAAACAATGCCGAGTTCACCATGGCCTCCACCACCGGTGTCCAGTGCAATCCGGCCAGGCTCAGGTGAAACAGGAAGAAGGCCGGAAGGGGTTTGCGCAGACCCCGCAACACCGCCAGCACCGTCGGAGAGCGGAGAAGATGGTCAGCCATCCAGCGGGGCATTCCCATCAGCATCAGGGGAGGGATCACCAAGGCCACCAGCATGTGCTCCACCATGTGCAGGCTGAAGAACACCTGCTCGGCCAGGTCGTGAAACGGCCATCCGGCCGAGGCGGCCAGAATCGCCAGTGCGCCTAGCCACAGGACACGCTGACGAACGGTGGCCGGCGGCAGGTGGGGCGCAACCAGGGGGCGGATCCGAAGGTCGGCGTGCAGGTAGAGGACCCCCAGGGCCACCACGATCGCCCAGACATCCCAGTGAGGATGCCAGGCGGGCAAGTTTGTCAGAGTCCCAGGGCGATGACGCCGAACGTGAGCAGCGTTATGCCATACAGGATCAGCGCCAGCACGAACCCAGAGGTGAAGAAACGGGAAAGCAGGGAGCTTTCGAAGCGAAGATGCATGTACCACCCCACCACGATCACGAATTTGAAGAAGGCCAGGATCACCAGGAGCGGCGCATCCCAGCCGCCCATGTCAGCGGCTTCGTTGACATAGAAAAGCGCCACTTCCACAATGGTGAGCACCGCCAGCAGAATGGCGATCTTCACATACTGAAGGGGGGTGGGATGATGAGCTTCGCCCGGGTGCGCGGCCACGTCAGCCAACTCCCGCCGGGGTGCCGGCCAAAAGATAAACCACCGTGAAGATGACGATCCAGATGATGTCCACAAAGTGCCAGTACAGCCCCACCAGTTCCAGGTTGAGACCCGAGGTTTCCGACAGGCCGTTCTGACGCCGGGAAATGCCGTACAACGTGAGCAGCATCAGGACTCCCAGCAACACGTGCAGCCCGTGAAAACCGGTCAGCAGGAAGAAAGCCGAGGCTGCCGGGTTGGTGGTCAGCTTCATGCCCCCCACCGTCACGAACTCGGTGAACTCGAACACCTGTCCGCCCAGAAACACCGCTCCCAGCATGGCGGTGGCCAGAAGCCAGGTGCGGGTGGCATGCTGGTCGTGGCGGCTGAGGGCGTTGTGGGCCAAGACCATGGTGAGCGAACTCATCAGCAGGGCGAAGGAGGAGAACGACGTGAAGGGAATGTCGTATATCTCGGCCGGATAGGGCCGGGCGAAACCGAACTGGCCCTGGTAGAGGAGATAGTTGGTGATGAGGGCGCCGAAGAACAGGAACTCGGAGCTGAGAAACACCCACATCCCGAGCTTGCGGTGATCGATGCCGGTCGATTCGTGCTGGTCGTGGTGATCGAGGGTGGCGGCGGCCTCCATCAGGCGTAACCGTCCGTGGGTGAATGGCCCTCTTCGGGGTCCTCGGGGTGGTCGTCTTCGTGGTGGGGTTCTTCCAGGGGCTCCATGCTCCAGCCGAAGGCCGCCGCGGCCACCACCAGAGCGCCCGCCGCCATCAGGAGTTTGCCCACCAGGGAAGTGTGATAGATGATGCCCCATCCCACCAGCGGGATCCCGGCCGCCAGGATTATCGGATAGTAGGAGGGAGCCGGAAGATGGATGGGTCGGGGAGGATTGACGCCGGTCTCCACCAGTTCGGCCAGGGTGGTTTCGGCCTCGGATCTTCGCACCGGGCGGCCCTCGTGGTCTTCCTTGTACTTTTGGTACCAGAAGTCGTCGAGGGCGGTGACGGTCGGCGCCACCCCGAAGTTGTATTCGGGAGTGGGGTTGGGGGTGGTCCACTCCACCGTGCGGGCATCCCAGGGATCGATTCCCGAGGGTTCTCCGTGTTTCTTGGACCTCCACCAGTTGAACATGAAGACCAGCACCCCCGCCGCGATTATGAAAGCCCCCACCGTGGCCACCAGGTTCCAAAAATCGAATCCGGCCTCGGGCGGGTAGTAGGCGGTGCGCCTCACCATGCCCTGCAGACCCAGCCAGTGCATGGGGGCGAAGGTGAGGTTGAACCCGGCGAACAGCGCCCAGAAGTTGATTTTGCCGAGCTTTTCCGAAAGCAACCGGCCGGTGATCTTGGGGAACCAGTAGTAAAGGCCGGAGAATATCCCGAACACCGCCCCGCCGAACAGCACATAATGGAAATGGGCCACGATGTAGTAGGTGTCGGTCTGCTGCCAGTCGGAGGGAACGATGGCGTGGGTGACCCCCGACAGTCCCCCTATCACGAACATGGCCACGAACCCAATTGCAAACAGCATGGAGGTGGTGAAACGCAGACGACCTCCCCACATGGTGCCCATCCAATTGAAGATCTTCACGCCGGTGGGCACGGCGATGGTCATGGTGGAGAGGCCGAACGCGGCCTGGGCCACCGGACTGATCCCCGAGGCGAACATGTGGTGGGCCCACACTCCAAAGCCCAGGAAGGCGATGGCGGCCCCGGCGAACACCACGGCCGAGTAGCCGAACAGGGGCTTTCGGCTGAACACCGGCAGCACCTCGGACACGATGCCCATGGCCGGGAGAATCAGGATGTAGACCTCGGGATGGCCGAACAACCAGAACAGGTGCTGCCATAGAACCGGATCTCCGCCCGCTTCCGCCACGAAGAACAGGCTCCCGAACTGGCGGTCGAAAGTGACCATGAACAGGGCAATGGCGATGATCGGAAGGGAGAACAGCAGCAGAAGGGCCACCACCAGGCTCATCCACACGAACACCGGCATCCGCAGAAGGCGCATGCCCAGGGCCCGCATGTTGAAAATGGTGACGATGAAGTTCACCGAGGAGATGAGCGAGGCCAGCCCCAGGAACTGAACACCCAAGGCCCAATAATCCATGGCGGTGCCCGGTGAGTAGAACGGCCCGGCGTTGGGCTGATACCCGAACCACCCGCCGTCGGGCATCCCACCCAGGACGGTGTTGTCGGCCGGATCTAGGTTGCCCGCCACTCCCTCCACCCCGGCCGGGGCGGCGGGGTCGCTGAACAGGAGCACCGAATAGAGAAATATCCCGGCGAACAGGAAAATCCACCACGACAGGGCGTTCATGCGGGGAAAAGCCACGTCCCGGGCGCCGATCATCAGCGGCAACAGGTAATTGATGAAGGCGGCGGAGATGGGCATCACGAACAGGAACACCATGGTGGTGCCGTGCATGGTGAAGGCCGCGTTGTACTCGGCGGCGGTCAGGAAGGTGCTGTCGGCGGAGGAAAGCTGAATGCGCAGCAGGAGGGCTTCCAGGCCCCCCACCAGAAAAAAGATAAAGGCCGCATAGCCGTACATGATCCCGATCTTCTTGTGATCGGCGGTGGTGATCCAGGACCAGAACCCGGTGGTGGACCTGGGCCGGCGGAAGATGGTTGTGGTGGGACGGCGCTCGGCGGTGGTGGTCATGTTGACGGCTTCGTCCAAGATGGCATGACGGGTCCTTCCTTGCGCCCGGGCGGGGCCGAAAGCAAGTTTACGTTCACTGCAGGGTGTCCAGCCAGACGATCAGGTCTTCTATCTCCTGATGGGTCAGGTCGAGATTCGGCATGAAAGATCCCGGCTTGACCACCGGCGGGTTGGCCAGCCATTCTCGCAACCCATCGGCGCGGCTCTGTCCCTCCCTTGGCAGGATGGCGCCGGCAAACACGCTCCGGGAGGCGAAGTGGGTGAGGTTGGGGCCGTTGTACAGGTCGTCCGCCACCAGGTTGGTGCCGCCCTGGTCCGGCCCGTAGTCCACCGTGTGGCATTGGGTGCACCCCTGTTCCTGGAAGATCCTCAGCCCGGACGCCGCCTGGGTGTCGGGTTCGGGGGGTGTGGCGTATTGCTGCTGGGCAGCCGCCCACGCGTCGAAATCGGCCTGGGTCATGGAAATCACCCGGGCCCGCATCAGCGAATGGGACAACCCACAGAACTCGGCGCAATGCCCCCAGTACTCGGCCGGTTCATCGGCTTGCAGTCGCAGGGTGGTTTCCTGCCCGGGCACCAGGTAGCGCTTGCCCATCAGGTGGGGCACCCAGTAGTTGTGCAACACGTCATCAGACGTCATGTAGGCGCACACCTCCCGGTCGATCGGGATAGCCAGAACGCTCCCGGTCTGGATGCCCAACTCGGGGTATCGGTATTCGAACCACCACTGGTGGCCGATGATCTCCACCGGCATGGCGTCGTCGCCGCATTCGGTGAGGTCGAACACTCCCCGGACGGTCGGTACGGCGATCACCGTGAGAATCAGGGCCGGGATGATGGTCCAGGTGATCTCCAGCTTGGTGTTGCCATGCAGTTGGCGGGGTTCCTTGCGGCCCTTCCGGTCTCGGAACAACACGACGATCAGCAGGATTCCCCCCTCCACCAGCACGAATATCACCGCCGCCAGCCAGAACACCTGCCAGAAAATGGCGTCGATCCGCTCGGCAAAGGGACCGGCCGGTTCGAAGGTGGTGAGCGGGGCATCCTCGATCTCCACCAGGCTGCAAGCCGCCAGGCTCAAGATCGTCAATGTGGCGAGGGTCGCCCATTTGATAAATGGCCGTATCAGCCGAGTCATCTGCCGCCGGATCATCTCAGGAGAATGATACGATCCCGCGCGCCTCTTCCCAATCCGAAAGCCTTTGGGACAATCTGAGATCCGGGGGCCGGGAGGAAAGGCCCTGCCAAGCCTCGCCACCTCCCGGCCCCCCGTTCTCAAGGACGAAACCACCGGTGTGGCGGTTTCCTATCCCCGACTCGCCAGCCGGGGAATTCTCATGCCGGGCTTCTTATCGTAGACACTCTAGGGGACATTTGTCAATATCCGGCGTTGTTTTGCGGCCTAACAGATCGCAATCCCGTCGGGGCAATCTGAACACCCCGGACGCTCACCGCTACGCTGAATACAGGATGTTGAACGGTGCCGCCGAGGCCCTGGTGAGGCTGGAGAATGTGGTCAAGCATTACCCGGTGAGAATGGAGGGAGTAACCGGACGTCGGCGTCAGCTTCGGGCGGTGGACGGGGTGAGTTTTTCCATCTCCGAAGGCCAGGCGCTGGGACTGGTGGGAGAGTCGGGATGCGGAAAGTCCACGGTGGCCAAACTGATGATGCGCCTGGTGGCCCCCACCAGTGGCCGGGTGGTGTTCATGGGGCAGGACATCACCGCTTTGGGAAGACGCCGGATGCGACCCTTGCGACGCCACATGCAGATTGTGTTCCAGGATCCTTTCGCTTCCCTGAACCCGGGCATGAAGGCGGGAGACATCGTGGCCGAGCCCCTGGTGGTCCACGAGAGTCGCCGACCCGACAAGGGCAGGGTCGAAGAACTCTTGAACCTGGTGGGTCTGCATCCCGGCGACGCCCACAAATATCCCCACGAGTTCTCCGGCGGGCAGCGACAGCGGATCAGCATCGCCCGCGCCTTGGCGCTTCGGCCCAAGCTCCTGGTGCTGGACGAACCGGTGTCGGCGCTCGATGTCTCCATTCAGGCGCAGATCATCAACCTGCTGATCGAGCTGAAGCAGAGGTTGGGCCTGGCCTACCTGTTCATCGCCCACGACCTTTCGGTGGTGCGTCATGTCTGCGAAAAGGTGGCGGTGATGTATCTGGGGAGAATTGTGGAGTGGGGGAACCGAGAGGAAGTGTTTGTCCGACCTTCCCATCCCTACACCCAGGCCCTGGTCTCGGCAGTGCCCACCCCCGATCCGGCCGCCGCGGAGGATCGCAATCGGATCCTGCTCGCCGGAGATGTGCCCAGCCCCATCGATCCTCCATCGGCCTGCCGGTTCCGGACCCGCTGCTGGAAATCCCAGGAGATCTGCGCGGCGGAGACTCCCCTGCTGGAGAAGCGTCTGCGGGGAAGCGGCGCCAGCGCCTGTCACTTTCCCGAGCACCTCAAGGTGGCCGAGACGATCCGATGATCCGCCTGCGCACCACCCACCTGCAAGTGCTGGTCGATGAGAACAAGGGCGCGGAGATCGTGTTCCTGGGCCATCCGGAAGGCCCCAACCGGTTGGCCTGGATCGACTCGGACTGGCCTCTGCGAGCCTCGGCCGGAGCGTCCTACTACTCCTCGGATCTCGATTGGCTGTCCGAACACCGGGGAGGGTGGCAGGAGATGTTTCCCAACGCCGGGGCCGGATGTACGGTGGGCGGCGTCACCCACCCGGTGCATGGAGAAGTCTCCCGGGCGCCCTGGGAGGTGGTGGAAAGGGCCGGGGAACACCGGGTGATCCTGCGGTCCCACACCCATACCCCTTTAACTCTCACCCGCCGGATGACCCTGCACCCCCGCCGGCCCCAACTCGACATCACCGAGGAGATCCACAACCCCTCCGGTCGGGAGGCGCCGTACCTGTGGGGCCATCATCCGGCTTTTGCCGCCCCGGCGGGCACTCGCCTGGTGGTGGACGGCGCCCGGATGCAGGTGCCGGGATTGGGGGTTCCCGAGGACGATCTGACCCCGGGCGGCCCCTTTGAATGGCCGTGGGCGCCCAATCGAGAGGGGAACCAGGTGGATTTGGGTGAGATGCCGTCCGTGGCCGTGGAACGCCTGGCGTACCTCACCGAGGTTGAGAATGCGGTTTGTCATATCCTGCGACCCGACACCGCGGACAAACTGACTTTTGAATGGTCGGCGGAGGCCTTTCCCTATGCCTGGCTGTGGATCAACCGCGGCGCCGGCCGATTTCCCTGGTTTGGCAGACTCAATTCCATGGCGGTGGAACCGGTGAACGCCTGGCCGGCGGATGGGCTGGCCGCCGCCCTGGAACGGGGACAGGCGCCCAAACTGGGAGCGGGTAAGACCCAACAGGCATGGCTGAGGGTACGACTCAGCGGTGGTGAACGAAAAGGAGCAAACGATGACAGTCCAGGTGGAGGTGTACAGCGCCGGCCTCGATCATCCCGAATGCGTGGCCTTCGATCCCGATGGTCGCGCTTGGGCCGGAGGCGAGGCGGGACAGATCTACGTGATCGATCCGCAAACCCGACAACCCGAGGTGCTATGTGAGTTGAAAGCGATGGCGGCCGGCCTGGCGTTCGACCGGGACGGCTACTGCTACGTCTGCTGTCAGGACAACACCGTGGTGAGGGTCCATCAGTCGGGAGAGTGGGAGGTGTTCTGTGATTCGGTGGAGGGACGACCCCTGCGAGGCCCGAATTTTCCGGCGTTCGGACCAGACCGGGCGCTCTATGTTTCCGGTTCCGGCGACTATCCCGGACCCACCGGCGAGATCTATCGAATCGACACCGATGGTGAAGCTGCGGTGTTCCACCCCGGCCCTTTCCACTACGCCAACGGGCTGGCCATCGATGGAGCGGCGGAGTATCTGTATATCGCTCAAACCGCCACTGACGATGTGGTGAGGGTCCCCCTCGACGGTTCGGGAACGCCGCCGGAGCAGGTTTGTGCGCCGGGGGCTCTTTTGCCCATGCCCGACGGCCTGGCATTCGACGCAGCGGAAAACCTGTACGTCACGTCGTTCGGCGCCAGCGCCCTGGAACGTATCCGCCCCGACGGGAGCATCGAGTTGGTGGCCCGGGACGACCGTGGCCTGACCATGAACCGGGTAACCAACTGCACCTTCGGCGGCCCCCACCTACAGCAACTATTCCTAGCCAACCTGGGCGGCTGGCACATCTCCGTCATGACCCCCGACACGCCGGGACAGCCTTTGTTGGATTAGTACCACGTTTCAACGAGTTGGGGAGGCCTACGCCGTTGCTTTCCGCCTTCAGGCAGCGAACTCATACTGGAGGGCAGCGCTGACCTGTGTGATGTCAAGGTTGAGATCGTCAGCAATGTCCTTGATGTGCTCACCCACAGCTTTGAGGTCAGCCACCACTTTCGTGGGGACCCGAGTTCCATCGATGCACGGAGTGCCCGCTTGGACCTGGGGATTGATCCACACCCCATTCGTAGGCCGCCAGACCGAGGCGTGAGGCTGTGGTTCTACGACCTCCGGCCCGTCGGATCGCAGCCTACTATGAAGACTTGTAGCGGGCGGTCCGTCGAGCACCCGTCATTTCCAGGTTTCCCTGCTTGACCATTCGCCGCAGCAGCCGTGAAGCCTGATCGGGTTTCAGCCGGCAAAGCTCGGCCGCCTCTGAGCGTGCTATGGAACCATGTTCGCCGACGTAGGTGAGTACCATCTGTTCTTGTTGTATCCGGTCGAAGCCACGAGTGCGGACATATGCTGCCGACTCGCCCAACTCCCGGTAGAGAGCGGCCGTCAGGTGGTAGGCGCGTCCCCTGCCTTGGCCGCGGGATTCGAGAAAGCCACGCTCGACCAGGGAATTGAGTATCCACCGCGCTTCATCACGGCTGACATGGAAGATCTGTCCTGCATGAGCCGATGTGATCCGACCTTCGGCTCGAACCTCGTGTAGCACCTGTAGAGCATGTAGATCGAGGCGCTTACCTTCTCGAGCCGACATGGCGGCGAACGCGGCGAGTTCCCGATCGGCCGGCCCAGCTGGTAGTCGGGCCTCCACCCAGCCCCGAGTGGAACGCGAATAGTCGGGAAGAGGCCTTCCCAGAGCGAGCTGGTTACGGTAGACCCTGTTGATACCACGTCCAACCCGCTCGACAAGCCCTGCTCGCTTGAAAGCATCGGCGATTAAGGGGTTCCGCGCCTGTGGCGGTGCAGTCAAGAGGTTGTCGATCCTGATACCGGTTGGGAAACCGCCCGGATTGCTGACCGAAAGGGTGGCACCTTCGATGGCGACCCGGACCTCGCCATTGATCGAGTAGTCGCGGTGGGCGAAGGCGTTTCCGATCAACTCCCGAATCGCGATCTCGGAGTAAAGGGGTAGTCCAAGCCTGAAGAGCCCATCGTCGACCTCCTCCTCCGGGTTGTAGGGCCTTATTGCTTCGGAGAGTTCGACCATTGCCCGGACAAGGGGAAACTGGAGGCGCCGGTTGGCTCGGACGGCGTCGTGTTCGTCGAGCGCCTGGAAGACTGTTGAGTGTGTCGGGACCAAAGTCTGGAGAGTGTCCGGAGTCCCGAATAGCAAGGCGGCACCTAGTGTGAGGACCCCGTCGACAGTTCTGAATCCAAGTGCGGAGAGGAGCTCTTCTCCCGATAGGGTGGCGAGGACTTCGTCACCGCCGCCTTCCGCGAGACTCCGAAACCGGTCGAGTTCGGCGGCATCGAGATCCTGCACCGACAGATCCACCAGTGGGAACGCCGACAAGTCGCGTAACCCGAGTTCGGCCACCCTTCCGGGAACCTCGTGGGGAAGGATCGGGCGGCACTGCGGCTTGCCATCGACATCGATAGCCCGGCGTATGTACTTGCCCGAGGTTGTTGCGACAAGAGATCTTGGTCTCGGCACATGGATCGTGATCACCTCGCCGGGGCCTAGCACTTCTACATGTGCTTCCACCCATAGTGCGGGGGACGTCTTGTTGGCGACAAGCGCCTCGATCCTACGGGGGTCTGTCGAGGCGCCGTGTCGGGGAGGTGCTCCATCAACCGATCCATCATTTGCCACCCCGATCAGGAGTCGCCCTCCGTCCCCGTTCGCGAGACATACGACCGCTTCGACCAATTCATCGTCACTGGCATTGGCCTTGAACTCGACCCAGTACGTCTCGCCTGCTGAGATGAGCTCTTCGGTCCATCGAGTCCGCATCATCCCAACTATACACGCTTTATTGCGTGTTAGATATTGATATAACGCACCGTGTATAACTTTGTATACAGCATGGCAGCAGTCCGTAGCCTATAGGTTCACGTCGATATTGATAGACCGAGTGCGAACCGGCTAGCGATGGTTGCGCCTGGTTGCGTGGATTCATCAAGACGGCGACCACAGCCTCTTTGCGCGCACCGTTGCGCTTTAGATGGTTGCATAACGCAAGACGTATAGCTTCGTATACGTTGCGGCCGCCATTGCAATCTGGCACAACTCAGAGGTAAGGCAGTTTCACCCGTGGCAGCCATCGCCAATATCGGCATCCCGATAAGCCGGGAACTGTCACCATCGCGGGCAAAATGAGTAAGGACCTGGCCCCGGGCACATGGAACGCCCTTCAACATGTCATCCCATACCTGTGCCGCTCGGAACACCAAAACAACCATTTGATCCCGAGTGATCTTCCGCCCGCGGGGATCCAACCAGATGACCGACTGCTCCTGTTCGAGGCAGAGAAGAACCATATCGTGGTTTGATGTGACCACCACCTGGTTGGTGGTTCTGGCGTGGCTCAGTATCTGTTGGTCCGAGGATCCGCGAGGGGGAGCCCTGTCTTCGATATGTCCCACATAGCTTGCCCTGTATTCGAGTTCCCGCAGGGCGCTGGCCACTCTCCACGGAAGATTCTCGTCGAACAGGAGACGAGTTTGGGGAGGCCTGCGCCGTTGCCTTTCACCCTCAGGCAGCGAGCTCATACTGCAGAGCAGCGCTGACCTGTGTGATGTCAAGGTTGAGATCGTCAGCAATGTCCTCGATGTGCTCACCCACAGCTTTGAGGTCAGCCACCACTTTCGTGGGGACCCGAGTTCCATCGATGCACGGAGTGCCCGCTTGGACCTGGGGATTGATCCACACCCCATTCGTAGGCCGCCAGACCGAGGCGTGAAGATCCGAGCCGAACTCAATCGGACTAAGCATCCCCTCGATCACGGCTTGAAAAGACCCTTGGCCCCACTTGCCCACATCAACCCACTCTGTCAGTTTGCCGAAAAAACCGGTGCCTGCAGTAGCGAGGTCCTGGTGGGCAAAGGGGTAGCTTGTACCCACCTGCTCGGTCATGTACTCTCGTCCCGCCCTGATCGCCCTTTTGGAAACCCCACGCCTGATCAGTTCGGATATCACCCAAAGGCTGATCAGATCGAGGAAAGAAATAAACCGGTCGTGTTCCACCCGATGAAGGGGATCCGCACCCCGGGTCCAACGCGCAACCGTATCGGGGTGTCTTTGGACTATCCGAGCTGCTTCGGCGATGTCATAGATACCCCGCCCCAAAAGCGGCTTGGATTTGCGAACTTCAGTCTTGGCAGACAATGAGACCTCCCGAAATGC